>CAWGFY010000001.1:0-105714 GCA_963821965.1 uncultured Alphaproteobacteria bacterium
CGAGACTGCAGGCGCTCTGCGAGGAAACAAGTTTCCTCAACGGCTTAATCGCATGGCCTGCATAGACGGGTGAAGACCGGATTTCGCTTCGCGCTGGCTCGAAAGGCGGCGGGAAGCTTGTTTGGTTCGAACCTCGACACCCCGTGTGGCCCACAAGGCGATCGCGGGAGGGCAGGCTTCTAATTGTCGTCGTGCCCGACGTGTCCTTGGGACCAGAAGTCCAGAGGTCAGGTTTTGGGCGGGACGATGGGTGCAACCCGGCGGTCCCGCATCAGCGTCGACCGCCAACCGGAAAGAGCTTGCTGTGGAACGAGCGGCAAAAAAAGAGGCGGTCGACGAGCTCAACGAGGTCTTCAAGACCACGAGCGTCGCGATCGTTGCTCATTATTCCGGCCTCACCGTGGCCCAGATGCAGAAGCTGCGCATGCAGATGAAGCAGGCGGGCGCCTCGGTGAAGGTCTCGAAGAACCGTCTCGCCAAAATTGCTCTTGAAGGCACTGACGTCGCTTCCATCGGCTCCCTGCTGAAGGGGCCGACCGTGATCGCAACTTCCAAGGATCCGGTCGCGGCGCCAAAGGTTGCCATCGAATTCGCCAAGGCGAACGAGAAGTTCGTCATCCTCGGCGGCTCGATGGGGAAAACCGTCCTGAATGTCGACAGCGTCAAGGCGCTTGCCTCGCTGCCGTCGCTCGACGAACTGCGCGCCAAGCTTGTCGGCCTGATCGAGGCGCCGGCAACCAAGCTCGCCCAGCTCGCGAACGCGCCCGCGGCCAAGCTCGCGCGCGTCATTCAGGCTCATGCCTCAAAGGGCGAAGCGGCCTGACGCCCCTTCGCAAAACTCAAACCCTGGTTCGAACCAAACATTCAAGGAAACTGATCAATGGCTGACTTGCAGAAAATCGTCGACGACCTCTCGAGCCTCACCGTGCTCGAAGCCGCCGAACTCGCAAAGCTCCTCGAGGAGAAGTGGGGCGTCTCGGCCGCGGCTGCGGTCGCGGTTGCCGGCCCGGCCGCGCGCTGCTGCCGCTCCGGTGGAAGAGAAGACCGAGTTCACGGTCGTGCTGGCCGCTGCCGGCGACAAGAAGATCGAGGTCATCAAGGAAGTCCGCGCCATCACCGGTCTCGGCCTGAAGGAAGCCAAGGACCTCGTCGAAGGCGCGCCGAAGCCGGTCAAGGAAGGCGTCAACAAGGACGAGGCCGACAAGATCAAGGCCCAGCTCGAGAAGGCTGGCGCGAAGGTCGACCTCAAGTAACGCGAGACATACAGCAGGGGCCGGTTCGCCGGCCTCTGCGCCCGGTCCTGCAAAAGGGATGCCCGAATGCAGGCCGAACACGAAAAAGTGTGGGGATTCGGTGGTTTACCCCTCGAATCTCCATGATTGCCATCCCATATCGGGACGGCAGCACGAAAGCACGGCGGGCGGCGGAGAGGCGGGTATTTCCCCTGCAAGTCGTTGGGAGACAGGCAATTTCGGGCTTTTGCAGTCCGCAATGAGATGGTTCTGACGGGCGGAGCGATCAAGTCGCCCCGCACGTCGTTTTGCGTTTTGAAGGTCTGAAGAACAAAGTCAGGACCAAACGGCTCTGAAATCGGTCTTCCGGCTCTCGAAACGGATCGAAATTCAACCCGGGGACGGCGACAGCCGCAACCTCGGAGGTGTCGCTCCGAAAGAGAGCGACGATAACGAGAGGCCACGATGGCGCAGCAGACATTCACCGGTCGCAAACGCGTTCGCAAGTTCTTCGGACACATCAAGGAAGTCGCGGAAATGCCGAACCTCATCGAGGTTCAGAAGGCGTCCTACGACCAGTTCCTGATGGTCGACGAACCGCCGGGCGGCCGTCTCGACGAAGGCCTGCAGGCGGTGTTCCGTTCGGTGTTCCCGATCTCGGACTTCTCCGGCACCTCGATGCTGGAATTCGTCCGCTATGAATTCGAGCCGCCGAAATACGACGTCGACGAGTGCCGCCAGCGCGGCATGACCTTCGCTGCGCCGTTGAAGGTGACGCTGCGCCTCATCGTGTTCGATATCGACGAGGAAACCGGCGCCAAGTCGGTCAAGGACATCAAGGAGCAGGACGTCTACATGGGCGACATCCCGCTCATGACCATGAACGGCACCTTCATCGTCAACGGCACCGAGCGCGTCATCGTCTCCCAGATGCACCGTTCGCCCGGCGTGTTCTTCGACCACGACAAGGGCAAGACCCACTCCTCGGGCAAGCTGCTGTTCGCCGCGCGCGTGATTCCCTATCGCGGGTCCTGGCTCGACATCGAGTTCGACGCCAAGGACATCGTGTTCGCGCGCATCGACCGCCGCCGCAAGATTCCCGTGACCTCGCTGATGTTCGCGCTCGGGCTCGACGGCGAGCAGATCCTGTCGACCTTCTACAAGAAGATCAGCTACAAGCGCGCCAAGGAAGGCTGGCGCGTGCCGTTCGACGCCAACCGCTTCCGCGGCTATTCGACCGTCAACGACCTGATCGACGCCGACTCGCGGCAAGGTCGTGCTCGAAGCCGGCAAGAAGCTCACCGTGCGCTCCGCGCGCCAGCTCCAGGAGAAGGGGCTGAAGGCGCTGCGCATGTCGGATGAGGAACTGGTCGGCAACTACGTCGCCGAGGACCTCGTCAATCCGAAGACCGGCGAGATCTATGCCGAAGCCGGCGAGGAGATCACCGAGAAGCTGCTGAAGGTGCTGAACGAGCAGGGCTACAAGGAATTGCCGCTGCTCGACATCGACCACGTCAATGTCGGCGGCTACATCCGCAACACGCTGCATGCCGACAAGAACATGACGCGTGAGGACGCGCTGTTCGACATCTATCGCGTGATGCGTCCGGGCGAGCCGCCGACGCTGGACTCGGCGCAGGCCATGTTCCAGTCGCTGTTCTTCGATTCCGAGCGCTACGACCTCTCCGCGGTCGGCCGCGTCAAGATGAACATGCGCCTCGAGCTCGATGCGCCCGACACCCATCGCACGCTGCGCAAGGAAGACATCCTCGCCGTCATCAAGACGCTGGTCGACCTGCGCGACGGCAAGGGCGAGATCGACGACATCGACCATCTCGGCAACCGCCGGGTGCGCTCGGTCGGCGAGCTCATGGAGAACCAGTACCGCATCGGCCTGCTGCGCATGGAGCGCGCGATCAAGGAGCGCATGTCGAGCGTCGATATCGACACCGTCATGCCGCAGGACCTGATCAACGCGAAGCCCGCGGCCGCCGCGGTGCGCGAATTCTTCGGCTCCTCGCAGCTGTCGCAGTTCATGGACCAGACCAACCCGCTGTCGGAGATCACCCACAAGCGGCGCCTGTCGGCGCTTGGCCCGGGCGGTCTGACCCGCGAGCGCGCCGGCTTCGAGGTGCGCGACGTGCACCCGACGCATTACGGCCGCATCTGCCCGATCGAGACGCCGGAAGGTCCGAACATCGGCCTGATCAACTCGCTCGCGACTTTCGCGCGCGTCAACAAGTACGGCTTCGTCGAGACGCCCTATCGCAAGGTCAAGGACGGCCGCGTCACCGACGAGGTGGTCTATCTCTCCGCGATGGAGGAGGGCCGCTACCGCGTCGCGCAGGCCAACGTGCCGCTCGATAATCGCGGCCGCTTCACCGAGGACCTCGTGGTCTGCCGTCACGCCGGCGAAGTGCTGCCGATCACGCCGGACAAGGTCGACTTCATGGACGTGTCGCCGAAGCAGCTGGTTTCGGTCGCCGCGGCGCTGATTCCGTTCCTCGAGAACGACGACGCCAACCGCGCGCTGATGGGCTCGAACATGCAGCGCCAGGCGGTGCCGCTGGTTCGCGCCGAGGCGCCGTTCGTCGGCACCGGCATGGAAGGCGTGGTCGCCCGCGACTCCGGTGCCGCGATCGCCGCCCGCCGCTCCGGCGTGATCGACCAGATCGACGCCACCCGCGTCGTGATCCGCGCCACCGAAGATCTCGATCCGACCAAGTCGGGCGTCGATATCTACCGGCTGATGAAGTACCAGCGCTCCAACCAGTCGACCTGCATCAACCAGCGTCCGCTGGTGAAGGTCGGCGACAGCGTCAGGAAGGGCGACATCATCGCCGACGGTCCCTCGACCGATCTCGGCGAGCTCGCGCTCGGCCGCAACGTGCTGGTCGCGTTCATGCCGTGGAACGGCTACAACTTCGAGGAACTCGATCCTGCTCTCCGAGCGGATCGTGAAGGACGACGTGTTCACGTCGATCCATATCGAAGAGTTCGAGGTGATGGCCCGCGACACCAAGCTGGGCCCTGAGGAAATCACCCGCGACATTCCGAACGTCTCGGAAGAAGCGCTGAAGAACCTCGACGAAGCCGGCATCGTCTACATCGGTGCCGAGGTCCGCGCCGGCGACATCCTGGTCGGCAAGATCACGCCGAAGGGCGAAAGCCCGATGACGCCGGAAGAGAAGCTGCTCCGCGCCATCTTCGGCGAGAAGGCCTCCGACGTCCGCGACACCTCGCTTCGTGTGCCCCCTGGCGTGCAGGGCACGATCGTGGAAGTGCGCGTGTTCAACCGCCACGGCGTCGACAAGGACGAGCGTGCGCTGGCGATCGAGCGGGAAGAGATCGAGCGTCTCGCCAAGGACCGCGACGACGAGCAGGCGATCCTCGACCGCAACGTCTACAACCGCCTCGCCGAACTCCTGGAGAACCGGCAGGGCATCGCGGGTCCGAAGGGCTTCAAGAAGGACACCAAGATCACGCGCTCCGTGCTCGAGGAGTATCCGAAGTCGCAGTGGTGGCTGTTCGCTTCGCCGAACGACAAGCTGATGGCCGAGATCGAGGCCATGCGGAAGCAGTACGACGAGTCGAAGAAGGGCCTCGAGCAGCGCTTCCTCGACAAGGTCGAGAAGCTGCAGCGCGGCGACGAGTTGCCGCCCGGCGTGATGAAGATGGTCAAGGTCTTCGTCGCGGTGAAGCGCAAGATCCAGCCCGGCGACAAGATGGCCGGCCGCCACGGCAACAAGGGCGTGGTGTCGAAGATCGTGCCGATCGAGGACATGCCGTTCCTCGAGGACGGCACGCATGCCGACATCGTGCTCAATCCGCTCGGCGTGCCGAGCCGCATGAACGTCGGCCAGATCCTGGAGACGCATCTCGGTTGGGCCTGCGCCGGCCTCGGCAAGCGCATCGGCCAGACGGTCGACGCCTATCTCGCCGGTGCTGCCAAGGACACCAAGCCGCTGAAGGAGACGCTGAAGAAGATCTACGGCGACGACGAGACCATCAAGTCGCTCAACGACAGCGAGCTGATCGAGCTCGGGCGCAATCTCAGCCACGGCGTGCCGATTGCGACGCCGGTGTTCGACGGCGCCAAGGAAGCCGACATCGAGGAGATGTTGAAGGCGGCCGGCCTCGACGCCTCCGGCCAGTCGACCGTCTATGACGGCCGCACCGGCGACGCGTTCGATCGCAAGGTCACCGTCGGCTACATCTACATGCTGAAGCTGCACCATCTGGTCGACGACAAGATCCATGCGCGTTCGATCGGACCGTACTCGCTCGTCACCCAGCAGCCGCTGGGCGGCAAGGCGCAGTTCGGCGGTCAGCGCTTCGGCGAAATGGAGGTGTGGGCGCTCGAGGCTTACGGCGCGGCCTACACGCTGCAGGAAATGCTGACGGTGAAGTCGGACGACGTCGCCGGCCGCACCAAGGTGTACGAGGCGATCGTGCGCGGCGACGACACGTTCGAGGCCGGTATCCCCGAGTCCTTCAACGTGCTGGTCAAGGAAATGCGCTCGCTCGGCCTCAACGTCGACCTGCACAATTCCAAGGTGGGTCCGGCAACGACCTCAGAGGCGGCCGAGTAATACTGATGTTCAATGCCCGGCCTTTCGATGGCCGGGCATCGCGCCCTGTCCCGAGGCGAGGGCAGGGCGCTGAGTAAAGAAGATTTTCGAATTTGCTGCCGGTGACGACCGGCACGCGAGGAGAAGACGATGAACCAAGAAATTATGAATCTTTTTAACCCGACGACGCCGGCTCAGGTCTTCGACCAGATCCGGATTTCGATCGCGTCTCCGGAGAAGATTCTGTCCTGGTCGTACGGCGAGATCAAGAAGCCGGAGACCATCAACTACCGCACCTTCAAGCCCGAGCGCGACGGCCTGTTCTGCGCGCGCATCTTCGGGCCGATCAAGGATTACGAGTGCCTGTGCGGCAAGTACAAGCGGATGAAGTACAAGGGCATCATCTGCGAGAAGTGCTCGGTCGAGGTCACGCTGTCGCGCGTCCGGCGCGAGCGCATGGGCCATATCGAGCTCGCCGCGCCCGTCGCTCACATCTGGTTCCTGAAGTCGCTGCCGTCGCGCATCGGCCTGCTGCTCGACATGACGCTGAAGGACCTCGAGCGCATCCTGTACTTCGAATACTACGTCGTGCTCGAGCCGGGTCTGACCTCGCTGAAGGACCGCCAGCTCCTGTCGGAAGACGAATACCTGAAGGCGCAGGACGAATTCGGCCAGGATTCCTTCACCGCCATGATCGGCGCGGAGGCGATCCGCGAACTGCTGAAGGGCCTCGACCTCGAGAAGCTCGAGGCGACGCTGCGCGCCGAGATGGCGGACACCGATTCCGACATCAAGCACAAGAAGCTCGCCAAGCGCCTGAAGATCGTCGAAGCGTTCCGCCATTCCGGCAACAAGCCGGAATGGATGATCCTGACCGTCGTGCCGGTGATCCCGCCGGACCTGCGTCCGCTGGTGCCGCTCGATGGCGGCCGCTTTGCGACGTCCGACCTCAACGACCTCTATCGCCGCGTCATCAATCGCAACAACCGCTTGAAGCGGCTGATGGAGCTGCGCGCGCCCGACATCATCATCCGCAACGAAAAGCGCATGCTGCAGGAGGCCGTCGACGCGCTGTTCGACAACGGCCGCCGCGGCCGCGTCATCACCGGCGCCAACAAGCGTCCGCTGAAGTCGCTCGCCGACATGCTGAAGGGCAAGCAGGGCCGCTTCCGCCAGAACCTGCTCGGCAAGCGCGTCGACTATTCCGGCCGTTCGGTGATCGTGGTCGGTCCGGAGCTGCGCCTGCATCAGTGCGGCCTGCCGAAGAAGATGGCGCTCGAGCTGTTCAAGCCGTTCATCTATTCGCGGCTTGACGCCAAGGGCCTGTCCACCACGGTGAAGCAGGCCAAGAAGCTGGTCGAAAAGGAGCGGCCCGAGGTCTGGGATATCCTGGACGAGGTGATCCGCGAGCATCCGGTGTTGCTCAACCGCGCCCCGACCTTGCATCGCCTCGGCATCCAGGCGTTCGAGCCGGTGCTGATCGAGGGCAAGGCGATCCAGCTTCACCCGCTGGTCTGCGCCGCCTTCAACGCCGACTTCGACGGCGACCAGATGGCCGTGCACGTTCCGCTGTCGCTGGAAGCGCAGCTGGAAGCGCGCGTCCTGATGATGTCGACCAACAACATCCTGCATCCCGCCAACGGCCAGCCGATCATCGTGCCGTCGCAGGACATCGTGCTCGGTCTCTATTATGTGTCGATCATGCGCGAAGGCCTGCCCGGCGAAGGCAAGACCTTCGGCGACATGGCTCGAACTCGAACATGCGCTGCACTCCAAGGTCATCCACCTCCACAGCAAGATCAAATATCGCTGGGAGGGCACGGATGAGGCCGGCAAGCCGGCCCGCCGCTGGATCGACACCACCGCGGGCCGCGTGATGCTCGGCAATCTGTTGCCGAAGTCATCGAAGATTTCCTACGACATCATCAACAAGCTGATGACCAAGCGTGAAATCTCCGGCGTCATCGACCAGGTCTATCGCCACTGCGGCCAGAAGGAGACGGTGATCTTCTGCGACCGCATCATGGCGCTCGGCTTCCACAACGCGTTCAAGGCCGGCATCTCGTTCGGCAAGGACGACATGGTCGTGCCGCATGCCAAGTGGAAGATCGTCGATGCCACCCGCACGCTCGCCAAGGATTTCGAGCAGCAGTACAACGACGGCCTGATCACCCATGGCGAGAAGTACAACAAGGTCGTCGACGCCTGGTCGAAGGCGACCGAAGAAATCGCCAAGGAGATGATGAAGGAAATCTCCTCGACGAAGAAGACCGCCAAGGGCGCGGAGGCCGACATCAACTCGATCTACATGATGGCGCATTCGGGTGCGCGCGGCTCGCCGGCGCAGATGCGCCAGCTTGCCGGCATGCGCGGCCTGATGGCGAAGCCCTCGGGCGAGATCATCGAGACGCCGATCATCTCCAACTTCAAGGAGGGCCTGACGGTTCTCGAATACTTCAACTCGACCCACGGCGCCCGCAAGGGCCTCGCGGACACCGCGTTGAAGACCGCGAACTCCGGCTACCTGACCCGCCGTCTGGTCGACGTCGCGCAGGACTGCATCATTACGCAGGATGACTGCGGCACCAAGCTCGGCATCAAGATGCGCGCCATCATCGACGCCGGCACCGTGGTGGCCTCGCTCGGCTCGCGCATCCTCGGCCGCACCGCCTGCGACGACGTGAAGGATGCTTCCGGCAAGGTGATCGTCAAGCGCGGCACGTTGATGGAAGAGACTCACGTCGAAGCGATCCACCAGGCCGGCGTCGGCGAAGTGAAGATCCGCTCGGCGCTGACCTGCGAGCTCGTCAACGGCATCTGCGGCAAGTGCTACGGCCGCGATCTCGCCCGCGGCACGCCGGTCAACCACGGCGAAGCGGTCGGCGTCATTGCGGCGCAGTCGATCGGCGAGCCCGGCACGCAGTTGACCATGCGAACGTTCCACATCGGCGGCGCGGCGCAGATCAACGAGCAGTCGTTCGTCGAATCGAACTTCGAAGGCAAGGTGGTGATCAGGAACAAGTCGATCGTCAAGAACAGCGATGGCCAGTTGGTCGCCACGGTCCGCAACATGGTCGTTGCGATCGTCGATGCCGAAGGCACGGAACGGGCGACCCACCGCATCCAGTACGGTTCGCGGATGCTGGTTAACGAGGGCGATACGGTGAAGCGCGGCACCCGCATCGCCGAATGGGATCCGTTCACCCGTCCGGTGCTGACTGAGGCCGAAGGCACGGTCGGCTTCGAGGATCTGGTCGAAGGCCAGTCGATCTCGGAGACGCTCGACGAGTCCACCGGTATCGCCAAGCGTGTCGTCATCGACTGGCGTTCGCAGCGCGGCGGTGCCGACCTGCGCCCGGCGATCGTGATCAAGGGCAAGGACGGCAAGGTGCTGAAGCTGGCGCGCGGCGGCGACGCCCGCTACATGCTCTCGGTCGACGCGATCCTCTCGGTCGACGCCGGCGCCAAGGTCAAGCCGGGCGACATCCTCGCCCGAATCTCGACCGAAAGCGCCAAGACGCGTGACATCACCGGCGGTCTGCCGCGGGTGGCCGAACTGTTCGAGGCTCGCAAGCCGAAGGACGCGGCCATCATCGCGGAAATCTCTGGCACGATCCGCTTCGGCCGCGACTACAAGAACAAGCGCCGCATCGCGATCGAGCCTGCCGACAAGACCGAGGAGCCGCGCGAGTACCTTATCCCGAAGGGCAAGCACATCCACCTGCAGGATGGCGACATCGTCGAGAAGGGCGACTTCATCGTGGAGGGCAATCCGGCGCCGCACGACATCCTTGCGATCAAGGGAATCGAGGAACTCGCTGCCTATCTGGTCAACGAAATCCAGGAGGTCTACCGGCTGCAGGGCGTGCTCATCAACGACAAGCACATCGAGGTGATTGTCCGTCAGATGCTGCAGAAGGTGGAGATCACCGATCAGGGCGAGACCGATATGATCTCGGGCGAGCAGGTCGACAAGATCGAGTTCGACCAGATCAACGAGAAGGCCAAGGAAGAGGGCAAGAAGCCCGCTACGGGAACGCCGGTTCTGCTCGGCATCACCAAGGCGAGCCTGCAGACCCGCTCGTTCTTCTCGGCGGCGTCGTTCCAGGAGACGACCCGCGTGCTCACCGAAGCCGCCGTCAACGGCAAGGTCGATCCGCTGGAAGGCCTCAAGGAGAACGTCATTGTCGGCCGGCTGATCCCGGCGGGCACCGGCGCCTCCATGGCCAAGATCCGCGAGGTCGCGGTCAAGCGCGACAAGCTGATCCTGGACGAGCGGGAGAAGCAGGCTGCGATCGTGCCGCCCGTGCCGGAAACCGAGCCGCTGGCCCTGCCGTCGGCGGAGTAAGGCCCGGAAAAATACGGGAAGAAAAAGGCCGGCCCTGCGCCGGCCTTTTTGCTGCTTTCTTTCCTTGCTGCGCTGCAGGAACCACCTTTGTTCATCTTCCCTTCAGCCTGAAAAGCGCTTTTGCTAAGGCGAGTTGCACCGGACGTTCCGGTTGGGGCTGCCGGAGACGGAATCCAGATGCTCGATCTTGCAATCGTCGGCGGCGGCCCGGGGGGGCTGATGAGCGCCTGGTACCTGAAAAGGAAACTGGGCGAGCTTTGCCGCGTCACCATCTTCGAGGCGACCGATCGTCTCGGCGGCA
The DNA here is from genome assembly GCA_963821965.1 of uncultured Alphaproteobacteria bacterium. Lineage (GTDB taxonomy): Bacteria > Pseudomonadota > Alphaproteobacteria > Rhizobiales > Xanthobacteraceae > Bradyrhizobium. The sequence continues at coordinate 10,453 of CAWGFY010000001.1, forward strand.
AGATTCTTACGCGCAAATTCGATTCGTCGCCCGCGATGTACGAAGCCGGCGTCGCCGAGATCTACGATTACTCGATGACGGGCCCCGATCCGCTGCGCGAGTTGATCCAGCATTTCGGCCTGCAGACGATCCCGATGGACGCCGAGCAGGTGCAACTCGACGGCGAGCTGTTGAACGACGTGCCCGGTATGCGGCGCAAATACGGCGCGAAGACTGCGGACGCGATCGAGGCGTTCCGCAAGACCTGCGCCGAGATGGTGACGCCGATCGAATATTACGAAGGCGTCGGTTCGCACGACAACCAGCATCCCTGGGCCTATCTCACCTGCGAGGAAGTGCTCGAAAAGGAAGTCGCCGATGCGACCGCCAAGCGCTTCTTCAAGGTGATGGTGCGCTCGGACATCGCCACCGAAGCCCACAATACCAACGGGCTCAATGCGCTGAAGAACTTCGTGATGGATATCGACGGCTATATCGGCCTCTATTCCATCCAGAACGGCAACGAGCAGCTGATCGACTGCCTTCGATCCGAGCTCGACGCCAGCATCCAGCTCAATCATCGCGTGCTCAAGGTCGGCAAGAACGAGTCCGGCCGTTACCGGCTCAAGATGATGAACGGGAAGGGGCCGGAGACGCGCGACTTCGATCTCGTGCTGGTGTGCCTGCCGCATTCCTGGCTTGCTACCATGGGCTGGGAAGGCGAAGAACTGCGCAAGTCGATGGTCAAGCACATCGCCTATTTCGATCGGCCGGCGCACTATTTGCGGGTCTCGATCCTGTTCGACGCGCCGTTCTGGGGCGAGAAGATTCCCGGCGCCTGGTTCATGTCGGAGGCGTTCGGCGGCTGCTGCGTCTACAACGAGGGCTCGCGCCACGACGTCGGCAAGCACGGCGTGCTGAACTGGCTGATCGCGGGCTCCGACGCGCTCGCCTTCGCCAATCTCGGTGACCAGGAGCTGATCGACGCCGCGCTGAAATCGCTGCCGGCCTCGTTCGGCGATGCCCGCGCGCATTTCATGGAAGGCAAGATCCATCGCTGGCTGAGCTCGGTGAACGCGCTGCCGGGTGGACTGCCGGCGCGCGACGTCATGACCAATCATCGCCCCGAGCCGAAGCAGCATCCGGGACTGGTCGTGGTCGGCGACTATCTGTTCGATTCGACGCTGAACGGATTGCTCGATTCTTCGGATGCGGCAACCGACATCATCCGGACCGAGATGATGCGGCTGCGCCGCGAGAGGGCGCAGGGTGGCAAGCCGGTGTCCGACAAGATCGACCGCGACTATTTCGCCAATTACCGCGGGCTCGGTTCTTACAGCGACGCCTGGCGTCACTTCACCGATCCCGTTTATCTGCAGGAGCTGATCCGCATCGTCTGGGGCAAAGCCAAGGGCTACAAGCTCCTGGTCGCGGGCTCGGCATCCGGCGAGCTCGTCGGAGCGCTGCGCGAACGCGGCATCGATGCCTGGGGCATCGAGAACAACCGCGGCATCCACGCCAAGACACCGAAGGCGCTCAGGAAATACAACAAGTTCGGCTCGATCGTCGACATGCCGTTCAAGGACGGCGAGTTCGACATCGTGTTCGAGACCAGTCTTTGCCATGTGGCGAAGAAGCAGGCGGCGCGCGCCATTCGCGAGATCAACCGCGTGGTTGCAACCGGCGTGATGTTCGGCTCGATCACCTCGGACATGGCACCGGCCTTGATCGATCGCTACGACCTGTTGCGCGGGGTGAAGAAGCTCGGCACCCGGTGGGAGTGGTCGGAACTGTTCTTCGGCAACGGTTTCGATCCGGCAATGCATCGCAACGACTGCACGGACGCGATCTGGGCCGCGACGCTTGCCGCCAACAAGGGGCCGGGACAGTGGTACACCGACGCCGACAGCCTGCGTTACTCCTTCTTCGACAAGGTCGAAGACGAGGACTAGGTCTTGCCCTTAACTGTTCGTCTGATTTGTCTCCGCTGTGACCTGAAGGCTCTGACAATCGCTTTGCGGCTCGTTATAACGGGGCAGACATCGGAGGGCCGCAGGATTTCGGCCGCGTAACATCGGTTGGATCAATGGCGCCCAAGCCGCTCATCTCGGAGGACAAGCCCGCGGCTGGCGCGGATGAGGCGGCCGTGTCCGGCAAAGCTGCCGCAGTGAGCGCCGCCGCGCCACCGCCGGACGATGACGACGAGCGCGAGGACGAGGAACTCGAACTCGAGATCGACGATGAGGAGGACGAGGATCTCGTCGTCTTTACCGCGCAGGAAGCTGCCGGCGCGCTTGCGACGATCTATGCCTTCGTCGCGCCGCATCTTGCCAACTACAAGAAGATGCTGGCCTTCGTCAGCCTCGGCGTCGTGGTGGAGACGTTGTTCAACGTCATCATGCCGCTGAGCCTGAAATTCCTGATCGACGATGCGCTCGGCGAGGAAGACTTCCTGGCCCTGTACAAGATCCTCGGTGTGCTCGCCGCCGCCGGCATCTTCACCTCCATCGTCGCGGTCTGGTACGAGAAATGGAACGCGCGGCTGTCGGCTGGCGTCATCGCCGATGTTCGCACGCGGCTCTTCGACCACGTGCAAAACCTCCCGGCAGCCTTCTTCCAGCGTACCAAGCGCGGCGAAATCCTTTCGCGCTTTTCGGTCGACCTGACGGCATTCGAAGGCGCGGTCAGGACCGCGGTCGGGAGTGCGGCCCTGCCGCTCCTCGAGCTGATCGCCGGCATTGTCCTGATGCTGTTTTTGAACTGGCAGCTCGCCGCCGTGGCCCTGCTCGTCTTTCCGATCACGCTGATCGGCCCGCGCATCCTCACGCCCAAAGCGGTGCAGGCCAATTACGAGCAGAAAATAAACGAATCCGGTCTGCTCGGCATGGTGCAGGAGAACATCGCGGCGCAGGCGGTGATCAAGGCTTTCACGTTGCATCGCCGCACCTTCGGCTGGTTCAAGCTGCGCAACGACCAGGCGCGCGACAAATACGCTTCCGCCATGTTCCTCTCCACCATGGTGGAGCGCACGGTGACGATCGCCGTGCTGCTGTTGCATTTGGTGGTGCTGGCGCTCGGCGCTTATCTGGCGACCAAAGGCCAGATCACGATCGGCACCTTCGTCACCTTCGAGAGCGCGTTCTGGGAAGTCTCCTACAACATCGCCCACGTCATGCATTTCATTCCGGTGTCGATTTCGTCGGCGGCGGCGATCCGGCATATCCAGGAACTGCTCGACGAGCCGACCCGTGGCGCGGACCGGCCGGGTGCGCCGGATTTGCCGCGCATCACCCATGACATCACCTTCGACCGTGTCACCTTCCAGTATGAGGGCGCGCAGCAGCCGGTGCTCGACAATCTCAGCCTCAAGCTCGACGTCGGCAAGACGATTGCGATCGTCGGTCCGAGCGGCTCAGGCAAGAGCACGCTGCTCAATTTGATCCTGCGCCTCTACGTGCCCGACGAGGGCCGCGTCACCATCGACGGTGTCGACATCCGCAAGGTCACGCGCCAATCACTGCGGGGAAGCATGGCGGTCGTGTTCCAGGAGAACATGCTGTTCAACATGTCGATCAAGGAGAACATCCGGCTCGGCAAGGAGGGCGCGACCGACGAGGAGGTGGTCGAGGCTGCGCGCAAGGCCGAGATCCACCGCTACATCATGAGCCTGCCGCAGAAATACGATACGTCAGTCGGCGAGCGCGGCGACACGCTGTCGGGCGGCCAGCGCCAGCGCGTCGCGATCGCGCGCGCCATCATCCGTAATCCATCGGTGCTGTTGCTCGACGAGGCGACTTCGGCGCTGGACCAGACCACGGAGGCCGCGATCAACCGCACGCTGCTCAAGGTCGCCAAGGATCGCACCATGATCTGGTCGACCCATCGCCTGACCTCGGTGGTCGACATGGACGAGATCATCGTGATTTCAGGCGGCAGGGCGATCGAGCGCGGCTCGCATGCGCAGCTGCTTGCGAAGAACGGCGTCTATCGCAAGCTCTGGGACGACCAGAGCCACACCCCGCATGCGGCCGATCAGGCCGAAGGCGACAGCGAAGACGATGACGAGGAGTGAACCGCGCGCCCGCGCGCCAGCGTTCGAACTGGCGCCGCCAGAGGCCGCGGCCGAGCCATTTGAAGAAGCGTGCCCAGCGCGCCAGCGCCCAATAGAAATCCGGATCGACCGAGACCGCGCGGAAGGAATACGCCTTCTCCATCGCCCATTCGTCGCAGGCGCGCTTGACCGGGTCGTCATAGAAGGCCGCGATCTTGCTCTCGTCCATGCCGTCGGTCGCGAGCCATGCCGGGATGTGGACGTTGCAGAGCCGCTCGACGTCGGTAAAGACCTTGTCGGTGCCGGTGCCGCTGACGGGGCAGGTGGTCTCGAAGGCATCGCCCACCAGCACGATGCCGTCGCGGCGATAGCCCGTGTTGGCGCTAGAGGTCGACGGGGCGGATCTTGACGTCGCCGGAAACGGCGAAAGGTCCGGTAACGCGCATCAGCCGCGGCAGCGCCGATGTCAGCGTCTCCACCGGTGCGCGGCGAAATTCGCGCAGCCAGGGATCGTCGAAATCGCGATAGACAAACAGATTGGCGCGCATGGCAGCGCCGATCGGAAACAGCGTCAGATAGGGAATGCGGTCGGCCGGCCGCTCTGAAAAATAGGTCAGGGCCGGGAAGGGGAAGGCTTTCCGGCCGAGCGGGGCGATGTCGAACCCGATCGAGATCGAGTGGCAAGAACTATGGACATGGCGCTCGATCCCCAGCATGTGGCGCAGGCCGACATTCAAGCCGTTGGCGATCACCACCAGCCGCGCGGAAATGGTTTCGTCGTTGGACAGCACGACCTTCTGCCGATCGGCCGACGGTCGCGATCGAGACGGCCTTGGCGACGATCCGCTCGACGCTCGGTGGGAATTTCGGCGCGGATCGCGTTGACCAGCGTATCGTAGAGGATACCGAACTGCTGCCGCGGCGCCTTGTCGAGCAGGTGACCGAACCGCGCGATCCAGTTCTCGTCTGCCACCGTGGCCTTGCGCAGCACGGCATCCAGCAGGCCGGTCTTGCCGAGGCGCTCGATCTGCTCGTCGCCGCCGAGTTTTTCGACGCGGAAATCCGGCGGATAGGAGGCGTGGGGGTCGACAAGGACGGCCGAGATGCCGGCGCGGCCGAGCATGGCGGCTGCCGTTGAGCCGGCCAGCCCTCCGCCGATGATGGCAATGTCGGTGTAGCGCATGGGAAAAGCCCGGCGACCAAGGCGTCACCTTGCGCTTCGAATGGCAAATAAAGGCTTTAGGTTCGGGCCCAAGCCATTAATATCCGGATATAATTAGGGAAGGTTGCCAAACACCATCAGGCACCCTATCTGCCTGTCACGCCTCGACATCGCGAACACGCCAATTCTCCAAGCGGGAGAGGGCTTTCCTCGCTTCCGTTCGCGTTGCCGTTTCGCCTTGACTTGCATTAGTCCCGCTTATAAAAGGCGCGCACTTCACGACAGGCGGTGAGCTACGCCAAAGGTCGGAACGGAACACCCGCAGCGCCTCTTTTTGAGGTCGCCACGGGCACCAACCTCGACCAATGCCGCTCAAACGCTGTCGACTATAGCTAGGCAATGCCAGGACGATTTTAGTTCTCTTGAGCACGTCCTCTTGAGACCAAACTCGGATGCATGACCTCGACGGCAGACCGAACAGCGAACGCTGATCGGCCTTAAATCGCGGTCCTCTGTGGCGTCGAAGCGCTTTCCGCTCAGCGATGAGCGGTTGGCGCAATTTCGCTTTGCGCGAATGCTTTTTCGCGTGAAACGAGCCGGCGGGGAGGCGATCCCCGAAGAGAATTTGCGGAAGAATTTCCGCGCGAACGTAAGGGTGAAGGCCAAGATGCCGACGATCAACCAGCTGATCGCAAGTCCGCGCACGGTGCAGAAGTCGCGCAAGAAGGTGCCGGCGCTGCAGCAGTCGCCGCAGAAGCGCGGTGTTTGCACGCGCGTCTACACCACGACGCCGAAGAAGCCGAACTCGGCGCTGCGCAAGGTCGCCAAGGTGCGCCTGACCAATGGCTTCGAGGTGATCGGCTACATCCCGGGCGAGGGCCATAATCTGCAGGAGCACTCGGTGGTCATGATCCGCGGCGGCCGCGTCAAGGACCTGCCCGGCGTGCGCTACCACATCCTCCGCGGCGTGCTGGACACCCAGGGCGTCAAGAACCGCAAGCAGCGCCGTTCGAAGTACGGCGCCAAGCGTCCGAAATAATCGGGAAAGAAACAGATGTCGCGTCGTCATTCTGCCGAAAAGCGTGAAGTCCACCCCGATCCGAAGTTCGGGAACGTCATCATCACGAAGTTCATGAACTCGGTGATGTATGCCGGGAAGAAGTCGGTTGCCGAAGGCATCGTCTACGGCGCGCTCGGCATGATCGAGACCAAGACCAAGCAGAATCCGCTGACCGTGTTCGAGCAGGCGCTCGAGAACGTCATGCCGACCATCGAGGTCCGCTCCCGCCGCGTCGGCGGCGCCACCTACCAGGTTCCGGTCGAGGTCCGCTCGGTGCGCCGGCAGGCGCTCGGCATCCGCTGGCTCATTTCGGCCGCGCGCGACCGCAATGAAAAGACAATGACCGAGCGGCTTTCGGCAGAGCTGCTCGATGCGTCGAACAACAGGGGGAATGCCGTCAAGAAGCGTGAAGACGTCCACAAGATGGCGGAAGCCAACCGCGCCTTCTCGCACTATCGCTGGTGAGCCAGCGAACCGAACGGAATTGCAAGGAACAGACCATGCCCCGCCAACATGCCATCGAGGACTACCGTAATTTCGGTATCATGGCGCATATCGACGCCGGCAAGACCACGACGACCGAGCGCATCCTCTATTACACCGGCAAGAGCCACAAGATCGGCGAAGTGCACGAAGGTGCCGCGACGATGGACTGGATGGAGCAGGAGCAGGAGCGCGGCATCACCATCACTTCGGCCGCGACCACCGCGTTCTGGGACGGCAAGCGTCTGAACATCATCGATACCCCCGGCCACGTCGACTTCACCATCGAGGTCGAGCGTTCGCTGCGCGTGCTCGACGGCGCCGTGTGCGTGCTCGATTCCAACCAGGGCGTCGAGCCCCAGACCGAGACCGTCTGGCGCCAGGGCGACAAGTATAAAGTGCCGCGCATCGTCTTCGCCAACAAGATGGACAAGACCGGCGCCGACTTCTTCAAGTGTCTCGCCGACATCGTCGACCGCCTCGGCGCCAAGCCGATCGCGATCCAGCTGCCGATCGGCGCCGAGAACAACTTCAAGGGCCTCGTCGACCTCGTGAAGATGAAGGGCATCATCTGGAACGACGAGTCGCTCGGCGCCAAGTTCGATTACATCGACATCCCGGCCGACCTCGTCGACCAGGCCAAGGAATACCGCGAGAAGATGCTGGAAGCCGCCGTCGAGCTCGATGACGACGCGCTTGCCGCCTATCTCGACGGCAAGGAGCCCGATGAGGCGACGCTGAAGCGGCTGATCCGCAAGGCGGTGCTGACCGGCGCGTTCTATCCGGTGCTGTGCGGCTCGGCCTTCAAGAACAAGGGCGTGCAGCCGCTGCTCGACGCGGTGGTGGACTATCTGCCGTCGCCGATCGACGTGCCCGCGATCAAGGGCACCGACGACAAGGGCAACGAGATCGTGCGCAAGGCCGACGACAAGGAGCCGCTCGCGCTGCTCGCGTTCAAGATCATGGACGACCCCTTCGTCGGCACCATCACTTTCTGCCGCATCTATTCGGGCATCCTGCAGTCGGGCACCGGCGTCATCAATTCGACCCGCGACCGCAAGGAGCGGATCGGGCGGATGCTGCTGATGCATGCCAACAACCGCGAAGACATCAAGGAAGCCTATGCCGGCGACATCGTCGCGCTCGCAGGCCTGAAGGAAGCACGCACCGGCGACACGCTGTGCGATTCGAACAAGCCGGTGATTCTGGAAAAGATGGAATTCCCCGAGCCGGTGATCGAGATCGCGATCGAGCCGAAGTCGAAGGCCGACCAGGAGAAGCTCGGCGTTGCGCTGGCAAAGCTCGCCGCGGAAGATCCGTCGTTCCGCGTGTCGACCGATCAGGAGTCCGGCCAGACCATCCTCAAGGGCATGGGCGAACTGCATCTCGACATCAAGGTCGACATCCTGAGGCGCACCTACAAGGTCGACGCCAATATCGGCGCGCCGCAGGTGGCGTTCCGCGAGCGCGTCACCAGTCGGGTCGAGCACAGCTACACCCACAAGAAGCAGACCGGCGGTACCGGTCAGTTCGCGGCGGTCACGATCATCGTCGAGCCGAACGAGGCCGGCAAGGGCTACGAGTTCGAAATCGAAGGTCGTCGGCGGCGCGGTGCCGAAGGAGTACATCCCCGGCGTCGAGAAGGGCATCGAGAGCGTGCTGAGCTCCGGCGTGGTGGCGGGCTTCCCGGTCGTCGACGTCAAGGTGCAGCTGATCGACGGCAAGTATCACGACGTCGACTCGTCGGCGCTCGCCTTCGAAATCGCGACGCGGGCCTGCTTCCGCGAAGCGCTGCAGATGGGCAAGTCCGTCCTGCTCGAGCCGATCATGAAGGTCGAGGTGGTGACGCCGGAAGACTACACCGGCTCGGTCATCGGCGACCTCAACTCGCGGCGCGGTCAGATCCAGGGTCAAGACATGCGCGGCAACGCCAACGTCATCAACGCGATGGTGCCGCTCATGAACATGTTCGGTTACGTGAATAACCTGCGCTCGATGAGCCAGGGTCGCGCAACCTTCACGATGCAGTTCGACCACTACGCGGAAGCGCCGGCCAATGTGTCGGCAGAAGTCCAGAAGAAGTTTGCCTGATTGTCGCGAGCGACGAGCTAGCGATTAAACGGAGAGTCAAATGGCCAAAGCAAAGTTTGAACGTAACAAGCCGCACTGCAACATCGGCACCATCGGTCACGTCGACCACGGCAAGACGTCGCTGACCGCGGCGATCACCAAGGTGCTGGCGGAAACCGGCGGTGCAACGTTCACGGCGTACGACCAGATCGACAAGGCGCCGGAAGAGAAGGCGCGCGGCATCACCATCTCGACCGCGCATGTCGAGTACGAGACCGCGAAGCGTCACTACGCTCACGTCGACTGCCCCGGCCACGCCGACTACGTGAAGAACATGATCACGGGCGCGGCCCAGATGGACGGCGCGATCCTGGTCGTGTCGGCCGCCGACGGCCCGATGCCGCAGACCCGCGAGCACATCCTGCTCGCCCGCCAGGTCGGCGTGCCGGCGCTGGTCGTGTACCTCAACAAGTGCGACATGGTCGACGATCCGGAGCTGCTCGAGCTCGTCGAGCTCGAGGTCCGCGAGCTGCTCTCGAAGTACGACTTCCCCGGCGACAAGATTCCGATCGTCAAGGGTTCGGCGCTCGCCGCTCTCGAAGACAAGGACAAGAAGCTCGGCCACGAGTCGATCCTCGAGCTGATGAAGAATGTCGACGAGTACATTCCGCAGCCGGAGCGTCCGATCGACCAGCCGTTCCTGATGCCGGTGGAAGACGTGTTCTCGATCTCCGGCCGCGGCACCGTCGTGACCGGCCGTGTCGAGCGCGGCATCGTCAAGGTCGGCGACGAAATCGAGATCGTCGGCCTGCGCGACACCCAGAAGACCACGGTCACCGGCGTCGAAATGTTCCGCAAGCTGCTCGATCAGGGCCAGGCCGGCGACAACATCGGCGCGCTGCTCCGCGGCACCAAGCGCGAGGAAGTCGAGCGCGGCCAGGTGCTGTGCAAGCCCGGTTCGGTCAAGCCGCACACCAAGTTCAAGGCCGAGGCCTACATCCTCACCAAGGAAGAGGGCGGCCGCCACACCCCGTTCTTCACCAACTACCGTCCGCAGTTCTACTTCCGCACCACCGACGTGACCGGTGTCGTGCACCTGCCGGAAGGCACCGAGATGGTGATGCCGGGCGACAACATCGCGATGGAAGTGCACCTGATCGTGCCGATCGCGATGGAAGAGAAGCTTCGTTTCGCGATCCGCGAAGGTGGCCGCACCGTCGGCGCCGGCGTCGTCGCTTCGATCATCGAATAAGCGAATAGGGAATGGCGAATGGCGAGTAGGAAATCTATTCGCTGTTCGCTACTCACTACTCGCCGGCATGCAATCACTGTGTCGTCCGCATTTTGCGGTCGATAACCAGAAAAGAGACAACGGCAATGAACGGCCAGAACATTCGCATCCGTCTCAAGGCGTTCGACCATCGAATCCTCGATACGTCGACCCGTGAGATCGTGAATACGGCGAAACGCACCGGTGCGCAGGTTCGCGGACCCATTCCGCTGCCGACCCGCATCGAGAAGTTCACCGTCAACCGTTCGCCGCATGTCGACAAGAAGAGCCGCGAGCAGTTCGAGATGCGCACCCACAAGCGCCTGCTCGACATCGTCGATCCGACCCCGCAGACCGTGGACGCGCTGATGAAGCTCGACCTCGCCGCCGGCGTCGACGTCGAGATCAAGCTCTAAGTCTTTGGATTTTACGTCTGCTTCGTGAAGCGGACAGAAGGAACAGGAAGCACGAAGATGCGCTCCGGAGTGATCGCACAGAAGGTCGGGATGACGCGGGTCTTTACCGAGACCGGCGAACATATCCCCGTGACCGTGCTGAAGCTGGGTAACTGCCATGTGCTGGGCCATCGCACGACCGAGACAAACGGTTACGTCGCGCTGCAGCTCGGCTCCGGCTCCCGCAAGACCGTCTACATGCCGAAGGCCGAGCGCGGCCAGTTCGCCGTCTCCAAGGTCGAGCCGAAGCGCAAGGTCGCCGAATTCCGCGTGAGCAGGATGCGCTGATCCCGGTCGGCGCCGAAATCCAGGCTGACCATTTCGTCGTCGGCCAGTTCGTCGACGTCACCGGCACCTCGATCGGCAAGGGCTTTGCCGGCGGCATGAAGCGCTGGAATTTCGGCGGTCTGCGCGCCACCCACGGCGTGTCGGTCTCGCACCGCTCGATCGGTTCGACCGGCGGCCGTCAGGACCCCGGCAAGACCTGGAAGAACAAGAAGATGCCCGGCCACATGGGCGTCGACCGCATCACCACGCTCAACCTGCGCGTCGTTCAGACCGACGTCGAGCGCGGCCTGATCCTGGTCGAAGGCGCCGTGCCCGGCTCCAAGGGCGGCTGGATCAGGGTGCGTGACGCCGTGAAGAAGCCGCTGCCGAAGGAAGCGCCGAAGCCCGGCAAGTTCAAGGTCGCCGGCGGCGACCAGGCGCCTGCGGAAGCAGAGCCTGCGAAGGAGGGCGCGTGAGATGGAACTGAAAGTCACCACCCTCGAAGGCAAGGCCGCCGGTTCGGTCAATCTCTCGGACGAGATCTTCGGTCTCGAGCCGCGCCAGGACATCATTGCGCGTTGCGTGCAGTGGCAGCTCAACAAGCGCCAGGCCGGCACTCACAAGACCAAGGGCCGCGCCGAGATCTGGCGCACCGGCAAGAAGATGTACAAGCAGAAGGGCACCGGCGGTGCCCGTCACGGCTCGGCCCGCGTGCCGCAGTTCCGCGGCGGCGGTCGTGCCTTCGGTCCGGTGGTGCGCTCCCATGCCACCGATCTTCCCAAGAAGGTCCGCGCGCTCGCTCTCAAGCACGCGCTGTCCGCCAAAGCCAAGGATGGCGATCTCGTCGTCATCGAGACGGCCAAGCTGGAGGCCGCCAAGACCAAGGCCCTGATGGGCCACTTCTCCGGCCTCGGTCTCACCAACGCGCTGATCATCGACGGCGCTGAATTGCACAACGGCTTTGCCAGTGCCGCCCGCAACATCCCGAACATGGACGTGCTGCCGATCCAGGGCATCAACGTCTACGACATTCTCCGCCGCCAGAAGCTGGTGCTGACCAAGGCGGCGATCGATGCGTTGGAGGCGCGCTTCAAATGAAGAACATCGATCCGCGCCATTACGACATCATCGTCTCGCCGGTCGTGACCGAGAAGGCGACGCTCGCCTCCGAGCACAACAAGGTGCTGTTCAAGGTCTCTGGCAAGGCCACCAAGCCGCAGATCAAGGAAGCGATCGAGAAGCTGTTCGACGTCAAGGTCAAGAGCGTCAACACGCTGGTGCGCAAGGGCAAGACCAAGGTGTTCCGCGGCAATTTCGGTTCGCAGTCGGACACCAAGCGCGCGATCGTGACCCTTGAAGAGGGCCACCGCATCGACGTGACCACCGGACTCTAAGGCGACATCGCGATGGCACTGAAGACATACAATCCGACGACGCCCGGCCAGCGCCAGCTGGTCATGGTCGACCGCTCCGCCCTCTACAAGGGCAAGCCGGTCAAGGCCCTGACCGAAGGCAAGCTGTCGACCGGCGGCCGCAACAACACCGGCCGCATCACCGTGCGTTTCCGCGGCGGCGGCCACAAGAAGGCGCTGCGCATGGTCGACTTCAAGCGCGAGAAGGTCGACGTTCCCGCAACCGTCGAGCGGCTGGAATACGATCCGAACCGCACCGGCTTCATCGCCCTGATCAAATATCAGGACGGCGAGCAGGCCTACATCCTGGCGCCGCAGCGGCTCGCGGTCGGCGACACCATCGTTGCCGGCAGCCATGTCGACGTGAAGCCGGGCAATGTCATGCCGCTCGGCAACATGCCGGTCGGCACCATCGTCCACAATATCGAGACCAAGATCGGCAAGGGCGGCCAGCTCGCGCGCTCCGCGGGCACCTATGCCCAGCTCGTCGGCCGCGACCAGGATTACGTCATCCTGCGCCTGAACTCGGGCGAACAGCGCCTGGTGCACGGCCGCTGCCGCGCCACCATCGGCGCGGTGTCGAACCCCGACCACATGAACATCTCGATCGGCAAGGCCGGGCGCAAGCGCTGGCTGGGGCGCCGTCCGCATAACCGCGGCGTCTCCATGAACCCGATCGATCACCCGCATGGCGGCGGCGAAGGCCGCACCTCGGGCGGCCGCCACCCGGTCACGCCGTGGGGCAAGCCGACCAAGGGCAAGAAGACCCGCACCAACAAGTCGACCAGCAAATTCATTCTCTTAAGCCGCCACAAGCGGAAGAAGTAAGGAAAGCCGGACATGGTTCGTTCAGTCTGGAAAGGCCCGTTCGTCGAAGGCTCGCTGCTGAAGAAGGCAGATGCCGCGCGCGCGTCCGGCCGTCACGACGTCATCAAGATCTGGAGCCGCCGCTCGACCATCCTGCCGCAATTCGTCGGTCTGGTGTTCGGCGTCTACAATGGCCAGAAGCACGTCCCGGTATCGATCAACGAGGAAATGGTCGGTCACAAGTTCGGCGAGTTCTCGCCGACGCGGACCTTCCACGGCCACTCGGGCGACAAGAAAGCAAAGAAGGCTTGAGGATTAAGTCATGAGCAAGCCAAAGCGCGAACGGAGCCTCGCCGACAACGAGGCCAAGGCGGTCGCCCGAATGCTGCGGGTGAGCCCGCAGAAGCTCAATCTGGTTGCGCAGATGATCCGCGGCCGGAAGGCGTCTGCCGCGCTCGCCGATTTGCAGTTCTCGCGCAAGCGGATCGCGGTCGACGTCAAGAAGTGCCTGGAGTCGGCGATCGCCAATGCCGAGAACAACCATGACCTCGATGTCGACGAACTCGTCGTTTCCGAGGCCCATGTCGGCAACGGCATCGTGATGAAGCGTTTCGCCCCGCGCGGCCGTGGCCGTTCGGGCCGTGTGTTCAAACCATTTGCGCAGCTGACGATCGTGGTTCGTCAGGTCGAGGCGAGCGCCTAAGGGCGCGGGAGAAAACGATGGGTCAAAAGATCAATCCGATCGGGCTGCGTCTCGGCATCAACCGGACCTGGGACTCGCGCTGGTTCGCCGGCAAGAACGAGTACGGCAAGCTGTTGCACGAGGACATCAAGATCCGCGAGATCCTGCACAAGGAACTGAAGCAGGCCGCGGTTGCGCGCATCGTGATCGAGCGTCCGCACAAGAAATGCCGTGTCACCATCCACTCGGCGCGTCCGGGCGTGGTGATCGGCAAGAAGGGCGCCGACATCGACAAGCTTCGCAAGAAGGTCGCCGACATCACCGCTTCCGACGTCGTGCTCAACATCGTCGAGATCCGCAAGCCCGAGCTCGATGCGACGCTGGTCGCCGAATCGATCGCCCAGCAGCTCGAGCGCCGCGTCGCGTTCCGTCGCGCCATGAAGCGCGCCGTGCAGTCGGCGATGCGTCTCGGCGCCGAAGGCATCCGCATCAACTGCTCCGGCCGCCTGGGCGGCGCGGAAATCGCCCGCATGGAGTGGTATCGCGAGGGCCGCGTGCCCTTGCACACGCTGCGCGCCGACATCGACTACGGCGTCGCCACCGCGTTCACGACGTTCGGCACCTGCGGCGTCAAGGTCTGGATCTTCAAGGGTGAAATCCTGGAGCACGATCCGATGGCGCAGGACAAGAGAATGGCCGAAGGCGACAGCGGGCGTCCGCGCCGCGACGCCGCCTAAAGGCAAAGAGAGAGTTTGAGGGCTTGACGCCATGATGCAACCCAAGAAAACGAAGTTTCGGAAGGCGCATAAGGGCCGTATCCACGGCACCGCGACTTCGGGCGCGACGTTGTCGTTCGGCCAGTTCGGCCTGAAGGCGATGGAGCCCGATCGCGTCACCGCGCGCCAGATCGAAGCCGCCCGCCGTGCGTTGACCCGTCACATGAAGCGTGCCGGCCGTGTCTGGATCCGCGTGTTCCCCGACGTGCCCGTGTCGAAGAAGCCCGCCGAAGTCCGCATGGGCTCCGGCAAGGGTACGCCCGAATTGTGGGTGGCTCGCGTCAAACCCGGCCGCGTGATGTTCGAGATCGACGGCGTGACGGTGCAGACCGCCAAGGAAGCGCTGGCGCTGGCCGCGGCCAAGCTGCCGATCAAGACGCGCTTCGTCGAACGCATTGCGGAGTAAGCGTCATGGCCCAGATGAAGATCGATGACATCCGCGCGATGAGCGACGACCAGAGGGAGGACGCCGTCCTCAACCTGAAGAAGGAGCGCTTCAACCTGCGCTTCCAGCGCGCCACCGGACAGCTCGAGAACACCTCGCGGATGAAGGAAGCCCGCCGCGATATCGCCCGCATCAAGACCGTAGCCGCGCAGTCGCGCGCCAAGAAGAAGTAAGAGGCCCCTTATGCCGAAACGTCAGCTTCAGGGCGTCGTCGTCAGCGACAAGCAAGCCAAGACGGTGGTGGTGCGCGTCGATCGCCGCTTCACCCATCCGATCTACAAGAAGACGATCCGCCGCTCGAAGAACTATCACGCTCACGACGAGAACGACCAGTTCAAGCCGGGCGACACGGTGTGGATCGAGGAATCCAGACCGATCTCGAAGTTGAAGCGCTGGACCGTGGTCCGGGGCGAACAGAAGAAAACCGCCTGACGCATTCCGGTATCGCGCCGGGCGAAGTCAGGGACAATCTTGAGCGCAGTTGAAGCGCAGAAAGAGGACGAGGTGCATCAATGATTCAGATGCAGACCAACCTCGACGTGGCCGACAATTCCGGCGCACGCCGTGTCATGTGTATCAAGGTGCTGGGCGGCTCCAAGCGGCGCTATGCTACCATCGGCGACGTCATCGTCGTGTCGATCAAGGAAGCCATTCCGCGCGGCAAGGTGAAGAAGGGCGACGTGATGAAGGCGGTCGTGGTGCGGGTCCGCAAGGACATCCGCCGGCCCGACGGCTCGATCATCCGTTTCGACCGCAACGCCGCCGTGCTGATCAACAACCAGGCCGAGCCGGTCGGCACCCGTATCTTCGGGCCCGTGCCGCGCGAGCTTCGCGCCAAGAACCACATGAAGATCATTTCGCTCGCGCCGGAGGTGCTGTGATGGCTGCCAAGATCCGGAAAGGTGACAAGGTCATCGTGCTGAGCGGCCGCGACAAGGGCCGCACCGGCGAGGTGTTCGAGGTGCGCCCCGACCAGCACAAGGCGCTGGTGCGCGGCATCAACATGGCCAAGCGTCACCAGAAGCAGACCCAGGCGCAGGAAGGCGGCATCATCTCGAAGGAGCAGCCGATCCACCTGTCCAACCTTGCTTATGTTGGCAAGGACGGCAAGCCGACCCGCGTTGGATTCAAGATTCAGGCTGACGGCACCAAGGTGCGCGTCGCCAAGAGCTCGGGAGCAGAGATCGATGGCTGAGACCGCTTACGTGCCGCGCCTGCGCACTGAATATGACAAGCGCATCCGCAGCCAACTGACCGAAAAGTTCGGCTATGAGAACGTGATGCAAGTGCCACGGCTCGACAAGGTCGTGCTCAATATGGGCATCGGCGAGGCCGTCAACGACCGCAAGAAGGCGGAGACGGCGGCTGGCGACCTGTCGCTGATCGCCGGTCAGAAGGCGATCGTGACCTATTCGCGGATCGCGATCGCGACCTACAAGCTGCGCGAGAACCAGCCGATCGGCTGCAAGGTCACGCTGCGCAAGGTCAAGATGTACGAGTTCATCGACCGCCTCGTGACCGTCGCGCTGCCGCGCGTGCGCGACTTCCGCGGGCTGAACCCGAAGAGCTTCGACGGCCGCGGCAATTACTCGCTCGGCATCAAGGAGCACATCATTTTCCCCGAGATCGACTTCGACAAGACGGCGGAATCTTGGGGCATGGACATCACCGTTTGCACCACGGCCAAGACCGACGACGAGGCCCGTGCGCTGTTGACCGCTTTCAATTTCCCGTTCCGGCAGTGAGACGCTGAAGCAAAGCCTCTCAAACGCGGATACCCAGGAGCCAAAGAATGGCAAAGAAGAGTTCAATCGAGAAGAACAACCGGCGCAAGCGGATGGTCAAGAACGCGGCGCCGAAGCGCGCCAAGTTGAAGGCGATCATCGCCGACAAGACCAAGCCGGTGGAGGAGCGCTTCGCGGCGACGCTGAAGCTTGCCGAGATGCCACGCAACTCATCGGCGACGCGCATTCGGCTGCGCTGTGAGCTGACCGGTCGGCCGCGCTCGAACTATCGCAAGAACAAGCTTTCCCGCATCGCGCTGCGCGACCTCGGGTCCAAGGGGTTGATCCCCGGGCTCGTGAAGTCGAGCTGGTAAGGAGGTCGTCAGATGTCAACGCACGATCCCATCAGCGATCTGATCACCCGCATCCGCAACGCGCAGATGCGCGCGAAATCGAAAGTGTCTACGCCCGGCTCGAAGATGCGCGAGAACGTGCTCGAGGTGCTGAAGACCGAGGGTTACATCCGCGGTTACGCCGCCGTGGAGCATTCCTCGGGCCGCAACGAGCTCGAGATCGAGCTGAAATATTTCGACGGCGAGCCCGTCATCCGCGAGATCGAACGGGTCTCCAAGCCCGGCCGGCGCGTCTACACCTCGGTGAAGAATCTGCCGCGGGTCAACAACGGGCTCGGCATCTCCGTGTTGTCGACGCCGAAGGGAATCATGGCCGACCACGCCGCGCGCGACGCGAATGTGGGCGGCGAGATTCTCTTCACGGTATTCTAGGGAAGGAAGCCATGTCACGTATCGGCAAGAGGCCAGTGGCGATCCCGTCCGGTGTGACCGCGGCGGTGGACGGCCAGACCGTGAAGATGAAGGGGCCGAAAGGCCAGCTTCAGTTCGTGGTGCATGACGACGTCGAGGTGAAGCTCGACAAGAACGTGGTCACGGTTGCTCCGCGTGTCGAGACCAACCGTGCGCGGGCGCTGTACGGCACCGCGCGGGCGCAAATCGCCAATCTGGTGGAGGGCGTCACCAAGGGCTACGAGAAGAAGCTCGAGATCAACGGCGTCGGCTACCGCGCCGTAATGGCCGGCAAGAACCTGCAGCTCGCGCTCGGCTACAGCCACGACGTGGTCTATGCCATTCCGGAAGGCATCCAGATCGCGGTGACGAAGCCGACCGAAATCACCATCACCGGGAACGATGCCCAGCGCGTCGGCCAGGTCGCAGCTGAAATTCGCGCCTACCGCAAGCCCGAGCCCTACAAGGGCAAGGGCGTGAAGTATGCCGGCGAGTTCATCTTCCGCAAGGAAGGCAAGAAGAAGTAACGGAGCCGGCCATGTCGAGAATCAAGCTTACGAATGTCCGGCGCAAGCAGCGCGTGCGGCTCTCCCTGCGTCGGTCCGCGAACGGCCGTCCGCGGCTATCCGTGTTCCGCTCGTCCAAGCACATCTATGCCCAGGTCATCGACGACCTGAAGGGCGAGACGCTGGCTTCGGCTTCGTCGCTGGAAAAGGACATGCGGGAGAAGACCGGCGCCAACATCGATGCGGCCAAGGCGGTCGGCAAGCTCCTGGCGGAGCGCGCGGTGAAGAACGGTGTCAAGGAAGTCGTGTTCGACCGCGGCAGCTATCTCTATCACGGCCGCGTCAAGGCGCTGGCCGATGCGGCCCGCGAGAGCGGGTTGAGCTTCTAGAGCATGATCCGGAAAAGTGGGAACCGATTTTCCAACAAGATCATGTTCAAACTAAAGACGAAACTGGATACGAGGACAGAGGCAACGAGCCTCCGAAAGATTGGAAAACACCATGGCAGGTGAACGGGAACGCGGCGGACGCGATCGGCGGGATCGCGAAGAGCGTGACAGCGAGTTCGTCGACAAGCTGGTCCACATCAATCGCGTGGCGAAGGTCGTCAAGGGCGGCAAGCGCTTCGGCTTTGCGGCGCTGGTCGTGATCGGCGATCAGAAGGGCCGGGCCGGTTTCGGCCACGGCAAGGCGCGCGAAGTTCCGGAGGCGATTCGCAAGGCGACCGAATCGGCGAAGCGCAATTTGACGCGGGTCGCGCTACGCGAAGGCCGCACGCTGCATCACGACATCGCCGGCCGTCATGGCGCCGGCCGCGTCTATCTGCGCGCCGCTCCGGCCGGTACCGGCATCATCGCCGGCGGCCCGATGCGCGCGGTGTTCGAGACGCTCGGCGTGCAGGACGTGGTGGCGAAGTCGATCGGCTCGTCGAACCCCTACAACATGGTGCGCGCGACCTTCGACGCGCTGAAGCACCAGGACTCGCCGCGTTCGGTCGCGGCGCGCCGCAACATCAAGGTGTCCGCGCTGCAGGCCCGCCGCGTCGGCGGCGACGCCGAGGCGAGCACCGACTAATCATGCGCGCGATCCGCGCTGTCAGGAGTTGATACGATGGCCAAGGCCGCAAAGACGATCAAGGTCGAGCAGACGGGCAGCCCGATCCGCCGCCACCATTCGCAGCGCGCGACGCTGATCGGGCTGAATCTCAACAAGATCGGCCGCGTCGCCGAATTGCCGGATACCCCGGCGGTGCGCGGCATGATCGAAAAAGTTCACCATCTCGTTCGCGTCGTCGACGGGAAATAAAGTTCAGGAGATAGGGCGATGAAGCTTCACGAGATCGCCGACAACGCTGGCTCGCGCAAGAAGCGCATGCGCGTCGGCCGCGGTATCGGTTCGGGCAAGGGCAAGCAGGCGGGCCGCGGCGGCAAGGGCCAGACCGCGCGCACCGGCGTTCGCATCAAGGGTTTCGAAGGCGGCCAGATGCCGTTGCATCGCCGCCTGCCCAAGCGCGGCTTCAACAACGTGTTCCGAATTGAGTATGCCGAGATCAATCTCGACCGGTTGCAGGAGGCGATCGATTCCAATCTCGTCGACGTCAAGGACACCGTGAACGCGGAATCGCTGGTCAAATCGGGCGTCGTTCGCCGCGCCAAGGGCGGCATTCGGCTGCTCGGCCGCGGCGAGATCAGGGCCAAGATCAATATCGAGGTGCACGGCGCCTCGAAGTCGGCGGTGGCCGCGGTCGAGAAGGCCGGCGGCACCGTGAAGATCCTGGCGCCCGTCGAGCCCGACGAAGGCAAGGCGGCGTAACATCTGCGTCATCGCAGGGCCCGGGCTCCGCGATTTCGCCCAAGGAATGATGGACTTATCGAAGCCGGGCCCCAAATAATGTCCGGCGTCTGCTGACGGTCCCGTGAAGGGTTGCGGGACAAGCGATGCAAAGGCGGCGGGAGAAAGCCAGACATGCCCTCAGCAGCAGAACAACTTGCAGCCAATCTCAACTTCGGCGCCTTCGCCAAGGCCGACGAGCTGAAGAAGCGGATCTGGTTCACGCTGGGTGCGCTGCTGGTCTATCGGCTCGGCACTTACATTCCGCTGCCCGGCATCGATCCCAACATCTGGGAGCAGGTGTTCCGCACCCAGGCCGGCGGTATCCTCGGCATGTTCAACATGTTCGCCGGCGGCGGCATCCACCGCATGGCGATTTTCGCGCTGAACATCATGCCGTACATCTCGGCATCGATCATCATCCAGCTGCTGACCACCGTCTCGCCGCAGCTCGAAGCGCTGAAGAAGGAAGGCGAGGCCGGCCGCAAGACGCTGAACCAGTACACCCGCTATCTCACCGTGATCCTCGCCGCGTTCCAGTCCTACGGCATCGCCGTCGGCCTCGAGGGCGCCGGCAACGTCGTCAGCGATCCCGGATTTTTCTTCCGCATCTCCACCGCGGTGACGCTGACCGGCGGCACCATGTTCCTGATGTGGCTCGGCGAACAGATTACCTCGCGCGGTATCGGCAACGGCATCTCGCTGATCATCCTGTCCGGCATCGTGGCCGAGTTGCCCTCGGCGCTCGCCAACATGCTCGAGCTCGGCCGCCAGGGCGCGCTGTCGACTGGGTTGATCCTGATCGTTATGGTGATGGTGGTCGTCGTGATCGCCTTCATCGTGTTCATGGAGCGCGCGCAGCGCCGGCTCTTGATCCAGTATCCGAAGCGGCAGGTCGGCAACAAGATGTTCGAGGGCCAGTCCTCGCATCTGCCGTTGAAGCTCAACACCTCGGGCGTGATCCCGCCGATCTTCGCGTCATCGCTGCTGCTGTTGCCGACCACAATCGCCAACTTCAACGCCGGCAAGGGCCCGGAATGGTTCCAGTGGATCACCACCCAGCTCGGCCACGGCCGTCCGCTGTTCCTGATCCTCTACCTCGCGCTGATCGTGTTCTTCGCCTTCTTCTACACCGCGATCGTGTTCAATCCGACCGAGACCGCAGACAATCTGAAGAAGCATGGCGGCTTCATCCCGGGCATCCGGCCCGGCGAGCGCACCGCAGAGCATATCGACTATGTGCTGTCGCGCATCACCGTGGTCGGCGCGATTTATCTGGCGATCGTCTGTTTGATCCCGGAAATCCTGATTTCCTATGCGTCCGTGCCGTTTTACTTCGGCGGCACCTCGCTGCTGATCGTGGTCAGCGTGACCATGGATACGGTGGCGCAGATTCAAGGCTATCTGCTCGCCCATCAATATGAGGGGCTGATCCGGAAGTCGAAGCTGCGCGGACGCCGCCGCTAACCTCAGAAGAAACCGGGTGAGCGGAGCTTCGCCACCAAACGCCGGGGGGCGAAACGACAATGAGAATCATCCTTCTGGGCCCGCCGGGTTCAGGCAAGGGCACCCAGGCGCAGCGGCTGGTGCAGCGCTACGGCATCGTGCAGCTTTCGACCGGTGAGATGCTTCGCGCGGCAGTGGCGGCGGGCACGCCGGTCGGCCTGCGCGCCAAGGACATCATGGCAAGCGGCGGGCTCGTGCCCGACGAGGTCGTGGTCGGCGTCATCGCCGACCGCATCGAGCAGGGGGACGCCAAAAAGGGATTCATCCTCGACGGGTTTCCGCGCACCGTGCCGCAGGCCGAGGCGCTCGACGACCTGCTCAAGCAAAAGCACCTGAAGCTCGATGCCGTCATTGAGCTCAGGGTCAACGAGAGCGCGCTGCTGCAGCGGGTCGAGACGCGCGTTGCCGAAATGCGCTCGCGCGGCGAGGAGGTCCGGGTCGACGACACGCCGGAGGTGCTGACCAAACGCCTTGCCGCCTACCGCTCGCTGACCGAGCCGCTGATCCACTACTATTCGGAACGCCGCAAGCTCGTGACCGTCGACGGCATGATGACTATCGGGCAGGTCACCCGGGAGATCGCCCGGATTCTGGCCGCGATCGAGGCGGCGGACGCCAAGGCGGCCCAGAAGCGGGCTTCAGCCAAGCCCAAGGGAACCGCGAAGAAGCCCGCCCGCAAGGCAGCAAAGTCGTCTCCCGTGGGCAGGGCGAGCGCCAAAAAGGCGTCCAAAGCGGCCCGGAAGGCCGCCAAACGGCCTGCCAAGGGGGTTAAAAAGGCGGTCAACAAGGGCGGCCGGAAGGTCGCCGGGAAGCCCGCGAAAAAGGTGACGAAAAGACGACGTAAGGCCTAGTGCGGTGGCTCCGAAGTTCGCTTCGGGTCTGCGGCGAGTCCAACAAGCGAACTTCGGAGCCAAAACCGCACTAGAATCAAGGGTTGCCGGTGCCCTTTCGCATCCGAAATTCGCATAAGGGACGTGTTGAGAATTCAGGCGAATTTCGGATGCAGGGCACCGGGAATCGGTTGACGAAACCGCATTCGATCCCTTAATAAGCCTCGCATCCAAGTCGGATAGTGATCAAGACGATGCCGGGCCCCAAATGGACGAGGGGTTGGGCGTCGTGTTCGCGTTTGCGGACCTGCCCGAGAGCAAGAATTCAGAGCCGGAAATCCCTTGGGGATCGGCGACAGGAGAGACCTACGTGGCCCGTATTGCCGGCGTGAACATCCCGACCAACAAGCGCGTGCTGATCGCGCTGCAGTACATCCATGGCATCGGCGAGAAGAGCGCGGCCGAGATCATGGAGAAGACGAAGATTCCGCTGGATCGCCGGGTCAGCCAGTTGAGCGACGCCGAAGTGCTCCAGATCCGCGAAATGATCGACCGCGACTACGTCGTCGAGGGCGATCTTCGCCGCGAGACCGGCATCAACATCAAGCGGCTGATGGACCTCGGCTGCTATCGCGGCTTGCGTCATCGCCGCGGCCTGCCGGTGCGCGGTCAGCGCACCCACACCAACGCGCGTACGCGCAAGGGTCCGGCGAAAGCGATCGCCGGCAAGAAGAAGTAATTCCGCGATTAGCGAATGGCGATTAGCGAGTAGGGGACAACCCCTATTCGCTACTCGCCACTCACCATTCGTTTTTGAGGTGTAGCCGCTGGCATTACGGCGGCGTTGAGATCGACAGGAAAGGTTTGAGATGGGCAAGGAAGCCACACCCGCCGGACGCGTTCGCCGTCGTGAACGCAAGAACATCGCATCCGGTGTCGCGCATGTGAACTCGTCGTTCAACAATACCACCATCACCATTACCGACGCGCAGGGCAACACCATTGCCTGGTCGTCGGCGGGAACGATGGGGTTCAAGGGGTCGCGCAAGTCGACCCCGTATGCCGCGCAGGTCGCGGCGGAGGATGTATCCAAGAAGGCGCAGGAACACGGCATGCGCACGCTGGAAGTCGAGGTCGCCGGTCCCGGTTCGGGCCGCGAGTCGGCGCTCCGCGCACTGCAGGCCGCGGGCTTCACCGTCACCTCGATCCGCGATGTGACCACGATCCCGCACAATGGTTGCCGGCCGCGCAAGCGTCGCCGGGTGTGACGTTGCTTTCGCGGGTGGCCGTGCCGCCTGCGAAATCGGTTTTGGAATTATGCGCGCGGACTGATCCGCGATCTCGAACGCCGGATGACGATCTGGCCTGAGGTGAAACAGTGACGATCCAGAAAAATTGGCAAGAGCTTATTCGACCGAACAAGTTGCAGGTCTCCGCCGGCCACGACGCGAACCGCTTCGCGACGCTGGTGGCCGAGCCGCTCGAGCGCGGCTTCGGCCAGACGCTCGGCAATGCGCTGCGCCGCATCCTGCTGTCCTCGCTGCAGGGCGCCGCGGTGCAGTCGGTGCACATCGACGGCGTGCTGCATGAGTTCTCCTCGATCGCCGGCGTCCGCGAGGACGTGACCGACATCGTGCTCAACATCAAGGACATCTCGGTCAAGATGCAGAGCGAGGGCCCCAAGCGCATGGTCGTGAAGAAGTCCGGTCCGGGCGTGGTCGTTGCCGGCGACATCCAGACCGTCGGCGACGTCGTCGTGCTCAATCCCGACCTCGTGCTGTGCACGCTGGACGAGGGCGCGGAAA
Source organism: uncultured Alphaproteobacteria bacterium (assembly GCA_963821965.1). Taxonomy (GTDB): domain Bacteria; phylum Pseudomonadota; class Alphaproteobacteria; order Rhizobiales; family Xanthobacteraceae; genus Bradyrhizobium. The sequence continues at coordinate 34,376 of CAWGFY010000001.1, forward strand.
TCCGCATGGAGTTCACGGTCGCGACCGGCAAGGGCTATGTCGCCGCCGAGCGTAACCGGCCTGAGGATGCGCCGATCGGCCTGATCCCGGTCGACAGCCTGTTCTCGCCGGTCCGCAAGGTTTCCTACAAGGTCGAGAACACCCGCGAGGGCCAGATCCTCGACTACGACAAGCTGACCATGACGATCGAGACCAACGGCGCGATCTCGCCGGAGGATTCGGTGGCCTATGCCGCGCGCATCCTGCAGGATCAGCTCAACGTGTTCGTCAACTTCGAGGAGCCGCGCAAGGAAGTCGCGCAGGAGATCATCCCCGATCTCGCCTTCAACCCGGCCTTCCTCAAGAAGGTGGACGAGCTCGAGCTGTCGGTGCGTTCGGCCAACTGCCTGAAGAACGACAACATCGTCTATATCGGCGACCTCGTGCAGAAGAGCGAAGCGGAGATGCTGCGCACCCCGAACTTCGGCCGCAAGTCGCTGAACGAGATCAAGGAAGTGCTGGCCCAGATGGGCCTGCATCTCGGCATGGAAGTGCCGGGCTGGCCGCCGGAGAACATCGACGAGCTGGCCAAGCGCTTCGAGGATCACTACTGAGCGAATAGGGAGTGGCGAATAGCGAATAGAAACTCACTCGCTTCTCGCTACTCGCCATTCGCTACTCGCAATTCAGGGCGAACGCAGGAAGCCCACCTGAGCAACGCGCCGCTTGCGGCGAACTGAAGGAACAAAGTCATGCGTCACGGAAAAGTTCATCGCAAGCTCAATCGCACCGCCGAGCATCGCCGCGCGATGTTCGCGAATATGTGCGCCGCGCTGATCAAGCACGAGCAGATCGTCACCACGCTGCCGAAGGCCAAGGAGCTGCGGCCGATCGTGGAGAAGCTGGTCACACTCGGCAAGAAGGGCGGGCTCGCCATGCGCCGCCAGGCCATCAGCGAAATGCGCGACCTCGATCAGGTCAAGAAGCTGTTCGACGTGCTGGCGCCCCGCTACAAGGACCGCAATGGCGGCTACACCCGGATCATCAAGGCCGGCTTCCGCTACGGCGACAACGCAGCGATGGCGGTGATCGAGTTCGTCGACCGCGACGTCGACGCCAAGGGCCAGGATTCCGGTCCGGTCCAGGAGAAGGAAGAGGCCGAGGCGGCGTAAGCCGCGCGCGATACCGAAGTTTCAAAAGCGGCGCCATCGAGCGCCGCTTTTTTTGTTTAGGGGAGGAAATGTAGGGTGGGCAAAGGCGCACTTGCGCCTTGCCCACTTTCAAGCGTCGTGATCGCGAGGGTGGGCACGCTTCCGCCTTCGCTCTTCGAGCTTCGGCGGACAAGTCGCTTTGCCCACCCTACAGAAACCGAAGACGTTACCACCCCTCCAGCACGATCTTGCCGCGCGACTTGCCGAACTCCAGCAGCGCATGCGCGCGCTTGAGATTCGCCGCGTTGATGGTGCCGAAGGTCTGATCCATCGTCGTGCGCAGCACGCCCTTGTCGATGAGGTCGGCGACGTCGTTGAGCAGGTTGTGCTGCGCGATCATGTCAGGCGTCTGGAACGAGGAGCGGGTGAACATCGATTCCCAGTGCACCGAGATCGCCTTGCCCTTGAAAGCGCTCATGGTGAATTCCTGGGGATCGTCGATCAGGCCGAACTTGCCCTGCGGCGCCATCAAGTCCGCGATCGCCTTGTAGTGCTGCTCGGTGAAGGTGAGGCTCGCGACCAGCGCGACCGGCGGCAGCCTCAGTTTCTCGATCTGCTCCTTCATCGGCTTTGAGTGATCGATCACGGCGTGCGCGCCGAGATCGCGACACCATTTCACCGATTCCGGCCGCGAAGCGGTGGCGACCACAGTCAAACCCGTCAGCCGCCGCGCGAGCTGGATCATGATCGAGCCGACGCCGCCGGCGCCGCCCGTGATCAAGAGCGTGCGCGGATCGACACTCTTGCCGGGCACCGCGCCGAGCCGGTCGAACAGCAATTCCCAGGCGGTAATGGAGGTAAGCGGAAGGGCGGCGGCCTGCGCAAACGACAGCGATTTCGGCTTGTTGCCGACGATGCGCTCGTCGACGAGATGGAATTCCGAATTGGTGCCCTGGCGCAGGATCGAGCCGGCGTAGAATACCTCGTCGCCTGCCTTGAACAGCGAGACGTCGGGACCGATCGCGTCGACTATGCCGACCGCGTCGAAGCCGAAAATCTTCGTGTCGCCCTCGGGCGGCGCGGCGCGCTTGCGCACCTTGTAGTCGACGGGGTTGGCGGAGATCGCCTTCACCGCGACGCGGATGTCATGCCCCTTCGGTTCGGGCTTCGCCGCCTCGAAATCGATCAGCGCATCCTTGTCCTCGATCGGCAGCGACTTCCTGTATCCGACGGCCTTCATGCAGAGCCCTCCTTGTTGCCGCGGCTTACCTGCGGCCTGCCGGATCGAATTGCAAGGCCGGCTGGAGCGTTTGTTTTGACCAAAAGGCTTAGCTTGGGCTGCCCGGCCCGCCGGCAAAAACCGCTGCAATTGCTTCTATTTGCGCCCCCGTCGGCCTATATTCACCCGACCCTGTCCCCGAAGGATCTATTGATGATCTCCCCCCGCCTTTTGCCCGCTCTCCTGATCTCGCTTGCCTTGACCGCGCCCGCGACCGCGCAGGATCGCCGCGTGCCGTCTTCCGCCCAGGAGCTGCGGCTCTCCTACGCGCCGATCGTGCAGCGGGTGCAGCCCGCGGTCGTCAACGTCTACGCCGCCAAGGTCGTGCAGAACCGCAACCCCTTCATGGACGATCCGCTGTTCCGCCGTTTCTTCGGCGTGCCGGGCGGACAGGGCGAACAGATGCAGCGCTCGCTCGGTTCCGGCGTGATGGTCGATCCGTCCGGCCTCGTCGTCACCAACGTGCACGTCATCGAGGGCGCCGACCAGGTCAAGGTGTCGCTTGCCGACAAGCGCGAGTTCGAGGCCGAGGTCATGCTGAAGGACTCGCGCTCCGATCTCGCGGTGCTGCGGCTGAAGGACACGCATGAGAAATTCCCGACGCTCGACTTCGCCAATTCCGACGAGCTGATGGTCGGCGACGTCGTGCTCGCGATCGGCAATCCCTTCGGCGTCGGCCAGACCGTGACCCACGGCATCATCTCGGCGCTCGCGCGCACGCAAGTGGGCATCACCGACTACCAGTTCTTCATCCAGACCGACGCCGCCATCAATCCCGGCAATTCCGGCGGCGCGCTGGTCGACATGACCGGGCGGCTCGCCGGCATCAATACCGCGATCTATTCGCGCTCCGGCGGATCGCAGGGCATCGGCTTTGCGATTCCCGCCAACATGGTGCGCGTGGTGGTGGCCTCGGCCAAGCTGGGCGGCAAGGCGGTGAAACGTCCCTGGCTCGGCGCCAAGCTGCAAACCGTTACGCCCGAGATCGCCGAGAGCCTCGGCTTGCGCTCGCCGACCGGCGCGCTGGTTGCGAGCGTGGTGTCGGGCAGTCCCGCCGCCCGCGCCGGGCTGAAATCGTCCGACCTGATCACCGCCATCGATGGCCAGACCATCGACGATCCCAATGGCTTCGAATACCGCTTCGCCACCCGGCCGCTCGGCGGCACCGCGCAGATCGACGTGCAGCGCGCCGGCAAGCCGGTGAAGCTGACGATGCCGCTCGAGACCGCGCCCGATGGCGGCCGCGACGAGATCACCGTGAAGGCGCGCTCGCCGTTCCAGGGCGCGAAGGTCGCCAACATCTCGCCGGCGGTCGCCGACGAGCTGCATCTGGATTCCGACACGCAAGGCGTCGTCGTAACCGAGATCCCCGAGGATTCCATCGCGGGCAATGTCGGCTTCCAGAAGGGCGATATCATCGTGAACGTAAACGGACAGCAGATCGCGAAGACCAGCGAGCTCGAGAAGGCCGCCGGCCAGTCGGTGCGGGTGTGGCGCATCGTGATCCAGCGCGGCAACCAGCAGATCAACGTGACCTTGCCGGGATGAGTCCGAAACGGCCACAACAGGGAGCATCGCTGTTCGCCGCGGCAGGCCTGGAGCAGGACGCGCCGCGGCCGCTTCCGGATCGGTTGCGTCCGCACCAATTGTCCGACGTCGTCGGCCAGGATCACATCCTCGGTCCCGACGGCGCGCTGACCCGCATGCTGGAAACGCGCACGCTGGGCTCGCTGATCTTCTGGGGGCCGCCGGGCACCGGCAAGACCACGGTGGCGCGACTGCTGGCTGACGCCACCGAGCTGCATTTCGAGCAATTGTCCGCCGTGTTTTCCGGCGTCGCCGACCTCAAGAAGGCATTCGATGCCGCGCGCGCCCGTCGCGAGACCGGCAAGGGGACGTTGCTGTTCGTCGACGAGGTGCATCGCTTCAATCGCGCGCAGCAGGATTCCTTCCTGCCCGTGATGGAGGACGGCACCGTGGTGCTGGTCGGCGCCACCACGGAAAATCCGTCGTTCGAGCTGAACGCCGCGTTGCTGTCGCGCGCGCGCGTGCTGGTGTTTCACTCGCTCGATGCGGACGCGATCGAAAAACTGTTCGCTCATGCCGAGAAGGCCGAGGGCAAAAAGCTGCCGCTCGATGCCGAAGCGCGCGCGGTGCTGGTGCGGATGGCCGATGGCGACGGCCGCGCCGCGCTCACCCTGGCCGAGGAGGTCTGGCGTTCCGCGCGCGGCGGCGAGGTCTTCAATGCCGTGCAACTACAGGACATCCTGCAGCGTCGCGCGCCGATCTACGACAAGTCGGCCGACGGCCATTACAACTTGATCTCGGCGCTGCATAAGGCGGTGCGCGGCTCCGATCCCGACGCCGCTCTTTATTATCTCGCGCGCATGCTGGATGCCGGCGAGGATCCGTTGTTCCTGGCGCGGCGCGTGGTGCGCATGGCGGTGGAGGACATCGGCCTTGCCGATCCGCAGGCGCTGGTCGTCGCCAACGCCGCCAAGGACGCTTACGATTTCCTCGGCTCGCCCGAGGGCGAGCTCGCGATCGCGCAGGCCGTGCTCTATGTCGCGACCGCGCCGAAATCCAACGCCGCCTACAAAGCCTTCGGCGCCGCCATGCGCACGGCGAAAGAGGCGGGTTCATTGCTGCCGCCCAAGCACATCCTCAATTCGCCGACCAAATTGATGCGTGAGGAAGGCTACGGCGCCGGCTACGAATACGATCATGACGCGCCGGAAGGCTTTTCCGGCCAGGATTATTTCCCGGAAGCGCTGGGGCGGAAGACCTTTTACGATCCGCCCGAGCGCGGCTTTGAACGCGAGATCAAAAAGCGGCTGGACTATTGGGCCAAGCTGCGGCGAGAGAAGGCCGGGAAGTAGCTTCGCCGCAAGTGGCCTTCGACGGTATGCCGTGGAGGTATCCATGCCAACACAGATACCTGTCACACGTGAACGTTCTCCGAGACCCTCGCTCTGGATCATATGCCTGCACGCGCTGCTCGCTGCCGCCATCATCGGCACGATCGCAGTCACGGTGATATGGGCCTACATGTGATTGTCGGCAGGCGGAAGTCTGTCGCCATTTTTCCCTTGGGGATCGCACCGCCCGATCGCCCGCTGATGGTGGCCGACGAGGTCGTCGAATAGAAGTGACGGGTCCCTCTATTTGCGCTAGTCAGCCGGCATGAGCCGTCGCGTCAAGAGACCATTGAAAGCCCGGGGCGATCGCCCAAAGGGCGCGCGTCCCTACCGGAATAAGCAGCGGGATGAGCTTCCAACGGCGCATCGCCCCGGCGGCAAGCCCTCGCGCTTCGCGGCGCCCCGCGCGACAAAGGCCGCGCTCTTTGTCGCCGAGCCCGAGAAGATCGCCGCCGAGACGCCGCAGCTGCCGACCAAAGTCCAGACCGTGGTTGTCACCGCCGACGAGGACAACATGCGGGTCGACCGTTTCCTCGAGGCGCGATTTCCCGGGCTGTCGTTCTCCCACATCCAGCGCATCGTCCGCAAAGGCGAGCTGCGCGTGAACGGCAAGCGCGCCGACAGCAAGGACCGGCTGCAGGCCGGCCAGAGCATCCGCATTCCGCCGCTGCGGCTGGACGCGCCGAAACTCGCGAGCCGCCTGTCGGAAGCGGAGGAGAAAACGCTCGCCGCGCTGAAGGCGATGATCCTTTACGAGGACGACGACGTGCTGGTGCTGAACAAGCCGGCGGGGCTTGCGGTGCAGGGCGGCTCCGGCACCACGCGGCATGTCGACCAGATGCTGGAAGTCATGCGCGATGCCAAGGGGCAAAAACCTCGGTTGGTGCACCGGCTCGACAAGGAAACCTCGGGCTGCCTGCTGGTGGCCAAGACCCGCTTTGCCGCCACAGCGCTGACCGGATCATTTCGCCATCGCTCGGCGCGCAAGATCTACTGGGCGCTGGTCGCGGGCGTGCCGAAGCCGAAGCAGGGCCGCATCTCGACCTATCTCGCCAAGGAGGAGAGCGAGGAGGACAGCATCATGCGCATCGCCGCCCATGGCGACGAGGGCGCCAGCCACGCCGTGACCTATTACGCGGTGGTGGAGACCTCGGCGACCAAGCTCGCCTGGGTGTCGCTGAAGCCGGTCACCGGGCGGACGCATCAATTGCGCGCGCATATGGCGCATATCGATCACGCCATCGTCGGCGATCCCAAATATTTCAACAAGGAGAACTGGGAGCTGCCGGGCGGCTTGCAGAACCGGCTGCATCTTCTGGCGCGGCGGATCGTGATCCCGCATCCGCGCGGCGGCGTGATCGATGCGTCCGCGCCGCTGCCGCCGCACATGCTGCAATCATGGAACTTGCTTGGGCTGGAGGCCGACCGGTTCGATCCGATCGAGAACGCGCCGGAGGAATGAGTGCCGCAGTCTTATCCCTCCCCCCGCGAGCATAGCGAGTGGTGGGGAGGGTCCGAGCTCGGCAGCGCACTTGCGCGCCAGAGCGAGGCGGGTGGGGGGCTGCTCAGCAGAGTCACAGAGCAAGACCTGAGACACCCCACCCCGACGCTCCGCTTCGCTCGCGTCGACCCTCCCCACCGCTTCGCTGGGGGAGGGAGAAGAGCGTCCGACCTAGTTCCTGAACTGCTCGAGAAACATCCGCAAGGAATCGTGCGGGCTCTCGACATCCGATATCACCCAGCCGTCGGGGCCCTGCACCAGGATGAAGTTCAGCGTCACCGCGCGGCCCTGATTGTCGAAGCTCGCGGCGACATAGGTCTTGTCGAACTGCTTGCGCAGGATCGAGATCGCGACCGGACCGAGCTTCCAGGTCGGGCTCTGCACCAGGAAATCGTAGGGCTCGTGCGCGGCGCGAGCCAGGCCTTGCGCAGGCTCGGATCGAAGAATTTTTGCGCAGTCGCCTCGTCACGCGGCAGGCCGCGGGACAGGTCGGGCGCGCCCTTGCCGTAATAGGCGTAGACGTTGCGGACCAGCAATTCCGGCGTGCGGAACCCGGCCTCGGCCGTCAACGCACACAGGCCGGCAAATACCGCTACGAGGATCTGCAAAAATCCGTCTTCACCACAGGCTCGCTTTATTGGCGCGCAGGCTTATCATAATTTTCGCGTTCGCATGATGCGACGCGAGGGAAGCAAATTCGCATGCGTGAATTGTTCGACGAGGTGGCCGGCAAATCGCCGCTCGATCCGCAGGAGGCGGTGCGGCGCGAGGCGCGCGTGCCCAAGCGCAAGCGCTTCTACAAGGAGGCCGGTGTCACGGAGGCCGATGGCGGATTTGCGGTCACGCTCGACGGCAAGCCGATCAAGACGCCGTCGGGACGAATCGTCGCCGTGCCGGTGCGCGCGATCGCCGACGCCATCGCGGCGGAATGGGAGCGCGCAGAAGGAGACGATCGATCCCCTGACCATGCCGCTGACGCGCTTTGCCAACAGCGTCGTCGAGTCGGTGGTCGATCGGGTCGCAGCTCGTGCGCGACGACATCGCGAAATATTTCCACTCCGATCTGCTGTTCTATCGCGCCGGTCATCCGCAGGCGCTGGTCGAGCGGGAGGCGCGCGCATTGGGACCCCGTGCTGTTCTGGGCGGCGGATGCGCTCGGCGCGCATTTCATCCTGGGCGAGGGCATCATGCATGTGCGCCAGCCCGACACTGCGGTGGAGGCGGCACGCGCGGCGTTGCCGGATGATCCCTGGTCGGTGGCGGCGGTGCATGTCGTGACGACGCTGACCGGATCGGCGCTGCTGGCGCTGGCGCTTACCCTCGGCGCGCGCGATCCCGATCAGGTCTGGGATGCCGCCCATGTCGACGAGGACTGGAACGGCGACCAATGGGGCGTGGACGAGGAGGTCGCTGCGCGCCGCGCGGCCCGCGAGGTCGATTTCCGCGCCGCGGTCGCGGATTTTGCGCGCGCTGAGGCCTGTCGGTTAACGAGAGGTTAACGGCCGCGCGGCTAGCGTTCGCGCCATGGCGCTGACCGTCAATCCGACCCTTCCCGTCATTGCCGCGCAGGCCACCGGCAGCGCGACGTCGGCGTCGTGCTGCAGCCCGGCACGGTGGTCGATGCGCAGGTGCTCAAGGTCGCCGAGAATTTGGTGCAGATCGCGATCGCCAATCTTTCGATCGACGTGCTGTCGGAGGTCGCGCTGACGCCGGGGCAGAACCTGCAGCTTGCGGTGTCGCAAACGCCGATGGCATGGTGCGGCTCGCAGTGGTCGGGCAGGGCGCCGGCGCGCCGGCGCAGATGCGGCTGATGTGCACCGCGAACACTGCGTCGTGCGCTCAGCAAGCGCCCGCCGCCATCAACGCGATCGCGGTCCCGGCACCGGTCGCCGCGCCCGCGGCCAATGATCCGCTGACGCCGCTGGAGCGCATCGCGGTGTCGGTTGCGTCCGAGACCGCGGCGACGCAGCAGCAGATCGCTCGCGCCGCTGTTTGCCAATCTCAACGCGGTCGCCACGTCGAGCAGTCTGCCGCCGGCGCTGCAGCAGGCGGTGGTGCAGGTGCTGGCGCAGCAGACGACCGCTCGCTCCCGATCTCAGCGGCGGCGATATCGCAGAACGCGTTCCAGAAATCCGGCCTGTTCCTGGAGTCGTCGCTGGCGACCGGTTCGCTTCCATCCGACCGGCAGTTCCCGATCTCAAGGCGGCGCTGATCGTGCTGCGGCAGACGCTTGCCGCTGCGGTTCAGACAACCGAGACGCCGCAGGCGGTTGCGCCGGCAGTCTCAACCGCCATCGCAAGCGAAGCAAAGCCGGCGACGCCATCGCCTTCGCTCGTCCCGGCGCAGCCGAGCAAGCGCAGCCGGAACAAATTCCCGATGTCGCCGGCCACGAGATCGCAACACCGCAGCTGCGTTTGCAACTGCCCTCGCTCGTCTCTGAAACTACGGCAATCCGACCAAGCTCGTGCTCGCGGAGGCGCTGCTCAGCGCCGGCCCGAAATCGGTGACGTCAGGCGCGGCGCTCAATCTCTTGCAGGAAGCGCTGCAGGAAGTGCCGCGCGCACGGTCATCCGCAGCGCGCGACCATCACCTTGCCGGGCGGACAGAGCGAAGAAGCTGTCGTCCACACCAACACGCCGCCGCCGCCGTTCCGCGGCGCGCTGCCGTCGGCGCAGCCGGTGGCGGCGCCGTCGATCGCATCCGATGCGCCGCTCTCGACGACCGTGCGTCATCTGCTCGATGACACCGATGCAGCGATCGCGCGGCAGACCCTGCTGCAGGTCGCCTCGCTGCCGGATCGCGCCCGATCCCAGCGAGCAATCGCATCGATCCCACGATGCCCCGCTGGAATTTCGAAATCCCGTTCGCGACGCCGCAGGGCACGGCGATGGCGCAGTTCGAAATCTCGCGCGATGGCGGCGGCAACGAGGTCGAAGCCAGCCAAACGGGTCTGGCGGGCGCGCTTCTCGCTCGACATCGAGCCGGCCGGCCCCGTGCATGCGCTGATCTCGCTGATCGGCGACCGCACTTCGGTCCGGATGTGGGCCGAGCGGCCGCAGACCGCCGCGCTGCTTCGCGCCGGCGCCGGCGATCTCAGCCACGCGCTGAGCCAGGCCGAGCTTGCGCCCGGCGACATCGTGATCCGCGAGGGCACGCCGCCGCAGCCTCAGCCGGCGAAGGCCGGGCATTTCCTGGACCGCGCGCTATGAGCGAGACCAAAAACCAGCTTGCCGTCGCGCTGCATTACGACCGCACCGGCGCGCCGCGCGTCGTCGCCAAGGGCAAGGGCGCGATCGGCGCCAGGATCATCGAGGTCGCGAAAGCGCACGACATCCCGATCGAGGAGAACGAGGTGCTGGCCGGCGCGCTCTCCAATGTCGAGCTCGGCGACGAAATCCCGGCCGAGCTCTACAAGGCGGTCGCCGAAGTGCTGGTGTTCGTGCTGCGGCTGACGCGGCCGCCGCGCAAGCCGTGATTCGGCCATCGTTTCACCACGATCTGGTCAGCACTGTCGCGCCGCTTCGACCGCAGATCTGGATGCATCCCGTGATCACCCGCCGCCGTACGCTCGGCCTGCTTGCCGCCGCAAGCTTCTTGCCTCGCGCAGCTTCGCCAACGTCGCCTACCCCAAGACCGAGCTTCGCACCGACCTTGCCAAGCATTTCACCGATGCGGGCACGTCAGGCACCTTCGTCGCCTATGACGTCGACGCCTACACGCTTTTTACCAGCGACCACGACCGCTCGGCCGAACCGAAACTTCCGGCCTCGACCTACAAGATCCCGAATTCGCTGATCGCGCTGGAAACCGGCGTCGTGCAGGACCCCGACAAGGACGTCTTCAAATGGGACGGCGTCAAGCGCTCGATCGAGGCCTGGAACAAGGACCATACGATGCGCACGGCGATCGCGGTGTCCGCCGTGCCGGTCTATCAGGAGATCGCGCGGCGCATCGGCAAGAGCGCATGCAGAAATATGTCGACCTGTTCGAATACGGCAATCGCAATATCGGCGGCGGCATCGACCAGTTCTGGCTCACCGGCGATCTGCGCATCGATCCCATCCAGCAGGTCGATTTCCTCGACCGGTTGCGGCGCGGCGTGCTGCCGATCTCCAAGCGCAGCCAGGACCTGGTGCGCGACATCCTCCCGGTGACGCAGGTCGGCGACGCCGTCATCCGCGCCAAGTCGGGCCTGCTGGGAGCGGAGCGCGGCCAGCCGTCGTTGGGCTGGATGGTCGGCTGGGCTGAGAAAGGCGAGGCGAGGGCAGTGTTCGCGCTCAACATGGACTGCAAGGAGCCGCGCCACATCGCCGACCGCATGAATCTGACGCAGGCCTGCCTCAGGGATATCGGCGCGATCTAGGGCATGATCCGGAAAGTGTGAAGCGGTTTTCCGAAAAGATCGTGCCCAAACAAATTGCGCCATGCTGGTGCCTCCGGCGCGGCTGGACTACCATTCTCCGGTTCAATCAAGAAAACGACCGGAGGAGACATGTCGCGCCGCTTTCCGCAACTCACGCAGGATCAGCTCAACGAGCAGCAGAAGCCGCTCGCCGACCAGGTCATGAAGGTGTCGAGCGTCGGCATCGGCGGACCCTATAATCTCTTGCTGCGCAGCCCGGTGCTGGGCCAGCGGATGTTCGACCTGTTCGATTATCTGCGCTGGAAAACCTCGGTGGAGACGCGGCTCAACGAGTTCGCGATCCTGATCATCGGCCGGCAATGGCGCTCGCAGATGGAATGGTTCGCGCATGCGCCGATCGCGGCAAAGGCGGGCCTGTCGGCCGACATCATCGCGGAATTGAAGGCCAACAAGCGACCGTCGAACATGGCGGAGGACGAGGCTGTCGTTTACGACTTCGTCACCGAGCTGACGACGACGCACAAGGTCTCCGACGAGACCTTTGCGCGGGCGCGAAAAATTTTCAGCGATCAGCAGATCATCGATCTCACCGCGGTCGCCGGCAACTATGTGATGGTGGCGATGATCCTTGCGATGGCCGAACAGTCGGTGCCGCCGGACAAGGAGGAGCCGTTCAAGGCGGGAGAAGCGTGACCGCCGCTATGCGGCGGTCATCCCGGGGCGCGCATTAGCGCGAACCTCAGATGCGCAATTGCGCATCGGGGATCTCGAGATTCTGGGTCTGGTCCTTCGGACCATCCCGGAATGACGACTTCGTCGTCAACTCAGCATGAACAAGTCTCGCAGGAATTCCACGACCGCCTTGCGCGCTTCCGCCGCGGTGGCGGGATTGCCGCCGACGTGCGGGCTGAGCTCGACACAGGCGTCCTTGTAGGTGAAGGGCACTTGGGTGTCGGCGTTCATCAAGAGGCCGCCTTCGCCTTCCTTGATGTGGCAGTGGCGCACGGTCTGCGCATTCGTCGAACTCCACCACGATGTTGTTACCGATCAGGCCGGCATCGAAACCGTGCGCGGAGTCCGGGATATTCGGTTAGCACGACGTCGCGGCCGGCATCCTTCAGCCGCGCGACAAAGGCCTTGCAGCTTGCGACCGGGTTGTAGTCGTCGGGCGTGCCGTGAAAGATGCGCATCGGCCGCGCGGCCACATCGGTATCGATGTTGTAGGTCGTCGCGCAGTCCGGATAGAAGGGGATGTAGCCCGCGAACTGCAGGCCCGACTTGTTCCAGAGTTTGTGGAAGCGCTCAAGGCTCGCATAAAGCGTAGCCTGCCCACCGCGTGAAAATCCCATCAGCACGATACGTTCGGGATCGACGCGCGGATGCTTCGCCAGGATTTCCAGCGAATGATAGATATCGACGATGAGATTGAGCCGGCCGAGCAGCGCCTGATTGGTGCTGACTGACGTGAGCCCGCGGCCGGAGAAGCCGTCGATCACGAAGGTGGAGATTCCCATCGTGTTGAATTGATGCGTCCAGGCTTCGGTCGTGCCGTTGACGCCGCTCGAGCCGTGCATCATGACGACGACCGGCAGCCGGCCGGTGCCTTGGGCAACGCGGAATTCGCCGGCGACCGTGACCGGCTTGCCGTTGGCGTCGCCGGTCAGGAATTGCTGGTCGGAGATAGTGACCGACGGGATCGCGTAGATTTCGACACGGGAGGCGATCTCCTTCGGGATGCCCTGCGCGTTGGTCTCGATACAGGTGAGCAGCACGCCCGAGCACAACAGCGCGGCGGCGACCGCAAAGCGCCAGTCGGTCAGCATCGGTTTCCCTCCGATTATCATGATTTGCTCACGGAAATAGACCAAGCGCCGCGCGGGCTGTCAAACCCGCGACCCTGTTCAGGCAGATTTAAAGGGAGCTATTCCCTGGCGCCCGTGAGCGCCTTGTCGAGCGCCTGCGCGCCGATCTCGCACATGGTGAGCGAGATCACATCGCCATTCTTCTCGAAAGCCTTGGCCAGATAGCCGAACTGGGTCCGCGCCAGCCGCAAGCCTTGTACCGGGACGACGGCCACGGAGTCGTCGATCGCGCCGATGGCCTGCTCGGTTGCAGCGCTCATGTTCGCGAGCCCGTTTTCGGTATCCTGAATCTGTGCGCGCAGCCGCTCGGCTTCCTCGGTGAAGACGCGACGGTCGATTTCGGCGAGCCGGTCGCGCTGCTCGATTTGCGCTCTCAGCGACGCGATCTCGTCCTGCGCGTCTTGCACATGCCCATTCTTTTCGGCGAGCTGTGCCCGCAGTGCGGCGATCTCTGTTTCAGCCTGCTGCTGGTTTTCGATCAGCTGCAACCGCAGGGAACCGATCTCGGCCTCGGCATGCTGTTGATGGTCGGCGAACTCGGCCTTCAGCGCGGCCAACTCGATCTCGGCCCGGCTCTCGCTCTGGGAGAGATGCGCCTTCAGCGCATTGAGCTCGGCCAAAAGATTGTCGGCGGCAAGCTCCGCTACCTCGTGCTGCTCGAGGTTCCTGGCATGCTCGTCCTGCTGGTCGTGCACCAGCGCTTCGGCGGCCGTGGCGCGCCGGCTCAGCGTCTCGATCGCGCCGGCCGCCGCCTGCAGCATCTCCGCATTGCGGCCGCCCGTCATCATGCTGGCAAGCCGCCGCAGGAAGTCGATGGTCTCTTGCGTCTCGTCGCTGGGCAGGGAGCGGACCGTCGCTGGCATCGTCATTGTCTATCGGCTCGTCATGCGTCCGGTCTCTTAACCGACGCGGGGTGTCATTCGAACGACAAAGTGGCGACCTTTGGGCGGGTCGAGAGAATCACTTTTGACTATCCGACGATAGGCCGAAATCGGCGCCGGCCACAGTTTTTCACGCTGTTTTGCGAGGCTGTGATGGCCCAGGCCATAGCATTACGGGGGCGGGCGCTGCGGCTTGCCGAAGGGGCGGCTTTTCGCCGCCGAAACGCCCTGTTACAACCCGCTGAAATCCAACGGAATTAGCGGGCGGGAACAGATGAAGGACATCCTGGACACCCTGGGGGAACGGCGCGCGGGCGCCAAGCTCGGCGGCGGAAAGACACGCATCGAGGCGCAGCATGCCCGCGGCAAGCTCACCGCGCGCGAGCGCATCGAGCTCTTGCTCGACAAGGGCAGTTTCGAGGAATTCGACATGTTCGTCGAGCATCGCTCGACCGAGTTCGGCATGGAGAAGACCAAAGTGCCCGGCGACGGCGTCGTTACCGGCTGGGGCACCGTCAACGGCCGCAAGACCTTCGTCTTCGCCAAGGACTTCACGGTGTTCGGCGGCTCGCTGTCGGAGACGCACGCCCACAAGATCGTCAAGATCCAGGACATGGCGATGAAGGCGAGGGCGCCGATCATCGGCCTCTATGATGCCGGCGGCGCGCGCATCCAGGAGGGCGTCGCAGCGCTCGCGGGCTATTCCTATGTGTTCCGCCGCAACGTGATCGCCTCGGGCGTGATCCCGCAGATCTCGGTCATCATGGGTCCCTGCGCCGGCGGCGACGTCTATTCGCCGGCGATGACCGACTTCATCTTCATGGTGAAGAACACCAGCTACATGTTCGTCACCGGCCCCGATGTGGTCAAGACCGTCACCAACGAGGTCGTGACCGCGGAAGAACTCGGCGGCGCTTCCGTGCACGCGACGCGCTCCTCGATCGCCGACGGCGCCTTCGAGAACGACGTCGAGGCGCTGTTGCAGATGCGCCGGCTGATCGACTTCCTGCCCTCGAACAATTCCGACGGCGTACCGGAATGGCCGAGCTTCGACGACATCGAGCGGGTCGACATGTCGCTCGACACGCTGATCCCCGACCATCCCAACAAGCCCTACGACATGAAGGAGCTGATCGGAAAGGTCGTGGACGAGGGCGACTTCTTCGAGATCTCCGAGATGTTTGCGAAGAACATCGTCACCGGCTTCGGCCGCATCGCCGGCCGCACCGTTGGTTTCGTCGCCAACCAGCCGATGGTGCTGGCGGGCGTGCTCGACAGCGATGCGTCGCGGAAAGCGGCGCGCTTTGTCCGGTTCTGCGATGCCTTCAACATTCCGATCGTGACCTTTGTCGACGTGCCGGGTTTCCTGCCGGGCACCGCCCAGGAATATGGCGGGCTGATCAAGCACGGCGCGAAACTGCTGTTCGCCTATTCGCAATGTACGGTGCCGCTGGTCACCGTGATCACGCGCAAGGCCTATGGCGGCGCCTTCGACGTCATGGCGTCCAAGGAGATCGGCGCCGACATGAACTACGCCTGGCCGACCGCGCAGATCGCTGTCATGGGCGCCAAGGGCGCGGTCGAGATCATCTTCCGCAGCGACATCGGCGATGCGGGCAAGATCGCCGCGCGTACGAAAGAGTATGAGGACCGCTTCCTGTCGCCCTTCATCGCCGCCGAGCGCGGTTATATCGACGACGTCATCATGCCGCACTCGACGCGGCGGCGGATTGCAAGGGCGTTGGCCATGCTGCGCGACAAGCATGTCGAGACGCCGGCGAAGAAGCACGACAATTTGCCGTTGTGAGCAAGAAATGGTCGATCAGCGCGAAGCAATCGAACCGAACTGCGTTGGCGGTGAGCGTCTGTACCTGGTGCTTTGCTGGGCCCTGGTGATCGGGATTGGTCTGATTTCGGCGACGGCATTTGCGCAGGATCAGCGTCTGGCAAGGACGACCAAGATGGATCGCGAAATCTCGATACTCAGTTACGCTCGCGCCAACCAGAGCTGTGAAGGTATCGATCCTCCTTCGCTGTATCTCGACAAACCAGCGGATCATGGCAGCGTTTGTTTTCGCGTGAGCACCACCATCAGGCTGCAGAATGCCATCGTGGGCAATCTCACCCACTGCATAGGACGACGGATTCGCGGCGTCACCGTCGTCTACATTCCGCAAGCAGGATATGTTGGGTTCGATGAGGTCAGGTACACCGTGATCTTCCCTCAGACGAGACACAGTGTTTTCGTCGATCTGACGGTTGTTCCGGGTCAACCAACGACTGAGAGCGGGAACGTGGTCTCGGGAGGCGGCAGCCTTCCTGTTGAAGCGATCCAACCGCTGGGGCCGTTGCGTGCCTGCATAGAAGCGATTTCCTGGGTTGGCAGATATAGGGTGGGTCTGCGAAGCCGTAACCTGTGATCGTTGAAATTTGGCGGCTACAGAATTTGAATCCAATGACCGAAGCCGATCCGACCGACGACATTTCGGACATCGAAGCGCGGATCGAGGCGCTTGCCGAGATCGCCGGGCGATGCCGCAGGATCATTCTGGGGTCGAAGGTCGCGATCGCGGGCGGTTTCGCATTGCTGCTGATCGCGCTGCTCGGCCTGTTCGGGGCCGGACAGAGCGCCGCGCTCGGATCGATTGCGCTGGTGCTCGGCGGAATCGTGTCGCTCGGATCGAATATCAGCACATTGCGGCAGACCGAGGCGGCGATCGGCTCCGCCGAGGCGCGGCGCTCGGAACTGATTGGCGCGATCGATCTTCGCGTGGTTCGCGATGCGCCGCAGAAGCTGATGTGACAAGTCCCGCAGATTACTTCCCCTTGGCTCCTCGGCTTCGGCGCGCCGCCGCATTGCGCGGGGCTCGCCTTGCTGCGTGACAAGCATGTCGAGAAGCCGGCGAAGTAGCACGATAATTTGGCGTTGTGAGCCAATACTCAGACGAATCCCATGGAATGTCAGGCTCGATTCAACTATATTGCGACCATGACTAACTCTTTGAAAAAATTGATCGAGGCCGCCAAGACTGCCAAGCCGACGCCCGAGCATCGGGAGCAGCAACGGCGAAGCTTTGTCTACGGAAATACGCATTTCGAGAATTCGCTGATCACCCGCGAAATGGTCGACCGCGAGGCCGAGAAGCTGGCCAAGGACAAGAAATGACGGGTGAGGAGCGCGAGCGGCGGGATAGCCGAGCGCTTGAGCCCGAGTTGATCACTGATCCACACGAAAAGGCGGCCGCCGAAGCCCGAAATGGCTTTCGCCAGTATGACGCTGCGATCGGCACGATCCAAACTGCGCTGGAGCGGGGTTCGTTCAAGCTTCGTCCGTCGCTAATCCTCTCCCTCCAACGTGAAGCGCTGGCTGGAATCAGTTCCTATGCAGGAAACTATAGACCGGGCGGGGTTTCCATCGAGGGGAGCCTTCACGCTCCAGTGGGGGCGCATCTAGTCCCGGAACTCGTCGAGGATATGTGCGACTACGTCAACGATCATTGGGGCGAAAGCACGCCAATTCATCTGGCGGCCTATGTAATGTGGCGTCTGAACTGGATTCATCCTTTTGCAGATGGCAACGGTCGAACTTCCCGGATCGTCTCGTACGTCGTTCTGTCAATTCGGGCCGGTTCTTTGCTGCCTGGCACGCCGACAATTCCGGATCAAATTGTTGACAATCGAAAACCGTACTTCGAGGCACTGGATGCGGCAAATTCGGCCTTTCGCGATGGTAGGGTCGACGTCTCGAAAATGGAAGATTTGCTGGCTTCGTTGCTCGCAAATCAACTCGCCGAATTTTACAAATCTGTTGGCGGAAAACTCCCGAATTGAGTAGATGGATTCGTCATGACCACACTCTTCGCCTTCCTTCATCATCTCTGCGCCTTCACCCTGGTCGCAGCTGTTGCGATCGAGTTCACGCTGATCCGCTCCGAGCTGACGCTGGCCTCGGCGCGGCGGCTGCAGGTCACCAACATCGTGCTCGGCATCGCCGCGGGCGCGCTGCTAGTGATCGGGCTGCTCCGCGTGTTCTTCTTCGAGAAGGGCGCGGCGTATTATTGGCATAGCCATGCCTTCCTGACCAAGTTTGCGCTCTTCATCATCATTGGCCTGCTCTCGATCATCCCCACGATGGAATTCCTGTCCTGGCGCGGCGCCATCGACGCCGGGCAGGTGCCTGTCATGGACGCCGCGACACGCAAGCGCGTGACCATGATCATCCACATCGAGCTCGCGGCGATCGCGGTGATCCTGCTCTGTGCCGCCATCATGGCGCGGGGAGGGTGGGTCTAAAAATTCGTCTTCCGCGCCGGCCGCTCGTCGTCGCGATAGCCCTCCCGCGTCTGCGGCAGCTTCCGACCGAGGATGCGGCTTGCCACCACCGTGCGCAGGATCTGCGCGGTGCCGCCGCCGATCGTGAACATGCGGGCGTCGCGGACCATGCGCTCCAAGGGACGATTACGGGAATAGCCGGCGGCACCGAACACCTGCAGCGCGTCGTTGGTCACCTTGATCGCCGCATCGGCCGCGAAGATCTTGGCCTGTGCGGCGAACAGCGGATCTGGAAACGGCGCGGCCGACCGTGCGGCCTTGTGGATCAATTCGCGCGCCGCCGAGATCTGCACGGACATGTCGGCGAGCATCCACTGCAAGCCCTGGAACTCGGCGATCGGGCGACCGAACTGCTCGCGCGCATTGGCATAGTCGAGCGCAAGCTGGTAGGCGCCGTCGGCCAAGCCCAGCGCCACCGTCGCAGCACCAACGCGCTGCGAGTTGTAGGCGTTCATGAGATCGGCAAAGCCGCGCCGAAAACCCGATGGCGGAATCACCACCATGTCGTCGCCGACTTCCATGTCTTGAAAGAGAATCTCGGTCTCGGGGATGCCGCGCAGCCCCATGGTCGGCTCGCGCAGGCCGATCACGAGCCCCTTGGTCTTGTCGCGCACCGCCAGAAAGCCGCCGATGCCCTGCTCCTCGCCGGCCTGATCGAACACGCGGGCGAACACCAGATGCAGCCGCGACACGCCGCCGCCGGTGATCCAGTGCTTGCCGCCATTGATGATGTAGCCGCCTGCTTTGCGATCGGCGCGCGTGGTCATCTCGCTCGCGGCCGATCCGGCGCCGGGCTCGGTGATGCAGATCGCGGGCTTGTCGCCGCCAAGCACCAGTTCGGCGGCGAGCTTCTTCTGCGCATCGGTGCCGTAATGCATCACGGCGGAGATCGCGCCCATATTGGCCTCGACCACGATCCGTCCGCTGACGCCACAGACCTGCGCCATCTCGTCGACCACGAGCGCTGCTTCGAGAAAGCCGAGGCCGGGACCGCCATATTCTTTCGGGATCGTCATGCCGAAGAATCCGGCCTCGGTCAGCGCCTTCACGTTGTCCCAGGGATATTGCTCGGAGTGGTCGACCTCCGCAGCGCGCGGCGCGATGGTTTCGCGCGCCAGCGCCCGCGCCCGCTTTTGCAGGTCCAGCTCGGCATGGCTCAACGTCATCAGGAATGGGCCTGCTGCGTCACCAGCGGAACGAAATCGTATTCGCCGACGCCTTGCAGGACCAGGAAGGTCAGCGACGTTTGCCCGCCGTTGGTGACGAGATGCGGCCGTCCCGGCCTGACCACATGGACCTCACCTGGCTTCAGTTTCACTTCCTCCTTCGGCTCCTGCAGGAACAGCCGCATCTGGCCTTCCAGCACATAGAACGTATCCGATACGTTGGTGTGGGTATGCCACGGCACCTGTTGCTTCGGCGACAGCTGCAGCTCCGAAATACGAAAGCCGGGGCGGGCGGCATGCTCGGCGCGGCGCTCGACGTCATAGAGGTGATTGGCGTTCTTGACCGGCTGTCCTTGCTTCATGCTGGCCTCCCTTGTTGGTGGCCATATGCTAGCCTCGTTGGGCCGCAGATGAAACCGGAAGAAGCCATGGGGACTCGGATCAGTCGCTGCATCGAGCTCCTGGAGCAGGACCAGGCGATCTATTACGACGGGCCGCACAGCGGCCATGTGCTGACCGATGTGCAAGGCCGCATCGATGCCGCCACCTGGGCCGATTACATGAATGTCGGCATGGAGCATGGCGCTTTCGATATGACGGGCCTTGCCTCCTATATGCGCGGCATGGTCGAGGCCGGGCCCACGCGATCGGGCCACCGTACGCCGACTGTCATCGTCGAGGCGCCCGTCAACGGCATCGACGCCGCGCATGTCCGATACAATGCCTGGCAGTTCCGCCAGATCCTCGGCCGCGGCGTACATGGCATCCTACTGTGCCAGGCCGAGACCGCGGACGCCGTGCGCGCTTTCGTCGAATCCTGCCGCTATCCGCACAACATGACAGGCGTCGATCCCGCGATCCCCTCGCCGTTGGCGCGGATGGAGGGCGCGAAGCGGCCGGCCGACGGCGGCACCAACTCCGTTGGAGGCAAACTGCTCGGTATCGGCACCCGCGGGCGTGGCTCGGAGACGACGGCCGCGCCGGTCTGGGGGTTATCCACCGAAGACTATATGGAGCGCTGCGATCCCTGGCCGCTCAATCCAAAGGGCGAACTGCTGCTCGGCGTGAAGCTGGAAAGCCCCGAGGGCGTCGCCAATTGCGAGGAGATTCTGGCCGTGCCCGGCCTCGGCTTTGCCGAGATCGGCCCGGGCGATCTCAGCCTCTCGCTCGGCTACCGCACCATGCCGCGCGAGCCGTTTCCGCCGGAAATGCAGCGCGCGCGGGACCGGATTCTCGCCGCGTGCCGGAAGAATGGCGTCGCCTTCCTGCAGGGCTGCACGTCGGACAACATCGTCGCGCGGATCGATGAAGGCGTGCGCGTGATCGCGGGCCACAGCGAGGCCGCCGCGAAGAAGGGCAGGGCGCATCAGAAGCGCACGATGGTGGTGTAGCGCTCGTCATTGCGAGGAGCGGCTCGTCCGCCGAAGCTCGAAGAGCGAAGGCGGAAGCGACGAAGCAATCCATAGTTCCGCAAGCGGATAGGTGGATTGCTTCGCTTCCGCCTACGCGCAAGAGCCGCTCCGGCGGACTCCTACCCGGCGTAGCTCGCGCAGCGAGCGTAGATGGGTCGCTCGCAATGACGACGGAGCTCTACGTCTTCATCTGCGCGGTCGGCGTCGAGCGCGAGATCTTGATCTCCTCTTCGTTCATGTCGGTGCCGACGTCGGCGAACAGCGGTGTCGAGAGATAGCGCTCGCCGGTGTCGGGCAGCATGCACAGGATGTTGGAGCCGGGCGAGGCCTCGGCCGCAATCTTCAGCGCGCCGGCGAATGTCGCTCCCGACGTGATCCCGACGAAGATGCCTTCTTTGGCCGCCAGCTCCTTGGCGCAACGGATCGCCTCCGGTCCCGGAATCGGAATGAGGCGGTCGATCAGCTTCATCGCCACCGCGTCGCCCGTGATTTTCGGAATGAAGTCCGGAGTCCAGCCCTGCATCGGATGCGGCTTGAAGCTCGGATGGGGCGCGGCGGGCGTGCCGTCGGCATTGCGCCTCTGCTCGATGCCGCTGCCGACGAGCTGCGCATCCTCGGGCTCGCAGACGATGATCTTGGTATCGGGCCGCTCTTTCCTCAGCACGCGTGCGACGCCTTTCAGGGTGCCGCCGGTGCCGTAGCCCGTCACCCAATAGTCCAGCTTCTCGCCGGCGAAATCATCGATGATCTCGCGGGCCGTGGTCTTCGAATGATAGTCGGGATTGGCCTCGTTCTCGAACTGCCGCGACATCCACCAGCCGTGGGTCGTGGCGAGCTCGATCGTCTTGTTGATCATGCCGACGGCGCGCTCGGCCGCGGGCGTGACGATGACCTTGGCGCCGAGGAAACGCATCAGCCTGCGCCGCTCGACGCTGAACGTCTCCGCCATGGTCACGACCAGGGGATAGCCCTTGGCGGCGCATACCATCGCAAGGCCAATGCCGGTGTTGCCGCTGGTCGCCTCGACCACGGTCTGACCGGGCTTCAGCTCTCCCGATTTCTCTGCGGCCTCGATCACGCCGAGCGCGAGGCGGTCCTTCACCGAGCCCAGCGGATTGAAGGCTTCAACTTTCACGTACAAGTTCACGCCCTTGGGCGCCAGCCGGTTGATCCGCACCACGGGCGTATTGCCGACCGTCTCCAGGATGCTCTGGTATCTCTTGCCCATGGCGCTTACTCCAAGTTGTGATTCAGACTGTATTTTTCGAATGCAATTCGCGCCGGACTATATCCGAACTGAATTGCCCGGCAATGTGAACTGACCGATATGTGGCCTCATTACGCGTGGTGCAAAAGCGGCAGACCGTGCTCTAATAGGTGGCGGAGGAGGCTTTTTTGTCCGACGAGCGCGTGGACCGGCGGTTGGTGGCGGTGCTGGCGGCTGATATCGCCGGCTATAGCCGGCTGATGGGCCGCGACGAGGAGCGGACACTGGCCCAGTTGAAGGTATTCCGGAAGACCCTCGTCGATCCCTCCATCGCCTCACACCACGGCCGCATCGTCAAGACCACCGGCGACGGCATGCTGGTCGAGTTCTCCAGTGCCGTGGACGCGGCTCGCTGTGCGGTGGAAGTGCAGCGCGCGATGGCGGAGCGGAATGTCGGCGTGCCCGCTGACCTTAGAATCGAGTTTCGCATCGGCATCCATGTCGGCGATATCATCTTCGACGACGACGATATTTTCGGCGATGGTGTGAATATCGCGGCGCGCCTCGAGGGGATCGCGGAGCCGGGCGGCGTGTGCATCTCCGACGACGCCCATCGACAGGTCCGCGGCAAGGTGGATATTGCGTTCGACGACATCGGCGAGCAAACCCTGAAGAACATCACCGAGCCGATGCGCGCCTGGCATATGAAGCTCGCCGTCGGCAGCGCTCCGTCAGGCTCATCCGGTTCGGCCCCGGCGCGGCCTCGCGAGCTGGCGTTGCCCGACAAACCGTCGATCGTCGTCCTGCCGTTCGACAACATGTCCGCGGAGCCAGGTCAGGACTTTCTGGCGGACGGGATCGTCGAAGCCATCACGGCGGCGCTGTCCTGCATCCGTTCCTTTTTCGTGATCGCGCGCAGCTCGGCCTTCACTTACAAGGGTCGCGCCACGGATGCGCGCGCGATCGGCAAGGAGCTCGGCGTCGCCTATCTGCTCGAAGGCAGCGTGCAGAAGGTCGGCAACCGGCTGCGCATCACCGCCCAGCTCATCGAAACCGAGGGCGGCACCCATGTCTGGAGTTCGCGCTACGACGGCACGGTCGACGAATTCTTCGACCTGCAGGACCGCATCACCCAGCAGATTGCCGGCGCCTTGCAGCCCTCAATCCGCCTCGCCGAGATCGAACGCTCCCGGCGCAGACGTCCGCAAGACCTCGGCAGCTACGACTACACCATGCGGGCGATGCCCCACGTCTGGGCGCTCGAGAAGGAGGAAAGCGCCAAGGCGCTCGAGCTGCTCGAGAGGGCATTGGCGATCGATCCCGAATATCCGCTGGCATTGGCGTTGACCGGCTGGTGCCACGCCCAGCGCTCCGTCTACAACTGGGCCGACGACATCGCCGACAGCCAGGCGAGGGCCCGGTCGCTCGCGGAACAGGCCGCGGCGCTGAGCGGCGACGATCCGCTGATTCTGGCCGTGCTCGGCGCGGTGCACACTTTCGTGCGCAATTTTGGTACCGCGCGCGTGCTGCTGGAGCGGGCGCTGGTGCTCGATCCCAATTGCGCCTGGGCCTGGAGCCGGCTCGCATGGATCGAGAATTATGCGGACCAGCCGCGCAAGGCGATCGAGAATTTCGAACGCGCCATCCGGCTGAGCCCAATCGACCCGATGAATTTCAACAACTATGCCGGCATCGGCTCGGCCCATCAGGTAGCCCAGGAATACGAGCAGGCCGTGACGTTCTACCGCCGGGCTTTGTTGGAACGGCCGCATGCGAGCTGGATCTACCGCAGTTTGGCCTCGGCGTTGGCAGGCGCGGGCAAGACCGAGGAAGCAAGGCAGGCGTTCGCCGAAATGATGCGGCATTATCCTGGTCTGACGGTTGCCAAGTTCAAGCAGGCCATGGTTTTTTCCGGTTCAACCATGGAGCGGATGGCGCAGCATCTGCAGAGTTTGGGGTTGGCGGAGTAGGGGTCGGCGCCGGCGCGAAATGGAGCCTCGCAAGCTCGAAGTGGTGCCTGCGAGGCCAATTGCTTGATACCGATTGCTTTCAGGCCGCGGCCTCCGCCGTTGTCGGGTCGATCACCGAACGGACCCGAGCGATGCTGTTGGCGGGGAAGCCGCCTTTCTGCGCATGCGCGCGGACCGATGCTTCGTCGGGCGCGACATAGACGCAATAGATCTTGTCGTCCGTCACGAAGCTCTGGACCCACTGGATCTGTGGTCCCATGCTCTGCAGCACGCCGCAGGATTTTTGGGAAATCGCCTGCAACTCCTCCTTCGGCAATTTGCCCGCGCCGGTCAGTTCACGCTCGATCACGAATTTGGGCATGTCCTCGCTCCGCATGTTGATGAGGCGCGGTTGCGCGCTCGCGGGCAGGAGAGAGGACGGAGAGGCATTTGTCGTGGGGCCCAGGTCCTTGCCGAACGAGATTGCCGGATCGGAAATCGGGACAATTATCCCTAGCGGCGCGCGGCCGTACGTGTGCCAAGTCCGGCGTCGCGCGCGCGTACGATCGCCTGATAGCGGTGCTGCACCTGAATTTTGTCGAATACGCGCGTAATGTTATTGCGAACCGTCTTCTCCGAGAGGCCGAGAGCTCTTGCGATTTCGGAATTGTCCAGTCCGTCGGCGACAGCTTCGAGAACGCTGCGTTCGCGGCCGGTCAGCGCGTCGAGCGGCAGGTCGTGACGTTTTGATGTCACGACATCGGGCTCGGCCAGAAACGACTGGATTTCGGCAATGAGCTGAGGCCATTCAGGTTCATCGGGTAGCGGCATGTGATTCTGGCTGTCGATCTGAACGAATCGGCAGTCCGGGATAAGGCTCGCGAGAAGGCGGCCTTCCGCGATCGGCACGGCGCAGTCGCGCTCCGCATGAATGGCAAGAACGGGGCATGTCAGTTTGCGCGCGGCCTCGCGCACATCCGCGCTCCAGCCGATTTCGAGCAGGCGCACGGCGTTCTCGGCGGTCGTAGCGAGGCGCATCTGCTCCGCCCAGGAACGCAGATAGTCCAGTGTGCCGCCGGGCTGAAACGTCGACGACCAGACTTGCATGAAGGCATCGTTCTCCTTGCCCCATCCCAGTCGCGTGAGCTCAAGCATCAACCGCGCCTTTCTGGTCACTCCGGGGTCGCCGACCTGCAAGCGTCCGCGCGCATAGGTGCCATAGAGCACGAGGTGACTGACGCGCTTCGGATAGCGCGCCGCATATTCGATGGCGACGGGACCGCCCCAGCACGTCGCAAGGATCGGAAAGCGGTCAAATCCCGCCGCGTCGACCACGCGGGCGAGGTCGTTCACCCAGTTCTCGAACGAGAGTTTATCCGTGTCGCGATCCGACAAACCACAGCCGCGCGAATCGTGACGCAAAACCGTGAATTCCCGGAAGGCATCGAGCCAGGGACGCCATGCGAGGCTTCGCCATTGATGCTCGAGATGCGTGAGCCAGGTGGTTGCCATGACCAGCGGCGGCCCGTCGCCGGTGACGGCATAGGCCAGCTTCACCCCGTCATTGGCGGTGCAAAAGCGAATGTCCTGAGTCATGACGATCGAGCGCGCCTCCCGAGCGCACTATATGGCGGCCGGGATCGCCTGCACACCTAATAATAACCGGGAGCGAGGTCAGCAGGTAGTGCATCCCAATAGGCTGGATGAGGAGGGACTTCGCCGTCGCCTTGCGCTATTCTCGCGGCAAAACAAACGGAGGAAACCATGTCCGCTGCCTTCTTCGTCGTCCGCGCCACCGTCAAGGATCCCGCCAAGCGCAAAGCCTTCGACACCTGGTATCAGAATGAGCATCTGCCCGACGCCGCGAAATCCTTCGGCGTGGTCAAGGCATGGCGGTTCTGGAGCCTGACCGATCCCTCGCTGCATCAGGCGACCTATCAGTTTTCCGATGAGGCCTCGCTCGATCGCGCGATGAAGGGCGAGGATCTGAAACGGCTTGTCGCCGATTTCAATCGCGACTGGCCCGATGTCACGCGCACGCGCGAGACCTTTGTGCTGGCGGAAGAGTTTGCGGCGTAGCTTGAAGAATTTTCGGCTTATTCGCTTCGTCATTCCGGGATGCGTGCGCAAGCACGCAGGCCCGGAATCCATAACCACGGCTGGTGGGTATGGATTCCGGGCTCGCGCCAAGAGGCGCGCCCCGGAATGACGATTGTGGTCAGCCTGCTTTCGCCTCACCATGAAATCTTCGTAAGCTGGCGCCTTAACCAACAGGGTTCAGTCGGCGTTCACCTGACGGCGACGAGACTTCTTCGCGTGAATCCATCTCACGAGAGGACCAATCCCATGAAATTTCTTGCTGCTTCAGCTTTCGCGCTCGGCCTCAGCCTTGCTGCGATGACGGCCTCACAGGCGATGCCGCTGGCGCCGCTTGCGCAGGCGACCTCGGGTGACATCATCCACGTGTCCGGCGGCTGCGGTCCGTACGGCCATCGCGGCCCCTATGGCGGCTGCCGTCGGATCTACAATTGCCCGCCCGGCTGGCATTCCGGTCCGTACGGCCAGCGCTGCTTCCGCAACTGGTGAGGTTCGATTGTAGGGTGGGCAAAGCGGATGCGTGCCCACCCTCGCGAGCACGGCGTTCGAAGGTGGGCACGGCGCTAGCGCGCCTTTGCCCACCCTACGAATACAGAATTACTTGCCGAGAAAACTGAGCAGCAGCTCATCGTACTTCGCCCGCGCTTCGAGAAACACCAGATGGCCCGTATTCGGGATCACCTCGGCGCGCGCATTCGGCATCAGCGCGGCGAGCGCCTGCGCCAGCTCCGCATTGTGACCCATTTTCGCGCGCAAAGCTTCGGGAGCCGAAGCTCGGCCCGGCGCGTTGTGGTCGTCCGCCCCCATGACGAACAACGTCGGCTGCGAAACAAGCGGAATCTCGTGCACCACGGGCTCGCGGTAGATCATCTGATAGGACGAGGCAAAGGCGCGCAGCCAGCGGGGATAGTCGGCGCTGCCCTTGATGTTGAATCGGGATTCGATGAACGGCGTCACCTGGTCCGGCGGCAGCTTCAGCGCGTAATCGGTCTCGAGCTGCTTGCGGTAGGCCTCGGCGTTGAGCTTGGCCTCGTTCTCGACGACCCGCTCGGTCGGCACCGGCGGCACATAGAACCGGTAGTCCTCGAGCCCGATCGGCGCGGTCAGTACGAGATGAGCGACGCGATCCGGGAAGGCTCGCGCGATCCGAACCGCGAGCATACCGCCCATGGAATGTGCGACAATGTCGGCCTTGGCGATCTGCAGGTGATCAAGCAGCGCCATGGTGTTGCGCGCGAGATTGTCGAAATGCAGTTCGCCAGATGGCTTCGACGATTTGCCGAAGCCGACCTGGTCGGGCACTACCACGCGGTAGCCGGCATCGCGGAGCGTCGTGATTACGGGCGCCCAGTAGCTGGCCGGAAAATTGCGCCCGTGCAGCAGTACCACTGCGCGGCCGTTGGGCTGACCGGAGGCGCCGACGTCCATATAGGCCATCTTCAGGTGTTCGCCCTCGTTGGTCACGTCGAACAGGCTGACGGGCCAGGGATAGGCGAAGCCTTCGAGATTGATGCCGTAGGGCTCGCGCGGCGCGTCAGCGGCGAGGGCGGGGGTGAGTGAGGCGAGAAGGGTGGCGCTGAGAACGCCGATGAAGATACGTCGCATGAACGGTCTCAATGATGAAAGTCGTCATGCCCAGCCTTGTGCCGGGCACCCACGTCTTCCTTTTGAATTGCGGCATAAAGACGTGGACGGCCAGGTTAAGCCCGGCCATGACGAGAATTCCCGAGGCACACGCGATCGTGCTCAGTCTTCGCCGTTCGGAAACAGCGCGGCAAAGCGCTTCTCGCCGGTTCGGGTGAAATTCACCACGCGGCTGCCGGGCGCGGGATCGCGCGCGGCCCATTTCAGCTCGGTGAAGCGGTTCATCATGGCCGCACCCAGCGTACCCGCGAGATGATGCCGCCGCTCGCTCCAGTCGAGACAGGCCTTGCATACCGGTCGGCGCGGATGTGTGAGCGCGTCGGGCGCGATCTGCAGATTCTTCTCCAGGAAGCGCGCGCCTTCGGCGGTGAGCTCGATGTCCTGCTTCTTCTGCCGCACCAGTTTCTGGTCGCGCATGCTGTCGAGCATCTGTACGCCGAGATCGCCCGCGAGGTGGTCGTAGCAGATGCGGGCGCGCCGCAGCGCCGGATCCTTCGGTCCAGTGCGCACGCGCATATGGCCGACGCGGGCTGCGAGCCCCTCGAGCATCTCCAGCAGGCCTGCGATGTCCTCGCCGGTGAGGCGATAGTAGCGGTGGCGACCCTGCTTCTCCGGTTCGACCAGGCCGCCGGCTTCGAGCTTCGACAGATGCGAGCTCGCGGTCTGCGGCGTGATGCCGGCTTCCTGGGCAAGCTCGCTTGCGGTCAGCGCGCGGCCGCTCATCAGCGCGGTCAGCATGTTGGCGCGGGCGGGGTCGCCGACCAGCGAGGCGATCATGGCAATGTCGGGTCCTGCTTTCATACTTCGATGATAGCCGAAGCATCGTTGTCATTCAAGCGGCTATGTTCTCGGAGACATCACGATGCATTGAGGTCCCCATGACGGTCACCGTGTTCATCCGCTACCAGCTCGATCCGTTCAAGCGTGCACAGTTCGAGGAGTACTCGAAGCGCTGGCTGTCGATCATTCCGCGCTGCGGCGGCGATCTGATCGGTTACTGGATGCCGCATGAAGGCACCAACAACATCGCTTTCGCGCTGATCTCGTTCGAGAGCCTTGCGGCCTACGAGGCGTATCGCGCGCGATTACGCGGCGATGCCGAAGGCATGGCGAATTTCAATTTCGCTGAGGAGAACAAATTCATCCTGGCGGAGGAGCGCACGTTCCTGCGCAAGGTCGTGGTTTGACTGGCAGGAGATGGCAGCACTGGCGGCCTGCCTGCCGCGCCGCTATTTAGTGCAAGCGATTAGAACAAAGGGAGAGATCATGCCGGTTTCGACAGCGGACAAACGCGCCACATTCAAGAAGCTCCACGAGTCCGGATGCTTCATCATTCCCAATCCTTTCGACGTCGGCAGCGCGATCGCCCTGCAAAAGCTCGGCTTCAAGGCGGCCGCCTCGACCAGCGCGGGCTTTGCCTGGACCATCGGCAAGGCTGACAACCGCGTCACCGTCGACGACGTCTGCAACCATCTCGCCGCGATCTGCGCGGCGGTCGATATTCCCGTCAACGCCGACTACGAGGATGGCTTTGCCCACGAGCCGGACAAGGTGGCGGTCAATGTCGGCCGCGCCGTAAAGACCGGCGTCGCCGGCCTTTCGATCGAGGATTTCACTGGTGATGCCGCAAAGCCGCTATTTGACCGCGCGCTCGCGGTCGAGCGCATCAAGGCGGCGCGCCAGGCGGTCGATGCCGACAAGAGTGGCGTCCTGCTCACTGGCCGCTGCGAAGCGTTCCTGCGCGGCGTGAAGGACATGGACCTGGTAATCGACCGCCTGAACGCCTACGCGGAAGCCGGTGCCGATTGTCTCTACGCGCCGGGCATCTCGACCAAGGAAGAGATTTCCATCGTCGTGAAAGCGGTCGCGCCAAAGCCCGTCAATCTCCTGATCGGCGCATCCGGCCTGTCGCTGAAGGAAGCCGAAGCGCTCGGCGTGCGCCGCATCTCGGTCGGCGGCTCGCTGGCGCGCACCGCCTGGGCCGGCTTCATGAAGTCGGCGAAAGAGATGGCGGAGAAAGGCACGTTCACCGAGCTCGCCAGCGGCTATCCCGGCGGCGAGCTGAACAAGATGTTCGGGTAGCGCATGATCCGGAAAAGTGTGAAGCGGTTTTCCGACGAGATCATGCGCAAAAAAATAAACCAGAGCGCACCAGTCCAACAAAAAAACGCAGCGGGCGAGCCCGCTGCGTTTTTGTTCGATCGGCTCAAGCTATTACTGCTTGTCCATGCCCTGCGGCGACGACTGCGGCGGCATCGGCTTGGCTGGCGCCGCGCCCGTGGTCGTGCCCGGCTCGGTGTTCGCCTTCGGCGTTACGTCGCGCATGCCCGGAGGCGGTGCTGCCGGCTGGCTCTGCGCCACGGTCGGCGGCGTGGTCTGTGCCTCATGCACGCTGGTGTTGTTCAGGCCGTAGAACACGGCGCCCAGCACCAAGGCGATGCCGAGCGCAAACAGCGCGATCTTCCCACTGGAAGCCGGGCCTTCCCCAAGCTCGGGATCGGCCTGCAATTCGGTGTCGAAGCGCGACCGGGCGCCGAAACTGTCATCACTCAGGCCTGACCGATAGGGATCATAGGGATCGTTCGGGATATTTTGGTTGGCCATGACGAAATTCCTCCTTTAGTCGCAGGACAACCCGCGGCGGGCAACCGGGTTCCGGTCCAACGCCCTTGTTCCACAGGGAACCGGGGACTTAAGTTTGCCCCGCGATTTAGAGGAGGCCGATATGTGGAACCTGCCGCCCCCCGACAGCCTGCTGCATTTCCTCCAGTTCGTTGCCGTGGCCGCGCAGGCGATGACGGCGGCATTGGCCGCGGGCCGGCGCAGCATGGACTGGGCGGGCGTCTGCATGCTCGGGGCCATCACCGCGCTCGGCGGCGGGACCATCCGCGACGTGCTGCTTGGGCACTATCCGCTGGTCTGGGTCGAGCGGCCGTCCTATCTCGCCATCGCCGCGATTGCAGCCTTCATCAGCATCCTGATCGCGCGCGCGGTGCATCGGCTCTACGTCGCGTTTCTGGTGCTGGATGCGATCGGCCTCGTCGTCTTCACCATGGCTGGCTGCGACATCGCCTGGCAGATGGATGCCTCGTTGCCGATCGTGATCGTGGCCGGCATGGTCACCGGCTGCGCCGGCGGCGTGCTGCGCGACATCCTCTGCAACGACGTGCCGCTGCTGTTCCGCTCCGAGCTCTATGCCAGCGTCTCTGTCGTCACTGGACTATTCTACGCCACCGCGTTCGGCCTGACCTTGAACAAGGAAATCTGGACCGCGCTCACCTTCGTGCTCGGGCTGACGTTCCGCCTGCTTGCGATCCGCTTCAAATGGGAGATGCCGAAATTCGTGTTCGAGAGCGAGGGGCGTTGATTATCGCCCTCGCGCCTTCTTCACCTGCTCCGCGGTCACGGCCGGCGCGCTGTTGCCGAAGCTGTTGCGGATGTAAGTGGTGACGTCGGCGATTTGCTCATCATTGAACTGCCGCGCATAGGCCGGCATCTGCCCCGTATTCGGTGCGCGCGGCGTGGTCACGGTTTGCGCGCCGTCGAGGATCAGGCGCAGGGTCGACGAAGGGTCGGCCGATTGCAGCAGCACATTGCCGTCGAGCGGCGGATAGACGCCTGGCGAGCTCGATCCGTCGGCCTCGTGGCAGGCGAGGCAGTAGCGATCATAGACCGCCTTGCCCGACGCCATCGTCGCCTCCGAGGGTGGCGTGACCAACGGTTCCGAATTCCCCGGCGGCAACGACTTCAGATAGACCGCGATCGCGCGCAATTCGGCATCGCTCATCTTCGAGGTCGAGTTGACCACGACCTCGGCCATCGGGCCCCCGGCATGGCTCTTCTGATTGCGGCCGCTCGCGAGATATTCGACGATGTCCTCGACCTTCCACGACGCAAGTCCGCTGCGCTCGGCGGCATCGAGCCGCGGTGCGAACCAGCCGTCGACGAGGCTGCCGGCAAAGGCGCGGTTGCGCCGGTCGGCGCCGAACAGGTTCTTCGGCGTGTGGCAGGCGCCGCAATGGCCGAGCGCCTCCACCAGGTATCGGCCCCGGTTCCAATCGGTGCTCTTGCCCTGATCGGGCTCGAGGATGCCGGGCCGGAAGAACAGGTAATCCCACACCCGCATCACCACGCGGAAGTTGAGCGGGAAACGCAGCTCCGGCGCTGCTGTCTTGTTGGCGTAAGGCGCGAGCGTTCCGAAATAAGCGCGGATCGCAAAAATGTCGCCACGCGTCAGCTTTGCAAAATAAGGGTAGGGGAAGGCGGGATAGTAGCGCGATCCGTCGGGCGCTGTGCCTGACCGTAGCGCGCGATAAAAATCCTGCTGGCTCCAGGTCCCGATGCCGGTCTCGCGGTCCGGCGTCAGGTTGGGCGAGGTGATCGCGCCGAACGGTGTCTCGATCCTGACGCCACCGGCAAAGGGCTTCGCCGGATCCGACGTATGGCAGCTATAGCAATCGCCGGCATCGACCAGCGCCTTGCCGCGCGTGATCATCTCCGGCGACGGCTCGGCGGCCTGCGCGGCGAACGCAGTGCACAAAAGCAAAGCTGCGAGAATCGCCCGCATGAGACTCACCCGGCCCCCCGCGCGCATTATAGGGCCGGCATCTCGTTTCGCGAGCGTGCGGTTGCACGACAGAAGCATAATGGCCATGCGCGATTTCCGGCACGATATTGCGATTTGGAGCGGCATGGCTTCATTGCCCAGAATTATGCTGCGCGGCGCGAAAAATCCGACATAGACTGGCATTAAATGTCAGCGCGCTTAGCTAAAAAGTGCAGGGACAGCCATGGGCTTGCGAGGGCGTCGATGGGTATCAACCAGGGTCCGATCAGTCTCGACCAGAAATACACCCAAGGGACGGGTCACGTCTTCCTCACGGGCATCCAGGCCCTGGTCCGGCTGCCGATGGCGCAAATCCGGCGCGACCGCGCCGCCGGGCTGAACACCACGGCCTTCATCTCCGGCTATCGCGGTTCGCCGCTTGGCGGCTACGACCAGCAGCTCTTTGCCGCGCGAAAACATCTCGAGCAGTACAACATCAAATTCCAGCCCGGCGTGAACGAGGACCTCGCGGCGACCGCGGTCTGGGGCTCGCAGCAGCTCAACCTCTCCCCCGGCGCGAACTACGACGGCGTGGTCGGCATCTGGTACGGCAAGGGCCCCGGCGTCGACCGCTGCGGCGACGTGTTCCGGCACGGCAATACGGCAGGCTCGGCCAAGAACGGCGGCGTGCTGTGCCTTGCCGGCGACGACCACGGCGCGAAGTCCTCCACCGTGCCGCACCAGTCGGACCACGCCTTCATCTCCGCGCTGATGCCTTACCTCTATCCGTCGAGCATCCACGAGATGATCGAGATGGGCCTGCTCGGCATTGCGATGTCGCGTTACAGCGGCTGCTGGGTCGGCATGAAGGTGATCACCGAGACGGTGGAGACAACCGCCGAGGTCGATCTCACCGACGAGATGACGCCCTTCGTCATTCCCACAGATTTCGAGATGCCGCCCGGCGGGCTCAATCTGCGCTGGCCCGACGATCGCTTCGAGCAGGATCGCCGGCTGCAGGACTACAAGGGGTTTGCGGCGATCGCCTTTGCCCGCGCGAATAAAGTCAACCGCGTCACCATGGATTCGCCGAACGCGCGCTACGGCATTATGGCGTCAGGCAAGAGCTATGAGGACATCCGCCAGGCGCTGCGCGAGCTCGGGATCACCGAGGAGATCGCGGCCAGGATCGGCTTGCGGCTTTACAAGATCGGCATGCCCTGGCCGCTCGAGCCGGAAGGCGTGCGGCAGTTCGCGGTCGGTCTCGAAGAGATCTTCATCGTCGAGGAGCGCCGCGAGATCGTCGAGAACCAGGTCAAGCAGGAGCTGTTCAACTGGCGCGACGACGTCCGGCCGCGCATCGTCGGCAAGATGGACGACCACGACAAGCGCTTCCTCACCTTCGCCGCCGAGCTTAGCGTGTCCTCGCTTGCAAGCTCGCTCACCGAACGTCTTCTCCGCCTCGACCTCAATCCCGAAATCAAGACCATGCTGCGCGCCAAAGCCGACTGGTTCAACGGCCGCGAAGCGACGCAGGTGCAGGCGGTGGCTCCCATCACCCGCACGCCGTATTTCTGCTCAGGCTGCCCCCACAACACCTCGACCAAAGTGCCGGAAGGCAGCCGCGCCTTCGCCGGCATCGGCTGCCATTTCATGGCGCTGTGGATGGACCGCTCGACCGAGACCTTCACCCACATGGGCGGCGAGGGCGTGCCCTGGGTTGGTGTGGCGCCCTTCACGAAAGAACAGCACGTCTTCGCCAATCTCGGCGACGGGACCTATTTCCACTCCGGCAGTCTCGCGATCCGGCAGGCGGTCGCCTCGGGCGCCAACATCACCTACAAGCTGCTTTATAACGACGCGACCGCGATGACCGGCGGCCAGCATGTCGACGGCGAGCTGTCGCCGCAACAGATTACCTTCCAGCTTCATGCCGAAGGCATCCGCCAGATTTATCTCGTCTCTGAGAATCCGCGGCTCTATCCCGCCTCCGATATCGCGCCGGGTGTCATTACAAGGCATCGCGACGAGCTCGATGCCGTGATGAGGGAATGCCGCGAGATGAAGGGCACCTCGGCGATCGTGTTCGTGCAGACCTGCGCGGCCGAGAAGCGCCGCCGCCGCAAGCGCGGGCTGATGGAGGATCCGGCGCGCCGTGTCATGATCAATCCGGTCGTCTGCGAAGGCTGCGGTGACTGCTCGGTGCAGTCGAACTGCATCTCGGTCGAGCCACTGGAGACCGAGATGGGGCGCAAGCGCACCATCAACCAGTCGTCCTGCAACAAGGACTATTCCTGTCTTAAAGGCTTCTGCCCGTCCTTCGTCACCATCGACGGCGGCAAGCCGCGCCGCCGCGCGCCCGCCGAGCTCGGCGAGATCGGCGACTTACCGGAGCCGGCAGCGATGCCGCCGCTGGAGAAGCCCTACAACATCGCGGTGGCCGGCGTCGGCGGCACCGGCGTGCTGACCATCGGCGCGCTGCTCGGCATGGCCGCCCATATCGAGGGCAAGGCCAGCATGATCCTCGACATGTCCGGCCTTGCGCAAAAGGGCGGCGCGGTGTTGAGCCATGTCCGGCTCTCCGAACACACGCGCGACGTCACCTGCTCGCGCATCGTCACCGGCACCGCCGATCTCGTGCTCGCCGCTGACGAGGTGGTGGCGGTCTCGAAGGACACCATCACGCTCTGCGAATCCGGCCGCACCACCGGGATCATCAATAGTCACATCATCCCGACCGCCGATTTCATCCTCAACCGCGACTTCAATTTCCAGAACCGCAAGGTCGCCAACGTGCTCGAGACCTCGCTGCGCAAGGACTCGGCCTTCGTCGATTTCACCCGGCCGGCCGAAGTGCTGCTGGGTGACTCCATCGCCACCAACATCATGATGATGGGCTATGCCTATCAGAAGGGCCTGCTGCCGCTGTCGGCGCAGGCGATCGAACAGGCGATCGAGGTCAACGGCGTCTCCATCAAGATGAACACGCAGGCGTTCCGGCTCGGCCGGCTCGCCGCCGCCGATCCGGCGCGGCTGGACGCGATGATGCAGGGGCATGACGAGGCGCACGCGCCGAAGTCGCTGGACGCGATGACAACCGACGAGATCATCGCACATCGGAGCGAGTTCCTCACGGCCTATCAGAGCAAGCGGCTCGCCAAGCGCTATCGCGCGCTGGTCGACCAGGTGCGCGATGCCGCGACCAAGGGCGGCCATGGCGACGCGCTGCCGCGTGCGGTCGCGATCAACTACGCCAAGCTGCTGGCCTACAAGGACGAATACGAGGTGGCGCGGCTGTTCACCGACGGCCGGTTCGAGCAGCAGCTGCGCGATCAATTCGAGGGCGATTTCAAGTTCTCGTTCAATCTCGCGCCGCCGATCCTCGGCGGCGGAAAAGACGCGCTGGGACGGCCGAAGAAACGCGCTTTTGGCGCATGGATGCTACCGGTATTCAGGATGCTGGCGAAGCTGCGCTTCGTGCGCGGCACCGCGCTTGATATCTTCGCACGCAGCCCCGACCGCAAGCTCGAACGCGACCTGATCGCCGGCTACGAGAAGGACGTCGCCACCGTGCTGTCGCTGTTGTCACCGGTCAATGTCGACACCGCCGTCGAACTGCTGTCGCTGCCCGACCGCATCCGCGGCTATGGGCCGGTCAAGGACAAGGCCGTCAAGGACGCCAAGGCGCGCTACGACCAGCTCGCCGCCGATCTCGTCAACCCGCCGCCGGCGCTGCGGCAGATCGCGGCGGAGTAGGGTGCTTATCCCTCCCCCGCGAGCATCGCGAGCGTGGGGAGGGCGGCTCATCGTGAGCGTAGCGAGCGATGAGACGGGTGGGGACTTTTCGCGGTCACCGCGCACGTATGGTTACCCCCACCCGCCTCGTTTCACTCGGCACCCTCCCCACGCTCGCTCTGGCGCGCAATTGCGCTGCCGAGCTCGCGGGGGACGGATGGACACTGTGTCTTTTTTTGCACGTCGCGTTAATCCGTCGCAGCGCTGCCTACTTTCCGAAAATCGGAACGAATGTTATATCTATCGCCGTCCCGCGCTTACCAAAGAGGCGCTTCGCGGTCGTCACGAAACGTGGCGCGGGATGCGATGGACGCGCTGGTGCCGCAAGACGTGCGGCAGGAACGCGTACGGTCAAGCCGCGTGGTCCTGTCCCCTCGACGCTGGGGTCAAGTTGTGCAGAGCAATCTGCGCAGCGACGGTGACTAAAAAGCCCGACACACCGGGGAGCGCGCGGAGTAAGCCGTAAAGCCATTGCGCAGGGAGTGCCGGACCGTTTCGGCTTTACCTGTCTATCTTGTGTGCACTCTACCCCTTTCAGCACACAAGCCTGCGGGTGCGGCCAGCGCCCGGCATTCCCTGCGCCCTCTACTTTCTGAGGGCGAAGTTCTTGCAAAACTCGGACGCGAAATCGCGCCGCGGGAATGCGAAGGTGTGCCTCGAACTCCGTCGTCATTCCGGGGCGCCGCGCAGCGGCGAGCCCGGAATCCATAACCGCCATCGTGAGTATGGATTCCGGGCCCGCGCCTTCCGGCGCGTCCCGGAATGACGACGGTGGGAAAGGGCTGCGGCTTTGCATCATTCGTCCCACCTTGCGTCCAGCCGCTATGCGCTGACAGCCCAACCCTCTCCGCCTCACGGAATATTTCACCGCTTGCCAAGCCTGCCCCGACAGGCCAAGAAATTCCCGGGGAAAAGCAAAAAAGAAGCGCCAGCGGAGAAACATTTGACCATCAAGGGCAAGGCCTACATCGCCGGGATTTACGAGCATCCGACCCGGCACGCACCCGATAAATCCACCTCACAACTGCATGCCGAGGTCGCCAAGGGCGCGATCGAGGATGCCGGGCTCACCAAGCCCGATATAGACGGCTATTTCTGCGCCGGCGACGCGCCGGGCGGTGTGATGAACATGGCCGATTATCTCGGCCTCGACATGAAGAAGCTCCGCCACATCGACTCCACCGATACCGGCGGCTGCTCCTATCTGATCCATCTCG
Organism: uncultured Alphaproteobacteria bacterium; assembly: GCA_963821965.1. GTDB lineage: Bacteria > Pseudomonadota > Alphaproteobacteria > Rhizobiales > Xanthobacteraceae > Bradyrhizobium. The sequence continues at coordinate 71,675 of CAWGFY010000001.1, forward strand.
GTCATGCGGCCGAAGCGATCGCGGCCGGCAAATGCTCGATCGCGCTGATCACGCTCGCTGGCAAGCCGCGCACCGGAGCGATGCCGCCGCGCGCGGCCGGGGCCGAGGCCGATTTCGAGACCGCCTACGGACAGACCACCCACAATGTCTACGGCATGTGTGCCATGCGCCATATGCACGACTTTGGCACCACCTCCGAGCAACTCGCCTGGGTCAAGGTCGCGGCCTCGCATCACGCACAATACAATCCGCACGCGATGCTCAGAGAGGTCGTCACCGTCGAGGACGTGCTGAACTCGCCGATGATCTCCGATCCCCTGCACCGGATGGACTGTTGCGTCGTTACCGATGGCGGCGGTGCGCTGATCGTCACGTCGCCCGAGATCGCCAGGAGCATGAAGAAGCCTTTAGTTCGGCTGATCGGCCATGGCGAGGCGACCAAGGGCCCGCGCGGCGGCAAGGATATCGACCTGACCTATTCCGCCGGCGTCTGGTCCGGCCCGCGCGCCTTCGATGAAGCCGGCATTACGCCCAAGGACATCAAATACGCCTCGATCTACGACAGCTTCACCATCACCGTGGTGATGCAGCTCGAGGATATCGGCTTCTGCAAGAAAGGCGAGGGCGGCAAGTTCGTCGCCGACGGCAATCTGATCTCGGGTATCGGCAAGCTGCCGTTCAATACCGACGGCGGCGGGCTCTGCAGCAACCACCCCGTCAACCGCGGCGGCCAGACCAAGATCATCGAGGCCGTGCGGCAACTGCGCGGCGAAGCGCATCCGAAGGTGCAGGTGAAGAACTGCGACCTCGCGGTGGCGCATGGCACCGGCGGACTGCTCGGCAATCGCCATGCTGCCTCAACCTGCATTCTGGAGCGTGCGTGATGGCTGACACCAAAAAACTCCGGGCGCCGGAGACGAATCCCGAGACTGCGCCGTTCTGGGAAGCGGCCAAGCAAGGCAAGTTCATGATCAAGCGCTGCACCGCCTGCGGCCAGCCGCATTACTTCCCCCGCTCGATTTGCCCGTTCTGCTTCTCCGACAAGACGGTCTGGGAGGAGAGTTCGGGCGAGGCGACGATCTACACCTTCAGCCTGATGCGGAAATCGCCGACCGGCCCGTTCGCGATCGCTTATGTCACGCTGAAGGAAGGTCCGTCGTTGCAAACCAACATCGTCGACTGCGACATCGATGGCTTGAAGATCGGCCAGAAGGTCAAGGTGGTGTTCAAGTCGACCGACGGCGCTCCGCTGCCGTTCTTCACGCCGGTGTAGATAAGGTGATTGATCCGTAGGGTGGGCAAAGGCGCGAAGCGCCGTGCCCACCGAACCGCTTAACGAAGATGGGTGGGCACGCTTCGCTTTGCCCACCCTACGAAGATTGCTTCGGAAGGAATTGTCGCACATGCCGATCAACTACGAACAACTGATGGCGCTGAAAAATCTCGGGCAGAAATACGCCTATGGCGATCGCGAGGTGATGCTCTACGCCTACGGCATCGGCATGGGCAACAATCCCATGGACGAGAAGGAACTCGCCTTCGTCAATGAGACCGCCGCCGATCCGCGACCGCTGAAGGTGGTGCCGACATTCGCGTCCGTTGCCGCCTGGGGCGCGGGGCCCGGCGAGATGAACCTCAACCGCGTGATGGTGGTCGACGGCGAACGCGACATCACCTTTCACAAGCCGCTCGCGACCTCGGCGAACATCACCGCCAACTCCACGGTGCTGGCAGCCTACGACAAGGGCAAGGACAAGGGCGCTGTCATTCGCCACCAGACGGTGCTGAAAGACGCCAATGGCGAGAAAGTCGCCACGCTGGTGGCCTCGCGTTTCGCGCGCGGCGATGGCGGCTTCGGCGGCCCCTCCGAAGGCCAGCCCGAACCGCATGCGATGCCGAACCGCGCACCCGACAGGACCGTCGACATCGTGACGCGGCCGGACCAGGCGCTGGTCTACCGGCTCTGCGGCGACCGCAATCCGCTGCATTCCGATCCCGGCTTCGCCAGGAAGGCCGGCTTCCCCAAGCCGATCCTGCACGGCATGTGCACCTACGGCATCACCTGCCGCGGCGTGTTGCAGACCTATGCCGATTACGATCCGTCTGCCTTCAGGCAGCATGCGGCGCGGTTCTCTTCGCCGGTCTATCCCGGCGACACCGTGACCATGGAGATGTGGAAGGACGGCAATGTCATTTCATTCGAAGCAAAGGTGAAGGCGCGCAACGTCACCGTGATCAAGAGCGGGAAGACGGTGCTGGGATAATTTGAATTGTTGTCGTCATGGCCGGGCTTGACCCGGCCATCCACGTCTTCCTCACCGCGGAAAGAAAGACGTGGATGCCCGGCACAAGGCCGGGCATGACGACGGATAGAAACGAGACGGAGGAACCAATGGGACTACTCGACAAGAAGGTGGCCATCATCACCGGCGCGGGCGGGGGGCTCGGCCAGGCCTACGCCAAACTGTTCGCGCGCGAGGGCGCGGCTGTCGTGGTCAACGATCTCGGCGGTCCGCGTGATGGCTCCGGCGCCGACACGTCGATGGCGCAAAAGGTGGTCGACGCGATCAAGGCCGAAGGCGGACGCGCGGTGGCCAACGGTTCCGACATCTCGACGCTTGCGGGCGGCGAAGCCGTGTTCAACGACGCCATTACGAATTTCGGCCGCGCCGATATCCTGGTCAACAATGCCGGCATCCTGCTCGACGAGACCTTTGCCAAGGCCAAGGAAGCCAACTGGGACAAGGTTATCAGGGTGCACCTCAAGGGAACCTTCTGCGCGACCTTGCCGGTGTTCAAATGGATGCGCGAGAACGGCGGTGGCGTGATCGTCAACACCTCCTCGACCTCCGGCCTGATCGGCAATTTCGGCCAGACCAATTACGGCGCAGCGAAGGGCGGTATCTGGGGCCTCTCCAACGTGCTCGCGATCGAGGGCCGCAAATACAACATCCGGATCTGGACCCTGGCGCCGGGCGCGCTGACCCGCATGACCGCGGACCTGCCGCGCTACAAGGAGAACCCCGGCGCCGCCCTGGGCCCGGATGGAATCGCGCCGGCCGTGCTATACATGGTCAGCGAGTTATCGGGCGACCAGACCGGCAAGGTGCTCGGGGTCTCCGGCCCGCGCGGCGTGCGCGAATTGCGCATGATGGAGATGGAAGGCTGGACGCCGCCGTTCACGGGATGGAAGGCAGAGGATATCGTCACCCACGCCAGGGACATCTTCTTCTCGGACGAGGAGATCAAGAAGTCGGCGCGGAGATTTAAATAGCCGTCATTGCGAGGAGCGAAGCGACGAAGCAATCCATAGTGCCACAAGCGGATAGATGGATTGCTTCGCTTCGCTCGCAATGACGAACAAGGAAGGACAAGAGATGACAAAACTCACCGCAAAAGCCGCTGGTACCTTTGCCATTGCGCCGACGCCGTTCCATGAAGACGGCCGCATCGACGAGCGTTCGATCGACCGCCTGACCGACTTCTATGCCGAGGTGGGTTGCGATGGCGTCACCGTGCTCGGCATTCTCGGTGAGGCGCCGAAGCTCGATGCCGCCGAGGCCGAGCAGGTCGCTGTCCGCTTCGTCAAGCGTGCCAAGACCATGCAGATCATCGTCGGCGTGTCCGCGCCGGGCTTCGCCGCGATGCGCTCGCTGGCGAAAGCGTCGATGGATGCTGGTGCGGCCGGCGTCATGATCGCGCCGCCGCCGAATCTGCGCACCGACGACCAGATAACAGGCTATTTCAAACAGGCGCAGGAAGCGATCGGCGACGACATTCCCTGGGTGCTGCAGGACTATCCGCTGACGCTGTCGGTGGTGTTCACGCCTGCCGTCATCCGCAAGATCGTCATGGACAGCCCGTCCTGCGTGATGCTCAAGCACGAGGACTGGCCGGGGCTGGAGAAGATTTCGGCGCTACGAGGATTCCAGAAGGACGGCTCGCTGCGGCCGCTGGCGATCCTGACCGGCAATGGCGGCCTGTTCCTCGATTTCGAGATGGAGCGCGGCGCCGACGGCGCGATGACCGGTTATGCCTTTCCCGAACTCCTGATCGAGGTGGTCAGGTTCTGGAAGGAGGGCAAGCGCGACGCCATGCACGATATCTTCGACGCGCATTTGCCGCTGATCCGCTACGAGCAGCAGCCGGGCGCGGGCCTCGCTGTGCGCAAATACGTGCTGCAGAAGCGCGGCATCATCGCTTCCAGCGCGCAGCGCAAGCCGGGCGCCGCGATCACGGCCGCCGCGAAGGCCGAGGTCGATTACCTGCTGTCGCGCGTGACGCGTGTCGATCGCCGCGCCAATCTGCAGCCGCAATCGAGCGCGGCGGGTTGATGCCGATACTCAAATCGTTTGCAATCGTCATTGCGAGGAGCGAAGCGACGAAGCAATCCAGCTTTACTTGTTGATAGATGGATTGCTTCGCTTCGCTCGCAATGACGACAAAGTTTAGGAACGTGTCGTATGTCCGCTGAAGTCGTTAAGCCGCGTGATGCCTCGACCATCTTGCTGTTGCGCGACAGCAAGGCTGCGAGGGAAATCGAAGTCTTCATGATGGTCCGCCATTATGAGATCGACTTCAATTCGGGCGCGCTGGTGTTTCCCGGCGGCAGCGTCGACAAGAACGATCGCGAGATCATCGTCCATCCCGAACTTTATTCGGGCGGCGATGGGCTCGACGAAGCTGGCTTGAGCTTCAGGATCGCGGCGATCCGCGAAACATTCGAGGAGAGCGGCATCCTGCTGGCACGGCCGAAGGGCTCGAAAGCGCTGGTCGATGCCAAACGCGCGCGCGAGATCGAGATCGCATATCGCGCAGAGCTGAACGAAGGCAAGATCACCTTCCTGAAGGTGCTCACCGACAACGGCATGCTGCTGGCGCTCGACGAGCTCGTGCCTTATGCGCACTGGATCACGCCGGAAGGCATGCCAAAGCGTTTCGACACCTGGTTCTTCCTTGCGGCCGCGCCGCCCGACCAGCTCGGCGCCCATGACGGCAGGGAATCCACCGACTCGATCTGGGTGTCGCCGCGCGAGGCGCTCGCGGGCGGCGATACCGGCCGCTTCAAGCTGCCGTTCCCGACCACGCGCAACCTGATCAGGCTCGGCAAGCAGGGAAACGTGAAAGCCGCGTTCGACGACAGCAGAGGCAAGAGCATCGTCACCGTGATGCCCGTGATGACCCGGCTCAATGGTGGCCGTCAGCTCCGGATTCCAAAGGAAGCCGGCTATGACGGCGAACTGTTCGAGGTCGGGGCGGTCGGATGAGGTACAGCAAGTTCCATCTGATTGCAGGCGTGTTGCTCACGGCCTGCGCTTCGACGACCGCGCTTGCCGAGGACAATTTCCCGAGCCGCTCGATCCGGGTCGTGATCCCCTACGGACCCGGCACGGTCGCCGACGTGTTCGGCCGCATCGTCGCGCAGAACATGGCGACGCAGTGGAACAACGCGACCATCGTTTTCGAGTCCAAGTCTGGCGCCAACGGCTCGATCGCGGCCGAAGACGTCGCGCGTTCGACGCCCGACGGCTACACGTGGCTGCTCGCCACGACCTATTTCGTCGCGAGCCCCGCGCTCTACAACAACCTGCGCTGGGACCCGCAGCGCGACTTCACCGCGGTCGGCGAGATCTGCAAGGCGCCGAACGTCTTCATCGTGCCCTCCAGCCTGCCGGTGAAGAACGTCGCCGAGTTCGTGGCGCTTGCGAAATCGAAGCCGGGCACGCTGACCTACGGCCATCCCGGCAAGGGCTCCACCGGGCATCTCGGCTTCGAGTTGTTCAAGAAGCTGGCCGGGATCGACGTGACAGGCGTCGGCTATCGCGGTTATCCGCAGATGGTGCCTGACATCGCCCAGGGCCTCGTCACCTCGAGCTTCTTCTCGGTGAACCAGGCGCTGGGCCAGGTGCAGACCGGCGCGATCCGCATCATCGGCACCATCAATGCGTCCCGCACCAAGTATTTCCCTGATGCCCCGACCCTGGCCGAGCAGGGCTATGCCGAAGCGCAGGTGACGCCATGGTTCGGAATCGTGGTGCCGAAAGCGACGCCGCCGGCGATCGTCGAGCGCATCGACAATGCGTTGGAGGCGGCGCTGGCCACGCAGGATGTGCGCGAGAAGCTCGATATCGCGGGCTGCGAGGCGCAGAGCGCACCGCTCGGCAAGTTCGGCGACATGATCAATTCCGACGTGGCGCTGTGGGCCAGGGTGGTCAGGGAGGCCGGAATTACCGCCGACTGAGATCGGCCGGGTTGCCATAGCCGGGCCCCAAATCGCAGGCAGCATGGTTAACCGGCGCGCCACACGCGCCAGGCCGGCCGCGGCACGGACTTTTCAGCATATTCCAGCGCTAAATACCTCGTATATATTGCACTTTGTCATCCCGGGCTGAGCCAGCCATGTCGTCTGCCTTCGCGGCACTTTCACAGCGTATCCGATCGTTATCGCTATCGATCGGGCAGATGACCTTTGGCAGTTTTCTGCTCTTGCTTGCCGTCATCACCGCGACCGGCATGGCCAGCGTCATCGCCATCCGCCACATCGATACGACCTTTGCCGAGTTGCGGCGGCTAACGGACGTCGGCGACCTTGCCGAGGAGATCGACCGCCGCATGAACGAGCTGCGGCTTGCGGCGCGCGACTTCGTCACCGATCCCGGCGCACAGTCGGACCGGGTGGTGCAGGTCGCGACCGACCTCGGCGACCTCCTGAAGAAGACGCGGCTCGAGCTCGCCCCGGAGCAGCAGGACATGATCGACGGCGTGTCGAAGCGCCTCGCCAACTATCTCGACGGCATCGAGCAGGTCTCCGCCCTGATATCCCGCCGCGCCCGGTTACTGGCGGCGCTGCCGCCGGTCCGCACCCGCTTCGAGTTCGGCGGTTGCGACCGCGAACGCGCAAGGCAAGGCGGCGGAGCTGTTGCGCGCGCAGAACGGCGTCGCCGCAGCGCTGCTGGGCAACGACCCCGCCAGTGCCGGCGAGGCGGCCGTGCGGATGCGAGGGCTCACCATCGACGATCCCGAATTGCGGGCTGCGACCGATAGCTATGCCGACGCCGTCATTTCGATTGCCGGCACCGAAAGCGAGATCGCCAGGCTCGACAAGGATGTGCTCGGGGCCGAAGGCCGGCTGATCGGGCGGGTGACCGAGCTGTTGCGCGAAGTCAGCGCGCGGCGCGGACGCGTGCTGGCGCACGACTTCGCGCGCACGCTGAACGAGGCGAAATGGCAGAGCATCATGCTCTCGACGCTCGGCGTGCTGGTCGGCACCTTTGCGGCATCGTTCGTGGTCCGCCGCACGGTACGGCCGCTGACGTCGATCGCCAGCGCGATCCGCGCGCTGGCCGCGGGCAAGAAAGAAACCTTGATTCCCGGCACCGCCGTCAACAACGAGATCGGCGACATCGCGCGCGCGGCCGAGGTGTTCCGCCACACGCTGGTCGACGCCGACAATGCGCGCGAGGCCGCAGTGCGGGCGCTGGCCGAGCAGCGGCTCGCCGAGGAGAGTTACCGCAAATTATTCGAGGCATCCGTCGACGGCATCTATGTGACGACGCCGGGAGGCGCGTTGCTCAATGCCAATCCGGCGCTCGCGCGCATCATGGGTTACGAGACGCCGGAGCAGCTCATCGGCAGCATCAGCGACGTCACCGAGAGCGTCTATGTGAACCCGGCCGCGCGCGAGGAATTCCAGCGCCTGATGCAGCGCGACGGCGTGGTGCGCGATTTCGAGTATCAGGTGAAGCAGCGCGGCGGCGGCATCCTATGGCTCTCCGACAGCGCAACCGTCGTGCGCGATGACAACGGGGCGATCGCCCGCTACGAGGGCACAGTGCGCGACATCACCGACCAGAAGCGCGCTGAAGACGCCATCGCCGAAGGCCGGAGATTGCTGCAACAGGTCATCGACACCGTGCCCGCCGTCATCAACGTCAAGGACAAGGATTTGCGCTACGTCCTGATGAACCGCTACATGGCCGGCATCTTCGGCATCGATCCACAACAGGCCATCGGCAAGACCACCTGCAGATCTGATGTCGCGCTACGGCGCGCAAAAGACCGACGAGAACGACCAGCGCGTCCTGAAGCAGAAAACGGGGCTTGGCTTTTACGAAGAAGAGTATCTGGATTCGGCCGGCAATCTGCGGCACTGGCTGGTCAACAAGCTGCCGTTGCTCGATGCCGACGATGAGATCGACAATATCGTCACCGTCGCGCTCGACATCGGCGAACGCAAACGCGGCGAGCAGGAGATGCGGAAAGCGCGCGACGCCGCCGAAACCGCGCTGCGCAATTTGCGTGAGACCCAGGTTTCGCTGATCGAGGCGGAGAAGCTCGCCGCGCTGGGGCGGCTCGTCGCTGGCGTTGCGCACGAGGTCAACAATCCCGTCGGGATCAGCCTGACAGTCGCCTCGGCGCTGGAGCGCAAGACCTCGAACTTTGCCGCCGAGGTCGAGCGCGGCGACGTTCGCCGCTCGAGCCTCAACGACTATCTCGCAACCAGCCGCGACGCGTCCTCGCAGCTTGTCGCCAATCTCAATCGTGCCGCCGAACTGATCCAGTCGTTCAAGCAGGTCGCCGCCGACCGCAACTATTCGGACCAGCGCAGTTTCGATCTCGGCGATCTGACCGAGCAGGTGGTGATGAGTTTGCGCCCCGGCTTGCGCAAGCACAATCTGACGCTGTCGGTCGATTGCCAGCCGAACCTGACCATGAACAGCTATCCCGGGCCGTACGGCCAGGTGCTGACCAACCTGTTTCTCAATGCCGTGGCGCACGGATTTCCCAATGGCGGACCCGGCACGATCCACATCCAGGCGCGCGAGTTCGGCAGGGAGAATGTCGAGATCATCTTCTCCGACAATGGTTGCGGCATGTCGCTGGACGTGCGGCGCCGCGCCTTCGATCCTTTCTTCACCACGCGCAGGGATCAGGGCGGGACCGGGCTCGGCCTGCATATCGTCTACAGCATCGTCACCAATCGCCTCGGGGGACGGCTCGATCTCGATTCGGTGCCGGGCGGCGGCACGCGCATCCAGATGATCCTGCCGCGCGCGGCGCCGCTGGAGCAGGCTGCGGAGTAGGGGAGGGAGTAAGGGAAGGTCAGTCGATGTCGGCGAGCCTGTGCAGCGTCGCGCCGAAGATCTGGCTCGCCTTGCCGACCAGCGCGGTGCCATTCATCGTCCCACGGGTATCGGTGAACGTGCCGGACACGCCGATCCCGACCGGGTTCGGTCCGCCGAACAGCGGACTGTCATTGTCGCGTGGGGTGGTGTGGCGCTGGACCAGCACCTCGCCCTTGAAGGTGTTGTCCTTCACGGTGTAGCTGCCGGTGTAAAACAGATAGGCGTCGCCGCCGACGATCTTGCCGTCGCGAAACACTATGACTCCGCTGCCCTTGCCGACGCGCCCGTCCTGCAAGTTGACGTGAATCGAATAGAGCCCGTTCTTCATAACGTCCCGTGCCGGCCGCCGTCGCCCAACGGCCACCGGTTTCCTATGTATGCCAAACGGCGGTTGCCCGCGCAACGCGGCAGGATGGGCGAAATGGCCTGCTGGTGCGTAATTCCAGACAGGGGTCGCCGCCAGTGACGGGAGGGTTCAGGTCAGGCGTATTTTTTGTCGCGCTCGAGTAGCTCGATGGAGATGCCCTGCGGCCCGCGGATGAAACAGATGCGCACGCCGGGACGGATGGTGGTCGGCTCGCGGGTGAACGCGACGCCCTTGGCCTTGATCTCGGCTGCGACCGCGTCGATGTCCTTCACGGTCAGTCCGAAATGGTCGAGGCCCTGATACGGCGTGGTCGGCGGGGAGTTCACACCGTCGCCGGGCGCGACCGGGGCGATGAAGACGTTGGCGCCGCCGAGCTTGACGTCGATCCGGTTCGGTCCGCGGATGATGACGCCGCCGAGAATGTCCTGCAGCCAGGTCGCGGTCGCCTCCGGATCGGGGCTGCGCAGGTGGACGTGATCCCAGGTAACGACCGGCATGGCTAGCTCTCCCAGTGATGTGCGCTGCCGTTGGCCGGCATCGCTTGGCCGCGGCAGGTGCGGCGGGCGGATGTTAGCGGCCGTGTTGCGTCAGGGCCATCCCCTCGGCCCACGGTAACCATGCCAGCGACCCGAAAATGGCCCGCTTCGCCTGCAACCAATCCAGCTTTGGCGGAGTTAGAACGTGGCGCCCCGTTCAGCGGCAGAGTGTCAGTCAGCCGCACGGTCAGCGCCCGTGCGGCTTTTGCTTTGCGGTGAAGGCGGGACGTCGAGGGCTTGGCCATGGCTGAGGAAGGCAAGTCGGGGTGGCGTAAATTCGGCCGGTTCGGCCGCGGCGATCTGGCAACGCAGGCCGCCGTGCTGCTTCCGGTATTGGCGATCGCGGTCATGAGCGCCTGGACCATGGGCGCAAGGGGCCAGTCGGTCGAGCCGGCTGTTCAAACGGCAGTCGCGGTGCAGGGTACCCCGACGGGCGCCCCGCAGCCCACCCAAACCAAGCCGGAGGTCGCGGCGCAGGCTCCCGCAGCAGCAGCGGCGGTCGACGGCCTGAAGATCACGTCGCAATCCTGGCGGCGTGGCGGGCTCGGCTCGAACGCGCTATTCAATTTCACCATGCGCAACACCAACGACTATGCGGTCGGCGACATCGAGGTCGCCTGCACCTTTGCCAGGCACGACGGCAGTCCCCTGACCGAGCGCAAGCGCGTCATTCCCGACGCCGTGGTCAACACGAAGAGCCGCAGGACCTTTGCCCGCGTTCACATCGGCTTCGTCAACGTTAATGCCGACAAAGCTAAATGTGCGTTGGTTGCGGCCAGCCCGCTTTAACCCTGCGGTCGCAAAAATGTGACCGGCGGCTTTGAACCAGCCCAAACCCTTTACGGACCTACCGTTAGATCGCCCGCGTTGAGGTGGGTCAACGCGCGGGCTCAAGCCGCGGGTGGAACGGTAGAACACCATGCCATTGCTGCGATATTTCCTTTATGTCGGCGGAGCGCTGCTGTCGCTGATCCTCATTGCCAACGTCGTGCTGCCGCAGGAGCCCCTTCCGGGCACCCTGATCTCGGCGACCGAATTGCCGCGCGTCCGCATCCAGTCGGACCGGAAACTGCCCGAGCGGATCGTATTCGATACCGGCTCGACGGCCGCGACCGCGCCGGTCCCGGTCCTGTCGCCAGCCAAGGTTGCGGCGGTCTTAGCTCCCGCGCCGGCTCCGGCTGTGGCCGCCGAGATGTCGGCCAAGGCACGGGTGCGCGAGGCGTTCGCCCAGCTGCCTCCGTCGGAGGAGGTGTCCGAGCCGAAGATGGACCAGATGGCGCGGGTCGTGGTCCCCAGCCCGCAGATGTACAGGGTCAAGCAGGCGCCAAAGCGCGTCGCGGCGGCGCGGCCCTATGCGCCGCGCCCGCTGACGATGGTCGCCCAGCAGCCGCATTTCGGCTCGTTTCAGACCTGGTAAACCGGGGCCTGTGACAGCCGGCGTTCACCCGTCATTCAGCCCGCGCATCTCAAGGTCCGCCCCCGATTGGGAGGGCGGCCGATGCGGTTTCTCGTTCGCATGATCACGGCAATCGTCGCGCTCGGCCTCGCGCCGGCAGCGCTGGCGCAGTCCTCGCCGCCAAGCCCGACATCCTCGCCAACCGTCCAGACCAACGACGCGCCTGCGGCGCCGGTCGCCGAGAGCAAGCTGTTTGCCTGTCAGACCGCGGTGAAGGGATTGCAGGGCCAGGAACGGCAGGACCAGATGCAACTGTGCCGCGCCCAGACGCATCTCGACTGTCTGAAGCAGGCGATCGATCAGAAGGTCGTCGGCCCGCAACGGCGGGATTTTTTGCGGAGCTGCATGCAGCAGTAGCGAGGAGCTCGGAACGGTGGCGCGCTCGGAGAACTTCTAACTATGGCCGCAAGCCGCTGAAACACAAACCATTGCGCTGCCTGTTTTTGGGCGCAGGACAGGGCAAGGTGCAAATCCGGCGGTCATGTTCCATGCGACGCCGGGTACTGTCTATTTAACCCCGTGCCCTGAGTTGATCTGCTAGTCTAGTGTCCTAACCCGTCCTCGGTCACGGAGAGCGACCCATGTGGGCACTTCAAACGCTGGCGATATACTTGGTGCCGTTCCTGCTGATTGGAATAGCCGTGACACTGCTCATGATGCGGTATGGTGTTGGCCTTTCCGACGTTCAAGAGCAGGCCGGAACCGGCCGCAGGCCCCGCAGGGTCTTTCTCTCGGGCGGTTGGCGAACAGAGGACTAAGGCCGCCCCAGTTAGCCGCCTCTTATTGTGGGTCACGGTCCGACCGCGACAAGTCCTAGCCGCTTCACTTGCCGTCCCGTCAGCGCGATGATCGGCCATGCCGATCAGACCGATCAAATATGAGGCCTTCCCTCAAGCGGTTTAGCTTGTGACCCTGCGTATCGCGGTCCGCATCGGAATCCCGGGAGGCATAGATGAAGCTGAAAGAGCTGTTTCTCGCCCTCGCGTTCACGACGACTTTGGTCAACCTCGCCGTGGCGCAGCAGCGTCCTGACTCGCGGGTCGCTGACCTCGTGCAGGCCGGCAAGATCAGGGTCGGAATGCACTCTATCATGTACACGAAGGATTTGCGAACGGATGAGCTGAAGGCTGCTTCGACCGGAATTATTCTTCTCGACATTGCCCGCGCTCTTGGAGCGCAGATTGGGGTTGAGGTCTTGCCGGTTGGATATCCAACCATTCCTGAGATGTTGACATGCGTTACTTCCGGCGCGTGTGACGTGGGTTTCATGGGACCCAACTCGTCTCGCAGCGGGGTGGAGTTCTCGCCTCCCATCCTCCAATTGGACTATACCTTTCTGATACCGGCCGGCTCTCCGATCCAGAGCATTGCTGACGCGGACCGGCCGGACGTTCGCATCGCAGTCGTACGTGATCACGCTTCGACCTTGACCTTGAGCCGTATCTTCAAGCACGCCCAACTGGTGTACGCGGCGACTCCCGATCCTACGTTCGAACTCCTGCGTACCGGACAGGCGGACGCGTTCGCATCCATTCGCGCTGTGCTTTTGGCGTATTCCGCAAAGTTTCCGGGCTCTCGGGTATTGGACGACCGCTACGGAGCCAATCTCCTCGGCATGGTGGTGTCGAAGGGTCAGGGCGCGAGACTGGCCTACATCAGCGAATTTATAGAACAGGCCAAGGCCTCGGGATTGGTGCAACGGGTCATCGAGCGCGCAGGTTTGCCCGGACACCAGGTGGCACCGGCAAAAACAAACTGAAAAGCTTACCCCATTGCTCCTCGGGAGCGACTTTCGAGACAGACGGTTGCCCGACGACCGCTGCGGGTCTTGGTGGCGACTGAGGCGGCGGGGCGCGCTCGGAGAGATTCGAACTCCCGACCCTCGGAATCGAAATCCGATGCTCTATCCAGCTGAGCTACGAGCGCCAATGCTATTATCTATTTGAATCACTGTGCTTTCAAAGGCTGTTTTTGGAACCAGAGCTGGAAATCCACCATTAGGCGAGCATCCGCTTTCATGCTAAAAACGGTTAAATCCGCTCGTGCGATGCAGAATAGTTCATCTTATTGCGGGGGAGGCTGGCAATGCGATTTGCAGCAATTGTTTTTCTTGCGTTGATGTCAGTTGAACAGGCCGCGGCTGAGGAGCTTTTTACCAACAATACAATGTTTATGCGGGTCCAGTGCGAAATAGGCGAGTTCGCGAAAGATGCCAAATCAGCCGATCTCGATCCCGCGATGAAGGCTGACATCTATTTTTCATGGACGGTCGAAGAGTTCGACAAAGGCAAAGGCATCAGGCGGATGGCGATGGCTATTCGGAGGCGCGACCGTCGAGCAGGCTCGCGGCTGGCAGAACAAGGACAAGAACGAAATCGTGCGAACGTTCAACATCCATGAGGACAACACCGAAGCCTGCCAAGCCAATCGACTGAACGTGCCTCTTGGCATCAAGGAATGCCTGATGGGCAGTATCGACGCGTTGAGGGGTGGAACTAACGCGTCTTGCGAAAGATCCAGGTCGATTGGGGTAAATACCAACGCAAGCGGCGAAGTCACGCTCGTGAAAGTCATCCAGGTCAAGGGAGAGGCCGCCTACGACGTAACGACAACCTACATCACCAAAGTCAGTGCCCCCGCAAAACCGCAAGAGCCAAAAAAAGCCTCCATCGGTCAAATGCTGGCGCTCGATGGCGAGAAGGCCCCGCACTGAGCTACGAGCGCTTGGGTGACCCGATAGCGAGTTGCCGGATCGCTTCTATCCAAAAGTTAGAAGCAGGGATGGCGCTGGCGGTCCTGCCCGAGATAGGCGGCCGAGCCCTGGTAGCAGTGGTTGGTCGAAGGCCCATCGTAATAGGCAAACGTGCCGGGCACATAGCCGGGGCCGTAATTGTGCTTGTAGCTGATGTGGTAGGGCAGCGGGTACCACTGCACATAGCCGTAATAGCTGACATAGCGGGCATAGTGCCATCGGTGATGGTGGTAGCGCGCATTCGCCAGGCTCGGTGCCAGTACGGCCGCGGACAGCACCACGGCGGCCAAAAGCTTCGACATCCTCATCTCGATTCTCCGGAAATCCCGCTAAAACCAACCCTATCCAAGCCGTTTTTGATGTCAATTGGACCCGAGGGCGCAGTGAATTCGTGTCCTCACGGCCCCTTGCGCCCAATTTTCGGCCTTTTCCGAATGCTTAACGGTTTCCCAAGACAGTCCGGCGAGAGTTCGGTGGCCGGTCCGGCGGCATCACAGGGTTTGGGGCTCCCGTTTTCCATGCGCATCGCGCCGCTCACGTTGCTGGTCCTCGGCATTTTTGCCGCGACCCCGGCGCGCGCCGTCCTGCACATCACCCGCGACCATGGCGGCTATGTCGAGGAATACAAGGCGAAGTACAAGCGCATCCGTGACAGCGGCGAGCGGGTGGTGATCGACGGCATCTGCAATTCGGCCTGCACGCTGGTGTTCGGCATCGTGCCGATGAACAAGATCTGCGTGACGCCGAAGGCGAGCGTCGGGGTGCACCAGGCCTATTACGACAAGGCCTTCACCTTCGGCATCAAGGTGACCAGCGCGGACGGGACCTCCGACCTGATGTCCTTTTATCCCGACCCCTTGAAGGACTGGATCCGCAGGAACGGCGGGCTCACCACCGAGATGAAGAAGATCAAGAACGGCGAAGAGCTCTGGAAGATCGTCGACCCCTGTCCGGAAGAGTGGTGAGCTAATTCTTCTGAGCTGGCTCTCCATCGGCAATCAAAAGCACCGAGGCGTTGGATTTGCTGATCACGGCATGCGCCACGCTGCCGAAATCGAGCTTGTCGCCGGCGATGCGATCGACGCCGAACACCACGAGATCGGCCTCGCTTGAGCGGATTTCCTGCAGGATCGCCTGCTCCGGCGCGGTGTGGGCGCGAAGCACGGTGCTCACTTCGACCTTGTAGCGGGCGGCGGCGGCTGTCGTGTCCTTCAGCACGGCCTCTTCTCTGCCGAGCGAAAGGCTGGCGCGGCCCCGCTGTGCGCCCTTGTCCCGCGTGGTCGAGACGTAGACCACCTTCAGCGGATCCGGGCAGACATGAGCGAGCGCGATGGCGACTTCGGCGCCGCGCCGCGAGACCGCGCTGCCTGACACCGGCACCAGAATTTTGAAACAAGGCGCTGCCAGCTGCTTGAGGTGCGGGCCCTTCGCCACCACGATGGCCATCGGATTGTGGAAGCCGGTTGCGATGTCTTCGATCTTCCGGTCGAAGCTGCCCTTGCCGTTCAGCGTCTTGTCCAGGCCCACGACCAGCAGGTCGAAACCTTTCTTGGCCTCGTCCTCGATCGCCTCAGTCGGCTTTTCCTTTGGGATGCGTGTCGTGATGTCGACATTACCCGGACTTTCCTCATCGGCCTCGCCGATTGCCTTTGCCGCGTTCTTGACGACCGCCTCGAGGCTTTCCCGATCATCCTTCTTGTCGCGCTGCTGAGCTTTCGGGTCGACATGAAGCACCGTGATCGGCAGTCCGCGCCAGCCCGCCAGCAGCCCGGCAATCTGTGAGGCGAATTTGGCATTGGGACTTTCGTCGGCCGCGAGCAGCAGCCGTTCCAGATTGGCGACGAAGCCGTTCTGCTCGAACTCCTCGCGTTCGAGTCTTTCCTTCTCTTCCTTGTTGAGCGGAAGCCGCACCAGCGCGGCGCGCAGCATCGGCGGCATTGCCATCGTGGTCAGGATCGCCATGGTGACGATCATCGAAAACAGGTTCTGGCTGAGCACGCCCATGGACAGACCGATGGTGGCGATGATGACCTCGGTCGAACCGCGCGCATTCATGCCGCTGGCAAGCGCGTAGGACTTCCCGACGTGTCAGCCCGCCCATCGCGCCGCCGGCAAATGCGCCGCCGAATTTCCCGACGCTGGCGATCAACACAAGAGCGCCGGTCAGCATCAGGAGCTTGGGATCTTTCAGCACGGTCAGGTCGGCGCTGAGCCCGGCCAGTCCGAAGAACACCGGCATGAACAGGCTGCTGATCAGCCCGCGCAGGCGTTCGTCGATCTGCCGGGTCAGGATCGGGGACTCCCCGACCAGTACGCCGGCGACGAAGGCGCCGAGCACCGTGTGCACGCCGATCAGATGCGTGATCATGGCCATCACGCTCATCAGGAGCAGGATCACGGTGATGACCGCTGCCGAGCTGACGAGATGATCGTTGGCCCAGCGGATCAGGCGGAAGACCAGCCGCCGCCCGATGGTGAAGCTGATCGCCAGGAAGACGAGAGTGCCGAACAGCGCCTGGGCGACGGAATAGACATCAAGCGTGCCGTGCGCGGCGAGGCTGAAGATCATGGCGATGATGATCCAGCCGATGGTGTCGTCGATGATGGCGGTGGCGACGATGATCTGGCCGACATTGCGCCGCATGAAGTTCATCTCGCGCACGACGACCGCCACGATCTTCACCGAGGAGATCGACAGCGCGGTGCCGAGAAACAGCGATGCGACGAGACGCGCCTCGGGGTGCGGCAACAGGCTTTGCGGCAGGAATTCGCCGAGCGCGAAGCCGCAGATGAAGGGGACGACGATCCCGGTAACCGAAATCGCGATGGCGGCCTTGCCGACCTTGCGCACCAGACCGAGGTCGGTCTCCATGCCCGTCAGCAGCAACAGCAGGAGGATGCCGAACTGGGCGATGCCGTCGAGCAAGGCCTTTTGCTCCGGCGAGGGCGGAAAGATCGCGTGTTGCGCCTCGGGCCAGACCCAGCCGAACAGGGACGGACCGAGGATCAGGCCGCACAGGAGTTCACCGATGACAGAGGGCTGGCCGATGCGCTGCATCAGCTCACCCAAGTCCGCGGCCCATGGCGATCAGAAGCGCGATTTGCACCAGCAGCAGGAATTCGGACGGACGCGGGGCTTTGTCGCCTTCGGCGTCCGCGACGGTAACCATCAATAGAAGTGCGAACCCTGCCCAAACCAGCGACTGGAGGCCTCTCCATCGCATGCGTTCTTTCCCCGTGGAGCGACATAACGGCCGGGCAGGCCGGAAGGTTCCGGGGCCTCGAATGCCGCCGGATACGGCCTGTAACAAAAAACCTCCGGGCAGCCCGGAGGTTTTCAATGTCGGAATGGCAAGCGACTGATCAGGGTTTCTACTTCTTCCTTGCTTTCTTCTTCTTGCCCGCCTTCTTGTAAGCCTTCTTCGCTTTCTTGGCGGCCTTCCCGGCTTTCTTTTTGGCTTTCTTCGCCGGCTTCTTCTTTGTGATCTTCTTCGCCACCTTCTTGGCGGCCTTGCGGACCTTCTTCACCGCCGTCTTGACGGCTTCGGTAGTGGTCGTCGCGGCACTGCTGATCGCGTCGGTTGCTTGCTCGATGATCGGTTTGTCGTCGTCCATATCGTCCCCCAGACGTTGTTGAATGGGTCACGATAGCGGGATTCAAAAAACTGTCAAAGGAAGCGCGCGAACTCAACGCTTCCACAGCCTGGCGTAGGCGGCAAGTGCGCGCTCCCGGCCCTTGCCGTGATCGATGATCGGCTCGGGATAGCTGCGACCGAGGTCGACATCGGCGCTTTTCAGCTCGAGCGGGGCCGCGCGCGAGGGCTGATGGATCAGCTTCGCCGGCAGCCGCGAAAGCTCCGGCGCCCAGCGCCGCATGCATCATGCCGGTGCCAAAGCTGGCGCATGCCGGCATCGATGACGGGGCCGCCGGTCTTTGCCGCAGCCGAGAGCGCGGGATGGTCGGACAGGCGCAAATCGTCGCGAAACCAGACGATGACAGGAGGCCGGTCCACCATGCTTAGGAGTGCAGTTTCAATGTGTTGGCGAGCTCTGTTCGCACGGCACAGGAATCGTGGGCGAAGCTTAGCGTTAATGCGATCGTAAACAAAAGCCTGCAAACGTACGGCTTTTGGGGGCCGATGCGGATGCGTGCGATTGGGAAGTTTCTGCCGTCCTTGAAACTCCGGCTTGGCACCAAGGCGGTGATATCGGCCGTGCTACTGATCGGCGTCAACACCGCGCTGGTGGTCGGCGGGGGCTATTGGTCGCTGACCAACGAGTTCGGGGACCGGGCGTTCCGCGACATCGAGGTCAATCTCCGTGCGCTGACGATGGCCTTCGGTGAGACCTACAAGGACGCGAAGATCACGCTGAAGGACGGTGTCGTCAGCAAGGTCGAAATGTCGGCGATGCCCGAGTTCAAGGACCACACGATCGTCGACCGTGCGGTCGGCTATGTCGGCGGCAATGCGACGCTGTTCGTCTATGACGACGCTACCAACCAGTTCGTGCGCCGCACCACCAATGTGAAGAAGGAAAACGGCGATCGCGCCGTCGGCACCCAGTTGGCCGCCGACCATCCGGGACAGGCCATGCTGCGCCGGGGCGAGGCCTATAAGGGGCCGGCGACCCTGTTCGGCAAGTCGTTCATGACCGCGTATTTCCCGGTCTCCAGTCCGGCCGGAAAGGTCGTCGGCATCATCTATGTCGGCATTCCCATGGAGCAGCTCGATGCCATGCTCGCGCATGCGATCCAGACCATGGCGATTGCAGCGGCGGTGGCGACGCTGCTCGTGCTGATCCTGACCATGCTGATCGTGCGCCGCGTCACCAGGCCGCTGACATCAGTCACCGAGACGCTGACCGCGATCGCCGATGGCCGGCATGATGTCGAGATCGATTGCGCCGACCGCGCCGACGAGATCGGCGAGATCGCGCGCACGGTCGCGGTGTTCAAAAGCAACGCCGCCGAGCGCAAGCGGCTTCGCGAGCAGCAGGCCGCGGATGCCGCGGCTGCAAACGACCGGCGCAAGGCCGAATTGAGGAGTTTCGTCGACGAGTTCCAGACCAGCGTCGGCGGCATGATCGACACGGTCTTGAACTCCTCCGGCGATCTCGAGCGCGTCGCGCGCCAGCTGACCGAGACGGCGCGCACCACCGCCGATCTGTCCGGGCTATCAGCGTCGGCCTCGGAGACCGCGTCCGAGCATGTCCGCGCCGCGGCGGCGGCGTCCGACGAGCTGTCCAGCTCGATCTCGGAAATCAGCCGCCGCGTCCAGGAGTCCAACGGCATCGCGGCCGAGGCGGTCAAGCAGGCGGCTGCCACCGATCAACGCATCACCGAACTTTCCGAGGCCGGCGCGCGGATCGGCGATGTTGTCAAGCTGATCACCACCATCGCCGAACAGACCAACCTTCTGGCGCTCAACGCCACCATCGAGGCGGCACGAGCAGGCGATGCCGGCCGCGGCTTTGCCGTGGTGGCGCAGGAGGTCAAGAGCCTCGCCGGCCAGACCGCGAAGGCGACGGAGGAGATTTCGAGCCAGATCGCCAATATGCAGCTTGCGACCGAGGAGTCGGTCGGCGCGATCAAGGCAATCGGGGAGACCATCGAGCGGATCAGCGGCATCGCCAATTCGATTTCGGCCGCGGTCGAGCAGCAGCGCGGCGCGACGCAGAACATCGCAGAGAGCGTGCGGGCGGCCGCAAGCGGCACCGCCGACGTCGCCGTCAACACCGGTGATGCCGCCAAGGGCGCGCAGGAGACAGGTGAAACCTCGAGCCGGATGTTTGCCTCGGCGCAAACGCTGTCCGGCGAAAGCCTGCGCCTGAAGGCCGAGGTCGAGAAGTTCCTCGACGGGGTTCGCGCCGCCTGAGGTTTGCGCGTCTTCTCCCTGAAACCGGCAAGGGCGGCGGACCGTATTCCCTGCGCGAGATGATTGATCGCGGGAGAGCGCTATGGGCCGGTATCTGGCTCTCTATCTGACGACTTTGGTCGTGCTGATGGTCCTGGACTACCTGTTCCTCGGTGTCCTCGCCAGAGGCTTCTTCGTTTCCGAGGTCGGCGACATGCTGGCCGAGGTGAAGCCGGTCCCTGCCGTGCTGTTCTACCTGATCTATGTCGTCGGCGTGCTGATCTTCGTCAGCGGTGGCGCGGCGCCAAATTGGCAGAGCACGCTGATCTATGGCGCGCTGTTCGGGCTGTTCTGCTACGCGACCTTCGATCTCACCTGCCTCGCGCTGCTCAAGCACTGGAGCTGGGCGGTCGCGGCCCTTGACGTCACCTGGGGCGCAGTGGTGACGGCGGTCTCGTCGACCGCCGGTCTGTTCGTCGCCAACTGGCTCGTGCCGAGGAGTTGATCCTACGCTTCGAGATCCCGGGGTCGCGCTAAGCGCGCCCCGGGATGACGGCTATATCGCCGTCACCGCGGCTGCGGCACGATCCGGATATACGGCTTCGGCGATTTCCAGCCCTGCGGATAGGTTTGCTTCGCCTGCTCGTCGGAGACCGAGCCGGAGATGATCACATCCTCGCCCTGCTTCCAGTCGGCCGGCGTCGACACGCTGTGCTTGGCGGTCAGCTGCAGCGAGTCGATCGCGCGCAGGATTTCCTGGAAATTGCGCCCCGTGGTCATCGGATAGACCAGCACCAGCTTGATCTTCTTGTCGGGACCGATGACGAAGACGTTGCGGACGGTCAGGTTGTCGGCGGGCGTGCGCTTCAAGGGATCGCCGGAGGTCGATGCCGGCAGCATGTCGTAGAGCTTGGAGACGTTGTAATCGGTGTCGCCGATCATCGGATAGTTCGGTGCGGCGCCCTGTGTCTCCTTGATGTCCTCGGCCCATTTCGAATGCCGATCGACCGGATCGACCGAAAGCCCCATCAGCTTGACGCCGCGCTTGTCGAATTCCGGCTTCAGCCTGGCGAGCGCCCCGAGTTCGGTGGTGCAGACCGGGGTGAAATCCTTCGGGTGCGAGAACAGCATCGCCCAGGAGTTGCCGATCCAGTCGTGGAACTTGATCTTGCCTTCGGTGGTTTCGGCCTCGAAATCCGGGGCGACAGCGCCAATCGGAAGTGCCATGTGACAGCCTCATCTCATTCTAGTTACAAGGGAATTTGCCATTCCGAGCATAACGCGCAAGGGCGGGAAAGTGAACGGCCGGAAGCCAAAAGGGTAGACCATTCTCCCCCAACGGGAACCCCTAGCATCTCATTTTGATCCTGCGTCGCTGCGGCGAAAAAACCCACTGAATGGCCGCAAAAGATCTCGGGGATTGCCCCGATGTCGCCTTTTATGGCCTTGTCATCACGCCCCAGCCGGGTCGTCGCCACGGCTCCCGAACCCGTTCGGGAATAGATGCGACCAATCAGCAACCATCTCGAAATTGAGCGATCACGGTTTCGAATCGTTAACCACTCGTTTACTGCCCCGCGACCAGAACAAGAAACTGAACTGAGAAGTGTGACTGTGACGATGTCTGCCGCCAAGTCCAAGAGCGTTGACGAGATCGGCGTTCCCGAACCCACCTGCCGCAACACTGCTGCCCATGCGCTGACCATCGTGCGCGATGGCGTGATGACCGGCGAGGGCCCTACCACCAGGGGCCGCGTGCATTTTTCCCGCGCGCTTGATGCCGATGACGCCGCCTGGTGCGCGCGCATCCTCACCGCAAACGCCGTCGAGCATCAGCCGGTCAGCCGCGCCGAAGCCGAGGCGCTGTTCGCGATCAATGATGCCGCCTCCGAGCGCAGCGACGACGGGCGTTTCGACGATCTGCTGGCGAAAGCGGTCGCCCATCATGCGGCTGCCGAGTCCGGCCTGAAGGTGCCGCCACGCACGGTGGCGCTGTCGCCGGATACCGACATCGAGAGCTGGGCGCCCAACCACGCCACAGCAGAATGCGGAAGTGCTGGAGTGGATCGCGAGCCAGATGCGCGGCAAGCCGCGCCGCAACCGCACGCTGATGACGATGGTCGCGACGCTTCCTCGGCGTCACCGCGCTGCCGCTCGCCCAGCAGCTTCCGAACGTGTTCGACATCGGAATGTAAGCGCGTCTACGATGCATTGAGCTGATGGCGGCGGGGTTATTTCCCCGCCGTTTTTTGTTTGCCGGTCCCATCCTCGAGCCCGACGGTGCGGCCCGGGAAGCCGGCGGCGTCGAAATAGCGCTGTGCGCCGACGCGCTGGAAGTTCAGCACCGTGCGCAGGCCGTTCGCCGCCGGCTCGGACTTGATCACGTCCGACGTCGCCTTCGGCGTGGCGCCGTTCGGCATCGCCTCCGTCATCACGCGGCCGATCAGCTTGCCATTGCGCCTTCTGCGTCAGCCCGAGGATCTTCGCCGCGGTCGCGCCGACATCGGCGTTGCTGACGGGCAGGGCGTCGACATAGCCCGCCTTGAAGTCCGGTCCGATCGCCGCCATGAAATTCATGGTGTCGCCGCGGCCGAAGCTGCCATGCATGCCCTGGCCCTGCCGCAGCACGGTGTCGGCGACCTCGACCTGGCAATTGGTCGGCACGTCGCAGCCGTCGACATAGGTGCGGAAGTTGACCACGATCGAGGGCGTCGGCGTCACCGCCTTGCCCTTCCAGGTTGATCGCCGACATCGGCAGCGTGCCTGGGAACTTGCCGAGCGCGTCGTCGACGAACAGGCCGCTGACATAGTCCTGCTCGAGCAGCGCCTTGATGGTGCGCTCGGCGAGCTTCTTGTCCTTGTTCGGCAGATAGATCAGGTCCGAGCCGCCATTGGTGGCGACGACGAGGTCGGGCTTGGCGGGATCCTTGCCGAGCACGCCGTTGCCGGCCTTGGGATGCTTGCCTTCGCCGATGGCGCGCGTTCTTGTCGTTGGGATCGAACAGCGGCAGGTCGAGCGCCTTGGCGAGATCGAGCGCGAGGAAGCCCATCGGCAGGAAGTCCTTCGGCGTGTCGTCGTAGCTGACCTTGGCCGACGGGCTGGTCTTGCTCTCCTTCGAGATGGTCGAGAAGCCGTGGTCGGCGGAGACGATGATGTCGGTGGTCGCGGCAAGCCCGAGATCGTCGAGCGCCTTGCGCAGCTGCGCGAGATTGTCGTCGGCGTTCTTGATGCCGGCCATCGAGGTCGGGCCGTTGATGCCCGGCGTGACGGTGTTGAGGCTGTCGCCTTGTTGTGCTGGCTGCCGTCGGGATCGCGCGACCAGAACACCAGCACGAACGGCTTGTTGCGCGCCTTGAACATCGGCAGCACGACCTTGGTGGCGACGTCGGCGAAATAGGCCTGCTGGGCGACGTTGGCGACGGTCGTGCCGGGCGTCTTGGCGTCGCCGGCCTTGCCGTTGTCGCCGCGTCCGGGCGTGGCCAGCGGCAGGCCGGCCTTGGTCAGGGCGTCCTTCATCTCGTCGGAGAGGGGAACGCCGGTCTTGCCGCCGGTGGAATCGTCGATCACGATGATGGTGTTCTTGCCGCGGTCGGTGTGATCGAAGATCAGGGTCGGGCCGACCTTGCCGATCGCCGCGGTCGAGAAGCCCTTGCGCGCGCGCCATCTTCAGGATGGTCTCTTCGTCGAGATAGTCGCCCTTGAAATGCTCGTCGACGTCGCCGAGCACCGCGTCGTTCTCGAGGAAGGGCACGACCGTGTCGCCGGCCGGCGCGGAGGTGAAGCCGTGTAGATCGTGTTGGAGAAGTCGCCGGTGTCGCCGAGATAGTGACCGGTCGCCATCGCCGACGCGTTCGCGGTGGTGAAGGTCGGGAACAGCGAATGCGAATTCTTGAAGTTGACGCCCTTGTCGCGGACCGCGGCCATCGCGGGCGCCGGTCTCCGGTGTCACCTTCAGCGCGCGCAGGCCGTCCGGCACGAACAGGATCAGGTTGTGCGGCGTGGTGTTCTGCGCGGACGCGCTCGCTCGCGGCCAAGGTGAACAGGCTTGCGGATAGCAGCAAGATTGCGCGGCGCATGACGTTCTCCCCATGACGGATGGTTTCACGGCGCACGGCCGCGGCCCCTTTAGTAGTTTTGCTGTACGACAGATTTGTTACAGCAGGCACCCGCTGTTCGCAGGGGTACATCCGCGCTTGTCAGCGCAACGCAGACCGCTGTTCGGAAATGGCCTTGCGGAGGATGCGTGATAGCAACTCCACGGAGTAGGGCTTCTGGATCAACTCGAAGCCGTGATGGGCGTTCGCGGCCAGCACGTCGCTGTAACCGCTGGTCAAGACCACGGGCAAGCCGGGGAAACGCTCGCGGATGAGGCCGGCCAGCTCGACGCCGTTCATGCCGGGCATGATCACATCCGAGAAGACGAGATCGGCCGCGAACTCGTCTTCCGCGAGTATCGCGAGCGCGGCGTTGGCGTTCGCAACCCGTTTGACCGAATAGCCGAGGTCTTCGAGCAGTTCGGTGGAAAACTGCCCGACCTCCTCATTGTCTTCCACGACCAATACGCGATAGCCGCGCCCGGTCGCCGCCGGTTCGCTGCCGATGGCGAGCGCTTCACCGCCTTCCGCGGGGGGCGGCGCCTGCGGCAGATAGATGGTGAAGGTCGCTCCACTTCGGAGCGAGCTCTTGACCGCGACGTCGCCGCCGGATTGCCGGGCAAATCCGAACGCCTGGCTGAGGCCGAGCCCGGTGCCCTTGCCGATCTCCTTGGTGGTGAAGAAGGGTTCGAAGATCGCGTCGAGATGCTCCGGCGCAATGCCGCTGCCGGTGTCGCTGACCGAGATTGCGATGAAGTCACCGCTTCGGGCCGGCTGGCCGCGCAAGGCGGGCAGTCGGTCTGCCTGCGTGACCGATATCGTCAGCCGGCCTTCGTCGTTCATGGCGTCGCGCGCGTTGATGGCGAGATTGATCAGAGCCGTCTCGAACTGCGCGATGTCGGCGATGGTGAAGCAGCCGGACGCCTCGATTGCGACCAAAATCTCGATGCGTCCGCCGACCAGCGGCCGGATCAACTGCACGACTTTGTCGACCTGCGCGCCGACGTCGAACACCTCGGGTTTCAACGGCTGGCGACGGGCGAAAGCGAGTAGCTGCGCGGTCAATTTCGAGGCGCGCTCCACGGTTTCCGAAATCGCGTCGACATAGCGGCGCCGCCGCTCCTCGGGCAGCTCGCGCCGGCGCAGGAAATCGGTGGCCGAGCGGATGATGGTCAGCAGGTTGTTGAAGTCATGCGCGACCCCGCCGGTCAATTGACCCACGGCCTCCATCTTCTGCGCCTGCCGCAGCACCTCTTCGCCCTGGCGGCGCTCGGTGATGTCGACCGCCTCGGGCACGGCGCCGGCGACCTTGCCGTGCTGGTCGAACACCGGCCGCATGGCGAAATCGAAATAGCGGTCGCCGATCGGAAGGTGCAGCAGCATCTCCTGCCGCGCTTCCTCGCCTCCAAGCACGGTCTCGAACGCCTTGCGCACCGCTTCCGTCATCCCTGGGGTCGCGGCAAACCATGGCGTTTCCCAGAACGGCTTGCCGATCGCGTCACTGCCGTCGGATCGAATGCCGGCAAGGGAAATCTTGTTGGCATAGGTGAGCCTGCCGTCGCGGTCGAGCAGGCCTTGATAGAGGTGACTGGTTTCGAAAATGGCGCGCATCCGCGCTTCGTTGGATTGCAGTTGCGCGGTGCGCTCGCGGATGCGCTGCTCCAGCGTTTCGTTCAGCTCGCGAAGCTCGATTTCCGCCTGCTTGGCCGCGGTGACGTCATGGGCCACGCCGATGAAGCCGATGTGCTTGCCGGTCGGGTCCCAGCGCGGCTGCGATTCCGAGCGCAGCCAGTGCCATTCGTCGTCGGCGCCCTTGTAGCGCGCTTCCAGCACGAACGGTTTCAGCGAAGCTTCGCCCGCGATCTGCGCCTGCAGGATGCGGGGCAGGTCGTCCGGATGCAGCGCCTTGCGCCAGTCAAACACGATGGCTTCCTCGAAGGGAAGGCCGAGGAAATCGAGATAGGCCTGGTTGGCGAACGAGCGCGTGCGATCGAGCTTGGTGACCCAGATCGGCACCGGTGCGCTGTCGGCGATCAGGCGGAAGCGCTCCTCGCTTTCCTTCAGCGCCTGTTCGGCCAGCACCGTCTGCGTGGTTTCCGCCACGGCGCAAAACATCCCGGCAACCTTGCCTTGCTCGTCTCGCACCGGCGAGTAGGAGAAGGTGAACCAGGTCTGCTCGTCGAATCGGTGCCGGTTCATGAGCAGCGGCAAATTCTGGCGGAAGCTCGCTTCGCCCGCCATCGCCGCATCGATCAGTGGGCTGATGTCGGCCCAGATTTCCGACCAGATGTCGTAGAAGCGCGCGCCGAGCGAGCGCGGATGCTTCTCGCCGAGGATTTCGGCATACGCATCGTTGTAGAGAAAGCCGAGATCCTTTCCCCAGGCCACGAACATGGGGAAGCGCGACTCCAGCAACAGCCCGATCACCGATCGCAGCGACTGCGGCCATGCGCTGGGATGGCCGAGCGGCGAGGCCGACCAGTCATGAGCGCGTATCAGCGCGCCGACCTTGCCGCCGCCCGCCATGAATTGAAGCGCGTGATGCGGGTCGCGCGCGCTCGCCTCCGGATACCGGCGCGGCATGTCCGCGCCGGCTGGGTCCGGCAGCGTTTCGTTGGGAGCGATCGGGCTCGTCATGGACGCAGAACTCTCTGCACCGATCCTCCCACAGGCCTGTCGTCGTGACCATTGGCCGCGTGGCCTACGCCACGACGGTCTCATTCGGGTTCCGCCACCGTCAGCAAATGAAGGCTCCCGCCTTGACAATTTGAACAAAACAAGAACAGCCTTGGAAGATGGCCCGTGACCTCTGATCCCCAACCAAAAATCGTAGAGGACGAGTTGGAAACGGCGGTCGACCAGGCCATCGCGGCCTGCGACGGCGATGTCAGGGCCACGATCCGCGCGCTGATCATCGCCAACAATTTCGTGGAGTCCGAGGTGAACGAACTGATGAAGGCGGTCTCTCATGCCTATGCGCGGGGCCGGTTTCAGAGCTATTCAGGTTGAGGCGGTGAGAAGCCGGTTCGCGCCGGTTGCCTCCGGCGGATTTTGCTATAGACGCAATTGTGACGCTTGCCCCCGCATGTCAGATTGCGGGGAGAAACCTGCCCAAGGCCGTAACCAAGAAACATGTTCAAACGGATATTGATCGCAAACCGCGGCGAGATTGCCTGTCGCGTCATCAAGACCGCCCGCAAGATGGGTATTGAGACGGTGGCCGTTTATTCCGAGGCCGACCGCGACGCACTCCATGTCGAGATGGCCGATGACGCCGTCTTCATCGGACCGCCGGCCGCAGCCGAGAGCTATCTCGTCATCGAAAAGATCGTCGAGGCCTGCCAGAAGACCGGTGCCAAGGCCGTTCATCCCGGCTACGGCTTCCTGTCCGAGCGCGAAGCGTTTCCGCGCGCGCTGCAGAAGGCCGGCATCGTCTTCATCGGTCCCAAAGCGGGCGCGATCGCCGCGATGGGCGACAAGATCGAATCCAAGAAGGCGGCGGCGAAAGCCAAAGTCTCGACCGTGCCCGGTCATCTCGGCGTCATCGACGACGACAAGCAGGCCGTGAAGATCGCCGACGAGATCGGCTACCCCGTGATGATCAAGGCCTCCGCCGGCGGCGGCGGCAAGGGCATGCGCATCGCCCATTCCAGGGCGGAGGTGGCCGAGGGCTTCAAGCTTGCAAAAGCCGAAGCAAAGTCGTCGTTCGGCGACGACCGCGTCTTCATCGAGAAGTTCATCGTCGATCCCCGGCACATCGAAATCCAGGTGCTCGGCGACAAGCATGGTAATGTGATCTATCTCGGCGAACGCGAATGTTCGATCCAGCGCCGCAATCAGAAAGTGATCGAGGAGGCGCCGTCGCCATTGCTCGACGAGAGCACGCGCCGCAGGATGGGTGAGCAGGCAGTCGCGCTGGCGAAAGCCGTGAACTACGATTCTGCCGGCACAGTCGAGTTCGTCGCGGGGCAAGACAAGAGCTTTTACTTTCTCGAGATGAATACACGCCTGCAGGTCGAGCATCCCGTCACCGAGCTCGTGACCGGCATCGACCTGGTAGAGCAGATGATCCGTGTCGCCGCCGGCGAGAAGCTTTCGATCGCTCAAAAGGACGTCGCGCTGACCGGCTGGGCAGTGGAGTTGCGCGTCTATGCCGAAGATCCCTTCCGTAATTTCCTGCCCTCGATCGGGCGGCTGGTGAAATATCGCCCGCCGGCCGAGAGCAGCGCGAATGGCATCACGGTGCGCAACGACACCGGCGTGCAGGAGGGTGGCGAGATTTCGATCTTCTACGACCCGATGATCGCCAAGCTCGTGACACACGGCCCGTCGCGGGCGGCGGCCGTGGAGGCGCAGTCGACCGCGCTCGACGCTTTCTATGTCGACGGCATCAGGCACAACATCCCGTTCCTGTCGGCGCTGATGAACCATCCGCGCTGGCGCGAGGGGAGGCTATCGACCGGCTTCATCGCCGAGGAGTTTCCGAAGGGGTTCTCCGCACCGGCTCCGAAAGGCGAGATCGGGCGGCGGATCGCCGCAGTCGGTGCTGCGATCGATCACGTGCTCGGCGAACGCAAGCGGCAGATTTCAGGCCAGATGAATGGACGCCCGGTCATGCGCCAAGGCCGCCGTGCAGTGTGGCTCGGCCGCGACGAGATCATTCTCGATGTCGCGCGCGACGACGGCGGCATTGCCGTGCGCTTTGTCGGCGCGGATGGTGCGGTCGGCAATCCCCATCATCTGGCCTCGCCCTGGAAGCCGGGCGATCCCGTCTGGCAGGGCACGATCGATGGGCTCGTGGTCGCGGTGCAGGTGCGTCCGATCGCGAATGGCATCCGGCTCGCGCATCAGGGCGTCGAAGTGCCGGTCTATGTCTTCACCGAAGCGGAAGCGACATCGGCGCGCCTGATGCCGGTCGTGACGGCGACCGACACCGGCAAGAAGCTGCTCTGTCCGATGCCCGGGCTGGTGGTCTCGATCGCCGTCACCGAGGGGCAGGAGGTCAAGGCCGGCGAGTCGCTTGCCGTGGTCGAAGCCATGAAGATGCAGAACGTTCTGCGCGCCGAGCGCGACGGCACCGTGAAGAAAATCCACGCGTCACCCGGCGCGACGCTGGCGGTCGACGCGCTCATTCTCGAATTTGCGTGAGGCACTGCCATGTATCGCAAGCGGCGCGAAGCGTTGCGTTCCATTCTGTCGGGACCTCGTTGCATCCGGCCCGGCTCGGTCTATGACGCGATCTCGATCCGAATCGCGGAGGACCTCGGCTTCGAGGTCGGCATGTTCGGCGGCTCGGTCGCTTCGCTGGCCGTGCTCGGCGACCCCGATATCGCGCTGATCACGCTGACCGAACTTGCCGAGCAGATGCGGCGGATGTCGCGCGCCGCCGCCTTGCCGGTACTGGTCGACGCCGATCACGGCTACGGCAATGCGCTCAATGTCCGTCGCACTGTGCAGGAGCTCGATGCGGTCGGAGCCGGCGGTCTCACCATCGAGGACACGCTGCTGCCGCAGACCTTCGGTGAAAGGAAAACGCAGTTGATCTCGCTGGAGGAGGGCGTCGGCAAGATGAAAGCCGCGCTCGACGGCCGTGGCGATCCGACGCTCGTGATCCTGGCGCGCACCGGTGCGGCCTCCATCACCTCGCTCGGTGACGCCATCGAGCGGGCGCGGGCCTATGAAGCCACAGGGGTCGACGGGCTGTTCTTCACGGGCATCAAGAACCGCGCCGAGCTCGATGCGATCGCGCAAGCCACGCGGCTGCCGATCGTGCTCGGCGGCGCGCCGGAGGAGATGAACGACCTCGATTACCTCCGCGAGCGGCGCGTCCGGATCGCGCTGCAGGGCCATGCGCCGATCGCGGCGGCGACCCAAGCTGTCTACGAGACGTTGAAAGCGTTGCGCGAGGGCACGCCGCCGAAAAACCTGAAAGGGCTGGCATCGCCGGAGCTGACGGCGCGCGTCACGCGCGATGCCGAGACGAAAGCGCGCGTCGGCGCGTTCCTTGGATTGAAGACGTGACCAACGCGATCCTCCATGTGACGATCCGCGGCCGGGTGCAGGGCGTCGGCTACCGCGCCTGGGTCGAGGATCAGGCAAGGGCGAGCCGGCTGGAAGGCTGGGTGCGCAATCGCCACGATGGCAGCGTCGAGGCGGTGTTCGCCGGCCCCGCATCCGTTGTCGCCGAGATGGTCGCGCACTGCCGCCACGGTCCGCCATCGTCGCGCGTCGAAGCCGTGCTGAACGAGGCGACCGGACCGGAGTTGCTCAAGATGCGGCCGGCGGGCGAGGCCTTCTCGGTGCTTCCGACGGTTTGAACTTCAGCGCGGCAGCTTCGCGATCGCCTGGCTGAGCTGGTGGATCTCGTACGGTTTGCGCAGGATCGGAAAGTCGCCGCGCACGTCGGCGGCCGCGTCGCTGTAGCCGGTCGCGAGCAGGATCGGCAGGTCGGGCCGGATTTCGCGCAGGCGCCGGGCCAGGCTGAGGCCGTCGATCTTGCCGGGCATCACGATGTCGGAGAACACCAGATCGACATTGTTGCGTTCGATCTCGCGCAGCGCCGCTTCGGCGTCGGCGACGCGCCGGACGGTATAGCCGAGTTGCTCAAGCAGGCTGGTGCTGACGGAGGCGACATCCGGATTGTCCTCGACCAGCAGCACGGTGCCGCTGCCGGCCGATTTCGGCGACGCGTGTGTCTTGGCCGGCAAGCGGGTCGCTCCGTTCGCGCGGCAGCAGGATCGTGACCTTGGTGCCCTTGCCGAGCTCGCTCTCGACTTTCACCGTGCCGCCGGCCTGGTGCGCGAAGCCGTGGACCTGCGAGAGCCCCAAGACCGGTGCCCTTGCCGACCGGCTTTGTCGTGAAGAAGGGATCGAAGATCTTGGCGAGCACGTCGGGCGCGATGCCGATGCCCGGTGTCGGCCACGCTGATCGCGACGAAATCGCCGACTCGTGGCCGCTGGTTGGTGCGTCGGCACGATTGCGGGCGGCGACCGTGACCGTGCCGCCGTATGGCATGGCGTCGCGCGCGTTGATCACGAGATTGACCAGGGCCGTTTCGAATTCGGAGACGTCGACCGTCACCGGCCAGAAGCTCGGGACCGATAGTCGAAGGCGAGCCTGACGGAGCTGCCCGACGCCGGTGTCGAGCACCTCGCGGATGGCGTCGATCCGTTCGGCGACAGCGATCGCTTGCGGGTTGACGCTTTGCCGCGCGCGAAGGTCAGGAGCTGGCTGGTCAGCGCCGCGCCACGCTTGGTCGCGGTCTCGATCGCCGATATCGCGCGCTGCACCTTGGGATCGTTGGCCGCGCTCTTTCTGCAGGATATGGAGGCTGCCGCTGATCACCATCAGGAGATTGTTGAAGTCGTGCGCCACCCCGCCGGTGAGCTGGCCGAGCGCGTCGAGCTTCTGCGCTTCGGCCAGGTGCTTCTGCATCTGCTCGAGCTTGAGCTGGGCCTCGCGCCGCTCGGTGATGTCGCGGGTGATCTTGGCAAAGCCGACCAGTTCGCCGTCTTCGTGGATCGGATCGATGACGACGCTGGCCCAGAAGAAGGTGCCGTCCTTGCGGACCCGCCAGCCTTCTTCCTCGTAGCGGCCCGGTCTGCCGGGCGATCTGCCAGCGCGCGTGCTGGCTTGCCGTTGGCGCGATCGGTCTCGGTGTAGAAGCGGGAGAAATGCTGGCCGAGGATTTCTTGCGGCGAGTAGCCCTTGATGCGCTGCGCCGCCGATGTTCCAGCTCGTCACGATCCCGGTGGGATCGAGCATGATACAGCGCGTAGTCGGCGACGCCCTCGACAAGAAGCCGGAAACTGCGTTCGCTCTCGAACAAATCCCTTTGCTGCCGGTCTTTGCTCAATCATCAAGATAGACCCCGCCACGAACTCGAAAACGCGCTGAACCGCAATCGGTTCCATCCTGTGCTTTCGGCTATGCGTCACGCGCCTCAGGCCACCGCCTTTGGCAGCACCTGGCTGTAACGGGCCCGAAAACCTCCTCGAAACGCGCTGCCGCAGCGCGATATCGACATCGGTCAGGCCGCACGGGATGGCCGAGATCGACCAGGCTGGTCACGCCATAGCGGGGGTCGGCGACCCCGCACGGCACGATGGCCGAGAAATGCGACAGGTCCGGCTCGACATTGATGGCGATGCCGTGGAACGACACCCAGCGCTTCAGCCGCACGCCGATCGCGGCGATCTTGTCCTCGTGACCCGCGCCCTTGTCCGGCCGCTTGACCCAGACGCCGACACGGTCCTCGCGCCGCTCGCCGCGCACATTGAAGGCGGCCAGGGTGCGGATGATCCATTCTTCCAGCGCCGCGACATAGGCCCGGACATCGGGCCGCCGCCGCTTCAGGTCGAGCATCACATAGGCCACGCGCTGGCCGGGCCCGTGATAGGTGAGCTGGCCGCCGCGGCCGGTCGCAAACAGCGGAAAGCGGGGGTCGAGCAGGTCGCCCGTCTTGCCCGAGGTGCCGGAGGTGTAGAGCGGGGGGTGTTCCAGCAGCCAGACCAATTCGTCGGCCTCGCCGGCCGCGATCGCCGCCGCGCGCGCCTCCATCGCGGCGACGGCCTCGAGATAGTCGACCGGCCGGTCCGAAATGCGCCATTCGACGCCGGCGCCGCTTGAGGCGGCCTTGAAGGTGGTCAGATCGAGGTTTTGCGCGGACGTTAACCATTGGATAACCATAACATGGTGATCTCTAAGGAACGATTTTTAGTCCAGTTCGGCGGTCCTGACAGTGCCAACGCTCGATAAAGTTACCGTCGATCTCATGGTGGTCTCGGGCACCACCACGATGCCCATCCATCAGGTGCATGCGGCTGTCGCGCGGCGCCATCATCGAATTGGACGCCACCGAAGCCGACGAGGTCAAGGTGCTCGCCAACAACCTGCCGATCGCCAGCGGCGTGGTGCTGGTCGACCGCAACCGCATCGCGGTCGAGGTCAAGCAGATGCTGCCGAAATTGCCTGGCGCGCGGTAGCGCCAAACAGCAATCGTCATTGCGAGCGAAGCGAAGCAATCCACCTATCCGCTTGCCGGCGCTATGGATTGCTTCGTCGCGGAGCCTGTCATCGGGCCGGCCCAAGTGGGCCGGACCCGTTGGCTCCTCGCAATGACGGGACACACCTCCGCATTCTCGCGACGCAGATTTGCCCGAGCTTTGCGAAGATCGTGTCCCTCGAAGAAGTCGGAGGGCACAGGGAATGCCGGGCGCTGGCCGCACCCGCAGGCTTGTGTGCTGAAAAGGGTAGAGTGCACACAAGAGTGTCAGGTAAAGCCGAATCATCCGGCATTCCCTGCGCAATGGTTTTAAGGCTGCTCCGCGCTCTCCTCGGGGTACCGGGCTTGCTAGCCCCCGTCGCCTGCAACATCGCTATCGCAGGCTTGTCCCCAGCGTCGGGGGGACAGGACCACACGGCTTGACCGTCCGCCGTCTCCTCGCACGCCATGCGAGGAGACCAGCGGCCACCACACCCTGTCCCGCGTTCGTGGCGATCATGATCCGCCCCTCCTGATGGACAGGATGCGCGGAAATTTGCCGGTGTTTTGCCCGACGCCCAAAGCGATTTATTTTTTTCGTAAGGGCTGGACGGGTAGAAACAGCTTGAGATGAAAGGAGAAATTAGTTTCTTGGCGCAGGCCCCAAGATCGAAACAAAATCAACCGCAAACCGGGGATTTGTGTGGCAGGCGGGCCTTGTCCGCCCGTGGTCGATTTGTTACATCGGCGCCGTTGATCCGGCCCGATCCGGCTTGCCGGTGATACTTTGCGCTCGTGGCGGAATTGGTAGACGCGCTGCCTTGAGGTGGCAGTGAGTAAAATCGTGGGGGTTCGAGTCCCTCCGAGCGC
>CAWGFY010000002.1:0-414092 GCA_963821965.1 uncultured Alphaproteobacteria bacterium
CAGGCCTGCGCGCACAGCGCGTAGCGCGAGTGGTCGTCGATCATGGTGAGCGGGTGGCAGCGCCCGCGTGCCAGCGCAAAGTCGCCCTTGTAGTCCATCTGCCAGAGCTCGTTGGGCTGCGCGCGCTCAAACCGCTGATAGGGTCCCGGATGCTCGCTGGCGCGCTGCTCGAGCCGACCGTGCCGCTTGAGGATCGTGGTGATCGTGCTCGGCGAGGGCACCGTGGCCGCGCCCTCGCGTTCCATCACATGCGCGATCTTGCGGCCGCCCCAGGCGTTGTTGCTGTCGTCGCGAACGCGCAGCACCTCGGCTTCGACCGCAGCGGCCGTCCGTGTCGGACTGCGGCGCGGTCGGCGCGAGCGATCGCAAAGGCCGTCTCGCCCTTCCGTCAAATAGCGCGCCCGCCACTTGTTGCCGTTGCTCCGAGCGATATCGAAGCGGCGGCACAACTCGCTCACGTTCGCCCCCGGCGCCAACGAAAGCTTCACAAACTCCTCGCGCTCATCAATCACCGTCCGCTCCCGCCAAGGCATCGAAATGACCCCCTTGCCAAACCTCTCGAACAGGTCCGACAAGTGTCCTCGATGTCCCCGAACGGGGGGACCAAACTGTCCTCGATCTCCCTGGTCCATACACGCTTCGCGGGGGGAGGGTGCCGAGCGAAGCGAGGCGGGTGGGGGGCGGTTGTTGTGGAGACACCCCCCACCCCGACCTTCGCTGCGCTCAGGTCGACCCTCCCCACCACTCGCTCTGGCGCGCAAGAGCGCTGCCGAGCTCGCGGGGGGAGGGATCAGACTGGAGACTGCGGCTACGTCATGCTCAACCACGAATTTAATTCCTCGCATTGTTCGCCGCTTCCTGTCCCGCGATGCGTCCGAATACGCTGCCGATGGTCATGCCCATGCCGGCCGCATAGCCCTTGCCGAGCACGTTGCCGGCCATGATCTCGCCGGCGGCGAACATGTTGGCCGACGGCTTGCCGTCCTTCATCAGCATGCGCGACTGTCGGTTCACCCGCGTGCCGAGATAGGTGAAGGTGATGCCGGGCCGCACCGGATAGGCGAGATAGGGCGGCGCGTCGATCTTGCGCGCCCAATGCGTCTTCGCCGGCGTGATGCCCTCGGTGCGGCAATCGTCGAGGATGGTGTGATCGAAGGTGCCGGGCTGCACCGCGGCGTTGAAATCGGCGACGGTCTTTTCCAGCGCGGCCGGATCGAGCTCGAGCTTGCCCGCAAGCTCGGCGATCGTTGCGCCCGCGATCGGCGGAAACAGCGTCGGCATGAAGCTCGTCACCACGCTGGAATCGAAAATGATGTAGGCGATCTGGCCAGGCTGCGCCGCGACCAGCCGGCCCCAGATCGCATAGCGCTTCGGCCAGATGTCCTCGCCCTCGTCGTAGAAGCGCTGGCGTCCCTGTTGACGACGATGCCGAACACGACCGAGTCATGGCGCGTGATGATGCCGCCGTCGAATTTCGGCGCGCGCGCGTCGATCGCCACCGCATGGCACTGCGTGGGATCGCCGATCTCCTGCACGCCCTTAGCCAACAGCATCTTCAGGATCGCGCCGCGGTTATAGGGCGTGCCGCGGATCAGGAAATTGTCGGCGGCCTCGCCCCAATACTGCTTCAGCCATTCGATATTGGCCTCGAAGCCGCCGGCCGCGGCGACCAGCGTCGAGGCCTTGGCGGTCTGATGCGCACCATCGTGCTTGAGCTGTGCCGACAGGAACATGCCGTCGGCAATGTCGAGATCGCGCACCTCGGCGTCGTAGAGGATGTCGACGCCGAGCTGCTCCGCGGTGCGATAGAGCGCGTTCAGCATGGCGCGTCCGCCGCCGAGGAAGAACGAGTTGGTGCGGCCGAGGCTGAGCGTGCCGCCGAGCGAGGGTTGCCAGCGCACGCCCTGCTCGACGATCCAGTTCAGGATGTCCTTGGACTCGTGGATCATCATGCGCGCCAGCTCCTCGTCGGTCTGGCCGCCGGTGACGCGCAGCAAATCCTCCCAGAACTCTTCCTCGGTGTAGGGCCCGGTGAGAATGTCGGTCGCCGCGTCATGGGCGCAGCGCATGTTGCGGGTGTGGCGGGTGTTGCCGCCGCGATAGAATTTCGGCGCGCCCTCCAGCACCAGCACGGAGGCGCCGGCGCGCCGCGCGCTGATTGCCGCGCACAGAGCGGCATTGCCGCCGCCGATCACCAGCACATCGTACTTGCGGTTAAAATCGACCATGCGTGATTGTCATGATGTTGGCATGGAAAAGCAAACCGGCCGGGGAAGATCCGGCCGGTGCGCGCTACGCTCAGGCAATGACGGCCTCGCGCGTTTCGATGGTCCTGCCGCCGCGATAGACGGTCAGCGCGGCGATGATGCCGAGCGAGGCACCGAACATCAGCCAGAAGGCGGGGGAGGCCTTGTCGCCGGTCTTGTTGATCAGCCAGGTCGAGGCGAACGGCGTGAAGGTGCCGAACAGGCCCGCGGCCAGCGCGAAGGCGATCGAGAAGCAGGTGGTGCGGACATGCGCCGGCACGATCTCGACCAGGCAGCCCAGCATGGTGCCGCTGTAGACGCCGAAATAGAACGAGAACATCATCTGCACCGCCAGCAGTTTGCCGAAGGTCGGGGCTGCCGCGAGCCAATGCAGGGCCGGATAGGCCGTCAGGAACGACAGCGCGGCGATCGTCAGCAGCACCGGCTTGCGGCCGATGCGGTCGGACAGGGCGCCGCCGACCGGATTCCAGATGAAGTTGGTCACGGCCACCAGAAGGGTGACGAGCAAGGTATCCGACGCCGACAGCTTGAGCTCCTTGCCGAAGCCGGGCGCGTAAACCGTGATGAAGTAGAAAGTCGTGGTGGTCAGCACTGCGATCATCATCCCGAGGACGACGATGCGCCAGTTTGCGATGGCCGAGGCGAAGACCTCGCTCGCGGTCGGATGCTTCTTCATGGCGAGGAATTCGGGCGTTTCTTCCAGCGTGCGGCGCAGGAAGAAGATCACGGGGATGATGAGGCAGCCGATCAGGAACGGGATGCGCCATTTGGCGATGCCGCCGATCGAATCCAGGAAGGTATTGCCCGGCATGACTTCGCTGAGGATGAAGCCGATGATCGCGGCCACGAAGATCGCGACCTGCTGGCTGGAGGATTGGAACGAGGTGTAGAAACCGCGATTGCCCGGCGTGGCGATTTCGGAGAGATAGACCGAGACGCCGCCAAGCTCGACCCCGGCGGAAAAGCCCTGGATCAGCCGGCCGATCAGCACGATGATGGGCGCAGCGATGCCGATCGCGGCGTAAGCCGGGCAGAACGTGATCACCACCGTGCCAAGCGCCATCAGCGAGAGCGTGACGATCAGACCCTTGCGGCGGCCGATGCGGTCGATATAGGCCCCGAGCACGACCGCGCCGACCGGGCGCATCATGGCGCCGAGCCAGAACACGCCATACGCGTTCAGGAGCGCCGCGGTCTCGTTGGCGGACGGGAAGAAGGCGTCTGCGATCGGTTTGGCGTAGAAGCCGAACAGGAAGAAGTCGAACTGTTCGAGAAAATTGCCGCTGGTCGCGCGCAGGATGGCGCCGATGCGCGACTTGATCACGGGCGGGTGCGCGGTTGTTGCTTCCGACATGGACGTTCCCCGTCTCGATCGGGACCGGTTGCGCAAGAGGCTTCGCGCCGGTCCGCCGTTGGTATGATGAGGCAATCTGCCACGCCCCTGCAGCATGACCAACCGGAAATCGGCGGGTGGGCATTGAATAATCGCGTACTAAGTGGTTGCTTTCGCAGGACCGTTCTTCGCCGATGCGATCAGCCATTGCCGGAACGCGCCCAGCTTCGGCGGCTCGGCGACACCTTCCGGCGATACCAGGTAGAAGCCCGCATCCGCCGGCAGCGCGATCTTGAAGGGAACCACGAGCCGGCCCTTGGCGATGTCGTCCTGAACATAGGACGTCCGTCCCATCGCGACGCCGATGCCGTCGATCGCTGCCTGCACCGTCATCAGGATCAGGTCGAAAGTGATGCCGGGCGGCCTGGAGATGTCGGAGGGCAGGCCGGCCGCAGTGAGCCATTGCCGCCAGTCGTCGCCGTTGGTCGAGGTGTGCAGCAGCACATGCTCGCGCAGATCTTCAGGGCATTTCAGCGGCCGCTTGCCGTTGAGCAGCGCCGGGCTGCACACCGGAAAGAAGTCGTCCGCCATCAGCCACTCGGCGCGCAGGCCCTGCCAGTTGCCGCGGCCGTAGCGGATCGCGGCGTCGACGTCGCCGCCTCTGAAATCGACCAGCGCGGTCGAGGTGGTGATGCGCACGTCGATGCCGGGATGCGCCTCCTGGAACGCGGTGAGCCGCGGCAGCAGCCATTTGGCGGCAAGCGAGGCCAAGGTCGAGACCGTCAGCACATGGTCGTCGTCCTTGCGCAGCAGTCGGTCGGTCGCGAGCCGCAAATCGTTGAAGGCGGCGCGCACGCCCGGCAAATAGTCTCGCGCCTTTGGCGTCAGCGCCAGCGCGCGGTTCTTCCGGATGAAGAGGCGGATGCCGAGCTCTTCCTCCAGCCTCCGGATCTGATGGCTGATCGCGGTCTGCGTCACGTTCAGCTCGGCGGCGGCCTGGGTGAAGCTCAGATGCCGCGCGGCGGCCTCGAACGCTCGCAAGCCGTTGAGGGAGGGCAGTCTCGCGGTCATTCCGGCAGGTATCCCAACATCATGACGTTATCTCATGTGAAGCGGTACAACATGTCGTTTGCGGAACCGCCGGAGAGCGCAGATATTCATTGCAGAAATTAGCTTTAGGAGCCTCATATGTCCATCCTGACCCATGAATCGATGACAAATCATCATGTTTCGGGCGTTTGGGCAACCCTTGCCGAGACGTTCCATACCTGGCGGCAGCGTTACCGCATGCGCCAGGAGCTGTCCCACTGGACCGACCGCGACCTGCATGACGTCGGCCTGTCGTGGAGCGATATCGTCCGCGAAACCGAAAAGCCGTTCTGGCGGGCTTGATTCCAAGCCGTCACGCCGGCGCCGCCTCCGAATGAGGGGCGCCGGCCAATTTCTCTTCGACGGGAGCCGGCCATGACCACGCTTCGGTTCGACAATCTCAAGCAATATTCCGACGTGCTGCGCTCGCGGAAGGGTGAGGCGGTCACGGTGCGCTTCGTCGAGCCGCGCGACGGCGACGAGCTGCAGAACTATTACCGTTCGCTGTCGGCCCGCTCCCGCTACAACCGCTTCCTCGGCGCCATGAGCGAATTGCCGGCGCCGGTGCTCGATCGCTTCACCCATGTCGGTCTTGCCGAGGGTTTCACCGTGGTCGCGACCATGATGGTCGATGGTTTCGAGACCATCGTCGGCGAAGCGCGCTACGCGTTCCATCCCGAAGATGCGAGCCTCGAATTCGGCCTGTCGATCGAGGACCGCTGGCAGGGCCATGGCATCGGCTCCGCCCTGATGAAGAATCTGGAATGCCGCGCGGCTTCGCTCGGCGCTTCGCGCCTGTTCGGCGACACGCTGCGTTCGAATGAGAGCATGATGGCGCTGGCGCGCAAGACCGGCCACGCCTTCGTGCAGCATCCGGACGACTGGAAGCTGGTGCGCTTCCAGAAGGCCATCAATGTGGCGCCAAAGGCAATTCCTTGCGCCAGCTGGCGTATCGCCGCGGCCGCACGCGAAGTCGAGACACGGTTACAGGTCTGAGATCAGTTCCCCCGAAACACCGGCTTGCGCTTGTCGATGAAGGCCTGCACTGCTTCCTTGTGATCGGCGGTCGTGGTCAGCCGCACCAGCCGCATCGCTTCATGATCGCGCGCGGTGGCGAAGTCGAACTGCAGCGCCTCGTCGAGATTGTCCTTCATGTAACGCAGCGCCAGGGTCGGGCCCTCGGCCATCGCTTTCGCCAGCGCAAACGACTCCTGCTGCAGCTTGTCGTCAGGCACGACGCGGTTGACGAGGCCGATGCGCTCGCAACGTTCGGCGTCGACCTTGTCGGCAGTGAACATCAATTCGCGGGCCCGCGCAGTGCCGACCAGGCGCGTCAACAGCCAGGCAATGCCGTAATCGCCGCTCAGCGCGACGCGGAGGTAGCCGGTCGACACGAAGGCTGATTGTGCGGCGATGCGGATGTCGCAGGCCATCGCCAAGGCAAGGCCTGCGCCGACTGCGGGACCGGGCAGGGCGGCGATGGTCGGCTTGCGCACCGAGGCCAGTGCGCCTGTCAGCAGCCGCTGCCGCTCCTGCAGGTCCGCGACCTTCTCGTCATGGGACATTTCGAGCTTCTTCTTGTCGCGATGCGCGCCCATCCCCTTGATGTTGCCGCCGGCGCAAAACGCCTTACCGGCGCCGGTGAGCAGCAGCACGCCGACCTCGGGGTTCTCGCCGCATGTCTTGATCATGGTACGCAGCGCCGGCGTCAGCGTATCCGACATGGCGTTGCGCACCTCCGGACGGTTCAGCGTGATAACAGCGACACGGTCGCGGACCACGCACAGGAGTTCGTCGGTGCCGGTGTCGACCTTGATTTCGTTGGTATCAGGCGTCGGTGCGTCACTCATCAGAATTTCTCCACCCATGGCCGCAATTCCAGCTCCCAGGTCCAGGCGCTGCGCGGCTGTTGCAGGACATTCCAGTAACTCAAGGCGATTCCATCGGGATCGAGGAACGCATCCGGCCGCTCCGGGTGATCCGGCCGCATGGCGCTGCGGATGCCGCCGTCGATCACGAAATGCGCGACGTGAATGCCTTGCGGCGACAATTCGCGCGCCATGCTCTGCGCCAGCCCGCGCAGTGCGAACTTGCCCATCGCGAACGGCGCCGATTGCGGATAGCCCTTCACGCTGGCCGACGCCCCGGTGAACAGGATCGCGCCATGCTTGTTCGGCAACATGCGCTGGACCGCCTGCTGCGCGACCAGGAAGCCGCCAAAAGCGCTGACCGCGATCGCGTTGGCGACTTCCGCCGGCACGAGATCGACGAAGGCGCCGCGAGCCCGCCCGCTGGCGTTGTAGACGACCAGGTCGGGCGTGCCGATCTCGCGCTCGACGATGCCGAACAGCCGTTCGACCTCGTCGGCTTTCGTGGCATCGCAGGCATAGGCATGCGCGCCGGTCTCCCCGCAAAGCGCGCCGAGCTTCTCGATCTTGCGGGCGGCCAGCGCGACATTGATCTTCTCGCGCGCGAACAGCCGCGCCAGCGAGGCGCTCAAGCCTTCGCCCGCGCCGACGATGAGAGCGGTCTTGTATTTCGGCGTGTCCATGGACGGTCATCCTGACAATGGCGGGGAACTTGATCTAGGCGCGCAGTCCCTGCAAACAAGCCGCTTGCTGCAAAACAGCGTCGAGTTCGGCCTTGTCGGGTGCGGCAGCATATTTGGCGCGCAGCATCGACAGCGACCGCGCATGATATTTCTGTGGCTTTTGCGTCCACCTCTCGCCGTCGAGCATGACGCTGAATTCTTCCTTGCCCTCAGCAAGACATTTCTCGTTTGCGAGAGTCCACGGCATGAATTTTCCACCAATCTGCGTCAGGATCGGCATCATCGTCGGCGCCAGCGCCTGCCATGCTTCGAACGGTCCGTCATTGCGGGGCCACAACATGCGATGCACCCAGTCCAGCACACGCGGCGCGTTGCCTTCAATCAGCGCGCCGGAGGTCGGATCGGTCCAGAGCTCGTAGAACTGGCCCCACAACCCGAAATCGCCATAGGCCGGCCGCGCGCCGAACAGATAGGGCCGTGTGGCAAGGTGCGCTTCGAGTAGCGCCAGCATGTCCTCGAAGCCGGCTTCGATCTGCGGCGCAGTCTCGGCGTTCGAGCCGACGAACCAGACCCGATCGGCCATGCGCGCCCTCACCTGGCCGGCGAAGCCGGCAAATTCCGCTTCGCTCGCCTTCGGCGCGCGCATCCGCGCGATCCGCCCCGCGCTGCAAATCTGGTCGACGTCGCGGGTCCAGCGATAGTGGAACATCCATTTGTTGCCCCATTCGTCGCCGAACTCCTCGATCAGCGCCGAGATGAATGCGGCCGCGCCGGATGGATGGATCGACGGCTCTGGAAAGAGCTTCTCGATCTGATCGATGATCGGCGTGGAATCCTGGATGCCAGTCCCCGCGGGCGTCACCACCAGCGGCACGATCGGCAATTTGGCGTGCTTCTCGTACTCAGCTTGGCTCGCGGCATTGCGCAAAATCCATTGATGCGGAATGGCTTTGTAGCGAAAATAGGAGCGCACCTTGACCGAATAGGGCGACATCTCGGCGCCGAAGATGCGATAGAGATCCGCCATCGGATCATGCCTCCCTGAACTGAAGCGACTTCAACGGTCGCCTTCTACATGATCTACATCATTCAAAGCCGGCAAGACAGGGCGGAAGCGATCTGGAGTTCAAAAATGCATCAGCTCCTTGGACAGGACGCAGCGCCGAGGCCGAACCTGCTCGCGCCCGACACGACAGGGATGAATTTCTACCGCGCCGATCCGGCGTTGGCCGACCTGCTGCGCATCTATCTCCCCGACGCGCTGTTCCGCCACATCGAGCCGCATCTCGATCGCCTCGGCGCGCTGGCCGGCGGTCGCCTCGACGAATGCGCGCGGCTTGCCGACCGGCACACGCCTGTTCTGCACGCGCGCGACAAGTTCGGCCGCGATGTGCAAACCATCGAATATCATCCGGCCTATCGCGAACTCGAGAACGCCGCCTTTGGCGAATTCGGCATTCACGCCATGTCGATCCGCAAGGGCATTTTGGGCTGGCCCGACAAATATCCGGTCACGGCCAAGCACGCCTTCACCTTCCTGTTCAATCAGGCCGAGTTCGGGCTCGGCTGTCCGATCAACGTCACCGACGGCTGCGCAAAACTGCTCGCGAATTTCGGCAGCGAGTCATTGAAGGAAAGATATCTCGATGGCCTGACCCAAACCGACATGGCGAAGCTGACCCAGGGCGGCCAGTTCATGACCGAGAAGGAAGGCGGCTCCGACGTCGGCACCTTGACCACATCAGCGGTGCAGGACGGCGACCATTGGCGGCTTCATGGCGAGAAGTGGTTCTGCTCCAATGCCGATGCGAAAGTGGTGATGCTGCTGGCGCGGCCGGAAGGCGCGCCTCCGG
Organism: uncultured Alphaproteobacteria bacterium; assembly: GCA_963821965.1. GTDB lineage: Bacteria > Pseudomonadota > Alphaproteobacteria > Rhizobiales > Xanthobacteraceae > Bradyrhizobium. The sequence goes on from CAWGFY010000002.1 coordinate 9,094, forward strand.
GCACGCGCGGCGTCGGCTTGTTCCTGATGCCGCGCTTCCTCGACGGTGGTTCGCAGAACCACTACCGGATCGTCCGCTTGAAGGACAAGCTCGGCACGCGCTCGATGGCCTCGGGCGAGATCAAACTGGAAGGCGCGATTGCCTATGCCGTCGGCAAGCTCGACCGCGGCTTCGTGCAGATGGCCGAGATGGTCAACTCGTCCCGGCTCTCCAATGGCGTGAAGTCGACCGCGCTGATGCGGCGTGCCTATCACGATGCGATGACGGTGGCGAACAACCGCGTGGTGTTCGGCAGCCGCATCGTCGACCTGCCGCTCGGCCGCCGGCAGTTGATGAAGATCATGCTTGCGACCGAGCAGGCGTTGTCGATGAGCTTCGTCACGGCTGATGCGCTGGACCGCGCGGAGGCCGGCAGCCAGAATGCGGCGGCGCTGCTGCGTATCCTGACCCCGACCCTGAAATTCCGCGCCACCCGCGATGCGCGCAAGGTCTGCGGCGATGCGTTGGAGATGCGCGGCGGCATCGGCTACATCGAGGAATTCGCGACCGCGCGGCTGTTGCGCGATGCGCATCTGGGTTCGATCTGGGAAGGCACCGGCAACATCGTCGCGCTGGATGCGCTCAAGCGCGCGGTCGGCCGCCATGGCGCCGAGTTGGCGCTGGCGGCGGATCTGCATGCCCGTCTCGACGACAGCGCGAAAGTGCCGCAAACCTGGCGCGACCGTCTCCATGGGCTCACGGATCGCGCCGTCGGCTTCGCGCGCGAAGTCGCCGCCAAGAGCGAGAACGAGGCGGAGGCGCGCCGCGCCACCAGCCTGTTCTATCATGTCGCCAGCGCGGTGCAGCTCGCCTGGGAGGCCCAGCGCATCGACACCATGCGCGGCGACGCGCGACGCCTGCTGCTGTCGCGGCTCGTGATCGACCATCGCGTGTTGCCGAGCGATCCGTTCCGCCCAGCGGAAAACAAGACGCAAGACGCCATCGCGGGGCTGCTGCTCGGCGATCGCCCGGCCGGCATGGCCGAGGTTGGCGAATTGATCGCGGCAGCGTAGGCTGCCGCCGGACTTGAGAAACAAAAAATCCCCGGGAGAAAACGATGAAGGCCGCCGTCCTGCATGAAGTCAACAAACCCCTTATGATCGAGGACGTCAGCCTGCCCAATCCCGGGCCGCGCGAAGTGCTGATCCGCACGCGGTGGCAGGCCTTTGTCACTCCGACTTGCACTTCATGGAAGGGCTTTATCCGCATCCGTTGCCGGCCGTGCTCGGCCACGAATCCGCGGGGATCGTCGAGAAGGTCGGCTCCGACGTCAATTACGTGAAACCGGGCGACCACGTCGTCACTTGCCTCTCGGTGTTCTGCGGCACCTGCGACAACTGCACGACAGGGCGCCCCGTGCTGTGCACCGACACCACGGTGAAGATGATTCCGGGTGCGTCGAACCGGCTGTCCTGGGGCGGGCCGGAGAAGCTGAACCAGTTCCTCAATCTCTCGTCCTTCGCCGAGCAGATGCTGGTGCACGAGAACGCCATCGTCAAAATCAGGAACGACATGCCGCTGGATCTGGCCGCGCTGGTTGGCTGCGGCGTCATCACCGGCTATGGCGCGGTCGTGAACACGGCCAAGGTGACGGCCGGCGAGACCGTGGCCGTGATCGGCTGCGGCGGCGTCGGCATGGCCGCCGTCAACGGTGCCGAGATCGCAGGTGCGGGGCGCATCATCGCGATCGACACCAATCCGGCCAAGCTGCAGCTCGCCACCAAGCTAGGCGCGACCGACATCATCGACCCTCGCAACGGCGATGTGGTGCAGCAGGTGCGCGAATTGACCAAGGGCGGCGTGCACCACGCCTTCGAGGTGCTCGGCCGCAAGGAGACCGCGGAGCAGGCCTTCGCGATGCTCGCGCCCGGCGGCACCGCAACCATCGTCGGCATGATCCCGTTCGGCCAGAAGATCGAGCTGCACGGCTTCGACTTTCTGCGCGAGCGCCGTATCCAGGGCTCGTCGATGGGCTCGAACCATTTCCGCGTCGACATGCCGCGCCTGATCGAGTTCTACATGCGCGGCCGGCTGCATCTGGAGGACTGGATCTCGGCCAAGCTGAAGCTGAGCGAGATCAACGAGGGCTTTGCCAACATGAAGGCCGGCAAGACCTTGCGCAGCGTGATCATGTTTGATGCGTGAAGTTCTTCGACCCCCTCCCCCCGCGAGCGAAGCGAGTGGTGGGGAGGGTGCCGAGCGAAGCGAGGCAGGTGGGGGGTGTCTGTAAGAGCGCTGCCGGCCGTTAGACCCCCCACCCCGGCCTCACTGCGTTCGGCCGACCCTCCCCACCGCTTCGCGGGGGGAGGGACGAAGAGTCACCGCGCGACATGCGCCGACACCGCGAGCCACTTGCCGTTCTGCCGGGCCCAGCAATCGGTGTAGCGGCCGTGCGCGGGCTGGCCGTCCGCATTGATGTAGCTGGTCTGCGCATGGATGATGGCGAAATCGCCGAGGATGCGAATCTTGACGTCCTCCGCCTTCAGGCCCTTGATCTTCACTGGGATCGCGGTCTGCTTCAGGAACGCGGCACGGTCGACAAGGCTCTTGTCGGGATTGGTGCAGTAAAAGTCCTGCGCCAGGATTTCATCGAAGCGTTTGACGTCGCAATTCTGCACGGAGTCGACATAGTCCTTGTTGAGCTTCGTCAGTTCGTCGAGGTCCTTGCTCATGCTCTCCTCCTGCCTCATGGGAGAGGCGGCTGCTTCGCAGTCAATGAGGCTAAGATCAATCATCTGCGGCGGAACGAAGCCGCCGAATTCGCGCTCGATCAGCTCGGCCAGCTTCAACGGCGTGCGGTCTTCCAGATAAGGGCCGACGATCTGGACGCCGACCGGCAATCCGTGCGGCGAGAGACCGGTCGGGATCGCGGTCGCCGGCAGGCCCGGCAACGTGGCGACGCCGGGCCAGGCAAGCTGATCCGGATAGGGATAATCCTTGCCGTCGATGTTGATCTTGCGCGTTTCCTGGTCCGGCAATTCGTCCTGCAGATAGGCCGGGGTCGGCATGATCGGGCAGATCACCGCGTCGAACGATTTGAACAGCTCGCGCCACTGCGCATTCAGTCGGGTGCGGCCGTTATCGGCCATCATCCAGTCCTTGTGACTCAGGACGATGCCGCGCAGGCGCTCCGCGCGCAGGCTCATGTCGTCAGGGGCAAGCTGCGCAACGCCGGCCTGGGCGCCCGCATACACTTCGGGCAGGAAGGTCGCACCCAACAGCCCCAGCAGCAGGCGCATGTAGATGCGCGACGATGCAGCGAAGTCCGGCCACAGCGGACTCTCCCGCGTCACCTTCACGCCGGCCTTGACCAGATTTGCTGCGAGCGTCTCGATGCCGGCGCGCACGTGCTTGTCGGTCGGCAGCAGCGGATCGCTGTCGATCAGGAGGATGCGGAAATCCTTCAGCGACGTGTGGCGCGGCGGCGGCAATGACAGCGAATAGGCCTTGCCGGCCTCGAGCGGGTCGGGGCCGGCCATCACGTCGAGCAGTAGCGACAGGTCGGCGGCGCCGCGCGCCATCGGGCCGATCACTGCGAGGTCGCGGCTATACGGCAGCGGTGGAAACGGCGGCGCGGTGTGGCCGCGGTTCGGCACCAGCGCCATGGTCGGCTTGTGCGCATAGACGCCGCAATGGAACGCCGGCACGCGCAGTGAGCCGCCGATGTCGGAGCCGAGCGACAGCGGACCGTAGCCTGCGGCGAGCGCGGCCGACGATCCGCCGGAGGAGCCGCCCGGCGTGCGCTTGAGGTCGTAAGGATTATTGGTGGTGCCGTAGATCTCGTTGTAGCTCTGCCAGTCGCCGAGCCCGAGCGGCACGTTGGTCTTGCCGACAATGACGCCGCCGGCGTCTTTCACGCGCGTGATCGCCAGCGCGTCTTCGGCGGCCTTGTAGTCCTTCTGCGCGGGAAAACCCCAGGTCGTCGGCAGGCCGGCGATGTTGTAGGATTCCTTCACCGTCAAGGGTATGCCGAGCAGCGGTTTGCTCTCGCCGCGTGACAATGCGGCGTCTGCCGCGCGCGCCGCACCGATGGCGCGGTCGAAGTCGCGCACGCAGATCGCGTTGATCTTGCCGTCATGGCGCTCGATGCGGCCGATCGCGTCCTGGGTCAGCTCGACCGATGAGACCTTCTTCGCCTTCAGCGCCGCCGCGACCTCGACGGCGGTCTTGAAGCTCCATGGTGATTTGGCCAATGGCGCACACTCCATTTTTCGTTCTGGATGAATGATGGCGCAGATTAGCCTGCGCCTGCAAGGCGCGCTTGACGGGAATTGCGATGTGGCAGCAGCTGACGGGACGGATTTACGACGCGCCGATCAGGATTCCGACGGCGAGCACGATGACGCCGCCGAGCACGACCTGGAACACCGCCTTGAGGAACGGCGTATCCATGTAACGCGCGCGGATGAAGGCGATCGCCCAGAGCTCGACGAACACCACGACGCCCGCGATCGCGGTCGCGATCCAGAATGCGTTGGGCCATTTGTCCGGCACCAGATAGGGCAATGAATGGCCGAGGCCGCCGACCGCGGTCATGACGCCGGTGACCGCGCCGCGCGCCCAGGGCGAGCCGCGTCCGGTGATCGAGCCGTCATCGGACAAGGCTTCCGCGAACGCCATGCTGATGCCGGCGCCGAGCGAGGCGGCGAGCCCGACCACGAAGGTTTCCCAGTTGTGATGCGTCGCGAATGCGGCGGCGAACAACGGGGCCAAGGTCGAGACCGAGCCGTCCATCAGGCCGGCCAGTCCCGGCTGCACATATTGCAGCACGAAGGTTCGGCGCCGCGTTGCGTCTTCGGCCTCGCGCACCTCGGGCTTGAGGATATCGGCGGTCAGCTTGCTGGCGAGGTTCTCGTGGCCCTTCTCTTCCTCGGCGAGATCGCCGAGCAGGCGGCGCACGCCGACGTCCTCGGCCTGTTCGGCCGCGCGCGCGTAGAACTGCTCGGCCTGCTGCTCCATGGTCTCGACTTCCTTGCGGACGATGTCGAGCGGCAGGTTTTTCATCAGCCAGATCGGACGCCGGCGGAAGAAGCCCTTGACGTCCTCGCGGCGGATCGGCGGCAGATGCTGGCCGAAGCGCTGCTCGTAGGTTTCCAGCAGGCGGTGGCGATGACCGCGCTCTTCCTCGGCCATCTCCTCGAAAATCTTCGCCGAGTCCGGGTAGCGCTCTTTCAGGTCCTCGGCGAATGCCATGTAGATGCGGCTGTCCTCCTCCTCGGAGGAGATCGCAACCGCCAGCACCTCGCGCTCGCTGAGTTCGGCGAAATTTTTCATCGGGACCAGACCATTTTAGAATTATTCTAAACTAGTAGCCGCTGATCGGCTAGGGGTCAACCGCGTTGCCCAATTCTCCCAGCTTGCTTATTCCCCTTGGGAACTCATGCCCCTTGCCGTCCGTTCGAAGACGGGCGGGATCGGCTGAAGGGGAAAGTCGCGTGCACAAGGTCAAATATCGCCTGAACGATCCGCGGCTCACGCCGCGTCGGACCAGGCTTGAAATCCCGGGCTGGGCCGGAAGCCGCGATCCGCGAAAGGATGGATCGCAAGAGCAGGTGTGGCACTGCGTGCCTTTCTCAGAAGGCGCGCAGTACGGGATCGAACTGTTTTATCCTTACGACAACGAACTGCACGTTTCGACCAAAGACGGGCGTTTGATCCTGGAAGGCGATTGGGGCGAACCGCGGGAAAGCGGCATCCAGTGGCCGCCGTTCCGCAATTTCGGCGACACTTTCTACACCTACCAGCTGCTGCTCGATCTCAAGGTCGAGAAGGGCCTTGCGATCCGGACCGAACCGCATCCGCGCTTTTACACCGACCGCAGCGACACGGTGCCGGTCGCGGTCCCGGCCTTGATCCGTAACTGGTGGCCGATGGTGTTCTTCTGCGTGTTCAAGGCGCCCGCGGAAGGGCGCAAGCACATTTTTCGCCCGGGCGAGCCGTTCGCGCAGATCATCGTGATCCCGGAGGAAGCCAATTTCGAACTGGAAAGGATGAACGAGGAGGAGGCCTCGGAACGCGAACTACAGTCGCGCCGCATCTATGCCAACCGGCCGAAGCTCGCGGGTGAGACCGAATGGACCTCATCGACCGACACCGTGTTCGACGGCACGTATCGGCATCTTCACCGTGCCGCCAAGGAAAAAGCGCGGCAGGGCTGAAGCATCAACGTGAAAAGGCCCCGGGGGTCGTGCCCGGGGCCTTTGTGATGTCAGGTCATCAGTTGTGATGGTGGTGATGGTGGTGGTGATGGTGGTGGTGGCGATGCCGTCCAACCACGACGACCGGGCCACGCCGCCAATGGCTGTCATGGTGGTGGTGATGATCGCGGTGCATTTGAGCCAGCTGCACATTTCCTTCCGCGGATTTGGCCGGCGCCTGCTCATCCAGCGCCTGCAGCGTTTTTGCCGCATTCGGGATCGGTGCGAGCAGGTCGGCGTAGGAATTCGCGGTAAGCGCGTCCGACGGGCCTGGCGCGGGCGTGGCCTGCGCGGCGCCAAGGGTGCTGAGCGCCGCCACCGCTCCCAAAAGTCCAGCGATCTTCTTATCCATAAGGGGAATCCTCTCTGCAGATAGGCCATTGCCCGAATGCGAACGCGGCGATTTCGCAAATGTTCCTTTGCGGCGTCCCGTTTGCAGAAAGTTCCGGCCTGCGTCGTTATCGCGCGCTCCGACCGGCCTGCTGCAGAAACTCAAGCAGCAGTCGCGAGACCTCCGCCGGCTGCTCCTGCTGCACCCAGTGGCCGGCGCCGTCGACGAGATGGCAGCCGATCATGTGGGTGCAGGCCTTCGTCTGCATGGCCTCGAACACGCCGGCGCGCTGATGGGTGCCCCAATCCTGCTTGCCCGAGATGAAGCAGGCGGGCACGTCGATGGTGCGGCCCGACCAGGTCTGCAATTCCGCAGTGAACGCGCCTGACGTGCCGCAGCGATACCATTGCAGGCCGCCCTGGAATCCCGTGCGGGCGTACTCGGCGCTGTAATAGGCGAGATCGCTGTCCGGCAGCCAAGTGTTGGCAGCGACCGCCTCGCGCGTGGGCATCGCGGGCGCGACCGTCTCCGGCATCGTCTTGTCCAGGTCCATCACATAATAGGTCGGCAGCTTCGCCAGCTCTTCTGCCGACCACGCCTTCAGCGGGTAGGGTTTGTTGTCTTTCCAGTCCGCGCTCTTGTGATGGTAGTAGGCGCGCAGGAAGTCGTGCACGCCCTGCGGCGCGCGGCTCATGTCGCCGTCAGCCTCGCGCGTCGAGTAGTACCATTGATAGTGCTTGCGCGGCCGCGGCAACGCGGCGAGATCGCGATGCACGGGGTCTTGGCTTGCTGCCCTCGGCGACTTGTTGACGGTGTTGAACGGCAGCGATGGCGGGCCGCCGAACGGCGCGCTCATCATCGCCACCGAACGGAAGACGTCGGGCCGCAGCAGCGCGCACCACGCCGCAACCGGACTGCCGAAGTCGTGGCCGATCACGGCATCGACCTGCTTGTATCCGAATGCCGCCACCAGTCCGAGCGCATCGCGCACCAGATTTGGAAAACGGAACGGCGCGAGGTCGCCGTCATAGCGCGCATCCCAACCGGTGGTGCGGCCATAGCCGCGCTGGTCGGGCGCGATCACGTGATAGCCGGCTTGCGCGAGCGCCGGCATCACCTTGCGCCAGCTATAGGCCAGCTCTGGAAAGCCGTGCAGCAGCAGCAGGCACGGCCGGTTCGGCGTTTCGAAGCCGGCTTCCAGCACATGCATGCGCAAGCCGTTGATGCCGTAGACATGGCGCGAGCGGATGGAGGTGGGGAGGGGGATAGGAGGGAGAGTGTTGTTCGGCCATTTCGTTCCCTCGTCGCGGCAGGGCAAAAGCGCGAAGCGCGTCTTCAACCTAAATGACCCGGCCATCCACGTCTTGTTTTGCGATGCGACTGTAAAGACGTGGATGCCCGGCACAAGGCCGGGCATGACGAAGTCTGTTGTAAGCGATCGTAGGTGGGCAAAGCGAAGCGTGCCCACCATCACGCCAAGAGTGATTGAGGTGGCACGGCGCAATTGCGCCTTTGCCCACCCTCAACTCCTACACCCCCGCCTTCGGCCAATAGCGGTCGCGCAAGTGCCGCTTCACCAGCTTGCCGGTCGGCGTGCGCGGCAGCTCGGCCTCGAAATCGATCGAGCGCGGGCATTTGATCGGCGACAGTTTTTGCCTGCAGAACAGCATCAGCTGCTCCTCGAGCTTTTTTCCAGCCCTGGCCATGTCATGCGGCTGCACCACCGCCTTGACCTCTTCGCCCATCTCCTCGTTCGGCACGCCGAACACCGCGACGTCGGCGACATCGGCATGGGTGATCAGCACGTCCTCGGTCTCCTGCGGATAGATATTCACCCCGCCGGAGATGATCATGTAGGACTTGCGGTCGGTGAGATAGAGATAGCCTTCGCCGTCGAGATAGCCGACGTCGCCGAGCGTCGACCAGCCCCGCGCATTGTAGGCCCGCTTCGTCTTCTCGGGATCGTTGTGATACGAAAACTCCGGCGCGTCGGCGAAATAGACTGTGCCGATTTCGCCGGCCGGCACTTCCTGGTCGTTCTCGTCGAGAATCCTGACCTTGCCGACCACGGCGCGGCCGACCGTGCCGCGATGAGTCAGCCAGTCCTGCGAGGTCGAGACCGTGACGCCGTTGCCTTCGGAGCCGGCGTAATACTCGATCAGGATCGGGCCCCACCAGTCGATCATGTCAGCCTTGACGTCGACAGGGCAGGGCGCGGCGGCATGGATCGCGCCCTTCAGCGAGGAGACGTCGTAACGCGCGCGCACCTCGTCGGGCAGCTTCAGCATGCGCACGAACATCGTCGGCATCAGTGCGACTGCGTCACCTCGTGGGTCTCGACCAGCTTCAGGAATTGCTCGGCGTCGAAGGATTCCATGATGATGGAGGTACCGCCGAGCACGATCGCCATCATGTTGAAACGCAAGGGAGCCGCGTGATAGAGCGGCGCCGGCGACAGATAGATGCTGTTCGCGTTCATGCCGCACATCGTGGCGCAGAGAATCTTCAGGAACGGATTGGGCAGGTCGATCGGGTTACCCTCGAACTGCCGCTTGATGCCTTTGGGCCGGCCGGTGGTGCCGGACGAATAGAGCATGTCGTAACCGGCGACTTCGTCCGCGATCGGCGTCACCGGCTGCGCGATGGCTTCCGCATCGAAGGAGCGGAAGCCGGGCGCGGCGTCGTCCATCATGTAGAGCAGCGGACCATCGGCCTGGCGGACCAGGCTTTTGACCTGCTCATGGCATTTTGGCGTGGTGATGAAGATTTTGGCGCCGCAGTCTTTGACGATGTAGGCGATCTCGTCCTGCGTCAGATAACGGCTGATCGCGGTGTAATAGAGACCCGCGCGCTGCGCCGCCCAGCAGATCTCCATGAAGGCGAGCCGGTTCTCCATCAAGAGCGCGATGTGATCGCCGGCCTTCAGACCGAGCTTGCGAAACAGATGCGCGCCCTGGTTCGAGAGTTCGTCGAGTTCGCGATAGGTGATGGCCTTGCCTGTCGCCGCCATCTTGTAGGCGATCTTGTCGGGATGCGTACGGGCGTGGATGGATGGATGGGTCATCGTGGTCTTGCGAAACTCAACATGACGTTCCCCGGACGCAGCGCAGCACGAAGTGGTGCGCTGCTGATCCGGGGTCCAGTGGTGATACGTGGGTCCCGGTTCTGCGAAGCAGCGCCATAGCGCGTCGAAGACGCGCGTAAACGCGCTTAAGGCGCTGCATCGCGTCCGGGACACGAGAGCGTCAGAGCCGCTCCACGATCGTCACATTGGCCATGCCGCCGCCCTCGCACATGGTCTGCAGCCCGTAGCGCTTGTTGCGCTGCTTCAGCGCGTTGACCAGCGTGGTCATCAGCTTGGTGCCGCTGCCGCCCAAGGGATGGCCGAGCGCGATTGCGCCGCCATTGACATTGAGCCGCGCCGGATCGGCGCCTGTGGTCTTCAGCCACGCGGTCGGCACCGAGGCAAATGCCTCGTTGACCTCGAACAGGTCGATGTCGTCGACGCTCATGCCGGCCTTCGTCAGCGCGCGCTCGGTGGCGTGCAGCGGCGCGTCCAGCATGATCACGGGATCGCCACCCATCATGGTCATGTGATGGATGCGCGCCAGCGGCTTGACGCCGAGTTGCTTCAACCCCTTCTCGTTGACCACGATCACGCCGGAGGCGCCGTCGCAGATCTGGCTGGCGCTCGCCGCCGTCAGCTTGCCGTTCTCGGCGATCAGCTTGACGCCCTTGATGCCGTCGAGGCTGACGTCGAAGCGGATGCCTTCGTCGATGGTGTGGGTATCGGTCGAGCCGTCGGCGCGGGTGATCTGCACCGGCACGATCTCGTTCCTGAAGGCGCCGGCTTGCGTCGCCGCGATCGCGCGCTGATGGCTGTTGTAGGAATATTCGTCGAGCTCGTCTTTGGAGAGCCCGTACTTCTCCGCCATCATCTCCGCGCCGGTGAACTGGCTGAACACGATGTTCGGATATTTTTGTTCGAGGCCCGGGCTCTTGTAATGACCGAAGCCGTTCTTGGCCGGCAGCTGCGAGGCGAGACCCATCGGCACGCGCGTCATCGATTCCACGCCGGCTGCGATCACGATGTCCATGGTGCCGCTCATCACCGCCTGCGCCGCGAAATGCAGCGCCTGCTGCGAGGAACCGCACTGCCGGTCGATCGAGGTGCCTGGCACGCTCTCCGGCAGCCTGGAGGCCATGATGGCGTTGCGCGCGATGTTGTTGGACTGCTCGCCCGCCTGCATCACGCAGCCCATGATCACGTCTTCGATCTGATCGGGCGCCGCGCCCGAGCGTTCCACCAGCGAGTCCAGCACCTTTGCGGCGAGGTCGGCCGGATGCCAGCCGGCGAGACGTCCTCCCTTGCGGCCGCCGGCGGTGCGGGCGGCGGCGACGATATAGGCCTCGGCCATCTCTGCTTCTCCCTGATCGTTGTCGCTGGTGCTTGAATTGATGGGCGCGGGTTTAAGGTATGCATTGCGACTTAGTCAATCGATCAATTAACTCTTGAGTGCGACCCCGGCATGCGCTTATGTGCGGCCGCTTTCGCTATCCCTTCAGGAATGGTCCCCAGTTGAATACCAGCGTACCGATCAGGCCCGCGGCGACAAATCCCACGGCTGACAAGCTGCTTGTCGCGGCCAGCGCCTTGATGATCGAGCGCGCCTCGATCGAGGTGTCGCTGTCGGATATCGCGCAGAAGTCCGGCGTCAATTCCGCGCTGGTGAAATATCATTTCGGCAACAAGGACGGTTTGCTGCTGGCGCTGCTCGCGCGCGACGCCGAAACGGAAGTCGTCAACCTCGAATATCTGCTGGCGCAGCCGATCACGCCGACGGCGAAGCTGAAGCTGCATATCGCCGGCATCATCCGCGCCTATCACCGCTTCCCCTACATGAACCGGCTGATCCATTATCTGCTGCATGAGACGAGCGCGCAGGCCGCTGAGCAGGTCTCGAAGTTCTTCGTCGCGCCGCTGCTCGACTTTCATCGTCGCCTGCTCAGTCAGGGCGTCAAGGCCGGCGAGTTCCGCAAGATCGATCCGGTGCTGTTCTACACCAGCCTGATCGGCGCCTGCGATCACCTGTTCTTCGGCCGCCAGACCATGTCGCGCGCCAGCGGCGTCGGTCCCGTCACCGAGGAAGTCTGCCGGCAATACATCAGGCACATGGAAGCGCTGATCTGCGGCGGCATTCTGCGGGAGACCGAAGATACATCGACGGATGGACGAAAAATGCGAATAGCGAATAGCGAATAGAGGGATTTCTTTTTCCCTATTCGCCATTTCGCTACTCACCATTTGCCAAGATCAGGAACGCCCAAGGAGAGGTTTGACATGCAGTTGAAAGACGTAGCCGTTCTCATCACCGGCGGTGGTTCGGGCCTTGGCGCCGCGACCGCGCGCGCCATGGCCGAAAAAGGCGCGAAGATCGGCGTGCTCGACCAGAGCAAGGAAAACGCCGAGAAGGTCGCGGCCGAAGTGAAGGGCGTAGCCCTGCACGCCGACGTCACCGACGAAGCCGCGGTCAAGGCCGCGATCGCGAAAGCCGAGGCCGCGCACGGCGTCGCGCGCATCCTGATGAACTGTGCCGGCATCGGCGGTTCGCAACGCATCGTCGGCCGCGATGGCGTCTATCCACTGGCGAAGTTCGCCCGCATCATCAATGTCAACCTGATCGGCACCTTCAATTGCCTGCGGCTGTTTGCCGAGCGACTCGTTACCGCCGAGCCGATCGGCGAAGAGCGCGGCGTCATCATCAACACTGCCAGCGTTGCGGCCTATGAAGGCCAGATCGGCCAGATCGCCTATTCGGCCTCGAAGGGCGGCATCGTCGGCCTCACCTTGCCCGCGGCGCGCGATCTCGCAAGCCAGAAGATCCGCGTCAACACCATTGCGCCCGGTATCTTCTTCACGCCATTGCTGATGGGCTTGAATGAAGAGGCGCGCAAGAGCCTGGGCGCGCAGGTACCGCATCCCGCGCGGCTCGGTGAGCCCGTCGAATACGCCAATCTCGCGGTCCACATCGTCGAGAATGCGATGCTCAACGGCGAGACCATTCGCCTCGACGGCGCGATCCGCATGGCACCGCGGTAACAACACTCTGCTGTCGTCCCCGCCTTGTGCGCAATTGCGCACTGGAGCGGGGACCCCATACCGCGTGATGTCTCGGCTAAGGGAAGGTGGTTGACGCCTTTCGCAACAACAAAGGCCTGTGGTTATGGATCCCGGCTCGCGCTTCGCTTGGCCGGGACGACAGCGAGGGTCTATACCAGAAGACAACAAAAGAGCTCGCCAAGAGCCATATTTCGGGAGACGCAATATGGATGGGAATGCTGCGGCAGTGCTGGAGAAGCCGGCCTTTCGCAAGATCGAATGGCTGAAGCGCGACATCGCCGTCGACCGGCGCGCCGACGGCAGCATTGTGCTGAAGTCGCGCATTCCGCTGCAGGCTTACGAGAAGCACATTCCGGCCTCGCTGGCGAAATGGGCCAAGCAGGCGCCGGAGCGGATCTGGCTCGCGCAGCGCTTCGGTCCTGACCGGCAGTGGCGCAAGGTGTCCTACGGCGAGGCCAAGCGCACCGTCGATGCGCTGACCCAAGGCCTGCTCAATCTCGGCGTTGCCGAGGGCCGTCCGGTGGCGATCCTGTCCGGCAACTCGATCGAGCATGCGCTGATGACACAGGCGGCGATGCAGGCGCGGCTTCCGGCGGCGCCGGTGTCGCCGGCCTATTCGCTGATGAGCCAGGACCACGCCAAACTGAAATATCTGTTCGGCCTGATCAAGCCGGCGGTGGTGATGGTGCAGGACGGCCCGACCTTCGAGAAGGCGCTGAAAGCGATCGACCTCACCGGCGTCACCGTGATCCATGTCGCGCGGCCGGTCGAAGGCATCAAGAGTATCGCCTATGCCGATCTCGCCGCAACACCCGTGACGAAAGCCGTCGAAGACTCGATCGCGAAGATTACGCCCGACACGACAGGCAAGCTCTTGTTTACGTCAGGCTCGACCGGCATGCCCAAAGCCGTCATCAACACGCAAGCGATGATGTGCGCCGGCGCTGCGATGACGCTGCAGGCGCGGCAGCGGCAAGCGGGTGGACCGGTTTCCACAGTCCTCGACTGGATGCCGTGGAATCACACCATGGGCGGCAACGCCTCGTTCAACCCGATCCTGGTCGACGGCGGCACGCTTTATATCGACGACGGAAGGCCGCTGCCGGGGCAGCTGGAAGAAACCATCCGCAATCTGTGCGAGGTGTCGCCGACCCACTACTCCAACGTTCCCGCGGGCTACGCCGCGCTCGCGGCGGAGATGGAAAAGAACGACGCGCTCTGCCGCAGCTTCTTCAAGAACCTCTCCATCATGGCCTATGGCGGCGCGCGGCTGCCGGACGATCTCTATGACCGCATGCAGGCGCTGGCGGTGAAAACTACCGGCGAGCGCATCGTGTTCTACACCGGCTGGGGTTCGACCGAGACCGCGCCGACCGCGACCGGCACCTATTGGGACACCGAGCGCGTCGGCCTCATCGGCTTGCCGTTCCCCGGCGTCGAATTGAAGATGGTGCCGTGCGGCCCGAAATACGAGTTGCGGCTGCGCGGCATCAACGTCACGCCCGGTTACTTCGAGCAGCCCGAGCTGACCGCGAAGATGTTCGACGCGGAAGGCTTCTACTGCATCGGCGATGCCGGGGTGTTCGTCGATCCCGATGATCCCTTGGCCGGCATCATCTTCGCTGGCCGCGTGGTCGAGGATTTCAAGCTCACCACCGGCACCTTCGTGCATGTCGGTTCGCTCCGCACTGATGCGATCGCTGCTGCGACGCCGGTGGTGCATGACGCACTGGTGACGGGGCAGGATCGTCCGTTCATCGGATTGCTGGCGTGGCCGAACTTGCACGCCTGCCGGCAACTTGTCGGCAATCCCGAAGCGACTTTCGAGGATGTCGTGAAACATCCGGCTGTGATCGCCTGTCTCAAGCGTGGACTCGAAGCGCATAACAAGTCGGTTGCGGGCGTCAGCAGCATGCGCATCGCCCGTGCGATGCTGATGGTCGAACCGCCCTCGATCGACGGCAATGAACTCACGGACAAGGGCTACATCAATCAGCGTGCGGGGCTGGAGCGCCGCGCCGACCTGGTCGAGCGGCTGTATGTCGATCGTCCGGGCGAAGACGTGATCGTGCTGCAATGAATGCGAACTCTCTCAACTCGTCATTCCGGGACGGCCCGACGAGGGCTCGCTCGCTTCACTCGCGCCCGGAATGACGACAAGTAAAGGTGATATCCGATGAACTTCGATTTCTCCGACGACCAGAAGCAGATGCGCGATGCCGCGCGCAAGTTCCTCTCCGAGCAGTGCCCTCCGAAGGCAGTGCGCGCCGTGCTCGACGGCAAGGCGGCCTATGACAAGGAGCTGTGGAAGGGCCTCGCCGAGATGGGCTTCATCGGTGTTGCCATTCCCGAGGAGTTCGGCGGCGCGGGCGCCGGCCATCTCGAGCTCTGCGTGATCGCGGAGGAGATGGGCCGCGCGCTGGCGCCGGTGCCGTTCTCCTCGACGGTTTATCTCGCCACCGAGGCGCTGCTGCTTGCGGGCACCGACGCGCAGAAGAAAAAGTGGCTGCCGAAGATTGCGAGCGGCGAGGCGATCGGGACGCTGGCGCTGTTCGAAGGCAAGGGCAATCCGTCGCCGCAGGCGATCAAGCTCGCCGCCAACGGCGGTACGCTCAACGGCGTGAAGAAGCCGGTCGCCGACGGCGCCATTGCCGATTTCGCGATCGTTGCCGCGCGCACGGGATCGAGTGGACGCGAGAGCGATATCTCGCTGTTTCTGGTCGACATGAAGGGCGACGGCGTCGAGGCCAAGAGCCTCACCAATGTCGATCCGACCCGGGGACAAGCCGAAGTCACCTTCAAGAACGCCAAGGCCGAGCCGCTTGGCAAGGCCGGTGAAGGCTGGAGCGTTCTCATGCAGGTGCTCGACCGCGCCGCGGTGCTGGTCGCTTTCGAACAGCTTGGCGGCGCCGACCGCGCGTTGGAGATGGGCCGCGACTACGCACTCGACCGCATCGCCTTCGGCCGGCCGATCGGCTCGTTCCAGGCGGTCAAGCACATGCTGGCCGACATGTATGTCTCGGCGACCTTGGCGCGCTCCAATTGCTATTACGGCGCCTGGGCGCTCTCGACCAATGCCGGCGAGCTGCCGGAGGCGGCGGCGTCTGCGCGCATCAGCGCGACGCAGGCGTTCCAGCACTGCGCCAAGAACAACATCCAGGTCCATGGCGGCATGGGCTTCACCTGGGAGTTCGACTGCCACATGTACTACCGCCGCTCCAATGCGCTCGCGCTGGGGCTCGGCAGCCAGTCCTGGTGGGAAGACGCGCTGATCGACCGCATGCGCAAGAAGAACGCGGCGTAAGGAACACGCGATGAACTTCGACGACACCCCGCAGGAAGCCGCATTCCGCAGCCACGCGAAAGCCTGGATCGCCGCCAACGCGCCGAAGCAGTACGAGGAGCAGTTGCGCAAATCCTCGCTCGGCCGCACGCGGCTTGAAGGCGTCAACATTCTCGAAGTCGCCAAGGTCTGGCAGAAGACAAAGGCCGATGCCGGTTGGGCCTGCCTGCACTGGCCCAAGGAATATGGCGGCCGCGGCGCTTCGCCGATCGAGCGCGTGATCTGGCAGCAGGAGGAAGGCCCGTTCGGCAAGCTCTGCGCGATGTTCATCATCGGCCATGGCATGTGCGGGCCGACCATGATGGCATTCGCGGGCGAGGAGCAGAAGCGCAAATATCTGCCGCCGCTCGCCTCCGGCGAGAAGGTCTGGTGCCAGCTGTTTTCCGAGCCGGCCGGCGGCTCCGACGTCGCAGGTCTGCGCACGCGCGCGGAGAAAAAGGGCGACGACTGGATCATCAACGGCCAGAAGATCTGGACCTCTGGCGCGCACTATTCCGATTACGGCATCCTGCTGACGCGCACCGATCCCAACGTGCCCAAGCACAAGGGGCTCACCATGTTCTTCCTGGACATGAAGAGCCCCGGTGTCGAAGTGCGGCCGATCAAGCAGGCCAGCGGGCAATCCGACTTCAACGAGGTCTATTTCACCGACGTGAAAATCCCGGACAGCCAGCGCCTCGGCAATGTCAATGACGGCTGGAACGTGTCGCTGACCACGCTGATGAACGAGCGCATGTCGATCGGCGCCGGTGTCGCCACCGGCTTCCCAGAGATTTTCGAGTTCTGCTCCAACCTGATGCTGGACGACGGCCCGCGATCGAGGATCGCGCCGTGCGCTCAAAACTCGCGAACTGGGCGGTGAAGGCGAGCGGGCTGAAATACACGAGCATGCGCACCATCTCGGCGTTGTCTAAAGGCGAACGGCCGGGACCGGAGAATTCCATTGGAAAACTGGTCGCAGGTTCGATGGTGCAGGACGTCGCGATGTACGCGATGGATCTGCAGGGCGCTGCCGGCGCGCTGAGCGGCGAGGGGGCCGAGCTTGCCGGCAAATTTCAGGCGATGCTGCTGCGTGCGCCCGGCACCCGCGTCGAGGGCGGCACCGATGAGATCATGCGCAACATCATCGCCGAGCGCGTGCTGGGCCTGCCCGGCGATATCAGGGTCGACAAGGACGTGCCGTTCAACAAGATACCGACCAAGGGAAGAGCGTGATCGCGTCCCGGACGCGGCGCAGCGTTCTTCACGGTGCGCCGCAGATCCGGGACCCACAAACTGAGCGAGATAGTGGACCCCGGATCAGCAGCGCAACATTTCATGTTGCGCAGCATCCGGGGAACGCCGGAGAGACAGGAGAAGCGCCATGAATTTCGATGACACGCCGCAGGAAGCCGAGTTTCGCAACGTTGCCCGCAAATGGGTCGACGCCAATGCGCCGAGGGAGCTGGAGGCGGAGCTCGTCGAAATCCTCGCTCGGCCGCATCCGATTGCAGCACCACGACATGGTCGAGGTCGGCAAGGCCTGGCAGAAGAAGAAGGCGGACGGCGGCTGGGCCTGCCTGCACTGGCCGAAGGAATATGGCGGCCGCGGCGCCACGCCGATCGAGCGTGTGATCTGGCAGCAGGAGGAGGGCGTCTACGGCAAGCTGACCCAGCCGTTCCAGATCGGCGAGGGCATGTGCGGCCCGACAGTGATGGCCTATGGCAGCGAGGAGGCGAAGCGCCGCTATTTGCCGAAGCTCGCCTCCGGCGAGGAAATCTGGTGCCAGCTGTTCTCCGAGCCCGCGGGCGGCTCCGACGTCGCTGGGCTGCGCACCCGCGCCGAAAAGAAGGGCGACAACTGGATCGTCAACGGCCAGAAGATCTGGACCTCCGGCGCGCATTATTCCGACTACGGCCTGCTCATCACCCGCACCGATCCCAACGTGCCCAAGCACAAGGGGCTCACCATGTTCTTCCTCGACATGAAGAGCCCGGGCGTTGAGGTGCGGCCGATCAAGCAGGCCAACGGCATGCAGGAGTTCAACGAAGTGTATTTCACCGACGTGGTGATCCCGGACAGCCAGCGGCTCGGCAATGTCGGCGACGGCTGGAACGTGTCGCTGACCACGCTGATGAACGAGCGCATGTCGATCGGCGCGCGGCTGGCGACCGGTTTCCCCGAGATGTTCGAGTTCTGCTCGAACCTGATGACCGAGGAGGGACCGGCGATCGACGACCGCGGCGTGCGCTCGAAGCTTGCGAGCTGGGCGGTGAAGGCGAGCGGCCTGAAATACACCAGCTACCGCGCGATCTCGGCGCTGTCCAAGGGCGATCGCCCGGGTCCGGAAAATTCCATCGGCAAGCTCGTCGCAGGCTCGATGCTGCAGGACATCGCGATGTATGCGATGGACCTCGAAGGCGCGGCCGGCGTGTTCACAGGTAGCGCGGAAGAGCAGGCGCGCGGCCAGTTCCAGCAGATGATGCTGTCCTCGCCCTCGATGCGCATCGCCGGCGGCACCGACGAGATCCTGCGCAACATCATCGCCGAGCGCGTGCTGGGATTGCCCGGCGATATCCGGGTCGACAAGGACGTGCCGTTCAACAAGATCCCGACCAAGGGACGGTAACTCGCGTGTCCCGGGCGCGGTGCAACACGGAGTGTTGCGCCGCAGACCCGGGACCCACACTTTTATGCTGATGAATAAATGGGCCCCGGCTCAGCAGCGCACCGCAAGAGCGCTGCGCTGCGTCCGGGGCACGAAAGCGAGTTCGACCATGGACGCAGCAACAAAGCAAAAAGACCGCATCGGCGTGCTCGAAGAGCTCTTGGGCGAGCGCTACTCGGTGCGCGCCTTCCTGCCGCAGGAGGTCGACCGCAAGACCATTGAGCGTGTCCTCACCGTCGCGCAGCGCACCGCGTCATGGTGCAACAGCCAGCCCTGGCAGCTCGTCATCGCCAGCGGCGAGGCCAAGGAACGCTTCCGCAAGCTGATTTATGCCGAGGCTGCCTCCGGCGCGCCGGAGAGCGGCGATTTTCCGTTCCCGCGCGAATATCTCGGCGTCTATCTGGAGCGCCGCCGCGAGAGCGGCTTCCAGCTCTACAACACGCTCGGCATTCCCCGCGGCGACAAGGCCGCCTATGCCAGACAGGCGCTGGAGAACTACAATTTCTTCGGCGCGCCGCATGTCGCGATCATCCACACCGACGAGCCGCTCGGCATCTACGGCGCGATCGATTGCGGCGCCTATGTCTCCAATTTCATGCTGGCGGCGCAGGCGCTCGGGCTCGGCACCATTCCGCAGGCAGCACTTGCGCGGCATTCGGCGCTGATCCGCAGGCACTTCGATCTCGCCGCCGACCGCCGCGTGGTCTGCGGTATCTCGTTCGGCTATGCGGATCACGGCCACAAGGTCAACAGCTACCGCACCTCGCGCGCCACGGTTGCCGACACCGTGACCTTTATCGACGGCTAATCGCCGTCCCCCGCTATCAGAACTTCGGCGGCCGCTTCTCGGCCCGCGCACGGACGCCTTCCTTGATCTCGGGCCCACGCATGCTGTCGCGGGCGCGGGCATCGGCGGCGGCCTCGTCGAGCTTGCCGCGCGCGATCTCGTTGATGGTGCGCTTCATACCGGCCATCGCGACCGGCGCGTTGGCGGCGAGCTGCGTCGCCAGCCGGTCGACTTCCTCATCCAGCGCCTCCGCCGGCACCATGGCGGTGAGATAGCCGATCCGCAGCATTTCAGGCGCGCCGATCTTCTCTGCGGTCAGGAACAGCTTCTTCGCATTGTCCACACCGAGCCGCGATACATAGCGGCGGATTCCGCTGGTGTAATAGTGCAGACCGAGCCGCGCCGCCGGCATGAACATTTCCGCCGTGTCGACGCCGATCCGGAAATCGCAGGCCAGCGCCAGGTCGGTCGAGCCGCCATAGACCCCGCCATTGAGCCGGCAGATCGTCGGCACGCCGAGATCCTCCAGCCGGTCGACCATCACCTCGAAGGCGCTGCCCGCGGTCTGCCCGGTGTTGCTCGAGCTGCGTTCCGCGACCGAGTTGAGATCATAGCCCGAGGAGAAGGCGCGACCGGTGCCGGTGATGATCAAAACCCGAATGGCGGGATCGGCTTCGACCTGATCGAACAGAGCAAGCAGCGCCTTTAAATCCTCCGTCTGGATGCGGTTCACATGGCGCGGACGATTGAGACGGATGGTGGCGCGCGGGCCCTCGACGGTGAAGACCGGCGTGCTCGCAGCCTCGGCAGGCTCCACTCTATCGAGCATCACTTGTTCTCCAGCTCGCGCCGCTTGGCCTCAGCGTCGATGGTCTGGGCGAGATCGGGATGGCGTGCCATCAACAGGCGGAAGTCGACGAGATCGAGCACGAGCAGCTTGGACAGTTTGGTGGTGGCGATATTGGCCGAGCGAAGGTTGTTGCCGAGCAGCGCCATCTCGCCGAAGAAGGCGCCTTCGCCGAGCCGCACCTTCTTGCCTGCGGGCAGATCGACCTCGACCTCGCCGGCGGCGATGAAATACATGCAGTCGCCCTGCTGGCCATTGCGCATGATCATCACGCGGGGCGGCAGGTCGATGGTGCGCAGCATATGGGTGACGTCGGCGATCGCCGCGGGTCCGAGCGTGGCGAAGAACGGCACTTTGCTGACCAACTCCCAGGTCCTCAGGAAGTTGTCGCGCCGCGTCTCCGCGGCAAACCCCGTCGCGAGGATACCGGTCCACAGTCCAAAGACGCCGAGGCCGCAAATCATCACCAGCGCGGCGACGAAACGTCCCATCGGCGTGATCGGCACCACGTCGCCATAGCCGGTTGTGGTCAGGGTCGCGACGGCCCACCACAGCGCGGCGGGGATGCTGCTGAAGGCGCCGGGCTGGGCGTCGCGCTCCAGGAAATACACGGCGACCGAGCCGAGGAACAGCACGATCAGGAAGATCATGAGCACGCTGAGCAGCGGGCCGGATTCCAGCACCAGCACGCGGCGCAACTGCCGCAAGCCCGGCACGGCGGGGATGACCTTGACGAGCCAGATCACCGACAACAGCCATGCGGTCTTGGCGGGCGCGCCCAGCAGCATCGCAGCCGGCACCGCGAGCACGGCGGCGCCGTCCATCACGCCGCGGAACGAGGTCATGTAGGCAGGCCCGCGCTGCGACATCACGGCATGCCGGATGCGCACCAGCCATTCGAAGGCAAAGAAGGCGAGGCAGGCCCAGAGGATGGCGTCGACCCAGTGATGCGCCGCCTCATAGGCGGGATTCACGGTGAGCAGGATCATGGTGGCGACGCCGATCAGCACCACCACATAGGCAGGCCTGGTCATGTTGCGGCCGGCGGTTGCCGCCACAAATCGCGCCAGCGTTGGCGGAAGCACCGGCTTGGATGTGTTGATAAGGTCGCTCATCGCCTCGAGAAAATCCGGCTGTCAGCTCGACAAAATGCTCCCGAGGGCAAACGCCGTCAACGTGAAGTACGAAACGAAATTATCGCAGTGCAGGAGAAATCCAGGATTCAAGGCCAGCCATTAACCTTTGGTCGCAGCCTGGCCGAGGCTTCAGCGGGTTTCCCCGGCTTTGGGCCAAATACCCGGCAAAACGTCGCCTTTTCTCCGTATATCGAAGCCTTCGCGTGCGCACTATGATGGGCAGGCGTTACTCATTTCCGGAAAGCGGTTGGTCTTCATGGATACCTCTCATCTCGCAGAACACGCAGGCACCGCCGGTACCCTGTTCGCACAGGTGTTCGTGGTCGCCACGCTCTCGATGAAGACCATGATCCCGCTTCGGGTCTTTGCCATCCTGACCAACTTCATCCTGATCGGGACCGCGATCCCGAGCCACAACTACGCGACGATCGTGGTGCAGACCCTCGTGCTGGGGCTCAACAGCTATCGCCTGCACCAGATGTTGCAACTCGTGCGCGACGTCAAAAAATCCGTCACCAGCAACCTGTCGATGGAATGGCTGAAGCCGTTCATGACCGAGCGCCCGTGCAAGGCCGGCGAGGTGCTGTTCTACAAGGATGAAGCCGCCGACAGCATGTTCTACATCGTCAGTGGCCGCTACAGGCTGGTCGAGTCCGGCATCGAGCTGCCGATCGGCGCCATCGTCGGCGAGTTCGGCATGCTGACGCCGTCGAACCTGCGCACGCAGACACTGGAGTGTGCCGAGAGCGGGCTGGTCCTGAGCGTGACATACGACCAGGTCGAGCAGCTCTATGTGCAAAATCCGGCATTCGGCTTCTATTTCCTGAAGCTCGTCACCGCGCGCCTGTTCCAGAATATCGGTCGGCTGGAACAGCGCCTGGAGCAGCAGGCGCTCGCCGTGAAGATGGCTTGAGGCATTTCGCGTGTCGGACGACGGCCTCTTATCCTCGCTGCGCTATCTGTTCGCCGATTTCCGCGACGAGGAAGATACGACCCCGCCGTTCCTGCCTGACGGATTGTCGGAGGAAGCGGTCTCCGCGGTCAGCCAGGGCATCCACCTCCTGATGGATTATCAGGGCGCCACCTATGCGCGGCTCTATGTCGATCGGGTCAAGCGCTTCGTCGGCAGGATCGACGCCGGGCTGCTCGCCGAGATCGCGCGGCTGATGGCCGAGCGCATGGCCTATGAGGATGCGATCCGGATCGCGCAGTGCAAGCTCGTCGAATATCGCGAGAGCGGCGGCGAAGTCCTGTCCACCGACATCAAGCAGTTCCGCTTCGATGAACTGGTCGACGCGCTGCCCGAGATCGCGGCCGACCCGGTGTTGATAGTGCTCGGCAGGATCGGCTGGGAGCACCGGCGCGTGTCGATCCCGTTCTCGACCGCGAGCCGCTGGGGACTGCGTCGTCTCAAAGCGGAAGCATGGCTGCGCCGCTGGCGGCGGTTTTCGATCCGGTACGGCCAGGAGCGCGTCTGGGTCGAGCGTTGGCTGCACATGATCGCGCGCTCCCTGTTGAAGCAACCGCAATCGGTAGGCGCGATCATCGACACCGCGACCATGATCAAGGGCTATGGCGACGCCTATCGGCAGGGACTTGCCGACTGGCACGCCATTATCGACGGCTTGGTCAAGCCGACCTTCGATGGCGTGCTGTCGCTCGACGATCTCGCGGGCGCAGTCAGGCAGGCGCGCAATGCGGCGATGCCCGATCCGCGGCAGGCCTCGCTGAAGCGCGTGATCGCGGAGATCCGCGCCCGGGCGATCGGTGCG
Source organism: uncultured Alphaproteobacteria bacterium (assembly GCA_963821965.1). Classification (GTDB taxonomy): domain Bacteria; phylum Pseudomonadota; class Alphaproteobacteria; order Rhizobiales; family Xanthobacteraceae; genus Bradyrhizobium. The sequence continues at coordinate 32,315 of CAWGFY010000002.1, forward strand.
GGGGCGCCCGCCGCAGCAGGTTGATTTCAAGGTGAGGTTGAGCGTCCCGTGGTCAGGGCGAACCAGAGGGCGATGCCGACCAGTATCAGCGCAAAGGCACGCTTGATGATGTTGCGATTGCCGGCTGTGACGATGGTCGATTGTAGCGATCCCGCGAGCATGACGAGGGTCGCGTGGACGAACGTGGCGATCGCGACATAGATCAGGCTCAGGACCAGGGTCTGGCGAGCTACGGTACCGCGGTCTGGCCGGATAAATTCCGGCAGCACGGCAATGTAGAATATCGCTGCTTTCGGATTGAGAAGGTTGGTGATCAGGCCGCGGCGAAACGCGGCCCAGGGCCGTTCCTGACTTGCGACGGACGCGGTTTCGTTGCCACCCGTCCAGCTCTCCCAGGCGAGCCAAAGCAGAAAGAGCACGCCGCCCCAGCGCAGAAAGCCGTAGAGCAGTGGCACCTCGTCGACGGCGGCCGCGAGCCCGAAGGTGGCGACGATGCCGTAAGTCAGCAGCCCGAGCGCGATGCCGGCGACGGCCGCAAACCCGGTGCGCAAGCCGCTCGAAAGCGACAGCGCGGCGAGATAGGTCATGTTGGGGCCGGGCGTGATCTCGATGACCAGCGCCGTGAGCGCGAAGGCGAGCAACGGGCTGAACTCGGTCACCTTGCTCCCGGTCTAGTGCGCCTCGTCCCAGTTCTTGGCGGCGCGGGCGTCGACTTGCAGCGGCAATGACAGCACGACTGCCGGGAACGGCGCATCCTGCATCGTCTTCTGCACCACCGGCAGCGTGGCCGCGACCTCGTTGTCCGGCACCTCGAAGATCAGCTCGTCATGCACCTGCAGCAGCATCTGCGCCGATAGTTTCTTTGCAGCGAGCGCGTCTTCCATGCGGATCATGGCGCGGCGGATGATGTCCGCCGCCGTTCCCTGGAGTCGCGCGTTAATCGCGGCGCGCTCGTTGAAGGAGCGGATCGAGGCGTTCGAGGCCTTGATGTCGGGATAGTAGCATTTGCGCCCGAACAGCGTGGTGACGTAACCGTTCTTGCGGCAGAACTCACGGGTCTCGTCCATATAGGCGCGGATGCCCGGGAAACGCTCGAAATATTTCTTGATGTAGGCCGACGCCTCCTCGCGGGCGATGCCGAGCTGGTTGGCGAGGCCGAACGCCGAGATGCCGTAGATGATGCCGAAGTTGATCGCCTTCGCCCGGCGCCGCACCTCGCTTGGCATGTCCTTGATCGGCACGCCGAACATTTCCGAGGCCGTCATGGCATGAATGTCGAGCCCGTCGCGGAACGCCTGACGCAGCACCGGCACGTCGGCGATCTCGGCGAGCAAGCGCAGCTCGATCTGCGAATAGTCCGCCGACACCAGCCTGTGGCCGGGGGTTGCGATGAAAGCGCGACGGATTTTTCGGCCGTCCTCGGTACGCACCGGAATGTTCTGCAGGTTCGGCTCGTTCGACGACAGCCGGCCTGTCGTGGTGGCGGCCAGCGCGTAAGTGGTGTGCACGCGATGGGTCTGCGGATTGACGTATTCGGGCAGCGCGTCGGTGTAGGTCGACTTCAGCTTCGAGACCTGGCGCCACTCCAAAATCTTCTTCGGAAACTCGTGGCCCTGCTCGGCGAGATCGTCGAGGATTTGCGCCGAGGTCGACCAGGCGCCGGTCTTGGTCCTGGTGCCGCCGCCAATGCCCATCTTGCCGAAGATGATGTCGCCGATCTGCTTGGGGCTGCCGACATTGATCGGTTCGCCGGCAAGCTGCTGCAATTCGGCCTCGACCCGCGCCGCCGTCTGCGCGAACTCGCCCGACAGGCGCGACAGCACCTGGCGGTCGATCGAGATGCCACGGCGCTCCATGCGCGCCAGCACCGACACCAGCGGCCGTTCCAGCGTCTCGTAGACCGTGGTCATGCGGTCGGCGACCAGCCGCGGCTTCAACAGCCGCCACAGTCGCACGATTACGTCGGCGTCTTCGGCCGAATAGGCGGTCGCCCGGTCGATCGCGACCTGATCGAAGGAGAGCTTGTTCTTGCCGCTGCCGGTCAATTCGCCATGGGTCAGCGTGGCGTGACCGAGCCAGAGTTCGGCCAGCGTATCGAGCCCATGCGCATTGCGTCCGGCATCGAGCGCGTAGCTCATCAGCTGCACGTCTTCATGGTTGCGCAAGGTGATGCCGGCCTGCGCCAGCATGACGGCGCCGAACTTGATGTTGAAGCCGATCTTGAGAATCCCTGCGGATTCCAGCAGCGGCTTCAGCGCATCCAGCGCGTCGCTTTCCTTGATCTGGTCGGGCGCAAGGCCTGCGTCGAACAGGCCGGCGCCGCCGCCCGCCTGCTTGTGCGCCAGCGGCACATAGGCGGCATCGTTCGGCGCCAACGCCAGTGCAATGCCGCAGATATCGGCCTGCATCGGATCGATCGAATTGGCCTTCAGCTCGACCGCGAAGCGGCCGGCCTCGCGCGCGCGGCCGATCCAGGCCTTCAGGTCATCGAGGGTCCGGATGGTCTGATATTTCGTACGGTCGACCGGCAGTTTGCGCGCGGCTTCCTTGCGCGCTTCGGCCAGCGAGATCGGCGTACCCTTGAGGCTGGATGACTTGTCCGACCGGTCGCCCGGCTTGGCCGGTGCGCCGCCGCCGGCTCCGCTGCGTTCTTTCGCTGTGGGGACGTCGAAGGTGGCGAGCAGGTCGCTACCTCCCGCATGCGGGGGAGGTGAAGAAGCCTTGCCGCCAGCATCCGCCGTCACATCCGACGGATCGATCTGCGAATATTCCGCGACGCGCTTGGTCAGCGACGAAAACTCCATCGCCTTCAAAAACGCGACCAGCTTGCGCGCGTCGGGCTCATGCACGGCGAGATCGTCGAGCGGGGTTTCGAGTTCGACCTTGTCGTCGAGCAGCACCAGCTGCCGCGAAATCCGCGCCTTCTCGGCGTTCTCCAGCAGCGATTCGCGTCGCTTCGGCTGCTTGATCTCGCCGGCACGGAACAGCAGCTGCTCCAGATCGCCATATTCGACGATCAGCTGCGCGGCGGTCTTGACGCCGATGCCGGGCACGCCCGGGACGTTATCGGTGGAATCGCCCGCCAGCGCCTGCACCTCGACCACCTTCTCCGGCGGCACGCCGAACTTCTCGATCACCTCGGCAATGCCGATGCGGCGGTCCTTCATGGTGTCGTACATCAAAACCTTGTCGGTCACGAGCTGCATCAGATCCTTGTCGGAGGACACGATGGTCGTGGTGGCGCCGCGCTCGGTCGCGAGCCGCGCATAGGTCGCGATCAAATCGTCGGCCTCGAAACCGGCCTGCTCGAGGCAGGGCAGGTCGAACGCGCGTACGGCGTCGCGGATCAGGGAGAATTGCGGGATGAGATCGTCGGGTGCCGGCGGCCGGTGTGCCTTGTAGTCGGGATAGAGCTTGTTGCGGAACGTGATCTCGGATTTATCGAACACGATGGCGAGATGCGTCGGCCGGTTGTCCTCGGGCATGTCGCGCAGCAGCTTCCACAGCATGTTGCAGAAGCCGAGCACGGCGTTGACCTGCAACCCGTCGGACTTGCGATTGAGCGGTGGCAGCGCGTGATAGGCGCGAAAAATGTAGGAGGAGCCGTCGACCAGGAAGACGTGGTCGCCCTTGCCCGAAGCTTTGGCGGCCGGCTTTGCGGGTTCTTTGGCGGGAACCGGTGTGGCCGCAGGTTTCGCGGCGGCGGGCGTAGTGGGAGCGGCTTTTTGCGGGGATTTCGGCATGGCCGCAATTTAAGAAGTTTTGCGGGGAATGACAGCCTCGTGGAGGGTACTTGGCCACAGATTCTCGTCATGGCCGGGCTTGACCCGGCCATCTACGTCTTTGTTCTCGGATGCGAAAACGTGGATGCCCGGGAAAGCCCGGGCATGACGACGAGAATATCGAGACGCCGGGACTATTCCGCCGCCTGTAGCGCGGTGCCGGCCTTCCTTGGTGCGATCCAGAACGCGTCCGGCCGCTCGAACAGGAAGTTGGCATGCACCGCCAGCGCCGCGCGCCAGATCAGCAGCGCACCGGCAACGCCGACGACAGTAACGATCAGCGAGATCATGCCGATGTCGGGAATGAGACCAGTCTTGAGCAGCAGCGTTCGGGTGGACGCCATCGGCAGGAAGAAGGCGAGATAGATCACGATCGAATGCTCGCCGCAGAACCGCAGGCCATTGAGCCAGTGCATCCGTGCCAGCAACGTGCCTGTCGTGATGATGGCGAAGGCGCCGGCGAGACCGAGCATCAAGGACACAATAGGCCACTCGCTAAAGCCGAGCGCGACGAGACCGCCGTTAACGAGCGCCCACAGCACGAGGCCCGCGAGTGCCAGCATCGGATGCGCCCGCGCGCGATCCGACAGTGCGAACACATAGTTGGCGAACAGATAGCCGGAATAGATGTAGACGAATCGCGCGCAGAACTCGTCGATCACGGTCCAGCCGGTCACCACATGCGTCATCTCCAGCGCGGCCGCGAAGAGCCACACCAAAATCGGCGAGATATTGCGTGTCAGTTTTATGACGACGAAGAAGATCGGCAGCAGATAGATGAACCAGAGCGTACCGAACGGCTCGATGAAGGATTCCAGATACAGAAATCCGACGTGGGCCCAGCCCTGTTCGGCGGCGAAGCCAGGTGCCTTGAAGCCGAACTGGATCGTCACCCACAGCACGTAGAAGTAAGCGAAATGCACGACCTTGCGGTCGAGATAGGTGCGCCAGTCGCGATCGATCACGACGGCCAGGAAAAGCCCGGAAATCAGGAAGAAATCGGGCATCCGGAACGGCTTGGCGAACATCACCACGGCGTGCATGAAGCCGATCTGGCCCGCGGCCAACTCGACGCCCAGCACCGAATGCATCATCACCACCATGACGATGCAGATGCCCTTGGCGGTGTCGACCCAGTCGACCCGTGTCGATGTGCCGTTTGCAGTCATCCCTGTCCTGTTCTGGCGCGCGAAAGCTGCATCATGGGGGGTGCGGGTTGCTTTCCCCTTTATTCATTCAAGCAGCATGCCGATTTCGGCTTTCCCCTTGGCCTGCAAATGTTTTAAGAGGCGGGCGCGTTAACCATAAGAGGCGGGTTTGATCCATGCGGATTGCCATGATTGGCACGGGCTATGTGGGACTGGTCTCCGGCGCCTGTTTTGCGGATTTCGGCCATGAGGTCACTTGCGTCGACAAGGACGCCGGCAAGATCGATGCGCTGAAGCGGGGCGAGATTCCGATCTTCGAGCCGGGCCTCGACGCCCTGGTCGCAGGCAACGTCAAGGCCCGCCGGCTCGGCTTCACCACCGATTTGAAGGCGCCGGTCGCGGACGCCGATGCGGTATTCATCGCGGTCGGCACACCCTCGCGGCGCGGCGACGGCCATGCCGACCTCACCTATGTCTACGCCGCCGCGCGCGAGATCGCCGCGGCGTTGAAGGGTTTTACCGTGGTTGTGACCAAATCAACCGTGCCGGTCGGCACCGGCGACGAGGTCGAGCGCATCATCCGCGAGGCCAATCCGTCCGCCGATGTCGTGGTGGCATCCAATCCGGAATTCCTGCGCGAGGGTGCGGCGATCCGCGATTTCAAATTCCCAGACCGTATCGTGGTCGGCACCGACGACGAGCGCGGGCGCAAGGTGCTTGGCGACGTCTACCGGCCGCTGTCGCTGAACCAGGCGCCGCTGATGTTCACCAAGCGGCGCACCGCGGAGTTGATCAAATACGCCGCGAATGCGTTCCTCGCGACCAAGATCACCTTCATCAACGAGATCGCCGACCTCTCCGAAAAGGTCGGCGCCGACGTTCAGGAGGTCGCGCGCGGCATCGGGCTCGACAACCGCATCGGCTCGAAATTCCTGCATGCCGGTCCCGGCTTCGGCGGCTCCTGCTTCCCAAAGGACACCCGCGCACTGGTCAAGATCGCCCTCGACCATGACGTGCAGCTGCGCATCGTCGAGGCGGTGCTGGCAGTGAACGACAACCGCAAGCGCGCGATGGCGCGCAAGGTCTCGACCGCGGCCGGAGGCTCGCTGCGTGGCAAGACGGTGGCCGTGCTCGGCCTCACCTTCAAGCCCGACACCGACGACATGCGCGAAGCGCCCTCGATCCCGCTGGTGACCGGCCTGCTCGACATGGGCGCCAAGGTGCGCGCGCACGATCCGGTCGGCATGGAGCAGGCGCGCAAGGAATTGCCCGAGATCGAATACGCCGACGACCCCTACGCCTGCGTGAAGGGTGCGGATGCGATGGTGGTGGTCACCGAATGGGTGCAGTACCGCACGCTCGACCTGGAGCGGCTGAAGCAGGAGATGAAACAGCCTGTCGTGATCGACCTGCGCAATATCTACCGGCCCGAGGATATGGCCGCGAACGGCTTTGTGTACGAAAGCGTCGGCCGTCCGCCGCTGGGAGGGAAGTAGGAACTCTTCACCTCTCCCGCCTTGGTCCGCCGAAGCCCACCTTCGGGCGAAGGTGGATGCGGGGAGAGGTCGGATTGCGAAGCAATCCGGGTGAGGGGAGTCACCGCAATTGAAGTGCTTCCGAATTCGTGGACAGTAGCCCCTCACCCCACCCCTCTCCCCGCAAGAGCGGAGAGAGGGAGCTCGACACCGAGAACGCTGGACGCATCTTGCCCCGCAGCTTCGACACGCCCCTTCCGATCGACGCGGTGCTCGACGAGCTCGCGCGTACGCTGCAATCGCACAACGCCGCTGTGCTGGTGGCGCCGCCGGGTGCGGGCAAGACCACGCGGGTGCCGTTGGCACTGCTCGATGAGCCCTGGACCAAGGGGAAGAAGATCATCGTGCTGGAGCCACGGCGGATCGCGGCGCGCGCCAGCGCCGATCGCATGGCGAAGACGCTGGGCGAGCGCGCCGGCGACACCGTCGGCTATCGCGTCCGCTTCGGCTCGAAAATCTCGCGGGCGACCCGGATCGAGGTCGTCACCGAGGGCATCTTCTCGCGCCAGATCCTTGACGATCCGGAATTATCAGGCGTCGCCGCCGTGCTGTTCGACGAATTTCACGAGCGCTCGCTCGACGCCGACCTCGGCCTTGCGCTGGCGCGTGATGCGCAGATCGGCTTGCGCGAGGATTTGCGCATCCTGGTGATGTCGGCGACGCTGGATGGCGCGCGCATCGCCAAACTGCTTGGCGAAGCGCCGGTGGTCGAAAGCGAAGGCCGCGCCTTTCCGGTCGAGACCCGCTATCTCGGCCGCAAGCCTGACGTCCCGCTGGAGCGGCAGATGGCGGACAGCATCGCGCAGGCCCTGCGGGCCGATGCCGGCTCGGTGCTGGCATTCCTGCCCGGCGCTGCCGAAATCCGCCGCACCCAGAATTTCCTGCAAGAGCGCGTCCACGACGCCGGCACCGAAATCGTGCCGCTGTTCGGCGCGCTCGATGCCAGCGTACAGGATCGCGCTATTGCGCCGGCCGCGAAAGGCACGCGCAAGGTCGTGCTGGCGACCTCGATCGCCGAGACTTCGCTCACCATCGAAGGCGTGCGCATCGTCGTCGACTCCGGCCTGTCGCGCGTGCCGCGCTATGAACCTGACATTGCGCTGACTCGGCTCGAGACCGTGCGCGCCTCGCGTGCGGCGGTCGATCAGCGCAGGGGTCGCGCCGGCCGCACCGAACCCGGCATTTGCTACCGGCTGTGGGATGAGCCGCAGACGACCTCGCTCGCCGCCTATACCCAGCCGGAAATTCTCTCCGCCGACCTGTCCTCGCTGGTGCTCGACCTCGCGCAATGGGGCGTCACCGATCCCGCGACGCTGTCGTTTCTCGATCCGCCGCCCGGGCCCGCCCTGAAGGAGGCAAAAAGCCTCTTGCACGAGCTCGGCGCGCTCGACGCCGACGGCCGTATCACCACTGAGGGCAAGCGGTTGCGCGCGCTGGCGCTGCCGCCGCGGCTGGCGCGCATGATCGTGGATTCCGATCGGCTCAGTGCAGGCGAGATAGCCGCGGAAATCGCGGCTGTCCTCACCGAGCGCGGGCTCGGCGGCGACAACGTCGATCTCGATCATCGTCTCGATCAATTCCGTCGCGACCGCTCGCAGCGCGCGTCCAGCGCCCGCGACATGGCGCGCCGCTGGGCGTCACAGGTTGCCTCTGGCAAAAGCTCGCGGGCCGAGGCTGATTTGAGCACTGGCGTCATGCTGGCCTTCGCCTTCCCCGATCGCGTGGCCAAGAACCGCGGCAATGGCGGCTTCGTGCTTGCCAACGGCCGCGGCGCCGCGGTGGAGCAGACCTCAGCATTGGCGCGCGCACCCTATATCGCGGTCGCCGAGCTCACGGGCACTGCGGCCGCCGGCCGCATCCTGCTGGCGGCCCCGATCACGGAAGGAGAGATCGAGACGCAATTCGGCGATCACATCGAAACGTCCGACGAGATCAGCTTCGATCGCGCCACGCTGGCGCTGCGCGCGCGCCGCAGGAAGACGCTGCATGCGATCACGCTGTCGGAAGCGCCGCTGACGCTGACGCCGTCGGCGGACACCGCGCGCGTTTTCGCCGATGGGCTGATCGCCGCCGGGCTCGACAGATTGCCATGGTCGAAATCCGCCAAGCAATGGCGTGACCGCGTGATGTTCCTGCGCAAGGCGGAAGACGCGAGCTGGCCCGACCTGTCCGACGACGGGCTGATTGCATCCGAAGCGGAATGGCTGGTGCCGGCGCTTGACGACAAGACGTCGCTGAAAGAGTTCTCCGCAGGCGACCTGTCGGAGGCACTGCAAACGCTGTTGCCCTGGGAGTTGCGGGCGCGGCTGGAACGCGAGGCGCCGACCCATTTCGAGGCCCCGACCGGCACCATGCTCGCGATCGACTACGAGGCCGAGCAGGGCCCGACCATCGCGGTGCGGCTTCAGGAATTGTTCGGCCTCAACACTCATCCCGCGATCGCCAAAGGCAAGGTGCCGCTGGTGCTGGAATTGCTGTCGCCCGCGCAGCGGCCGGTGCAGGTGACGCGCGACCTGCCCGGATTCTGGCGCGGCAGTTATACTGCTGTCCGTTCCGACCTGCGCGGCCGCTACCCACGCCATCCCTGGCCGGAGGATCCCGCCAATGCGTTGCCGACGCGCCGGGTCAAGCCGCGGGGAACCTGATTCTCTTGTTAACGCTTCGCTCATCCTTTTGGCGAAAATGGCGCCCCTGGCCGGCCCGGTTCGGTCGCGGTCTCGCGGCGGACGTGGTGAAATCAGGCGGGGTTTTGTGAGCAGTGTGGCGTCATGCGTAACATCGTAGTGGCAGCGGCCGTGATGGCCGGCCTTGGCGTCTTCATGGCGCAGATGGCGGACAAGATCACGCCCGCGACAGTCGTGGCAGCGAAGCCGGCGGTGACTGTCGCGATGGCGAGCTCGGCTTCGGCCGGCTCACGCAGCATCAACATTCCGCGCGATGCGCGCGGTCATTTCGCCACCGAAGGCCGCATCGACGGCCAGCGCATCGCCTTCATGGTCGACACCGGCGCCTCCGTGATTGCGCTGAACGAATCCTCCGCCGCGCGGTTCGGCTTGCGCCCGGTGCCGAACCAGTACACCGCTGTTGTCTCGACCGCGAACGGCACCATCAAGGCCGCGCGCGCCCGGCTCGACCGGGTCGAGGTCGGCGGTCTCGTGGTGCGCGACGTCGACGCCATGGTGCTGCCCGACGAGGCGTTGTCGGAGAACCTGCTCGGGCTGTCCTTCCTGTCGAAGCTCCGCCGCTTCGAATATGCCAACGGCACGATGGTGCTGGAGCAATAGGGCAGGCGGACATACAAGGAGCATCGAGGAAATTGAGGACGCTGCTTGTTCACATTTTGGGAACGAGAGGGTGATCAAGTCGATCTTCGCAATCACGGCGGCATTGCATTCGCGCGAGACGCTCCCGAGCAACCTCAGCTCTGAGGTGTTTTCTCAGCGTGTCGAGCCGGATGCCCTTCTCCTCCAGGGTTTTCATCAGATCTGACGGAGCGACACCTCGTCGCGAGCACATGTCGGCGAAGGCTTTGTCGACAAGATCTTCCGATAGCAAACCCGCTATCTCGCCCCTTGCGATCCCAAACAAGTCTATAGACAACTCACGGATCACGTCTTCCCTGCCGACCTGTTTTTGCGCAAGCAGCAAATCGAGCCTGGTGCGCTGGTCAACATCATCCTCGGTGATGGGCTGGAGGTAGGTTGTGATGGCTACTGCGTGTTCCAGTTCAGATGGGCTCTGGCCATGTGCAGGAAAGACAATCAGCGCAGCCAGACAAATAACCTTAAAGAGACGATTAGCCATGAAGATCATCCCCTCGGCGAAGCCGGTTTGGGTGGCTCTCAATTCCAAAGTCCGCGCCGATAGACCATTGCAGTAAGACCTAATGTAGGCGAATTTTCGTGCCCCTTTGCGACATATCCTGTTGCCGCATAGCCATAGTCGGCAACAGGGAAGGCGGACTTTGCCTCGTCGAATTGCGCCGCCGGGTTGTGAGTACAGGGCCTAGTAGCCCTTGTACTCTCTGACACTCACGCGGCTTGGATCACCTTCAACCGGAGTAGCTACCAGCAAACCAGTCGGGTCGGCAGCGGTGATTATAGCCAAGTCATTGCTACCGGGTTCTGAGTACGTCAGCGTATGTCCGTAAACCCCACCGAAGTTCGTGTGATTGGCGCCGTCAGTGGCTGTGATCGTGAGATTACCCTTGGCAGTCGTAACCTGAGGGCCTGCCGGTGGAGTACCAGTGGAGAATTTTTTATAAACATAGCTGTCAACCCTGCCGTTCTCTTTCAAGGCATCTAGAACACCGCCCGCAGCCGGCGCACCGGCATTGGCCGCCGTGCAAAGATGGGTGAATGATGACGCTTCGCCCATCCACCCTAATTAATCGCGACAAGACGGCTGTCCCGCCTTCCGCTTCCCGCGGGCATTCGCTAAGGCTGCGGGGACGCGTTCCCCCATGAGGCCCGAATGTTTCCGAAGCCGAAACCGCAACTGCTGCCCAACACCTACGCCTTCGAATCCGAGCCGATGGTGAAGGCGACGGGCTTCCGCGAATACGACGCGCGCTGGCTGTTCAACAAGGAAATCAACCTGATGGGCGTGCAGGCGCTCGGCATGGGGCTGGGCGCGCTGATCGCCGAACTCGGCGTGAAGCAGGAGATCGTCACCGGCCATGACTTCCGCGGCTATTCGGCCTCGATCAAATACGCGCTGATCTCCGGCCTGATGGCGGCGGGCTGCAAGGTGCATGACGTCGGCCTCGCGGTGACGCCGATGGCTTATTTCGCGCAGTTCGATCTCGACGTGCCCTGCGTCGCCATGGTGACGGCGTCCCACAACGACAATGGCTGGACCGGCGTCAAGATGGGCGCCAATCGGCCGCTCACCTTTGGGCCCGACGAAATGACGCGGCTGAAGGAGATCGTGCTCAACGCGCAGTTCAAGAACAGAGCCGGCGGCTCCTATCAGTTCCACGAGAATTTTCCGGCGCGCTACATCGCCGACCTCACCGGGCGCACCAGGCTGAAGCGCAAGCTGAAGGTGGTGGTCGCCTGCGGCAACGGCACGGCGGGTGCGTTCGCGCCGCAGGTGATGCAGGCGATCGGCTGCGAGGTGGTGCCGCTCGACACCGAGCTCGACTACACCTTCCCGAAATACAATCCGAACCCCGAAGACCTGGAAATGCTGCACGCGATCCGCGACGCGGTGCTGGCCAGCAAGGCGGATATCGGTCTCGGATTCGACGGCGATGGCGACCGCTGCGGCGTCGTCGACAACACAGGTGAAGAGATTTTCGCCGACAAGGTCGGCGTCATGCTGGCGCGCGACATGTCGGCGATCCACAAGGATGCGCAGTTCGTGGTCGACGTGAAATCGACGGGCTTGTTCCTGACCGACCCGGTGCTGCAAAAGCAGGGCGCGAAAACCACCTACTGGAAGACCGGCCATTCCTACATGAAGCGGCGCACCAACGAGCTCGGCGCGCTGGCGGGCTTCGAGAAGTCCGGCCACTTCTTCTTCAACAAGCCGTTCGGCCGCGGCTATGACGACGGCCTCGTCTCGGCAATCGCGATCTGCGAGATGCTCGATCGCGCGCCGGGCAAGTCGATGGCCGACCTGAAGAACGCGCTACCGAAAACCTGGTCGTCGCCGACCATGTCGCCGCATTGCGCGGACGAGGCCAAATACGGCGTGGTCGACGCTGTGGTCGGGCATTTCGAGGCGATGCAGAAGAAAGGCGAGACCATCGGGGGGCAGGCGATCCGCGATCTCGTCACGGTCAACGGCGTGCGCGTGACCGTGGAGGACGGCAGCTGGGGCCTGGTGCGCGCCTCCTCCAACAAGCCGGAGCTCGTGGTGGTGGTCGAGAGCCCGGTCTCGGAAACGCGCATGCGCGACATGTTCGAGGTGGTCGACGGCGTGCTGCGCACCCATCCCGAGGTGGGCGCGTACAATCAGAAGATTTGAGAGAGCCGGGAATCCCGGTGTCCCGGGCGCTGCGCAATATGCGCGCAGCGAATAGTGCGCTGCTGACCCGGGACCCATCCTTGAATTTGGGACCGCGTGGGTCCCGGCTCTGCGGCGCACCGTCAAGGGACGCTGCGCCGCGTCCGGGACACGAGAGTGGCCTACGCGGCGTGCAGCGATCCGAGGAAGCTCTTCACCTCGGCCTTGAGCTGATCGGACTGCGCAGACAGCCCGTTCGCTGCCTCCAGCATCTTCGTGGTCGCCTTTGCTGCCTCGCCGGCGGCCTGCGAGACGCTGAGGATACTGTCATTGACCTCGGCCGTGCCGTTCGCGGCCTGCTGCACATTGCCGGCGATCTCGCGGGTCGCGGTGCCCTGCTGCTCGACGGCGGCGGCGATCTCGCTGGAGATGCCGTCGATCTCGGCAATGGTGCCGCCGATCGCCTGGATCGCATTGACCGCCTCGCTGGTGGCGTTCTGAATGTCTTGGACCTGGGCGGAGATTTCCTCCGTCGCCTTCGCCGTCTGGTTGGCGAGCGCCTTCACTTCGCTGGCGACCACCGCAAAGCCCCTGCCGTGCTCGCCCGCCCGCGCCGCCTCGATCGTGGCATTCAGCGCCAGCAGGTTGGTCTGGCTGGCGATGCTCTGGATCAGCGTCACGACCTCGCCGATCTTCTGGGTGCCGCTGGCAAGGCCCTCGACCACCGTATTGGTGCGGCGTGCCTCATCGGCGGCTTTGGCGGCAATCGCCGCCGAGCGCGTCACCTGCTGGGCGATGCTGTTGATCGAGGCGGAAAGCTCTTCGGTTGCCGACGCCACCGTTCCGACATTGGACGACGCCTGGTCCGAAGCCGTTGCAGCGACAGCGGTCTGCCGCGCGGCTTCCGCGTTGCTCGCGCGCATCGCCGACGACAGGCCCTGCATTTCGCCGGCGCGACCGCGACCGCCTGGACGATGCCGCCGACTTTGCGCTCGAAACCGTCCGCAAGCTCACGCCGCGCCGCGTCGTGTTGCTGCTTGGCCATGCGATCGGCCTCGGTCCGTTCGGTGCTGGCGCGCGCCTTGGCGGCACTGGCCGCTTCGGCTTCGGCGGTTTTCTGCGCCGCGGTTTCAAACAGCTGCGACAACGTATGGACGAGCCAGACCAGTACGCCCGCCTCGGTCAACAGGATGACGGCGTGGAGTACGACGCGGCCTAGATCGGCGCCGCCGGGATAGACAGCCGCGGGCAGCACAAAATTCAGCACCAGATGATGGAGCGCGACGGCAACTGCGCCGACCAAAATGGGCCGATAATCACAATAGCCGACAAGGCACGCGAGCGCGGCAAAAAAATACATATGCGTATCGGGCTGCCAGGGGTGACCAGCCAGCTCGTAGACGAACATGGAAACGCCACCCATCAGCGCGACCGCGAATACGAGCCGGGTCGAGAGCGTGTTACCAGCAACGCGCCACGACATCGTCGCTGCCAGGGCCATCGCGGCAACGATGGCAGACGGCATCATCCAATCGGTACCGCGCATCAGGCCGATGACCGCAGCGATCGGGACATGCAGCCACACGACAGCCAGCAGTATCCGGCTGGTGGTCTCGCGCAGGGCATCCAGATCGTCGCTTTCGGTATGCATTCGCGGTCTCCCAACTGAAATCAATTCAAAGACAGGCAGCGATTGCCTGCGGATCGATGGCAAGCCAGACGCCGGCCTTGCGTAGCCGCGCCAGGCCGCTATGCGGCTCCGGCCGGACCACCAGGAGTGACGGAACCGCCGTTATCCTCACGATTGCGGCATCGGCTGAGGCGGCAGCGAGGAAGGCTCGCTCTGCGCTCCACCATGGCGGGAAGGCCACGGCCACGATCTCGGCCCCGGGACGGACCTGCAATGACAGCGCTGCGACCGCGATGAAGCTCGCGATCAGCAACGCTGCGGCGTTCAGCCAAGCGGGCCATCGTGATGTCTGGATGGTATTCGCCTGCGCCATCGGGGCGGGAGAATACGAAGCCGAACCTAATGTGCGGTAAACGTTCGGTTGGGGCAACGCTCACGCGCGTTTGTCCCGCCTGAGGGGAGACAATCGCACTTCTCAATCAGAGGTGTGAAAATCATGCCGCCGCGGGCACCGGCAGTGCCGTGACCGACTTGATCTTCTCCATCGCAAAGCGCGAGGTGACGTTCTTCAGCGGCACGGTCGCGATCAGCTTCTTGTAGAACACGTCGTAGCTCTGCATGTCCGCGACCACGACCCGCAGCATGTAATCGACGTCGCCGGCCATCCGGTAGAATTCCATCACCTCGGGCATGGCGCTGACGGCGTCGGCGAACTTCTTCAGCCAGGCTTCGGAGTGATCGGCGCTCTCGACCGAGACGAACACGGAAATGCCGAGCCCGATCTTTTGCTGGTCGACCAGCGCGACACGGCGCAGGATCACGCCGTCGGCCTCGAGGCGCTGGATGCGCTTCCAGCATGGAGTCGACGACAGCCCCACCCTGTCGCCGATCTCGGCCACGGAGAGGCTGGCGTCCTCTTGGAGCACCATCAGGATCTTGCGGTCGATGGCGTCGAGGCGGCGGTTGGTTTCGGGGTGGAGTTGGGTGGCGATCTCGCTCATGAGAAGAACTTTGTTCCATTTGAGAGGATTAATTCCCTCATATAGAGAAAATTCTTCTATTACAAGGCCGTTATCGGTCCCTATCGGGCCATGGGGCCGCGGAGGCGCTCCGGCCCCGGCTCAAAAGCTCTTCAACTTCAGCACGTTGCGGGGCCGCGAAGGCGCCCCCGAAGCGGGTGCATTTCAGCGCTGCGGCGGCCGAGGCAAAGCGCAGCGCCTGCCGCAGCTCCTGCCTTTCGGTGACGGCGAGCGCAAAGGCGCCGTGGAAGACGTCGCCGGCCCCGAGCGTATCGACGGTGTGCACCGGGAAGGCCGGCGTCTCCTGCAGTTCGCCCTTCTCGTCGAGCCAGATGGTGCCGCGGGCTCCGCGCGTGCCCGCCAGGAACGACGGCGTCAGCTTCGCGACCTTCTTCAGCGCCTCGCCGTCGTCGGCGATCCCTGCGGTCTCCTGCAACGGCTCGCTGGAGAACACCAGATGGGTCGAGGCCGTCAGCAGGCCCTCGCTCAGCGACATCGCGCGATCGGCATCGACGATCACGGGAATGCCGCGACGGACGGCCTCAGTGCAGATGTCGGAGCAGAGTTCTGCGCAGCGGCTCTCGACCAAAACCGCGTGGCAATCGTCCAGCAGCGTGCCGGCTTCCGGCAGCTTCACCTT
Source organism: uncultured Alphaproteobacteria bacterium (assembly GCA_963821965.1). Taxonomy (GTDB): domain Bacteria; phylum Pseudomonadota; class Alphaproteobacteria; order Rhizobiales; family Xanthobacteraceae; genus Bradyrhizobium. Next base: position 48,021 of record CAWGFY010000002.1, read on the forward strand.
CCACAATTCCGGATCGCGGAATGTGACAATGGTGCGCTCGCCGGTCGGATCGATCATGACCGCCGAAATCGGCGTCACAAGACCTGTCATATGAATGAGGAGCGTCGTATCGATGCCCTCATGCGCCATCTGCTCGTAGATGAAGCGCGCCGAAGTTTCCCTGGCGTCGCCCATCGGGCCACAGACCGAGGCGCGGCCGCCGAGCCGCACGATGGCAATCGCTGCGTTGAGCGCGTTGCCGCCGCAGATTTCGCCAAAGCCGGTGGCGTTCTCCTTGGAGCCGCGCGCGGGAACACTCGGCGTGCGGAAGGTGAGGTCGCGCACCGGCATGCCGATGCAGAGAATCCGCGGCGGGATTATGGGGGCGCTGACCTGGAAGTTCATGCCCGGGTCCGTCATCCGTTCAACGTCCTCACGTAATCGGGCAAGCCCTGGCCAGTTCCCCGCTATGCGCCTGCGGTCTTTCCCCCATGCAGCCAGTTGCCGATCAAATGGTGCGCGATCGCGAACGGATGCGCGGCGAACAGGCCGTCCGGATGCGTGCGCTTGTGCATAAGTGCGAGCTCGTCACGATCGAACCAGCGCGCGTCTTCCAGTTCGCTGCGATCGACGACGATGTCCTCGTTGATGGCGAGCGCGGAGCATCCGATCATCAGCGATGACGGATAGGGCCAGGGCTGCGTCATGTAATAGGTCACGTCTTTGACCCGGATGCCGGATTCCTCGAAAATTTCTCGCGTGACCGCATCCTCGATGGTCTCGGCGGCTTCGACAAAGCCGGCGAGGCAGGAATACATGCCCGGCAGGAACTGCTTTTGGCGGCCGAGCAGCGCCCGTTCGCCGGACGTCACCATCATGATCACGACGGGGTCGGTGCGTGGAAAATGCTCGACCTTGCAGCTCGGACATTCGCGCTTCCAGCCGCCTTCCTTCATCGAGGTGCGCTGGCCGCAGTTGGCGCAAAAGCCGTGACGCTGATGCCAGCCCACCATCGATTTCGCCATCGCGATCGCGGACAATTGCTCGAGCGGCAACACGCTCTGCATCACCATGCCGCGCAGCTCGCTGACCGCGACATCGTTGCGGCCGATCAGTTTCTCCGCCGCTGCCGCCGAAATTCCCATGCCGAAGATCGGCGCGCCATCGCGCAAGCCGAGAAAGACCGTGCCGGGATTGGCGCCGTAGCCGAGCGCCTCCTTGATCGTGAGCAGGGCGCGCGGCCCGCCCTCATCCTGCTTCATCACAAGCGAGTCGCGATAGACCACATAGGCGCGGGCGTTGTGCTGACCTTCCAGGGCAAACAGCTTTTCATCATTGGTGCGCAGATGGGCGGCGCGGTCGAGGATATGGCTGACGAAGGCCGGACGTCCCAACGGAAATGAATCGAAGATCGACATTTTTTGTTTTCTTACCCCAACCAGATTTTGCGGCGAAGCGTACTGATGAATGTCTGCACTTCCTCGGCGTCATGCGGCAGCGGCTGCATCACGCCCCAGACCGGACGCGGCCAGGCCGCGTCGCCGGCGCGGCGCCCGATGATGTGCACATGAAGCTGCGGCACCACATTGCCGAGGGCAGCGATGTTCAGCTTGTCGCAGCGGGTCACCTCTTTCAGCGCGCGTGCGACACGGGAGATTTCGGTCATCAACTGCGCCTGCTCGACCTCGGCGAGGTCGATGATCTCGACGATGTCGGGCCGGCGCGGCACGAGCAGCAGCCAGGGATAGTTGGCGTCCTTGATGACAAGCACCTTCGACAGCGGCAGGTCGCCGATATCGATGGTGTCTTTCTTGAGCTGGGAGTGCAGCGACCAGGCGGAATCGGGCATGAGCTCGCGGGGGGAATTGCAGAAAGCACAATGACGCCCGGCACCTAATGCCTTTCCGAGTTCCTGCACAAGTCCCGCCAAGGCATTGCAGGGAGCTTGCTTTCCGGCCCTTTTGGCCCCAAATAGGGACCGGGAGATTGGCGGTGGACGAGCCACTCGCCAACCGGGTCAGGTCCGGAAGGAAGCAGCCCTAACGAGGTCCGGATCGGGTCGCTCGTCAGTCTCCTACCTGTTTTTCCGAGCGAATCGCGGTTGGCCCAGAACCACCGCTCGCTCCCTTTCCGCAAAAAGCGCGCCCTGAGAGAAAGAGAACTGCGGATCGATCGATGACCGACGCTGGCGCCCCTCCTTCACAGCCCGATGGCGACCAGGGCGGTTTCGACCTCGGCGGCGCGCCGGAGGCCAAAGCCTATCGCGTGCTCGCGCGCAAATACCGCCCGGCGAGCTTCGAGGACCTGATCGGCCAGGACGCCGTGGTGCGCACGGTGTCGAACGCGTTCGAGACGGGACGCATTCCGCAAGCCTGGATTTTGACCGGCGTGCGCGGCGTGGGCAAGACCACGACCGCGCGCATCCTCGCGCGCGCGCTGAATTACGAGCTGCCGGACGGATCGGTGAAGGGGCCGACCATCCACATGCCGACGCTCGGCGTTCACTGCAAGGCCATCATGGAAAGCCGGCACATGGACGTGCTGGAGATGGATGCGGCCTCGCACACCGGCGTCGACGACGTGCGCGCCATCAATGACAGCGTGCGCTATGCACCGGCGAGCGCGCGCTACAAGGTCTACATCATCGACGAAGTCCACATGCTGTCGACCGCGGCGTTCAACGCCTTCCTGAAGACGCTGGAGGAGCCGCCGGAGCACGCCAAGTTCGTGTTCGCCACCACCGAAATCCGAAAAGTCCCCGTCACCGTGCTGTCGCGCTGCCAGCGCTTCGACCTGCGCCGGGTCGAGGCCGACATCCTGATGCGGCATCTCTCCAGTATCGCCGCGCAGGAAAAGGTCGAGATCGAACCGGAAGCGCTCGGCATCATCGCGCGCGCCGCCGAAGGCTCGGTGCGCGACTCGCTGTCGCTGCTCGACCAGGCGATCGCGCATGCGGCGGGTCCCGTGCGCGCCGAGCAGGTGCGGCAGATGCTGGGGCTCGCCGACCGTACGCGGGTGATCGACCTGTTCGACGCGCTGGCGCGCGGCGACATCGAAAGCGCGTTCAGGGAATTCCGCGATCAATACGACACCGGCGCCGATCCGATCGTGGTGCTGTCCGATCTTGCCGAGTTCGTCAATTTCGTCACCCGCGTGAAGATCGTTCCGGCAACCGCCGACAATGTCGCGTTCGGCGAGACCGAGCGGATGCGCGCGAGAGAATTTGCCTCAAAACTTTCGATGCGGGTGCTGTCGCGGATGTGGCAGATGCTGCTCAAGGGCATCACCGAAGCCCAAGGCGCGACGCGGCCGGCCGCTGCCGCCGAGATGGTGCTGGTGCGCATCGCCTATGTCGCCGACATGCCGACGCCGGATGAGGCGATCCGCATGATCGAGCAGAACGGCGGCGCTTCGCCGGTCGATCGCCGCTAGCCCCGCGCCGCGCAGTGCGCCGGCCTCGCCGGTGTCGTCCATGGCAGCTTCGCCTGCGCGCGCCTCGGCTGCGCCGCGCACCGAAGCGTCCGCACGGCCGCAGGCGATCGCATCGACTGCGGAAGCGCCGTCGGCGCCCGCGCTCCGGATCAACACTTTCCCCGAACTCGTCGCGCTCGCCGCCTCCCAGCGCGATCTCCTGATCAAGGCCGCGCTGGAGGCCGATGTGCGGCTGGTACGGATCGAGGACGGCCGGCTGGAAGTTTCTCTTGAGCGCAGTGCCGCGCGCGCACTCGTCAACGAACTCTCCCGCAAGCTCGAGCAATGGACGGGCCGGCGCTGGACCGTGATCGTCTCCAACGAGGCCGGGCAGCCGACCTTGCGCGAGCAAAGCCTGGTCGAGAAAGGCCAGCGCGAGCGCGCCGCCGAGGCCGATCCGCGGGTCAAGGAAGTGCTCGCGCGCTTTCCCGGCGCCAAGGTGGTCGAGGTGCGCAAGCTCGCCGCCGAGCCGCCGGATTCCGATGCCGGCGGCGGGACCGGCGAAGACGGTTTCACCGAAGAGCCGCCGGACAATTCCGACAACGACTCTCTAGAGGATTCAACCGATGCCCGATTTTCTCGGCATGATGAAGCAGGCGGCGCAGCTGCAGTCGAAGATGCAGGCGATGCAGGAGGAGCTCGGCCAGGTCGAGGTCGAGGGCGCCTCCGGCGGCGGCCTCGTCAACGTGCGCATTACCGGCAAGATGGAAGTGAAGGCGGTCAGGATCGATCCCTCGCTGATGAAGGCCGAGGAACGCGAGGTGCTCGAGGATCTGCTGGTCACCGCCTTCAATGACGCGAAGCGCAAGGCGGAGACCGCGATGCAGGAGAAGATGCAGTCGCTGACCGGCGGGCTCGGCCTGCCGCCGGGACTGCTCGGTACCTGATCGATGCCCGCTGCGGTTGCCGGCCCCGAAATCGAACGCCTGATCCAGTTGCTGGCGCGGCTGCCGGGATTAGGGCCGCGCTCGGCGCGCCGCGCTGCGTTGCACCTGATCAAGAAACGCGAAGCGCTGATGACGCCGCTGTCGTCGGCGTTGCAGGTTGCGATCGACAAGATCCAGGTCTGCAAGACCTGCGGCAATATCGACACGCAAAATCCCTGCACGGTCTGCACCGATCCGCGCCGCGATCCCTCGATCATCGTCGTGGTCGCCGACGTCGCCGATCTCTGGGCGCTGGAACGCGCGGATGCGATCAACGGCCGCTATCACGTGCTGGGCGGAACATTGTCGCCGCTGGACGGCGTCGGTCCGCAGGACCTCACCATCGATACGCTGGTGGCGCGCGCGCACGAGGCGCAGGTCAACGAGATCATCCTGGCGCTCAATGCAACCGTCGATGGGCAAACCACCGCGCACTACATCACGGATTTGCTGCAAGACGCCAATGTCAAGGTGACGCGGCTCGCGCACGGAGTTCCCGTCGGCGGCGAGCTTGATTATCTGGACGAAGGTACGCTATCTGCAGCGATGCGCCAGCGCACGCTGTTCTAGCCAACACAATAAACGGAACATCTCGATGACGAAACACCAATTCGCCAAACGCTTGGCTTGTGCGTCAGTGATTGTGGCGGGCTTCGGGGTGTCGCTCGCGCCGGCGCAGCAAACGGATCCCGCGCAGCAGGAGCCTGCGCCGAAGACGGCGAAGCCGATCAACGCAGGTGATTTGCTGTCGGGGGAACTGACCGCGATGCGCGTGCGTGGCGGGGCCAAGGGCAAGCGGGTTGCGACCTATCAGATCACCAGCGAGCCGCGGCGGCTGCCGCCGCCGAACGGGCTCTGCAATCTCGAGACCGGGCCGGAGACGTTCCAGCTCATCACCACGAGCGATTCGCAGGCCGCCGAGCTCAAGCGTCTCGTCGGCAAGGAAATCTCGGTCAAGGTCGACGAGATCTCCTGCGCCCAGGACGCCGGCCAGATGACGGAAGCCGTCGTCACCAAATGGAGCGTGGTCAGGCGCTAGCGCATGATCCGGAAAAGTGTGAAGCGGTTTTCCGAAAAGATCATGCGCAAAACCTAGACTCTTACAGGTCCCAGTGCGTCGAAATGTCCGCGCTTCTGCAGCCACCCCACCAGCACGAGGCTCGGGATCGCGACCAGCACGCAGATCACGAAGAACAGCGGCCAGCCGACGGCTTTGGCGACGTAGCCGGCGCCTGACGACAGATAGGTGCGGCCGACCGCGGCGAGCGCGGTCAGCAGCGCATATTGGGTCGCGGTGTGCAGCGGGTTCTGGCACAGCGCCGAGAGATAGGCGACGAAGATCACGGTGCCGATGGCGCTGGTGAAATTCTCCGCGCAGATCGCCAGCGCCAGCGCCCATTCGTTGACGCCGACATGGGCAAGCCAGGAGAAGGAGAGGTTGGCGAGGGCCTGCAGCGTGCCGCCGATCCAGAGGCTCGCGGCCAGCGAATAGCGCCGCGCGACGTAACCGCCCGCAAAGCCGCCGATCAGGGTCGCGGCAAGGCCGACGCCCTTTACGATCGCGGCATAGTCGACCTTGCTGAAGCCGAGATCGATCACGAACGGCGCGGTCATCGTTCCGGAAAACGCGTCGGTGAACTTGAACAGCACCACGAAGGCGAGCGCGGCGAAGGCGTCGCGCCGGGTGAGGAATTCCGAGAAGGCGCCGATCGCCGCATGCAGCACGCGCGCAAACGCGGTCTCGCTGGCGGTCGCCGCCTCGGCGGCCTTCGATTGCGGCGGCTCGGTCGCCGCAAGCGCGGTGACGGTGCCGATCAGCACCAGTGCTGCCATCACCACATAGCCCCACATCCACGCCGACGTGCGGACAAGGCCCGCGGTCTCGAAGCCGGAGACGATGAACAGCGCGCCGGCGGTCGAGACCAGCATGCCGATCCGGTAGGCCGCGACATAGGCCGCCATGCCGGCGGCCTGCTCGCTCTCCGGCAGGCTCTCGACGCGGAACGCGTCGACCACGATGTCCTGGGTCGATGAGGCGGTCGCGACCAGCAGCGCGGCCAGTGCGACCGCGAACGGCGAGCGTGCGGGGTCGGTCAGCGCCAGCAGCACGATCGATACGATCAGCAGCAGTTGCGAAAACACCAGCCAGCCGCGGCGGCGGCCGAAGGCGCGCGTGAACAGCGGCACGTGCAGCGCGTCGACCAGCGGCGCCCACAGGAATTTCAAGGTGTAGGGTGTGCCGATCAGAGCAAACAGGCCGATTGTGCCGAGATCGACGCCGTCCTCGCGCATCCACACCTGCAGCGTCGAGCCCGACAGCGCCAGCGGCAGGCCGGAGGAGAAGCCGAGCAGCAGCACGATCAGCACGCGCGGCTGCAGGTAGACGGCGAGGCTCTCGCGCCAGGAGGGCGTGGGTTTGGAGCGCGCTGGCGTCGATCGGGATGTGACTTCGGGGGCGGTCATTGAGATGTCGTACCAGATTCTCCAAGGAAACGCTGTCGTCGCCCGGCTTGCCGCCTTCGCTGAAGCTTCGGCGGCCGAGTGAGCTTGTGGCCCGGCGTAGCCTTGGCGGAGCCGGGACCGGGCGACCCAGGGCCGCCCGGTCCTGATGCGCAATCGCGCACAAGGCCGGGCGACGACATCGCTTATGTGGAAGCAGTATCGCAGCTACGCGCTTCGCGCCGTCTTCACCACGGCCAGATTGTCGTCGGCGACCTTGTCGCCGGCATGGCGCTTGAGGTGGTCGCGGCGCATGGCGATATCGTCGCGCACGAACTCATAACCGAGCTTGAACGTCTCCAATCCGTCGCCGCTGATGCTGCCGTCGCGCAAGCCGATGATGACGCCACGCAGGATGGCTTCGAGCTGGTCCTGCAGCTCATCGAGTTCGTCAAGCGAATGGGCGTGCTCGATCTTCTCACCGATGGAAAGCAGCTCGGTCGCGAGTTCGCCGGCCCGCTCCGGCGCGACGCGCGTGATCTTGGTGTAGATCCCCGCGAAGATCGAGCCGATGACGCTGAGCGCGGCGGCGCCGAGATACATCATGTCGCTGTATTTATCCATGAACGACTTGGTGTCGTCGTTGATGTATTGGGACGCGCCCGGATGCGCGATGATGAAGGCGTCCTTGTCGGTCTCGGCCGGCTCGATCTTGGAGGCGAAGCCGTCATCGAGCGCAAGCGCGGCATGGTTCTCGTAGATGACGCGGGCGAGATCGGTCGCCGTCGAGATCGCCATCTTCGATTGCGCCACCAGCAGCCACTGCAGCCCGATGGTGTCGAGATCGTCGTCGGGAATCGCCGGCGATGCGGAGATCGTGCCGGCCGACAGCGTCTCCTCGCTGATCCCCGGGATCTTGCGGGCCAGCGCCTTGGCGGACTCGATCGCGTTCAGCGTGAAGCCGCCCTTCTTGGCCAACTGTTCGTAGCTCTTGTCCTGCATCACCTTCGAGGTGTGCGCGACCGCGATGACGGCGCCGAAACCGGAGGCGAACAGCTTGTCCAGCGTCGATCCCGGCGGCGCCACCTGCACCTTCGATGCGGTGTCGGGGCTGTCGGTGAAGCCGAAAATGTTGCGGACGAAGGAGGCGCTGTTGTCGCCGTCGGCCCAGACCGCGATCTTCTTGACCTTCTTCAGGTCGTCGAAGGATTTGATCTTCTTGGCTCCGGGGCTGAGCAGCAGCACCACATCATGCTCGAGGATCGCGATCGCGCGCGCCCGCGGTGGAATTTTCGAATCGGTGCGCAACACCATCAAATCGGCCTCGCGGCGGTCGAATTGCGCCACCGCCTTCGCGCCGTCGCCCGCCGTGACGATCTTCAGCTTCAGCCGCGAATTGTTGCTCTTGAGCACGGCGCCGAGCTTGGCGGCGAAACGGGCGTCGTCGCCGTTGGGTCCGCCTACGGCAAAGATGAGCGTTTCGGAGTTCTTCAGGAGGATGCGGCCGCCCCACACCGTCGCGAGCGACAATACGAGGGTGAACACCGTGAACAGCAGCATCTGCCGGCGGTTGCTTTTGACAACCTGTGAACGCGGCGGAGGCTGGTAGGCCGGTGCAGGGACGTCAGCGCTCATGGCTTCAACCCGAGGGGCGGGCATCCGAAGATCGCCCGGCGAAATCGTAACTGCCTAAAAAAGAAAGAAAATTCCGAGTCTTGTCATGATATCCGCTGGCCGACGGATTGCAAATTAACCAATCCGGTAACCTTACCGGGGCGGCGGGACCGGGTTGCAACACCTCCCGTCAAGTTTGTTTTTGCGGTTCCCGACAGGTGCAATCCGCTCCGGGAGATGCCATAAAAGGCCGTTACGGGGCAAATTGGCCGGGTTTGAAAAGAAAGTGCGCTGAGCGCCTCCAGTCCCCGTGTGGTCCAGGTCTCAGCGAGGGGTGAGCTTGTCGTTTCCAGCCATGTCGTCCTCAGTCCCGGTCGGTCTGTTGATCGGCTGGATGCTGCTGTTGACCGTCAAGCACGTCATCGCCGACTTCCTGCTGCAGAACGCCTGGATGGCGCAAGGCAAGGACCAGAAGAAGGGCTGGGCCCTTCCGCTGCTGGTGCATTGCCTGATTCATCTGGCGGTTGCGCTGGCGATGATCCTGGTCGTCGCGCCGCGGTTCTGGTTCGTCGCCTTCATCGACTTCGCCATCCACATCACCGTCGACCGCGCCAAGGGGCTGTGTGTCTCCACCTTCAACGTGACCATGGAGCACCAGTGGTTTTGGTGGCTGATCGGCATCGACCAGGCGTTGCATCACCTCACCGGCTTCGGCCTCTCGATTTTCATGGCGGCGAATTAGCTGCTTCTTGCACGAATACATTGAGCTGATGCGGACCGACCCGGCGCTCGATCAGGGTCCAGCCGAGCCGTTCGTAGAAGCCCGTCATTCGCGGCCGTGCGCAAAGATAGACACGCGGAAAGCCGAGCGCGAAGCAGGTACGCGTGGCGGCCCGCGCACTGATTCGGTGGCGTCAATCGCTTCCGGGGAGGCACGGCTTTGGTGGTTAACCCTTCGTTAGACAATTGCATTGCATCTTCGCGAGGGAAGGGGGGCCCCTGCGATGATTTCAAGCCGCGACGCTTACGACAGCGATAGCTGCCCGGTCCGCGACGAGTTGCTCGGCGAGATGTACCGCGCCAGCGAGCATGGCCTGCCCATGCTGGTCGAAAGCGTGTCCCCGCAAGTCCGCGCCATGCTGGCGCTGTTCTGCTATCGCCGCAGTCACCTCTATGCATTGTCGCTGTCGATCGCCTCGAGCTGCAGCGAGCGCGACCTGGTCCATATCGGCGGCCGCGTCGGCTCCACGCTTTACGCGCTGTCGCGCGAAGCGCCCGCGAGCCGTGTTGCGCCGTCCACCTCTCATAACGGCCGCAAGCCGATCACGCTGTCGACCAAGCCGCTGTCGACCTTCGTGCCGATCGATGACGAGCTCGACGAGGACATCGACCGAAGCCGTGACGGCGTAAGTTCGTCAAGCCAGGGCCGGCAGTCCCCATTTCTTCCGCGCCATCGCGCATTCGGCATCGCCGGGCATGCAGGTCCGGCAAACCTCGGGCCGTATCGCATAGATCGCGCACGAGGTCGCTTCGCCGACCTTGCCCTTCAGTGCCGCGCAGCGGTCGCCGTCGCAGCGCATGCCCGAGCCGCGCGCGTTGACGAACTCGGCGGGGATGAGATCGAGCGCGGCATCGTCCTCGGTCGAGAACCGCGGCCAGTTCACTGATGTCGCGCAGCAGGCGCCGCAGGACTGGCAGATGTCTTCGACCGCGATGGTTGGCCGGTTCGCTTCCATCACGTGTCCTTCGGCCGTTCCCAGACCATGCTCTGGCGCCAGCGCGCGCGCAGGATGTCACGTCGTTCAGGGTATTTCTCCTCGAGATAATCGGCGTTCATGACGCGGTCGGTGCGGAAGCTGCGGAAATCCTTGCGCAGCTCGCACCAGCCCGCGAGCAGCCGCACTGCCTCGTAATAGCCGACCGCGATCGGCCAGATCGTGCGCTCGGTGGCGCGGCCCTGCTCGTCGCGATAATGCAGCGCGATCTTCTTGCCCTCGTGGATGTGCGAACGCGTCTTCACCATGTCGATGCGGTCGGGCTCGCGATTCCATCCCGGCCGCGCGCCGCTCGCGGGCTCCAGCACGAAGGGCCGCAGCCGCTCCGGCACGGTGTCGGCGATCTTGGCAATGAGATCTTCGGCGGCGCGCGCCAGCGAGGAATCGGCATGGCCCGACACCCATTGCGCGCCGAGCACCGCCGCCTCGATCTCCTCGGGTGTCAGCATCAAGGGCGGCAGGTCGAAGCCTTTCTCGAGGATGTAGCCCATGCCGGCCTCGCCGCGAATGGGAACGCGTTGACCCATGAGCGTGGCGATATCGCGATAAATCGTGCGTTTCGAGGTCTCGAGCTCGAGCGCAATCGCATCTGCCGTCAATGGCTTACGGGTGCGCCGAAGCACCTGGATGATCTGAAACAAGCGGTCGGCGCGTCTCATCGAATTTCTCTTTCGCCGTAAGGCTTTACGGATGCTGACAGCATGTTGTCAGCAGGGCCTTTCTATAACGGGACAACACTTCAACGAAGGGGATTCCCCATGATGTTCTCTCGTGCATGCGCTGTCCACGCCGGCCTTTCGCCGCTGTGGCGGCTCCAGGCCCGGGCGATCGAGCGTCTCGCCTCGGTTCTGCCTGCCTCCGTCGACCTGCGTTGGGCGATCGCGGCGCTGGCAATCGCCGCGCTCGCGACGCTGGAGGCCATGATCCACCGGCAACTCGTCTCGCTCGCCCGCCATACCATGCGGCGAGCGCTAAAGGGGGCGCGGTTCGCCGCTGCCGCCAAGACTGCTGACAGCATGGTGGCAGCAGCCCACCGGTAGCGTGCCGGACATGTTTGGAAGCGGGAGCTATCGCATGATCACCCTCTACGGCTTTGGGCCGGGCTTTGGCCTGCCGGAAATCAGTCCGTTTGTGACCAAGACCGAGGTCCAGCTCAGGATGGCGTCCCTCGCCTATCGCAAGGAGCGGGCGATGCCGCCGGCCTCGCCGAAGGGTCAGCTGCCCTTCATCGACGACGAGGGCGAGGTGGTCGCCGATTCGACCTTCATCCGCGCGCATGTCGAGCGCAAATACGGTTTCGACTTCGATGCCGGGCTCGACCAGAAGAGCCGCGCCCAGGCCTGGGCGTTCGAGCGCATGATCGAGCATCATGTCTACTGGGCGCTGGTCGGCGCGCGGTGGGTCGAGGCTGAGAATTTCGCCAAGGGCCCGGCGCATTTCTTCGATGGCGCGCCGGACGACCGCCGCGAGAAGCTGCGCGAGGACGCGCAGTTCCGCGTCGCCGAGAACTACCTGCTGAGCGGCCTCGGCCGCCACGCGCCCGACGACGACGTCGATCTCGCGATCCGTTCGATCTTCGCACTGTCGGTGCAGTTGGGCGACAAGCCCTATCTGATGGGCGAGAAGCCCAGCGGCGTCGACGCCACCGCTTTCGGCGCGCTCGCCGGCATCCTGACGCCGTTCTTCGCTTCGAAATTACGCAGCGAGGTCGAAACGTTCGGCAACCTTACCGCCTATGTCGACCGCATGATGCGGCAGTATTATCCCGACTTCGCGTGGGCCAAGGTGCGCGAGGCGGCATAGGCCATGCGAGACTGCTACGCTTTTGCCTCCGCCTTCAACTTCGCCACCTCCGCCTCGAGCGCGGCGATCTTCGCGGCGGCCTCGCCCATCGCCTGCGCGACGTCGGCCGCATCGAATTTCTGCGGAATATGCTGCGGGCAATTGGTGTCCCACGCCGCAATCCTGAACAGGATCACCTGTTCGGGCCGCGCGCGATAGCCTTTCGGCATCAGCTGTTCCAGCAGCGCCGGATCATCGTCGACGATGCGCGCCTCGCCCCAGATTTTCGCGCGCCGGCGGTGCGCATAGTCCATGATGAAGATGTGCGCCTTGTTGTTCTCCGAGAGATTGCCCTGCGTCAAATATTGCCGGTTGCCGGCATAGTCGGCGAACGCGATGGTGTGCTTGTCCAGCACCTTGACGAATCCCTTCGGTCCGCCGCGATGCTGGATATAGGGCTGCCCGTCCGCGGTTGCGGTCGCCATGTAGAAACTGTTGGTGTTGGCCAGGAAGCCTGCGAGCTTCTCGTCGATCTCCGTGCGCCAGCCGCCGTTGCGCTCGACCTCGGCGTAGCCCTCGCGCGATCCCTTCTTGGTCTGGATGGCTTTCACCGCCGGGGTAAAGGCGACGTCGCTGGAATAGGTCTGGGTGTCCGACATCGGAATGTCTCCTGTGTCTTTCGGCCTCGAAGATGGGGTCTCTCCTCATTTGGAACAATGATGTGAATTGACACTTCATCATTGCATATTATGAAATAATGCCATGGACCGGATCGACGCCATGCAGGCCTTTGTCACGGTGGCCGACCTGCAGGGGTTTGCGCCGGCGGCGCGCAAGCTGAAACTCTCCCCGCCGGCGGTGACGCGGCTGATCGCGGCGCTGGAAGAGCGGCTCGGCGCCCGGCTGTTGCAGCGGACCACGCGCAAGGTGGCGCTGACCGATGTCGGCGCGCGCTATCTCGAGCGTGCGCGGCGGATACTCGCTGACATCGAGGAAGCCGAAAGCGCGGCCGAGGGCGAGAGCGCGCGCCCGAGCGGGCAATTGGTGGTGTCGGCACCGCTCGGCTTCGGCCGCCTGCATGTCAGTCCGGTGATGTCGGCTTACCTGACGCGCTATCCCGAAGTGTCGGGCGAATTGCGGCTGGAAGATCGCGTGGCCAGTCTGGTCGAGGACGGCATCGACCTGGCGGTGCGGATCGGCCAGCTCGCCGACTCCTCGCTGGTGGCGCGCCATGTCGGCGAGATGCGGCGGATCGTGGTGGCGTCGCCTGCCTATTTGAAGGCGCGCGGCGAGCCGAAGCGGCCCGCCGACATCGCGTCGCACGATACCATCCAGTTCGGCTCGACCGCTGGGCTTTCGGACTGGCGCTTTGTCGATGACGGGGAGGAGGTTCGCATCGCCTATGCGCCGCGGCTTTTGACCAACAGCTCCGATGCCGCGGTCCAGTATGCCGAGGCCGGCGGCGGGCTGACGCGCGTGCTGGCCTATCAGGCGGCGGCCTCGCTGAAGGCGGGGCGGCTCAGAATCGTGCTTGAGAAATTCGAGCTGCCGCCATCGCCGGTCCACATTGTCTATCCGACCTCGCGATTGCTATCGGCCAAGGTGCGCACCTTCATCGATCTCGTGGTCGAGACCACGGATTGGCATTTCGGCTGATGCGTTCCCCGGACGCAGCGCAGCGCGTCCACGCAGGTCGTCGACACAGGCAGGACGCAAGCGGTGCGCTGCTGATCCGGGGTCCATGTGGTCGCATTGGGTCCCGGCTCTGCGGCGCAGCGTTACACGCTGCACCGCGTCCGGGACACGAGAGCAAAGCCTACGCCGGCTTCGGCACCACACGGAAGGTCGCGTTGGCGCGCGCAATCACGACGTCATCGGCCTTGATCAGGCTTTGCGCAAAGCAGAGTGTGCTGCCGGTCTTGATCACTTCGCATTCCACCGCGAGCCATTGTCCTGTTTTCGCCGAGCCGACATAGTCGATCGATAGCGACACTGTGACATATGACGTCGTCCAGCCCGTCACCTGCGCGCAGCTGTAGCCCATCGCATTGTCGGCGAGCGACGCGATCAACCCACCATGGATCAGCCCTCGTGCGTTGGTGTGTGGCTTCGCGAGCCACAATCCCATGATGACAGCCTTGTCGGTCTTCTTCGAATAGAGCGGTTCCCAGGGATCGGTGAAGGGCGCTTTGCGGAAATGCGGCTCGAAGCCGGCGGGGATGTCGCTCGCGGTCATGCTGTGCTCGCGCGTTGTCGTTCGCGGCATTGAACGCGAGATGTCAGCCGATTGCATCGGCTACAAAGTTTTAAACGTGATTTGCGGGTGTGTTTGAAACGTTCAATGACGACGTGCGCCTAAAACGGCAACCCGACATAATTCTCCGACAGCGATGTCATCGCGGCCTTCGAGTTGACGACATAGTCGAGCTCGGCGAGCTGAAACCGCGCGCCGATGGCGCCGGTGTCCGGGAACTTGTGCATGATCTGGGTCATCCACCACGAGAACCGCACGGCCTTCCAGACCCGCTTCAGCGCAGTTTCCGAATACTTGTCGATGCCCGCGGAAGATTTCTCGTCGTAGTATTCGCGTAAGCCGCTGGCCAGATAATGCGCATCGCTGGCGGCGAGGTTCAGTCCCTTGGCGCCGGTCGGCGGCACGATATGCGCGGCATCGCCGGCGAGAAACATGCGGCCGAATCGCATCGGCTCGGCGACGAAACTGCGCAACGGTGCGATGCTTTTCTCGATCGACGGTCCGGTGACGAGGCTATCCGCGGCCTTCGGATCCAGCCGCCGCTTCAATTCCTCCCAGAACCGGTCGTCCGACCAGTCCTCGACGCGGTCGTCGAGCGGACACTGTACATAATAGCGGCTGCGTTTGGTCGAGCGCATCGTGCAGAGCGCGAAGCCGCGCGCATGGTTGGAATAGATCAGCTCATGCGAGACCGGCGGAGTGTCGGAAAGAATGCCGAGCCAGCCGAACGGATACTCCCGCTCAAAGGTTTCGATCGCCTCCGGCCTGACGCTGGCGCGGCTGATGCCGTGAAAGCCGTCGCAGCCGGCGATGAAATCGCAGGCGATCTCATGGGTCACACCGTCTTTCTTGTAGGTGACACGCGGATGATCTGTGTCGAAATCATGCGGCTCGACGTCGGCGGCCTCGTAGATGGAGGTCAGCCCGGCAGCCTTGCGCGCATTCATCAGATCGAGCGTGACCTCGGTCTGGCCGTAGATCATCACGGTCTTGCCGGTCAGCGCGCGCATGTCGATGCGGTGGCGCTCGCCTGCAAAGGCGAGCTCGATGCCGTCATGCACCAGACCCTCGGCATGCGCACGCCTGCCCGCGCCGACCTCGTCCATCAGCGCCACGGTGCCTTCCTCCAGAAGGCCGGCGCGGATGCGGCCGAGCACGTATTCGCCGGTGTGGCGCTCCAGGATGACGTTGTCGATGCCGTAACTGCGAAGAAGTTGCCCAAGCAACAATCCTGCCGGACCGGCGCCGATGATTGCTACTTTCGTCCGCAATGCCCGTCCTCCCGGGGTGTTGTAGGCTGTCCGCCTCGCGCTCGCTCGGGCGCGATGTCGCAGGCTTGCAATGATAATTATATCATATAACAGTGCCTGCAAAGGGCGACCAAAGCCTCAAAAATCACAAGGGACGTAGCAGGGAGATCGCACCGATGAGGAAGACGTTTTTGGCGTTGCTGCTGGCCGCCAGCGTGACGCCGGCCTTCGCGCAGGAGAAAACCTTCGAGCTGAAGATTTCGCACTGGGTGCCGCGCCTCGCATCCGCTGCAGAAGTCGCTGGAGGAATGGGGCGCCTCGGTCGAGAAGGCGTCCGGCGGCAGCATCCACTACAAGGTTTTCCCGGCGCAGCAGCTCGGCAAGGCGTTCGACCATTACGACATGGCGCGCGACGGCATCGCCGACGTCACCTACGTCAATCCCGGCTATCAACCTGGCCGTTTCCCGATCATCGGCGCAGGCGAGCTTCCCTTCCTGATGTCGGACGCCACCGGCGGCACCGAAGGCCTCGACGCCTGGTACCGCAAATATGCCGGGAAGGAGATGAAGGACGTCAAGTTCTGCCTCGCCTTCATCCATTCGCCGTCGTCGTTTCACTCGCGCACCAAGAAGATCGTGGTGCCCGACGACATCAAGGGCATGAAGGTGCGCCCGGCGCACGCCACCATGGCGAACTTCGTCACGATGCTCGGCGGCACCAATGTGCAGTCCTCGGCGCCCGAAGTGCGCGACATCATCGAGCGCGGCGTCGCCGATGCCGTCACCTTCCCGTGGGGCTCGCTGGTGCTGTTCGGCATCGACAAGGTGACGAAGTATCACATGGACGCGCCGCTTTATGTCACGACCTTCGTGCTTGTGATGAACAAGGACGTCTACAATCAGATGTCCGACCGCCAGAAGAAGGCGATCGACGACAACTGCAACACCGAGGCCGCCGCCAGGGTCGGCGACCCCTGGGGCAAGTTCGAGGATGCCGGCATCGAGAAGGTGCGCGCCGAGTCCGGCCACGAGATCTACAAGCTGACGCCGGAGCAGCTCGGTCTGTGGAAGACGGCCTCCGAGCCGCTGATCAAGACCTGGGCCGACAATGTGAAGAAGACCGGCGTCGATCCGGACGCCGCGATGTCGGAGCTGAAGGCCTCGCTTGCGAAGTACAAGGCGCTGGCGCAGTAACGGCGCATCCATCAAACGAGGCGCGGCGGCAGGTTCTTCCTGCCGCCGTTTGCTCAGGGGGAAGCATGCAGCGCGCGTCGATGGACCGCTTCATCGATACGATCGAATGGATCGCGGCCGGCTTCGTCGGCCTCGTCGCGCTCGACATCTTCCTCTCGGTCCTGCTGCGCAACACGCTGAACTATGCGATTCCCGATTCCTTCGACATCGGGCGCATGCTGCTCGGCATCCTGATCTTCTGGGGCATCGCCGCGACCTCCTATCGCGGCACCCACATCACCGTCGACCTGATCTGGGCCAATGTCGAGCCGCGCTATCAGCGCTGGATCGACGTGTTCGCCACCTTGGTGCTGCTGTTCGTGGTCTCCGTGCAAACCTGGACGCTGTTCGACAAGGTGCGCGGCACCTACAGAGACAATGTGCTCACCTTCGACATGCACATGCCGACCTGGCCGTTCTTCGCGGTCGCCTGGATCGGCGACATCTCGGCCGTGCTCTTGATCGCGATCCGCACCTGGCGGCTGATCTTCCATCCCGAGGAAATGCACGATCCCGCGATCAAGGCGACGGAGTAGCGCGTGAGCACCAACGCGGTCGCCGTCCTTGGCTTCATCTCGCTGTTTGCGCTGATGCTGCTGCGCGTGCCGGTCGGCATGGCGATGGGGCTCGTCGGCGTTTCCGGCTTCAGCTATCTGGTCGGCGGCAGCGCGGCGCTGAAGCTGGTCGGCCAGACCTCGATGCGCACGGTGACCGACTACACTTTCGGCGTGATCCCGATGTTCCTGCTGATGGGCACGTTCGTCTCCAACTCGGGGATGAGCCGCGAGCTGTTCCGCGCCGCCAACGGCTTTGTCGGACATCTGCGCGGCGGGCTCGGCATCGCCACGGTCGCCGCCTGCGGCGGCTTTGCCGCAATCTCCGGCTCGTCGGTTGCGACCGCCGCGACCTTCTCCGCCGTCGCCTATCCCGAGATGCGCCGCTTCGGCTATCCGCAGTCCTTTGCGACCGGCGTGATCGCGGCCGGCGGCACGCTGGGCGCGATGCTGCCGCCGTCCACCGTGCTCGCGGTCTACGGCATCATCACCGAGCAGGACATCGGCAAGCTGTTCATGGCCGGCATCATCCCCGGCCTGCTGGCGATGACCATGTACATGATCACCATCACGCTGATCGGCTTCATCAGGCCCGGCTTTCTGCCGCGCGGCCCGGCAATTCCCTGGCGTGAGCGCTTTGCGGGCCTGCGCGACATCTGGGCGCCGGTGCTGCTGTTCATCTTCGTGATCGGCGGGCTCTACGGTTTGCCCTATCTGCCGCGCTTCACGCCGACCGAAGCCGGCGGCGTCGGCGCGTCAGGCGCGTTCCTGATCGGCGTCGCCACCGGCCGCCTCGACAAGGAGAAGATCCTCGCCTCGCTGCTGCAGGCCACGCGCACCGCGGCGGCGGTGTTCACCGTGCTGATCGGCGCGCTGATCTTCGGCTATTTCCTGACGGTGACGCAGACCCCGCAGAAGGTGACGGAATTCTTGACCGGCCTCGGGCTCGGCAGCTACGGCGTGCTCGCGGTGATCATGGTGATGTATCTCGTGCTCGGCTGCTTGATGGACGCGATGGCGATGATCATCCTCACCGTGCCCATCATCTTCCCGGTGGTGACGCACCTCGGCTTCGATCCGATCTGGTTCGGCGTCATCATCGTGATGACGGTCGAGCTCGGCCTGATCCATCCGCCGGTCGGCATGAACGTGTTCGTCATCAAGAGCGTGGTGAAGGACGTCTCCTTTGCCACCATCTTCAAGGGCGTGATCCCGTTCGTGCTGACCGATCTGGTGCGGCTGGTGATCCTGATCGCGTTTCCGATCCTGGCGCTGTGGCTGCCGACGCGCATGGCGGGCTGAGCGATGACTCCCGAACTCCGCACTCAATACGCCTTCACCATCACCGCTGAAATCGCCGAGGTGACGACCGCCGGCGATCTCGGTTACGGCGTCCGCCGCATCATTCCGATCACCGGCGGCGAGGTGAGGGGAGAGAAGGTCAACGGCAGGGTACTGCCGTTCGGCGCCGACTTCCAGATCATCCGGCCGAACGAGCTGATCGATCTCGAAGCCAGATACGCCTTCGAGACCGACGACGGCGCGGTGGTCTATGTCGAGAACAAGGGCATCCGCTTCGGGCCGGTCGAGCTGTTGCAGAAACTGAAGCGCGGTGAGCCGGTCGATCCCAGGCTGATCTATTTCCGGACGTTGCCGAAATTCGAGACCGGGCACGAAAAATATCGCTGGCTGATGCAGCACATCTTCGTCGCCTCGGCCGCGCGGCACGCCGACCGCGTCGTGATCGATGTGCATATGGTGCTCTAGTTGGAGGACCGTGCCCCGGACGCTGCGCAGCACGAAGTGATGCGCTGCTGATCCGGGGCCCAAAGCTTTGGATCGTTAGCTGCGTCGTCTGGGTCCCGGATCTGCGGCGCACCGCTGAAGAGGCGCTGCGCCGCGTCCGGGACACGAGATCGATTGACACCCTCCCCAATAGTTATAAAACATAACTATTCTGGTCAGGACATCATATTTCCATGGGAAACGCCGCACCCCCCGCGACCGCGGAAGCCGGAACCTGTGCGCGGACCACGGCCAGCGCATGACCGCGCCGGCCACCACCGCGCGCGCGGCGGGCGCGCATCCACTGCGGAAAATTTCGTTCGGCGATCCCGCGGTCTCGATCGAACGCAAGAGCGACGGCACGATTTATTTGCGGCCGACCGAGAGGCTTGCCGACTATCCGCGGCGTCTCACCGATCGCCTGCATCATTGGGCCCAGGCGACGCCGGACAATGTCTACATGGCCGAGCGCGTCGCCGGCGGCGACTGGCGCAAGCTGACTTACGCGGAGCTGCTCACCGCGAGCCGGCACATCGCCTCGGCGTTGCTTTCGCGCGGTCTGTCCGCGGAGAAGCCTGTCGTGATCCTCTCCGGCAATGCGATCGATCACGCACTGGTCGCGTTCGGCGCGCTTTATGCCGGCATTCCCTTTTGTCCGGTGTCGCCGGCCTATTCGTTGATCTCCAGAGACTACGGCAAGCTCGCTTATGTGATGAAGCTGCTGACGCCGGGCTTCGTGTTTACCGACGACGCCGATAAATTTTCAGCGGCGCTGGCGGCGAATGTGCCCGATGGCGTGGAGATCGCGGCAACCTCGGGCGCCGTGCCCGGCCGCAATGTCACGAAGCTTTCCGACCTCCTGCGTACGCCGGCGCATGCGGGCCTCGATGCTGCGCACGACGCCATCGGTCCGGATACGATTGCGAAATTCCTGCTGACGTCAGGCTCGACCGGCAACCCCAAGGCTGTCATCAACACCCAGCGCATGATCTGCGCCAATCAGGTGATGATCCGCGAGACCATGGCATTCCTGAAGGACGAGCCGCCTGTGATCGTGGACTGGCTGCCGTGGAATCACACCTTTGGCGGCAATCACAATATCGGGCTGACGCTTTTCAACGGCGGTTCGATCTATCTCGATCAGGGCAAGC
Source organism: uncultured Alphaproteobacteria bacterium (assembly GCA_963821965.1). Taxonomy (GTDB): domain Bacteria; phylum Pseudomonadota; class Alphaproteobacteria; order Rhizobiales; family Xanthobacteraceae; genus Bradyrhizobium. The sequence continues at coordinate 68,234 of CAWGFY010000002.1, forward strand.
CGATGCCCGGCGGCATCGAAGAAACCGTGCGTAACCTGCGCGAGATTTCGCCGACGGTGTATTTCAACGTCCCCAAGGGTTACGAGTCGCTGCTGCCGTACCTGCGCGAGGATGCAGGCCTGCGCAAGACATTCTTCGCGAAGCTGCATGCGATGTTCTTCTCCGGCGCGGCGCTGTCGCCTTATGTCTGGAACAGTCTCGACGAATTGTCGGTGCGCGAGACCGGCGCGCGTGTGCCTGTTCTGACCGGGCTTGGCGCGACCGAGACCGCGCCGTTCTTCATGTCGGTCAACCCGCGCACCTCGCGCTCCGGCCATGTCGGCCTGCCGGTGCCCGGCAACGACGCCAAGCTGGTGCCCGTCAACGGCAAGCTCGAGGCGCGCGCGAAAGGACCCAATGTCACGCCCGGCTACTGGCGCCAGCCGGAACTGACCAAAGCCGCGTTTGACGAAGAAGGCTTCTACAAATTCGGCGACGCCATCAAGCCGGCAGATGCCGACGACTTCGACGCCGGCTTCGATTTCGACGGCCGCATTGCCGAGGATTTCAAGCTGGCGAGCGGCACCTGGGTCAGCGTCGGGCCGTTGCGCGCGCGTTTCATCGCGGCCTGCGCGCCCCTGGTACGCGACGTCGTCATTGCCGGCATCAACCGCGACGAGCTCGCGGCCATCGTGATCCTCGATCTCGACGGCTGCCGCCTGATCAATCCACAGCTGACGTCGGATGATATTGCGGCAGCCGCAAACGATGCGTCCGTGCGTACGGCCTTCCGCGAGCGCTTCGAGAAACTCCTGTCAACCGCGACCGGCTCGTCCAACCGGATCACCCGCGCCGTCCTGTTCGATGCACCGCTATCGATCGACCGCGGCGAGGTCACCGACAAGGGCTCGATCAACCAGCGCGCGGTGCTGGAGCATCGCGCTGATCTGATCGAGGAGCTTTATACAATACCGCCGCCACCGCGCGTGATCGCGATCGGCTGAACAATTTCAGGGAGGAACAAGATGCAATTGAAGGATCAGGCCGCGATCGTCACCGGCGGGGCGTCGGGCCTCGGCGCGGCGACCGCGCGAAAACTTGCTGCGGCGGGCGCGAAGGTCGCCGTGTGCGATCTCAATGCCAAGCTCGCCGGGAGCGTTGCGGCTGAGATCAAGGGCACGGCAATTGCCTGCGACGTCACCGATGCCACCTCGGCCGAAGCCGCGATCGTGGCGGCGGCCAAGGCGCACGGCCCGGCCCGCGTGCTGGTCAACTGCGCCGGTATCGGGGTTGCCAAGCGCGTGGTCGGCCGCGACGGGCCGCATCCGCTCGCCGATTTCGAGCGGGTGATCAAGGTCAATCTGATCGGCACCTTCAACATGCTGCGGCTTGCGACGGCGGAGATGTCCAAGCTCGCGCCGCTGGACGGCGGCGAGCGCGGCGTCGTGATCAACACGGCCTCCGTCGCCGCCTATGACGGCCAGATCGGACAGGCCGCCTATTCCGCCTCGAAAGGCGGCATCGTCGGCATGACCCTGCCGATCGCGCGCGAGCTCGCGCAATTCGGCATCCGCGTGCTCACTATCGCGCCCGGCCTGTTTCTCACCCCGCTGCTCGGCGGTCTGCCGCAGGAAGCGCAGGACTCGCTTGCGGCCGCGATCCCGTTTCCGCACCGGCTCGGCCAGCCCGACGAGTTTGCCGCGCTCGCGCTGCACATGGTCGAGAATTCCTACCTTAACGGCGAGGTGGTGCGGCTCGACGCATCGCTGCGCATGGCGCCGAAATAGGCCGAGCCATGTTCGTGCACCGGCGCAATGTCCAGATCCAGTGGGGCGATTGTGACCCCGCCAACATCGTCTATTACCCGCGCTATTTCGCGATGTTCGACGATTCGACCTCGATCATGTTCGAGGCCGCCGGCTTCTCCAAGCAGGACATCGTGCACAAATACGGCCTGGTCGGCATCCCCATGGTCGACACCCGCGCGAAATTCCATATCGCTTCGACCCATGGCGACTGGATCACCATCGAAAGCCGGATCGAAAGCTTTCGGGCGCTCGAGCTTCGAGGTCACCCACAAGGTGTTCAAGGGCGAGCGGCTTGCGATCGAGGCCTTCGAGACCCGCGTGCTGGTCGGCCGCCATCCGGATGATCCGGAAAAGCTGAAATCGGCGCCGATGCCCAAGGAAATCATCGAGAAGTTCATGCGCGGCTAAGCGCTGCACCACCTAAAGAAGGCTTGAATTAACGGCCGAAGTTCTGCAAATCGACAACAAATGTGTTCAGGGAGGAAATAATGAAAACAGTCTATCTCGCGGCGGCCGCGCTCGCCGTTGTCATGGCGCTGCCGGGCTCGCCGGCGTCAGCCCAGACCAATGAAATCACCATCGGCATCACCATCACCACCACCGGACCCGGGGCACCGCTTGGCATTCCCGAGCGCAACTCGCTGGAATTCGTGCCGAAGGAGATCGGCGGCGTGCCGCTGAAGGTGATCGTGCTCGACGACGGCGGCGATCCGACCACCGCCACCACCAATGCGAGGCGCTTCGTCACTGAGTCCAAGGCGGACATCATCATGGGCTCGTCGATCACGCCGTCGACGATCGCGGTCTCCAACGTCGCCAACGAGGCCGGCATTCTCCATATCGGCTTGTCGCCGTTTCCGATCACGCCCGAGCGGATGAAATGGTCGGTGACCATGCCGCAGCCGATCCCGATCATGGGCAAGGTGCTGTACGAGCACATGAAGGCCCATAACGTCAAAACCGTCGGCTATATCGGCTATTCCGATTCCTACGGCGATCTCTGGTTCAACGACTTCAAGGCGCAAGGTACGCCGAAGGGTCTGCAGCTGGTCGACGAGGAGCGCTTCGCGCGTCCCGACACCTCGGTGACCGGCCAGGTGCTCAAGCTTCTCGCGGCCAACCCCGATGCGATCCTGGTCGGCGCCTCCGGCACCGCGGCCGGCTTGCCGCAGAAAGAACTGCGCGACCGCGGCTACAAGGGCCTGATCTACCAGACCCACGGCGCCGCGAGCATGGATTTCATCCGTATTGCCGGCAAGGCGGCGGAGGGCGTGCTGATGGCCTCAGGGCCGGTGATGGATCCCGAAGAGCAACCGGACAGCGCACTGACCAAGAAGCCGGGCACGGCATTGGTCACTGCCTATGAGGCGAAGTTCGGGCCGAATAGCCGCAGCCAGTTCGCCGGGCATTCCTACGACGCGTTCCTGGTGCTGCAGCGAATCGTCCCGACCGCTCTCAAGACGGCGAAGCCGGGCACGCCGGAATTCCGCGAGGCGCTGCGCCAGGCGCTGCTGACCGAGCGCGACATTGCGGCGACCCAAGGCGTCTATAACTTCACCGAAAAGGACCGCTACGGCCTCGATGACCGCTCGCGTATCCTGCTCACGGTGAAGGACGGGAAGTACGTGATGGCGAGATCGGATTAGGCCTGCGCCGTGCCGCGGACGCTGCGCAGCGTTCTTCACGGTGCGCTGCGGATCCGGGGGCCTATCTTGCGTTGAGCGAAGAAGTGAGTCCCGATCTCGTCGCGTCATTTCATGGCGCGCGGCGTCCGGGACACGAGCATAGTCACACCGCACTCTCCCCTTCATGCGTGAACCCGAGATAGCTCGCGGCGACGCGTTCATTCGTCGCAAGCTCGGAGGCCGGACCCTCCAGCACGAGCTCGCCGAGCTCCATCACCAGGGCGCGATCGGCGACGCGCAATGCGGCCTGTGCGTTCTGCTCCACCAAAAGCACCGAGACGCCGCTGGCGCGCAACTCTGCGATGGTGCGGAAGATGTCGGCGACGATGATCGGCGCGAGCCCCAGGCTCGGCTCGTCCAGCATCAGAAGCCGCGGCGCGCCCATCAGCGCGCGGCCCATCGCCAGCATCTGCTGCTCGCCGCCGGACAGCGTGCCGGCGAGTTGCTTGCGCCGCTCCTTCAGCCGCGGAAACAGCGTGTAGACGCGCTCGAACGACGCTGCCGCTTGCGCCTTCGCGACGCGGAAGGCGCCGAGTTGCAGATTGTCCTCGACATTCATGGTCGAGAACAGCTCGCGATGCTCGGGCACCAGGCTCAGGCCCAGAGCGACGCGGTCCTCGATCTCGAGCCGCGCCAGATCCTCGCCGGAGAAACTCACACGACCCTTCAGCGGCAGGATGCCCATGATGGCGTTGAGCAGCGTGCTCTTGCCCGCGCCGTTGGCGCCGATGATGGTGACGATCTCGTTGTCGCCGACGTCAAGCGAGACGCCGCGCACCGCCTCGACCTTGCCGTAGGCGATGTGGGCGTCCGCGACCTGTAGCAGCGCGCTCATGCGGCGGCTCCGAGATAGGCCTTGATCACATCGGGATTGCTCTTGATCGCGGCAGGCGTGCCTTCCGCGATCTTGGTGCCGAAATCGAGCACGACGACGCGGTCGGCCAGGTCCATCACAAAGCCCATGTCGTGCTCGACCAACAGCACCGACATGCCGCCGTCGCGCAGTTGCCGCAGCAGCGCGGCGAGCCGCTGTTTCTCCATGTGGCGGAGGCCCGCCGCCGGCTCGTCGAGCAGCAGCAGCATCGGATCGGCGCAAAGCGCCCGCGCAATCTCGACAATGCGCTGCTGGCCGAGCGACAGCGAGCCGGCCGGCTGGTCGATCTGTTCGGTGAGCCCGACGCGAGCGATCTGGCGCGCGGCTTCCGCCAGCAGCGCGGCCTCGTCGCTGCGGTCGAGGCGGAACATGCTGGCGAGCGCGCCGGCGCGCCCGCGCAGATGCGTGCCGATCGCGACATTCTCCAGCACGCTCATGTCGGGCACCAGCTTGACGTGCTGGAAGGTCCTGGAGACGCCGAGGTCGACGATCTCCTGCGGCGGGGCGTTATAGATCTTCCTGCCGAGCAGGGAGATGTTGCCACCGGTGGCACGCAGCACGCCGGTGATGAGGTTGAAGGTGGTGCTCTTGCCGGCGCCGTTCGGGCCGATCAGCGCCACGATCTCGCGGGCCTGCACGTCGAAGGAGACGTCGTTGACGGCGATCACGCCGCCGAACTGTTTTCGCGCGCCATCGACCTCGAGCAGCACGTCGGGCGTCCCCGGCGGCCGCGGCCGCGGCGGCAGCGCAATCGTGGTGTCGGGTTGCTTGCGTGCAGGCTTGAACGGCAGCCACGACGTCAGCAATGGCCAGACTCCTGCCGGTGCGAGCTGCAGCAGCGCCACCAGCAGAATGCCGAACACGATGGTCTCAAGCTGGCCCTCGCCATGCAGCAGCATCGGCAGATAGCTCTGCAGCACCTCTTTCAGGATGATCACGATCGCAGCACCCAGCACGCCGCCCCAGACATAGCCGGCGCCGCCGACCACGGCGACGAAGAGGTATTCGATGCCGGCCTGCGCGCCGAACGGCGTCGGATTGGCGGCGCGCTGGAAATGCGCATAGAGCCAGCCGGAGAGGCCGGCGAGCACCGCGGCATAGATGAAGACCAGAAGCTTGGTGCGCGGCGTCTGCACGCCAAAGGCTTCAGCCGCGACATGACCGCGGCGCAGCGCGCGGATCGCGCGCCCGGTACGGGAATCCAGCAGGTTCATGGTCAGCAGCGCCGCGATCAACACCGCGATCCAGATCGCGTAATAGATCGTGCCGGGATCGATCATTTTGAACGAACCGATCGACAGCGGCGGGATCGCGGAGATGCCGTCGTTACGGCCGAGGAATTCGAGCTTGCTGAAGAGGTAGAACAGGCCGAGTCCCCAGGCGATGGTGCCGAGCGGCAGATAGTGGCCGGAGAGCCGCACGGTGACGAGGCCGAGCAAGACAGCCGCAAGACCGCTCACGATCAGCGAGGCCGGCAGGGTCAGCCATGGCGACAACCCGTAGGTCGTGGTCAGCACCGCCGTGGTGTAGGCGCCGAAGCCGCAGAACGCGGCTTGCCCGAACGAGGTCAGTCCGCCGACGCCGGTGAGCAGCACCAGCCCCATCGCGACCAGCGCGGACAGCCCGATATTGTCCAAGAGCACGATCCAGAACGGCGGCATGCCCGGGATAAACGGGATCGCCGCCATCACGATTGCAAAGACGAGGACGGGCCAGCGCTCGCGCATGCTCACTCCTCTTCCTCGACCGCGGGCGCGGCGAGCGAGCGCAGCAGCAGCACGGGAATGATCAACGTGAAGACGATGACCTCCTTGAAGTTGGAGGCATAGAAGGACGAGAACGCCTCGACGATGCCGACCACGATGGCGGCCGACCGCGGTGAGGGGATAGCTGACGAGGCCGCCGATGATGGCGGCAATGAAGCCCTTTAGTCCGATGAGGAATCCGGTGTCGTAATAGAGCGTGGCGATCGGCACGATCAGGATGCCCGACAGCGCGCCGATCACGGAGGCGAACAGGAAGGCGATCTGTCCCGACAGCGAAGTGCGGATGCCGGCGAGCCGCGCGCCGATCCGGTTGACGGCGGTGGCGCGCAGCGCCTTGCCGTATAGCGTGAGACCGAAGAACAGCCATAGCGCGACGATGAAGGCGATGGTCGCGGCATAGACCGCGAGAGCTCTGGCCGGTGAAGCGTAGCGCGCCGACGGTGAGCGCGGCGTCTGCGAGCGGCGGTCCGCGCTGCCCTTCGGCGCCGAAGAACAGCAAGCCCAGTCCCTGCATCGCGAAGTGCGAGCCGACCGAGGCGATCAGCAGCACCAGCACCGAGGTATGCGCCAGGGGCTGGAAGGCGAGGCGATAGAGGAACAGGCCGATCGAGGCCACGATCACCAGCGACAGCAACACCGCGACCGGAATCGGTACGCGGTGGCTCGCCGCCCAGACAGTCAGGCCGAGCACGACGGCGGGTAATACGACATTGACCGCGAAGGCGCGTGCGATCTTCGGCCAATGCAGCGCGCGCCGCATCGGCGTAGAGATCGAAGGCGAAGGCAGCGACCCCCATCGCGAGGGCAAGCTTGGCCGTGCCCGGCATCTGGCCGGACATCAGCGAGGCGTAGGTCAGCGCGCCATAGGTGACGAACTCGCCCTGCGGAATCAGGATCACGCGCGTCACCGCGAACACCAGCACCAGCGCGAGCCCCAGCAGGGCATAGATCGCGCCGTTGGTGATGCCGTCCTGGATCAGGAACAGCATGATCGTGGAGTTCAAGGCCGGACGCTCCCCCTCGTCGCCGAACCGGTCGCGCCGGTCCGTATCCCGCGATTGATCAGGCTTGCGGATATTTGATATGGTGGATAACAATTATCAAATATAATCTCAAGGCCGCGCCGGCTTCATTGGGCTGCGCCGCCTTGGCATTTCAGCCTACCGGGAGTTCGAGCCGCACGCGATGACTGTTTCCAAGACCGCCGCGGCCGATAGCGACAAGGGCCGCAAAGAGGCCGCGGACGGCCAGAGACGAGGGCAGCGCCCTCCAGCTCGGCGAATTGTCCGAGCTGCTCGGCTATTCGCTCAAGCGCGCACAGCTGAAGATCTTCGAGGATTTCCTGCGTTGCGTCGCGCCGCTGCAGCTGACGCCGGCGCAGTTCTCGGTGCTGCTGCTGCTGGAGAAGAATCCCGGCCGCAACCAGACCGAGATCGCCAATACGCTCGGCATCCTCCGCCCGAATTTCGTGGCGATGCTGGACGGGCTGGAGAGCCGCGACCTCTGCACGCGGATGCGCTCGACCAACGACCGCCGCTCGCATGTGCTGATGCTGACCGACAAGGGCCGCGCCGTGCTGGCGCGGGCCAAGAAGCTGGTCGCGAGCAAGCACGAGGCGCGGCTCAACGAGTTGCTCGGGCCGGCCAACCGCGCCGCGCTGCTGGCGATGCTGAGCCGAGATCGCGCAGGGAGTTCTGAAGCCGCCGCGCGATCAGGCCACGGCGGCGCTCTTGGTATCGTCCCGCCTCGGCAGCGGTGACAGAAACCGCCGCTCGATCTCGCTGAATGGGGAGCGGCTTGCTGAACAGATATCCTTGCATCTCGGTGCAGCCGACAGCCGCGATCCTGTCGAGCTGCTCGGCGGTCTCGACGCCCTCGGCGGTCGCCGCCATGCCCATGCCGTTCGCCAGCGCCGCCACCGCCCGCACGATATAGAGCGAGCCGGCGTTTTCGGTGATGTCCTTGACGAAGGAACGGTCGATCTTGATCTTGTCGAACGGGAACGACTGCAGGTAGGTCAGCGAGGAATATCCGGTGCCGAAATCGTCCATGGCGATGCGGATGCCGAGCGCGCGCATTTGATGAAGCACGGCAAGTGTGGCTTCCCTGTCCTGCAGCAGCACGGTTTCGGTGATCTCGATCTCGAGGCGCGTCGGGTGCAGGCCGGAAGCCGCGAGCGCATTGACGATGACCGACATCAGGCTGGAGCCGCGGAACTGGACAGCCGAAATATTGACGGCGATGTTGAGATGCTCCGGCCATCGCGCCGCCGCAAGGCAGGCCTCGCGGATGACCCATTCCCCAAGCGGCACGATGAAGCCGATCTCTTCCGCCAGCGGGATGAAGGTCGACGGCGGCACTTGTCCGTGCTCCGGCATGATTCCAGCGGAGCAGAGCCTCGAAGCCGGAGATCTCGTTGCTCTCCAGATTCACCACCGGCTGGTAGTAAAGCTCGAATTCGCCGGCCGGCAGCGCCTTGCGCAGGTCCTGCTCCATGATGCGGCGGGCCTGCATCTGCTCGTCCATCGCGGGCTCGAAGAAACGGAACGTGCCGCGGCCGTTGCCCTTGGCGCGGTACAGCGCAAGGTCGGCGTTTCGGAGCAGCTTGTCGGGAGCATCGCCGTCGCCCGGGCTGACGGCAATGCCGATGCTGGTGCCGACCATCGCCTGCTGGCCGTCGATGTCATAGGGCTCGCTGATCCATGCGATGATCTCCTGCGCGAGCGTGGTCGCGTCAGCGGGATCCGCGATCGGAGCCTGGACGATGACGAATTCGTCGCCGCCCATCCGGGCGATGGTGTCGGTCTCGCGCACCAGTGCGCGCAGGCGATCGGCGACGATCTTGAGCAGCTTGTCGCCGGCGGGATGACCGAAGGTGTCGTTCACCGCCTTGAACTGATCGAGGTCGAGGTGATGCACGGCCACCATCTGCTTGCCGTGGAAGTGGGCGAGGGCCTGCTCGAGCCGTTCGTTCAGCAACACGCGGTTGGCGAGATCGGTCAGCGCATCGTGGTGGGCCATGTGCTCGATCTTGACCTCGGCCTGGCGCTGCTCGGTGATGTCTTCATGGGTGGCGACCCAGCCGAGATCGGGCATCGGGCGATGCCGGATCTTGTAGGTCTTGCCGTTCCTCAACTCGACGATGCTGTCCTTGGCTTCGTTGGATACCGCAACGTTGGTGCGCCAGCGCAGATATTCGTCGCGCGACATGGCCGGAAAGCTTCCGACTTCGAAGCGAAGGTCGACGATTTCCGTCAGCGGCGTGCCGGGGCCGACCTTGCCGGGCGGAATGTCGTACATCTCGATATAGCGGTCGTTGCACACGATCAGCTTGTGGTCGGCGTCGAAGAAGCACAGGCCCTGCGACATGTTGTTGATCGCGGTGTCGAACTGGAAATTGCGTACCCGCAACGCCTCTTCCTGCTCCTTGCCCAGCTCGTACTGCCGCTTCAGGCGGGCATGGAGCTCCTCGCGCTCGGTGATGTCTTCATGGGTTGCGATGCCGCCGCCGTCGAGCAGCGGGCGGACGGTGTAGGCGATGATACGTCCGTCGGTGAATTCCTGGACCGTGGTGTCGAGCGCAATGTCGCGCCCGACCCGCTCGCGGATGTATTCCTCGGGCGCCACGCGCACCTTCAGGCCGATGTTCAGCCGGTGCTGGATCAACGCGCTGGTCGGCGTACCCGGTTTCACCTGCTCGGGCGTGAGCCCGTACATTGCCATGTAGCGCCGGTTGCAGAAAACGACCCTGCGGTTCGCGTCGAAGATGACAATTCCGAGCGACAGATTGTTGATCGCCTCTGCGAGGCGGGCCTGCAGGCTCGCAGGTTCCGGGTCCGCGGCTGGCTGGTTGCGATCTGTCATACGGCGGTTCCCGTCGCCATTCGCGGCGTTCCCTTTGTTCAGAGATCGCCATTACAAACCAGGCCTGGTGAAATGCAGCTTTGAAGCGCCGCAAATCGCGGCGAGTTCCTTCAAACGCGCTGAACAAAGCGTTAATGGAGATAGTTTCCAGGATGCGGTGCGGCATGCCGCGTTCGCCTAGTGCTCCAATTCCGAAGTTCGCATCATATCGCGGCGCATTCGATTGCGAACTTCGGAATCGAAAGGAGCACTAGCAAGTCTATGATTCTAGTGCGGCTTTGAATTTGAAGTTCCGATGACGCGTGTGCAGAAAAACTGATCGGAACTTCAAATTCGCCGCACTAGTCCACCAATATCACCCTGATGTCGTTGACATTGGTCAGCGTCGGGCCGGTCTGCAGGAGATCGCCGGTCGCGGCGAAGAACGCGGTCGCATCGTTGTTCTCCAGAAAGCCGCGCGGATCGAGTCCCTGCGCTTTCATCTTGGCAAACGTCGACGCATCGACCAGCGCGCCGGCCGGATCGGAGCGCCGAACCGGCGCCGCCATCGGCGCCGTCGGTGTCGCCGGCAATCGCCGAGATGCCTGGCGTGTCCTTCAGCAAATCCGCCAGCGCCAGCGCATATTCCTGGTTGGGACCGCCGCGGCCATTGCCGCGCACGGTCACGGTGAACTCGCCGCCGGAGAGGATCGCGACCCGCTTGCCTTTTGAGCGCGCATCCAGCGCCAGCCGCGCGTGATCGGCCGCGACCTCGCGCGCCTCGCCTTCGAGATCGGCGCCGAGATCGATGGTCTCGTAGCCATTGTCCCTTGCCATCTTCACCGCGGCATCGAGCGATTGCCGCGGCCGCGCGATCAGTTCGAAGCGCGCGTGCGCGAAGGCGGGATCGCCTTCCTTGCAACTTTCATTGGCGGGATCGTCGAGCGCGCGGCGGATCGCATCGTCGACCTCGAGCCCGTATTTGGCGACAATGGCGCGGGCATCTGCCAGCGTGGTCGGATCGGGCACGGTCGGACCGGAGGCGATCGCGGATGGATCGTCACGCGGCACGTCGGACACTGCGAGCGTCAGGATATCGCTTGCGCGCTGACCGGCGCGCGCCAGCCGCCCGCCCTTGATCCGCGACAGGTGTTTGCGAACGGTGTTGACCTCGCCGATCGGCGCGCCCGAGCGCAGCAATGCGCGCGTCAATTTTTGTTTTTGCGCGAAAGTGATGCCCTCGGCCGGCGCGATCCAGTTCGCCGAGCCGCCGCCGGTGAGCAGCACCAACAGGAGATCGCCGGCCTCGGCGCTCGCGGCGAGCCTCAAGGTGTCCTCCGCGCCCTTCAGTCCCGCTTCGTCCGGCATCGGATGGCCGGCCTCGACCACGCGGATACGCCGCGTCGGCACGCCATGGCCGTGACGCGTGGTCGCGATGCCGACGAGCCGCGCCGGATCGAGGCTGACGCGATCGAGATAATGCGCTTCCGCAGCAGCGGCCATCGCGGCGGCGCCCTTGCCGGCGGCAAGGCAGATCACGCGGCCGCCGGGAACAGCAGGCAGATGCCGCGCCAGCACGACGCCGGGATGGGCGGCGGCGACCGCGGCTTCGTACATCGCGCGCAACAGGGGACGTCGGTCGGTCATGGCTTCACGAACTACGGCGCGTGACATGGGAGAAGCCGTTATCCATCCTCTCGCCGCAAAAGAAAACCCCCGCGACCGCGGGGGCAATCACCTCTCTGGTGTCCCGGACGCGGCGCGGCATGAAATGACGCGACACTGATCCGGGACCCAAATCTTGACGGAGCCCGGATCAGCAGCGCATCGTGAAGAACGCTGCGCTGCATCCGGGGAACGGCTAGCCGCCGACGTCACCCGAGATGATGTCGCCGAACAGCTCCCACCTCTCGCCCTTGAACTTCATCAGCTGCAACTGGCTGATCGGGGCGAAGTCGGTCGGCGAGGTGTTGATCTTGATGCCGGGCAGCAGGACCTCGGTGCGGAAGTCCTTCAGGCTCGCGGCCTGCTTCATGACGTTCTCGCGGGTGAGGTCGTCGCCGCACTGCTTCAGCACCTGCACCAGCGTCTGTGCAACGCCGTAGCCGACGATGACGGAGCCGTCGAGCTTGTTGCCCTCGGGGAAATCCTTGGCGAGGAAGTCGAGGAAGCCCTTCATGCCGGCGTCGTTGTCCCACTGCGGGTCGGAGGCGTCCTTCAGATAGGCGGCCGAGATGATGTCCTGCGAGTTCTCATAGCCCGCAGGCTTGATCACGCTGCCGACCGAGGCCGCGACGTTATTGAGGAGGTGCAGGGGCTTCCAGCCGATCTCCGTGATCTTCTTGATCGCCTGCGCCGCGAATTTCGGCGTGGTGACGTTGAAGAACACGTCGGCGCCGGTCGCCTTCAGCTTGACGATGTGGTTGTCGATCGAGGGCTCGGTGGTCTCGTAGCTCTCTTCGGCGACGATCATCGAGGCCGCCTTGGCGCCGAGGCCGTCCTTCAGGCCCTTCACATAGTCCTTACCGTAGTCGTCGTTCTGGTAGAGGATCGCGATCTTGGCGTCGGGCTTCTCCTTCAGGAGATATTTCGCATAGATGTGCGCCTCGCTCTGGTAGTTCGGCTGCCAGCCCATGGTCCAGGGGAAGTCCTTCGGGTCGTTCCACTTGGTGGCGCCGGTGGCGACGAACAGCTGCGGCACCTTCTTGGCGTTCATGTATTTGTGGATCGCCGAGTTGGGCGGCGTGCCGAGCGAGTTGAAGATGAACAGCACCTCGTCGCTCTCGACCAGCTTGCGGGCCTGCTCGACGGTCTTCGGCGGCGAGTAGCCGTCGTCGTATGAGATGAAGTTGATCTTGCGGCCGTTGATGCCGCCGGCGGCATTGATCTTGTTGAAGTAGGCCTGCTCGGTCTTGCCGATCACGCCATAGGCGGACGCCGGCCCCGAATAGGGCATGATGTTGCCGATCTTGATTTCGGTGTCGGTGGCGCCGGTGTCGTATTTCTTCTGCGCGAGCGCGCCGCTGGTGGAAGCGGCGAACATGGCCAGCGCGATTGCCAGACGGGTGGCGGTAACTTGCATTACGGGTCTCCCTTTCAAACTATCGAACGATCGATGTCGTGGCTTCCTTGGCCGGAAGCCCTTGTACGCTTGACGCATGACCCTGGAAAACCAGGTATCGGTTTTCCGAACAAGATCAGGCCAAGAAGTGGCCGGTTCGATACCATTTTGAGGCCAAAGCCACAACAAAAAGCCCCTGCGACAAGTGCGCAGGGGCTGCTGCTTTGGTAGTCGGTTCCGGCCTCGATTAGCCGCCGACGTCGGACGAGATGATGTCGCCGAAGCGCTCCCAGGTCTGGCCCTTGAAGCGTATCAGCTGGACCGACGAGATCGGCGCGAAATCGGTCGGCGAGGTGTTAACCTTGATGCCCGGCAGCAGGCCGGGAAGCACGAGGTCCTTGATGCCGGCCGCCTGCTTCATGATGTTCTCGCGGGTCAGGTCGTTGCCGCAGCTCTGGAGCACATGAACCAGGCCCTGGGCGACCGTGTAGCCGTACATCACCGAAGCGTCAGCCCGGTCGGCTTCCGGGAAATACTTGTCCAGGAATGCGTTCCAGCCCTTCATGCCGGCGTCGTCCTTCCATTGCGGATCGGTCGGATCCTTGAGGTACTGCGAGGAGATGATGTCCTGCGAGGCCTCCATGCCGGCCGGCTTGATCACGCTGCCGATCGAGGCCGAGACGTTGTTGAGGAAGTGCAGCGGCTTCCAGCCGATCTCGGCGTTCTTCTTGATCGCCTGCGCCGCGAATTTCGGCGTGGTGATGTTGAAGAACACATCGGCGCCGGACGCCTTCAGCCTGACGATGTGCGAATCGATGGTGGGCTCGGTGGTCTCGTAGCTCTCCTCCGCGACGATCAGGGAAGCGGCCTTTGCACCCAGCCCGTCCTTGAAGCCCTTCAGATAGTCCTTGCCGTAATCGTCGTTCTGGTAGAGCAGGGCGATCTTGGCGTTCGGATGGTTCTTCAGGATGTATTTGGCGTAGATTTGCGCTTCGCTCTGATAGTTGGGCTGCCAGCCCATGGTCCAGGGGAAGTCCTTGGGGTCGTTCCACTTGGTCGCGCCCGTGGCAACGAACAGTTGCGGGACTTTCTTCGAGTTCATGTACTTCTGAATCGCCGTATTCGGAGGCGTACCGAGCGAATTGAAGATCAGCAGCACCTCGTCGCTTTCGACGAGCTTGCGCGCCTGCTCGACCGTCTTCGGCGGCGAATAGCCGTCGTCCTGCGAGATGAAATTGATCTTGCGGCCGTTGATGCCGCCTTCGGCGTTGATCTTGTTGAAGTAGGCCTGTTCGGTCTTGCCGATCACGCCATAGGCCGAGGCGGGTCCGCTGTACGGCATGATGTTGCCGATCTTGATCTCGGTGTCGGTGGCGCCGGTGTCGTATTTGCCTTTTTGCGCGGAGGCGGTGGCTGCAAACAGGACGAGTGCAGCCGACGCGAGCGCCAGCTTGCGGATTGCGGGTGGCATTTCTTTCTCCCTGTGTCTTTATGGTTGCGCGTCATTTTCTTGATTGAAGGTTATGGCGACGCCTCGGGGATTGAATACCATCCGATGCGCGGCTTCAAGGGAAAGCCCCTGCGATAAAGGTCGCAGGGGCTGCTTCTCGCCGTCGACGGTCGACGTTCGCCGTTAACCGCCGACGTCGCCGGAGATGACGTCGCCGAACCGCTCCCAGGTGTCGCCCTTGAGCCGCATCAGTTGCAACTGCGAGACCGGCGCAAAATCCGAGGGACTGGTATTGATCTTCACGCCCGGCAGCAGGCCGGCGACCGTGAAATCGTGCAGGCTCGCCGCCTGCTTCATCACGTTCTCGCGTGTCAGGTTGTTGCCGCATTGCTTCAGGACGTAGACCACGGTCTGCGCAACCGCATAGCCGTAGATCACGTTCGCGTCGGCGCGATTGGCTTCGGGGTAGTATTTGTCGAGGAATGCGTTCCAGGCCATGATGTCCGGATCGGCCTTCCATTGCGGGTCGGTCGGGTCCTTGATCCATGCCGACGAAATGATTCCTTGCGAATTCTCGACGCCGGCCGGCTTGATGGTAGCGCTGATCGACGAACTGACGTTGTTGAGAATGTGGAGCGGTTTCCATCCGATCTCCGCAGCCTTCTTGATAGCCTGGGCCGCAAACTTCGGAATCGCCACATCGAAGAACACGTCGGCGCCGCTCGCCTTCAGATTCACGATGTGCAAATCGATGGTCGGTTCGGTGGTTTCATAGCTCTCTTCCGCGATGATCATCGAAGCCGCCTTGGCGCCCAAGCCGTCCTTCATGCCTTTCACGTAATCCTTGCCGTAGTCGTCGTTCTGGTACAGCACTGCGATTTTGGCATTGGGCATGTTCTTGAGAATATACTTGGCGTAGATCTGGCCTTCGCTCTGATAGTTGGGCTGGTAACCCATGGTCCAGGGAAACTCCCTGGGATCGTTCCACTTGGTGGCGCCGGTGGCGACGAACAGCTGCGGCACCTTCTTCGAGTTCATGTATTTGTGGATCGCCGAGTTCGGCGGGGTGCCCAGCGAATTGAAGATGAGCAGCACTTCGTCGCTTTCCACCAGCTTGCGCGCCTGCTCGACGGTTTTCGGTGGCGAATAGCCGTCGTCGTAGGAGATGAAATTGATCTTCCTTCCGTTGATGCCGCCTTCGGCATTGATCTTGTTGAAGTAGGCGGTTTCCGTCTTGCCGATCACGCTGTAGGACGACGCAGGTCCGCTATAGGGCATGATGTTGCCGAGCTTGATCTCGGTGTCGGTTGCGCCGGTGTCATATTTGCCTTTCTGCGCCAAGGCTGGCGTTGAGGCGAGCACCAGTGTCAGGGCAGCCGAAAGCAGCCCCAATCGCATATGGATAGCAGGCATTTCTGTCTCTCCCTTGGTCGGGTGAATGTGTCGGTTTTTTCTGATTGAGGGCACTTCGCGGCCCCCTGACCGGCATTGAATACCTTCGGCAGGTGACCGGCAAACAAAAAGCCCCCCGCGGCGCTGCCGCGGAGGGCGTCATTTAGTCGAACGTTCCAGCCTAGTGCGGTGGATTTGACATTCGCTACAGTCTATCCGCGAGCCCGCGTAGCGAATGTCAAATCCAAAACCGCACTAAAATCATATTGTTGCTAGTGTCCCTTTGGTTCTGACATTCGTAAACGAAATCGCCGCGATATGGTACGAATGTCAGAACCGGGACACTAGGCGGATGCCCGCCGAGCGGAATATCAATCGTTAATTACTGAGATCGCCGGAGATGATGTCGCCGAACAGGTCCCATTTCTCGCCCTTGAAGCGCATCATCTTGAGCTGGCTGATCGGCGCGAAGTCGGTCGGCGAGGTGTTGATCTTGACGCCCGGCAACAGCGTGTCGGTCTCGAAATCCTTCAGGCTCGCCGCCTGCTTCATGACGTTCTCGCGCGTGAGATCGTCGCCGCACTGCTTCAGCACCTGCACCAGCGTCTGCGCGACGCCGTAGCCGTACACCACCGAGCCGTCGAGCTTGTTGGCGTCGGGATAGTACTTCGCCAGGAACTCGAAGAATTTCTTCATGCCGGGATCGTCGTTCCACTGCGGATCGGCGCCGTCCTTGGCGTAGGCGGCAGAGAGCATGCCTTGCGCGTTTTCGAAGCCGGCAGGCTGCAGCACGCCGCCGACGGAGGCCGAGACGTTGGAGACGATGTGCAGGGGGTGCCAGTCGATCTCGGCGAGCTTCTTGATCGCCTGCGCCGCGAACTTGGGAGTCGTGATCGAGATAAAGACGTCGGCGCCGGTCGCCTTCAGCTTGACGATATGGCCGTCGATCGACGGCTCGGAGGTTTCATAGCTTTCCTCCGCCACGATCATCGACGCCTTGGCGCCGAAACCATCCTTCAGGCCCTTCAGGTAGTCCTTGCCGAAATCGTCGTTCTGGTAAAGCACGGCGATCTTGCCGCCCGGCTTCTCCTTCAGCAGGAATTTGGCGTAGATGCGCGCTTCGCTCTGGTAGGAAGGCTGCCAGCCCATGGTCCAGGGAAAATCCTTCGGATCGTTCCACTTGGTCGCGCCGGTCGCGACGAACAGCTGCGGCACCTTCTTGGCGTTCAGGTATTTCTGGATCGCCGAGTTGGACGGCGTGCCGAGCGAGTTGAACACGACGAGCACCTCGTCGCTCTCGACGAGCTTGCGCGCCTGCTCCACCGCCTTCGGCGGCGAGTAGCCGTCGTCGTATGAGATGAAGTTGATCTTGCGCCCGTTGATGCCGCCCTCGGCATTGATCTTGTCGAAATAGGCCTTTTCCGTCTTGCCGATCACGCCATAGGCCGAGGCCGGTCCGCTGTACGGCATGATGTTGCCGATCTTGATCTCGGTGTCGGTGGCGCCGGTATCGTATTTCTTCTGCGCGAGTGCGGTCGACGACGTCAGGGCGAAGGCTGCCGCCGCGATCACGGCAGCATGAAGTTTTGACGAACGCATAGTTTCTGTTTTCTCCTTAAGTCACCTGCGGAATCTGCCCGCCAGCTGCTGGCCGACGATGGCAACCTGCCTTGCGCCGTGCGGCACCAGGAAGATCACGAGGAACAGCAGCACGCCGAAGACGGCGCCGGAGAGGCCTTTGGAGATGCTCTCCGAGATGTTCGGCACGAAGATGATGAAGGCCGCGCCGACGAAGGATCCGGGCAGCCAGCCGACGCCGCCGACCACCATTCCGAGGAACAGCGAGATCGCAAAGGTGATGGTGTAGCTGTCGGGCGCCACGAACTGCACGGCGATCGCTCCTAATCCACCGGCAACGCCGGTGATCCCGGCGCTGACGCCGAACGCCAGCGTCTTGTAGAGCGCGACATTGACGCCCATCGAAGAGGCCGCGATCTCGTTGTCGCGGATCGACATGAAGGCGCGGCCGGAGCGCGAGCGCAGCAGGTTGACGGACCACAGATAGATCGCAACCGTGATCGCAAGCGTGAAGTAGTAGAGCCACATGTCCTGCGACATTTTCAGGTGGACCATCTTCAGCGCGCTCTCGATGATTTCAGGCGCGTCCGGCTTGGTGACGACGAGGCCCTGCACGCCGCCGGTCCATTGCTCGAAATAGCCGAGCTTGAGCAATTGCGGCATCGCGGTCGCCAGCGCGAATGTCGCCAGCGCCAGATAGACGCCGGACAGGCGGAGCGCCGGCTGGCCGAACAGGAAACCGAACGCGAAGCAGATGATGCCCGCGATCGGCAAGGTCAGCGCGTAATTGACGTTGAACTGCTCCATCAGGATCGCGGAGGTGTAGGCGCCGACCGCGTAGAACGCGCTCTGGCCGAGCGAGAACTGCCCGCTGCCGCCGGTCAGGATGTTCAGCGCCAGCACCGCGAGCCCGTAGATCAGCAGCATGGTCATCTGGAAGATGATGAAGTTCTTGACGAGCAGCGGCATCGCCAGCAGCACCAGCAGCACCACGATCGAGGTGCCCGTGCCCAGCGTCATGGCCCGCTTCGGAACGGCTTCGACGGCCTGGCCTTCGGCGACGACTTCGATTTCGTCAGCAGCGCTCATGATCAAACTCTCTTGATGATGGGCCGGCCGAACAGGCCTGCGGGTTTAACGACCAGGACGGTGACGATCAGCGCGAGTGCGATCGGTAGTTTCAGCTCATTGCCCACGCCGGGAATGTAGGTGCCGGCGAGGTTCTCGAAGATGCCGACCAGGAAGCCGCCGATGACGGCGCCGAGCGGCGAGGTGAGGCCGCCGAGCACGGCGGCGGCGAAGCCGTAGATCAGCACGCCGCCCATCATGTTCGGCTCGAGGAACACCACCGGTGCGATCAGCATGCCGGCGATCGAGCCGATCGCGGCCGCCATGCCCCAGCCCAGCGCGATCATCCAGGAGGTGTTGATGCCGACCAGCCGCGCCGATTCCGGCACCGAGGCGGCGGCGCGCATCGCAAGTCCCATCCGCGTGTACTGGAAGAAGAAGTAGAGCGCGATCAACAGCAGGAAGGTCACGCCGATCATGCCGGCCTGGTGGGTCGAGATCAGCTGGCTGCCGAGGAACGGCGAGGAACCGAACGGCGTCGGATATTGCTTGATGGTGAAGTCCCAGATCAGGCCGGCGCAGGAGTTGATGATCGAGAACAGCGCGATGAAGCCGGCGACGTTGGTCAGCACCGGCGCCTTCGCGAGCGGTTTGAACAAGGTGCGCTCGATCGCGATGCCGGCGGCGAAGGAGAACGCCAGCGTGAGGACGAAGGCGACCCAATAGGGCATGCCCCATTGCATCAGCTGCCACGAGATGAAGGTCGAGAACATCGCCATTTCGCCCTGCGCGAAATTGAGATGGTCGATCGCCTGGTAGATCATGACCACGGCCAGCGCCATGCAGGCATAGATCGCGCCGGTGGAAATGCCGGCCAGGATTTGATTGACGAATAGCTCCATGGGCCGGCTCTCCCTAGTATCCGAGATAGGATTTGCGAACGTCCTCGTTGTTCGCGATGTCCTTGGCGGCGCCGGACATGACGATGCGTCCGGTTTCGATCACATAGGCCTTGTCGGCGAGCTCGAGCGCGAGCTGCGCGTTCTGCTCGACCACCAGGATGGTGACCTTGTCCTCGCGGTTGATCTTGCCGAGGATCTTGAAGAGGTCGCGCACGACAAGCGGCGCGAGCCCGAAGGACGGTTCGTCCAGCAGCATCAGGCGCGGGCGCAGCATCAGCGCGCGGGCGACCGCCAGCATCTGCTGCTCGCCGCCGGACAGCGTGCCGGCCTGCTGGGCGTAGCGCTCCTTCAGCACCGGGAAGTGCGCATACATGCGCTCGATGTCGGAGACGATGCCGGCCTTGTCCTTGCGGCTGATGGCGCCTAGCTGCAGGTTTTCCTCCACCGTCATGGTGGTGAAGGTGCCGCGGCCCTGTGGCACATGCGCGATGCCGAGCCGCACGATGCTTTCGGTGGAGCGGCCCGAGAGTGCCGCGCCCTCGAATTCGACGGCGCCGGTCGAGCGCACCATGTTGCAGATCGCGCGCAGCGTCGTGGTCTTGCCGGCGCCGTTGGCGCCGAGCAGCGTGGTCAGCGAGCCCTGGTTGAGCGCGAAGGTGAGCCCGTGCAGCGCCTGCACCTGGCCGTAATAGGCGCGCAGGTCCTTGACGTTGAGCATCGCCGTCATTGGTCCTTGCTCCCGAGATAGGCCTTGATGACGTCGGGGTCGGCCTGCACCTGGGCCGGCGTGCCCTCCGCGAGCTTCTTGCCGAAGTTCAACGCCACCACGTGGTCGGCGATCGACATCACCAGCCCCATGTGATGTTCGACCAGCAGCACGGTGATCTTTCGGTCGCTGCGGATCTTGCGAATGAGGTCGCCGAGCACGTGGACCTCTTCGTGATTGAGGCCGCCGGCGGGCTCGTCAAGCAGCAGGATTTTCGGTTCGGCGGCGAGCGCGCGCGCCAGCTCGACGCGCTTCTGGGTCCCGAAGGGCAGGCCCGACACCGTGGTGTGGGCGACGCTTTCGAGGTCGAGATAGCCGAGGATGTCGTGCACCTTCTTGTTCATCTCGGCTTCGGCGCGGCGGACCCAGCCGAGCTTGAGCGCGTCGCTGACGATGTCGGAATTGGTGCGGCAATGGGTGCCGACGCGGACATTGTCGAGCACCGAGAGGTTCTGGAACAGCGCGACGTTCTGGAAGGTGCGGCCGATGCCGATTTCGGCGATGCGGTGCGCGGGCCGCGTCAGGATACTTGACCCATCCATCAGGATGTCGCCGGAACTCGGCTGGTAGAGCCGGCTGAGGCAGTTGAAGAGCGTGGTCTTGCCGGCGCCGTTGGGACCGATCAGGCCGAGGATCTGGCCCTGGTGCATGTCGAAGGACACGCCGTTCAACGCGATGATGCCGCCGAACACGACGCTGACGTCGCGCACCGCGAGCAGGGGAGATTGTCCCTGCGCGAGTTGGGCCTGCGTCATGACGCCTCGCCCAACGAAAAGGAGCAGGCGCGACGCCTACCGGATGCCCTCGGCCACACGTGCAAGTTTCCCTCCTGATGATCTCTTCTGATCTTTTTTTGATTGTGTCAGCTGCGGCGACATTCCCCCGAGCGCCGCCTCGATGTTCCTTACCATCGCCAACAGGCGAGGTCCAATATCGTTGCGCAAGCGGTCTTCCGTGAAGCGGAATGCCGGTGCGCCACAGTTAAACGCATATGGTCCGGTCCCGTCATTTAACTTTAGTGCTACGCCGGCGGCGGAGATGTCGTCCTGCCAGTCGCCCGCGGAAATCGCGAAGCCGTATTTTGCGACCGTCTCGCCGGAGCGCTCGATGCCGTCGCGCAACTTCGCCCAGCGGCTGCCGTAGTGCTCGCGCAGCTCGCGCGATCAGGTTGGCGCGCTCGTCCGGCGACAGCGCCCAGAAATAGGCGCGACCCATCGCCGTGGTCGCGATTGGTATCCGCGAACCGACGTCGAGCTGAACGCCGAGCGTCAGCCCGTTACGGCTCTGGCCGAAATAGATCATGCTGTGGCGGTCACGGCCGCCGACGGCGACCGCGCCGCCGGTCTCGCGCATCACTTCCTCGCGGAACGGCTCGGACAAATGACGAACGCCGAGATTGGCCAGCGCCGCATAGCCGAGCGCCATCGCCGAAGGTGTCAACTGATACTTCTCAAACCGTGGAACCGGCGTAAGATAACCGAGCTTGGTCAGGGTGTAGGTCAGCCGCGAGACCGTGGGCTTCGGCAGATTGGTGCGCGCCGCGATCTCCTGATTGCCGAGGAGGCCGTCATTGGGCTGGAAAGCGCGCAACACATCGAGGCCGCGGGACAGCGCGACGACAAAGCTGCGATCGGTCGCACCTTTCCTGGGAGAGCGTTTCATGTCCCGCCGTTTTACGGTCCTCGTTGACAAGGGAGGTGCTTCAAAATAACCCTCGCTGTCAAGATGTGGAATTTAGTTTCGCTCTGCGGAACTGATTTCAGGCTCGTGCCGTCGATCTGAAGTCCCTGACTCACTCGCGGCGAAATCGGGTTCAGGGACTTCAGATCGAAGCGGCACGAGAATCATGGATTTGCTAGTGCCCATGACTTTCCGAAGTTCGTGAACAGTAGCGCGGCAAGGGAGCACGAACTTCGGAAAGTGGGCACTAGCCGGTCACCGCCAGACCAGCACTCCGATGCAAGCCAAACAACGCAAAACACCAAAGCCGCAACCAAGAACAAATTACCCAAGGAGCGTAGCGTGAACGAAGTGGTCAGCCTCGAACGTCACGACGTCATCGGCATCGTCACCGTCAACAATCCTCCGGTCAATGCGCTGAGCGCCGCGGTCCGCGGCGGCATTCTGGAATGCATGAAGAAGGCGATCGCCGATCCCGAGGTGAAGGCGATCGTGCTGACCTGCGGCGGCCGCACCTTCATTGCCGGCGCCGACATCACCGAATTCGGCAAGCCGCCGAAGCCGCCCGGCCTGCACGAGGTGCTGACCGAGATGGAGAACTCGCCGAAGCCGATCGTGGCCGCGATCCATGGCACCGCGCTCGGCGGCGGCCTCGAGGTTGCGCTCGCCTGCCACTTCCGCGTCGCAGTCAAGGAAGCCCGCCTCGGCCTGCCCGAGGTGAAGCTCGGCCTGTTGCCGGGCGCCGGCGGCACGCAGCGCCTGCCGCGCGCGGTCGGACCAGAACTCGCCGTCAAGATGATCGTCGGCGGCGATCCGATCTCGGCGTCGGAAGCGCTCAAGAATGGCCTGATCGAGGAGATCGTCGAGGGACCGGCCTCCGGCGGCGAATCCTTTGCTCGCAAGGTGCTGGCGGAGAAGCGCCCGCTGCGCAAGCTGCGCGACGATAACTCGAAGCTTGCGGCGGCGAAGGCCGACCGTTCGATCTTCACCAATGCGGTCGCCGCCATGACCAAGCGCGCGCGGGGGCTGGAAGCCCCTTTCGCGGCCGCTGACGCGGTCGGCGCGGCGATCGATCTGCCCTTCGACGAAGGTTTGAAGAAGGAGCGCGAGGGATTCCTCAAGCTCGTCTCCTCCGACCAGTCCAAGGCGCAGCGCTACGCGTTCTTTGCCGAGCGCGAGGCGTCCAAGGTCGCCGGCGTGCCTGACGGCACCAAGCCGCGCAATGTCGAGCGCGTCGCCATCATCGGCGCCGGCACCATGGGCGGCGGCATCGCGATGTCGTTTGCCAATGCCGGCATCCCGGTCACGCTGATCGAGATGAATGAGGAAAATCTCAAGCGCGGCATGGGCGTGATGCAGAAGAACTGGGAAGCCACCGCGGCGCGCGGCGGCATCCCGGCGGACGCGCCGGCCAAGCGCATGGCGCTGATATCAGGCAAGGTTGGCCTGGAGAACGTCAAGGACGCCGACCTCGTGATCGAGGCGGTGTTCGAAACCATGGCAGTGAAGAAGGAAGTGTTCGGCAAGCTCGACCAGTACGCCAAGCCGGGCGCGGTGCTGGCGTCCAACACGTCGTATCTCAACATCGACGAGATCGCCAAGGAGACCAAACGTCCGCAGGACGTGCTGGGTATGCACTTCTTCTCGCCGGCCAATGTCATGAAGCTGTGCGAGATCGTGCGCGCGGCCAAGACCGCGCCGGACGCGCTCACCACGGCGGTCGCGATCGCCCGCAAGATCGCGAAGGTGCCGGCGGTGGTCGGCGTTTGCGACGGCTTTGTCGGCAACCGCATGCTGGCCCAGCGCGGCAAGCAGGCCGAGAAGCTGTTGTTCGAAGGCGCACTGCCGCAGCAGGTCGACGCCGTCGTCACCAAATTCGGCATGCCGATGGGACCGTTCGCGATGGGCGACCTCGCGGGCCTCGACATCGGCTGGCGCTCGCGCAAGGACCGCGGCATCAAGTCCGAGATCGCAGACGCGCTGTGCGAGGCCGGCCGCTTCGGCCAGAAGACCGGCAAGGGCTACTACAAATATGAAGGCGGCTCGCGGTCGCCGCTGCCCGATCCCGAGGTCGAGAAGCTGATCGACGAAACGCTGGCGCGGCTGGGGCGCAAGCGCCGCGTCGTCACGGATGACGAGATCCTCGAGCGCATGATGTACCCGATGATCAACGAGGGTGCGAAGATCCTCGACGAGGGCATCGCGGCGCGGCCGAGCGACATCGACGTGATCTGGCTCTATGGCTATGGCTGGCCGATCTATCGCGGCGGTCCGATGTTCTGGGCCGACATCGTCGGTCTCAAGCATATCGCCGACCGGCTGGCTTATTACGCCAAGGAGACCAACGATCCCTCGCTCGAGCCGGCGCCGCTGCTCAAGCGTCTCGCCGCCGAGGGCAAGACGTTTGCGTCACTGGCGACAGAGAAGTCGAAAGCGGCGTGATGCTGACGCGCGGCGCGCTCTCTCCGTTCCCTCCCCCCTTGTGGGGGAGGGTCAGGGTGGGGGGTGAGCCGCGGACTCCGTGCTCGCGATACCCCCACCCCCAACCCCTCCCCGCAAGGGGGAGGGGAGCGCAGAGTTCAGTGCCTCCCTCACATAAGTAAAGAATCCCGATGCCCCATCCCGGCGAACAATTTTATCCCGAAGGCGTGCGGTGGGACGCACCTATAGCTCAAGGCACGCTACCTGACCTGCTGTCGCAGGCCGCAGCCGAGTACGGCGATGGCACGGGAATCGAATTTCGCGACCGGCCGATCACCTACGCGCAGCTCGAACAACTCACCGAGGCCGCGGCGTCAGCGTTCCTCCGCGCCGGCTACGGCAAGGACACCTCGGTCGCGCTGTTCCTCGGCAACACCCCCGATCATCCCGCCAATTTCTTTGGCGCCTTGAAAGCCGGCGCCCGCGTCGTGCATCTCTCGCCGCTCGATGGCGAGATCGCTCTCTCGCACAAGCTGTCGGACTCCGGCGCGCGCGTGCTGGTGACCAGCAATCTGTCGGCGCTGTTGCCGACGGCACTGAAATTCCTGGCGAAAGGCCTGCTCGACCGCCTGATCGTCTGCGAGGACGATCATTGGGGCAAAATCGGCACGCCGCAGACCGCGCTGCCGAACGATGCACGCGTCATCACCTACAGGACCTTCGTCGACGGCGCGACCAGGCCGGCGCAATGGCCGGCGATCGCGCCGGGCGACATCGCGCTGTTGCAATATACCGGCGGCACCACCGGCCTGCCGAAGGGCGCGATGCTCTCCCACGGCAATCTCACTGCGGCGGTGTCGATCTACGACGTCTGGGGCAAGGCCGCGCGTGCCGAACGGGGCGACCCGCTCGAGCGCGTGATCTGCGTGCTGCCGCTGTTCCACATCTTTGCGCTGACGGTGGTGATGCTGTCCTGCCTTCGCCGCGGCCATCTGATCTCGCTGCACCAGCGCTTCGACGTCGAAAGCGTGATGCGCGACATCGAGGTCAAGCGCGCCACCGCTTTCCCCGGCGTGCCCACGATGTGGATCGCGATCGCGGCATTGCCCAATCTCGACAAGCGCGATTTCTCCTCGCTGCGCAGCGCCGGCTCCGGCGGCGCGCCGCTGCCGGTGGAAGTCGCAAGCATCTTCGAGCGCAAGGTCGGCATGAAGCTGCGCTCAGGCTGGGGCATGACCGAGACCTGCCCGGCCGGCACCGCGCACCCGGAAAATGGACCCGACAAGCCGGGCTCGGTCGGCGTGGCATTGCCCGGCATCGAGATGGACGTGGTGTCGCTCGACGATCCCGCCAAAGTGCTTGGGGACGGCGAGACCGGCGAGATCCGCATCCGCGGACCGAATGTCACAAGCGGCTACTGGAACCGTCCCGAGGAAACCGCGCAGGCCTTCGTCGGCGACCGCTTCCTCACCGGCGACATCGGTTATCGCGACGAGGACGGCTATTTCTTCCTGGTCGATCGCAAGAAGGACATGATCATCTCCGGCGGCTTCAACGTCTATCCGCAGATGATCGAGCAGGCGATCTACACCCATCCGTCCGTGTACGAGGTGATCGTGATCGGCATTCCCGACGATTATCGCGGCGAGGCGGCGAAGGCCTTCATCGCGCTGCGCCCCGATGCCAAACCGTTCTCGCTGGACGAGTTGCGCGCCTTCCTGACCGGCAAGCTCGGCAAGCACGAGCTGCCGGCCGCGCTGGAATTCGTCAAGGAGCTGCCGCGCACGCCGGTCGGCAAGCTGTCGCGTCATGAGCTGCGCAGTAGCCAGCAATCGGCGCTGAAGAAAAAGATCGCGTAAGAGTTTCTTACCTTCAAAGGAGGATCCGATGGATCTCGCTTTCACCAAGGAAGAGCTGGCGTTCCGTGAAGAGGTGCGGGCGTTTTTCCGCGACAACGTGCCGCCGGATACGCGCCGCAAGCTGCAGGAAGGCCGTCATCTGTCCAAGGACGAGATGGTCACCTGGTGGCGCATCCTGAACAAGAAGGGTTGGGGTGTCTCACACTGGCCGAAGGAATATGGCGGCACCGGCTGGACTTCGGTGCAGAGCTACATCTTCAACGAAGAGCTGCAGATGCATCCGGCGCCGGCGCCACTCGCCTTCGGCGTCAGCATGGTCGGCCCGGTGATCTACACCTTCGGCAATGACAAGCAGAAGAAACAGTATCTGCCGCGCATCGCCAATGTCGACGACTGGTGGTGCCAGGGCTTCTCGGAGCCGGGCTCGGGCTCCGACCTCGCCTCGCTCAAGACCAAGGCCGAGCGCAAGGGCGACAAATACATCATCAACGGCCAGAAGACCTGGACCACGCTGGCGCAGCATGCCGACATGATCTTCTGCCTGTGCCGCACCGATCCGGGCGCAAAGAAGCAGATGGGCATCTCCTTCATCGTGTTCGACATGAAGTCGAAGGGCGTCACCGTGCGCCCGATCGAGACCATCGACGGCGGCCATGAGGTCAACGAAGTCTTCTTCGATGACGTCGAGGTGCCGGTCGAGAATCTGATCGGCGAGGAGAACAAGGGCTGGGATTACGCCAAATTCCTGCTCGGCAACGAGCGCACCGGCATCGCGCGCGTCGGCGTCTCCAAGGAGCGGCTGCGTCGCATCAAGGATCTGGCGTCGAAGGTCGAACAGAACGGCAAGCCCGTCATGGAAGACCAGGGTTTTCGCGAGAAACTCGCCGCGGTCGAGATCGAGCTGAAGGCGCTGGAGCTGACGCAGCTGCGCGTCGTCGCCGACGAGGGCAAGCACGGCAAGGGCAAGCCCAATCCCGCGTCCTCGGTCCTGAAGATCAAGGGCTCGGAGATCCAGCAGGCCACCACCGAGCTCCTGATGGAGGTGATCGGCCCGTTCGCCGCGCCCTATGACGAGCACGGCGACGACGGCTCCAACGAGGCGATGGACTGGACCGCGCAGATCGCGCCGAGCTATTTCAACAACCGCAAGGTCTCGATCTACGGCGGCTCCAACGAGATCCAGCGCAACATCATCAGCAAGGCGGTGCTGGGGCTTTGACGCCCCAACGCCACAACACACACCGTCGTCATGCCCGGCCTTGAGCCGGGCATCCACGTCTTCCTTCTTTCGCGCAAAGGCGTGGATGGCCGGGTCAAGCCCGGCCATGACGAAATACTGAAGATCGGGGAGAGTAGAAGAAAATGGATTTCGATTTGACGGAGGAGCAGCGGCTTCTCAAGGACAGCGTCGACGGATTACTCACCGACTCCTACGACTTCGAGGCGCGCAAGAAATATCAAAAGGAGAAGGGCGGCTGGAGCAAGCAGGTCTGGAGCAAGCTCGCCGAGCAGGGCCTGCTGGGCTTGCCCTTTGCCGAGGCCGATGGCGGCTTCGGTGCCGGCGCGGTCGAGACGGCGATCGTGATGGAGGCGCTCGGCAAGGCGCTGGTGCTGGAGCCGTATCTGGCGACGGTCGTGGTCGGCGGCGGCTTCCTGCGCCATGGCGGCTCGGACGCGCAGAAGACCGCGCACATTCCCGGCATCATCGACGGCAGCAAGACCTTCGGCTTTGCGCAGCTGGAAAAGAACTCGCGCTACGATCTCGCCGACGTCACCACGACGGCGAAGAAGAAGGGCGACGGCTGGGTGATCGACGGCGAGAAATTCGTCGTCGTCAACGGCGAGAACGCGGACACGCTCATCGTCACCGCGCGCACCAAGGGCAATCGCCGCGACGGGACCGGCGTCGGCGTGTTCATCGTGCCCGCCGACGCCAAGGGCGTCAGCCGCAAGGGCTATCCGACCCAGGACGGGCTGCATGCCGCCGACATCACCTTCACCGGCGTCGAGGTCGGCGCGAGTGCTGCGATCGGCGACCCCGAAAACGGGCTGCCGCTGATCGAGCGCGTGGTCGACGAGGCCCGCACCGCGATGTGCGCCGAAGCCGTCGGCGCGATGGACGAGTTGCTCAAGACCACGGTCGAGTACATCAAGACCCGCAAGCAGTTCGGCGTCGCGATCGGCACCTTCCAGGCGCTGCAGCATCGCGCGTCAGACATGTTCGTGGCGCTGGAGCAGGCGCGCAGCATGTCGATGTTCGCAACCATGGCGACCGATTTCGACGATGCCAGGGAACGCGCCCGCGCGGTCGCCGCCGCGAAAGTGCAGATCGGCAAGTCCGGCAAGTTCGTCGGCCAGCAGGCGATCCAGCTGCACGGCGGCATCGGCATGACCCAGGAGGCGAAGATCGGCCACTACTTCAAGCGGCTGACCATGATCGAGAACACGTTCGGCGACACCGATTATCATTTGCGCCGCGTCACGGATGCGGGCGGGCTGGTGTAGGGCGCGCCGTCACCACACACGAAGATCGTCATGGCCGGGCAAAAGCGCGAAGCGCGTCTTCGCGCTAGATGTCCCGGCCATCCACGTCTTGGGACAAGATAGAAGGAAGTCGTGGATGCCCGGGTCAAGCCCGGGCATGACGACGGAGAAAAACAAGGGAGCGCATCGTGAAAAACACCCCGTTCGATCTCTCAGGCACCGTCGCCGTCGTCACCGGCTCGAGCCGCGGCATCGGTCGCTCCTCGGCGGAATTACTCGCGAAGCTCGGCGCGAAAGTCGTGATCTCCTCGCGCAAGGCCGATGCCTGCCACGAGGTCGCCGAAGGCATCAGGAAATCCGGCGGCGATGCCTACGTCATTCCCTGCAACATCTCGCGCCACGACGAGGTCAAGGCGCTGATCGAGGGCACCACCAGGCACTACGGCAAGATCGATATCCTCGTGTGCAACGCCGCGGTGAACCCCTATTACGGTCCGCTGCTCGACATCAAGGACGAGGCGTTCGACAAGATCATGGGCAGTAACGTCAAGAGCAACATCTGGCTCTGTGCGCTGGCGATCCCCGGGATGGCCGAGCGCGGTAAAGGCTCGGTCGTGATCATCTCCTCGATCGGGGGAATGCGCGGCTCGACCGTGATCGGCGCCTACGGCATCTCGAAAGCCGCCGACTTCGCGCTGTGTCGCAGTCTCGCCGGCGAGTGGGGTCCGAAGGGCGTGCGCGTCAACTGCGTGGCGCCGGGCCTGGTCAAGACCGATTTCGCCCGCGCGCTGTGGGAGGACGAGGAGCGGCTGAAGCGCCGCTGCGCCACCACGCCGCTGCGCCGGATCGGCGAGCCCGACGAAATCGCCGGCGCGGTCGCCTATCTCGCCTCCGACGCGTCGACCTTCATGACCGGGCAGACCATCGTGGTCGACGGCGGCGTCACGACAGCGGCGGCGTAACTCTCTCTCTCGTGTCCCGGACGCCGCGCAGCGCGGAGCGGTGCGCTGCAGATCCGGGACCCATCACTTCCGCGCTTGATTGGGCCCCGGCTTGGCGGCGCACCACAAGAGTGCTGCGCCGCATCCGGGGCACGAGAGCGGATATTGACGAACCGTTTTCAATCCGCTTGCCTTCCCTTCAAGCAAAATCCACCCGGGAAGAACCGCCATGTCCCACATCCTGGCCATCGATCAGGGCACCACGTCCTCGCGCGCGATCGTGTTCCGCGCCGACATCTCGATCGCTTCCGTCGCGCAGCAGGAATTCCCGCAGCATTTTCCGGCTTCCGGCTGGGTCGAGCACGAGCCCGAGGACATCTGGACCTCGACCATTGCGGTCTGCCGCGAGGCGCTGACGAAAGCGAACCTCGGCGCCAAGGACATCGCCGCGATCGGCATCACCAACCAGCGCGAGACTACGGTGGTGTGGGACCGCGCCACCGGCAAGGCCGTGCATCGTGCCATCGTCTGGCAGGACCGCCGCACCGCGGACATCTGCGCCAGGCTGAAGAGCGACGGCCATGAACCCGCAATCACGCAAAAAACCGGTCTGATCATCGATCCCTATTTTTCGGGAACGAAAGTCGCGTGGATCCTCGACCACGTCCCCGGCGCGCGCAAACGCGCGGAGGCCGGCGAGCTCCTGTTCGGCACCGTCAATTCTTATCTCTTGTGGCGGCTCACCGGCGGCAAGGTGCATGCGACCGACGCCACCAATGCCTCGCGCACGCTGCTGTTCAACATCCACACCGGCGCATGGGACGACGAGCTCCTGAACATCCTGCGCGTGCCGCGTTCGATGTTGCCTGAGGTGAAGGACTCCTCCGCGAAATTCGGCGACAGCGTCGCGGATTTGTTCGGCGGCGCCATCGCGATCTCCGGCATCGCCGGCGACCAGCAGGCCGCGACCATCGGCCAGGCCTGTTTTTCGCCGGGCATGATCAAGTCGACCTACGGCACCGGCTGCTTCGCGCTGCTCAACACCGGCGCGACGCCGGTCGTCTCCAAGAACAAGCTGCTCACCACCATCGCCTATCAGCTCGGCGGGAAAACGCACCTACGCGCTGGAAGGCTCGATCTTCGTCGCCGGCAGCGCGGTGCAGTGGCTGCGCGACGGGCTCGGCATCATCAAGCAGGCCGCCGAGACCGGCCCGCTCGCCGACAAGTCCGACTCGACGCAGTCGGTCTATCTGGTGCCGGCCTTTGTCGGCATGGGCGCGCCATACTGGAATCCGAATGTGCGCGGCGCGCTGTTCGGGCTGACGCGCAACACCGGCCCCGCCGAGCTCGCGCATGCCGCGC
Source organism: uncultured Alphaproteobacteria bacterium (assembly GCA_963821965.1). Lineage (GTDB taxonomy): Bacteria > Pseudomonadota > Alphaproteobacteria > Rhizobiales > Xanthobacteraceae > Bradyrhizobium. Next base: position 99,153 of record CAWGFY010000002.1, read on the forward strand.
TGGAGAGCGTCTGCTACCAGACGTATGATCTGCGCGAGGCGATGCGCGCCGACTGGCCGGGCGGCACCGCCGCCAACGTGCTGCGCGTCGACGGCGGCATGACGGCGTCGGACTGGACCATGCAGCGGCTCGCCGATCTCCTGGACGCGCCGGTCGACCGCCCGATCATCCAGGAGACCACGGCGCTCGGTGCGGCCTATCTCGCCGGCTTGCAGGCCGGCGTCTATCCCGAGCCGTCGAAGTTCGCCGACAACTGGCGGCTCGAGCATCGCTTCAAGCCGGCCATGAGCGCCGCCACGCGCGAACGCAAGCTGAAAGGCTGGGCGCGCGCGGTGAAGGGCGTGCTCGCGAGCGATGAGGGGTACTAGGCCAAATCCACGTAGATTTCAAACGGCAAGCTCACATTGTGCGATAACGTCATAATCGGTGAAAGCATCGAACTGCCGCTCTTTCTGTCCACTCGGATGAAGATGAGATCACGATAAAATCTGATCTCGGGGACCACTGCATCAAGATTGCAGGATGCGAACTGATCGATCCAGTCTCTCAGCCGATCTCCTGTCAGGATTGATCTATCCTCGCTCCATGGTCCCGCTTCAACCCGTTCCAGGACCGAGGCCCTCGCTTTCTTGGGAGCGACATGCTCGATGTCGGGGTCGAACACGACGAAGCATATGTTAGGCACGACTCCCGGCTTCGGTCTGGCCCCATCGAGCACCGAAATATGGAAGTCCCGTTTTCCCTCTGGCGCCGCCCGAGGCAGCAACTCATCGCCAACCAGAAGACGTAGGCCATGTCGGTCGGCGAGCATCCATGCCTGCGTGATACCCTCTTCTCCAACCGAACTTGCAAAGACCACGTCGATGACGTTCTTGTAGAAACAATACTCTGTAACGAACGAGTCATCAGGATCCCCGATCAACGGAAATGATTTGCGCATATCGCCAAACCATTTCTGCAAGCGAGGAGACGCCGTCGTTGGCTTGTTCCAGCCTCGCTTAGGAGCGCTCTCGAGTTCGCGCCAGATCCAATCGCTATAGTCGATCTGCCCCGGCGCAGCGCGCTCATCGAACACGAAGACGGTGATGCCCACTTATTCCTCAAGAAGCTGACCGAGACTTAGAGCCTGACGCTACCAGATTATGGAGCTCATGGGCGATAGCGTAGTCTACTGTCAAGCGGCGCAATGCGCTTCGCTTATTTCGTCCTACAGCGAGTTCCTCGCCGTCCTTCTCCTGCACCTCCAGCATCGCTTTCAGCGTGTCGTCGCTGAGCTTGCCGTTGGGGGAGGGGACGCGCCGCTCGGCGCTTTCGATCGGAGACTGCTGCTGCGGCAGAGCGGATGCACTGCGCGGCTGCGTGGTACGCGAGCCGTCACCGGTCTCTTCCGTCTCGCCGGTCTCGTCAGTCAGACCCGCGCCGCGCGTGGTGCCAACGCCACGCTTTCGCCGCGCTTCCTTCGGCTTCGGCGGCTCCGGCGTGTAGATGATCGGCGGCAGGATGTGATGGCGCGACATCGCTTACTCTCCGCGGTCGCATTGAGCCGCTGAATTCGCGTCATCGCGCCACTGACAAATCGGTAATGTCCGAGAGGCAGCGCGTTCAGAACGGCCGCCGGGCAGCACGCGCCCTCAATAATTATATCGCACGCCGAAGCTGAAGCCCTGCGCCCATAGGGCTGAGGTGTTGAACACGGGCATCGGCCGCTGCGGGCCGCCCGGCTGAACCGGCGGGATGAGGTTGGGATTGACCGTGAGGTCGATTAGCCCGCCGGCGCGCTGCACGTCGGTCCAGTACAGGACATCGTAGCCCGCGAACAGCCGCCACTGCGGCGCGATCTGGTAGCCGGCCTTCAGCGAAAGCTCCGGCACCACGGCAAAGCGCGTTTGCGAGGTGCTTCCGATATTGCTCGACAGCGCCAGCAGCCCGCCGGCCGAACTGGTCGTCACGCCGGCGAACGTGACCGCGCTTGCGCCGCCGACATTGGAATTGTTGATGTTGCCGCCCAGCGCCACCTTGCCGCGCCATTCCAGCGTCCAGCGATCGCGTTGCCATTGGCCGGCAAGGCCGAGATCGACGCCGTGAAAATTGCTGCCGGCGCGGAATAAATCGCTGACGCCAATAATGGTGCCGGCCGGAATGAAGCCGCCGCCCAGGACCGTCACTTGCTCGGCGATCGAAAGATTGTCGGACGAATGCAGATAGCGGTATCCGGCCAGCACGCTGACGCGCATATTCGCCCAGGTCCCGATGTCCTGGCGGTAAAGCGCGCCTGCGCCGTAGAACCGCGAGGTCTCGTTGATGGCGATATTGCCGCTGGTCACGCCGGGGAGTGCAACGGCGACGGCGCTCTGCACATTGTTGACGGCGTCGAAGAAGGGGCGCGCGATGAAGGGCGTCGTGTTCGAATTGGCGTTGAAGCCGGTCGATACGTCACCGAGGCCGAACACGCTGGCCTCGATGCCGCGGCTGCGCGACGGATCGAACCAGTAGCCGCCCTGCAGGCGGCCGCCCGGACGCCACGCGCCGTTGACGCTGGAATCCCCGAACAGCACGGTCGTGGTGGGAAAGCCGAGCACGCCGGCCTGCGTGGGCGGCGTGCCCGTGGGACTCGTCGTGACCAGTGGCGGCAGCCGGTCGCCCTTCACGCTCCAGCCAAGAACGTCGGCCTCGGCCCAGAACAAACCGCCGGAGGGAGGAATCGCGGCCGGCGCCTTGACCGGCAGGTCGGCGGCGACGGCAAGCTCCGTCGCCGCCAGCAACGCCGTGCCGATCGACAGTGCCCTCAGCCCCCAACCGGTCATGTCGTCCCCGCCGCGCAACGACTGGATCATGCAGGGTTCCACCCGACAAGGATGGCCCGCGTTATCCACCTCCGAATAGACGAGGAGTGTTGCCGCCGCGCATCGCGGTGAAGCCGCAAACGCAGTCTATGAGTTGCGCCCGGCAAAAGATGCGCGGATGCCGTTCAGCGATCAGGCGTCGCCGCCACCACCCGTCCCCCATACGGCCGGAACAAGCGTCCCTTCTCCGTCACCAGCACGACCGCGAGCGAGGCCAGCGTGCAGAGGAAGAACCCGGTCGCGAACGGCACCAGCGTGCCGTCAAAATCCTGGCCGATCGTGGAGCCGATGCCGATGCCGAGCAGCGTGGTGATCGAGCCGTACAGCGACGACGCGGTGCCGGCGATGTGGCCCTGCGGCTCCATCGCCAGCGAGGTGAAATTCGCGATCATCAGTCCGAAGAAGAACATCATCAGCGCCGAGAGCGCCATGAACAGCGCCAGCGGCATGAAGGCGAGTTTCGCCCCGACAAGCAGGATCCCGGCGACCGCGACAAAACCCAGCAGCGCGCCGTGCGAAATCACGCGCATGCCGAGGCGGCCGACGAAACGGGCGTTGAGAAAGCCCGCGATCGCGGTGCCGACCGCGATGGCAGCGAACGCAATCGGAAAATAAGGACCGAGCCCGTAAATGCCGGTGAAGACCTGCTGCGAGCACAGCACGTAAGCGAACAGCGAGCCCATCACGCCGGCGGCCGCCAGCGCATAGCCCATCGTTTGTCCGTTGGTCACGGTCTGGCGGAAGGCGTCGAGCACGTCGCGGGGCGCGAGCGACCTGCGCTCGGACTCCGGCAGCGTTTCCGGCATTCGTATCGCGTTCCAGACCAGCGCGACGAATCCGTACAGCAACAGCACGACGAAGATGCCACGCCATTGTCCGAACAGCAGCACCGCCTGTCCGAGCGACGGCGCGATCACGGGCACGGCGATGAACACCATCATGGCGAGCGACATCACGCTCGCCATGCGGCGGCCGGCATAGCAGTCGCGCACGATCGAGGTCGCGATCACCCGCGTCGCCGAGGTGCCGAGCCCCTGCAGCACGCGCGCCAGCAGCAAGGTCTCGAACGACGACGCCGTGACCGCGACGACGCTGGCAATGCAATACAGCGCCATGCCGTCGATCAGCACCGCGCGGCGGCCGAAGCGGTCGGACAGCGGCCCCATCACGAACTGGCCGATGCCGAAGCCGACCAGGAAGGTCGACAGCACCGCCTGCGGTTCGTTTGCATCGGTGATGTGAAACGCCGCGGCGATGTCGGGCAGCGCCGGCAGCATCATGTCCATCGCCAGCGGATTGAGCGCCATGATCGAGGCGATCACGACCACGAATTCGGGGAAGCCCATCGGGCGATGGCTGGATGAAACCCAGGAATTGGAAGTGGGGGAACTATCGGTCACGCGTTGCGCCTTATGGTGAAGCGCATGATTTAGCGATCATGTTGCGTTGCACAATGCGCATTCCCGGATGGCTGATGCGCACGGCGCGGCAGGAACTGCGCGCAGCCTAATCCTCGGAAACAGGTTGACTCGACTATCCCTCCCCCCACGAGCGTAGCGAGTGGTGGGGAGGGTCGACCTGAGCGTAGCGAAGGGTCGGGGTGGGGGTGCTTCATCGCGCGTGCTCGAGGTGTTACCCCCCACCCGCCTCGCTCTGCCGCGCAAGTGCGCTGCCGAGCTCGGCACCCTCCCCACCACTCGCTTCGCTCGTGGGGGAGGGATAAGCGAGGCCGAGTTAAAAACGGCCCTGCACGCAGCTCAACTCTCCAAATTCACCGCCGTCGTGTTGGCGCCGCTGATGATCAGGCCGACGCGCTCGCCGCGCGCCGGACGATAGCGCTGCGACAGCAGCGCTGCGAACGCCGTCGCGCCGCCGGGCTCGGCAACCACGCGCAAGGTCTGCCACAGCGCCGCCTGCGCCCGCCTGATGTCGTCCTCGCCGACCAGCAGCACCTCTGCGACATGCGCACGCGCAATCGGAAACATCAATTGCCCCACCCGCGGCGGCCCCAGTGCATCGGCGGCAATCCCGCCGGCGGGTGCATCGACCGGCCGGCTCGCCGCCAGCGCTGAATGCAAAGTCGGGGCGAGCTCCGGCTCGACGCCGATGATGCGGACCTTGCCGCCGAACCATGCGGCGAGGCTGCCGATCAGACCGCCGCCCCCGACCGCGACCAAGAGCGTGTCGAGATGTGCATCCTGCTCCAGCTCCATCCCGACCGAACCCTGGCCGAGCATCGTCTCGGCCTGATCGAAGGGATGCACCGACATCGCGCCGGTCTCGGCGACAAAGCGCTCGCACGCGGCCAGCGCATCGGCGATGTGCGTGCCGACGATCCGCAGCTTCGCACCGTAATCCCTGATGCGCTCGGCCTTGGCCGGCGAGGTGATGTCGGGCAGGAAAATCGTAGCGGGTACGCCGAGCCGCTGCGCGGCATAGGCGACCGCCGCGCCGTGATTGCCGCCCGACGCCGCGGCGACGCCGGCCGCGGGCACCTTGCGCAACAGCAGGTTGGCAAACGCGCCGCGCACCTTGAACGCGCCGGAATGCTGCAGCATCTCGAGCTTGAAGGTCATGGGCGCGGACGGAGGACCGAAATCGGCGAGGTCGACGTTGAGGACCGGGGTGCGGCGGACATAGGGCCGGATCACGGCCTCCGTCGCCGCAATGCGCTCGCGCGTGATCTCCGGGATCATTGGCCATGGCGCCTTCTTGATAGCCCGTTCGGGAGTTGACATCAATTAGGTAATTAGCAAAATGGCTAAATGAAGATTGCGATGGCGCTGCGCGCGCTGGCCAACGAGCGGCGGCTGCAGATCCTGGAATGGCTGCGCGAGCCGCGCAGGCATTTTCGCGAGCAGGTCGACGGCGACCTGGTCGAGGACGGCGTCTGCGGCCTGCTGATCGCCGAAAAGCTCGGGGTCAGCGCGCCGACGGTGAGCGAGCACATGCGGGTCTTGACCGCGGCGAAGCTGGTGCGCGCCAAGCGCATCAAGCAGTGGACCATGTATCGGCGCAACGAGGCGGCGATCGCTTCCGTGAAGCGCGCCATCGAGGAGAAGGTGTAGCGCTCGTCATGCCCGGACTTGATCCGGGCATCCATCGAATTCAAAATGCATTTTGAAGAGTGATGGATTGCCAGGCCTTCGCCGCGCCGAAGGGGCTCCGGCCCCGCAGGCGGGTCAAGCCCGGCAATGACGAGTGGGAGAAGGCGCCAAGAATCGATGTTCCTCATCGGCCAGTACGACTCGCCCTTCGTCCGCCGCGTCGCCATCGCGATGCGGCTCTATGGCATCGCCTTCGAGCATCGGCCGTGGTCGACCTTCGGCGAGGGCGACAAGATCGCGCCTTACAATCCGCTGCGCCGCGTGCCGACATTGGTGCTCGATGATGGCGAAGCGCTGATCGACAGCGCGGTTATCATCGACTATCTCGACGAAGTCGCCCGCGACCAGGACAAGATCGCCAGCGAAGCGATGCTTCCGTCGCGGGGCTCTGCGCGGCGGCGGCAGTTGCGGCTCTGCGCGCTCGCGACCGGGCTCGGCGACAAGTCGGTGAGCCTGCTTTATGAGCGCGTGCTGCGCAAGGAGCGGCTCGAGCTCTGGGTCGCGCGCTGCGAGGCGCAGATTGCGGGCGTGCTCGATGTGCTGGAGAAGGAGCGCGCGGCGGCGAGGACGCCGTGGCTTGATGGCGCGCGCATCGGCCATTCCGATATTGCGGTCGCCTGCGTGCTGCGCTTCACGCGCGAGGCGCATCCGCATCTGTTCGATGGGTCGCGCTATCAGGCGCTGGCGGCGCACGCCGCGCGTTGCGAAGCGCTGTCTGTGTTTCGAGAGATCGCGCAGCCGCTCTCGCCGCCGAAGGGGTGAGTTGTTCTCCCGTGCCCCGGACGCAGCGCAGCGCCTCTTAGCGGTGCGCTGCTGATCCGGGGCCCACAAATTGGTTAATGCGGCGTGGGTCCCGGTTCTGCGAAGCAGCATTGCACGCTGCATCGCGCCCGGGACACGAGGGTGGATTGTTGCCGCAGCACGACGGGCAAAACAGCAAAACCCGCCGCCTGTTTTGCCCGACGAGTCAAGTGCGCCATGCAAAAATATTCTTGTTTACGAAAATCGGAAGGTGTGCGATAAACCGCGCCATCCCGCCTCGACACGAGGGACGTGATGGCCATTCGTCACCAGACGTGAGGCGGGCTGCGATGGACGCGGAAGCGCGTGAGATGATGCGCGCCAAGGCGTACGGTCAAGCCGTGTGGTCCTGGCACCCCGATGCTGGTGCTAAGCCGACCGATAATGAGTCGGAAGGCGATGGTGGCTAAAAAGCCCGGTACACCAGGGAGAGCGCGGAGTAAGCCGTAAAGCCATTGCGCAGGGAGTGCCGGATGTTTCGGCCTGCCTGTACTGACTTGTGGGCACCTTTCCTTTTCAGCCCACAAGGCCTGCGGGTGCGGCCAGCGCCCGGCATTCCCTGCGCCCTCTTTTCGGAGAGGGACAACGAAGATGCATCGCCCGGACGCTAATCGCGCCGCGGGGATGATGGCGGCTGTTTGAAAACTGAATCAGAAGGCGCCGCGAGTTCCGGATCACCTCGCCCCGCTTTGCGGGGAGAGGTCGGCGCGCAGCGCCGGGTGAGGGGCATGGCACACGATCACCGCGATGTTGCCATCTCGAATTCGAAGGCCTGCCAGTCACTACCTCGACCACAATTGCCGAGACTCCCCCTCACCCGAAGCCTCCGCTACGCTTCGGCTTCGACCTCTCCCCCGCAACGCGGGGAGAGGTGAAAGGGAGCCGGGCCTTCGCCTCGCCGAAGCGGCTTTGGCCGCGCAGGCGGGACAAGCCCGGCCATGACGAAGAGCGAGGCGCGACGTTGAGTTACCCCGCCCCGACCGCCTTCTTGCGCCAGGCGAGATGCACCGCGCAGGCGCAGCCCGGCGGATGCGAGGCGAGATCGCGCGATGCAGCGGTGTTCGACGCCGCATCATTTGCCGGCGCCGCAACCGCGACAGCGGCCGGCATCGCCGCGCGCACGGCGCGCACCTCGGCCGACTGGTCCTGCGCCGGGATATAGTTGAGGATCGGCGCCAGCCAGCGCTCGATCTCGGCCACCGTCATGCCCTTGCGCGCGGCGTAATCCTCGACCTGGTCGCGCTCGATCTTGCCGACACCGAAATAATAGCTCGAAGGCGAGCTGAAATAGAGCCCGGACACCGACGAACCCGGCCACATCGCAAAGCTCTCGGTCAGCTTGACGCCGGAATTGGCTTCGGCGTCGAGCAGCTTGAACAGCGTCGCCTTCTCGGTGTGATCGGGCTGCGCGGGATAGCCCGGCGCGGGGCGAATCCCACATACTTCTCCAGGATCAAGTCCTCCGCCGGCAGCGACTCGTCCGGCGCATAGCCCCAGAACTCGCGCCGTACCCGCGCATGCATGCGCTCGGCAAAGGCTTCGGCGAGGCGGTCGGCCAGCGCCTTGCAGAGGATCGAGGAGTAGTCGTCATTGGCATGCTTGAAGCGGTCGGCGATGACGTCCTCGCCGATCCCGGCTGTCACCACGAAGCCGCCGATATAATCCGGCACGCCCGATGTTGCGGGCGCGATGAAGTCCGACAGCGCGGCGTTGAAGCGGCCCTCGCGCTTCTCGAGCTGCTGGCGCAGCGTGTGCAGTGTCGCGATCTTGTTGGCGCGCGCCTCGTCGGCATAGACAACGATATCGTCGCCGACCGCATTCGCGGGCCAGAAGCCGATCGCGGCGCGCGCGGTGAACCACTTCTCGCGCACGATCCGCTCAAGCATGCTGCGCGCATCGTCATAGAGCGCGCGCGCGGCCTCGCCGACCTTGTCGTCCTTGAGAATGGCGGGGAAGCGCCCGGCGAGCTCCCAGGTCTGGAAGAACGGCGTCCAGTCGATGTACTCGGCGAGCTCGGCGAGATCGTAATCGTCAAAGCTCTTGACGCCGAGGAAGGCCGGCTTCTTCGGCGCGGCTTTGGCAAAGTCGACCGGCACCGCGTTGGCGCGGGCAGCGGCGAGCTTCAGCCGCTTCTTGTCGGCCTGCGCGCGGAAGTGCGCGGCGGAGATTTTGGCATATTCCGCGCGCACCTCGGCGGCATAGCTCTCGTGCTTCTCCGCCGACATCAGCGCCGAGGCGACGCCGACCGCGCGGCTGGCGTCGTTGACATGCACCACCGGTCCGCGGCGATAGTTCGGGTCGATCTTCACCGCCGTGTGCACGCGGCTGGTGGTGGCGCCGCCGATCAGCAGCGGCACGTCGAGGCCTTCGCGCTCGAGCTCGGCGGCAAAGAACGCCATCTCGTCGAGCGAGGGCGTGATCAGGCCGGAGAGGCCGACGATGTCGGCTTTCTCGGCCTTCACGGTCTCGACGATCTTGGCGGCCGGCACCATCACGCCGAGGTCGATCACCTCGAAATTGTTGCACTGGAGCACGATGCCGACGATGTTCTTGCCGATGTCGTGGACGTCGCCCTTGACGGTCGCGAGCACGATCTTGCCGGCGGAGCTGCGGCCGTCGCCGACAACGCCGTTGGCGAGGTTGCGCGCCTTCTCCTCCTCCATGAACGGCATCAGGTAAGCGACCGCCTGCTTCATCACCCGCGCCGACTTCACCACCTGCGGCAAAAACATCTTGCCGTCGCCGAAGAGGTCGCCGACCACGTTCATGCCGGCCATCAGCGGGCCTTCGATCACGTCAAGCGGGCGCGAGGCGTTCGCTCGCGCCGCCTCGGTATCGGCCTCGATGTACTCGGTGATGCCGTGGACCAGCGCATGGGACAGCCGCTTCTCGACCGGCCATTCGCGCCAGGCGAGGTCGCTCTCCTTCGTTTGTTTCTCCTTGCCGCGGAATTTCTCGGCAAGCTGCAACAGCCGTTCGGATGCGCCGGGATCGCGATTGAGGACGACGTCCTCGCAAGTCTGGCGCAGCTCCGGATCGATGTCGTCATAGACGACCATCTGGCCGGCATTGACGATGCCCATGTCCATGCCGGCCTTGATGGCGTGATACAGGAACACCGAATGCATGGCTTCGCGCACCGGCTCGTTGCCGCGGAACGAGAACGACAGGTTGGAGACGCCGCCGGAGACATGCGCGCCCGGCAGGTTCGCGCGGATCCAGCGCGTCGCCTCGATGAAGTCGACGCCGTAATTGTTGTGTTCCTCGATCCCCGTCGCGATCGCGAAGATGTTGGGATCGAAGATGATGTCTTCCGGCGGAAAGCCGATCCGGCCGACCAGGATGTCGTAGGCGCGCTTGCAGATCTCGGTCTTGCGCGCAAACGTATCGGCCTGGCCCTTCTCATCGAACGCCATCACCACCACCGCCGCGCCATGACGCCGCGCGATCTGCGCCTCGTGGATGAACTTCTCCTCGCCCTCCTTCATGGAGATCGAGTTCACGATCGGCTTGCCCTGGACGCATTTCAGGCCTGCCTCGATCACGGCGAATTTCGAGGAGTCGACCATCACAGGAACGCGCGCGATGTCGGGCTCGGCGGCGACGAGGTTGAGGAAGGTCCGCATCGCGGCTTCGGAATCGAGCAAGCCCTCGTCCATGTTGACGTCGACCACCTGCGCGCCGTTCTCGACCTGGTCGCGCGCGACCTGGAGGGCCGCGGTGTAATCGCCGGCGGTGATCAGCTTGCGGAATTTCGCCGAGCCGGTGACGTTGGTGCGCTCGCCGACATTGACGAAGGGGATCGCGGGCGTCAGCGCGAACGGCTCGAGGTCCCGACAATCGCAGCCGCGGCTCGATCGACGGCACGACGCGCGGCTTGTGCGGCGCCACCGCGGCGGCAATCGCCGCGATATGCTCCGGCGTGGTGCCGCAGCAGCCGCCGACGATATTGACGAGACCGGATGCCGCGAACTCGCCGATCAGCCGCGACATGTATTCGGGAGTCTCGTCGTACTGGCCGAACTCGTTGGGCAGGCCGGCATTGGGATAGGCGCAGACCAGCGTGTCGGCGACGCGGCCGATATCGGCGATATGCGCGCGCAAATCTTCGGCGCCGAGCGCGCAGTTGAAGCCGATGGTGACGGGGTTGGCGTGCCGCACCGAATTCCAGAAGGCTTCCGGCAGTTGCCCGGAGAGCAGGCGGCCGGACTTGTCGGTGATGGTGCCTGACACCATCACCGGCACGTCGATGCCGCGCTCTTCCAAGAGTTCGCTGATGGCATACAGCGCGGCCTTGGCGTTCAGCGTATCGAAGATGGTCTCGACCAGCAGCAGGTCGACGCCGCCGTCGATCAGGCCTCGCGCCTGGTCGCCATAGGCCTGGCGGAGATCGTCGAAGGTCACGGCTCGATAGCCGGGATTGGCGACGTCGGGCGAGATCGAGGCGGTGCGGTTGGTGGGCCCGAGCGCGCCGGCGACAAAGCGCGGCTTGCCGTCCTCGGCCATCACGCGTTCGGCGGCGGCGCGGGCGAGCCTGGCGCCCTCGAGGTTCAGCTCGTAGGCGAGATCCGACATGTCGTAGTCGGCCTGCGCAATCGAAGTGGAGGAAAAGGTGTTGGTCGCGACGATATCGGCGCCGGCGCGCAGATAGTCGGCGTGGATGTCCTCGATCGCCTTCGGTTGGGTCAGGATCAGGAGATCGTTGTTGCCTCTGATGTCGCGTTGGAAATCCGCAAAACGCTCGCCGCGGAACTGGGCTTCATCATATTGCAGCGCCTGGATCATGGTGCCCATGGCGCCGTCGAGCACGAGGATGCGCCTGGCGGCTTCCGCCAGCAGTGCGGTTCGCTTGGGCGAGACGGGCGCCAACATTTACGCGGCCTCTCGCGCAGTCGGGCGGATGCCGAGCAGATGAGAAATCGCAAACACCAGGTCGGCGCGGTTCATGGTGTAGAAGTGGAAAGTGTCGACGCCGTGCTTGGCGAGCTTCTGCACTTGGCCCGCCGCTACCGTCGCAGCGACCAGCTTGCGCGTGTCGGGATCGTCGTCGAGCCCGTCGAATTTCTGCGCCAGCCAGTCCGGCACGGTGGTGCCGGCGCGGGTGACGAAATTCCGCGCCTGCCTGAAATTGTGCATCGGCATGATGCCGGGCACGATCGGAATGTCGATGCCGCGGGCACGGACGCGGTCGAGGTAGCGGAGGTAGAAATCGTTATCGAAGAACACCTGCGTGATCGCGCGCGTCGCGCCGGCATCGACTTTGGCCTGCAACGTGTCGATATCGGCGTCGAAGTCGCGGGCTTCGGGATGTTTCTCTGGATAGGCCGACACCGAGACCTCGATATCGGGGTGGCGCGACTTGATCCCCGCGATCAGCGCCGGCGAGGACTGGTAGCCGTCGGGATGCGCGACATAGCACGTGCCGATGCCGGTCGCCGGATCGCCGCGCAGCGCCACGATGTGGCGGACGCCGACATCGTGATAGCGGTCGACGATCTCGTCGATCTCGCCGCGCGCGGCGCCGACACAGGTCAGGTGCGCGGCCGGCAACAGCGCGGTCTCTTTCAGGATGCGCGCGATGGTCGAATGCGTGCGCTCGCGGGTCGAGCCGCCCGCGCCATAGGTGACGGAGACGAAATTGGGAGCGAGCGGCGCCAGACGGTTGATGGTCTCCCACAGGTTCTTCTCCATCTCAGCGGTCTTCGGCGGGAAGAACTCGAAGGAGATCGCCGGCCTTTTCGCCGGGTGGGGGTTTTGGGAGGTGTCGGTCATGGTGGCGCAAAATCTCGCGAGGCCGGTCACGCTAGCTTGGGAGGACTAAAATAGGGCAAACGCATCGGCCCAAACAGCCCATCAGTGGTGGGAATTTGCCCAATATATGTGAATAGTAGGGCTTAAGAGGCGGAATATTCAAATGTTGGGCTATCAAAGAGAAACCTAAGTAATTGAAATATAACAAAATACCATATATCTTGGATCGGGCAGTTAGAAATCTATGCAAAAAACTCCCTCTGTGTCCCAACAGCAGATCGCGCGCAGATGCTGGAGCTGCAATAGCCGGTCGTCCAATGCCGCCCTTTGTGCGGCCGCATCCCACGCACTAGCTTAAGCGCCATGCTTCCGCTCTCCGTCCTCGACCTTTCCGTCGTCACCACCGCAACCAAACCTGCCGCGGCGCTGCGCAACAGCATCGATCTGGCGCGCCATGTCGACGGGCTCGGTTATGTCCGCTATTGGCTTGCCGAACATCACAATCTCGCATCGGTGGCGAGCCCCGCACCCGACGTGATGATCGGGCAGATCGCGGCCGTCACGAAAAATATCCGCGTCGGCTCCGGCGGCGTAATGCTGCCGAACCACGCGCCGCTGGTGGTCGCCGAGCGCTTCAAGATGCTGGAAGCGCTGTTCCCGGGCCGCATCGATCTCGGCCTGGGCCGCGCGCCGGGCACCGACGGCGCCACCGCCTATGCGCTGCGCAGCCGGCTCGATCGCCGCGAGGGCGACGACTTTCTGGAACGGCTGCATGAACTGACTCTGTGGGAGACGCGCGATTTTCCGGCCGGCCATCCCTACAACAACGTGGTGGCGATGCCCGACGACACGCCGCTGCCGCCGATCTGGCTGCTCGGCTCCAGCGATTACAGTTCCGAACTCGCCGCGCAAGTCGGCATGGGCTTCGCCTTTGCGCATCATTTCGCCTCTTACGATGCGGTCGAAGCGCTGACGAACTATCGTTCGCGCTTCAAGCCGTCGGGCTGGCGGCAAACGCCACACGGCATTCTTGCCATCGCCGCGGTCGCGGCGGAAACCGATGCGGAGGCCGAGAGGCTCGCCTCATCGATGGATCTCAACCGCCTGCGCCGCGACCGCGGGCAATATCTGCCGCTGCCGAGTCCGGAAGAGGCGCTCGCCTATTCCTACACCGACGCCGAACGCGCGTCCGTGAAGCGCAACCGCTCGCGGCTTTTTGTCGGCGGTCCGGCAACTCTGATGGGCAAGCTGCAGCCGATGATCGATGCCAGCAAGCCGGATGAGCTGATGATCATCGGCGCGATCTACGACCACGACGCGCGCAAGAGGTCGTACTCGCTGCTGGCGGACGCGTTCGGACTCGCGAAGAAGGCGGCGGCCTAGTGCCGCCGATCTGAAGTCCCTGACTCACTCGCGGCAAAATCGGGTTCAAGGACTTCAGATCGAAAGCGGCACTAGAATCATAGATTTGCTAGTGCCCATAACTTTCCGAAGTCCGCGAAAAGGTGTTGCGGCGATGGGCGCGGACTTCGGAAAGTGGGCACTAGCTGTCCATCTTCTCGCTGAACGTCGTGCGGAACGGATGCGCCGGATAGACGCCGACAATGCGGAATTCGCGCGAGAAGAACTTCAGCTCTTCCAGCGCGAAGGCGAGACCCTTGTCGTCGGGATGGCCGTCGACATCGGCGTAAAATTGAGTGGCGAAGAAATTGCCGTCGACCATGTAGCTTTCGAGCTTGGTCATGTTGACGCCGTTGGTGGCGAAACCGCCCATCGCCTTGTACAGCGCCGCCGGCAGGTTGCGTACCCGGAACACGAAACTCGTGACCAGCGGTCCCGAACCCTGCGTCGCCCAGTTTTCCTCGCGCGACAGCACCACGAAGCGCGTGGTGTTGTGCGCCTCGTCCTCGACGTCTTCGGCCAGGATATCGAGGCCGTAGATTTGCGCGGCAAGCCTGGAGGCGATCGCCGCGACGCCCTTGTCCTTGCGCTCGGCGATGTCGCGGGCGCTGCCGGCCGTGTCCCCGGCGACGATGGGAGTGACACCGAGTTTGCGGATGATGCGCCGGCACTGACCCAGGGCGTGGACGTGGCTCTCGACGCTCTTGATGTCGCTGAGCTTCGCACCCTTGATCGCCATCAACTGATGGCGCACCGGCAGAAAATATTCGCCGACGATGAACAACCCGGAGGCCGGCAGCAAATGATGGATGTCGGCAACGCGGCCGGCGACCGAGTTTTCGATCGGGATCATGCCGAGATCGGCTTCACCGGAAGAGATCGCGGCAAGCGCGTCCTCGAAGGTCGGGCAGGGCATCGGTTCCGCGTCGGGATAGGCCTCGGCGATGGCGATGTGGGAGTTGGCGCCAGGCTCGCCCTGAAACGCGATTTTCATTTTGGTCATATCCATTATCCTGGCGGGCCTTTTAGCAGCGCCTCAGGCTTTTGCTAGTGCCGTCGATCTGAAGTCCCTGAACTTCACTCGCGTCCGAAGTTGGTGAAAGTGTTTGCGGCGATGGATCACGAACTTCGGAAAGTGGGCACTAGTATCCGCCGCGCGGTTTCGAGGTCGGCCGGCGTATCGACCCCGCGCGGCACGGTGTCGACCACGGTGATGTCGATCCGCATGCCCGCTTCCAGCGCGCGAAGCTGCTCCAGCCGTTCCTGCTTTTCCAGCGGCGAGGGCGGCAGCTTGACGAAGCGCTCCAGCGCCGCGCGGCGATAGGCGTAGAGCCCGATGTGGTGGTAGCGCGGGCCGTCGCCGGTTGGCGCAGTGGCGCGGGTGAAGTAGAGCGCGCGCATCCGTCGCCCCGCGATGACCGAGCCGATTGCTTTCACCACGTTCGGATTGGTGGCTTCTTCCTCGTCGTGGATCTCGGCGGCCAAGGTCGCGATATCGACCGCGGGATCATCCAGCGGCGGCAGCACGTCGCGGATGTTCGCGGGCGAAATCGTCGGAAAATCGCCCTGCAGATTGACCACGATCTTGGCTTCACGTCTCGAATCAAGCTTC
This sequence comes from uncultured Alphaproteobacteria bacterium, assembly GCA_963821965.1. Taxonomy (GTDB): domain Bacteria; phylum Pseudomonadota; class Alphaproteobacteria; order Rhizobiales; family Xanthobacteraceae; genus Bradyrhizobium. The sequence continues at coordinate 114,668 of CAWGFY010000002.1, forward strand.
TCCAGCGCCTCGAAAATCCGGTCCGAGCCGGAGGGATGATCGGGATTGGTCATGACCGCTTCGCCGCCATGGGCGGTGACGGCGGCTGCGATGTCGGGCGTATCGGTGGCGACGGCAACCCGGCCAATCCCTGCACTTTCCGCCCTGCGCAGCACATGGACGATCATCGGCACGCCCGCGATGTCGAGCAGCGGCTTGCCCGGCAGGCGGCTTGACGCCATGCGGGCGGGAATCAGCACCAAGGTGCGGTTTTTGCTCATTGGGACGGGGGCTAAAAACGCCAAGCGAATTGGTGGGGGTTGTCGGAATCCGGCGCGTTTATACGGGTTGCCAGAGCACGGGCAAACCGATATCTCAGGCCGTCTCGGGGTGCGCTGCGAAAGCCTGCTTCCGGGGCTTTCCCACTCGGTCGCGCGATGCGGCCCACCTCGACCTCCCGGCCTGGAGCCTGATCCGAAATGGACTCCTTCGAAATCAATAAAATCCTCGGTGCCGTGCTGGCCACCTGTCTCGTGCTGCTGATCACGAGCTTCACCGCCAACGCGATATTCACGCCGAAGCAGCCTGAAAAGCCGGGCTTTGCGATCGAGGCCAAGGAGGAGAGCGGCAAGGGAGGAGAGGCGAAGCCTGCTGCGGCCCCGAGCGAGCCGATCGAGAAGCTGTTGCAGACCGCGTCCGCCGAGAAGGGCCAGGCCTCCGCGAAGGTCTGCCAGACCTGCCACACCTTCGAGAAGGGCGGCCCGAACCGCGTCGGTCCGAATCTCTACGGCATTGTCGGTGACCACAAGGGCGAGGGCCGCAACGGCTTCAATTTCTCGGCCGCCATCAAGGCCAAGGGCGGCACCTGGACGATCGACGATCTCAATCAGTTCATCACCAATCCGAAGGGCTTCATTCCCGGCACCGCGATGGGCTTCGCCGGCATCCAGAGGGACAGCCAGCGCGCCGACGTGATCGCCTATCTCAACTCGCTGTCCGACAATCCGAAGCCGCTGCCGACGGCGGCGAAGTGACGGCTTGCGTGACGGCTTACGTCCCATAAAGTTGTGACAGAAGCGGGCTGGTGGAGCGGATTTCACGTTCGCCACCTGCCCGACGCGCCATCGAAGGCGAGCGTCAAATCCAAAGCTCCACCAGAATGATTATTTCGCTGATGGTCCTTTGATGCCAACATTCGCAAAAGTGCCCGCCGCTAGGGGTGCGAATGTTGGCATCGGACCACCAGTGTTCCCTGGCCGTTTTTGCATGCAACCATTTGCCTCGCAGGCTTGTTATCGGGACGTTTGGTCGCAGAAGGGGCCAGTGTGGCGGTTCAGAAGTCCGCATCATCTCTGGCCGCGAGTTCTTTATGCGGACTTCTGAACCAAAGCCACACTGGAATCAATAGTTTGCTAGTGTCCTTCGAATCCGAAGTTCGCTAGAGAAGGCGCGGCAAATATGAGGCGAACTTCGGATTCGGGACACTAGCGATCATGAGGAAAAAGCAACGTAAGAGGCCGAATCCTTGCCGTATATTGCTCGTCTACAGGGGCGTTCGCTAAAGAGGAATTCCTTCGTTGGCTATTACACGACGACAGCTCCTGCAGAGCGGCGCCTATGCCGCGATGACCCCGGGCCTCCCGATCGCGGCGGGTCTCTCACCGATCTCTCCGGCCCAGGCCGAATCCGCGACCGATCTCGTCTGGCACCATGCGATCGCGTCTCTCGGCGACGTCAAGTATCCTGCCGACTTCAAACGCTTCGATTACGTCAATCCGGATGCGCCCAAAGGCGGCATCGTCCGCATGTTCGAGCTGGGCACGTTCGACAACTTCAACATTGTCGTTCAGGGCTTGAAGGGTTCGCTCGCCAGTGGGGCTGCCCTCCTCGTTGAGACGTTGACGACCAGGTCGCTCGACGAACCTTTGACAGGCTATGGGTTGCTTGCGGAGGCGGCCGCATATCCCGCGGATTTTTCCTACGCCATATATCGACTGCGTGCTTCGGCGCGTTGGCACGATGGCAAGCCGGTGACGCCGGAAGATGCCGTCTTCTCCTTCAATGCGCTGAAGAAGAACAGCCCGATGTACAGGGCGTACTACCAGCATATCGTCAAGTGCGAGAAGCTTGGGGACCGCGAAATCAAATTTACTTTCGATTCTCCCGGCAATCGCGAGTTGCCGAGCATTGCCGGCGAGCTTCCGGTATTGCCCAGGCACTGGTGGGAGGGCACCGATGCTCAGGGGAAAACCCGCGACGTCTCCGCGACCACGCTGGAAATTCCGCTGGGTTCGGGCCCCTATCGTATCAAGGAGTTCGTGGCCGGCCGATCGGTCGTGCTGGAACGCGTCCCTGATTACTGGGGCAAGGATCTTCCGGTAAATATCGGACAGAACAATTTCGAGCAGATGCGATACGAGTTCTTTCGTGACGATACTGTCGGACGTGAGGCCTTCAAGGCGGATCAGCTTGACTGGTTCCAGGAGCGTAGCGGCAAGCAATGGTCGACCGCTTATGATTTCCCTGCAGTGACCGAAAAGCGCGTCATCAAGGAAAAGTTTCCAGACTTGAGTTCGGGACGAATGCAGGGCTTTGCGCTCAACTTGCGCCGCCCGCTGTTTGCCGATGTCAGGCTCCGCCGAGCCTTCGATTATGCATATGATTGGGAGACGTCGGACCGGCTGCTCTCGAATGGGGAGTATCATCGTGACGACAGCTATTTCGATGGTATCCCCGACTTCATGGCGACCGGTCTTCCGGAAGGTCAGGAGTTGCAGATTCTCGAGACGGTGCGCGACAAGGTGCCCGCCGGGCTCTTCACGACGCCGTACAAGAATCCCGTCGGAGGCAACGAGGAGGCGTCTCGCGGCAATCTTCGTGAAGCCGCGCGGCTGCTCAAGGAGGCGGGATTTGAAAGTCGCGACCGCAAACTGGTCGATCCGAAGGGGCAGCCCGTCATCGTCGAATTCCTGACGCACGGACGAGGGTGACGAGCGAGGGATACTTTTCTACAAGCCATATCTCGAACGGCTCGGTATCACCGTGAATGTCCGTCGGGTCGACAGCGTGCAGTACCAGAACCGCTTGCGCAATTTTGACTTCGATATCGTCACGACCGGTGGTCGGACAGTCGTTGTCGCCGGGAATGAGCAACGCGACTTTTTCGGATCGGCTGCTGCGGATCGGCCCGGTTCGCGGCAATCTTCGCGGCATCAAGAATCCAGCCGTCGACGCCTTGATCGACCGCATCATCTTCGCGAAGGATCGCGCCGAGTTGGTTGCGAGTTGCAAGGCGCTGGATCGGGTGTTGCTGTGGAACTGTTACGTGGTCCCGCAATTTGCCGAAGGATTTGACCGCGCCGCGCGCTTTGGGATCGCTTCAGCCATCCCGAACCGCTGCCCAAATTTGGCATCTCCGCGTTCCCGAGCGTCTGGTGGTGGGATGCGGAGAAGGCGGCCAAGACGGGCAAACGCTCTTGAGCCGCCCGCCGTCGTCCGTTCGCACTCGCGCCGCCATGCGCTCGGCCTGGGCGTCGGTGCGCTGAGCGTGCCGTGGCTGAAATCAGCGCGCGCCGCGGTGAGCAGCGACAGCCACGGCATCTCGGCCTTCGGCGATCTGAAATATCCGCCGGACTTCCATCACTTCGAATACGTCAATCTCGACGCGCCGAAGGGCGGACTGATCTCGCTGCAGCCCGGGGTACGCACCAACAACCAATCCTATTTCACTTTCAATTCCCTCAACGCCTTTATCCTCAAGGGCGAGGGTGCGCAGGGCATGGACCTCACGTTTGCGACGCTGATGGCGCGCGCCGGCGACGAACCCGATGCCGTGTACGGCTATGCCGCGAAGTCGGTGGAGATTTCGCAGGACAAGCTGACCTATCTCTTCACCATGCGGCCCGAAGCGCGCTTCCACGACGGCTCGAAGCTGACCGCGCGCGATGTCGCCTATTCGCTGACCACCTTGAAGAGCAAGGGTCATCCGCTGGTGATCCAGCAGATGCGCGACATGGTGAAGGCGGAGGCGCCTGACGATTCAACCGTGATCGTCACCTTCGCGCCCAAGCGCGGCCGCGACGTGCCGCTCTATGTCGCGGTGCTGCCGATCTTCTCGCAGGCCTATTACGCCAACCGCAATTTCGAGGAGTCCACGCTCGATACGCCGTTGGGGTCCGGGCCGTACAAGGTCGGTAAATTCGAGGTCAACCGCTATATCGAATTCGATCGCGTCAGGGATTGGTGGGCGGCCGACCTGCCGGTCAATCGCGGCAGCTACAATTTCGACATCATCCGCTACGAGTTCTACCGCGACCGCGACGTCGCCTTCGAAGGCTTCACCGCGAAGAGTTATTTGTTCCGCGAGGAGTTCACCTCGCGCATCTGGGCGACGCGCTACGATTTCCCTGCCGTGAAGGACGGCCGGGTCAAGCGTGAGCTGCTGCCCGATGATACGCCGTCGGGCGCGCAAGGCTGGTTCATGAATTTGCGCCGCGCGCAATTTGCGGATCCGCGCGTGCGCGAAGCATTGATCTACGCCTTCGATTTCGAATGGACCAACAAGACCATCATGTACGGTGCCTATGCGCGCACCTGGTCGCCGTTCCAGAACTCGGACATGATGGCGAAGGGGCCGCCATCGCCTGAGGAGGTGAAACTGCTCGAGCCGTTCCGCGGTCAAGTGCCCGACGAAGTGTTCGGTGAGCCCTTCGTGCCGCCGGTTTCCGACGGGTCGGGCCAGGATCGCTCGCTCTTGCGCAAGGCCACGCAACTGCTCCAGGAGGCCGGACTTCCGGTCAAGGACGGCAAGCGCCGGCTGCCGAATGGCGACGTCTTCAAGATCGAGTTCCTGCTCGACGAGCCATCGGTCGAACCGCATCATTCGCCCTACATCAAGAATTTGGGCGTGCTGGGCATCGACGCGAGTATCCGGCTCGTCGACGCCGTGCAGTATCGCGCGCGGGTGGAGGATTTCGATTTCGACATGACCATGGAACGCTTCTCGTTGGCGGCGACGCCGGGCGACGCCATGCGGCCGTTCTTCTCCTCACAGGCTGCCGATACCAAAGGCTCATACAATCTCGCCGGCATCAAGAATCCGGCAATGGACACGCTGATCGAGAAAATCATTGCCGCCAACTCGCGCGAGGAGCTGACCATCGCCTGCCACGCCTTCGACCGCGTGTTCCGTGCCGGCCGCTACTGGGTGCCGCAATGGTATCGCAACAACCATCCGGTGGCCTATTGGGACGTGTTCGATCATCCGAAGACCTTGCCGCGCTATCAGACCGACAATTATTCCTCCGGCATCGGCGAACGGACGCTATGGTGGTATGACGCCGCCAAGGCCGCGAAGCTCGAGTTTGCGAAGTAGTCCATGAGCGCCTATATCGCCCGCCGCCTGCTGTTGATGATTCCGACGCTGTTCGGAATCCTCTTTGTCTCGTTCCTGGTCGTGCAGTTCGCGCCGGGCGGTCCGGTCGATCGCGTTATCGCGCAGCTCTCCGGCGCCGATACCGGCGGCACCTCGCGCATCTCCGGTGGCGGTGGCGATTTTGGCGCGCGGGCGCCGGGGCAGGTCGGTGCCGGCGATGCGGTCAATTCGAAATATCGAGGTGCGCAGGGGCTCGACCCCGAATTCATCAAGAGCCTGGAAAAGCAGTTCGGCTTCGACAAGCCGGCGCCGGAGCGCTTTGCGCTGATGGTCTGGAATTTCGCGCGGTTCGATTTCGGCAAGAGCTATTTCCGCGACATCAGTGTGATCGAACTGATCAAGGAGAAGCTTCCGGTCTCGATGTCGCTGGGGCTATGGATGGCACTCCTGAGCTACCTGATCTCGATCCCGCTTGGCATCCGCAAGGCGGTGAAGGACGGCACGCCTTTCGACACCTGGACTTCAGCGGTCATCATCGTCGGCTTCGCGATTCCTGGCTTCCTGTTCGCGATCCTGTTAATCATCCTGTTCGCCGGCGGATCGTTCCTGAACATCTTCCCGTTGCGCGGGCTGACATCGGACGGTTGGTCGCAATTTCCCTGGTACTGGAAGATCATCGACTATTTCTGGCACCTGACATTGCCGTTGATCTCGATGGCGCTGGGCGCGTTCGCCACAACGACGCTGCTGACCAAGAACTCGTTCCTCGACGAGATCCGCAAGCAATATGTGATGACCGCGCGCGCCAAGGGCTGCAGCGAGCGGCAGGTGCTCTACAATCACATCTTCCGCAACGCCATGCTGATCGTGATCGCGGGCTTCCCGGGCGCGTTCATTCACGCCTTCTTCGCTGGTTCGCTGCTGATCGAGACCATCTTCTCGCTCGACGGTCTCGGCCTGCTCTCCTTCGAGAGCGTGCTGAACCGCGACTATCCCGTGGTGTTCGGCACGCTCTACATCTTTTCGCTGCTCGGCCTCGTGGTCAATCTGATCGCCGATCTCACCTACATGTGGGTCGATCCCAGGATCGACTTCGAGGCGCGGGAGGTCTGATGACGATCATCGCGCCGCCCCCGCCCCCGGTCGAGACCACGACAGCGACGCCGCTGGGCGATGCCGTTCCGGCCACGCGCAAGCCGTTTGCGCCGTCGCCGCTCAGCCGCCGGCGCTGGGAGAATTTCAAGGCGAACAGGCGCGGCTACTGGTCGTTCTGGCTCTTCATGGTGCTGTTCGTGCTCTCGATGTTCGCCGAACTGATCGCCAACGACCGGCCGTTCCTGATCAAGTATGACGGCCATCTGTACTGGCCGGCCTTCGTCACCTATTCCGAGACGACCTTCGGCGGCGACTTCGAGACCGCGGCCGACTATCGCGATCCGTACTTGCAGAAGCTGATCAAGGACAAGGGCGGCACCATCGTCTGGCCGCTGATCCGCTATTCCTACGACACGCATAATCTCGATTTGCCGACGCCGGCGCCGTCGAAGCCGACCTGGATGCTGACCGAGGATCAGTGCCGCAGTGTGGTTCAGAAGAAGGGGCTCTCCGGCTGCCGCGACCTCGAATACGACTGGCTCGGCACCGACGATCAGGGCCGCGACGTGGTCGCGCGGCTGATCTACGGCTTCCGCATCTCCGTGCTGTTCGGCCTCAGTCTGACGCTGATCTCCTCGATCATCGGCATCGTCGCGGGCGGCGTGCAGGGCTATTTCGGCGGCTGGATCGATCTCGGTTTCCAGCGTTTCATCGAAATCTGGAACTCGATTCCCTATCTCTATCTGCTCCTGATCATCTCGGCGGTGCTGCCACCGGGCTTCTTCGTCCTGCTCGGGATCATGGCGCTGTTCTCTTGGGTAAGCCTGGTCGGATTGGTGCGCGCCGAGTTCCTGCGCGGCCGCAATTTCGAATATATCCAGGCAGCGCGCGCGCTCGGCGTCTCCAACGCGCTCATCATGTTCCGTCATTTGCTGCCGAACGCGATGGTCGCGACCATGACCTTCCTGCCGTTCATCGTCTCGTCATCGGTGATGACGCTGACCGCGCTCGACTTCCTCGGCTTCGGGCTACCGCCCGGCTCGCCGTCGCTCGGCGAGCTGTTGTCGCAGGGCAAGGCCAATGTGCAGGCGCCATGGCTCGGCCTCACCGGCTTCTTTTCGGTCGCGGTCATGCTGTCGCTCCTGATCTTCATCGGCGAGGCCGTGCGCGACGCGTTCGATCCGCGCAAGACGTTTGCGAGGTAGCGCATGGACGCCGTCAACCAGCCGCTGCTCGATGTCCGCGATCTCTCGGTGGCGTTCCGCCATCAGGGCGGCAGCTCGGTCGCGGTCGACCGCATCTCCTTCGACATCAAGCGCGGCGAGTGCGTGGCGCTGGTCGGCGAGTTCGGCTCGGGCAAGTCGGTCAGCGCACTGTCGGTGCTGAAGCTGCTGCCCTATCCGACGGCGTCGCACCCCTCGGGCAGCATCCGCTTCAAGGGGCGCGAACTGCTGCCGTTAACGGAGAACGACATCCGCAGCATCCGCGGCAACGACATCTCGATCATCTTCCAGGAGCCGATGACATCGCTCAATCCGCTGCATACGATCGAGGACCAGATCGTCGAGATCCTGCAGTTGCACGGCAATGTCAGCGGACGGACCGCTCGGGCGCGTACGCTCGAGCTGTTGACGCAGGTCGGCATTCCCGAGCCGGAGACGCGGCTGAAGAGCTATCCGCATCAATTGTCCGGCGGACAGCGCCAGCGCGTGATGATCGCGATGGCGCTCGCCAACGAGCCCGACCTGCTGATCGCGGACGAGCCGACCACGGCGCTCGACGTCACCGTGCAGGCGCAAATTCTCACGCTGCTTGCGGAGATTCGCGCCCGCCTCGGCATGAGTCTGCTGTTCATCACCCATGACCTCGGGATCGTACGCCGCATCGCCGACCGCGTCTGCGTCATGAATGGCGGCAAGATCGTCGAGCAGGGGCCGGTGGAGCAGGTCTTCACAGCGCCGAAGCATCCCTACACCAAAGCGCTGCTCGCGGCCGAGCCGAAGCCGGACCCGGCGCCGCCGCGGCCCGATGCGCCCGGTGGTGATGTCCGCCGACAATCTTAAGGTATGGTTTCCGATCAAGCGCGGGTTTTTGCGCCGGACCGTCGGCCACATCAAGGCGGTCGACGGCGTCAGCCTCGCGGTGCGCAAGGGCGAGACGCTCGGCGTCGTCGGCGAATCCGGTTCGGGCAAGACCACGCTCGGGCTCGCGCTGCTCCGGCTGATCTCGTCCGACGGGCCGATCGTCTTCCTCGGCAACGACATCCAGGGCCTGCGCTTCAAGCAGATGCTGCCGTTCCGCCGCGACATGCAGATCGTGTTTCAGGATCCGTTCGGCGCACTCAGTCCGCGGATGTCGGTCGGTGACATCGTTGCCGAAGGCCTCACCGTTCACCAGAAGCAGCTCACGCACGAGGAGCGCGAGGCGCGGGTGGTGAAGGCGCTGACGGATGTCGGTCTCGATCCGGAGACGCGTCTCCGCTACCCGCATGAGTTCTCCGGCGGCCAGCGCCAGCGCATCTCGATCGCGCGCGCGGTGGTGCTGGAGCCAAACTTCGTGGTGCTGGATGAGCCGACCAGCGCGCTCGACATGCTGTTCCAGGCCCAAATGGTCGATCTGTTGAGGGAACTACAGCGCAAGCACGACCTCACCTACATGTTCATCTCGCATGATCTGCGCGTGGTGGCTTCGCTCGCGAGCCATCTGATCGTGATGCGCAACGGCAAGGTGGTGGAGGAGGGGCCGGCGATGGCGCTCTTCAAGAATCCGCAGAGCGACTACACCCGCGCATTATTCGCGGCCGCATTCCGCAACGAGGCGACCGATGGTGGCGCGGTCGCGAGCTAGGAATAGCGTTCGCCGAGGAGCTTGTAGAGCGCGCGCGCACCCTGGCATTCGCCACCCTCGGGCCGCGCCGGCTTGGCCGACGGCGTCCAGGCGTAGATGTCGAGATGCAGCCATTGCTTCGCATGCTCGACGAAGCGCTGCAGGAACAGCGCGCAGGTGATCGAGCCGGCGAAGGTGCCGCCCGGCGCGTTGTTGATGGTGGCGACTTTCGAGTCGAGCCAGCTGTCGTAGGGCGGCCACAGCGGCATGCGCCACAACGGATCGTTCTCCTCTCGCGCGAAGCGCGCAACGTCGGCGGCCAGCCGTTCATCATTGGTGTAAAAGGGCGGCAAATCCGGGCCCAGCGCCACCCGCGCCGCGCCCGTCAGCGTGCCCATGTCGATCAACAGCTCGGGCTTCTCCTCGTCGGCAAAAGCCAGCGCATCGGCGAGGATCAGCCGGCCCTCGGCGTCGGTGTTGCCGATCTCGACCGTGATGCCCTTGCGCGAGGGAAAGATGTCGAGCGGACGGAAGGCATTGCCGGCGACCGCATTCTCCACCGCGGGGATCAGCACGCGCAGTCGCACCTTCAGCTTCGCGTCCATCACCATCTGCGCCAGCGCCGAGCACGTTGGCGGCGCCGCCCATGTCCTTTTTCATGATCAGCATGCCGCTCGACGGCTTCAGATCGAGCCCGCCGGTGTCGAAGCACACGCCCTTGCCGACCAGCGTCACCTTGGGGTGCGTGGGATCGCCCCAGGAAAAATCGATCAGCCGCGGCGCGCGCGCCGAGGCCATGCCGACCGCATGGATCAGCGGAAAGTTTTGACGCGTGAGATCGTCGCCGATGATGCTGGTGAAGCTCGCGCCATAGCGCCCGGCGAGCTCGCGCGCCGCATGTTCGAGCTCGGCCGGGCCCATGTCGTTGGAAGGCGTGTTGACGAGATCGCGCGCGAGCATGGCCGCGTCCGCCATCCGCGCGACGTCGGCGGCATCGACGCCTTCGGGCGGCACCAGCTTGACATCGGGCGCGTCTGCCTTGCGATAACGGTTGAAGCGATAGCAGCCGAGCGCGAAGGCCAGCGCGGCAAGACGCGCATCGTGCGGCGCGTTGGCGAAGCGATAGGTGCCGGCAGGCAACAGCCCCGGCAATGCGCCCGGCCGGAACAGGTCGCGCGATTTTGCCGACTCGTTTTCGATGCCGAACAACACCTGCGCGATGGCGCCGTCGGCCGCCGGCAGGGTCAGGCAGGTGCCGGGCTTGCCGGCAAAACCGTTGGCAAGCGCGAATTGCCGCATCCCCGCCGGCAGTGCGCTAGCGATGGCGTTCCACGTCGATTTGGTAGCAAAGGTGATGGGGATCGCGGGCGTCGCGGGGCCGCTGTCGAACGGAGATGGCATGCGTGGCTCATATGGTGCACGGCGCGAGGGTGCGCCGACGACTCAGACTTCGCAAAGTTTTGGCGCGACCGCAATTGCCCCGCACGCCGCGCCGCTACCCACGGAACGCCCGGCTGTGCTAGGTTGGACCAGGAAAGGCGAGATCGGCTTCCGGGAGGGAATGCGGTTATGGACGTCGTGTGGGATTTCTTTGCGTTCATCGCTCATGCGATCGAAGCGGTGCTGGTCTATGTCGAGACGCATCACTGGATTTTCGGGCTGGCTGCACTCGGTTACATCTTCTATCTCCACGACCGTGCCGTGCATGCGCGTTTCGACGCCCTCGACAAACGCCTCGATGAAATCAGGAAGCGGCTGGCAATTGAATATTGAGCCGGCGAGGCGTGGCTCGCTAGTGCCGCCGATCTGAAGTCCCTGCACAGATTGCCGCGAGTTCTTCCAGGGGCTTCAGATCGAAAAGCGGCACTAGAATCATAAGTTTGCTAGTGCCCATGGCTTTCCGAAGTTCGTGAAAGCACGTGTGGTAATGGGAACACGAACTTCGGAAAGTGGGCACTAGGGACGAAATTAACCGCTCGTTAGGGTTAACAGTTTATTGCTGGCGCGTGCTAGTGCCGCCGATCTGAAGTCCCTGACTCACTCGCCGCAAAATCCGGTTCAGGGACTTCAGATCGAAAGCGGCACTAGAATCATAAATTTGCTAGTGCCCATATCTTTCCGAAGTCCGCGAAAAGGTCCTGCGGCGGTGTAGCGCGGACTTCGGAAAGTGGGCACTAGTCCCCTGCGCGAGAGTTCACGTGCCCCAGCGTCAGTCCCCCGGCCTTGCCCGATTCCTCGCCTCCGCGGCGGTGACCGCGATGCTGGCTGCAGGTCTCGGCGGCTGCCAGACCATGGCCGATGTCACGGGGGCGCTGACCAGCAGAGCCGAGCCGAGCCCCGTCACCGATCCGCAGCGCGCCGCTGAGGTCTATGGCGAGCGCTATCGTGCCAATCCCAGAGATGCCAATGCGGCGCTCGCCTATGGCCAGGCGTTGCGCGCCAACGGCCAGCGCGCGCAGGCCGCGGCCGTGCTCGAGCAGGCCAACATCGCCAGCCCCGGCAACAAGCCGTTGCTCGCGGCCTGGGGCCGTGCGCTGGCCGACAATGGCAATTTCCAGCAGGCTTTCGACGTGCTGTCGAAGGCACACACGCCTGACAATCCCGACTGGCGCATCCTGTCGGTGCAGGGCACCGTGCTCGACCAGCTCGGCCGCCATGAGGAGGCGCGCGCCTACTATACCAGCGCGCTGAAGATCGTGCCGGGCGAGCCCTCGGTGCTGTCCAACCTCGGCATGTCCTATGTGCTGACCCGGGAGCTGCCCAAGGCGGAGGACGTGCTGCGCCGAGCCTACGCCAGTCCCAACGCGGATTCGCGGGTGCGTCAGAATCTCGGCCTCGTGGTCGGGTTGCAGGGCCGCTTTGCCGAAGCCGAGACCATCGTGAAGGGCGACCTGCCGCCGGATGAAGCGGCGGCCAATGTCGCCTACCTGAAGGACATGCTGCGCAAGGATCCGCGCGGCGGCCGCAACGGCGTGCCGGTGGCGCAGCTCAATCGGCCGGAATAATTCGTCGGGATTTTCAAGAAACGCCGGCCGCCGGGTCGTATCCCGGCCAGGCGCCTTAATGCATCTCGGAGATCTTGATGAAGGTCGGTCCGAGAATGACCACGAACAGCACCGGCAGGAAGAACAGGATCATCGGCACCGTCAGCTTCGGCGGCAGCGCAGCGGCCTTCTTCTCGGCCTCGTTCATGCGCATGTCGCGGTTTTCCTGCGCCATCACGCGCAGCGCATGGCCGAGCGGCGTGCCGTAGCGTTCCGACTGCTGTAGCGCCAGGCAGACCGACTTGACGCCCTCGAGCCCGGTGCGCTTGGCGAGGTTCTCATAGGCGACCTTGCGGTCCTGCAAATAGGAGAGCTCGGCGGTGGTCAGCGTGAACTCTTCCGACAAGGCGACCGACTGGGTCACGATCTCGCTGGAAACCTTGCGGAACGCCGCCTCGATCGACATGCCGGACTCGATGCAGATCAGCAGCAGATCGAGCGCATCCGGGAAGGCGCGCTTGATCTGAAGCTGGCGCTTGCTGATCACGTTCTTGAGGAACAGCATCGGCGCCTGCAGACCGAGATACGCCATGCCGACGCAGATGCCGATCTTGATCGGCAGCGGCCTTTCCATGTGCGCGATCAGGAAGACATAGAGGGTTGAGCCGATGAACAGCACGATCGGCGTCACCAGGCGGAAGAACAGGAAGGTGACATAGGGCGCGTGCCCGCGATAGCCGGCGAGCGTCAGCTTTTCGAGCGCGGATTCCTGCGCCAGGTATTTCGTCAGGTTGAAGTCTTCGACGACCTTGGAGACGAGCTGCTTGGGCGACTGCCGCAGCGCGACCTTCTCGGATTTGTTGAGGCGGTCGCGCTCGCGCTGGCGAATCCGCTCGCGCTCATTCGCCACCGCCTTCATCCGCTTGTTCAGGCTCTCGCCGGCGAAGAACGGTATGATCAACGTGTAGGCGGTCATGCTCACCGCGAGCGCGGCAAGCAGCATGGTCATGAAATGCGGGTCGTGCAGCTTGGTGGCAACAAAATCAAACATGACACACCGTCAGAAGTCGAAGTTGATCATTTTTTTCATCACCATCACGCCGATCGACATCCAGCAAGCGCAGGCGACCAGCATCACTTGCCCGGTCGGATGGGTCCAGAGCAGCGAGATGTAACCGGGCGTGGTGATGTAGACGAGGATCATGACGATCGGCGGCAGCGAGCCGATGATGGCGGCGGAGGCCTTGGCTTCCATCGACATCGCCTGGATCTTCTCGGCCATCTTCTTGCGGTCGCGCAGCACCTTGGACAGGTTGCCGAGCGCTTCCGACAGGTTGCCGCCGGATTTCTGCTGGATCGCGATCACGATGCCGAAGAAGTTCGCTTCCGGCACCGGCATGCGCTCATAGAGGCGCTGGCAGGCTTCGCCGAGCGGAATGCCGATCGCCTGGGTCTCGATGATCGCCAGGAACTCGCCCTTGAGCGGCTCGGGTGAATCGGCGGCGACCACCTTGATCGATTCGAACAGCGGCAGGCCGGCCTTGATGCCGCGCACGATCACGTCGACGGCGTCCGGCAACGCCTTGAGGAAAGCCTGCTCGCGGCGCTTCTTCAGGAAGGACAGCCCCCAGCGCGGCAGGCCGAAGCCCGCGGCGAAGGCAAGTCCGGCCGCGCCTAGGAATCCGCCGCCCGCGAAAAATCCGCCTGCAAAGAAGATCGCCGCAAGCACGGCGGAAAAAATGTAGAATTTCTGCACCGTCCAGCTCAGGCCGGCCTGGGTGAGGCGCGCGCTGAGCGGGACCTTGCTCTGCTTGTCGCGGCGCGCTTCGAGATCCTTCAGCGAGGATTCGACCTGCTCGCGGCGCGAGCGCAGGTTCTTTTCATTCTGGCGCTTGGCCGGCTCCGGCTTGGCGACGGAGGCGCGGCGGTTCTCGGCCTGCTTCTCGCCCGAAAGCATGGGATAGATGAAGACATAGGCCACGCTGCCAACGGCGACGGTGGCGAGGAAGGCGAGGCTGATGGTTTGCACGTTCATGGCTCGTCCTCGTCAGACCGTGGTCTTGACTTCGGCGGCATCGAGCGCCGCAGCCAGGCGCTTTTCGTCGCCGTAGTAGCGGGCGCGCTCCCAGAAGCGTGGCCGGCCGATGCCGGTGGAGCGGTGCTTGCCGATGATCTTGCCGTGGGCATCCTCGCCGATCAGGTCGTAGACGAAGATGTCCTGGGTGATGATGGTGTCGCCTTCCATTCCCATCACCTCGGTGATGTGGGTAATGCGGCGCGAGCCGTCGCGCAGGCGCGCGGCCTGGATGACGACGTCGATCGAGGCGCAGATCATCTCGCGAATGGTTCGCGAAGGAAGGGAAAAGCCGCCCATGGTGATCATGGATTCGCAGCGCGACAGCGCTTCGCGCGGATTGTTGGCGTGCAGCGTGCCCATCGAGCCGTCATGGCCGGTGTTCATGGCCTGCAGCAGGTCGAACGCCTCGGGTCCGCGGACTTCGCCGACGATGATGCGCTCGGGGCGCATGCGCAGGCAGTTGCGCACCAGCTCGCGCATGGTGACCTGGCCTTCGCCCTCGATGTTGGGCGGGCGGGTTTCCAGACGCACCACATGCGGCTGCTGCAGCTGAAGCTCGGCGGCGTCCTCGCAGGTGATGACGCGCTCGTCGTGCTCGATATAGTTGGTCAGGCAGTTCAACAGCGTGGTCTTGCCTGAGCCGGTGCCGCCGGAGATCAGCACGTTGCAGCGGACACGGCCGATGATCTGCAGGATCTCCGCGCCTTCCGGCGAGATCGCGCCGAATTTGACCAGCTGGTCGAGCGTCAGCTTGTCCTTCTTGAACTTGCGGATGGTGAGCGCGGGGCCATCGATGGCGAGCGGCGGCACGATGGCGTTGACGCGGGAGCCGTCGGCGAGACGGGCGTCGCAGATCGGCGAGGATTCGTCGACGCGCCGGCCGACCTGGCTGACGATGCGCTGGCAGATGTTGAGCAGCTGCTGGTTGTCGCGGAAGCGGATGCCGGTGCGCTGGATCTTGCCGGCGACTTCGATGTAGACCGTGCCGGCCCCGTTCACCATGATGTCGGCAATGTCGTCGCGCGACAGCAGCGGCTCAAGCGGGCCGTAACCGAGCACGTCGTTGCAGATGTCGTCGAGCAGCTCTTCCTGCTCGGCGATCGACATCACGATGTTCTTGATCGCGATGATCTCGTTGACGATGTCGCGGATTTCCTCGCGCGCCGACTCGCCGTCGAGCTTGGCGAGCTGGGCGAGGTCGATCGCCTCGATCAGCGCGCCGAAGATCGTCGCCTTGACCTGGTAATAATTGTCGGACTTGCGCGACTCCATCACCGGCGGCGGAGGCGGCGCGGGGCGGGCGGGCGCAAGCGGCGGGGAGGCAACGGCGGGCGCGGCGGCGCGCGGCGCCGGCGCAGCAACGGGCGCAGGCTCCGGCGCCGCGGCCGCGGGCTTCGGCAGCCTTGTGTCGTTCTCTCCGCTACGCTTACCGAACACGACCTGTCACTCCAGGGACTTACTTCTTCCGCAACTTGCTGATCAGGGGCGAGAACAGACCGCCCCTCGTTTTCTTGGATTCGCTGCGGCCGGTCAGCCGCTGCGCGATCTGCAGGAACATCTCGGTGGTGCGATGGCCCGCGGAGATTTCCGCGATCATCTGGCCGTTATTGGCGGCCGAGCCGAACATCTGCGGATCGAAGGGAATGCTGGCGATCGGCTGGCTTTCGATCGCCTTGGCGAATTCGCGCGACATTGATCTCGGGCCGCTTCGGCACGCCGACCTGGTTCAGGCAGTAGAGCGGCGGCCGGTCGTTCGGCCGCGACGCCTTCAAGAGGTCGAAGATGTTCTTGGTGTTGCGCAGATTGGCGAGATCGGGCGCGGCGACGATCAGGATGTCGTCGGCGCTGATCAGCGCGCGCTTGGTCCAGCCCGACCATTGATGCGGGATGTCGAGCACGATGCAGGGCATGGTGGTGCGCAGCGTGTCGAAGATGGAATCGAACGCGTCGGCGCCGAAATCATAGACCTTGTCGAGCGTCGCCGGCGCGGCCAGCAGGCTCAGATGGTCGGTGCATTTCGACAGCAGGCGGTCGATGAAGGCGGTGTCGACGCGGTCGGGCGAGAACACCGCGTCCGCGATGCCCTGCGGCGGGTCCTGGTTATAGTCGAGGCCGGCGGTGCCGAAGGCGAGGTCGAGATCGGCGACGACGGAATCCATCGCCAGATCGCGCGCGATCGCGAAGGCGACGTTGTGGGCAACGGTCGAGGCGCCGACGCCGCCCTTGGCGCCGACGACCGCGATGATGCGGCCGACCGACTTGGCCTCGGGCGCCGAGAACAGGTTGCAGATCGAGCGCACGACGTCGAGCGGGCCGATCGGCGCGATGACATAGTCGCTGACGCCGCGGCGCACCAGCTCGCGATAGAGCGTGACGTCGTTGATGCGGCCGATCACCACGACGCGGGTGCCGGGGTCGCAGACGGTCGCGAGCTGGTCGAGCCCGGCCAGGATGTCGGTGCGGCTGTCGGTCTCCAGCACGATGACGTTCGGGGTCGGCGCGCTGCGATAGGCCTCGATGGCGGCGCCGACGCCGCCCATCTGGATCTTGAGTGGGCCTTGCCGAGCCGGCGGTCTTCGCCGGCCGACTGCACGGCGGCGGCGGTTTCCACCGACTCGCAGAAGGCCTGCACGGACACCCGCGGTGCCGGCGCAATATGATCCTCCGCGGGCGGCGGCGCTGCCGTCCGGCTTTTCCTCGGAATTCTGGCGAGCGTAACTGATCATTTGCCTGCGTCGCTGAGTTTGGCCTTGTTCGGCTTCAGGATATGTGGTCGTGGTGGGCTGCCCTTGACGGTATTTCTCGAAACCCTCCCGGCGCCGCTCGGTATAGGCCGGCGTCTCCGGACGCGGCTGCACGAGATCGGACGGGTTGGCGACCATCGCGGCCATGTTGCGCTGATAGGCGCAGCCGAAATTGTAGTAGTCCTTGTTGTCGTAGTAGTTCGGATTCTTGATCGAGGGTCCGAGGTCTTCCGGCCACAGCCCGCAGGGACCGGCTTCCGCCTTCATGCGGGGATAGCTGACCCGGATCGCGGCAAGGTGCTTCGGGTTCTCCGGATGATAGGGGCGCAGGGCCACCGCGCGCGGCGGCACGCCGGCGACGCCGAGCGTCGCCTGGATCTCGCGCGCGGAATCGGCGGCGGCCCGCGCATTCGGAGTGTCGACGGGGACGTCGACATTGATCACGCCGGTGCCTGCATGCATCCAGGATTGTGCCACGCCCATCACGTCGGCGCGCTGTTCGGCCGTCAGCCCGCCGCGGCCGCGCCCGACGAACACCACGATGGACTGATTGGCTTCCTCGACCGCGATCGGATGGCGCAGGCGATAGTCGCCGGGAATGGCGTCCACCATCTCGCGATTGTCGTGAACGCAGGCGCCGAGTGCGACGGCAACGCCGACGAGCGCCCCTGCCATGCGGAGGCTGCGACTAAAGCTTGGGGATGTGCTGGCTGTCATTGGTTCAAATCCCACTTCAGTCGGTGATGAAGCCGTAGGTGCCGCGATAGCTCGATGCCGGCTCCGGATTGCGGCCGGGCACGCCATAGATGCGATTGAGATTGCCGAGCAACTGGGCCTGCGGATCGGCGGGCGCCGCAAAGCCGTCATCCGGACGCGACAGGTCCTTCTGCGCCACCGCGCGCACGATGTAGGGCGTCACCAGCACCATCAGCTCGGTCTGGTTGTTGATGAAGTCACGGCTGCGGAACAGCGTTCCGAGCACGGGGATCTCCATCATGCCGGGCAGGCCGTTGATCGCCTGCTTGGTCTGCTGCTGGATCAAGCCTGCCATCGCCATCGCGCCGCCGGACGGAATCTCGAGCGTGGTTTCGGCGCGGCGCGTCTTGATCGATGGAATCGTCGTTCCGCCGGCGCCGCCCTGTAGAGCGTTTTCGGTGGAGATCTCGGACACTTCGGTCATCACGTGCAGGCTGATCCGCCCTTCGCTCAGGACCACGGGCGTGAAGTTGAGCGAAATACCGAACTTCTTGAAGCTAATGGTTTGAATGCAATTACCGATTGCGCCCGCGGTGGTCGTTTGGCAGGTCACACCGGTCGGAATCGGAAATTCGCCACCGGAGATGAACGTCGCGGATTCGCCAGAGACGGTGGTCAGATTGGGCTCGGCGAGCGTGCGCACGACACCGGCGCTTTCCATGGCGCGCAGCGTCGCCTGCACCGAGGGCCCGGTGCCAAAGTTGGCTTGCACGCCGTTGCTGGGGACGAGCGGTGCATTGTTTGCGGTGAACGGGTTGGTGTTGGCAAACTTCACGACCGTGGTGCCGTAATTGAGGTTTGCGGCGAGGTCGATGCCCATCTGTTTGATGATGGAGCGCTGAATCTCGGCGACAGTGACCTTCAGCATCACCTGGTCGCGGCCGCGCACAACGATCGAATTGACGACCTTGTCGGGACCGCCGACGAGCCGCGCGGCGATGTCGGCGGCCTGTTGCGACTCGATCGGCGTTTGTGCGGTCCCGGTCAGCACGACGCCGTCGCCGACGCCCTCGATCTGGATATCGGAGTTCGGTGTGATTTGCCGGAGCGCGGCGCGCACGCCGTTGAGGTCGCGCGTGACGGCGATGTCATAGGCTGCGATCTGCCCGCCGGAGGCGTCGAAGAACACGATGTTGGTCTGGCCGACCGCGGCGCCGATGATATAGGCGCGCTGCGCCGAGCGGATCACGGCGTTGGCGATCTTGGGATCGCCGACCAGCACGTCCTTGACCTCACGCGGCAGGTCGATCACGACGGATTTGCCGACGCCAAGCGGCAGGAAGCGCGCGTTCATGGCGCCGGTGGGCGCGGCGGCCATAGAGGCGGGCGGCGGCGCGGCGCGATAGTCGCTGGCGACGACCGGCGTCAGCACGGGATTGAGAGTCAGCGCGGCGACGGCCGAATAGGACAGGGCGCGGGCGAGGAACGCCCGCATCGTCAGCCGATTCACCCTGCATTTCATGTCGTCTATCCTCATCGCTGCGCCGCCCTCGAAGGCTCGATGGCGAAGCGCGCATCGCCGGTGCCGGCCGCGGCCAGCAATCGCACGATGGAGTTCGGTCCGGGTTGGCTTGATGTCGGCGGGTCGGTTGGCAAGGCACGCGGCAATGCCGCCGGTGCTGAGCGCAATGGTCAGGACCACAATGCGAGCGGTATTCATACGCTTCACTTTCCACAAGACGCCGCGACGCTTCCGCCGCCGTGTTGTGGAGTTGACCAGCTATTCGTCAAAGCATGGTTAATGAGGCGTGAGTAAATTGCCTTAACGGCGAGTTACTTGGCCGGATCGCGTTCACGATTCAGTGGAACGCGAAGCGGGCGAGGTCGACCGCCTTCACCCAGTCGGTCTCGGGGTAGATCATCAGCGCGCCGATCGCGAGCGCAATGCCGTAGGGGATGCCGCTCTCCTTGGCATGGAGCCGCAGCAGCCAGGTCTGGCCGGTCAGCGCATAGGGCAGCGGCCATTGCCGCATCTGCAGCAGCACGATGGTGAGCACGCCGCCGAACAGCGAGGCGTAGAGCAGGTAGTTCAAGAGATGGCCGAAGCCGAACCAAAGTGCAGCCGCAGCGGCAACCTTGGCGTCGCCGCCGCCGACCCAGCCCATCGCAAAGCAGCCGAAGGCGATCACAAGTACCAGCGCACCGGCACCGAAATGGGAGAGGATGTCATACGGCCCCATGCCGGTTGCGACCGCCAGCACCAGGAAGGCGGCGGCGAGCAGGACCGAGACGCGGTTGGAGATCGTCATGGTGAAGAGGTCGCTGGCGGCGGCGAACGCCATCAGGGCCGGAAACACCAGAAGGCGGGCGATATCGAGAATCATGTGAAAGCCGCGCAGGAAATCGGTTCGCCAAAGTCTAGGACGGAGAAGCCTAACAATCGGAAAACAGCGCCAGTGCTGTCGATTTGGAGTTCCTGCAGGGGCTGCTGCAGGCTGGGTCTCACCACAAGCTGGCGATCCGGCAGGCCAGCGCCGCGATTGCAAGCAGCAGCGCGAGGCAGACCAGCTGTGCCGGCGCTTCAAGCGGACCCGACGCCGGGAGGTTCCTTGCCGCCGCAACCACGGCCTCAGACTTACGCATACGCAACGCCGCTTCAACAAAGGCCGCAAACAACAAAGGCCCCGGATCTCCGGGGCCTTCGATGCCGGCTGACGATAACTTACTTCAGCGAAGTGTTGATCGAGGTGAACTTCGTGTTCAGGTTGGTGCCGAGGCCGTTGACGACCGCGATGATCGCGAGCGAGATGCCCGCAGCAATCAGGCCGTACTCGATGGCGGTGGCGCCCGACTCGTCCTTCACGAAACGCGCAATCAGGTTCTTCATAAGCTAAACTCCATGTACACGTGGCTGGTCGAACTAGGGTCTGGTCTCGCCGGCGTTCTCAGCACCGTGACCATGGGTCACCCTAAGGTCGGACAATTGCGGCGCAGTTAATTCGGGTGTGCAAAACGCCCGCAAAATCCCTGTTGTTGCTCAGAGTAAATTTCCTTTTAACGGGTTAGTTACAATTGGAGTGTGGTTTCCGGCCGGTATAGTAGAGGCTTGGCCTGCCTTCACCGGGCTGGGTTCGCGATTTACCGGGCCAGTGGTCCGATTCCAGCATTCGCGCCCCCTTGCGGCGATCACGTTTGCGAATGCTGGAATCAAAGGACCACTGGCAGGAATGCTTCTGGTGGAGCTTTGGATTTGACGTTCGCTTTGCCAATGTGCGGCTTGCAGCGAGCGAACGTCAAATCCGCTCTACCAGTTCACGCCTCCTTAATCGGCTGGGAGTTAAGCGTTGCTATTGGCGAATTGACGAGGTGACCATGTCGGGTCTGCCGCTGGAAATCCTGGTGATGCTGGGCACGACCATCGAGAAGGTGGTGCCGATCACGCTGGCGCTGGCGGTCGTGTTCACGGTGCTCACCCATTTCTGGGCCTGCAACGACGGCGGGCCGTGGTGGCGCAAGCGCGAGATCGTCACCGACGTCGTCTACTGGTTCTTCGTGCCCACCTTCGCGCGGGTGTTCCGCATCGGGCTGCTGGTGGTCGGCGCCGCCGCGGTCTTCAACATCCACGACGCCGACGACTTGATCGCGTTCTATGAAAACGGCCACGGTCCGCTGTCGCAGCTGCCGGAATGGGCGCAGGCGCTGGTGTTCCTGGTCGCCGCCGACTTCATGCTGTACTGGCTGCACCGGATGTTCCACGGCACCGGGTTCTGGAAATATCACGCGGTCCATCACTCTTCGAAGGAGCTCGACTGGATTTCGGCGGCGCGGTTCCACCCGGTCAATTTGCTGATCGGAACCATCGGCGTCGACGTCGTGCTGCTGATGGCCGGCATCTCGCCCAACGCCATGGTGCTGCTGGCGCCGTTCAACACCTTCCATTCGGCATTCGTGCACGCCAACCTGAACTGGACGCTCGGTCCGTTCAAATATGTGCTGGCGACGCCGGTGTTCCACCGCTGGCACCACACCCTTCTCGAAGAGGGCGGAAACACCAATTTCGCCGGCACTTTTCCGCTCTGGGACATCCTGTTCGGCACGTTCCGGATGCCGGAGAACGAGCTGCCGAAGGAGTACGGCAAGGACGAAGCCACGATGCCGGACGCCTTCGTCGGGCAGATGGTTTTTCCTTTCCGCCGTTAGAAGCTTTCAACCCCGCATTTGCGGTTCATTCATCAATTGTCATCACACTCGGGCGTCGGCCGCCGGGTTCCGCTGCGTATCGCCTTGGCCAGTGTTGAGTAGAGGCGCGGAAGAGTAAAAGCGTATGAAAACCGCACGTATCATCGTCCTTGGTATTGCGCTGAGCGCCGGGGGCGTCGCCGCCTGGCTCGCCAGCGGATCCAGTGAAAACAAGCCTGCTCCCGCCGAACCGGTCGCGCAATTGCCGACCGTGGACGTGCTGGTCGCCAAATCCGACATCGGCCTCGGCCAGACCGTCAAGCCCGAGGACATGGTGTGGCAGACCTGGCCGTCGGCGACCGCCAGCAACAGCTTCATCAAGAAGCCCGACCGGCCGGACGCCGTGACCCAGATCGCCGGCTCGATCGCGCGCGATCCCGTCATCGCGGGCGAGCCGATCCGCGAGCAGAAGCTGGTCAAGAGCACAGGCTCCGGATTCATGGCCGCGATCCTGCCGAGCGGCGCACGCGCGGTGTCGACCGAAGTCTCGCCGGAGACCGGCGCCGGCGGCTTCATCCTGCCGAACGACCGGGTCGACGTGATTCTTTCTCGACGCGAAAAACATCCGGAAAATCCCGCGGTTCCCGAGATCATCGTCTCCGAGGTGATCCTGTCGAACATCCGCGTGCTCGCGATCGACCAGGCGCCCAAGGAGAAGGACGGCCAGACCAATCTGGTCGGCAAGACCGCCACGCTCGAGCTGCAGCCCGGGCAGGCCGAAACGCTGGCCCGCGCCCGCCAGATGGGCATCCTGACCCTGGCGCTGCGCAGCATCACCGACGCCAAGCGCGAGGAAGCCAGGCTCGCCGATCAGTCGCTGGTGACCGTCTATCGCGGCTCCGACCGCCAGACCTATAGCTGCAATCCGTCCTGCGCCAGCCGCTGAGGCCGCCTGATTCGCCTCGAGCGCGCCGTCTGCAAAACCGGTTAACATTCCGGTTAACGCGGCGTCCCGCCGGGCGCGCGTTTCGCGCAACAATTCAACAATGAGTTTCGGCTATTTCTGGACATCGATGCAGCCGTAAGCCCCCGGGATTGCCGATGCCGCCGTCTGCCGTTTCCTTGAAGAACCTGCTGCGCCGCTTCCGCCGTCATCGCCGCGGTTCCGCTGCGGTCGAATTCGCCCTCGTCGCGCCGGTGTTCTTCGCCTTGCTGTTTGCGATCGTCGAAGTGGCGCTGATGTTCTTCGCCAGCCAGGTGCTGGAAACCGTCACGCAAGCGTCGGCGCGCTACCTCCTGACCGGACAGGCGCAGAGCGGCTCGCTCACCCAGGCGCAATTCAAGACCTATGTCTGCAGCCAGATTCCGGCGCTGTTCACCTGCGCCAACCTCCAGGTCAACGTCCAAAGCTATCCTGCGTTTGGGTCGATCAGCAATTCCAGTGTGTTCGATGCCAGCGGCAATTTCACCGGCGCCACGAACTATTGCCCGGGCAACGGCGGCGATACCGTTTTCGTGCAGTTGTCCTACCAGTGGCCGTTGTTCGTGACCGGGCTCGGCTTCAACATGTCGAACCCGGGGACCACCAAGAAATGGCTCACGGCGACCGCGGCATTCCAGAACGAGCCGTTCTCGGCGCCGGCCTCGGGTTGTTGAGGATATTGCGATGAGGGCGGCGATCATGACATCGGTCCAGCTTTGCAGGCAGCGTCTGGCTGACTTCAGGCGTGACCATAGCGGTATTGCCGCAACCGAGTTCGCGGTCGTCGTCCCGCTGATGCTGGTGCTGTTCTTCGGAGTTGTCGAGTTCTCCACGGGTGTCGCCGTCGATCGCAAGGTGACCATCGTTGCGCGCACGCTGTCCGACCTGGTGTCGCAGAACACGACGGTCACCGATACGCAGTTCACCAACTTTTTCAATGCCGGGACGGCGGTGATGTCTCAATACGCGGTAGCGCCCTATTCGGCTTCGACGCTGCATTCCACCATTTCCGAGCTTTACGTCGACCCCAACGCGCACACCGCAAAGGTGCAGTGGAGCAAGGGCTATGCCGTGCGCGCCATTGGATCAACGGTGACGATCCCGACCGCGCTCAAGGTCGACGGCACCTACCTGATCTTCAGCGAGGTCAGCTATCTCTACACGCCAACGGTCGGCTATGTGATGGGGCACAGCGGCGTGAACCTCAGCGACGTGTCCTACACGAGGCCGCGTCAGTCGTCCTGCGTGCTCTACGGCACCACGCTGTGTCCGACGAACTAGTGCCGCCGATCTGAAGTCCCTGACTCACTTGCGGCGAAATCTGGTTCAGGGACTTCAGATCGAAAGCGGCACTAGAATCATAGGTTTGCTAGTGCCCATAACTTTCCGAAGTTCGTGAACGGTAGCGCGGCAAGGGAGCACGAACTTCGGAAAGTGGGCACTAGCGCAAAGTGCCGCTACACAAATGAAAAAGGCCGCGCCCAAAGCGCGGCCTTTTCCTTGGTGTGTTCAGGCAGGATTCCCCCGGGCATCACGCCCTTAGGTAAATCGCGTCAGTTCGCGGCGCGCAGATTGTCGGCCGACGACTTGCCCGAGCGGCGGTCGGCCACGATCTCGTAGGAGATCTTCTGGCCCTCGCGCAACGTGCCGAGGCCGGCGCGTTCGACGGCGCTGATGTGCACGAACACATCGTTGCCGCCGTCATCCGGCTGGATGAAGCCATAGCCCTTGGTTGCGTTAAACCACTTCACGGTCCCCATGCTCACGGGATAGTCCCTTCTCAGATCTAAAGCGTCGAAACCCACTCATCGCGGGCTGGTGATATCGAATTTTTGGAAGGGTCGTCAGCGTGTCTGAACCGGCTGTACCGGTGGATAGCTAATGTCGTCCGGCCGAAAATCGACCGCGGCATATTATTTGAAGCAGGCCCCCAAAACAATCCTGAGGTGCACGATTTTTTGACGGCCGCTATCGCCCGAGCGCAACAACATAAAATTGTCACGCAGCTAGTGCCCGCTTTCCGAAGTTCGTAGCCGCTTGCCGCACGCACTTTCACGAACTTCGGAAAGCCATGGGCACTAGCAAACTTATGATTTTAGTGCCGCTTTTCGATCTGAAGTCCCTGGAACGACCTTGCGGCAAGCAGAGCAGGGACTTCAGATCGGCGGCACTAGCTTCGGTCTTGCGGCTTATCTGCGGCCGCGGAACTGGCCGCCGCGCTGCTGCGCGCCGCGCGGAGGGCCTCCGGCCGGCGCCGAGCCGGCACGCTCGTCCTTGTGGCGGAAAATCAGGCGGCCCTTCTCGAGGTCGTAGGGCGACATCTCGATCGTGACGCGGTCGCCTGCCAGCGTCTTGATCCGGTTCTTCTTCATCTTGCCGGCGGTGTAGGCCACGATCTCGTGGCCGGCATCGAGTTGTACGCGGTAGCGCGCGTCGGGCAGGATTTCAGTGACCAGTCCTTCGAACTGGATCAGCTCCTCTTTAGCCATGAATTATCTCCAGATCGATTGACGGCTAGGTCGGCTGTTGGTTGCGGTTGGGGCGGTTGTTGGGTCGTGTATCGCGATGCAAAAAGGCGACGCCTTGTATCCCGTCTGCCTTGCCGCCGCCATGGGGCGGGCGGTGCGGCTCCGGACGATTGATTTGGGCTGCTCCCTTCTTACCACCCCCGCGGTGTCGGCGGCGAGGTCCTTTCGCGGACGGCGCACCGTCATGCGCCCGTGAGGCATGCGGACGCGGCGCCGGGCGGCCGGGCCGGTGCTGCTGTTGTATGGGGGCGGCGTCGCGATGGCCCGGCGTGCGGCGGTCGTCCCGGGGCAGTGCGATGCGGATCAGGCGCTCAATGTCGCGCAAGTAAGCCATCTCCTCCGGCCCGGCGACCAGCGAGATCGCGGTGCCCTCGGCGCCTGCACGCGCGGTGCGGCCGATGCGGTGGACATAGGTCTCGGGCACGTTGGGCAAGTCGAAATTGACGACATGGCTGATGCCGTCGACGTCGATGCCGCGCGCGGCGATGTCGGTGGCAACGAGAGTGCGGATTTCACCGGAGCGGAAGGCGGCGAGCGTGCGCTCGCGATGGTTCTGCGACTTGTTGCCATGGATGGCGTTGGCGGCGATGCCGGCCCTGGCGAGGCCCTTCACCACCTTGTCGGCGCCATGCTTGGTGCGGGTGAAGATCAGCGCGCGGTCGACGGTCTCCTGCTTCAGGAGCTGAGCCAGCAGCGCGGGCTTCGCCGCGTGATCGACCTGGATGATGCGCTGGGTGATGCGCTCGACCGTCGTGGCGACCGGCGTCACCGCGACCCGGGCGGGATCGCGCAGCATCGCTTCCGCGAGCTCGGCGATGTCTTTCGGCATGGTGGCCGAGAAGAACAGCGTCTGGCGCTTGACCGGCGTTTTGGCGACGATTTTGCGGATGTCGTTGATGAAGCCCATGTCCAGCATGCGGTCGGCCTCGTCGAGCACAAGGTATTCGACCTGGCCGAGCTTGAGGCCGTTGCTCTGCACGAGGTCGAGCAGGCGGCCGGGGGTGGCCACCAGCACTTCGACGCCGCCCAACAGGCTGCGGACCTGACGGCCCATCGGCACGCCGCCGATGGCGAGCGTCGAGGAGAGCCGCATGTGGCGGCCATAGGCGTTGAAGCTGTCGAGGATCTGCCCCGCCAATTCGCGGGTCGGCGCGAGCACCAGCACACGGCAGCTCTTCGGCTGCACCTTGATGCGGTTCTGCAGCAGCCGATGCAGGATCGGCAGCGCAAAGGCCGCGGTCTTGCCGGTGCCGGTCTGGGCGATGCCGACCACGTCGCGCCCTGTGAGCGCGAGCGGGATGGTCTGGGCCTGGATGGGGGTGGGAGTGACGTAGTTTTCTTCACGAAGCGCTCGCGCGATCACGTCGGCGAGGCCGAAATCCTGGAAGGAGGTCAAAAAGGGGGTGTCTTTCATAAAGCAGGTGGCGTCCCGGCAATTGGATGCCAGGGCGCGGGGTGTCTATCAGGAGCACCCGCGTGTTTGGGGAGCCGGTTTGTTAGCTGAAAAGGGCAAGCCAAAAGCCACTTCGAAGAGGGCTTGGGAACACGCGGCTTGCGATGACCTGACGATTCGCGAGGTCTTGGCCACCATATGGCCCATGAAGGCGGCGCTTTCAAGGTAAATTACGCTGTCGGCGCAATTGTTTGCCGCTGACCTTAAGGAAGGCTTCCATGATGGCATCCCGAAGTTGCGTCGCCGACAGAGAGGTGCCGGAAATTTAGCCAGTTCGTCACATTTGCACAAAAAATAAACAGTTTGCCGCTTAGGCATACATTTCCATCGCCTAAACATTAGGCAGATGACTCCTCGCCAAGCAGCAATTTCGTCAATGGAGTCATCGGCTTACCGCACTCCCGCGCGGTGGCACGGTTCTTGCGATTCCGTTAACGCGGGCGGCCGTGGGGCCGTCGCAGCGTAATTCACGCCTGCGTCAGGGAGACGACATTTCATGCTTACTCAACTCACTCACGACATTGCGACGATGAGCCGCCGTCGCTGGCTCGCGGCCACCGCCGGCCTCGTGCTCGGCCTTGCGGCGTTCTCGCCCGCGAAAGCGGCCGACGACACCATCAAGGTCGGCGTCCTCCATTCGCTCTCGGGCACGATGGCGATCAGCGAAACCACGCTGAAGGACACCATCCTGTTTTTGATCGACGAGCAGAACAAGAAGGGCGGCGTGCTCGGCAAGAAGCTCGAGGCCGTCGTGGTGGATCCCGCCTCGAACTGGCCGCTGTTCGCCGAGAAGGCGCGCGAGCTGATCACCAAGGACAAGGTCGCCGTCGTGTTCGGCTGCTGGACCTCGGTGTCGCGCAAGTCCGTGCTGCCGGTGTTCAAGGAGCTGAACAGCATCCTGTTCTATCCGGTGCAGTATGAGGGCGAGGAGTCCGAGCGCAACGTGTTCTACACCGGCGCGGCCCCGAACCAGCAGGCGATCCCCGCCGTCGACTATCTGATGAAGGAAGAGAAGGTGAAGCGCTGGGTGCTGGCGGGCACCGACTACGTCTATCCGCGCACCACCAACAAGATCCTGGAAGCCTACCTGAAATCGAAGGGCGTCGCCCAGGACGACATCATGATCAACTATACGCCGTTCGGTCATTCCGACTGGCAGACGATCGTGGCCGACATCAAGAAGTTCGGCTCGGCCGGCAAGAAGACGGCGGTGGTCTCGACCATCAACGGCGACGCCAACGTTCCCTTCTACAAGGAACTGGGCAACCAGGGCATCAAGGCGACCGACATTCCGGTGGTCGCGTTCTCGGTGGGTGAGGAAGAACTCGCCGGCCTCGACACCAAGCCGCTGGTCGGCCATCTCGCCGCCTGGAACTACTTCGAGTCGATCAAGACGCCGGCCAACGAGAAGTTCATCAAGCAGTGGCAGGCCTACACCAAGAACCCGAAGCGCACCACCAACGATCCGATGGAAGCCCACGTGATCGGCTTCAATATGTGGGTCAAGGCGGTCGAGAAGGTGAAGTCGACGGACGCCGACAAGGTGATCGACGCTCTCCCGGGCACCGAAGCACCGAACCTGACCGGTGGCATCTCCAAGATGCTGCCCAACCACCACATCACCAAGCCGGTCTTCATCGGCGAGATCAAGGGCGATGGCCAGTTCAACGTGGTCTACAAGACCAAGGATCTGGTGCCCGGCGATGCCTGGTCGAAGGAGCTGGAAGGCTCCAGGGACCTGATCGGCGACTGGGTCGGCAAGAAGTGCGGCAACTACAACGTCAAGACCAACAAGTGCGGTGGTCAGGGCTCCTGACAACACACGCCTGAGTTCGGAAGAGGCGGCATCACCGCCGCCTCTTCCATCACTGCTCCTGCCGGGGTCATCACGTGCTCGCCACTATGCATGATCGTTTGCGCGCGCTTGCGCTCGCATTTTTCCTGATTGTCTTTGCAGTGCCGGCGTTCGCCGGTCCGTTCGAGGATGCGGTCGGCAAGTTCGCGACCGACGATTTTTCCGACACCGAAGAAGCGATCGGCGCGGTTGCCTCGTCCGGCAATCCGCTGGCTTTTCCCATCATCAGCGCGCTGCGGGACGAGCGGCTGATGTTCGATGCCGACAGCAAGAAGGTTTATATCAAGCAGGCCGACGGCACGGCGATCGATGCCGCCACCGGCGCCGCGGTCGCCTCCATTCCCGACAGCGCCAGTGCCGTGAACCTCAATAACCGCATGCGCCGCGCGGTCGAGGCGGCACTGGGCGGGTTGACGCTGCTCTCGCCCGATCCGTCCACGCGGATCACCGCGGCACAGTCCGTGTTCAAGTCGCACGAGGAAGCCCTGCTGCCGACGGTCGAGAGCGCGCTCGCCAAGGAAACCAACAGGACCGCGAAGCAGGCGCTTACCGATGCACGCGCCGCCATCCTGCTGTTCAAGTCCGACGCCAGCGAGGTCGACAAGCTCGATGCGGTCGCCACCATCAAGGCGCGCGGCGACCAGGACGCGCTGGGGATGCTCAGCGATATCGGCGGCGACCAGCCGCCGTCGGTCAACAAGGCCGCTGTGGCCGCGATTGCCTCGATCCAGAGCCGGCTTGCGATGTGGTCGGCGGTGCAGAACGCCTGGTACGGCCTGTCGCTCGGCTCTGTGCTGCTGCTCGCTGCGATCGGCCTTGCCATCACTTTCGGCGTGATGGGCGTCATCAACATGGCCCATGGCGAGATGGTGATGCTCGGCGCCTACACCACCTTCGCAGTGCAGGAGGTGATCCGCACCCGCTATCCCCAGCTGTTCGACTATTCGCTGTTCATCGCGGTGCCGCTCGCCTTTCTGGTGTCCGGCGCGGTCGGCGTGCTGATCGAGCGTTCGATCATCCGCTTCCTCTATGGCCGCCCGCTGGAGACCCTGCTCGCGACCTGGGGTCTGTCTCTGGTGCTGCAGCAGGCGGTGCGCACCACCTTCGGTCCCACCAATCGCGAGGTCGGCAATCCCTCCTGGATGAGCGGCGCGTTCGATCTCGGACAGATCACGATCACCTATAACCGGCTCTGGATCCTCGTGTTCACGCTCGCCGTGTTCGCGATCCTGCTCGCCATGCTGCGCTACACCGCGCTTGGGCTGGAGATGCGCGCGGTGACCCAGAACCGCCGCATGGCGGCCTCGATGGGCATTGCGACCTCGCGCGTCGACGCGCTGACCTTCGGTCTCGGCTCGGGCATTGCCGGCATCGCCGGCGTGGCGCTGTCGCAGATCGACAACGTCAGTCCCAATCTCGGCCAGAGCTATATCATCGACAGTTTCATGGTCGTGGTGTTCGGCGGCGTCGGCAATCTCTGGGGCACCCTGGTCGGCGCCTTCACGCTCGGCATCGCCAACAAATTCCTGGAGCCGGTCGCCGGCGCGGTGCTCGGCAAGATCGCGATCCTGGTGCTGATCATCCTGTTCATCCAGAAACGCCCGCGCGGCCTGTTCGCGCTGAAGGGGCGGGCGGTGGAAGCATGATGGCCCACGTGCTCACGCGCTCGCTCGATCGCGCCGCCACCATCTTCATCCTCGTGGTCGCCGGATGCGGAGTGCTGATCCCGCTGTCGAACCTGCTGTTGCCGGCGGGCTCGTTCCTTCAAGTGCCGACCTATCTCGTGGCGCTGTGGGGCAAATATGTCTGCTACGCCATCCTCGCGCTGTCGATCGACCTGATCTGGGGCTATTGCGGCATCCTCTCGCTCGGCCACGGCGCGTTCTTCGCGCTCGGCGGCTACGCCATGGGCATGTACCTGATGCGGCAGATCGGCACCCGCGGCGTCTATGGCAATCCGATCTTGCCGGATTTCATGGTGTTCCTGAACTATCCGCGGCTGCCCTGGTACTGGTACGGCTTCGACATGTTCTGGTTCGCGGCGATCATGGTGGTGGTGGTGCCGGGCCTGCTCGCCTTCTGCTTCGGCTGGTTCGCGTTCCGCTCGCGCGTCACCGGCGTCTATCTCTCGATCATCACGCAGGCGATGACCTACGCGCTGCTGCTCGGCTTCTTCCGCAACAATTTCGGCTTCGGCGGCAACAACGGCCTGACCGACTTCAAGGACATCCTCGGCTTCAACGTGCAGGCCGACGGCACGCGTTGCGCGCTGTTCGTGTTGAGTTGCCTCACGCTTATCGTCGCCTTCCTGATTTGCCGGAGCGTCGTGACCTCCAAGCTCGGCAAGGTGCTGATCGCGATCCGCGACGCGGAGTCGCGCACGCGCTTCATCGGCTATCGCGTCGAATCCTACAAGCTGTTCGTGTTCACCCTGTCGGCCTGCATGGCCGGTGTCGCCGGCGCGCTCTATGTGCCGCAGGTCGGCATCATCAATCCGGGCGAATTCGCGCCGGGCAACTCCATCGAGGCGGTGATCTGGGTCGCGGTCGGCGGCCGCGGCACGCTGGTCGGCGCGGCGCTGGGCGCCATCGTGGTCAACTATGCCAAGACCGTCTTCACATCGGGCCCGCTCGCGCCGTACTGGCTGTTCATGCTGGGTGCGCTGTTCATCCTGGTGACGCTGCTCCTGCCCAAGGGCATCGTCGGCACCTTCAACACCTTCTGGGAGCCGCTCAAGACGCGGCGGCTCTCGCACTCCGCCGCGAGTGCCGCGCGCGAGGACGGCGTCAGCGAACCCAAGATGGCGGAGTGAGCGCATGAACGTCATGGACACCCGTGCGACCTCGGCACTGCTCTATCTCGACGGCGTGCACGTCTCCTTCGACGGCTTCCACGCCATCAACAATCTCTCGCTGACGCTGGCGCCCGGCGAGATGCGCGCCATCATCGGTCCGAACGGCGCCGGCAAGACCACGATGATGGACATCATCACCGGCAAGACCAGGCCGGACGAAGGCACCGTGCTGTTCGACGGCACCACCGATCTCACGCGTCTCGACGAGACCCGCATCGCCGAGCTCGGCATCGGCCGCAAATTCCAGAAGCCGACGGTGTTCGAGAGCCAGACGGTCGAAGACAATCTCCTGCTGGCCCTCAATGTCGACCACGGCGTCAAGGCGACGCTGTTCTGGCGCGAGAGCAAACCGGAGACCGAGCGCATCGAGAAGGTGCTGGAGACCATCCGCCTCACTGATGCGCGCAACCGCCTCGCCGGCAGCCTCTCGCATGGTCAGAAGCAGTGGCTCGAGATCGGTATGCTGTTGGCGCAGGACCCCAAGCTCTTGCTCGTCGACGAGCCCGTTGCGGGGATGACCGACGTCGAGACGCATCAGACCGCAGAACTCTTGAAGGAGATCAACAAGGACCACACCATAATGGTGGTCGAGCACGACATGACCTTCGTCCGCGAGCTCGGCGTCAAGGTGACCTGCCTGCACGAAGGCACCGTGCTGGCGGAAGGCACCATCGACCAGGTCTCGTCGAACGAGCGGGTCATCGAAGTCTATCTGGGGCGCTAGTGCCGCCGATTTGAAGTCCCTGCGGTGTATGCCGCAAGTTCGATCAGGGACTTCAAATCGAAAAGCGGCACTAGCATTGTAGGTTTGCTGGTACCCATTGCTTTCCGAAGTTCGCGAAAGATGGGTGCTGAAACGGGGCGCGAACTTCGGAAAGTGGGTACCAGGCGATGCTCGAAGTGAAGGACATCAACCTGTTCTACGGCGCGGCGCAGGCGCTGCGCGGCGTGTCGCTCAAGGCCGAGCCCGGCAAGGTGACGTGCGTGCTCGGCCGCAACGGCGTCGGCAAGACCTCGCTGCTGCGTTCGCTGGTTGGGCAATATCCGATTGCGTCGGGTTCGATCGTGTTCGACGGCGCCGACATCACCGGCTTGAAGCCGTATGAGCGCGCGCGCAAGGGGATCGGGTTCGTGCCGCAGGGTCGCGAGATCTTTCCGCTGCTCACGGTGGAAGAGAATTTGAAGACCGGATTCGGCCCTCTGAAACGTGACGACCGCTACATTCCCGACGACGTGTTCTCGCTGTTCCCGATCCTGCAGACCATGCTGGGACGCCGCGGCGGCGATCTCTCCGGCGGCCAGCAGCAGCAGCTCGCGATCGGCCGCGCTTTGGTGATGCGGCCAAAGCTGCTCCTGCTCGACGAGCCGACCGAGGGCATCCAGCCCTCGATCATCAAGGACATCGGGCGGGCGATCTCCTACCTGCGCAGTCTCGGCAACATCGCCATCGTGCTGGTCGAGCAATATCTCGACTTTGCCTGCGAACTCGGCGACAATTTCGCGGTCATGGATCGCGGTGCGGTGAAATTTGCCTGCGACCGTGCGAGCCTCGATCCGGCCGAGATCAGCCGGCAGATGGCGCTCTAGTGCCGCCGATCTGAAGTCCCTGACTCACTTGCGGCAAAATCGGGTTCAGGGACTTCAGATCGAAAGCGGCACTAGAATTATAGACTTGCTAGTGCCCATTACTTTCCGAAGTCCGCGAAAAGGTGTTGCGGCGATGTAGCGCGGACTTCGGAAAGTGGGCACTAGATCAACGGCGCAACCGGCAGAAGTTGCGCTCCGAGGGGTGGGATGCCGCGACCGAAGCTTCAAGCGCATCTGTGTTTGCGGCCAACCGCGCTCGCGGCGCGGTCGCTTTCGACGTGCGGTCGGTCGACGGCGTCACGCGGCGCGGCGCCTTGCATGAATCCGGCTCGCTGCGCGTCCGTTTTCCGTCGCCCGAAGGCGAGGGGCTGTCGGCGGTGTTCGTCAATACCGCGGGTGGCGTGGCCGGCGGCGACCGTTTCGATATCGAGATTGCGGCGCATGAGGGCGCGCGGCTCACGCTGACCACGGCGGCGGCGGAGAAAGTCTATCGCGCCACCGGTCAAGCCGCCGAGCTCAACATCGCCCTGAAAGTCGACGACAGGTGCGCATCTCGCCTGGCTGCCGCAGGAAACCATTCTGTTCGACCGCGCGAAGATGTCGCGACGCATCGATATCGATCTCGCCGAGCGCGCCTCGCTGCTGCTGTGCGAGATCGTCGTATTCGGCCGTTCGGCGATGGGCGAGCGGATGGAGCAGGGCGCTTTCGTCGACCGCTGGCGCGTTCGTCGCGGCGGCAGGCTGATCTTCGCCGAAACGGTGCGCCTCGAAGGCGACGTCGGCAAGAAGCTCGGAC
The DNA here is from genome assembly GCA_963821965.1 of uncultured Alphaproteobacteria bacterium. Lineage (GTDB taxonomy): Bacteria > Pseudomonadota > Alphaproteobacteria > Rhizobiales > Xanthobacteraceae > Bradyrhizobium. The sequence goes on from CAWGFY010000002.1 coordinate 148,677, forward strand.
AGGCAGCGGTCGCGAATGGCGGCGTCGCGGTCGGCACGGCCCTGATCGTGCCCGGCGATGAGGCGCTGGTCGAGCGCGTCAGGGAAGTCGCCTCGAGCTTCGGCGGCGAGGCCGCCATCTCCGCATGGAATGGATTTGCAATGGCGCGCTTCTGTGCCCAAGATGCCGCGCGCCTGCGCGCCGACATGATGGCGGTGCTGGGCCGCGCTTCGCCCGCGCCGCTGCCGCGGCTCTGGCTCAACTAGATCGATAACCTGACCGAGTGCTCTCATGAACCTGTCTCCCCGCGAAAAGGACAAGCTTCTGATTTCGATGGCGGCCATGGTGGCGCGGCGCCGGCTCGAGCGCGGCGTCAAGCTCAATCATCCCGAGGCGATCGCGATCATCTCCGATTTCATCGTCGAGGGCGCGCGCGACGGCCGCACCGTGGCCGATCTGATGCAGGCCGGCGCGCAGGTGCTGACGCGCGCGCAGGTGATGGACGGCATTCCCGAGATGATCCACGACATCCAGGTCGAGGCGACGTTTCCCGACGGCACCAAGCTCGTCACCGTGCATGAGCCGATCCGATAGGAGAGCGACATGATCCCCGGCGAACTCTTCATCAAGGACGGCGAGATCGAGCTCAATGCCGGCCGCAAGACCGTCACGTTGACGGTGGCCAACACCGGCGACCGGCCGATCCAGGTCGGCTCGCACTATCATTTCTTCGAGACCAATCCGGCGCTGAAATTCGACCGGAAAAAAGCGCGCGGCATGCGGCTCGATATTGCCGCCGGCACCGCGGTGCGCTTCGAGCCCGGCCAGACCCGCGACGTGCAGCTTGTCGCGCTCGCCGGCAAAAGGACCATCTACGGCTTCCGCGGCGACGTGATGGGGAAGCTGTGAGCGATGCTCGCGCCTCTGCGCCTCGTGTCTGAAGCCGCTGAACTGGCCGCGCGCCGCCACAACGGCATGGCGCGCAAGGGCCGCGGCAACGAGCCCTACATCAATCATCTCGCCGAGGTCGCGAACCTGCTGTCGGCCGCGACCGATGGCGCGGATGCCGAGCTCGTCGCCGCCGGCTGGCTGCATGACACCATCGAGGACACCGAGACCACGCGCGAGGAGCTGGCGCAGAAATTTTCCGACCGCGTCGCCTCGCTGGTCGTCGAATGCACCGACGATATGTCGCTGCCCAAGGCCGAGCGTCGCCGCCGTCAGGTGGCCGATGCACCGCATAAATCGCCCGGCGCCAAGCTGATCAAGATCGCCGACAAGATCAGCAATATCGGCGCGCGCGTGCATCGCGATCCGACCGCTGAGGAGCGCGACGATCTGATCGATTACACCGATTGGGCCGAGCAGGTCGTCGCGGGCTGCCGCGGCGGCAATGCCTGGCTAGATGCGAAATTCGACCAAACGATTGCGATGGCAAGGAGCACCTTGTGAGCAGCACGCAACGGAGCTCTGAGCACGCAAGATCAAACGTTCCGTCTATGCCGACATGTTCGGGCCGACCACCGGCGACAGGGTGCGGCTGGCCGACACCGATCTCATCATCGAGGTGGAGAAGGACTTCACCACCTATGGCGAAGAGGTGAAGTTCGGCGGCGGCAAGGTCATTCGCGACGGCATGGGCCAGTCGCAGGTGACGAACAGGCAGGGCGCGGCCGACACCGTCATCACCAATGCGCTGATCGTCGATCACTGGGGCATCGTCAAGGCCGACGTCGCCATCAAGGAAGGCATGATCTCGCGCCATCGGCAAGGCCGGCAATCCCGACATCCAGCCGGGCGTCAACATCGTCATCGGCCCCGGCACCGACGTGATCGCGGGCGAGGGCAAGATCCTCACCGCCGGCGGATTCGACAGCCACATCCATTTCATCTGCCCGCAGCAGATCGAGCACGCGCTTGATGAGCGGCGTCACCTCGATGCTCGGCGGCGGCACCGGGCCCTCGCACGGCACCTACGCCACGACCTGCACGCCCGGCCCGTGGCACATGATGCGGATGATGCAGTCGTTCGACGCCTTCCCGGTCAATCTCGGCATCTCCGGCAAGGGTAACGCGTCGCGCCCGGCCGCGCTGGTCGAGATGATCAAGGGCGGCGCCTGCGCGCTGAAGCTGCATGAGGACTGGGGCACCACGCCGGCCGCGATCGACAATTGCCTGTCGGTCGCCGACGACTACGACATCCAGGTGATGATCCACACCGACACGCTGAACGAGTCCGGCTTTGTCGAGGACACGGTGAAGGCCTTCAAGGGCCGCACCATCCATGCCTTCCACACCGAAGGCGCCGGCGGCGGCCATGCGCCGGACATCATCAAGATCGCCGGCCTGAAGAACGTGCTGCCGTCCTCGACCAATCCGACGCGGCCGTTCACGCGCAACACCATCGACGAGCATCTGGACATGCTGATGGTGTGCCACCATCTCGATCCCTCCATCGCGGAGGACCTGGCCTTCGCCGAAAGCCGCATCCGCAAGGAGACGATCGCGGCCGAGGACATCCTGCACGATCTCGGCGCGCTCTCGATGATGTCGTCGGACTCGCAGGCGATGGGCCGGCTCGGCGAGGTCATCATCCGGACATGGCAGACCGCCGACAAGATGAAGAAGCAGCGCGGGTCGTTGCCGCAGGACAAGGGCAAGGACAACGACAATTTCCGCGTCAAGCGCTACATCGCCAAATACACCATCAATCCCGCGATCGCGCATGGCGTCTCGAAGCTGATCGGCTCGGTGGAGAAGGGCAAGCTCGCCGATCTCGTGCTGTGGAAGCCCGCCTTCTTCGGCGTCAAGCCGGAATGCATCATCAAGGGCGGCTCGATCGTCGCTGCCCCCATGGGCGATCCCAACGCGTCGATCCCGACGCCGCAGCCGGTGCATTACCAGCCGATGTTCGCAGCCTTCGGCAAGTCGCTGACGGCGTCCTCGGTGATCTTCACCTCGAAGGCGGCGGTGACCGCAGGGCTGGCGACGCAAGCTCGGCGTCGCCAAGAAGCTCTATGCGGTGCAGAACACCCGCGGCAAAATCTCCAAGAAGAGCATGATCCACAACGACGCCACGCCCGATATCGAGGTCGACCCCGAAACCTATGAGGTGCGCGCCGACGGCGAGCTTCTGACCTGCCCGCCGGCCGAGGTGCTGCCCATGGCGCAGCGCTATTTCATGTTCTAAAACCGGCTCCCGGCCTATAGCAGAACAAGAAAGCCGGGAGGATTACCGTGATCTATGTCGTTGCCACGCTTGACCGTGAAGCCCGAAACGCGTGCCGAATTCATCGCGGCCGCGACCGCCTGCATCAAGGAGACGCGGAAAGAGCCCGGCAATATCGCCTACGACCTGCATGAGAGCGTCACCGACCCGAGCAAGATGGTGTTCGTCGAGCAGTGGCAGAACGAGGAGGCGCTGGTGCCGCATCGCGCCGCCGAGCACATGAAGACCTTCGGCCGCGTCGCGGTGAAATGCATGACCGCGCCGCCGAAGATCGAAGTCATCACGCCCGCCAATGTCACGGTGCGCTAACAAGAAAACAGGGAGAGAACCATGATCTACGTCATTGCCACCACGAAGGTGAAGCCGGGCCAGCGCGATGCCTACATCGCCGGGCACAAGAAATGCATCGCCGAGACGCACAAGGAGAAGGGCTGCATTGCCTATGAAGGCCATACCAGCATCCACGATCCCGACACCTACGTCGTGGTGGAGCGCTGGGAAACCCGCGACGACCTCAACGCGCATGGCAAGGCGCCGCACATGAAGGTCTGGCGTGAATTTGGCGCGCCGCTCAAGGCCTCGCCGACGGTGATCGAGATCATCAGGGCCGACAAGGTGGATACGATCAGGCATGATCCGGAAAAGTGGGCACCGGTTTTCCCTGCGACAAATGCGAAGCGTTTGCGCGGAGATCATGCCCAAGAGGATAAAGGCATGATCCGCGCGACCGAGGTCAAGGGACAGCATCGCTGGACGGAAGCGCCGGCCGACACCGTCGTGCTCGATTTCGACGATCGTCACCGGCGGCGCATGGCGATGACGGGCACGCGCGGCCTCGAATTCCTGCTCGACCTGGAGAACGCCGTCGCGCTTCGCGGCGGCGACGCGCTGGTGCTGGAGGACGGCCGGCTGATCGAGGTGGTGGCGGCGGCCGAGCCGCTGCTCGAGATCAAGGGCTCCGATCCGCATCATCTGATCCGTGTCGCCTGGCATCTCGGCAACCGTCACCTGCCGACCCAGCTCATGCCGAAGGCGCTGCGCATCCGCCGCGATCACGTGATCGAGGCGATGGTGAAGGGGCTGGGCGCGCGCGTGATCGAGATCGAGGCGCCGTTCGATCCCGAAGGCGGCGCCTATGCCGGCCAGTGCGCATGATCACCCGCATGAGCACCACGGTCATGACTCATGCGCACGGTCATGATCATCATCACGATCATGCATCACCATCATCACGACCACGGTCACGGGCATCACGGTCACCCCCATGCTCATGACCACAAATAGCGTCGGGACCGCCGGCCGCTGCGATGACGGAGGCCGAGGCCGCCGCGCTGTACCGGCTGATGACCTGGTTGTCGCCGGCCTTTCCGGTCGGCGGTTTTTCCTATTCCAGCGGCATCGAATGGGCAGTTGAAGCAGGCGACATCACCGACGCCGCGTCGCTGAAGGACTGGCTCGCCGCGATGCTGACGGACGGCTCCGGCTTTTGCGACGGCGTATTTCTCGCGCAGGCGCATTGCGCGGTGACAGCCGACGATGACCGCGCGTTGCGTCAAATCGCCGAGCTGGCCGCCGCTTTCGTGCCGTCGCGCGAGCGGCAACTCGAGACGACGACGCAGGGCCGCGCCTTCATCGAGATCGCACGCGCGGCCTGGGATTGCGACGGCCTTTCGCAGGCGATCGCGCAATGCGATGGTGCGATCGTTTATCCCGTCGCCGTCGGCATTGTCAGCGCCGCGCATGCGATTCCGCTGGAGCCCGCGCTGCATGCCTTCCTGCATGGGCTGGTGTCGAACTGGATTTCCGCCGGCGCGCGGCTCATTCCGCTCGGGCAGACCGACAGCCAGCGCGTGCTGGCCGCGCTTGAACCCGCCGTGTCGGAGACGGCCAAGCGGGCGATTGCAGCCAAGCTCGACGATCTCGGCAGCGCCACCTTCCGCGCCGATCTCGCCGGCCTGCGCCACGAGACGCAATATACGAGGCTGTTCCGGTCATGATTCTTCCTCCGTCGTCCCGCGCGAAAGAAGGGACTCATAACCACAGGACTTGATCGTTGCCGAAGCTATTGGCCGCGGAATCCAATCGATAGATCACGCGGTATGGGTCCCGGCTCGCGCTTCGCTTGGGCGGGACGACGAATGGAGAGTGATGATGTCTAATTCCCACGGTCCGCTTCGGATCGGCGTCGGCGGTCCCGTCGGATCGGGCAAGACCGCGCTGATGGACCTGCTCTGCAAGGCCATGCGTGAGCGCTACGACATCGCCGCGATCACCAACGACATCTACACCAAATGGGATGCCGAGTTCCTGGTGCGCTCGGGCTCGCTGACGCCGGATCGTATCGCCGGCGTCGAGACCGGCGGCTGTCCGCATACCGCGATCCGCGAGGACGCCTCGATGAATCTCGCAGCGGTTGCAGACATGCGCGCCAAGTTCCCCAATCTCGATCTGGTGCTGATCGAATCCGGCGGCGACAATCTCGCCGCGACCTTTTCGCCGGAATTGGCTGATCTCACCATCTACGTCATCGACGTCGCGGCCGGCGACAAGATTCCCTCCAAGGGCGGGCCGGGAATCACCCGCTCGGATCTGCTGGTCATCAACAAGATCGATTTGGCACCGCATGTCGGTGCTTCCCTGGAGAAGATGGACACCGACGCGAAGCGCATGCGCGGCGAACGCCCGTTTGTCATGACCAATCTCAAGAAGAGCGACGGGCTTGACCGCATCGTGGCCTTCATCGAGGCCAAAGGCGGATTGAAACCGCCAGTGGAGCGGATTTGACGTTCGCTCCAGTCTGAACCGCGCACTCGCAAGCGAACGTCAAATCCAAGCTCCACCAGAATCAATGCTTTCTGGTGGTCCTTTGATTCAACATTCGCAAAAGTGCCTGCGACAACTTGGATGCGAATGTTGGAATCGGACCGCTAGCCACACACGAAGCGGGCATGAAGGCCGTTAACCTCTGTGGCAGCCGTTCGCGAGGCGTTCGGGCGACGAAGCCGTCTTAGAAACATTACAAACTGGAATCCGGAACAAATCGCGCGGTTCGCGATTAGCGTCCTCCGGGTTTGGTCCGCGTGACGTTCGCCCGGCACTTCGTTGAGTATTGAAGCCGACCGCAGTTGCGCATCGACCATGGCTCCCTCACTATACGTCCCGTCGGCTATTCGGTCGCTCATCATTGCTCTTCCGGCGGACTCTCGATGACGGTATTGCGCTTCCGCCAACCACATATTTCAGAGTAGTCGCGTGCTTCGGCTGGGCTTCACTATTGGTTTGATGGCGCTCATCGGCGTCCTCCTCTCCGGGCTCGCGGCCTATCGCGTGCACGAGCAGGAGCTGACGCTCGACGGCATCGCGCTGGCGCGCGCCATCGACGTCCATGCAAGCCTGGTGCAGGACCGGCTGACCGAGCGCGAATTGCTGGCGCGCGTTTCTTCCGGCCTGTTCCGCGCGCCTTCGGTGATCAAGGCCAACATGCTGGAGCCGCTGCGCTCCTCGATCTACGCCTTCAAGACCGATTTCGTGATCGCATCCTGGATCGCGCGGCTGAAGCCGGCCGAGCTCGACGCGGCACAAAAGGAGCTGCAATCCGCCGGCTTCCCCAATCCCTCCATCCGCAGTTTCGACGACAAGCCGATGGACACTCGCGCGATCACCGAGCCCATCGACGTGCTGATGGACCTCGAGCCGCGCAATGCCACGACCAGGGCGTTTGCGGGACGGGTATTGGACGGCAATCCGGTCATCGGTCCGATGCTGACGCGCGCCATGGCTGACAACAAGCCAATCGCCTCCGACCCGTTTTCCTTGCAGGGTTCGAACGGACCGATCGGCCTCGCGCTTGCTGCGCCGGTCACTCCGGAAGGCGCGGCCTCCCCGGCCGGCTTCGTGACATTTTCCTACGAACTGGCACCGCTGATGCTCACCAACGACGATCTGTCGCTGTTCTCGGTAGTGCTGAAGGATCCGCGCAGGCCCGATGGCGAATTGATCGCCAACGACCGCGGTGTCGTCAGCGCGCGCACGGCTGCCGCCGACAGCCCGGCGCCGTCCGCGATGCGCACCGTGACCTTCGGCAACCGCGACTGGTCGCTGGCCTATTACGCCAAGACCAACGCGGCTAGGCGCGCCGAGCAGACCGCGGCGATCGTCGGCGCGATCGGTCTGGCGCTGACCGGCATCATCTGCGGGCTGTTCGGCTATGTCGTCTACAACAACGTGCGGCTGCAGCGCGAAATCCAGGTGCGCATCGGCTTCGAGCGCCGGCTCACCGCCGTGATCGACGAGCTCAACCACCGGGTCAAGAATATCCTCGCGGTGATCCAGTCGATCGTGACGCGGACCTTGCGCCATGGCTCCGACATCGACGTGGCCCGCGAGCTTCTGATCGGACGCATTCACGCGATGGCAAACGTGGTCTCGCTGCTCAGCGAGAGCCAGTGGCAGGGTGTCAAGCTGAAAGGGCTGTTCGAGTCGAGGGCGATTCCGCATGCCGACCGCATCGCCGTCAGCGGCCCGGACATCGCGGTCTCGGCGCGCGCCGCGCAAAGCCTGTCGCTCTTGTTCTTCGAGCTCGCCTCGCATTCCGACGAAGGCCTGTCGCTGGTCGGCAAGCATCCGCATATCGTCGCGAAATGGGAGGTGACGGGAGAGGATCCGAACCGCACTTTCACTTTCCGATGGGAGGAGTTCAACACCAGCGAGGCGACGCGGCGGACCGACAGCGACTTCGGCTTGATCCTGCTCGATCGCGTCGCGCCCGAGGCGCTCGGTGGCACGGCCAAGCGCTATTTCACGGAAGTGTCTTACGTCTACGAGCTGACCGCGCCGATGGACACGGTGGTCGATATGACCGAGCGCGACCGCACCGGGCAGATCGTCGTGCCCGTGCGGTGATCGTCATCGGGGGGCCCGCGCAAGCGAACCCCGAAGCCCGTTAATCAGCTTGTCTCATTGAGAGGATGGATTCCAGGTCTGCGTCTCCCCCAGCAAAATTGACGCTGCGCGTCAATTTTGTCTCGACGGCACATCCCGGAATGCGGCGCTACCCATTCCCGCCGATCACGGCGCGCACGGTCTCATCCGGGCCGAAATCTTCGGCGCCTTCGACATAGAGCAGGGCGGCCAGCTTGGAGCGCGCGCGATTGACGCGGCTCTTGATGGTGCCGACCGCACAGCCGCAGATCGCCGCCGCGTCCTCGTAGGAGAAGCCGCTGGCGCCGACCAGGATCAACGCTTCGCGCTGGTCCTGCGGCAGCTTGTCGAGCGCGGCGCGGAATTCCTCGAACTCCAGATGCGCGGCCTGCGACGGCTGCGTCTTCAGCGTCTTGGCATAATTGCCTTCGGCATCCTCGACCTCGCGCCGCCGCTTCCGGTAGTCGGAGCGGAACAGGTTGCGCAGGATCGTAAACAGCCACGCCGGCAGGTTCGACCCCGGCTGGAACGAGTCGATATTCGCCAGCGCGCGCAGCAACGTCTCCTGCACCAAATCGTCGGCACGGTCCGCGTTGCCACTGAGTGAGATCGCGAACGCACGCAGGCTAGGTACCGAGGCCAGGATGTCATCGCGAAGGGCATCAGTGAGAGGCATTACTCCCTCCCGTCATTATTGCCGCCGCCCGTGCTGCCCACTTGGGGTGAGCCGGGGGGCGTATCAAGCTTGCGGATCAGCTCCGAAAACCGGTCCGGCACCCCCTGGCGCACAACATCGTCGTACATCGCGCGAAGCTGATGGCCGATCCGCGACTGGATTTCGGCATTCAGGCCGCCCGGCTTGCCAGGCGCGGCGCTTCTGGCTTGCGACTTTACATCTTTCATGACCTGTTCCACGTTTCCCCGAGGTTAAGTCCCTGACGCGTCAAGAATTTTCCAATTCCGAGGGCTTCCGTAAGGAACCTAATGCAGGTAGGGCCGAATAGTTCCAGAGTTAAATGGAACTTTTCTTTGGCTCAGGCGTAGACAGGCCACCAGGGGAACCCGGGCCTACCCCCTATGCTGCCCGGCCCGAAAATACCAATGGAGTGGGGATGTCCCGATCACAGCTTGTTGCTGAACATTTGCCGCTGTTGCGGCGCTATGCCCGCGCGCTGACGGGGAGCCAGACCTCCGGCGATGCCTATGTGGCGGCCATGCTCGAGGCCCTGCTGCAGGATCCCGCGCTACTCGACGAGCAGTATGGAGCGCGGGCCGGCCTGTTCCGGCTATTCACCCGGATCTGGAATTCGGTCTCGCTCAACGAGAATGCCGATGTCGCGACGTTGCCGATGCCTCCCGAGCGGCGGCTGTCCAACATCACGCCGCTGCCCCGGCAGGCCTTTTTGCTGCTGTCGCTGGAAGGATTTCCGGAGCAGGAGGTGGCCTACATTCTCGGCACCGACATCGCCGAGACGCGGCGCCTTGCCGATGCGGCAGGTCGCGAGATGGCGGCCGAGATCGCAACCGACGTGCTCATCATCGAGGACGAGACCTTCATCGCCATGGACCTCGAGAGCCTGGTGCGCAACCTCGGCCATAACGTCATCGGCGTCGCCCGCACCCATGCGGATGCCGTGGCGCTGGCCAAGAACAAAAAGCCCGGCCTGATCCTCGCCGACATCCAGCTCGCCGACGGCTCGTCGGGGCTTGATGCCGTCAACGAGCTGCTGCGCACCTTCGAGGTGCCCGTCGTGTTCATCACCGCCTATCCGGAGCGCTTCCTCACCGGCGAGCGCCCCGAGCCGGCATTCCTGATCTCAAAACCGTTCCAGCCGGCCATGGTGTCGGCAGTGGCGAGCCAGGCGCTGTTCTTCCAGCGCAATTCGCGTAATCGCGCGGTCAAGGCTGCTTCCTGATTGGGGTCTTGGTGGCGTAACGAGTTTGGTCCGGCGCGCTTTCAAAGGCGCGCCGGACTTTTTTTGGGCAGCGAATGGCGCTGGGGCGGGATAGTGCGAATGGCGCTGGTGCGAAAAAAGCAGGGCGCGACCGGCATCACCACGGTCGCGCCCTACATCGCCGGTCAATGGGGCAGGGGGGAATAACCGGCTGTCGGAATGACTCCCGACGAAAAAAGTCGTTCCTACCGGGTTAAAAATTTTTCGCACACGGTTATGTGATCGACCCAACCGAGAACTACGCTGGCGCGACTAACTTAAGTCACCGATCGCCTCTGGGGCGAGGGACCAAGCCATGTCACAGAAAGTAACGGGAATTCTCGCCGCGCTTGCCGTCACACTGGCGTTCGGCGCCGTGCAATTTGCCTCCGGCCACGACCTGACAGTGGGCCTTGCGACACCGGGCGATCCGGCTGCGCCAGCGGTCAACCGCGCCGCCAAGGCCGACCGCGAGGCCGTCCTGCCCGAGGCAACCATCGCCACCCGGACGATCTCCATCCATGTCGACAGGGTGCCGGATACCTCCGTGCTGGTGCGCGTGCCGCTCTCCCATCAGGCGCGCAGCACGCCGCCGGCGTCGCTGTTCCTGCGGGCGAACGAGGGCAAGAATGCAGTTGCCTGCGAGCCCTCCGTCAGCGTGTTGACGGAGATCGCCAAGAGCCTGCAGCCGGGCCGCTGCATCACCTGATCAAGCCAAGATGTTATGAGTCTTGATTATTCTGCGGGCGCTTGGTCGCCCGCAGCGCTGTTGCGGCCTGCGAGCAGGCCCAGCGCCAGGCCGCCGACCGCCAGGATCGGGATCAGCCGCTTGACGCCGATCGCGCGCACAATCTGCAGTCCCGCCGCCATGACCATCGGATCTGCCAGCATGGCATGCGCGGCGGATTTCGCGTGCTCTTTCAGTTGCCTCTCGGCCTGGCGCTTGCGCACCATATAGGTGCCGGCGACGATCAGCGTGACGATGAAAAACAGCCCGGCGCCGGCCAGACAGGCCTCGATCAACCCATAGCGGTTGAGGACGGCGACAAAGGCCGCGGCGCAAAGGAACGAGGTCGTGATGAACAGCGCAATCGCCGCCATCGCCGCCAGCGAGGTCTGCCGCACGCCCGTGCCGATCGATAGTTTCACGTCATCAATGATGCGCTGGAACATCCGCCCGCCTCGCCCTGTAGAGCGCGTCGACGAAGGCGACCGCCGCCCACCATCGCCGCCATTCGCCCATAAGCGTGGGCTTCCGTTTTGTTCGTCTATGTGTCTTGGAGGCCATCGCTGCTCTCCGTCTTTCTCGGGTTAGCTGCGCCAAATCCCTAGCGACGCCAAGTGACGCCGATCAGGAAGCCGAGGCCGAGCGCGAGGCCGACGGTGGCGAGCGGGCGCTGCACGATCACGTCTTCAATCGTATCCTCGAGTGAACCGGCGACATCCTGCGCCGCGCTCAGCATCGCGCTGCCGCGGTCGGACGCATCATCCAGCGCGGAATCCACATGCTCGCGCGCTTCCTTGTATCCGCGGCGTGCCTGCTTCGTCGCGGCGCCGGCAAAGGTGTTGAGCGCGTCGGTAATCTGGTCGGTCAGGGCTGCGATATCGTTTTTCACGGCTGTGACATCCTTCTCAAGGCGTTCATAAGTGGCACTGTCGGTCATGTCTTTCATGGCAGCTTCACCATCGCTCATCGAACGCTCCCATTTCTTCTTGAGTAGAAAACGCACCGTTGTTGCCGAAGTTCCGTTCCGGAAACCGTCATGCCTGCGGCAATTGCGGCCCTTCCACGGGCCACAGATGCTCTTTCAGGATCAGCGCCACGATCAGGAGCGGCGACGACAGGAAGGCGCCCATCGGGCCCCACAGCCAGGTCCAGAACGCGAGCCCGAGGAAGACTGCGAGCGCATTGAGTGCCAACCTGCGGCCGATGATGGTCGGCGTGACGAAATGTCCTTCCAGGAAGGCTATCCCGACGAATGCGATGGGCGCCACCAGCCCGGCACTCAAGGTCGGCAGCGCGATGATCCCGACGCCGACAAGCACGGCGAACATCGCCACCGGGCCGATGATCGGAATGAAGTTCAATGCTGCCGCCAGAGCGCCAAGGCCGGCCGGATTGGGCATGTGCGCGATCGCGCAGGCAATGCCTGTTGCAATTCCGACACCGGTGTTGATCAGCGTTACCGTGAGCAGGTAGTTGCCGAGATGGGTCTCGATCTCGTTGAGGATGCGCAGCATTCGCAGCCGCGCATCGCGGTCGGCGAAATTCATGATCAGGGCACGCCGCAAATCGCGCCAACTCGCGACGAACAGCACCAGGGTTGCGAAGAACAGCAGACCTTCCGTGAACGTCGGCGACAGGAATTCGACGGCAGGCTGCACGATCGAATCCAGTTTCGGGAACTGGAACGATCCGAACGCGTCGGGCCCGCCGACCATGACCTGAAGCTCCTGCCAGAGCGCAAGCGGCCGGTCGAACACATGCAGCTTGTCCTTCAACCGCGCGGCAAGGTCGGGGAGGTGAGCGCTCCAGTCCATCAAGGGCGAGGAGATCAGGCCGATCATGAAGACCATGGCGGCGGCCACCGCGGCCACGATCAGGATCGCGCCGACCGCGCGGGGGATTTTGTAGCGCTCGAGGAAGCTTGCGGCCGGCGCCAGCATGGTGCCCACCGTGAACGCGAGCACCACGGGAAGGAAGAAGGCTTTGGCAAAATAGAGGACGGCGACGATGCAAATGACCAGAAGCCCGACCAGCGCGAAGGCCACGACTTCGGCTCGGCGGATGACCGGCGGCTGCTCGCTTGGGCTTTCGGGCACCGGCGAGCCGGTTGTATCGGAATGCAGGCGGTCGCCGGACAGACGTTCGCTCGACAAGGCACGCACGACCAATTCTCCCCCCTGCAGGGTAAATGCGGTCGCGAAGCCCGCGCCCTCGAACCGACTTCATCGACAACCCGTCTCGCACCGGCGAGTTCCATCGCGGGTTCGTGAAGGACGACGTGCTTGACAGTTGTGTGTGCGACACGAGCGCGCACGGAACTGATCGAGCCTCATCTGCGTTCTGGAGATAACAGCATCACTCGATGCGCATCCGATGGGGCAGTCCATGACACAGTTTTTCGCGTTACCGCGCCGGTCGCAGCCGCGCGTCACCAATTCGCTTCTGTTCGCGAGCGCCTTGTTGCTCGCCTCGAGCTTCGCTGGTGCGGCGAGCGCACAGTCGCTCGGCTATGCACCGCAGGATCAGAGCGTCTTCCCGCAAGGTTATGTCAGCGGCGATGCCGCTGTTGAGAGCGAGGACAGTGTCTTGCCGGAACGGCTGCGCCGCCAGGTCGTGAATTTCGATTCGCGTGAGGCGCCCGGCACCATCATCATCGATACCAGCAACACCGTGCTCTATCTCGTACTGGGCGGCGGCCGTGCGATGCGTTACGGCGTCGGCGTTGGACGCCAGGGCTTCACCTGGGCCGGCGTCCAGACCATCAGCCGCAAGGCGGAATGGCCGGATTGGTACCCGCCGTCGGAGATGATCGCACGCCAGCCCTATCTGCCGCGCTTCGTCGCCGGCGGGCCCGGCAATCCGCTCGGCGCGCGTGCGATGTATCTCGGCTCCAGCGAATACCGCATCCACGGGACCAACGATCCCACCACCATCGGCAAGTTCGTCTCCTCGGGCTGCATCCGCTTGACCAATGAGGATGTCAGCGACCTGTTCAGCCGGGTCGACATTGGAACCAAGGTCGTGGTGCTGCCGAAGAATGCGCCGCTGCTGGCGCGCGATCCGGCCGGTCCGCGGCCGCGTCCGGTCGTGACCCGGCTGGGCTCGGGCCGCCAGGCCATGAACATTCCGGCCGCCTCGCGCGTTGAGTGACATCGACGGTTTGAGGAGGCTGTGCATGAGATCGGGCATAGGCGCAACACTCGGCGCCGCGCTGGTGGTTGCCCTCTGCGGCGCGCCGGCGCAGGCCGGCGACTTCTTCTCCAACTTCTTCGGCATGTTCGGCGGCCGGCCGCACCGTCCGCCGATCACGCTGCCCTTCGGCAACGACGACAATCCAGGTGAGGCGTCGCGCGCCCGCGCCAATTACGGCGGCGGCGGGCCGGCCTGGTGCGTGCGCACCTGCGACGGCCGCCATTTTCCGGTCACGGGATCGGACGATCAGAGCCGCCAGGCCTCCTGCAACAGCCTCTGCCCTGCCGGCAGCACCGAAATCGTTTATGGCAGCGACATCGATCATGCCGCAACTGCGGCGGGCAAACCCTATTCGCAACTGCCGAACGCCTTCCGCTATCGCACCGAAGCGGTGGCGGGCTGCACCTGCACCGGCAAGGACCAGGCGGGTCTTGCGCCCGTTACGATTGAGAACGATCCGACCTTGCGCAAGGGCGACATCGTGGCCGGCGCTAATGGGCTCGTGGTCGCCAATCCCGATGGAGGCAAGCATGCGGACGTGAATTTCACGCCGCTCCCGGAATCCGTCCGCGCGCGCTTCAAGCACGTGCCCGTGGTGGCAAGGGAGTAGCGCTTCGGCGATGGAGCGGGTCGACGCGACTGGCCCGGTCTTCAGTTTAGCGTAGCCTTAGTTTAGCGTAGCCTTCGGTTCCCGGAATGGAACCGGGACGCGAGCCACGCGTTTACACAGGTGAAACAACAGGGGGCATCAAGATGTCGCTTCTTATCAGCGCGCTCATCACCTTTCTTGTCGTCATCCTCATTCTCTATCTGATCAACATGCTGCCGATCGACGGTCGCGCCAAGCAAATCTGCCGGATCATTGTCATCATCCTCGGCGTGCTCTCGCTGCTGCGGATGATCATGTAACCGATCGTTGCCCTCGGCGATGAAAACAAAAAACCCCGGCTTGCGGCCGGGGCTTTGTCGTCGTGCCGATTCACTTCAGCGTGTTGAACCAGTCGTCGACGTCCTTGCGAACCTGGTCCTTGGCGTAGCCGTAGCGCTGCTGCAGCTTGCCTTCGAGTTGCTCGCGGCGGCCCTCGATGACATTGAGATCGTCATCGGTGAGCTTGCCCCATTTCTCCTTGGCCGAGCCTTTGAACTGCTTCCAGTTGCCTTCAAGCCTGTTCCAATCCATTGCGATCTCCTTCGCGTTGAAGCGAAGTCAATCGACGGATCATACGAACGTTCCTGAAGTTCCCCGCGTCAGCTTGCCGCCTTGGCCTCGCGGCGGCGCGCGGTGAGGATGTACTCGGTGTAGCCGTTCGGCTGTTCGCGCCCCTTGAACACGAGATCGCAGGCCGCCTTGAAGGCAACGCCATCGAACGATGGCGCCATCGGCTTGTACAGCTTGTCGCCGGCGTTCTGCTTGTCGACCACGACCGCCATCCGCTTCAGCGACTCCATTACCTGATCCTTGGTGATGACGCCCTGATGCAGCCAGTTCGCCAGATGCTGGCTCGAGATGCGCAAGGTGGCGCGGTCCTCCATCAGCCCGACGTCGTGAATATCCGGCACCTTGGAGCAGCCGACGCCCTGGTCGATCCAGCGCACGACATAGCCGAGGATGCCCTGGCAGTTGTTGTCGATCTCCTGCTTCACGTCATCCGGCGCCCAGTTCGACTGCGACACCGGGATGGTGAGGATGTCCGAGAGTTTCGCCCGAGGTCCGCCCTTGGTCAGCTCCTGCTGCCGCGCCAGCACATTGACCTGGTGATAATGCAGCGCGTGCAACGTCGCCGCGGTCGGCGAGGGCACCCATGCCGTGGTCGCGCCGGCCTGCGGATGGCCGATCTTCTGCGCCAGCATGTCCGCCATCTTGTCCGGCGCGGCCCACATGCCCTTGCCGATCTGGGCGTGGCCGGGCAGGCCGTCGATCAGGCCCATGTCGACGTTCCAGTCTTCGTACGCCTTGATCCAGGGCTGCGCCTTCATGTCGTTCTTGCGGATCATCCGACCCGCTTCCATCGAGGTATGGATCTCGTCTCCGGTGCGGTCGAGGAAGCCGGTGTTGATGAACATGATCCGCTTTGAGGCGCGCTGGATGCAGGCCTTGAGGTTAACCGTGGTGCGGCGCTCCTCGTCCATGATGCCGACCTTGAGAGTGTCTGCAGGCAGCGACAGCATCTGCTCGACACGGCCGAAGATATCGCAGGTCAAGGAAACCTCGTCGGGGCCGTGCATCTTCGGCTTGACGATATAGACCGAGCCGGTGCGGCTGTTCTTGACCTTCGAGTTGCCTTTGAGATCGTGGACCGCGAGCAGGCCCGCGACCGCTGCATCGAGAATGCCTTCCGGAATCTCCTCGCCCTTGTCGTCGAGCACGGCGTCGGTGAACATGTGATGGCCGACATTGCGCATCAACAGCAGGCTGCGGCCGTGCAGCTTCAGCTCGCCGCACGCGGGCGTCTTGTAGACGCGGTCGGCGTTGAGCGCGCGGGTCATGGTCTTGCCGCCCTTCTCGAAGTCGGCGGACAGCGTGCCCTTCATCAGACCGAGCGTGTTGCGATAAATCAGCACCTTGTCTTCGGCGTCGACGGCGGCGACGCTGTCCTCCATGTCGAGGATGGTGGAGACGGCAGCCTCCATGACGATGTCGGCGACGCCTGCGGCATCGTCCTTGCCGATCGGATGTTTGCGGTCGACCTGGATCTCGACGTGCAGGCCATTGTTGACCAGCAGGATCGCGGTCGGCGCCTCAGCGCTGCCCTGATAGCCCGCGAATTGGCCGGCGTGCTTAAGGCCGGTGGCGTTGCCGCTCTTGAGCTTGGCCGAAACCTGTCCGGCGATGATACTGTAGGAGGTGACATCGGTGTGGCTTGCGGTCGCGAGCGGCACGGCGGCGTCGAGGAAGGTCTTGGCCTTGGCGATCACCTTGTCGCCACGCGCCTTGTTGTAGCCTTTTCCGCTTTCGCTCGGGTCATGCGGGATTGCATCGGTGCCGTAGAATGCGTCATAGAGCGAGCCCCAGCGCGCATTCGCCGCGTTCAGAGCGTAGCGTGCATTGGTCAGCGGCACGACCAGCTGCGGGCCACAGATCTTGCCGATCTCCTCGTCGACGTTGGCGGTTTCCACCTTGTGGGTCGCGGGCTCCTGCTGCAGGTAACCGATCTCCTTCAGGAAAGCGGTGTAGGCGCCGACGTCGAACTTCTTGCCCTTGTTGGCGCGATGCCAGTCGTCGATCTTTGCTTGAAGGGTGTCGCGCACCTTCAGCAACTCGCGGTTCTTCGGTCCGAGATCCCTGGTGATGGCGGCAAGCCCGGCCCAGAATGCGTCGGGCGAAATCCCGGTCTTCGGCGTCGCCTCCTTGGCGATGAAATCATGGAGGAGGGGGGCGATCTTCAATCCGTGGGCTTCGATACGCTTCATGTCTCTCTCATTGGGATCGCGGCGGCGATGGGCGGGACAGGGATAAACAGCGCCGGAAGCGGCAATGTTCCGGGGCCTTTTAGCCAGTAGGTTCCGGTCTGCAAAGGGGCTTTGGCAGGGGCTTTTCTGCCCATTTCGCCGTCATGCCCCGCTTCAAGCCACGGCTGTCCGGTTTAGAAATTCGAGAGTCATTGCAAGTGGTTGAAACGACTTTGGTTCACAGTATTCGCTGGCAATCTTGACACGCGATTGCGAACTTGAGTCATTTGAATCACTTGAGTCTCTTAACCGGACACGCATGGCTTCAAGCAGGGCGTCCGGTACGCCGCGGCTTATCAGCGAGATCTACGCGGCTAAATCGACCACAATTCCTCGATCAGAATACCGCTGCCAGCGAGCATTCGCTCGATCTCGTCGGTTGCATCCCCGACCGTGCGCGCGGATGTGTCGAGCGTCAGCTCGCTGGCGAGCGGTGGCTGATAGTCGCTGCCAATGCCGGTGAACGAGGGAAGCGCGCCCGCGCGGGCCTTGGCGTAGTGGCCCTTGGGATCACGCTGCTCGCAGACCTCGGCCGGTGTTGCGACATAAACCTCGCGGAACAGGCTGTCAGCGATGCGGCGCGCCGCGGCGCGGTCCTCGCGCGAGGGCGAAACAGCGGCGACGATGGCAATATGCCCGTTCTTCGCCAGATGCGTCGCGATCTCGGCCAGGCGGCGGATGTTCTCGGCCCGATCCTCAGGCGTAAAGCCGAGATCGCCGTTGAGGCCGGCGCGCAAAGTGTCGCCGTCGAGCAGGATCGGCAAGCCGCCGCGGGCAAACAGCCGCCGCTCCAGCGCGTGCGCCAGCGTCGACTTGCCGGCACCGGGTAGCCCGGTGAGCCAGACCACCGCGCCGCTGTGGCGATAACGCGCCGAACGCTCGTCCGGCCGCAGCGCGGATTCGACAGGCACGATATCGGTCGCAGCACGTTGTCCGCCGTCGGCCGCCAGCACCAGTCCACCGCCAGCAATGCGGCCGTTGACCTCGATCACCAGCCGTCCCGTGCGCGGATTGTCGGCGTAGGTATCGGCCGCGATCGGCTGCGCCAGCGCGATGTCGATCTCGCCGACATGGTTGCGCGCGATCGCCGTGTTTTCCGCGCTCAACAGCGCGCCGGGATCGACCGCCTTCTCGATCGCAACGACTTGAGCACGGGCCTCGCGGGTGCCGAGCCGGATCAGAATCTGGTCGCCCTTGGTGAGCTCCTTCTCATGCAGCCAGAAAATCCGCGCGTGCAGACGGCGCGCATCGTTCGGGCTCTTGCCGGTATGCGCAATGATGTCGCCGCGTTCGATGAAGAGTTCGCGGTCGAGCGTGATCCCGACCGAACGGCCTGCGTCCTGCTTGCCCGCGAGCGGGGTGACCGGCCAACTCTCGACCGACTTGATCCTGGCGATCTTGCCGGCCGGCATGATCACGATCTCGTCGCCGCTGGCGAGATGGCCGGATTCGATGCGGCCTGCGACAATGCGGCGGTCGTCGAACTTGTAGATCGCCTGTACCGGCAGACGTAGGGGGAATTCGGAAAGGAGCCGCGCCGGCTCCAATGCGTCCAGCGCCTCGACGACGGTCGGACCGCCGTACCAGCCGATGCGCGGCGTATGCTCGGCAACGCCGTCGCCATCGCGCGCGGAAATCGGAATGATTGCCGACGGCGTTACGCCGAGGCCGGTCAGATGCAACGAAATCTCGTCGCTGATTTCCTTGAAGCGTGCAGCCGAGAAATCGACGCGGTCCATCTTGTTGACGACCACCGCGACCTGCCTGATGCCGAGCAGATGCAGGAGATAGCCGTGGCGGCGGGTCTGGTCGCGCACGCCTTCCAGCGCGTCGATGATCAGCACCGCGCCGTCGGCCTGCGAGGCGCCTGTGATCATGTTGCGCAGGAATTCGGCGTGGCCGGGCGCGTCGATCAGCACGATGTCGCGCGATCCCGTGCGGAAACGGATCTGCGTGGTGTCGATGGTGATGCCCTGGTCGCGCTCGGTCTGCAGCGCATCGAGCAGGAACGACCACTCGAACGGCATGCCGCGCCGCGCGCTGACGGCTTTCAGCATCTCCAGCTTGCCCTCGGGCAGGCTGCCCGTTTCGTGCAGCAGCCGACCCACCAGCGTCGACTTGCCGTGATCGACATGGCCGACAATGACGATGCGCACCTGCGGCCTTGTCGTGCCGTTGGGCGTGGCGGAAACCGGATTGGTGACGATCATGTTCATCGCGCCGCCCCCTTAGAGATAGCCCGCGACGCGGAGCCGCTCGAAGGCGTCTTCGGTCTCGTGGTCGAGCGCGCGCCCCGCACGCTCCGGTACCTTGGTCAGCTCGAGCTCGGCCAGGATTTCGTCGATGTTGGAGGCGTGCGATGCGACCGGAAAGGTGATATCGGCATCGCCGAGCGAGCGATAGCGCTTGCCGTCTTTGGCGAGATAAAGCGGGATGATTGGAATGTTCTCGCGCCGCGTATACGCCCAGATGTCGGCCTCGGTCCAATGCAGGATCGGATGGATGCGCAGATGTGCGCCAGGCGGCGGCGAGGCGTTGAACTGGTCCCAGAACTCCGGCGGCTGATCGCGTACGTCCCATCCGCCCTCGAGCCCGCGCGGCGAGAACACACGCTCTTTCGCCCGCGTCGCTTCCTCATCGCGGCGGATGCCGGCAATCAGACCGTCAAAGCCGTGTTTGGCCAGCGCCATTTTCAGGCCTTCGGTCTTGCGCGCCGCCGAGCGCGCCGCCGGCGGCAGGGTCGGATCGACCGCGTCGATCGGCGGGCAGGGCTCGATGCGCAGATCAAGTCCCCATTCCTCTCCGTAGCGATCGCGGAACGCGTACATCTCCGGAAACTTCTTGCCGGTGTCGACATGCATGGCCGGGAATGGCACGCGGCCGAAGAAGGCCTTGCGCGCCAGCCAGATCATGACGTTCGAATCTTTGCCGAGCGACCACAGCAGCGCGAGCTTCTTCAGCCGCGCAAACGCCTCGCGCAGGATGTAGATGCTCTGCGCCTCCAGTGCGTCGAGGTGATCCATGCTCGGTGGATCGGAGAGAAGTTGCGGCACGGAAGATGCTTGGAAGAGCGGTGCCTCGCGCAGCCGGTCCTTGGCGGTTTCGTTGGTGAGAACATGCATGGCGTCGACCTTGGCCTTGGGAGGCGAAAATTCCATCTGCCATCAGCAAAAGAGAAGAAATAATTTTCTCTTTTTGAGGCTTGCAAGACACTTAGAGAGAAAATAATTTCAGTCAACCCCGAAATGGGAAAGCGAGTTCTAGATGCGCTATCTGCCGGTCTTCCTCGATTTGCAAACCGGTCCGGTCGTTCTGGTCGGCGCCGGCGAGCTTGCGCTGGCGAAGCTGCGCGTTCTCACGGCAGCGGGCGCACGCATCCGCTGGTACGCGACATCAGCGCGTGACGCGCACGGTCTGGAACCGGCGCAGCTCGCGCGTATCGATTTCACCAAAGGCGATCCGCTCACGGCCGATCTCTCGGGCGTGGTCGCGATCTTCTGCGCGGGCGCAGGCGATGTCGGCGTCGCCATGGCGTTGCGCGCAAAATCGCTCGGCCTGCCCGTCAACGTGATGGACGACATCGCGCACTCCACTTTCATCTTTCCCGCCATCGTCGACCGCGGCGACGTCGTCGTTGCGATCGGCACTGGCGGCACCTCGCCGGTCGTGGCGCGGCGTCTGCGCGAGAAGATCGAGGCAGTACTGCCCGCGCGCATCGGCGAACTCGCCAAATTCATCGGCCGTTTCCGCAAGAGCATTCACGTTCGCATTCCGGAAGCCTCGCAGCGCCGCCGTTTCTGGGAGCGCGTGATCGATGGTCCGATCGGCGCGCTGGTACTGTCCGGTCACAAGGATGATGCCGAGTCCGCGTTGAAGAAAATCACAGATCCCGCCGCCTATGCCGGCGGTGAAGGTCAGGTCACCATTGTCGGCGCCGGCCCCGGCGATCCCGACCTGCTCACGGTGAAAGCGCTGCGCGCGCTGCAAGACGCCGACATCGTCTTCCACGACGAACTGGTCTCATCGGAAATTCTCGACCGTATCCGCCGCGATGCAGCCCGCGTTCCTGTCGGCCGCCGCGCCGGAAAATCCGGCATTGGTCAGGACGCCATCAACAAGCTGCTGATCGAGGCCGCGAGGAGCGGCAAACGCGTGGTCCGGCTCAAGGGCGGCGACGCCTTCGTGTTCGGCCGCGGCGGCGAAGAGGTGGAGGCGCTGCGCAAAGCAAGCGTCGCCTATTCGATCGTGCCGGGAATCACCGCCGCGTTGGGTGCCGGCGCCGAGTTCGAGGTGCCCCTGACCTTCCGCGATCAGGCGCGGCGCATCACCTTCGTCACCGCGCACCAGGCCGACGACACCGGCAGCATCGACTGGTCGACGCTGAACGACCCGAAGTCCACCCTGGTTGTTTACATGGGCCTGACCTCCGCACCGTCGGTGCGCGAGGGCCTGCTCGCCGCGGGCCGTTCGCCCGCGACGCCGGCCGGCGTGTTCGCACGCGTCACCCGCGACGACGCCAAAGCCGCCGTCGGCACGCTCGAGCAATTGCCCGCGCTTGTCGAACAGGTTCAGGGCGGGCCCGCGATTCTCATCATCGGCGACGTCGTTGCGCATTCCGCGGCTTGGAATCGCGAACCTTGGCGCCGCCAAAACGTCTCCTCTCTCATCTCAAACTTGTTGGAAGCAGCCGAATGACCTCCCCGCTCGAACAGAAGAAAATCAAGATCACGGGCCCCTCGATCGTCACCGCCAACCGCACCTGGGATGGCGCCGTGATCTATCGCACCGCGCAGCAAGGCTGGTCTGCGGAACTCGGCGATGCCGCCATCGTCCGCAGCAGCGATGACGCCCGCGCGCTTCTGGCCGAATCCACCGCCGACGATGTCGGTGCCGTCGGTCCCTATATCGCGCCGGTCCTCGTCAGCGAAAGCGGCAAGGTCGAGCCGGGCAATCTGCGCGAGCAGATCCGCCGCTCCGGCGTCACTATCGGCCTGCCGGTGCAGGCGTTCGGTCTGCCGGTGCAAGTCTAAAGGCGTTTTGCCATGTACGCGTATGACGAGATCGACCGCACGCTGGTCAACGAGCGCGTCGCCGAATTCCGCGACCAGGTGAAGCGGCGCCTGTCCGGCGAGCTCACCGAAGACGAGTTCAAGATGCTGCGGCTGCAGAACGGCGTCTATCTGCAGCTTCACGCCTACATGTTCCGCGTCGCCATTCCCTACGGCACTCTGTCCTCGAACCAGTTGCGGCGGCTGGCGCATGTCGCCCGCCGCTACGACCGCGGTTACGGCCATTTCACCACGCGGCAGAACATCCAGTTCAACTGGATCAAGCTCGCCGAATTGCCGGACGCACTCGCCGATCTCGCCGATGTCGGCATCCATGCGATGCAGACCTCCGGCAACAACACCCGCAACGTCACCTCGGATCAATGGGCGGGCGTTGCGCCCGGCGAGATCGAGGATCCGCGCATCTGGGCGGAAATCCTGCGCCAATACACCACGCTGCATCCGGAGTTCTCCTTCCTGCCGCGCAAGTTCAAGTTCGCGATCACGGCCTCCGCGCATGATCGCTCTGCGATCAAGATCCACGATATCGGACTGCGGCTGCACAAGAACGCGCAGAGCGAGACCGGCTTCGAGGTGCTGGTCGGCGGCGGTCTCGGCCGTACGCCTTTCATCGGCAAGACCATCAAGCCGTTCGTGCATGGCCGCGATCTCTTGAGCTATGTCGAGGCGATCATGCGCGTCTACAATCAGTACGGCCGCCGCGACAACATCTACAAGGCGCGCATCAAGATCCTGGTGCACGAGCTCGGCGTCGCGAAGTTCGCCGCCGAGGTCGAGGAAGAGTGGCAGCAGATGCGCGACGGCGCGCTCAAGCTCGACGAGGACGTGGTCGAGGACATCCGCGCGCGCTTCTTCTATCCGAAATACGCGAAGCTGCCGCACATGCCCGACGAGCTGAAGCAGGCGTCCGCCGATGCCTCGTTCGAGCGCTGGCGCAAGAACTCGGTCGCCATCCACAAGGTGCAAGGCTATTCCATCGTCACGATCTCGCTCAAACCAGTCGGCGGTCCGCCCGGCGATGCCACAGCCGACCAGATGGATGTGCTGGCCGATCTCGCCGACAAATATTCGTTCGGCGAAATCCGCGTCGGCCATGAGCAGAACCTCGCGCTGCCGCATGTCGCCAAGCACGATCTGCCGGCACTGTGGAAGGCGCTGGACAAGATCGGGCTGGCCACGCCCAACGTGAACCTCGTCTCCGACATCATCGCCTGCCCGGGGCTGGACTATTGCTCGCTGGCGAATGCGCGCTCGATCCCGATCGCGCAGGAGCTGACGCGGCGCTTCGCCAACCACGACACCGCCGAGCTGATCGGCCGGCTGCACATCAACATCTCCGGCTGCATCAATGCCTGCGGCCATCACCATGTCGGCCATATCGGCATTTTGGGCGTCGAGAAGAACGGCGAGGAGGTCTATCAGATCACCATCGGCGGCCGCGCCGACGAGAAAGCCGAGCTCGGCACGCTGATCGGTCCTTCGGTGAAGTTCGGGGAGGTCGCCGATGTGATCGAGGACATCGTCGAGGCCTATCTCGCACTGCGCGCCACGCCCGAGGAGCTGTTCGTCGATACGGTGAAGCGGCTCGGCGTCGAACCGTTCAGGGAGCGCGTCTATGCCACTCGTTAAGGGCGGAAAGATCGTCGACGATCCCTTTACTCACGTTGCCGAGGGCGCGGAACTGCCGCAAGGCTGCGTGCTGGTGTCGGCTGCGCGCTTTCTCGAGGATCCCGAGGCGCTGTTGAAGCGCGGCAAGGTCGGCGTGATCTGGCCGAACAGCCGCGACGTCGACGATCTCGTGCCGTATCTCGATCGCGTCGCCGCGGTGGCGCTGGTGTTTCCGACCTTCCGCGACGGCCGCGCCTACAGCCAGGCCCGCCTGTTGCGCGAGCGTTATAGTTATCGCGGCGAGTTGCGCGCCACCGGCCAGGTGCTGCGCGACCAGTTCGTGTTCATGCTGCGCGCCGGTTTCGACGCCTTCGACGTCAAGAAAGAGGCGGATGCCGAGGCGTTTGCGCAGACGGTGCAGCGCTATTCGGTGTTCTATCAGCCGACCGGCGACGGAAAGCTCACCGCGCTGCATCGGCGCATGCAGTTGCGCCATTCCGAGAGTACCGGCCTGTGAACGCGCTTGCGCCCCATATCAGCGTCCGAGCAGGGCGTGTTGCCGCCGGCAGACGCGCTCGACCGCGCATTGCGCGATGCCTCGCCGCAGGATGTGATCGCAGCCGGGCTGAAGACAGTCGGCCGCGACAGGCTGGCGCTGGTGTCGTCCTTCGGCACGCAGTCGGCCGCGCTGTTGAAAGTCATGGCCGACGTCGATGAGGCAATCCCGGTGATCTTCCTCGACACCGGCTGGCTGTTCGAGGAGACGCTGGCCTATCGCGACACGTTGGTCGAGACGCTCGGGCTTCGCGATGTGCGCTCGATCAAGCCGGCGGAGGAGACGCTGTCGCGCGAGGATCCCGGCCGCGACCTCTGGTTTTCCAATCCCGACGCCTGCTGCCGCATCCGCAAAGTGGAGCCGTTGCAGCGCGCGCTGCAACCGTTCGATGCCTGGATCAACGGCCGCAAGCGTTTCCAGGGCGGCTTGCGCACCGATATCGCCGTGGTCGAGCAGGACGGGGCGCGGTTGAAGTTCAATCCTTTCGCCAATGTCTCGCGCGAGGAGATCGAGGCGATCTTTGCGAGCGCCAACCTGCCGCCGCATCCGCTTTCCGCCTCCGGCTACCTCTCGGTCGGCTGCATGCCCTGCACCAGCCGCACCTCGCCGGATGAAGACGAGCGCGCCGGGCGCTGGCGCGGCCGGCCGAAGACCGAATGCGGCATCCACACGATGCAGACGGTGTAATCGGCCCGGTTTTCGGGTTTCCGCTGCCGGAAAATTCACCTTTCAGCCACGGTTGGTATGCAACAACGGCTCCTGATTCTGGGGCTCAAACGCTCCTGATTCTGGGGCTCACGAATGTCTTTGCGCGCGGCGGCCGCGATCCTGATAACCTTATTGCTTGCGGCTTGTGCATCGGAGGCGCCGATCGAGACGCCTGCGATGTACGTCGACATGACCACGCCGGGCGCCCGGCTCGACCCCATCGCCGCCGCCTCGATGATCTCGCAATATCGCGGAAATAATGGCATTGGCGCTGTCGCCGTCGATCCCGAGCTGATGCGGCTTGCGGAAGCCCAGTCGCAAGTGATGGCCGACAAGAACAAGCTCGACCATGACGTGCGCGCGCCGCTGGCGAAGCGGCTCGCGGGCGCCGGTTACCCGGCCACGGTTGCGGTCGAGAACGTGTCGGCCGGCTATCACACGCTGGCGGAAGCCTTTTCCGGTTGGCGCGACTCGCCGCCGCACAAGGCAAATATGCTGAAAAGCGGTGTCACAAAATTGGGCATAGCCGCAAGCTATGCTCCTAATACAAAATACAAGGTTTTCTGGACCCTGATTTTGGCGTCTACTGATCATTGACGATTTTAGAAAACGCCCGCCCGCCGATCAGTTGACGCTATCGTGAACTGACGCCACCGCTCGGCCGACATATCCGAACAAGCCCATGATGGACGACACGCATCCGGATCACTACGTCGACGCCTGCGCAGGCCCAGCGCGTGCTGGTGCTGCAGGGCGGCGGCGCGCTCGGCTCCTACCAGGCCGGGGCGTTTCAGGCGCTGTGCGCCGCCGGCTTCGAGCCGGAATGGGTTGCCGGCATCTCGATCGGCGCCATCAATGCCGCGATCATCGCCGGCAACGACGCCCGCACGCGCGTCGATCGGCTGAAGGAATTCTGGGAGATGGTGTCGAAGCCGGTGCCGTGGAATCCGGTGCTGCAGGGCGAGCGCAGCCGCTCGCTGTTCAACGAGACCAGCGCCGCCATCGTCGCGACCTTCGGCGTGCCCGGCTTCTTCACGCCGCGGATTCCGCCCGCGCCGTTGTGGCCGCACGGCAGTCCGCAAGCGGTGAGCTATTACGACACCGCGCCGCTGAAAAAGACGCTGGAGCGGCTGGTCGATTTCGACCGCATCAACGATCTCAAATGCCGGTTCAGCGTCGGCGCGGTCGGCATCACCTCGGGCAATTTCCGCTACTTCGACAATGTCGAGTTCAAGCGGCAGGGCAAGCTGATCGGACCCGAGCACATCATGGCCTCAGGCGCGCTGCCGCCCGGTTTCCCCGCGGTGCTGATCGACGGCGAGTATTACTGGGATGGCGGCATCGCCTCCAACACCCCGCTCGACTATGTGCTGGACGCCGAGACCGGCCGCGATCTCCTGATCTTCCAGGTCGATCTGTTCAGCGCACGTGGTTTGCTGCCGGAGACGCTGTTGGAAGCGGCCGAGCGCGAAAAGGACATCCGCTATTCCAGCCGCACCCGGATGAACACCGACAAGAACCGGCAGATCCACAACGCCCGCAAGGCAGTGCTCGATCTCATCAGCAAGCTGCCGAATGATTTGAGGCATGATCCGTCCGTCGAATATCTGCGCAAGGTGGCGAAGGAAAACACGGTCACGGTCGTGCACCTGATTTACAAGAGCAAGAACTACGAGACCAATTCCAAGGATTACGATTTTTCTCACGTCGCGATGGTCGAGCACTGGAATGCCGGTGTCCGCGACGTGCACTTGTCGATGCGTCACAAGGAGTGGCTGGAACGGCCGCAGTCCGGCGACACCATGGTGACTTACGACCTCACCGGGGACGAAAGCGAGACCCCAAAGGCATGATCCGGAAAAGTGTGAAGCGGTTTTCCGGAAAGATCATGCCCAAACAAACAAGGCATGATCCGGAAACGGTTTTCCTCGCGACAAACGCGTAGCGTTTGCGCGGAGATCATGCCCAAACCATAGCTAAAGCAGGAGTGAAAATATGGGTACTTTGACAGGCAGGAATGCGGTGGTGACCGGCTCGACCAGCGGCATCGGGCTCGCATATGCGCGCGCCTTCGCGAAAGAGGGCGCCAATGTCGTGATCAACGGCTTCGGCGCGCCCGCCGACATCGAGAAGGAACGCTCGGCAATCGAGACCGACTACAAGGTCAAGGCAGTCTATTCGCCTGCCGACATGACCAAGCCCGACGAAATCGCCGACATGATCGCGACCGGCGAGAAAGCCTTCGGCTCGGTCGACATCCTCGTCAACAATGCCGGCATCCAGTTCGTCTCGCCGATCGAGGAGTTTCCGGTCGACAAATGGAATGCGATCATCGCCATCAATCTGTCATCGGCGTTCCACGGCATCCGCGCCGCGGTGCCCGGCATGAAGAAGCGCGGCTGGGGCCGCATCATCAACACCGCGTCCGCGCACTCGCTGGTGGCCTCGCCGTTCAAGTCGGCCTATGTCTCGGCCAAGCACGGCATCGCCGGGCTGACCAAGACCGCGGCGCTCGAGCTCGCCCAGTTCAAGATCACGGTCAACTGCATCTCGCCCGGTTATGTCTGGACGCCGCTGGTCGAGCACCAGATTCCGGAGACGATGAAGGCGCGCAACATGACCAAGGAGCAGGTCATCAAGGATGTGCTGCTGGCGGCGCAGCCGACCAAGGAGTTCGTCACCTCGGAGCAGGTTGCGGCACTCGCGCTGTTCCTGTGCGGCGACGATGCCGCCCAGATCACCGGCGCCAATCTCTCGATCGACGGCGGCTGGACCGCGGAGTAAGGCCAGTTTCCACCTCTCCCCGTTCTTCACGGGGAGAGGTCGCGAGCGCGTCAGCGCGAGCGGGTGAGGGGCCATCACAGCCGCCAACCAGGTGGACGGCTCTCGGATTCGCTGTCTTCAGAAATTGTCGTTTGGGAGAGCGATTCCTCGCCCCTCACCCGAAGCCTTCGCTGCGCTTCGGCTTCGACCTCTCCCGTAAAGATCGGGGAGAGGTGGTCAACGCGCCACCGTGCTCGCAACCGTTCCAACGCAGGCCGTCAGCGCGCCAGCACTTGCGAATCTCTTAGACCCGCTCTTCGAGCGTTGAAAAACACATACAACAAGCACGCGTCTATCAAGACCGCGGCCGCCATCACGCTGTAGGCGGATGGGCTTGCCAAGAGGTTCAGCTCGATCAACACGCGGGACAGACCGAAGCCGACGACCCACGCATCGAAGCTCATGCAGATCCGGCGGAACGTCTCGGCATCCATCCGTCGCAGCAGATACGCCCCGAACGGGATGCCGACGACGGCGCAGGGAGCCAGCACCCACAACAGGCTGGTGCTTTCGGCAACAAAGAGGCCGAGGTTGTAATACACGATTGCAGTCAGGCAGGACTCGGCGACGCGAACCAGCGCCAAGCCGGCGCGAAACTGATCCTTGACCAAGCCCTGATTGTTGAACAACAGCGCCAATGGCGGGCCCGAGATCGTCGTCACCGAATACAGTACCCCCAACATCGATCCAAAGGGCAGGCCCACCGCCCACCGCGACTGTATGGGCCGCCGCCAACCTGCTGCCTGCAACAGGATGAGTGGCAGGATGACCGCGTAAGTCGCCAACTTGATCCAGACCGGCTGAAGCGACGCCAGGAGATAAGCTCCGACCCCAATGCCCGGCAGCAACCCGATGAGAATGGGAAACACGCGCTTCCAGACCGCCGGAACGCCGCTCCGATTGATGAAGAGAACGTACAGATTGACGAAGACTTCGATCAGGACCAACGCGGGGTTGAGTACGCGATTGGCATAGAAGACCAGTGCGACCGGCACGGTGAGGGATGAAAACCCGTAGCCAAGTGCGCCGTTCACCAGGGCCGCAGACAAGGCAATGCCCGCGAGAACGATCAGGCCAGTGTCAATTGGAGGCATCTGCAGCCTCGCTCAACCAGGTCGCGGAAAGCGGATCGATCATGTGCACACGATTTGCGGTGACTTCTGCGGCTATCTAATGGCGCCGCAGTTTCCGCTGCAATGCACTCAGAAAAATAAGAATGTTTCCGCCGCGCGGAAGGGCTGGGTGGTGAATTTACCCACCTCCCACATGTCGAACGGAATCGCCGTTCTCTCTGATTTGGCTAGAAAATAGTCACAATTCGGATGCCCGTTCCGGCGCAATGACTGGCGCGATATCAAGCGGTGCGCAGGTACTTCCCGAACGCCAAAACGTGCAGGCCGAGCCGGCGGCGCACGATCCAGAACAGCAGTACGGTTTCGAACGTCAGCGACAGCGAGGTCGCGGCCGCCGCGCCATGGCCGCCGAAGCGCGGCACCAGCGCGACACAGAGCACGACATTCATCACGAATGCCAGCGCGTAAGCCAGCGCGCAGATGTGCTGATGGCCGAGCATGTTGAGCAGGCGCTCGACCGGACCGATCGCGGAACGCACCACAAGTCCGACCGCGGCAACGAACATGATGTCATAGCCGACCACGAATTGCGGTCCAAACAGCCAGAGCAAAGGCTTGCCGAGCGCGAGCAGCAGAAGCGTCGCCGCCAGCGACGGCCAGAACGTCCAGCTGATCGCATGCGCGACATAGGCCGACAGCCGCGGCTTGTCGCCGAGCGCGTTGTATTCGGCGAAGCGATGCGCCGTGGTCGCCGACATTGCGTAATGGATGAACGACACCAGTGCCAGCGTCTTCACCACGGCAAAATACACGCCAACCTCTTCGGAGGAGCGGAACTGCTGCAGCACCAGCACGTCGGTGTAGGAGAGCAGGAGATAGAAGCTCTCGACCAGCAGGATCGGCAGCGAGATCGCGAGCCAGCCGCGGATATCGTAGGCCTTCGGGCCAGCCTCGACATGCGAAGCAAGGCGGCGGTTCAGCACGATCATCTGCCCGATCATCGCGACCCACACGGCGCCGGCGCTGGCGATCATCGCCACGGTCGCGCCGAGATTGAAGCCCAGCGCGAACAGGCCGAAGGTGAAGCCGATGATCAGCCCCTGGCGGACGATGAATTGCGGCATCAGTCCGAGCCGCATCCAGTCGTGCGAGCGCGCAATGCCGTCCTGGGTATTGGCGACAACGAAGGGCGGTAGCGTCGCGCAGCCGATGTAAAGCGGCACGACGGCGCCGGTCT
Organism: uncultured Alphaproteobacteria bacterium; assembly: GCA_963821965.1. GTDB lineage: Bacteria > Pseudomonadota > Alphaproteobacteria > Rhizobiales > Xanthobacteraceae > Bradyrhizobium. The sequence goes on from CAWGFY010000002.1 coordinate 179,182, forward strand.
CGATCCATGGCGAAAGCAGCTTGACGAGGCCCGCGAGCGCGAGCGAGATGATCGTCGATACGGCGAAGGTCATCCAGCGGCTGCCGGAGAGAAAGCCGCGCAGCAGCGCGTGCTCGTTCCGGGTACGGTATTCCGGAATGATCTTCTGCGCCGAAGCCGAGATGCCGAAATCCATCATGCTGCCGAGCAGCAGTACCCAGGTCCAGACATAGACGTAGACGCCGTAGTCGGAACCTCCCATCCAGCGCGCCAGCAAGATCTGCGAGAGATAGGCGAGGCCCGCGCTGAGCACGCGGATGATGAAGATGGTGCCGGCCAGCTTGCGTGTCAGCGACGCCTCGTTGCTGCCGCCTGTCAATTTCGTTTTCAGCCGCGTGAACAGGCCGGTCGGTAACGCAGGAGCGGGTCGGGTGTCGATAGCGGCCACGTGGAATCCGATGCGCATGCCGCGACAGCGGCGATGCTCCCGATCTATCAACCATTCGTTAAGATTTGGTTGGGTGGGCCGTCATTCCGGGGCGCGAGCGAAGCGAGCGAACCCGGAATCCATCTTGCCCAGCATTCCAGCGGCGCCATGGATTCCGGGCCCGCGCCATCCAAGTCGGCTGTTGCCGACTTGGACGTTTAAGGTTGCCGAACTCGGGTAAACCCGAGTTCGGTCGGCGCGTCCCGGAATGACGAGGCAAAGCGCGGGCCCTCCGAACTCAATTCAGATTGATGTTGAACTCATACGCGCGATCGGCGCCGACCAGGGTCAGCTTCAGCGCCGCGCCGTCGGGATTGACGCCGGGCGGCACGCCGTCGAGCTGGAACGAGAAGCGCGTCACCCCGGGCGGGCTGTGCTCCACGATTTTCGGTACAGGCAGCCCCCAGTCCGGCGTCGGCCCCTCGACAAAGAGACTCACGTTGTGCGCGTCGGGCGTCACCACGTCGACCAGCACTTGCGCCTTGCCCTCGCGCTTGACGTCGCGGATGGTGAGCGGATTGGGATCGCCGACGTTCGCGGGTTTTGGAACCGTGTCGAGTGCGGCGAACAGCGCGCTGTCCTCGGTGCTGGCGACGCTCGCGAAAGCGAGCTCGGCATTGGCTTGCACCGGAATGCAGATCGTCTCGCATACCGCATAGTCGATCGCAGCGCGCAGCGTCACCGGCTTGTCGACGCTTTTGGCGACGATGCGCAGCGGCAGCACGATCTGGTCGTGATAGCCGAGCGAGACGCCTCCCGCGCCGTCGTCGAATTTTTGCGGCGCCGGCCACAAAACCGTCACCGCCTCGACATTGTCCGACTTCGAAAAATCGAACCGCGGCGGCACGCCGGAATCGCCCGGGTTGCGCCAATATGTGTGCCATCCCCGTTGCAGTTTGAAGGCAATTCCGCCGAGCAGCACGGTGCCGCTGCGCGAGCCCGCAAGCAGACGCAGCTGGGAATGGCTGTCCTTTTGCCATGGGGAAGCGTCCTCGGCACGGACTTCGGCCGATAATGCAAGGATGAACAGGGCAGCGAGCGCGGCGCGCGATGGAACCCGTGCGGCGGATTTGACATTCGCTAAGGTGTTGCTGCGAGTGCTCATAGCGAATGTCAAATCCAAAGCCGCACGAGAAGGGTTATTTGCCAGTGTCCCTTTGGTTCTGACATTCGTAGACGGGTTCCCAGCAGCACTATACGAATGTCAGAACCGGGACACCGGGCGATCATGAGACATCTTTACAGGCGGTCGCGGGGCCAAACCATTGAATTGCTTGTGACCACTAAAGGTCTAAGCTTGATTGACACAACCGCCGCCCAATATCAGGATAAGGCCTAGTGGAGCGGATTTGACGTTCGCTCCCAATGGGCTGCGAACTCGCAAAGCGAACGTCAAATCCAAAGCTCCACTAGAATCAAGATTTTGCTAGTGGTCCTTTGATTCCAACATTCGCAAAAGTGTTCGCGGCAACGGGATGCGAATGTTGGAATCGGACCACTAGGACGAGAGTGCTTCGCGGATGGACCCTGAAGGCAAAAAACCGGGCAAGGTTCGCCGCAAGGAAGTCGGCGCAGGCGACAATTCGGCCAACAACAGCTATCTCGACGGCCAGCTCCTGATCGCGATGCCCGTGATGGGCGATCCCCGCTTCGAACGTTCCGTGATCTATATGTGCGCGCACTCTTCCGAAGGCGCGATGGGGATCATGGTCAACCGCCCGGCGGGCAGCATCGACTTCCCGGAGCTGCTCGCGCAACTCAACATCATCAAGAAGGCCGACCAGATCAAGCTGCCGGAGAGCGCCGAGACCATGAAGGTCTTGAGCGGCGGTCCGGTCGACACCGGCCGCGGCTTCGTGCTGCATTCCAGCGACTTCTATCTCGCCAACGCCACGCTGCCGATCGACGACCAGATTTGCCTGACCGCGACCGTCGACATCCTCAAGGCGATCGCCAACGGCAAGGGGCCAAAGCACGCCATCCTCGCGCTCGGCTATGCCGGCTGGGGCCCGGGCCAGCTCGAGAACGAGATCCAGGGCAATGGCTGGCTGCATTGCGACGCCGATCCGGAGCTGGTGTTCGGCGGCGACGTCGACGACAAATACGCGCGTGCCTTGCGCAAGATCGGCATCGATCCCGGCATGCTGTCGAACGATGCGGGGCATGCGTAGCCCCATCGTCATGGCCGGGCTTGACCCGGCCATCCAGCCCTCAAAGAAGTTTTTGCGAAGTTGATGGATGCGCGGGTCCCGGCTACGCCAAGGCTTCGCCGGGCTTGTCAGCGGGTGGCCGGTGTAGCTTTAGCGAAGACGGCAAGCCCGCGCATGACGAGTGAGCTACTCCGCCGCCTGCTGCGCCGCGAGCTGCCGCTCCGCCGCCTCCTGCGGCACCGTCGGCACCGTGCCGGCCACCGTGGCGCGGCGCATATCGCGCGGCTGCGACTGGTCGTAGCGGCGCACGCGATGCATGGTCTGGCGGTTGTCCCACATCACGAGGTCATGCAGCGTCCATTTGTGGACATAGACGAACTCCGGCTGGGTGGCGTGCTCGGTGAGGTCGCGCAGCAACAGCCGGCCTTCCGGCATGCTCATGCCCTGCACCTTGCCGGCATGCGATGACAGGTACAGCGACTTGCGCTGATGCGCCGGGTGCGTGCGCACCAGGCGCTGCAGCACCGGCTTGAACAATTCCTTTTCCTCGTCGGTGTAATCGAGGAAGCCGAGCGAGCCGCGCGAATACATCAGCGAGTGCTCGCAGATCTTGTCGTCGATTTCGGCCTTGGTCTCCGCGTCGAGCGCGTCATAGGCGGCGCGCATGTCGGCGAACTCGGTGTTGCCGCCCTTCGGGTTCACCAACCGCGCCGACAGCAGCGAGAACTTCGCGGGGATCGCGCGGAACGAAGAGTCGGAGTGCCACAGGCAATTGCCGAGATTGAACAGATGCGTGCGGTGATCTTTCGGAAACGGCTTGCCGTCCTTGTCGAGATTGGAAACGTCGTTGAGTCCCGCGGAGCCGAGCCGGTAATCCTGCTTCTTGGTGATGTTGCCGCCGCGCGGGTTCTCGCGCGCGCCGAAATTCAGCGCAAACGCCATCTGCTGGTCATCTGATATGTCCTGGCCGTGAAACACCAGCACGGCATATTTGTCCATGCCGGCCTCGATCGCTGCCGCTTCGTCTTTCGTCGGCGGTTGACGCAAATCCACGCCCGAGACTTCGCCCACAAAGTGCTTGTGGATCTGCCGGATCGCGATCGCCATGGCGTTTTCTCCTGATGATTTCGTGCGGCTTTGCGCCTGATTTGCCGCCAAGGCTACTCCCGGGCAGTGCGAAGTCAACGTGCCCAGCATTGCGTTTTTGTGTCCCGGACGCGGTGCAGCGTGCATAAAGCGCGTTCACGCGCGTCTTCGACGCGCTATGGCTGCTCCGCAGATCCGGGACCCATGGACCCCGGATCAGCGGCGCACCGCTAAAGAAGCGCTGCGCTGCATCCGGGGAACGCCGTTACGCATTGCGCGCCATCAGCCCGCCGTCCACGGGAATGACCGCGCCGGTCAGGTACGAGGCCGCCGGCAGGCACAGGCTCAGGGTCATATGCGCGACTTCCTCGGGGTCGCCATAGCGGCCGAGCGCGGTGCGGCGCTTGGCAAAAATGGTCTTGTGCTCCTCGGAGATGCGATCGGTGATGGCGGTGCAAATCGGGCCGGGGCAGATGCAGTTCACCGTGATGCCTTCGCGGCCAAGCTCGACCGCGAGCGAGCGCGTCAGGCTGGCGACCCCGCCTTTCGCCGCCGAGTAGGGGCTGTGCAGCGCGGTCGCGCCCAGCGCCTCGGTGGAGGCGATGTTGACGATGCGCGGACATTTGGATTTGCGCAAATGCGGCAGCGCCGCGCGGATGATGCGCGGATGCGCCGTCAGCATCACGGCGAGCGCTTTGGCCCAGGCTTCGTCATAGGTGGGGTCGTCGATCGCTACGCGCACGGAGATACCGGCATTGTTGACGATGATGTCGAGGGAGCCGAAATGCGCGGCGACGTCGTTGACCACGCTTTCGATCGCCTTGGGATCGGCGACATCGAGCCGCCACGCTTTCGCGTTGCCACCGGTAGCCGCAATCTCATCCGCAACCGCCTTGGCGCCGTCGGAGCTGACATCCGTCACCGCGACATTGGCGCCCTCGGCCGCGAACACCCGCGCGGTGGCGCGGCTCATGCCGCTGGCGGCGCCGGTGACGAGCACGGTCAGTCCCTTTACCGAGCGGCTGAGTTGCTTGAATTCGGGCATGAACGGCACCTCGCGGATCGATTGACAAGTATGTCTACCATCCTAAGACGAGACAAACGCGACAGGGAAGGATGCAGATGAACGAGCTCGATTTTGGCAACAAACAGGTTCTGGTGGTCGGCGGCTCCTCCGGCATCGGCAACGGCATCGCGCAGGCGTTTCGTGCGCATGGTGCGCGCGTCGCGGTCTGCGGCACACGTGCGTCGGCGTCGGACTATTCGCCGACCGACGGCTCGCATCTCGATGGCCTCGACTATGCCAGGCTCGACGTCAGCGACACGAGCGCGATCGAAAGGTTCAAGCCGGCCTTTGAGACGCTCGATATTCTGGTGCTGGCGCAGGGCGCGGTGATCTACCGGCGCGGCGAGTTCGAGATGGAGGGCTTCCGGAAAGTCCTCGAGGTCAACCTGATGAGCCTGATGGCCTGCGCGACCAAATTCCATCCGATGCTCAAGCGGGCGAAGGGCTCGCTGATCATCGTCAGCTCGACGGCCGCCTATCACTCGACCATGGGCAATCCCGCCTATAACGCCTCGAAGACGGGCGCCATGGGACTGACGCGCACGCTGGGCGAAGCCTGGGCGGAGGACGGCATCCGCGTCAACGGCATCGCGCCGGGCCTGGTCGACACCAAGATGACGAAAGTCACGACATCAAATCCAAAACGGCTGGAAAGCGCGCTGTCGCGGATTCCGCTGCGGCGGCTCGGCACGCCCGAGGACATGGCCGGCGCGGCGTTGTTCCTCGCCTCGCCGCTTGCGTCCTACATCGTGGGACAGACCATCATCGTCGATGGCGGGTTGATCCTCTAACACTCGTCATGGCCGGGCATAGCCGTTCGAAGAACGGCGTCGCTTCCGCTCGCCTATGACCCGGCCATCCACGTCTTTCTTGCAAGCTGCACCATAGACGTGGATGCCCGGCGCGCAGACAAGTTTACGCAGTCTGCGCAAGCTTGACTGCGGGCCGGGCATGACGAGCAGAGAAATTTCGATAGATCTTACTGTATCGCCGCCGACCGTCCGACCGGCGCGGGCGGACGCGGTGCGCCACCGGGGACGCGCGGCGGCGGCGGTGCCTGGCGCTGCTGCGGCGAATTGCCGAAGCCGAAGAAATTGCCGAAGGGCGCAGCGGGTTGCGCGGGCCGCTTCGCAGCAGGCGGCTTCGGCGCGAGTGCCGCATTCGGCGCCGTGCCTGGCGCGCCGGGAGCAGCCGCACCCGGCGTGCCCGGCGTGCCGTTCGCGACCGGCACGTCGCCCTTGGCCTGTTCGCGGCCGACTTCGCGGCGCGGCCACATGAAATCGTCGGCGCGTCCGGCGGGCGGCGACAGCGCCTCACCCTTGACCAGCGTGCGCGCGGCGAGCGCATCGACCGCGGCGGGCCGCGTGCCGGGACCACCGAGCAATTGATCCGAGTTCACGCTGGCTGCGACCAGCGGCATGATCGGTCCGGCCATCGGCCGCGGCGCGGGCTGGCCGGGCACGGCGTTGGCGTCGGGCGTCGCCGGCTCCTGCGGCAGCGCGATCGGCGCCGAGCGCGTCGCGAGCAGGCGCGTGATCTCGCGCTCGACATAATGCGCCAGCTTGCGCGCGCCATATTTGGTGAAGTAGACGCCGTCATAGGAACGCAGCTGGCGCGGCTGGCCTTCGAAGTCGGGGCCCTTCTGCATGAACAGGCCGCGCTCGTCGACGAACCCGTCCCAGACGTCGACATAAGTGATGCCGGCCTTGCCGGCGGCCTCGCGATACAGCGAGTCGAGGAACAGCATGTCCTTGGGGCCGTTGCCGCCGCGGATCGCGGGCAGGCCGACCCAGATCACGGGCACGCCCTTCGACTTCACCACCGCGATCATGTCCTCGATCTTCTTCGAATAGAGTTCGACCCAGCGCTCGTCGCGGAATTCATAAAGGCCGTTCGGCGAGCGCGCCGTCTTCTCCGGCGTCACCATAGGCGCCGGCTCGTTCTCGGCATCGTCCTGCGGCAGTTCGGCATCCGCCTTGTCGTCGGGCTTGGCCGCGGCGTCGTCGGATTTCGGCTTCTCGGGCGCGGGCCTCTCCTTGCGCGCGTCCTTCTTGTCGATCTTCTTGTCGGCGGCCTTGTCCTTGTCTTTGTCCTTGTCGGATTTCTCCGCGACCGGCTCGCGGATCGCAACGCGGTCGTTGATGCCGAGCATGACGACGATGACGTCGGGCTTTTCGGACGCGAGGATGCCCTTGGCGGCCGCGGTCCAGTCTGCGGGCTCGCCCTTCGGCTGATATTTGATGAGGCCCGAGGTGTTCTTGGCCTTGCGGATCACGCCCATGTCGGGCTGCTCGACATAGGCGTCTTCGAGGCCATAGGCGAGCCAGTCCGCCATGCCGTCGCCCATCACCATGACATTGCGCTCTGGCGTGCCTTCATGCTTCTCGGGCGCCGGCGCCTTGGAGAAATCCTGATAGACGCGCTTGGGGGCCTGGGGCTGGAACGGCGAGAAGAAGTCGCTGCCGAACCATCCGCCGCCACCGCCCCGCGACCGCGACGGAGGCCCGCCGAAATTGAAGAATTGCGCGTATGCCGGCGCCACGATCCCGACCAGCAGCGCAATCGTCACCCCCAGCACGATCAACGGGCCGGGTTCGGTGATCAGCTTGATGAAGCGGGTTTCTTTGAACATTGCGCTCGGTCGGACGTATGGACAGGCCCCAGACATACAACGGAAATCGGGCCGCAAGCAGGCAGTTTCTACCCGATAAATCGGGCCTCCGCAGCCCCGATCAAGGCCATCAACAAAATCAGCGCGTTAAGGGTTACTTTTCGCACCGAAAACCGCGCCGTTTAGCGGGCCCGCAGCTGTTCCAGCATGGTCGCCGTCGCGAATCCGTCGGCGGGCGCCCCGATCGAGGCCTGGAAGTTGCGCAGCGCCTGCCGTGTCTCGCCGCCGAACTGGCCGTCCGGCGTGCCGCGATAGAAGCCGCGCTGGGCCAGCAATTGCTGCAGTTCCAGCCGCTCTGCACGGGTCAGTTCGCGTTCCTGCCGTGGCCAAGGCTGCACGAGCGGCTGTCCGCCGCGCAACCGGTCGGCGAAGTGGCCGATCGCGAGCGCATAGGCTTCGGCCGGATTGTATTTCATGATGACGCGAAAATTCTGCATCATGAGGAAGCCCGGTCCTTCGGCGCCGGCCGGTGCCAGCAGGTAAGCCTTGTCGTTCGGATGCGGGAACGGCTGGTTGTTGGCACGCACCACGCCGAGATGCTGCCATTGCGCGAACGTCATCGGCTTGGCGCGGTCGGCCAGCATGTAATTGAAGCCCTTCGGCACCGAGACCTCGTAGCCCCAGCTCTGGCCGGTCTGCCAGCCATCCTTCTTCAGATTGTTCGCGGTCGACGCGATCAGATCGGCGGGATCGTCGACAACGTCGCGGCGGCCGTCGCCGTCGGCGTCGACCGCATAGCGCTTGAACGCGGTCGGCATGAACTGCGTCGGCCCAAACGCGCCGGCCCAGGAGCCGCGCATCTGCTCGGGGCGCAGATCGCCGCGATTGAGGATCTCCAGCGCGGTGAGGAATTCATCCTTGAAATAGCCCTGCCGCCGGCCGACGCAGGCCAGCGTCGCCGTCGAATTCACGACGTTGCGGTCGCCCATCTGCGTCGAATAGTTCGAACTCGATGCCCCAGATCGCGGCGACAATGAAGCGGTCGACGCCGTAGGCCTTTTCGGTGGCGTCGAACTGCGCCTTGTACTTGGCGAGGGTCTCCTTGCCCTTGGCGAGGCGATTATCGTTCACGAGAATGTCGAGATAGTCCCAGATCGACTTGGTGAACTCCGGCTGCGCATCCATCAGGTCCATGAGGCGCAGGTCGGGCGACAGCCCCGTGGTGAAGCGGCGGAAATTGTCCTCGCTGACGCCGCGCCGTGCGGCATCGGGCCACATGCCGGCGACGCAGTTGTCAAAATTCGCCGCCGCCTGCCGGATCGCGCTCGCTGTCATCAGCGGATGGCCGGATGCGCCGTCCTCGCCGCTCCAGGGAAGCACGCCGGTCGCGCCGGGCGCGGCCTGCGGTTGCGTCGAGGCGTCAGGTTTGGGTCCGGAGAAGATACCGCCGAACAAATTGGACAGGCCGTTGCCTTGGGATTGTCCTTGGGATTGGGCAAGAGCAGGGGTGGCCGAGAGCGCGCCTGCCAGCAGCAGCGCCGCAGCCGTCACTCGCCGTGCGATTGGTTCCCTTATCATACTAGTGCCCACTTTCCGAAGTCCGCGCACCATCGCTGCAATACCTTTTCGCGGACTTCGGAAAGTTAAGGGCACTAGCAAATCTATGATTCTAGTGCCGCTTTCGATCTGAAGTCCCTGAACCCGATTTTGCCGCGAGTGAAGTCAGGGACTTCAGATCGGCGGCACTAGACCCGTTGCCGCGGAATTCAGGCATTCAGGAGGCCCGTCCGCGGTTTCCAGAAGTTTAACAAATTCGAGGTTTTCGCGTCAGCCCGCCACCGACTACCTTTGTGGGCTGCCGCAAAACCGGCTACCAACAACCACCTGATTTTTCCCACCCCGACCAGACCCCATGAAAATCCGCAAAGCCGTCTTCCCCGTCGCCGGTCTCGGCACCCGCGTCCTGCCCGCCACCAAGGCGATGCCGAAGGAAATGCTGACCATCGTCGACAAGCCGCTGATCCAGTACGTCGTCGACGAGGCCAAGGAGGCCGGCATCGAGCACTTCGTCTTCGTCACCGGCCGCAACAAGGGCGTGATCGAGGATCATTTCGACCGCATGTTCGAGCTCGACACCAGGCTGGCCGAGCGCGGCAAGAAGGCCGAGCAGGAGATTCTGGCGCGCGATCAGCCCGAGGCGGGAGCGGTGAGCTTCACCCGGCAGCAGGCGCCGCTCGGTCTCGGGCATGCTGTCTGGTGCGCGCGCGACATTGTCGGCGACGAGCCGTTCGCGGTGCTGCTGCCAGACGAACTCGTGCTCAACACGCCCGGCTGCCTCGCGCAGATGATCGCTGCGGCGGAAAAGCTCGGCGACAAGTCCAATCTGCTCGCCGTGCAGGAGGTGCCTGCCGACCAGACGCATAACTATGGCATCTGCGGCGTCGGAAAGCGCAACGCGAAGGGCGTGTTCGAGGTCGACGGCATGGTGGAGAAGCCGGCCAAGGGCACGGCGCCATCGAATTTCTCGATCACGGGGCGCTACATCCTGCAGCCGGAGATATTCGCGATCCTGGAGAAGCAGGAGCGCGGCGCCGGCGGCGAGATCCAGCTCACCGACGCCATGATCGGCCTGTCGAAGTCGCAGACATTCTACGGCGTCGAATTCGCCGGCGAGCGGCATGATTGCGGATCGAAGGCGGGCTTCCTGCGCGCCAATGTCGCCTACGGCATGGCGCGCCCCGAGCTGCGCGACGGTTTGCGCACGGAGATGAAGAAGTATCTGGAGAAGTAATCAAGCCACCAGCGACAGCGCCGGCACTTCCGCCAGCACACAGCGGTTGCGGCCCGCCGCCTTGGCGGCATAGAGCGCCTTGTCGGCGGCGTGCATGAGCTGCGGCCAGTCCGAGCCCGCATTGGGCACCGCGCTCGCAATGCCGATGCTGACCGCCGATTGCATGGAATCGTCGCACCAGCCCATCACCTTGACGCGGATGGCCTCGGCCACCTTCAGCGCATCGGCGGCATTGGTGCCCGGCAGCAGCACCGCGAATTCCTCGCCGCCATAACGCGCCGCGCAGTCGCCGGCGCGCTTCACCGAATCGGTGATGCAGATCGCGATCCCGACCAGCACCTGGTCGCCGGCCTGGTGGCCGAACGTGTCGTTATAGGCCTTGAAGTGATCCGCATCGATCATCAAGAGCGACAGCGCTGTCCGCTGCCGCATCGCGCGCCGCCACTCATCGTCCATGGCCGCGTCGAATCTGCGGCGGTTCTTCAGGCCGGTCAGCGGATCCGTGGTGGCGAGTTCCTCGAGCTTGTCTTCGGCGGAGGCGCGGCGGCCGATCTCGCGCGCCAGGAACAGCGTCACCGCCAGCACGAAGGTGATCAGCGCCAGCATGATCGCGCCGATCCGCGTCGCCTCGACGCGCCACAGATTCAGCACATTGGTCCAGGGCTTGCCGACCAGCACGACCAGCGGCTGCGAGCCGCCGCGCCAGACCATCAGCCGCGTCACGCCGTCATATTTGCCCGGCGCCGACAGCGATCCCGCGGGCTCGCTCAGCGCACTCTTGACGGCGAGCAGCTGAGAGAGGTTCTTGCCGATCACGTCGAGATCGAACGGAGTGCGCATGATCACGGTGCCGTCGTGACGGAACACCGAGATCACGTCGTCGGGGTCGAGGTTGAGACGCCCGAACAGGTCGTGGAAATAGCTGAAGCGGATCGAGCCCGCGACCACGCCCTGGAAGCTGCCGTCGTCGCCGGTGATGCGGCGGCTCAGCACGATCGAATAGGCGCCTCGGTGCAGCATCGGGCGGCTGACGAACAGGCCGAGGTCGCGGTTGTCGCGGTGCGCGCTGAAATATTCCTCGTCGGCGCGGTTCTCGGGCAGCGGATCGAGCGTGGAGGCATCGATCGTGAGATTGCCGGCCGCGTCGAACACCTGAATCGCGCCAAAATGCCTGGCGGTCGCGGCGTGATCGAACAGGATCAGATGACGGATCGGCCTCGATACTGAAGCGAGTTCAGGCATCACCATGGTGCTGACGACCGCGCGCAGCGACAGGTCGTACAGCTCGATGTTGCGGCTGAGATCGGCCTCGATGCCGGAGGCGAGGTTTTCCAGCGACTGCAGCGCGAGCTGCTCCTCGCCGCGGCGCATGTCGAGCAGCACGCTGGCGCAGACGGCGGAGAAGCCGATGACCGTCGCGACCGAGGAGGCGATCAGCAATTTTGCCGACAGCCGCCATGGCCTCGCATCCTGGCGCTTTCCAATCCGCATTCGTGCACTCCGGGCGTTTACGAATGCGCTGGAAACATTGCCGGTGCCTTAAATACAGACAACGATGCCTTAATCGGTTAACGCTTCGTTGCCGCATCGGCTGATTTTCTGCGTGACTAGTGGAGCGCCTTTGAAGTGAATGACTACGACGGCTTGCGCGAGTATCTGGCGCGGCAAACCCTGAACGAGCTGACGCTGAGCTTCGATGAGATCGAGGAGATCGTCGGTCACGCGCTGCCGCGGGCATCGCATCGTGCCTCCTGGTGGGACTCGCTGCGCAGCCCGCAGGAGAAGATGCCGCAGCGCGAAGCGTGCCTGGCGGCCGGCTATGTCGCCACCCGCCTGCCGGACGGCAATGGCGTGCGGTTTCGGCGGATGAAGCGGAAATAAGGGCTGGAAAGCCTGTTCAGGCGGCGCTCAGGCACCATCCGGCATCACCCAACTCTGCCCGCCGCGGTCGAGCAAGCGCGTTCCGAGGCTGTTTTTAAGGGGTCAACCGGCCCCGCCCCGCAAAATTGCCTGTTTTTCTAGGCTAAAAACGCTCCCGGGCTCAACAAACCTGTGCAGAACGCAGTCCCTTCCCCGCACAGTGGTTTATTGTCTGACTGATTCGAATCGAAGGAGACCCTATGGCTACCCAACTTTCCAAGTCCCAGCTCATTGAGCGGCTCGCCACCGGTACCTCGCTGTCCAAGCGCGACGTCAAGAACGTGATGGATACGCTGGTCGATGTCGGCCACAAGGAGTTGAAGAAGAACGGTCTGTTCCTCGTGCCGGGCTTCGCGAAGTTCGTCGTCGTCAAGAAGCCGGCGACCAAGGCTCGCAAGGGCATCAATCCGTTCACGAAGGAAGAGATGATGTTCAAGGCCAAGCCGGCCCGCAAGATCGTTCGGGCCCGGCCGGTCAAGGCCGCCAAGGACGCCGTCTAAGTCCATCGGCTGTCTAAAGCCAAAGGCCCCCGCAAGGGGGCCTTTTGTTTTTCATCGTCGCGTCCTAGTGTCCCGAATCCGAAGTTCGCCGCATATTTGCCGCGCCTTCCTTAGCGAACTTCGGATTCGAAGGACACTAGCAAACTATTGATTCTAGTGTGGCTTTGGTTCAGAAGTCCGCATGAAGAATTCGCGGTAGAGATGATGCGGACTTCTGAACCGCCACACTAGGCTTGGCGCTCGGGGACATCGCAGACTCCCCTTTAAGACGGTTCGCCGTCCAAGTGCTGCGCAACGACTCGACCCATCGAGGGATTGCGCGTGGACGGTCGACAGACACCCATCATGACGCTTTACCTCGCTCGTGGCCTTCGCGGCTTTGGCGACGGTTTCGCGATTCTTATCCTGCCGGCCTACATGACCGCGCTCGGCTACGATGCTGCACGCGTCGGCCTCGTGGCGACCGCCTCGCTGCTTGGCACGGCGGTGCTGACCCTGGCGGTCGGGCTTATCTCGCCACGGCATGACATTCGCGCGCTGATGCTGTTAGGCGCCGCGCTGACCGCGGCGACGGGGCTTGCCTTTCCCAATGTCGAGCAATTCCTCTTGATCGCGCGTTGTCGCGTTCATCGGCACCATCAATCCCTCCGGTGGCGATCTCGGCGTGCTGGTGCCGCTGGAGCACGCCATGCTGGCGCGGCGTGCCGATAGCGGCGGCCGCACGCGCGTCTTTGCGCGCTACAGCCTGATCGGCGCGCTGTCGATGGCGGCAGGATCGCTGGCCTCCTCGCTGCCGGACGCGCTCGCGCCGCTCGGCATCGGCAATCTCGCCGCATTCCGGATGATGTTCTATCTCTACGCCGCGATCGGTCTCGCCTGCGGGCTGATCTATCTGCGCCTGCCGCGCGCACAAGGTGAGGAGCAGCGCCACGCGCCGCTCGGCCCCTCACGCCGCACCGTCTACAAGCTTGCGGCGCTGTTCTGCATTGACGCGTTCGCGGGCGGTTTCATCGTGCAATCGCTGCTGGTGCTGTGGCTGTTCCAGCGCTTCGACCTGTCGCTGTCGGCGGCCGGACTGTTCTTCTTCTGGTCGAGCACGCTTGGCGCCTTCTCCTTTCCGGTCGCGGCGTGGATCGCAAGGCGCGCCGGCCTCGTCAACACCATGGTGTTTACCCATATCCCCTCGAGCGTATTCCTGATCCTGGCCGCGTTCGCGCCCAACCTCTATGTCGCGCTGGGCCTGTTGCTGCTGCGGGCGGCGCTGTCGCAGATGGATGTGCCGACGCGCACCTCCTACGTGATGGCGGTGGTGACCCCGGCGGAGCGGCCGGCGGCCGCGAGCGTCACCGCCGTGCCGCGCAGCCTGGCCTCGGCCATCAGTCCGGCGATCTCAGGCGTGCTGCTGACGACGGCGTTCGCCGGCCTGCCGCTCGTGCTCTGCGGCGCGCTCAAGATCGCCTACGACCTCGCGCTGCTGTGGTCGTTCCGGCACATCAAGCCGCCGGAGGAGACAAGCTAGCGCCGGCGCGCGACCATCACGCCCAAAACGAAGGCGACCGCGAGTGAGCGCAGCGGCGCTTCCCGCGCCAACAGGCGCAGCGCGTCGAGAACGGGATTCGGCCGGAACAGCTCCGCATCCATATCATCGCGAAGCCGTCAGTTGGCCGGCATGCAGGCGCCGTGCTTCCAGCGCAGGCCGATCGGGCAGGGCGGGCGCGGCTGGCTCGGCACCGGGCATTCATTGCGCACCGTGCCCCAGCCGTCGACGACGCAGGTGCCGAGCGCGCTGACGTGACAGCCGGGACCGCATCCGGCCGCGGCGGTCGTCGCGTAATAGAGCAGGCTACCTGCGGCGATCAGACCCGTGACGAACAGACTTCGCATGTTGCACCTCATGGGGGCGAACCGCCCCTGCTCGCCCATGTTAGCCCAGCCGTTCGACGCCGCTCAAACGAAATCTGAGCTGGCGCCGGCGCCGCCAACGACAGTCCCAGGGCCACGAACGGGCATCGTCAGGGTGCGCTGCGCGCCGATGAATTGACGCGGTCCATCGCTCGGGCGGCCGCGCCTTGACTCCTCGTAATACGAGGCATAGCATAACTAGGTATAACGAGGGAGCGAGCCATGAGTGCAGGCAATACGGGGTCCGTGTCCCGGCGCGCGGCGACCCTCGGGGCCGCCGCCGTCGTTGCAGCCGGTCTTGCCGCCGTTCCGCGGCGCGCGCATGCCGCGGATACTGGCGAGGCCTATAACCGGCTGCTCGACCGCTATCTGGCCGCGGTGAACGCGCATGACACCAGCACATTCCCGGAGATTTTCACCGACGCCTATGTCCAGCACTCCGGCCGCAGCCCCAGCGGATTGCAGGCCCAGATCGCCAACTTCCAGCGCATCTTCGACAACTGGCCGGATTTCCAGTCGCGCTTCGAGGACCGCATCTTCGGTGCCGACAAGATCGTTGTGCGCACGACATTCACTGGAACGCATGCGAAGACCGTGCTGGGCTTTGCGCCCACGGGAAAAAAGGTGAGCTGGGGCGCGATCGACATCTGGCGCGTCGAGAACGGCAAGCTTGCCGAGCACTGGGACATGGTGGATGTTGCCGGGCTGCAAAAGCAGCTCCGCGGGGACTAGTGCCGCCGATCTGAAGTCCCTGACTCACTCGCTGCAAAATCGGGTTCAGGGACTTCAGATCGAAAGCGGCACTAGAATCATGGATTTGCTAGTGCCCATAACTTTCCGAAGTCCGCGAAAAGGTGTTGCGGTGATGGAGCGCGGACTTCGGAAAGTGGGCACTAGAGCATGATCCGGAAAAGTGTGAAGCGGTTTTCCGATAAGATCATGGTCAATCAAGAATTATCCAGCGCGCGATGGCGATTTGGCCTGAACCCGTCGCATTTGAGGTAGCACCGGCATGGAAGGCGAAATGCTCAAGGGCCATCTGGACATGATCGTCCTCGCGGCCCTGTCCCCGGGTCCGGCCCATGGCTACGCGGTCATCGAGGAGATCCGCCGCCGCACCGGCAAGGCCTTCGATCTGCCCGAGGGCACGATCTATCCGGCGCTGCATCGGCTGCAGCAGGCGGGACTATTGTCGAGCCGCTGGGTCACCTCGGAAACCGGACGGCGGCGGCGCGTCTATACCCTGACCCGGAGCGGAACGCGCGCGCTGGCGGACCGGCGCGCGGTGTGGCAGCAGTTCTCGGATGCCGTCCAGGCGCTGCTCGACGGCAAACGATCGGGGAAGCCGGCATGATCGCAGCCTATTTGAACGAACTTGCCGGCGCGCTCGCGTTCGATCCCGCGCTTGCCTCGCGCGTCGTGACCGAAGCGCGAGAGCATCTCACTGACGCAGCCGCCGAAGACGACAGCGAAGACCGTGACGAAGCGGAGCGCCGTGCCGTCGCCCGGTTCGGCGATCCGCGCGAACTCGCGGCTCAGTTCGCGGCGGTCTCGCTGGCGCGGCAGGCGTGGCGCGTCGGAATCGTCATCGTGCTGGCGATCGTCGTTGCGCTCGCGATGATGAAAGCACGGCTGGTGTGGTACGCCCTTGTCCAGTGGACGATCGCGGAGGATGCGCGGGCGGCGGCGGGCCTCGTCCTGTCGGTCAATCGCTATGCCTTCTGGGTGGCGGTCCTGATCGGTCTCGGCGCACTGTTCCATATCGGACGGCGGAGCGCGCCCGCGCGCTTTCACGCCGAATACCGCAGCCATTTGCGCCGCGCCACCCTGCTGTTTTCGGCCGCGGCGGCCGCCCTTGCCGTATCGGTCATCGGCGACCTCATCCTCACGACGCTTCGCGTGGGAATGACATTCACCTCGAATTCGATCATTCCCATCGCCTCCCTGTCGGTCGAGATCGCAAGCGTCGCGATCGTCGTCATCATGATCGCAAGAGCGTCGCGCTTGATGGCGCGAACGGCCGATTCATTGGGGGCGTGAACCGGCAAACCCCGCCAGGTTGACGGCGCGCCCTTCGGTTCCCGACGCGGCGGAGTGGACGCGCGCAACCCCGAAGGAACATTCGGCACGCCGCAATGTTGTCTTGATGTCTCGCAGGATTGGAAGGACGGATGCGCCGCTTCCATCAAGCCCCCTCGCGGGGGCCTTTTGTTTGGGAGGTTCGAATGGACATCAAGCAGCATATGGAAGTGATCGGCGCGGACGGCGTGCATATCGGCACGGTCGATCGGATGGAGGGCGGCCGCATCAAGCTGACCAAAAAGGACAGCGGGGAGGGCTCGCACAAGGGCCATCATCATTTCATCGACAAGAGCCTGGTTGCCGGCGTCGAAGGCAACAAGGTCAGGCTTTCCGCGAACGCCGATGTCGCGGTGACGATGGAGCAGGAGCGATAGTCATGACGGACGTGAGTGTCGGCCCGTTGTCGGCCGAGGAAGCCCGTATTCAAAGCGCAGCCGACGAGGCCTATCGCGTGCTCGAGCGCGATGAGCCGGCGCCCGCCGATGCCACGACGGTTTCTCGAAACCTTGCGTGCGCGCACCCGCGAGGCGCCGTTGCAGGCGCTCGCGGTCGCGTTTCTCCTCGGTGTGATGCTGAGGCGCCGGCGATAGGGCAGATTTTTGCTGCTTGCAATAAAGAGTAGCGTCTTTCGGAACCAATGCGGCATCGCGCGATTGCATCTAAAGGAGTACACCGATGCACCGCGCCAAACACCGTCACCACCGCAATCGCGTCGATATGGCCGATCGCGTTCAGGTGCGCGTCATGACGCGGCGCCTGGGCCTGTCCGAGCCCCAGCTCAACCAACTCGTCGACAGGGTCGGCAATTCGATTGCCGCGATCAGCAAGGAAGTTGCGTTGCGGAAAGCCGCGCAGTTCAGCCCGCCGCGCGATCTGCCGTCGGTGGCCACCATTGCGGCGGTCGCCGATCAGGAACCGGAAAAGCGCACTGAGCCGTTCAGCCCGGCGGTGTAGAGCTGGTTGCCCAATAGGCCGTGTTCTAGCTCGCTGCCTCGAGCCGCTCTTCCGTGAGCAGCCGCATCGCGGCATCCGCATCCATCGGTTCGCCGAAGGCAAACCCTTGCGCGTATTCGCAGCCTAATTGATAAAGTTCGACCGCGTCGGAGTCGGTCTCGGCGCCTTCTGCGACAACGTCCATGCCGAGATCGTGCGCCAGCGCGATGATCGATTTGAGGATCACCGGGCGGGTGCCGCGGCTGGTGGTGCGCACGAAGGACTGGTCGATCTTGAGCGTATCGAACGGGAAGCGCTGCAGATAGGCCAGCGAGGAATGGCCGGTACCGAAATCGTCGATCGAGAGTCCGACGCCGAGCTCCTTGATGCGCGTCAGCATCTGCGCGGCATGCTCGGGGTTTTCCATGACCAGCGACTCCGTCAATTCCAGCTTCAGCGTGCCGCGCGCCACCGACGAACGCGACAGCACGGTGCGGATGTCGTGCAAGAGATCATGGCGCAGCAATTGCCGCGAGGAGACATTGACGGATGCGAAGATCGGCTCGCGCGAGCGCATCGCGCGCTGCCACACCGCAAGCTGCCGTGCGGTCTGGTCCATCACGAAGGTGCCGAGATCGACAATAAGTCCGATCTCCTCGGCGATGGTGATGAACTCCATCGGCGACATCCGCCCGAGCTTCGGATGATCCCAGCGCGCCAGCGCCTCGAAGCCCGCGATCGAGCGGTCTTCCAGCCGTATGATCGGCTGGTACAGGATGGTGATCTCCTGACGCTCGATGGCGCGGCGCAGCTCGCTTTCCAGCGTCAGGCGGTCGGTCTTGCGCGCGCGCATCGCCGGCTTGTAGACGTCGATGCGATCGCCGCCGATCCGCTTGGAATGATACATCGCAAGCTCGGCGTCCTTGATGATCTCGTCCGAAAGTTGCGTTTGGGGATCAGAAAGCGCGAGCCCGATCGAGGCGGTCAGGAAGATCTCGCGGTCGTTGAAGGCGATCGGCGCGCGGATGGTCTTGCGGATGGTCTCGGCGAAATTGGTGATGCGCGCGGGATCCTGTTCGGAGAGCAAGATCAGGCCGAACTGGTCGCCGGCGAGCCGCGCCAGGGTGTCCTGCGGTTTGAGGATGCGGGTCAGCCGCCGCGCCAGCGTCAGCAGGATGGAGTCGCCGACCGCGATGCCGACGGAGTCGTTGACCTGCTTGAAGCGGTCGAGATCGATCACCATCAGGGTCGGCCGCAAGGCCGGCATGGTCTTGGCGAAATTCGCGACCGCGCCGAGCCGGTCCATGAACAATTTACGGTTCGGCAAGCCGGTGAGATTGTCATGCACGGAGTCGTGCAGCATGCGCTCTTCGGCGTTGCGCAGGTCGGTGACGTCGGTGAGCGTGCCGATCACGCGTGAAACCTCGCCGTCGGAGCCGACCACGGGACGCGCCTTGAGCGCAAACCACATGAAGTGGCCGTCCGGCGTGCGCAGGCGGAAATCCTGCACCAGCCGGCCGCGGCGCTGGTCGAGCACACTGTCGAGCGCAGCGCGAAAGCGGTCCTGGTCGAGCGGGTGCAGCACCTCCAGCCATTTCGCGGCGGGCCCTTCCAGCGTGCCACGCTTCAAACCGAGCAGGGTTTCGGTCTCGGGGCTGGTGAACACCTTGTCGGCGGAGACGTCCCAATCCCAGATCAGGTCGCCCGAACCGGCAAGCGCCAGTGCGCGCCGCTCGACATCGGAAACGATGCCTGTGGTGGCGCCGCCACCGGCAAAGGCGTGCTGCATGACGGTGAAGCCGATCAGCATCACGATCAGCACGAGGCCGCCGAGCAAGGCAGGGCCGACGATGTCGTTGGTGACGCTTCCCGCAATGGTCATGCCGGCGGCGATCACCCAGATCACCAGCAGGAACCAGGTCGGGATCAGCAGCACCGCGCGGTCGAAGCCGTGGGTCGAGAGATAGACGATCAGCGCGAAGCCCGCGAAGGCGATCAGCACCAGCGACATCCGCGCGATGCCGGAGGCCACCGCCGGATCGAACAATGCCAGCGCGACCAGCGCGCCGAGGAAGGTGAGCCAACCCACCGTGATGTGGGAATAGCGCACATGCCAGCGGCTGAGATTGAGATAGGCGAACAGGAACACCAGCAGGGTCGCGGCAAGGATGGCTTCGCCCGCCGCGCGCCAGACGCGCTCGGCATTGTTCGACATGTCGAGCACCTTGCCCCAGAAGCCGAAGTCGACGCCGATATAGACCAGCACCGCCCAGGCCAGCGCCGCGGCGGCCGGGAACATGATCGAGCCCTTCACCACGAACAGGATCGTCAGCACCAGCGCGAGCAGGCCGGAGATGCCGATCACGATGCCCTGGTACAGCGTGAAGGAGTTGACCTTGTCCTTGTAGGCGTCGGGCTCCCAGAGATAGAGCTGCGGCAGCTTGTCGGTGCGCAATTCCGCGACGAAGGTGATGACGGCGCCGGGATCGAGCGTGATGCGGAACACGTCCGCGGTCGGGCTCTCCTGGCGTTCGGGCCGGTCGCCGGTCGACGGCGTGATCGTCGCGATGCGCGACAGCCCGAGATCGGGCCACAGCAGGCCGGAAGAGACGATGCGGTAATGCGGCGCGACGATGAGACGATCGAGCTGGTCGTCGGTGTTGTTGGCGAGCGCGAACACCACCCAGTTCTGCCCGCCTTCACGCGCGCGCACCTCGATGCGGCGCACGATGCCGTCGGTGCCGGGCGCGGTGGAAACCTGGATGCGGTCGGTGTCGCTGCGCTGATGTTCCAGCACCGCGGTGAGATCGATTGCGGGCGCGTCACTGCGGACGCTGACGGCGTCGAGCGCGTGGGCTGCCGGCGCGGCAGCCACAATCATGAGCCCCAGCATCAATACTGCCAGGCGCCTGATCAGACGCAAGTTGAGTTCTCCGCGTTCGACCACTGGTGGTCCGATTCCAACATTCGCACCCCGTTGTGGCAGCCTCGTTTGCGAATGTTGGAATTAAAGGACCACCAGCAAATATCGATTTGCGGTGGAGCCTTGGATTTGACGTTCGCTTACGAGTGCCCGGACACCAGGGTAGCGAACGTCAAATCCGCTCCACCGGCGTTAACGGATCATTGCCATGAAAGCGTGCGAAATCAAAGGGTTTCCGGCAGGCCTTTGGTCGGCAGCGTTAAAGCGCCAACACAATTTTGCCAATATGTTCGGAGGTCTCCATCCGCCGGTGCGCATCCGCGGCCTTTTCCAGCGGGAATGTGCTGTCCATCACGGGTTTGACCTTGCCGTCGCGCAGCAGCGGCATCACCCTGGCCTCGATGGCCGCGACCATGGCGGCCTTGTCCGCATTACTACGGGGTCGCAGCGTCGAGCCGGTGTGGATGAGGCGCTTGACCATCAGCTTGATGAAATTGGCGGTCGCCTTCGGCGCGTTCGAGAGGAACGCGATCTGCACGATACGGCCGTCGACGGCGGCGGCCTCGTAGTTGCGGTCGATATAGTCGCCGCCGACCATGTCGAGGATGACGTTCGCGCCGTTGCCGACGGTGAACTTCTTCACCGCCTCGACGAAATCCTCGCTCCTGTAGTTGATTGCATGATCGGCGCCGAGCTTCAGGCAGGCGTCGGCCTTGTCCCTGGAACCGACGGTGACGATCACCTTCGATCCCAGCGCTTTCGCAAGCATGATCGCCATGGTGCCGATGCCGGAGGAGCCGCCATGCACCAGCAACGTCTCGCCGGGCTTGAGGGCGCCGCGCTCGAACACATTGTGCCAGACCGTCATCAGCGTTTCCGGAATGGCGCCGGCCTCGTGCATCGTGAGTGCCGGCGGCACCGCCATCGCCTGCGCATCCTGCGCGATGCAGTACTGCGCGTAACCGCCGCCTGCGACCAGCGACATCACTCTGTCACCGACCTTGTGGCGCCTGGCATTGCTGCCGACGGCGGCAACAACGCCCGCGACCTCGAGGCCGGGCAGGTCGCTCGCGCCGGGCGGCGGCGGGTAAGAGCCGGAGCGCTGCGCGACGTCGGGCCGGTTGACGCCGGCGGCCTGCACCTTGATCAGGATCTCGTCCGCGCCGGGCTGCGGAACGCTGCGGGTTTCCGGGATCAGGACCTCGGGACCGCCTGGCTTGCTGATGGCGACGGCGGTCATTTGTGCAGGCAGCTTTTCCATGATTTGTCCTTGCGAAACGCCGAAAATTGCCACCTGCTTAGCCAGCGGGCGTGCTGCTGGCAACCGATCTTGAGCACGGATATGGGAGGAATGGACTATGCCAATGGACGACGACGACCGGCCGCGCAAGAAAATCACCCACGAGATCGGACAGGACCTGTCGCTGCTCTCGGTCGAGGAGCTCAACGAGCGCATCGCGCTGCTCAATGCCGAAGCCGAGCGCCTGCGCGAGGCTGCCGCCAAGAAGCGCGCGTCAAAGGACGCGGCGAGCAGTTTCTTCAAGACGTGAGACTTCAGTGTCCCGGACGCGGCGCAGCACGAAGTGGTGCGACGCTGATCCGGGACCCACCTTGCGCATCATGGGCCCCGGCTCTGCAGCGCACCGCTGAAGAAGCGCTGCGCTGCGTCCGGGGCACGAGAGTGTCGGCCAATGGCCGACATGGCTAATGGAGGATAAAAAAATCCGTTCGTTTACGATCGATTAAGCTTTCGCCTTTATGACTATCACTGTCCTCGTTTGGACACCGAGTGGCTCCTGTCCACTCTGTTTGACGCCTCCCTGTTATCAACTTCAAAAGCCGCCGGTCTCCGGCGGCTCTTTTTTTGTCAGCACGGCTGCCGCGCCGCTCATCGATCGGCCCCATCTGTCGGAAACCATATCGACGGTTGTCGCTGGACTCTCGTCCCCTCCCGCGCAATGATTTGTTCATCATACCGGCGCGCGAAGCCGGACCGTAACCGTTGCGTGAGGGGCGTTAACCATGACCGATCGTTTGCACAGCGATGGCGCACTGGTTCATTTCAGCGAACGGCTCACCAATTCGACTGCGTTCTCGGCCCTCTTTCGCGAGGGCATGGACCTCGTCGAGGAGACCGCGGCCTATCTCGACGGCGTCGGCCGCACCGAAGCCAAGGCGCTCGACCGCGCCGCGAGCCTGACCTATGCCACCGAAAGCATGCGTCTCACCACGCGATTGATGCAGCTTGCCTCCTGGCTGCTGCTGCACCGTGCGGTGAAGGAAGGCGAGATGACTCTGACGCAAGCCAACCGCGAGAAGACCAAGGTCAAGCTGTCGGCCGCCGATCCAAGCCCGCCCGACATGCTGGAAAAATTGCCGGCGCAGTTGCAGGAGTTGGTCGCGCGTTCGATGAGCCTGCAGGCGCGCGTCCGCCGCCTCGACACCACCATGCATTCGCCGTCGACCGAGCGTGCGCCGATCGGCAATCCCCTGGTGCCGCAGCTCAACCGGTTGAAGGCCGCTTTCGAGCAGTAAGTCCCGCCCACGGCACAAAACAAAACGCCCCCGAGCCGGGGGCGTTTTGCTGTCGGCTGTCGCGAAGGATCACTCCTTCTTGAGGAAGCCCGAAAACTTCTTCTGGAAGCGCGAGACGCGGCCGCCGCGGTCCATGAGCTGCTGGGTGCCGCCGGTCCAGGCCGGGTGCGACTTCGGATCGATGTCGAGGTGCAGCTTGTCGCCTTCCTTGCCCCAGGTGGAGCGGGTCTGGTACTCGGTGCCGTCGGTCATCACGACCGTAATCGTATGATAATTCGGGTGAATTTCGGCTTTCATGGCATATCCTGTCGGCGGCTGGCGCCTGTCTTCAAATCGGCGATGACGGATTTGGCGGCTCTATATCGCATGGCCTGCGGCAAAACAAGCCGCCGGCCCTTCGTATCTAGTGCCGCCGATCTGAAGTCCCTACACCATGTGCTGCGGGTGATTTCCAGGGACTTCAGATCGAAAGCGGCACTAGAATCATAGGTTTGCTAGTGCCCATGACTTTCCGAAGTTCGTATAAGTGCGCGCCGCGATGGAGCACGAACTTCGGAGAGTGGGCACTAGCCCGGATTTGCCAGCCTCGTGAGAGGGGCCTATCTCAGCACCATGAGTGCAATCGAACGGCTGGAAGACCAAAGCGACGGCACGCCGCCGCGGCGCGACTCTGTGCCCGAGCCCATCGAAACCGAGATCGCGGAACTGCCGGCGAAAAGCCGCGCGCGGCTGC
This sequence comes from uncultured Alphaproteobacteria bacterium, assembly GCA_963821965.1. GTDB lineage: Bacteria > Pseudomonadota > Alphaproteobacteria > Rhizobiales > Xanthobacteraceae > Bradyrhizobium. The sequence continues at coordinate 202,880 of CAWGFY010000002.1, forward strand.
GGCCGCTGTTCTCGCTCGCGCCCTATGTCGCGCGCTATCGCGGCCGCGCCCTTCTCGCGCTGGTCTCGTTGACGGTCGCAGCCATCACCACCCTGGTGGTGCCGATTGCGGTGCGCCGCATGATCGACTTCGGCCTGACGCCGAACGGCATCGCGATGATCAACAACTATTTCAGCGTGATGATCGCGGTGGTCGCAGTGCTCGCGCTCGCGAGCGCCTCGCGCTACTACCTCGTTATGACCATCGGCGAGCGCATCGTCGCCGATCTGCGGCGCGACGTGTTCGCGCATCTGATCTCGCTGTCGCCGGCTTTCTTCGATTCCGCGCGCTCCGGCGAGTTGATATCGCGGCTCACCGCCGACACCACGCAGATCAAGTCGGCGGTCGGCGCCTCGGTCTCGATCGCGCTGCGCAACGTGATGCTGTTCATCGGCGCGGTCGCGATGATGGTGGTCACGAGCCCGCGCCTGTCCGGCTTCGTGCTGCTGGCGATTCCATTGATCGTGATTCCGCTGGTGGCGTTCGGGCGCTGGGTGCGGCGGCTGTCGCGCAACGCGCAGGACACGCTTGCGGAGGCCACCGCCTATGCCTCCGAACTGGTCGGCGCGATCAGGACCGTGCAGGCCTATACCGGCGAACGGTTGGCCAATGCGCGCTTCGGCGGCGAGGTCGAGCAGGCCTATGAAGCCGCGCGTGTGTCCACCCAGGCGCGCGCGATCCTGACGGCGATCATCATCTTCATCGTGTTCTCGAGCGTGGTCGCGATCCTCTGGATCGGCTCGCACGACGTCTCGACCGGCACGATCACGCCAGGTCGGCTCGGCCAGTTCGTGCTGTATACGGCGTTCGCCGCCGCCGGCCTTGGCCAGCTCAGCGAAGTCTGGGGCGAAGTGTCGGCCGCGTCAGGCGCGGCAGAACGGCTATTCGAGATATTGCGCGTAGAACCGGAGATCACCGCGCCGCCGTCGCCCCGCGCGTTGCCGGCGCCTGCGCGCGGCGATGTCGCCTTCGATGATGTCAGCTTTGCCTATCCGATGCGGAAAGACATTTCCGCCATCGAGCGCGTGTCGTTCTGCCGTTCGCGCCGGCGAGAAGGTCGCGATCGTCGGTCCGTCCGGCGCCGGTAAGAGCACACTGTTTCATCTGCTGCTGCGCTTCTACGATCCTTCCTCGGGCACGATCTCCTATGACGGCGTGCCGGTCCGCGACGCGGATCCGCAAGCCGTGCGCAGCCACATCGCGCTGGTGCCGCAGGACTCCGTGGTATTTGCCGCGAGCGCGCGCGACAACATCCGCTTCGGCCGGCCGGAAGCAAGCGATGTCGAGATCGAGCGCGCCGCGGAGCTGGCGCATGCCACCGAGTTCATCCGCCGTCTGCCCGGCGGCTTCGATGCGCCGCTCGGCGAGCGCGGCGTGACGCTGTCCGGCGGCCAGCGCCAGCGCATCGCGATTGCCCGCGCAATCCTGCGCGATGCGCCGCTCTTGCTGCTCGATGAAGCGACCTCGTCGCTCGACGCCGAAAGCGAGACGCTGGTGCAGACCGCGCTCGAAGAGTTGATGCGTCATCGCACCACCATCGTGATCGCGCATCGGCTTGCGACCGTGCTGTCCTGCGACCGCATCCTGGTATTGGACCAGGGCCGCATCGTCGAGCAGGGCACGCATTCGGAGCTCGTCGTCGCCAACGGGCTTTACGCCAAGCTGGCGCGGCTGCAGTTCGAGGGGATTTAATAGCGTTTACCGCTCCGTCAGCTTCAGCTCGATGCGGCGGTTGCGCTTGTAGGCCTCTTCGGTGTTGGCGGTGTCGAGCGGCTGGAATTCGGCAAAGCCGGCCGCGACCAGCCGCTGCGCCGGCACGCCTAGTGACACGAGATACTGCACGACCGAGATCGCGCGCGCCGACGACAGCTCCCAGTTCGACTTGAAGATCGGGCTGTTGATCGGCCGCACGTCGGTGTGGCCGTCGACGCGCAGCACCCAGGCGATCTCGCTCGGGATCTTCTTGTCGAGCTCGGTCAGCGCGGCCGCCACCGTGTCGAGCTCGGCGCGGCCCTCCGGCAGCAGCGTCGCCTGGCCGGTATCGAAGAACACTTCGGACTGGAACACGAAACGGTCGCCGACGATGCGGATATCCGGCCGGTTGCCGAGAATGGCACGCAGGCGGCCGAAGAATTCGGAGCGATAGCGCGACAATTCCTGCACGCGCTGCGCCAGCGCCACATTCAGCCGCGTGCCGAGATCGGCGATCCGGTTCCGCGATTCCTTGTCGCGCTTCTCGGAGGCGTCGAGCGCTTCTTCCAGCGCGGCCAGCTGGCGCCGCAGCGCACTGATCTGCTGGTTCAAGACCTCGATCTGCGCCAGCGCGCGCGCCGAGACCGACTTCTCCGAATCCAGCGCCTTGTTCAATTCGTTGGCGCGGCCGGCGGCATCGTTGCCGGCACTGGCGAGACCTTCATAGAGGCCCTTGACGCGGTCGCGCTCGCTCTCGGCCGACGCCAGACCCGCGCGCAATTGCGTGAGCTGGTCGGCGAGGTCGAGCTTGCCGAGCTTCTCGACCGAGAGGAGATCATTGAGCTGCGCGATCTTGGCGCTGAGCTCTTCCAGCGCCTTGTCCTTGCCGGTGACCTCCTGCGACAGGAAGAACTGCACCACCAGGAACACCGACAGCAGGAAGACGATCGACAGCACCAGCGTCGACAGCGCGTCGACGAAGCCCGGCCAGTAGTTGAAGCCGGATTCGCTGCGGCGGGTGCGCGCAAGGGCCATTCAAGTCTCCAATCTCGTGTCCCGGACGCGGTGCGGCATGCAATGACGCGCCGCAGATCCGGGACCTATTCTTATGGGCGCCCGGATCAGCAGCGCACCGCTTCGCGCTGCGCAGCATCCGGGGCACGATGTCAATTCTTCTCCGGTTGCTTGGCGAGCCGCTCCAAAAGCCGCTTGATCTCGCGGTTCTGCTCGCCCTGGCCGTCAGCCCATTCCCGGATCATCTGCTGCTCGGTGCGCATATGCGCGACCAGGCCCTGGATCGCTTCGGCGAGATTTGCCATCGCCGCCGTGGTGCTGCGGCTAGAGCCGCCTTCCTCGACCGCGGTGCGCAGCCGATCGATCGCACCCTGCATGTCGCCGGCGGGCGTCTCGCTGCCATACTCGCGCACGGTGGTGGCGAGCCAGTCTTCGAGGTCGGTGTAGAAGCGGTTCTGCGCCTGGCTCGATTGCAGATCGAGGAAACCGAGGATCAGCGATCCCGCAAGGCCGAACAGCGAGGACGAAAACGAAATGCCCATGCCGCCGAGCGGCGCGGCAAGCCCGCCCTTGAGCGTATCGAACAGCGCGCCGGCATCGCCGCCGACCTTCAGGCCATCGATCACCTTGCCGACCGAGCCGACCGTCTCGATCAGGCCCCAGAAGGTGCCGAGCAGGCCGAGGAAGACGAGCAGTCCCGTCATGTAGCGGGAGATGTCGCGCGCCTCGTCGAGGCGGGTGGCGATCGAGTTCGAGCAGGTGCCGCATGGTCTGCTGCGAGATGGTCATCCGCCCGGTGCGTTCGCCGCCGAGAATGGCGGCCATCGGTGCTAAAAGCGTCGGGTGCCGGGCGATCGCAAGGCCGGGATCGGCGATCCGGAAATTGTTGACCCAGGCGACCTCGGGATAGAGCCGGATCACCTGCCGGAACGCCAGGATGATGCCGACCAGCAGCACCCCGCCGATCAGCGCATTGAGCCCGGGATTGGCGAAGAAGGCCTGGATGATCTGCTTGTACAGCACGACCATGACCAGCGCGCAGAGCACGAGGAACACCAGCATCCGCACCAGGAAGATCCGGGGCGAGGACAGCTTGGTCAGTTCGACTTCCATGGCGGAGCGAGTGGAGGCGGGCATTCTGATATCCGTGGCCGGGACCGGTCTGGAGCCATACTATGGCACAGCGGTGGCGGGAAAAAAGCTTGGTTCGGGCGCCCGGAGCGCCGTTCCAACGAAACCAAACGCCATATTTGCGCGTAGTCAATCGGCCGGAACCCAGTCCCGTACCAGCAAGCCCGCCGCGGCCGCAAGCATGATCGGCGTCATCATGCCCAAACTAGGGATGGTCACATGAGCTTCGTCTCCACCGTCATCAACACTGCAGAAAGAGTGCCGCTGCCGGACGCGATCATCCGCACCGCGATCCACCGGCTCTGTTTGCGTTCCGCCGTCAGGCTCGCCGACGGCAGCGTTGCGCGCGACGCGGCCTTTGCGCGCGAGATGGCTGCGCGCGCCATCGCCGAGCACACCGACGCTGCCAATGCGCAGCACTACGAGGTGCCGGCGGCATTCTTTGCGAAAGTACTCGGCCCAAACCGCAAATACTCATCTTGCTTCTACAGGGACGGCCACTCGACCCTGCAGGAAGCCGAGGAGGAGGCGCTGCGCCAGACCGTCGAGCATGCCGAGCTTGCCGATGGACAGGATATCCTCGAACTCGGCTGCGGCTGGGGCTCGCTGTCGCTGTTCGCCGCGCGGCAGTTTCCGTTATCCCGGATCGTCGCGGTGTCGAACTCCAATTCGCAGCGCGAATACATCATGGGCGAGGCGGCGAAGCGCGGCCTGACCAACCTGCGCGTCATCACAGCCGACATGAACGTGTTCAATCCTCGCCAACAATTCGACCGTATCGTCTCGATCGAGATGTTCGAGCACATGATGAACTGGCGCGAACTGCTCGGCCGTTTGTGCTCGTGGCTGAAGGGCGACGGCCGCTTCTTCATGCACATCTTCACCCATCGCGCCGGCTCCTGTCTGTTCGATCGCAACGACCGCGAGGACTGGATCGCGCAACACTTCTTCACCGGCGGCGTGATGCCGAGCCATCATCTGATCCGGCAATACGCCGACCTGCTCGAGGTCGAGAAGGAGTGGCGCTGGAGCGGCTCGCATTACCAGCGCACCGCGCTCGACTGGCTCGCCAGGTTCGACGCGCATCAAGGCGAGATCGAATCCGTGCTGCGCGATGTCTACGGCAGCGACACGAATTTGTGGATGCGGCGCTGGCGCTGGTTCTTCCTCGCGACCGCGGGCCTGTTCGGTTATGCCGACGGCAGCGAATGGGGCGTCAGCCATTACCGGCTGAAAGCGGCGTAGATTGCCGCGGCTCACCTGCTCCCTCGTCATTCCGGGGCGCGCGAAGCGTGAACCCGGAATCCATTTCGCGACCGTTTGTGCGGATGAATCGGATTCCGGGCCCGCGCCTGACGGCGCGTCCCGGAATGACGATGCGAAAAGAGAGCGCCGCCATCTCCTTCCGGCACTGGACATAGCCCTCCCGTATTGGCCAAACTAGTGCTCCGATTCCGAAGTTCGCACCATATCGCGGCACCCTCGTTTGCGAACTTCGGAATTGAAGAGCACTAGCAATCTTTTGATTCTAGTGCGGCTTTGACTTTGAAGTTCCGTTGGCGAGTGCGCGGAAACAACTGATCGGAACTTCAAAGTCGCCGCACTAGCCAAAAAACAGGAGGAGCGTCCGCGATGGCCATCATCGATTCCCAGGTCCATGCCTACGAGGCCAACACGCCGAAGCGTCCGTGGGCCAGCGTGCCGAACTGGCCGCCTCACGTCACCGGCGACGAGATGGTTGCGGCGATGGACAAGGTTGGCGTCGACGGCGCGATCTTCATCTCCGCCTTTTCGCTGTATCGCTATGACGCGAGCTATGCGGTGGAGGTGCAGCGCGCCCATCCTGGCCGGCTCGCTATCGTCAAGCCGCTCGACCCCGACGATCCTGCAACCGATGACGTCGTCGCCGAATGGAAGAAGACGCCCGGCGCGGTCGGCATCCGCATCTTCTGGACGGAGGCCAACCGCGATGCCAGCGATCCAGGTTTCAACCGCATCGCGCGCGCCGCGGTGCGTTACGACCTTCCGGTCAACCTGCACTGCTGGGGCAATCTGGACGGCGGCACGGCGCTGATCGACCGCAATCCCGACACGCGCTTCATCATCGACCACATCGGCATCCTGCAGCCGCGCATCCCGCCCGCGCCGGCCGAGCCGTGGCGCGACCTTCCGAAGGTGATCGAGCTCGCCAGGCGCAAGAACGCCGTGATCAAGATCAGCGGCGCCTGCACGCTATCGAAACAGCCCTATCCCTATCCCGACATCTGGGATCCGCTGTGCCGCGTGTTCGATGCCTGGGGCATCGATCGCTGCCTGTGGGGCACCGACTGGACACGCGCCTTCGCCGTCATCAATTACGAGCAGGGCGTCGAGCCATTTCGTACGACGAACCGCATTACCGAAAGCGAGCGCGCGATGCTGATGGGCGGCGCCTGTGCGAAGGCGTATCGGTGGGAGCCGAAGAAGGGTTGATTGGGGTAAGTTTGTTACATCGATTCCTCCATGCGCTCCGTTCACCTCTCCCCAGTGGAGGGCTTTGCACAATTGCGCATGCATGATTCCCTTGATCAAGGCTGATTTGCGGGGGAGAGCGATGGTCGAGCGCAATGTTGGGCAAATGAGCTTGGCGGATGGCCTGGTTGAGGTGTCCCGGACCATTCTGGATGAGGTTGAAGCAGTTGTGGATTGGACGCCATTGCGAGCTCTACTTGGCAAGCGGGGTGGCGATGGCGCAGGCAACAGCAGTTATCCGGCGGAAGTCCTCCTTCGCTGCTTGCTTGCCGGTATCTGGCACAATCTTTCAGATCCGGCCCTGGAGGCGGCGATTGCCGATCGCTTGTCGTTCCGCCGCTTTGTCGGTCTGAGCCTCCATGACTGCACGCCGGATCACAGCACGCTGTGGCGCTTTCGGCAGGAACTCGCACAAGACGGTCTGGTCGATCAGATTTTCGCTGAGATCGGTCGGCAGTTTGAAGCCAAGAAGCTGGTGCTCAAGCAAGGCACGTTGATCGATGCCTCATTCGTGGGGGCGCGCGGCAAGGCACCTCGCAAGGAACGTGGACAAGCGGAGAAGGCGCCGGCCAAACCCTCTGCCGATCCTGATGCCCGCTGGGGACGCAAGGGCCACAAAAGCGTGTTCGGCTACAAAATCCATATCGGCGTCGATGCCGCTCACACCCTGATCCGCCGCGTCGATCTGACGAATGCCTCGGTCACGGATACCGAACCTGCAGATGGCCTGATCTGCGGCGACGAGAAAGCGGTGTATGGCGATCAGGCCTATTACACGCATGCGCGGCATGATCGCCTGACCAAGGCCCGTATCAAAGATCGCCTGATGCATCGGCCCAACAAACATCATCCCGAACTGCCACCCCGGCAGAAACGACGCAACCAATTGATCGCCCGGGTGCGGGCAGCTGTCGAACGGCCGTTCGCCGTCTTCAAGGAGCAATATGGGCTGCGTCGGATGCGCTTCTATAATCTTGCACGCAACCGCGTGCAGGTCGTGCTGGCCTGTTGTGCCTACAATCTGCGACGGGCCGTAGGCGCGCTGGCTTTGCAACGACAGGAGGCCGCATGCACTTGATCAATGTGCAACAACCAGCACATATGCCGTCCGCAGCGAAAGCGGCTCACTCGCAAAAACGCCGTTTTGCTCAACGAGCCGCTCTCGGCTTATTGTGCAAAGCCCTCGCAAGGGGAGAGGTCGAATTGCTCCGGACGATGCTTCGCATCGCTGGGAGCAATTCGAGTGAGGGGGCTTGCTGCGCTCCTGCTCTTCGCTGCCGCGATGGCGCTGCCGGGCGCAGCCTTTGCCGCAGATGTCCGCGTCATGATCTCGGCGGGGTTCTATCGCGTCTATTCCGAACTCGGCCCGGCCTTCGAGCGCGCCAGCGGGCATCATCTGGTCACCACGCGAGGTCCCTCGATGGGCGATTCGCCCGAGTCGATCCCGACGCGGCTGACGCGCGGCGAAGCCGCAGATGTCGTGATCCTCGACGGCGGCGCGGCGGACAAGCTCGCGAGTGCCGGCTTGCTGCGCGCCGACGGCAAGGTCACCCTGGCGCGCTCGCTGATCGGCATGGTGGTCAAATCAGGCGCGCCGAAGCCCAACATTGCGAGCGTCGAGGCGTTCAAGGCCACGCTGCTCGCCGCGAAATCGATCGCCTGCTCGGACTTCGGCAGCGGCACGTATCTCTCGACGCAGCTGTTCGCCAAGCTCGGCATTGCGGAAGAGGTGCTGCCGAAGAGCCGCCGGGTTCGCGGGCCGCCGTCCGGCGAGCCGGTTGCGGCCGTGGTCGCGCGCGGCGAGGCCGAGATCGGCTTTCAGCAGGTGAGCGAGTTGATGAATGTGCCGGGCACCGATTACGTCGGCACGATTCCAGCGGAGCTGCAGCCGGGTTTCACCTTCGCGGGCGTGCTGACACGCTCGGCCGGGAACGCCGACGCCGCGACCGCGCTGCTGCGCTTCCTCAACTCGCCGGAAGCCGACGCGGTCAAGACGAAGGCGGGGTTGATGCCGGCCGCCGGGCGCTAGTGTCTCGAATCCGAAGTTCGCCTCATATTTGCCGCGCCTTCCTTTGCGAACTTCGGATTCGAAGGACACTAGCAAACTATTGATTCTAGTGTGGCTTTGGTTCAGAAGTCCGCATGAAGAACTCGCGGCACAAATGATGCTTCTGAACGGCAGCGGCTATCCTTGCGATGCACGTCATGCGCGCGCCCTCGCGTTTTTCCCTCGACGAACAGGTTAAGTTGAAAGTGTGCCTGAGCCGCCACAGTGCGTTGGGTCGCCGCATGTTAAATTGCAGGTAAGTCGCCGTTCGCGATGACTTGTGTTCGGGCACCAACAAGGGGAACACGAAAATGAAAAGTCATCTGATCGGCGCTATCGCGCTGCTCGCGCTCGGTGTCGCTCCTGCCATGGCGGCGGACATGCCGGTCAAGGCAATGCCCGGGCTCCGCCGGTTCCGACTTGGACCGGCTTCTACATCGGCGTCAATGGCGGCGGTGCATGGGGCTCGGTTGATCCGAACGTGCGCGACATTGGGCCCGACTCGTTCTTCGCCTTCGCCAACATCGCAGCCGTGACCGGCAAGGGCTCGCAATTCTTCCACACGTCCGGAGGACTCGCAGGCGGACAAGTCGGCTACCTGTATCAGGTAAGCCGAGCCATTTTCGGCGTGGAGGCGGCTATCGACTGGACCAATCTCGGGGGATCGGTGAGCAACGGCCCGACCGTGTACCCGGTAGACTCCCCCCAGCACTTTCAGCTGGAATTCTGCGCGGCAACTACGATTACCTCGCCACGTTCCTCGGGCGCGTCGGCTTCGACATGGGAATGTGGTACCCGTATCTGACGGCGGGGGGCGCGGCTACCCACATCAAGTATTCGGCCACCTATGTCGATACGTTTTATCCGTCCACTTCGATCAACTCATTCGGCAATGATGCGTTCGGCTGGGCTTTGGGCGGTGGCGCGGAGGTGCGCTTTGCAGAGCACTGGATGCTGCGCGGCGAATATCTCCACCTCGATTTCGATACCGTCGGCGGCATTGGAACCATCGCGTGCAGTCCGGGTGTCGGCAATTGTGTCGGCGCCGGATTTTCCACGAAGTTCCAATACAACGTCAAATTCCGCCAAGACCTGGCACGCGTCGCGCTCAGCTATCGCTTCTGACCGACTGCTGTCATCGACTTGATTGGAAGCCCGGAGCCAATGCTTCGGGCTTCTTGTGTTTTTGCAGACTGCCCGGGACGCGGAGGGTCGTGCTGATTCAGGCGGTGAGCCCGAGAAATTCCTGCCGCGTGATCGCGTTCTCGCGGAAGCAGCCGAGCATCCGGCTGGTGACGAGATCGGTGCCTGATTTGTGGATGCCGCGCGTCGACATGCAATGATGCGTCGCCTTGATCACGACGGCGACGCCCTGCGGCTGCAGCACCTCCTGGATCACGTTGGCGATCTGCGCGGTCATCTTCTCCTGGATCTGCAGCCGCTTGGCGAACACGTCGACGACGCGCGCGAGCTTGCTGATGCCGACCACGCGGCCGTTCGGAATGTAGGCGACCCAGGCCTGGCCGATGATCGGCGCCATGTGGTGCTCGCAATGGCTCTCGAAGCGGGATGCCGCGCAGCGCGATCATCTCGTCATAGCCCTCGATCTCCTCGAAGGTCTTCTGCAGGATTTCCGCGGGGTCCTGCGCATAGCCGGCGAAGAATTCCTCGAAGGCGCGCGCCACCCGCGAGGGCGTCTCGGCAAGGCCGTCGCGATCGCGGATCGTCGCCGGCCCAGCGGATGATGGTGCGCACCGCGGCCTCGACCTCGGCGCGATCGGGGCGATCGGTGTCGTGCGAATGCTGCGCGCGCTCGAAGGCGTGGATGTTGCTGCTCATGGGTCTTCCTTGCTGGGGCCAATGGTCTCAAGGCTTGGATGGCCGGGCCGCGCAAAGGTTCCCGGCGAAGCCTGCAGATGGCCGGTTCGCGCGTCGTGCAGACAGCCAGGCGAAGCACTGGAAGGCGACGGTGTCGTTCGTTGCTGGCCTCAGCCGGCGCGGCGCAATCTCACATCATTCGGCCGGCCCGAACACTGGAACCGGCAGGTAACCCCGTAGAACTGCGGCGCCGCGCTTGGGATGAACTTTGCGTTAGGGAAACAGCCGTATCATGAGGCCCTTTTACGTTGTTTGGAATGCGGAGCATTACTCGCGCGGACATTGGGATTGGCCTTCTTGATCGGCAGAACATGTTGATCCATTTCGTTACCGACGAGCCCAACAAGATACCGGCGGTCCGCGCGATACTGGAGCCGCAGCACACCGTTGAGTCCCATTTGTTGGGAACCGCCGCCGAGCACGCTCTCTCGAACGGCGTGTTGCTGGTTGATGCCGACCTGCGTCAGGCGGTGCCGGTAGCCAATCTCAAGACGATGCTGCGGGATCTGCAGGGCGTTTCCGAGAAGCTCTTTGTCGTTCAGAGTCACCTCCGCGAGATGATTGCGCAGGCGTTCGCACTCGGTGCTACGGACGTGATTTCCCGGCAGAGGGAGATCATCGCGAAACTTGCCCGGGTCGAGCTCGCAGAAGAACGAATGAAGTCTGGCCTCGTCAGCGAGCCGCCTGATATCGCCAAATGCACGGCGTCGTTTTCGTCCCTGTTCTCGGCAGCAGAGAAAGGCAAGCCGATAACGATTGCGAACGCGAAGAAAGCCACGTTGGAAGTCGTCAACGGAGTCAAGCAAAGGGGTCTCAACGCGTGGCTCGATGATGTGCGTCGCTATCACGAAGGGACCTTTCAGCACTGTCTGTTGGTGACGGGAGTAGCGGTCGGATTCGCCCTGAACATCAAATTTTCGGATGCAGACGTCATGCGGGTCGGATTGGCAGCGACGCTTCACGACATCGGCAAGGCTCGTATTCCTCTTTCTATTCTCGACAAGCCCGGACGTCTTGACGAGAGCGAAACAAAGATCATGAACCGTCATCCGGTGATCGGGTATGAGTTGCTGAAGCCGATCCCGGACATCAGTCCCGAGATTCTCGATGGGGTGAGACACCATCACGAATATCTGGATGGCTCGGGTTATCCGGACGGGCTGACGGCGCCGGAGATTTCCGACCTCGTCCGGTTGCTGACGATCTCCGATATATTCGCTGCCCTTGTTGAACGCAGGCCCTACAGGCCGCCCATGCCCGGGCAGGATGCCTACAAGGTCCTGTGCGACATGGTCGGAAAGCTGGAAGGATCGCTTGTGAAGGCGTTCCGAGGCGTGGCGCTGAAGGGATAGAGCGGTGTTCGTTTCGACCGAGGGAGCAAGGCGGCCTCGCGAACCTAAGCTGTCGGAAAGCGGTTTTGAGCCCACCGGAATGGGGAAAAGCCTACAGCGGCCTGAGTATCCCCACCAACTCCGCCTGCACGAACTCATTCCCGGCGACCACATTGCCCGTCGTCAGCGCGTTGTCGTGCCCGTCCACCCCGGAGACGATGCCGCCGGACTCGCGCACCATGATCTGGCCGGCCGCGATGTCCCAGGGCGGCAGGTTGCGCTCCCAATAGCCGTCGAGCCGGCCTGCGGCGACGAAGGCGAGGTCGAGCGAGGCGGCGCCGAAGCGGCGGAGGCCCGCGACCTTGTTCTGCAGTTCCGTCATCTCGCGGCGCGACTGCTCGTGGTCGCCGCGGCCGATATGCGGCAGCCCGCAGGCGATCACGCATTCGTTGAGCTTGCGGCGGCCGGCGACGCGCAGCCGCTGGTCGTTGAGGAAGGCGCCCTTGCCGCGCTCGGCGATGTAGAGCTCCTCATTGGCGGGATTGTAGATCACGCCTGCGATGATCGTGTCCTCGCGCTTCAGGCCGATCGAGATGGCGAATTGCGGAATGCCGTGCAGGAAATTGGTGGTGCCGTCGAGGGGATCGACGATCCAGGTGTGAGTCTTGTCCGCGCCTTCGCGCGTGCCGCCTTCCTCGCCGATGAAGCCATAGCCGGGCCGCGCCTTGGACAGATCGGTGTAGAGCATCTCCTCGGCGCGCTTGTCGGCGAGCGAGACGAAATTCGCCGGCCCCTTCAGCGACACCTGCAGATGCTCGATCTCGCCGAGATCGCGCTTCAGGCTGCGGCCGGCGCGGCGCGCCGCCTTGACCATGACATTGATGAGGGCGGAATGGAGCATCGGACTCGTTCGGTTCAGCGCTTGGGCGTGGGAGGGAAGGTGTTGATAAAAGGAACGGCCGGGTACGGCGCCGGAGCTTGCGGCACTGGTTGCCCTTTGCGTGCCGTTGCGTCAAGCGTGTCGCCGAGCCAATGATGCGCCAGCGCCTCGGCCTTGGCGCGATCCTCGGCGCCAGCTTGGCGAATTCCTCGTCGAGCTCCGGATCGCCCTTGCCCGCGGTCTTGGCGACCAGGTGCCATTTGAAGCCCTCGACCTTGTCCATCGGCACGCCCATGCCGCGGATCAGCACGAAAGCGAGCCTGTTCTGCGCGATCGGGCTGTTCTGCCTGGCGGCCTTGCGCAGCAGCGCCACCGCCGCCGGCTGGTTGCGCGGCGTGCCGGTGCCGTTGAACAGCGCAATGGCATATTCGACCTCGGCGTCGACATTGTCGGCGAGCGCGGCGGCCTGCAGCAGCCGCACCGCCTTCTCCGTGTTCTTCTCGACGCCGGTGCCTTCCTTGTAGAAGGTCGCGAGCGCATATTGCGCCTCGGCATTGCCGGCGTCCGCCGCCTGCCGCAGCAGCTCCGCCGAGCGCTTGACGTCCTGCGGCAGCGTCTGGCCGTCGAGATAGAGCAGCGCGAGATTATAGGCGGCCTTGGGTTCGCCGAGCTTGGCGGCGGACGCCAGCAGCCGCACGGCGTCCTGCTTGTCGACCGGGCCGCCGCGGCCGGCGATGCGCATCATGGCGAGCGCGAACATCCCCTCGCGGTCGCCGCCGTCAGAGGCGCGCTTGTACCACTCGGCGGCCTTGGCGTAGTCGCGCTTGGTGCCGAACCCGTTGGCATAGATTTCGCCGAGCATGGTCATCGCCTTGGGATCGCCGGCCTGCGCGCGCTGGGTGGCGAGATTGAACGCCGTCTTGTATTCGCCGCGCTGAAACGCGCCGTAAACGAGGTCGACATTGGGATTGTCAGGCACGGGTGCTGGCGTCGCGGTCGCGGCGGGCAGGGGCGTCGGCTTGCTCTCGGGCAGAGCCGGTTTTTTGGTGACGGCGTGCGGCTGGGCTTTTTTCGCTTCGGGTTTCGGTTCGGCTTTGGGTTCGGATTTCGCAGCCGGCGGCGTGATCGGCGTCTGCGCGGCCGCGCCGGTCGCGACCAGCAGCGCGCCCGCGAGAAACGATATGGCGGCCACCTGCTTCATTCAGGCCTGCTTCGCCTTGGCCGCTTCGCGCGCGGCCGCATGGGCCTGCCGGATCGCCTGGCCGATCTCGGCGAGCGCCGCAGAGGCGCCGCGCGGATCGGCCCACACCGCGTCGTCGACAAGAATGAAATCCGCGCCTGCCAGCACGAACTCGTGGGCTTCGTCGCGCGAGGCGGCATAGGCGACGCAGGGCGGCTCGAACAATTCGGCCCACCAGTCCAGCCGCTCGGCGACCGCGTCCATCGACGGCCGTTTGCCTTTCGAATCGGGCTCGCCGAACAGCACATAGTCGGCGCCCTTTTCGCCCGCGGCCATGGAATTGTGCCGTGTCGCGAGTCCGCCGATGCCGGCGATGCGGTCGGGCTTCAGCGACGGCAGCGCCTCTTCCAGCGCGGCGAGGCCGCTCACATGCGCGCCGTCGGCGCCGGCGCGCGCCACCAGCTCGACATGACCGTCGAGCAGCAGGGCCGCGCCGGCATTCTGGATCGCCGGCGCCAGCGTCTTCACCCGCGAAATCATGCTGCGCTGGTCGGTCATCTTCAGCCGCAGCAGCACGGCGGCGATGTCGGCGTCCGCGAGCAGCCCCGGCAGGCTCGAGACCAGCGCCGAGGGATCGTCGACTTCAGGTGTCGCGAGGTAGAGCCGCGGCAGCGGGCGTGATATCGGGGACTGGCTTTTAGACACTGGCTTGTCCGCACTGGAGGATTCTCGTGTCCCGGATGCGATGCAGCGCACTTGCGGTGCATCGCTGATCCGGGACCCATCCACTAGGTGTCGGTGGGTCCCGGTTCTGCAGCGCATCGTTGCACGCTGCGCTGCGCCCGGGACACGAGACCATGTGCGCGAACGTCGGGTTCACCAACCCTACGCCGCCTTCTTTTCGAGGTCGGTCGCCCACTCACCTCGGCTCGCCAGCGCGTTCATGCGCGCGCGATGGGTGAAGGCGCGCTGGCCGGCGGCGACGTTCTCCGATTTGCCCGACCACGCCTTCTGCGGCGCGGCCTGCAGCGCGCGGCCATAGGAGAAGGTGAGCTTCCACGGCAGGTTGCCGATCGCGTTCATGGCGTTGAGATGCGCGGTCGCTTCCTCGTCCGACTGGCCGCCGGAGAGGAAGGCGATGCCGGGCACTGCGGCCGGCACGCAGGCTTTCAGCAGGCGGATGGTCTTTTCCGCGACCTCCTGAACTGGGGCCTGCTTCGCGCATTTCTTGCCTGAGATCGCCATGTTCGGCTTCAGGATCATGCCTTCCAGCGCGACGCGCTGCACCCGCAACTCGCGGAAGGTCTGGTTGAGCACGCGCTGGGTCACGTCATAGCAGCGGTCGATGTCGTGATCGCCGTCCATCAGCACTTCCGGCTCGACGATCGGCACGATCTGCGCGGCCTGGCACAGCGCGGCATAGCGCGCCAGCGCATGCGCATTGACGCTGATCGCGGTCATCGTGGGAATGCCGGCTCCGATATCGATCACCGCGCGCCATTTCGCAAAGCGCGCGCCGCGCTCGTAATATTTCTTCAGCCGCTCGGCGAGCTTGTCGAGGCCGACCGTCACCAGCTCGCCCGGGCAGTTCGGCAGCGCCTGCGTGCCCTCGTCGACCTTGATGCCGGGGATGGCGCCCGACTGCTCGATCAGCTTGACCAGCGGCGTGCCGTCCTTGGCGTTCTGCCAGATGGTCTCGTCATAGAGGATGACGCCGGAGATGTATTTGCTCATCGCCTCCTGCGAGCGGAACAGCATCTCGCGATAGTCGCGGCGGTTGTCCTCGGTCGATTCCACCTTGATGGCGTCGAAGCGCTTCTTGATGGTGCCGGAGGATTCATCGGCGGCAAGGATGCCCTTGCCCGGCGTGACCATGGCGGATGCGACTTTGTTGAGATCGGCGAGATTCATGGGGTCCTCCGGCAAGGTGCTTATTCCCCATCAAAATAGACGGTTCTCGGGCAAATGCCGAGTTTAACGTTCGTCGCAGGGGTGGGAACTATGGGGATGCTGGTGGCTATCCCTCCCCCCGCGAAGCGGTGGGGAGGGAAGGCCGACGCGAAGCGGAGGCCGGGGTGGGGGGCGTTTCATTCACACGGTGCGCGTGGAGCTACCCTCCCCCACCCGCCTCACTTCGTTCGGCACCCTCCCCACCACTCGCTCTGGCGCGCAAGTGCGCTGCCGAGCTCGTTGGGGGAGGGATAAGAGGGCGCGATCTCACGCCACCTTCGGGCTCGCTACGCCACCTTCGGGTCAAGCTCGCCCTTGCTGTAGCGCCTGGCCATTTCGGCCGTGGTCAGCACCTTCTTGATCTTGCTGGCTTGGCCTGCGGTATTGAACTCCTGCAGGCGCTGCTTGCACAGCTTGCTCATCGCCTCCATCGCGGGCTTGAGATATTTGCGCGGATCGAACTCTTCCGGATTGTCCTTGAGCACCTTGCGGATCTGGCCGGTCATCGCCATGCGGTTGTCGGTGTCGATGTTGATCTTGCGCACGCCGTTCTTGATGCCGCGCTGGATCTCCTTCACCGGCACGCCCCAGGTCGGCTTCATCTTGCCGCCATTGGCGTTGATGATCTCCTGCAGATCCTCCGGCACCGACGACGAGCCGTGCATCACCAGATGCGTGTTCGGCAGCTTGCGGTGGATCTCCTCGATCACCTTCATGGCGAGGATGTCGCCGTCCGGCTTGCGGGTGAACTTGTAGGCGCCGTGCGAGGTGCCCATCGCGATCGCGAGCGCGTCGACCTTGGTTTCCTTGACGAACTTCACGGCCTCGTCGGGATTGGTCAGCAGCTGGTCGTGCGACAGCTTGCCTTCGGCGCCGTGGCCGTCTTCCTTGTCGCCCATGCCGGTCTCGAGCGAGCCGAGCACGCCGAGCTCGCCCTCGACCGAGATGCCGCCGAGATGCGCCATGTCGGTCACCGTCTTGGTCACGCCGACATTGTAGTCCCAGTCGCCGGGCGTCTTGCCGTCGGCCTTCAGCGAGCCGTCCATCATGACCGAGGTGAAGCCGGCCTGGATCGCGGTCATGCAGGTCGCGGGCTCGTTGCCGTGGTCGAGATGCACGCAGACCGGGATCTGCGGATAGATTTCGGTCACCGCGTCCATCATGTGGCGCAGCATCACGTCGTTGGCGTAGGCGCGGGCGCCGCGCGAGGCCTGGATGATGACGGGCGCGTCGAGCGACGAGGCGGCGTCCATGATCGCCAGCGCCTGCTCCATGTTGTTGATGTTGAAGGCCGGCACGCCGTAGTCGTGCTCCGCCGCGTGGTCGAGCAATTGCCGCAACGTAATGCGAGCCATCGGTCCTGTCTCCGCGTTTTGCCTAAGAAAGCTTATTTTTTGAGCATGATCTGATCGGAAAACCGGTGCCCACTTTTCCGGATCATGCTCGTGTCTTGAGAACCTCGACGCCGGGCAAGGGTTTCCCCTCCATCCATTCAAGAAACGCGCCGCCGGCGGTCGAGACATAGGTGAAATCGCCGGCGACCCCGGCCTGGTTCAGCGCCGCCACCGTATCGCCGCCGCCGGCGACCGAGACCAGCTTCTTCGCTCTTGGTCCGTTCGGCGGCATGCTTCGCCGCCACCATGGTGCCGCGGTCGAACGGCGTCATCTCGAAGGCGCCGAGCGGACCGTTCCAGACCAGCGTCGCGGCATCGTCGATCGCCGCATGAATGCGCGCGGTCGATTGCGGGCCGACGTCGAGGATCATGCCGTCGGCGGGGATCGCATCGAGCCCATAGGCATGCGACGGCGCATTGGCGGCGAACTGGTTCGGCCACCACGGCATCGACCGGGCAGGATGATCGCGCAATTGGCGCTCTCCGGCCTTGTCCATGATGCGCAGCGCGGTCGCGGCGAGGTCCTTTTCCGCCAGCGACTTGCCGACGCCGACGCCCTGCGCATGCAGGAAGGTGTTGGCCATGCCGCCGCCGATCACCAGCGCGTCGACCTTGCTGACGAGATTTTCCAGAAGATCGATCTTGGTCGACACCTTGGCGCCGCCGACGATGGCGATCACCGGCTTGCTCGGCGCGTCCAGCGCCTTGCCCAGCGCATCGAGCTCGGCCTGCATGGTGCGTCCCGCATAGGCCGGCAGCTTGTGGCCGAGGCCCTCGGTCGAGGCATGCGCGCGATGCGCGGCGGAGAAGGCGTCGTTGACCCAGATGTCGCCGAGCTTGGCCAGCTCCGCGACGAAGGCCGGATCGTTCTTCTCTTCTTCCTTGTGGAAGCGCGTGTTTTCGAGACAGAGGATGTCGCCGTCCTTCATCGCGCCGATGGCCTTTTGCGCGGACTCGCCGACGCAGTCGCTCGGCAAACGCAACGGGGCGCTTGATCACGCTGCGACAGCTCGGCGGCGACGGGTTTCAGCGACTCCTTCTCGTCGCGGCCCTTGGGCCGGCCGAAATGCGCGAGCAGGATCACCTTGCCGCCCTTGTCGGAGATTTCGGTGATGGTCGGCGCGACGCGCTCGAGCCGCGTGGTGTCGGTGACGCGGCCGTTCTCCATCGGCACGTTGAGGTCGACGCGCAGCAGCACGCGCTTGCCCTTGACGTCGACGTCATCGAGGGTGCGGAATGGTTTGGTCATGCGTCTCGTGTCCCGGGCGCAGCGCAGCGCGAAGCGGTGCGCTGCAGAACCGGGACCCATGGTGACGACAGGTCCCGCGTGAGTGGGTCCCGGATCAGCGATGCACCGCAAGCGCGCTGCATCGCGTCCGGGACGCGAGAGCCTCAAATCTTCTTCGCCATCGCCACGGCCGTGTCGGCCATGCGGTTCGAGAAGCCCCACTCGTTGTCGTACCAGCTCATCACCCGCACCAGATTGCCGTTCATCACCTTGGTCTGGTCCATGTGGACCGTCGACGAGTGCGGATCGTGGTTGAAGTCGATCGAGACGTTGGGCGCGGTGGTGTAGCCCAGGATGCCCTTGAGCTGCTGCTCGGCGGCGCGCTTCATCGCCTCGTTGATTTCCTTCGCGTCGGTGTTGCGCTTGGCGACGATCTTCAGATCGACCACCGAGACGTTCGGCGTCGGCACGCGGATCGCGACGCCGTCGAGCTTGCCCTTCAACTCCGGCAGCACCAGGCCGATCGCCTTGGCCGCGCCGGTCGAGGTCGGGATCATCGACATCGCCGCCGCGCGGCCGCGATAGAGATCCTTGTGCATGGTGTCGAGCGTCGGCTGGTCGCCGGTATAGGCGTGGATCGTGGTCATGAAGCCGGTCTCGATGCCGACAGTGTCGTTCAGGACCTTCGCCACCGGCGCGAGGCAGTTGGTGGTGCACGAGCCGTTGGAGACGACGAGGTGATCCTTGGTCAGCGTGTCGTGGTTGACGCCGTAGACGATGGTGGCGTCGGCATTGTCGGCGGGCGCGGAGACCAGCACGCGCTTGGCGCCGGCGGTCAGATGCGCGGAGGCCTTGTCCTTGGCGGTGAAGATGCCGGTGCATTCCAGCGCGATGTCGACGCCGAGCTCCTTCCACGGCAGCTTGGACGGATCGCGCTCGGCCGACACCTTGATCTTGCCGTTGCCGAGCGAGATCGAGTCGCCCTCGACGGTCACCGTGCCGGGGAAGCGGCCGTGCACGCTGTCGTAGCGCAGCAGATGCGCGTTGGTCTCGACCGGGCCGAGATCGTTGATGCCGACCACCTCGATATCGGTGCGGCCGGACTCGGCGATGGCGCGCAGGATGTTGCGGCCGATGCGGCCAAACCCGTTGATTGCGACGCGGACAGCCATGCTGGTTCTCCTCTAAATGCCGTTGGCGTCCCCGCGAGGTGTGCGCCCCTCGGAGATGCTGACGGCGGGTCGCCCGGTTCGGCCGGGCGAGAACGGAAATATGACCGTTAGGTAGCCCTTTTTCCGGGCTACCTCAACCGCTCAACCCAAGCGCTTCAGAACTGCGTTAACCGCGGCCTCGGCGGTAATGCCGAAATGCTTGAAAAGGTCCTTGGCCGGGCCGCTTTCTCCGAAGCCGTGCATGCCGATGAAGATGCCGTCATGGCCGATCACGGCGTCCCAGCCCCAGCGCGCGGCGGCTTCGATCGCGACCTTCACCGGCGCGTTACCGATCACGACCTTCTGCCGCGCCTCCGGCTGCTCCAGCAGCAACTCCAGCGACGGCACCGAGACGACGCGGGCCGCGATGCCGCGCTCGGCGAGCTGCTTCTGGGCGGCGACCGCGATCTCGACCTCGGAGCCCGACGCGAACAGCGACACCCGCGCGTCGCCCTGCGCGCCCATCAGCTCATAGCCGCCATGGCTGCACGGATTCTCGGCCGGCGCATTGTTGCGAAGCTGCGGCAGGTTCTGGCGCGTCAGCGCCAGCACGGTCGGGCCCTTGGTGCGGTTGAGCGCCAGCTCCCAGCATTCGGCGGTCTCGACCGCGTCGCAGGGCCGGAACACCCGCATGTTGGGCATCGCGCGCAGCGAGGAGAGATGCTCGATCGGCTGGTGCGTCGGGCCGTCCTCGCCGAGCCCGATCGAATCGTGGGTCATCACATAGACCACGCCGGTGCCCATCAGCGCCGCCAGCCGCATGGCGGGCCGCGCGTAATCGCTGAAGATCAGGAAGGTCGCGCCGTTCGGCGCAAATCCGCCGTGCAGGAAGATGCCGTTCATGCAGGCGGCCATGCCGTGCTCGCGCACGCCGTAATGGATGAAGCGGCCCTTCGGCTTCTTCGCCGCGAACTCGATCGCGTTCTTCGCCTTGTTGTTGTTGGAGCCGGTGAGGTCGGCGGAGCCAGCGAGAAATTCCATCGGCATGGCAGCGGCGATCGCATCGATCGCGGCTTCCGAGGACTTGCGGGTGGCGACGTTGAGCGGGCTTTCCAGCAGCTTCTTCTTGTGATCGCGCAGCGCTTTTGCGAGCGACGCCGGGCGCTCATGCCGCAGCCGGCGCTCGAACTCGGCGCGCTTGCGCGGGCCCAACTCCGAGTAACGTGCCTCCCACTCGTTCCGCGCCGCCGCGCCGCGCGCGCCCGCCTCGCGCCAGGCCTTCAGCACGTCGTCCGGCACCGAGAACGGCTCCTGCGAAATGCCGAGCTTCTCCTTTGCGCCCTTCAATTCGTCGGCGCCGAGCGCCTCGCCATGCGCCTTGTTGGTGCCGGCCTTGTGCGGTGCGCCGTAGCCGATCGTGGTCTTGCAGGCGATCAAACTCGGCTTGCTGGATTTCTGTGCGCGCGCGATCGCCGCAGCAATGGCCTTCTGGTCCTGGCCGTCGATCAGTTCCGCGGCCCAGCCGGCCGACTTGAAGCGCTTCACCTGGTCGACGGAATCGGACAGCGAGGTCGGGCCGTCGATCGAAATGCCGTTGTCGTCATAGAGGACGATCAGCTTGTTGAGCCGCCAGTGCCCGGCGAGCGCGATCGCCTCCTGCGACACGCCCTCCATCAAATCGCCGTCGGAGCACAGCACGTAGGTGTGGTGGTCGACGATTTTCTTGGAGAATTCCGCGGCCAGCATCTTTTCCGCCAGCGCCATGCCGATCGAGGTGGCGAGGCCCTGGCCGAGCGGGCCGGTGGTGGTCTCCACGCCCCTGGTGCGGAAGTTCTCGGGATGGCCGGGCGTCAGCGAATCGACCTGTCGGAAGTGCTTGATCTGGTCGAGCGTCATCTCGCTGTTGCCGGTCAGATACAGCAGCGAATAGAGCAGCATCGAGCCGTGGCCGGCCGACAGCACGAAGCGGTCGCGGTCCGGCCAGTCCGGTTTGGCGGCGTCGTATTTCAGGAACTGGGTGAACAGCACGGTCGCGATATCGGCGCAGCCCATCGGCAGGCCGGGATGGCCGGATTTCGCCTTCTCGACGGCATCCATCGAGAGCCCGCGAATCGCGTTCGCCATCCTGATATGGTCGACCTGCGTCATGATGAGAATCCGTGTGGAATGAGAACTGGTTGCGTGCACAACGCGGGGAGGAACTGGGCGCTTGCGGCGTTTTCGGTCCATAACAAGGCCGGTTCCGTGAGTCCAACGCCTTCGGCCCTATATTGGTTGCTTTCTGGTGCATAGCTTTGCCGCGGCGTTGCGCGGCAAAATTCCGCCACGTAAGCTTCTCCTCATAAGCGCTTGCCGAAACGCCGGATTCGCGGCTGGCGACGGTGCAACCCCAAGTTTGCGTTTCCTCGCATGAATGATCGTCCTGTCAACGGTTCCGCCAGCCCCGAGGCGCCTTTCGCCGACATCGAGTCCGCCACGCGGCGGCTGATGGCGGCGCTGGATGCGCTGGAAAGTGCGGTCGAGCGGCGGCGCGACGCCGACCGCGACGAGGACGAACTGGCGACCCGGATTCACGCGCTCGGCACCGACCGCTCGCGGCTCGCCGACGAGCTCGACAGCTCGCTGGTGAAGACGCGCAGGCTGGAGCGCGCCAACCGCGAGCTCGGCGACCGGCTGGATGCGGCGATCGCCGCGATCCGCGAGGTGCTTGGCGGCGGCGAGGCGCACGACAGCGGAGAGGCCGCATGAACCACATCAACGTCACCATCAACGGCCGGCAATACCGCATGGCCTGCGAGGAGGGGCAGGAGGCGCGGCTGATGCGGCTCGCCGAGAGCCTGCAGTCGCGCGTCGAGGATCTGCGTGGAAAATTCGGCGAGATCGGCGATCAGCGGCTCACCGTGATGGCGGCGCTCACCGCCTGCGACGAACTGCTCGACGCCAATGCGCGCTTGGAGAAGCTGGAGCAGGAGCTGGCGAGCTTGCGCGACGTGCGCGTTGCGGCCGGTGATCGCGCGCGGGCGACGCAGGTCGCGGTGGCGAATGCCTTGAATGCCGC
The DNA here is from genome assembly GCA_963821965.1 of uncultured Alphaproteobacteria bacterium. Lineage (GTDB taxonomy): Bacteria > Pseudomonadota > Alphaproteobacteria > Rhizobiales > Xanthobacteraceae > Bradyrhizobium. Next base: position 225,364 of record CAWGFY010000002.1, read on the forward strand.
CGCCGAGCGCATCGAGAAGACCACGCAGGTGCTCAATCGCACGGTGGGCGGCGGCGTCGCGATCGGGTGAGCGGCGCGGCTTCCGAAAGATCGGCGGCCGCATGACGCGCTCGTCATGCGCGGTCGGTGAATGACGAGGCAGCCGCTTTGCAATGGAGATGATCATGCGCAGGATGATCCTCATGACTGCGTTCGTAGTCGGGTTGATCGCACCGGCGTCGGCTCAGAAGGCCGAGATCGAGGCAGCCAATGCGAAATGGATTGAATTCTTCAACAAGGGCGATTTTGCCGGTGTTGCTTCGCTCTACACGACCGACGCGACCGCATTTCCGCCCGGTTCCGCGATGGTGAAGGGCCGAGCTGCCATTGGAGCAATGTGGAAAAGCACGGCGGAAAACGTCGGTGATCCGAAACTCACGACCCTGGACGTCAAGTCGCTCGGTCCCTCCGCGGCACGTGAAATCGGGACCTTCAGCCTGAAGACGAAGGGTCCGACGCCGCAGGAAGTGACCGGGAAATATGTTGTCGTTTGGGAAAAGGTCGGAGACGACTGGAAGCTCGCGGCTGATATTTGGAACGACGGCAAGTAGGCTGCGGCCCCGCTCAGCCCGTACGAGCGGACGTGGTCAGCTCGCCCAGACGCTCGGCGCCAAAGGCAAACTCATCGGGCCGCCGTGAAATCGGCGGAAATGGCCGGTCCTCTGTCGCAGGTCACACTGAGGTTCGCGAGACGTGCGATGACCACATTTTGTCGTACCCTGCGAAGCGACGACGCGCTCGCCATCGAGCTCACTACGGTACTCAAGCAAGGCGATGTCGAACGGCTCTCCCGCCTGCTGGCGGGCGAGCCTGAACTTGCCTCTTGCGTGGTCCGCAATGAGAAGGGCGGCGGACGCACGCCGCTGCATCTGTTCGCGGATTGGCCCGGGCAGATTCCAAACGCCGCAGCGATCGTGCAGGTGCTTAAGCGTCATGGCGCCGACCTCGACGCAGCGGCCGTCGACATGCGGCATCGCGAGGCGCCGCTGCACTGGGCGGCCAGCAACGATGACGTAGCGCTGATCGATGCCCTGCTCGATGCCGGCGCCGATCTCGAACGCGGTGGCTCATCGATCGACGGCGGTCCGCCCCTGTCTTCGGCCGTCGGCTACGGACAGTGGGCCGGCGCGCGGCGGCTTGTGGGGCGCGGCGCGAAAACCCAGCTCTGGCATGAAGCCGCGCTCGGGCTGATGGAGGCGATCGCGCGTCGCGTCAAGGTCGCGCCGTCGTTGCGCGGCACTCATCTCTCGGGGCCTTTCTGGAACGCCTGCCATGGCGGCCAGCTCGCCGCTGCGCAATATCTCTTCTCGCATGGTGCCGACCTCAACTGGACCGCGCCCTGGTCAGGGCAAACGCCGCTCGATATCGCGGAGCAAACCGGACGAAGCAATGTCGTGGCATGGCTTCTTGAAAACGGCGCGATCCACGGAAAGAGGAGTGGCTGATTAGAGGCGGTCTAATGTCGATCGGCAAAACGAGTGGCCCATGTCCGCTTGAGTTCAAAAGCCGAGACCCCGAGTTGACCAACGCATTTCTGCTTCACTGTCAAAAGCGGACGCCGCATTTTTGACTACAGCCCAATCGTCACCGTTGCTGCGCTCGCTTCCGCCGAATGCTTGGTTTGGTCTCGGGTTATGGATTGACCACGCATCACGCATGCCGGCCTGCCGCGGCCAGTCTCACCCTACTCAATCACATCGTCCGCCAGCCCGCGTAGCTTCTCCGGCACCGCTAATCCAAACGCCTTCGCGGTCCTCATGTTGATCACAAGCTCGAACTTGACCGGTGTCTGCACCGGAAGCTCGCCCGGCTTCTCGCCCTTGAGGATGCGGTCGGCATAGGCGGCCGCGCGGCGGTACTCGTCGACCAGAACCGGACCGTAGGCGATCAGGCCGCCGAGTTCGGCAAACGAGCGTGACCAGAACACGGCGGGGACGTGATGCCGATCGGCAAGGGCTGCGATCTCCGCGCGACGGGCGACGGTGAAGGCATCGGGGATCACGACCAGGCCGCTGTTCTCCGCGCTTGCTGACACCAGCGATTCGACCTCGCGCATGTCCTGGACGGGCGCGACGTTCGCTTCGACGCCGAGCTGCGCGGCGGCGGCCTTGAACGGACCGAGAAAGGCCTCGATGAAGGGCGCCGATGGCGGATTGTACATCAGGTTGATCCGGCCGAGGCGCGGAGCGATCTCCTTCAACAGCTCCGTCCATTTGCCGCCGAGCGAGCCCACGATCGGGGTGAAACCGGTGGCGTTGCCGCCTGGCTTTGGCAGGCTCGCGACAAATCCGCCGCCGACGGGATCGGCGACCAGCACGAAAACGATCGGGATGATGCGCGTCTGCTGCAGCATTGTTCGGGCGGCGGGCGTGCTGCTGGTGAGGACCAGATCCGGCTGAAGCGCAGCAAGGTCTTTTGCGGATCGCGTCATCAGTTCGGCATCGGCCCTGGTCCAGCGGATGTCGATGGCGATGTTGCGGCCCTCGGTCCATCCGAGCTTGCCCAGTCCTTCGCGAAACGCCGCGATCCCTGCTTGCGCTTCGGGATCGCTTTCGTCGGAGCTGGTCAGGATACCGATCCGCCGCATCCGTTGCTGCTGCGCCCGCGCCGCCAGTGGCAACGCGGCGGCCGCGCCGAGCAGTGATATCAATTGGCGTCGCCTCACCGCGCTTCCCCGGCAAATCCTTTTTGCAACTCCGCCAGCCGGTCGAACGCGCCTTTCGGTAGGGGTCCTTTCTCAACAGCGCTCAACGCGCCGTCGAACTGCTCCGGCGTGGCGATGCCGACCAGGATCGTGCCCATAGCATTATGCGCAATCGCAAAGCGCGTGGCGGCTTCGGTCAGGCTACCGGCAAAGCCGTCCTTGACCAGCGGCATCAGGCGACGCGCGCGGTCGATATCGGCGTCGTAGTTCATGGCCGAACCGATCGGTTCGGGCGGCGGGCTGGCAATCGGGTGACGCTCGGCCGAGCCTGACAGCGCGCCGCCGGCGAGCACGCGGATGCCAACCACGCCGACACCGGCTTTCAAGGTGTGATCGAACAGGCGCCCGTAATCATGGGCCGGATAGCTTTTCGGCAGCGCCTCGGCGGCGGGCGGATTGAGCATGTTGTAGACGACCTGCGCGCTGTCGAAGCTGCCTGAATCGATCACCTTGTGCAGCGCCGGCGTGTCGCCGACCGCGGTGAGACCGAGAAAGCGTGTCTTGCCTTGCGTGCGCAGGCGCTCGAACGCCGGCACCACTTCGTCGAGCACCTGTTTGGCGCTCAGCGTCGCGCCGCCGCCTTTCCCGGTGATCGGGTTGTGCAGATGGAAAATGTCGACGTGATCGCGGCGCAGCCGCTTTAGGCTTTGTTCGAGCGATGTCGTCACGGCCTCAGTGATGCGGCCGTAGGCATCCGGCGGGATCCGCACCTTGGTGCCGACCACGGCATTGGCCGGTTTCAGCGCCTGCAAAATGCGGCCAAGGTTCTTCTCCGATTCACCATCGCCATATTGCACGGCGGTGTCGAAATAATTCACGCCGGCGGCAAGCGCGCGGGCGACAGTGCGCTCCTGATCGGCGTGATCGCCGCGCACCATCAGGCCGCCGACCGCCCCACAGCCGAAGCCCAGCACCGAGAGCTGCATCGGCGTGCGTCCGAATTTTCGCAATTGCATGGCGTTTCCTGACCAGCGTTGCTGCTGTTGTTATTAGTAATGCGGCTTCTTGCGGCGCGGGCCAGGCGCAGCCCGTCCCTTGTAGTAGGGATTGACGACGCACGATGCCGAGCGGCCCGACGCCGAGGCCTGGCACTGCCCCATCGTCTGGTAGGCGCACTCGAAATAATAATCGACGAAGCCCTGATAAATTTGAAGGCAAACCGGATAGGCCGGATCATAGGTCTGCGCGCGGGCGGGCGCGGCGAGCGCGAGCGTTGCGGCCAGTATGGCGCAGGCCATCGTCGCCTTGCTTGCGCGTGATCGGTTCGATTGCATGGGCGGTCCTCCTCCTCGTTGGCTGCAGCTTTGCGTGCGCGACGACAAGCCCGCAACACAAATGAAGTTGCTCCCCCTGGTCAGCCCGCCGCCAAGCCCGTCGGCATTGAGCCAAACTCTCCAAACCCTCTTGACTCTTTGTTCACGTTTTGTGCCTATGCTGGCCTTCCCAAAAAGAGGAGGGTCCCAATGGACAACCGGCTGAACAAAATTCGTAAGGAAATAAACCTCTTGCGGGAGGAAATGCGGTGCGCCGAGGCTGTGATGCATGAGCAGATCGGCCGCGACCAGGATTCCTCGGTAGCCGCCGCGCGCCTGCTGGAAATGCGCATGCAGCTGGCGGCCAGGATCGCCGAATGGACCGCCATGGGCGGGCTCGCCATCCTGCCGACGGTGGAGCAGCGCTTGAAGGAGAAGCGCGAGCCGCTCGCGCGGCCGAAGCTTTACATCGTGCCGAAGGCGGCGGCCCCGGGGCCGCGGAAGGCCTCACCGCCGAAGATGAAAAAGCGGCGGCTTGCTGCAAGGGCGTAGACTCTTATCCCTCCCCCCATGAGCGAAGCGAGTGGTGGGGAGGGTGCCAAGCGAAGCGAGGCGGGTGGGGGGTAACTCCACGAGCACGGTGCGAATGAGATGCCCCCCACCCCGACCTTCCCCACCGCTTCGCGGGGGAGGGATTAACGAGTGCCGCGCCGCGTCCCACTGTCCACATTTTGAACCCACCTGCCGCGATACGCCGTTGAGAATCCCTGCCGTTCCGCCGGAACGAGATCGGTGGGCTTACGTTCTCTCGGGATGGATCGTGTTTTTCTCGCCGTCATGGTGTCCGGGTTGCTGCTCGCAGCCACCTCGATGTCGCTGCTCGTCGTTACGGGCGGCGGGACCACGGTTGCCGAGCTGAAGGTTCCACCGGAAGCCGTATTGGTCAGCAGCATCAGGCCGTATCGCATGCCCGATCGCCCGACATTGGCGCGCAACGACAGCGCGCGCTGAAGTCAACAACGATCGTCATTCCGGGACACGCGCGCATGCGCGTGGACCCGGAATCCATTGTGCCACCATTTCAGCTGGTTGATGGATTCCGGGTTCGCGTCTCGCCTCCGCGCTTCGGCGAATCGCGCCCCGGAATGACGAGCAAGGTTATCGCTCCACCTGCCGCTCCAGCCGTTGGGCGGACCTGAACTCGTCGAGATGGTGCACGTTCGGCGTAAACGCCGCTTCCCTCGCGAGCAGATGGTAGACGCGCGCGACCACGCGCTGCTTCTGCTTGTCGCGGCCGAACGGCAGCGCGCGGGCCTTCTGGGTCGCCGCGATCGCGTGGGCTTTGAAATAGTCGTAGGCGTCGGACATGGTGTTCCAACGCAACGGAAGTGGCGTTAGTTTCAAAATGTCGGCAAGCGGCGAGGTAAAATCCTGCGCCCAAACGCGATATTTTGAAGCGCTCCCAGGGAGTTGCCCGCATTCAGCGTCAAGGGGCAAAAATAATTCTTCTGTTTTACAAAATAATGATTCCGTTTTTCGGAAACACGTGATACAACACGCTCGTTCCGTTTCGGCAAGAGGGGCGTTAGGCCTATCGTCACCGAACGCGAGGCGGAATGCGATGGACGTAGCTGTGCCGCAAGACGTGCGGCGCGGTCGCGTACGGTCAAGCCGTGTGGTCCTGTCCCCCCGACGCTGGGGTCAAGTTTGCCGAGATGATCGGCAGGCGATGGTGGCTAAAAAGCCCGGTACACCAGGGAGAGCGCGGAGTAAGCCGTAAAGCCATTGCGCAGGGAGTGCCGGATGTTCCGGCCTTACCTGACTATCTTGTGTGCACTCTACCCTTTTCAGCACACAAGCCTGCGGGTGCGGCCAGCGCCCGGCATTCCCTGCGCCCTCTTCTTTCACGAGGGGCACGAGCTACGCATCACTCGGGCGAAAACGCGCCGCGGGAATGTTGCTTCACGTCTTCTCCGCTGTTTGACAACCGAATCCGAACACATTTCTCTCGTGTCCCGGACGCAGCGCAGCGCTCTTGCGGTGCGCTGCAGATCCGGGACCCAGCGTGAGTTCGTCCGCAATGTGGGTCCCGGATCAGCGTCGCGTCATTTCATGCCGCGCCGCGTCCGGGACACGACAGGCGGAATCACGGGGACCGCGTGCTCGCGCCGCTGGCGCCGCCGCCACTTCGTCGCTACATTGACCCTTGCGAGGCTGCGTCGCGCGTCAGGAGCCATATATCCCCGGGGCCTTATCGATCCTTTAGGGAACTGTCCCTGGCCGGGTCCGTGGATCCGGACATATGGTGCCCACCTACTTTCGTAGGGAACTCCGGGATCGAGTGCTTCAACGGCGACCGCGGCTTCGCACTTTTTATTGCTTCATACTCACCAATGGCCGAACCGAAATCGAAGGCCGAGCTTCGCGCCACCGCGCTGGCGGCGCGCGAAAAACTCTCCGACAAGCAGCGCACTGCGGCGGCAGGCGCGCTGGCGAAACGCGGCTTGCCGATCGAGATCATCAACGGCCTGATCGTCTCCGGCTACTCGCCGATCAGGAACGAGATCGATCCGGAGCCGCTGATGCGGGCGCTCGCGAGCCGGGGCGCGCGGCTCGCGCTGCCGAGCGTGAACGCACGCGGCAAGGCGCTGACGTTCCGCGCCTGGACGCCCGGCGATCGTTTGATGATGGGCATGCTCGGCATTCCCGAGCCGTCGACCGCGGCCGCCGAAGTCGTGCCCGACATCATGCTGGTGCCGCTCGCAGCCTTCGACAGCAATGGCCACCGCATCGGTTACGGCGCCGGTCACTACGACCACACCTTCGCGCATTTGCGGAAGTCGAAGCCGATCACCGGCATCGGCCTCGCCTTTGCCGTCCAGGAAATCGAGAGCATCCCCGCGCTATCGCACGACGTGCCGCTCGATTATGTGCTAACCGAAAAGCGGGTGTTCGATTTCCGGAGCGGTTAGTTGCGAATATTGTTTATCGGCGATGTCGTCGGCCGCAGCGGCCGCGCCGCGGTCACGGACCATCTGCCGGGACTCATCCGCGACTGGTCGCTCGATCTCGTCGTGGTCAATGGCGAGAACTCGGCCGGCGGCTTCGGCATCACCGAGGCGATCTATCAGGAGCTGCTCGATGCCGGCGCCGATGCGATCACGCTGGGCAATCATTCCTGGGATCAGCGCGAGGCGCTTGTTTTCATCGAGCGGGCTTCGCGGCTCATCCGCCCCGCCAACATGCCGCGGGGCACGCCCGGCCGCGGTGCTGCGCTGATCGAAACCAAGAACGGCAAGCGTGCGCTCATCATCAACGGCCTCGGCCGCGTCTTCATGACGCCATTCGACGATCCCTTTGCGATGCTGGCGCGCGAGCTCGACGCCTGTCCGCTGGGTGAGGCGGCCGATGCGGTCGTGGTCGACTTTCATTGCGAGGCGACCAGCGAAAAGCAGGCGGTCGGCTTCTTCTGCGACGGCCGCGCCAGCCTCGTGGTCGGCACGCACACGCATGTGCCGACCGCCGATCACCAGATTTTGGCGGGCGGCACCGCCTACATGACCGACGCCGGCATGACCGGCGACTACGACTCCATCATCGGCATGATCAAGGAGGAGCCGATGCGGCGCTTCACCGCGGGCATTCCTTCCGGGCGGTTCGAGCCGGCCGGCGGAGTTGCGACGTTGTCGGGAGTTGCGGTCGAGACCGACGATGCGACGGGACTGGCCACGAAGATTGCGCCGGTGCGCATCGGCGGACGGCTCGCGCCGGCGCTGCCGGAGTTCTGGACGGGTAAATGACGGACGAGCGCATCCAGCGGCGCCTTGCGGCGATCCTGGCGGCAGATGTCGCCGGCTACAGCCGCCTGATGGGCCAGAACGAAGAACGGACGCTGACAGATCTCAAGAACGCGCGGCGCACGCTGGTCGATCCCGCCATCGCCGCGCATCGCGGACGCATCGTCAAGACCACCGGCGACGGCCTCCTTGCGGAGTTCGCCAGTGCGGTTGATGCGGTCCGTTGCGCGATCGAGCTTCAGGCCGGCATGGCGAGGCGAAATGGCGATCTGCCGCCGGATGCCAGGCTCGACTTCCGCGTCGGCGTTCATGTCGGCGATATCATCGTCGACGACGACGATATCTTCGGTGACGGCGTCAACATCGCCGCGCGGCTGGAAGGGATCGCGGAGCCGGGCGCCATCTGCATCTCCGACGACGCCCATCGCCAGGTTCGCGGCAAGGTCGATGCCGCATTCCACGACATGGGGCCGCAGGCGCTGAAGAACATTACTGAGCCCGTCCGCGCATGGCAAATACGGGTCGATGGCGCAGCGGGCGCCTCACAGGCGGCCGCCGCCGGTCCGCCTCCCGCGCTGCCGGACAAACCGTCGATTGCGGTGCTGCCGTTCCAGAACATGAGCGGCGATTCCGAGCAGGAATATTTTGCCGATGGCATGGTGGAGGACATCATCACCGCGTTGTCGCGGTTCAAGTCGCTGTTCGTGATCGCGCGCAACTCCAGCTTCACCTACAAGGGGAAGGCGATCGACATCCGCAATGTCGGCCGCGAGCTCGGCGTCCGCTACGTTCTGGAAGGAAGCGTGCGCAAGGCAGGCAATCGCGTACGCATCACCGCGCAGCTGATCGAGGCCGCAACCAACCGGCATCTTTGGGCCGACAAGTTCGACGGCGGACTCGAGGATGTCTTCGACCTTCAGGACCAGGTCACCTCGGCCGTGGTCGGCCTGATCGCGCCGCGGCTCGAAATGGCGGAGATCGAACGCGCGAGACAGAAGCCGACAGAGAAGCTTGACAGCTATGACCACTATTTACGTGGCATGACGGCCCTGTATGGGCGGCAATGGTCGGAAGCCCACACCCGCTTCAACAAGGCAATCGGGCTTGATCCCGATTACGCGGCGGCGCACGCGATGCTGGCCCGGTCGCTGCTGATCCAACAGGCCGTGCGCGGGTCGCCGCTGTCAGGGGAATTGAGGGATGAAGCCATCCGCCATGCGGGGATGGCCTCCAGACTGGCCGACGAGGACGCTTTCTCGCTGGCCAGAGCCGGACATGTGCTCACTTACCTCGGGCACGAATATGACCTCGGCGCATCGATGGTGCAGCAGGCGGTCGATCTCAATCCAAACCTCGCGGCGGCCTGGTATTCGCGCGGATGGGTCATGCTGCTTTGTGCCGAGGCGGCGGCGTCCGTCGAAAGCTTCGAAAAGATGCTGCGGTTGAGCCCGCTCGATCCGTTGAAAACGGGTGCATGGAACGGTACGTCGTGGGCGCTGTTCGTGCTCGAACGGTACGAGGAAGGCCGCGCAGTCGCACTGAAAGCCGTGCAGCAAGCTGCCGATGCGCATTCGCTGAGCGCGTTGGCCGCGAATGCCATGTGCGGCGGACATGCAGCGGAAGCGCAGCAGGCGGTCGCGCGGATCCTTCGGTTCAACCCGGGTTTTGGCTCAGCCCAGGCACGCGAGGCGTTTCCCGTCCGCCTGCCGCAGGCGCGTGAGCGGATCGTCGCCGTGCTTCGAGAAGCGGGGCTGCCAGAATGACACGCGTTGGGGACCTGATGCTGCAGCTTTCTCGCCGAGCGAAGTGGACTGTTGTGGCGCTCGCGTTAGCCGTTTGCGCCTGTGCACCGGCGCATGCCGAGAAACGCGTCGCGCTCGTGATCGGCAATTCGCACTACAAGAACGTCACGCCGCTCGATAATCCCGTCAACGATGCGAGGCTGATGGCCGAGACATTGCGCGCGCTGGGCTTCGTCATCGTCGGTGGCAGCGCACAGCTCGATCTCGACAAGGCGCAGTTCGATGGCGTCGTGCAGGGCTTCAGCGACCAGATCCAGGGCGCCGATGTCGGCCTGTTCTATTACGCCGGACATGGCCTGCAGGTGCGCGGCCAGAACTATCTGGTGCCGGTCGGCGCCAATCCGGCGCGGGAGACCGACGTCGATTTCCAGATGGTGGATACCGCACTGGTGTTGCGGCAGATGGAGGGTGCCGGAACAAAGCTGAACATCGTGATCCTCGATGCCTGCCGCAACAATCCGTTCGGCGGCCGCGGGCTGCGGGCGGCCGAGGGCGGGCTCGCCCAGATGCGCGCGCCGGAGGGTACGCTGATTTCCTATGCGACACAGCCCGGCAACGTGGCGCGCGATGGAGCCAACGGCAACAGTCCCTATACCAGGGCGCTTGCGGACGCGATCCGCAAACCTGGCAAGGACATTTTTCAGACCTTCAACGCGGTCGGTCTTGCGGTGAAAGAGGCAACCGGCGGCGTCCAGCAGCCCTGGGTGTCATCGTCTCCGATCGCGGGCAGCTTCTATTTTGCAGGCCAGGCCGCGGGCGCGCCAGTGACCGCAGCGGCGCCAACCGTTGCCGCACCGAGCGTCACGGACGAAGCGGCGCGCGCCTGGTCGGTCACGCAAAACACCACGAGTATCGCCGTGATGGAGGATTTCGTTCGCCAGTTCGGTGGCACCGCCTATGGCAGCATGGCGCGCGCACGGCTTCAGGAAATGAAGAAGAGCCAGCTCGCCGCGACGACCCGAGGCAAGTCGAGCGCGACAAGAGCGGAATCGTCAGCGGCACGTATGACGTCGATGCCAACGGTTATGCCTCGACCTTCACCATCACGGTGACCGGTTCGAATTTTTCCGGTTCGTCAAAATGGGCCTGCTGTCCGGGGCCGCGGACCGATCCGATCGTGCAGGGTGTCGTTCAGAACGGAAGGATCACCTTTATCCGGGATTGCACCGGCCAGGGTTTGCCGGGGGAGTGCAAGCAGTCCTATAGCGGCTCGCTCATGCAGGATGGCGCAGCGGGCCGATGGTCGGGGACCGGTGGCGGCGGCTCCTGGACGATGCGCAAACGTTGAGGCTAGCCGTCGAACGCGTGGGCTTTCACCGCATCCTCGTTCCAGTCGATACCGAGGCCGGGCGCAGCGGGAATGTGCAGCAGGCCCTCGCGGATGGCGTAGGGACGTTGCAGGATCGGATCGGCCCAGTCCTGCCACTCCAGCCAATGCGCCGTCTCGGTCACGCGCATCACGTGGGCTGCGACCTCGGGATAGAGATGGGTCGACATCGGAATGCCCGCCGCGCCCGCGATCGCCGCAGCGCGCAGCCAGCCGGTGACGCCGCCGATGCGCATGAAATCGGGCATCACGAGGTCGCAGGCCTTGCGCTGCAACGCCTTGTGCAGCTCGCGCGGGCCGTAAAAATTCTCGCCGATCTGGATCGGCGTCTTCAGTTGCGCCGCAAGCTGCACATAGCCGTCGAGATTGTCGTAGATAATCGGCTCCTCGATCCAGGCAAGGCCGAGATCGTCGACCATGTGGCAGCGCTGCAGTGCCTCGGCGAAGTTGAGCCCCTGATTGTAGTCGGCCATCAGCGCCATGTCGTCGCCGACGGCGGAGCGCACCGCGGCGATGGCGGCGAGATCGTCCTGCGGGCGATCGCGGCCGAGCCGGATCTTCAATCCGGCAAAGCCGCCCTCGTCGCGCAGCGCAATCGCATCCGCGGCAAGCTTCTCGGGCGGCTGCAGCCACAATCCGTTGCTGTTGTAGGCCTTCACGGGGCCGACCGAGCCGCCGAGCAGCACACACAGCGGCAAGTTCGCCGCTCTTGCCAGCGTGTCCCACGCCGCCATGTCGAGGCCCGCGACCGCGATCATCGACTGGCCCTCGTAGCCGACGAAGTGCAGCGACCTGCGCGCGATGTCGTAAAACTCGGCCGGCGCCACGCGCCGCCCCTTCAGTATCTCGCCGAAATCGTGCAGCGCCGGGACCAGATAGCGCATCGTCTTGATGGTGTAGGGCTCGAGATAGCTGCGCCCGACGATGCCTTCTTCGGTGAAGAGGTCGATCAGGATCAGCGGCCACTCCGGAATGGTCGCGATCTTCGCGACCACCGGGCGCTTCAGCTTCAGCACGACCGGGCGCGCACGAATGGATTTGAAGGTGAGCGGGGCCAGTTGCATGACAGACACCTCGGTTCGCGGGGCGCCTGCCGCGCGCCGACGAGCCGCAGTCTTGCAGAGGGCTGCCGAGGTGTAAACGCGCTCAGTCGGCGCCAGCATCACGAAACGGCTGGTGAGCCAACGACGATGCGACGGCCGTCAGCCCTGCCTGAATCCCATGCGGAACGCGCCCCAGTGGCGGCCGCGCACGAAGATCGGAGACGACAGATCCTTCATCAGCACGAAGTTGCCGCCGCCCATGTCGCGCCGGTAGGTCTGCAACAGGAAGGGCTTGGTGTTGGCTGCAACCTTCTTGACCGCGCGATCATTGAACAGGCGGCGGTTGCGGCAATTGGCGTTGTTCCAGACCGGGTCCTTGCCCTGCGGATGGCGATAGTTCGGATTGTGCGTCGGCAGATAGCCGCCCTTGGCCCAGGCAACGCAGAACACGATGCGCGGATCGGACTTCTGGATCGGGTCCTGGATTTCGGGCAGCACGCGGTCGGTGAACGCGATATAGTCGGTCATGAACTGCTTGGGATCGGTGCCGGGGATCTCGCGGTACTTCTCGTCCATCAGCTGATCGAGGGTGACCTCGCCGCGCGCGATTGCCGCCTCGAAGACGTCGGCGATCTGCTTCGCCGTGGTGACCACGGTGCGGATCAACGGCGCGTCGGACGTTTCCACGCCGCTGTCGGCGATCAGCGCGATCAGGCCTTCGGAGGTCTCGAGCAGTTTCGCGACACGCTCGTCGGCATTCTTGAGATGGCTGGAAGAGAGGTCGACGCCCTTGGCGAGGTGCGCGAGTTCCTCGATCACCTCATCGCAATGGGCGAGGTTCGAGGTCGCAGCCCTGGTGACGCCGTCGATCTCCTCGCCGACCTTGGTGACGCCGTTCTGCACGCGCGCGATGATGCCCTGGATTTGCGAGGCGCCGTCGCCGGCATTCTTGGCGCGCAGCGAGGCCTCGCCGCTTTCGCCGATCAGCGAGCCGACCTGGCCGTCCAGCCCGCGCACGGTGTCGCCGATCTGCACGGTGGCCTGCCTTGTTGCCTCGGCGAGGCTCTTCACCTCGCTCGCGACCACGGCAAAGCCCCTGCCGGCCGCGCCGGCCCGCGCGGCCTCGATGGTGGCGTTCAGTGCGAGCAGATTGGTCTGTTTCGCAATCGCCTCGATCGAGCCCGAGACTTTCGCGACCTGGGACAGCGCGGAGGACACCGCGCTGAGCCTGCTTTCGATGCGGCCGACCGCCTCGATCAGCTCCGCGATGTGCTTGACCGCGGTCTCGACCGCGTCGCGCGACTGGGTGATGTCGTCGACGGCGGCGGAGGCCGCCGCCTGCACCGATTGCGAGGCGTCCGCGATGCCATGATTGGCGGAGACCATGGTCTCGGCGGTCTTCTGCAGATGACCGAAGCGCTCCGATTGCGTGGAGACGCGTTGTGCCACTTCCTGCACGTTGCCGGCGACGTCGGCGAGCTCGACGCCGAGGCCGCCGATCTTGTTGGAGAGCTGGTCGACCAGCCGCTCGCTGGCGGAGGGGGCGGTCGTGATGGAGTTGGAAAGTGCGGTTTGTGAGGTCATAGCTTGTAAGCCGTGCGAAAGCCGCCCCAGTGACGGCCCTGAACGCGGACCGGCACGTCGATCTCGCGCATCATGATGGTGACGCCATTCCCCATGTCGCGCGCGTAGCTCTGAATCAGATAGCTGCGCTGGTTGCGGCCTGCGGCAAGGCCCGCGGTGTCGTTGAAGATGCGGCGGTTGCGGGCATTCGCAGTGTTCCAGGCGACGTCGCCCGGACGCTGCGGATTGGAGTAGATCTTGTTATGAACCGGCAGGTAGCCGTTGCGGTCGACCATAGCGCAGAACGCCATGCGTTCGTTTTTGGCGCGGAACGCCTCCTGGAACGCCGGCAAGGCGCGGTCGGCCCAGTCGAGGAATTTGGTCCGGTGTTGAACGGGATTGGTGCCAGGGATTTCGACGTAGTTCTCGTCGAAGAGATCGTCGATCGCAATTGCGCCGGAGGCGACCGCGTTCTCGAAGATTTTCGTCAGCGCGACGCCGGCTTCCATTGCGCGCGTCACCGCCTCGACATTCTCCTCGCGGATCGCCCAAAGCTTGTCTTCGATTGTCTCAGCGAGTTTCGCACTCGGCGCTTCGAACCGCGCGCGAGCGCCGGCGGCGGGATGCTCGGTGATGCGAATGCGGCAGCCGCCGACGCCATCAAGCGTCGCCTTGAGGCTCGCATGCAGCGGCAGCTTTGCAGCGTTGGGGCCGGCGATCAGGATGTCGTCGGCGGAAATCTCGTTGACCGGCGCGGTGCCGTGCCCCTCGATATCGATCTTGATGTGGCAGGGCAGCCGTTCCGCTCTCCGCCGCTCGTCGCTTTGGCCCTGGCGCAGCAGCACCGCGCTGCGGGTCTTGAGCTTCTGAGCAAACATCGTCACGGCCTTGCCGGCACTCGCAACCTCCTCGCCGTGCCCCGTAGCTTCAGTGGTGGCCATAATGATTTCGGCAGCACTGTCGCCGACTTCGACGATGAAGTGCGAAGCGGAGGCCGCATTCTCCGACATCTCGCCGGTGGTTTGATTCTGCTCGGCGACCGCGCCGCTGACGTTCTCGAACACGGGGCGGATCGCCTCGATCGCCTGCGAAATCCGGTGCACGGCTTCCGCCGAACCCGCCGCGTCCTTTTGCAGCGCCTCGATCTTCCTGGTGATCTCCTCGGTGGCGTTCTGGGTCTGCACGGCGAGCGCCTTGACTTCCGTCGCAACCACGGCAAATCCGCGGCCGGCTTCGCCCGCGCGCGCCGCCTCGATGGTGGAATTGAGCGCAAGCAGCGTGGTCTGCCGCGCGATCTGCGCAATCAGGTTGACCACATTGCCGATCGCCGCAGAGGACTCGCGCAAACGATCCACATTGGCACGGGCTTCGCGGGCTGCCGCGCTGGCCTGGTCCGCGAGTTGGCCGGCGTCGCGCACCTGCGCGCCGATGCCTTCCGCGGAACGGGTGAATTTTTCCGCGGTCTGCGCGAACGCCGCCGCGGTGTCCCGGGCGGCCGAGGTGCGGCCGGTCAGCGCGTCGGTGCGCTCGCGGATCGCGGCAAGGGTCGTGGCGGTGGCTTCGGCGCCGCCGGCCACCGAATGGGCTGCGCGCTCGAGCTGGCGGATCATGCCGCCAAGCTCGAGTTCGAGAAGTTCGAGGATTTCCCTGGCCGAATCGGCCTCCGGCACCGCGGCCTCAACCGGCTGGGACGCCGGGCTTGGAGGAGGACCAGACACAGCCGGTTCCGGCAGTCGCTTTCGAAATAGAACGAACGCCATGGGCTTCTCTGGGATGAGGTAGAATAGTGCCCGCCATCCTTGCACCGAGGCGTGAAGTCATGGTTAACGATTGCCTGATATTCCGGCAGGCGGGGTCGCACCCGCTACCAAATTTCTAGTGCCGCCGATCTGAAGTCCCTGATTCACTCGCGGCAAAATCGGGTCAGGGACTTCAGATCGAAAGCGGCACTAGAATCATAGATTTGCTAGTGCCCATAACTTTCCGAAGTCCGCGAAAAGGTGTTGCGGCGATGTAACGCGGACTTCGGAAAGTGGGCACTAGCCAAACCTTTGATTTTGCGGGAACTCGGCCTATAAGGCCGCGCCCCGACCGCCCCCTGACTTCCTGACGAGACCCGCATGGCCGGCCATTCCCAATTCAAGAACATCATGCACCGCAAGGGGCGGCAGGATGCCCAGAAGTCGAAGCTGTTCGGCAAGCTGGCCCGCGAAATCACGGTCGCGGCCAAGATGGGGCTGCCCGATCCCACCATGAACGCGCGGCTGCGAGCGGCCATCATCGCGGCCCGGCAGGAAAACATGTCGAAGGATTCGATCGATCGCGCGGTGAAGAAGGCTATCGGCAGCGAGGGCGAGAATTACGACGAAATCCGCTACGAGGGTTACGGCCCCGGCGGGGTCGCGGTCATCGTCGAGGCGCTCACCGACAACCGCAACCGCGCGGCCTCCGACATCCGCTCCTATTTCACCAAATCCGGTGGCAATCTCGGCGAAACCAATTCGGTCGCCTTCATGTTCGATCGCACCGGCATCGTCGAATATGACGCGAGCATCGCTTCCGGCGACGCCATGCTGGACGCGGCGATCGAGGCCGGCGCCGACGACGTGATTTCCAGCGAAAGCGGGCACGAGATTTACGCCTCGCCCGAGAGCTATCGCGAGGTGGCCAAGGCGCTGGAAGCCAAGTTCGGCGAGCCACGCAAGGCGGCGTTGACCTGGAAGCCGCAGACCACGGTCGCGGTCGACGACGAGACCGGCGAGAAGCTCTTGAAACTGATCGACATGCTCAACGAGCATGACGACGTGCAGAACGTGTTCGCCAATTTCGAGGTCTCGGACGCGCTGATGGCGAAGTTGGGCGGCTAGCGGCCGTTCTGCGGCCGGATTGCCTGGGTAAGATGTTCTGTTTCTGTTTCACCCGGTGTCGGCAGGCGGTATCACTGGGACATGTCACCTCCGGCGATTCGCATCCCCGTTCGCATCCTCGGTATCGATCCGGGTCTCCGCCGCACCGGCTGGGGCGTGATCGAGAGCGAGGGTAATCGCCTGACCTTTGTCGGCTGCGGATCGGTCGAGCCGCCGAACGATCTGCCGCTCGCAAGTCGGCTGCTCGCCATTCATGAAGGCTTGGCGGCCGTTCTCGGTAGCTTCAAGCCGGCGGAGGCCGCAGTCGAACAGACCTTTGCCAACAAGGATGGCGTTGCGACACTGAAGCTCGGCCAGGCGCGGGGCATTGCGATGCTCGCGCCCGCGATGTTCGGCATTTCGGTTTCCGAATATGCGCCGAACCAGGTGAAGAAAACCGTGGTCGGCGCCGGCCACGCCGACAAGCACCAGGTCATGGTGATGCTGAAGCTGCTGCTGCCGAAGGCCGAGCCGGCATCTGCCGATGCGGCTGATGCGCTCGCGATCGCGATCACGCATGCGCATCATCGCAACAGCGTCGCGCTGAAACTGAGAGTGGTCGGCGCATGATCGGCAAATTGAAGGGCCTGATCAATTCCTACGGCGAGGATTTCGTCATCCTCGACGTCGGCGGTGTCGGCTATCAGGTGCACTGCTCGGCGCGCACGCTGCAGGCGTTGCCCTCGCCCGGCGAGGCCGCGGTGCTGTCGATCGAGACCTATGTGCGCGAGGATCAGATCAAGCTGTTCGGCTTCAGGAGCGACATCGAGCGCGAATGGTTTCGCCTGCTGCAAACCGTGCAGGGCGTCGGCGCGAAGGTGGCGCTGGCCGTGCTCGGCACGTTGCCGCCGGCCGAGCTTGCGAACGCCATCGCGCTCCGCGACAAGGCCGCGGTGACGCGCACGCCCGGCGTCGGCCCGAAAGTCGCCGAACGCATCGTCACCGAATTGAAGGACAAGGCGCCGGCCTTCGCCAATGTCGATCCCGCCGTGGTTTCGCTGTCCGGTGCGATCGACGATCAGCGCGCGCCGCGTCCGGTGATGGATGCGATCTCGGCGCTGGTCAATCTCGGCTACGGCCAGCCGCAGGCCGCAGCTGCGATCGCAGCCGCCTCACGCAGCGCAGGCGAGAAGGCCGAGACCGCCCAGCTCATACGCCTCGGCCTTAAGGAACTCGCGAAGTGAGTACCTCCCCGCGCATCGTCACGCCGGAACGCCGTCATGAGGATGCCGGCGACACCACGCTGCGCCCGCAGCTGCTGTCGGAATTCGTCGGCCAGGCGCAGGCGCGCGCCAACCTTTCGGTGTTCATCGAGGCCGCGCGCAAGCGCGGCGAGGCGCTGGATCACGTGTTGTTCGTCGGACCGCCGGGGCTGGGCAAGACCACGCTCGCGCAGATTGTCGCGCGCGAGCTCGGCGTCGGCTTTCGCGCGACGTCCGGTCCCGTGATCGCCAAGGCCGGTGATCTCGCCGCGCTCCTCACCAATCTCGAAGAGCGCGACGTGCTCTTCATCGATGAGATCCACCGCCTCAGCCCCGCGGTCGAGGAAGTGCTGTATCCCGCGATGGAGGATTTCCAGCTCGACCTCATCATCGGCGAGGGGCCGGCCGCGCGTTCGGTCAAGATCGAGCTTGCGAAATTCACCCTGGTCGGCGCCACCACGCGCGCCGGTCTTCTTACCAACCCCTTGCGCGACCGCTTCGGCATTCCCGTGCGGCTCAATTTCTATACCGAAGAGGAACTGGAGAAGATCGTCACCCGCGGCGCCCGCGTGCTCAAGATCGGCATGACGGCCGACGGCGCCAACGAGATCGCGCGCCGCGCCCGCGGCACGCCGCGCATCGCCGGCCGCCTGCTGCGGCGGGTGCGCGACTTCGCCTCAGCTGCGAATGCGGAATCGATCGACCGCAAGATCGCCGACCATGCGCTGAGCGCGCTGGAAGTCGACGCCGCCGGTCTCGATGCGATGGACCGCCGCTATCTCACGACGATTGCAATGAACTATGGCGGCGGCCCGGTCGGTGTCGAGACGATGGCGGCCGCTTTGTCGGAGCCGCGCGATGCCATCGAGGACATCATCGAGCCGTTCCTGATCCAGTGCGGTTATCTGCAGCGCACGCCGCGCGGGCGGCTCCTCACCTCGCACGCCTTCCGGCATCTCGGCCTGGCCGAACCGACACGCGATCCGGCGCAGTTCGGACTGTTCGGCAGTGGCGGCGAGGACGAGCAGTGAGCAGCGGCCGTCCGCCGCTGACATCTCATCTCGACGGCGAAATCCGCGATGGCCGGCATCACATGCAGGTCCGCGTCTACTACGAGGACACGGATTTTTCCGGCATCGTCTATCACGCCAACTACCTGCGCTTCATGGAACGTGGGCGTACCAATCATCTGCGGCTGATGGGCGCCGAGCAACATGCGCTTTTCGCGGAGGCCGAGACCGAGACGCCGGGCTTTGCCTTCGTGGTGCGCTCGATGACGCTCGATTTTCTGAAACCCGCGCGGATGGACGATGTGCTCGACATCGTGACCTGGCCGGTTGCGGTGAAGGGCGCGTCGATCGTGCTGGCGCAGGAAATCCACCGCGGCGACGATGTGCTGGTGAAGGCCGACGTGCGCGTCGCCTTCATCAGCGAGGGCAGGGCGCAGCCGATTCCGAAGGCGATCCGCGCGCTGATGAAGGGCGATTTGGTCTAGTTATCGTGCGATAGGATTTCGCCCATCGACTTGCCTATGTATGGCGCTAGACTTGCAGTCCCGCCCAAGTCCGAGGCCATCATGTCCCGTCCGCCGTTCCCGCCGTTCACGAGAGAAACCGCCACCCAGAAAGCCCGCATGGCGGAAGACGCCTGGAATTCGCGCGATCCGGAGCGCGTGGCGCTCGCCTATACCGAGGACAGCCGCTGGCGCAATCGCTCGGAATTCTTCGAAGGCCGCGCGGCGATCGTCGCATTCCTCAAGCGCAAATGGGCGACCGAGCTCGACTATCGCCTGATCAAGGATCTCTGGGCGTTCGACAACAACCGCATCGCGGTTCGCTTCCAGTACGAATGGCACGATGCCGGGGGGCAGTGGCATCGCTCCTATGGCAACGAGCAATGGGAGTTCGACGAGCACGGCTTGATGCGTCGGCGCGAGGCGTCGATCAATGACATCGAGATCGCCGAGAAGGATCGCCGCTTCCATTGGCCCGCACCGGGACCGCGGCCGGCGGATGTGCCGGGGCTGGGGGAGAGTCCGTTTTGAATTTGCGTTCCCCGGATGCAGCGCAGCGCTTCTTCCATAAACGCGTTCACGCGCGTCTTCGACGCGCTATGGCGCTGCTGATCCGGGGTCCACTTTGCGGGGAAATGGGTCCCGGATCTGCGGTGCATCGTGAAGAACGCTGCACCGCGTCCGGGACATGAGAGTCCGCTACGCCGCCTTCTTGTGGCGCGCGATCTCGGCCTTGTAGAGCTCGAACTCCTCCACGAGCGCTTTCGCGATCGCCGGCCGCTTCTTCATCCGCTCCAGATAGTCCTTCACCGCCGGATATTTCGCGAAGTCGATCATCGGGGTTGCGATGCTCCAGTTCAGCACGGTCGCGAGATAAGCGTCCGCGACGCTGAAATGGTCGAGCAGGAATTCGCGACCCTGCAGGTATTTGTCGAGATAGTCGAGCCGCGAGAGATATTTTTGCATCGTGTAGCGACTTCACCTCGGCCGGCGCGTCCTTGCTCAGGAGCGGCACGAACAGGCCCTTGTGCAATTCAGTGCCGATGAAGCAAAGCCATTGATGCAGCCGGCTGCGTTCGGTGCCGTCGCTTGCCGAGATGCCGGCCTTCGGGAAGCGATCGGCGACATATTGCAGGATCGCGGCGTTCTCGGTCAGCACGGTGCCGTCGTCGGTGCGCAGCGTCGGCACCAGGCCCAGTGGGTTCACGTCCCGGAAATCCGAGCCGTCCTTCTGCACCACCTTGGTCTTGGGATCGACCTCGAGATAGCCGGCGTCTTGGCCTGCCTCATACAGCGCGATCCGGGTCGCCATCGAGCAGGCGAGCGGGGAGAAATAGAGATCCATGGGTGCCTCCTTGGCGGTTTTGACCCGAGCGACGGTGCCGGGTTGATTTTTATACTGTCTCGCATAATATAAAGCCGGTCAAGGAATTTATTGCGAAATGGTACAAAAAAATAAACCTCCGCCACATGCTGCCAGCGAAGCCCGGGCGGAGCCAAAGCGCCGCGGGCGGCCGCGCGCCTATCAGCCTGACGTCGCGCTCGGCAAGGCGCTCAACCTGTTCCGCAAGGGCGGCTTCGCCGCGACCTCGCTGGACGATCTCAGCACCGCCACCGGCATGAACCGTCCGAGTCTCTATGGCGCGTTCGGCGACAAGCGCGAGCTCTATATCAAGAGCTATCAGCGCTATCGCGACGACGCGCGCGCGGCGATGGTGGAGATTTTCCGCGAGGAGATGCCGGTCCGTAAACGGCTGCAGCGCATCTTCGCCATCGCGCTCGACATCTATCTCGAAGGCGAAAGCCCGCGCGGCTGCTTCACGGTGATGACGGCGGCGTCCGAAGCGGTGGCCGATCCCGGCATCCGCGCCATGGTGCTGGAAGGATTTGTCGAGCTCGACAAGGCGTTCGCATCCTGCTTCCGCACCGCCAAGGAGAAGGGCGAGATCGCCCCATCATCCGATCCGACCGTGCTGGCGCAGCTGGCATCGGCGACGCTGCACACCGTTGCGATCCGCGCGCGTGCCGGCGTGCCGCGCAAGGAGCTGGAGGCGATCGTCAAGGGCGCGCTGGATGTGATGCTGGGCGAGAAGGGCTAATAACCCCGCGTGCGGTCGACGACGTTGTCCAGCGCGCCGCCCGCTTCGAAACGTTCGATCTGCCGCGCGACATATTTCGAGATCTCGTCGGGATCGGTGTCGGCCGCATTGTGCGGCGTCAGCACGACTTTCGGATGGGTCCAGAACGGACTGTCCGCGGGCAGCGGTTCCTGCGCGTAGACATCGAGCGAGGCGGCGCCGAGCGTGCCGTCATCCAGACATGCGATGATGTCGGCTTCGTTCTGCAGGCCGCCGCGGCCGGCGTTGATCAGGACAGGCGCGCCGAGCGGGCTGTTGCGCCCCAATTTGGCGAAGAGATCGCGATTGAGGATGTGCCGCGTGTCTGATGTCAGCGGCAGCAGACAGACCAGGATGTCGGTTCGCTTGAGAAACGCGTCGAGTTGCTCAGGCCCGGCAAAACATGCCACGCCATCGATCTGCTTTCTGCTGCGGCTCCATCCAGCAACCTTGAAGCCGATGCGGCGCAGGATGTCGGCCGCGTTGGCGCCGAGCACGCCAAGCCCCATGATGCCGACAGAGATGGCGCTCGCCGGCCATTGGTACCTCGGCGCCCAGTGCTTCACCCGTTGCGACTCGCGTAAATAAAGCTCCTGCCGGTGATGCATCAGCACATGGAGCACGACATATTCGGCCATGCGGTCGGTGAGATCGGTGACGGAAACGCGGACCAGCGGCACATCGGGCAAAGTCTTGTCCGCCATCAACGCATCGACGCCGGCGCCGAGATTGAAAATCACTTTCAGGTTCGGAAAGCCGGCCAGCTCTCCGGGCACTGGTTTCCAGACCGCGGCGTAATGAATCTCGGCCGGATCGAAGCCGGCATCGGGCAACTTCAGCACGCGGCGGTCGCGGCATACCTCGTTGAATCTGGCATTCCAGCGCTCCGGCGACCAATTGTCCGTTCCGCCATGGATCAACAGCGCCAGCGCGCCCTTGCTCATTGTCTTGCCCCAAGCTTCAACGTGACCTCGACCACATAACAAATCACAGAGCGGGTCTAGTCTCCGTGCATCAAACAAGGAGGCGCACATGCGCAAACTGGTCCTGATCACTGCCCTTTTACTGGTGTCCGCCTCCGTCTAGGCCGGCGAGGGCCGCGGCCACGTTCTCGCCGCCAACGATACGCCTGCCGCAACCGACACCGCCGCGCCAGCCGCCGCGCTTCCCCCGGCTGCTCCCGCCTCCACCACCGATGCGCCGAAGCCGCGAGCCGACGCCGCACCGGCAAAGCCCATCACCAAGCCGGCAAAGCACACCTCAGGCCGCCACCAGAGCGACGAGGCGAAGGCTCGCAGCATCGCCGCCCGCTACGGCGTCTACTGGTGATCCCGACATCCGGATCGCGGCGATCCCGTTCGCCGCGGCCTCAGCCCCGCCGTGGGGAAACATCCATGAAAATCCTCAAAAACGTCGTTCTCGTTCTTTGCGTATGCGGCCTTTGCTCCAAGGTTGTCGTCCACAGCTGGCGGCATTTCCATCCCATGCCGGTGACAGTGGTCGGTCCCTGACCGGAACCAGCGAAAAATTCCGGATTGCGCCCTGTCGGCACGCAGCCTACTCGTTCGTCATTCTGATGAACGGGGACGTCCCAAAATGCTCTACGCCATCCTTTGCTACCACGATGAGGACTTGGTCGGTTCCTGGAGCAAGGAGCAGGACCAGGAGGTCATGAAGAAGCTCGCCGTGGTGCAGGACAAGCTCGCCAAGCAGGGCCGGCTCGGTCCGGTGGCGCGGCTGCTGCCGACCACCGCGGCGACGACGCTGCGCAAGGAGAATCCTCCGCTGGTGCTGGATGGACCCTATGCCGAGACCAAGGAGCAACTGCTCGGCTTCTACCTGATTGATTGCCAGAACCTCGATGAGGCGGTCGACGTCGCGCGCGACCTCGGCGCCGCCAATCCCGGCGGCGCTTATGAGATCCGCCCGGTCGGCATGTTCGCGCCCGGAGGCGTTTCGAAATGACCGACACCGCCTGGATCGATGGCGCGCTGACCTCGGCGCGTCCCCAGGCGGTCGGTGCGCTGCTGCGCTATTTTCGCAATCTCGATACCGCCGAGGAGGCGTTTCAGAACGCCTGCCTGCGTGCGCTGAAGACCTGGCCGCAGAACGGGCCGCCGCGCGACGCCGCGGCCTGGCTGATCATGGTCGGCCGCAATGTCGCGATCGACGAAGTGCGTCGCAATCGGCGGCAGGAGCCGCTGCCGGACGACGATCACGCCCTCTCCGATCTCGGCGACGCCGAGGACGAGATTGCCGAGCGGCTCGACGGTTCGCATTACCGCGACGATATCTTGCGGCTGCTGTTCATCTGCTGCCATCCCGAGCTGCCGGCAACCCAGCAGATCGCGCTGGCGCTGCGCATCGTGTCCGGCTTGTCGGTGAAGCAGATCGCGCGCGCCTTCCTGGTCGGCGAAGCTGCGATGGAGCAGCGCATCACGCGCGCCAAGGCGCGCGTCGCCGAGGCCAATGTGCCGTTCGAGACGCCGGGCCCGGTCGAGCGCGCCGAGCGGCTGGCTGCGGTGGCCGCAATGATCTATCTGATCTTCAACGAAGGCTATTCGGCGAGCGGCGACACCGTCGATATCCGCAAACCCCTGTGCGAGGAGGCGATCCGGCTGGCGCGGCTGCTGCTGCGGCTGTTCCAGAGCGAACCGGAGATCATGGGCCTGACGGCGCTGTTGTTGCTGCAGCATGCGCGCAGCGACGCGCGGTTCGACAAGGACGGCGCGCTGGTCCTGCTCGATGATCAGGATCGCTCGCTGTGGAACCAGAAGCTGATCGTCGAAGGGCTCGCGCTGATCGACAAGGCGATGCGGCATCGCGCGAGTGGACCCTATCAGATCCAGGCCGCGATCGCGGCGTTGCATTCCCGCGCCTCAAAGCCCGAAGACACTGACTGGCAGCAGATCGACCTGCTCTATGGCGCACTCGAGCTGGTGCAGCCGTCGCCGGTGGTCACGCTCAACCGCGCTGTCGCTGTCTCGAAGGTGAGGGGACCGGAAGCCGCGCTCGAGATGATCGAGCCGCTGGCGCCGCGGCTGTCGAACTATTTCCATTTCTTCGGCGTGCGCGGCGCATTCCTGATGCAGCTCGGCCGCAACGAGGAAGCGCGCGTCGCCTTCGACCGCGCCATTGCGTTGGCGAATACGTCAGCGGAAGCTGCGCATATCCGCATGCACATCGATCGGTTGATGCGCGACAGCAAGGCTGCAAAAATCTCGCAAAAATAATCGCCGTCGTGTCGGATCGGCTCGCCTCCGTTCGTCTATTGGACAGAACGTCGGATTCTTGGGGAGCCAATCATGTCGACCTATATGCTGGAGCAGACTGTCCCGATAAGAACGCTATTGTTGTCGCGCACTCTCGGCACGCTCAGCGTCGCGCTCACGACCATTCCGCCGAGCTCGATCGTAGGGGCGATGCTGTGGACAGGCTATCTCGGCAATGTCGTCGTTACGCATCTCATTTGATCCAGGCATGAAGGAGCCATTGATGTTCGAGACCCTGGCTATCATCGCGATCGTGCTCGCTGTCATCATCGCCGCCGTGCTTATCATCGCAGCCACCAAGCCGGACAGGTTCAGCGTGCAGCGTGCTGCTGTCATCGATGCGCCCGCGGACAAGGTCTTTCCCCTGATCGCGGATTTTCACGAGTGGCGGAAATGGTCGCCGTGGGAGGATCGCGATCCCGAATTGAAGCGCTCCTACACCGGCGCCGAGCACGGCAAGGGCGCGATCTACGCCTGGGCGGGCAACAGGAACGTCGGTTCCGGCCGGATGGAAATCCTCGAGGCCAATTTTCCCTCGCTTGTGAAGATCCAGCTCGATTTTCTTAAACCCTTCGAAGCGCACAACGTCGCCGAATTCACAATGCTGCCGCAGGGCAATGCGACAAATCTCAGCTGGGTGATGAGCGGACCGGCGCCCTTCATGTCGAAGGTGATGCAGGTGTTCATGAGCTTCGACAAGATGATCGGCAAGGATTTCGAGACCGGCCTCGCCAAAATCAAATCCGTTTCCGAAAAATAATCACGACAACACCAGCGAGGAGCAAGCGATGATCACGCCTTATCTGAACTACAGTGGCAATTGCGAGGCCGCGTTCAAATATTACGAGAAGCATCTCGGCGGCAAAGTCGACATGATAATGCGCTACGCCGACGCGCCGCCGGACATGCCGGTGCCGCCGGAACACAAGAATTTCGTGATGCATGCCCACATGACGATCGGCGGCGCCAACATCATGGGTGCCGATGCGCCGCCCGAGCGCTTCCACAAGCCGATGGGATTTTCGGTGTCGCTGACGGTCAAGGATCTCGCTGACGCCGAGCGCAAGTTCAAGGCGCTGAGTCAGGGTGGCACCGAGATCATGCCGTTCGGCAAGACCTTCTTCGCCAAGGGTTTCGGCATGTGCCGCGATCAGTTCGACATCCCCTGGATGGTGAACTGCCCTGCGGAAGGAATGTAAGCTTTATATTCTGGCGCATGATCTCCGCGCAAACGCTACGCGTTTGTCGCGACGGAAAACCGGTGCCCACCCCGCATCAAGTGCGGGGCAGGCTTTTTCCGGATCATGCGCTATCGGCACGGCCGATACATCGCGCTGAGCTCACGGCCGCGCAACAACAGCAGCCGCGACGTCAATCCGCCGCGGCGGGCGATCCAGTCCCTGACCGGGCCCGGATAGGCCTGCAACACCAGCCTGGAGGCTTCCGGCTCGGCATAGAGCCGTCCGCGCCGGTCCATCGAGCGCGCGGCATGGAAGCCCAGCACCGCGCGGCGCGTCACGCAGATGCGCTCCTGTGGCACCATGCTCAGCACCAGCGTGCAGGCCGACAGGCACGGCCCGTCGATCACGACGCGCTCGCCGGAATTGCGCACCTTCTCGAACAGATCGATGAACGGGCCGACCTGGCCGCCGGGACTGGCGAGGATACGCACCTCCGCGCGCGCCAGCATGGTCGCGAAGGCCCACAGCGCGACCGCCAGCAGCAGGGTAAAGACGATACGCATGATACTCATCTGCATGTCATCCGTTTCGCCGCTGGCCACGCAACGTCGGCAGCCCGATGCCCGCGGCATCGAAACCGCCGTCGACCGCCAGCACCTGACCGGTAATGTAACTCGCGCGATCGCTGCTGAGGAAGAAGATGGCCTCGGCAAGCTCCTCTTCAAGGCCGTAACGATCGAGCGGAATCGTATCGTGATAATCGGCGCGGATGTCCGGTGTATGCACGGCCTTGGCCATTGCGGTGTCGACCGGACCCGGCGCCACCGCGTTGACGCGGATGCCGGATGAAGCCAGTTCCACCGCGAGCTGCTTGGTGAGATGCGCCAGCCCCGCCTTGCTGGTGCCATAGGCCGAGCGCAGGGTCGAGGCGCGTACCGCCGAGATCGAGGTGATGTTGACGATAGCGCCGCCGCCATGCTCGCGCATGAGCGGAACGGCGGCTTTTGTGCACAGGAAAGGTCCGGTGAGATTGACCGCGAGCACGCGGCTCCAGTCGTCGTCAGACGTCTCCATGACCGGCGCGAACACCGCGACGCCGGCATTGTTGACGAGCGCGTCGAGCCGGCCGAAGCGCTGCACGGTATTCGCCAGGCTCGCGGCAACCTGCCCGGCATCCGATACGTCGCAGACAAGCATCAAGGTCGAATCCGGTCGCGCGAGCGACGCGACCGCGGCCTTCAATGTCGACGCGTCGATATCGAGCAGCGCCACGCGCCAGCCCTCGGCCAGGAATCGCTTCGCGGTCGCCAGTCCAATGCCCCGCGCGGCACCGGTGACGAGGGCGACTTTGACGGTGGAGTTGGGCATGGGCGATCCATCTGATCTTGCGTCGCATCTGGCACGGCGGCGCTGTGTCTGCTTAGCTTGCCCATCGTGTGAGTGAAAGGTTGGATTGCCATGCAGATCAGCGATCCCGATGACAGGCCGTTGGAGCAATGGCGCGAGGGCGTGCAGACCCGCATGGCGATTTCGGCCCAAAACGGCGCCACGCAACTCTGCGTGTTCGAACAGTGGGTCGCGCCGGGCAAGGGCGCGCCGACCCATTCGCACACCGTGGAGGAGGTTCTGACCGTGCGCGAGGGCGAAGCCGAGATGTGGCTCGGCGAGGAACGGATGACGGTGCGTGCCGGCCAGTCGCTGATCGTGCCGGCCGGTCGCCTGCATGGTTTCCGCAATGCCGGAACCGGCACCCTTCACGTTCATGCGATCCTCGCTTCCCCAGTCTTCGCGATGACTCCGGAAGGCGCGAACGAGGCCACGCGGCGCTGGACCGCCGTGTCCTGATCGCCAGCCCCGATGTCGGAATCGGCAGGCCGGGTTCGTCCTGGTAAAGAGACCGGCCAAAGGGAGTTTTCATGTCACTGACGCTGCATTTCCATCCGCTGTCGTCGTTCTGCTGGAAGGCGCTGATCGCACTCTACGAGAACGACACGCCATTTGCCGCCAACAAGGTCGACCTCGGCAATCCCACTGAGCGCGAGGCGCTCCTGAAGCTATCGCCGATCGGCCGCTTCCCGGTGCTGGAAGACAAGGGACGCAACGAAGTCGTCCCCGAATCCAGCATCATCATCGAATATCTCGACCGGCATTATCCCGGCCGCACCCGTTTCATTCCCGCCGATCCGCAGGCTGCGCTCGAGACGCGGCTGCGCGATCGGTTTCTCGATCTCTACCTTCACCTGCAAATGCAGAAAGTCGTCGGCGACCGCTTGCGTCCGGCGAGCGCGAAAGACCCGCATGGCGTGGAGCAGGCGAGGGCGCAGATCCGAAAGTCCTATGACATCTTCGAATCGCAATTGACCGGGAGCGAATGGGCGATGGGAGACAGTTTTGGTCTTGTCGACTGCGCGGCGGCGCCGCCGCTGTTCTATTGCAGCCAGATCGAGCCGTTCGGAGAGCGCAGGAAACTCGCAGCTTATTTCGAGCGGTTGAAGGCGCGGCCCTCTTTCGCGCGCGTGCTGAAAGAGGCGGAGCCGTATTTCGCGATGTTCCCCAAGGAGTGATATCCGACCGGGAATCATGACCTCGGAAATAATTTCAGAGGTCATGTCGGCGCCGTAAAAGGCCAATCGTCCTAATCACGAGTGCCGGTAAAGCAGGCGCCAAAGATCGAACGGAGACAGAGCAATGCGCTTCATGATGCTGATGATCCCCCGGGGCTACGAGGCGGCGGCGCCCGGCACCATGCCGCCGGCCGACGCCGTCGCGGCGATGATGAAATACAACGAAGCGCTGAAGGAGGCGGGCGTGCTGATCACGCTCGATGGCCTGCATCCGCCGTCGATGGGTACGCGCGTCTCGTTCGCGGGCGGCAAGCCAATCGTGACCGACGGTCCCTTCACTGAGGCCAAGGAAGTGCTCGGCGGCTACTGGATGATCGACGTGAAATCGAAGGAGGAGGCGATCGACTGGGCCAAGAAGTGCCCAGCCTCCAACAACGAGATCATCGAAATCCGGCAGGTGCAGGAGATGGCCGATTTCCCGCCTGACGTTGCCAAGGCCGCCGCCGGCTTCGCCGAACTGCAGGGCCGCAAGAACTAACCTTCGACAGCAATCAAGGAGAAGAAAGATGAGCGATACCTATCTCGCCGTTTTCGTCGGCAGCAAGAACAGCGCGAAATTTGCAGCGTGGAACGCGCTATCCGAGACGGATCGCAAGGCCAAGGAAGAAGAGGGCATGGCCGCCTGGAAGGCGTGGGTGGAAAAGCACCAGTCGGCGCTCGCCGAGATGGGCGGGCCGCTCGGCAAGACCAAGCGGGTCGGCGCCGGCGGTATCGCGGATTACAGCAACGACCTCGGCGCGTTCACCGTCGTTCGCGCGGCCTCGCATGAGGCGGCGGCAAAAATGTTCGAGAACCATCCGCATTTTGCAATCTTCCCCGGCGAGGCCGTGGAGATCATGCCGGTGCTGCCGATCCCGGGCGGTTAACGGCTTCCGGCGGCTGCGTTCATTCACGTGTATGCGGCCGGAGCGGCAGCAACCTCGAAACCGCTGCACTAGTGACCTTTGCGCACGGCTCATGTAAAAGCCGTTCACATGAGCTGGCGCAAGGATCAGCGCCGCGCCGAGCGCGGCTATCATCACGGCAATCTCCGCGAGGCGCTGCTGCAGGCGGCACTCGACCTGATCGCGCAAAAGGGCGCGGCCGGCTTCACCTTTGCCGACGCCGCGCGCATGGCGGGCGTCAGCCCCGCTGCGCCCTATCGGCATTTTCGCGACCGCGACGAACTGTTGTCCTCGATCGCGCAGCGCGGCTTCGAGCAGTTCGAGGCGGCGCTCACGGTAGCCTGGGATGACGGTAGGCCGGACACGGTCACGGCATTCGAGCGGGTCGGCAAAGCCTATCTTTCATTTGCGCGCGAAGAGCCTGCATTCTATTCGGCGATGTTCGAATCGGGCTTGCCGCCCGATGTAAGTCCTGCACTGATGGCCGCGAGTGAGCGCGCATTCGGCATCATCCGCGCTGCTGCCGAGCGCCTCGCCGCGCTGGCGCCGCCCGGCACGCCGCGTCCGCCCGCGATGATGATGGCGCTGCACATCTGGTCGATGTCGCATGGCGTGGCGTCGCTATTTGCGCGTGGCGATGCCGCGCGCCGCAAGCTGCCGATGTCCGCGGATGAACTGCTTGAAGCCGAAGTGCTGATCTATCTGCGCGGTCTCGGTTTCTCGACCGATCGTCGGCCCGCGTCGAACGCCCAGCCCGAAGAGAAGCCCGGCGGTCCTTGGGGCAAGCCGAAATAAAATTCCAAAAATAATTCAGAAGAACCCCCCGGCGGTCGGCTTGACAAAAATCCGGGTTGAGTTACCTATGTAAATGTTATTTACATTCACAACGGCGTGATGCCGTATGGAGAGGGAAATGGCCTACACCGCAGATGTCAATCAATGGCGCGGTCCCACGGAACAATCCTATCGCCCCCACATGCTGGAGACGCCCTGGCACCCCGGCTGGATCGCCGTGACCATCCTCGGCTTCCTGATCTGGTGGCCGATCGGACTAGCCCTTCTCTTTTTCACACTCGGGAGCAGACGCATGAGTTGCTGGAGCCACCAGGATCGCTGGCAGAACAAGATGGAACGGATGCAGTGGAAGATGGAGCGGATGAAGAACCGCATGGAGCGCGGCGGCTTTGGCGGCTTCGGCTTCGGCCCGCCTTCCAGCGGCAACCGCGCCTTCGACGAATACCGCAGCGAGACCCTGCGGCGCCTCGAAGAGGAGCAGCAGGAGTTCAAGGATTTCCTCGGCCGCCTGCGCCACGCCAAGGACAAGGAAGAGTTCGACGCGTTCATGAGGCAGCACCGCGATCGGCCGACGCCGCCGAACGACCAGCCGCCGCAGGGCTGAGCGTCACCGCTTCGCCTTCAGGCCTGGAGCGCTATGGAATTCCCACCGCGCTCCGGCTTTTTTAATTGAGCATGATCTCTTCGGAAAACCGGCCTCCACTTTTCCGGATCATGCTCCCGCCCTCCAACCACCTGACGGCATGAGCCGCCCGCCTGCGATCGACCGCAGGCGGGCGGTTTGCCGTTTTGGGCCCGAAATCTCGCATTTCCGCTGTTCCCAAGCCCTTGCTGGGCCGCCACTTCCCCCATCCGGATTCTGCTTTGGTAACCGGGTTTTAACCCTGATTAGCGTTTGGTTAGGGGCGTAAAGTCGCGCGAACAGCCCTCGTTTTGACATGTTGGCAGGGGAATGCAGGGCCAGGCTTCGGCGGGCCTCCCATGCGACCAAACCAGGCTCCTTCGTGCAGGCTTACCGCCCGCGTCGAACGCGCGGCCGTGGGATCCCGCAGCCAATCGCTCCGGGGAATTTGGGACCATTGCGTTGAGGGGATATTGCCTATGCCCGAGGGTGGATCGCTTCCGGCGATAAGCTCCGGAGTCTCGCTGTTCGATCTCGCCTGGCACGCAAGCTTTGTCGTGCAGGTGGTGATGGCCGGGCTTCTGTCTTGCTCGGTCTGGGTCTGGGCGATCGCAATCGACAAGATTTTCCTCTATTCGCGCACCCGCCGCGCGATGGACCGTTTCGAGCAGGCCTTCTGGTCCGGTGAATCGATCGAGGAACTCTATCGCTCGCTCGCGGCCAAGCCGACGCAATCGATGGCCGCCTGCTTCGTCGCCGCGATGCGCGAGTGGAAACGCTCCTTCGAGAGCCACTCGCGCTCCTTCGCCGGCCTGCAGATGCGGATCGAGAAGGTCATGAACGTATCGATCGCGCGCGAAGTCGAACGGCTCGAGCGCCGCCTTCTGGTGCTCGCCACCGTGGGCTCTGCCGGGCCCTTTGTCGGCCTGTTTGGAACCGTCTGGGGCATCATGACGAGCTTCCAGTCGATCGCGGCCTCGAAAAACACCTCGCTGGCGGTGGTCGCGCCGGGTATCGCGGAAGCGCTGTTTGCCACCGCAATCGGTCTCGTTGCCGCAATTCCGGCGACAATTTTCTACAACAAGTTCACCTCCGAGGTGAACCGGCAGGCCCAGCGGCTCGAGGGCTTTGCCGACGAATTTTCAGCCATCCTGTCGCGCCAGATCGACGAGCGGGCGTGAGGAAATGTTATAGTAGGGGCGGACCGGTGAGCATCAGACCATGGCGATGAACATAGCTGGTTCGTCCGCTGGCGGAGGCCGCCGCGGCAGAGGGCGCAAGCCCGTGATGGCGGAGATCAACGTCACGCCGATGGTCGACGTGATGCTGGTGCTGCTGATCATCTTCATGGTGTCGGCGCCGCTGCTCACCGTCGGCGTGCCGCTCGACCTGCCACAGACGCAGGCCAAGAGCCTCGACCAGGACAAGAACCCGCTGACGCTGTCGGTCAGCCTGAAGGGGCAGGTCTATCTCAACGATACCGAGATCACGCTCGACGAACTGGTGCCGAAGCTGACCGCGATCACGCAAACCCGCGGCGGGATGGACGAACGGATCTTCGTCCGCGGCGACAAGAAGGTCGACTACGGCACGGTGATGAAGGTGATGGGACGTTTGTCCGCCGCCGGCTTCCGCCGCGTGGCGCTGGTAACGGAAGTGGATCAGGGATAACCGCGAAGGTGAAGCTCAAGGTCGACAAGACAATCGTTGCGTCGGTCGCGCTCCACGTCCTCGTGATCGGATGGGGGCTGATCACCTTTTCCACGCGCGCGCTTGAAGTCGTGCCCGAGGCGCTACCGGTCGACATCATCTCCTCCGCCGATCTCAGCAAGATGACCGCCGGAATGAAGAACGGCGAAAAGGACAAACCGAAGCCGCTGGTGGAGAAGGTTGCCGACGCCAAGCCGGTCGATGAGGCCGTCGGCAAGATCACCGACAAGAAGGAAGTCGTCACCTCGACCTCGACAGCGGAGCCGCCGCCGAAGCCGGTCGAGAAGAAGCCCGACGTCAAACCGAAGGAAGAGCCGAAACAGGTCGAGAAGAAGCCGGAGCCGCCGAAGCCGGATCCGATCGCCGAAGCGCTGAAGTCGGATGAGGCCAAGAAGCCGAAACCGAAGCAGGAAGCCAAGACTGCGCCGCCGCAGCCGCAAAAGCCGAAGGAGCGTGTGTTCGATCAATCCAAGATCGCCTCCCTGATCGACAAGCGCGATCCGACGCGCCAATCGATCACGGGTGCCGCGCTCAACCCGACGTCCTCGCTCGGCACAGCGACCGGCAACTCCGACACCAGGGTCGCGACCTGGAAGGGCGCGTTCGTCGGCGCCGTCAGGCGATGCTTCAATTTCCCCTATAACGGACAGGACGCCGACCAGTTCGAGGTCGATATCGACATCAATATGAAGCTCGACGGAACGCTTGCTTCGACTCCGGTGGTGATTGCCGTCCGCGGACCATCGAAATCGGTTGCTGATGCGATGGGCGAAAGCGCGCGGCGCGCCGTGCAGCAATGTCAGGCCTATTCGTTCCTGCCGAAAGAACAATATGAGACCTGGAAATACATTCCCATGACCTTCGGCCTGCGAGAATTGATGTGAGCGATTTGATCAAGCCAATCGTCCCGATGAACAATCTCCTGACGCGCCGCCGCTTCATGGTCGCGACGGGCTCCCTCGCCGCATTGGGTGCCGCGCCCGCGCTTGCGCAGCGCATTCGCGTCGATCCGAACTCATTCCAGCCGCTGCCCATTGCGATCCCGAATTTCGTACCGGGATCGCCGGCCGATACGCAGGTAGGCGCCGACGTCACCGGCGTCATCACCAACAACCTGAAGCGCAGCGGGCTGTTTGCGCCGATCGATCAGGCTGCCTTCGTCGAGCGCATCACCAACATCGACGTCGCGCCGCAATTCCAAAATTGGAAAACCATCAACGCGCAGGCCCTCGTCACCGGCCGCATGACGCGCCAGGGCGACGGCCGCCTGAAGGCCGAGTTCCGGCTGTGGGACGTCGCCTCCGGCCAGCAGCTCACCGGCGCGCAATATTTCACCGCGCCGGAATACTGGCGGCGCATCGCCCACATCATCTCCGACCAGATCTACGAGCGCCTGACCGGCGAGAAGGGCTATTTCGACAGCCGCGTCGTCTTCGTCGACGAGACCGGTCCGTCGGAGCGGCGCGTCAAGCGGCTCGCGCTGATGGACCAGGACGGCGCCAATGTGCGCTATTTGACCCGGGGCGCCGACCTCGTGCTGACGCCGCGCTTCTCGCCCTCGACCCAGGAAATCACCTACATGGAATTCGGGCAGGGCGATCCGAAGGTCTATCTCTACAACATCGAGACCAGCCAGCGCGAAATCGTCGGCAACTTTCCGGGCATGTCGTTCGCGCCGCGCTTCTCGCCTGACGGTCAGCGCATCATCATGAGCCTGCAGCAGGGCGGCAACTCGAACCTGTTCGTGATGGACTTGCGCTCCAAGTCGACCACGCGCCTGACCGATACGCCCGCGATCGACACCTCGCCCTCCTATGCGCCCGACGGCAGCCGCATCTGCTTCGAATCCGACCGCGGCGGCAAGCCGCAGATCTATGTGATGCCGGCGGCCGGCGGGCAAGCGCAGCGCATCTCCTTCGGCGACGGCACTTACTCGACGCCGGTGTGGTCGCCGCGCGGCGACTACATCGCCTTCACCAAGCAGGGCGGCGGCCAGTTCGCCATCGGCATCATGAAGACCGACGGCTCCGGCGAACGTATCCTGACCTCCGGGTTCCACAATGAGGGGCCGACGTTCTCGCCGAACGGCCGCGTCCTGATGTTCTTCCGCGATCCCGGCGGCACTGGCGGACCGTCACTGTTCACGGTCGACGTGTCCGGCCGCAACGAGCAGCGGGTTCCGACTCCCGGTTTCGCCTCCGACCCCGCGTGGTCGCCGCTCCTCTCCTGAGGTTGTATGGTCCCAAGGGTTGTATGACTGGGCGTACCCGGCAAGGCTTGCCTAGCTTGCTGATTTAACAGGAAGATTTGCGCCGCAGTTCGCGAAAAGCAACCACCCGGTAACGATGTTCGCTCAGAAAGACTTCATCTGGAACCGATAAGAGTACGCGAGCCGGAGAGGACGCGTACCCTGCCCATGCAGTTGGTCAATCAGAAGAAGCCAAGCGACCAGGAAGAACTCGAGCCCGTACTTTACGCGGCGCTCGTCGATTCCATGTGCCAGAATTTCTGGCCGATGATGTTCGGCACGATCTGCACGTTCGCAGCCGCGCTGATGACCGTTGCGAGGACCGGCAACGACGCGCTGTGGCCATGCGTGGTCCTGATCATCGGCATCGGTACCGCGCGCGCCTTCCAGATGCGCAAGCACGAGCGGCGCACCGCCGTCCTGAGCTTCGACGAAGCCAAGGCCTTTGAGCCGCGCTATGCGATCGGCTGCATCTCCTACGCGGCGGTCGTCGGCATCTGGGCGTTCATCACGATCTACGGCAGCGACGACCCGGTCGCTCACATGATCGTCGTCGCGCTCACGATCGGCTACACCGCCGGCGGCGCGGCGCGCAACTACGGACGGCCCTGGCTGCCGCAACTTCACATCCTGTTCGCCTGCGCGCCGCTGGCACTGGCGCTCGCGCTGCATGGCGGCGTCTACTATATCGGCCTTGCCATCCTGCTCGGGCTGTTCTTCATCGCGCTCAAGGGTATCAATCTCAGCCTGCATCAGATCTTCGTCAAAGCGTTGACGTCGAGCTTCCGGGAAGCGGCGCTGGCTGGTCAGTTCGACACTGCGCTCAACAATATGCCGCACGGACTGTGCATGTTCCGCGCCGACGGCCGCCTCGCGGTCATGAACCATCGCTTCGGCGAGATGATGGGCCTGCCCGACGATTTCGTGGAACGCGGCGTGTTCGCCTCCGATATCGTCGATGCCTGCGTGCTCGCGGGCTCGATCACGGCCGCAAGCGGCAAGATACTCCTGGCCGAGATCGAGGATTCGCAGGCGCGCGACGTCATCACCACCGATCCCGACAAGTCCCGCGACCGCTCGTTGTCGTGGAAGTTCCAGCCGATGGCCGGAGGCGGAGCGGTCGTGCTGGTGGAGGACATCACCGAGCGTCGCGCGGCCGAAGCCAAGATCACGCATCTGGCGCGCTACGACGAGCTGACCGAGCTGCCCAACCGGGTCAATTTCCGCGACGAGATCGAACGCCTGCTCAAGATGTCGCACGGCGCCGATCAGCTTTCAGCGCTGCTGTTCATCGATCTCGACCAGTTCAAGCAGGTCAACGACACGCTCGGTCATCCCTGCGGCGACCAGCTGCTCTGCGCGGTCGCCGGGCGCCTGCGCGAAATGCTGCGGCCCGAAGATTTCGTGGCCCGCTTCGGCGGCGACGAGTTCGTCGTGTTTCAGCAGAACATCAAGTCGAACGAGGATGCCGCCGTGCTGGCCCGGCGCATCGTCGATCGTTTGAGCGAGCGCTACAAGATCGACAATCATTTGGTCGAGATCGGCGCCAGCGTCGGCATCGCCATGACCGCGACCGGCATCACGGCCGACACGCTGTTGAAGAATGCCGACATGGCGTTGTACCGCGCCAAGGCCGATGGCCGCGGCACCTTCTGCTTCTTCCGCGAGGAACTGGCGCAGACGGTGGAGGCGCGCCGCATCCTCGAGCTCGATCTGCGCAAGGCGCTCGCCAACGAGGAGTTCGAGCTGTATTTCCAGCCGCTGGTCAATCTCAAGTCCGGCAAGATCACGACCTGCGAGGCGCTGTTGCGCTGGAACCATCCGGTGCGCGGAACGGTCTCTCCGGTCGACATCATTCCGGTCGCGGAGGACATGGGACTGATCGTCGACCTCGGTCGCTGGATCCTGCGCAAGGCCTCCATGGAGTGCATGAAGTGGCCGGAGGGCGTCAGCGTCGCCGTCAATTTCTCGCCGCAGCAGTTCCATCAGCGCGATGTGCTGAGCGAGGTGCGCTACGCGCTGGAAGTGTCGGGCCTGCCCGCGCACAGGCTCGAGATCGAGATCACCGAGTCCTCGCTGCTGCACAACACCCAGCTCACCCACGATGCGCTGTCGCAGCTGCGCGCGATCGGCGTGCGGATTTCGCTCGACGATTTCGGCACCGGCTATTCGAGCCTGAGCTACCTGCATAACTTCCCGCTGCAGAAGGTGAAGATCGACCGCTCGTTCCTCGAAGGCATCGACAGTGACCGTCCGCTGACCCTGCTGCGCGGCGTGGCGCGGCTCTCCGCCGACCTCGGCATGTCGGTCGTGGTCGAAGGCGTCGAGACCAATGAGCAGCTGGAGCTGATCTCGGCCGATGGAACCGTGAGCGAGGCGCAAGGCTATCTGTTCAGCCGGCCGGTCCCCGCGATCCGGGTGCGCCAGCTCCTGAACGCGTCGCATGGCCGGCGCGTGCCCGAAGAGCAGTTGCATCTCGTTTCCGCCCGATCGATCGCCTGAAAACGACCGAAAACCTTTCCGTGTAGAATTTCCTTTTCTCCTTGCAGGTTGTGTCCCGTAGTTTTACGGTTGATTAACCTTAACCTTGCGATCCCTTTGCTCCTTCGTTAAGAACGTGTTAAGGGTCTTTGACTCGCGTTGGGGTTGCTTGGGCGTTTTATGGGTTATCGAATGGGGCCGGCCGCCGACGCTACCACAGCGGCCATGAGACGATCACTGAACCTGCTGGAACGGGTTGATTATCGTCTTGCGCAGACAGCGGCCGAGAAAGACGACATCTACCATCTTCGTTACCGCGCCTACTCGCGCGAGGGCATGGTCAAGGAGTCCGCCGAACGGCGCGTCACCGACCAGTTCGATGACCTGCCCAACGCCTGGACCTTCGGTGTCCATCTTTTCGGCGAGCTCTTCAGTTCGGTCCGCATCAGCCTGCTGAATGCCGAGTGGCGGAAATCCACCTCGGCGCATGTGTTTGGCGACATCCTCAATCCGAAGCTCGATCGCGGCGAGGTGCTCGTCGATCCCTCGCGCTTCGTCGCCGATCCCGACAAGGCTGGCCGGTTTCCGGAATTGCCCTACCTCACGCTGCGTCTCGCCTACATGGCGTGCGAATATTTCAAGGCCGATTTCGGCCTTGCGATCGTGCGCCCGGAGCATCAGGCGTTCTACCGCCGCGTCTTCCTGCATGAGACCATCGCCGAGCCGCGCCTCGTTCCGGGGCTGGCAAAACCGTTCGGGCTGATGGCCGCGGATTTCCCCGCTTTGCATGAGAGGGTGTTCGAGCGTTATCCGATCATGCGCTCGACCGCCTTCGAGAGGCGGATGCTGTTCGAACGCCCCGCCGAGCGGGCGCCGGCGCCCAACGAGTTCGCTGCCGCGCCCGAGCCGACCACCATCGCCCCCCAATCCTGATCCCCGTGTTCCCGCCCGCATCGGGCCGAAACGGTGCTGCCGGAAGGTGACACCGCCCGATTGCTTTGGGAAATCGGCGTAAAATCCAGCCGTTTGGAACGGGAGGGCGGCTTGCCTTCACCCTCGCGCCACATTTGCAACTCATTAACTATCGCGGTCGCTTTTCGCCGTTTCCCGGCATTTGAGGGGATTCTGCAACATCCCATCAAGGTTGACGGAACGTCTGCTTAACCATCGCCCTGTAGACCGGATGACAGTACCAAGACGTGAGCGTGGAGGCTCCGGAATGAAACATCAGAAGCGTATCCTCCAGGGATTGAAGTTGGCTGCGGTGCTTGCGGTCGCGCTCTCTATGGGCGCTTGCGCCAACAAGAGTGTCGGCACCGACGCGATGGCCAGTGCGGCTGTTCCAGGCAGCCAGCAGGATTTCGTCGTCAATGTCGGCGACCGCGTGTTCTTCGAGAGCGACCAGACCGATTTGACGCCGCAGGCGATCGCCACCCTGGAGAAGCAGGTGCAGTGGCTGCAGGCCTATCCGCGTTACACCTTCACCATCGAAGGCCATGCGGATGAACGCGGCACGCGCGAATACAACATCGCGCTCGGCGCCCGCCGCGCCCAGTCGGTCCGCACCTTCATGGCCTCGAAGGGTATCGACGCGAGCCGCATGCGCACGATCTCCTACGGCAAGGAGCGTCCGGTCGCGGTCTGTAACGACATTTCCTGCTGGTCGCAGAACCGCCGCGCGGTCACGGTGCTGAACGCGAGCTCGTAGGCGCTGCGTTCGTCGATCACGGTTTTTCCGGCGCCTCAGGGCGCCGGTTTCATTTTGGCCGCATGATGAAGTCGCGGATCACGGCGAACGCGCGTTCGGGTGCATCCGGGATCACCGCGTGCCTGCAACCGGCGAACCGCTCGAATTGCACGAGGTGAGGCGGCAGTGCCGCGGCGATGTCAGCCAGGCTCTCGATCGGGTGAATGGGATCATCTTCGCCGCCAAAAATGGTGCGATCGAAAGGTGACTTGCTTGTTTGGAAGCCGAGACTAAACCATAGCGCCTGAAAGGCTGCCGGATTCGGCTGCCAGTCACAATTCTGGCGCACTCCCGCTCATTGTGAGTTTCGCTTCGATCTCGACGTCAGGGCAAAATGTCATCCAGACCCCATAAGCTTTTCGGTGCGGCGGCGCTGGCCGCGCTCCTCGTCCTTCCGGCGCAAGCGCTTGCGCAATCGGATGATGCGGACGCCGAGATGCGCATCCAGCGGCTCGAGAACCAGCTCCGCCAGCTGACCGGCCAGAACGAGGAACTGCAGTACCGCAACCGGCAGCTCGAGGAGCGGCTGCGCCAGCTCGGGGCCGGCGTGCCTGCGCCGGGTGTCCCGGCCGTGGCCCAGCCCAATGTGGCCGCCGCGCCGCCGGCGCAAACCGGACCATCCTACGGCCAGCCGCCGGCCCAGGGCGGATACGTTCCGCCGCAGCCCGGCTATGGCCAACAGCCGCAAGGCGGCTATTCGCCGCCCCAGCAGGGCTACCCGCAGCAACAGGTCGCGAGCCCGGCGCCGATCGTGCAGGAGCCCGCTGGCTCACGCGGCGGGCGCC
The DNA here is from genome assembly GCA_963821965.1 of uncultured Alphaproteobacteria bacterium. GTDB lineage: Bacteria > Pseudomonadota > Alphaproteobacteria > Rhizobiales > Xanthobacteraceae > Bradyrhizobium. The sequence continues at coordinate 264,979 of CAWGFY010000002.1, forward strand.
ACGGCGACGCCTTCGATCCCAACGCGAACCCGAATGCGCCCGGCGCGCCGCAGGCGCTCGGCGGCGGGCAGATGACCATGCCGGCAGATGCGTCCGTCGGTCCGCCCAGCGGGCGTGGACCCGGTGAGCCGCTCGAACTGTCGGGATCGCGCTATCAGCAGCAGGGCGCGATGCCGCCGCAGCAGGCTGCCGTGCCGCAGGCAGGTGCGCCGCAGGGCGCCCTTCCGGCTCCGCCGCCGCGCAATCTCAACGGCACCGGCGGCGGCCTTGCCACCGCGCCGCCGTCGAACTCGCCGCGCGACGAGTACGACCTCGGCATCGGCTACATGCAGCGCAAGGATTATGCGCTCGCGGAAGAGACCATGCGCAATTTCGCGCAGAAATATCCCAACGATGCGCTGGTCGGCGATTCCCAGTACTGGCTCGGCGAAAGCTACTTCCAGCGCCAGCAATATCGCGACGCCGCCGAGACCTTCCTCAACGTCACCAGCAAATACGAGAAGTCGCCCAAGGCGCCGGACTCGCTGTTGCGGCTGGGCCAGTCGCTGGCGGCGTTGAAGGAAAAGGAGGCTGCCTGCGCCGCCTTTGGCGAGGTGATACGGAAATATCCGCGCGCGTCCGCCGGCGTCAAAGCCGCCGTCGACCGCGAGCAGAAGAAAGAGAAGTGCTGATCGCGCGGTTCATGCACTCACGATGTGCGCGCAGCCGCCGGCCGTGAAGCCGACGCGTCCATAGTCGCGACGCGGAGCATCTCGCCCGACTTGAACATCTCGGGATCGTCGAGATAGGCGCGCGCCATCGGCAAAGCGTCGGCGCCCCAGAACAGCTCATCGCCAATCTGCAAGGTCGGCACGCCGAACAGTTTCGCGGCCACCGCCGCGTCGGTATTGGCGCGAAGCTTCGCCTTGGTATCCGCGGCGTTGATCAATTCCACCGCGTGCTCCGGGGCGAGTCGAAGCGCGGCGCATGCCGCGTCCCAATTCTCTTTCAGAGACAGGTCGAGGCCGTCGCGCCAGATGCCGTCCATCACGATGCGCACCGCCTTGGGGGAAGCATCGAGCCCCGCGAGCAGGCGGAGCGGCTTCAGCGGATTGAAGGGATGCGAAGGCGGGAATCGGAAGGCGATGCCGCGGCGCTTCGCCTCGAACAGGCAAAGCCGGTAGGTGTGAATCCGCTTCGGCGGGATTTCCGCTGGTCCCAGATGCTTCCAGTGCTCCAGCAGCGCGGCAAACAGGATCGGCCGGTATGTGACGGTCATGCGCTGTGCGAGCTCCTCGATCTCGCCGAGTGCGAGATAGGAGAACGGCGAGATCACGTCGAAATACCAGGTCGCATGTGTCGGTGGATTCATCGCGGCGTTTCTCCCCGGGGCATGGTCCGGAAAAAGCCTGCCCCGCACTTGATGCGGGGTGGGTACCGGTTTTCCGATAAGATCATGCCCAAATAAATGCGAGGCGCAATCTTGTCTCGCTCCCTCAATGGCATCAAGCCTTGCATATGGCATAATCGCCCCATGCGCGACGACGACAATTCAGCGATTTCGGCCACCGAAGCGAAGGCGCTGTTCGCCAGGTGGCGGGACTTGCCGGCGCTCGTGCTCGCGGTCTCCGGCGGACCGGATTCCGTCGCGCTGATGTGGCTCGCCGCGCGCTGGCGTAAGGGTTTTTCGCGCGGCCCGAGGCTGATCGCGGTCACGATCGACCATGGCTTGCGCGCCGACGCCGCACGCGAGGCGCGCGAGGTCAAGCGGCTTGCGCGCAGGCTTGATATCGAGCATCGCACCTTGCGCTGGACCGGCGTCAAGCCGCGCCGAGGCGTGCCGGCCGCGGCGCGCGATGCGCGCTATCGTCTGCTGGCGCAGGCGGCGCGCGCCGCACGCACCACCCATGTGCTGACCGCCCATACGCGGGATGATCAGGCCGAGACGCTGTTGATGCGGCTGCTCCGCGGCAGCGGCATTGCGGGGCTGTCGGCGATGGCACGAGAGAGTGAGCGCGACGGCATTCGTCTTGTGCGTCCGCTTCTCGATCTACCGAAATCGCGGCTGATCGCGACGCTGAACAAGGCCAAGATCGCCTTCGCCGATGATCCGACCAATCGCGATACGGCCTTCACCCGGCCTCGGCTGCGCGCGCTGCTGCCGCTGCTCGCGGCCGAAGGAGGCGATGCGCGCGGGCTGGCGCGGCTGGCAGCGCGCCTGGCGCGGGCCAATGAAGCGGTGGAGGTGCTCACCGACGGCGCCGAGCGCTATCTCGCGCTCGGGAATGACCCGTCGCGTTCCGGTTTGGATGCGCGCGCATTTGCAGGCTTGCCGGACGAAATCCGGCTGCGGCTGCTCAGGCGCAGCCTCGATCGGCTCGGCCATGAAGGACCCGCCGAGCTCGGCAAGGTCGAGGCTCTCCTGACAACGCTTGATCGGGCCATTGCTGCGCAAAGCGGACTGAAAACGACCCTCGCCGGTGCAGTGGTAAGTCTCGCGCGGGGCCGGATTCGCATGATGCCCGCGCCTCTTCGTAAACAGAAGAGGAAATGAACACCGTTGATGTCGTCATAATCCCCGCTGAGGCCTTAACCACCGCCCGAAAACATTGCTGAAATGCCATTTTTTCAACGGGAATCGCGTTAGGATGCGTTAAATAGTCCCCGGCGGTTCCCTTGGCATCGCGACCAGCGGCACCTAAATTGTGATACGGTCGAGCGGGGGAAATTCCCTCGTGGTTACCCAGTGATAGGTCCGAAGGACTAAGGCCGCGATCCGCGCGACCACGAAGGAAGATCAATGAACGCCAACCTGCGCAATTTCGCCCTCTGGGTCATCATTGTCCTATTGCTGCTGGCGCTGTTCACGCTCTTCCAGAATCCCGGTCAACGCGCGTCCTCCCAGGATATCTCCTTCTCGCAGCTTTTGACCGAAGTCGACCAGGGCCATGTCCGCGACGTCGTGATCCAGGGACCGGAGATTCACGGCACCTTCACCAGCGGCCAGACCTTCCAGACCTATGCGCCGAACGATCCGACGCTGGTGACCCGTCTTTATAACGGCAAGGTGCAGATCACCGCGAAGCCGCCCGGCGACAACGTGCCGTGGTTCGTCTCGCTGCTGGTCTCCTGGCTGCCGTTCATCGCGCTGATCGGCGTGTGGATCTTCCTGTCGCGGCAGATGCAAGGCGGCGCCGGCAAGGCGATGGGCTTTGGCAAGTCGCGCGCGAAAATGCTGACCGAGGCGCATGGCCGCGTCACCTTCGAGGATGTCGCGGGCGTCGACGAGGCCAAGCAGGACCTGCAGGAGATCGTCGAGTTCCTGCGCGATCCCGGCAAATTCCAGCGCCTCGGCGGACGGATTCCGCGCGGCGTGCTCTTGGTCGGCCCGCCCGGCACCGGCAAGACGCTGATCGCGCGCGCGGTCGCGGGCGAAGCCAACGTGCCGTTCTTCACCATTTCAGGCTCCGACTTCGTCGAGATGTTCGTCGGCGTCGGCGCCTCGCGCGTGCGCGACATGTTCGAGCAGGCCAAGAAGAACGCGCCCTGCATCATCTTCATCGACGAAATCGACGCGGTCGGCCGTCATCGCGGCGCCGGTCTCGGCGGCGGCAATGACGAGCGCGAGCAGACGCTGAACCAGTTGCTGGTCGAGATGGACGGCTTCGAAGCCAACGAAGGCGTGATCCTGATCGCCGCGACCAACCGTCCCGACGTGCTCGACCCGGCGCTGCTGCGCCCGGGCCGTTTCGACCGCCAGGTCGTGGTGCCGAATCCGGACGTGGTCGGCCGCGAGCAGATTTTGAAGGTGCATGTGCGGAAAGTGCCGCTGGCGCCCGATATCAACCTGAAGACGATCGCCCGCGGCACGCCTGGATTTTCCGGTGCCGACCTGATGAACCTCGTCAACGAGGCGGCGCTGACCGCCGCGCGCCGCAACAAGCGCATGGTGACGCAGGCCGAGTTCGAGGAGGCCAAGGACAAGGTGATGATGGGCGCCGAGCGCAAGTCGCTCGTGATGACCGAGGAAGAGAAGCTGCTCACCGCCTATCACGAGGGCGGGCACGCCATCGTGGGCCTCAACGTCGTTGCCACCGATCCGATCCACAAAGCCACGATCATCCCGCGCGGCCGTGCGCTCGGCATGGTGATGCAGTTGCCCGAACGCGACAAGCTGTCGATGTCGTTGGAGCAGATGACCTCGCGCCTTGCGATCATGATGGGCGGCCGTGTCGCCGAAGAGCTGGTGTTCGGCCGCGAGAAGGTCACCTCGGGTGCGGCCTCCGACATCGAGCAGGCCACGCGCCTCGCCCGCATGATGGTGACGCGCTGGGGCCTCTCCGAGGAACTCGGCACCGTCTCCTATGGCGAGAACCAGGACGAGGTGTTTTTGGGCATGTCGGTCTCGCGCACGCAGAACGCCTCCGAGGCGACCGTCCAGAAGATCGACTCCGAGATCAGGCGGCTGGTCGAGCAGGGCTACAACGAAGCGACCAAGATTCTCACCGAGAAGCGCGCCGATCTCGAGACGCTGGCCAAAGGCCTGCTCGAGTTCGAGACGCTGAGCGGCGACGAGATCACCGATCTGCTGAAGGGCAAGAAGCCGAACCGCGAGTCGGTGCTGGAGCCGACCACGCCGCGTGCTTCCGCCGTGCCGCCGGCCGGTACCGCGGGCAAGCCGCGCCCGCGTCCCGATCCGGATCCCGGCCTGGAGCCGCAGCCGCAGGCGTAATCACCGAATTCCTGCAAACTGCTTTCGCAAAAGCCCGGCTTCAAGCCGGGCTTTCGCTTGCTTGCGAGCGCCGCGCGGATAAGAAGTCGCCTCGCGTGCTCGCGAGCTGGTTCCGCGATTAGGCTGTTTCCGCGCATGGCACGTGCGGTGCGGCACGCTTTCATCCCGGAACTCCGTCCTGCCTCCGCGAATTGTCCCGGTATGTATGAGCGTCCTCACATCAACCGGAAGGGACTTGCGCTGATTTCGCTGGCGATCGCGCTGATATGTGCGGTGGTGTTGGTCATGCAGGTGCGCGACCGCTGGAACAGCCCCGAGGTCAAGACTGCGGCGCAGGCGCAACATACCACCACCGGTCAGGCCGCGCGTCAGGCCGGCGCGCGCATCTCGCAAACCGAGCCGAAGCCGGCGGTAGAGCCCGACCCTGCTGGACCGAAGCCGGCGCAGCCCGCTCATCCGGATTGACCACCGCTACTTCACCGCGCCCTCGCCGACCACGCTGAACGGCCCCCAATAAGCGGGGTTGGCGTTGTCGTCGTTCGACTTGTCGCCGAGATAGTCCAGCATCGCGCGGCGCAGCGCCTCGGCGCGACCGATGCTCGCGTCCTTGCCCGTGATGCCGAAGGTGGGGGTGGTCAGCCGCGTTGCCGCTTCCGACTCCACCGCCCCAGTGCGACACCAGGATGGCGCGTGCGCCGGCGTAGAAGAAGGCGCGCGCCAGTCCCGACAGCGCTTCGGCGCCGGGCTTGTCGCCGGCCACCGTGTTGCAGGCCGACAGCACCACCCAGTCGGCGTTGAGCTTGAGCTGCGCCACTTCGCTCGAGGTCAATAGGCCGTCGTCGATCTCGGTAGGACTGGCCGGAATCGACAGCGCCAGCGACGGTTCGCCGACGCCCTTGACGTCGCCGGCGATGAGGCCGTGGGTTGCGAAATAGACCACGCGGTAATTGGCGAGCTGCGCCTTCTTGACCGTGCTTTCGCTCGCAGCGGCGTCGAGATAGATATCGTTTGCGGACGCGCCGCGCCTCTCGCCGATTTTCTTGATCTCGTCCGCGGAATCCGGGAGACGTGGCAGCGAGTCCGCGAGCTTGCCGCGATCGATGCCGCTTCGGGTCCAGTACTCGGCATAGCCGCGCGTCGATTCTAACTTTTGGACTTCCATTCGGCGATGGTCATGATGTCGGGGTTTTGTCCATAGGCCTTGGTCCAGGAATTGACCGACCACTGCGTGCCACCGGCGTTTTCCACGATCACGGCAGTCGTATGCGGCTGCTTGCCGTCGACAAAGACGCCGCGCGACACCGGCTCGCCGACATGATGGAATTTCAGCATCTTGTTACGGTCGAGCACGATCAGCAGCTCGGTGACGTTGGCGGTGAGATCGATGCAATCCATCTGCTTTGGGCCGCTCCTGGTGGCGGCACTGGCGCGGGCGATGCGGCCGACCGTGCCGGCCGCGCGGCCGCCCTCGCGGTCGAACCACGCCACCACCTTGGCCAGCGCCTTCCGTTCGTCCTTGGCGGATTTGGCCGAGCCCAGCATGCCTCTCAGCATAGCGACGCGAGCGGGCGTCAGCGGGAAGCTGTTGCGATAGGCGCAGCCGAAGCCGTGGCAGACCACCAGCACCGATGACGGCGAGGAATTGAGCGACAGCTTTTCCAGGAAGGCAGCGCCGCCGTCGCTCGCCCGAGCGGCCGCCGACAGCGACGTCCCGGCAATCAGGGTTGCGATCAACAATCTGATCGAATGAGATGCAGTGGGATGAACGTACATGGCTCGAAAACGATCGGGTGCTACCGACAGTCGATATGTCTGGCGGGCCGCCAATTTACGCATTTTCCAAACCGTGCCAAGCGCGCAAGTACGCCCCAAGGCTGGCAATTATGAATGGCACCCATGGGGTCAACATGACATGTTTTGATGACGCGTTTCCGCATTCCCGCGGCGCGATTTCGCGTCCGGGTGATGCGTGATCCGTGTCCCTCCAGAAAAGAGGGCGCAGGGAATGCCGGGTGCTGGCCACACCCGCGGGCTTGTGTGCTGAAAGGGGTAGAGTGCACACAAGATAGTCAGGTAAAGCCGAAAACATCTGGCACTCCCTGCGCAATGGCTTTACGGCTTACTCCGCGCTCTCCCCGGGGTACCGGGCTTGTTAGCCCCCGTCGTCTTGCCGACTCATCATCGGCAGACTTGATCCCAGCGTCGAGGGGTGCCAGCGCCGCTTTCCGAAGTTCGCCCCCTATTGCGGCAACTCATTCCGCGAACTTCGGAAAGCTAAGGCGCTGGCCAAACATTGATTCGAGTGCCGCTTTCGATTTGAAGTTCCTGTTCGGACTCGCGGCAAGCACTTCAGGAACTTCAAATCGGCGGCACTCGTACCACACGGCTTGACCGTACGCGTTGCGCCGCACGCCTCGCAACCCGTGCCGCGTGTCGTGGCGATCGCGAAACGCCCCTCCTGAGAGGCGCGGGATGACTTCGTTAAATCATAATTTCTGTGTTTCGGAAAGATAAATATTTTTGCGCGGCTAACTTGACTCGTCGGGCAAAACAGGCGGCGGGTTTTTGGTGTTTTGAACGTCCTGTCGTGTCGGCAACGGTGGGGCTCTCGTGTCCCGGGCGCGATGCAGCGTGCAACGCTGCTTCGCAGACCCGGGACCCATCAGGAGAGGTCGTGGGCCCCGGATGCAGCGCACCGTGAAGAACGCTGCGCGGTATCCGGGGCACGCGCGTTAACCGCCTCCCGCCGCCAAACCTTAAGATTTCCTCAACGCAATCGGGCCTATTGCTTTGGGGGCGTGCGCTCGCTCGCGCGACAAGGGAATCGGCATGGCCGCACAGCACACTCAGGCGTCAGCGTCTCGCGTGATCCCACCCGCGTTGTTCAATGCCTGCTTCGCGCTGCTCGTCATCAATGCCTGCTATTTCCCGGTGGCTTATGTTTCGGGCATGTGGATCTGGGAGGCGGGCGGGCTCGGCATCCCCACCGATTTCGTCAATGTCTGGGCCGCGGGCCGGCTCGTGCTCGATGGCCATCCGGCGCTGGCCTATGACTGGGACATCCAGCGCGGAATCGAACTCGCGCTACTTGGACAGGATTTCCCCGGCTACTTCGCCTGGCATTATCCGCCGCCGTTCCTGTTCGTCGCCTCGCTGCTTGCGATGCTGCCTTATTCCGCGGCCTTCATCGGCTGGATGGTCGCAAGCTTCATTCCTTATCTCGCCGTCATGCGCGGCATCGTCGGCCGCCCGTTCGGCTGGATGTTGGCCGCGGCGTTCCCTTTTGTGTTCAACAATACCCTCGTCGGCCAGAACGGATTCCTCACCGCCGCGCTGATCGGCGGGACGCTGTATCTGTTGCCGGTGCGGCCGATCCTCGCCGGCGTTTGTCTCGGGCTGCTCACCTACAAGCCGCAATACGGCTTGCTGTTTCCGATCATGCTGATCGCCGCCGGGCACTGGCGCGCCTTCATCTCCGCGGGCGTCACCGCCGTCGTCCTCGCGGTCGTGTCATGGCTCGCCTTCGGCACCGAAAGTTGGCATGCCTTCTTCCACTGGATGCCGACCTTCTCGCAGGCCTTCCTCACCGAGGGCAAGGCGACCTGGTGGAAACTGCAGAGCATCTTCTCCATGGTGCGCTTCCTCGGCGGCAGCGAGCAGCTTGCCTGGGCATTCCAGTGGGTGCTCACTGCTTCCGTTGCGACGGTGCTGGTTCTGATGTGGCGCAGCCGCGTGCCCTATACGCTGAAGGCCGCCGCGCTCGCCGTCGGCACGCTGCTGACGACGCCGTACCTCTTCATGTACGACATGATGGTGCTCGCGATCCCCGTCGCCTTCCTCGTGCGCACCGGCCTGAAGCGCGGCTTCCGCGCCTGCGAGCTTCCCGCTCTCGCTTGCGCGCTCGCGCTGTTCCTGACCTTCACCTTCACCGGTGAGCCGACCGGCTTTGCCATCAACCTGATCGTCGGCGCGCTGATCCTGCGCCGCGCCGGACCATGGTGGCGGCGGGCGCCGGTGCCTGCGATGGCGACGGCCGGCGCGTAGCGCAGATTTTCCTCTGGGGGCGGCAGCTACCCGTCGCATTTGCGCTTGTCATCCTGCCTGAATAATTGTTCACTTCTTCAGGCGATTTGCATCAGATCGCCGAAAAAGATGAAGACGTGTTCGGTCGAGTGATGTCGTCCGATTGCGTACCGGGGACGGAAACGCCATGGTTTATCGGCGGACGCATCAGGTCGTGAAGCGCCTTGCGGCGCGGCGTAGCGCGATTCTCGCAGCAGCCCGCGATACCGCGGCCGAAGGCGGCATGGCCGCCGTGCAGATCGCGCCCGTCGCGGTGCGCGCCAATGTCGCCGCCGGCACCGTCTATCGCTACTTCCCATCGAAAGCCGATCTGATTTCCGAGCTGATCGCCGACGTCTCGCGTGACGAGCTCGCCGCGATCCGCCGCGCCGCCGATGCCGCGCCCGGGCCGTCCTCGGCGCTGGCCGCGGCCGTTTCGACCGTCGCCATGCATGTGCTGTCGCAGCGCAAGCTCGCCTGGGGCATTCTGGCCGAGCCGGTCGACGTAGACGTCTCGGCCTCGCGGCTTGCCAGCCGGCGCGAGATCGCGGGTGAGATCGCGGGCCGCATCGACGCCGCGATACGCGCCGGACATCTGCCGGCGCAGGACACGGCGCTAGCCGCCACCGCGCTGCTCGGCGCGTTGCATGAATCGCTGGTCGGACCGCTCGCGCCCGACAATCTCGACGATCCCGGCAAGCTGCGCGACTCCGTGCAGACCGTGACCTTGCTGGCGCTGCGCGCCGTCGGCGTGATGGATGCGCGCGCCCGCGGGCTGGTGGTGCAGGCGGTGCCGCCGACCAGGACGCTGGTCGGGGCTTAGAGCGTGATTGTACGAAGGCACAGAGCCCTGCTCCGCGTCTAACGGCCAGTGTCCAAATTAACCTGAGAGACGGGCACGAGCATCGAGACAAACCATCGCGATGCGCCAAGCTTGTTGTTCACGTTTAAATTTCGTGTATCTTTGGTTGTATCTGGAAATCAACACACGCCGGACCCGGGGGTTCTCATGGACATTCAAGACACGACATCCAGTGTAGATGCGATTGGCAATCGCATTTGCAGTTCGTGGAACAAGGTGAACAGGGCCAACGAGAGTCAGCGGTTTGATATCGTCATTATTGGGGCCGGCATGTTCGGCGCCTACTGCGCTGAAAAGCTGTTTCGCCGTGACACCAGCAAGAAGAAGCTCAGAATTCTAGTGCTGGACGCGGGCCCATTCTTTCTCCCGACGCATGTCAAGAATCTTCCTCTGAGCGGGATGTCGAACGCGGCTGTGTGGACACGCCCGTGGACCGGCAACGATGCCTTTCTAAAAGGTGGTGGTTCGGCTTTCTGTGTTGGGGGACGCTCGCTGTTCTGGGCGGGTTGGGCTCCAGAGTTGATGCCGGACGATCTCAAGAAATGGCCGGAAGATGTTCGCAACTTCCTGAACAGTGACGAGGGTTATGAATCAACCGCGATTGAAATCGGTTCAAAGGAAAGTACGGACTTCATTGCAGAGACAGACACCTATAAGAGATTGGATGAGGCATTCCAGGCAGCCAGAAAAAAAGAGGTCTTTGGTGAAGCCCAAATCGATCTCATTAAGGAAGCGCCGCTCGCCGTTCAGGGTAGTCCGCCCGCACCCGGCATTTTCCCCTTCGACCAATACAGCAGCGTGACTTTTCTCATCGATGCCATCAGCCAAGACTTAAGTAACAGCGAAGATGTAGACAAACCAGGCGATCGACGTTTGATGTTGCTTCCGCGCGCGGAGGTGATCCGCCTGAACCGAGACAGCGATGCGGTAACGTCACTTGATCTGGAAGTCCGCGGAGACGCGAAAACTCTCCGCCTGGGACCCAATACGACGGTCATCCTTGCGAACGGAACGGTCGAGGCCACGCGACTGGCGCTGGCGCATCTCGGTGTCGGCAAGCCGGTTTCCGGGCGCCCGAGGGTCGGCAATTTCATGGCTCATATGGGGAACAGCATTTCTGTACGAATTAAGCGTAGCGCACTTGGGCTTAGTGATAAGCCAAGTCGATCCGAGAGCGAAGTAGCTGCGTTCATAGCTCGCGGCACGGCACATGACCGTCGCTTTCATTTTCAGATCGTCGCGGCGGCCCTACAAGGTGGAGGGCAAAGGCCTTGGGATGCAATGATGAGAATGATACCCGACATGGACCAGGTTGATCAGCTGGTGTCAGGTAGTGACCCGCAATGGATCTCGTTCGTGTTTCGTGGGATCGCCGAAATGGAGGACGATCGTCGCCCGGATGCTGCGGATAAGTGGACGAACTGGATCAGCCTCGAAGAAACGGGGGATCGCGCCTACGCCAACCTTAATCCGTCGGAGAAGGACAAGAAGTTGTGGAAGGCCATGGATAAGGCGGCGATCGATTTGGCCAAGCAGCTAGCGCCGAACCCCCAAGATATCGAGTACTGGTGGGGCGATATTGGCGATAAGGGGTGGCAGAGCAAGGAGCTTGATCTCAAGTCGGCAGAAAGCTTCCATGACGGCATTGGGACATCCCAGCACGAGGGTGGCACCCTATTTATGGGGGACAAGGGCAGGTCAATAACCGATGCCTACGGCAAGTTTCATCACCTTTCAAACGTCTATGTTGTCGGTCCCGCCGTGTTCCCCACGATAGGCGACGCGAACCCATCGCTCACGGGTCTCAGTTTGGCGCGCCGTACCGCCGATGCCATCCTGACAGCGCACGGGATCACACCGCCAAGGCCTCGGCAGCCACCCCTTGTGGCGTAATCAAACTATCGGAGGAGTTCGTGCGCTCGGTCTTGTCGTGCAGGCGGTGCCGCCGACGAAAACACTGGTCGGGGCGTGAGGCGTGATCGCGGCCCGCGGCGCCAGAACAGTCAGCCTCCGAGCGGTGGTCCTGCTGATGCTTTGCTGCGCGTCGAGCGCGCTGACGGCCGATGCATGGGCCGCATCTCTGGAGCGCGTGGAGTTTGACAGCGCCTCGCAACAGCGCATTTCGGGAGTCTTTCCGGGCGACCGCATTGTCGGCTATCTGGCCAGGCCGGACGGCGCAGGCCCGTTTCCGGCTGCTGTCGTGCTGCACGGCTGTGCCGGGATGCATGACGCGACAAAGCAAAAGCTGGCCGATGAGCTCGTCGCCTGGGGCTATGTCGTCCTGCTCGTCGACAGCTATGCAACACGCGGCATCGAACAGGCCTGCACATTGACCGCGTTTGAAACCTTCGTCAGGCGCAGACCGGATGCCTACGGGGCTCTCGACTTCCTCGCTCGCCAGACTTTCGTCGATCCACGCCGTGTGGTTGCGATCGGATTCTCCGCAGGCGCGCGGGTTGCCCTCGCGGTAGCCGAGTCCAATTCGTTCGAACTGTTCGGCTCTCCAGGCAGCAAGCTGCGATTCCGGGCGGCGGCTGCGTTCTATCCTCCGTGTGAGGCGGCAGGGATGCGTCCAGTGATGCCCACGCTGATCTTTATCGGGGCGGTCGACGACTGGACGCCGGCGGCAGACTGCTCCAAAAAAATTTCCGGTTGGGGCGATGACGGGCCGCCGATCGAACTGGTCGTCTATCCCGGCGCGTATCATGGATTTTATTACCAATACCTCCAGCCCGGCAGGATGATGCTTGGTCACTGGCTGGAGTACAACGGCGCGGCAGCGGACGATGCGACGCAGCGCCTGCACCGGTTTCTCGATCGCTACCTCAACTGAAGGCCGTTTGCGGCAGCCGCCCTCACATATTCGCATCGCCGTCGGGGCCGACGGAAGCGATGCGCACCATGTTGGTGGTGCCGGGGATGCCGAGCGGCACGCCGGCGACGATCAGCACGCGCTGCCCGGCGCGGACGAAACCATCACGGAAAGCGATCTTGCCGGCGCGGGCCACCATGTCGTCGAGATCATGGGCGTCCTCGGCGACCACGCAATGCACGCCCCACACCACCGAAAGCTTGCGTCCCGCCGTGAGATTCGGCGTGATCGCGACGATCGGCGGCTTCGGGCGTTCGCGCGCCACGCGGATCGCAGTCGAGCCCGACGACGTCCAGCAGATCACCGCGGGCAGATCGAGCGTCTCGGCGATCTGCCGCGCGGCATCCGCGATCGCATCGCCCGCGGTGGCTTCCGGGTCGGGCCGTTGCGCGGTGATGACCTGGCGATAGGTCGGATCGCGCTCCACCTCCTCGCCGATGCGGTTCATGGTCGCGACCGCCTCGACCGGGAATTTGCCGGCGGCCGATTCCGCCGACAGCATGATCGCGTCCGCGCCCTCATAGACGGCGGTGGCGACGTCGGAGACTTCGGCGCGGGTCGGCACCGGCGCCTGGATCATCGACTCCAGCATTTGGGTTGCGATCACCACCGGCTTGCCGGCGCGGCGCGCCATCCGCGTCATTTGTTTTTGGAGACTCGGCACGCGCTCCAGCGGCAGCTCGACGCCGAGATCGCCGCGCGCCACCATCAGCGCGTCGGAGGCCTCGATGATTTCGGGGAGGCGGTCGATCGCCTGCGGCTTCTCGATCTTGGCCATCACGGCGGCGCGGCCACGGATCATCTTCTTGGCCTCGACCACGTCCTCGGCGCGCTGCACGAAGGAGAGCGCGATCCAGTCGACGCCGGTGACCAGCGCCGCCTCGAGATCGGCCTTGTCCTTTGGCGTCATCGCCGACACCGGCAAATCCGTGTCGGGCAGGCTGACGCCCTTGCGGTCCGACATCCTGCCGCCGATCACGACGCGGGTGACCGCGTGGTCGGGCGAGCACTCTTCCGCGATCAGCCGCACCTTGCCGTCGTCGAGCAGCAGCGCGTGTCCGGGCTTGAGCGCGGCGAGGATTTCCGGATGCGGCAGATTCACGCGGCGTGCCGTCGCCGGGCGCCTTGTCGGAATCGAGCGTAAAATTCTGGCCGTTCTTGAGCTGGACCGCGCCTTCCGCAAACGAGCCGAGCCGCAGCTTCGGTCCCTGCAGATCGACGAGGATGCCGATCGGCCGGCCGTAGCTCGATCTCGACATTGCGGATGGTGGCGACCAGCTCCCGCATCTTGTCGTGCGAGGTGTGGCTCATGTTGATGCGGAAGATATCGGCGCCGGCTTCGAACAGGCGTCGGATCATCGCGCTATCCGAAGATGCGGGACCGAGCGTGGCGAGGATCTTGATACGGCGCAGCCGTCTCATTTCTTGCTTCCGGGGGCTGGCGGCAGGCCAGGCGCGCCCGGCGGCGCTCCACCCGGTGAATTCGGCAGGCCCGGAACGCCGCCGGGACCGACCGTGCCCGGGATGCCGGGAACGCGCTGCTGCTGTGCCGGCTGTTCGTTGGCATCGGTGAGCTGCACGGTCCAGGCGCGCTGGTCGCCGGTGTCGACTTCGAAGAAGCCGGTGCGGTCGAAGCCGCGCGCCAGGCAATTCTCGGTGCCCTTGATCGTGAACTCCTTGTCGCGCGAGCACATGAAGGCCTGCCCCGACCACTCGCCGCCGCGGTCATAGTCGAGCGCGTAGATGTAGTAGAAGCGCGCCACCAGGGTTCCCTTCAGCAAGGTCTCACAGCTTCGCGAGGACACGTTCCACCAGCCCTCGGTGGTCCATCCTTCCGCGTCCTTGTAGCCGAGCGCGATTCCAACCCGGCTGGCGGTGTTGTTGCACAGACGAAAGTCCGCGCGCGCCGAACCGTTCCCGGCACAGAGCAGGAAAAGCGCCGTCATGAATGTGACGACGATCGAGCTGGGACGAACGGAATGCCGGGGGATCATTGCGCGAAGCTATATCTCAAATCAGCGACGATTTCGCGTGAGCGGGCTACGACTGTCAACGGCCAAGCAGCATTTTTCCTGCGGTCTACGACGGAGGCGCCGCTTTCAAATTTAGCCCCGCAAACCATTGTTTGCGCTGCGATATGGCGGAATCTGTGGCAAGCTCCATATAGGACGAAGCCTGCAACGACGGGATCAAGGCCATGGCCATTGACGACAAGACCCGAACGGAACTGGAAGCCGCCGCCTTTCGCCGCCTGGTCGGGCATCTGCGCGAGCGCGACCGACGTCCAGAACCTCGATTTGATGAATCTCGCCGGCTTCTGCCGCAACTGCCTGTCCAACTGGCTGAAGGACGCCGCCGACGAGAAGGGCGTGGCGCTCTCCAAGGACGAAAGCCGCGAGGCCGTCTACGGCATGCCCTACGAGACCTGGAAGTCGAAATATCAGGGCAGCGCCAGCGCCCGAGCAGATGGCTGCGATGAAGAAGGCCCATCCCGGGCACTGATTCGCGTTTCTTCCGACGCTGCGCATTGGCAAGTGTGAACTCCGCATGGCGCGCAACTCCCTGTGGGCGCGCTGTGGATGAGCGCGATGCTGCCTTGACCCAATGATGCCGAAATTCGAGTGTCGCGGCGCGATGTGCCAGCGAGCCTCGCATTTGTCAGGTTGATTTCGGGAGTTTGGGATGGCCACCGCCGCTGCCGCCACCAAGGAAGAACACGCGACACGTTTCGCAAAGGACCAGCTCAAGGCCATCATCGAGCGCATCGAGCGGCTGGAGGAAGAGAAGAAGACGATCTCCGACGACATCCGCGACGTCTACGCCGAAGGCAAGGGCAATGGCTTCGACGTCAAGGCGCTGCGCGCCATCGTGCGCCTGCGCAAGCAGGATCCCAACGAGCGCCAGGAGGCCGAGACGATTCTCGAGACCTACATGCAGGCGCTGGGGATGATTTGAGGGCGCGGGCGCCACACCCTCACTGTCGTCCCTGCGAATGCAGGCGAATGCAGGGACCCATAACCACCAATGTTTGCAATTTAAGCCCGCTGTGGCTGCAGCGCGCTTAACAACGTACGCCTGTGGTTATGGGTCCTCGCTTTCGCGAGGACGACAGGTGCGATTGCGGGGAGAGCTACAGCCTACCGCAACATCGCGGTGCGCAGCGAGAACGACGTCGTCTCGAGCCTGGTGGTCGCCGATCCCGAGAAACGATCGACGCTCATGCCGAGCAGGGGATCGTCGGAGAAGCTCATCGCATCGGCCGACAGCGGCTTGACGAAGAACGCGCGCATCGCGGTCATGTCGCTGTCGCCCATCACGGTCACCGACATTGCGCGGCTCGCGCTCGGCGCCAGCATCATGATGCGCATCCAGATGTCGTTGCTTTTGCCGGCCGACAGGCGCGTCGCGGTGGTGACGGGATCGTCCTTGCCGGGCACGCCCTTGGTCGCGATCGTGTTGATCTCGGTCGCAGCTGCCGCCGCATTGCGCGCGGGGCGCGCGCTGCGCGGGATCGGCGCGGACGCCGCCACGATGTTGGAGTGGTCGACCGGAGAGGTCGAGGGCGGGGCGTAGGCCAGCGCCTGATAGGCCGGCGGCACGCTTGCGGTGGCTTGCGGATCGGCGGTCTCCAGCGCCTTGCGCGCGTTGAGCGCGGCGACCTGGGCCGGCGTCGCCTGCTTCGGGGCCGTTGAATCATCCCAGAAGCCGCGGGCATTGATGATGTCGGCGGGCGTCTGCGGCTTCGCCTCGGCCTTGTCGGCGACCGGAGCCGGTTGCGCGGGCCTCGGCGGCTGCACCGATTGCAGGTCAGCCGATGCCAGCTGGATCGCGGGGACCTTTGCACGCGACCGCCGGAGCGGGAGTTACCGGAGTGGCCTTTGCGGCCACGACGACAGGCGCGGGCTTCTTCGGTTCGACCGGCGCGGCAGCTGCTGCCTCTTCCTCGTCGTCGTTCGCCTTCGCCTTGCCTTTGCCCTTGAACAGCGAGGCCAGGAACGAGGTCTTGCCGATGGTGGCGGCATCGTCGCCGTCGCCGCGCTTCTCGATGTCGGCCTTGGCGAGCTCATAGTTCTTCAGCGGCACGCCGTTGGTCGGGACATGCACGGTGCGGCCGTCGGGGAAGACCCTGGCCAGCTGGTCATGCGTCATGCGCGGCCAGTGCCGGATGCTGCCGGTGTCGAGATGCACGAAGGGCGATCCGGAGGTCGGATAGAAGCCGACGCCGCCGCGCTGCAGCCGCAGGCCGGCGTAGCGGATCTGTTCGAGCGGCACGCCGGGAATGTAGAAGTCCATCGCATGTCCCAGCATGTGCTGGGAGAAGCGCGCCACGCCGGAATTGGCCGAGCGATGACGGAGCATGGCGTTGGTGGCGGGTGAGCGGTACGAGGAAATGATCTGGATCGGCTGCTTGCCGTCGACGTCGCGATAGACTTCCCAGAGGATGTCGAACAGGTGGCGGTCCATCACGATCTCGTCCTGGGTGCGCCAGTCGCGGAGAAAGTGATTGAGCTGCTTCAGCGCGTCTTCGTCATAGCGGCCGTCGCGCTTGAAGGTGACGGTGAGGTTTTCGTCGGAATGGGTGTGATGGAAGGAGAGGGTACGGGTCTCGTTCTGCGCGGTGGCGTCATGAACCGAGCCGGCCCCACAGCATCAGCAATGCCGATGCGAGCCCGATCCGGGCGCCTAGCTTGATGCCCCTGTTGGGCGCAGACAGCGAGTTGAATTGGCGTGCGAAACCAATCGGCACGATGAGCCCACCCAATCGACAAGCGTTCAGTGGACCTTCCGCCAACCCCTGTAAGGCGAAAGAGAATGAACGCTTTCTAAAGCGGGATGGTTAATCAATTCTTACCAACCCGCACCCAAGTTAGGGTTAAGCTAACCGGTCAAGTGTGGCGAAAAAGTGCTCGCTGCCCAGATCGGGGTGGACAATGGTTAACGTCAAACGGCGCCGCTAGAGCACGAGGCCGTTGACTTGTCTACCGAAATGAAGGCGGACGTTACCGGGTCATCACCCGGCGCGGCTGCTGCTGGGCGCGGCGGCCAACCGGGGCAGGCGGCGTCGGCGGTCCGAACAGCCGCTCGAAGAACGACGGGCCGGAATAGCCGCCCGCAAAAGCGACGCCCGGCGGAAGTTGCGTGTTCGGCTTGCCGTAGCCGGGCTGCGAGTGCGCGACCACGTTCTCCAGGTCCCGCGTCCGGCCGCTCTTCATCATGGAGATCATGGTGGCGTCGCGGCCATAGACGTCCTTGCGGAACTGGAGCTTGCCGGCGTCGTCCACGAACGCGGTCTGATAGGTGATGTTGACCGGGATTGGCGTCGGGAATTTCAGGTCGACCTCGCTGTGGCCGTACATGCCGCGGATTTTCTCCGCCGACCATTTCTCGTTGGGCAGCGCGATGTTGAGCAGCACGGAGGCGTACTGATCCGGATACTGCACGCGCATGCAGCCATGGCTGTAGGCGCGCTCGCTCTTCTCGAACAGATACTTGTCCGGCGTGTCGTGCTGATAGACCAGGAACTTGTTCGGGAAGTTGAAGCGGATGCGGCCGAGCGCGTTGGCTTCGCCGGGCGGCTGCGAGATGTGGATGCTGCCGTCGGGATTCCTGTCGAGCCTCAGGCCCATGCGCTGCAGCACGGTCGGATCCTGCTGCAAGGCCGGCAGATATTCGTTGTAGACGATCGACGGTGGCACGTTCCAGGTCGGATTGACCGTGATGTACTTCATCGTCTCGGTCAGCAGCGGGGTTGCATGCGTGCCCGGTTTGCCCGTCACCACGCGCGTGGTCCAGACCTGCGCACCGTTCTGCATCACCTTCAACGTGTAGTCGGGGATGTTGAGGATGACATAGGCGTCGCCGAGCGCGGGCACGCCGAGATCGCGCGGCAGCCAGCGCCAGCGCTCCATGTTGACCAGCACCACGTCGATCTGCTTGTCGCGCTTCGGGCTGTTCAGCGCTTTCACGGTGGCGTTGTCGAGTTGGCCGCTGACCTTGATGTCGGTGTTGTCCTGGAATTTGCGCACGGCTTCGGAGACCGCGGCGTCAAAGTGCGCATCGTCGGCGTTCTCGGTGATGCCGAGCTTGGCGCGCAGCTGCGGCACGCGCGGATCTTCCGGCGCGACCGCGGGCTGCTTCTTGTTGGCCGGCTTGAAGGTCAGCGTCGGGCCATCGGCGATGGTGATGACGGGACCGTCGCCTTCGCCGCGCAACTCGGCGAGCTTCTTCTTCAGCTCCTGATAAAGTTTCTGCGGCGGGTTGTAGCTGTCGAGCGCGGTGGAAGCATCCTTGGCGCTGGTGATATTGGCCAGCACTTCCGACGGATCGATCGGATGATCCGGATACTGGATGTCGGCCGACACCTGCGACCAGTGCATGCGGCCGCTCTGCGCCTGACGCGCATAGTCGAGCATGCTTGCAGTGAGCTTCAGATCGGCTTCGGCGAGCGCGTCCGGCGAGGTCGCCGCCGTGAAATCCGGCACCGCATAGTCGGCCGGATTGAGGCCATCCGAGCCGGCGTCCTTCAGGCGGGCGATGACGCCCTTGCCGTTATCGGTGAGGCTGCCCGACTGCGTCCACAGCGGCGCGTAGTCGCGCGCGCCATAAAACTTCTCGACGGCCGCGCGCTCGGCCTTGCGATCGAAATAGCGCAGCGACTTTGCCGCGAGCATGTCCTTCAGCTTGTCGGCGACCGGCTGGTCTGCCGCAGGCACAGTGCTGACCTTGACCGGGGGCTCGGCGGGCGGCGCCGCCGCGGTTGCGGGCGCCTCTGGTGCAGGTGCTGCGGCGGGCGCAGGCGAGGCGCTGTCGGTCGAAGCAGTGAGCGGCGTGCTCGGCAACGGCACGCTGGGTGCCATGGTCGCCGTCGCAGGCATGGTCGTGCTCGGAACCGCCGGCGCGGGAGCTGCGACATCGATCGGCTTCGCATCGGCAGGCTTCGCATCAGCAGGCTTGGTGTCGGCTGCAGGCGCGGTGGACGCCGTGGTGTCCATCTTGAAATCAGCGGCGGTCGGAGGCGGAAGGTTGACCGGCTCGGGGCGCGGCACTGCGGCGTCGATCGCGAGTTCTGCGGGAGTGGCGCGGTTCGGGCCTTGCGCCATCGCCGAGGTTACGGACACCGTGAGGAAGGTCGCGGCAACCGCCATCAAGACGCGGTCAAATCCACCACGGTTGTTCGAGTCATCTCGCATCGTCACACCCCTCTGGGTGAAACCGCCCCGGCAAGGAACAGTTCCGGTTCGTCAGTCTTCGTTGAAGCCAGCTCGTCAGCCTGGCACGCCCGCACGCGACACTCTTACGCACACTTACAGACGACACAGGCGCCCCTTCATCAGCAGACCGGCTTACGCGGGGCAACTCACGACAAACTGACCACAACTCCTTTGCAACGGATGGTGCGCTTTTGCCACGCTCACCCCCCTTTGTCTGTCACCTGCAAGCCACGGTTCGAAAGTTCTGCAATGACCGAAGGTTGTGGTGCTTTTTGGTTCCGGCACCGAGGCGCAACAGTCGACTGTTCCGCCTCAATTAGTCTCTTTCGTGTCATCGGCGGAAGGTTCTTGCGCCGAGTCCTCGTCGAGCTTGCGGTAGAGCGTGGAGCGGCCGATTTTCAGGCGACGCGCGACCTCGGACATCTGGCCGCGATAATGCGCGATCGCGAAGCGGATGATCTCGTTCTCCATTTCTTCCAGCGGCCGCATTTCGCCGGCGCTGGTCAGCATCGTCAGCGTGCCATGGGCGGGCAGAGGCGCGATCGGTATTTCATTACCGGAGACGATTGCGGGGGCGGTGTGCTGGATCGCCGGCGACACCACCAGCGGCTCGCCTGGCGCGGCAGGTGCGACGGTCGCGTGCGAGGGAAGCGAGGGGAAGTCCGGAAGTCCCAGCTGGTCGCCGTCGCTCATGACCACCGCCCGATAGACCGCGTTCTCGAGCTGGCGGATGTTGCCGGGCCAGTCGAGCTGGGCGAGATGCGCCATCGCCTCGCCGCTGATGCCGGTGATGGTCCGATTCTCCTCGGCGCCGAACCGCGCCAGGAAATGCCGCAGCAGATGCGGGATGTCTTCGCGTCGCGCGCGCAGCGGCGGGATTGTCAGCGGCAGCACATGCAGGCGGTAGAACAGGTCTTCGCGGAAGTGACCGCTTTTGACGCGGTCGAGCAGCTTGCGGTTGGTCGCGGAGATGATGCGGACGTCGACCTTCACGGGCTTGCGTCCGCCGACCGCTTCGACCGCGCCTTCCTGCAACGCGCGCAACAACTTCACTTGCGCGGCCAGTGGCAGTTCGGAGACTTCGTCGAGAAACAGCGTGCCGCCGCTGGCTTCGACGAACTTGCCGGTGTGGCGTTCGGTCGCGCCGGTGAAGGCGCCCTTCTCGTGACCGAACAGGATCGATTCCACGAGATTGTCGGGGATCGCGCCGCAATTGACCGCGACGAACGGCTTTGACTTGCGCTCGCCGCTGCCATGGATGGCGCGGGCGAACAATTCCTTGCCGACACCGGATTCGCCTTCGATCAGCACCGGAATCTGCGAGTTGGCCGCCTTCTGCGCCGTGCGCAGCACCGAGGCCATCGCCTCGCTGCGGGTGATGATGTCGGAAAATGTCAGCCGGCCTTCGCGGCTGTGGCGGATGCGCTGCAATTCGCCCTTCAGCGCGCTGGTGTTGAGCGCGTTGCGCAAGGACACCTGCAGCCGCTCCATGCCGACCGGCTTCACCACGAAATCCTGGGCGCCGGCGCGCATCGCCGAGATCACATTGTCGATACCGCCATGCGCGGTCTGCACGATCACGGGAATGGAGAGGCCGGCCTCGCGGATCTTGGCCAGCACGCCCATGCCGTCGAGGCCGGGCATCACGAGGTCGAGCACGACGGCGTCGATCGCGGGCGCGTCCGCCGCCGTCAGCATGGCGATCGCGGCATCGCCGCTGTCGACCACGACCGCCTCATAGCCGCATTTCTGCACCATGTTCTCGACCAGGCGGCGCTGTACGGCGTCGTCGTCGGCGATCAAAATGCTGGCAGCCATGGCTTTCCCCGCGCGCTACTACTATCTGTCTCGAATCGGGGCACTGTCGCCGATGCCGATTAACGCGCGCTTAAACCTTGCCGTCCTGCCCTCGCTCCATTCCGACTGACAGGTTTTCAACACGATGACGTCCACGTCCGCTCTCCGCAAGCCGAACTCAGCCAAGTCCGCCGCCAAACCAAAGATCAAGACCGGCAAATTACCGGAATGGAACCTCGGCGATCTCTATGCCGGCATCGATGCGCCGGAGATCGCGCGCGATCTTGCAGAAGATGGATTCCGAATGCGTCGCGTTTGAGACGGACTACAAGGGCAAGCTCGCAGACAAGACCGCGGGCGAGGGCGGCGGAACGTGGCTTGCGGAAGCCGTGAAACGCTATGAGGCGATCGACGATCTCGCGGGCCGGCTCGGTTCCTATGCCAGCCTCGTTCATGCCGGCGACAGCGTCGATGCCGCGATCTCGAAATTCTACGGCGATATCTCCGAACGGCTGACGGCGGCCTCGACGCATCTGCTGTTCTTTGCGCTCGAGCTCAACCGCATTGACGATGCCGTGATCGAGCGCGCGATGCAGACGCCGGCGCTCGGACATTATCGCCCGTGGATCGAGGATCTGCGCAAGGAGAAGCCGTATCAGCTCGAGGACCGCATCGAGCAGTTGTTTCACGAGAAGTCGCAGACCGGCTATTCGGCCTTCAACCGGCTGTTCGACCAGACCATCTCCTCGTTGCGCTTCAAGGTCGGGGCCAAGGAGCTGGCGATCGAGCCGGCGCTGAACCTGTTGCAGGACCGCGACGGCAAGAAGCGCAAGGCCGCTGCCGACGCGCTGGCCAAGACGTTCAAGGCCAATGAGCGGACTTTCGCGCTGATCACCAATACGCTCGCCAAGGACAAGGATATTTCCGACCGCTGGCGCGGATTTGCCGATGTCGCCGACTCCCGCCACTCGAACAATCGCGTCGAGCGCGAGGTGGTCGATGCGCTGGTCGCCTCGGTGCGCGCGGCCTATCCGAAGCTGTCGCATCGCTATTACCGGCTGAAGGCCGGCTGGTTCAAAAAGAAGAAGCTCGCGCATTGGGACCGCAACGCGCCGCTGCCGTTCGCCGCGACCACGACGATCGCCTGGCCCGAGGCGCAGCACATGGTGCTGACGGCCTATCGCGGTTTCTCGCCCGACATGGCCGATATCGCCGAGCGGTTCTTCAGCGATCGCTGGATCGATGCGCCGGTGCGTCCGGGCAAGGCGCCCGGCGCGTTCTCGCATCCGACCACGCCGTCGGCGCATCCCTATGTGCTGATGAACTATCAGGGCAAGCCGCGCGACGTGATGACGCTCGCGCACGAGCTCGGCCACGGCGTGCATCAGGTGCTGGCGGCGAAGAACGGCGCGCTGATGGCGCCGACGCCGCTGACATTGGCGGAAACCGCGAGCGTGTTCGGCGAGATGCTGACCTTCCGCCGGCTGTTGGCGCAGACCAAGAACGCCAAACAGCGCCAGGCGCTGCTCGCCGGCAAGGTCGAGGACATGATCAACACGGTGGTGCGGCAGATCGCGTTCTATTCCTTCGAGCGCGCGGTCCATACCGAGCGCAAGAACGGCGAGCTGACGGCCGAACGTCTCGGCCAACTCTGGCTGTCAGTGCAGGGCGAGAGCCTCGGCCCGGCGATCGAGATCAAGCCGGGCTATGAGACCTTCTGGATGTACATCCCGCACTTCATCCATTCGCCGTTCTATGTCTACGCCTATGCCTTCGGCGATTGCCTGGTGAACTCGCTCTACGCAGTTTACGAAAAAGCCGCCGACGGCTTCGCCGAGCGCTATCTCGCCATGCTCGCGGCCGGCGGCACCAAGCACTATTCGGAACTGCTTAAACCGTTCGGTCTCGACGCCAGGGATCCGAAATTCTGGGACGGCGGGCTGTCGGTCATCGCCGGCATGATCGACGAGCTGGAGGCGATGGGTTGACGCTGTAAAACAATTGTTGAACGGACGACCGAAATCTGTTATACATTTGTATAACGGAGACTGACCATGACCGAAGCTGCCCGCGACCTTAAGATCGAAAGCACCGCGCTTCAGATCCGCAAGATCGGCAATTCGGTCGGCGTGATCCTGCCAAAGGAACTGCTGGCACGGCTCAATCTCAAGGAGGGCGACAAGTTCTATCCGGTCGAACAGCCCGATGGCAGCCTTCGGCTGACACCCTTCAACCCAAAGCATGCCCGGACGATGGAGATCGCCCGTGAGGTCATGCACGAATATCGCGATACGTTTGCCGCGCTTGCCAAATGAGCGAGCCAATTTCGCTCGATGTCGATGAAGTCATCGACATGCATGCCGAGCAACTAGCGATATTCGGAGGACCTGGAGGTATCCGGGATCGAGGTCTTCTCGAGTCAGCGATTTTGCGGCCGGTCAACCAATGGCACTACGGACAAACCGATATGGCGGCACTTGCCGCAGCCTATGCATTTGGCCTCGCCCGCAATCATGCCTTTGTGGATGGCAACAAGCGCATCGCGTTCCAGGCGATGATGGTATTCCTGCGCGGCAATGAGATCGCGTTCGCACCTGAACCCGCGCAGGCCACCGCCATGATCCTTTCCTTGGCCGCAGGCGAGGTCAGCGAGGAGAGCCTGACCCGCTGGATCAGGGACAACTGGCCGGCGAAATAAGCGGTATGCGGTGGTGGGCTGCGGTGAGCGGCGTTGCCCTGCCAACGGCTTTGCGGTATTTCGGCGCGAGAAATCGATCTCATTGGGGACAGCAATGGCAGACCATAGCGAAGTGGCTTACTCGACCGCCGACGGCAACGACTACGAGGCCCATGAAGCGACCTATGAGGGCTTCATCATGCTCGTGAAGTACGGCAGCGCGACTGTCGCCCTTATCCTGATCCTGATGGCGTACTTCCTGGTCTGATCCGCGACTGTCGCGCGCCGCGGCGTCGCCGAAACAATCCTGCTAGTGCCGCCGATCTGAAGTCCCTGACTCACTCGCGGCAAAATCGGGTTCAGGGACTTCAGATCGAAAGCGGCACTAGAATCATAGATTTGCTAGTGCCCATGCCTTTCCGAAGTCCGCGAACCGGTGTTGCGGCGATGTAGCGCGGACTTCGGAAAGTGGGCACTAGTCGCGAAACCGGTATTCACGCTCGCGGAAATCGCGCTAGTTTGACTTGAAGCGCGCACCTTGCCCGCCGGAGGCCTCATGAAGATTGCCGTCGCCAAGGAAATCGATCCCTCCGAGCCGCGGGTTGCGGTTTCGCCCGACACGATCAAGAAATTCAAGGCGCTGGGGGCCGAAGTCGCCATCGAGCCGGGCGCGGGCATCAAGTCGGGTCTGCCGGATTCCGAATTTACCGCCGCGGGCGCCACCGTCAGCGCCGACGCGCTGAAAGATGCCGACCTCATCATCAAGGTGAAGCGGCCGGAAGCTGGCGAACTTGCCAATTACAAGCGCGGCGCGCTGGTCATCGCAATCATGGACCCCTACGGCAACGATGCCGCGCTGAAGGCGATGGCGGACTCCGGTATCGCCGCCTTCGCAATGGAACTGATGCCCCGCATCACCCGTGCCCAGGTGATGGACGTGTTGTCCTCGCAGGCCAACCTCGCAGGCTATCGCGCGGTGATCGAGGGCGCCGAAGCCTTCGGGCGCGCTTTTCCGATGATGATGACGGCGGCGGGCACGGTGCCCGCCGCGAAGGTGTTTGTGATGGGCGTCGGCGTGGCAGGCCTGCAGGCGATTGCAACCGCGCGCCGGCTCGGCGCCATCGTCACCGCGACCGACGTGCGGCCCGCGACCAAGGAGCAGGTCGAATCGCTCGGCGCCAAATTCCTCGCGGTCGAGGACGAGGAGTTCAAGAACGCGCAGACCGCCGGCGGCTACGCCAAGGAGATGTCGAAGGAGTACCAGGCCAAGCAGGCCGCGCTCACAGCCGAGCACATCAAGAAGCAGGACATCGTGATCACCACCGCGCTGATCCCGGGCCGGCCGGCACCACGACTCGTCTCCGGCGAAATGGTGAAATCGATGCGGCCGGGCTCGGTTCTGGTCGATCTCGCCGTCGAGCGCGGCGGCAATGTCGAGGGCGCCAGGGCCGACGAGGTCGTCGAGGTCGATGGCGTCAAGATCGTCGGCTACACCAATGTCGCGGGCCGCGTCGCCGCCTCGGCGTCGGGGCTCTACGCGCGCAACCTGTTCTCGTTCATCGAGACGCTGGTCGACAAGGCCAACAAGACGCTCGCGGTCAATTGGGACGACGAACTGGTGAAGGCCACCGCGCTGACCAAAGACGGCGCGGTGATCCACCCGAACTTCCAGCCGAAAGCTTAAGGAGAGAAGCCATGGAGCATGTTGCTCAAGCCGTCGATCCCTTCGTGTTCCGGCTGTCGATTTTCGTTCTTGCCGTTTTCGTCGGCTATTTCGTGGTGTGGTCGGTGACGCCAGCGCTGCATACGCCTCTGATGTCGGTGACCAATGCGATCTCGTCGGTGATCGTGGTCGGCGCGCTGCTTGCGGGCGGCGTTGCCAATGTTTCGAGCGGCAGCGGCTGGGCGCGCGGCTTCGGCTTCGTCGCGCTGGTGTTCGCCTGCGTGAACATCTTCGGCGGCTTCCTTGTCACCCAGCGCATGCTTGGGATGTACAAGAAGAAGGTCAAGTGAGCGGCGTGCAGTCTGGTGCGGTAAGGGGGACCTGAGATGAACGCCAATCTGTCTGCATTCCTCTATCTCGTGGCAGGTGTGCTCTTCATCCTGTCGCTGCGCGGGTTGTCGAGCCCCGCAACGTCCCGTCAGGGCAACCTGTTCGGCATGATCGGCATGGCGATCGCGGTCGCCACGACCCTGGCCAACCATCCGCCGGCAGATGGATTGGCCTGGATCCTCGTGATCGTCGGCGTTGCCATCGGCGGGTCGATCGGCGCGGTCATCGCCCGTCGCGTGCCGATGACCTCGATGCCGGAGCTGGTCGCCGCCTTCCACTCGCTGGTCGGCATGGCCGCGGTGCTGGTCGCCGCCGGCGCCTTCTACGCGCCCGAAGCCTTCGACATCGGCACGCCCGGTCACATCCACACCCAGAGCCTGGTCGAAATGTCGCTCGGCGTCGCCATCGGCGCGCTGACCTTCACCGGCTCGGTGATCGCCTTCCTGAAGCTGTCGGCGCGGATGAGCGGCGCGCCGATCATTCTGCCGTTCCGTCACGTCATCAACATCGCGCTCTTCATCGCGCTGGTCGCTTTCATTGTCGGCCTTGTCTTGACAGGCAGCGCGCTCCACTTCTGGCTGATCACCATCATCGCGCTGCTGCTCGGCGTGCTCATGATCGTTCCGATCGGCGGCGCCGACATGCCGGTCGTGATCTCGATGCTGAACTCCTATTCGGGTTGGGCCGCGGCCGGCATCGGCTTCACGCTGGGCAACTCGGCGCTGATCATCACCGGCGCGCTGGTCGGCTCATCCGGCGCGATTCTGTCCTACATCATGTGCCACGCGATGAACCGCTCCTTCATCTCGGTCATCCTCGGCGGATTCGGCGGCGAGACCGCTGCGGTTGGCGGCGGGACCGGCGAGCAGAAGCCCGCCAAGCTCGGCTCGGCGGATGACGCGGCCTTCATCATGAAGAACGCCTCCAAGGTCATCATCGTGCCCGGCTATGGCATGGCAGTGGCGCAGGCGCAGCACGCGCTACGCGAGATGGCCGACACGCTGAAGAAGGAGGGCGTCGAGGTGAAATATGCCATCCACCCGGTCGCGGGCCGCATGCCCGGCCACATGAATGTGCTGCTCGCCGAGGCCAACGTGCCCTATGACGAGGTGTTCGAACTCGAGGACATCAATTCCGAGTTCGCGCAGGCCGACGTCGCCTTCGTGATCGGTGCCAACGACGTTACCAATCCGGCGGCGGAAGATGACAAGACCTCGCCGATCTACGGCATGCCGGTACTGCAGGTCTGGAAGGCCGGCACCGTGATGTTCATCAAGCGGTCGCTCGCGTCGGGCTATGCCGGCATCGACAATCCGCTGTTCTATCGCGACAACACCATGATGTTGCTCGGCGACGCCAAGAAGATGACCGAGAACATCGTCAAGGGGATGTAGAGCGCGCGGCGACGAGCCATGACCGTCCTGAAGTGGATCGTCATTCTCGCCGGTCTCGGTTATGTCGGCGTCGTTGCCGCGATGTACCTTGCGCAGCGCTCCTTCATCTATCCGATTCCGACTGCCACCCGCACGCCGCCGCAAGCGGCGGGTTTCGCGCAGGCCGAAGAGCATGTTCTCACCACTGCCGATGGCGAGCGCGTGATCGTCTGGCATGTGGTGCCGCGGCCTGGCCGTCGCGTGGTGATCTACTTCCCGGGCAATGGAGACACGCTGGCCGGCAGCGCGGGCCGGTTCGAAGCGATCGTCGCCGACGGCACCGGCCTGGTGGCGCTGTCCTATCGCGGCTATGCCGGTTCGAGCGGCTGCCCAAGCGAGCAGGGGCTGCTGAGCGACGCCGCCGTGACCTATTCCTTCGCAGCCGCGATCTATGATCCCGCCCGCCTCGTGCTCTGGGGTTTCTCGCTCGGTTCGGGAGTTGCCGTCGCTGTCGCCGCGCAGCATCCGGCCGGCGGATTGATCCTGGAAGCACCCTACAGTTCGATCGCCGATGTCGCCGCGGCGGCGTTCCCATATCTGCCGGCACGCTATCTGCTCAAGGATACGTTCCGCTCCGATGAGCGTATCGATCGGGTCGCCGCACCGTTGCTGGTGATGCATGGCGCGCAGGACGCCACGATTCCGATCGCCTTCGGTGAGCGGCTGTTCGCAATGGCCCGCGAGCCGAAGCAGTTCGTGCGTTTCGACGCAGGTGGGCACGCCGATCTCGGAAATTTCGGCGCCGTCGAAACGGCTCGACAATTCATCGGTGCTCTGAAAGGTTGACGCGGGTCGAAGAGGCTATCCGAATGAGCGCGCACGCCCCGATGCCGAAATCGGCATGGTTATTCCCTCTACTCGCGGTATTGCTGTTCGCGGCGGTCACCGTGACGGGCTACGGCTTCACGCCGTCGGTTGACGGAATCCTGTTCGCCATCGTCCTGCTGGTGATCCTGTTCGGCACGGTATTCGCCGCTGTCCACCATGCCGAAGTGATCGCGCATCGGATCGGCGAGCCCTACGGCACGCTGCTGTTGACGCTCGCCGTCACCATCATCGAGGTCGCACTGATCGCAACCCTGATGCTCGGCGACACCGCGGTGCCGGCGCTGGCGCGCGACACCGTGTTTGCCGTGATCATGATCGTCTGCAACGGCCTGGTCGGCGTCTGCATCTTCGTCGGCGGGCTTCGCTACCGCGAACAGGACGTCCAGGTCTCCGGCGGCAGCGCCTATCTCAGCGTGCTGTTCACCATGGCGACCATCACGCTGGTGCTTCCCGACTATACGCTGACCACGCCCGGTCCGATCTATTCGGCAGCGCAGCTTACCTTCGTCAGTGTCGTCACCATCCTGCTCTACGCGGTGTTTCTGTACATCCAGACCAGCCGGCATCGCGATTTCTTCGTGCGCGAGGCGCCCGGCCTCACCGACGACAGTCCGCCGATTGCGGGGCGCGAACTCGCTCTCAGCGTCGCGCTGCTAATGGTGTCGCTGCTCGCCGTGGTGCTGCTGGCGAAGAAGTTTTCCCTGGTCGTCGATGCCGCCACGGCCGCGATCGGCGCGCCCGCGGCCTTTGCCGGTGTCGTGGTGGCGCTCTTGATCCTGCTGCCGGAGGGCGTGTCCGCGGTCGCCGCCGCGCGCAAGAACGATCTTCAGAAAAGCATCAACCTGGCGCTGGGTTCCTCGCTTGCCACCATCGGACTGACAATTCCCGCGGTCGCGATAGCCGCCTACGCGCTCGACAAGGAACTGGTGCTGGGCCTGAACGCACAGAATACCGTGTTGCTGTTGCTGACGTTCATCCTGAGCATGCTGACCTTCGGCACCGGCCGCACCAACATCCTGTTCGGCCTCGTCCACATGGTCGTGTTCGCGGTCTTCGTGTTCATGGTCTTCGTGCCTTGATTTTCGGCATGATCTTGTCGGAAAACCGCTTCACACTTTGCGCTAACGCGGCCCTTCGGGTCCGGATCATGCCGTAGGAGTTTTCCGATGCTTCCCGCCAAATCCGAGGTTCAGGTCGATACCCCAGAGGTCCGCGTCACCCAGTGGCGGCTCGTGCCGGGAAGCGCCACCGGCCATCACATCCATGAGATGGACTATGTCATCGTCCCGGTGACATCGGGCGAGATGACCATCGTGGCGCCGAACGGGGAGCGCTCCAAGGCCCAGCTTGCCGCCGGCAAGTCCTACTTCCGCAAAGCAGGCGTGGAGCACGACGTGCTCAACGAAACTTCCTCCGAGATCGTGTTCCTGGAAGTGGAATTGAAACCGTAAATTCAGGTTTTCAAGGCAATTTGCCATCGATCCGTCGCAGTTGATCCCTCAATGTGCCTCAAAGTTCCCGCATCAAAGCCACTGGGGAGTGTGGTTGGCATGCTGAATTATCTGAAGAAATTCACGATGGACATCCTGCCGTCGGTGGCTGCGACCATCATCGGCGCCTACATCGTCAATCATTACATCAATGCGAAGCCGGCCGCCGCGCCGACGGCTGCCGCCGTATCGACGGTTTCCCCCAAGGCAAAGGCTGCCGCCAAGCCGGCTGCGGCCGAAACCGCCGCCATCCCTGAGGCCGGCATCAAGGCCAAGGGCATTTCCGAGCGCGCGATGATCGAGAACCGGGCGGCCGAACGGCCGACCGAGGTGAAGCCTGACGCCAAGCCGGCCGAGGCGACTGCCGAGGCGAAGCCGACCGAAGCGGCCAAGCCTTCTGACATCAAGCCGTCCGAGGTCGCGACCGCTCCTCACCGCCGCGATGCTGCCGACCTCGCACGCGCCGCAATCGAACGGCTGCGTGGGTCCAAGGATACCGCGCCCCGCACGCAAGAAGCTCCCCGCGTCCAGGAAGCGGTTCGCGCGCCGCCTGCCGCTCCTGTCGCGCCGCGGATCGAAGAAGCCCCGCGCACCGTCATTGCTGCCCCGGCTCCGCAGCCGGTCGTCGCGCCCGAAGCGCTGCGCCCGTTGCCGCCGCCGATCATGGTCTCCGCGCCGCCGGCCGATGCGCTGGCCGCCGGCGGTCCGCCGGCAAATCCGCCCTACACCGCCTCGGTCGATCCGAACCGGCCGGTACCGCCGGCCGAGATTCCGCCTCCGCCGCCGCGTCCCCCGATCGATCTCAAGGCCGATGCGGACAAGCTTGCGACCCGCACCACCAACATGGCGCAGGATGTGCTGGCGAAGACCAAAAACATGTTCCACGCGCTGTTGCCGAACGGCGACCGGCAGAGCAGCAGCGCCAGCCAGTTCACGGACTAGTTTGGCGCATGATCTTTTCGGAAAACCGCTGCCCACTTTTCCGGATCATGCGCTAATCAAAACGTCTCGTAGGTCTGGCCGGGCTTGCCGCCGACGCGCGCAAAGCCGGTACGCGCGGTCTCGTCTTTCGGACGCAGATTGATCGCCCGGCCGTAGGAGCCTGCGGCCTTGGTCTTGTCGCCCAGCCGCTCATAGGCAAGCCCGCGCGTCAGCCATGCCTGCGGATTCTGCGGGTCGGCCTGCACGGCCTCGTCGAGATCGGCGGCCGCTTCCTTCGGCCGATCGGTGGCGAGATAGCTCAGCGCGCGCGCGAGCAGCGGTTCCGGCTGTTGCGGCACCAGCCCGCTCGCCGACGTGAAATCGTCGATCGCAAATTGGTGCTGCTTCTCGGCCTGATACAGCAGCCCGCGATTGTAATAGGCCTCGGCATTGTCGGGCGCGAGCGTGATCGCCTTGTTGAAATCGGCGAGCGCCTCCGCCGGCTGCTTGCGCGCCTTGTAGACCATGCCGCGGCCGAGATAGGCGGGTGCATAGTTGGCGTCGAGCGAGATTGCGCGCTCATAGTCGGCCATCGCCTGGTCGAGCCGTCTGGTCTGGCGGTAGATCAGGCCGCGATTGGCATAAGCTTGTCCGTAATTCGCATCAAGGCTGATCGCTTTGTTGAAATCGGCCAGCGCGTCCTCGGTTTTGCCGGCCTGCGCCAGCACCGAGCCGCGCATATTGTAGGCCTGCGGATCGTTCGGATGGCTTTTGATGGTCTCGGACAGCGAGGCGATATTGGTCGAGGAGGTGAGCTTTGCCGGCTCCGGCGTGGCGCTGGAAGACGACGGCGTCAGCGATCCCAGGTTGATCGAGCAGCCGGAGGCGGTCAGCGCCATCAACGCAATGGCAAGCGCGCGCAGCCGTGATGCTCCGGACCAGAAATGGGCAACCCCGATAGCCATCGATACGAATTACTCACGCGACCCTGCCTCATTGGTAACGCGCCACGCCGCAAAATGCAGCCGTCAAAAACAAAAACGCGGGCCCGAAGGCCCGCGTTGGTTAAGCTCGAAACTGCTCTGATCAGCGCGGGCCGCGCGAACCGCCGCCGGGGCCGCCACGGCCGCCGCCCGCGCCACGCTCTCCGCCGGGACCGGCGCCGAACACCGGCTTCGGCTTCATCGGCAACAGGCCTTCGCGCTGCAGCTTCTTGCGCGCGAGCTTGCGCGCGCGGCGCACAGCTTCGGCCTTTTCGCGGGCCTTCTTCTCGGAGGGCTTTTCGTAGTGACCGCGGAGCTTCATCTCGCGGAAGATGCCCTCACGCTGCATCTTTTTCTTCAGCGCCTTGAGGGCTTGATCGACATTGTTATCGCGAACGAGAACCTGCACGCGGCATCCTCTTTTCAGTGTCCGGAGTGAAATTAGGTCAGGCTCAAGGGCTGGAAATAGACCGCGCCCCTGACCTTCAGCGCGCGGATGTATCAGACAAAAGTGGAAATGTCCACCTTGGAAAGCCAATAAGTTCAGCATCCGCCTCGCAAAATCGCGTTTTTGAAGGGGTCAGCGGCCCTCAGCCACCTTGAACGGCACCACTTGGGTCACATGGCCCATCTTGCGGCCAGGCCGAGGGACTCCCTTGCCATAGAGGTGGACCGTCGCCCCGGGCACCGTCAGCCACTGCTCATAGGAACTGATCTCGTCCCCGATCAAATTGGTCATGGTGACCTCGCCATGCCGCAGTGGCTTGCCGAGCGGCCAGCCGGCGATCGCCCTTATATGCTGCTCGAATTGCGAGACCGAGGCGCCGTCCAGCGTCCAGTGGCCGGAATTGTGCACCCGCGGAGCGATCTCGTTGACCAGGATTTTCGGGCCCGTTGTCGCCTGCCAGCACGAACATCTCGACTGCGAGCACGCCGACATAATCGAGCGCACCGGCGATCTTGCTCGCGACCTCGCGGGCCTCCTGCGCAAGGCGCTGCCGGGATCGCGGCCGGCGCGCGCGACACTTTCAGGATGTGGTCGCGGTGCTCGTTCTCGGTGACGTCGAAGCATTCGACCTCGCCATCGGCTGAGCGCGCCGCAATCACGGAGATCTCGCGCTCGAACGGAATGAAGGCTTCGAGGATTGCGGATTTGGTGCCGAGATCGGCCCAGATGCGGTCGGGATTGTCGCCCTCGCGGATGAGGGCCTGGCCCTTGCCGTCGTACCCGAAGCGGCGGGTCTTGAGCACGGCGGGCAAGCCGATCTTCTGGATCGCGGTGCGCAGTCCCGCTGCCGTCGATACGTCGGCATAATCGGCGGTGCCGATGCCGAGCCGCGTGACGAAGTCCTTTTCCGCCAGCCGGTCCTGGGTTGTTTCGAGAATCTTGCGATCGGGCAGCACCGGCCGCCGCGCGCCGAGAATCATCGCAGCTGCGGCCGGCACGTTCTCGAATTCATAGGTGATGACATCCACGTCATTGGCAAACAGCTCGAGCGCCTCGACATCGGCATATTCCGCGCAGGTCGCATTCAGCACCACGTCGAAAGCCGGCGAATCCGGATCGGGCGAGAACACCTGGGAGCGCAGGCCGAGCCGCGCCGCCGCCATCGCCAGCATCCGGCCCAATTGCCCACCGCCGAGGATTCCGATGGTGTCGCCCGGCTTCAGCTTCACCGCCTTGGTGTCGCTCACGCCGATTCCTCCGGACGCTCGGCGACCGCATCGGTGCGTTTCTTGCGCCAGGCGGCCAGCCGCTTGGCAAGCGCGGCGTCGTTCAGCGCGAGCACACTGGCCGCGAGCAGCGCCGCGTTGATGGCGCCGGGCTTGCCGATCGCCAGCGTGCCGACGGGAACGCCGGCCGGCATCTGCACGATGGAGTAGAGCGAATCCACGCCCGCCAGCGCTTTGGATTCCACGGGCACGCCGAACACCGGAAGCTCCGTCATCGACGCGGTCATGCCCGGCAGATGCGCAGCGCCGCCGGCGCCTGCGATGATGACCTTGTAGCCCGCGGCCTTTGCGCCCTTGGCAAAGGCCACCAGCCGATCAGGCGTCCGATGCGCCGAGACGATGCGCTTGTCGCAGGTGACGCCGAGTTCCCCCAGCGTCTCGGCCGCGTGCCGCATGGTGTCCCAGTCGGACTGGCTTCCCATGATGATGGCGACGGCAGTGGACATTGGGTTAATTCTCTCAAGAATCCAGAAAGTTAGGCCGATTATAGGGTCGGACCGGATGACGGCAAGGCGTGGCAGGGAAGAGGGAATGCACTATCCTGTCTTGGTAAATCCCGGCAAGTCAGGAAATGCGGGTTGAGCTAACAATGCCCATGAAAAAGCGGTCCCCAGTTCGCTCACCCAAGTCACCCAAACAGGGTAAACGCGCCGCACCCAAGCGAGCCTCGGCGGCTGAGGCGGCGAAAGCGACGATCCGGCGGCTTCGCGGCGAACTGGCGCGGGCGCGAAGGCAGATCGAGCAACTACAGGCTTCCGCGGACACCGACTTCCTGCTCGGCATTCCCAACCGGCGCGGCTTCGAGCGCGAGCTCGCCCGCGCACTGGCCTATATCAAGCGCTATCGCGCCTCCGGCGCGCTGATCGTGCTCGACGTCGATCGCTTGAAGCCGATCAACGATGCCTTCGGACACGCCGCCGGCGATCGGGTGCTCAAGGCGATCGTTGCCGTGCTCACCTCGCAGGTGCGCTCCTCCGACATCGTCGGCCGGCTCGGCGGCGACGAGTTCGCGTTGCTGTTGTGGAATCTCAGCGAGACCGATGCGAAGGCCAAGGCGGTCGCGCTCGAGGAAACGATTGACCGGCTGACTTTTGACTTTCAGGGCAGCACGATCACGGCCGGCGCCTCGGCCGGGGTGGCCATGCTGGGATCGCATGCGGAAACAGAGGGCGCTCTGGAGGAAGCCGACAGCGCCATGTATGTGCGCAAGGCGAAGCGCCGGCACGAGATGTGAGGAGGCTGTTCTACGCTCGCTTCACGGGCTTTGCAGACGCCGGCCGGCGTAGCGCATGAGCGCGAAGTCGGAAGCGAAGCAATGCAGGAAGCAGCACGAGAAGGCCGGGTTGCCTGGTCGCTGCCGCGCCTCGCGATGACAGGACCCTCATCTCACAGCCCGCTCAAATCGGTCGGCACATTGCCGTAGGCCCGCAGCAGCTTGGCGTCGCTGAACTCGCCCATCATCGGATCGCCGCTGCGGCTGAAGGCCACCGCTCCGATGTGCCCTGTTGCGCGTGACAAAATCTCGGCGCGGCGCAGCGCCGTGGCCGCGCTCTGGCACTCCTCGGCCGCGCCGGCGACCACCTCGCCGCCGTCGTCCTGCAGGAACGGCATCGCGACATAATAGGTGACATCGGCCATCGCCGCGCTCCGTCAGGCGGCGTTGCTTTCGCTGCGCGCGACCTGCAGCGGCGCGCAGCCTGAGGAGATCGCGACCTGCAATTCAGTGAGCTCCGCTTCCAGATACTCATTGGCCATGATCAGCGCCTTGATGGTCGAGCGCAGATTGCCGTCGCACATCGCAATCGCCTGGTCGCAGGCCTTCTCATAGTGGCTGTTGTCGAACGGGGGCATGGTCACGGACATGGCGCGATCCTCGGGTGAGCTGACTGGCCTCATGTTCTCTTTTTGTTCTAGTGGAGTCAAGCAGGTTCTGAAGCGCTGCACAGGTCGTGGGCCGCGCTAGTGCCGCCGATCTGAAGTCCCTGCACCGCTCGCCGCGAGTTCGTCCCAGGGACTTCAGATCGAAAAGCGGCACGAGAATCATAAGCTTGCTAGTGCCCATGACTTTGCGAAGTTCGTGAAAGTGTTTGCGGCAATGGATCACGAACTTCGCAAAGTGGGCACTAGCCGGTCAGGCGATGATGTCGGGGGTAATCTGGTCCTCGATGAAGGCAATGCGGTCGCGGAGCTGCAATTTGCGCTTCTTCATCCTTTGCAGGCGCAACAAATCGGGCGCGGGCGATTGATGCAGCGCATCGATCGCCGCGTCCAAATCCCGGTGCTCCTGCTGCAGCCGCATCAGTTCGGCATGCAACTCGCGCTCATCCTCGTCGGTCATGGCGTACGTTAACCGAAAAACGCGATGAGATTGCGAACCGTTGTGGAAACCCTGTGGGCAATATTGCCCCGGACGCGCTGTTCCGCAAGCCGGTGAACCCTCCCCAAGGCCCTGCAGGGCTTGGCGAAGTCGCGATTTTTGTCCACCCGGACATTACGGGTTCCAGCTCACGGTTCTTTACATATGCGTGTCAAAAAATGAGGCGGCCGATTCGGATCACCATCGACAGATTCGGGAAGAGGTGTACACTCACCAATCCGTACCGAGTTTGAGGTTGAACCCCACCGAGGAGGTTTCGAATGGCCATACAGGCGCATCTCGTTGAACTGGAACGGAAACACAAGACCCTCGAAAGCGAACTCCACGAAGCCCTCATTCACGTATCAACGGACGACCTGCAAATAGCCGAGTTGAAGCGCCGGAAATTGATGGTCAAGGATCAGATCGAACGGCTGAGGCACGCCGTGGCCGTCGAAACACTGCACTAGGTATCGACCTCACCAGCGGCTAACTCGATGAGCGCGGACCGCGCTCATCCCGTCGAACTCGTGTCAATAAAAAATGCGCAGCAATAATCCGCTGCGCATTTTTTATTGGAAGTTAGCCTGCGAGTTCGCCGACATGGTCCGCGATCGCCAGCGAGGAGGTGAGCCCCGGCGACTCGATTCCAAACAGATTGATCAGCCCGTCGACGCCATGATCCCTCGGTCCCTGGATCAGGAAATCCTGCGAGGCGACCGCGGGCGGCACGATCTTCGGCCGCATGCCGGAATAGCTCGGCATCAGCGCGCCGTCCGGCAGCGTCGGCCAGTATTTGCGGATCGCGGGATAGAAGCGCTCGGCGCGCGCCGGGTTGACCTCATAGTCGATGTGATCGACCCACTCGACGTCGGGGCCGAAACGCGCCTGGCCCGCCATGTCGAGCGTGAGGTGCACGCCGAGGCCGCCCGGCTCCGGCACCGGATAGATCAGGCGCGAGAACGGCGCCTTCTTGCTGCAACTGAAGTAGTTGCCCTTGGCGAGATAGGCCTGCGGGATTTTTTCGATCGGCATGCCCTCGATGGCGCGTGCCGTCGCCGGCGCCTCTAACCCCGCCGCATTGACGAGAAGATCGCATGCGAGCGTCATCGGCGTCTCGCCGCCGGCTTCGAGCTCGATGAAACCCCCACCGGTTTTTGCGCGCAGCAGCGGCGTGTGAAACGCGAACGCCGCGCCGGCATCCTCGGCGTCGCCGCGCAACGCCAGCATATAGCCATGGCTGTCGATGATGCCGGTCGACGGCGACAGCAGCGCCGCGTCGCATTTCAGCGCGGGCTCCAGCGCGCGCGCCTCGTCGCCCGACAGCACCTTCATGTCGAGTACGCCATTGGCCTGCGCATGCGCGCGGATCGAGGCCAGCTTCTCGGTTTCGGCCGGCGTGGTGGCGACGATCAGTTTGCCGCAATTCTTGTGCGGGACGCCGTGCTCGTTGCAGTAGCGATAGAGCGCATGCTTGCCGGCGACGCACATGCGCGCCATCAGGCTCCCCGCCTTGTAATAGATGCCCGCGTGGATGACCTCGCTGTTGCGCGAGGAGGTGACGGTGCCGATGCCCTCGGCTGCCTCCAGCACGATCACTTCGCGACCGGATTGCGCGAGCCGCCGCGCCACCGCAAGGCCGATCACGCCAGCCCCGATCACGACGCACTCGACCTTGTCCATGGCTGCTTTTCTTGTCCGGAATTCGCGAGACCGCCGCGCGGCTGCTCTCAATTGTTTGCCATCTTGTCAACCGGAGCTTTCAGACAAGTCATTGCCTGACCACGAGAAAGCGGCTCCCGTTAGAGATATGTTAATCATGTCAGGCCAATTGCCGTAAATTAAGTCGCATTTTCGCGGTGCGGGGGTACGCGTTTACCTGATCCAAACCGGACAGACCAGACACTGGCCGCTGAATTCGGCGGGTGACTGATGGCTGACAAGAATTGGCAGGCAGGCAGCAAGGATTTGATTCTTGCGTGGCTCGTGGTCTGCTTTGCCGCGGTCGCCCTGCCGTGCGCGCCCGCGTTTGCGCTGCCGGACAAGTTCGCGCCGGCGAGCTATGTCGGTTCGCTCGATCCGAACGTGCTCTGGGAAATCCTGATCGGTGTCGTCGTCGTCGCCGCCTTCATCGCCGCGATCGCGTTGTGGGTCCACTCGGCGCTGCGCAAGATCAAGCGTTCGCAGCTGCGCCGCACCGCCTATATCAGCTCGGCGCTGAACAGCCTGAGCCACGGCGTGGTGATGACCGATCCGAAGCAGCGGATCATCTACTGCAACGATCGCTATCTCGAAATCTACGGGCTGCAGCGCTCCGAGCTGCCGCCCGGCATGACCGGCAAGGAGTTGCTGGCGCTCCGGCGCGCGCGCGGCACGCTCGATTGCAGCGTCGAGGAATTCTATGCCCGCTCCAGGAGTCCGGAGGGGCTGATCTGCGATCTGCCCAACGGCAGGTCGATCCTGGTCAGGCATTTCGGCCTGCCGAACGGCGGCTCGGTCGCAACCCACGAGGATTCCACCGATCAGCGCCGGCTGTCGCGACAGCTCTCCTCGACCAAACAGTTCCTTGAATCGGTGCTCGACAACGTGCCGGTCTGCGTCGCGGCCAAGAGCATCGACGACGGCCGCTACATCTTCGCCAATAAGGCGTTCGAACGCTTCTCCCGCTTCTCGCGCGATCACATCGTCGGCCGCCGCGCCGACGAGATCTTCCAGCCCGAGACCGCGGCCAACATCGAAGCGGCCGACAAGGCCGCGTTGCTGTCGGAGGATGGCCATTACCGCAGCGAGCTCCTGGTCGAGCGCGGCAGCAAACGGCGCGTGCTCGCCTCCAACCGCGTCATCGCGCGCGATGAAAACGGGCGCCCCGAATTCCTGATCGCGCTGTTCGACGACGTCACCGAGCGGCGTTCGTTGTCGCAGGAGCTGGAGAACACCAAGAAGTTCCTCGAGCTGGTGGTCGACAACATCCCGGTGTCGTTGATCGTCGAGCGCGTCAGCGATGGACGCTATCTGCTCGCCAATCGCAGCGCGGAGAAAATCCTCAACCGCCGGCGCGAGGAGGTGATCGGGCTGACGGCCGCCGATATCTTCAACCAGCGCGAGGCCAAGCTGATCATTGCGCGCGACACCGCGGCCATCAAGAAGCGCGGCTTGTTGACCGAGGAGCATCCGATCTCGACCAAGGATGGTCTGCGGCTGTTCCTGACGCGGCGCATGACGGTGATGAACGAGGCCGGCGATCCGCAATATCTGATCAAGACGCACGAGGACGTCACCGACCGCCGCCAGACCGAATCGCGCATGGCGCATATGGCCTATCACGACGGCCTCACCGACCTGCCGAACCGTCCGGCGTTCCTGCAGGCGCTGACCCAGATGATCGAGGCCTGCGCCGGCACCGGCGAGGAGTTCGCCGTGCTGTGCGTCGATCTCGACGGCCTGAAGGAAGTCAACGACGTGTTCGGGCATGCGGCAGGCGACAAGCTCCTGATCGAGGTGGCGCGGCGGATGCAAACCACCGCGCGCGGCGGCGTCGTGGCGCGCCTGTCCGGCGACGAGTTCGGCCTGATCATCGACGGCAAGCAGCCCGAGGCCGGCAAGGCGCTCGGTCAGCAACTTGCGGAAGCGATGGCGAACGAGTTTCAGATCGACGGCCGGTCGCTCCGCGCCGGCATCACCACCGGCATCTCGGTATTCCCGCACAATGGCGCGGACGCGGCGTCGCTGCTTGCCAACGCCGGCGCGGCGCTGTTCCGGGCGAAAGCGAAATCGCGCGGCGCGATCAACTTCTACGAACCCGAAATGGACCAGCAGATCCGCGATCGGCGCGTGCTGCATCAGGACTTGTCGGTGGCGATCAAGAAGGGCGAGCTGTCGCTGCATTTCCAGCCCCAGGCGATGTCGGCAAGGGACGTCGCCGAAAGCGAGGTGATCGGCTTCGAGGCGCTGGCGCGCTGGCTGCATCCGGTGCGCGGCTTCGTGCCGCCGAGCGACTTCATTCCGCTTGCCGAAGAGAGCGGCCTGATCGTCGAGATGGGCGAGTGGATCCTGCGCCAGGCCTGCCGCGAGGCCGCGTCCTGGCCGAAGCCGCTGCAGGTCGCCGTCAACCTGTCGCCGGCGCAGTTCGCGCATGGCGACGTGGTCGGGCTCGTCCACGCGATCCTGCTGGAAACCGGCCTCGCGCCGGGCCGGCTCGAGCTGGAAATCACCGAGGGCGTGCTGATCGAGGATTTCGACCGCGGCCTGGCGTTGTTGCGCCGGCTCAAGGCGCTCGGCGTACGCATCTCGATGGACGATTTCGGAAGCGGCTATTCCTCGCTGAGCTATCTGCAGGCCTTCCCGTTCGACAAGATCAAGATCGACCGCGCCTTTGTCATGAATCTCGGCCGCAATCCGCAGTCGGCAGCGATTGTCAGCGCCGTCATCGACCTCGCCCATGGCCTCGACATGTCGGTGGTGGCCGAAGGCGTCGAAACCCAGGAGCAGCTCTCTTTCCTCACCTCGGAGGATTGTGACGCGGTGCAGGGCTATCTGATCGGCAAGCCGTTGCCGATCGGCCAATATGCCGCGCTGGTTGGCCGCAAGAGCGACAACGTGATGGAGCTGCCGCGAAGGACCGGCTAGGTGTAGCGAGGGGAGAAATTCGCTACACTCTTACGGGCGCATGGCGGACTACGATCTGGCGATCATCGGTGGGGGACTGAACGGCGCGAGCCTGGCTCGCGACGCGGCCGGCCGCGGTTTGCGCGTCATCCTGCTGGAGCAGGGTGACCTCGCCAGCGCCGCCTCGTCGGCCTCGCCAAGGCTGATCCATGGCGATTTGTCGGCGCTGGAGCGCCGAAGCTTTGCGCGGGTGCGCCGGCAGCTCAACGAGCGGGAGACCTGGATCAAGATCGCGCCGCATCTGGTGCGACCGATGCGGTTTGCGATTCCCGCCCATGTCGAGGGGCGTCCGCCCTGGCTGTTGCGCTCCGCGCTCTGGCTCTACGATCGCCTGGGTCCGAAGAGCGGGCTGCCGGCGGCCGAGACCATCAACATCACCCATCATCCGGTCGGCAACGCGTTGAAGCGGCCGTTTGGCTTGGCCTTCGAATACTCCGATTGTCTGGTCGACGATTCCCGCCTCGTGGTGCTGACCGCCGTCGATGCGGCCGAGCGTGGCGCCGACATCCGCACCGGCGCGCGCTGCGTGCGCGCCGATCGCGGCGAGGTCTGGCGGCTCGCCGTGATCGACCGCGGCCATCGCCAGATCATGACCGCGAGGGCACTCGCCAACGCCACCGGCGCCTGGACCGGGCTCGTCGCCGAGACCGTCCTGCGCCAGCCGGCGCCGCAGACAGCGGCGGTCCAGATCAGCCAGATCGTGGTGCCGCGCTTCTTCGATGCCGACAGCGTCTACGCGTTCGAGAACAGCGACAAGCGGCTGATCTTCGCCAGCCCCTATGAGCGTGACTTCGCGCTGGTCGGCAGCGTCTCGCGGGCCTTCACCGGCGATCCCGCCATCGTAGCGATGACCGCCGCCGAGGTTTCCTACCTCTGCGATGCGGCCAACCGCTATTTCCGCGAGAACCTGCATCCCGCCGACGTCGTGCGGACCGTCTCCGGCGTCAATCTGGTGCCGGGACGGGGCGGCGCAAGCCGAGACGGCTCGGTCGCGTTCCAGCATCGGCGCGGCATGGCGCCGCTGATCACGATGTTCGGCGGCGACGTGACGACGTCGCGGTTGCGCGCGGAGCAGGCGGTCTCACAGCTGACGCCGCATTATCCGATGTCACCGCGCTGGACTGCGACCATGCCGATGCCGGGCGGAGATTTCGGCTGGGACCGTTTCGACGATCAGGTCGAGGCCGCGCGGGCACGATGGCGGTTTCTCGATGAGAAGCAGGCGCAGCGATTGGTCTGTGCGTACGGCACGCGGATCGCCGGCGTGCTGGGCAACGCGCAAAGCCGCGAAGAACTCGGCCAGGCTTTTGGGCCGGAGCTGACCGAAGCCGAGGTGCGCTACCTCATGGCAAAAGAATGGGCGCGTTTTCCGGACGACATCCTGTGGCGGCGGAGCAAGCTCGGGCTCACCATGCCGCCGGAAGGCCGCGAGGCGCTGGCGGCGTTCATGACGAGTGGCGCGGGACAATCCGCTATCCGGAGCCGGGCATAGTCGAGGGATCGCGCGCCGCGTGACGAACGGCGTGTATGATGATTTCGTCGCCTGCAATCTCATAGAAAATGAGAAACGGGTATGGAGGTGCACTTAGTCGCCGGATGGTAGGGTCGTCCGTCGGAGAACCTATTCGCGGCTGGGTCAGGAGCAACCCGGTGACCCTTTGGATTCGCAGCTTGACGCGTTCCGCGCCGCGCGGTGAAGATTCGGAAATGTAATCAAGGATTGAGTTGAGATCGGCAAGGGCCGGCAATGTGTAACGAAGCTTCACAGTCCGTGTTTTGCCCAGATGGCCCGGACTTGCGTGTCCGTTGCGAACTCACCTCGTTCCGCAGCCTCTTTTGACTTGGCAATGGCTGCCCGCTCATCGTTCGTCAGGGCGACGGGCGGAGCATCGTCCGCGCCGGCAAGCTGGAGGACCACGCGAGCGATGTCGTCCTGCACATCCGATGGCAGGCTACGTGCGACCTCGAGGGCTTGTTCGAGAAGCTTGGTCATCCCCGCAAGATAGTCCTTTCACTCAGAAGTATGAAGGGGATTTTCAGAGAGATACCATCTCAACCGGTTGAGCGAAGGCTGATCCGCCGCTAGCTTGCGAGGCGCGGTTGCGGCGGCAGGGATCATGGCTGAGGACGACGTCCCCAAGATTGAAGTGTCTTCGGAGGAGGTGAAGGGCGAGCCGCAAGCCGCGCCGGCGCCGACGGTTTCGCCAGAAGCCGTCGCCGAGCAGGTCTTGTCGCAGACGGCAACGCCGCCGGAGGCCGTAGCGGAGCAGGTCCTGTCGCAGGCGGCGACACCGCCGGAGGCGGTACAGGCACCCGAACCTGCACCAGCGCCTCCGGCCGCGCAGATCGCGCCGGCATCTGGCTGGGATGGGCCGTTGCTGCGCATCGAGGGCGTGGTCAAGAAGTTCGGCGGCTTCCGCGCCGTCGACGGCGTCTCGCTCGACATCCGCGCCGGTGAGTTCTTTGCGTTGCTCGGTCCCAGCGGCTGCGGCAAGACCACGCTGCTGCGCATGCTCGCCGGCTTCGAGACCCCGGATGAGGGCCGGATCCTGCTCGGCGGCAAGGACATCGCGCATGTGCTGCCGCATGAGCGGCCGATCAACATGATGTTCCAGAACTACGCGCTGTTTCCGCATCTGTCCGTGCGCGACAAC
Source organism: uncultured Alphaproteobacteria bacterium (assembly GCA_963821965.1). GTDB lineage: Bacteria > Pseudomonadota > Alphaproteobacteria > Rhizobiales > Xanthobacteraceae > Bradyrhizobium. The sequence goes on from CAWGFY010000002.1 coordinate 308,288, forward strand.
ATCGCCTTCGGACTGAAGCGTGCCGGCATGGCGCGCGCCGATATCGATGCCCGCGTCGCCGAGTTGGTGGCCCTCGTCAAGCTCGGCGGCCTCGAGAAGCGCAAGCCCGACCAGCTCTCCGGCGGTCAGCGCCAGCGCGTGGCGCTGGCGCGCTCGCTTGCACGGCGGCCGCAGGTGCTGCTGCTCGACGAGCCGCTGGCGGCGCTCGACAAGAAGCTGCGCGAGAGCACGCAACTCGAGCTGATGGAGCTGCAGCGCCGGCTCGGCATGACCTTCATCATCGTCACCCACGACCAGGAAGAGGCGATGACGGTGGCAAGCCGCATCGGCGTGATGGACGCCGGCCGGCTCGATCAGGTCGCGACCCCGCGCGAGCTCTACGAGGCGCCGCTCTCGCGCTGGATCGCCGAGTTCATCGGCGACATCAACCTGTTCGAGGGTGAGGTGGCGAGCCATGAGAACCACCGCATCACGATAGCAACCCGAGACGCCGGGACTGTCGTGGTCGCCGAGCCGCGTCAACCGCTCGGCAAGACGACGGTCGCGGTCGCGATCCGCCCCGAGAAGGTCAAGCTGTCGCGGCGCGGGCCCGCCAGCACGGGCGACACGCTCGCGATCAACCGGCTCGAAGGCGTGGTGACTGACGTCAGCTATCTCGGCGGACTCACCACCTACAAGATCAAGCTCGATTCCGGCGCCACGATGCGCTCCTCGATGGCGAACACCGCACGGATCGATATCGATGCCTACAGCCTGAGCCAGCGCGTGGTGGCCTGGTTCACGCCCGACGACTGCATGGTGCTGGAGCAATGAGCGCACGGCGCATTTTCGCGCGCCCCGCGCGCTTCGCCGCGATCGCGCCCTATCTGTGGATGGTGCTGTTCTTCCTGGTGCCGTTCGCATTCGTGCTGAAGATCAGCCTGTCGCAGACCGCGATCGCGCAGCCGCCCTATACGCCGGTGTTCGACGTCACGGCGGGGAGCGCGGCGATCAAGCAAGCATTCGGTGCGCTGTCGCTGGACAATTTCCGGCTGCTCGTCTCCGACAATCTCTATCTCTTCTCTTATCTGCGCAGCCTGGTCGTCGCGGTGACGTCGACCGCGATCCTGCTCCTGATCGGTTATCCCATCGCCTACGGCATGGCGCGCTTGCCGCAGCGTTGGCAGTCGATCGCCATGATGCTCGTCATCGTGCCGTTCTGGACCTCGTTCCTGATCCGCATCTATGCCTGGATCAACATCCTGCAGCATGACGGGCTGCTCAACAAAATCCTGCTCGCGCTGCATTTGGTCTCGCAGCCGGTGGTGTGGCTCTCCACCGACAGCGCGATGTATCTCGGAATCGTCTATTCCTATCTGCCGTTCATGATCCTGCCGCTCTACGCGACGCTGTCGAAGATGGACCGTGCGCTGGAGGAGGCCGCCGCCGATCTCGGCGCCTCGCCGAACCATGTATTCTGGCTGGTGACTTTTCCGCTGTCGCTGCCTGGCGTCGGCGCCGGCGTGCTGCTCTGCTTCATTCCGATCGTCGGCGAGTTCGTGATCCCCGACCTGCTCGCCGGTTCCAACTCGCTGATGATCGGCCAGACGCTGTGGCTGGAGTTCTTCACCAACAAGGATTGGCCGGTGGCCTCCGCGACTGCGATCGTGCTGCTGGTGCTGCTGATCGCGCCGCTACTCCTGTACGACCGGTTGCAGCGCCGGCAATTGGAGACGCGCTGATGTTTATATGCGCTTACTGGCACGCTCTCTCGCTCCCCTCCCCCTTGCGGGGAGGGGTCGGGGGTGGGGGTAGCCTTTACGACAGCTGTCGTTTGCTGCTCACCCCCCTCCCTAACCCTCCCCCGCAAGGGGGGAGGGAACAGAGCGGAGTGCGCTGAATGGCCGCCCGCCGCATATCCCGGTTCAACGTCGCCTCGCTGGCGCTGGGATTTGCCTTTCTGTACCTGCCGATCGTGATCCTCGTGATCTACTCCTTCAACGCCTCGCGGCTGGTGACGGTGTGGGGCGGCTGGTCGCTGCGCTGGTATCGCGAGTTCTTCAACGACAAGGCGATGATCGATGCGGCCTGGATGAGCCTTGGCGTCGCCGCGACCTCGGCCACCATCGCAACGCTGGTCGGCACGCTGGCCGCGGTCGCCCTGTCGCGCGGCGAAGGCTTTCGGGGCCGCACGCTGTTCTCCGGCATGCTCTACGCGCCGCTGGTGATGCCGGAAGTCATCACCGGCCTGTCGTTGCTGCTGCTGTTTGTTGCAATCGACGCCGAACGCGGCTTCTGGACCGTCACGATCGCACACACCACGCTGACCATGTGCTTCGTCGCGGTGGTGGTGCAGTCGCGGCTTGGCTCGCTCGACCGAAGCCTCGAAGAGGCCGCGATGGACCTCGGATGCGATCCCGCGCGCGCCTTCATCGCGGTGACCTTGCCGCTGATTCTGCCCGCGATCGCCGCGGGCTGGATGCTGGCCTTCACGCTGTCGCTCGACGATCTCGTGATCGCGAGCTTCACCACCGGCCCGGGCTCCGCGACCTTGCCGATCCGCATCTATTCCGAGGTACGGCTCGGCGTAAAACCCGAGATCAACGCGATCTGCACGCTGGTGATCGCGTTGATCGCGGCCGTCATCGTGGTGGCGTCGCTGGCCTCGAAACTGTCGAGCACGGAGGCGAAAAGCGCCGCGCCGCTGTGACTGTCGCCACTGAGCTCTTACGATCTTCACCGCGCCCGCGGTGAGCCCGCCCACCATGTAGCGGCGGAAGACGTAGTAGACCGCGGCCGGCGGCAGCGCGTAGATGAAGCCGGTGGTCATCAACAATTCCCACGGCGAGTCGTCGGCGGCGAGGAAGTTGCCGAGCGCGACCGGCAGAGTGATGTCGCGGTCGTTGGAGAGCAGCAGGAACGCGTAGAGATATTCGTTCCAGGCGAGCAGCACGGCATAGGTGCCGATCGCGACCAGCGACGGCATCATCAGCGGTACATAGACCAGCCGGAAGATCTGCAGCGTGGTGGCGCCGTCCATGACCGCGGCTTCATCGAGCTCGACCGGCAGCTTGTCGGAGGCCTGCTTCAGCACCCAGATCGCGTAAGGCGAAGCGATCGTCACCATCGCGAGGATCAGCGCCCAGTGATTGTTGAGCAGGCCGTAATTGCCCATGGTGCGGTACATCGGCACGGCCAGGAACGCGGCCGGGATGAAATAGGTGAACAGCGCGAGATTCATCACCCAGCGGCCGCCCGGCACGCGCAGCCGCGAGATCGAGAAGGCGGCGGCGGTCGCGACGAACAGCGTGATCGCGCCGACCGCGGCGGCGATGACCAGCGAATTCCAGAACTGGATGTAGAAGTCGCGCAGGAAGTAGTGCTGCTGTTTGAACACGATCTCGAAATTGTGCAGGGTCGGATGATCAGGCCACAGCTTGCCCGAGAACGCGTCCTCCTTCGGCGAGATCGCGAACAGGAACATGTGGTAGATCGGCACCATGGTCCAGATGAACACGGGGATGCCGATCAGGAGCAGCCGCGCCTCGGTGCCGGCTTCGCGGAGCGTGGGCAGCCTCATCGCGACAACCGTTTCATCATGAAATACATCAGTGGAACCACGAACGGCATCGCGCAGACGATCGAGGCCATCGCAAGCGAGAGCTGGTCGAGCCGCAGATAGCGGATGCCGAGGGTCGACAGCACATGGGTAAGGTCGGCGGGTCCGCCGCCCGTCAACAGATAGACGCTGTTGAAGTCGCCAAGCGTCCAGATCATCGAAAGCAGCGTGCAGGTGACGTAGAGCGTCTGCATCGACGGCCAGGTGATGAAACGGAATTTCTGCCACCACGAGGCGCCATCGACATCGGCCGCTTCGAACAGATCGTGCGAGATCGCGAGGCGTCCGGTGACGAGGATCAAGGTCCAGAACGGCAGCGATTTCCAGATGTGGACGCCGATCGCCATGCCGAGCGCCACTGCCGGATCGTTTAGCCAGTTCGGGCCGTCATCGCCGGTGAACTTGAAGATCAGCTGGTTGATCACGCCCCATTCGGGATTGAGCATGAAACGCACCGACAGGATGGTCGGGATCGACGGCACCGCCCAGGGCAGGATGAACAGCACCGACAGCCATTTGATCCACCTTCGCTGCTCGACGAAGAAGCCGGACAGGAACAGCGCGATCATCATCTTGATGTTGATGCCGACCACGAGGAAGATCAGCGTGTTGACCGCGGCGCGCGCGAAGATCGGATCGTGATAGAGCGCGACATAGCTCGCCGGCTGGCGCGCCAGCCACAGCCCGTAGCAGACCGGGTAAACCACGAAGGCGGCGAACACGAGAAAATAGGGAGCAAGGAGGATGATGCCCCACACCTGCGGCGGCGTCAGCCGCGCCGACAGCGGCGCGCTGGGGACGTCGGAAGCGGAAAGGGTGATGGCCATGCTGCGCACTCAATCGAAGGGCCGGCCGCGCGCGGCGACCAGTGGTTATCTTACACCTCTCCCCGCCTGCGGGGAGAGGTCGAAATTCGCGACAGCGAATTTCGGGTGAGGGGGAATCTCCACGAGCTCACTCCGTTGAAGGAGCCCCTCACCCCAACCCTCTCCCCGTGAAGAACGGGGAGAGGGAGAAGCAAGTCAGCCCGCGACTTCCTTCAGCCGCGCGATCAGCTCGTCGACGGCCTTGTCGACCGGCACCTTCTCGCTCACCACGCGGTTCATCGCCTTGGCCCAGACGTTCTCGTTGTTGAGGATGGTGAACTTGTAGTTCTTGGTGAAGTCGAACGGGATCGTGCCGCCGGTGAACTGGTTGTAGACCGACTTGCGATGGCGATCGGCCTGCCAGAACGGCGATTGCTGGCTCGCGGTCGTCACGGGGAACCAGCGGCCGAGCCCGCCCTCGACGTAGGGCCGCAGGTTGTCCTCCTGCATCAGGAACTTGATGAACTCCTTGCCTTCGGCCTTGTTCTTGGAGGCGGAGAAGATCACGCCGGTCTTGACGTCGGAGCGGTATTTCATCGGCGAGCCGTCCGGCTTGTTGGGAAAGCCCGCGGTGATGATGTCCTGCTCATAGGCCTGCTTGCCGGCGGCGCGTTGCGCGTCGGTCAACGCCGGATTGGTCGAATCCTCGAACCACTTCGCCGCGATCGAGATCGTGAAGTTGTGGGTCATCACGATGGTCTTGTTGTGGAAGGCGACGTTGTTGTCCGGGTCCTTCCAGGTCGTGGAGGAGGGCGGCGTACAGCCCCTGTTGTAGGTGTCGGTATAGTCCTTGAGCGCCTTGATCAGGTTCTCGCGTACCTTGGGATCGTCGACCAAGAGCTTGCCGTTGTCGTCGACCAGCTTGACGTTGTAGGCGTCCATGAAGGTGTAGAACGACTGGAACGAGTCGGTGGATTCCACGCCCATCGGCTGGCCGACGGCGTAGATGCGCGTGCCCGTCGCCTTGCGGATCGCCGGCTGCACCTTGTCGCACCAGAACGACCAGTAATCGTTCCACTGGGTCGGGATGTCCTCAGGCTTGAAGCCGGCCTTTTCCAGCATGTCCTTCCAGATATTGACGTGCATGGTCTGCTGCTTCAGCGGGAAGCCGTAATAGGCCTTCTTCTTGGTCTGGTCGTTGTAGAGCGAGGCGGTTTCCAGCGTGTTCGGCGCGAACGCCGACTTCATCGGCGTCAGGATGTCGGTGAGGTCCTCGAGCTTGCCCTCGAACGCCCACTTGCCGGCCGCCTGCACGTCATAGGTATCGGCATAGGCGACATCCGGCGGCGTGCCGGAATCCAGCGCCGCCACCGTCTTGGAGATCATGTCCTGGACGGCATATTGCGACAGCTCGACCTTGATGCCGGTCTTGGTCTCGAATTTCTTGATCGCCTCGTTGAGCGCGTCGTCCTCGGACTTGTAGAAGCCCTTGACCCACCAGACCGTGATGGTCTTTTGCTGGGCAAAAGCGGGTGCGGCGATGGCGAACAGCCCGGCCGCAGCGACCGCGAGTGAAAGCGCTACCTTAAACCTGGATCTCACAGTTTTCTCCCTGAATGACCGGTCTTTTTAACCGGTTGGCCAAAACACTAGCGCAGGGCGCAGGCACGATCCACCCGCTTGTTGTGCAACGGTGGTAGCCGGGTGGCGCGTGCGGATACGAACCATCAAGCAACATATCCAGTGTCATCGCCCGATTTAATCGGGCGATCCAGTATCCAGAGACGGTAGTGTTAAATCGACAGGTCTCTGGGATACTGGATCGTCCGCTTTCGCGGACGATGACAGCCAAGAAGACATGAGACCACATCCTCGCGGCGCGATTTGCGTGCGCGTCTTGCAGGTATCTTGCACCTCCCATGACGCGGGCGCAGAGAATTCCGGGCGCTCACCGCACGACGTTCGCCAACCTGCCGGCCGGATTGTCATGTTCGTTTGGGGCCAGTGGCATACCCAACCGCTACGAAGGGCGGCTGGCAAAGCGCCTCCCATGCTGTAAGTTCCTCCCAAGACCGGCTTGATCCTCAAGGGCCTCGCCGCAAAACAAGAACAGCTTTGGAGGATTCCCATGACTGCCCCCGTCAGCCGCGCCTCGCTCAATCGCCGCATGCTGCTGCGGACCGGCGCCGGCATGGCCGGTATTCTCGCTACCGGCCGCGCCCCGGCTTTCGCGCAGACGCAGCCGAAGAAGCTGGTATTTGCCCACATCAACGCGGTCCCGGAATCGGCCGCGGTCGCGTTCGACTGGATGGCGAAGGAAGTGACCGCGCAGTCCAAGGGCGCGCTCGAGATGCAATTCTTCGGCAAGACCCTGATTCCGCAGGAGCTGGAGGTCATGAACGCAGTCAAGTCCGGCAGCGTCGCGATGGGCTCACCGGCGGGCGCGGCCGCGACCGTTTTTCCGGAAATGGGCGCGTTGCTGGTGCCGTATCTGGTGAAGGATTACGCCTCGGCTTACGCCATGCTCAACGGCAAGATCGGCGACACCATCAGCAAGCAGATCGAGGACAATTACAAGCTGAAGGTGCTCTGCTATTTCGACTACGGCTTTCGGCATTTCTGGACCTCGAAAAAGCCGATCGTCGAGCCGAAAGATTTGCGCGGCATGAAGATCCGGGTGCAGCAGGCCAAGGTTTTCGGCGATACCATCACTGGGCTCGGCGGCAACGCGGTGCCGATGGCGTTCGGCGAAGTCATCACCGCCGCCAAGCAGGGCGTGATCGACGGCGGTGATCTGCCGATCGTCAACATGAAGGCGCTGAAAATCTACGATGTGTCGAAATACGCCTCGATGACCTATCACAATTACGGTCCGACCAACGCGGTGATGAATTTCGAGATCTGGAACGGGCTGACGTCCGATCAGCAGAAGCTGATCATGGATCTGTCGCGCGCCGCGCAAGTGAAGATCCGCGAGGCTACCGAGTTCGGTCGACAATTTCGCCAAGGCCAAGTCGGAGCTGGAGCCGTTCGGCATGACCGTGGTGGAAGCCAATGTCGAGGAATTCCGCAAGGTGGCGCAGCAGAAGATATGGCCGGCCTACAAGGCCCAGTACGGCGCATTGTGGGACCAGATCGAGGGCTTCAAGGCCTGATTCGAGAGTGGGCCGAAGCCGACAGCTTCGGCCCTTGTTACCCGCCGCTTGAGCCACCGGAATCCCCGCGCATGCTGCGTATCCTCTCAGCCGTCCCGAAATTGACGGTCACGGCGCTGATCATCCTTGCCATCGTCAACCTCCTGGTCGGCGTGATTCTGCGCTATTTCGTCGGTGCCATCACCGACTGGCTCGACGTCGATCCGGTGCCGTTCACCTGGGTCGAGGAAGTCGGCGAGTTGTCGCTGGCGTGGCTGACCCTGATCGGGGCTGCGATCGGCATCCAGTCGCGCTCGCATTTTACGCTGACCGTATTCGTGCACCGCCTGCCCGCGGCGGCGCAACTCTGGATTCACCGCTTCAACCACGCTCTGATCATCGGTGTGGGCGGGCTTGCGGCATATTACGGCTTCAAGCTCTGCCTGCTCAACCGCACGCTGACCACGCCGGGCCTCGAAATCAATCTGGCCTGGCTCTACGCCTCCTCGGTGGTCGGCGGCATCCTGATCGCCATTTACGGCTTCGCCGTCATGATGTCGCCGCTGCCGCAAGGCGACACCCTGCACTGATCGGGACACTTCATGCTGCTTGCGTCCGTCGCCGTCATCTTCGCTGTGCTGGTGCTGCTCTCGATGCCGATCGTGTTCGCGCTCGGCGTCGCCGGCATCGCGGGCCTGTGGCTCGGCGGCTACCCGATGCAGCAACTGTCCTCGGCGCTGGTGTCGGGTTCGCAGAGCTGGGTGCTGCTCGCCATCCCTGCCTTCGTGTTCGCCGGCAATCTGATGGAACGCTGCGGCATGAGCCATGCGCTGGTCGAACTGGCACGCGCGCTGATCGGTTGGGTCAAGGGCGGATTAGGCATGTCCGTCATCGTCGTTGCCTATTTCTTCTCCGACATCTGCGGATCGAAGATGGCGGAAGTTTCCGCGCTCGGCTCCGCGTTGATGCCGCCGCTGACCAGGGCCGGCTACGACCGGCGCAACTCGGCCTCCCTGATCGCGGCTGGCACCGCGATGGGCATGCTGGTCCCGCCGGCGATCTTCATGATCGTGATCGCGCAGGTCACCAACACCTCGGCGGTGGCGCTGTTCGTCGCCGGCTTCGTTCCGGCTCTGGTCATCATGGTGTGCCTGATGACGGTGGTGTACATCCGCGCCCGCCAGAACGACTGGCCGGTGGATACCAGGCCGAGCCTTTCGCGCCTCGGTCATGCGGCACTTCACGCAGCGGTGCCGATGGTGGTGCCGTTCGTGATCCTCGCCGGCTTCATCCTCGGCATCATCACCGCGACCGAGGCCGGCGCCGTCGTCGCGGGCTACGCTTTCCTCGCCGCAAAACTCTATTACCGCAATGTCTCCTGGCGCGAGATGGGCCAGATCGCCTATGACAGCGCGATCCTGACCGCGGCGGTGGTGTTCCTGCTCGCGGTGGCCTCGGTCTATCAATATCTGATGGGCGTCAGCGGCGTGCCGCAATTGCTCGGCCAGCTGCTGGAGCCGCTGAAAGGCCATCCCTGGCTGTTCCTGATCGGCACCGCGGCCATGAGCTGCCTGTTCGGCATGCTGTTGGAGGGCCTGCCGGCTGCTGTCGTGCTGATTCCCGTGGTGTTTCCGATTGCGGAGGCGATGGGCATCGACCCGATCCATTTCAACATCATCACCACAGCCGCCGTCGGCATCGGCCTGTTCCTGCCGCCGATGGGCGTCGGATTGTTGATGGCGCTACGCTTCGCGAACCTGAGCGTCGGTCAGCAGTTTCGCACCTACGTGCCCTATATGCTTGCGCTGTTCGCCGGCCTGCTGCTGATCATCTGCATTCCCGAGATCAGCCTCGCGCTGCCGCGGTTTGCGGGATTGATCCGATAGGCCGGTCGGTGGAAGCGTGAGCCCACGAGCTGTCCCGCCCGCTACAAAGCGGTGTATCGTGTCGTCACTGCAGGAGTGTCCCATGACGATTGTCCGACGCGAGTTTTTGCAGTTGGTAGCAAGCGCGACTGCCGCGTCGACGAGGCCGGTCCGCGCAGGTCAGGCAGAACAGACACTCAAGCAAGCCCGCGTCGCAACCGGCCTGCTCGCGATGTGGCAGAGCACCGCCTGGCTGGGTGCCGAGGCGGGCATCTTCAAAAAGTACGGTATCGATCTGAGCGTGCCGGCGATCGCTGTTGGAGGACCGCAAGCAGCTGCCGGCGTGATCGGCGGCAAATTCGAGTTCGCCCACACCGGCGTCCTCCCCGTCGCCGAAGAGGTGCTCAAGGGCAATGATATCGTGATCCTGGCCACTCCGACGTCGGAGTTTCCCAACCAGTTCGTGATGACCCGAAAGGAGATTACCGAACTCGGTCAGTTAGCCGGGAAAAAAGTCGGTGTGTTATCCGAGACCGGGCAAACCAGTGTCGCCACGCGCATCACAATCGAAAAAGCTGGCGCAACGGCGACCTATCTGCCCCTGGTCAGGTTCGATCGCATCTTTGCCGCGCTTGCGGCCGGCGAGATCGATGCGGGAGCGCTTCCTGTCGATCTGCGCTTTGTCGGGGCATCCCGCTACGGCTGGAACGCATTTGCCATCTACGAATTTGGTACGCCCTCGATCTTCGCGAGCACGCGCAAGCTGATCGCGTCCGATCGCGATCTCGTCATGAACGTCATGCGTGGTTTCGTCGAGACGATCCATCTGTTCAAGACACAGCCCGAAGTCGTCGTGCCGTTGCTGCAGCGATATCTGAACATCGACGACCGAAGCGCAGCCGAGGAATTATACAGGTACCATGTCCCGGTGTTTCGGAAGGTGCCGAAGCCGCTATTGGGCAATCTGCAGAACGTACGCGACGTGCTCGCAGCCAAATATCCTGCCGCGGTGGGGCTCAAAGACGTGGACATCGCGAATGGGTCGTTCATCGAGGAGCTCGAAAGCGACGGGTTCATTGAACGCCTCTATGACCCGGTGCAGCACCGTCGTTAGTCCGCGACCAGTACGGTACTGGCGGAACAAATTGAAGCGTTGCTCGCTTTATGATCGGCGCAATCCAGCGCTGGAGGACTATGTCGGTGACACAGGTTCAAAAGATAGCAGCTGCCGTCTCCCTGTTGACGTTGGCGTTCGTCAGCCCCGCTTCCGCGAGGTTGGGAATGGCGCCGTTGGCGGCGGCGGACGATGCCGTCATTCAAGTGAAAGGCGGCCGTGGACATGGGCATGGCCATCACGGCTGGCATGGCAATCGCGGCCATCACTATGGATGGTCTATCGGCCGCGGAAACCGGCGACACCATCATTGATGAGTTGCGATTTGGCGACACCATCATTGATGAGTTGCGATTTGAAGCCGGTGATCAAAAGCCGCCGGGTTAACCGGCGGCTTTTGGCTGTATGCCCGATTCTACTTGCGTTTATCGTTCATGCGGTCGCCCGGCGAGAGTTCCGACGCGCCCTTCGATCGGCCGACCGTGCCGCTGTCGTGCATGCGATCGCCAGGGCTAAGCTCCGATGCGCCCGGGCCGGTGTTGTTCTTCGGGTTCTGCATTTCGTGTCCGGGGCTGAACTGAGACGCCCCCGGCGATGCCGTTCCGCCGCTCTTCTGCGCAAAGGCGAATGAGGCGGTGCCCAGCAACAAGGCGGTTGCGATAGCGATTGTCTTTGTCATCCTGAGGTCCCTTCCGAAAAGCCCCAGCGACAACCGCTGAACACATCGGTTCGTTCCAGGTCCGGGACGAGACGGCGGGAGAGGCGCCTCGCTGTACCATGCAAGTGCCGAAAAGAAACAGCCCGCTCCCGGGGCTGGCCTGGAGCGGGCTAGTCTCGCGGGGGCAAGGCGGCCTGGAGCGAACGGGCGTCCGGCGGAGCGCCGAAGATTCGCCGGGGGCCGTTCATCCAATCATTACGATATCGACACGTCGGTGAAGACCATCCAACACGCCATTCACTACCCATTCAGCACGAGGGGGCTAGCAGCCGGGATCACGGGATGGGCGAAGATATTTGAAGAGGCGATAGTGGCGGACGATTTCGACAAAATGGCAGCGGTGGTGGATTGGCTCGACGCTTGCAGAAGCAGGAATCTCGAGGCGCTGCTCGATTTCTATGCCGAGAACGCCAGCCTTGAATGTGCATGCGAGCGTGCCGGCCTCAGCGGACGCTCTGCCCTCGCGGCCTATTGGCGGCCGAAGCTGGCAGCCGCACCGCCGGATGCGTTCTCCCTCGAGGAGATCACGCCGCAGGGCGAGGATGTGGTGCTCGACTATCTCGGCTTCGAGGGCAAGCCGGTCCGCATCACTTTCGCCTTCGATGCGCGGGGCAATATATCGCACTCGCGCTGCGAACCCGCGCCGCGCTAGTGGAGCGGATTTGACGTTCGCTACCCCTTCAACCGCGCACCGGCAAGCGAACGTCAAATCCAAAGCTCCACTAGAATCAGTATTCGCTAGTGCTCCTTTGATTCCGAAGTTCGCAAACGAATGCGCCGCGATATGATGCGAACTTCGGAATCGGAGCACTAGCCGACCTCATACTCGGGCCTCATGGTCGAGCGGAAGACGGCAGCGGACGACGGTCCGGCCGTTCTCGCGCGAGAGTTCGAACGTTCCGTTGAGCGCGCGCACCCGCTCATGCATGCCCGTCAGGCCTCTGCCGAAGCCGGCTCGCTGCGCAAATCCGACGCCGTCATCGGAAATCTCGATCACGACCTGTTCGGCCTCGATCCTTGCCGCGACGTCCATCGACGTTGCCGATGCGTGCCGCAGCACGTTGGTGACGCCTTCCTGGATGACGCGATAGGTGGTCTGCGACAACAGGCCATCGAGCTGGTTCAGACGCGGATCGATCGTCGAGGTCAGCTTGATGCCGGGCGCCTGCGACTGGCCGTTGCGCAGCAGCGTCCGGATGCTTTCATCAAGCCCAAGCTCGGCGACGTAGAGCGGGCTCAGGCCCTCCAGGATGCGGCGATTGGCCTGCTGCAAGGCCTCGGCCGCGCCGAGAATGTTCTCGGCCGGGGATCCCCCTTCCGGCGAGCCGTCCGTGGCCTGCTCGGAGAGCGCGGTGGCATTGGCGCGGATCGCGAAGAGCAGGGGTCCCATTTCGTCGTGGAGTTCGCGCGCGAGCTCGCGGCGCTCCTCGTCCTGCACCGACACCAGCTTGCGCAAGAGCTCGCGATTGTCCCGGCTGAGGCGCTTGAGCGTCGCCGCAAGCTGGTTGGCTTCCTCGCAACTCTTGCGGACCTCCGGAGAGCCCGCAATCGGGATGGCGGTCTCGAAGTCGCCGTCGCGCATCCGCGTCAGCCCGGCGCCGAGCTGCGCCAGCGGGCGAAGCGCCGTGCCGGTCGTGAGCCAGGCGCTGAGCGCAGCGAGCAGCATCAGCACCGAGCCGGATGCGACGATCGCGAGAAAGCCGACCCATTTCTCGAAGATGTCGGCGGAGAGATCGGGGTTGAAGACGATGTCGCCGACATGGGCGGTTCCGATCTTGATGGGATAGGTGGCACCGAGTTGAGGAATCTTCAAAACAGCCATGAACCAGGCGGGAACGTTACTTTCATGGGTGCGCGGCGTGATGCGGTCCGGCATGGTTCCGGGGCCCAGGAACTCGATGGTTTCGGAGGTTCCGAGCCCGCTCGCGAAAGCGTCGAGCGCCTGTTGCGGGTTGCCGGCGGCCGCAAGCGCCGCATTCAGCGCCTCGGCTACACGCTGGGCGGAACGTGCGTTCTGCGCGTTTTCGTATTCAAATTGATCGGGAGAGACGATCTGCAGCGCGAGACCGCCCAGCAGCAACGCGCCCATGATCATCGCCGCCATCGGCAGCAGCAGCCTCTCTCGTAACGAAAGTCTCGCCCACATGTCGCAATTCCATTTCGTTGCGGCGGATTTCCCTTTTTAAATTAGCCCGGAAACCTTATCTATTCGAAAGGTGAGGGACACCGTGCAGGATACGCCCAAAGCGACGCGACTGTTGATCGTCGACGATCACCCGGTGGTCGTGTCGGGCTGCCGGTCGCTGTTCGCGTCCGACAAGTCCGTGAAGATCGACGAGGCCGCGGACGCCAAGACCGGGCATCGCGCCTTTACGCAGAAGCGGCCCGACGTGACGGTGATCGACATCAAGCTCCCGGACGTGTCCGGGTTCGAGCTGATGCGCCGAATCCGCAAAGACGATCCTGACGCGAAGATCATCATGTTCAGCATGAACGACGATCCGGCCTTCGTGGTTCGCGCGGTCGAGATGGGCGCGCAGGGCTATGTCTCGAAGGGCGACGATCCCCGCCTGTTCGTCAAAGCCGTGCGCAAGGTGGCGGCCGGCGAGAAATTCATCTCGCCGCATCTGGCGGAAGCCGTGGCTTTCGCGGGTGCCGCGATCAAGGCCAGTCCGGCGACGCAGATGAATGCCCGCGAGCTGGAAATCCTGCGCCTGCTCGGCCGCGGCGACAAGATCGTCGAGGTCGCTTCGGCGCTCGGCATTTCCTACAAGACGGTGGCCAACACAACCTCGCTGCTCAAGCAGAAGCTCGGCGCCAGGAACCACTCCGACCTCATCCGTATCGCGGTCGAGATGGGGTTGGGTTAGAGCTGGCGGGAATTGAACTGACCGCGTGCAACCACGCGGCCAGTTCCCCCATCGCCGGAAGGTGACCGCATTCGTTGGGGCAATGGATCGACGAATGCGCTCCTTCCGGCAATCTTCGTTACCACCCTGCCGGCGGCCAGCCGCGCGAATCCGGCGGCTGATAGTTGGCAACGTGTTGGCTGTGGTCGCGCGACAGCGGCCGCGACGGTTTCGTGCGGCTGCGAATCTTGTCCGGAGCCTTCTGCTGCGGCGGCTCGAAGGCGTAGGCCTCTCTCACGCGCTCGACGGGCGCGTTGGGCGCCGTCGCCTCGGCCATGACGGGAGCGGCGGCAGGCATTGGCGCATTCGTGTCGATCTGGATGGCCGCCGGCCATTTGTGGCTGGAGTGAATGCGAATGATGGAACGGTCGACATCGTTATCGGCAATCGCGGTAGCGGTACTCGATGTCGGAAAATACCAGTCGGCGAGGAACAGCAATCCGAGCAGCGTCCCGCCCACAAAGACAAAGTAACGAACGAGAGGCATTTATTTCACCGCAACCAGGGGCCGCTTATCGGCGCTAGTGCCCTTACTTTCCGAAGTTCGTGCTCCATTGCCGCGCGACCGTTCACGAACTTCGGAAAGTAAGGGCACTAGCGCAAACAACGGGAAAAACTGGCAATGGTTCCTGTCGGTCTCAAGCGATGTTGAGGGTGTGCTTAAAAAAGTGAGGCCGCGCGCGGGCGACCTCACAAGTCATCGGACTTCAATCGGGCGACCGTTACCAGGCCACCCACTTGTCATCGCGCCAGAAGCCGCGGCCCTCATGCTCACGGAAGCTGAACTTCTCCTCCGGGCCCCAGCGCCAATTGTCCTCGTGGACGATGACCCTGGACTCGGGCGGATAGCTGTAGGTCTCATGGGTGTGCCAGCACACATTGCCGGAGCACACGATGGCCGCGGACGCGCTCATCACGGACGCTGCGAGGAACCCAGCTCCGAGGATGCTACCTGCGGCAAGCTTGCTCAGTCTCATGTCATTCTCTCCTAAAGTCGTAAGGGACATTGCCCGCTTGCCAACAGGCCAAGTCCCGCGGCCGTTCCAATTGGCGGGAAAAATATGCAAACCCGCAGGAACCGATTGGCTGCTGTCACGGTTGATGCAGCGCTTGAGACACGATCAACTTCCCGAAGGCCCCGGCGCGTTTCCCCGAGCGCGCCGGGGCCAAATTTTTGCACCGGCACCGCGCGGCAGAAAAGCGGCACGCCGCGTCGATCCGTCGCCGTCAAGCACCCAATTGGCGGCGTCGTCTCAATTGGCTCAAATGCAGCAAGTCGGCGCGTCACGACTAGAGCGGGATGATCCGCGTGTGCTGTGCGGCCGGTGTCAGCACGATGCTTTTGGACGACCTGGATTCCACGAACAGGTTCGCGGTGATGAAGAGTGCGAGCGAGAATGCCGCCACCAGCGACGCACATGCGAACTGATCACCAACGCCCATCTCAGCCACTCCGGGTTCGTTCGAAACGAATAACCCGGAAATGACCGCCATGGTTCCTGCGTTCGGGAAAAAGTGGCAATACCATCCACGGTTAGGCTGCTGGCTATTGCCTTTGATCTGCCAGCAGCTCGCCGAGCGCCGCCTGCAACTCGTGCACCTTGAACGGTTTGTGCAGGACGCGCGAGCGGTCGCCGGTCACCGAACGTATCGCCGCCGTCTCGGAATAACCGCTGGCGAAAATGATGGGCAGGTCGGGCCGCAGTTGCCAGATCCTTTTTGCCACTTCGGCGCCGTTCATCTCCGGCATCGCGAAATCGAGGATCATCACGTCCGGCGAAGTCCGCTCGAGCGCTTTCAGCGCCGCGCTGCCGCCCTCGACGGTGACAGCGGCATAGCCCAGGCTATCCAGCGACTCCGTCAGGAAGGCCCGCACGTCGGGATCGTCGTCGACGACGAGAATGGTCGCGGCCGGCCCCCGAACCTTGTCGACCGCCTCCTGCTCGTCGAGCTTGCGCGGCAAGGCGTCCGTCCGGCGCAAATAGAGCCGCACGACCGTGCCGCTGCCGGGTGTGCTCTCGATCCGCACGGCGCCGCCCGACTGGCGCAGCGTGCCGTAGACCTGGCTGAGACCGAGACCCGTGCCCTTGCCGACCTCCTTGGTCGTGAAGAACGGCTCGAAGGCGCGCTCGACCACCTCCGCGCTCATGCCCTTGCCGGAATCGGCGACCGACAGTTCGACGTAATCGCCATCCGGCACGTGAGGGTCGTCCCGCAAGCGGTGAGCCTTCGTCGCGATAACGAGATCGCCGCCGTCGGGCATGGCGTCGCGTGCGTTCAGGGCGAGGTTGAGCACGGCCATTTCGAGCTGGATCTGGTCGCCCTGGACGCAGACGCCCTCCGTGTTCAGATCCATGTGGATGCGGATCGTCGGACCGATGCTGCGGCGGAGCACGTCGGCGAAGCCCGACACCGCGCTCGTGATGTCGATCGAGGTGATCTCGAGCTTCTGCGTGCGGGAGAACGCAAGGAGCTGTCCCGCCAGCCGCGCGCCGCGCTCGGCAGCCTTGAGGCCGGCTTCGGCCCAGCGGCCGACACGGCCGGGATCGTCGGGCTTGCGCCTGATCAGGTCGAGATTGCCGGTGATGCCCTGCAGCAGATTGTTGAAGTCGTGGGCAATCCCGCCGGTCAGCCGGCCGACCGCTTCCATCTTCTGCGCTTGGCGCAGCGCGTTATGCGCCTGCTCCAGCTCGCGCGTGCGTTCGACGATGCGCTGCTCCAGATTTTCGTTGAGCTCGCGGAGCCTGGCTTCGCTCTCGCGCAGTGCCGCCGCAGCGCGAACGCGTTCGGTCGTCTCCGAGACGATGCACAGCACGCCGCCGACGCGCCCATTCGCCTCGGGGACCGCCGAATGGGAGATGTCGAAATAGACCGTCTCGCCGAATCCGTGGCGCTCGATGTAGAAGGGCCGGTCCTTGGCCGAAAAGGTCTTGCCGGTGTCGCGGACGCCTTGCAGCAGCGGCTCCAGATCGTCCCACAGTTCGAGCCAGTTCTCCCTTGCGGGACGGCCGATCGCGCGCGGGTGCTTGTCGCCGATGGTGGGCGCATAGGCGTCGTTGTAGAGCGCGACGAATGCCTCGCCCCAGAACAGAACGATCTGAGCTTCTGTCCGAAGCAGCAGACCGACCGTCGTCTTCAGGCTGGAGGTCCAGTGCTCTGGGGCGCCCAGCGACGATCTCGACCAGTCATGTTCCCGCATCAGGGCGCCCATGAAGCCGCCCTCTGCCAAGAACTCGGTCTTTTCTGACGCTACCCCCATGCCAAATCAATCAGCGATGTAAAATCTGGATTACCAGCCGACGCGGTATTCAATTGCCAAAGCCCGATTTGGTTCCGAGGCTGGATAACCGGCGCCGGACCGGACCCTCGCGGGCCCGCCGGGCTTGGCAAGGGCGCCGGCTTGCAGGGGAAGCGCCTCGAAAAAATCCGGAGAACGGCTCAAACTACCCATTGCCACAAGTTCCCGGCGGACTTTACCGTTCGGATATGCCGTACCAGGTCAAGTCGGGGTCGATTACCTTCATTGTCGCAACGGTGCGGCAGGCGCTGGCGATGTTCGACCAGATGCTGGAGGACGCCAGGGAAGATCTGTCGATCTGCGACATGGACGGCAGGAAGATCGATCCGGACCTGCTGCGATCCCAGACCGACGACGAGCAAGGCCGTCCGCGATAATGCGCCGGCCGGCCACTCAGATCATGTAGTGCCCGCCATTGACGTGTATGACCTGGCCCGAGATGAAGGCGCCGGCGTCACCGGCGAGCAGGACGCAGGCCGCGGCGAGCTCATCGACCGTGCCGAACCTGCCCAGCGGGATTTCGGCCACGATCTTGTCGCGCGCCTGATGCACATATTGCGACCAGTCGCGCACCGAATCGATCGCGCCCGGTGACACCGTGTTGGCGGTGATGCCATCCGCGCCGAACTCGCGCGCGATCGCCTTGGCCAAGCCATGCAGCCCGGCCTTGGCCGCGACGTTCGGCGCCCGATGCGTGACGTGTCCCCAAAAGCCGTCGAAGCCGGAGATGACGATGATGCGGCCCCATTTGTTTCTCTGCATGAAGGGAATGGCGCGGCGGCTGAGGTAGAACGCGGCCGACAGATTTGTCCGGATCACATCGTCCCATTCCGCCGGCGTGATTTCGAGGAACGGGCGATATTGCCTGATGCCGACATTCGATACCAGAATGTCGACGCCGCCGAACGCCGCGACGGTGCCGTCGATGAGCGCGCCGACGTCGTCGTCGCGTGAGACGTCGGCTTTGATCGCGATCGCCTCGCCGCCGCGCCCGCGGATGCCGTCGACGACGGAGCGCATGGCGGCCTCGTCGGAGTGGCCATTGACCACGACCTTTGCACCGAGGGCCGCAAAACTCTCGGCGATCGAGCGCCCGATGTTTCGGCCCGAGCCGGTGACGACGGCAACCTTGCCATCGAGCCGAAAACTGTCCGTCGTGATCATGACTAACTTCCAAAGTGGGAAGACGATGGCGACCCGAGGAAGGTTGATTCTTTATATTAGGTGAGAGGATGCGTCTGCCTCAAGAGCAGCGCAATGTCGCGCACTTCTACTTCGTCGCGGGCTGAGCGGCGGGCGCGGCCGCATCGGGTGCCGGCGCGGGGCGCGCGCCGCCGCCGGTCAGCCGCTCGATCACTGAACGCACGGTGTCGCCGGTCTTGCCGCCCTTCAGCGCGTCGAGCAGCGGCGCGACCGTGGTCGAGCGGCGGATCAGGCTCTCGGCCTCGGGGAAGATCAGGGGATCGTCCCACGGCCCCTACACCACGAAGGGCAGGTCGAAATTGCTGTCGCCCTTTTGCGCCGAGACCAGGCTGGCGACGCCCTTCAGATCGTATTCGCGGTTCGGCACCGCGATGGTGCCGGTCAGGGTCACGCGCGAGGTGGCGCTTTCCAGCTTCACGTCTTCGGTGGTGGCGATGCCGTCGGCGAATTTCAGCGCCACCGTCAGGTTGTCGTAGGGCGTCGAGCCGCTGCGGAAGCTGCCCGCGCCCGACAATGGCCGGCGCTCGAGCCGCTTCAGGAGCTGCTCGACATTGAAGCCGGAGATCGCGCCGTCATGACCGGTCAGCGTGGCGGTGCCGTCGAGCGATTGCACCAGGCCGAACGGACTCGAGCCCGAGGCGACCAGCGAGACGTTGAGATTGCCGCGGCCGGACAGGCGATTGATGCCGAACAATTCGTTGGCGCAGGCTTGCAGGTCGACGTCGAGGAACTGGAACTGCGCCTTGACGTCGGCGACCGTGTCGGAGCGCGCGATGCCGAACGAGCCGCGGGCGATGCCGCCATAGACCTGGGCCTCGCCGACCGACAGCGCCAGCGCGCCGCCGCGCAGATTGGCGCCGAACGCGGTGCGGCCGAGCTTCGACGGGCCGACCGTGACGCGCGCCGCCGACAGGCGCATGTCGAGATCGGTCGTCGACAGCGCGTTGAGATCGAACAGCTGCCGGTTCCAGTCGCGCGCGCCGCTGGCGAGCACGCGGAAGGTCGAGATGTAGGGCGTGAAGTCGAGCGCGTCGGCGGCGAGCGTCGCCTGCAGCGTCTGCCGCCCGTTGTTGGAATAGGTCATGACGCCCTCGGCGACATTGCCGTCGAGCTCGACATTGACATTGGTGAGCGCGATCGAGCCGCCGACGACGTTGGCGCGCGCCTTCAGCGCGAAGCGGCCGAAGCCGCCGCCGCCCGGCGGCGTCTGTCCGGTCCATTGCAGGGCGTTGCGCAAGGACGGGCTGTCGATGGTCAGCGTGCCTTCCATCATCGCGCTGGTGCGGTTGGCAACCGTGCCGTCGAATGCGACCTTCAGCGGCGCGCTGGCGAGCCGCGCCTTCAGCCCGGAGCGGTCGCCCGACAGCGCCGCGACGAAGTCGGAAAAGCCGATCGCACCGTCGATGCGCTCGCCGCGCCAGTCGAACTGGCCGGTGGCGGCAAAGGAGCGCGAGATCGACGGCCAGGCCAGCGAGAGGTCGATGTCGTCGAGCTTTTCGTTGGCGTGGTTGGCGGCGTCCTCGTAAGTGAGCACGCCGTCCTGGATGCGGATCTCGGAGAACGACACCTGGTTGTCGGCGCCGGGCTTCATGGTCCGCACGATGGTCTGGATGAACGGCGTCCAGTTGCTGTCGCCGTCGGCGCTGCGCACCACGCGGATGGTCGGGCGCAGCATCATGACGTCGGCGATCTCGAAGCGCTGCATCAACAGCGGCAGCAGCCGCAAATTGGCGGTGAGCACGTCGACATGCAGCGCGGGATCGCTGGTCCCGCCGCCCTTCAATCCGACGTCATGGAAGGAGACATAGCTGCCGGGAAAGACGGAGACGTCGATCGCGCCGCCGACGGTGAGGTCGAGCCCGGTCACGGCGCGGATTTGCGCTTCCACCGCGTTGCGCAGCGCGTCGCGGTTGATCAGCCAGGAGATCGCGATCAGCCCGATCAGCGTCACGCCGAGCAACGCCGCGATCGGCGTCCCCAGGCGCTTCATTCCTTGGGCCATCGTGACTGCCATGTCGGGTCGGCCGGTCGTCGTCGGATCGCGATTGAAGGAAGGTAGGGAGGGTGCGCCGGAACCCTCGTCAACAGAAGGGCAACTTGATCGTTTTTCTTGTCGCTTTCAAGGCCATGAAGGCTGCCAAAACCTTCATGTCGCAGGGCAATTGGTCGGAGCGCGGCGCAGGCCGCGCTGGCCTTTTGCCCGCCTTCGGCACGGCCAATTGAGCGGGATGGCGTCATTGACGCACTGCGAAGATTTTGCCTAATAGACGCGGCTCCGCCGCTTCCTCCATCAGGTCACATCGCATGAACAAGGTCTACCCCGACGCGAAATCGGCCCTCGACGGCCTTCTCAAGGACGGCATGATGATCATGTCCGGCGGCTTCGGCCTCTGCGGCATCGCCGAGACCTTGTCGGATGCGATCCGCGAGTCCGGCGTGAAGGGCCTCACCGTGGTTTCCAACAA
The DNA here is from genome assembly GCA_963821965.1 of uncultured Alphaproteobacteria bacterium. Classification (GTDB taxonomy): domain Bacteria; phylum Pseudomonadota; class Alphaproteobacteria; order Rhizobiales; family Xanthobacteraceae; genus Bradyrhizobium. The sequence goes on from CAWGFY010000002.1 coordinate 329,398, forward strand.
TGCCGGCGTCGACGGCATCGGGCTCTCGAGGCTCCTGGAGACGCGGCAGATCAAGAAGATGATCTCGTCCTATGTCGGCGAGAACAAGCTGTTCGCGCAGCAATTTCTCGCCGGCGAGCTGGAGCTCGAATTCAATCCGCAGGGCACGCTGGCCGAGCGCATCCGCGCCGGCGGCGCCGGCATTCCGGCCTTCTTCACCAAGACCGGCGTCGGCACGCTGATCGCGGAAGGCAAGGAAGTGCGCGAGTTCGACGGCCAGAAATATCTGATGGAGCGCGGCCTGTTCGGCGACCTCGCCATCATCCATGCCTGGAAGGGCGACACCGCCGGAAACCTGATCTATCGCAAGACCGCGCGCAACTTCAACCCGATGATGGCGACCGCGGCGAAGGTCACCGTCGCCGAGGTCGAGCATCTCGTGCCTGCGGGCGAGCTCAATCCCGACCACATCCATACGCCCGGAATTTTCGTCAAGCGCATCATCGAGATCGGCACGGGCAGGAAGCGTATCGAGTTTCGCAATATCCGCCAGCGCACGGCAGCTTAAGGAGATCCATCATGGCCTGGACCCGCGAACAGATGGCCGCCCGCGCCGCCAGGGAGCTGCAGGACGGTTTCTACGTCAATCTCGGCATCGGCATTCCCACCCTGGTGTCGAACTACATTCCGCCCGGCATCGACGTGAACCTGCAGAGCGAGAACGGCATGCTCGGCATGGGACCGTTTCCCTATGAGGACGAGGTGGACGCCGACCTCATCAACGCCGGCAAGCAGACGGTCAGCGAATTGCCGACCACCAGCTATTTCTCCTCGGCCAATTCCTTCGGCATGGTGCGCGGCGGGCACATCGATCTGTCGATCCTCGGCGCGATGCAGGTCGCGCAGAACGGCGATCTCGCCAACTGGATGATCCCCGGCAAGATGGTGAAGGGCATGGGCGGCGCGATGGATCTCGTCGCGGGCGTCAAGCGCGTCGTCGTGGTGATGGAGCATTCCGCCAAGGACGGCCCGAAGCTGCTCAAGAAGTGCAACCTGCCGCTGACCGGCGAAGGCGTGGTCGACATGGTGGTGACCGATCTCGCGGTGTTCACCATCGACAAGCACGGCAAGGACGGCATGGCGCTGATCGAGCTCGCCGACGGCGTCACGCTCGACGAGGTCAAGGCCAAGACCGAGGCGGAATTCCGCGTCGCGCTGAAGAACGCGTGAGGCGAGTAGCGAGTAGCGAGTAGCGAATAGGGACGCGCCTTCGCCACTCCCTATTCGCCATTCGCTATTCGCCTTCTCACGCCTTCGCGGCGACATCCTCCAGGCCGCGGTTGCGCGGCTCGACGCCCCAGGCCCACACCACCAGGATCTGGATGACGACAAGGCCGATCATCAGCCAGATCACGCCGGGCAGGCCGGACGACGCCATCAGCGCGCCGACGATGAAGGGCGAGACCACGGTCGCGCCGCGTCCGAACGTGTTGCAGATGCCGTTGGCGCGCAGCCTGATCTCGGTCGGGAACAGTTCCGGCGTATAGACGCCGTACAGGATCGCGGTCTGCACATAGATCGCGACGATCAGGACGAAGCCGACGGTCAGCACGATCGCCGGATCGGAGCCGGCGTTGAAGCGGGCATAGATGTAGCCGGCGACGATGGTCACGATCGACGCACCGATGATGCTGGCGCGCCGTCCGATGGCGTCGGACGTGTAGGCGCCGAGCGCGCAGCCGACCAGCGATGCCGCCGACAGCACCACCGTATAGGCCAGCGAGTTGGTGATGGTCAGCCCCTGGCGCAGGAAGAACTGCGGCAGGAACAGCACGAAGCCGAAGATCAGCGTGTTGATCGTGATCAGCACCCAGCAGCCGACGATCATTCGCTGCAGCAGCGGCGGCTTCAGCAGGTCGGACGCGACGACCAGCGGCACCGGCGCCGGCACCACGACCGGCGGCAGCGGCTTGCCGCCGGCGGCCTCCGTCTCGATCGTCTGCATCAGCGCTTCGGCCTCGTCGGTGCGGCCCTGCGCTTCGAGCCAGCGCGGCGATTCCGGCAGGTTCTTGCGCAGATACCAGACGATCGAGCGAGCCGATGCCGGCGATGACGAACATCGGCCGCCAGCCGAAGGTCGGAATGATGAGATAGCCGAGCAGGGCGGTCGCCGGGAAATCCGGCCACCACGATGAACGCCATCATCGACAGCCAGCGGCCGCGCGTCTTCGGCGGAACGAATTCGGTCATGGTCGAATAGCCGACCACGATCTCGGCGCCGAGGCCGAGCCCCTGCACGAAGCGGCAGACGATCAGCTGCGTCATGTCCTGCGCGAAGGCGGCGGCGAGCGACGCCAGCCCGAAGATCAGGAGGTTGATCTGGTAGGTGAAGCGCCGCCCGAACCGGTCGCCGACAAAGCCCGGTGATCAGCGATCCCAGCGTCATGCCGACGAAGGTCAGCGAGATGAATTGCAGGTTCTGCGGCAGGGTCGAGAACTTGGTCTGAATCGCCGAGGCGAGCACGCCGCCGGCGACATAGAGGTCGTAGCCGTCGAAAAACATCCCGGCGCCGACCAGCCAGAAGATCCGGTAGTGAAACGACGAGATCGGCAGCCGGTCGAGACGCGCGCCGGCGTTTACTGCGATGGCCATGTGAACTTCCCCCTCTTGATTTCGAATGCAGCGCCGGCTTCGCCGGTCGCTGCTGCTTATGTTTGCTAGTTCAATCGCCGTTGCCCCGCCGTGTCGCGATACCAGTCGAACGGCGCGTCGTTGGTCGCGACCATCACGCTCTTGACGTTGAAATGATCGTCGAAACTTTCGGTGCCGCATTCGCGGCCCACGCCGGAATCGCCGACGCCGCCCCAGGGCGAGGCCGGATCGAGCCGGTGGTGATCGTTGATCCAGACGATGCCGCATTTCACTTGCGCGGCGACGCGATGGGCGCGCGCCACGTCGCGGGTGCGGATCGCGGCGGCCAGCCCGAACGGCGAGTCGTTGGCGAGCCGCAGCGCCTCGGCCTCGTCCTTGAACGGCGTCACCGAGGTGAAGGGACCGAACACTTCCTCCTGGAAGATGCGCATGTCGCTTTTGACGTCGGCGAACACGGTCGGCTCGACGAAATAGCCGTTCTCATGGCCGGGAACGTTGGCGCGCACGCCGCCGGTGACGAGCCGCGCGCCCTCGTCGCGGCCGAACTCGCAATAGGACATCACGCGGTCGCGCTGCCGCGCCGAGATCACCGGCCCGAGCTGGGTGGTGGGATCGAAGGGATCGCCGATCCGGATGGTCTCGGTCTTGGCTTTCAGCCTGGCGACGAACTCGTCATAGATCGAGGCCTGCACCAGGTGCCGCGAGGCGCAGATGCAGGTTTGCCCGGCGCCGATGAAGGCGCCGAAGGCGGCGTAGTTGACGGCGCGGTCGATGTCGTAATCGTCGAACACCATGACCGGCGTCTTGCCGCCGAGCTCCATGGTCTGGTGCGCGAACACTTTTGCCGCGGCAGCGCCCGCGATGCGGCCGGCCTCGGTGCCGCCGGTCAGCACCAGCTTGTCGATGTCGCCATGCTCGGCGAGCATCTTGCCCGCGCTCTGGCCGAGGCCGAGCACGACGTTGAACACGCCGGGCGGCAGGCCGGCGTCGGTGAAGATCTTCGCGAGCTTCAGCGTCGTCAGCGGCGTGTATTCGGACGGCTTCACCACGGTGACGCAGCCCGACGCCAGCACCGCGGCGAGCGACTTGCACAGGATCATCAGCGGATGATTGAACGGCGTGCAATTGGCGACGATGCCGATCGGCGTGCGCAGCGTGTAGTTCAGGTAGGAGCCTTCGACCGGGATCACGGCGTCGCGGCGCGACAGCGCGAGCCCCGCGAAATAGCGGAAGAAGTCCGGCAGCCGCGACAGCTGCGCGCGGGTCTCGTTGACGGGACGGCCGTTGTTGAGCGTCTCCAGCCGGTAGAGCGCGTCGAGATTGGCCTCGAACGCGTCCGCGAGCCGGTTGACGAGCCTCGCGCGGGCGCGAATGTCCATGCCGCCCCATGCCTTGCCCTCGAAGGCGGCGCGCGCGCTCTTCATCGCGCGGTCGATGTCGTCCGTGGTCGAGTTCGGAATCCGCGCGATCACGTCGCCGGTCGCGGGATTGCGGACGTCGAGCATCTCGCCGTGGCCGGCCTCGATCTCGCGGCCGTCGACGAAATTGCCGTGAATTTCGACGTCGATGGATTTGGCGGGAATGTTCATGTGTCCCTCCCTTCGACGATGACGGCGTTGCGCTTCAGCGCCGGCAGCACGCGCTTCTCGGTGGCGCCGATATGCGCCTTGATGATGCGCGCGGCGGCGCGGCGGTCGCGCTTCTGCATCGCCTCGATCAGCGCGACATGTTCGGCCACGAGCTTCTTCGGATCATGGCCCCTGAGGTTGGCGACGCTGACCCGCACCAGCCGGTCGGCCTGTCCGATCAGGTCGCACAGCGAGGCCGCCATGCGGCGGTTGCCGGACGCATGCGCCAGCGCGGTGTGGAAGCCGCGGTTATAGGCGATGAAGTCTTCATGATTGCCGGAGAAGCGGCGGAACTTGTCCAGCGCCTTCAGGGTCGCATCGCCGGCGTTCTCGATCGCCTCGGCCACGCAGGCCGGCTCCAGCGCGAGCCGAAAGCGCAGCAGGTCGCGCGCATCCGACAGCGAGATCGGATTGACGCGATAGCCCTGGCGCGGCTGCACGGTGACGAGATGCTCGCGCTCGAGCCGCAGCAGCGCCTCGCGCACCGGCTGGCGGCTCACCGCATAGCGCTCGGCAAGCTCCTGCTCGCGCATATCATCGCCGGGCGCCAAGCGACATGCCAGGATATCAGCGCGCAGCCGCTCGTAGACATTATCGCGCAGAAGCATCGAGATTTCCCGTAGAATTAGCGACCAGTCTTGCAGTCGTGAAATATCACGTCAAGCCGTCAGAGGCTTGAAATGCGCGTGATTTGAATTATCAATCGGTCGAACGATGCGAGAGGATGGACAGGCGATGGATCGGCTTTTGCGGACGGCACGGTCAATGCGGCGGACACCGGCAAGGGCACGCCGCTGTTTCTGTTCCACTCGCTGCTGTCGGACCGCGCGAGCTTCGATGCGATCGCGCCAGAGCTTGCGAAATCGTTCCGCGTGATCGTGCCGGAATTGCCGGGTTTCGGGCGTTCGCAGGGCTGTCGGCGGCGGGCTCGCCGGCATCGCCGACCGCATGGCGGAGGCGGTTAGCGATGCGCGGCGAGAGGCGCGATCGTGCTCGGCAATGGCTATGGCGGCTTCGTCGCGTTGCAGATGGCGATCCGCCATCCCGGCATCGCCTCGCGCTTCATCTTCGCCGATTGCGGCGCGGCGTTCTCGGAAGCCGGCCGCGACGCCTTCCGCAACATGGCCGCCGCCTCGAGCGCGAAGGGACTTGCCGCGATCACCGATGTCGCGATGCGCCGCTGTTCGCGCCGGAATTCCAGGCGCAGCATCCGGAACTGATGGCCGATCGCCGCGCGGCGTTTCTGCAGAACCGATGAGGACGTGTTCCGCGCCGCCTGCGCGCAACTCGCCGAGCTCGATCTGCGGCCCGAGCTTCACAAGGTGAAAGTGCCGGTGCTGGTGCTGGTCGGCGAGCAGGACGAGGCGACGCCGCCGCCGATGTCGCATGAGCTCGCCGCCGGCCTGCCGGACGCGCGGCTGAAGATCATTCCCGGCTGCGCCCATGTCCCGCAGCTGCAGGCGCCGCAGGTGTTTCTGGACTTCGATCTCGGACTTCCTGCCGATCGCGACGGCTGGCTAGTTAGCGCGTGTAATCCGGAACGCCCATGGATTTGGCGATGTCCGCGTTACGGCTGGGGATTCCAGTGTGGGATTTGAACATCCCAGGCATCCGCTGGACCCAGTTAGACCCGCCCCGCCTCAAGAACGGAGATCTGCTGACTTGTCGAGATGACGCGCTCCAGCCGAAGTCCCGCGGCGACGAACAGGGTCGCATACTCGGCTTGGGTGCGCTCCAGCCCGCCGGTTACGACCAGCATGTTGGCGTCGATGAGTTTGATTGGATTCGGTTCATTGCCAGCGGGAATGATCGTCTCGGCGACCAACACCCTTCCATGTGGCATTACCGCGTCGCGGCAATTGCGCAAGATCTCGACCGCTTGTTTGTCATTCCAGTCGTGGATGACCTTCTTCAGCACATAAACGTCGGCGCCCTGTGGGACAGATTCGAAAAAGCTTCCGGCCACGAACTCGGTGCGTGGCAAGCTGCCCCCTGCGCCTGATCGCGCCATCTGGACGGCGGATGGGAGGTCAAAGAGCACACCGGAGACGTGCGGGTGGCGCGCGAGGATTGCCGACAAAAGTTGGCCATGGCCGCCGCCCACGTCGACGACACGAGAAAACGGCCCAAAATCGTAAGCTTCGGCGATTGCTTCGTTGCCCCCCTGGCTGAGGGCGATCATCGCACGTTGGAAGAGAGCAGCCTCGTCCGGATGGTCGGCCAGCCATTCGAATCTGGGTTTTCCGAACACCTCGACGAAAGCCGGAAAACCCGTGCGCACCGAATGGCCGAGCTGAGCGAAAGCGAGATAGGGTTCCTGGTTCAGCATTCGGACCAGGTCGCGCGGAGTTGAGCGCCCATCGGAACGGAGTGCCTTACCAATCTCGGTTAAGCCGAAGTGACGGGCGTCAGTTTCGCGAAAGACACCTTCAGCAGCCAGCAGCCGCATAACCCGGTATAGGGCATCGGCGTGTGAGCATGTCTCCGTCGCCAAGTCATCCACGCTCCGTTCGCCGGCGGCCAGGCGGTCCGCGATTTCGAGATCAGCCACGACGCGCAACGCCTGGGAGACGGCGAAGCCAAAGGCCAGCCGGACTAATGTGCTGCGCTGGAGTTGCCATGGCATCCCCTCTGATAGGCGGCGTCTAACAGACCAACGATGAGCGTGGAAGAAAAAGGCGGAACAAGTAGTCGTCATTTTGAAAGCAGAATCCTCAACACGCCTCTCGGCCGCAATTCTTTGCTTCGGCAGGTGATGTCGAATTTTTCGCTCTGACCGCAGTACGCCTGCGCATGTGACCGAGCGTTCTGAGGATTGTGCAGTTCATTTGTGCACTGTTGGTACTCCAGCCGTTTTCGCGACGATCATTAGCCGCTTCCGGTTATCTGCTAAAAAGGCTGAGAACTCCGCCATCGTACCGGGACGAGCGGCCTGTCCAATAACGGCGAGCCGCTCTCGGATGTCCGATTCGCCTGCTATGGCCATGACGTCTGCCGCAACCCGCTCGCGAATGGCAACGGCCATTCCGCGCGATCCGAAGAAACCGCAGAGACCTTCCATGCTCAATTCCGGAAACCCGAGTTCGGTCACACTCGGGACATCAGGCATTGCAGGAGCGCGTTGCCGACTGGCGACAGCGAGAACCCGAACTCGACCAGATTGCGCCTGCGGGATCAGGACGCTTAGAGCATGAACATAAATATCGAGGCGGCCTTCTCCGAGATCCTGAATTGCCGGAGCGAGGTCGCGGTAGAAAATGGAGGCCATTTCCAAACCCAAACCTTTGATGAAAGCGCCGAAAATCAATGGAGGCAGTCCTGGTGAACTTGCCCAGTTTAGCTTCCCTGGTGCGGCCCGAGCGCTCCGAATCAGATCCTCAAGCGAATGAATCCCGCTCTTCTCGGAAGCTGCTATCGCCAAAACGATTTCGGAAACGGGGGCGATAGGGAGTAGATCCTCTACCGGGTCATAAGGGAGTTTTTCATTTTGAACTGCGTGAACAGTTGCAACAGCGGAAATGGCGAATAGCAAGGTATGATCGTCGTGAACGTTGACAAAGGAAGCGACCCCGATGATCCCGTCGGCTCCCGGCCGGTTTTCGACGACGACAGGTTGCGCCCATCGAACGGACAAGCGTTCCGCGAAAAGCCTGGCAGTGAAATCCGAAGCGCTCCCGGCCGGGACGGGCAGGATCAGATGCACCGCCCGATCCGGCCAGGCGTTGGCCGAACCACAGAACGACCAGCACACGGCGGCCAAAAGCACACTTGAAATCATCTGGTACATTGGGTCTCAGCCCTTCCCCGATTTTGCTTTCCGCTTACGCCGGCCTGCACCCGGGCGAACATATTTCTCGTTCGCTGTCACGACCTGGAACATGAGGTCTATGAAGACTTTGCGATCTTGTGACCTTAGACATGCAAGCAGCCTGTCTTGGCCCGCAAGGGCACGAGGTAGCAGACGTTTGCGGGTATGAAGTCCCCGCCGCGTACACCGCAATCTCCATACTCTGCGGTCCGCTTCGTCGAATCGTCTCTCGATCAAATCCTTTGATTCGAGTTCGTCGACCAGTCGGCCGGTATTAACCCGATCGATGCTGACGGTCTCTGCTAACCGGCTCTGATCGATATCAGGGTGATTGTCGATGATTGTTAGAACGGCCCATTCCGACAGCGACATATCTTCGCCTTCGAATGCCTCGGCGATAATTGAGGTGGAGATCATTTGCATGCGGCGAATTAGATATGCCGGAACGCGCCTATAAGGAGCAGCAACAAAATCCGTCGTATCCGGCTGAGAAGCTCTTTTGGAGAATTCCATAACAATTGTAACTATAATAATAGTAACAATTTGTCAATTCAATTGGCCCGTGGAGCATGCCAGTACAGCTCGACTGCCCCGGCGAAGGTGGCGCGACCTAGGCGCGGAGAGTTCGCTACGGTACGGCCACGGTGAAGTGCACGACGAATTTTCCCGTCTCACTTCCCTGCTTGTAGCTGACCTCGACGGCGAAATCGTCCGGACCGGCATAGCCCTTGGACGGCTGGTAAGCGAACATATTGCCGTTGGTGCCTGCGATGCCGTGCTTGGCTCGCTGGATCACGCGGTTGCCGAGAATTTGCGCGGGAGTGGGACCGACAGGCCGACACGGGCGGTGACAAGCCTGATCCCGACCAACCGCCAGCGTGGCCTCATACTGCAATTGTTGCAGAAATCCCGCCGCGGGATTGAAGCCCGGAGACGTGCACTCGGCGTGCGCCAGAGCTGGCGCGATCAGCAGAGTTCCGAGAACGTACTGGCGAAGAGTTCTCGTCTCCGGCAACCGCTAGATCAATCTGATCGCAAGCCAGATGGTGGCCCATAGCCCCGCCGCAGCGAGGACGATCGCCAGTGCCGCACCAGCCAGCACGCCGATCACGGCGATGGGCGGAACGGCGATCGGGGAATCCGTCCGGACGGCTTGGTCCGGGATGTGACCGCGGAAGATCGAGAACGTCGTGTGGATGAGACTCATGCAGCGGCTCCGATTCGTCGTTCCATTTGAGGCATCATGAGCTCAATCGGAAACGACTCCGTTTGCGCCCGTGCAAATTGTCCCCTGCAAAGTCGGGTTCTGGCAACTCCGGTCGATTCCGGTGCTGTTCGGCGTCAGACCGAGTTCCACAGTGAGACTGTCAGTTCCGCGCCATCGCCGCCTGCGGAAATACCACCTCGATCAGCGTGCCGGAGCGGCCGCCGGTGCGGATGGCGAATTTGGCGCGGTTGGCCTCGACCAGCGCCTTGGTCAGCGACAAGTTGACCGGCGAAGAGTCAGACGCATTGTCCGACGGCGGCGGAGTGCGGAACGGCTCCATGGCAGCCGCGACGACGCCACGGTGACGTCCGAGCCAAGTCTCCGGCAGAGGTGGGCAATGCAATTAGTTGCAAATCAACTATAGCGGGTGTCGGGTTTTTTAACTGCCGGCGATCAGACTTGCCGAATGGTTGTCGCCGTAATGGCTCGGTCCAGCCTCAGGAAAGCGATTTGCTGCTTCCTGCTTTCGCTTGCTGCCCTGTTGCCATCCAGTTTGGCCTACCCGCAGGGGTTCAATCTCAACAAATGGCAGGACAAGAGGGATCGTGGCTTCTACCTCGCTGCCTCGGTCAAGAATGCGGCGATCTTGGTGAGAACAAGCCGCGCTGACTACATGCAGCTGCTGTTGGTCGATTTCGGCTCCGGGAAACGAACTCGGCTCAAGAGCGAAGGATCGCACCTCCTGTCGCCTTATCTGTCGCCCGACGGAGAGCGGCTACTTTTCTCCAGGCAGCTTTCGGATCGCAAGGGCACCGAGTTGGTGTCCTGTAACACCGGCAGTCTCGCATGCCATGTCGTCGTCAGGAGCGCGGGATCCATTCCGCGATCGAGATTTCCGGGAACCGCATTCTTTACGTTTTCAGTCCATTCGTGACGAGATCGAACGGCAGCGTAAGGACGACCCGCAACGATATCTGGATATTTGATCCCGCGACCGGACCTAGGCAATTGACGGATTTCAAGTTGTACCAGTTGGATTCGTTGTCCGTGACGCGGAACCAAATTTATTTTACGGCAGTTGAGCGGCGTAGTTCCCAAAACGGCACCGCTGGTCGATCAACAAAGCAGCATCTTCCGACTTCCATTCGATCCCCAGACAGCCACGATCGACCCGCCACGCGAGACAATGACTCCGGCGCTTGTATCCGATGGTATCGCTACGTATCCGGCGGCATCGACGGACGGTTTGTTGGTCGCATATCTCAGAACAGAGGCGCATGTTAGTCCCTATCACTACAACGTCGTGATCGCAGACTATAAAAGCTCGACCCAGCGACTGGTCGAGTCTCCCGGCATGGGAGCCTCGCGACCCGTCATCATAGAGCACGACGTCTATGCCAGCGTCGTCGAGGAAGGTCGAACACTGATCCAGGTCCATCGTCAAAACGAGCAGTTGGCGACGACGCTCGCCGAAATCATCGATGCATCGATAGCGAGCGTCGAGGCAGTCGAACTGAAAGTCGATCCATAGCTTGGATCGGGCTAAAGGGTTCCCATGCTGCAGCCGGACGGTCGCGCTATGCCGTCAATTTGGGCATGACGTCCGCTTTATTCGTTCGACCTGATGGTGCCCGCCGCCTAATCTTCAAGGCGGGGTGATCCGATGCGCGCAATCCTCGGCTACTGCGACGGCGCTGTCCGGCGGGAGGTGCCCAAGGGCACCGTCCTGATCGAGGAGGGCGGCAAGACCGGACATCTGTTCGTCCTGATCGAGGGGCAGCTCGAGGTTTTGCGGGGAGATGCCGTTGTCGCCGTGCTCTCCGAACCCGGCGCCGTGACCGGCGAAATGTCGCTGCTGCTGGAGCGACCGCACACCGCAACCGTGCGCGCGGGCGCCAATTCAACGCTGTTCGAGATCGAGGATGCGGCTGCCTTCCTGAAAGCCCAGCCGGCGGTGGCGCTGTTGATCGCACAGCTTTTGGCGCAGCGGCTCAATGTCGCGACGACTTATCTTGCAGACCTGATGAAACAATATGCCGGGCACGGCACCCATCTGGAGATGGTCGGCGAGGTCCTGCAGAGCATGATCAACCTGCCGCCGCAGCAGGTCGCGCCAGGGTCGGATCGGGAATCCGATCCAAGGATGTGAGCCAGTTAGGCGGATTGCCGACCGCGGCCGCCGGCCGCTGCACTGGCGCGTTGAGATCGATGCATTGCGCCTCTCCCGCCGCCAGCCAATAGGCGCGCCCTTCGTCGGTCTCCAGCACGATGTGGGTCGGCGGCCGGCCCGGCTGCAAGCCGGTGTTGAAGACCCAGGTCGAACCCAGCCGGTCGAACCACGATCCGTCGTGGATGAAAGGCGATTGATGCACATGGCCCGAGATCACCATGTCGGGCCGGTAGCGCTCGATCCATTGCACCAGCTCGATGTCGCCGAAATAGCGCTTGCCGCCCCAGCTCGTCGGCGAGTTCGCCGGCGGCGCGTGATGCACCCAGATCCATCGTTTCGCGCGTTGAGAGGCCGCGGCGCCGAGTTGCGCATCGATGCGTTGGCGCAGCAGTGGCCCGTCCCACCATGGGCAGACTGTGAACAGCGTGTCGCCGATCGTGAGATCGTCGCCGTCGCATGCGATGCCGAGCGCGCGCACCTCGCCGATCCAGCGCGAGTATTTCTCGCCGTCCGCGTTGCGCTCGTCGAGATCGTGATTGCCGGAGCAGAGGATGACGCGGGTCTTCCCCGCCAAACGCGCGAGGTATTTCTTGACCACGAGGATCTGGGCGCGGAAGTCGACCGCCGAGCCGATGTCGAGCGCATCGCCTGCAAAGATCACGAGGTCGAATTGCGATCCCGCGCTGAGCAGCCAGTCGAACTGCGGCAGCGAATAGTGCAGATCGGCAACGACCAGGCAGCGCATTGGTTGAAAATCCGGCAGGTCATGAAAATGCCGCCCGGGACGGGCGGTGAGAAATCATAGCAAGAAAGATGCCGCAGGGAATATAGCCGGCGCGACAGATGCGCGCGGGCGCGGTGCAATTTTGGGGAGGTGGAGCGAGCTCAGGCTCGCGCCACTGCGTGTGGGAATACCACCTCGATCAGCGTGCCGGAGCGGCCGCCGGTGCGGATGGCGAATTTCGCGCGATTGGCCTCGACCAGCGCCTTGGTCAGCGACAAATTGATCGGCGAAGAGTTCGGACGCATTGTCCGACGGCGGCGGAGTGCGGAACGGCTCCATGGCGGTTGCGACTTCCGTATCGTTGAGCCCGTGGCCGGTGTCGCGCACGCGCAACACCACCTCGCCGAAATCGGAGAGTGCGGTCGAGACGATCACCTGTCCGGCCGGATTGGCGAGATGGATGGAGTTGCCGATCAGGTTCAGCGTGATCTGACGCAGCGCGCGCGCGTCCGCCACGACCGGCGGCAGCGCCTGTGCCAGCGAGGTGCGGATGATCTTGCGCTCGCGGTTGGCCTGCGGCTGCATCATCCCGACGCAGCTTTCCACGAGCTCATTGAGGTTCTGGTTGGCGAAGGCGAGGTCGAGCTTGCCGGTCTCGATTCGCGTCAGCTCGGCGAGATCGTTGAGGATCGCGAGCACGCGCTCGCCGGAGCTCCGGATGTCCTTCATGTATTCGGCATAGCGCTCGTTGCCGAGCGTGCCGAAGCGCTCGCCGATCATGACCTCGGCAAAGCCGATGATCGCGTTCAGCGGCACGCGCACTTCGTGACTGATCCGCGCCAGCATGTCGACTTTCGCGCCCGCTTCGCGGTCGTCAAGCCGCTGCGCCTGCTGGAGTTCGGTTTCGCCTTTCTTCACCTGCGAGAGATCGCGGAACACGGCGAAGAAATTCAGCCCGCCCGGCTGGGTGCGCCCCATCGTCGCCGACAGCGGAATGATGCCGCCATGGCTGACGCGGCCGAGCACGTCGCGGCCGTGATCGAGCAGGCTCGCGACGCCGGCGCCCTTGACGCTCTCGAGATATTCGAGAATGGCACGCCGGCTTTCCGGCGCGAACAGATCGGTGAGATTGTGCCGGACGAATTCGTTGCCGTCATAGCCGAACAGCGCTTCCGCGCTGCGGTTGCAGGCGTGAATGTTGCCCTCGGCATCGAACATCACGATGCCTTCGGCTGTGGTGTCGAGGATGGCGGCAAGATCCTCGGCCATGACATGGCCCGCCGCGGGCTCGATGACGATTGCCGGCGGCTCGGCAGCGACGGGCTTCGCTTCGTTCAGCGGGCGCGGGCGGTGCTTCCGGCGTGAACATCAAGGCGAGGGCGGACTCGCCGTCCCATGAGATCGTGAACAGCCGTGCGGCGCTCGGCGGTCCCGCGGCATCGTGGCTTGAGGAAATCGTCACCGGCGTGCCGGCTTCCGAGGTGCTGGTGGCCGAGGGGACGCCGGCTTCGACATAGAGCGCATCGAGGCCGCCGGCCTGCTCCAGCTCATGCAGGCTGTCGTAGCCGATGCGCGTGAGAAAGGCGGGGTTGGCATAGAGCAGCCGGTCGAGCCGGTAGATCAGCACGCCGGTCGGCAGCAAATCGAGCAGCGTGCGGTCGCGCTGCAACTCGCCGCGCGCCGGCGGCTCGGGTTCTTCCAGCCATTGCGGGCTCGGCGGCGTTTCGCGCGGCGGCTCGGTCGCCGGTGCAGCCGTTTCAACGGGTTGATCTTTCACATTTGTCACGAGCGCCTCGCCCGTTTGGCCATTCTCGAGCCGCGCCGACAATTGCCGGGCGAGCTCGTCGAAGGCCTTATTCTCGACCGGCGTGAGCACGGGCGGTCGGGCGTCGCCGAGCGGGCGAAACGGCACAGACGTTTTGGGGCGTTTCCACGGGCGTATCCAGATCGGTTGGTGTTGAAATTTCATCTTGGGTCGACGCCGGCGCCGCGGAGGGCGGCATCACAGCTTCTTCCACGGGCGGATGTGCGGCGAGAGCGTGCAGCGATTGGGCCGGAAGATTGTCAGCGGGTAGGGACGAGGAGTCGTCGGCGTTTGGATCGGCGCGGCGCAGCTCGGCGAGATGCGCGAGGCTGTCGAGGTCGCGGCACACGCCAAAACCGCGATAGCCGGCGAAATTGCGTTGGTCGTCGAAGACAGGCAGTCCCGACAGCTCGACCGGCAGGCGGCCGCCGTCGTCGACCGGCCAGTAGACGGTGATGCCGCTCCAAGCTGTCGCGCGCCGCGATCGCCTCGGCGATGCGGCCGGCGGGATCGAGTCCGAAGGTTTCGGCAATCTCGTGCCACGGCCGGCCGAAGCCGGTGGCGGTGCGTGCGCCGATCAGGCGGGTGAATTCATCCGAGCCGAGGAAGAAGCGGTTCTCTTGATCCATCTGCCAGGTGAAGCGCAGCGGATGACGCCGCGCGGCCGGTGCGGTCTCCAGCGCCTCCGGCGCAGTCTCCGGTTCATCGGCGACGGCTTCGACATAAGGCGAGGGTTCATGCGGTGGTTCGGCAGGCGCGGCTGCGGCCGTCGTTTCGTCGAGCGGTTCCGAAAACTCGTCGACCAGCTCGATTGCGGCCGGCGCGGCTTCCGCTGCCGCGGCATCCGGCGTGATCACTGCGACGATCCCGGCATCGTTGCCGCTGCCGACACGATGCAGCACCATCTGCCCGCCGTCGATCGCAAGTTCCGCGCGGCCCTTGTCCAGCGCGTCGCTGCGTGCGGCTTCGGAAAGATGATGAAGACCGGGCAGCGCGCGGGCGGCCTCGCTTGCGCCCGCAAGCATGCCATCGCTCGTAAAGGCGGCGACCGGCCGCGCGACGTCTTCGACCAGAAGCTTCAGGCGCTCCAGCAGCGGCAAGGTGCGGCCGGCCGGCTCGGTGGCCGCAATCAGGATCGCGTGATCGCCGTCGAGAAAAACCAGCCGCATGCAGGAGCAGGTCACGAGCTGGCCGAGTTGCGCGCCGAACCCGCGCAGCCGTTCCATGCGCAGCACGCCGTTCTGCGGCAAACGCGATGCGAGTTGCGCGACCTGCCGGCGCTGTGCGTCGGCGGGACCGAATGTCCGTTTGGCGAGATCGACGGCGTTGGCCGCGCCGAGCAGCTTTGCCGCAACCGGATTGGCCCAAAACACCTGCGCGCCGTCGGTCGACCACAGCCACGCCGGCGACGCGCTGGTCGCATGCGGTGCGAGCCTGAGATCGCCGAGGAAACGCAACTGGAAATCGGTGCCGTCCATTCCGTCGCTGAACCCGCAAGTTTTGTTACCGTCGATGTCGCCGTCGCGAGGACTTTGCTCGATGGAACAACTGACAGAGTTTCGAGAGGTTTAGTATCGCCCGCCACATTTGGCAGGTCCACCAGCGGGGCAGGATTGCTGCCGCATAAGCAGAGATAACCTTAATCCGGCGGTGTTTGTTTCCGTTGCTGCCGAACCGCAATGCGGCTCTCGCGTTGGTGTGTTGCGTTTCACAACAGGCAGTCCACCTTTGGGACTGCACGCTGCGTCATCTCGGTGCAGCGTCCGAAGTGTATCGTGGGCTAGCGGGGCGGAACAGGGAGCAGCAAGATGAGCGAAAACGTCCGTTTCGAGATTCCCAAAGAGATGCGCTCGATGGCCGAAGCGAGCTTCGAGCAGGCGCGCAAGACCTTCGAAAAATTCCTCGATAGTACGAAGGAGACCGCGGGCTCGCTCGCGGAGCGCAATGAGACGATGCGCGCTGGCGCCAAGGACATCAGCGCCAAGGCGATCGCCTATGCCGAGACAAACGTACAGGCCTCGCTCGACTATGCCGAGAAGCTTTTGCACGCCAAGGATCTTCCCGAGATGATGCGGCTGCACGCCGAGTATGTGCAGGCGCAGATGCGCGCGCTCGCCGAGCAGGCCAGCGAAATGGGCCAGACGGTCGGGCGCACGGCGATGGAGGCCACAAGGTCAAGGCATTAGCTCGCGCTTGGCTTCGAGCCGGCAAGACCGGCGGTTTCCTTGCGGAACCGCCGAACGGTGGCGTCTGGTATAATGCATTGCAGCAATTAAATCGTTGCAATGCACAAAATTGACATTATATCAGTGTATGGAATTGCAGCCCCTGCGAGGGGCAACCCCACCGTGAATGAACCCGACGCTCCCCGGCATGCGATCGCCAGGCGGGCATACCATTTTTCTTCCGCTCCAAAGGACCACACCGAATGACCCAAGCCGATCCGTTCTCTGCCTCCATCATCCCGTTCGAAGTGCCCGAGCAGATGCGCGCCTTCGCCGAGCGCGGCGTCTCCCAGGCCCGCGACAACTACGCCAAGTTCAAGGACGCCGCCGAGACCCACAACGGCACCATCGAGGCGGTGTTCAGCTCGGCCACCAAGGGCGCCAGCGCCTATTCCGCCAAGCTGATGGAGTTCATGAAGGCCAACACCACGGCGAATCTCGATTTCGCCCAGGAGCTGTTCGGCGCGAAGTCGCCGGCGGAAGCTATGGAGCTGTTGACCGGTCATACCCGCAAGCAGTTCGAAACAGCCGGCGCCCAGGCCAAGGAACTGCTTGAGCTGGTGCAGAAGGTGGCGAGCGAGACTGCCGAGCCGATCAAGGCCAGCGCTTCGAAGTACATCAAGCCGGCTGCCTGATCGCTTCGTTTGTTGCGTATGACATCAAGCCCGGGCGAGAGCCCGGGCTTTTGCTTTCTCGTCATATCGGGCCGCCAAATGCCGGGTTTCTCGGCCTTGCCAAAGGCCGATGTTGCACCTAGTTTCCGGCCCGTTCGGCGCCTCTTTTTCGGAGCGGCCGTCAAAGGATGCAGTTGTAGCTCAGTTGGTTAGAGCGCCTGTCTGTGGAACAGGAGGTCGGTGGTTCGAGCCCACCCAACTGTACCAGCGCCTCGCAATTTTCCTGTTTTCCCACACGCAATCTGACGCAGCATTTGCGCTCGCCTCGGCTTGCCAATGCCCCCTGCTTCACCCACAATTGTCGCGGGCAAATCGGTTGGGGGAAATCATGCGGACCATCGGCACCCTTGCGTTAAGCATGGCGCTCGCCGCGCTGTCGGCCGCCGCACTCCCGAGCGCGAGCCATGCCTACACCCCCGAAGAGCAGGCCGCCTGCCAACCCGATGCGTTCCGCCTGTGCGGCTCCGAGATACCCGATATCGATCGCGTCAAGGCCTGCATGCTTGCAAGGCGCGCGCAACTCTCGCCGGAGTGCAAGCGGTTCTTCCGCCCCGATCCTCCCGAGCCGGTCGCGGTGACGGCGCCGCCTGCGGGCAGGCCCGTCAACATCAGACCGAAGGCCACGAAGCCCGCCAAGCCGGTGGCCGCTAAACCCGCTTCTGCAAAGTCAGCAACGAAGAAGCCGGCGACCCCGAAGGCCAAGAAGCCACCCAAGCCACCGGCCACGACCTGATCCTTGCCGCCGCGCGGCGGACCTTCGGACTCCTTTTGTTCGCGGGACGCATGAATTTGTCAGGACGCGGCCACGTCGCGCACGCCGGACGTGTGACTCAAAAGCACGCCGACTCACGCTTTCGTCGCTTATGTCACAATTGCTTCCAGATTTTCCTTTCGCGAATCAGCGCGCTGATTCATTTTTCTGACCCTGGGGTCAATCTGGAGGGCAGAGGTATGAACGTTATTGTTTTCGCGTCGCGCAAGGGAGGCTCGGGAAAAAGTACCCTCGCAGCCCACCTCGCGGCGCAGATCAAGTCCACAAAGCCTTGCTTGCTGATCGACGCCGATCCGCAGGGCTCGCTCACCTTGTGGCACAAGCTCCGCGGCACCAACGAGCCGGCGATCAAGACCGCGGTCAATTCGGTGGGCGGCATCCTGGCGAGCGCCGAGCGCGACGGCATCGAGTGGGTGCTGATCGACACGCCGCCGAATTTGTCAGCCGTGGTCGGCGACGCCATCAAGAACGCCACGATGGTGGTGATTCCGGCGCGGCCCGGCGTGTTCGACGTCAACGCCGTACAGGAAACCATCCAGATGTGCCGCTCGGCGCGCAAGCCTTATGCGGTGGTGCTGAACGGGGCACCAGCGCGCAGGGACGATGCCGAAAGCCCGATCGTGACGATTGCGCGCGAGGCGCTGGCCAAGTTCCGCGCTCCGGTGTGGGGCGGCCAGATCACCAACCGCGCCGATCTGTTGATGGCGCTCGGGCAGGGCGAGGGCGCGAAGGAATATTATGCGGAAGGCCGCGCCGCCGCCGAGATCGGCCGGCTGTGGGCCGCGGTCGAGCGCTCGGTCAAGGCGATCCGCGGCACGGCGTCCTCGAGCGGCGCGATGCACAAGCAGGCGGCGTAAACCTCACGCCGCCACAATATGGCTGAAGAAACGCGCGGTGTTCCGCGCGTTTTGTTGGTGAGAGGTTCTAAGCCACCATCAGCATGTAGAACACGATCACCGGCGACAGGCAGACGATCACCGACCAGATGCCGAGCGCCCAGAAAATGTCGGCCCAGGTGAAGCCCCGCACCTCGATCACCGACGGAGCCGGAGCCCGAACCTGAATCTGAGCCGGCACCGGCGCCGGCATCGCAGCCGGAATCGGAACCAGATTGTCTTGAATATCCACAAACGCCCCCGCGTTTCTTGTTGTTGTTGGAGCGAGACTACGCCAGAGGCCTTAAAAAGCCGGTCGCGATCTCGCTCGAATTTGGCCACAGCTGCTACCGCGGATTAACCGTGGGAGCAGGCGTGGCTCAGCTTGCAAGGAAATGGATGGTCGCGACCGGCACGAATCCGAGCATCATTGCCCAGAAGCCGAACGACGACACCATCAGGATGTCCTGCACGCTCTCGCGCACCTTCGCTTTTGTTTGAGTAGCCATTGTTTCCCCGCCCAATGTGTTGTTGGTGGGGAATTAATACGCTTCAAGTTTTAAAGTTGGGCGCGGAGAACCCGGCGAATGCGCGCGGGCGCCGTTACCCCGCATTAACCACCCGCAATTCGCTTTATTGTTTGCGCATGATCTCCGCGCAAACGCTTCGCGTTTGTCGCAGGGAAAACCGGAACCCGCTTTTCCGGATCATGCGCGTGTCTCGTTCGCATCGCGACCTCGCGGTCGAGCCGGCTGGCCAGCTCGGCTCCGACCTCCACCATCGGCAAACGGACCTCGGCGAAAGCAATCAAGCCGGTGCGCGCCAGCCAATGCTTGGCCGGTGCCGGACTTGGTTCGGCGAACAGCAGTTGAGTCAGTTCGGCGACGTCCTGCCAGACGGCGAGCGCGGCCTCGCGGTTGCCGGCCTTCATCTGCGTGAACACGGCGGCAAAGATTTCGGTCTCGACATGGGCGGACAGCAGGATCGCGCCGTCGGCGCCGTCATCGAGCGCGTCGAAATACTCGGCATCCTCGCCGGTGAGAACGCGAAAGCCGGCGGGCTTCACGCGCAGCAATTCGCGCGACTGCGCGCGGTCGGCGCCGCAATCCTTCATGCCGACGATGTTGGAATGTTCGGCCAGAGCCAGCAGCGTGTCGTTGCTGAGACCGACGGAGGCGCGATAGGGGATGTTGTAGAGCAGGATCGGCCAGGAGGCGTGATCGGCGAGCGCGGTGAAGTGCGCGAGCAAGCCGCGCTGCGACGGCCGTACGTAGTACGGGCTCGAGATCAGATAGCCGTCGATCGGCCACGCCGCGGTCTCGTCGAGCACCTCTTGCATCTTGCGGGTCGAAGCGCCGGCCATGCCAAGACAGATCGGCAGGAAGCGGCGCCGCGCGTCGAGCTCCTCGCGCACCACATTGACGAGGCGTTCGAGCTCGGACATGGACAGAGCGAGTCCTTCGCCCGAGGTCGCGGCGAGGATCAATCCGTCAATGGGGCCACTTGCGAAATGCGCCACCAGCCGCCGCAGCGAGGTCTCGTCGAGCTCGCCGTCGCGGAACGGCGTCACCAGCGGCAGCCACAGGCCGTGCAGATAATTTCTTAAGTCGTTCATTGGTCCATCTCCTCTTTCGGTGAAGCGCCGGGAGATGGAGGCAACAAAAACCCCGCTCTCACGGCGGGGTTTCGGGGTCGGCTATGTGCGTTCAGATCTCTATCGCGCGCGCCGAACCGGACTCCCCCGACGGGGAGCTTTTTTCGACAGGGCTGCGCACGAAATCGTGATCATATGGAGATGATGAGCGGCCACGAAGAGTTTGTCAACGGGAATAGCGGCGGACGCCGTGAGTAACGACGCGAAAGCTCATCAAGGACTCCTCGCCGTTACATGATCGTCATCCTGCCAACTGCTGCAAGCGAGAGACAGAAAAAAAGCCGGGCTCGTAAGAGCCCGGCTTAGGTATGGCCACGTGAGGCCGACACAATCACCTTCCAAGAGGGATTACTGAACTCCCGCGTCACTGGAGGAGGGGGACAAATGCGCAACGCGAATGCTCAGCGTGTTCACATTATTGTCCGCAGCTCGGTCATGCAGCAACCGTCCGGGAAGCATGTCAGTCATGCGCTATCCGGGACGGCCAATCAGGACGGCCAGCGCTGCGCTTTGCTCACCACGAAGTCGCGGAACACCTGCACCCGCGCTACGGTTTTCAACTCTTCGGGATAGACGAAGTAGGTGTCGACCTGGATCGAATTGGACTTGCCGAACAGCTGCACCAGGCCGCTTCTGTCTTCCACCAGATAGTCGGGAAGCGCGGCGATGCCGAGGCCCTGCTGACAGGCGCGGACAAGTCCGAGGATGTTGTTGACCTTGAAATAGGCCTCGCGTGGACCGGAGCCGTTGCGTCCCGCTTCGATCAGCCAGTTGCGATTGGAAAGATGCGCCGGCACCTGCGAATTGCCGAGCAGGATAATGCGATGCGCATCGAGCTCGTCGATCGTGCGCGGCGTGCCGGAACGCTTGATGTATTCCGGCGAGCAATAGGCGTGGAAACCGATCGAGAACAGCTTGCGCTGGATTAGGTCGGGCTGGGTCGGCTTGCGGGCGCGGATTGCGACATCGGCTTCGCGCATCGACAGATCGAGATCCTCGTCGGTGACGATCAGCGCGATCCGGATGTCCGGATAGAGCGTGGTGAACTCGCCGAGCCGCGGGATCAGCCAGTTGATGCCGAGCGCGGGCGGTGTGGTGATCTTGAGATCGCCGCTCGGCCGCTCGCGGCTGTCCGTGAGCTTGGCGCGCGCCGCCTGCAGCTGCATGAACACGTCATGCGCTGTGCGAAACAGCAGGTCGCCCTGCTCGGTGAGGATCAGGCCGCGGGCGTGACGGTGAAACAGCGACACCGACAATTCCTGCTCCAGCGCGCTGACCTGGCGCGACACTGCCGATTGCGACAGCCCGAGCTGCTCACCGGCATGCGTGAAGCTTCCCGCTTCCGCCGCAGCGTGAAACACCTTCAGCTTGTCCCAATCCATGTCCGTAAATCCGTCGCGTGATCTTGCCATCTCGATCTCATTCCGCCGCCGCGCGCTCGCTGGCGCGCAGCGCCAGGAAACGTTCGGCTTCCAGCGCGGCCATGCAGCCGAGGCCAGCCGCAGTCACCGCCTGGCGGTACACCTCGTCGGCGACGTCGCCGGCGGCAAACAGGCCGGGTACCGAGGTCGCGGTCGAGTTCGGCGCGGTCTCGACATAGCCCGAGGGTTTCAGCTTGACCTGCCCGGCCACCAGCTCGGTCGCCGGTGCGTGTCCGATCGCGATGAAGACGCCGTCAGCGGGCATCTCCGTCAGCGCACCGGTCTTGACGTTCTTCAAGCGGATGCGCGTGACCTTGGCCGGCTTGTCTTCGCCTGCGATCTCGTCGATCGCGCTGTCCCAGATCACCTTCACTTTCGGATTCTTGAACAGGCGGTCCTGCAGAATACGCTCGGCGCGGAAATGATCGCGGCGGTGCACGACCGTTACCTTCGTTGCGAAGTTGGTGAGGAACAACGCCTCTTCGACCGCGGTGTTGCCGCCGCCGACCACGACCACTTCCTTGTTGCGATAGAAGAAGCCGTCGCAGGTCGCGCAGGCCGAGACGCCAAAGCCCTTGAACTTCTCTTCCGAAGGCATGCCGAGCCAGCGCGCCTGTGCGCCGGTGGCAAGGATCACCGTTTCGGTGAGATAGACGTCGCCGGAATCGCAGGTCAGGCGGAACGGCCGCTGCGTGGTCTCGAGCTTGGTGACGAGATCGGTGACGATTTTCGTACCGACATGCGTCGCCTGCTTTTCCATCTGCTCCATCAGCCAGGGTCCCTGGATGACATCGGCAAAGCCGGGATAATTCTCGACGTCGGTGGTGATGGTGAGCTGCCCGCCCGGCTGGATGCCCTGGATCAGGACGGGCTCGAGCATGGCGCGGGCGGCGTAGATCGCGGCCGTGTAGGCGGCCGGCCCGGATCCGATGATGACGACCTTGGCGTGGATCGGGGCAGGCATGGGCTGGATGTTCTCGCTTGCGGGGCTCGGCGGCGGGCCGAAATCGCCTGAAAAGGCATCGCGGCGGCGTCGAAAGTGTCAAATCCAACTTTAAGGTATCTGGCGAGCCATGCAAGAATTGCAATCCATCTCGGCGATTTTTCCCCGCAGTGCGGTCCGCTGGCGCGATGCCCGCGTAATAAAATTGCGCCGAGACATTAAATTGCGCTAGGAAGTGTTGCGGGCGCGAACGCCTGCTTCTTGCCTCCAGACCCCGGAAGTCACGTGTCCAAGAATCTCGACGAGATCGACCTCAAAATCCTGAGCGAGATCCAGGCCGACGGCCGAATCACCAATGTGGAACTCGCAAGGCGCGTCGGCATCTCGCCGCCGCCCTGCCTGCGCCGGGTGCGGACCTTGGAAGAGGACGGCTACATCCAGGGCTATCGCGGACTGCTTGATCCGCGAAAACTCGGATTCGACGTCACCGTGTTTGCGTCGGTGCATCTGTCGAGCCAGGCGGATGCGGATTTGCGCGCCTTCGAGGCGTTCGTGCGCAAGGAGCCGCTGGTGCGGGAGTGCTGGATGCTCTCGGGCGAGGTGGACTTCATCCTGAAATGCGTCGCGCCCGACATGACCACGTTCCAGGATTTCGTCACGCATCTCACCGCCGCGCCGCACGTGCGCAACGTGCGGACCTCGCTGGTGCTGCACAGCTCGAAATACGAGGCGGCGGTGCCGCTGGAAGTGAAGACGCGGGGCTGATCTGCCTCACGTCATTCTGCGGCCTGTCTATAGCGCCCGTCATCCGCATGATCATGATGATCATGCCTCTGCTGCGGCTTCAGCATCGCGGCGTCAACGCTTACCGGTCCGCCGCCGGCCGTCCACAGATACAGGCAGGCGAAGCAGAACAGGATTGCTGCCGTGCCGCCATTGTTCAGCGGATGCAGCACTGGCTCTCCGGTCTTGAGCATGTGGCCGAGGAAATAGGCGAACGCCATTTCTCCGGACAGGATGAAGGCGGCTATCCGGGTGAACAGGCCGAGGATCAGCAGGGCGCCGAAAACAAGCTCGAGCCAGCCCGCGGCCTGGACCAGCGGCGGGATATTGGCGAACATTGGCAGGGCCGGGAATTTCAGGAGCTTGGCAACGCCATACTGGAACAGAAGCAGGCCTGTGATGAGCCGGAAAAGGCTCAGCACATAGGGCTGATAGGCTACGCCAAACCGATCTACGCTGATCTCCAAACGATCCAGGGTCATTGCGTTCTCCACCCGAAATGCCCCGCACCTAAACGCCCAACAATTATGGTGGGAATTGGTTCTCTCGCAGGAACGCTTGGCTTCTATGCTCAAGGATTTGTGAGTTGCGCCCGCGCGCCGTGCCACTTGGGGAATAGGCATGCCGCCGCGGTGTTCCGGTGATGAACAGTTGCGCCCGTTAAGGCGCTGGAATTGCGGACGCGCACAGGGGGAATTGCCATGGCGGTGACTGACGAGACGAAACTCATCTTCCCGGCGCTCGCCGGCTTCTATCAGCGCCTCTCGCCCTATTCCTACGCTCTCATGCGCTTTGCGACCGGCGCGATCCTGGTGCCGCATGGCGTGCAGAAGATCGTGAACACGCCGATTGCGAAGTTCGCGCCCAACATCGCCGCCAAAGGCCTGCCACTTCCGGAGCTTCTTGCCTATCTGACCTATTTTTCGGAATCGGCTGCTGCTGCTTGTCTGGCGATCGGCCTGTTCACGCGGATCGCCGCCGCCGTGGTCGGAATTGAGATGATCGTGATCGTCATCCTGTTCCAGTGGCAGTTCGGCTATTTCTGGACCAACCGCGGCTATGAGTTCGCACTGCTTTGGGTGCTTCTCTGCGTCGCCATTTTCTTCAAGGGAGGCGGCCGCTATTCGGTCGATCGCCTGATCGGCCGGGAGTTCTGATTCCGCTTCAGTTCTTCCTGTTTAACACCGCGTCGAGGCTGATCGGCCCGCCGCCCGCGACCGCGAGATACAGGCAGCCAAAACTGAGAATGATGGCGAGCCCGCCGTCGTTGATCGCGGGGTAGAAACTATGCGGGAGGTGCTCGATGAAATAAGCGAAAGCCATCTCTCCCGACAGGATAAAGGCCACCGGCCGCGTCAGGAGGCCGAGCATCAGCATGCCGCCAAGCACGAGCTCGAGCATGCCGGCAACACCCCAGAGCGAGAATGGTGTGACGTCCTCGAAGATCGCGATCGGCGGAAATTTGAACAGCTTCGCGACGCCGAAGTGGAAGAGAATGAGGCCTGAGACGAACCGGAAAAGGCTCAACAAGTAAGGCTGAAGACGATCGATGTTCATCGTTTCCTCCTCGCGAGGCCAACGTCGAATTCCGTATTTGATACCATGGACCCCTAACCGGCGATACGGTGGCAGCCGCCGAGGTCAGGAGCCAGCAGAAAGGCCGCGTCGAGACGCGGCCTTTTCTTGGCGAAATAGCACGCAGCTTCGCAAATTGCTATTTTTCCAGCGCGCGATCCAACGAGAAACGGCCGGCGCCGGTGACGAAGATCGCCAGAGCGCCGCCCAGGATCGAGATATTCTTCAGAAAATTGTTGTACTGGCCGATCTGCTGCGGGCCGGCAGGATATTCCCAATACCGATGTGCGATTGCGGTAGCAACTACCACAAACGCGAAAATCAGAATTGCAGCATAGCGTGTGCCAATGCCCAGTATCAAAGCGGCGGAAATTACGAGTTCGAGCACGAGTGCCAGCCATGCGAACAGCGCGGGCGCCGGTAGCTTCAATGACGCAAAATAGCCCAGCGAGCCGGCGAAGTTCGTCATCGCTCCGTATGCTACCCCCACGAACACCCACGCCAGCAGGATGCGCCCGAGCAAAATCAAGAGGTCTGCGCTGTTGGTTGCGAATCCGTCGGCCCTAGACAGTAGCGGATGAAAACCGGATTGCATGGTAATTCCCCCTTGGTCGATTGAGTTTTTCGGCGGCACGCCGATGCTTGAGGGCAATGATACCACTGCCCGCGGGCCATATGAAGCGGTCCTCGGCGCAGGAGGGCCACGAAGAAAGCGTGCTCGGTAAATGACCGCCAAGAATTGCACTGATACGGCAAGCGCGCTGGGTCTTCCGAAAAGATCATGCCCAAGCGAGGATCTAAGGCGCGATGACGATTGATCCTGAAGTCATCGCGCTTTAGCGCCACTCGACCTTGGTGATCTCGTAGGCCTTGGCGCCGCCGGGCGCCACCACTTCCACGGACGTGCCCTTCTTCTTGCCGATCAGCGCGCGCGCCAGCGGCGAGGTGATGGAAATCTTGCCCTTCTTGGCGTCGGCCTCGACCTCGCCGACGAGCTGATACACCGCCTTCTTGTCGGTATCCTCGTCGATCACGGTCACGGTTGCGCCGAACTTGATGGTGTCGCCGGAGAGTTTCGAGATGTCGATCACGTCGGCGCGCGCGAGCTTGTCCTCGAGCTCGGCGATGCGGCCCTCGTTGTGCGATTGCTCCTCTTTCGCGGCGTGATACTCGGCGTTCTCCGAGAGATCGCCATGGGAGCGCGCTTCCGCGATATGCTCAATGATGCGCGGACGATCTTGCGACTGGCGCCGCTTCAATTCATCCGTCAGCGCGGCATGGCCGGCTGCGGTCATCGGAACCTTGTCCATCTTCTTCGTCCTTCGATCGCGCATGCTTTGGAAGGCATGCGCGCAACTCCTGTCAGATCGGGCCTTCGTGCCCCGAGAACAAGGCACTCGAACCCGTTATGTGCAGTCTCTAGTGCGGTGGATTTGACATTCGCTTCAGTATGTCCGCGAGTTCTCAAGCGAATGTCAAATCCAAAACCGCACTAGAATCCAATATCTGCTGGTGTCCCCTGGTTCTAACATTCGCAAACAAGACAGGCCCACAATGATGCGAATGTTAGAACCGGGACACCAGCGAAGGGCCATGCAACATTCATACGTGGCGGAGAGTTCCAGCCATATTGGCTTTATTACCAATCGCAGAGGGGGCGTTGCCGCCCGGTCCGCGATCAGTTCTCGGAAAAGTAACTCTGAAGTGTGCGAACCTCAAGGTCTCCGTCGAGATAGGCGCGGATACCCAAGGCTGCCGCCTTCGCCCCTGAAAGAGTGGTGTAATACGGCACTTTATGCAAGAGGGCAGCGCGCCGCAGCGACCGGCTGTCGGCCAGCGCCTGCGGCCCCTCGGTGGTGTTGAACACCAGCTGGACCTCGCCATTGGTGATGGCGTCGACGATGTGGGGCCGTCCCTCCAGCACCTTGTTGACCTTCTCGGTCGGCACGCCGTGTTCGGCGAGATAGCGCTGCGTGCCCGAAGTTGCCATCACCTTGAAGCCGAGCGAATGCAGCTGCCGCACGGCGTCGGCGATCCGCATCTTGTCGTCGCCGCGCACCGAGACGAACACCGTGCCCTTGCGCGGCACCCGCGTGCCGCCGCCGAGCTGGCTCTTGGCAAACGCGATCTCGAAGGAGCGGTCGAGCCCCATGACTTCGCCGGTCGAGCGCATCTCCGGGCCAAGCACGGTGTCGACGCCGGGGAAGCGCGCGAACGGGAACACCGATTCCTTGACGCCGACATGCTTCAGCGCCGGTTTCTTCAACTTGAAATCGGCGAGCTTCTCGCCGGCCATGATGCGGGATGCGATCTTCGCCACCGGGATGCCGACCACCTTGGCCACGAACGGCACCGTGCGCGAGGCGCGCGGGTTGACTTCGAGCACGTGGATCTCGCCGTCCTTGATGGCGTATTGCACGTTCATCAAGCCGACCACGTCGAGGCCAAGGGCCAGTTCACGCGTCTGCCGCTCCAGTTCCGCGATCATGGTCGCATCGAGCGAGTGCGGCGGCAGCGAGCAGGCGGAGTCGCCGGAATGAATGCCGGCCTCCTCGATGTGCTCCATGATGCCGACGATGAAGGTGTCCTTGCCGTCGCACAGGCAGTCGACGTCGATCTCGGTGGCGTCGGACAGATAGCGGTCGAACAGCAGCGGGTTCTTGCCGAGCACGGTGTTGATCTGCCCGGTCTTGTCGTTCGGATAGCGCGCCTTGACGTCCGATGGCACGAGCTCGGGCAGCGTGCCGAGCAGATAGTCCGAGAGCTGGTTGTCTTCCCGGATGATCTGCATGGCGCGGCCGCCGAGCACATAGGACGGCCGCACCACCAGCGGCAGGCCGAGATCGGCGGCAACCAGCCGCGCCTGCTCGACCGAATAGGCGATGCCGTTCTTCGGCTGCTTCAGATGCAGCTTGTCGAGCACGCGCTTGAAACGGTCGCGGTCTTCCGCGATGTCGATGGCGTCGGGCGAGGTGCCGAGGATCGGCACATCGGCCGCCTGCAGCGGATGGGCGAGCTTCAGCGGCGTCTGGCCGCCGAATTGCACGATTACGCCGTGCAACGTGCCGTTCTTGCGCTCGGTGTGCACGATCTCGAGCACGTCCTCGACCGTCAGCGGCTCGAAATACAATCGGTCCGCGGTGTCGTAGTCGGTCGACACCGTTTCCGGATTGCAGTTGATCATGATGGTTTCATAGCCCGCGTCGTGCAGCGCAAAGCAGGCGTGGCAGCAGCAATAGTCGAACTCGATGCCCTGGCCGATCCGGTTCGGCCCACCGCCGAGAATGATGACCTTGTTCTTGTCCGATGGTGCGCTCTCGTCGACGGTCGCGCCCGCGAACAGCGATTCATAGGTCGAATACATGTAGGCGGTGGGCGAGGCGAACTCGGCGGCGCAAGTATCGATGCGCTTGAACACCGGACGCACGCCGAGCGCATGGCGCTTGGCGGTAACCTCGGCTTCCGTTGCGTCGGTCAGCACCGCAAGGCGCGCGTCGGAGAAGCCCATCGCCTTCAGCGTCCGCATGCCGAACGCATTCTGCGGCAGGCTGTTTCTGCGGACCTTGTCCTCCATCTCGACGATGCCGCGCATCTCGTTCAGGAACCAGGGATCGATCCGGCAGGAGGTGAAGATGTCCTCGTTCGACCAGCCGAGCCGCATCGCCTGCGCAACTTGCAGGATGCGGTTCGGCGTCGGGGTGCCGAGCGCAGCGGCAATCGCATTCCTGTCGTCGCCGCGCCCAAGCCCCTCGATATCGATCTCGTCGAGGCCGGTCAGTCCGGTCTCCAGTCCGCGCAATGCCTTCTGCAGGCTCTCCTGGAAGGTGCGGCCGATCGCCATGACTTCGCCGACCGATTTCATCGAGGTGGTCAGCGTGTGCGAGGCGCCGGGGAATTTCTCGAAGGCGAAGCGCGGAATCTTGGTGACGACGTAGTCGATGGTCGGCTCGAAGGAAGCCGGCGTCGCGCCGCCGGTGATGTCGTTGGCGATCTCATCCAGCGTGTAGCCGACCGCAAGCTTGGCGGCGACCTTGGCGATCGGAAAGCCCGTGGCCTTCGAGGCCAGCGCCGAGGAGCGTGACACCCGCGGGTTCATCTCGATCACGACCATGCGGCCGTCGGCCGGATTGACGCCGAACTGCACGTTGGAGCCGCCGGTCTCCACCCCGATCTCGCGCAGCACCGCGATCGAGGCGTCGCGCATGATCTGGTATTCCTTGTCGGTGAGCGTCAGCGCCGGCGCGATCGTGATGGAATCGCCGGTATGCACGCCCATCGGATCGAGGTTCTCGATCGAGCAGATGATGATGCAATTGTCGTGTCTGTCGCGCACTACCTCCATCTCGAACTCTTTCCAGCCGAGGACGCTTTCCTCGATCAGGACTTCGTTGGTGGGGGAGGCATCGAGCCCGCGCTCGATGATGTCCAGAAACTCTTCCTTGTTATAGGCGATGCCGCCGCCGGTGCCACCCATGGTGAAGGACGGACGGATGATCGCGGGCAGGCCGATCTCGGACAACGCCATCAGCGCTTCGGCCAGCGCCTGCTGCTGGTAGCGTTTCCGCCGCTCGTTCTCGCCGAGCGACCATTGCCGCTCGAAATCCTCCAGCGCTCCGCCCGAAAGTTTCTCGCGGTCCGCGAGATATTTCTCGCGATCGGATTTCTTCAACGCCGAGGCGTTGGCGAGCCGCGATTTCGGCGTTTCCAGGCCGATCTTGGTCATGGCCTCGCGGAACAGCTGGCGGTCTTCGGCCTTGTCGATCGCGTCCGCCGTGGCGCCGATCATCTCGACATCGAACTTGTCGAGCGTGCCGTACCGGCGCAGCGACAGCGCGCAGTTCAGCGCGGTCTGCCCGCCCATGGTCGGCAAGAGCGCAAAGCCGCCGGGAATGACGTTGCGCTCCTTCTCGATGATCTTGCCGACGATCTCCGGCGTGATCGGCTCGATATAGGTCGCGTCCGCCAGCTCCGGATCGGTCATGATCGTGGCCGGATTGGAGTTGACCAGGACGACCCGATAACCCTCTTCCTTCAGCGCCTTCACCGCCTGCGTGCCGGAATAGTCGAATTCGCAGGCCTGGCCGATCACGATCGGTCCTGCGCCGATGATCAGGATGGTGGAGATGTCGGTTCGTTTTGGCATCGGCTCGCTAGGTCGCGGAATCGGCACAAAAAAGGGCGCGCTGGTCGCGCGTCCCTCGAGCACAGCGTAAGGGAAGCCCCTCGCGCGCAGGCGGTCTTTAGACCAGATTCCGAAGCCGTGTAACCCCCAAAAGAGGGCCATCAACCGTGATTTGCAGTGATTTTTGAGGGAAGTGAAGGTCTGCCTCAGTCCGTCTACGCTTTCGCTCTGCTCAAGCTACGCCGGACACGCTTGCCCCGCCGGTCTTGCGTGGCTGCGCCACGCGTAGCCCCGACCGAGTGCGTTGGGCCAGTCCGTCTTCGCTTTCGCTACGCTCCAGCTACGCCGGACACGCTTCGCCCTTCGGTCCTGCGTGGCTGTGCCACGCGTAGCCCGAAGGGCGAAGCGTGGAGACCCGGCCTGGATTTGAACCAGGATAAAGAGCGTTGCACCGCTCTCGCGTCGACGCCATTCCGCCACCGGGCCAAGGCGATCATTGCCCATCGCGCCCGCCAGGACCATCGCTAGGTGGGGTTAACCCTAACCCGCATCAACCCTGCGCGAGCGCTTGCCGCGCCACAAACGTCATCCGCCACGGATTGTGGCCGATGTTGAAATGTGCGCGCGAGACGGTGAAGCCGAGTGCGGCGAGCTTCTCCGTGATCGCGTCCTCGCTGTAACGCTGCAATCCGACGCGTGTGCGCAGTTGCCGATAGTCCGAGAGTGCGGTCGAGATCAGTCCCTTCAGCGCATCTTTCAAAAAGCCGTGTTTCGCGGCGAACCGCAACAACGCGAGCACGTCGCTGAACATCCCGACTTCCGGCTTGAGGATATCGCCGAGCACGAGCCGGCCGGAAGGTTTGAGGATGCGGCGGATGTTGACGAGCGCGGTGTCGAATTCTGCCGGCGTCATGTACTGCGCCACCGAGTTCATGATCACGAGATCGATCGACTTTTCCGGCATCTTCCGGACATCCTCGAGCGAGCGCACCCGGATTTTGGTGTTGGGGGCATAGCGCGCGATCAGCCGGCCACGCACGCCCGGCGCCGGCTCGGCCAGGATCAGTTGCCCGCAGGCGGCCGCGACCTTCGCCGCCGAAAGCGCCTCGCCGCAGGAATAATCCAGCACCACCGCGTCCGCTGAGGTGATGTAGCCGACGATGTCGCGCGCGATCAGCTCGAAATGCAGGTCGCGATGCCGCTTGCTCGCATAGATCGTATGCGTGGAATCGTAATAGTCGATCCAGTCGTCCATGGCGTTTTGAGCTGCTGTCCCGGCGGGTTCCCGCTGAAGGAACCCGAATAGGGATGATGCGTTATCGGGTTCGATAACCCCTGTCCATTGCCGGTTCGTTACAGGAAGGTGCACCGTGAGCAAAGCCAACGCCAAGAACGACAACAAGGTTTCCCCCGATCTCGACACCCCCACCGACATGCCGCCGGAAGCGGTCAACAAGATATCGGCTTCGCTGAACGTGCTGTTGGCCGATGCCTTTGCGCTCTACCTGAAGACCAAGAACTTCCACTGGCATGTCAGCGGCCGTCACTTCCACGACTATCATTTGATGATGGACGAGCAGTCGGACGCGATCTTCGCGACCACCGACCAGCTTGCCGAGCGCGTTCGCAAGCTCGGCGGCACAACGCTGCGCTCGCTCGGGCATGCCGCGAAGCTTGCCACCATCAAGGACAATGACGAGGATTATGTGCCGCCGCGCGAGATGCTGCGCGAGTTGATGGAAGACAACAAGCATATGGCCGCCGCCATGCGCAAGGCGCACAAGCTTTGCGACGACAACGAGGATTCGGGCACCGCGGGCCTGCTCGAGACCTTCATCGACGAGACCGAGCGGCGCACCTGGTTCCTGTTCGAGGCCAGCCGCCAGGAAGGCAGCAACGCGGCGTAGTCCGCGCGCAAATCAAACTGTCGTCCCTGCGTTTGCAGAGACGACCGTTTCTATAGGCGCTTCCGCACCCGCAGCAACAACCTGGTCGGCTTGGTTAATCCCGGATTAAGCGGGCGCGCCAACGCAAGCGCAACCCACGGCCGGATTTTTTAAAGGTCTGCGTCTATGAAGGTGCGAACCAACGTGACGATTTTCACCCGGTCGAGACGTGACTCATTTGACTCCTGCAGGCGCCCCGCGGCAACTCAAGGCGTCCGGCTTTGCCGGACTGCTTGGCCTGTTTGCCGGGCTCTGCACCGTCTTTGCCGCCTGCGCCACCCTGAGCGATTGGCATGACGAGGCGAGCCAGGCGCGCTGGCCGGTCGTCGCGGCGGTCGTCGAGCGGACCGACCTTGTGGCTTCCACGCGAGCGCCAAAGGACGGTGGCGGAACGATCTGGAAATTGCGCTGTCACGTGCGCTACGAATTGAACGGCGAAGCGATGACGGCAACGCTCGCATCGCGCGTCGTTTATTCGGAAGCGGAAGTGGCCGTGCTGCAGTCCTGGGCCGCGCAACACCGCAAGGGCAGCTACGTGGACGTCAGGATTGACCCGTCGCAGCCAAATCGCCTGGTCTTTGCTTCGGCGGACATATCTGCCGCGGCAGGCCGAATGCACACCGACCTCGTGCTGCTTGCATTTGCCGCCGTCGCCGCCGCCGGCCTCATGATGTTGGCGAAATTCCTGCGATCGCGTGATGGCGTTGCCGGACCTGCCGCCGATGCCGGCAGCGCTTCCGGCGGTCCCGCTTTCGGCCTGCTGTTTGCGGCGATGGGCCTGTTGATCACAGGCATGGCCGTCAATTACGGACTCCACTCGACCGATCCTGCAAGGGCGAACGCCTATATGGGATTGCCCGCCGGCCTGATGTTCGTGTTCGCCGGGATGTACATGGCATTGCCGGCTGAAAGCAAATGGCGAAGCTTGCTCGCGACGCTCGTGGTCACCTGCTTTGCGCTGACCTTCGATTGGGTTGCCTTCGGCCCCGGTGAACGGAAGTTCACCGGCAACATCATGGGTACGCGATGGATGCCCGGAGAGCTTTTCGGCCGGGTCGCGTTCGGCTTCTTCGCCATTCTGCTCGATATCTTCGCCGTCGCGATGTGGATCGGTGTACTCCGGCGCTTGGGTGGCGCTTCTACGGCCGCCACAAATTCAGCAGCGGGCCGTTCGCTCCCCGCACCGGATCGGATTTCGGCAACCTGACTTCGGGAATCGTCTTCAGCGCCTTCGCATGGGCTTCCTTGGTCGGCCGTTGCAAATCCATCGGCGGTCCGGGCGGGTATGCCCCGACAACGGAGAAGTCCGAACTCGCCGAGAGACATTGATGCCCGGTGCCGGCCGGCAGGATCGCGACGTCGCCGGCGGCAATTTCCAGCACCTTGCCCTTGTCGCCGCCGAAGCGCACGCACGCAGAGCCGCGCGCGATGCCTAGCACCTCGTGCACGGTCGCATGATAGTGCAGGAAATCGTAGACGCCGTTCCGCCACATCGCGCCCCAGCCATTGGCGCCGAACAGCTTTTCGATCGTCGCCTCCGGCTCACCGCGATCGAGCGTAACGACGCCCTTGTAGACCAGGAACGGCATCGGATTGTTCGGCACGAGGCCGTCGTCGGCGAACTGAATCGCGAGCGGCTCGATTTTGTCGCGGACGGCGGACATGAATTTCCTCCGATCGTAGGGTGGGCAAAGCGTAAGCGTGCCCACCTTTCTTGCTCAGTGCGAGAAGTTGGTGGGCACGGCGCAAGTGCGCCTTTGCCCACCCTACAAATTCTTTGTTCGAAAACAGTTCCTACTGGAGCTTGAACTTCATCACCTCGTCCTTGAATCTGAGCCCGTGGCCGGGCCGCTCCGGCGCGGTGATCATGCCGTCCTTGATCGCGGGCGGATCGACCCAGAGGTCGTCGAGCAGCCCCATGTTCTCGCACCAGATGCCGTTCGGGATCGAGGCCAGCAGGTGCACGTTGAGCTCGGGAAACAAATGCGGTGCGATGGTGATGCCGAAAGTGTCGGCCAGCGTGGCGATCTTGCGCAGGTCGGTCATGCCGCCGCGCATCGGGTCGGGCTGCAGGATCGGCAGGCAGGGATTGAGAAAGAACGGCCACAAATCGTAGCGCGTGAAATGGGTCTCGCCGCCGACCACGCGCATGTCCAACGCCGCGGCAATGCGCTGGTAACCGGCGAAATCATCGGCCGGCACCGGTTCCTCCAGCCAGTAGATGCCGTACTTCTCGAACTTGCGCCCCATCTCGATCGCGAGGTCGGCGCTCCAGCCCATGTTGACGTCGATCATGATGTCGATGTTCGGGCCGACCGCCTCCCGCATGCGCCGCACATTGTCGAGGTCCTCCGCCGGCGAGCGCACATGCGCGACCTGCATCTTGATCGCCTTGTAGCCCTGCTTCACGTAGTACAGCGCCTTCTCGATCATGCCGTCGCCGCCGGCGCCGCGGAAGCAGCCCGAGCCGTAGATCGGGATTTGCGAGCGGTAGTGGCCCCACAGCCGGTGCAGCGGCAGGCCGGCGCGTTTTCCCACCGCGTCCCACAACGCGATGTCGAGCGCCGACATCGCCATCGCGGCAATGCCGCCGCGGCCATAGGTCATGGTCGCGGTCCACAGGTCGCGCCAGATCGCCTCGATCGATGTGGCGTCCTTGCCCTTGACCCGCGGGATGATGCATTCCTCCAGACACGCTGCGATCGACTTCATGCCGGGGCGGAATAGAAACAGATAGCCCATGCCGGTGATGCCACCGGCGGTCTCGACGTCGCAGATCAGGATGTCGCGCGTCTGCCCCAGCGCGGCGCCCTTGAGCCAGGGATCGTCGGCCCAGGGCATGCGCAGCATGGTCATTCTGATATCGCGAATGGTCATGTCGGGGTTGGTCATTGCTGGCTTCCCTGTTGCCCGATCATGTTCGCCTGATCTGGGCCGAGGGAAGTGCAACCACAGAACGCCGCGGCTAATCCAGCGCCGTCCGACATGCCCGCGATGCGTGCCGCACGGAAATCGTCATTGCGAGCGAAGCGAAGCAATCCACGTATCCGCTTGCGGCGCCATGGATTGCTTCGTCGCTGCGCTCCTCGCAATGACGATGGTGCCTAAGCCCGCTTGTTCGCCCGCATCAAGTCCGCGAACCGATCGAACAGATAGTGCGAATCGCGCGGGCCGGGCGAGGCCTCCGGGTGATACTGCACCGAGAATACCGGTTTGCCGTCGAGCGCGATGCCGCAATTGGAGCCGTCGAACAGCGAGATGTGGGTCTGCGTCGCGCCATCAGGCAAGGTCGCCTGGTCCACGGCAAAGCCGTGGTTCATCGAGGTGATCTCGACCTTGCCGGTGGTCTCGTCCTTGACCGGATGATTGGCGCCGTGATGGCCCTGATGCATCTTCTTGGTTTTCGCACCGACGGCGAGGCCGAGCATCTGGTGGCCAAGACAAATCCCGAAGGTCGGCGTACCCGAGTTCGATCACCTGCTTGATGACAGGCACCGCATACTTGCCGGTCGCGGCGGGATCGCCGGGACCGTTCGACAGGAACACGCCATCCGGCTTCATCGCGAGAATGTCTTCGGCCGAGGTGGTCGCCGGCACGACGGTGACCTTGCAGCCGACACCGGCGAGCAGGCGCAGGATGTTGCGCTTGATGCCGTAGTCGACGGCAACGACGTTGAACTCGGGCGCGGTCTGCCGGCCGAATCCCTTGTCCCAGATCCAGGGCGTCTCGTCCCAGGTGAAGCGCTGGCCGGAGGTGACCATCGGCACGAGGTCCATGCCTTCGAGCCCCGGCCACTCGCGTGCCTCTTCCTTCAGGGCGTGCAAATCGAACTGGCCGTTCCTGGCGTGTGCGATCACGGCGTTCGGCATGCCCTTGCTGCGGATCAGCGCGGTCAACGCGCGGGTGTCGACGCCGGACAGCCCGATGATGCCGCGTGCCTTGAGCCACGCATCGAGATGCTTCGTGGCGCGGTAATTCGAGGGATCTGATATCGCGGTGCGCAGGATCACGCCGCGCGCGCCGGGCGTTGCCGCCATGTTCACCGTCTCGATGTCGTCCTCGTTGGTGCCGACATTGCCGATATGCGGGAAGGTGAAGGTGATGAGCTGCCCGGCGTAGGACGGATCGGTGAGGATCTCCTCATAGCCGGTCATCGCGGTGTTGAAGCAGACCTCGCCCACGGCGTGGCCTTCGGCGCCGAGGCCGAAGCCTTCCAGCACCGTGCCGTCGGCGAGCACAAGCAGCGCGGTCGGTTTGTGGTCCGGCCAGGCGGCGTCGTTTTCGATTGATGTCATGAGGCCTCTCAATAGTCGCGCGCGTGGCCCGCGTCAAAGCCGTAACGCGTGGATTCACATGCGTTTCCCGCATATTTGGCAGGTAACCGATTGTCTGGGGGCGGCGAACCGCCTAGATCAGGGCCTGACGCAATAAAGGAACAAATCCATGCTGCGCGACGACATCAACAATGCGGTGAAGGAGGCCATGAAGGCCAAGGCGGAGCGCAAGCTCTCCACGCTGCGCATGGTCAACTCGACCATCAAGAATGCCGATATCGCCGCGCGCGGCGAAGGCAAGCCGCCGCTCTCCGACGCCGACCTGCTCGGCGTGCTGCAGAAGATGATCAAACAGCGCCAGGAGGCGGTCGAGCTCTACGACAAGGGTGGCCGCGCCGAGCTTGCCGCCGGGGAGCGCGAGGAGATTGCTATCATCTCCGCCTACCTGCCGAAGCAGATGTCGGACGACGAGGTGAAAGCCGCGATCTCGGCGGCGGTCACTGAGACCGGCGCCGCCGGCATGAAGGACATGGGCAAGGTGATCGGCGTCTTGAGGGCGAAATACGCCGGCCAGATGGATTTCGCGAAAGCGAGCGGGATGGTGAAGGCGACGCTGTCGGGGTAGTGATACCGTCATTCCGGGATGGTCCGCAGGACCAGACCCGGAATCTCGAGATTCCGGGTTCACGCTTCGCGTGCCCCGGAATGACAATCCAGAGCACGCATCATGCTCACCGAGACCGACTCTTACGAAAAACTCTACCGCGATTTCCGCTGGGAGATTCCGGCGCGTTTCAACATCGCGCAAGCCTGCTGCGATCGTCATGCCGACGGCTCAGGCCGTCTCGCGCTTGTCTATGTCGACGAGGACGGCACGGCGAAGCGCACCTCGTTCGACGAGATGCAAGGCCATTCCAGCCGCTTCGCGAACGTGCTGAAGGCCGATGGGCTGACGCGCGGCGATCGCGTCGCGGTGTTCCTGTCGCAATCCCCCGAGTTGCCGATCGCGCATCTCGCGGCATTCCGCTCCGGCCTCGTCTCGGTGCCGCTGTTCACGCTGTTCGGCGAGGATGCGCTGCAGTTTCGCCTGGAGAATTCCGGCGCCAAGGCCATCGTCACCGACGAGGGCGGCTGGGAGAAGCTGTCGAAGATTCGCGACTGGCTGCCGGATTTGAAAAATGTCTATGTGACGGGCAACGCAAGCGGCGGCGCAAAATCGTTCTGGGGAGCAATCGAGACGGCGTCGGACGACTTCCCCGTCGTTGACACCTCTTGCGACGATCCCGCCATCATCATCTACACCTCGGGCACGACCGGAAATCCAAAGGGCGCGTTGCATGCGCATCGCGTGCTGCTCGGCCATCTCCCCAACATCGAGATGGTGCACGGCTTCTTTCCGAAGCCGTGCGACGTGATGTGGACGCCGGCCGACTGGGCCTGGATCGGTGGCCTGTTCGATGCGCTGTTTCCGGCGCTCTATCACGGCGTGCCGGTGGTCGGCTATCGCGCCAGGAAGTTCGAGCCGCTGGCGGCGATGCAGTTGATGGCCGATCATGGCGTGCGGGTCGTGTTCCTGCCGCCCACCGCGCTGAAGCTGATGCGGCAGGCCGGCGTCAAGCACGCGGGCGTCAAGCTGCGCAGCATGCTCTCGGGCGGCGAGTCGCTAGGCGCAGAACTCCTCGATTGGGTGCGCGCCACCTTCGGCATCGAGGTGCACGAGATTTACGGCCAGACCGAATGCAATCTCGTGGTCGGCTGCAACTCCAGACTGTTTCCGATTCGCCCCGGCGCGATGGGCAAGGCGACGCCGGGCTTCGACGTGCGCATCGTCAACGACAAGGGCGAGGAATTGCCGCGGGGGACGCGCGGCATCATCGGCGTGCGCCAGCCCAATCCCTGCACCATGCTCGAATATTGGCGCAATCCGGAAGCGACGCAGAAGAAATATGCCGGCGAGTTCCTCCTCACCGGCGATCTCGGCCGCCAGGATGAGGATGGCTATTTCTGGTACATGAGCCGCGAGGATGACGTCATCACCTCGGCCGGCTATCGCATCGGGCCGTCGGAGATCGAGGACACGCTGCTGAAGCATCCGGCGGTGGCGCTGTCGGCGGTGGTCGGCATTCCCGATCCTGTTCGTACCGAGGCGGTGAAGGCCTGGATCGTGCTGCGGCCCGGCTTTCAAGCCAGCGACGCGCTCGCGCGCGAGATCCAGGATTTCGTCAAGGTGCAACTCGCCGCGCACGAATATCCGCGGCATGTGGAGTTTGCGGACTCGTTGCCGATGACCGCGACCGGCAAGGTGCTGCGGCGGGAGTTGCGGGCGAGGGGGTAATTGGCTGCGCCGTCTAGCCGATGAGATTCAGGATGGCTTCGGCCAATTCAGTCTCATCGCCGTCGAAGCTAGCGATCATCGCTGCCAGCATCCTTTCGGGATCGAGCTTGTCGAGGTTCAGGGAATAACCGGCTTGATCTGCCAATAGCGCGAAGAAACTAAGTTGCGCCCGGCCATTGCCTTCGCGAAAGGCATGGATGGCATTTAGCTCGGCGAGAAAATGTGCGGCCTTATCGGAGAATTCTGCCGGATCGAGATTGCACAGATGGTCGGCCTCCCGCAGATCGTCGAATATCCTGTCAGCTTGACTTTCGATATTCTCCGGGAAGCAAAATGGGTTGCCGCCTTTCGATATGCGGACGGTGCGCGGCTGACCGGCCCACTCGTAGACATCTTGAAAGAGGTGATGGTGGATCGCCAGGTAGTGCGCGAAATCGAGCGCGCCGTCCGGCAACGGCTCCTCTGCGCGCGCGCTGGAAATCTCTGCCTCGAAGGCATCAAGCTCCGCCTGGCTCTTCAGGCCGAGCTTGTTCTTCAGAACAGTTGAATTCTTGTACGTGTAGGGATCTTCGACCGCATCATACATGAAGCCCGCTCAGCCCTTGCGGTGGCTGCTAATGATTGCCCTACGATGTTCTTCTGCGGTGAGCCCCTTCGCCCGCTTGTCGTCGGCCCGTTTCTTCATGGCGTCAGTCAAACGAATGCCTTCGACTGCACTGATCTTGGCAAAGGCGTCACGGCCCACGATAAATCGGCTCGCCTTCGCACCTTGCCCGACGGATTTTCGCTGCTTCGTCATGACCGCATTCTAGCATGAATCGCTGATGATTGCAGGTCCTTCATTGCATTGTCACGGCACCGCGATCCCCAATTCCTTCAGCGCGGCCAGCATCCGCGCCGGCGGGCCCATCTTCACCGCCAGCGGCTTTCCCGTTTCCAGTACGCTCTTCAGGCTGGAGAGGATCGCGGGCCAGCCCTGGCGGCCGCCGGACAGGATGTCGTCGGAGAGCGGCCGGTCGTGCAACTCGCTCATGGTGAGCCGCACGGCCTCGCCCACCTGTTCGATCTCGTAGGTGACGAGCGTTGTGCCCAACTTCTCGATCAGCGCCGGCCAGTTGACGTTGAAGGTAAAGGACAGCCGCCGTGGCGGATCGCATTCCATCACCTCGCCGGAGATATGCAGCGCGCCGTCCGGCGTGCGCACGATGTAGGCGCCGCCGACCCGCTGTTCGATCTCGACCGAATTGCCGAAGAAGTACTGCTTGCTGAACTCCGCCGAGGTCAGCGCCTCCCACACCTTCTCCGGCGTCGAAGCGATGTAGATGGTGTAGACCGTCATCGGCTTGAACTTGTCGATACCCATGGCTCAGGCCGGCTCCTTCTTGCCGAGCGCGCTGAAGGGGATCACAAGCGCATCGCCGGTCTCCAGCAGACTCTTGAGATTGGAGAGGATCGCCGGCCAACCGGTGGAGATGCCCGCGAGCAGCTTGTTGTTCGTGAAGCCTTCATGAGTCAGTGTCAACTTCACGAGATCGCCATGCGGTTCGAGCACGAAGACCACCTTGCTTGTCTGCTGCTGGCGCATATCGTCGTAGAGCACGTGATCGAAAGTGTATGATAGCCGCCGTGGCGGATCGGCTTCGAGGATCTTGCCGATATCGCTGGTCTTGCCATCATTGACCAGCGCAAAGGAGGATCCGACCTTCCAGTCGGATTGCAGTTCGGTGCCGAACCAGTAGCGCCGCGAGAACTCGCTCGAGGTCAGCGCCTGCCACAATTGCTCGGGCGTGGTCTTGATGTAGGTGACGTAGACGAACTCCGGTTTACTCATCGCGCTTCTCCAATCGCCTTTTCAACGCACTGAGCGCGGTCAGTTTCCCGCGCTCGAACTTCTTGATCCACCGCTCGCCGATCTCGTGGATCGGCACCGGGTTGAGGTAGTGCAGTTTCTCGCGGCCATGCCTGATCGTGCTGACGAGGTTGGCCTCCTCGAGAATCGCAAGGTGCTTGGTCACAGCCTGACGCGTCATGTCGAGGCCGTCGCAGAGCTCGTTCAGGGTCTGGCCGTTGCGGGCATGAAGCCTGTCCAGCAGCGACCGCCGTGAGGCATCGGCCAGCGCCTTGAAGACCTCGTCCATGAGTTCAATAACATGCAACCAATTGGTTGCATGTCAAGCGTGGATTTTCGAGGAGCCGCCCGCACATGCAAAGATTACTTGCCGAGCGCGCGCGCCCGCGCGTTGGCCGGCCGCGCCAGGCAGGCGTCGAGCCAGCGCTTCAGATCGGGCCACGCCGACAGATCGAGCCGCACGATCCTGCCCCAGGCCAAAATGCTCGCGACGTTGAGGTCGGCCACGGTGAAGCTGTCGCCGGCAATATGGCTGCGTCCGGCGAGATGCCCGTTCAGGACTCCAAGCGGCTTCTTCAGAAGCAGCTCATTGCGCTCGACCATCGAGATGTCGCGGGCGTGCTCGGCGAGCAGGACGCGGTGCTCCAGCATATGCAGCAGCAGCATCTCAACCTCCAGCATCGCCCAGAAACTCCATTGCGCGGCATGCCCGAGCACGGCTGCGTCCGCGCAGTGCATCGGCCCCGGATATTTTTGCGCGAGATAGAGGTTGATGGCCATGGATTCCCACAGCACCACGTCGCCGTCGACCAGAGTCGGTATCCGCGCGTTGGGATTGAGTTTGAGATAATCCGCGCTGTGCAGATCGTCGGCGCGCAGGCTCTTGTCGACGAGCTGGTAGGGCTGGCCGGTCTCCTCCAGCATCCACAGGCACCGCATCGCGCGCGATCTTGGATTTCCGTAAAGCTGCAGCATGACGGGACTCCTGCTGTATCGGG
The DNA here is from genome assembly GCA_963821965.1 of uncultured Alphaproteobacteria bacterium. Lineage (GTDB taxonomy): Bacteria > Pseudomonadota > Alphaproteobacteria > Rhizobiales > Xanthobacteraceae > Bradyrhizobium. The sequence continues at coordinate 370,818 of CAWGFY010000002.1, forward strand.
GATGGCGACGGCGTGCTATGATTGCCACGGAACGCGCGCAACACATTGATAGCAGGAGACCGCACATGCCTGCGAGCGTGATGTATCACGACGGGAACCGGCAATTGCAGGACCGGTTCGACAGCCGCCGCATTTCGGACCGGCTGGAAGAGAAGCTCACGCACAAGGAATTTACCGCAGACGACAAGGCCTTCGTCGAAGCGCTGCCGTATTTCTTTTTGGCCACGGCCGATGCCGAAGGACAGCCGGATTGCTCCTTCAAGGGCGGCGCGCCCGGCTTCGTTCGGGTGACGGGGCCGGCGGAAATCGCCTTTCCCGACTATGACGGCAACGGCATGTTCAAGAGTCTCGGCAACATCCTCGTCAATCCCGATGTCGGCCTGCTCTTCATCGCCATGCATGGCAAGCCGCGGCGCCTGCGCGTCAATGGCCATGCTGTCGTCAGCGAAAACGACCCGCTGCTGGCGGAGACCGTCGGCGCGCAGCTGATCGTGCGCGTCACTGCGCGCGCGATCTTTCCGAATTGTCCACGCTACATCCCGACCATGTCGTCGATCGAACCGTCAATCTACGTGCCGCTGGCCGGCGAGGTGCCGCCGGAGCCCAAATGGAAGGGTTTTGACGACTTCAAGGATCACGTTCATCCGCGCCAGCCGACCTTCAAGGGCTGAGCGGCGCTAGTGGTCCGATTCCAACATTCGCACCTCCTTGCAGCGGACACTTTTGCGAATGTTGGAATCGAAAGGACCACTAGCAAATTTATGATTCTAGTGGAGCTTTGGATTTGACGTTCGCTTTCGAGGGCGCGGTTGGCGGGGAGCGAACGTCAAATCCGCTCCACTAGCCTACCGCTTCCTGCCGAACACGCGCGATTTCGTTCGCGCCGCCTGCCAGTTGAAATATTCGTGGGTACCGGACCAGCGATGGACCTCGGTGTCGCAGATGCTGCAATTATAGCTGCCGGAGCGCTTGTGGCTGTGCTCTTCGCGCGTCGCGGAGTAATCGATCCCGCAGCCCGGGCAGGCGAATTGTTCAATCGTCCATATGCTCTTGGTCATGCGGCGGCCTTTTCATTCGGCATTGGCTTGGTCGATCGAATGCGCGAAACCATGGGCGAGAGGCTCGCTTGCGATGGTTCGTGTTGATCCCTGCCGGGGAGTGTACCGCCGGCGCATTGATGGATGCTTGCGGCATTTGTCGAGCTTCCGGGAGATCGGATTAAGACGCCGCTAACTGTGATTGGTCCGAAAGAGGCTACGCCCGCCGCACCATGTCAGGCGTGATGTCCTTCAGCGAGGGCGCGCCGAGCTGTTGCATGGCAAGGTGGGTCTCGTAGCGGAGGATGCCGAGCACGCGCTCGACGCCGGGCTGGCCGAAGGCGCCGAGGCCCCAGAGATAGGGCCGGCCGATGCACACCGCCTTGGCGCCCAGCGCCAGCGCCTTGACGATATCGCTGCCGTGACGGAAGCCGCTGTCGACCAGCACCGGCATCCGGCCGCCGACGGCGGCGACGACTTCCGGCAGCGCGTCGATGCTCGCGCTGACGCCGTCTTCCATGCGGCCGCCGTGGTTGGAGACGACGATGCCGTCGACCCCTGCGTCCGCGGCCATCGTGGCATCTTCGGCCGTGAGGATGCCTTTTAACAGCAGCTTGACCTTGACCATGTCGCGCAACTGCTTGATGCGGTCCCAGGTCAGATTGGTAACTGATGTCGAAGACGTGCCGGCGAGATCGATGCCGGTGAAGTTGGGTTTGCGCGACAGATAATCGTTGATGCCATGGCAGCTGCCGCAATCGCGTGTGTCGGTGCGGCGCAGCCTGACGAAGGTTGGCCATTTGGCCGCCGATCGCACATCGAGCGTCACCGCGATCGCCGGCGCGCCTGCGGCCTGCGCGCGTTTGACCAGGCCTTCGGCGACTTCCCAGCGTTGCGTGGTGTAGAGCTGGAACCAGACCGGCGCGCCGCGCGCGGCGATGGCATCTTCAATCGAAGTGCTGGCGACCGTCGACAGCATTTGCAGATGGTTGCCGGCCTTCGCAGCCTTGGCCACGGCGACCTCGCCTTCGGGATGGAAGGCGCGGTTGCTGCCGGTCGGCGCGATCACGATCGGGCTGTCATATTTCGCACCGAACAATTCGAGGCTCATGTCGATGTTGCTGACATCGACCAGGCGGCGCGGACGCAGCGCGAACTTGTGAAAACTTTCGCGATTGGCCCGCAGCGTCATTTCATCGTCGGCGCCGGTCGCCATGTAGCCGAAATGCGCCGGCGGCACGTTCTTTTTCATCACCGGCTCGAAGTCGAAGACGTCGAGCGCCTCCTTGGGGTCGCTGATCAGCCTGGCGAGGTCGCGCGGCGCCCAGTCGGCGGGGTCGGTGCCCCCGGTCCCTCCCGCGTGCACGATGCGCGCAAACAGCGGGCTCGCCGCCACGAATTGCAGGAAACGGCGGCGGCTAGTGCCCACTTTCCGAAGTTCGTGACTCATTGCAGCACACACTTCCACGAACTTCGGAAAGTTATGGGCTCTAGTGGAGCGGATTTGACGTTCGCTACCCTGCGGGTCGAGAATTCGCAAGCGAACGTCAAATCCAAAGCTCCACTAGAATCAATATCTTCTAGTGGTCCTTTGATTCCAACATTCGCAAAAGTGCTCGCTGCAACGGGATGCGAATGTTGGAATCGGACCACTAGCAAACTCATGATTCCAGTGCCGCTTTTCGATCTGAAGTCCCTGAGATGAGCTCGCCGCAGGCGGTGCAGGGACTTCAGATCGGCGGCACTGGCCAAGACGTGATGCGTCGACATCCTATTCCCCCCGTGCTCGCGATTTTGTTTTTGGGAACCTTAGTGCAATCCATGCGTGCTCGGCTATGATGGATTATCGAACGAGCCAACGAAGATTGCCTAGTGCCCACTTTCCGAAGTTCGTGCGCCCTTGCCGCGCGTACTTTCACGAACTTCGGAAAGCCATGGGCACTAGCAAACTTATAACTCTAGTGCCGCTTTCGATCTGAAGTCCCTGGGAAGAGCCCGCGGCAAGTGTGCAGGGACTTCAGATCGGCGGCACTAGCAAACTGGGTGGAAAGCATGGGCGGTCGCGTCAAACTCGCAATTCTTGTTTCGTTGTCGTTGTGCGGCGGCGCTGCGGCGCAGCAGCAAAAGATCGGCGCGCCGCCGGAAGCCTCCAACATGAAGCTGGTCGGCACCAACGACCTGCAGGCGCGCAGCGCCTATCAGCCGACCATCCATCATCAGGGCGACCGCTGGATCGCCTATATCGGCCATCACGGCGGCACCGACGAGATCCCCGATCCGGTCAATCCGCTCACCGGCAAAGCCGAGCCGAACGGCACCTCGATCGTCGACGTCACCGATCCCGCGAGCCCGAAATATTTGCGGCACATTCCCGGGCTGGAAGGCAAATACGAAGCCGGCGGCGCGCAGATGGTGCGAGTCTGCGACGGCAAGACCTTGCCGAAGGCCGACAAGAGCGCGGTCTACATGCTTCGCACCTTCGGCGGCGCCGCGCATGAGATCTGGAACGTCGCCGATCCCGCCAACCCGGTGCTGGTCACCCGCATCGGCGAAGGCCTGAAGGACACGCACAAGAACTGGTGGGAGTGTGATACCGGCATCGCCTATCTCGTCTCCGGCGCGCCGGACTGGCGCACGCGCCGCATGACGCAGGTCTACGATCTCTCCGATCCCGCTCACCCCGTGAAGATCAGGGACTTTGGCTTGCCGGGCCAGGAGCCGGGCTCGACCGGCGCGGTGCCGACCGAGCTGCACGGGCCGATCTCGCTCGGCCCGCAAGGCAACCGCGTCTATTTCGGCTACGGCACCAACAAGGGCGGCTTTATCCAGATCGTCGATCGCGAAAAACTGCTGAACGGGCCGAAGGAGCCGACCGCGGACAATCTGCGCCTGCCGGAAATTTCGCGCGTGGCGATGTCGGCCTTCAACGGCGCGCATACGGTGTTTCCGATGAAGGGCATGCCGATCGCCGAATTTGCAAAGGACAAGGACGGACAGACGCGCGACATCGTGATGATCGTCGACGAGGCGATCCTCAACGAATGCAACGAGCCGCGGCAGATGGTGTGGTTCGCCGACGTCACGACAGAGGCGCGGCCGATGATGATCTCGAGCTGGACCGTGCCGGAGGCGAGCGGCAATTTCTGCGAACGCGGCGGCCGGTTCGGCTCGCACTCCTCCAACGAGAGCATGGCGCCGGTGTTCTATGAGAAGATGGCGTTCATCGCCTTCTTCAATGCCGGCGTGCGCGCGCTCGACATTCGCGATCCCTATCATCCCAAAGAGGTCGGCTATTTCATTCCGGCAATCACCGACAAGACTGACAAGCGCTGCGTTACGGTCGACGGCAAGGACCGCTGCAAGGTCGCGATCCAGACCAACAATGTCGAGACCGACGATCGCGGCTACGTCTATATCGTCGACCGCGCCAACACCGGCATGCACATCCTCGAGCTCACCGGCGAGGCGCGCGCCGCGGCCGGCCTGAAATAGGAGACGGCGCATGTCCGGTCGAGCGATCCTGATGCCGATGCGTTTGACCGATCTGGTGGCGGCCCCACCTTGTCGCGCGACCAATTTCAAAGTTGCACTGGCAGCGCTCGTGCTCGTGGTTACCGCATTCTCGTCGGTCGCGGCGGTGCATTTCGCCGCGCCAAGGAGGGGCGGCGAGGCCGTACTATGGCGCGAGATATCGTGGCCGTTTCCGCGCGACGGCTGGCCTGCGGGCCGCGCGTTCCGATGCGATAGCTGCGGCGGAGTTGAGCTCTATGTGCGGCCGAAGATCGGGTTCTGCAACTGCACCACGGGGGTTGCCGACGACGACGAGGTCGACCGCGTCGCCGATCTCGACCTGATCAGCGCGCAATTTGCGCCACGCGAGGCGGGCAGGGCGGTGCGGGTCGGCGATTTGTCGGGCCGCGCACGCGCCTACGATCTGACGATGTCCGATGGCGCGCGCCACACCGCTATCGGCATTGCGCTGTCGCGGCGCTGCGATCTCATGGTCGCCGTGGCGCAGGGGGGCGTTGCGCCGGCCGAGCTGCAGCGCGCCGCGTTCGATACTCTCGCCTCGCGCGAGCTGCATCGCTGGATGATGGCGGCGCTGAGTGCGGGCGAGGGGCGTTAGGCAATAGCAACATGATCGGTCTTCACCTCTCCCCGCGTGCGGGGAGAGGTCGCATCGCGAAGCGATGCGGGTGAGGGGGCTCTCCGAGAGTGATCGTGTGGCCGCCCTCACCCCAACCCTCTCCCCGTAAGAACGGGGAGAGGGGGCGCACTACCGCTCGCGTTCGCATCGTGCATAATGCGCGCAGTAACATTCTCTCCCGCCGCAGCGAGTCCCCCATGTCCCTGCAAGTCTATCTCGCCTTCGTCGCCGCCTGCATCGCGCTCGCGCTATTGCCCGGTCCGGTGGTCACGCTCTTGATCGCCAACGGTCTGCGTCACGGCACCCGCGCGGCGCTGATCAACATCGCCGGCGTGCAGACCGGTCTTCTGATCATGATCGGCGTCGTCGCCATCGGGCTGACCTCGCTGATGGCCACCATGGGTTACTGGTTCGACTGGCTGAGATTCGCCGGAGCGGCCTATCTGGTCTGGCTCGGCATCAAGCTGATCCGCTTTCCCGTCGAGGGCATCGGCACCGATGCGCCGCCTCCGCCGCGCGGCGGCTTCTTCCTGCAGGGTTTTCTGGTGCTGATTTCCAATCCGAAGCTCTTGATCTTCTTTGGCGCGTTCCTGCCGCAGTTCATGGACATGAACCGCAACGACCACGTCTCGCAGGCGACCCTGCTCGGCGTCACCTTCATGGTGATCGCGGGATTGACCGACGGAATCTACGCGCTGCTCGCCGGGCGCGTGCGAAAATTGTTCTCGGCCAAGCGCACGCGGCTGGTGTCGCGCATCTCCGGCTCCTTCATGATCGGCGGCGGCATCTGGCTCGCGCTGACAAGGGCGCGTTAGCGCGTGATCCGGAAAAGTGTGTAGCGGTTTTCCGAGAAGATCACGCGCAAATAATTAGGCCTTCACTTCCCCGAACATCGTCGCCTCGATCTCACGGAAGATCCGCGCCAGCCGTTCGGCGAATTGCCGCTGGCCGCTTGGACCCGCGATCAGATCCTGCCTGATCTCGATGCCGGTGTTGACGAGGCCGCGCGCCTCGCCATGCACGGGGATGGTGTAGTCGGTGGCATCGTTGACCGCATAGGGCTCGTTGTCGCCGACCACGAGATCGCCTTCGGCGCGGAACGCCTGCAACAGCAGCGGCGGCAGGGTGGTGTCGCGCTGATAGAGCGCGGCGATGTGCCAGGGCCGCGCCACGCCGGCATAGACCGGCGTAAAACTGTGCAGCGACACCAGCACGGTGGGCCGCATCTGGCGCGCGCGGCCGTTGATCGCCTGGTCGATGCGGACATGATAGGGATCGAAAATCTCGTGCTGCCGCCGGTCGGCATCCTCGCGCGACAATGCTTCATTGGCGGGAATCGCCGTCGCCTCGCTGAAAACCGGGATCGAGCTCGCGGCGCCGATCGGGCGGTTGCAGTCGATCACCAGCCGCGAGTAGCGTTGCGCGATCAGGTGCGCATCGAGATGATCCGACAGCGCGTCGGCGACGCCGGCAATGCCGATATCCCAGGCGATGTGGCGCGCAAGTTCGCTCTCGCTCACACCGAGATCGCCGAGCTTTTTCGGCAGCAGTCGGCCGTAATGATCCGACGTCAGCAGGAACGGCGAGCGGCCCGCGGTATTTTTCTCGAATACCGGCGGCGGGTCGTTCGCCCCGAGCAGCAAGGATGTTTCAAGTGAGACGCCGGAATCCATCTATGATTGCCTATTCAACGGGCATTGCGAACTGGAATTGAGCAACTATCCCTATAGATTACTCGTACAGAAATAACGATGATTGATTGACGATGCCGCTGCTCAGGATTCATCATAAGACCGAATATCGCTATGCGCGTCCCGTCGCGTTCGGCGAGCACCGGATCATGGTGCGGCCGAGCGACAGCCACGACCTGCGGCTGTTCCTCGCCGAGCTCGAGATCACGCCGAAGCCGGCCTCGCTGCGCTGGATCCATGACGTGTTCGGCAACAGCGTCGCAGTCGCCGCCTTCGACACGCGCGCCGATCGGCTGACCTTCACCGCCAACATCATCGTCGACCACAAGCCCGCGCCGGCGTTCACGCTGACGGCGGACGATCCCGCCTATTTCTATCCGTTCATCTACGACGGCGAGGAATATCCCGACCTGCAGCATTACGTCACGCCGCAGTCCAGCGATCCCGACGGCAAGCTGTCGGCCTGGGCGCGTAACTTCCTCGACGCCGAAGCGCCGACGCCGACGTTCAAGCTATTGAGCCGCATGACGCACGGCATCCGCGACGCGCTGCGCTATCGCAAGCGTTACGAGCCCGGCACGCAGCATCCGCTCGACACCTTGCAGACGGGTTCAGGCACCTGCCGCGACTACGCGCTGTTGATGATCGAGGCGCTGCGCCAGCTCGGCGTCGCCGCGCGCTTCGTCTCCGGTTATCTGTTCGACGGCGATAACGAGCACGCCGGCGGCGGCGCGACCCATGCCTGGGTCCAGGTCTATCTGCCCGACGCGGGCTGGATCGAGTTCGATCCGACCAACGGCATCGAGGGCACGCGCGATCTCGTTCGCGTCGCGGTCGCCCGCGATCCGGTGCAGGCGCTGCCGCTGCACGGCAGCTATCTCGGGCCGGCCGACGCCTTCCTCGGCATGGAGGTCGACGTCAGCGTCACCTCCGTCGGTCAACCGCTGGAGATGGAGCGAGAGGCGTAAGCGATGGAGATCAAGGTCGGCTTCGAGATTGCCTACGCGGCAGCAGCGCCGACGCCGATGGTGATCATGCTGTCCATCCATCCCTCGCGCTATTCCGACATCATCGGCACCGAGACCATCGTGACCGAACCGGACGTTCCGATCGGCTTCTATCGCAACTCATTTGGCAATGTCTGCGGACGCCTGGTGGCGCCGGCCGGCGGCGTCACCTTGAAAGGTCACGCGCTGGTGCGCGACTCCGGCCTGCCCGACGCGGTGGTGCCGACCGCGCAGCAATTGCCGATCGATCAGCTGCCGGACGAGCTGCTGCTGTATCTGATGCCGAGCCGCTATTGCGAGACCGACAAGCTCACCGACATCGCCTGGTCGCTGTTCGCTAACACGCCGCCAGGGTGGGCCCGAGTTCAAGCCATCGTCGCGTTCGTGCACCATCACGTGACGTTCGGTTATCAGCATGCGAGCGCGATGAAGTCGGCGCATGATGTCTACGAGCAGAAGGCCGGTGTCTGCCGCGACTTCGCGCATCTTGCGTTGACCTTTTGCCGTTGCATGGGCATCCCCGCGCGCTACTGCACGGGCTACATGGGCGACATCGGCATTCCGCCGGAGCCCGAGCCGATGGATTTCTCCGGCTGGTTCCAGGTCTATCTGTCCGGCCAGTGGTACACCTTTGACGCGCGCCACAACACGCCGCGCATCGGCCGCATCCTGATGGGCACCGGGCGCGACGCCGCCGACGTCGCGCTGACCACGAGTTTCGGGCGGATGACGCTGACGAAGTTTCTGGTGGTCAGCGACGAGGTGGTGGCGGCTTAGCCCTCCTCATTGCGAGGAGCGCAAGCGACGAAGCAATCCATGTGTTGCAAAGAACTGGATTGCTTCGCTTCGCTCGCAATGACAAGAGTCTCCCATGACCTCCAACCTCTTCGTCTACGGCACCCTGATGCGCGGCTATGTGCATCCGATGGCGCGGCTGCTCTCGGCCAATGCCGAGTATCTCGGCGACGCCACCTGCCGCGGCCGGCTGTACATGGTGAAGCATTATCCGGGCCTGGTGCTGTCGGACGATGCGAAGGACATCGTGCATGGCGAGCTCTATCGCCTGCGCGAGGTCGACGCGATGCTTCGCGAGTTCGACATGTATGAAGCCTGCGGCGAGGGCTTTGCCGAGCCGACGCAATATCTGCGGCGGATGCTGCCTGTGACGCTGGCCGGCGGAAGCGAGAGCGAGGCGTGGACCTACATCTACAACTGGCCGGTGGAGAAGCTCACCCGCATCGAGTCGGGCCGGTTTTTGAAAAACTAGCCTCGCGTCCCGGGCGCACTGCGGCGCGAAGTGCCGCTGTGCAGAACCGGGACCCATGGTTTCACTAGCCAAACTGCTTGGGCCCCGGATCAGCAGCGCATCGCAAGAGCGCTGCGCAGCATCCGGGGCACGAGCAGGGAATTACGCCGGCTTCTTCGGCTTCGACTTCTGCTGCATATAGGAGCGCAGCACCGCGTTCATGCGGCGCTGATAACCTTCGCCTTCGCGCTTGAAGAAGTCGAGCACGTCCTCATCGACCCGGATCGAAATCGCCTTCTTTCTCGGCGGGATCACCAGCACGGCCTCCGACCAGTCGATCTCCTTGAACTCCTCCCAGTCGGGATCGTTGGCGATCGCGGCCTCGATGTCCTTATCGGTCAGAGCATCGACGCGAGCCCAATCAGTCTTGCCCTTCCGGCGGTCTCCCCATTGTCGCGTTACGATACGTTCTTTCTTCATGTCTCCTCGCGCGGCGCGCCGAGATGATTCGGATCATTTTTCTCGTCGAGTGAAAATCACCGCGATGATGCGGTCGTCCAAAGAACCTACGGCTATCCAACGCTCCTCATCGTTTCGGTCTGATCGAAAAAGCACGACAGGGCCGTAAAGCACCTGGCTTGCGTCATCGAAGTCGTAGCCATGCTTGAACAAGTTGGCGTTGCTCTTGTTCTCGTCCCACTCGAGGCCCTCCGAAGCGAGGATTTCGAGCTGAACGTCGGCCATTTTCCCGATTTCCTGACTGTATATACATATGTATCCTTTTGCAAGCCGTTCTGGCTTGTGGATATGGACGGAACGTATCATGAACATTAGATTAGTAAATTGCAGGTGCTGTGGAATTCGCCTCTCTGGCGAGAGCCCTGCTGAGTGACCCCATGCGCTTCACCCCCGAATTCCTCGACGAGCTGCGCGCCCGGCTTCCGGTCTCGGAAGTCGTCTCCAAGCGCGTCAAGCTGAAGAAGGCCGGGCGCGAGTGGAAGGGGCTGTCGCCGTTCCAGCAGGAAAAGACGCCGTCGTTCTTCGTCAACGACCAGAAGCAGGCGTGGTTCGACTTCTCCTCCGGGCTGAACGGCAACATCTTCGATTTCCTGATGAAGACCGAAGGCGTCGGCTTCCCGGAAGCCGTGGAGCGTTGCGCGGCGATGGCGGGCCTTGCGCTGCCGGCGGCAACGCCCGACGCGGCGCGCTTCGAGCAGCGCCGCAGGACGCTGCACGACATCATGGAGCTATCGGCCAAATATTTCCAGGACACGCTGGCCTCGCGGCTCGGCGCCAAGGCGCGCGGCTATCTCGGCGACCGCGCGATCTCGCCGGCGACGCAACTGCAATTTCGTCTCGGCTACGCCACCGGAGAGCGCTTCGCGCTGAAGGAGCATCTGGGCGCGCAGGGCGTCTCCACCGAGGACATGGTGGAAGCGGGCCTGTTGATCGGCGGCGAGGATATTCCTGTGCCTTACGATCGCTTCCGCGACCGCGTGATGTTTCCCATCACCGATCTGCGCGGACGCGTGATCGCGTTCGGCGGCCGCGCGCTGGAGAAAGATGCGCAGGCCAAATATCTGAACTCGCCGGAAACCCCGCTGTTTCACAAGGGCGACAACCTCTACAATCTCGCGCCCGCGCGAAAGGCCACGCATGACGGCGCGCAGCTCGTCGTGGTCGAAGGCTATGTCGACGTCATCGCGATGGTCACCTCGGGGTTTCCCGGCAGCGGTGGCGCCGCTCGGCACCGCGCTGACCGAGAATCAGTTGGCGCTGATCTGGAAGATGACGGACGAGCCGGTGCTCTGCTTCGACGGCGACCGCGCCGGGCAGAAGGCGGCGTATCGTGCGGCCGATCTCGCGCTGCCGCTCTTGAAGCCCGGCAAGTCTCTCCGCTTCGCGCTGCTGCCGGAGGGCCAGGACCCCGACGATCTCGCGCGCACGAGCGGCCGCGGCGCAATCGAGGAAGTCATCGCCGCCGCGCGTCCGCTTGCGGAAATGATCTGGTCGCGCGAGATCGAGGGCGGCAATTTCGCAACGCCCGAGCGCCGCGCGGCGCTGGAGGCGCGCATCGGCGAGCTCGCCAATTCCGTGCGCGACGACGTCGTGCGCCGCTACTACCGCGAGGACCTGATCCAGCGCCTGCAGCGCACCTTTGCGCCGGAGCCGGTGCGCTTTCCCCCGCGCGGCAATTTCCGCGAATCACGGAGCTTCCAGCCGCGCAGCGGCGCGTCCGGCAACTTCCAGAAGCGCGGCTTCGCGCCACAGCCCGCCTTTGGGCGCGGCCCGTATCAGGCCACCAGCCCGCATCTTGCCAACAGCCCGATCATGCGCGGCCAGCGCTCGAGCTTCTCCCGCCGCGAGGCGCTGATTCTGCAGTGCCTGATCAACCACCCCTGGCTGTTGCATGAGCGTCTTGAGGAGGCCGCGGCGCTGGAGCTCGCCCATCCCGAAGCCCACAAGCTGCGCGCCGGCATCATCGCGGCCTTCGCCCACGACCATCACCATGTCCAGGACGCCGGGGAACTAGCCGAGAAGATGCGCGCCGACCTCGAGGCGGCCGGATTTTCGCAAATCCTTCAAAGGGTTGATCGGGCGATCACGACCGGCGCGGTGTGGGGCGCGCGAGCTGGCGCCGCGCGCGACGACGTTTTGTCGACCTGGCATCAACTCGTTGTCTTGCATCAGAAAACCCACGCCCTACTTAGGGAGAGGAAGGACGCCGAGGTCGCTTTGGGAGACGAGCCCAGCGACGCCAATATGGCCTGGCTCAAGGACGTCAGCCTTCGCCTGGAGTCGCTGGAGGGGACCGAGGCCCAAATCGAGGGTTTTGGCGAGCTTTCCGGCCGGTTCCAGAAAAGCGTGTGATTGAATATCCGGATCACCCCGGTGTTTGATTGAAAATTAATGCGGATGGCCGTGGGCCAACGTGCAAAAGGACTCGCCAAACCCATGGTTTGGCTGCAAAAACAGGGTTAAGCGAAGCTTAAGTCTGCGCCGCTATCAGGGCGCATCAGATCGAGATCAACAGGCAGGGGTGGCGACGATTTGCGCCGCCCTTTTGCGCGTCGGCATCCGACGCGAACAAAATAACAGCGGCGCGGTTGACGCGACGTCCATGCGAACCGCGTTTGGAGAGCACTGAATGGCCACCAAGGCAAAGACGCTGCAGGCAAAGGACAAGGAAAAGGACGACAAGGCAGCGGATGCGCCCGAGAAGGATGGGCCGGATGCTCCCTCGCCGTTGCTCGACCTCTCCGATGCCGCCGTCAAGAAGATGATCAAGCAGGCCAAGAAGCGCGGCTTCGTGACCTTCGATCAGCTCAACGCCGTGCTGCCGTCGGACCAGACCTCGCCCGAGCAGATCGAGGACATCATGTCGATGCTCTCGGACATGGGCATCAACGTCACCGAGGCCGATGAGGCCGACGGCGAGGAGGAAAAGGACGAGGGCGGCGACGACGAGACCGACAACGAGCTGGTCGAGGTCACGCAGAAGGCCGTCACCGAGGTCAAGAAGAGCGAGCCCGGCGAGCGCACCGACGATCCGGTGCGGATGTATCTGCGCGAGATGGGCACGGTGGAGCTGCTGTCGCGCGAGGGCGAGATCGCGATCGCCAAGCGCATCGAGGCCGGCCGCGAGGCGATGATCGCGGGGCTGTGCGAAAGCCCGCTGACCTTCCAGGCCATCATCATCTGGCGCGACGAGCTGAACGAAGGGAAGATCTTCCTTCGCGACATCATCGATCTCGAAGCCACTTATGCCGGCCCCGACGCCAAGAACAATCCGGGCATCGTCGGCGCCGCCGTCGGCCCCGACGGCCAGCCGATCGTCAACGGCGCTGACGGCGCACCCGTGGCCGCGCAGGGCGCGCCTGCGCATGTCGCCCCGCCCGCAGCGCCGCCGTCGCCGACCCCGTTCCGCGGCGGGCCTGCGGCCGCTGTGCCTGGTGCCGAGGGCGAGGAAAAGGATCCGGCCGAGGCCGCCGCCGAAGCCGACATGGACGACGACGACGAGTTCGAGAACCAGATGTCGCTCGCGGCCATCGAGGCCGAGCTGAAGCCGAAGGTGGTCGAGACCTTCGACAAGATCGCCGACAACTACAAGAAGCTGCGCCGCCTGCAGGAGCAGGACATCGCCAACCAGCTGCAGAACGACTCGCTGACGCCCTCGCAGGAGCGCAAGTACAAGAAGCTGAAGGACGAGATCATCGTCGAGGTGAAGTCGCTGCGGCTGAACCAGGCGCGTATCGACTCGCTCGTCGAGCAGCTCTACGACATCAACAAGAAGCTGGTCTCGTTCGAGAGCCGGCTGATGCGGCTCGCCGACAGCCACGGCGTGGCGCGCGACGACTTCGCGCGCAACTACCACGGCTCGGAGCTCGATCCGCGCTGGCTCAACCGCGTCTCGAAACTCTCGGCCAAGGGCTGGAAGAATTTCGTCCATCACGAGAAGGACCGCATCAAGGAGCTGCGCCACGAGGTGCAGTCGCTCGCCGCGCTGACCGGGCTCGAGATCGTCGAGTTCCGCAAGATCGTGCACGGCGTGCAGAAGGGCGAGCGCGAGGCGCGCCAGGCCAAGAAGGAGATGGTGGAAGCCAACCTTCGCCTCGTGATCTCGATCGCCAAGAAATACACCAACCGCGGCCTGCAGTTCCTGGATTTGATCCAGGAAGGCAACATCGGCCTGATGAAGGCGGTCGACAAGTTCGAGTACCGCCGCGGCTACAAGTTCTCGACCTATGCGACGTGGTGGATCCGGCAGGCGATCACCCGCTCGATCGCCGACCAGGCGCGCACCATCCGCATTCCCGTGCACATGATCGAGACCATCAACAAGATCGTGCGCACCTCGCGCCAGATGCTCAACGAGATCGGCCGCGAGCCGACCCCGGAGGAGCTCGCCGAGAAGCTCGGCATGCCCTTGGAGAAGGTGCGCAAGGTCCTCAAGATCGCGAAAGAGCCGCTCTCGCTGGAGACGCCGGTCGGCGACGAGGAGGATTCGCATCTCGGCGATTTCATCCAGGACCCCAACGTGGTGCTGCCGATCGACGCCGCGATCCAGTCCAATCTGCGCGAGACGACCACGCGAGTTCTAGCTTCGCTCACGCCGCGCGAAGAACGCGTGCTGCGCATGCGCTTCGGCATCGGCATGAACACCGACCACACCCTGGAAGAGGTCGGCCAGCAGTTCAGCGTCACGCGCGAGCGCATCCGCCAGATCGAGGCCAAGGCGCTGCGCAAGCTGAAGCATCCGTCGAGAAGCAGGAAGCTGCGGAGCTTTTTGGATAATTGAGCTATTTCAGATCGTCATGGCCGGGCCTGACCAGGCCTGACCCGTCCATCCATGGACGGCGGGCGAAAGCCCGCCGTTTTCGTTTTGGGGGCACTTTCGTGATTCCAAGTGACGACAACTGGCAGTAGTATCTGATCGACCGGAGACAAGACGATGGTAGGCAGAGGTTTTAAAGGCCCTTCACAACACCAGTCAAAGCCCGTGACTGTAGAGAAAATACGAAGAAATGTTATGGGCGACTCGAGCAATTCCGGAGCGACATTAGGGGACATTCTTGGTGCGGCCTTTCGTAAGAAAAATGAGAAATCGCTCGCTGATCACTCCGGCCAAGATTTGAAATGGAAGCCAATCGAACCGCTTTCCGATAAGGATCGGAAAATCGATTTGGCTGCCACTCGGCCGCTTTATTCCGCTTGGCAGGCATCAAAAGATCGCTGCGACTCGTCAGTCGCGACCCGAAGCCCCGAAAGAGCGTCTGCAATGATCGCTTGGTTCGCCAGGCCTAAGCATCGAGACGGGAATATTAGAGCGTATAGCGATCAAAGAGTTGCGGAGATCGCATCTGACGCGGTAGGTCCGACCCCTCCTTGCAATAAGGCGTTCATTCGCGCGTCAGCCACGTCGCTGACACTTCCCTGTAGGGCAAATCGGTTGCGCGGAGGTTTTAATTTCGCAAGCCCTCTCAATCGCTTCCGCGCATTAGGGTCCTTCACCGCAATTTTCTCTTGCCGAAAATCCGAAACAGTGTTACATTTCCGAAATCCTGCCTCGTGAAGAGGGACGTTTCGGCCGAATCGTCACGATACGTGAGGCGGGGAGCGGTGGACGCGTGAGGCTCGCGAGACGATCGCGGTCGGCGCGTACGACCAAGCTGCGTGGTCCTGTCCCCTCGACGCTGGGGTCAAGTCGATCGAGATCAATCGATCGGCGACGGTGACTAGAAAGCCCGAACACCGGGGAGATCGCAGAGTACGTCGTAAAGCCACTGCGCAGGGAATGCCGGACCGTTTCGGCTGACCTGTCTATCTTGTGGGCACCTTTTCTTTTCAGCCCACGAGCCTGCGGGTGCGGCCAGCGCCCGGCATTCCCTGCGCCCTCTTCATTTCGAAAGGCGCGACGCTTACCGCACATCCCGGGCGCTTCCGCGCCGCGGCAACGCGGAGCCATGCCATTCGGGTGCCCCGCCGGCGCATTGCTGACGGAGATGAGCTAATATCCGGGAAGAGCCAGTCGACCTCTGCCGGGGCGTGGCGAACCGATTTGCGAGGAGCAGGATGAAACGGATCGTACTTGGCGTGATCGTCGTCGCCGCGTCCGCGATGCTGGCACGCGCCGAGCCGGCAAAGGACAGCTACGTGCCAGGACTTGGCGAGTTCATGACGGCGACCCAGCTTCGCCACGCCAAACTCTGGTTCGCCGGCAAGACCGGCAACTGGGGTCTCGCGGCCTACGAAGTCGATGAGATCAAGGAAGGGCTGGAGGACGCGAGCAAGCTCCATGCGACCTTCGAGGGCATTCCCGTTGCCGACATGGTCAAGACCATCATCGATCCGCGCCTCGACAAGCTCGAGAAGGCGATTGCAGCGAAGAGCAGCACGCAATTCGTCGCCGCCTTCGATGATCTCACCGACGGCTGCAACAGCTGCCACGCGGCAGCGGGAAAACCCTTCATCCGCATCCAGCGCCCGACGGCGCCCCCGCTGAGCAACCAGGATTTTACGCCGCCAAAGTAGCAGGGTCGCGCTTCCCGCGCCGCGGCGATGCGAAACCATGTCCGTGATCGATAATCTCTCAGGACGCCTTCGCCGCGATCTCCGGGATCTCGTCGGTCCACACCTTGAAGCTCACGAGCGTGTTCGGCCCGAAGGTCTGGGTGATCGGAACGTCGGAGGCGTCGCGCCCCTGCGCGATCAGCACGCGGCCGATCCGCGGCTCGTTGTTGCGCGGATCGAAGGTGTGCCAGCGGCCGTCGAGATAGGCCTCGAACCAGCCGGCGAAATCGCCGGCCGCCCACGGCTTCGGCGTGCCGATGTCGCTGAGATAGCCGGTGCAATAGCGCGCCGGAATGTTCATGCAGCGGCAGAACGCGATCGCCAGATGCGCATAGTCGCGGCACACGCCCTTGCCTTCGTTGTAGGCCTCCCAGGCCGTCTTGGTGGCGCGGGCGTGCTCGTAGCCGAAGGCGATGTGACGATGCACGAAATCGCAGATCGCCTGCACGCGCGGCCAGCCCGGCGGCGTCGCCTCGAACAGTTTCCACGCGATGTCCGACAGCCGGTCGGTCTCGCAGTAGCGGCTGCCGAGCAGATAGACCAGCGTCTCCGCGGGCAAACTCTCGACCGCGTGCTGCCAGGCAGATGGCATGCACCGGATCGGGCAGGCCGCTGTCGCGCACCACGCCGTCGGCGAAAAGACGCATCGGACCGGCCGGGGCCACGATGCGGCTGCACCAATTGCCGAAGCCGTCGCGATAGGGCGTGATCGGCACCGACCGGGCTGGTGGTGAGAAAGTCGGGGACGATCACGTCGGAGGCGCGCGTGAAGTGCGTGCCCAGCACCATGATGACAGGCGTCGGCTGCGGGAACTCGTAGTTCATCTCGTATCCGACGCGCAGCTTCATCCGAACGATGTCCCCGTGTGGAATTCGACATGGCTATGCAGCCGGCGAATACAAGGCGGGGCTGCCTCGATCGCGCGAAATCCTTTGCGCATTCCGCTCATGGCATGCGAAATTGGCGCAGCAAGGGATTGGAGGAAGCGCATGCAACGCCGGCTCGCCGCGGTTCTCGCTGCCGATGTGGTCGGCTACAGCCGGCTGATGGGTATCGACGAGGTCGGGACGCTCACCTCGCTGAAGGCGCATCGCCGCGAACTGGTCAACCCGGCGATCACGGAGCATCACGGCCGCATCGTCAAGACCACCGGCGACGGCATGCTGCTCGAATTTGCGAGCGTGGTCGATGCGGTCGCCTTTGCCGTCAAGGTGCAGCGCGCGATGGCGAGCCGCAACGCGGCCATTGCCGAAGACAAGCAAATCGTCTTCCGGATCGGGATCAATGTCGGCGACATCATCATCGACGGCGACGACATTTTCGGCGACGGCGTCAACATTGCCGCGCGGCTGGAGGCGCTGTGCGAGCCCGGCGGCGTCTGCATCTCGCGCACGGCCAACGAGCAGATCAGGGACAAGCTGTCGCTGTCATTCGCCGATCTCGGCGAGCAGGCGGTGAAGAACATCGCGCGCGCCGTCGGCGTTTATGGGCTGGCCGCAAGCGACATCATGGCGCTGCCGGACTCAGCGGCGCTGGGCGCGTCGGAGCCGGCGCGGCCGATTGCCGCCGACGAGCAGGACATTCACTTCTGTCAAACCAGGGACGGCATTCAGCTCGCCTATGCCAAAACCGGCAAGGTCCGCCGATCGTCAAGACCGGCAACTGGATGACGCACCTTGAATTTGATCTGGAGAGCCCGATCTGGCGGCATCTCTATCGCGAATTGTCACGCGATCACACGTTGATCCGCTACGATGCGCGCGGCAACGGGCTTTCCGATCGCGAGGTGCCGGATGTCTCGTTCGAGCGCTTCGTGGACGATCTCGAAACCGTGGTCGACGCCGCGGGCATCGATCGCTTTGCGCTGCTCGGCGTCAGCCAGGGCTGCGCCGTGTCGGTCGGCTATGCGGTGCGGCATCCCGAGCGGGTGTCACGCCTGGTCCTGTTCGGCGGCTACCCCGTGGGCTGGAGCAAGCGTGCAAGGACGCAGGCCGACAAGGACGCGGGCGAGGCGATGCTCACCCTGATGCGTCGCGGCTGGGGGCAGGAAAATGCGGCGTTCCGCCAGCTCTTCACCTCGCAGTTCATTCCCGGAGGCACCAAGGAGCAGGCCGACTGGTTCAACGAGCTGCAGCGCATCTCGGCAACGCCCGAGGATGCCGTCCGCAATCTGACTGCGAACGGTGAAACCGACGTGACCGCGCTGCTCGCCCAAGGTCAGCGTGCCGACATTGGTGATGCATTCGCGGCACGAGGCGAGGGTGCCTTTCGAGCAGGGACGGCGGCTGGCCGCGGGCATTCCCGGCGCGCGTTTTGTTCCGCTGGAAAGCCGCAATCACCTCATCCTGGAGGACGAGCCGGCCTTCCCGCGCTTCCTGGAGGAAATCAAATCGTTCCTGAAGTCCGATGCTCCGACATGAGACGACTACGCTTGCTGCGCGCGCTTCTTCTTCGCGCCGACCCGGCTGATGCTCTTGATCTCGAGCGCCGGCCGGCCGCCCTTCTCGGCGATCTCGCGGTCCTGCTGGTGGATATAGGCGCGCGCGGGTTCGTCGCCCTCGAGCCCGCCGAGCAGCTCGGAGGGCACGCGGCGGTTGGAGCGCAGGGAGTCGTCCTCATAGACCACGTCGAAAAAGGCGAATTCGCCCTTGGGATTGGTTCCGGGTTTTTTCGGCATGCGCGGCTTTTGGTCGATGAATGCCCTCCAGTCAAACGAAATTGCGGTAATGATCGAAGCTGGCCGCGGTCCAACGAAACTGTGTCCGCCCGCGACGCAATGCCAACCTTCCGCCTGCGCGAGCCGTCGTATATGAAGGATTTGCCGCCGGAACGGGATGCGAATCAGCGGCGTTGGTTCAAATCGAGGCAGGCGGACAGGAAACCGGGGCTGGCATGGCAATTCGACTGACCTTGGCGGCGATGGCCGCCCTGACCGCGCTGACCTCAGCCGCCGTGGCCGCGAAACAGCCGGCACAACCCGTCGAAGCCACCGCGCCGCGCGAGGCCGGCGAGCCGATCATGGCGATCGTGTCGATCAAGAGCCAGCGGGTCACCTTCTACGACGCCGAGGGCTGGATTCTTCGCGCGCCCGTCTCGACGGGCACGACCGGGCGCGAGACGCCGGCCGGCGTCTTTGCCGTCATCGAGAAGGACAAGGACCACCATTCGTCCATGTATGACGATGCCTGGATGCCGAACATGCAGCGCATCACCTGGAACGGCATCGCGCTGCATGGCGGTCCGCTGCCCGGCTACGCCGCCTCGCATGGCTGCGTGCGCATGCCTTTCCCCTTTGCCGAAAAACTGTTCGACAAGACGCGGCTCGGGATGCGGGTGATCATCTCGCCGATCGACGCCGAGCCGCTCGAGATTTCGCATCCCGCGCTGTTCCAGCCGAAGGCGGACGCGATCGCCGCCGCGCCGGCGCGCATCGAGACCGCGGTCCGCGAGGCCGAGGACGCTGCGAAAGCGGCTGACGACGCCAGGAAGGCCGCGGCGACCACGGCGCGCGATGCGGCGACGAGCGCGGCGGCGCTGAAGAAGCTGGAATGGCAGAAGAAGAGCGCCGACAACGAGCTCGCCTATGCCGGCAAGCTGCTCGCCAATGCCAAGACGGACCAGGCCAAAGCCAAGGCCGAGGAGTTGAAGGCGAAGGCCGAGCCCAAGGCCGCTGATGCGGCGACGGCGCTCGACGCCGCCAAATCAGATGCAACGACGAAGCGCGATGCGGCTGCCGCGGCAAAGGACGCCGTCAAGGCGGCCGCGGCCAAAAAGGCCGACACCGCCAAGGCCGCGCTCGACGCCAGGCTCGCGCAGGAGCCGGTCTCGGTCTACATCAGCCGCGCGACCTCGAGGCTTTACGTCAGGCGCAACACCCACAAGCCGGCGCCCGATGGCGGCGGCGAGGTGTTCGATACCTCGATCGAGGTTCCCGTCCAGATCCGCGATGCCGGCAGGCCGATCGGCACGCACATCTTCACGGCGATGGCGAAGAGCGATGCGGGCCTGCGCTGGAG
This sequence comes from uncultured Alphaproteobacteria bacterium, assembly GCA_963821965.1. GTDB lineage: Bacteria > Pseudomonadota > Alphaproteobacteria > Rhizobiales > Xanthobacteraceae > Bradyrhizobium. The sequence goes on from CAWGFY010000002.1 coordinate 391,034, forward strand.
CGCGGTCACGATCGACGACGGCGACGACGCCAAGGATGCGCTCGACCGCGTCACCATCCCGCAAGAGGTGCTCGATCGCATCGGCCCGACCGCGTTGCCCCGATCCTCGATCGTCATCTCCGACGAGCCGCTCTCCAAGGAGACCAACTATCGCACCGAGTTCGTCGCGGTGCTGAACAACCAGCCGCAGGGCGGCTTCATCACGCGCAAGCCGACACCGCCCGATATGCTGATTGCGGGCAGCAGCAGCTGGGGTGAAAGCCCCTTCTTCTCGTTCTTCCAGCCCAGTCCGCCTCCGCAACCCGTCAATGCGCGCCGGCGCGGCGGCCAGTATTATTATCCAAATGGGCAGCCGGGTTATCCGCAGGGGCAACCGGGCTACTATCAGCGACAGGGCTGGTGAGGCGAATTTGCCGGAGAATCGAGCCACATAGATGCTCGTCATACCCGGCCTTGTGCCGGGCATCCACGTCTTCGCCACACTCGCGCGAGAAAGACGTGGATGGCCGGGACAAGCCCGGCCATGACGAAATCACTTCAAGGGATTTCCCATGATCAATGCCAGGCGACTGACTGCCGCGTTTGCGATGCTGGCGTGCCTCGGCTCAGCCGCGCACGCCGCGCAGTGCGGCAACGGGCCCGGCGGCTTCGAGGCGTGGAAGCAGCAGTTCTCGGGTGAAGCGCGCGCCAAGGGCATCGGCGGCAACGGCGTCTCCGCGCTGATGGGCGCGAACTATGCGCAGGCGACCATCAATGCCGATCGCGGCCAGAGAAGTTTCCGGCTTTCGCTCGACCAGTTCCTGGTCAAGCGCGGTGCCGCGGCCGTCGTGGCGAGAGGACGCCAGCTTCGGCAATCGCAGGCGGCGATGTTCGCCAGCATCCAGAGCCGCTACGGCGTGCCGCCGGGACCGCTGATCGCGATCTGGGGCATGGAGACCGCCTTCGGCACTCAGCACGGCAACCAGAACATGCTCTCCTCAATCGCGACGCTGGCCTATGACTGCCGGCGACCGGAATATTTCACCGAGCAGCTTTACGCGGCGCTGCAACTGATCGATCGCGGCACGCTGTCGCCGACCCAGCGCGGCTCCATGCATGGCGAGGTCGGCCAGACGCAGTTTTTGCCGAAGAACATTGCAGCCTATGGCGTCGGCAATCTCGAGAGCGCCTCCGGCGCGCTGTCGTCGACCGCGAATTTTCTGCGCGCGCATGGCTGGCGTCCCGGCGCCGGCTACCAGCCGGGCGAGCCGAATTTCGCGGCGATCCAGGAATGGAATGCCGCCGAGGTCTATCAGAAGGCGATCGCGCTGATGGGCCGGCAGATCGACGGGGGAGAGTGAGGGCTCGCTCTTGGGGGGAGCGATCACACCGAGTTCGCGGCGCTACTTCGCTTCCGCATTCTCCGCGCGCTTCTGCAGCGCGCGCCCGAGCAGCCCCCAATACGTCGCAGGACGAAAGCGTTGCACGAGATCCGCAAACTTCGCGTCGCTGCCGATCAAAAGGCGCAGCTTGTTGGCCTCGATGGCGCCGGCGATGTGCATGGCCGCCGCAGCCGGCGATTTCTTCGCCACCTTGTCGAAGCGGTCGATCATCTCGGTGCGGCGCGCGTTGTCGGTGACGCCCGCGCCGGTGCGCGAATTGCGCGCGATGTCGGTGGCGATGCCGCCGGGATGCACCACCAGCACGCGCACCGGACTCTCCGCCATCTTCAGCTCGTGCCGCAGGCTTTCGGAGAAGCCGCGCACCGCGAACTTCGCTGCGCAATAGGCGGTCTGGCCGGGCGGCGCGATGATGCCGAAGATCGAGGACAGGTTGACGATATGCGCCTCACGCAGTTGCGACAAATGCGGCAGGAAGGCACGGGTGCTGTGCACCACGCCCCAGAAATTGATGTTGATCAGCCATTCCATCTGCGCCTGGTCGATTTCGGTGAACTGGCCGAGCAGCGCCACGCCTGCATTGTTGACGAGGATGTTGAGCGAGGGATGCGCAGATATCGCGGCTTGCGCGAACGCGCGGATCTGCTCGGGTTCGCCGACGTCGACCTTGTGCGTCGTGACCTTCGCTTTGCTTCCGATCTCGGCGGCGACCGCCTTCAGTCCCCCCTCATCGCGATCGGCAAGCGCGAGCCCTGCTGCGCCTCGCGATACCATCTCCAGCGCCAGCGCGCGGCCGATGCCGCCGGCTGCGCCCGTGATCGCAGCCGCCGCCCCTCCAATTGCCGTCATCGAAAAACTCCCGGTTCCCCACAAGCCGGCGGGGAACCTATCGGGCTGCGCGCTCGACGCAAGTCCCGCGGCGGCATTTTGCAGCTCGATCGCCCATGAATTGAGCAAACCGGCTTGGCATTGCCGGGAATTTGCGATTCCTGTCGCTTTTCTGAATTTGGAACCGAACTATCCGCCGCGGCCCGTCTTTAACCTACGTTACTTACTCACGCTTCATTCACAGGAGGCGATCCATGGGACAAGCAAAACCACTTCGCGCGATCGCCCTGATTGTCGAAGACGACGCGATACAGCGGGAGATGATTTCCATGCTGCTGGAGGAAAGCGAATATGAGGTCATCCTGTGCGAGACCGCCGAAGAGGCGCTGCTCGTGCTCGATCGGAAGGGCCGCAAGCTGTCGTTCCTGATGACCGACGTCAACCTGGCAGGCCGCATGAGCGGCGCCGAGCTTGCGGCTGTCGCGCATCAGCGCCATCCCGCGCTCGACGTGGTCGTGACCTCGGGCAAGCCGCTGAACGGCAGGTTGCCCGACGGCGTCAAGTTCTGGTCCAAGCCGTGGGCCGCGCTCGACGTGCTGCGCGAGGCGGAGCTGGCGCACGCGGCGCGGCAGCCAAGGTCGCACGACCGCGCGGCGAGGCCCGCTCACTGAGCTGTGGCCGCCGCTTCCGGAGTGCCGGCGCGGGTGATAGCCTTGCGGGATGTCGCTCTCCTTCCTGCTCACCTCGCTGATTGTGGTGGTCTCGCCGGGCACTGGCGTGCTCTATACGCTGGCGGTGGCGCTGACCCGCGGCTCGCGGGCGAGCGTTGCTGCGGCCTTCGGCTGCACGCTCGGCATTTTGCCGCACATGCTGGCGGCGATGCTCGGGCTTGCCGCAGTGCTGCACACGAGTGTCCCGGTCCTGACATTCGTAGGTTAGTGCTGCGGGCACAGTTACGAATGTCAGGACCAAAGGGACACTCGCAAATAACAATATTTCGTGCGGCTTTGGATTTGACATTCGCTACCGAGCCCGAGGATTGAATTGGCGAATGTCAAATCCGCCGCACGAACGCGTTGGCTTTCTCGGCGCTGAAATGGTGCGGGGTGGTCTATTTGCTCTACATGGCCTGGCAGACCTTGCACGAGCGCGGCGCGCTCGCGGTCGACGGCCGGATCGACGAGGAAAGGCGGCGCCGGGTGGTCGTGACCGGCTTCCTGATCAACATCCTCAACCCGAAACTGTCGATCTTCTTCCTCGCCTTCCTGCCGCAGTTCATTGCCACCGGCGAGCCGCACCCGCTGGCGCGGATGCTGGAGCTGTCCGCCGTCTTCATGCTGATGACCTGGGTGGTGTTCGTGGTTTACGGGCTGTTTGCGGCCAGTGTCCGTGACCGCGTCGTCAGCCGGCCCAATGTAATGACCTGGCTGCGCCGCGCCTTTGCCGGCGGCTTGCCCTGCTCGGCGCGCGGCTGGCGCTCGCGGATCGCTGAGCAAATCGACTGCCGGAATCAAAAGGCGGGCCAGGCCCGCCGTTCTTCAATCCCGATTAGGTGCCCGGGCGGAGCTGAGCACCCCACCCGGGCAGAAGAACTACTTCTTCTTTCCCTTCTTGGCCTTCTTCGCCTTCTTAGCCTTCTTCGCTTTCTTAGCCATAGTATCCTCTCAGGGTTTAATGGATGGAACGCGACACGAGAGGCATGCTCGGCGGAGGGCCAGCCTCGCAAAAACCTCGATTGACAACGAAACAGATTCGCGACGCGCTTGCATCGCACTGTCACCTCGGTGTCATCGCGTTATCCACAGTTGTCTGCGTTTTGAGAGGCTTTTCGCCGAAAATGCGCGCCGATGAACGCTTCGGGCGCTGCACTTCGCATCCTGAGCGAGTCTTTTGGCGCGCATGCCACCCGCGGCATGGCTAATTTCGTCTTAGCGAGGCGTCTTCATCAATTCAAAACCACGACGCGCTTTCCACGCCCCGGTTGAGACTCCATTAAGCCGCCACATCGCATCATGACCGCAATAAAACGGAGATGGCCGGGCCTTCGCCGCGCATAAGCGGCTTTGGCCGCGCAGGCGGGGCGGGCCGTCCAAAGACGGGGGGCAGGACTCAGATCCTGCAGTCGCATGCTGAACCTTCCCACCTTGTGGACGGTGTTCGTCGTCAATTTCCTTTCGGTCGGCCTGATCTGGGCCTATGTCGCGCGCAGCTATCCCAAGCTCGATGCGGCGCGGTTCTGGACGGCGTCCGCGTTCACGGGCGCGTTCGGCGCGCTGCTTGCGATGGCTATCATGTTCGTGCCCGGCTCGCTGCTGCCGCTGCTCGCCGGTGGCACCGTGATGCTCTTTGCCGCCTGCCTTGCCGCGATGGGCATCCAGCGCTTCTACCAGCGGCCGGTCTCCTGGCGCGCGACCTGGCTGATCACGGGACTGACCTGCGTCGGCCTGATCGTCTTCGTCAAGATCTATGACAGCATGACGATGCGGGTGCTGGTCTACTCCATCGGCCAGTCGGTGCCGTTCGCGATGACGCTGAAGCTGCTGCTGGCCAGGCATGACGGCCGCGCCCATCCCGGCGCCCGGCTCGCCGGTGTCGTCTCCTGCCTGATCATCGCGATCTATGCCGCGCGGGCGATCGGAAATCTGATCGGCATCGATTTCTCGTTCGCGCATTCGAGCATGGGGCAGGGCGTGCTGACGCTCGCGCTGGTCTTCCTGTCCATGGCCTTCAATTTCGGCTTCCTCCTGATGACGATCGACCGTCTGCGGGACGAGGTCGCCGACCTCGCGCTGCTCGACGATCTCACCGGCGTCGGCAACCGCCGCCAGCTCTTGCAGCGCCTGACGGAGGAATGCGCGCGCTCCGAGCGCAGCGGCGACCCGTTCGCGCTGCTGGTGATCGACCTCGACGGCTTCAAGCAGGTCAACGACACCCACGGCCATGCCGCGGGCGACGCCTGCCTGCAGCATTTCACCCTGATGGCGCAGACGCGGCTGCGGCCCGGCGATCTGCTGGCGCGCACCGGCGGCGACGAGTTCTGCATCGTGCTGCCATCCTCGACCTTGCGCGAGGGCGCGATGATCGCGCGCAGGGTACTCGACGTCTGCCGGCAGGATGCCGAGGGCTGCAGCGGCGCGGACATCCCGATCGCGGTCTCGATCGGGGTTGCGCAATGGACCGGCGACGTCGGCGCGTTCCCGGACCGGCTGATCGCGGCCGCCGACCATGCGCTCTATGCCGCCAAGAAGGATGGCAAGAACCGCTACGCGGCTTGGGATCCTTCGCCGCCGCTGGTGCCCGCGCAGGATATGCTGACGGTGCTGCCGGAGCGCAAAATCGCCTAAGGCGTGCTACTAAGAGGGCCTCACAAGGCCTTCAGCATGATCTTTCGCCTGCTTGCGATCTCGCTCACTCTCTTCGCGCTCGCCATTCCCGCCTACGCCGAGACAACCGATATCGCCACGCTCGCGAAGCAATCCGGCACGCCCGATATTGCCGGACTCAAGATCGTCTGGCTCTCGCCCTGGGTCGAGCTTGCGAAAGCCCATCCCTGGAAGAACATCATCGTGCACCAGACCGAGGGGCCGGCCGGATCGGCACGGGGCGGCGCGGCCGAGCAGCACAAGAATCCGACGCGGCGCGGAGTCATGGTCTGGGTCGAGACCGATGGGGTGGTCTACTGGGCAGTCTCCGACGATCTGGTGCCGACCCATACCGACGGCGCCGACCGCAACGACAACAAATACATCGACAACGGCAAGACCTATCACCAGGTCAACAAGGACACGTCCATTGGCGTCGAGTTCGCCGGCAACTATCCCGACGTGACGCGGCCGGCGACGCAGGCGCAGGTCGATACCTGGCGCGTGCTGGTGCAGCTCTTGCGCGCGCGCTACGACATCCCGCTGGAGCGCGTCTACGCGCACAACTGGATCGACTTCAAGGACAAGCGCTATTGCGAGGGCTGCGCGTTGGCGACGCTGGCGCGGGATTGGGGGAAGTAGCGGCTCTGCCTTGTCGGTTGACCGCCTCCGCCGCTTCAAGCAAGCTGTCGGCCGCGCGGTGCAACCTTTCATTGAAGGGCAGGGCATCATGGCCGAGTTCACTGTCAATCCAACGCGTTTCGATTCCTACAAGAATTTCAAATTCCGCGTGATGTGGGACGGTCGCTATGTTGCGGGCGTCTCGAAAGTCAGCGCGCTCAAGCGCACCACCGAAGTGGTCGAGCATCGCGAGGGCGGAGACCCCTCGACTGCGCGCCTGTCGCCGGGTCGGACAAAATTCGACGCCATTACCCTGGAGCGTGGAGTCACCCACGATACTGCCTTTGAGGGCTGGGCGGCCAAGGTCTGGAATCTCGGCGCGGCGCCGGGCAAGGAGGTCTCGCTCGCGGATTTCCGCAAGGACATCGTGATCGACATCTATAACGAGGCCGGTCAGAAGGTACTGGCGTACAAGGTGTTTCGTTGCTGGGTGTCGGAATATCAGGCGCTGCCGGATCTGGATGCCGATTCCAGCGCGGTTGCGATCGAGCATATCAAGCTCGAGAACGAGGGCTGGGAGCGCGACACATCGGTCGTCGAGCCGCAGGAGCCGAGTTTTACAGGAGGTAGTGCGTGATGACTGCTTCGATGCTGCGATCGCCGCGGCGGGTCAAAACATTCGGGATGCTTGCGGCATTCGTGTTGTGCCTGTGTGCCTCGCTGGTGATCGCGCTGGAGACGCCGAGCAAGCTGTTCCTCGACAAGAACAGTTTCTATCTGTCGTCGGCCGGCTTCCGCGTGCAGCTCGCCAACGATGCCGCCGGCAAGAAGGCGTTGCGCGCGCTGCCGCCGCACCAATTCGTCAGTCACAGCATCAACGGTCAGGCGCGTTATTTCTACGCCGAGCCGCAGCGTTGCAATTGCGTTTTCGTCGGCACACAGCAAGCCTACGATTCCTATCGCAACATGCTGAACCAGCAGCTGCCGCAGGCGGACAATATCTCGCCGGACTATCGCAACCAGGCCACGACCTTGCTGAACTCGACGCCAGCGGGATTTCGGACATTGCAGGACCCAGGTTATCTGCAGGAATATTTCCGGAGTTATTATTGACTCCGTTGTCATCGCCCGGCCTTGACCGGGCGATCCTGGGCGGATTTAACCGATTGTTGCAACACTTTGTGTATGGCTCAGTCGTAGCAATTCGTCGAGAGTTTCCGCCGGTGTTTTCCAGCCGAGGGTTTTCCGGGGCCTGGTGTTGAGTGCAAGAGCCACGGCCTCAAGGTCATCGGCGTTGTGTGCATTGAGATCGGTGCCCTTTGGAAAGTACTGGCGCAGCAATCCGTTGGTGTTCTCGTTGGTGCCGCGCTGCCAAGGGCTGTGAGGATCGCAAAAGTAGACCTGCACGCCAGCGTCGATCTTCACACGTGCGTGCTGAGCCAGCTCAGCTCCTTGATCCCAAGTCAGCGACCGGCGCAATTGCTCGGGCAAAATGAAGATCGCGCGGGTGATGGCGTCGCGCACGGCCTCGGCGCCATGTCCGGCGAGTGCAGAAGATCCTTTCTTCACGCGAACTTCCTGTTCATGGCCTGTCATGCGCGGCAGGTGCAGCAGGATGGTAAAGCGTGTCGTGCGCTCCACCAGGGTGCCGATTGCGGAACTTCCAAGACCCAAGATGAGGTCACCTTCCCAGTGGCCCGGTACAGCTCGATCGGCTGCTTCCGCCGGTCGTTGACTGATCATGATCTCGGGAGAAACGAAGGCTCTGCCTTGCTTGCGCCTGCGCACTCTCGGCATCCGCAACGCCCGCCCGGTGCGCAAGCAGGCCGTCAGTTCGCGGCGCAACGCTCCTCGACCTTGCACATAAAGTGCCTGATAGATCGCCTCGTGACTGATGCGCATCGTCTCATCCTCGGGAAAGTCGAGCCGAAGGCGGCGAGAAATCTGTTCCGGGCTCCACGCCGTCGCCCAGCGTCGGTGCTGTCGATGCACGGCCCGGCGCCCCTTTCGCTGGATTGCTCGCACACCTCGATCCGAACGCCGATTGCATCTCTTCATCGCAACCCCCTTTGCTGAAGTGTTGCAACAATCGGTTGAATCCGCCCTGTATTCCAGAGACAGCAGTGCTTCGCCGAGAAGCCTCTGGATACTGAATGCCCCGCTTTCGCGCGGCATGACACCTGAGTGTAACTCAACAAAAAAGCCGGCGTTGCCGCCGGCTTCCTTGTTTCTCCGATCGCTCCGCGCCGATCTTGCGATCGGCGCATCGCGTTCAGTGCGCGGCTTCCAGCGCCGCGGCTTCCGCCCTTGCGATGGTGCCCTTGACCGCGGACTGCACCTTCTCGAAGGCGCGGACCTCGATCTGGCGGACGCGCTCGCGCGAGACGCCGAACTCGGCCGCGAGATCCTCCAGCGTCATCGGGTCTTCGGCTAGCCGCCGCGCCTCGAAGATGCGGCGTTCGCGCGCATTGAGCACGCCCATCGCGCCATGCAGGGCGTCGCGGCGGTGATCGAACTCTTCGTGCTCGGCCATCAGCGCTTCCTGGCTCGGCGTATTGTCGACCAGCCAGTCCTGCCATTCGCCGGCTTCGCCGTCGTCGCGGATCGGCGCGTTGAGCGAGGCATCGCCGCCGAGCCGGCGGTTCATGTCGACAACGTCCTGATCGGTGACGCCAAGCCGCTTGGCGATGATCTTCACCTGGTCGGGGCGCAGATCGCCCTCGTCCAGCGCGTTGATCTTGCTCTTCGCCTTGCGCAGGTTGAAGAACAGCTTCTTCTGGTTCGCGGTAGTGCCCATCTTCACGAGCGACCACGAACGTAAAATGTACTCTTGAATCGACGCCTTGATCCACCACATGGCGTAGGTGGCAAGGCGGAAGCCTTTCTCGGGTTCGAAACGCTTCACCGCCTGCATCAGGCCGACATTGCCTTCCGAGACGACCTCGGAGATCGGCAAGCCGTAGCCGCGATAGCCCATGGCGATCTTGGCCACGAGCCGAAGGTGGCTGGTGACGAGTTTGTGCGCCGCGTCGCGATCGTCATGCTCGCGCCAACGCTTGGCGAGCATGTATTCCTCCTGCGGTTCAAGCATGGGGAACTTGCGGATCTCGGCGAGGTAGCGCGAGAGGCCGGATTCTCCGTTGAGAATCGGCAAAGTAGCTGTGCGGGCCATTACAGCGCCCTCCACTTAGGTTCAGGCCCCCGATAGCGGCGGGCCAGGCAGAACGACCCCTTCCTTTAAAGCCGGTCGAACTGCGATGTTCCGCGTCGGATATTTGACGCAGGTGCACAATACTCTACATGCATCTGCATTGGAAGTTAACACGCCGTCACCTTCCTGTGTGTCTGGTATAACTTTTTGGAATAACAGTGCTTTTACGAAAGTCCTGCGTCATCTCGCCGCTGAAAGCGCGCCGCTAAGGGAAAGCAAATCCTCCGGCAGGGGCCGCTCCCAGCGCAAAATTTCTCCTGTTCGCGGGTGCTCCAATACCAGCAGGTATGCGTGCAGCGCCTGCCGGCCGAGGGAGGTCAGGGCCGTCCGACTCACAGGCCCCAGCTGGCTGGCCTTGGTCTTGAAGTGGGGGCCGTAGACGGAATCGCCGAGCAGGGGATGGCCGACATGGGCGAGGTGGACCCTGATCTGATGGGTCCGCCCGGTCTCGAGCTTGAGCGCCAGCAGCGAGGCCACCGGCTTGCCGTCCTGACCGTTGAACACTTCCCTCACTTCATAATGTGTCACGGCCTCGCGGCCGCGCTGCCGCACCGCCATTTTCTCGCGGGCATGTGGATGCCGGTCGAGCGGCGCATCGATGCTGCCGCGCGGCCGGTGGGGTACGCCCCAGGCAAAGGCGAGATAGCCGCGTTCCATCGCGCCGGTGCGGCCATGATCGGCGAACTGCGCCGACAGCGAGGCATGCGCGCGGTCGTTCTTGGCCGCGACCATGAGCCCCGAGGTGTCCTTGTCCAGCCGGTGCACGATGCCGGGCCGGCGTACGCCGCCGATGCCCGACAGGCTCGCGCCGCAATGGGCGATCAGCGCGTTCACCAGCGTTCCCGTCGCGTGCCCCGCGGCCGGGTGCACCACCAGGCCCGCGGGCTTGTCGATGACGATGATGTCGTCGTCCTCGTAGACGATATCGAGCGCGATCGCCTCGCCCCTGGGCTCGGCTTCGACCGGCTCCGGCAGATCGATTATGATCGTCTCGCCTTTCCTGACGTGATAAGCGGGGTCGCGGACGGCGGCGGTTCCGATCCTGACCTGCCCCTCGAGGATCAGCGCTTTCAGCCGCGAGCGCGACACGTCCGTGAGGTGCGCGGCGAGCACGCGGTCGAGGCGATCAGAGCCTTCGTCGCCGGAGACGGTGACGCTGTGTTGACCGGCGGGATTTGAAGACGAGCCTTGCATGACCGATACATTGTACCCCGATCCGAGCCCCGAGCAGGCCGCGCTGATGGCGCGGGTGCGGAAGATGATGCTGATCGCGGGCCTCACCACGGCGGTCGCGATCGGCGCCGTGCTGGTCGCCATCGGCTATCGCCTTTTCACCTCGGAGGGAAGCGTGGCGGCCAACGACATCACCGCGCGGCTGCCCAAGGGCGCCAAGATCATCGCCACCGCGGTCGCCGGCGACCGCCTGGTGCTGATGCTGGATGTCAACGGCCAGACCGAAATCCGCACCTTTGACGCGCATACGCTGAAACCGGCCGGCAGCCTGAAGTTCACGACGGAGCCTTGATCCCGGGGTGGGGGTGTGCCCCGTTCCGCCTTGCGCAACCCTGCATCTCCGGCTATTTCCTGACCCTCACGCGCGCTTGCTCCCTTCGTCTAGCGGTTAGGACGCGGCCCTCTCAAGGCTGAAACAGGGGTTCGATTCCCCTAGGGAGCGCCAGCAAACTCAGGCACTTAGGTAGCCATCAGCCGCGTTCGTTGAATAATGGTTGAATAAGACGCTGGTGAACAGCGGCGAACGCTTGGGGAATTTGCTGCCGACATTAGCAGACTAGCCTCGGCGCGATGCCTCACTGTGGCTGGCGCATTCGCGAAAAATTTCGTCGTCGCCCTTGGTGTCCGGAAATATTCAAACCGCCGCTAACGTGCGCTGTCGTACGCGAGCGCCCTCGGATGTTCGCATTGACGTTGCTCGTCGCACAATCAACTCTTGTCCTGTCGAGCTTTGTGCGAATAGGAGGGCCACGTGAGATACAATCGACGAGAGAAAACTGGCGGACAACAGTCACAAGTCAGTCTATCCGCTCCGAAAGCCGCAGAACCGAGCACGATGCCATTCGCCCAGCGGCTCACCTGCACGATTGACGATGCATGCGAAGTGACCGGCTTGGGACGCACGAAGCTTTACGAGTTGATAGGAGCTGGGCGTATCGTCACGACAACGATCGGACGTCGGCGACTAGTAGTGGTGCGCTCACTTCTGGCGCTCCTTGACACCAACATGTCGAACTAATGGACGTGCGACTTAAGGGAGCAAGCCCACTTTGAACGCGCTTTTCCTCAGGCACGGCTACCCGGGTCTGAGTGGTCTCGGCTACCCCAGGCTGCCTATCTATGGCAGGCTGCGAGCGATCACCAAGGCGCGCTGCGCGCGTGACGATCTGCCTCAGCTGGCCGTGCTGGCGCAGCCATGCCCACCTTTTTTTCGGCGAATTTCGCGAACATTACGTCTCATCGCGATCGTATCCGCGCTGATCTCGCATCGACGCCCGACTGGGCGGTCGCGGTCCGCTCGAAGCTGATGCTCGATCTGCGCAACGATCTGTCTAACGGCATGCGGTTGTGGATCGAGCGGGAGACGCGACGGCGTACCGAAGGCCTGCCAGTCAGGCAATGAGCACGCTCTGCTCGAGCGAAGATCGGGAAAGTAAAGTCGAAGCTGGCATGCTGCGCGCGGCGCTCCCGTCACAAACGGCCGGGATAGCCGGCTTTTTCCCACTTCGCCTCGATATCGTCGGCAACGCACTGGGAATTCTTGGCAGGCTTGGCTATAGCTGCGTCCGAACCAAAGTACTGTTTGAAGTCGATATGCTTACTCAGATTTGAAGGACGATACTGCGCAATTCGGTTGAACAACAGAACCGGAGCGCCTGCGAACCGCCGGTAGACAGACTTGTGCATTGTTGCACCGGAGTCATGCGTCTTATCGTCTTCCGGCAAAGGCCGCAGGCCCTGCTTCAGCCAGCCGCCGACCTGTTCATCGTGCTGCGGGCCGCTGGGATCTGGCCATAGCTTCAGGACGCTGCCGTCATGTTGTAGACCATCAGGGACGATGGATGAAGCAGCGAGCATCCAGTTCAGGGCAACATCAGAAAGGCGGGCTTCGTTTTCGAGGTAACCGCCTCCGATATCCGCGTGAACCCCAGGAAACCAGACCTGTTCGAAGTAAAGGTTCCTATCCTCGTCGCGCTTCATCAGCTTCTCGGCGGTCGGCCTCCAGCCGACACGCGCGAAGTCGGCGCGGTTTTCGTCGATGGAGATCGCATGCTTCGCGTAGCCGACATTCACGTTAAGGGTCGTATCATAGAATTGATGCTTCGGCCGGGTGAGATGAAACGTCATGAGACGTCTGAAAAAGCCATAGCCGGGCAGGGACGGCGCAATCTTCAAATAATTCTTCAGGTAGATCAGCAGCGCAACGATAACACTTAAATAGCCCAGATCACGCGTAACCTTCCCGGCCCACGGATAGGCGGGTTCGAGCCAAGCCCCGATGAAATGCAGCCCGAATGGAATCGCGAGGACAGCGGCGATAAGAATCGGCGCCAGCCACTTATTCCCTAATGCGGCCACAGTGTCGAAGACGCCGATAAAATAAGGAAACACGTTTGCCTGCTCGACCCCGTCTTTGACGGCGGAGCATCCGTGTTCGGTCCTGAATCTCGCGGCGATCGCATCGCGCGTCCGCAACATGAACTGGAGATAGTCGCCTACCTTTGTCCGATTATAAGACGAGCAGAACTGGTACACGTCCTTGACCGCATGTTCTGCAAGTTCGCGCGATCCCTCGATATCAAGGCGCAGGGCGCCACCTCCCGGCAACTGCCGTGGAATTCCGCAATAGGAAATCACGCCGGCAAGTGAGCGAACCGTGTAAGCGCCGCGGCTGAATCCGATCAGGAAAATTCGATCGCCCGGTTCATACAATCGTATGATCGCAGCGTAGCAGTCGATGATATTTGCGGTAATGCCGAGGCCGGTGGCCATGCTCGCGACATTGTAGAACGTACGCAGCCAACCGACTTTGAAGTGACCGCCGTCTGCGGCGGAGCCGAGGCCGGGGTCGTAGAAGGCGATCTGTTGGGAGGGGTCGATATGAGTGTCGGGACCTACGCGGCAGGCGCGGTACAGCTTGTAGACGTTAGTTCGCGCCTCATCGAAAGTAATGCCTCCCGCCTGGCCTGTACCGTCAGAGAAAATAACGATGTTCTTCGGCATTTTACGGCCCTCTCATTCGATTGATCAATTTCTTGAATCAACAAATCTCAATCCATTCGTGTCTTGGGCCGAATAGTTGCCCTTCATGTGGGCAATGCATTTGTTGGGGACACCCATGCTGAGCTTGATGTCCGTGTAGGCTGGGCCATCATGTAGCAGGCGAACACCTTCAGCCATGACGAGGCTTGCAGCGGCCGTGCCGACGAACGGCACAGCGACCGATTTGTCCACAAGGTCAAATCGTCCGCACTCATCTTTCGCGAGACGCGAATAGCCGGGATTTTCGCGAGCAACGCGTTCGCGCTGTTCGACGCGCTTTCTTTGGTCATCGGCGCTCAAGTCCGGCCATAGTTCTGCCGGCGCCCGTGCGTTCGGTAATGTATGAAAACTGATCGTGTCGAAATTGTTTGACATGCCGCCGAGGCCGCTGTCGATAACGCGAAGAAATTGAGCTGTCGCTAGATCGCGACGAGCCGGGTTTGAGTCAAAACCACACAGGGCTAGCCCTGGTTCCTTGTTGTCACGCCGGAAGGCCGCATCGAATCGTCGTTCGATTAACCGGGTTTGGAATCCGCGTTGCTCCAGCCATGCACAGCAAGCGCGGGTCTTAAGAATGCCCTTGTTAGCAATCGTGAAAATAATCCCGGTCTCAATATTCTCCGGTTCAACTCGGTCGAAGTCATTGAGGATAAATTCCACCTCGCTGGAGTTTTGGTAAGGCAGTGTGCCAAGTGACCATAGATACGCATTCCCCAAATGGCCCAAACCCAGTACCCACAAGTCTTTTGGCAGATACTCGACGAGAAGGCCGAGCGCCGCCGGATCATCGGTGTTCAAATCCGGGCGCCAGAGCGAAAGTCCGACAACGCGACGCGTCGCTTCAACACTGATGTTAGCAAACGAAAGAAAGAGCTCCGAAAGCGCCAGCGCTGCTGCCAGTATGCCTGCCACAGAAAAGTATTCACGTTCAGCCAGACGCGGCATATCGCGGGCAGGTCCTACCTTGGCTATCCAGCCGTCAAAGGTAACCCGAAGTGCATTTTTGATTGGCGGAGCGTCGCCGAAAACTAGCGCGTGTGGCACATCTTGGTAAGCGCCATAATCAATCAGATTATCGTGGCCGACGAGGTCGCGCAGCGTCGACCCAAATGTGAGCTTGAGCGAAGGCCACAGCAACAACGGTGCTTCGGCGGTTTTGGGACGAAGCGAAATCTGAACAGCGCCAGGGAAACACCGGCTAGCAATGCTGGCGGCGGTAAGCACCGCGAGCTGCAACGTGTATGAAGCTGCGACGTCTTCTCCACAAAGGAGCGTTACGCTGTATCCCTTCCGTCGAGCAAGCGCTGCTTCGGCGTTCGCTTGATCGCGATCGACAAACAGCTTTGAAATCCGCGACAATTGAAGATCAAAGTTAGACATAGAGAATCACCAAATTGAGAGCTTGACGTGTCGGGGCTGTTCGGATGCCGGATGCACCCGCCATTTGAAACTACCGAGATATTCGTACACACCGACGAGATCGAGCGACCACCAACCCGTGTTTGCGAAGTTGGGAACGATTATCGCGGTATGCCCCACGACCGGCACCATGGGATGACGCTGATCGATGGGAACTCTGACCAATCCACGCGCCAGGGTGCGTATGCACGTCGGCGAGCACCTCCAACTCCTCGTCTTTGCAGTATTGCCAGAGAGCGGCGTAGCCAGCGGCGTGGAAGGCAATCGCGCCGCCTTGATAGGCGTCAGCGTCAAGATCGTCGTAGCAGATGTATGCTCGTACACGCTTGGCGTTGCTGTTGCTCCGACCAAGCAAGAAAGCGCCGCTTTCACCCTTACCTCCTCCTCGGCGGCGAAGATCGAAGATGAGCCGCGCCCAAAGCCAAATTGGGAGGCGAATTGTATCGGCTGCTGCGTTAAACACCCACATAATCTCCGCTGGTCAGCAAGGCTTGAAACTCTTCGAAGCAGTCGACGATGGTGTGCGAGTCATTCCAGATAAGATGTGGTTGCTGTTGAGGCCATTCCGGGTGGGATTGAGCGGCGAGCCGGTCAAAAGGATGGTAAAATGCGCGCCCGTTTTCCCAATCAGTCCTGAAGATCTTCGCGAAACGGCTATTGGGTTTTCCTTTGGGCCGTTTAGCGAAATCAAGCGTCTCCCTCTTGGAAGGATCCCAAAAGGTCCCAGTTGGCGAGACCGACCGATAACCCGCAGCATCCAGCGCGATATAGAAGCGATCAGGCGCATTGATGCGCTGCGCTGCCACCAACCAGAAAAAGACTTTCGGCCAAGCGGCGCCGTCCGGCATTACTTCCGGCTCGGCCTGCCCCCACAGGCCTTTCGCCACGCCGCTTCGGTAGGTCGCCGACTGCAAGTCCGCCTCAAAGAGTCTCTGATCCGGAGGAAGCATCGATCAACCTTGCGGCGTGACTTCTTTGACGAGATCGAAACAGATCGAGCAGGTCGTCGTAGCGACCAGCTCGCCTAAATGTTCGTCCGAGCGGGGTTGCGTCGTGCTTCCGCAAAGCTGCAGGACGTATTCGGCGGCGGCATCCGGGTCCAGATGAAATTTCCGGCGCGCCCATTGTGCAGCGACGCCGACCGTTGTTGCCGGGGAGAAGCGGTGCCGCTTGGTCTTGCCGCCGAAATTTACCTCGACGGCAACGTGCCGGCAGCGATGACAGTGGATGTGACGATGCCGGTGGATCTCCAAAACTTCGACTGTCAGGTCGATGTCAACGGGCGCTTGCTCGTCCATGCCATCTTCGATTTCAGCGGTTTCGTTCAAGGCATCTTGGCATTCGCCGACAAACACGAAGATCTCGGTTTCGCCCTCGCGGATCATGTCACTGCGAAGGAGTACCTCCCGAAGGGCCTCCCCGAGAACGGCGGTGGCTACCTTGGGTTTGGCGCCCTGGCCGTGGAGAAAGTGTTCAATCTCATGGCTTTCCATATCTTTACCTCAATAATTCCGGGTCCCATTGACCAAGCTGAGGTGAATATATAGCTATTATCTAGCTAGTCAACAGCTAAATACAAGCTTATTTCTGTTGACAAAATAGCCATCTTCCGGTAGATGTTAGGCATTGAAGACCAAGGGAGCAGCTATGAGCGCTAGCAAAAAGACGATGACGCTAAATCTCACAGAAGCTGAGATGAGCGTTCTTGAGGCGCTTTGCATCAAAAAGGACGTGAGCAAGACTGCAGTGCTTCGACAGGCGCTACGCCTCTATCAGCTCATTGAGAGCCGGCTCGAAAACGGAGGCAAGCTGTTTTTCGAGGACGAAAAGACGAAAGAAAAAGCAGAGGTCATGATGCTATGACGGTCGATGTCTCGCCGATTTTTCTTTTGAATGCTCAAAGTGGGCAACCCGAAGCGGCTGAGCTTTGGGATGCGATCACTGAAAAGCAGCTAGTCGACTGGGAAGCGGAATGGGTGCCTGAGCTATTTAAGGCCCTGCAGCGCCTTAAACGCTCAGGTGTCGAGCGTAGGCATTGGCCGCAAAGTCGACACTGGGATTGGCGTCGGAAGACAGAAGCCTTGCAAGGAATGCTCGCCAATCCAGGCTTCTGTGTTGTTTGCGGTGGCGTGACCCAAGGCATGATGCTTGTCGATACAACCATGCATCGTTGCCGCGTGGACAATCAGAAGGGCAAGAATCTGGTTTACGTATCGTTTGTTGAAACCGCGCCTTGGAACCGGAAAGAGCTATTCGACCCACCCCTATATCGGGGTGTTGGACCTGTTCTTATCCGTGCTGCGATCGAACTAAGCAAGAACCGGGTTCTTTGATCTATGAACCGTCCGTCCTCGTGCACCAATGGGGAAACCCAGGCAACGAGCCGTTGATATTCTTGGCCTTCAACATCAATCCGGAAGGTGTGGCAGCCGTGCTTCCGGGCGCACCAGCAAAGAATCAATAACTAACGGCGAGCGACCACCGCATCCGGCGGACCGTTCGCTTCCGCACAAATTGACGAATTGAAATCATGGAGTAACGAACGATCGGACCGTCACCGTGTTCGGCGGAACCGGCTTTCTCGGCCGCCGCATCGTTCGGCATCTGCACTCTCGCGGATTTCGTGTTCGGACCGCGTCAAGGCATCCTGATCGGGGGCACAGACTGTTTGGTCCCGATGATCCGCAGCTTCAATCCGTAGGGGCCGACATTCACGACGAGCGGTCAGTCGCGGATGCACTTGCCGGCGCCTACGGCGTTGTAAATGCGGTTAGCGTTTACGTCGAGCACGGACAGGAGACTTTTCGTTCCGTTCACGTCGAGGATGCCCAGCGGGTAGCGGCTCAAGCATTCGTGCCGGTGTTGATCGGCTTATTCACATTTCAGGAATCGGCGCCGATACTGCCTCACAATCAAGGTACATCCGTACATCCGAAAGCGCGGCGAAGGCGAACTGGCGGTCCGGGCCGCCTTCGGCGACGCACTTTTCGTCCGCCCGGCAGGGATGTTCGGACCGGACGATGCGTTTGTTCAGGGCGCGCGCGGCCGATACCGCCGCATTCCGTTCCGCCGGAAGAGTTCGATCGTTGGGACAATGACTACGCCGCGGAATAGCGGAAGGTTTATCACCGATATCGTAACGATCACGATGCGGTGGCGCTTTTCGTATTGCACCAAGATGGGTTCGGAATGGACGTCAGCGTCTTGCCGCGGATTTTCCTTCCGAGCGGCTCGAACAAATGTTGGCGACAGTCATCGGTCGTTGCTGCTGCCGTGTGGATCGCAGAAAGACTGGAGCGGCGGATGGTCGGCGTTCGGCGGAGGGGGATGCACCGTCACTGAGCGACGGACGGTGGACTTCTGCCGGACGGTGCCGTCCTCACCTACCAGGTTCTGCCCAAGCTCCAGATCGGGGCGGAGATCTTTCACCAGACCGCGGATTCCAGCGGCACGCCCGCAACCTTCAGCGCCGGCATCGGCTGGCGTTTTGACTTGAACGACAATTTACCATTTGCTTGGTTATTCAGACACGGAATCGAGAATGCGAACGAGACGGATAATTACTCTTGGTACGCCTCCGTACTTTTCACGTTCTGATTCTACGAGACTGCGGATACCGGTCGCTCACGAGCGGCCGCTATTGGCGCAAAAGCGGCCGTTCGGTAAATTGGAGTCGTCGTCTAAGTTCCCGAAGCCGAAATTGCTCTATGCAACCAGCGTCGGAGAACCCTTATTCGATCGCGATCGCACTAGGAAATCCACCAAGCGTTCAACGGCGGCCACGATTTAATCCGCGAATTGGTGACTGACCTAACCTGCGAACGACTGATTTCCGAAGCCATCATTCGTGCCGCAGTGTTGCCACGTGAGAACTCGGGCAATTCTCAATTCCTTCTTTTCTTACGCCAGCCTACGAAACCAATAGTCCATTTGTTGCACTGAGCCGTTTACTGCCTTTTCTATTCATCCCCATCCGAGGGCGCTTGAGGCGACCTCGGCTGTTGGGGGACGATGGTGGCAATCCATTCCTTTCAGTCGGAGGCGATCTCGCGCGGCGCGCGCATGTTGCGCACGGCATTCGGTCCTGCGATTGCACGGTTTCTCGAAGATCCCGCGATCATTGAGGTGATGCTCAACCCAGATGGTCGGTTATGGATTGACCGGCTGTCGGGAGGCCTGGCGGAGACAACCGAACGCCTGTCCGCTCCTGACGGCGAACGCATCGTTCGATTAGTCGCCCATCACGTTGGCGCTGAGGTTCACGCAGGCAGCCCGCGGGTCTCGGCTGAGTTACCCGAAACGGGTGAGCGCTTCGAGGGACTGTTGCCGCCAGTGGTCGCGGCCCCGGCCTTCGCGATCCGAAAGCCGGCGGTCGCCGTTTTCACGCTGGAGGACTACGTGGCCGCCGGGATCATGACCTCGGGCCAAGCCAGCGCTTTGAAGGTCGCGGTCGAAGCACGCAAGAACATACTCGTGGCTGGCGGCACGTCCAGCGGCAAGACGACGCTCACCAATGCGTTGTTGGCCGAAGTCGCCAAGACGTCGGATCGGGTTGTTCTTATCGAAGACACGCGGGAGCTTCAGTGCAAGGCCCCGAATCTCGTGGCGTTACGTACCAAGGACGGCGTGATCTCGCTATCGGATTTGGTCCGTTCATCGCTGCGCCTGCGGCCCGATCGCATTCCGATCGGGGAGGTCCGCGGTGCAGAGGCTCTCGATCTGCTCAAGGCCTGGGGCACGGGTCATCCCGGCGGTATCGGTACCATCCACGCGGGCACCGCGCTCGGAGCGTTGCGTCGACTCGAGCAGCTGATCCAGGAAGCCGTCGTCACGGTCCCCCGCGCCCTGATCGCGGAGA
Source organism: uncultured Alphaproteobacteria bacterium (assembly GCA_963821965.1). GTDB lineage: Bacteria > Pseudomonadota > Alphaproteobacteria > Rhizobiales > Xanthobacteraceae > Bradyrhizobium. The sequence continues at coordinate 410,987 of CAWGFY010000002.1, forward strand.
CCATCAACGTTATTGCCGTTCTTTCCGGTCGCGGTGCCGATCGCCGCCTGGCCGAGCTCGCCAGCGTCACGGGGCTCGGACCTTCCGGTGATTACAGCCTTGCAGCATTGGGGGACCAATCATGAGTGTTACATCTTCGCTGGAACGATGCGTCATTTCGACGACCGTGTTCGCGACTACCTATCTGACCGTCGGCCCAGCCTTCGCTGCTGGCTCTAACATGCCGTGGGAGCAGCCGCTCAATCAGATCCTGCAATCGGTCGAAGGTCCGGTCGCGAAGATCATCGCGGTCATCATCATCATCGTCACAGGGCTATCGCTGGCGTTCGGCGATACCTCGGGCGGATTCCGCAGGCTCATCCAGATCGTGTTCGGCCTATCGATCGCGTTCGCAGCGTCGAGCTTCTTTTTGTCGTTCTTCTCGTTCGGCGGGGGAGTGGTGATCTGATGGATGCAGAAATCCCAGGCTTCGTCACGCCCGTGCATCGCGCGCTGACCGAACCGATCCTGATGGGCGGTGCGCCACGCTCCATCGCCATCGTCAACGGCACGCTCGCGGCTGCACTCGGCATCGGTCTGCGCCTTTGGATCGCGGGCCTCCTCCTTTGGTTCGTCGGCCACATGGCCGCCGTCTGGGCCGCCAAGCGCGATCCTGACTTCGTCGAGGTCGTACGACGACACCTGCGTATCCCCGGTCACCTCAACACGTGAGTTCTCTCATGATGAACCTAGCGGAGTATCGGCGCTCGAATACGCGTCTCGCGGATTTTCTGCCTTGGGCGGCTCTTGTTGATGAGGGGATCATCCTCAACAAGGATGGGTCGTTTCAACGGACAGCAAAGTTCCGGGGGCCTGATCTCGATAGCGCCGTGCCAGCCGAACTTGTCGCCATAGCCGGCCGTCTGAACAATGCGCTGCGTCGTCTCGAATCCGGTTGGGCGATTTTTGTCGAAGCGCAGCGCCATTCCGCAGGCAGCTATCCACCCAACACATTTCCGGACACGGCGTCCGCCCTGGTCGATGCTGAGCGGAGGGCACAGTTCGAAGAGGCCGGCGCCCATTACGAGTCGAGCTATTTCCTGACGTTTCTCTATCTGCCGCCGGACGAGGGCACGGCGAAAGCCGAACGGCTGCTTTACGAAGGTAGCAACCGCACCGTCGACGCTGATGCGCGTGAGGTTCTCCGCGGGTTCGTCGATCGGACCAACCGCGTGCTCCAACTCGTCGAAGGTTTTATGCCGGAGTGCGCCTGGCTCGACGATGAGGAGACCCTGACTTACCTCCATTCGACGGTCTCGACCAAACGGCATCGCGTCAGGGTGCCCGAGATCCCGATGTATCTCGACGCATTGCTCGCCGATCGGCCGCTGACCGGTGGGCTCGAGCCAATGCTAGGTTCAGCGCATTTGCGCGTCCTGACCGTTGTAGGTTTCCCGACGGCGACCACGCCCGGAATTCTCGACGACCTGAACCGCCTCGCGTTCGCCTATCGTTGGTCGACCCGCGCGATCATGCTCGACAAGACGGATGCGACAAAACTCCTGACCAGGATCAGGCGGCAATGGTTCGCCAAACGGAAGTCGGTAGCCGCGATCCTGAAGGAGGTGATGACCAACGAGGCTTCGGCTCTTCTCGATACCGACGCGCATAACAAGGCGATGGATGCCGATGCCGCGCTCCAGGAGTTGGGCTCGGACGAGATCGGGGAAGCCTTTGTCACGGCAACTGTCACAGTTTGGGATAACGAGCCCGCGACCGCCGACGAAAAGCTCCGCCTCGTCGAAAAGGTGATCCAGGGCCGGGATTTCACCTGCATGATCGAGACGGTGAACGCGGTCGAGGCCTGGCTCGGCAGCTTGCCAGGGCATGTCTACGCCAACGTCCGTCAGCCGCCGATCTCGACTTTGAATTTGGCACACATGATCCCGCTGTCAGCGGTGTGGGCCGGGGAGGCGAGGGACCATCATTTCAAGGCGCCGCCCTTGTTCCTGGCCAGGACGGAGGGATCGACCCCGTTTCGCTTTTCGCTTCACGTCGGCGATGTCGGCCATACTCTTGTGGTCGGACCAACCGGCGCCGGCAAATCAGTGCTGCTGGCGCTGATGGCGCTTCAATTTCGCCGCTATCCAAACTCCCAGATCTTCGCGTTCGATTTTGGCTGTTCCGTACGCGCCGCCACCATCGCCATGGGTGGCGATTGGCATGACATCGGCGGCGTGCTCTCGGGCGAATCCGCGGAATTCGTTGAGCTTCAGCCGCTTGCCGCGATTGATGATCCATCTGAGCGTGGCTGGGCAGCAGAGTGGATCACCGCGATCCTCGGCCGTGAGAGGGTCGAAGTCACGCCGGAAGCAAAGGATCATCTCTGGTCGGCACTGACCTCGCTGGCTTCGGCACCGATCCCAGAGCGGACTCTGACCGGTCTTTGCGTTCTTCTTCAGTCGAATGCGTTAAAGCGCGCTCTCCAGCCTTATTGCCTTGGCGGGCCATATGGCCGGCTTCTTGATGCGGAATTCGAGCGTCTTGGCGAAGGCTCCGTCCAGGTCTTTGAGACCGACGGACTGATTGGTACGGCAGTCGCGCCGGCCGTCCTTTCCTATCTGTTCCATCGCATTGAAGGACGGCTTGATGGCCGGCCAACTCTGCTCATCATCGATGAAGGGTGGCTGGCGCTTGATGACAAGGAATTTGCTGGTCAACTGCGTGAGTGGCTGAAAACCCTTCGCAAGAAGAATGCTTCCGTCGTCTTCGCTACCCAATCGCTTGCTGATATCGACGGCTCCGCGATCGCGCCGGCCATCATCGAGAGCTGTCCGACGCGGATTTTGCTGCCCAACGATCGCGCCATCGAGCCGCAGATCATGGCGATCTACCGGCGCTTTGGACTTAACGACCGCCAGATCGAAATCCTCGCCCGCGCGACGCCGAAGCGCGACTACTACTGCCAGTCGCGTCGCGGCAATCGCCTGTTCGAACTCGGTCTTGGCGAGGTCGCGCTCGCCTTCACCGCAGCCTCCTCCAAGGCCGATCAGCTGCTGATCGAGCAGGTCCTTACCGAAGGTGGCCGCGACAATTTTGTGCCGGGCTGGCTGAAGGCCCGCGACGT
>CAWGFY010000003.1:0-74713 GCA_963821965.1 uncultured Alphaproteobacteria bacterium
CCGAGGCCCCACTCATCGAGATGCTCGCTGACCGGGCCGGACTTCCAGCGCGCCGCGAAAAAGCCCATTACGGTGACGAGCAGGAAAAAGAAAATGAAAACCGAAAGCGCAATCCATTCGATGTGACCGGCCATGACGAAGTCCCCTATTTGGCTTCGTCATGCGGCTGACTGCGATAGACCAGCCAGATCAGCACCGAGGTGATCGGCACCCAGGCGAACTGGTACCAGTAGAAGAAGGGAAAACCGAACAGCGACGGCTCGGTGAAATTATAGAAGGGGACCCACAACAGGCCGACAAACGGCACCAGCAACAGCACCCACATGAGCGGCCTCCCAACTCCTGGCCGGCCACGCGCGGCCGGCCTTGATGTCTGAGACGATCTAGGAACGCGATGGTTCCACCGCCAAGCCGAATTAGCGATGCTGCTATGCAATGCCTGAGAAGTGATCGCCGCTATGCGCGATGACTTCGTCGTCGCGCTTAGCTCCTTGATTGGGCATGATCTTTCTCGGAAAACCGCTTCACACTTTTCCGAATTATGCCTCAGAACGCCGGCCCCTCTCCGTTGCGGCCATAGGTAATGCGCGGCGTCAACAGCGTACCGTCGGGCTGCTTCTTCGCCGCCGCAACGAAGATCCTGGTGCCCGGCTGCACCTCTTCGCGCTTGCCGAACTCGTAAGTGACGACCACGGTCTGCGGCGTCACCACCAGCTTCTTCTCGCCGTCCTTGTATTTGACGCGAAGTACCGGACCGTCAACGGCGGTGACAGCCTCCTCCACACTGCCATTGGTCATCTTGCTCTTCGGCAGCAGATCCCAGTCGTAATGACCGTCGCCGGTGCCGCGCATCGATTCCGGGAAGATGTGCACCTCGATGGCCTTCTGCGTGCCGTCCTCCTGCATCATGCCGGCCGAGCCGACATACATGCCCTGCTTGATGTCTTTCATGGTCGCCGGCACGATCGCGACAAACAGCGGCTTGTCTTCGGTGGTGACGAGCTTCACCTCGGAGCCGTCGCGGGTCTTGATGATATAGACCGGCCCCTCGATGCGCTCGACCGTGCCGCGCACGCGCACGGTGTCCTGGGCGGACGCGGGAGAAGCAAGACAAAGAGCGAAGCTTGAGGCAGCGAGCACGCGCAGGACCGTTCCGACCATGACAACCTCCGGGATGGGGCAACGACAGCCCTGCAACCCCCGTCGTGAGGCATTATTCCTGGGTAAACGAGATACCGCTGCGGGCAGCGCGGAAGCCTACTCGGCCTTGATGCCGGCGTCCTGGATCACCTTGCGCCAGCGATGAACTGGCGCGTACAGAAGCTGATGCTGAAGCCGTAGGTTCCTCGTCATCGCGAGCGAAGCGAAGCGCAAGGGTGGGCAAAGCCAACGGGTCCGCGCGAACGCGCGGCCCGATGACAGGCTCCGCGTGCCCACCCTCACGAGCTGAGTACCTGAGGTGGGCACGGCGCAAGCGCGCCTTTGCCCACCCTGCGATTCGAGGTCCTTCGCTCGCAATGACGGCTGTCAGATCATCCTTCCAACGACCGGTATCCTCCGCAGCAACACCGTGAGCGCCCAGCTCCCCGCCAGCGTCCCGACGAACACAATCGCGAATTTGAGAAATGGCGAGAGCGCCGGCTCGTACACGGCGTATTGCAGCCAGATGATGAAGATGTAGTGCGTGAGGAAAATGCCATAGGCATTCGGCCGGATTGCATCGAGCAGCCGCAGCGGCAACTTTGCGGAGCGCAGGAAGAAACTCGGTTCGGCGAACGCCATCGCGCCGCTGAACAGCGCAAAGGCGAGCCCATAAGCCACGCGCCACGACAGCGGCGGTGCGTTGAAGTCGGCGATCCAATTGTGGTGGGCGTAGACCAGCAGCAGAATCGCGCCGTAGAAGACCAGCGCGACGGCAAGCCAGATCTTCCAGCGCACCGCGAGCTCGCCATTCTCCGCGAAGATGCCGGAGCGCAGATCGGCGGCGCCGATGCCGACGCCGACCAGGAAATAGCCGGAATAAAGGAAGATGCGGCTGGTCTGGATCGGCAACGGATAATGACCGTCGAGTTCGTACCAGGCTGCGTCGCCAAAATAGAGCCGCATCGGCATATAGACGATCACAGAAAAAATCAGGAACGCGATGAAAGCAAAGCCAGGTCGGCAGCGCAGCGCGTAAATCGCGCTGCCGAGCGCTGGAATCGCATTTGGCGCAAGCCGCCACACGAGCGCTGTGATCGCATCGAAGGCCAGCAGCACCCAGAGAAACCACGCCGGCCCCGACGGCCACGGCCCGACTGTGAAAACGCGGCCCCAGAAATGGAAGAAGTTGAAGTCGGTCGTTCCGGGCAGATGATAGCGCAGAAAGGTCGGATAGTAGGCGATCGGCATCAGCACGAAGATCGAAATAAGGAAGGGGATGCCGAGCCGCCAGGCGCGATTGGCGAGGAAGTTCGCAGGCCCCCGCTGCGTCAGGCTCTCGCAGACGAACAGGCCCGAGATCAGGAACATGCAGGCCATGAAGAAGCTGTCGTTGAACAGCACGATCAGGTCGAAGCCGAGCCAGCGTGCCTTGTCGCCATTGCCGAAGTGCGTATAGTTGACGACGGAATGGTGCAGCACCACCAGCAGCGTAATGAAGGTGCGCGCGCGGTCCAGCGAGCCGATGCGCCCGTGTGCCGCTTCCGTCTGATCGCTCGTTTCGGGCTGTTTCAACATTTCTTCACTTCTCGAACGCATCGTAGACGATCTGCTTGACCGTGCGGTTGACGTGCTGCCGCCCGGACGGCGAATCCTGCATCACCACGAAGAACATGTCCTGTGCGCGATCGACAACGATATAGACACCGGTCGCGCCGTCCCATTTGAATTCGCCTGATGAGCCGGGCGGCGACGGGATTTCAAATCCGGGATCGGTGCGGACGCCAAAACCGTAGCCGAATCCGAAACCGTCGCCGGGATAGTAGAAGAAGTTGCGCGCGACGCCGGCACCCGGGCCAATATGGTCAGTGGTCATCGCCTTGAATGTCGCAGGGCTCAGATAGGTCTTGCCGTCGAGCGCGCCGCCGTTGAGCAGCATCTGCCCATAGCGAGCGAAATCGGCGACGGTCGAGACCAGGCCGCCGCCGCCGGATTCCCAGCGCGTCACGTCAAGCGAGCTGCGCTCGACACGGCGGTCTTTTGCGAGCGGCTGCGCGTAGCGCGCACGCTCGGCCGGATCGGTCAGGAAGAATTTCGTCGTGCTCATACCAAGCGGATCGAACAGGTTCTGTTTCTCGAACTGATACAGCGACTGGCCGGCGGCAACCTCGACAACGCGGCCGAGAATGTCGGCCGAATGGCCGTAATCCCACAGCGTACCCGGCTGCTCCGCAAGCGGCACTTTGGCGATGCGCTCGGCAAAGCCGGCATTGTCGAAATCACCGAGATAGATGCCGTCATAGGCCGATTTGACGAGGCCCTCGCCATAGAAGCCGTAGGTGATGCCGGAGGTGTGCAGCAGCAAATCCCTGACCGTCACTGGCCGCAGCGGCGGTACAAGATCGAGAACGGTCTTGCCGCTCTCGTCCTTGCGCTCGACGCCGACCTTCATGCCGGCAAAGGACGGGATGTATTTGCTGACGGGATCGTCGAGCGCGACCTTGCCGCGATCGACCAGCATCATCGCGGCGACGCTGGTGATGGTCTTGGTGACGGAATGGATCGGAAAGATCGCGTCCTCCGTCATCGGCGTCCCCTTGTCCGGATCGCGCAGGCCGAACCATTTCAGGTAGACCGGCTTGCCGTGCTGCTGCACCAGCACGATCGCACCGGGAATCCGCTGCGCGGCGATCTCGCCGTTGATGAAATCCGCGATCGGCGCGAGCTTTTCGACCGACAGTTTCGCACCCGGCGGCGGGCCGAAGGCGGCCGTCTGCGCGCGCGCGACAGGCGCGAGCACAACCGAGATCAACAACGCGAGCAGGGGTAAGGCTATGCGGGTCATCCAGGGCCAATTTATTGCATCAAAGCGGCGCGATCCAGATGACGCATGAGGGTTTACGAATAAGGATTGATCAGCTTTTGCTGTTCGGCCGCGTGACGCACCAGCAAATCGATGAAAGTCCGCACTTTTGCCGAAAGGTGATGACGATGCGGATAGACCGCATTCATGGAAAATTCGACCGTCCGGTATTCGGGCAGAAGCCGGACGAGCCCGCCCGATTCCAGATCATCATGGACCAGGAATCCCGCCCCCAGGAAAACCCCGACGCCGGCCAGCGCCGCCCGATGCAGCGTCTCGCCGCTGTTGGAGACGAGATTGCCGGAGACCTTCACCGAGGCAGGTGCGCCCTTGCGGTCCGTGAAATGCCATTCGTCGCCATAAGGGTAGCTGGCGTGACGGATGCAGTTGCGCTCCGCGAGCTCGGCAAGCGTTTGCGGCCGGCCATACTTTTCAAGATAGCCATGCGAGCAGCACAGCACATGACGCCAGGTTGCAAGGCTCCGCACGATCAGGCTTGAATCCGGCGGCGGCAACATTCGCACCGCGATATCGTAACTCTCGTCGATCATGTCGACATTGCGCTCGCCGATCGCGAGATCGACCTTCATGTCAGGCCAGGTGGCAAGGAATTCGGCAACGACAGGCGAAAGGAACTGCACGATGTGCGTATTGGTGTAGATGCGCAGCGTGCCGCGCGGCGTCGATTGTAGCGCTCCCGCGATGTCGTCGGCCTGTTCGATGTCGGCGAGGATCTGCGTGCAGCGGTCGTAATAGGCGCGGCCGACTTCGGTGAGGCTGACCTTGCGCGTGGTGCGGTTGAGCAGCCGCACGCCGAGCCGCTCCTCGAGCGCTTGCACATGATTGCTCACCATCGTCGTGGACATGTTGAGCTTGCGGGCAGCGGCGGAAAAGCCGCCGTTGTCGACCACCCGGACAAAGGCGGTGAGGCTGGTCAGGCGATCCATGTTCGGTGCCTCGATTGTTCACTCCGGATGGATAATCCTTCCATATTTGGATGGATTATCGCAAGCGAGGACACAGCGCATCTTGATGGCATGCCCGATCGCCCCCCAGGACTTCGCGGGACAGATCAATGAGGATGCCATGTCGATCGCTACTTATGTAATTGAAACAACAACTAAAAATGGCTTGAAGCCATCCCGGCAAGCGATCCGGCGCGCGGCCCTGGCGCTGGCCCTCGCCCTCGGCGTCGCCGGCGCCGCGGATTTCGGCCACTACTACGTCACGACCGGCCGCTACCTTGAGACCACCGATGACGCCTATGTCAAAGCCGATTCCACCATCATCGCGCCGAAGGTCTCCGGCTACATCGCCGAGGTGCTGGTCGCCGACAACGAGCCGGTCAAGGCCGGCCACTTGCTGGCGCGGATCGATGACCGCGATTTCCGCACCGCGTTGAACCAGGCGCAGGCCGACGTTGCCGCCTCCGACGCCGCGGTGAAGAACCTCGATGCGCAGATCGAACTGCAGCAGCCGCTGATCCAGCAGCAAGCGGCCGAGGTCGAGGGCGCAACAGCCAATCTGAAGTTCGCGCAGGAAGAGCAGGCCCGCTACGACAACCTGATGAAGTCGGGCTCGGGCACCGTGCAGCGTGCGCAGCAGACCGACGCGACGCTTCGCGCGCAGACCGCGCAGTTGCAGCAAGGCAAGTCCGGGCTGCTTGCCGCCAGCAAGAAGATCGAGGTTCTCGCCACCGAGCGCGCGAAGGCGATCGCGCAGCTCGACCATGCGCGCGCGGTCGAGCGGCAGGCGGCACTGAACCTGTCCTACACGCAGATCACGGCGCCGGTCGAAGGCACGGTCGGCGCGCGGACGCTGCGGGTCGGCCAGTTCGTGCAGGCCGGAACGCAACTGATGGCGGTGGTGCCGCTGGACCAGGTCTACGTGGTCGCCAACTTCAAGGAGACCCAGCTCACCCATGTGCGCAACGGCCAGCCGGTCGAACTCAAGGTCGACAGCTTCCACGGCACGAAGCTGAAGGGCCATGTCGACAGCCTGTCGCCGGCGAGCGGCCTGGAATTCGCGTTGCTGCCGCCCGACAACGCCACGGGCAACTTCACCAAGATCGTGCAGCGCGTGCCGGTGAAGATCGTGCTCGACGATCACGGCCTTAATGGCCTGCTACGGCCGGGCATGTCGGCGGTGCCCACCATCGATACGAAATCAGCAATCGTCGCCGAACGCGAGACGGCGAAGCACATCGCGTCGAGCAATCCGGCGCCCCGAAGCTGGAAGAGGCAGCCATGACCGCGCTCCAGGCCACCATCGGAAACGCTCCCGAAGCTCGCCCCGCCGCGCCGGCGACGCCGTCAGTCTCCGCAAAGACCTGGCTCGCGGTGGTCGGCGCCACGCTCGGCGCCTTCATGGCGGTCCTCAACATCCAGATCGTCAACGCCTCGCTCGCCGACATCCAGGGTGCGATCGGCGCCGGCATCGACGACGGCGGCTGGATTTCCACCTCCTATCTGATCGCCGAGATCGTCGTGATCCCGCTCTCTGGCTGGCTCGCGCGCGTGTTCTCGGTCCGGATCTACCTGCTCACCAACGCTGCTCTTTTCCTGGTGTTCTCCGCGGCCTGCGCGCTGGCGCAGGACCTGCCGCAGATGATCGCATTGCGCGCCGTGCAGGGCTTTACCGGCGGCGTGCTGATCCCGATGGCGTTCACGCTGATCATCACGCTGTTGCCAAAGGCCAAGCAGCCGATCGGCCTTGCATTGTTTGCCATCTCGGCGACGTTCGCGCCCGCGATCGGCCCGACCATCGGCGGCTATCTCACCGAGAATTTCGGCTGGGAGTACATCTTCTATGTCAACATCGTGCCGGGCGCGATCATGATCGGCATGCTGTTCTTCTCGCTCGACGCACAGCCGATGAACCTGTCGCTGCTGCGCGAGGGCGACTGGCCGGGCATCGCCACCATGGCGATCGGGCTTGCCGCGCTGCAGACCGTGCTGGAGGAAGGCAACAAGGACGACTGGTTCGGCTCGTCGTTCATCGTCCGCCTCGCGGTCATCGCGGCAATCGCCCTGACGCTATTCGTCATCATCGAGTTGACCAGCGACAAACCGCTATTGAACCTGCGGCTGCTGTTCCGCCGCAATTTCGGCTTCGGCCTGCTCGCCAACTTCCTGCTCGGCGTCGCGTTGTACGGCTCGGTCTACGTCCTGCCGGTCTATCTCGCGCGCATCCAGGGCTACAATTCCGAGCAGATCGGCATGGTGCTGGCATGGACCGGCCTGCCGCAACTGGTGCTGATACCGCTGGTGCCGAAGCTGATGAAGCGCCTTGACCCGCGCATCGTCATCGGCGTCGGCTTCGCGCTGTTCGCCGCCTCCAATTTCATGAACATCACCATGACCAACGACTACGCCGCCGATCAGCTGTTGTGGCCCAATGTGGTCCGCGCTGTCGGCCAGGCGTTGGTGCTCACACCGCTGTCGGCGTTCGCGACCGCCGGCATCGAGGCCGAGAACGCAGCTTCCGCTTCCGCACTGTTCAACATGATGCGTAACCTCGGCGGCGCGATCGGCATTGCAGCGCTACAGACACTGCTCACCAAGCGCGAACAGTATCATTCCAACGTGCTGTCGCAGTCCGTGACCCTGTTCGAACAGGCGACCCGCACCCGGATCGACCAGCTCACGCAGTATTTCATGAACCATGGCGTGGTCGACCGCGCCGATGCCGCCCACCGCGCCTATGTCGCGATCGGCAGGATCGTGCAGAAGCAGGCCTTCATCCTCGCTTTCAGCGACACCTTCTACCTGCTCGGTGTGGCGTTGATCGTCGCGCTGATTGCCGCGCTGATGCTCAAGAAGCCCAACCATCTTGACGCCGGCGGCGCCCACTAGCACCTTCCACCGTACCAAAGGAGAACGACCATGAAACCACGCATGAACTTCTATCAGGCCGCGCCCGAGACGATGAAAGCGATGATGGCGCTGGAAAACCAGATCCAGTCGAGCGGGCTCGAACAGTCGCTGATGGAACTGGTCAAGACCCGGGCGTCGCAGATCAACGGCTGCGCCTTCTGCATCGACATGCATACCAAGGACGCCCGCAAGCGCGGCGAGACCGAGCAGCGGCTGTACCTGCTCAACGCCTGGCGTGAGGCACCCTGCTATACCGAACGCGAGCGCGCGGCGCTGGCCTGGACCGAAGCGGTGACGCTGATCTCCGAGACGCATGCGCCGGACGACGTCTATAACGAGGTCCGCGCGCATTTCTCAGAGGCCGAGACGGTCAACCTCACCGTGCTGATCGGCGCGATCAACACCTGGAACAGGCTTTCGATCGCCTTCCGCGCGATTCCGCCGGTCAAGGTCAGCGCGTCGGCAACCGCGGCCTGATCAGGTCGCCGTGGCGCGGGCGAAATCGATATAGATTTCGCGCAGACGGTTGGTCATCGGCCCCGGTTTGCCGTTGGCCACCCGCTTGCCGTCGATGCTCACCACCGCCTGCACAAAGGACGAGGCGCTGGTGATGAAGGCCTCCTTGGCCTTCAAGGCTTCATCGACCGAGAACGCCCGCTCTTCGATCCGGAGCTGGCGTTCTTCCGCAAGCTTCACCACAGCCTTGCGGGTGCAGCCCGGCAAGATCTCGCTGCCGTTCTGACGGGTGACGATGACGTCGTCCTGGGTCAGGATGAAGGCCGAGGACGAGCCGCCTTCGGTGACCTTGCCGTCTTCGATCATCCAGGCCTCGCCGGCGCTGGCTTCCGCCGCGGCCTGCTTGGCCAGCACCTGCGCCAGCAGCGCCACGCTCTTGATGTCGCGCCGCGTCCAGCGGATGTCGGGCACGGTGATCACGCCGATGCCGGTCTTCGCCGACTCCGCGCTGACGATGTCTTTCACCGAGGTGAACATGATCAGCGTCGGCGTCACGCCCTTCGGAAAAGCGAAGTCGCGGCCCTTGTCGGCGCCACGCGTGACTTCGAGATAGACGAGGCCGGCGTCGAGCCGGTTGCGTGCGATCAGCTCCTTCTGGATTTCGATGATGCGCTCGATGCTCTCCGGCAGCTTGAGTGCGATCTCGCCGACCGACCGCTCCAGCCGCGCCAGATGCGATGCGTTGTCGATCAGCTTGCCGTCGAGCACCGCCGACACCTCGTAGATGCCGTCGGCAAACAGGAAGCCGCGATCGAGGATCGAGACCTTGGCCTCCGAGAGCGGCACGAAGGCGCCATTGACGTAAGCGATCGAATCCAAGGCAGAATCTCCTGAAGAACCGTTTGAGTACCGTATACGCAAATCGCCGCTGCGAATAAACCCTCTATCCTCGTCATTCCGGGATGCGTGCGCAGCACGCAGCCCGGAATCCATAACCACCATCGCGAGTATCGATTCCGGGTTCGCGACTTCGTCGCGCCCCGCAATGACGACGGCGTTAGTGTGAGAGAATTTTCGATAGGAACTTCTGCGCCCGGTCGCTGCGCGGTTTGCCGAAGAAATCACCCTTGGCCGCATCCTCCACGATCTCGCCGCGGTCCATGAAAATCACGCGGTCGGCGACCTTGTTGGCAAAGCCCATCTCATGGGTCACCACCATCATGGTCATGCCCTCGCGCGCGAGATCGACCATCACATCAAGCACCTCGCTGATCATCTCGGGATCGAGCGCCGAGGTCGGCTCGTCGAACAGCATGGCGATCGGGTCCATGGCGAGCGCGCGGGCGATCGCGACGCGCTGCTGCTGGCCGCCGGACAGCTCCGCCGGAAATTTCTTCGCCTGTTCCTTCAACCCGACGCGCTCCAGCAGCTTCGTGGCCTTCGCCGTCGCCACGTCATGGTTGCGGCCGAGCACCTTCTCCTGCGCGAGGCAGAGATTGTCGGCGATGCGCAGATGCGGAAACAGCTCGAAATGCTGGAACACCATGCCGATGCGGGCGCGCAATTTCGGCAGATCGGTTCTGGGGTCGTTGACCCTGATGCCGTCGACGGTGATGTCGCCACTCTGGAACGGCTCCAGCGCGTTGACGCATTTGATCAGCGTCGACTTGCCCGAGCCCGAGGGACCGCAGACCACCACCACCTCGCCCTTGGCGACGGAGGTGGTGCAATCCTTCAGCGCCTGGAAGGCCGGGCCGTAGAATTTGTCGACGTGGCTGATCTCGATCATGGGTATCTCGTTTAGCGCAGCACCGCGATGCGCGTCTGCAGGCGGCGCACGGCGAATGACGCGACACAGGAAATCGTGAAGTAGACCAGCGCCGCGAACAGGTACATCTCGACCAGCCGCCCATCGCGCTGCGCGACCTTGCTGGCGGCCCCGAGGAAATCGGTGATCGACAGCACGTAGACCAGCGAGGTGTCCTGAAACAGCACGATGGTCTGGGTGAGCAGCACCGGCAGCATGTTCCGGAAGGCCTGCGGCAGCACGATATAGCGCATGGTCTGCCAATAGTTCAGACCGAGCGCCTGCGCGGCGGCCGGCTGTCCTCGCGAGATCGACTGGATGCCGGCGCGCATGATCTCGGAGAAATAGGCGGCCTCGAACATCACGAAGGTGATCAGGGAGGACGCGAACGCGCCCACCGTGATCGGGCGCGAGGCGCCGGTCAGCCACTGTCCGATATAGGGCACGAGGAAGTAGAACCAGAAGATCACCAGCACCAGCGGCAACGAACGGATGAAGTCGACATACGCCCCGGCGATTCGTCCGAGCAGGCGATAGCCGGACAGCCGCATCAGCGCGATCAGCGTGCCGACGATCAGGCCGCCGGTCGCGGCCAGCGCCGTCAGCATGACCGTGAAGGTCATGCCCTCATAGAAGAGGTAGACAAACGAGCGGCGGATGACGTCGAAATCGAAGCTGCCGAACATCGCGCTATTTCCCCGTGATGTAGCCGGGGATCGCGACGCGGCGCTCGAGCAGCCGCATCGCGGTCACGACGACGACGTTCAGCAGAAGGTACATCACCGTCGCGGCGGTGAAGGCCTCGAACACCTGGAACGAAAACTCCTCCATCGAGCGCGCCTCACCGGTCAGCTCGAGCAGGCCGATGGTGATGGCGACTGCGGTGTTCTTGATGGTGTTGAGGAATTCCGACGTCAGCGGCGGCAGGATGATGCGGAACGCCATCGGCAGCAGCACATAGCGATAGGCCTGCACCGTGGTCAGCCCAAGCGCGGTCGCCGCCATCTTCTGCCCGCGCGGCAGCGAGCCGATGCCCGCCTGCAATTGCACGGCGACGCGTGCCGACATGAAAAGCCCGATGCCGATTGCGGCCGTCCAGAACGGCGCATTCGGCAACTGCTTCAGCCACAGCCCGGCGGAGCGCGGCAGCAGCTCCGGCAGCACGAAGAACCACAGGAACAGCTGCACCAGGAGCGGCATGTTGCGGAAGAACTCGACATAGGCGAAGCCGATCCAGGATGCCGTCCGGGACGGCAGCGTGCGCAGCACGCCGATGACGAGACCGAAGGCGAGCGCGATGATCCAGGCGAGCACCCCGGTCTTGATGGTGAGCGCCAGCCCCGCCAGCAGCATATCGAGATAGTTGCCGGTCCCCATCGGATTCGGCTCGAAGAAGATGTGCCAGTTCCAGTGATAGTTCACGCGTTCTCCGCAAACATCTCAGCTAGGGGCTGCCGAGACGAAGTCGACTGCTGGCCGCACGAGAGGTGCGCCCCCTCTCCCCGCGTGCGGGGAGAGGGTTGGGGTGAGGGGGAATCTCCGCAAACCGAGTCGTGGAGCGTCCCCCTCACCCGCGCCTTCGGCGCGACCTCTCCCGCGCGCGGGGAGAGGTGAATTCTCACATCGCCTTGTAGGAATCCGGATCGGGCGAGTCCGACGGCTTGGCGAACTCGGTCTTCAGCTCCGGCGCGATCGGCGTGTTGAGGTTCAGACCCTTCGGCGGAATCTTCGCCATGAACCACTTGTCGTAGAGCTTCAAGCCCTCGCCGGAAGTGTAGACCGCAGCGGTCGCGGCATCGACCACCTTCTTGAAGGCCGCATCATCCTTGCGCAGCATGATGCCGTAGGGCTCGGGCTTGGAGAACGCGTCCTTGGAGATCACGTAGTCGCCAGGCGACTTCGAGCCGGCGACGAGGCTCGCGAGCAGGATGTCGTCCATCACGAAGGCGGCGGCGCGATCGGTCTCCACCATCAGGAAGGCTTCGGCATGATCCTTGGCCGGAACGATGGTGATGTTGAGGTTGCGTGCGGCGTTGGCCTCGGTGAGCTGCTTGATGTTGGTCGTGCCGGCGGTCGAGACCACCGTCTTGCCCTTCAGATCGTCGATCGACTTGATGTTGCTCGACTTCTTGAACACGTAGCGGCTGGCGGTGAGGAAATGCGTGTTGGTGAAGGCGACCTGCTTCTGCCGCTCGGCATTGTTGGTGGTCGAGCCGCATTCGAGATCGATGGTGCCGTTCGCCATCAGCGGAATGCGGGTCGCCGAGGTCACCGGATTGAGCTTGACCTCGAGCTTGTCGAGCTTGAGCTCCTTCTTCACGGCGTCGACGACCTTGTAGCAAATGTCCATGGCGAAGCCGACCGGCTTCTGGTTGTCGTCGAGATAGGAGAACGGAATCGAGAAGTCGCGGAAGCCGAGCGTGATCGCGCCGGTGTCCTTGATGTTCTTCAAAGTCCCGGTCAGGTCCTCGGCATGAGCCTGGCCCAGGCCAAACGCGGCGGCCAGCGCAAGACCCCAAATCTGCAATTGTTTCATTCGTTAACTCCCCACTTGGATGATCGGCCTGAATGCAAGCACAAACCGGGCCAGAATAGAATGTGACTTTCGGCGGCCAAATGTCCCCTTATCCGGTCAGGCATGGCGGTTGGCCCGGGTCCTATGGATGGTCGTCAAGGCCCAAAGACTGAACAGGCACACTGCTGTCAGATAATAGCCCGGCGCAAGGTCGCCGATGACAGCGAAAGAGCCGAGCCACGTCACGATCGCCGGCCCCGAGCCGCCGAAGGCTGTGACGCCGATATTGTAGCTCAGCCCCAGGCCGGTCGCGCGTGTCGCGGCCGGAAACAATTCGGACATCAGCGCGGCCACTGCGCCGAGGTAGAGCGCCTTGAGCGAGCCGAGCAGCAGTACGGCCAGCACGATCATCGTTCCGGACGGCTTGCCCGACAGCAGGAGATAGACCGGGAAGATCGCTAACAGCAGCAAGACGCCCATGGCGATCATGTAAGGCGTGCGCCCGACCCGGTCCGAGATTGTGCCTGCGACAGGATTGAGCGAGATGGCGGCAATCGCCGCGGCAAAGGCCGCGAGATAGCCGATGGTCGGCGGCAGGTGCAGCGTTTTGACCACGTAGGTCGGCATGTAGATGATGAGATAATTGACCGCGGTCGCGGCCGCGATCGTCCCGACCGCGAGCAGCACAGCGAATTTCTGCTCCATGAAGACGTTGCGAACCGGCGCGTCGTTCTTGTCCGCCGGCGGCGCAGTTGGCGTCTTCGATGTTGTTGCGGATGTAGAGCCCGATCGGTCCGATCAGCACGCCGAAGAAAAACGGAATGCGCCAGCCCCACGCCTGCAGATCGGCATCGCTCATGGTCGACGACAATAGGAGCCCGAATCCGGAGCCGAGCAGCGCGCTGATGCCCTGGCTTGCGAACTGCCAGCTGGCGACGAAGCCGCGCTGCCCCGGCATGTGCTCGACCAGGAACGCGGTCGAGCTGCCGAACTCGCCGCCGGCGGAAAAGCCCTGCACCAGGCGGGCGACCATCACGAGCAGCGGCGCCAGCACGCCGATTGTCTGGTAGGTCGGCATGCACGCCACCGCCAGCGTGCCGAAGGTCATCATCAAAATCGACAACAGCAGCGACGCCTTGCGGCCGTAACGGTCGGCATAGGTGCCAAGCATCAGACCGCCGATCGGCCGCGCCAGGAAAGCCAGGGCGAAGGTGCCGAAGGTCAGCAGCAACGACGTTGTCTGGTTTTCGTTGGGGAAGAACGCCTTGGAGAGATAGACGGCGAAATAGGCATAGACGGAGATGTCGAACCATTCGAGCGCATTGCCGAGCGATGTCGCGACCACGAGCCTGGTGACGTTCTTGCCACGCGTCGGTACAAGATCGGGTGCATCCGCATGTGCCAGTGCCATTGTCGAGTCCCCTTCCCCGCTACTTTCTCATCTCGCCGAGATCCCAGAACAGCCCGGCCATGATGCCGAGCGCCTCTTCGGTGACATCGAGCAGGATATGCTCGTCGGGCGCATGCTGCGAGCAACCCGGATAGGAGTGCGGCACCCAGATCGTCGGCAGTCCCAACGTTTCCGAAAACACATCGTTCGGCAGCGAGCCGCCGAAATTCGGCAGCACCGCGGGCGCCTTGCCGGTGGTCTGCCGGATCGAGTCCGCCGCCCATTTGATCCAGGGGCTGTCGAAGTCCGTGCGAGATGCGATGAAGCTCTGGGTGGCGCTGACCTCGACCATCGGAAAGCCGTTGGCGTGGAGGTGCGCGCGCACGGCGTCGACCACTTGCTGATGTTTGGTGCCGACCACGAAACGCAGCTGCAGGATGGCGCGGGCATGGCCGGGAATCGCATTCGCCGGATGATCGATATTGCCCGACGACATCGCCAGCACTTCCAGCGTGTTCCAGGCGTAGACCCGCTCGGCGGCCGACAGACCGTCCTCGCCCCAATTCTCCGACAGCGCCGGCTCGCCCGCGCTCGGCTTGATTTCGACATCGGCGAGCATGCTGCGGACCTGGTTGGTCAGCCGCGGCGGCTTCAGTGCCTCGAGCTTCATGCGGCCGTGGCCGTCGACCAGCGTCGCGATCGCATTGGCAAGGATCGTCGCGGGGTTGGCAAGAAGCCCGCCCCAATTGCCGGAATGATGGCCGCCATCGCGTAAGGCCACATCGAGATGGATGCGGATGCCGCCGCGGCAGCCGAGGAAGATGGTCGGCCGGTCAGCGGCGAGTCGCGGGCCGTCGGAGGCGAGCAACAGATCTGCCTTCAACTCATCGCGCAACGACGCGCAGACTTTATTCAGGTCGGGCGAGCCGATCTCCTCGCCCATCTCGACCAGGAATTTGGCATTGAAGCCGAGCTTGCCGCCACGGGCGTCGCGCACGGCGCGCAGTGCGGCGAGATTGATGCTGTGCTGGCCCTTGTTGTCGGCGGTGCCGCGGCCATAGACGCGGTTGCCGATCGTCGTGGTCTCCCAGGGATCGAGACCGCCGCGCCATTCGCCGACCATGCCGGGGACGACGTCGCCATGGCCGTAGATCAGCACTGTGGGAAGCCTCGCGTCCTCGCGATGCTCGGCGATCAGAAACGGCGACTTGCCGCTCGGCGACTCCACCAGCCGGCTTTCGAAATCGAGCTCGGCGAGAGATGGGCGCATTTCCATTTCCAGATAGGCGCGCAGCTCGGCCTCGCGGCCCGTGCTCTGGCTTTCGGTCTTGTAGGCAACGCGCCGCGCCAACGTTTGCAGGAAGTCGCCTGACGCAAACTGCTGCCGGACATTGGCGATGGCATCTGCCCTCATGCGGCGCGGCCCTTTCGCATCGCGCGCGAATAACGCGGGCAAATGTCCTCGGCAAAGCGCATCATCATCTGTTGACGGACGGCGCGCGGCGTGCCCGGCGTCGCTGACGACACCATGAAGTAGTTGAAGCCGAGCCCGATCAAGGCATCGATGCGCTTGCAGATCGTCTCGGGGCTGCCGACCAGGTTGGAATCGAGGAACGGTCCGAGCTCAGCCGGATCGGTCAACTTGCGCAAATTGGCGAACATCCGGCTGAAATCGGCATATTCCGGAATGTTGGTCCAGGGATCGGCGTCCGCCTCGTAGTGATCGGCCTGCAGCGCGAAATAGGGCGGGTAGTAGCGACGGCCCATTTCGCGCGCCTCCTCATCGGTGTCGGCGATGAACATCTTGACCGAGATCGGAAGAATGGCGCCGTTCGCCTTGGCGCCGGCGCGCGCCCGCCAGCGGTCCAGGATTTTCACCAGCAGGCCGTCGGGGAACGTGGAGAGACAGATCGGCGGAATGCCGAGGTCGCCCATCACCTCGGCGCTCGCCGGGCTGCCGATCGCGCCATAGAAGCGCACCGGCTTGTCTGATGGTTCGGGGCGAATGCGGATCGGCTGCTCGATGTTCCAGAACCTGCCGTGATGGGCGAACGGCTTTCCCGAAAGGCCCCGCTCGACGATCTCGAACACTTCGGCGAAGCGCGCGCGACCCTCGTTCATGTCGATGTTGTAGGCGTTGTATTCCATCCGCGCGGTGCCGCGCCCGATGCCGAGATGCAGGGTGCCTCGGGTCAGCATGTTGAGCATGGCGATCTCTTCGGCGAGCCGCAGCGGATGATACCAGGGCAGCACCAGCACCGAGGTCCCGAGCGACAGGTCGGGAAATTTCGCCGCGATATGCGCCATCATCAAGAGCGGGCTCGGCGTCGGGTAATAGTCGCTGAAATGATGCTCGAGCAGCCACGCCGCGTCGTAGCCGAGCCTGTGGCCCAGCTCGCAATCCGACATCAGATCGCGATAGAGCTGGGCATCGGGAACCCCGGCCACGTCAGAGGCCGCCGCCTGAAAGCCGAACGATACGTCTTGCATGGAATGACCTCCGCCAGAGCGATCCTAGAGAGCCTGTATTGGGACGCAACAGGCCATGAATTTCGGGTGGCGAACTATGGCCGGATTTGCCTTGCCAAAAGCTGCCGTGATGCAACAATTCGGCCTTGAGCCCGGCGGCGAGACCTGGGCGCGATCAGGGAGAAAGCCATGAAGACTTTTGTGCGCGCGACCGCCATTTGCCTCGTATTTGCGGGCTCCGCTTTCGCCCTGACCGGCGAGCGTTTTCCGGAAATTCCGCTGGACAAGATGACGCCGCAGCAACGCGCGGTGGCGGACGCCATCATGTCGGGCCCGCGGCAGCGCATGAGCGGCCCTTTCAACGCCTGGCTGCGCAGCCCGGAGCTGGCCGACCGCCTGCAGAAAGTCGGCGAATATGTCCGCTATCACACCTCGCTCGACAAGCGGCTGAACGAGATGGCGATCATCATGACCGCGCAATATTGGGGCTCGCAATATGAGTGGTTCGCGCATGCCCCGCTCGCGATCAAGGCCGGGCTAGATCCCGACATCGTCGCCGCGATCGGCGCGGCGAAAAAGCCCGACAAAATGAAAGACGACGAGGCCACCGTCTGGGAATTCGCCACCCAGCTTCGCCGGGATCACCATGTCGACGACGATATCTACGCCAAGGCGGTCGACAAGTTCGGCGAGAACGGCGTGATGGACCTCATCGCGGTCAGCGGCTATTACGACGTGGTCTCGATGACCCTGAACGTCGCCCATATCTCGCCGCCCAAGGACGCGCAACTGCCGTTCAAGCAGGCCGGACGCTAGTTGCAAGTCGCGCGCATGACCAAGCAAATCAGGCTCAACGCCTTCGCCATGAATTGCGTGGCGCATCAATCGCCGGGACTGTGGACCCATCCGCGCGACCGCACGGCGGAATATAACCGCCTGCCCTACTGGCTCGATCTGGCAAGAGCCCTGGAGCGCGGCCGTTTCGACGGCCTGTTCCTCGCAGACGTGCTCGGGGTCTACGACGTCTATGGCAACAGCGCCGACGCGGCGCTCAAATATGCGACGCAAACGCCGGCGAACGAGCCGCTGCTGCTGATCTCGGCGATGGCCGCGGTGACGAAACATCTCGGCTTCGGCGTCACCAGCAATCTCTCCTTCGAGCCGCCCTACCCCTTTGCGCGCCGGATGTCGACGCTCGACCATCTGACCGAGGGGCGGATCGGCTGGAACGTCGTCACCGGCTATCTCGACAGCGCCGCGCGCGGCGCCGGCAAGGACAAGCAGACCGCGCATGACGACCGCTACGACATCGCGGATGAATATATGGAGGTGGTCTACAAACTCTGGGAGGGAAGCTGGGAGGACGACGCGGCAATCCGCGATCGTGCGCGCGGCATCTTCACCGATCCGTCCAAGGTGCATCGCGTCACCCATGAAGGCGCGAACTATCGCCTCAACGCCATCCATCTCGCCGAGCCGTCGCCGCAGCGCACGCCGGTGCTGTACCAGGCCGGCACCTCGCCGCGCGGCCGGCAGTTCGCCGCAGAGCATGCCGAATGCGTGTTCATGTCGGGCCCGTCGGCCAAGGTGATCGCGCCGCGCGTCGCAGGCATACGCGAGCTGGCCGCAAAATGCGGCCGCGACCCGCGCGAGATCCTGATGTTCAGCATGTTCACGGTGATCCTCGGCGAGACCGAGGCCAAGGCGAAAGCGAAATACGACGAGTATCGCCGCCACATCAGTCCCGAGGGCGCGTTGACCCTGATGTCGGGCTGGACCGGCGTCGATTTCTCACAGATGGCGCTTGACCAGGAGGTGCGTCACGTCACCAACGACGCCGGCCGGAGCGCGATGGACAACATCACTCGCGCCGATCCCGATCGCGTCTGGACCGTGCGCGAGGTCGCCGAGCATGTCGGCATCGGAGGCATCGGTCCCGTGATCGTCGGCACGCCGGAGAAGGTCGCCGACGAGATCGAGGCGTGGTTCGAGGCGACCGACGTCGACGGACTCAACATGCCCTTTGCGGTCTCGCCCGGCGATTTCGAGGACATATCGGACATGCTGGTGCCCGAGTTGACGAAGCGGGGGCGCTACAAGCCCGCATATGCGGAGGGGACATTGCGCGAGAAACTGTTCGGCAAGGGCCGCGCGCGCTTGTCGGCGCCACATCCGGCCGCGCAGTATCGGCCGCAGGTGAGGGCACGGGCGGCGGAGTGACGTTCCTTTCGTGTCCCGGGCGCGATGCGGCGCGAAGCGCTGCTTCGCAGAACCGGGACCCACCCTGCCGGTCTCATGGGCCCCGGATCAGCAGCGCACCGCTGAAGAAGCGCTGCGCTGCATCCGGGGCACGGAGCGGCTTGTAGTCAATTCACCGAGTTATTCAACACCACCTCGATCAGCTTGGCGCCGGGACGCTTGAACGCATCCGACAATTTTGGCTTCAGCTCGGCGGGATCGGTGATCCTGATCGCTTCCAGGCCGAGCGATTTGGCGAGCCCACAGAAATCCACCGGCGGATCGACGAAGTCCATGCCGACATAATTGTCGTCGCCGTGGAAGGACAAGAGCCGCTGCTTGATGATGCGGTAGCCGCCATTGTTGCAGATCACGACATTGAGCGGCAGCTTGTGATGCGCGGCGGTCCACAGCGACTGGATCGAGTACATCGCGCTGCCGTCGCCGGAGAAGCACACCACCGGCCGATCGGGATTGGCGAGGCTGACGCCGACGGCGGCAGGAAGTCCCCAGCCGATGCCGCCGGAGGCCAGCGCATGATAGCCGTAGCGGTCGCGATGCGGCCGCAGCGATAGCAACTGCCGGCCCGAGGTCAGGCCCTCGTCGACCAGGATCGCATTGTCGGGCATCGCCTCGACCATTTGCAGCGAGAGATAGTCCGGCTCGATCGGCGACTTGCCGGCGGATTTGGAAATCTGCTCCATCAGCGGCTTGCGGCGCGCGGTCCAGTTCTTGGTCGCGAGATCGGCGAGACCTTTTTTCGCGCGGTTGTCGAGTCGCGCTGCCGCCGGCCGCCTTCAGCGCGGGAACCAGCGCGCGCAGCGTCTCCTTGACGTCGGACTTCAACGCAATCTCGGCGCCGTAATTCTTGGCGAGGTCCCAGTCGACCAGGCCGATCTGCACGATTGCCATGCCGTCCGGCATCGGATCGACCTCGCTGTAGACCGACATCCGCAGCGGATCGGCGCCGAGCACGATCATGAGATCGTAGGGCGAGAGCACCTCGCGCACCTGCTTCTGCAGCCGCGACAGCGCGCCCATGAAGCACGGGCTCTCGGACAGGAAATGCGCGCCATAGGGCGTCGAGCATTGATAGGCCGGCGCTCCGAGCGCCTCGGCGAGTTGCGCCGCCTCGGCCAGCGCGTCGCTTTTGACGATCTCGTCGCCGGCGACGATCACCGGGCGCTGCGCTTTGAGGATGCGCGCGACCAGCGCCTGCAAGCTTTCATCCGACGGCTTGACGCGGGTGTCGACGCGGGTGGAACGGCCGAGCTCGATGCCGGCTTCCGAATTGAGGATGTCGCCTGGCAGCGAGATGAACACCGGCCCGGTCGGCGGCGTGGTCGCGATCTTGGCGGCGCGGCGCACGATGCGCGGCAGGTCTTCCAGCCGCGTCACCTCGACCGCCCATTTCACCAAAGGCTCGGCCATCTGTACCAACGGGCCGTACAGCACCGGCTCCATCAAGCCGTGGCCCTGCTCCTGCTGGCCGGCGGTGAGGATCATCGGCGTGCCGGTGAAGCGCGCGTTGAACAGCGAGCCGAGCGCATTGCCGAGGCCAGGCGCGACATGAACGTTGCAGGCGACCAGCTTGCCGGAGGCGCGGGAGAAGCCGTCGGCGATCGCTACCACCAGGCTCTCTTGCATCGCCATCACATAGGTGAGATCGGGATGATCCTTCAGCGCATGCATGATCGGCAGTTCGGTGGTGCCGGGATTGCCGAACAGATGGGTGATGCCCTCGTCCTTGAGCAGCGCCAGGAAGGCCGAACGGCCGGTGATGCGGTTCTTCATGTCTCCTCCATGCCATCGCTTTCCGGCGCGGCGGGAGGCATCATGCTGATTGCGGCAGCGAGATCAATGGAGGGCCGTCATGGCTGCCTTGCGCTGCGAGGTGCGAGCGGCTGCGCTATAAGGCGGCAAACCATACGCGGGAGGAACACGTGACGCACGCCTGTCTTGCCGGCATGGCCGGGCTTTTGCTGTCGATCAGTCTCACGGCACCTTCGCTCGCCGCACCGCGCGACCGCTTCTTCTGGATGTCGCAAATCAACAAGGCGTCCGCCGTGATGGTGGTCGAGCGCGGGATCGTGCCAAGACCGCTCGGCGCAAGGATTTACGATGCGATCAACCGCGTCGATGCGGCGGGCGACGCGCCCGGGGCGGTGCGGTCCGGCGACTATCTCGTGGTCGAAAAGGACCTGATGGTAGTCGGCGGGCCCGACATCAGCCGGCTGCACTCGGGACGCAGCCGCCAGGACATCGGGTCGACCACGCAGCGGCTGATTACGCGAGACGATTTCCTGACCGCATTCGAAAAGCTGAACGGCATGCGCGATGGGCTGCTGGCGTTGGCAGCCCAAGCGCCGAACGCGATCCTGCCGGCCTATACCTGGGGCGTGCAGGCGCAACCGGTCACGCTCGGCCATTACATCTCGGCCTATGCCAATGCGCTCGACCGCCAGGCCGCAAGGATGCGCGAGGCCTATGCGCGGCTCAACCAATCGCCGCTCGGCGCGGCTGCCTTGGGCACATCGAGCTTCCCGGTGGACCGGCCACGGCTCGCCGAGCTGCTCGGCTTCGACGCGCCGGTCGAGAACTCGCTCGACGCCAACCAGATTTCGCCGATCGACGGCGGTGCGGAGCTTGCGGGGCTTGCAACCTCGGCCGCGCTGACGCTCGGCACCTTCATCGCCGACGTGACCGCGCAATATGCGCAGACCGAGCCGTGGATCGTCCTCAGCGAAGGCAACGAGACCGGCGTGTCCTCGATCATGCCGCAGAAGCGCAATCCGAGCGGGCTGGTGCGGCTGCGCGCGGAAGCGAGCACGCTGATCGGCGAGGCCGGCACGTTTGCCGTGATCGCGCACAATGTCGAAGCCGGGATGAGCGACTACAAGGATTTTGGCAATCCGCAAGGGTTTCCCAACCTGATGCTGCGCGATATGGCGGCGCTGTTTACGCATGCCGAGAGCGTGATCCGCACCATGCGCTTCCGTCCCGAGCGCGCGCTGGATGAGATCAACAGCGATTACTCGACCACCACCGAACTCGCCGACACCTTGCAGCGCGAGGCCGATGTGCCGTTCCGGATCGGGCATCACTTTGCGTCCGAGCTCGTCAATTACGGGCGCGGTCATCGCCTGCGCGCGAGCCAGATTCCCTACAGCGAGGCGCAGCGGATTTATGCTGACATCGCCGGGCCAGCGAAGATGGAAACGAAGTTGCCGCTGTCCGAAGAGGCGTTTCGCCGCTCGCTTTCGGCGGAGAACATGGTGACGGCGAGCAA
This sequence comes from uncultured Alphaproteobacteria bacterium, assembly GCA_963821965.1. Lineage (GTDB taxonomy): Bacteria > Pseudomonadota > Alphaproteobacteria > Rhizobiales > Xanthobacteraceae > Bradyrhizobium. The sequence continues at coordinate 22,043 of CAWGFY010000003.1, forward strand.
GGGGCTGGGCGGGCCGCAGCCGGCCGAGGTCGCGCGCATGCTGGCTGGTGCGAAGGATCGGTTAGCCGCCGATCGAGCGTGGCTCGATGCGACGCGGAAGAACCTGGTCGATGCATCGCAGAAACTCGAAGAGGCGTTCGCCGGCCTGCGTGACAGAAAGTAAAATTTCGCGTCCCCCCGCAGGTAGTTCGCCACATCCGCCTTGACGGTCGTTGAATAATACGTAATCAATCAGTTACATATTATGTCCAGAATAGCAGCCAAGACCGACGCCTTCCGTGCCATCGCCGATCCCACGCGGCGGGCGATCCTCGATCGCCTGCGGGCGGGGCCGGCCAACGCAGGGACCCTCGCCGCCGATTTCCGATCAAGCCGACCGGCAGTTTCCAAGCATCTGCGCGTGCTGCGGGAGGCCCGGCTGGTGGTCGATACCAAGGTCGGACGCGAGCGCCTTTATGCGGTCAATCCGGTGCCGCTGCAGAGCGTTGCCGGCTGGCTGGAGGGCTATCGCGCGTTCTGGCAAGCGAGCCTGGCACGGTTGAAACGTAACCTGGAGGAAAAATGAGCGAGATCAAAACGCATGCCCGCGCCGTTTCCGATCTGGTCGACGGATCGGTGGTCGCTTCCGTCGAGATCGCCCGGACGCCGGATCGCGTGTTTCAGGCGCTGGCCTCGCAGGAAATCATCGAGTGGTGGGTCAATCCCGGCGTGTTCGACACGAAGGAATGGAGCGGCGACGTTCGCATCGGCGGCAGTTGGCGCAGTTCGGGCGTTGCGCGCGGCCAGCCCTATGCGCTGGAGGGAAGATATCTGGAGGTCGATCCGCCCCGGAAACTGGTGCATACGTGGCATTTCGCCGGCGCGCCCGACACGCCTTCGACGGTCACCTACCTGCTGGAGAAGATCGAAGGCGGGACGCGGCTGACGGTGCGCCATTCCGGTATCGCAGCGCCCGACCAGCGTGCCAATGTCGGCGCCGGCTGGCGCACCAGCTTCGACAAACTCGCCGAGATCCTTCCGACGCGATAAGGCTAGAGCGAATTTCGAAGGGGACCACGTTCAAGGGATAGGGCGCGATGGCCTATGATGGAGAGATTGCCGAGCGCATCCGCGCGATGCTGGCCAGACGATCCGACGTGCACGAACAGAAGATGTTCGGCGGCCTGTGCTTCATGGTGCGGGGTCACATGTGCTGCGCCGTCAGCGGCCGCGGCGGGCTGTTGGTGCGCGTCGGGCCGGATGCGCCTCCCTCGATCTTCAAGGAGGCGTATGCCTCGCCGGTGGAGATGCGCGGGCGCGTCATGGGCGGCTTTGTCCGCGTTGCACCCGACGGCTACCGGACCGCACCGGGCTTGAAGAAATGGGTCACGCGCGCGGTCGATTGCGTCGCGACCCTGCCGAAAAAGACGAAAAAGGCGTCGACAGGAAAAAAGGCCAAGGCAGCAAAGAAGAAATAGCGCGGCGCCTCAGAGATCGCCGCGCGCGAGTTCGAACGGGTCCTCGCCCGCGGCGCGGCGCTTTTTCTTCGAGCGTTGCCAGACCACGCCGGGAAAGCCCTTCAGCGGCACCAGTGGCTCGCCGGTATAGGCCCATTCCTGCAGCTCTTCGATCGCGATGTGATAGAGCGGCTGGCGTCCGGTGCGGCCCGAGAACAACGCGCGCGGGATGTTGACCATGTGCGGCGAGCGGCCGCGTTCGTAAAATAAAGGCGTGCCGCAAGCCGAACAGAAGCCGCGTGCGGTCTTTGTCGCCGCATCCTCGAAGCGCGTGATCAGCGTCTTGCCCTTGACGATGCGGAAGCGCTTGCGCCAGCTGCCGACATAGGTGGCATACGCCGCGCCATGCGCGCGGCGGCTCGATGCGGAATGATCGTGCCAGGCCCAGCGCGCCGGCACGTCGATCTCGAAGGCGACCTTGCCGCACAGGCATTGGCCGGATGCGATGCCGGCGGCGACGGTTGGTTTGGCCAAACCAAGTCTCCATCAACTCGTCATTGCGAGCGAAGCGAAGCAATCCAGAATCTTCGCGCTGCGCTGGATTGCTTCGTCGCTTGCGCTCCTCACAATGACGAGGTTCCTCACGCCAGCGCACACGGCGCATCTTGTTCGGAAATGCGCACCATGGCAATGCGCGCCAGCCGCTGCCAGCTCCAGCCAGCTAAAGCGTTTCCTGCTTGTGGCCGCATTCCTTGCAGGCATATTTCACGCGCGTCGTACCCTTCGCGGCCGAGAGCCGGTTCGGCGCGCCGCATTTGCCGCAGACAGCCTCGATCCGCGTGTTGCCCTGCTTGACGACGAGGTTGCGCTTTTCCATGGTTTCACGGATCAGGCGTTCGGCCTCTTCGCGCATCGACTGCTTGGACATCAACGCTCCGCGTGGAGATTCCACCCCGGCGCTGATGACAGTTTGCGCCTCACAACGCAAGCAACAGAGACGTGCCGATCGGTGTTCCCCAACCTGAGGCGGCATCGAAACCGGGGCCGGCGGCGTAACCCGTGCCGGGATGCGGAATCGACGCATTGTGGCCGATGGTGATGTCGTGACAGACATGCTTGCCGAGCGGCTCGCCGAACGCGGAGATCTTGTAAAGCTGCGGCGTCAGGAAGCGATGGCGCTTGTGTTTCGGCAACAGCGCGTTGATGCGCGCGATGAGCGCGGCCCAGAGCGGCGCCGACGCGCTGGTGCCGCCGCCGGTGGTCCATTTGCCGTCGAGCACCATCGCATACCAGGGCGGACCCGACAGTGCCGTGACGTCGGGCACCACGCGGCCGTCGATGCTGCCCTTGTTGAGCGATTTGACCCTGACGTCCTGCCATGCCGGGCGCGGGAAACGCATACTGACGCCGCCGCCGGTGGCGCCGCTTCTTCGTTTGCGGTTCGGCGTGCGCCGGCCCGGCTTCTTGTGCCAGACCCGTTCGATCAGCTGGCCTTCCACGTGCTCCATCTGGGTGCCGCCGACCGCGAGCACGAACGGGCTCGACGCCGGGAAAGCGCAATGGGCGTGGTGGTCGTCCTGCTCGTCGCTGCTGCCGTCGTCGCCGGCGCTGACGCAGATGGTGATGCCCAGCGCGGCCGCCACATGCAGCCGCTCGTTGATGGCACAGACCGCGGCCGGCGCCCAGTCGCGCCCGTCCTCAGTGGCGCCCCAGCTCATCGAGAACACCACAGGACGATCCTTGATGACCCGATCGAGCATGTCGACCCACCCCTTCTGCGTGTCATGCGCGAAATAGACCGAGATCGCTGCCTTCGGACAGAGGCCGGCGATGACCTCGGTGTCCATCATCACCTCCTTGGCGTCGCTGATCGCATCGCTGCGCGCGCCGCCCCTGAGCTTTGCGATCTGTTTGCGGTTGCGCAGACGCATGTGGATCGGAACGGCCGCGATCTTCGGCACCGGCCGCTTGTAGAAGCGGCAATAGGCCACGACATCGTCCGGAAACCATTCGTCGACGAACTCCGCGATCGCGATCTTCTGGCCGGCTGCGTCGCCATGCGGGAAGTGGTAGTGCCGCTCGAAATCGGCGGGCCCGAACGGCTTGAGCGCGACCTCGCGGCGGCCCGCAGCAAGCCGCTTCTTGCCGACGCGGCGCTGACCAAGCCCGAGGATCGCGGTGATGATACCACGCAGACCGCGCGGCACCCTGTAATCGCCCTCGCGATCCCTGTAGCGGCCCTGACGCTTGCTCTCATAGACGCCGAGGCGCGCATGAAAGGCGGCTTCGACATCGGAAACCGTGCCGCTGACCCGCATGCTGCGGGTCTCCAACGTGGTGCTTTCGATCTTGAGGCCAAAACCCTTCAGCACCTTCGCAACCTTCTGCGTGTCGCGCGCCGAGGCGCAATATTTCTTCCTGAACTCCGTGTGTGTAAGCGGGCCCTCGGCGAGCTCGTCGGCGGGCGGAAGCTTTGGTCCGCGCAGCGACAGCGTGAGCTCGAGCTTCTCGCGCGGATTGGCGTCGCCCACCCGCCGCGCGCCCTTGCTGCGCTTGCGGTGGCTACCCTCCACCACGGAATGATGCTTGTACGGATCGTTGCCGGCCTTGCCGCCAGCCTTGCGTGCGCTCTTGCGTTTCATCCGAGCCCTGCCCCCACTCGCCTGCAAGTTGATCTAGCGCAGACCGAGGCATGGCGGCAAGCTGACTAAAGGCCTCACGTCTCCACGATGACGTAGCTGTCCTCGACATGTACCGGAAAGGTCTCGGCGACGTAGGGACCCTTCTTCATCTCCTCGGCCAGTTCTTCGCCGCGCTCGACCGCAACCGGAAACGAGCGGATCTTGAAGCGCTTCGCATCGAACCAGGATTGGCCGGTGCGCATGTCGAACTCCCAGCCGTGCCAGGCACAGCGCAGGAACTCGCCGACTCGCGACCGCTGGTAGACGCCGGGCTCCGGCGAGGTGAGCCGCGCCACGCAGGCGGCCTTGTCGAGCGGCGCGCCCTCATGTGGGCAACGGTTCAGCAGCGCGAAGAACTCACCGTTGACATGGAACACGACGATGTCGCGGCCGTCGACGCCGACCACCTTGTTGCCGCCGGGCGGGATGTCCGTTGTTCGCGCGACGATGTGACGAGGCATGGCGCCGGTTCCGTTTGACGCCGCGGATGGCGGCGATGACGGACAAGTCTAACGCGACGGCGAAGTGGTGCGCAATTGGAGCCGGATGGAATAGGATCAGGCGAGGCGACGCAGAACCAGCGCTTGTCGTTCGATCGGTGACGGGAGAGGAGGACATGGACATCCGGGTGGACGATCTTTCCAGCGATGCGACACGGGAGCTGTTGCGTCTGCACCTGGCGGGCATGCACGCCAATTCGCCGCCCGGCCACGTCTTCGCGCTCGACCTGTCAGGCTTGCAGGCACCCGGCGTAACGGTCTGGAGCGCCTGGAAGGGCGAAACGGTTTGTGGAATTGGCGCGCTGAAGCGGCTCGATGCCACGTCCGGCGAGGTCAAGTCGATGCGCACCCACCCGGATCATCTCCGCCAGGGCGTCGGCGCCGCGATATTGGAGCACATCATCGAGCAGGCCCGCGCGCACGGGCTGCGCCGGCTCAGCCTCGAGACCGGCCAGGGGGCCGCCTTCGAGCCTGCGATTGCACTCTATCGCCGGCGCGGCTTTGTCGACGGCGAGGCGTTTTCGGACTATGTGCGCAGCCCGTTCAACCAGTTCCTGCACCTCGTGCTCGAACCGCGGGGTTGATGCCGACTAGTGCCGCCGATCTGAAGTCCCTGACTCACGCGCTGCAAAATCGGGTTCAGGGACTTCAGATCGAAAGCGGCACTAGAATCATGGATTTGCTAGTGCCCATAACTTTCCGAAGTCCGCGAAAAGATGTTGCGGCGACGGAGCGCGGACTTCGGAAAGTGGGCACTAGAACTTGTAAACCGCGCGGGCGTTGGTGTTGAAGATTTTCTTGCGTTCGGCGTCCGTCAGCGGCGTCTTGAAGGCGAAACGCGCATCGTCGTAGTCCCAGTGCGGATAGTCCGACGAGAACAACAGCCGGTCGATGCCGACCCACTCGATCAGCTGGCGCAGGTGCTTCGCCTCATCCGGCTCGTCGATCGGCTGGGTGGTGAACCAGAACTGCTCGCGGACATATTCGGACGGCTTGCGCTTGAGATGCGGCACCTCGCTGCGGAAGCGCTCGAAATGCTGGTCCATCCGCCACATCGCCGAAGGAATCCAGCCGAAGCCGCCCTCGATATAGACGATCTTCAGCTTCGGGAAGCGTTCCGGCACGCCTTCGATGACGAGGCTCGCGAGATTCGCGGCCATCGTGTGCGCGTTGGACTGGTGTTCCTCGCAATAATAGGACGGCCAGCCGCCGCCGGTCGGCGCGTGCCCGCCATAGCCGCCGACATGGATGCCGAGCGGCAGGCCGAGCTCTTGCGCGCGCGCGTAAATCGGCCAGTAGCGGCGGCGGCCGAGGGGTTCGTTGGCGCGCGGCGAGATGTTGATCTGGATGTACTCGCCGATTTTCGCACAGCGGTCGATCTCCTCGATCGCCGCGACCGTGTCGTCCTGGCTGACCAGGATCGAGGCCTTCAGGCGCGGATCGCGATGGGTCCAGTGGGCAAGCTGCCATTCGTTCATGGCGCGCTGGATCGCCGCGCCGAATTCGAGATTCTGCTGCGAGAAGATGAAGAGGTCGAGCACTTGCAGGATTCCGAACTCGACATCGTAGGGATCGAGGTGCTGCTTGCGCATGAAGGCGAGATCGGAGCCCGGCAGGTCGCCGTTCGGCGGCCAGGCGTCGCGACGGCAGATCAACGGCGATGAGCGCGGATAGGGCGTGGTGCCGATATAGGGCGTGCGCAGGTGATCGCCGTAGGTTTTCAAGTGCTCCTGCCAGCGTTTCGGCAGGAACTCGTTGAGGTCGGCGCGCGAGCGCAGGCTCGGATGGATGTCGCAATCGATGATGCGCAGTCGGCTCGCGGCGGTCTGCTCTTCCCTGGACAGCGGGCGGTCGATGACTTCACTCATGCGATCCTCCTAATTGAGCTTCAGCCGCGGAAACGTTTCGAGCGGATTGTCCGCGCACATGCGCGAGATGATGTGAGGCGGCAAATGCGGCGGCACGGGATCGTCGCCGTCGAACTGCCAATGCGGATAGTCGGACGCGAACAGGAACATCTTCTCCGAGCCGATCTGGTCGATAACGTCGGCGACGCCTTGCGCGCTCGGCGGTCCGTCGAACGGCTGCATGGTGACGCGGACGTGGTCGCGGATGATGGAGGCCGGCTCGCGCTCGACCCAGGGCACCTCGACGCGCACGCCGCGCCAGGTCTTGTTGGCGCGCCACATGAAGGCGGGCAGCCAGCTCACGCCCGACTCCATCAGCACGACTTTCAGCCCCGGAAATTTGCCGAACACGCCTTCATAGATCAAACTCAGGATCTGCGCCTGAAAGGCATGCGCTTCGACAAAGTAGTATTCGTAACGATGCGACGGCCAGCCGATCGAACTCGGCGCTTGCCGGTAGGAGCTGCCCGCATGAATCGCGAGCGGCAGCTTGTACTTCTCGGCGAGTTGATAGATCGGCCAGAACTGACGGCGGCCGAGCAGCATCTCGCCCTGCGCCAGCACCAGGATGGAGACGAAGCGATTGTCGCTCGAGCGGCGCTCGATCTCTTCGAGCGCCAAATCGGGCGCCTGCATCGGCACCAGGATCGAGGCGCGCAGCCGCTCGTCCTGCGACAACCATTCGGCCGCGATCCAGTCGTTGATCGCCTTGCAGAAGGCCAGCGCCATATAGGGATCGTAGACGGCGGAGGCGCCGTACAGCACGTTGCAGATCGCGTGGCTGGCGCCGAGCTGGTCGAACGCACCGCGCTGAACCATCTGCAAATCGCTGCCCGGCTTGCTGCCTTTGGGCCGCCAGTCGGGCCGGCCGGACAGCGGCATGTTCGGCGGATAGGAGGTGAGATCGAGGCCGTCGATGGCGCGGCTCACCACCTGCTCTTTCCAGTGGTCATCGAGATAGGGCAACAGCGTGGTGCGCGTGCCCCCGACCGCCGGGTGAATGTCGCAGTCGATCCGCGTCGTCGCCATGGGTTTCCCTGAAAAAATATTGCTGTTGGCGGCCTTTGCGCCGCGCGGCAAGAATGCGCCCATAAGCCTGCTGGCGCAAGAGGTTAGGACTTGCATATGGCGCGCCCTGCCTTGGCGATTTCACAAAGCGGGTCGGCAAATCCGGGGTATTCTGCGCGACGCAACATGGCCGCATGGCAGGTCGGCGCCAATGAGGAGGCTGGAATGAAATTCGTCAGGGTCGTGATCACGATCGCGCTGTCGTTCGCAACGGTCTCGGCCGCTTCCGCCGCTTCGATCACGGGACAAGCGGCGCTTGCGCTCGCCGGCGTGGTGGCGCTGTATGCGCCGATGCCCGCTGCCAACAAGAAGGCGGTGGCCGCGCTGTTCAAGGGCGACACCAACTTCCCCTATACGGCGAAGATCACGGTGACAGCGGACAAGATCGTGTGCCGCACCAGCAATGTCGACGTCACCGCGCGCTCCTGCGAAGTAACCTTCAAGACGTCGAACAAGACGCTGAAGGGACGCGAGGCCAACGAGCTCTATGCGACGGAAGCGATGGCCGGCATCGCCGCCGACGGTGCCGCCGGGTCGAGTTTCGAGAGCCTCTCGAAACTGAGCTGCACGCTCGATCCCAAGGTACTGAAGCAGAAGGGCGGCGGCGGCGCGGAGTGTTCCTACGAGGCGGCGAACTAAAAAAACACCTCGGGCACCCCGCCGAGCAGGATGTGCCCGACCGCCTCGAAATGCGCAGCCCGCGACTGGATCTGCTGGGAGAGCGTGTGCATGTCGCGGAAGCGGCGCTCGAACGGGCTGCCCGGGAAGATGGCGTCGACGCCGGCCGCCTTGTAGGTCAAGTCCGCGACCTCGATCGCGCCATGGATCGCGTTGGTACATGCAAGCCGCACGCGGGCGCGGTCCGCGAGTCCGATCGGCTCTGCCTCGCCGGCCTGCGCATGGATCGTGGTGAGCGTTTCGACCAGATAGGCGCGCGCCGAGCCGAGCCGCGCCTCCATGCGCGCGACATCGGCCTGCACCAGCGCGCTGTCGGCCAATCGTGACAGCCCGCGCGGCGCCTTGCGCGAGGCGAGATCGACGAATTCGGTCAGCATCGCGCGCGCAATCCCGAGCGCGACAGCGGCGACGCCGGCCGCGTAAAGCCCCTGCATGGTGAAGGCATAGAGCGGGCCCTTCTCGCGGCGCAGGGTTGGGTCTTCGCGCGTGGTGCTGAACGCCTCGGGCACGAACAGATCGTTGACATGATAGGAATCGGAAGCCGTGCCGCGCAACCCGATCGTATGCCAGGTGTCGATCAAGGTCGCCCGCTCGGCCGGAAACAGCAGCGTGCGCACCGTCGGCCGGCCGAAGCGGTTGAGCCGCAGCGAGCCGTCCGGCTCGACCACATGGCCATGCGCGCCAAGCCAGTTGGCCTGCCGGCAGCCGCTGGAGAAATCCCATTTCCCGGTGAGGCGGTAGCCGCCTTCGACGGCGCGTGCGCGCGATGCGTTGGGCGGTCCCCAGGACACGACGGTGCGCGGGTCGCCGAAGATCGTGCGATTGACGTCACCATCGAGAAAAGGCGCGATCAAGGCCGAGCTGTTTCCAGTAAATGTGTTCCACCCGATCGAGCCGTCATGCCTTGCGAGTTCCTCAAGCGCGGCGACATAGACGGCGGGATCGACTTCGTCGCCGCCGGCCGAGCGCGGCAGCATCATGCGGAACAGCCTGAAGTCGTGCATCCGCTCCAGCAATGCCGCAGGAATCCGCCGCGTGCGCTCGATCTCGTCGGCCGCGGCAGCAATCTCCGGCCCCAACTCGCGGGCGCGTGCAACAGGATCGGTGCGGGACTGGATGTTCATGCACCACCTCAATGGTGACTATCATGCCGCCGACCGCCCGGGCGCTGTCAAGCCGTTGATCGGCTCACTGCTCTCACTCGATCACATCGTCGGCCCGCGTCAGCAGCGTGGCTGGAACGATCAGCTTGAGGGCCTTCGCGCCTTTCAGATTGATCACGAGCTCGAATTTTGTCGGCGCCTGCACCGGCAGCTGGGCGGGCCTCGCGCCCTTGAGAATGCGATCGACATTGGACGCCGATCCGCCGCACCTGATCGGGCAGCTCGACGCCGTAGCTCATCTGTTGCCGGGGTTTCGGCTTATTTCGGGCCGTGTGAACTGCGTTACATTTGCCGATATGGGCGGAGGTGTACGCTCGCTGTCGTTTAATGCGATACAAAACTCTACCTTGGCTAGTTGACGCCTGGTAGGTCATTCATGGAGGCAGACATGAAGAACATTACAGTGCACGTCCGCGAATCCCTCAATCTGGACCAATGCCACAAGGTCCTGGCATCGGTGTTGGGAAAGGCCGGGCATCCGGCCTGTTTCTCGGGCTTCAAGATCTCGTTCGAGAATGCCGTCGATCCGGCCAACATCGTGTTGACGGTCGAAAAGGGCAGCCAAAAAGTATTAGAGGTCGGCTAAGGACGTTGGCTCCTCGCCATGGCCTTTGCACCGCCCCGGCTCGGTCCGGGAGCAATCTACCTGCGTTCGCTTGACGGCCTGTTCCGCTCACACGCCGACCTGATCAAGGTGGCGGAGATCGAGCCACAGAGCCTGTGGACGAAGGGGACTGCTCCCGGCGCGCTGCCGCGAGGCAGCCCGGAGGAGCTGCGCCAGCTGCAAGCGCTGCCGCAAGACATTCTGATGCACGGCGTCGGCTGCCCGATCGGCGGCACGATCTGCGACCAGGTGCGGCACGTGCCGTATTTTCGCGCCTGGAGCGAAGCGCTCAATGCCCCCTGGACCAGCGAGCATCTCAGCATCCTCCATCTGCACGGCACAAGCGGGGAAGAGCCGTGCGGCTTTCTGATGCCTCCGCTGCAGACCGAAGCGGGAGCAAGGCTCGCCGTGCGCAATATCACGCGCCGCGCGGCCGCGTTGGGGAAGCCGTTTGCGTTCGAGACCGGCGTCAATTACTTCGCGCCGCGCCCGTGCGAGATGCCGGACGGCGAGTTCTTCCGAACGATTGCCGAAGCCGCCGACTGCGGCATCCTGCTTGATCTGACCAATCTGTGGGCGAACCACAAGAATGGCCGCGCCGACATTCACGACGTGCTGGCGTGCCTGCCGCTGGACCGCGTATGGGAAGTGCATCTTGCGGGCCTGGAGTTCGCGCACGGCTACTGGCTGGATGCGCATTCGAATGCGGTGGACGACGAGCTCGTCGCGATCGCATCCGATGTCGTCGCGAACTTGCCCAATCTCGGCGCGATCATCTTCGAAATCGCGCCCGACCGCGTCGACCGGTTTGGCGAGCGAAACTGGCTGACGGAGATGGAGAAAGTGCAGCGTCTCTGGGACAAGTCTCGCGGCGCGATCGGGTGCGAGGCGAGGAAAAAAGAAGCCAGGCCGCGGGCATTTGACGGGCCCGCCACGCCTTCGCTGGAAGATTGGGAACGGACGCTGGCGGAGAGGTTGTTGCAGTCGCCCGAGGATGCCGAATCACTGGAGCCGAGAGGCCCGGACGAGCGGTCGTTTTCGCTCTACCGCCAACTCATTGCTTCGTTCCGCCGGGGCGCCGTCGCGGAGCTGATGGCGAATACGACGCGGTTGCTGCTGATCGCGATGGGGGAGATGGCGCTTCGCCGCCTGATGGACCGATATGTCGCAGCCTGCTCGCCGGAGGTGTTCCCGACCGATGAAGCCCTGAGCTTCAGAAGGTTCCTCGCGCAGAAAGCGATCCCCATCCCGGCGCTCGAAGACCTGTCGAAATTCGAAGCGACGCTGGTTGTCGCGGCTGCGGATGGCGGGTCGGTGCAGGTGGAGCTCTCGAGCGATATCGATGCGGTGCTCGGCGAAATCACGATGGGAAGACTGCCGGGACCCTCGACGGTACGCCCCGGCACGGTGCTCGAAATCGCGGTGGACCCGGTGCCGGTCGTGCGGTTGCTTCAGTAGCATCGTGGATTCGCAGCAGCGGCGTCTTTCAGATCGTCGCGCGGCTCATCCGCCAGCTGGCCGCGCGCCGGCGCGCTGTGAGTGACGCTAAAATGAAGCCACCTCGCCCTGTCACGCGCGGTTCAAGCCGAGTTGAATTTCCTAAACCGGAATTTCACTGAACGGGGGCGATCTCTTCCTACATCGACGGTGAAAACATCCGCATCGGATGCTGCAAGCCGATAGCTCGCGTCCGGACAGCACGCTTTTTTCACGAAGCGTGATCGCTTCGTCTTGTCTCCCACACGGGTCTGCAACCGATCGATGCAGGAGAAACGACAATGTCTTCATTCAAAGCCCTCGCAGCGGCCGTGCTGTTGTCCGCTGCCGCGGCGACACCGGCATTCGCGCAAGCTGCCATCCAGGAGCCGGGCCTGTTCGCGTTCTATTATCCCAATCTGGACGTTCTCAATGGAGGAACGCCAACTCCTGCTGCCAGGCAGTCTCCCGACTGGCCTGCGTTGAGGGGGGCGTGTGCGGCGATCGGCGCAGGGGTAACTTACGGCTGCTACGGCTCTCATGATTTCGCGCCCGGCGCATTCGCCGGCCATCACGTCTTCCGCCATCACCGGGAGTGACGACTTTCGGCCACAACCCCCATTTCCACATATGTGGAATTTTCTTGCGCGGCTTGGCGGGCCCGCCGCTCACGCCGTAACCTCCCGCCCAAGCAAAAGTCACGGGGAAACGCGCCATGAACGTCTTCGTCTTCGACCTGCTCGCCTATGGCGAACAGCTCGACCATCTCAAGGTCGGCAGCGAACTTCCCTACCCGCTCTCCAGCCGCTACTTCAAGGCTGACGTCGCGGTCCGTACCTACGCCGAGCACCTCGAAGCCTGGGAGGAGATGGACCGGCTCGGCTATGACGGCGTCGGCTTCAACGAGCATCACTGCTCGCCTTACGGCCTGATGAACTCGCCGAACCTGATGGCCTCGGCCGCGGCGCAGCGCACGAAAAAGCTCAAGCTCCTGATTTACGGCAATCTGTTGCCGCTGCACGAGCCGCTGCGCCTCGCCGAGGAGCTCGCAATGCTCGATTGCCTCTCCAACGGGCGGCTGATCTCGGGTTTTGCGCGCGGCATTCCGCGAGAGTACCAGGTGCACAATATCCCCTTGAAGGAATCGCGGGAGCGCTTCGAGGAAGCCTTCGAGATCGTTACCCGCGCCTGGAGCGAGGACATCTTCTCCTACGAAGGCAAATTCTGGTCCTACAAGGACGTGGCGCTGTGGCCGCGGCCGGTGCAGAAGCCCGCTCCGGAAATCTGGATTCCGATCGTCGGCAGCAAGGAATCGATCGAGTTTGCGGCGAAGAAGAACACCGTGATCACGCCGGGGCTGGCGCGCGGCGGGTTGCAGGAAGACATCATCCGCTATTTCGCCAAGTGCCTTGCGGCCAACGGCCACAGGATCACGCCGCATCATCTCTCGATCGCGTTGCCCACCTATGTCGCCGACAGCAAGGCGGAGGCGGTGCGCGAATTCGGGCCCTATCACCTCTATTTCAACCGCACGCTGTTCAGCCACGGCAACTTCACCGAGACCGCCAGGCAGCGCGACGCCGGCTATGTCTCGCAATCCTCCAACGACTACGTGCGGCCGGAGAACATGCGCGCGGCGCAGGGCCTGCGCGAGGACTACCGTAACATGACCATGGCCGATTTCGAACGCCAGGCCGAGCACATGGCGTTCGGCACGGCCGAGGAAGTCACCGAGCGCATCATCGGCGCGGCGGAAGCCGCCGGCGCCAATCAGGTGCAGATCAGCCTCAATCGCGGCGCGCTGCCGCATGAAATGTTCATGGAGCAGATCCGGCGTTTCGCGCGCGAGGTGCTGCCGGCGCTGCAGGCGCATGAGGTGCGGCGCGTGCCGCTCGGCGAGGACGTTACGGCCTGACGCATGAGATTGATTTTCGCTGGTACCGTACCGGAGGTTTCACCTCTTCCATTGGGAGAGGCACATGCCGCCTTTGGCGGCCGTAACCTAAAGGAACGCCGCAGCGCCGGGAGCAAATCGACCTCTCCCCGCCGGAGGGCTTTGCACAATTGCGCATGCATGATTCCCTTGATCAAGGCTGATTCTGCGGGGGAGAGCGATGGTCGAGCGCAATGTTGGGCAAATGAGCTTGGCGGATGGCCTGGTTGAGGTGTCCCGGACCATTCTGGATGAGGTTGAAGCAGTTGTGGATTGGACGCCATTGCGAGCTCTACTTGGCAAGCGGGGTGGCGATGGCGCAGGCAACAGCAGTTATCCGGCGGAAGTCCTCCTTCGCTGCTTGCTTGCCGGTATCTGGCACAATCTTTCAGATCCGGCCCTGGAGGCGGCGATTGCCGATCGCTTGTCGTTCCGCCGCTTTGTCGGTCTGAGCCTCCATGACTGCACGCCGGATCACAGCACGCTGTGGCGCTTTCGGCAGGAACTCGCACAAGACGGTCTGGTCGATCAGATTTTCGCTGAGATCGGTCGGCAGTTTGAAGCCAAGAAGCTGGTGCTCAAGCAAGGCACGTTGATCGATGCCTCATTCGTGGGGGCGCGCGGCAAGGCACCTCGCAAGGAACGTGGACAAGCGGAGAAGGCGCCGGCCAAACCCTCTGCCGATCCTGATGCCCGCTGGGGACGCAAGGGCCACAAAAGCGTGTTCGGCTACAAAATCCATATCGGCGTCGATGCCGCTCACACCCTGATCCGCCGCGTCGATCTGACGAATGCCTCGGTCACGGATACCGAACCTGCAGATGGCCTGATCTGCGGCGACGAGAAAGCGGTGTATGGCGATCAGGCCTATTACACGCATGCGCGGCATGATCGCCTGACCAAGGCCCGTATCAAAGATCGCCTGATGCATCGGCCCAACAAACATCATCCCGAACTGCCACCCCGGCAGAAACGACGCAACCAATTGATCGCCCGGGTGCGGGCAGCTGTCGAACGGCCGTTCGCCGTCTTCAAGGAGCAATATGGGCTGCGTCGGATGCGCTTCTATAATCTTGCACGCAACCGCGTGCAGGTCGTGCTGGCCTGTTGTGCCTACAATCTGCGACGGGCCGTAGGCGCGCTGGCTTTGCAACGACAGGAGGCCGCATGCACTTGATCAATGTGCAACAACCAGCACATATGCCGTCCGCAGCGAAAGCGGCTCACTCGCAAAAACGCCGTTTTGCTCAACGAGCCGCTCTCGGCTTATTGTGCAAAGCCCTCCGCCGGGGAGAGGTGAACCGAACCCCGCGGACGCTCTAGGATTCGAACAAGACATCTGCGAACATAACAACAAGAGTGCCGGCCAAGGCACCTTCTCTTTCATACGGCAGGGGAGGCATTGATGAGCGGGGAACTGAAGTCGCCGGTCGAGGACGCGCTGGAGCACCAGCCTTTCGGCGCGTTGCAATTGCGGGTCGTGCTGCTCTGCGCATTCGTGCAGGCGTTCGACGGATTCGATCTCGGCACCATCGGCATGGCGGCGCCGTCGCTGATCAAGACCTGGGGCGTGCTGCCGAAAGACTTCACGATCGCCTTCGTGATGTCGAGCGTCGGCATCCTGATCGGCGCGCTGGCCTCCGGCCCGCTCGGAGACCGTTTTGGACGCAAGCCGCTGCTGATCATCTCGACCGCCTTCATCGGCATCTTCTCGGTGGCGTCGGCCTTCACCTGGTCGGTGGAATCTATTACCGCGATGCGGTTCCTGACCGGCATCGGCATCGGCGGCGCGATGCCCGCCACCGTCGCACTGACCGCTGACTACAGCCCGATTAGCCGGCGCGGCACGCTGCTGATGCTGATGTTCTGCGGCAACACCATCGGCGGCTTCCTTGGCGGCCAGCTTGTCGCGCAGATCCTGCCGATCTTCGGCTGGCAGAGCATCTTCCTCGCCGGCGGCATCCCGCCGCTGATGCTGCTCCTGATCCTGCTCGTGTGGCTGCCGGAATCGCCGCGCTTCCTGATCGTGCATCGCCCCGACACGATGGCGACGCAAAAGATCCTGCGCAAGGTCGGCGTCAGCGCGCAGGCCGCCGCCACAAAGCTCGTCGACGTCGCCAAGGGCAATCCGGTGCAGCAGCTCTTCACGGGCGGGCTGGCGCTGACCACGGTGCTGGTCTGGATCGTGTTCTTCGCCAACCTGTTGAACATGTACCTGTTCAGCTACTGGATGCCGACGGTGCTCAACCTGTCGGGCCTGACGCCCGCGGCCGCCGTGTTCTACGCCAGCATGTTCTCGCTCGGCGGCATCCTGTCTTGCCTCGTGCTCGGACCTGCCATTGATCGTTACGGCGCGCCGAAAGTGCTGGCCTGCAGCTTCGCGTCCGGCGTGATCTTCATTCTCGCGATCGGCCTCTACAATCTGCCGGCGCCTTTCATCGGCATACCCATCTTCGGCGCGGGCGCGGCGATGATCGGCAGCCAGCTCGGGGCGAATGCGATGGTGGCGGCGCTCTATCCGGCCCGCATCCGCTCCACCGGAATCGGCTGGGCGCTCGGCATCGGCCGCTTCGGCGGCATTGCGGGCCCCGCGATCGGCGGCACGCTGCTCGGCTTCGGATTGCCGCCGAAGCAGATCTTCCTGTGCGCCTGCCTGCCGGCGCTGATCGCGGCGACCTGCACCTTCATGCTGAGCATGAAGGCTGCGCGCAATCGCGAAGCAGTCGCGGCCGCGCCGCAGCCGCGAACGGCCTGACGTGACCTTGCCGGTGAAACGATGAAAGATTTCGCCGGCAAGACCGCATTCGTGACGGGAGGCGCTGGCGGCATCGGCTTTGCGATGGTGCGCGCCTTCGGCCGCCGCGGCATGAAGGTTGCGATCGCCGATGTCGAGGCTGAAACTTGCGCCAAGGCGGTCGCGACGTTGCGAGCCGAGGGCATCACCGCGATCGGAATTGCCTGCGACGTCTCCGACCGCGAACAGTACGCTAAGGCTGCGGAGCGCACCTTCGCCGAATTCGGCAAGGTGCATATCCTCTGCAACAATGCCGGCGTCTCCCGCGCCGGGCCGATCGAAACCATCGCGTCGTCCGACTGGGACTGGGTGATCGGCGTCAATCTGAAAGGCCTCATCCACGGCCTGCAACTGTTCCTGCCGCAGATGAAGGCGGATGGCGAGGAAGGCCACATCGTCAACACCGCGTCCGTCAACGGCGTCGTCGGCTCGGCACTCGCCGGTCCCTACAGCGCGACCAAGTTCGCGGTCGTCGGCATCTCCGAGGTGCTGGCGGCGGAATTGAAGGACACGCCGATCGGCGTCAGCGTGCTCTGTCCGAGCTGGGTCAAGACCCGCATGCTCGATAACGGCCGCAACCGCCCGGCGCGCCATGGCGGGCCGATCGTCATGGCGTCCGATACCGCCAATGCCGAACGCAATGCGCGCTATGCCAGGGCGCTGGAGACCGGGCTCGATCCGGCTTACGTCGCGCACCTCGTGCTATCAGCGATCGAGACGCGCCGCCTGTTCGTGTTCACGCATGCGGATACCCGCGCCGCGGTCGAATATTGTCACGAGCTGATGATGCAGGGCTTTGCGGCGCTCGACGAGACGCCGCAGAAGGCGGGATAACGCGACCCTCATGGTGAGGAGCCGCGTATCTTCACGCGGCGTCTCGAACCATGAGGCTATCATTTCGGCCTCATCTTTCGAGACGCGCGTTCCGCGCTCCTCAGGATGAGGGGATAGAGTGAGGGCAGAACAATGGAGTTCTCCGGCAAGACGGCGTTCGTCACCGGCGCCGCCAACGGGATCGGGCTCGGCATCTGCCGCGCGCTGGCGCGGAACGGCATCAACCTCGTGCTTGCCGATATCGAGAAAGCGCGGCTCGAAGCCGCGCGCGAAGAACTCGCGAAGTTCAACGTGCGCACGCGCGCGATCGAGGTCGACGTGTCGGATGCCAGCGCCTATGTGCGCGCCGCCGACGAAGCGGAGAGCGAGTTCGGCAACATCCATTTCCTGTTCAACAATGCCGGCATCACCATGGGGCCGAAGCCGCTGTGGGAGGTGACGCCGGAGCAATGGGAATGGATTTTCGGCGTCAACATCTTTGGCGTCCTCAACGGCATCCGCACCTTGGTGCCGCGGATGACAAAACACGGCGAGGCCGGCCACATCGTCAACACCGCCTCGATCGGCGGCTTGCAGGTCAATCCGAAGCTCCGCAACGGTTCCTACGCCATGACCAAATACGCGGTCGTCGCCGCCTCCGAAGCGCTGGCGCTGGATCTCGAGGGAAGCAATCTCGGCGTCTCCGTGCTGTGCCCGGCCGTGGTTGCGACCACGCTGTATGCATCATCGCAGCGCCGCCCGGAGCGGCTCGGCGGTGCATTCGGGAAGCCGAACCCGGAAGCCGCAAAACTTTTTACCACGCACGGGATTCAGCCTGACGATGTCGGCCGGCGCGTGCTCGACGCGGTCGCGGCAGGCGAGTTCTTCATCTTCACCCATGAGGAGCCGCGCGCATGGATCGAGAAGCGGCACCAGCGGCTGATGGATGGGTTTGATTCCATCGAGCGCTACAATACGAAGGAACGCGGGACGTAGCTAATCTTTCAAAGAATGGCACGCTCTGTCTTATCCCTCCCCCCGCGAGCGCTTGCGAGCGGCGGGGAGGCGTAGGCCGCCTTCGGCGGCCGTTCTTAGCACTAAGAACGCCGAAGCGAAGCTTCGGCTATGCTGAGCGCAGCGAAGGTCGGGGTGGGGGCGTTTCATTCGCACTGTGCTCGTGGAGCTACCCCCCACCCCGCCGCTCGCTTTGCTCGCGCCGACCCTCCCCACGCTTCGCGGGGGAGGGATAAGAAAGCGCCCCGCCTCTGAGTAACGCCGCCTATCCCTCGGCGCTCGCGAACTCCATCAGCCGCGCGTTCTAGACCGCCTGCGCCACGCGTTCGCGCGGCATCATTTCCCGTGCGAAAATGTCGACGGAATGCAGCACCTCTTCCTGGCTGAGATCGCCGAAGGAGAATTGGCTGATGAAATAGTTGGCGCCGGCCTCGCTGGTCATGGCGCGGACCCTGTCGGCGATCGTGCCGGGCGAACCCGCAATCGCGCCGCCATGCTCGACCAGCGTGTCGAAATCCTCCGGCAGGCGGGCAAAGCGCGGCTGGGTGCCGTGCAGCTTCCACAGCTTCATGAAGCTCTTGTGGAATGACGGCCACGCGCGGCGGCCGAGCGCCATTGCCTCGCGATCGCTGTCGGCCGCGATCACGAAACGGTTGATGCCCATCAGCGGCAGCCGCTCCGGCGGATTCCCCGCCGCCGCCCACTCCGCGCGGAAGCGGTCGGTGATCTCGCGCACACGCGGCAGCGGCCCGCCGCAGACGATGTTGATCGCATTCTGCGCCGGCCACGCCGCGCCTTCCGGCACCGGCACCGCGTACCACAGCGGCGGATGCGGCAACTGCGCCGGCTTCATGTCAACAGGCACTTTCGCGAATTGATAGTGCTTGCCGGAAAAGTTCACCTCATCGCGTGTCAACGCCTGCATGATGACCTGATAGGCCTCGACATAGATCGCCGGCGCGAGTTCGGCGTCGACGCCAAAATAATTCAGCTCATGCGGCGAGGCGCCGCGGCCGATGCCGACCTCGAGCCGGCCATGGCTCAGATGGTCGAGCATGCATATCTCTTCGGCGAGCCGGAGCGGATGATGCGCCGGCAACACATAGACCAGCGCACCGAAGCGGATGCGCCTGGTGCGTTGCGCGACCGCGGCGAGGAACACGCTCGGCGACGGCGTCAGGTTCAGCGGCGTCGAGTGATGCTCGCTCATGTGATAGGTGCGGAATCCCGCGCGGTCATAGGCCTCGATCAGCGCAAGGCGCTTGTCATACTGCTCGGTGAGCGGATAGCGCCCGTGATCATTCTGATCGAAAATGCCGAACTGCAACGCGGCCATGGCTTCCCCCGGATATTGTCGTTGGCGGCGCAAGGCCGCGCGTCAACAGTGCCCTTAAGGCGTGACGCGGTGCAAGTCCTTGCGCGCATGGGTGCCGCGTCCTGGCGACGTTCGACTATGCTGCCGGCAAGCATTTGGCAAATCGATAAAATCGGGCGAACAGGAAAGACGTCATCTTTCTCTTGCGCCATGGCTCGGAGACCATAGCTACGCTCGATCCGCGGGGTGGTGCCTGCCGTTAAATTGCCGGATCGCGGATCGATGCTGGTCCGGTCGCGATCGGGGGTGTTGTTCAAGATGATAAAATACCTCGCAGTCTCGCTTGCACTGGCGCTGTCAGCGGCCACCGCGCAGACCATCCGGCCCGGCGCGCTTCCGGCGCCTTCGAACATCGTCAAAGTCGGCCTTGTCGACGAACCGAACCAGCCGGTCTCGCTCGAGGAGACCTGCAAGGACGTCTCGTTCACGCGCAATGTGAAATACGGCGACAGCGACGCCAACGTGCTCGACGTCGCGACCACCGAGAACACCACGGGCGAATCGCGGCCCGTGCTGATCTTCGTCGCCGGCCAGCACTTTGCCAGCGACGGCGATCCACCTGCCGCAAATCCCATCGACGACGAGGCGCTGTGCCTTGCCGCGCATCACGGCATGGTCGGCGTGAAGGTGAATTACCGGCTCGCGCCCGCCAACCCGTGGCCTGCGGGCGCCAGGGACGTTGCGGCCGCGATCTCGTGGGTGCATCAGAACGCGGACCTGTTCAAAGGCGACCCCCAGGCGATCATCGCGGTCGGCTGGTCGGTCGGCGCCTTCCATCTCGCGACCTATCTCGCGCACAAGGAATTCCAGGAGGCCGACAATTACATCGCCGGCACCGTGCTGGTGTCGGGCATCTACCGCGCCGACGCCGAGATCGGCGACGGCGCCAAATCCTATTTCGGCACCGATGCCGGCAAATATGACGAGCGCTCCGCCTTCCCCGGCATCCTGGGGATCGAGGACCCGATCGTGCTGGCGTGGTCGACCGACGATCCACCACCTCTGGTGGCGCAGGCCGCGGCGCTGAAGGACGGCCTCTGCAAGGCCGGACACTGCCCGCGCATCGCGGTGCTGAAGGAGCGCGACAGCCCGGCTTCGGTGTTCGGGCTCGACGGCACCGGCGGCAGCCTCGCGGAGCGAACGCAGCAGCTGCTCAGCCAGATCCAGGCAAGAGGATTGCCTTAAAAAAACGCCGACGCGCTTTGTGACGCGCCGGCGATTTTTGCTCAGGCTGCCTTGCTCGCCCGCAGGCGATCCAGCACCGGCAACAGCTCGGACGGATCGGGCCGCTGCGTGTAATCGGGATTCACCTCGGAATAGGCGATCACGCCGTCGGCGCCGATCACATAGCGCGCGGGCATCGGCAACACCCATGACGGATCGTCGTTGATGGCCGGAAGGTTGTTGCCGAAGGTCTTGTAGACCTCGGCCAGGTAGGCCGGCAGCGAAAACCGGATGCCGAAGGCGTTGGCGATCTCGCTGGCGACATCGCTCAGGATCGGGAACGCCAGCTTGTTGTCGCGCTGCGACTTGCGGCTGTTGGCCTGGGTCTGCGGCGAGATCGCAACCAGGCTCGCGCCGCGCGTCAAAATTTCCGGCAGCGCCGCCTGCAAAGCCTGTAGTTCGAGATTGCAATAGGGGCACCAGACGCCGCGATAGAACGACACGACCAGCGGCCCCCTCACGAGCAGGTCGCGGGACGACACGACGTTGCCTTCGCCGTCCCGCAGCACGAATGCGGGAGCGACGTCACCCGCCTTCAGGGCGCGCTGCGCCTGTCCGGATTGGATCAACTCGGCGGTCGCGCGTTGCATCGCTTCGAGCCGCTCCGGAGTCGGCTTGAAGCCGAGCTTTCCCGAGATGAAGTCGGCTTTGAAGGCATCGAGGCGGTCTTGCAAGGCCATGGGGGATTCTCCTTGGAGATGTCGTTGACCCGCGACATCTGGCCTATTCGCCTTAAAACGGGTATACGGCAAATATGGACAACATATATTCATATCTCAAATGAGTGATCGGCTGCAGGAATTGTCGGTTTTCGTGCGCGCGGCCGAAAGCGGCAGCTTCTCGCGCGCGGGCCGCGAGCTCGGCCTGTCGCAGCCGTCGGTGTCGCGCATCATCGGCGACCTCGAAGCGCGGCTCGGCGTGACGCTGCTGTTGCGCACCACGCGCCGCCTCACGCTGACCGATGCCGGCGCGCTGTTCCTGGACCGCGCCCGCGAGATTCTGAGCCAGGTCGAGGACGCCGAGGATGCCGCGCGCGGGCTCGACTCGCTGCGCGGCCTGATCCGTCTTGCGATCCCCGTGATCTACGGCACGCGCGAGATCATTCCGCGCCTGCCGAAATTCCTGGCTCCCCATCCGCTGCTGCGCGTCGAGCTTTCGGTGGTCGATGCGCGGCAGGACCTCGTCGCCGAGGGCGCCGATCTTGCGATCCGGCTCGGGAGTCTCGACGACTCCACCTTCGGCGCGCGCAAGCTCGCATCGCTGCCGACCATGCTGGTCGCCGCGCCCGCCTATCTCGCCACGCGCGGCACGCCGAAAACGCCGGCCGATCTTGCCAACCACGACTGCATCTTCGGTCCCGGCAATTTCGGACGCGACAGCTGGGCTTTCAACCGCAACGGCACGGAGGTGACGGTCGACGTGCGCGGCCGTATCTCGACGGATTCCGGCCCCGGCATGTTCGCCAGCGTGATGGCGGGCCTTGGCATTGCGAGGGTGTCGACGATCATGGCGGGAGCGGAGGTGAGAGCGGGCGCGCTGGTGCCGCTGCTGCGCAACTACAAGCTTGCCTCCGTCGACGTGCACGCGGTCTTTCCCGGCGGTCCGCGGCCGTCGGTCAAAGTTCGCGCGCTGGTCGATTTTCTCGCAAAGGAATTGAAGGCGCCGGCCTGATTATCGAGGCGAACCCGCAAACTGCGTGATGGTGATGATCACGAACTCGGCCGGCTTGAGCGGCGCAAAGCCGATCATGATATTGACGACGCCGCGGTCGATATCGGCCTGCGTCGTCGTGGTGGCGTCGCATCTCGCGAACCAGGCGGCCGCCGCCGAACTGCCCTGGAACGCACCGCTCCTCCAGATGCCGAGCATGAAAGCGTCGATACTCGCGCGCAGCTTCGCCCACAATGTCTCATCGTTGGGCTCGAACACGACCCATTTGGTACCGTTGTAGATGGAGTCCTCGAGGAAGATGGCAAGGCGGCGTACGTTGACGTACTTCCAGTCGGACGCGGCCACATCGCTGCCTTCAAGCGTGCGGGCGCCCCACACCACCAACCCGCCGACAGGAAAAATGCGCAGGCAGTTGACCCCGAGTGAATTCAGCCGGCTTTGATCGGTGTCGCTGACAGGCGCTCTCAAATCGAACGCGTCGGCGAGATTGGCGTTGAGGCCGGCGGGCGCATTCCACACGCCGCGCGTGGCATCCGTGCGGGCATAGAGACCCGCGACGAATCCGCAAGGCGGGAACGCGCGCGACACATTGTCCCGAAGCTGATCCGGCGCGAGCACCCATGGAAAGTAAAGCGCCGAGTTGATGGCGTTCGCTCCGGTAATGGCCGCGAGCGACGCGGTGACGCTTGCAACGGTCGCGTTTTCCGCACAATCGACGATCAGGAACGCGCGACGTTCAACGGCCTTTGCTTGCAGCATCGCGATCGCGGCCGCGTCGGCGAGGCCGGGCGCGCAGATCAGATTGAACGCATCGGCCTTTTCGATCGGACCGCCGGCCGCAAAGGCGGTGTTCAGCGCCTGCACGAATGCCGTCTCGGTCGGCATGACGGCGCTGCCATTGTCGCCGACAATGCGCAGAACGAACGCGTCCGTGCCGCCGTTGTCGAAGAAATGGCCGACGGCATAGCCGAGCAGCGAGCGCGGGTCGTCGAGGTTGCCGAAGGCGGCTTCGTAATCGGCAAAGCTTGCGATCCGGACCGCCTTGTCGGTCGGACCGGACGGCGCCCAGCCGGTGAACAGCGCGATCGACGTCGGGGCAGCCGTGATCGTTGGCGGGCCGCTGGATTGAGTGATGGAGGGATTATTCGTCATGACCGGCCCTCAGCCCGCCTTCGCCAAGGCTTCGGCGTGGCATCCTTCGCTCACTTCGCTACGATAGACCGAGGATGGCCCGCCATCCGTAGCGCGCGGCCACCAGCCCGCCTTCGCCAAGGCTTCGGCGGGGCACGCTTCGTTCGCTCCGCGCGCGAAGCATGGTGGCGGAAGCAGTCTTGCGAAACCGGTCTCGAAGTCAATAACAGGGAATTTTTCGCGAATTCGCGCCCAGAACAGGCTTTGGGCGGTACGCGATCGACCAGCGTTCGCGAATTTGCCAACGATGATCGAGACTTAGTCGGAGCAAAAGCCGCTTTCCTGTTATTGCGCAGATCAGGTGATTTAAGGCCGTTATCAGGCATCGAGATGCGCGATATCAGCTGCTTAAAGCCTGATACCGGTCTCGTGGATCGCGTCGATCGATGCGCTCAGCGCCTCTGTCCACAGCCTCAAAGTCATTCAGGCAACCCCAGTAGGTTGGGGCTTGCGGATCGAATCTTCGATTCGCGGCGGTTCAACCTCCTGAGGCAACTGATGACACAAACGTCTTTATCCGAAACTCGACCACAGCTCGGTATTAAGTACTACCCGCTGTCGGACCTTGTCCCCGATCCGCGCAACGCGCGCACTCATCCGAAGCGTCAGATTGAGCAAATCAAAGCATCAATCGCGGAGTTCGGTTTCACCAATCCGATCCTCGCCGATCCCGAAGGGAACATTATCGCCGGTCATGGCCGGCTCCAGGCCGCGCGCGGTATGGGGCTGACCGAGGTACCGGTGATCACTCTGACCGGTCTCACCGATCCCCAGAAGCGGGCGCTGCGCCTTGCCGACAACAAGGTCGCGCTCAACGCGGGCTGGGATCTGGAAGTCCTGCAGGTGGAGTTACGCGAACTCGCTGCGATCGAGGTCGACATCGACCTGACGTTGACCGGCTTTTCGACAGGCGAGATCGACGTGATCCTGTCGTCCTCGTCCGATCCTGACGATGAGGTCGTTCCACCCGTTCCAACGTCGCCTCGGACCAAGCCAGGCGATATTTGGGTCCTCGGCGAGCACCGCGTGGGTTGCGGCGATAGCCGTGATGCCGCCTTCCTGGAGCGAGTCATCGGCTCCGGAGCGCGTGTCGACGCGGCATTCCTCGACCCGCCCTACAACGTGCGGATCGGGGGCCATGCGGTGGCGGTCGGCAGCCACCGCGAATTTGCGATGGCCTCGGGCGAAATGAGCGAGGCGGAGTTCCGCAGTTTCCTCACGGATACGCTGGGCGCTGCAGTGCGGGTCTCGCGGGACGGCGCGGTGCACTTCGTCTGCATGGATTGGCGGCATATGGACAGTGTCTCAACCGTGGGGGCCAGCCTCTACGGCGAGCGATTGAATCTTTGCGTCTGGAACAAGTCCAACGCGGGGATGGGATCCCTATACCGCTCCAAACACGAGCTAGTCTTCGTCTACCGGGTGGGAAAGACCCCTCACCTCAACATGGTTGAGCTCGGCAAACACGGTCGTAACCGGACCAACGTGTGGGACTATGCTTCCGTCAACTCCATGCGCGGAAGCCGGCGAGAGGATCTGGCTTTGCATCCCACCGTCAAGCCGACGGCCATGGTGGCCGACGCGATCCAGGACGTGACCCGGCGCGGAGACCTTGTGCTGGACCTGTTCTTGGGCTCCGGGACGACGCTTCTGGCAGCCGAACGTACCGGGCGGCGTTTCCGGGGGCTCGACATCGATCCGGCCTATGTCGATGTAGCGATCGAGCGCTGGGTAGCAAAAACTGGCGTTGAACCCCGTCTTGAGCAGGTGGCGTCATGAGCGACGGATCGAAACAAAACACCGGTTGGTTTCCGAAGGGCAGCAGCGGCAATCGCAAGGGACGTCCCCCGAAAAGGGGCGTTCCGAACGAATTCGACCTTCAAGATCTTGTCCGAAACAATCAGGATCAATGGGCCGGATGGTCCGCGCGATATGTTGCCGCAAGAGATGGTGGAGTGGACCACCTTCCTGGCCGCCCTTAAGGGCAAAGCGATGGCCATTCGGGAGATGGCAAAGTGGCTGATGGAATATCGTGAAGGGCTGGCGAAGGACGGCCCGGAGCTTGCTCCGGGGAAAATGGAGCTGGTCTCGGAGCGTGATCCCAACAATGCGGATGAGGCTCTTCAGCTGCTCGGGATTACAGTTCCTAATCTGTCCGAGGGTAGCTGCTTTCGGCGACTGGTGACGCCATGGTCCGTTCAGGCGGCCGTCAGCCGCATGCGTGGCAGTTGCCGCCTGACCGACGGCTACCGAGAACACTTACGTCGCTTCATGAGCGATCCAGATAGCCTGCGTTGGCCACGAGGAAGAAGCAGATGACCTGGAGCGACGATCCACCGGGCGATACGAATGACCATAACGTCGGATACGGACAACCACCAAGGGCAACCCGCTTCAAGAAGGGCAAAAGCGGCAATCCCGCCGGCCGCCCCAAGGGTCGTCATTGCCAGGCGCCGCATGAGGCCTTGTTCAGCCAAATGGTGCAAATCCGTGAAGGAGGCATCGAGAAACAGGTCACGGTGGCCGAAGCTTTCTTGCTGTACTTGAGACGGGAAGCCGCCAAAAACGGAGGCGGACCCGCATCGCGGGCATACGCAGCCTTGATCAAACAGGACGCCGACCGGCGTCAGTCGTGTGGGCCGCCCGTGAACACCGTCATGTTGTGTAGCGGGGACAACCTTTCGCTAATCCTTGAGCCGCTTCGGATGGCAAGGACGCTCGACCGCTGCCGAGAGACCGTGCGGAGGCTGATTGAGCCCTGGCTCGTTGCGGCTGCGTTAGCGCGGCTTGACCGCACCTTCAGCCCTGCCGAGCAATGCGTCGTCGTGAAAGCAACCCGAACCCCGCACAAAGTAAAGTGGCCGGAATGGTGGAGTGAACACCCCGAGCGTCGGATGTCCGCAAGAGTCCCAAGGGAGCGGTCGGCTAGTCTAGCAAAACCGCTTGACCGGCCGAACTCAGAAGCTGTTTCATTATAAAAACTGGAAACGCAATATGATGGGGCGGCGGGCGGCGGTTGGATGGGCGACGCTAGCCGCTCTGATATTGCTATGGTTTGCCTTAACGACATGGACCGGCATCGTTTCAGCCGGGCGATTTCCGTCACCCGCCGATTTCTGGTTTTCGCTGGTTCAGATCACGACCCGTGGCTATGCCGGTGGCGAACTTTTTACCCACGCGTTGCATAGCCTGATCCTCGTTATCATCGGATTTCTCGTCGCCGTCACGACGGGAGTGCCGCTCGGCCTGTGGATGGGCTGGAGCCGGCGCGCCGAGGCTGCGGTCAATCCCGTCTTCCTCATCATCCGGCCGATCCCGCCCCTGGCCTGGATTCCGCTGGCGATCTTATGGCTCGGCTTAGGCGACCCCGCCAAGATCATGGTGATCTGGTTCGCAGCCTTTGTGCCTTCCGTAATCAACTCATTCTCAGGCGTTCGCGCCATCGAGCAGCCGATCATCGAGGCTGCCCGTATGCTGGGAACGCCCCGGTGGCGGTTTGTCATTGAGGTTCTGGTGCCCGCGGCAGCACCAATGATCTTCACCGGATTGCGGTTGTCGCTGCAGGCAGCGTGGACGACACTGGTCGCCGCCGAACTCGTTGGCGCCCTGGTCGGTCTTGGCCTCGTCCTCAACATGGCACAGCAGGATATCTACCCCGGCATGATCCTGGTCGGCATGCTGGCGGTGGGCGTTCTCGGTTTTGTCACGACCTGGCTACTTGGCGGGGTCGAGCGCCGGGCGCTGGCTTGGAACGTGGCGGCAAGGACCGAGCGATGACCGAACGGCCGCTCAAATTGCGCGAGACCCTGGCATATGGGCTGATTGGCCTGTCGGTATTTCTCGGCATCTGGACGCTGTTGTCGGTATCGGGGTTCGTGCCACGCCAATTCCTGCCCGCGCCTTCGGACGCGATCGCGCGCTTCGTAGCACTTCTGACAACGCCCTTTGCTGGGGCTACCTTGCCGCAACATCTGGCATCCAGCCTTCAGCGGTATCTGTGGGGCATGGTGCTGGCCGCAGCCGTCGGCATCCCTCTGGGGCTGTTGATGGGCTGGTTCAGGTTGCTCGACGACGTCGTGTCGCCGATTTTCGATGGGCTTCGCTTCATCGCACCGATCGCCTGGGTACCGTTCGCTGCCCTTTGGTTCGGTACCGGCATTGGCGGGCCGGTGATGATTATCTTTGCCGGCGCCTTTCCGCCGTGCCTGATCAACGCATATCGCGGCGCGCGTTTGCCGACGTTTAACGCGCAAAGTGCGTGGAATCCGCTCTCTCAGTGTCCAACTCGCCCGACCTCGGCCGCCAACCTTCGGAAGTTACGGCACAATTTCACGTAACGCATTTTCTCTGATAATATCAATGACTTACTGGCGGAGGAAGAGGAATTCAAACCGTTGATCGGGAAGCGAATTCCAACGCTACCAAGAACAATCTTGCTCAGAATTGACTGGCTTTCAGGCTTGATCGGAGCGTTGCTGTGGCGACCGGGCGGATCTGGGCGCTTGGGGGTCCTTGCCCTGCCGGCGGTTGCCAGGCGGGGCTGAGGTGGTGCGGCCGATTGGGTCGCGCAACTTCCAAGGATCCCATGACCAATCCCAAATCCAGGCCTAAGGCCAGCGCCCGTCCAGCCGCGCGGAAACCCGGCAAGTCCAAAAAACCCGCCCGGTCCACCGCAGGGTCTCGCAGGAATGCGGCGCGGCCTGACACAAAGCACGCACGCGTCATCGCCATGTTGCGGGCGCCCGCTGGCGCCACGATTGCCGCCATGATGACGGCCACGAAATGGCAACAGCATTCCGTGCGCGGCTTTCTCGCCGGTGTTGTACGCAAGAAGCTCGGCCTCAATCTTGTTGCCGAACAGACCGACAAGGGTCGTGTCTACCGCATCCGGGACGAAAAGGCCTCGCCGGTTGCGGCGGAGCGAGCGAAGAAGGCGGCGTGACCTGATGCGGGAGAATCGCCGCAGCGGTCGTACCTCGACTAAAGGTTCCATCGAAGACGAGATCGCGCATCTGCGCGGTCTCAATCTCAAAGGGCTCCGTTCACGGTGGCTAGCCGAGTTTCAGAGGCCGCCGGGTGAACACCTGCCGCGGCATTTGCTCTTTGCCATCATCGCTTACCGGATTCAGGCCGCACGCTTCGGCGATCTGGATCACGCGACCATGCAGGTGCTGAATTAGACCGATCCAAATGAGAGCGGAGCCGCCATAGCTGCGCGCCTTGTCAGTCTCGACCAGAGACGAACGGAACTGACTCCGGGCACTGTGCTGGTCCGGGAATGGGATCGTCGGCCGCAACGGGTGATGGTGATCGCTGATGGCTTTGCCTGGAATGGCCGAACCTATGACAGCCTCTCCAAGGTAGCCTTCGCGATCACCGGTACAAAATGGAATGGTCCGCGCTTTTTCGGCCTGAGGGATAAAGATCGATTGAACCCGGGAGTTGGATCGTGACATCTCCTTCGATCAAACGCCTCCGGTGCGCCATCTATACCCGCGTCTCCACCGAACATGGACTTGACCAGGAGTTTAACTCGCTAGACGCCCAGTACGATGCCGCGTCCGCTTATATTAAGAGTCAAGCCCATGCCGGCTGGACCCTGTTACGTTCACGCTACGACGACGGCGGCTATTCTGGTGGCTCGACCGATCGTCCCAACCTGCAAAGACTGCTGGACGATATTCGATCCCGCAAGATGGACGTGATCGTCGTCTACAAGGTGGATCGCCTGACGAGGTCGCTGGCGGACTTCGCCAAGCTGGTCGAACTGTTCGACCAGCACGGGGTGTCGTTCGTCTCCGTCACTCAACAATTCAACACGACGACCTCAATGGGCCGATTGACGCTCAACGTACTCTTGTCCTTTGCCCAGTTCGAGCGGGAGGTCACGTCCGAACGCATTCGCGACAAGATCGCCGCCTCCAAACGAAAGGGGCTTTGGGTGGGCGGCCCCCTTCCCCTCGGCTACCAGATGAGAGACGGCAAGATCGCGGTCGTCGAGGACGAGGCGGAACGGGTCCGGCTGATCTTCCGGCGTTACCTCGAAGTCGGAGGCGTCAATGCGCTGGTGCGGGACCTTCGCGAGCGGAACATTCGCTCCAAGACCCGATTGCTGGCGACGGGCGCAAGCCGCTTGCGACTGGAGTGCCGGGGCGGCGTCCTTTTCGGCCGCGGTTCGTTGTTTTATCTGTTGCGCAACCATTTCTATATCGGGGAGGTCAAATACAAGGACGAGATCCTGCCGGGCGAGCAGCCGGCGATCATGGAGCGCGGGCCTTGTTCGACGCAGTCCAGCAGAGGCTGACGGATCAATGGACCGCCGAGTCAGCGATCGGAACGCGAGCGACCATCTGTTGATCGGGCTGCTGTTTGACGACGCGAGCCATCCGGATGGTCCGACCACGCATGCGACCAAGGCCGGCATACGCTATCGCTATTACGTCTCGTCGCCGTGCCTCCATGGCGATTCCAGAGATCGGCGATCGGTGGGATCGTAACACGCGTTTCAGCCGCTGAGCATTGAAGACATCGTATTCAAAGCCCTCGACGAGCACCTTGGATGCCAAAGAGGAGAAGCCATCCGATCGGGCGCGGAGCGGGTCGGCGATCGCAAGTTCCTGCTGGAACATGATCGCTCGCATTGACGTGAACAACGAGCGGCTGACTGTCCGCCTGAGGCCGGAGCGAACGGAGAGGAATCAGCATGACAGACGACGCCGAAGGCCGAGGCGACGGTCGCGTCCTGACTATTCCATGGCAGAAGCCGCCGTCGAGGACGTCGCGGGAAATCCTCGTCTGCAGCGCGTGGCTCCACAGCGAAGGACGTTCGACCGGAGAAGCGGAAGCGACGGGCAGACTGGCAAGCGCCATCGCGCGCAGGCAGACGCTGGCTTGACGAAATCGTCTCGGGCACGGTGACGGACGTGAGCAGATTGCGTCGCGCGAGCAATGCAGCGTCCGCCAGGTCAACATGACGATCTCGCTCGCATTCCTTGCGCCAGAGCTCGTCCGAGCGGCCGTCGAGGGCCGCCTGCCTCGAGGCTCGACGTCGAGCGGCTACGCGATGCTCCGGCGGAATGGAGCAGCCAGTTCGAGGCGCTTGGCCTGCATCCGGGATCTTGAAAGCTAGGGGTCGCGGGCGCTCTTCCATCTCACGGATCGCAAGGTGGCTATCGCTTTTTCTTCTTCGCAAAAATGTCGTTCCAGTTGTCCCTGTAGGCTTTAGATACTGCCTTCTGGCCCTCGCCCATGACGCACTGCTTGCTTGCTGGCCGAGCGTCCGGTTTGCTTTCAGTTTTAAGGGTCGAATCCGGTATTTTCGTCAAGTCTTGCTAGTGGAATCTGGTTTGGCTTCTACAACCTTATTCTCGGCGATCGCTTTTTTGGACGCAGTGTCTTTGGCCTTATCAACGGACATTGGATTTCCTTATAACCACCAAGTTTCTGACTCCCCGTATGACACGCCGTGGGAGTCCTGACCTCCGTGAGCGCGCCAGGAACGGAAATTTTCGGACCGGAGACCGAAGCCTTAAATGCCCCGAAGTTAGCCTGCAGAGACCGCAGCCCTTAAGACCGCGATGAGAAAGCCCCGCAAATTGCGCGGCTTTCTCAGCAGTCTCCTAAATCGCCGGAATTGCCAGACTGGATGGTGGGCGCGACAGGGATCGAACCTGTGACCCCTACCATGTCAAGGTAGTGCTCTCCCGCTGAGCTACGCGCCCTAAAGTCTGTCTTGAAGTCGGTCGGATTGGGTCGGGGGTCCGTATATCGGCTCAAAGCGGGCAGGCAAGGACACGAAACGGATAAAGGCCCCAAGTCAGGCCGCCAGCATCTTGTTCACTTCGCTGACCAATTCGCGAAGATGGACCGGTTTCGCCAGCACCTTGGCGTTCTTCGGCGCTTCCGAGTCCGCGTTCAGCGCGACCGCGGCAAAGCCGGTGATGAACATGATCTTGATGTCGGGGTCGAGTTCCGAGGCGCGGCGGGCGAGCTCGATACCGTCCATCTCCGGCATCACGATGTCGGTGAGCAGCATCTCGAACGGCTCCTCGCGCAGCCGCTTGTAGGCGGACATGCCGTTGTCGTGGGGCGAGACCACAAACCCGGCGTTTTCCAGCGCCTTGACCAGGAAGCGGCGCATGTCGTTGTCGTCTTCGGCGAGCAGGATCTTGGGCATGGCAGGAAACGTCGTCCCCAACGGCGTACTGTACATTCACTAAGCCCGACAGACGGTAAAGATCGGGTGAAGGTCGCGGGCAAGCGTCGGCCGTCGCGGGGTTATTTCTGGACCGGAATGCGGCCCAAATCAACGCGAGACAGCGCCGTTTGTGCAGACCTCAGAGGCGTTCCAGCGCAGTTTAAGACTTTTTCGCTTGGCAGAAGGGTTGTGAATGCCGACAATCGGCACCTAATAAAAGCTCCACCGTTCCGGCAGAATCGCCTCATGCTCGGAACGGACCGGATTGAGGGACGGCGCCTGACAATGACCCGCTTAGAAGGCGAACGGCTGCCTCCGTTCGAGATCGTCGAGCCGGCGGAATGGCGGGCGCCGATCATCTTCAATTCCCCGCATTCCGGCTCGGCCTATCCCGACGCATTCCTCAATGCGTCGCGGATCGACCTCGCCACGCTGCGCCGCTCCGAAGATTCCTTCATGGACGAACTGATCGGCGATCTCGGCGCGGCCGGCTTCGCGGTGGTCCGCGTCCACTTTCCCGCGCTCCTATGTCGACGTCAACCGCGAGCCCTACGAGCTCGATCCGCGGATGTTCGCAGGCCGCCTGCCGAGCTTCGCCAATACGCGCTCGAT
Organism: uncultured Alphaproteobacteria bacterium; assembly: GCA_963821965.1. Classification (GTDB taxonomy): domain Bacteria; phylum Pseudomonadota; class Alphaproteobacteria; order Rhizobiales; family Xanthobacteraceae; genus Bradyrhizobium. The sequence continues at coordinate 54,380 of CAWGFY010000003.1, forward strand.
GCGGGTCGCCGGCGGGCTCGGCACCATCCCGCGCGTGGTCGGCGACGGCCAGGAAATCTATCGCGAGCGGCTCGCGGTCGACGACGCGCTGTCGCGCATCGAGACCCTGTACAAGCCCTATCACCGCGCGCTGCGCCGGCTGATCAACCGCGTGCACCAGAGCTTCGGCACGGTCGTCGTGGTGGATTGCCATTCGATGCCGTCGATCGGCGTCTCCCGCGACGAGCCGCGCCGGCCGGATCTCGTGATCGGCGACCGCTACGGCACCAGCTGCTCGCCGCTGTTGCCCGATCGCGTCGAGGAGACCATGGGCCGGCTCGGCTATTCGGTCGGCCGCAACAAGCCCTATGCCGGCGGCTTCATCACCGAGCATTACGGCAATCCGGCCTCGGGGCTGCATGTGGTCCAGCTCGAGCTGAACCGCGCGGTCTACATGGACGAGCGGCGACGGGAAAAGGGACCGCGCTTTGCGCAGGTCGCCGCCGACTTCGCCAAGCTGGCCGACGCGCTCGCCACCGTGCCGCTCGACAATCTCGGGCCGTTCCAGGCCGCCGCGGAATAAAGCCGCTGCCACACCCGCTCTTGTCAGGAGTCATCGGGATCGGCTCCCCCTGCTCTCTCCCGATCCCGCGTGGCTTCTTTCCAAATCCGTTACGGGAAGAAAAAAGGGCCGCTTGCGATGACGCAAGCGGCCCAAGTCTAGGGAGGAAACGCCCAAGGAGGGCAGCGATAGCGCGAGGCGCTACCGCACCGCAACAATATGCGACCGCGCTGCACAAAGCGCAAGTCCTTTCCAAATCGTTTCCCCCGTAAAGTTCCGGATTATGGCAGGCCGGCAACACCTCCAAGCTCCAAGATTTACGTGTAGCTATTTCAGTTAGCTTAAACGAAACGGCGAGCTCTGCCGCGCATTAACCGCGAAGTGAAAGCCAAACGAAGCTGGTGATATCTCGATTTCGTGATCTTCCCGTCACCGGAAAATCGGCGGAGGCGAGGCCCGAATTCGGTATCCAAAATACCAACGGAAAACGCGGGCATGATCGTGCGCGGCTCCCCGGATTGAGCTAGGGTCCGATTCCAACATTCGCATCCCATCGCGGCGAGTTCGTTTGCGAATGTTGGAATCAAAGGACCACTAGCAAAACATTGGTTCTGGTGGAGCTTTGGATTTGACGTTCGCTTTGCGAATCGCGCGGCTTATAGGGTAGCGAACGTCAAATCCGCTCCACCAGCCAAGACGACCGGCGTGCTGCGCATCTTCCAAGGAATCCAAAGTGACGGTCATCGATTTTTCCGCCTTCGTCGGGCGGCTCGCCACGGCTTCCGGCGAGACCATCCTGCCGTCCTTCCGGACGTCGCTGTCGATCGACAACAAGAGCGCCGCAGGATTTCGATCCCGTCACCGAAGCCGACCGCGCCGCGGAAGCGGTGATGCGGCGGCTGATCAAGTCGCAGTTTCCCCAGCACGGCATCGTCGGCGAGGAGTTCGGCAACGAGCGCGACGGACTCGGACTACGTCTGGGTGCTGGATCCGATCGACGGCACCAAATCCTTCATCGCGGGCTTTCCGATCTGGGGCACGCTGATCGCGCTGCTGCACAAGGGCGTGCCGGTGTTCGGCATGATGCACCAGCCCTTCATCGGCGAGCGCTTCTCCGGCGACAACAAGACGGCCAATTATCAGGGGCCGTCGGGCGAACGGCGGCTCGCGGTGCGGCGCTGCGCAAGCCTGAAGGACGCGACGTCATACACCACGAGCCCGCTGCTGATGAACGAACGCGACCGCGCCACCTTCGGCCGCATCGAGCGCGCGGTGAGGCTGTCGCGCTATGGCGGCGATTGCTATTCCTATTGCATGCTGGCGGCCGGCCATCTCGATCTCGTGGTCGAGACCGAGCTCAAGCCCTACGACATCGCGGCGCTGATCCCGATCGTCACCGGCGCCGGCGGCGTCATCACCAATTGGGAAGGCAAGGGCGCACAGGACGGCGGCCGCATCGTCGCGGCCGGCGATCGCCGCGTGCACGAAGCGGCGCTGAAGCTGCTCAACGGCTGACATCTTATCCCTCATCCTGAGGAGCGGCGCGCGCGCCCGAGCAGGCCGAGCTCTTGCGAGGCCGTCGCGAACGGCGCAAAACAAAGCGACGCGTCTGCGAAGGATGAGGCCAAGAGAAGTGATACGCGGCCTCATGGTTCGAGACGGCGCTTTCGCGCCTCCTCACCATGAGGGGAGACGTCGGAGGAGGCGACATGAGGATGTTCGGCAGGCTGCTTGTGATCCTCGCGCTGCTGGCATCGCCCGCATTCGCCGCCGACGAGTTTCCCTCCAAACCGATCCGGCTGATCGTGCCGTTCCCGCCGGGCGGGCCGAACGACATCATCGCGCGCGTGGTCGGCCAGCGCATGTCGGAGATCGTCAGGCAGCCGGTCATCATCGACAACAGGGGCGGACAGGCCGGCGTGCTCGGCACCGATGCGGTCGCGAAGGCCGCGCCGGACGGCTACACCATCGGCATCGTCAGCGCGAGCGCGATCGTGATCAGCCCGAGCATGGAGAAGATCGCCTACGATCCGCAAAAGGATTTGCAGCCGATCACGCTGGTGGCGACCGTGCCGGAGATGCTGGTGGTCGCAAGCGACGTGCCGGCAACGAACATGGCGAGCTGGTGGCGCTCGCGAAGGCGCAGCCGGGCAAGCTCAATTTCGCCTCCGCCGGCGTCGGCGGCCTGCCGCATCTCGCCGGCGAGTTGTTCAAGCTCACGGCCAAGATCGACATCGTGCACGTGCCCTATCGGGGCGCTGCGCCCGCGATCAACGATCTGCTCGGCCAGCAGGTGCAGATGACCTTCCTCGATCTGCCGGTGATCCTGCCGCAGATCAAGGCCGGCAACCTGAAACCGATCGCGCTCGGCGCGCGCGAGCGCGCCAAACAGGCGCCCGACGTGCCGACCACGGCGGAAGTCGGCATGCCCGATCTCCTGATCGAGAACTGGTACGGCATGATCGGGCCTGCGGGCTTGCCGCGCGACATCCTGGACAAGATCAACCGCGTCGCGGTCGAGGCGATGTCCGATCCCAATGCAGAGGACAAGCTCGGCGACCAGGGGCTGACACTGGTGCCGCAGACGCCGGAGGAGTTTCGTCAGTTCATCACGGTCGAGGCGATCAAGTGGTCGAACGTGGTCAAGAAGGCCGGGCTCGAAGGGGCGAAGTAGAGGTCCTCGTAAATCAGGCGCCGATTGGCCGGCTGATGTCCGCTCGCCTCGAGAGCGGTGCAAAAGCGGAGATCGCCGTAGGGCCAGAATCAAACATTATGGCCCACTATTCGATCACCTCGTCGGCGACAGCGAGAGAGAAGGCGGCAGCCGCAAGGCCGAGCGCCTTGGCTGTCTTGAGATTGATGATCAGTTCGAACTTTGCGGGTTGAACGACTGGCAGATCGGCAGGCTTCTCGCCGTTGAGAACGCGCCCTGCGTAAAGACCGACCTGGTGATACGCTTCAACTTGGCTCGCGCCGGCGTAACTCATCGAACCGCCGGCCGTTACGAGCTCAGGCTGCGCATATATCGCGGGTAGGGCATCGGCGTGGCTGCCAATGCGACCAGTTGATCGCGCCGGTTAACGAAGAAGGCGTCGGTCGACACGATAATCGCACCTACCCGCGTCTGTGCGAGAATTGAAAAAGCCGCATCGATATCGCGGTCGCTGCTTGCGTTGATAACCTGGATTTCGCGCCCAAGTAGCCGAGCCGCTTTCAGCGCGTCTGCGGTCTCGACGTCAGCATTCGGATCGTTCGGATTTACAAGAAACCCGATCGACTTCGCATTCGGTACCATCTCGCGTAGCAATTCCAGCCGCTTCGAGCCAATTTGAGCGACCAGGAAACTGATCCCCGTGGCACATTGCCACCCGGTCTATTGAGACTCGCGACCAGGCCCATTCCAACTGGATCGCCGCCCGTCGTGAATATGATAGGGATGGTATTTGTTGCTGCCTTCGCGGCGAGAATGGCGGGGGTTGCACCGGTCGCAACGAGTTCGATGACCGAGTGGTGAACCAGATCAACCGCGAGTGCCGGCAGCCGGTCGTACCGGCCTTCTGCGCAGCGATATTCGATTGCAACATTTTTTCCTTCGACGAAGCCTGCTTCTTGCAAGCCGGATCGAAATGCAGAAGCAAATTTCGCGTAGCTGCTCGCCGATTGACCACTTAGAAACCCCGATCACGGGTATCGACTGTTGAGCCTGCGCCGTGAGCGGCCAAGCTGCCGCACCCCCAACCAGACTGAAGAAGTCGCGCCGTTTCATATCCCGACCCAAGTGAGGGAACCGAGCCGTATTAACAACCAAACGGCAAGACTTCGATAGGGCTATCGTTGCACGAGCGCGGAAATGTCGTAGTTGGGTCACCAGCCGCAATGCACTAACCGATCAGAAACCTTCCGCTCAATCCTTAAAAAGCCGACATCGCTTTTAGAGCACGCGCCTTACTCCGCCGCTTCGCGCAAATGATCCACCAGCAGCTTGGCCGGGCGCGGCAGCGACTTGAAGCTGCGGGCGCAGATCACGAGCTTGCGGTTGGCCCAGCCGTCGCGGATGCGCACCGCCGCAATCGGCATGACGCGCGCGCAGCGGCGGGCGGCGGCTTCCGGCACCACGGCGACGCCGACATCGGCCGCGACCATCCGGCAGATCGCGTCGAAGTCGCGCAGCCGCGCGCGGACATGCAGGCGGATGCCGAGCCGCGCGGCGTGCCGCGAAATATGCGCCTGCAGCGCGGTCGCGTTGGTGAGCCCGACGAAATTGCTGGACGCCACCTCCTGGAAATCGATCTGGCGCCGCCCGGCGAACGGACCCTTCTTCGCGGTCACCAGGGTGAGACGATCCTCGCTGAAGGTGAAGCGCTCGACGTGGTCGGGCAGCGCGTGCTCGGCGGCGAAGCCGAGATCGGCGGCGCCGGTCGCAATCGCGGCGGCGATGTCGACGCTCTCGTGCTCCTCGACGTCGACATTGATCTCGGGATGCGCGCGCAGGAAGCCCGCCAGCGCCTTCGGCAGATGCTCGGACAGGCCCGAGGTATTGGCGAGCAGCAGCACGTTCGCGGTCACGCCTGACGCAAAGCGCGCGAGATCGCCGCGCATCGCATCGACATTGTGGATCACCAGCCGGGCGTGATCGAGCAGGCTTTCGCCGGCGGCGGTGAGCTCGACGCCGCGGCGGCCGCGCTTGAACAGGGCGACGCCGAGCGCCTCCTCCAGCCCCTTGATCCGGGCGCTGGCGGACGCGAGCGCAAGATGGCTGCGGTCGGCTCCGCGCGTGATGCTGCGGCTGTCCGCCACCGCGATGAAAAGCTGCAGGTCGACCAGGTCGAAACGCATCGTGCCGTCCCTCAGCCTTCGCCATAGCCGAAGGCTGGCTCCGTAACCTCCACATTGTGCCAGCTCGGCGGATGGGTCAACGTGAGGACATGCCGGAGCTTCACCCTTTCCTGCTCTTCATCGCCGCCGTGTTCCTGCTGGCGGGCTTCGTCAAGGGCGTCGTCGGGCTCGGCCTGCCGACGGTGTCGATGGGGCTGCTCGCGGTGACGATGGCGCCGAGCCAGGCGCTCGCCATCGTCATCGTGCCTGCCGTCGTCACCAATATCTGGCAGACCTTCGTCGGCTCCTATCTGCGCGACATTATCCGCCGGCTGTGGCCGCTGCTGATCGGCACCGCGCTCGGCATCTGGCTGAACCGCGGGATCGCTGACCGGTCCTTACGCGCACTATTTGCCGATCGCGCTCGGCATCCTGCTGGTGCTGTACGCCGCGATGGGCCTGAGCAAGTTCGCCTTCACGGTCGCGAGCCGCAACGAGAAATGGGTCGGCGGCATCGTCGGAATCGTCACCGGCATGATCTCGGCGGCGACCGGCGTGCAGGTGATCCCGTCGATGCCGTTCCTGCAGGCGATCGGCATGGACAAGGACGAGCTGGTGCAGGCGCTCGGCGTGTTCTTCACGGTGGCGACGCTGGCGCTGTCGGTCAACCTCACCACCTCCGGCCTGCTGAGCGCTTCGACCGCCCTGCCCGGCGCGATCGCGATGGGTTGCTCCTTTGCCGGCATGTTCATCGGCCAGGCGCTGCGCACGCGGATGCCCGCCGATGCCTTCCGCCACTGGTTCCTGATCGCGATGATCTTCCTCGGGCTCTATATCGTGGGCGCGGGGGTCTATCAGCTTCTAGTGGAGCGGATTTGACGTTCGCTACCCTGCAAGCCACGCACTCGTTAAGCGAACGTCAAATCCAAAGCTCCACTAAATCTATATCTTGCTAGTGGTCCCTTGATTCCAACATTCGCAAAGGTGCCTGCTGGGAAGGGATGCGAATGTTGGAATCGGACCACTAGCGCTGAAACAGCGCGATGCGAATGCCGAGATAAACGAACAATCCACCAAGCACGCGGTTGATCCAGAGCGCGACAGCGCCGGATTGCGCGATGCGACCGGTCGTCCTTGCGGCAATCGCAGCGACGCCGAGGCACCACAGCGTGCCGTTGAAGATGAAGATCGCCCCCAAGAGGATGAAAGCGAGCGCCTTGTGCGGCGAATTGGCCGCCACGAATTGCGGCAGGAACGCAAGGAAGAACAACGCAACTTTCGGGTTGAGGACGTTGGTCAGCGCGCCCTGCCAGAACACCTGACGCAATGACGCAGGCATGCATCTCGCAGGAGTTTGATCTGATGCGCCCGATGGCCGCGACAGCAGCATGGTCAGGCCGATGAAACAAAGATAGGCGGCACCGACGAGCTTCAACAAGGTGAATGCCGCCGCCGAAGCAGCCTGAACTGACGCCGAGCGTGGCGACGGCGCCGCCGCGCCATCCGAACTGCACGCTGCGGCCGACGATGTATGCGGTATCCGGCCCCGGCGTGATGTTCAGCAGCAGGCCGGAGACCACAAAGAGCCAGAGATCCTGAATGCCGAGCATCGAAGTCAACCTTTGAGCCGTGCCGCAACAAGCTGGCTTAGGGGGTCCGAACCATCAAGAAAACTTGAGCCAGCGCCGCCACCGTCCGGGTTTGACTCACGGGTGACATCAGCGGCCAAGCACCGGTATCATCATCAACACCAGAGGGTCGAGCGCAATAGTTGCGCCGAACTATCAGGGAGGTCAGCATGCGAGCGAATATACTGGGAGCGCTTTGCGCCATTGCGATGATCACCAGCGCGAATGCCGCGATCAAGGAAGAGCCGATCACCTATTCGGACGGCGAGGCCACGTTGAAGGGCTTCCTCGTCTATGACGACGCAAACCAGGCCAAGCGGCCCGGAATCGTGATGGTGCATGAATGGTGGGGCATCACCCAGCACATGCACAACCAGGCGCGGAAGTTCGCAGAGCAGGGCTACACCGTCCTCATTTCCGACATGTACGGCGACGCCAAGACCGCCGACAATCCGAAGGACGCCGGCGCGCTTTCCTCCTCGGTGATGAAGAACCCGACGGTGATGGAATCCCGTTTCAAGGCTGCGCGGGACCAACTCGCCAAGCAGCCTTCGGTCAATCCCCAGAAAATCGGCGCCGTCGGCTACTGCTTCGGCGGCGCGGTGGTGGTGAATATGGCACGCGCCGGAGCGGACCTTGCCGCCGTCGCGGGCTTCCACGCGTCCCTTGGACTCAACACGCCCGCGCCGGCACCGGGAACGGTCAAGGCGAAGATCCTCGTCCTGAACGGCGCTGACGATCCCTTCGTCAAGCGCGAGCAGTACGATACGGTCAAGAAGGATTTCGACGCGGCGAAGGCCGATTACCGGGTCATCGAGTATCCCGGCGCCGTGCACGCGTTCACGAACCCCGAAGCCACCGAACTCGGCAAGAAGTTCAATCTGCCGCTCAGATACGACGCCAAGGTAAACGACGAAGCGGAGGCCGAGGCTGCCAAGTTCTTTGCTGCCGACCTGAAAAAATAAACAGCGAAAGGCCACCCGCGCGGTGGCCTTCTCCTTTCTCAGCCGAACAGCGGCGTGCCCGGCACGAAGGCGTCGAACGCCGCCCAGAATTGCTGGCGGTAGCGATCCTGCTCCTGCAGGATCTCGTGCTTGGAGCCGGCGATGACCAGATGCGAGCCGGCGCGCAAGTGATAGGCGAACTCCTCGATCGCGGACGTCGACACGATGCTGTCGTTGGACGCCGCCAGCATCAGGATCGGCTGGCGGATCTGCGAGCGGATAGTCGACGCCGCGAAAAATATGCATCGCGCGAAACGCCGTGTCGGCCCAGGCCACCGTCGGCGAGGCGATGCCGAGCGTCGGGTCTTCCTCCAGGATCGCGGCGTTGCGCGCATAGCGCACGGGATCGCTGGTGACCTGATTGTTGATGAAGGGCTCGGTGTTGGTGATCACGTCGGTGCCGCCGATGACGTAACGGCCGCCCTGCCCGGTAAGCCGCATCACCTTGAGCAGCGCGCGCACCGGCAACGAGGTGATCCGCCCCGGCAGGTCGATCATCGGCGCCGACAGCACCATGCGGTCGAACCAGCGTTTGCCGGCATGCGCCACCCGCAGCATGACCGCGCCGCCCATCGAATGGGCCAGCGCGAAATGCGGCGGCGGACAATCCGGCAGCACCACCTGCTGCACGAAGGTTTCGACGTCGACCTCGTAATCGGAGAAGTCGCGGACATAGCCCTTGCGCGGATCGCGCAAGCGCCGCGACGAATGTCCCTGCCCGCGCCAGTCGATCATCGCCACCGCAAAGCCGCGGTCGCGCAAATCGCGCACGGTCTCGAAATATTTCTCGATCTGCTCGCCGCGCCCGGTGAAGACGCAGACCGTGCCCTTGCGGCCCGCCGGCGGCGCCCAGCGCGCGAAGCGCAATTCCGCGCCGTCGGGCGTGCGGATGGTGCCGGTCACGACGTTTTCCGGGACGGGATTGGCGGGAATCGAGACAAGCGTCATGGCGGCGCCGCTAGGTGAAAACTGCTGGAAAACAAGGGTGAAAGGGCCAAAATCGAGGCGACCTCCCGCCCTCTTGAACGCCGTCTGGACCCCTCCCATATCACCTTCGTGCAGGCCACCACCAGTGCTTCGGAACCGAAGCATTGAGGCTGCACAAGACTAAGCCCGGCCCGATGGCGGGCGGGTAACCGAAACAGTCGCTCAATGGAGGACTCCATGCGTACCTACGATCTCACGCCGTTTTATCGTTCCACCGTCGGCTTCGACCGTCTCTTTTCCCTGCTTGACCAGGCGACCTCCGACGGCAGCCCCGGCTATCCCCCCTACAACATCGAGCGCACCGGCGAGAACGCCTACCGGATTTCGGTAGCGGTGTCCGGCTTCGCCAAGGAAGAGCTTTCCATCGTCGCGAAGGAAAACACGCTGACCATCAAGGGCGAGAAAGTCGCCAATGAGAACAGCAAGGACAAGTCCGAGGTGCTCTATCGCGGCATCGCCGCGCGCGCCTTCGAGCGCGTATTCCAGCTCGCCGATTTCGTCGTCGTGAAGAACGCTTCGCTCGAGCACGGCCTGCTCCACGTCGATCTCGTCCGCGAGATCCCGGAGGCAAAGAAGCCCCGCAACATTCCGATCGGCTCGGTCACTTCTGCGCAGCCGCAGGTGGTCGACGGCTCGGCCGAGAAGGCCGCCGCCTGATCGGCGCACGCGTTCAGTAGCGTTATCCGCGTACGCGTTCAGTAGCGTTGCGTAACGAAACGCCCCGGGAAACCGGGGCGTTTTTTGTCGTCGTCATTCCGAGGATGGCCCGAAGCGGCCAGGCCCGGAATCGCATTCATGCCACGGATTTCCCGCGGCCCGATCGGATTCCGGGTTCGCGCGATCGCGCGCCCCGGAATGACGAACTACTCCAGCCCCTGCACCTTCGGCATCGCCTGGGTCGGCGCGATCGCAGGCGCGGGCTTGGATTCCGGCGCGAGCACGGTCGCCGCCTGAGCGGGCGTCAACGGAACGGCGGCCTGAGCCGTTGCTGAAGGAGCGGCGGCCGGCTTCGGCGCAGGCGCAGCCGGCTTCATCTCAACCGCCGCCGATTTCTGTGGCGCCACCTCGGGCCTGCCGGCCACAGATGGCTTCGGTTGCGGCAGCGGCACGCTGCGGCTCGCCAGATGCGGCACCGGGACCGGTGGACGCGCATCCCCGCTGACCGGCGCCATCGGCGGCAACACGCCGGGCGGACCGTAGGGCGGCGGCGGCGCGTAGCGATCGCCGTAATAGCCGCTACGTTCGCCGTAATAGCCGTTGCCCCAGCGGAAGGCCGGCGTGAAGCGGATGATCCGTCCGTTGCGCGCGTCGATCACCAGCCGGCCGTCCTCGCCGCCGCGATCGATCACCGCGATCACGTAGATCAAGCCGCGCTGGTAGGGCGCGCCGAGCGGCGAGAAGCCGTTGTCGCGCAGCACGGCGTAGACTTCTTGCGGAGGCAGCAGCGGCGGCGGCCCGTATCCCGGAGGTGTCGCATAAGCGGCCGGCGGACCGTAGGCGGGCGGCGCGCCATAATAGCCGGGCGCTGGAGCCGGCGGCGGTCCGCCGACATAAGGCGCGTCGACATCGGACGCTGCCTGATATGCGCCCTGCCAGGTCCTTGCGCATTCGCGGCCGTGGCCGCGACAACCAACGCGGCCGACACGGCCCATCCTGCGGAGTGCCTCATCATTCCAAAGCTCCTGTCACGCCCCCGCGTGCCCTTGAGCGATTTAGTGTTGTTCGCTCTGGGGCAAGAAAGTCGGCGGCAATTCCGGCAGAGCTTGGGCGCCATCGCGGCACCTTCTGGACTGGGAATGCACAGTTGCGTCGGGGCCACAGATCAGCAATGCAGTGGACGGGGTCCGTGGGGACTTTCCCGCGCTTGTGTGGTAGGGAAAAATAAGGCATTGTGGGAGTTAGGACAGTATCACTGTCTCAAATTTTGTTGCCAACCCGGCATGGGGATTGCAACGAAATTCGGCGCTGTTGGTGCCGCCGGTCTGGGCACCAGCGCTGCGAAGGTACTCAGGCAAAGCCGTTCTCCGGGGACGTTGAACGCTGAGCCTGAACTCTGAAAATACGGCTCGTTTTTGGACGAGCGGTGACCCCGAAGGGTTTTCTTGGGGTGCCGCGGAACGCCCAAGGTGCGCCGAAGACTGTGAGGCCCTTACCGGTCGAGAGGACGTGACATGAGCGGGTCGGAATTCGAGCGCGAAACACATCGTGACAGAAATGCTGTCGGCGACCGCGGACTCGAAACCGGCCGACCGCGAGCTGCATACATGGCGCCCTGCCGCCGAAGGTCTCTACGATCCGTGCGCTGGAGAAGGATTCCTGCGGCGTCGGCTTCATCGCCAATATCAAGGGCAAGAAGTCGCATCAGATCGTCTCCGACGCGCTGCAGCATTCTCTGCAATCTCGAGCATCGCGGCGCGGTCGGCGCCGATCCGCGCTTCGGCGACGGCGCCGGCATCCTGGTGCAGATCCCGCACGCCTTCTTCAAGCGCAAGGCGGCCGAGATCGGCTTCCAGCTGCCCGAGCCCGGCGAATACGCGATCGGCGCGCTGTTCATGCCGAAGGAGACGGCGTGGCGGAAGGTGATCCAGAGCATCATCGCCGAGCAGATCAAGGCCGAGGGCATGATGCTGCTCGGCTGGCGCGACGTGCCGTCCGACAACTCCTCGCTCGGCGTCACCGTGAAGCCGACCGAGCCCTATCACATGCAGGTCTTCATCGACCGCAACGGCGCGGCCAAGACCGACGACGAGTTCGAGCGCAAGCTCTACATCCTGCGCAAGTCGATCTCGCAGGCGATCTACCAGCGCCGCGACCGCGGCATGGCCGGCTATTACCCGGTGTCGCTGTCGTGCCGCACCGTGATCTACAAGGGCATGTTCCTCGCCGACCAGCTCGGCAAGTACTATGCCGACCTGCACGAGAAGGATTTCGAGAGCGCGCTGGCGCTGGTGCATCAGCGCTTCTCGACCAACACCTTCCCGACCTGGTCGCTGGCGCATCCCTACCGGATGATCGCGCATAACGGCGAGATCAACACGCTGCGCGGCAACGTCAACTGGATGGCGGCGCGCCAGGCCTCGGTGAGCTCCGAGCTCTACGGCAAGGACATCACCCGGCTGTGGCCGATCTCCTATGAAGGCCAGAGCGACACCGCCTGCTTCGACAACGCGCTCGAATTTCTGGTGCAGGGCGGCTACTCGCTGCCGCACGCCGTCATGATGATGATTCCGGAAGCGTGGGCCGGCAATCCGCTGATGGATGAGAAGCGCCGCTCCTTCTACGAATATCACGCCGCGCTGATGGAGCCGTGGGACGGCCCGGCCGCGATCGCCTTCACCGACGGCCGCCAGATCGGCGCCACGCTCGACCGCAACGGCTTGCGGCCGGCGCGCTATCTCGTCACCAGCGACGACCGCATCGTGATGGCGTCCGAGATGGGCGTGCTCAAGATTCCGGAGGAGCAGATCGTCACCAAGTGGCGGCTGCAGCCCGGCAAGATGCTGCTGGTCGACCTCGAGCAGGGCCGCCTCATTCCCGACGACGAGATCAAGGCGACGCTGGCCAAGAGCCATCCCTATCGCGAGTGGCTCGACCGCACCCAGATCCAGCTCGAGGAATTGCCGGACGCGCCGGCCAAGGGCGTGCGCTCCAACCTGCCGCTGCTCGATCGGCAGCAGGCGTTCGGCTACGCCAGGAAGACATCACCATCCTGATGACGCCGATGGCCTCCACCGGCGAGGAAGCGACGGGCTCGATGGGCAACGACACGCCGATCTCGGCGCTGTCGGACCGGCCGAAGCAGCTCTTCACCTATTTCAAGCAGAATTTCGCGCAGGTCACCAACCCGCCGATCGACCCGATCCGCGAAGAGCTCGTGATGAGCCTCGTCTCGATCATCGGGCCGCGGCCGAACCTGTTCGACCTCCAGGGCCTCGCCTCGACCAAGCGGCTCGAAGTGCGCCAGCCGATCCTGACCGATGCGGACCTGGAGAAGATCCGCTCGATCGGCGAGATCGCCGACAGCCATTTCAAGTCGCGCACGCTCGACACCACCTTCCACGCGGGGCTCGGCGCCGCCGGCATGGACCAGGTGCTCGACGAGCTCTGCGCGCGCGCCGAAGGCGCGGTGCGCGAGGGCGTCAACATCATCATCCTGTCCGACCGCATGGTCGGCTCCGACCGGATTCCGATTCCCTCGCTGCTCGCCTGCGCCGCCGTGCATCATCATCTGATCCGCACGGGCTTGCGCACCTCGGTCGGCCTCGTCGTCGAATCCGGCGAGCCGCGCGAGGTGCATCACTTCGCCTGCCTCGCCGGCTACGGCGCGGAAGCGATCAACCCCTATCTCGCCTTCGAGACCATCATCGCGCTGAAGGACCGGCTGCCGGGCTCGCTCGACGACTACGAGGTCGTCAAGCGCTACATCAAGTCGATCGGCAAGGGCCTGCTCAAGGTGATGTCGAAGATGGGCATCTCGACCTATCAGTCCTATTGCGGCGCGCAGATCTTCGACGCCGTCGGGCTGAAGGCCGACTTCGTCGCCAAGTATTTCGCCGGCACGCACACCCGCATCGAGGGCGTCGGCCTCGCCGAGATCGCGGAAGAGACCACGCGCCGCCATGCCGACGCGTTCGGCGATGCGCTGGTCTACAAGACCGCGCTCGATGTCGGCGGCGAATATGCCTACCGCACCCGCGGCGAGGATCACGCCTGGACCGCGGAGTCCGTCTCGACCCTGCAGCACGCGGTGCGCGGCAATTCGGTGGAGCGCTATCGCGGCGTTTGCAAAGATCCTCAACGAGCAATCCGAGCGGCTGTTGACGCTGCGCGGCCTGTTCCGGATCAAGAGCGCCGAGGACGACAAGCGCAAGCCGGTGCCGCTCGACCAGGTCGAGCCGGCCAAGGACATCGTCAAGCGTTTCGCCACCGGCGCGATGAGTTTCGGCTCGATCTCGCGCGAGGCGCACACGACGCTCGCGATCGCCATGAACCGGATCGGCGGCAAGTCCAACACCGGCGAAGGCGGCGAGGAATCCGACCGCTTCAAGCCGCTGCCGAACGGCGACTCCATGCGCTCGGCGATCAAGCAGGTCGCCTCGGGCCGCTTCGGCGTGACGACGGAATATCTCGTCAACTCCGACATGATGCAGATCAAGATGGCGCAGGGCGCCAAGCCCGGCGAAGGCGGACAGTTGCCCGGCCACAAGGTCGACGCGACGATCGCCCGCGTGCGGCACTCGACGCCGGGCGTCGGCCTGATCTCGCCGCCGCCGCATCACGACATCTATTCGATCGAGGACCTCGCGCAGCTCATCTACGACCTGAAGAACGTCAATCCCGACGGCCAGGTCTCGGTGAAGCTCGTCTCCGAGGTCGGCGTCGGCACGGTCGCGGCGGGCGTCGCCAAGGCGCGCGCCGACCATGTCACCATCGCGGGCTTCGAGGGCGGCACCGGCGCTTCGCCGCTGACCTCGATCAAGCATGCCGGCTCGCCGTGGGAGATCGGCCTTGCCGAAACCCACCAGACGCTGGTGCGCGAGCGGCTGCGCAGCCGCATCGCGGTGCAGGTCGACGGCGGCTTCCGCACCGGACGCGACGTCGTGATCGGCGCGCTGCTCGGCGCCGACGAGTTCGGCTTCGCCACCGCGCCCCTGATCGCGGCGGGCTGCATCATGATGCGCAAGTGCCATCTCAACACCTGCCCGGTGGGCGTCGCCACGCAGGACCCGGTGCTGCGCAAGCGCTTCACCGGCCAGCCCGAGCACGTCATCAACTACTTCTTCTTCGTCGCCGAGGAAGTCCGCGAGATCATGGCCGCGCTCGGCTTCCGCACCTTCAACGAGATGATCGGCCAGACCCAGATGCTCGACCAGACGCGGCTGGTCGCGCACTGGAAGGCCAAGGGCCTCGATTTCTCGAAACTGTTCGTGCAGCAGAAGGAGGAGAAGGGCCAGAAGATCTATCACTCCGAGCCGCAGAACCATCATCTGGAGACGCGTGCTCGACCGCAGGCTGATCGAGCGCTCGCAGGCCGCGCTCGACCGCGGCGCGCCGGTGAAGATCGAGACCGAGATCAACAACACCGACCGTTCGGCCGGCGCGATGCTGTCGGGCACGGTCGCCAAGATCTACGGCCATGCCGGCCTGCCCGACGACACCATCACGGTGCAGCCTCAAGGGCACCGCCGGCCAGGCGTTCGGCGCGTGGCTCGCCAAGGGCGTCACCTTCGAGCTCGAAGGCGAGGCCAACGACTATGTCGGCAAGGGCCTGTCGGGCGGCAAGATCATCGTCAAGCCGCCGCGCAACGGCGGCATCGTGCCGGAAGAGAGCATCATCGTCGGCAACACCGTGATGTACGGCGCGATCGAGGGCGAATGCTATTTCCGCGGCATCGCCGGCGAGCGCTTCGCCGTGCGCAACTCCGGCGCGATCGCGGTGGTCGAGGGCGCGGGCGATCATTGCTGCGAATACATGACCGGCGGCATCGTGGTCGTGCTCGGCAAGACCGGGCGCAACTTCGCGGCCGGCATGTCCGGCGGCATCGCCTATGTGCTGGACGAGGCCGGCGACTTCGACAAGCTCTGCAACATGGCGATGGTCGAGCTCGAGCCGCTGCTGTCGGAAGAGATGATCAACGCGGACGCCTATCACCACTCCGGCGATCTCGAGGCGCACGGCCGGGTCGACGTGTTCAAGAACCTGCTCGAGTCCGACATCGAGCGGCTGCATGTCCTGATCACGCGCCACGCCAAGGCGACCGGCTCGAGGCGCGCCGCCGAGATTCTGGCGAACTGGAAGGAGTGGCTGCCGAAATTCCGCAAGGTGATGCCGGTCGAGTACCGCCGCGCGCTGCGCGAAATGAAGGCGAACGCCGACGCCGAGCCGAAAATCGCGATCGGGGCGTAACTAATAAAGCGTCATTGCGGGGCGCCGCGATTGTCCGCCGTAGCTCGAAGAGCGAAGGCGGAAGCGCGCGAACCCGGAACCTCGCAAGACGACTTCGAGATTCGCGTCGGCGCCTGCGGCGCTCCTCGGAATGACGGATCAAGAGACGAAACGAATGAGTGCAGGGACTTCAGGTTTAATGGGCAAGGTCACGGGTTTTCTGGAAATCGAGCGGCACGACCGCAAGTACACGCCGGTCGCCGAGCGCGTGAAGCACTACAACGAGTTCGTCGTTCCGCTCTCGGAGAAAGAGACGCGCGACCAGGCCGCGCGCTGCATGAATTGCGGCATCCCCTATTGCCACGGCACCGGCTCGGCGGCAGCCGGGCACGCCGGGCTGCCCGGTCAACAACCAGATCCCCGACTTCAACGACCTCGTCTATCAGGGCAACTGGGAAGAGGCCTCGCGCAACCTGCACTCGACCAACAATTTCCCGGAGTTCACCGGCCGCATCTGCCCGGCGCCGTGCGAGGCGTCCTGCACGCTCAACATCGACGACAACCCGGTCACCATCAAGACCATCGAATGCGCGATCGTCGACCGCGCCTGGGAGAACGGCTGGCTGAAGCCGGAGATCGCCGCCGCAGAAGACCGGCAAGAAGGTCGCGGTGGTCGGCTCGGGTCCCGCGGGCCTCGCCTGCGCGCAGCAGCTCGCGCGCGCCGGCCATGACGTGCATGTGTTCGAGAAGTTCGCCAAGGCCGGCGGGCTGCTGCGCTACGGCATTCCCGACTTCAAGATGGAAAAGAACATCATCGACCGCCGCATCACGCAGATGGAGGCCGAGGGCGTCACCTTCCACTATGGCGCCCATGTCGGCGCCGACGGCGCGCTCGATCCGCGCGAGATGGCGAAGCAGTATGACGCGATCGCGCTGACCGGCGGCGCGGAAGCCCCGCGCGATCTGCCGATCCCCGGCCGCGATCTCGCCGGCATCCATTACGCGATGGATTTCCTGCCGCAGCAGAACCGCCGCGTCGGCAAGGAGCCGCTCAACGGCGCAGCCGACATCCTCGCCGGCGGCAAGCATGTCGTCGTGATCGGCGGCGGCGACACCGGCAGCGACTGCATCGGCACCTCGTTCCGGCAGGGCGCGAAGTCGGTGACGCAGCTCGAGATCATGCCGGCGCCGCCCGAGCGCGAGAACAAGGGCCTGACCTGGCCGAACTGGCCGCTGAAGATGCGCACCTCGTCGAGCCAGGCCGAAGGCGCCGCGCGCGAATTCGCCGTGCTGACGCAGAAGTTCTCCGGCGCCGACGGCAAGGTGAAGAAGCTGCATTGCGTCAAGGTCGACGACAAGTTCAAGCCGCTGCCCGGCACCGAGTTCGATCTCGACGCCGAGCTCGTGCTGCTCGCGATGGGCTTCGTGCATCCCGTGCACGAGGGCCTGCTGAAGACGCTCGGCGTCGAGCTCGACCAGCGCGGCAACGTCCGCGCCAACCTCGTCGACTACCAGACCTCGCGGCCGAACGTGTTCTCCGCCGGCGACATGCGCCGCGGCCAGTCGCTGGTGGTCTGGGCGATCCGCGAGGGCCGGCTCTGCGCGCAGTCGATCGACAAGTTCCTGATGGGCACGACGAATTTGCCGCGGTGAAGCTCGTCGTCGCCGGGCCTGACCCGTCGTCGCGAGTGATGCTCGATCCCTCCCCCGCGAGCTCGGCAGCGCACTTGCGCGCCGGAGCGAGCGTGGGGGAGGGTGGCCGGCCAACGGCCGGCCGGGTGGGGGTCGTCGTGGCAAACACCAATGCTCGTGTGCTTCACCCGCCGGACGCGGCAGTAGTTGACCTCCGTCGATGAACTATTCCGCTCAGCTGGAAGCGATCTGCCTTAGGCCAAATAGCTGGGAATTTGAGCTGCACCGCCAACCACCCGCTCAGGCGCTCGCTGCCGCGAGGGTCACCCTCGTGGGGTTCTTCTCTTGCGCTTCCGAGCTCCGCTGCCGCTTCTTTTATCGGGCTTGCCTGCAGCTGCGGCCGCCGCTGCCCTGACCTTTGCCGCCGCCGCGATCTTGGCTCGCAAGCTGGCAGCGATGTTGGCCGTCGTGTTGACGATGTGCGACATGGCGCGGACAACACCCTCGGCCTCTCGCGAACGCTCTTTGAAGATGGGGTTTGCGGCGTCGAGCCTGTTCTTATGTCGGACAAGGTAATCGGCGACGATACTAGCGATTCTCGTGCTTGAAAGAGAAAGCTACGTCGCCGTAATGGTAGGCGCGCTCCCAAATGGCTGCGACATGTTTTGCGACTGCCGCGTCCTCAAACGGCAAGTATAGCGCAATAGATGAGATATATTCGATGAAGTGCGGCAAACTCCGGAGGTGAATGAACCCGCTCGGGGTGATTTTGATGAGATCAGCGTCGGCGGGTGCCTCCGTGTCCTCGCCGTCATATGCAAGCATCTTGAACTCTATGAGAGCCTGCACGCGTTCTCGTACTTCATCTTCGTTGAAGCCGAGGGACGCCATGCTGAAAGCAGTTCTTCAAGGCTGCGATAACCGCCCACCCGAGCATTCGGACCTTGCGGCCCGGCAAAGAAGCCTAGAATTTCTACAGTCAGGAACGCGTTGCCGGAGAAATGATTGCTGGGTGGCGCGAAGATATTCTTCACGAACCCAGCATCTTCCGAGTAAATCCGATAATCGGCCCGCATCAAGATCTTGACGAGCGTGTCATTCGTAATGTCGACGCGCCCGCCTGTTCCGATCCGGATTAAACGGTCGGCATTGAAGTGGCCGGAGGATAGCATGCGTGCAAACATTCCCAACGCCTCGCGCACGTCCCGCTCGGCGAGGGCATCGAGAATGCGGCCGACCTGCTGATCTCCACCGAATAGTGCTTCGTACACTGTTTGGAGAAAGGTCCCCAGTTGGTCCTTGCTGTATTTGATACGAAAACCTTTGTCGGTCGTTTGCTCAATCTCACGTATATCCTTGAGACCAACTTCGAGGGCGAGCTTAAGCCGCTTCTGAAGAACCAACGCGAACCGAGGCGGCCGAATGTAAAAGTTACTAATCTGCGCGAAAGCGTCGAGAGGTGGCTCGTTTTTGAAGCGCTCGAAGGTAACATCACGCAAGGTAAGGAGAGCGAACGCACGTGTCTCGCTCCGGAACCACTGCGCAGCTTGGAAAATGTGGAGCTGCTGAGCACTTTCACGGCGATCCACGTTATCGAAGGCGATGATGAGTGGCCGAAGGGCGTTGCCAGTGATGTGTCTACCGAGGCGCACGGCGAAGCCGCGCTTATCGGCACTCATGCGCAACAGCTCGGTAGCGAGCATTCGTTGCCTTTCAGCAGTATCGTCTATGACCTGTAGCGCCCCCTTCTGGAGTTGGTTGATCTCTACTGCAAACACTCGATGTAGGCCTTCGGTCGAATACGGATCGAACTGGACGTTCTGCGCGCTCTCGATGAACTTCTCGCAAATATAGTCTTCGATATTATCGATCGAGGACGGCGCCCGGTTGAAATCGATCACGCACCACGCCGCACTTTGCTTTAGCGAGTCTCGGCAAAAGGTGGGAGAAAAAGCGGGCAATGAACAGCGACTTACCTGAGCCGCGCGAGCCGATGATGAGGTGCATCCGGCCGCCCTTGCTCGTATCATCTTCATACCGACTAAACTCTGGCGAAAGCGTGTATTCGTGCTTTCGGTCGGTTTGGATTGTACGGTACTGCTGAGGCAACGCGCGTTCGATTTGCCGTAGCATTGCGTGCAATACCTGATCGTACTCCCGAAGTTCGGCGGTATCCACATAGGCCTGGTCGAGGATCAATTGAATCTTCTCAGGGTCCTCGGATCGGAAGAACATCTCATAGAGAGGCGAGAGGTAGGGAGCGAGCGCGTTTTGCTTCACGCGATCGATGAACATCTGAGGGTTGATCAACTTCGCGGGCTTAGTTTGCCGATGGGCAGCGATCTTCTTGAGATGTTTCTCCGCAATGGCACTCAAGGCTTCGACGCCGATGCGCTTCCGCACCTCGTCGAGTTTCGCAGCCCCGATAACCAAGTCGTTGACCGCGTAGGTATCGCAGTCGTTCGAATCGACCGGTCCAACTGCCACCTCTTTGCCGTTGCATCCAACGACCAACTCGATCGGATTTAGCTTGCTGGGAAATTGTCGATTGAGCACGTCGGCGTAGAGGCGCGCCTCGCCAATAGCGACCGAGACCGCCACATCGGGTGCCTTGCCCTCGACCACCATGACCGGGAGACCGTTAAAGAAGACCAAGCCGTCCGGAACATAGTTCTTTGGCAAGGTCGTCTTGTCCGTGAAGGACAGGGAACCCATAGACTTTTTGGTCAAGATTATCTTGGGCGGGATTGCGAGAAAGCTGGGATGCGTCAAGAAGGGGAAAATGAACTTTTGCTCGACATCGCTCTCGGTGGCGCTGTCGTAAGCGGGAATATTCAGAAG
>CAWGFY010000004.1:0-286017 GCA_963821965.1 uncultured Alphaproteobacteria bacterium
GTGCTTTCGTGCTGCCGTCCCGATATGGGATGGCAATCATGGAGATTTGAGGGGTAAACCACCGAATCCCCACACTTTTTCGTGTTCGGCCTGCAATCGGGCATCCCTTTTGCAGGACCGATGCAGAGGCCGGCGATCCAGCCTCTGCGTTGTCTCGCATTACTTGAGGTCGACCTTCGCGCCAGCCTTCTCGAGCTGCGCCTTGATCTTGTCGGCTTCGTCCTTGTTGACGCCTTCCTTGACCGGTTTCGGCGCGCCTTCGACGAGGTCCTTGGCTTCCTTCAGGCCGAGACCGGTGATGGCGCGGACTTCCTTGATGACCTCGATCTTCTTGTCGCCGGCAGCGGCGAGCACGACCGTGAACTCGGTCTTCTCTTCCACCGGAGCGGCAGCAGCGGCGGCCGGGCCGGCAACTGCGACCGCGGCCGCGGCCGAGACGCCCCACTTCTCCTCGAGGAGTTTTGCGAGTTCGGCGGCTTCGAGCACGGTGAGGCTCGAGAGGTCGTCGACGATTTTCTGCAAGTCAGCCATTGATCAGTTTCCTTGAATATTTGGTTCGAACCAGGGTTTGAGTTTTGCGAAGGGGCGTCAGGCCGCTTCGCCCTTTGAGGCATGAGCCTGAATGACGCGCGCGAGCTTGGCGGCGGGCGCGTTCGCGAGCTGGGCGAGCTTGGTTGCCGGAGCCTGGATCAGGCCGACAAGTTTGGCGCGCAGTTCGTCGAGCGACGGCAGCGAGGCGAGCGCCTTGACGCTGTCGACATTCAGGACGGTTTTCCCCATCGAGCCGCCGAGGATGACGAACTTCTCGTTCGCCTTGGCGAATTCGATGGCAACCTTTGGCGCCGCGACCGGATCCTTGGAAGTTGCGATCACGGTCGGTCCCTTCAGCAGGGAGCCGATGGAAGCGACGTCAGTGCCTTCAAGAGCAATTTTGGCGAGACGGTTCTTCGAGACCTTCACAGAGGCGCCCGCCTGCTTCATCTGCATACGCAGCTTCTGCATCTGGGCCACGGTGAGGCCGGAATAATGAGCAACGATCGCGACGCTCGTGGTCTTGAAGACCGCGTTGAGCTCCTCGACCGCCTCTTTTTTTGCCGCTCGTTCCACAGCAAGCTCTTTCCGGTTGGCGGTCGACGCTGATGCGGGACCGCCGGGCTGCACCCATCGTCCCGCCCAAAACCTGACCTCTGGACTCCTGGTCCCAAGGACACGCCGGGGCACGACGACAATTAGAAGCCTGCCCTCCCGCAATGCCTTGTGGGCCGCACGGGGTGTCGAGGTTCGAACCAAACAAGCTTCCCGCCGCCTTGTCGGCCAGCGCGAAGCGAAATCCGGTCTTCACCCGTCTATGCAGGCCATGCGATTAAGCCTTTGAGGAAACTCGTTTCCTCGCAGAGCGCCTGCAGTCTCGGACAGGATTCGAGGCAATCTCGGCGAACCGAAAGGCCCCTGCCCGCAATCCACCAAAAAAGACGGCTTTTCCCTTCCTTTCGAGCAATCCGGTTGGACGTCCTCTGAAAGGAATGAACTCCTATCGCATCGGGTTTTGGAATGCGCGCATGAACGTGCCAGCAACGGCCAGCACGCCCAGAGGCGCGCTCTTTAGCGGGTCTGACCCTGCTTGCCAAGAGCAAAATTCAGACCAGTTTGACGCGGCCGGACGAGCCGAATTCCGCCCGAAATTCCGCCCCTTAGGCCGGAACCGGATAGACCAGCGGCCGGCCCTCGAAGAAGGCCGCCAGATTCGCCATCACGCAGTCCTGCATCGCCGCGTGCGACTCAAGGGTGTGCCCACCGGTATGGGGGGTCAGCACCACGTTGGGGAGCGCAGTCAGCGCGTCCGGCGCATGCGGCTCCCTCGCGTAAACGTCGAGGCCGGCGCCGGCGATGACCTTGTCGGTGAGCGCCTGGATCAACGCCGGCTGGTCGATGACCGAGCCGCGGGCGATGTTGACGACATGGCCGTCCTCGCCGAGCCGGCGGAGAATATCGGCGTTGACCACGCCGTTGGTCTCCGGCCCCGCGCGCACCGCCACGATGAGCACGCTGCACCAGTCGGCGAGCGCTTCGAGCGAGGCGAAATACTGATACGGCACGTCGCGCTTTCTGCGGCTGAAATAGCCCACCTCGCTCTCGAAGGCCGCGATGCGCGCGGCGATCTTGCCGCCGATCTCGCCGAGGCCGTAGACGCCGACCTTGCGGCCGCGCATGCCGTTCGGCGCCCGCATCAGCGGCGTCGGCTTCAATGCGGCCCAGCTGCCCTCGCGGATATAGCCATCGGCAACCAATAACCGCCGCACGCTTGCCAGCGTCAGCGTCAGCGCGATGTCTGCAACCGACGATGCGTTCGCGCCGGGGCTGTTTCCAACCGCGATTTTTCGCGCAGCGGCCGATTTCAAATCGACGCCGTCATAACCGGTGCCGTAGCAGACGATCGCCCCGAGCTTCGGCAGCATGTCCATGACGTCGGCGCCAAACTTGCTCCCGCCCGCCGCGATCGTCGCGCGGACCGACGCGAGCTCGTCAGCCGAAAACACCTCGTTCGGCTTCTTCCCCGCCGCATCCATCAAATCGAAATGCTGGCCGATCCGCGCCAACTGCGCCTTGGGGAAACGGTGGAGGATCAAAACCTTTTCGGACATCGCAGACCTCAAATGCGAAGGGCGAAACCGTTGCCGATCTCGCCCTCTGCAATTCCTGTTTTCAAGCCACGGTTTCAGTGAATCGAGCCCGGTTCGACCTTCACGCCCGGCCCCATGGTCGAGGAGACCGCGACGCGCTGGATGTAAGTGCCCTTGGCGCCGGTGGGCTTGGCCTTGGTGACGGCGTCGGCCAGCGCCTTGACGTTGGCGACCAGCTTGTCCTCGGAGAACGAGGCCTTGCCGACACCAGCCTGCACGATGCCGGCCTTCTCGACGCGGAACTCGACCGAGCCGCCCTTGGCGCCCTGCACCGCGGACTTCACGTCCATGGTGACGGTGCCGATCTTCGGGTTCGGCATCATGCCGCGCGGGCCGAGCACCTTACCGAGGCGGCCGACCAGCGGCATCATGTCGGGGGTGGCGATACAACGATCGAAATCGATATTGCCGCCCTGAACCCTTTCGACCAGATCCTCGGCACCGACGACGTCGGCGCCGGCGGCCTTGGCTTCCTCGGCCTTGGCGCCGCGCGCGAACACGCCGACGCGCAAGGTGCGGCCGGTGCCGTTCGGCAGATTGACGACCCCGCGGACCATCTGGTCGGCGTGGCGCGGATCGACGCCGAGATTGATCGAGATTTCGATCGTCTCGTCGAACTTCGCCTTCGACCGCTCCTTGACCATCTTGATGGCCTCCTCGAGCGGGTAGAGTTTCTCGCGATCAACCCCTTCGCGGGCGTTCTTCAAACGCTTTCCGATTGCCATGATCCGTTACCCCGCAACTTCCAGACCCATCGAGCGGGCAGAGCCCTCGACCATCTTCATGGCCGACTCGACGGTGTCGCAATTCAGGTCCTTCATCTTCTTCTCGGCGATCTCGCGCACTTGCGCTTTCGTCACCTTGCCGGCCTTGTCGCGGCCCGGCGCTTTCGAGCCGGACTCGATCTTGGCCGCTTTCTTGAGGAAGTAGGACATCGGCGGCGTCTTCATCTCGAAGGTGAAGGAACGGTCCGCATAGATGGTGATGATCACCGGGATCGGGGTGTTCTTCTCTTCCTTCTGGGTCTGGGCGTTGAACGCCTTGCAGAACTCCATGATGTTCAGGCCGCGCTGACCAAGCGCGGGACCGATCGGGGGCGATGGGTTCGCAGCCCCGGCCGGCACCTGAAGTTTCAGGTATCCGGTCACTTTCTTTGCCATTTCTCACTCCTGTTGTGCCGGCATGAAGCCGGCGATTTCAGGTTCCGTGGTGCGGACCAGGTGCGGCTGGCAACCGCGCTCTTCCTCCCACGGCCTCATTCACGCAAAGCCGAAGCTCGCGCGTACCCGGTCAGACCTTCTCGACCTGACTGAATTCCAGCTCGACCGGCGTTGCACGGCCGAAGATCGACACCGCGACCTTCACGCGCGAGCGCCCTTCGTCGATTTCCTCGACCACGCCGGAGAACGACGCGAACGGACCATCCGCCACGCGCACATTCTCGCCGATCTCGAACGACACCGACGCTTTCGGCCGCTCGACGCCCTCCTGCACCTGGTGCAGGATGTGCATGGCCTCTTTCTCCGAAATCGGCATCGGCTTGTTTTCCGCGCCGAGGAAGCCCGTCACCTTGGGTGTGTTCTTGATGAGGTGGAAGGCCTCGTCGGTCAACTTCATCTTCACCAGCACGTAGCCGGGAAAGAACTTGCGCTCGGCGTCGATCTTGCGGCCGCGGCGCACTTCCGTGACCTTTTCGGTCGGCACCAGCACCTGCTCGAACAGGTCTTCAAGCCCGCGCTGCTTGGCCTGCTCGCGAATGGATTCGGCGACCTTCTTCTCGAAGTTCGAATAGGCGTGGACGATGTACCAGCGCTTGTCCATGAGCTCTGTTGCGGCGGTTGCCATCAGTGAATGCCCAATACCAGAGTGACCAGGTAGCGGATGATCTGATCCGCGGCGAAAAAGAAAATCGACGCCAACGCAACCATCACAAACACCATGATCGTGGTGATCACGGTCTCACGACGGGTCGGCCAGGTGACCTTGTTGGTCTCCGAGCGGACTTCCTGCAGGAATTTGAACGGGCTGAAAGCCATCGCAGTTCCGCGTCCGCTGCCGGACGTATTGAAGGTGAAAAGGGAAACCGAGCGATCGCGCCTCGCACAAGCATTTAACGGCCCAACCCTCTCTTTTCAGAAGGAGGAGCCGGAAAGCGGGCTCGATTGTTCGGGGATTTCAATTGCCGCGCCGGATATCCGCTTCTTAAAACGGGCCGGCTGCAGGTGGCGGCTATCTACTGCGGGAGGCTCCAAAGGTCAAGGTCGGGGATGCGAAATCAAGGACTTGGCTGGCAAGGCTTGGCTGGCAGGAGTGGCAGGGCTCGAACCTGCGACCCCCGGTTTTGGAGACCGGTGCTCTACCAATTGAGCTACACTCCTAAGGGATCGGCGCAAGCCAAAGCGATCCGCGCCGTTTCAAGCATAGGCCATGCCCGCTTTGCAAGGGTGAAGCGGCCAAATGCGCTGTTCAAGCCGCGGCTTCTGCGCCACACTTTCAGCAAACCACCAAGAGCACTCGGGAGAGAGACATGAACGCGCAAGCAGCCCCAAAGCACACCACGAGCCCACAGACCCCGCCGCTTCCGCAAGCCAAGCCGGACCAGATCGGCCTGTCGCCGTCCCGATTGCAGAAGCTGTCCGACACGTTCAAGCGCGAGGTCGACAAGGGAACCCTGCCCGGCGCCACCGTGATGGTCGCGCGCAAGGGCCAGGTCGGCTGGTTCGACGCGATCGGCCGCCAGAGCCCGGCCGAGACGAGGCCAATGGCCCACGACACCATCTTCCGCATCTTCTCCATGACCAAGCCGATCGTCTCGGTCGGCATCATGATGCTGGTCGAGGAAGGCCAGCTGCTGCTGGTCGATCCCGTCGCGAAATTCATCCCGGAATTCGCGCACCAGAAGGTCGGCGTCGAGAGCAACGGCCGGCTCGAACTGGTCGACGTGATCAGGCCGATGACGGTGCAGGACCTGCTGCGCCACACCTCGGGCATCACTTACGATCACACCGGCAACCGCATGGTGCAGCAGCTCTACAAGGAGTTGCGGCTGCGCAGCCGCAAGATCACCAATGCCGAGCACGCGGTGATGGTCGCCGAGCTGCCGCTGATCTGCCAACCGGGCACGGAGTGGAACTACAGCCGCTCCACCGACATCCTCGGCCGCATCATCGAGGTCGTCAGCGGCAAGACGCTCGGCGCTTTTCTCACCGAGCGCATCCTCGCGCCGCTGCAGATGGCGGAGACCTCCTTCTTCACCGGCCAAGAGAATGCCGGCCGTCTCGCCGAGGCCTTCCCCACCGATCCGTGGTCGGGTGAGAAGGTGCAGCTCTTCAATATGCTCGAGCAGCCCGCCATGGAATCCGGCGGCGGCGGCCTGGTGTCGACCACCATGGATTATGCGCGCTTCTGCGCGATGCTGCTCAAGGGCGGCACGCTCGACGGCAACAGGATCATCGGCCGCAAGACGCTGGAGCTGATGGCCTCCGATCATCTCTCTCCGCAGGTGAAGATCATGGGCGACCTCGTGCCGCCCGGCCACGGTTTTGGTCTCGGCTTTGCCGTGCGCCGCGAGGCCGGCATCGCGCCGTTCCTGGGATCGCAAGGCCAGTTCTTCTGGAGCGGCATGGCCGGCACCTTCTTCTGGATCGATCCGAAGGAGGACCTGTTCGCCGTGTTCATGATGCAGGGGCCGGGACAGCGGCAGTACACCCGCACGCTGGTGCGCAATCTCGTGTACGCGGCGGTGGAGTGAGCCTTTCGTGCCCCGGATGCTGCGCAGCGCGATAGCGGTGCGCTGCTGATCCGGGGCCCACACGTTCTTCGCGGTCTCATGGGTCCCGGATCTGCGGCGCACCGTGCTTGACGATGCTTCGCATCGCAAGGAGCACGCTGCACCGCGTCCGGGACACGAGCGCGCACGTCAACTGATCGTCGCGCCGCCGTCGATCACGATGGTCTGGCCGGTCATGAAGTCGCCGGCCGCTGATCCCATCAGCACGGCGGCACCGGCGATCTCGTCGGGAATGCCGATGCGCAGCAGCGGTGAGCGCGCGGTCGACGCCCTCAGCGTCTCCGGATTGTCCCACAGCGCCTTGGCAAAATCGGTCTTGATCAGGCCGGGCGCGATGCAGTTCACGCGGATGTTGTGCTTGCCGTATTCGCAGGCGAGGTTGCGCGCCAGCTGCATGTCGGCCGCCTTCGATATCGCATAGGCGCCGAGCACGGTCGAACCCTTCAGCCCGCCGATCGAGGACACGATGATGATCGAGCCGTCCTTGCGTGCGATCATCTGCGGCACCACCATCGAGATCAGCCAGTTGTTGGCGACGATGTTGTTGTCGAGGATCTTTCGGAACTGGTCGTCGGTGATGCCGCCGAGCGGGCCGTAATACGGGTTCGAGGCTGCGTTGCAGACCAGCACGTCGATCCTGCCGAAAGCGCGGTTGCTCTCGTCGACGAGATGCTGGAGATTTTCCTTGCTGGAGATGTTGGCTGCGATCGCGACCGCCGCCCCCTTCCCGTATGTGTCGTTGATCTCTTTTGCAACCGCATCGCAGACATCGGCCTTGCGCGAGGAGATCACCACCTTGGCGCCATGCTCGGCCATCCGTTCGGCGATCGCGCGGCCGATGCCGCGCGTCGAGCCGGTGATGACGGCGACTTTTCCCTTCATGTCGAACAGGCTCATATGCTCCTCCCGGATTGTTTGTCTTTACTTATCGTCATTCCGGGACGGTGCGAAGCACCGAACCCGGAATCTCGTGCAACGACGTCTGGATCCCGGGTTCGCGCTAACGCGCGCCCCCAGATCCGCAATTGCGCGTCGGGGATGACGATCAAGCTAGCTTGATCGTCACTTCCGGCCCCGCCGGCTGATGCATCGCCGCGTGTTTCTCGTCCGCGATCCAGGGCTGCTGGTTGACGAAAGGCAGCCGCCAGTTCGATTGGCCGCCGGTTGCGAAATGATCGAGCCGCGTCACCGAGCAGTTATCGATGTCGAACGACAGACCCTTCTCGACCAACCCACCCAGCGCAAGACCGAGCGCCGCCTTGATGGTGCCGCCATGGCCGACGGCGATGATGTCCCTGCCCGCCCCTGCGCCCATGATGCGATCGATCGCCGATGTCACGCGATTGTAAAGGTCCATGAAACTCTCGCCGCCTGGCGCGGGCTCGCCGATGTCGGCAAACCAGTTGCTGCCGGCCGGACGGCTGGCGATAAACGCCGCGCGGTTCATGCCCTGCCATCGCCCGAGATTCTGTTCGGCGAAGTCGGCATATTGCGCCATCTCGGCCGGTCGCGGATAGCCGGCGTCCCAGATCGCTTCCGCGGTCTGATGCGTGCGCTTCAGATTGCTCGCGACCCAGATCGCACCGCGCGGCAAAACCTTGGCAACCGCATCGAAGACTTCGGTATCGCCGGTGTCGCAGGCGATATCGGTCTGGCCGTAGATGTTGCCGCCGTCGCTGCGCACGGGCGCATGACGTACCCACCACCAGCGCGTGATGACCGCCTTCTGTTGGTCCGGATTGGACATCAGAAAAGTCCTTCCATAGTCTTCGCCCCCGTCGTACGTGAGTGCACGCCAGGTCTCAAGTGACTCATGCTGACAGCTGGACGTTTCGTGGACGTTTGAAATTCTGTTTGAATTCCGCAGGGAGAAACCTCATGGGCCGCCTCGAAGGCAGATCCGTCATCATCACCGGCGCCGGCAGCGGCATCGGACGCGCGGCCTCGCTGCTGTTCACCAAAGAAGGCGCCAGGCTGATCGCGGTCGACCGCGCCGACGGCGTCAAGGACACCGTCGACATGGTGCGCAAGGCCGGCGGCACCGCCGAAGCCGTGCAGGCCGACGCCGGCTCCGAGAAGGACGTGATCGCCTATGTCGACAAGGCGCTTTCTGCCTATGGCAAGCTTGATGCGATCTGGGCCAATGCCGGCGTGTCTGGCGGACTCGTGCCGCTCGCCGAGCAGACGGTGGAGCATTGGCAGGAGGTGCTGCGGATCAACCTGATCGGACCGTTCCTCGCGATCAAACATTCGATGCCGCACATGATCAAGCAGAAGTCCGGCGCGATCGTCTGCACCGCGTCGGTCGCCGGATTGAAGTCCGGCGCGAGCGGACACCCTTACGGCGCGAGCAAGGCCGGCGTCATCAGCCTGGTGCAGATCACGGCTTACTCGCTCACCGGCACCGGCGTGCGCATCAACGCTGTGTGTCCGGGCCTGATCGAGACCGGCATGACCAAGCCGGTGTTCGACCGCGCCAAGGAGCGCGGCACGCAGGACAAGATCGGCCAGCTCAATCCGTTGAAGCGTCCCGGCCAGCCGCACGAGATCGCGGCGATGGGCCTGTTCCTCGCGAGCGACGAGGCGTCCTATGTCAACGGCCAGGCGTTCCCGGTCGATGGCGGCCTCACCGCGTCGATGCCGTATGCGGGAAAGCCGGTTCCGTGATCGCGCGTCCCGCCGACACACGTGCAAATCGTCATTGCGAGGAGCGCAAGCGACGAAGCGATCCATAGCGCCACAAGCGGATCGATGGATTGCTTCGCTTCGCTCGCAATGACGAAGGGGAGGCACGATCTTTCGTTCCCGCGGCGCGATTGCGTCCGGATGATGCATCATCCTCGTGTCCCTCAAGAGAACAGAGGGCGCAGGGAATGCCGGGCGCTGGCCGCACCCGCAGCCTTGTGGGCTGAAAAGGGAAAGTGCCCACAAGATAGTCGGGGGAAGCCGAAACGATCCGGCACTCCCTGCGCAATGGCTTTACGGCTGCTCCGCGCTCTCCTCGGAGTCCGGGCTTGTTAGCCTCCGTCGCGAACGGATCGTCTCCATTCACTTGACCCCAGCGTCGGGGGGACAGGACCACACGGCTTGACCGTACGCGTTTCCACCGCACGTCTTGTGGCAGATGCGCGTCCATCGCAGCCCGCACCACAAATCGTGACGACGCGTTTCGCCCCTCATGCGGGCGGGATGGCTTCGTTAAATCATAATTTCTGTGTTTCGGAAAGAGAAATATTTTTGCGCGACGCGCTTAACTCACTGGGCAAAACAGACGCGGGTTTTTGCTGTTTTGCCCGTCGTGTCGAATGGGCAACGGGCAACGGTGGTCTGGCGTGGTGCGCCTCAAGAGGTCGGCCGCGCGTGCCTGGGCCATCGCGAGACGTTTCACACCAGCGAAGCCGACAAGCAAGTCCTTGCCGAATTCAGGCTGCCAGATCCCTGGGCGGCTGAGCAATCGTCGGCGCCGAGACGTTCGGCGTCTCGATGACCTTCAACGAATTTTCAAACGCCCGCTGCAAGACGCGTCTGCCGACGGTAGCGAGCACGATACCGAGCAGCCATCCCCTGACGTTCTTATCTACCGACAGCAGAAGATGATAGCCCGGGTCAATGAGAAGTACGGCCTCGAACATTTGCGTCGCGTTCTCAGGAAGAAGTAGAGGGTTGCCACGAAAATCGATCAGCCCTGCGACGTACTGCTCAGGGGTCGAGGTGGTCGCTTCACGGAGGCGAATGGTGGACATGGCAGCTTCCCTCTTCAACGCCTCCTATCAATAGGGCGGTTGAACCGAAGTTCAGTTCGACGCCGCATTTGTGCCGCGGACGAGAACGCTATCGCCCTTCCGGCTGATTTCGAGTGCGTCCGAGCCATTGGGGGTCGAGAGAAACACGCTCTGGCCCGGCGCAAGAACGTACACCAGACGGATCGGCGTTCCCGCTTCGCCCTGCGCAAGAGTGGTCACAACATGAAACCCGTCGCGTTCGATGGTGTAATAAGCGACACCCGATACGTCGCCGAGGTTGATGCTCTTCGCCTCGATCGGACGCAGACCATCGGCATGGGCGGCCCCAAGAGAGGCAAAGACGAATGCGGTGACGAAAAGCATGTTGCGGATTGTCATGACGATCTCCTTTGGTCGGGATAGAGCCTCAAGCGGTTGCCGAGCATCGATGTTCGTGATTACGACGGCGCCTTGTCGGCACCGGCGTCGCTGATCGTAAGGTGTCCCTGTCCGGCCAGATCGGTCGGCGGGAAAATACTGTCATAGATCGCGCGAGCCTCTCGGATCAGCCGGATTCGCTCGCGCTGGGATCTCGGAACAAATCTGACGACCTCGCCCATGTTCGGCTCCGGGTTATTATGGTATTATGATCATAATTCAAACATGAGATGGGGCGTCCGCGCCGGCTTGCGAGCCCTGCGGAAGATCACGACGCGATAAAAAGCACGTGATTGATTAAGCGCCGACGACGGGCGCTAACGCCGCGACTTCTTTTTGGGCAGTGATCTTTTCGGAAAGCCGCTTCACACTTTTCCAGATCATGCCCGAGGAGTCGTAACCTTGCCGCTGCATTCAATCAAGCGAGACCCAGACCGTGTTCGGCTGGTTCTACGCGTGGCCCTCAATCCGTATGCGGCTCGGCCTTGCGCGGTGCGCGGCTGAGAACTTCGGCGCGCGCCGCCTGGACCAGCAAATCCCAGTCGCTCGCCTCGAAGCGCGCCACCACCCGGTAGCCGTCGCCGGTGAAGTCCGCCTCGAACACCGCGGCCTCGCCTTCGCGCATGTCGGCGAGAAGTCGCCGAAAGCTTCGATCAGGTTTGGGCGGTGGGTGACGATCACGAAATTGTCGGGGCCGGAGTGATAGCCCACGAGCTTGCGCAGGATGTCCGCGCGGCGGTCGTTTTCAGCGCGGGACAGGGCGCTGCCGGCCTCGGCCAGATCGGGGGCGACCTTGACCTCGCCGATCCCGAGCAATGTCGCGGTGTCGACCGCGCGCTGCAACGGGCTCGTCATGACGACGCCGGCGCGAATGCCGAGCCTGCGCAACCCCTCGCCGATCGCGATCGCCTGCGCGCGGCCGGCGTCGCTGAGCTGCCGTTCGCCCGTAGGCTTTTTGTCTGGATTGCTCATCCCGTCCCTGGCAGCGTCGGCGTTGGTCGCGCCATGGCGCAGCACGATGACGTAGCCGCCGAGCCTGAGCGTATCGAGCAGATCGGCCGGCGGCGCCGGTTGGCTGGCGACGATCGCCGCGGGAACGGCCATCAACAGGAAAGACAAAATCAACAATGGAAATCGGGACATCTGTTCGCCTCGATGCTCGCGTCATCGAAAAGGGTTGGACCGCCGGTGAGATACTTGGCCGCAGGCCGAAAGACTTTGCGGGCACCTTGGTTTTTGGTTTAGAAACCCTCGTTTTTTGCTCGAGTGGGCAAGTCGGCGATACAGGCGAGCGCATGCAATTTCTCTTTGCCGATCATACGCTTGATACCGACACGCGGGAGCTGCGCCGCGGCGGCGAGCCGATGGCCGTCCAGCCGCTGGTGTTCGACTTGCTGGTCTATCTCATCGAGAACCGCGACCGCGTCGTCACCCGGGAGGATCTGCTCGCCGCACTCTGGGACGGGCGGACGGTCGCGGACTCCACGCTCGCCACCCACGTCAATGCGGCGCGGCGCGCGATCGGCGACTCCGGCGAGGAGCAGAAGCTGATCCGCACCGTCGCGCGCAGCGGGCTGCGCTTCGTCGGCGAGGTGCAAACTATTTCTGCCGGCGACGCGCCCGCGCCGGCCACTGCTCGAACGGCGCGGCCGGCCGGATTGCCGGATTCCACCCGTCCCGCGATCGCCGTGCTCGCCTTCAAC
Source organism: uncultured Alphaproteobacteria bacterium (assembly GCA_963821965.1). Lineage (GTDB taxonomy): Bacteria > Pseudomonadota > Alphaproteobacteria > Rhizobiales > Xanthobacteraceae > Bradyrhizobium. The sequence continues at coordinate 12,335 of CAWGFY010000004.1, forward strand.
AATATGAGCGGCGAAGCCGATCAGGAGTTCTTCTCCGACGGCATCAGCGAAGATCTCATCACCGCGCTGTCGAAGCTGCGCTGGTTCTTCGTCGTCGCGCGCAACTCGTCGTTCTCCTACAGGGGCCGCCCCGTTCCGATGAAGCAGCTCGCCGACGAACTCGGCGTCGACTATGTGGTCGAAGGCAGCGTGCGCAAGGACGGCAACCGCGTGCGCATCACCGTGCAGCTCATCGATGTCGCGACCGGCAGCCATGTCTGGGCGGAACGCTACGACCGTGAGCTTGCGGACGTGTTCGCGGTGCAGGACGAGATCACGGAAGCCATCGTCGCCGCCATCGAGCCGCAGCTTTACGCGGCGGAACATTTTCGCGCCCGCCGCAAGGCGCCGGAAAACCTTGACGCCTGGGAGCTCGTGATGCGCGCGCTGTCGCACTTCTGGCGCATGACGCGGGACGACAACACGGCCGCGCAAGAACTGCTGGAGCAGGCGATCGCGATCGATCCGAACTACGCGCAGGCGCTCGCGGTGCTGGCGGTGAGCCGCACCTTCGGCGCGCGCATGGGCTGGGAGGATACGCAGGCTTCGGCCGAGTTCGCCGAACGCGCTGGGTTAACCGCGATCCGCGCCGATGGCGAGGATCCCTGGGCGCATGTCGCGCTTGGCGCGGCGTATTCCTATCTTGGGAGGATCGAGGATGCGCTGGCGTGCTATGAGACCGCGATCAGCCTCAATCCGAGCTTTTCGCTGGCGCACGGCTATTACAGCCTGGTGCTGTCCTGGAACGGACGCTTCCGCGAGGGCGCCGAGGCCGCGCGGCGCGCGCTGAACCTGTCCCCGCGCGATCCCTTCTCCGCGATCTTCTATGGCGTGGCCGCCTACGCCGCCTATGTCGAGCGCGACTATGCTGAGGCGATCCGGCTGTCGCGCGAGAGCATCAGGCTGCGCGCCGATTTCGTCGGCGGTTACCGCGTGATCGTCGCCGCCGCAGGGATGGCCGATGACAAGGAGCTTGCGAAGGCAATGCTGCCGGAGCTGCGCCGCGCGCATCCGGATATCTCGCTGGCATGGGTCGCGCAGCAGCTTCCGCTCCCCCTCGTCGAAGATCGCGAGCATTTCCTGGAAGGCTTGCGGCGCGCGGGATTGGAATAGCGCATGATCCGGAAAAAGCCTGCCCCGCACTTGATGCGGGGTGTGCAGCGGTTTTCCGAAAAGATCATGCGCAGACAATAGCGCGCGATCACGAGCGCGTCAGGACGACAGCACCGCCGCAACAATGCCATTGCGCGGGCGTTCCGGTGTCAGCCCATCCCGAAGCGCCCCGGCAACAGCAATGAACCAATCCGAGAATGGAACCGTGCCCAGCAAGGTTCCGGAAGTCACGCTGGTTTTCTGGATCATCAAGATCGCCGCGACCACGCTTGGAGAGACCGGCGGCGACACCGTCACCATGACGCTGAACTGGGGCTATCTCGCCGGCTCCGTGTTGTTCCTCGCCGCGCTTGTTGTCCTGGTGATCTGCCAGATCGCAGCGAAACGATTCCACCCGTTGCTGTACTGGGCGACGATCGTCGCATCCACGACATCAGGCACCACCATGGCCGATTTCGCCGATCGCTCGCTCGGGATCGGCTATACCGGCGGATCGACGCTGCTTTTGCTGCTGCTCGCGATCACCCTGGCCTTGTGGTATCGCACTGAGGGAACGATCGCGGTCAACACGGTGAGCACGCCGCGCGTCGAAGCGTTCTACTGGGCGGCAATCACCTTCTCGCAAACGCTGGGCACCGCGCTCGGCGACTGGATCGCCGACACCGGCGGTCTCGGCTATGAAGGCGGCGCGCTGGTGTTCGGCGCGGCGCTCGCCGTCGTCGCTGCGCTCTATTTCCGGACCGGCGTATCGCGCGTGACGCTGTTCTGGACCGCCTTCATCCTGACGCGACCGCTTGGCGCCACCATCGGCGACTTCCTCGACAAGCCCGTCAGCAATGGCGGCCTGGCGCTCAGCCGCCCGCTTGCTTCAGCGGTCATTGCGATCTTCATCATCGTTTGCCTCTTCATCCTGCCGCAGCGCGCAGGCACGCATCCCGGCGAAGGACGGCCGGAGCTTGCCGGCCGCTAAAGCCGGCCATCCGAGCGCTTATGGCGACATCAAATCTCTGGTAGGCTGACGGCCAGAAGCGGAAAAGCCGCCGGACGCAAGGGAGACCTCACATGACTCGCCATCGCGATTTTGTGCCGCAAGGCGTGATCCCGGCGGTGCTGCTGCCGTTCCACGACGACCTCTCGATCGACGAGCGGAGTTTCCGCGCGCATTTGCGCGACGTCGCGTCCGTGCAGGGGTTGTCCGCGATCACGGTCAATGCGCATTCGACCGAGGTCGCCTCCTGCACCAGCGACGAGCAGCGCCGGGTGATGGAGATCGCGGGCGAGGAAGTGGGCGGCGCGCTGCCCATCGTCCACGGTGTCTGGGCCGACGGCAGCCTCGAGGCGGCGCGGATCGCGCGGCGGGCCGAGGCCGGCGGCGCCTCGGCGCTGCTGGTGTTTCCGCCGGCGCCATTCACGATGGGCCAAACGCCCGACATGGCGCTGGCGCATTTCAAGGCGATTGCCGATGCGACCGACCTGCCGCTGATCGTGTTCCAGTATCCGCTCGCGACCGGGCAAGGCTATCCCATGGCGACGCTGCAGCGGCTGTTCGAGGAAGTCCCGACCATCCGCGCCATCAAGGACTGGACCACGATCGTGCAGCAACACGAGCGGCAGATCCGCGACCTGCAGGGACGAAAGCGGCCGATCAACGTGCTCTCGACCAACAGCGCCTGGCTCATGAGCTCGCTGGTGCTCGGCTGTAACGGTCTCTTGTCGGGCAGCGGCAGCGTGATCGCCGATCTGCAGGCCCGGCTGTTCCGTGCCGTGCGGGCCAACGATCTCGCGGAAGCGCGCCGGCTCAACGACCGCATCTCACCCACGGCGCGGGTGTTCTACGCCGATCCCTTTGTCGACATGCACAACCGCATGAAGGAAGCGCTGGTGCTGCTCGGCAAGCTGCCGCGCGCGGTGGTGCGCCCGCCGCTGGTCAAGATCGGCGACGCGGAGATCGCAGCGATCAAGGATGCGCTAATCGAAGCGGAGCTGCTCGGCGCCGCGGCGAAGCGCGACGCGGCTTAACAAACTCGTCATGCCGGGCCTTGGGCCGGGCATCCACGTCTTTGCTTCAACGTTGCAGGAAAGAAAGACGTGGATGGCCGGGCCTTCGCCTCGCCGAAGCGGCTTCGGCCGCGCAGGCGGGACAAGCCCGGCCATGACGAAATCCTTACCGCTCCGCGACGAGCTGATAGGCACCGCGCTCGAAGGCGTCGTAGGTGGCGAGCGCTTTTGCATCCGCGAACGGCAGATACTGCATCATGATCACGCCACCGATGCCGCGCGCCGGATCGATCCAGAAAAAGGTGTTGTTGATGCCGCCCCAGCTCAGGCTGCCGGGCGAGCGTTTGCCCGGCACCTGATCGACCGTGATCAGGAAGCCCAGTCCCCATTTGTCTCTGTTGTCGGCGATGAAGGTGAAGTCGGCGCTGCGCGGCAGCGCGCTCTTGAGCGCCGGCACCGACACCGCGCCGATCTGGTTCTGGCCCATCAGCGCCACCGTCTCCGCCTTGAGCACCCGCGCGCCGTCGAGCGTGCCGCCGTTGAGCAGCATGCGCATGAAGCGGCCGTAGTCGTCGGCGGTCGAGGCCAGCCCGCCGCCGCCGACGGGGGCGGCGATGGTCAATCCGGGTTGCGGGTTCTGCAGCTCGACGGCGCCATCCATCTGCGCGCCGCCGCGCTGCTGCTGCGCGACGAGGCGCGGCCCTTTCGATTCCGGAACGTTGTAGGAGGTGTCGTTCATCCTGAGCGCAACGAAGATGTGTTCGCGGAAATAATCCTCAAGCTTCTGACCGGAGACCGCCTCGACCAGCTTGCCACAGACGTCAGTCGAGGTGCTGTAGTGCCAACGCTCGCCGGGATCGAACAGCAGCGGCCCGCCGAACGGATAGGTTTCGCCGGCGCGCGGCTTGAAGTCGCGCCAGATCGCGCTGGTGAAGCCATAAGCAAGTCCGGACGTATGCGTGAGGAAATGCCGCACCGTCGCCGGCCGCGCGGCCGGACGCACTTTGTAGTCGCCGGTCCTGGCATCGAAGGATTCGATGACCTTGAGATCTGCGAGCTCCGGGAGATATTTCGAGGCGGGATCGTCGAGACCGATCTTGCCCTGCTCGACCAGCTGCATCAGCGCGACCGAGGTGACCGGCTTGGTCATCGAGGCGATGCGAAACAGCGCGTCCTGCGCAAGGGGACGCGACGTCGAGACATCGGCGACACCGAAGCTGCCTCGATAGAGCACGCGCTCGCGGTCCGTGACCAGCGCGACCACGCCCGGTACGTCCTTGCGCTCGACCGCGCCGCGCAGGCTGGCGTCGATCACCGCACTCCCCGTTGAATTCTGCGCGGCCGCGACGCCGGCCATTGCTGCAACCGCGACGCCGACCGAGGCGACCATTCCCGCAACCTTTCTGATTCTGTTCATGCGAGCCTCCCGTGAAAACACAGGGACGGTAGCACTCGCGGCTCGGCGCGTCTCCCACACCGGCATCACCGCTGATATGGGCACGCGCCCCAACGAAAGAGGGCGCGACGATTTATTGAGGGATGATCTCCGCGCAAACGCTTTCCGCGTTTGTCGCGAGGGAAAACCGCTTCACACTTTTCCGGATCATGCCTCTCGCGCCCTTCGATCTCACACCGCGCCGGCCTTCTGCGCGTAGGCCCACGCGTCCTTCGCCAGCGGCACGGTGCGCTTGGCCGACTCCATCGCTCTTGCGTTGGCCGCAGTGCCGTCGCGAATGCGGCCCGCGATGCCCTGCGTGATGCCGGCAAGGCGGAACAGATTGTAGGAGAAGTACCAGTTCAGGTCGGGCACGGCGGTGCCGGCGATGTTGCAATAGATCTGCGCGGCCTCTTCCATGCTGGGTATGTTGAGCGCCTTGATGTCGACGCCGGCCAGCCCCGGCATGGTCCATTGCATCAGGAGATAAGTGAAGTCGGCCATGGGATCGCCGAGTGTCGACAACTCCCAGTCCAGCACCGCCTTCACCCGCGGTTCGGTCGGGTGGAAGATCATGTTGTCGAGTCGATAGTCGCCGTGCACGACCGAGATGCGCTTCTGGTCCGGCAGCGTGCGCGGCAGCCACTCGATCAGCTTCTCGACTTCGGGAATGTGCTGGGTCTCGGACGCCCGATACTGCTTGGTCCAGCGGTCGACCTGGCGCGCAAAATAATTTCCGGGCCGGCCGAAATCGGCAAGTCCGATTGTCTCGGGATCGAAATTGTGCAGATGCGCCAGCGTCTCGATCTTGCTGGTGAAGATTTTCCGTCGCGCATCGGGTGTCTGGGTCGGCAGCGACGGATCCCAGAACACGCGCCCCTCTTCCATCGACATGATGTAGAAGGCCGCGCCGATGACATTGTCGTCGGTGCAGAGCGCATAGGCGCGCGCGACCGGAAAGCCATCCTGCTTCGACAGCGCGGAAATGACGCGGAACTCGCGGTCGACCGCATGTGCCGACGGCAGCAATTTGCCGAACGGCTTGCGCCGCATCACATAGGAGCGATCCGGCGTATCGAGCCGGTAGGTCGGATTGGACTGGCCGCCCTTGAACTGCAGGACGATCAGCGGCCCCTTGTAGCCGTCGACATTCTGCGACAGCCAGCGGTCGAGGCTGATCTCGTCGATCCGATGCCGTTCCTCGACCGGCTTGGTGCCGGAAAATTCCTCGTCTTTTCTGACGCCGTCGGCCACCGTGGCGCTCCCGTGATATTGTTCAGGAAGCGCCGCCGGCAGCCCCCTGTTTAATGGGTCGGAGCGTTTGCATACTTCCGAAGTTCAAGTCTGGCAATGGCGCGGTTATGCACCTCGTCCGGACCGTCCGCGAGGCGCATGGTGCGCATCGAGGCGTAGTCGCGGGCGAGACCCGCGTCGTCGGAAACGCCGGCGCCGCCATAGGCCTGGATCGCCTGGTCGATGATCTTCAGCGCCATGTTGGGCGCCGCCACCTTGATCATGGCGATCTCGAGCTGCGCGGTCTTGTTGCCGACCTTGTCCATCATGTCGGCGGCCTTGAGGCACAACAGCCGGTTCAACTCGATATCGGTGCGGGCTTCCGCGATGCGCTGCTCCCAGACCGAGTATTCGATGATCTTCTTGCCGAAGGCAGTCCGCGACATCAGCCGCTTCACCATCTTCTCCAGCGCCTCCTCGGCCTTGCCGATGGTGCGCATGCAGTGATGGATGCGGCCCGGTCCGAGGCGGCCCTGCGCGATCTCGAAACCCCTGCCCTCGCCGAGCAGGATGTTCTCCTTCGGTACGCGGACGTTCTCGAGCAGCACCTGGGCGTGGCCGTGCGGCGCATCGTCGAAGCCGAACACCGGCAGCATCTTCTCGACCTTGATGCCGGGGGTGTCGAGGGGAACGAGGATCTGCGACTGCTGCGGTGGCGCGCGGCGTTCACATCGGTCTTGCCCATCAGGATCGCGATCTTGCAGCGGGGATCGCCGACGCCCGACGACCACCATTTGCGGCCGTTGATGACGTAGTGATCGCCGTCCTTGTCGATGCGCGTCTCGATATTGGTGGCATCGGACGACGCCACGGCCGGCTCGGTCATCAGGAAGGCGGAGCGGATCTCGCCGTCCATCAACGGGCGCAGCCATTTGCGCTTCTGCTCCTTGGAGCCGTAGCGCATGAACACTTCCATGTTGCCGGTGTCGGGCGCCGAGCAGTTGAATACTTCGGAGGCCCAGCCGATGTGGCCCATTTCCTCCGCGAGCGGCGCGTATTCGAGATTGCTCAATCCCGCGCCGCGAAATTCGTCGTCCTCATGCGCGTTCGGCGGCATGAACATGTTCCAGAGGCCCTCCGCGCGGGCTTTCTTCTTCAGGTCTTCGAGAACCGGAATGACCTTCCAGCGCGGACCTTCGGCGTCCTGCTGCTTGTAGATCGGCACCGCGGGGCGGACATGCTTGGTCATGAAGGCCTGCACCCGGCCGAGCCATTCCTTCTGCCTGTCCGACATCGTGAAATCCATGAGACGCTCCTCACCTGTTCTTCGAAAATTTTGCTGCACTGTCTCTCCGCCATGCGCGTGCCGCAAGAGCCTTTATGGGGCTGGCGCGCGCGGCATGACAGGAGCGTGACGGACCGGAAATGTCCCGCGCGCGAGATGCGCATTGACTTTCCGGCCGTTAAAACGATAGTTTCATACAAATGTTTGAAATGCAAGCAAGCGAGTCATTCCGGGGCAGCCCGCAGGGCTGAGCTATGGTGCGCTATGGCGCACCTGAGAATCTGGAGATTGTGGCGCGAGATTTCGGGTTCGATGCTTCGCATCGCCCCGGAATGACGAGAGTGGAAGCCATGCCGAGCGATCAGACCAGAACCGCCATCCTCGCCGCCGCCGAGCGGCTCTATGCCGACCGCGGCTTCGGCGACGTCACCCTGCGCGACATCGTCGCGGAGGCGAACGTCAACCTCGCCGCGGTGAACTATCATTTCGGCTCCAAGGACGAATTGATCGCGGAATTGTTCGTGACCCGATCGCTGGCGCTGAACCGCGAGACGGTTGCGCGAATTGCGCGCGGCGGAAGAGCGCGGAGGCGGCCGCGCCGATGTCGCCGACATCCTGCGCGCGCTGGTCGGCCCGTCCCTGCGCGGCTGCATCGGCCCGGAGCGCGACCGCTCCACCGCGGCGCGCTTCATGATCCGCGCATCGATCGAGTCGGTGCCGCCGATCCGGCGGATCAGGAATCGCGAGATCGATCATTTACGCAAATTCGTCACCGCGCTGCGCCGTGCGCTGCCCGACCGCGGCGAAGCCGAGCTGCTACTGGGGCCTGCACTTCGCACTCGCCATGGCGCAGCAGACCGTGCGCGACAGCGAGCGGCTGACCAAACTGTCGGACGGCCAGTGCGACCTCGACGACGTCGAGGGCGTGATCGCGCGGGTGGTTGATGTGGCTGACATGGCGCTGACGAATGGTGCGACGAACACCAAGACTGCTCCTCGCCCAGTCGTCTCGGCGTCATCGCGAGGAGCCAGTTAAGGCGTGTATTCATAAATCCGCAATGTCGCTTTATCCGAACGGACATTTCCGGGTGACGCTGGCATGTCGGCTTTGGGCCACAACGCGACGTTGCTGTCACAAACCGTCTAGGTTAACGCATAGAATTGTAAGTGTTTGGTACGACATATCCACAAGGTTCATGTGAGAGAATCGAGCATGTCTTGGATAGTTTGCATCGGCATCGTCGCCTTCTGGTTTTGGCGCGCCAGACGCAGCGGCAATCGCGCCAAGGAACTTGTGCTGACCGGCATATATCGCTCACCTCTTTATTGGATATCGAATACGCTAGCGCTTACTCTCCTGGCACTTGCGATGTACATGGCACACATTCATGCTGCGCCATCCACATCGCCAATTCTTTGGATCGCTGCTGTTACTATTATTGTAGCGCTGCTTTTCTTGCGGCGCGCTTTGAAGTGGCGCTATCCCGTCTGAGCATTAATTGCATTAATTAAAGAGCGGTCGTGATAAGAAGCGTTCGCCCAGAACGATTGTTGTCCGGGCTTGTCCGCTTCGGGCCGGTTACAAGGCGACACCGCCGACCGATATTGTGCAAGTCCGGTCTAGCCCCGAGGCCGGACAAGCCAGCTCCCCTTCGAGGATGTCAGCAAACGGAAGCGGATTTCACCAGGCGTAACGCGCCACGCGCTTGTCGGCGTAAGAGCGGGTAACGTTCGAGAACTCGTCCTCGAAGGCCGCTGACGCCGACCAGCCGTTGATCAATTTCCATTCGGGTGCCTTCGTCAAACTGGAAGTCACCCGCCGGGCTACATATAAGTCCACGCCCTAGATCACCCTCCGCTCCCGCAGCCCCTCCAGCTTCGCCTCATCGTATCCGAATTCCCGCCAGCACCTCCTTGGTGTGCTCGCCGAGCCGCGGCGGGTAGCGATACTCCTTCACCGGCGTGCCGGAGAAGGTCAGCGCATTGCGGATCAGCGACAGCGAATGCTCGAAGGGATGGTCGACCTTGACCTCCATGTCGCGCGAGCGGACATGCGGATCTGAAAACACCTGCGCGAAATCGTTGATGGGACCGGAAGGCACGCCGGCCTTCTCGAGCTCGTCCAGCCAGTAGGCGACCGGCTTCTTCAGGAACAGGCCGGCATAGATCGCCATGATCTCCTTGCCGTGCTTCACGCGGTCGTTGTTCTTGAGGAATTTCGGATCGGTCGCGAGCTCGGCCGCGCCCAGCACCTGGCAGGTGCGCGCATACTGCGCGTCGTTGCCGACCACCACCATCAATTCGCCGTCGGTGCAGCGGAACACGCCGGCCGGCATGCCGCCATTGCCCCAGGTGCCGCGCCGCGGCGGGACCTTGCCGTTGACCAAATAGATCTGCAGCCAATGCGACAGCGACGCGATCACGGTGTCGAACAGGCAGACGTCGAGACGCTGGCCCTCGCCGCCATTGGCGTCGCGATGATAGAGCGCGGAGAGAATCGCGATCGAAGTGTTCATGCCGGTCATGTAGTCGACGATGGAAGGGCCGACCTTCATCGGACCCTCGCCGGGCTCGCCGTCGATATGGCCGGTGACGCTCATCAGTCCGCCCATCGCCTGCAGGATCGCGTCATAGCCGGCGCGCGGCGCGTAAGGCCCGGTCTGGCCGAAGCCGGTCACCGAGCAATAGACGATGCCGGGATTGATCGCCTTGATCGAGTCATAGTCGAGGCCGTAGCGCTTGAGATCGCCGACCTTGTAGTTCTCCATGAAGACGTCGACGCCCCTGGCGAGCTCGCGGATGATGTCCTGGCCTTCAGGGCTGGCAATATTGACGGTGACCGAGCGCTTGTTGCGGTTGGCGCAGAGATAGAACGAGTTGTTGTTGTTCTCCTTGCCGGCGGGATCGACCAGGTAAGGCGGGCCGAAGGCGCGCGCATCGTCGCCGGCGCCGGGCCGCTCGATCTTGATCACATCGGCGCCGAGATCGCCGAGCATCTGCGCCGACAACGGCCCCGCCAGCACGCGCGTCAGATCGAGAATCTTGATGCCTGAAAGCGGCAGGGCCGACATGATGTCCTCCGGGACCGTCTGATTTGGGCCGCGCGAAAATTTGCACAAACCTGAGCTGCCTGCCGATTACACTATTTTACCTGAGCGAGCACTGCGTTATCAGCATGAAGCCATGGGGCATGCTCATTTCGACGCACTTTCGGACGTCAGGCGCGAGGCTGCGCACGCGGCGCTGCGCCACGTGCTGGGCACGGTTCCGATCGAGGCAGTTATGCCGCTTGCGGGCGGCATCACAACGGCCGCGGTGTTCCGGGTCGATGCCGCCGGGCACAGCTATGTGCTGCGGGTCGAGGGCACGCCGAGTCCCCTGCGCAATCCGCACCAATACCAGTCGATGCGGATCGCAGCCGACGCCGGCATCGCGCCACGCCTCTATTATTTCGATGAGGACATCCGCGTCGCTGTGATGGCCTATGTCGAAGCGCAGCCGCTCGACAGCTTTCCGGGCGGGCCGCTGGCGCGGGCGCAAGCACTAGGTGCGTTGCGGCGACGACTGGAAACAACGCCGGTCTTTCCCACTTTCGTCGACTATCCCGCCATCGTCGCGCGTCTCTGGGCCCATGTGTGCCGCACCGGATTGTTCGCGCCCGGGGTGCTCGATCCCGTCAACGAACGCTTGGCCGCGATCCGCGAAGCCTATGTCTGGGATCGCGCGCATTCGGTTTCGTCCCACAACGATCCCGTTCCCGCGAACGTCCTCTATGATGGCAAGCGGGTCTGGTTGATCGATTGGGAGTCCGCCTATCGCAACGATCCGCTGATCGATATCGCCATCATGTCGGATCATCTCGCGCGTGCGCCGGAACTGAAGGAGGCCTTGTTGCGAGCCTGGCTCGGCCGGGCGCCGGATGAGGCGTTGAGTGTACGGCTCGAGCTGGTGCGCGCCCTCACCCGCCTCTATTACGCCGGCGTTTTCTTCAGCGCCTCCGCGCTTGCGCCGCGCGCAGCGCCCGATCCGAGTCTTACGGCGCCAACGCCATCCGCACTCGACCGGGCGTTTAACACCGGACGGCTCAAGTTTGGGACGCGCGCACACCACCACATCATCGGCAAGATGTTCATCGCCTCGTTTCTCACGGGCTGTGCGACTCCGGGCTTCTGATACGGTCATCCCGAGTCAGAACAGCCGCCCGCCGTTCGGTACGCGCTTGTCCGGCGCGAACAGCGTGACGTTGCCCGCTTCATCGGGAAAACCGAGCACCAGCACTTCCGACATGAACTTGCCGATCTGCCGCGGTGGGAAATTCACGACGGCCGCGACCTGCCGGCCGACCAGTTCGTCGGCCTTGTAGTTTTGCGTGATCTGCACGCTGGAGCGCTTGCTGCCGATGCCTGCGCCGAAATCGACGGTCAGCTTCAACGCGGGCTTGCGCGCTTCCGGAAACGGCTCGACCGCGGTCACTGTGCCGACGCGGATGTCGACGGCGAGGAACTGATCGAAGCTGATCTGCGGCGCGGCCGGGGCGGCGGGGTCATGGACGAGGTGCATAGGTTGGTTTCCTAGGTGCCAATCTCCAAATTCGTCATGGCCGGGCTTGACCCGCCTGCGCGGCCGAAGCCGCTTCGGCGAGGCGAGGGCCCGGCCATCCACGTCTCAGGCGCAAGAGGAACGAAAGACGTGGATGCCCGGCTCAAGGCCGGGCATGACGAGAGTGGGAATTTCAGCCGCTCGACGCAAGCATCTTCCCGACGCGGATATCGAGCCAGCCGAGCGCATTCACGGTCAGCCGGTCGCCGGTGTTGATAACAACGGTCGTCGTCTCGGCCTCGACGATTGCCGGGCCTTCGAGCCGCTGCCCCGACAGGAGATCGTCAAGCGCATAGACCGGCACCTCGATCCATCGTCCGAAAAACGCCTTGCGGCCCGACCGTGGCTTGCAAGGTGCGCTTGACGTGACCGCCGACTCCATCGCCGCAGGCGCAGCCACCCCGCCGATCGCGGCGACACGGGCATTGACGAAGACGACCTCCTGGTCGCGCGAGGCGTAGGTATAAAGCTCTTCATGACGGCGATGAAAGCGATCCTCGATCTCTGATATGAGCGACGGCGAGCCCAGATCGATGCCTTCGAGCGGCACGTCGATCTCGAAGATCTGCTCGCCATAGCGCATCTCGGCCGAGCGCTCGACCTTGATCGGTCCATTGAACCAGGCGTTCATCCGCATCACCGCCTGTTTTTCAAGGTCGGCAAAAATGCCGCGGATCTCCGATGCGGTCGAACGCGCACCGGTCTCGAAATGGGTGCGGCTCATCTCATAACGGAGATCGGAGGTCAGCATGCCCCAGGCCGACAGTACCGATGCGGTGGCCGGCACGATGATGCGTTCCAGCTCGAGCTCGCGCCCGAGCTCCGCGGCATGCAGGCCCGCGGCGCCACCGAAACTCAGCAACGCAAAACGTCGCGGATCGACGCCACGCCGCACCGTCATCAGGCGGATGCCGTCGGCCATCCTGAGATTGACCAGGCGGAAGATGCCCGCGGCCGCTTCGATGCGCGTGATCTTCAGCCTCGCAGCGAGCCGGTCGATCGCGGCTTCTGCGGCCTGCACATCGAGCGGACGCTTGCCGCCCATGAAGGCACGAGCGTCGAGATAGCCGAGCACGACACTGGCATCGGTGACGGTGGCCTCCGTTCCGCCCCGGCCGTAGCAGGCCGGACCCGGCGCTGCACCCGCACTCTCCGGGCCGACATGGAAGATGCCACCGGAATCGACCGAGGCGATCGAGCCGCCGCCCGCCGCGAGGCTTGCGATATCGAGGCTGCGCAGCGCGATGCGCTGGCCTGCGAGCCCGCCATCGGCCGACAGCGTGACGCCGCCATCGGCGATCAGCGAGATATCGGTCGAGGTGCCGCCCATGTCGAAGGCGACGAGATCGGGAATGCCGAGCATGGCCGCGCAGCGGCGGCAGCCAGACATCCCGCCCGCCGGACCGGACAACACGGTTGCCGCCGCAAGCCGCGCCGCCTCTTCCACCGGCGCCATGCCGCCGTTTGAGAGGATGATGAAGAGCGAGCCTGTGAGGCCGGCCTCGACAAGGCGCTGCTCCAGTCGCGTCAGGTAGTGGCGCACGACAGGCTCGACATAGGCATTCACCACCGTGGTCGAGACGCGCTCATATTCCTTGATCTGCGGCAGCACGTCGACGGAGCGCGAGATGTTGACATCGGGCAGCTCACGCATGAGCCGTTCGCTGGCGGCGATCTCGTGAGCGGAATTGCGATAGGAATGCAGGAAACAGATCGCTACCGAGGTCGCGCCGGATGCTTTGATCGCGGCGATGGCTTCGCCAAGCGAGTCCGCATCTAGTGGCGTGAGCACCTCGCCATTGGGGCGCAGCCGCTCGCGCACGCCGAAGCGCAGCTCGCGCGGCACCAGCGGTTCCGGCGGCGGCGTGCGCAGATCGTAGCGATCACCTTTCAGCCCCTCGCGCATCTCCAGCACGTCGCGATGGCCCGCCGTCGTCAGCAGCGCGACCCTGGCGCCCTTGCGTTCCAGCAGCGCGTTGGTCGCAACCGTCGTGCCATGCACCAGCCGCTGCGTCTGCGCCAGCATCTGCGCGCATGAGAGATCGAGCCTCCGCGCGAGCTCGTCAAGTCCCGCCATCACGCCAATCGACTGGTCCTGCGGCGTCGACAGCGCCTTCGCAAACACCGCGCGCCCCGCGCCATCGATCGCGACGAAATCGGTGAAGGTGCCGCCGACGTCGATTCCGATGGTCAGCATGATCAGGCCTTCGCCGCGCTATCGCTGACGAGGCCCTGCAGGCGATCGTGGTCGCGTGCCGACTGCGTGCGCTTGGCCGGCGGTCCCCACCCACCACCGCCGCCCGAGCGCACCTCGAGGCAATCGCCCGGCCTGATCTCGATGCCCGTCTCCTTGGTGTGCAACACACGCGGCGGCCGGCCTTCGCTGAGCAAGCGATAGCGATGCGGCGCGCCGTCCTTTCCGCCGCGCATCCCGCAGGCGCCGTAACGGATGCCATCGCCCGCGGTGTTGCCGAGCGCCGGCTTTTCGGTTTCGACCACGAGGTCGAGCGCGACGCCGAGCCCGCCACGATGCTGGCCGTCGCCGCCGGAGTCGGCGAGAAATTCATGATGGCGGAAATGCAGGGGGAAGCGCGCTTCCGCGACTTCGATGCTGCCGAACTTCAGGCCGCCGACGGTGTGCCACTCGCCGATCGACGACCAGCCGTCCCCGCCAGGCGATGCGCCGCCGCCCGGGCGTGCATGGAACATGTGCCAGATGAAGCCGCGCCCGGTCCGCGGGTTCTCGCCCTGAATGGCGATGCGGAAGCGCCGGCCCCAGCCGGCCATGACGCGATCGGGACAGGAGCCGGCGAGCGCCTTCACGATCGCCTCGACGATCTCGTCGGAGGGATGGCTGGTGCACATCGTCACCGGCCTGCCGGGATCGGCCCAGACGATCGTGCCCTGCTTCGCCACCACTTTCAGAAGACGCAGCACGCCGGAATTCTTCGACGTATCCGGATCGATCAGATAGGCCAGCGCCATGGTGACCGCCGCATGCATGTTGGCATGCGAGGAGTTCATGAAGCTCGTCACCTGCGGATCGCTCCCGGTGAGATCGACCTCGATGTCGCTGCCGCGCTTGGTGACCTTGGCAGCGATCTTGATGTCGTTGTTGCCGCGGCCGTCATCGTCGAGGAAGGCTTCGCCATGGAACGTGCCGTCCTTCCAGGTCGCGACCACGGCACGCGCCTGCGCCTCCGCGGCATCGAGCACCGCCTCGATCGCGGCTTCGACGGTTGGCGCGCCAAGCTCGGCAAAGAGCTTCTGCAGGCGACGCTCGCCAAGATGCGCGGCACCGATCATGGCGGAGAGGTCGCCGCGGAAGTCGTGCGCGTTGCGCACGTTGAGCGCGATCATGTCGAGGATGTCGTCGCGCAGCCGGCCTGCCTCGTAGAGCTTGATCGGCGGGATGCGCAAGCCCTCTTGCCAGATCTCGGTGGCATCAGGATTGTAAGCGCCATGGGTCGCACCGCCGATGTCGCTCTGGTGCGCGCGCACCACGGTCCAGAGCAGCCGGCGGCCGCCGGCGAACACCGGCACGAAGGCAGTGACGTCGGGCAAATGGCTGCCGCCGTGATAGGGATCGTTCATCAGGATGACGTCGCCGGGCGCGACATCCTTGAAGCGTTGCTCCACCGCGCGCGTCGCCCAGGGCAGCGCGCCGACGTGCACCGGGATGTGATCGGCCTGAGCGATCAGCCGGCTTTGGACGTCGCAGATCGCCAGCGAGAAATCGCGGCTGGAATTGAGGATCTGCGAATAAGAGGTGCGAAGCATGGCCTCGCCCATCTCGGCCACGATCGAGCTCAGCCGATGCTGAACGACGGAGCGCGTGATGGGATCGACGGAAGCGGACATGTGAGTCCTGGTCGCGTGCGGTGGCGGTCAGTCTTTCTTCTTGGCTTTCTTCGCGGCAGCCTTCTTCGCAGGCTTGATGGCCTGCGCCTCTTCCGCCGCCTTTACCATGGCGCGCTTATAGGCGTCCGCCGTATTCTCCGCTGACATCTGCAGCCGCCGCGCGGCAGCGCCGGCATGCTCACGCGTCGCCTTGGCAAGATGTTTGTAACGGGCCTTGGCGTCCTTATCTCCGGCCTTGACGGCCATGCCCATCAGCCGGCCGTGCCGCTGTTTGGCCGCCGATGTCAGCGTCTTGATCTGCTTTTTGGCAATCGACCGAATGAGTCTATCAAGGTCCGCCTCAGTCATCGCTAAGTCCCGCTTTTCAACATGCGGAATTTGATACACCGGCGCGGTGTTTCAGGCAATTTGAGGGGGCGTGAGCGTTCGAAGGAGGCTCTGATGCGCGGATTGGCCTGGATGGTCCTGTCGATTGCAGCGATCTTGGCCGCGCCCGCCCAGGCACAGACGTACGGGTCCGCCTTCCCCGTCTGCATCCAGACCTACGGCATCACCGGCAATTATATCGGCTGCAGCTACATTTCGATGGACCAATGCCGGGCATCAGCGTCGGGCCCCGCGGCGCAATGTATCGCCAACCCGTACTATGCGGCGGCGCCCTCGCGGCGGCAATATCGGGGCCATTTACGAGTTCAGGCGACCCAACCTGCCGGATTCAGAGGTACATCTTTTCAATGTCTACCGACAACTCGATGCCCAGCTTGACGAAGTTTTTCGCGAGCCACTCACCCGCACATTTTCGCCCCTGGTCGCGAAGAAAAATGAGGAAGTCCCAATCGGCATTGTACTTGCTGGTAGGGGTGAGTGCACTCATGAACTCGTCGTCGGCAATGCTGTGGATCAGCATATGTTTCAGCCCGCCATCGATCTGGTTTTGCGTGATGAGCCTGGTCACGAAGCTGACCGCCCGCATCTCCCGCATCAAGGACGAATTGAAGCTGATCTCGTTGATGCGGTTCAAAATATCGCTTGCGGCGCGCGGTATCTCCCGGCGGAACAGCGGATTGATATGCACGGTGACAATGTCGGCGCTCTTGCAGTTGTAGATCAGCGGGAAGAGCGCCGGGTTTCCCATATATCCGCCGTCCCAATAGGCTTCGCCGTCGATCTCCACCGCGTGAAACATGGTCGGGAGGCATGCGGACGCCATCACGGCAGACAGCGAAATTTCCTCTCCGGCGAATATCTTCACCTTGCCGGTGCGAACGTTCGTTGCGGACAGGAACAGCTTGACCGGACAGTCCGGCCGTTTCAACACCTCGAAATCGATCGATTGCTCGACCACATCACGCAACGGGTTATAGTTGGTAGGGTTGAACTGGTATGGCGAAAGCACGCGTGTCACGAAGTCGATCAGAGTGAAAATCGGCGACCATGTCAGCCTATGATCTCCTAGCATTCGGTCGATGGGGTTTGGCTGCAGCGGCCCCAGCCTGGCTTCGTCGCTGACGCGCTTCCAATATCCAGCGAGCGCTTTGCGCGCCCCTTCGCGACCGTCGACTGCGAGCCCATAGGCGAAGGCCGCAGCATTCATCGCGCCGGCGCTGGTCGCGCTCAGCCCCTCGAAGGCCAGGTTTTCTTCGTCCAGGAGCCGGTCGAGCACGCCCCAGGTAAAGGCGCCATGCGCTCCGCCTCCCTGGAGGGCCAGGTTGATAGTCCTGACCTTGTTGGAGAATGCCGGTTCGTGGCCCGCTTCCCGAAAGGCCTCGGGTCTCTGAGCGGAGTTCCGCTCCGACGTAACTTCCATGGCCGACCACCCCATTCGCCTGCCTGCGCAGAGCACTCAACGGCAAGGTTGGATGATTTCGTAAATATGCCCATCGATCCACGTCGACAGAGGGACATGCATAACACAAATGGACCGCAGACGATGCGGTGCTCGTCCTTGTTTTTCAAGTCAGCGTCGAGGGGTGCGGTGCCTTTGAATGATGGAGCGGGTGAAGGGAATCGAACCCTCGTATTCAGCTTGGAAGGCTGCTGCTCTACCATTGAGCTACACCCGCGCTCTTTCTGGAGCATGATCTCGTCGGAAAACCGGTGCCCACCCCGCATCAAGTGCGGGGCAGGCTTTTTCCGGATCATGCTCATGAACTAACACGCCCCCGCGGTAGTCTCAACCGCCCTCGCTTCCGCCTCAACCGCCTCGTCTCGCAGCGCCAAATCGCCCTGTTCCGCCTCGTCTTTTTGGAAGGTCAAGCCCTTAACGCGTGCGATTTCGCCGGTTATATTGCGAGTCCCACAATCTAACGAAAGGAGGTGATCCAGTGTCTTGTTTCAAGCGCTGTCACCTCGCTGGGATCGCCCGCTGAGCTTCCTCTTTGAGCTTGGCATCGGGGCGTTCTCAGCCCTGGACCAGCGAGTTGCAAAAGTTGGAGCGCGGCGGGAGCAATCCCGCCGCGTTTTTTAACGCCCGTAGATCGCGCGGATGCGCTCACGCGCCGAGATGACGGCGATCACCATACCGACGCCCCAGGGGAGAACGGCCGCGCCGGGTTGCACGCTGAGCAGCATTGCGAGCAGACTCGCGACAAAGCACAGCAGCCACGGCATCGGCGCTTTGCCCAATAGCGACAGCAGGAAGGGCAGGAAGAACAGCAGCAACCAGGCGGTGGACATGACTGGTCTCGCTTGCATCGCAGGCTGTTCAGAAGCCGCAGACGTTGGCGCGCGGATGCGCACCGCGGCGGGTCTCGGCGATCCGCTCGCCGCCATTGGTGGCAGATCTGCCATAGTAGCGGTGATGGCCGCTCTCGTCATGCCGGTCGCCTGCCGCCGCGGGCTGCGCCCTGGCGCGGTCGCAGATGATTCGGATTTGCTGGCCTGACATGACACCTTCTCCGCTTATTCCTTGCGCAGATTGCTTGCGTTCTCGCCATCAGTCGCAGTCCGAGTTCCCCGCGTTCAAGCAGGCAGCCCCCTATCGTGTTTCAGAAGTGTTTCGTGGATCACATAACCAGGAAGCCGTAAGGACATCCGAAAACATGTCGGAATCGGCCACGCCGATACGTCCTTCGGGTAGTGCTCCGATTCCGAAGTTCGCATCATATCGCGGCGGCCTCGTTTGTGAACTTCGGAATCAAGGAGCACTACCAAATGATTGATTCTAGTGCGGCTTTGACTTTGAAGTTCCGATGGCGAATGTGCGAAGCAACTGATCGGAACTTCAAAGTCGCCGCACTGGCATGCAAGCTAAATGAGGAATCGCGATGCTCTACGCCCTGCTGGCCTATCATGTGGAAGCCGAAATCATGTCCTGGACATCAGAGCAGGACGCAACCCTCATGGGCAAGCTGCTGAAGGCGCATGAACGGATAAACAAGAACAACGGCCTCGGGCCCACCGCGCGGCTCGGCGAGACGCGCCGCGCCCGCACCTTGCGCAATGGCGTCGTCGTCGACGGCCCGTTTGCCGAAACCAAGGAGCAGTTGCTCGGCTTTTATATGCTTGACTGCGCCGATGACGATGCGGCGGTCGATGCCGCGCGCGAGCTGCAGCGCGTCAACCCGGGCGCGGTGTACGAGATCAGGCCGATCAGGCGGTATATCCCGGGCGCGGCCTTGCCGGAGGCGTAGACATGCCGATCGTTGCGCCTATGCCGCGTCGCTCGGGCTCGAGAGCCGGCGCACCAGCAGCGCGAAAAACGCGACGCCCCAAAAATAGATCGCGTAACGCGGCTCATAGGCCGCGACCACCATGCCCGGGATGAACACCAGCAGCGGAAACGACGCCGCGAGCAACTCGGGATGATAACCGGGTCCCAACGCCAGCCGCCACAACAGCGCGTTGAGGCCTGCGATCACGGTCAGGTGCAGGCCATAGAGCACGGCGACTGCGCTACTGAAGCTGTAATTGCCGTAGAGCGCGTTGGTCACCGGCAGCAGGATGATCGAGAGCAGGAACAGGAGATTCAGCATGACGATGCTGCGGCGGCCCATCGGCTGGCGCGTCAGCCGCCGGTGGTGGCTGATCCAGAAAATGCCGGCGATGATGAAGCTCAGCACCATCCCGAGCAGCCGTCCGCCGAAGGCGTGGTAGAGATCGCGCCAGTCCGGCAAATGATCGAACTGCACGGCCCTCGGCAGGTCGTAGGCGAGCAGCGTCATCGCAACGCCGAAGATGGTGTTGGAGAGCGACTCCAGCCGCCGCATTTCGAAGTCGGAGGGAGCGGGGGTCATGGTGGCCGGTTGCCTCAGGAGGATGCGGGCGACCCTACCCGGATTCCCTGGCAATGCCAGCCACTCGTCTCTCCCGGGGGCATCCCTCCCTCTTGGGCCTTTTCAACGAGCCGGATTGCGGCGCTGTCGGCGCAGTCTTGACCTAGATCAACGGCCAGACGGCTTGCCGCTGGGACCTTGCGTAAAGCGATGGAGCGCTCCTGATGAGAAAATTCGCGTTTGGCCTGACGATCGCAGCAGCGTTCATGTCGAATGCCGCGCAGGCCCAAGGGAAAAGCGACGACAAGAGCGAAGGCAAGGTCGACATGGCCCGCATCACCTGTGCGGAGTATCTGGCGATGTCGCCCAGGGATGACGCGATCTTCTCGGCGTGGATGAGCGGCTGGTTCAACCAGAAGAAGGGCTATGTCACGCTGGATCTGGATGTGTACAAGCGCAATGTCTCCAGCGTGAAAGCCTGGTGCGCCAACAACCCGACGCAGTCGGTGATGGCGAGCATCGAACGCGTCACGACCTCGCAATGAAGGGCGTACGGAGCAGAATCATGAAGCCTTTACTTTTCGTGGTGGCGGTTGCGCTGATCGCGCCAGCCACGCCTGCGCGACCGCAAGGCATGCTCGACCTGTCGCTGCTGACCTGCAAGCAATTGCTTAACTCCGACGCCGACATGCAGCGGCTGATCAGCTCGTGGATGGCCGGCTATTTCAGCGCATCGAAGAATCTGAGTGTGGTGGATTTTCGCTACACCGAGCGAAACTCGAAGGTGATCGGAAGTTATTGCCGGACGCACAAGTCCGAGACCGTGATGAACGCGATGGTGAAGAACTGGCGGTGAGACGCCGCAGCGAGCTTTGGGTGTCCGTCTTCGCTTTCGCTTCGCTCAAGCTACGCCGGACACGCATCACCCTTGCGGGCTTCGCTCGGCTGCGCCACGCGAAGCCCGCGAGGGCGAAGCGTGGTGGGGGAGGCAGGACTCGAACCTGCGAAGCCATGAGGCGGCTGATTTACAGTCAGCTCCCTTTGCCACTCGGGACACTCCCCCGCTCGACGGCACTCGATCCTTAAGCCGTGCGACAGGCGCTGGACAAGCCATTGAGACGTCAAGACCGCGAGGACCCCGAGAAGTTCCCGGGGTTCGCGGCCGGCGCGTTTATGGGCGAAGCCGCAGGCCAAAGTCAACCGAGCAAACCCGCGATTTCACGTCTAGTGCTCCGATTCCGAAGTTCGCATCATATCGCGGCGCATTCGTTTGCGAACTTCGGAATCAAAGGAGCACTAGCAAGCCTATGATTTTAGTGCGGCTTTGAATTTGAAGTTCCGATGACGAGCGTGCAGAAAAACTGATCGGAACTTCAAATTCGCCGCACTAGTGCCGGCCGATCTGAAGTCCCCATTCCATCCGCCGCGAGTTCCTTCCTGGGGACTTCAGATCGGAAAGCGGCACCAGAACCATAGTTTTGCGAGTGCCCATGACTTTCCGAAGTTCGTGAAAGTGCCCGCAGCTATGGATCACGAACTTCGGAAAGTGGACACTCGAATCCTTCCGAAATTGCCATTATCCGGAACCCGTGAGACAAGCCTGCCATGAGCGAACGCGGTTCAAAACCTCCGTTTCGGCGCGGCGGCAAGTCCTTTGGCAAGGGGCGGCCGGGGAGCCAGCGGCCTGCCTGGCGCGACCGTGACACCGGCAATGACGGACCGGTCATCCTCTATGGCTGGCACACCGTAACCATGGCGCTGCAGAACCGGCAGCGCCACATCCGGAAACTGTTCGTCACCGAGAATGCGGCGCGGCGCCTCGCCGAAGAAAACATCGAAACGCCGGTGACGCCTGAGATGGTGCGCCCCGCACAGATCGACGCGCGTCTCGGCCCCGATGCCGTGCATCAGGGCCTGCTCGCGGAGGCCGATCCCCTGCCCTCGCCCGACATCGAGACGCTCGAACTGGAAGGCATGGTGCTGGTGCTCGACCAGATCACCGACCCGCACAACGTCGGCGCGATCCTGCGCTCGGCCGCGGCGTTTGCGGTGAAGGCGATCGTCACCACCGCGCGGCACTCGCCGGAGGCGACCGGCGTGCTGGCGAAATCGGCCTCGGGCGCGCTGGAGCTGGTGCCGCTGGTGACGGTGCAGAATCTGGCGCGCGCGCTGACGGAGCTCAATGAGCGCGGTTTCATGACCGTCGGGCTCGACAGCGAAGGCAGCGCGAACCTGTCGGCGATCGAACTGCGCCAGCCGCTGGCGCTGGTGCTCGGCGCCGAAGGCAAAGGGTTGCGGCAACTGACGCGCGAGACCTGCAAGGCCGTGGCGCGGCTCGACATGCCCGGTGAGATCAAGAGCCTCAACGTCTCCAACGCCGCGGTGCTCGCGCTCTATATCGGCGCGACGCGGCTGGGATTGATGAGCTGAACACTGAAAGACAAAAACGCCCGCTCGCTTATCGCGAACGGGCGTTTATCGTTTTCACGCTTTCGAGCGATCAGTAGTAGCGGCGCACCAGCGGGTGGCCGTAATAGCGGCCCTCGCCGCCCCAACGGTTATAGCCGTAGTGGCGCGGCGCGTAGCCGTTCTGGCGATAGCCGCCGCCGTAGCCATAACCATGGTGGCGGTAGCCGTAGTGATGGCCGTAGCCATAGGTCGGCAGCGCCTCTTCCTGATAGTTGCCGTACGGCGCGAACGCACCGGGGCCGGAATAGGTCGGACCCTGGTTGACGTAGTAGTACTGGGTTTCCGGCTCGGCGAGCCGCTCATAGGCCCAACCGGTGTTGCAAGTGCCGCACGGGTTGTAGCTATAGCTGTAGGTCGGCGCATAGGTGGCGCACGGGCTGACATAGCCGGTGTTGCAGCATCCGCTGCCCCAGCCGCCGCCGTAGCCGCACGCTGCCGCGGGCGCAACACCCGCGGTCGTCACGGCCAACGCCGCGAGCAATCCCTTGATCATCTGACGCATTACTCTCTCCTGTTGGATCTGCTTTTTGGTTCGGTGGTTTCTTAGTTCGGTAGTTTCTCAAGCTTGCGATGAACGTGCGGTGGACCTGAGAAATCGTGCCGCGCGTGATCGTCGCCACGCGGCGCCATGATCACGGGCGGCGGATAAAGCGGAATATCCTGCGGCGGGTTCGATTGCGCGGGGAGCGGCATCGACTGCGCGCCCCAGGATTCGTGATAGCTCTCGGCCGGCTGCGGCAGCCTGCGATTGGCCGGCGGCTCGATCTCGAGCCGGCCATAGCCGGGACGCGTGCCGAGGCTCGGATAGTAGTGGCCGACCGGCGCCTCCGGCTCGGCGACGCGGCCGCCATAGATGGTCGGCTGGTTGTTGACGCCCTTGCCGAGGCCGAACGCGCCTTCGAGCACGGCGTAGGACACGTCGATGCCGTTGATGATGATGGGCACGCCGGGACGGCTGGGCACGACGATGTCGAAGCCGTCGCTGGCAAAAGCCGCGGGCGTCGTCCCGATCATCAGTGCGAATAGCAGTCGCAGGCGCATGCGATTATCCGGTTACGTGCGCCAACAATGTAACCGAAGGCTTGATAACAAGGGTTAAGGCTTCGGCGCGAAACTGCCGGTAAGCCTAACGCGTGCGGCATTTACCTGTCTTAATGCGGAGCAAAATATTAACGGGAGTAAACGCCGTCAGGAGAGCGTCGTCGCGACGATGGTGTTGAGCCCGATCGCAATGGTGACGAGGCCGACTGCGCCCTGCAGCGTGCGGTTGGCGAGTGTGAGGAAGCGCGCCGAGATCGCGATCGGCACCGCGATCGCGGTCGAGAGCAGTCCCATGCCGATCATCGAGCCTGCGCCGAAGAGCGCGATGTAGCCGAGACCGGCCGCCGCGCTCGGCGCCTGCGACACGGTGAGCACCAGCAGCGCCGCCGATCCCGCCATACCGTGCATCAGGCCGATCAGCAGCGTGCGCCAGCGAAAGCCGTGCGCATGCGTATGCGCCGTGCGGGCGTGCGGCACGCTTTCGCTAGTGGTCCAATTCCAACATTCGCATCCTTTTTCAGCGGGCACTGTTGCGAATGTTGGAATTGAAGGACCACTAGAAAGTATTGATTCTAGTGGAGCTTTGGATTTGACGTTCGCTTGCGAGCGCGCGGTTAGCTGGTTGGAGAACGTCAAATCCGCTCGACTAGCATGGCTGTGGATGTGGACGTGAACCGTACCGTCGTCATGGCTGTGCGTGTGGACATGCACGCGGTCGCGCCACAGCCGCCAGAGCAGATGCGCTCCGAGCCCCACCAGCATGACACCGACCGCGGTCTCCAGCGGCTCGGCGAGCTTCCCGGGGATGGCATGGCCGAGCAGGATCGCCGCACCGGCGAATGCAAACAGTGTCAGCGTGTGCCCGAGCCCCCAGGTCAGCCCATGCTTGACGATGTCGCCGACCTCGCTGCGCCGCGCGGCGATCGAGGAGACGGCGGCAATATGATCGGCCTCAAGCGCATGCTGCATACCCAGCAAAAAGCCAAGACTCAAGATTGCGAACATGCGTCCCCTGCTCTTCTGAACCGACAGTAGCCGCTCCAAACGGAACTTCACAGCGGATTGAAAGTGCGGGCCGCGATTTCAGGAACGACGGCGACGCATGGCGCTTGATTCCAATCAACCCGAGGAGAGAGACATGACCAGACTAGCAATGCTCGGCGCGGCCGCAGCGATTTCCGCCGCTGCCCTGGCGGGCCCGGCAATGGCGCAGGAAGTGATCTATAATCCCGGCTATTGCGCGCAGTTCTACCCAAACGCCAACTGCCAGAACAAGGGACCGGGCAATCCCTATACCGGCAGCTACCAGCGGCATCTCGCTTACGGCGCGCCCTATCGCGGGTACGCTTGGCACCGCGGCTGGCGCCACAGCCGGGCAGCCTACCGCTGAACCAGCGAAGCCAAACCCGAACTGACGACGGCGGCCGATGGGCCGCCGCTTTTTTGCCGCCGCCCGTTCGTTGATTGTAGAGAGTTTCGCCGCTAAACAGGCACCTAGTGGAGTGGATTTGACGTTCGCTCCTTGCAAGTCACGGGCTGGTAAGCGAACGTCAAATCCAAAGCTCCACTAGAATCAATGTTTTGCTAGTGGTCCTTTGATTCCAACATTCGCAGAAGTGCATGCTGTGAAGGGATGCGAATGTTGGAATCGGACCACCAGCGCCGACGTAGCTCAGCGGTAGAGCAGCGGTTTTGTAAACCGTTGGTCGGGAGTTCAATCCTCTCCGTCGGCACCAATGATCCCACCTCCTGCCCCGCCCGGAACCAATCCGCACCTTTGCGGGTTCTCGGATTCATGAGAGTCCGCGAAGAAGACCGCAACATGGTGTTGCTTGCGTCGGTGGCATTGGTGTGTGCCATGCTCGCACTGATCGCCGCCGCCTTCGAGCCGACGTCTTCGACCGCGCAAACCGCGCGCAGGCAGACCGCTCTCGCCGATCAGACACCGGTCCGCGTCGTGGGCGTGCCCTTCGTACCCAACACCAATCCGCGCGACCACCAGTAGGCATCTGCGCCATTGGGCGATGACGAGCGGCGTCCCCTATGGCGTTACCGCCGCCCTGCCTTACAACGGGCGAAAATGTGACAGTTATATCACGGCTTAACCAAAACTGACGTTTGTCCCCCGAAGCCGATGATCTTGCTCTTGATTGTGCCCTGCTCCTGCCGGAGCGTGTCGGCGGGGTAAGGTGGCGTCATGAGTTGGATGAAAGACCGCGATTCGCTGATCGCGCAGACGATGGCGTTCGTGCAGTCGGTCACCGGCCGGCGCGAGGAGCTGCGGCCGGAATTGAAGTCCGTGCTGCGGCCGGTCGAAGTCGATGTCAGGGCGGAGCTGGCCACCGCGCTCGAGATCGTCGACGCTGCCGAGCCGCCGCCCGTGACGGTCCCCCAGCCGCGCCAGGTCGTGCTGTCAGACATCCAGAAGGAAATCCGCGACCGCGTGGCGAGCTTCCGCGCCCATCAGCAACGCTTCAACAAGGAGCGTGAGGAATATTTCAGCGCGACGATCGCGAAGTTGAAGGCGTCGATGAAGGACCTGCCGCCGCCGCGCGTCGGGAAGTAATTAGCCGCCGATCTTCTCCAGCACCGGCAGAAGATACTTCAAAAACTCCTCCGGGTTCTCGCTCATCGGGAAGTGCCCGAGCCCCTTCATGATGGTGGCCTCGCAGCCGTCAATGCCGCGCGCGACGGCCAGCGTTTCCTCCGGCGTGCAGGAATAATCGTACTCGCCGGTCAGCAGGAACAGCGGACAGCGCCTGGTGTCGATGTCAGCCACGCGGCCGCGGATGTCGCCGTCGATCTTGTAGAAATAGAGATCGCCCTTGAACACGCCGGGACCGCCCTGCATGTAATGCCACAGCGTCTCCCAACGATCCTTGTCGGGCGCATCGGGCCCAACCAGGCCCGAGACGATGGCGGCGCAGACCTCGCCGCCATGCACGTCCGGCCGGTGCAGGAAATTCAGGTCGTAATAGGGATCGATATGCGCGCCGGACTGCAGCCCGATGATGGCGCGGAAGCGCTCGGGATGTTCGAGCGCCAGATACAGCGCAATGCGTCCGCCGATCGAGCAGCCGATCACGATCGGCTTGTCGAGATCGAGCGCGCTCATCACCTCCAGCACCATGTCAGTGTATTGCGCCGAGGTGAGCTGGTATTCCTCGTTGTGCCAGCCCGCGGGCGGCGAGGATTTGCCATGCCAGGGCATGTCGAAGGCGATGACACGGTGGCGCGCCGTGATGCGCGCATCGTTCATCAGCGCACGATATTGCCGGCCGTCGCTGCCCGCGGTGTGCAGGCAGAGCAGCGGCGTGCCTTGCCCGGCCTCCTCGACATAGAGCCGATGCGGCCGGCCGAACAGGTCGAGATGCATGTAGCGGCCGGTGATCTCTTCGAAACGCGCGCTCATGCCGCCACTCTATTTTCGCGCAGCTTGGCGAGCGCTTCCTTGAAATAACGCAGATGCGCCATGAAGACCAGCAGGTCGCCTTCGGTCTTCAGCACGCGCCGCCGCACCATCGCCATCAGGTCGTTGGAGCCGGGCGGCGGTTTAGCCAGGAAGAATTTCTCCCACTCCACCGCCGGTGCGCGCAGCGCAAAGGACCAGGACGGCATCACAAAGGGACCGCGCGCGACGGAGACCACGCGGCCTTCGACAATCGAGATCAGCCAGGCGGTGTCGCCGGCCTCGAGCAGGAACGTCGTCGTCAGATATCGCCCGCGCCGCACCAGCGCAGCGTCGCCATTGACGCGTTCCTTCAGGGTTTCGATCACTGCTAGTGCTCCGATTCCGAAGTTCGCATCATATCGCGGCTCCCTCGTTTGCGAACTTCGGAATCAAGGGAGCACTAGTAATCTTTGATTTTAGTGCGGCTTTGACTTTGAAGTTCCGATGCAGAATGTGCGGATAAACTTGTCGGAACTTCAAAGTCGCCGCACTAGCGCTCCCCTGATTTTTTGCCGCTCGGCTGCGGCATTCGTTGGAGGCATGATCAGGGGAATGGAAGCGGCGTCAACCAATGAGCGGTCAGAGCCAGGCGCAGACCAGCACCACGTTGGCGAGGGAGGCCGCAAAGAGCGCGACCGTCAGCGTCAGGTGGACGCGTTCGCTTGCGATGTGGAGCATCGTTCCCATGGGAAAAGCATCCGGCGATTCTAGGCGGCGAGTCCCGAGGATTCTTTTTCCGGGGATTCATGAGTCGTTTACGACTCGGGCCCCTCTGCAAAAAGGTCCGGATCGGACCGATTCCAGCCCGTTCACAGCCTCGTTTGCAGCCGAAACCGGGGCAGTCCTTGCGCGTTAGGCCATTTTCCGGGAGCCGCGAATGCCCTACGCGCTGTTCTGCAACGACGCCAAGCTGAGCAAGACCTATCCGACCGAAGCCGATGTCTGGAAGCTCGCCCAGCAGAGCGGGCTGGTGGTCGATTCTGCCACCGACGAGGAAAAGGCGCATCCGCGTCCGGTGCTCGACAACGATTATGAGATCAGGGCCTGCCGGCCGGAGCCGGACGAGGATCCCCAGCGCAACAAGGCGGAAGCCGAGCGGCAGCTCAGGCGCGACCCGCAATTCGTTATGTGAGACTCTTTTTTGACGGCGCGAGCGAAGCCCGCCGCGAACGAACTCCGCGGCGGGATTTTTGCTGCCTATCCGGCCAAACGCCTTACGGCGTTGCCGTCGCGAGCGAGGCCTGTTCGGCCGCGAGCGCTACGCACACCCGTTTCCGATTCAATCCCCGGATCGCGCCGGTCACCTTGAGCACCCTGCCCGCGCCGCAGGACGTATCCTGCACGAAGGCGATCTCATAGGGCGCGAGCACCAGGGGTTCGGATTTGAGGATGGTTTGTGCTGCGCATGGCGCTGCCATCGCAGACAGGACTAACACCGACGCCAAGATACGCATGATTGTTCCCACCAGCCGGCGAGAACCATAATAACCGAACTCCGTGACAGGTTCCTCGGACCTTCGAAATAATTTTCGAGGTCGCCGGAAAGCAAAAAGGCCGCTAGTGGTCCGATTCCAACATTCGCATCCCATCCCGGCGGGCACTTTTGCGAATGTTGGAATCAAAGGACCACTAGAAAATATTGATTCTAGTGGAGCTTTGGATTTGACGTTCGCTTACGGATGCGCGGCCGGCAGGGAGCGAACGTCAAATCCGCTCCACTAGGAAAGCCGGCCTTTCGGATCGATGTTTACGTCCGCGTCAGTATTTGGCGGCGACCGGCCCGCCCCAGCCGAAGCGGTAGTTCACGCCGACCTTGACGGTATGCTCGTCGTCGCGGAAGCGCGTGCCGACGATCTCCGCCGGGCCGCCGGTGAAGGTGGTCGAGCCGAACTTGTAGTACTGGTACTCGGCCTTGGCCGACCAGTTCGGCGCGAACATGTATTCGAGGCCGGCGCCGACGGTCCAGCCGCTCTGCTGGTTGCCGTTGGTGGTGAAGGCCACCGGCGTTCCGGCTGCCGTCACGCCGATATTCGGATTGTCGCGCCAGGCGTAACCGCCCTTGGCGTAAAGCAGCGCAGGGCCCCAAGTGTAGCCGAAACGGCCGGTCACCGAGCCGAGCTGATCGTTGTTCGCGGTGATCACGGTGCCCGCTGGGAAGGCGATGCCGGTGTTGTTGCGGTTCATCCAGCTGTACTGGGCCTCGATGCCGCCGACCCAGTTCGGCGCGAACTGGTAGTCGAAGCCGCCCTGCACGCCGCCGAGGAAACGTCCGTCGCTGCCCTGCAGGGTGTTGTCGCCTGCGAACGCGCCGCCGACATGCCCGCCGATATAGAACCCGGTCCAGTTGTAGATCACCGCCGGCGCCGTATAGGCGGGCGCCTTGTAGGCCTGCCGCGCCGGCATGTCGGCGGCCAAGGCAGAGCTTCCCAAAGCGATCAAGGCGACACTGCTAAGTAGAAGTTTCTTCATAACAATTCCCCATTCACGTCGCTTGCGGCTTCTCCCAACAACGTGGCCTCAATTTGGTTGCTTCGCGGCGTTGCCGCAGGAGTGATGTCGCATATGTGACGGCCCTGGAATCTCGGTCTTGCTGTCCCTGCAAGAGGCGCCAATGGCCTAGATTTGGGCCCTTTTCGCCTGATGATTGGTCGCGGCAACGGGTTCGCCGGTTCAGGCCTCGCCAAAATGTGATCGGCGCTGCGCAGCCGGCAACCTACCGCATCAGCTTTTCCAACTCCGGGAATGCGGCATAGGCCGCGCCGGCACATTCCTCGGTGGCGTTCGGGATAATACGGTCGAGCCGGCCGCTGACGAACAGCACGGCGCGTTCGCGGGGTTCGCGATAGGAGCCATCGGACTGGCGCTCGGCAAAGCGCAGGCAGCTCACATACCGCACCCGGCCGCCCACGGTGCGCTGCACCGGTTCGGCGATCGCGGCCTCGTGCACGCCGGCGGGATTGTTGAGATAGGTTCTGAGGAAGGCGAGGATCTCCGGCTTGTAGTTGGCCGGAAAGGGCTGATCGGCATTGGCGCTCTCCACAAAGGAGGTCGAGCGCGTGTCGTCGCTGTCGAGGCAGGCGGCGAGCGTCAGCGGCAACAGCAGGATTGCCAGGCTCTTTGCTGGTCTTGGCAAGTGTAGCTCGTGTTCTAGAGGTCGCCGCCTGGGCAACTTCTAGCGTCTCCGCACGCGAAAGAAAATCGACATTCCACCTATCGTAAATGCGGCACCCCCTACATGCGGCACCGGCCCGCCACGATGGGGGACGCCATCGCGCGAGCCGGGCCTTCCGCGTGACGCGGCGGGGGCAATGGTGTGTGGAACGAACCGCGCCAGGCCCAGTGAAGCGGATTTGACGTCGCCACGCTGCTAACCGTGGACACGTAGGGCGAACGTCAAATCCAAAGCTCCACTGGAATCATGAATTTGCTGGTGGTCCTTTGATTCCAACATTCGCAAGAGTGTTCGCCGCAAGGGCGTGCGAATGTTGGAATCGGACCACCAGTAATCAACCGCGCTTGGTCGTATGAGTCGGGGCCTTGAAGCCGACCTTCGGCGCGACCTTGGTCACGGCCATCTTCTTGTGATGGCGATGGCTGGTGTGGCCGTAGTGCTTGGAATGATGGCGCTCCATCTTGGCATTGGCGTTCAGCACGCTGGCCTTGGCCGGCGTCGCCTTGATGGTGCGCACCTCGTCGCTCTTACCGGTCGCGGCGAGCGCGGGAGCCGCGAGCACGGACACAGCCAGCAAGGCTGCGGAAATCGTCTTGATCATGATGGTCTCCTGTCAACGTTGGATGATCTGGAGGTCCCGGGTGATCGGTCCCGTCGATCATGTCCGCGACATTAGGGATGGCGCGCTGAACCCGATCTGAAGGGACGCGCCGGATTTCGTTCATCTGCATGAAGCGTTGGTCATGTTTCTTATGTTCCTTGTGGACCCCACCGTTCGCGCGGGCGCGTGCCTACGTATCCGTCGGGCGAATTGGGAATGTTCCGGCACCAAAGGTGTTCATGTCGTCGGGAACACGTGTAGGATCGCGCCTGGCGCGGCCCACGCCTGAGATGCAATCGGAGACGTGCATGAAGAAGGTTTCGATCAGGCTGTTGCTGCTGGCCCTGCTTGCCGTCGCAACGGTCGCCTCGCCGCTCGTTCCCGCCTATGCCGCGGGCGACGACAATCCGGCGCCTCCCGCCAAGGGCAAGAAGGGCGACAAGAGTTCGAGCATCGACAGCCCGAAATTCCTTGGCCGTTATCGCACCGCCTACACCACGATTTACGACAGGCACGATTACGCGGCGGCGATCGATCAGTTGAAGGCCCTTGATCACGATGACCGCGCAAGCGTCGCCAATCTGATCGGTTACTCCTATCGCAAACTCGGCGACTACAAGCACTCGCAGGTTTGGTACGAGCGCGCGTTGAAGGCGGATCCGAACCACGTCAAGACCTGGCAATATTACGGCCTGTGGCAGCTCGAACAGGGCAACCGCGACCAGGCGCAATATCATCTGAACAAGATCGCGCAGCTTGCCGGCAGGAGCAGCGCCGAATATCGTTCGCTGGCGGCCGCGATGGACATGCCGCCGGGCACCGGCCTCGTCTACTAATTCGAGTCGGAATGAACACGCGAATCTAGTCACACAGGAGGCATGCATGCGTAAATCCGCGATCAGGCTGCTCGCTTTGGCGACGTTCTCGCTGGCTTTTGCCAGCGCGCCCGTCATCACGTCCGCCTATGCCGCGCCCGACAACGACGCTCCGGCGCCCGCGCCGGCGAAAAAGGGCAAGAAATCTGGCGATGCAGGCTCGGGCAAGGAGTATGCGAAGTTCGCCGACGGCTACCGCGCCGCCTACACCACGATCTACGACAGTCACGACTATGCGGGCGCAATCGATCAGCTCAAGGCTCTCGGCCATGACGACACCGCGGCGGTCGCCAACCTGATCGGCTACTCCTACCGCAAGCTCGGCGACTACAAGCTCGCGCAAGTCTGGTACGAACGCGCGCTGAGGGCCGATCCGAACCACGTCAAGACCTGGCAGTATTACGGCCTGTGGCAGGTCGAGCAGGGCAACCGCGATCAGGCGCAGTATCACCTGACCAGGATCGCGCAGCTCGCCGGCACCAACAGCGAGGAATATCGCTCGCTCGCCGCCGCGATCGCGCAGCCGCCGGGCACCGGCCTCGTCTACTGATCGCAGGCGAACGCAAATTCGGCCGGCGCAATCGCGAATGATTGCGCCGGTCTTGTTTTGGCCAGTGGAGCGGATTTGACGTTCGCTACGCAACAGGCCGCGAACTCGCAAAGCGAACGTCAAATCCAAAGCTCCACTGGAATCAATATTTGCTAGTGGTCCCTTGATTCCAACATTCGTAAGCGTGCCCGCTGAAATGGGATACGAATGTTGGAAACGGACCACTAGCCCCCTACTTCATCATCGCTTCGACCTCGGCGCGGAATGCCTTGCGCGAGGCCTCGCGCGAATAGAACATGTGGCCGCCGGGATAGACCGCGAGCTTGACACGCTGCGGCCCGGCAAATGCCGGCAACTGATCGAGCACGATCTTCGAACCGAAATACGGCGTGGCCAGATCGAACAGGCCGTGCGCCACCAGCACCTTCAGCCTGGAATCGAGCGCGAGCGCCTTGCGCAGCTCGGTGACGGATTCCACGGGCCGGCCGCGGCGGCCGAAATCCCAGGCGCGCGCCACCGAGCCGTTGAGCAGTTCGTAGGAGCCGTCCGGGCGCCAATTCAGCCTGCGGTTGGTGAGATCGACGACCGCGCTGGTGATCGAAGCCGACAACGAGTCGCCGGAAGGATCGCCGAAAATCATATAGAGCGAGTCCGGGTATGGATCGTAGCCGGTCACCGATGCATCGTAGCGCCCGGTGACCTTGCCATTGCGGCGGTCGAACTCACGGCGGAATTCGCCGACCTCGAAACGCCCGGCGAGCCTGCGGCTGACCGCCTGGTCGATGCCGGTGAGCTGCGCGATCTTGTCGGCGATGCGGTTGCTCGCCTCCGTGTCGGCTTCGCCCTTGATGAGGTCGAGCAGGAAATCGCCGCGCGCATAAGTCTCGACATCGGCGAGATCGGCGCGGGTCACGCTGCCCTTGGCGCTGTTCCTGGCTTCGCGCGCGACCGCGGCAAATGTCGGCAGCCTCGCGACATATTGCAGGATGCTGGAGCCATTGTAGTCGCGGAAGTCGAGCACCGGCGAGATCAGGATCAATCCCTTGATGCCGACGCCCTGCTCGACCTGCAGCTTGTTGACCAGCTTCGGCCCGCGAATGCCGCCATAGCTCTCGCCGGCGATGTATTTCGGCGACAGCAGCCGGTCGTGCTTTTCCAGCCAGCGCCGGATCGTCACCGCAATCGAGGCGACGTCGCCATCGACCGAGTAGAACTTCTTGCGCACGTCTTCGCCGGTCGCCACG
Source organism: uncultured Alphaproteobacteria bacterium (assembly GCA_963821965.1). Classification (GTDB taxonomy): domain Bacteria; phylum Pseudomonadota; class Alphaproteobacteria; order Rhizobiales; family Xanthobacteraceae; genus Bradyrhizobium. Next base: position 45,515 of record CAWGFY010000004.1, read on the forward strand.
AAGCGGCTGTAGCCGGTGCCGACGGGATCGATGTAGACGAGATCGGTGAAGTCGAGCCAGGTCTCGGCATTGGGCTGCAGGTCCGGCGAGGTCGACGGCGTCACCTGGTCGGCGTTGATCGCGAGCCGCCACGGACCATTATTGCCGAGCTGCAGCCAGGCCGATGCCGACCCCGGTCCGCCATTGAACAGGAACGTCACCGGGCGGCTCGCGCGATCGGCGCCGTCGAGCTGGTAGGCGGTGTAGGCGATATCGGCTTGCACCTCGCCCTTGTCGTCGAACAGGCGGATCGAGCCGGCGGTTGCGGTGAAGCTCAGCTTTCGCCCCGGCAATTCGAGCGTCTGCTTCGTCGTGGAATCCGACGGCAATTTGTGTTGCTCGGCCACCGCCGGCGACGCCGGCGGCGTGCTGGCGCGGCCGCCCCCGCCTTTCTGGCCGGCCGGCGTTTGCGCCGACGGCGAAGCGGATGGCTGCGGCGCCGGCTGCGTATCCTCGGCGCGCACGCTGCCGATCACGCAGGCGATGCCAAGGGCCAGCACCAGGCCGATCCGGCGACCAACGTTCAAAGACATGCTGTCCTCATGCTTCCGGCTTGCGCGGAATGAAGCGATAAGCGCAATGCGCATGAATTGAAGTGGCCCGGTAATCAAGATTTCGAGATTCGTGGCCGTTGGCGCCGCTGCGGTGATGAGCGAGCCCCCATGTCCGCACCGGCACCAGTCTTTACCTGACGTTAACCATAATATCCCCAGCTGGTGACGCTTTAACAAAACGAGCGTCCCATGACCAAATCCGCCTTGATAATCGTATTGGCAAGTCTGCTTTCTGGCTGTGTGACGTCAGATAACCACTACAGCCAAACGGCCGCCCGAAGCGTCACGGCTCCGCATTCGGCGCAAGCCGCATTGCGGTCGAGCAAAGTGCAAGAGAAGGCAGGATCGCCGGTCATGCTCGGCGCGGCCTATTGAGCCATCGCAATGGATCTTGAGCAGTGACCGGCAGATGCCGATCGCAGGTTCGCCTTAGTAACCGACACCCAACACAATCGGGAACGCGACCGCGCATCCCGGTCTGGCACTGGCGGGCGCCGCCGAAAGACCGGCGATCAGGATCAAAGTGGTGAGGGTCAGGACGATGTGCTTCTTCATGGGTCAACTCGCTAGCAGGTCGGATTCTTCGATCTCGGGATGAGATCGTGTCCCTGCATAGCGGGTTCGCTGCTGCCCTGATGTGACTAGGGTCACATTGCGGAGAGACGGCCTGCTCGCAAACCGGTGATTGACGGCTTCACAGTTCTCAAGGCAAGCGACGGCGTATTCCGCGCCCGAAAGCAATCAGGTCAATATGCAATGCCGAGTATCAGCACCATCTCTCTTCCGCAGAAAAACCAACAATTATCTCGTTGCGCAAGCACCACTCGATGCGGCTGGACGCTCGGCTGAGCCAGCTTGGGTTTCGGTGGCAACGGCGTGCGCTTGACCTCGGCACGCGCTTCCGCCGTGGGGGCGGGAGTCGGCGCCGGGGACGCTACCTGATCACTCGTCACCCGTGGAGGCGTGGAGCCGACGTCGTCCGCAAGCGCGGGCGTTGTGGCCGCGATCGCACCTGCTGCCGCAATCCCCAGCAAGCGATATCTAGCTCGGAACATGTGACGCGTCCTTTCAGTCGAGATCAGAGGACCATCCTAGCAAAGAAAAGCGTTGGCTGTAACCCATTGGATCAGAAGCCAACGCCTATCATGGCACCACCGCCGCCACCCGAAGGACGAGCGATAGCCTGCACTCGGGCACGCGGCTCAGGGGCCGGCGCTGGCGCGGGCCTCCTTTCCGCCTGGCGTGGCTCAGGTTGCTTCTTGCGCCGCGCTGCGTCGCTATCGTCGTCCTTCCGGCGCGACGTGACCGCCGGAGCCACGGGCTTCTCGACACTCACGCATTGGTCACCCCTGGCCACTTCATTGCTCTTGCACTGGAGCGGACAAACGCGAGAGGTCTGGTTCGTCAAATCGGTTACGAGCGCAGTCGTCACCACTAGGTTTGTCGTAGGCTCGCCCTTCAGGGTCAGGAAACGGGTGAGCGCCGATTTGGTCGCGTCGTTCATCGTTCCGGCGGGTTTGGCCGGGAGTTGGCAACCGAGGCGGACGAGTTGGGTCTGGGCCGCAAGGATCAGCTGTGGCGAATTGGGCATCGCCGCGGCCCGCGCGGCGATCTCCGTTTTGAATTTGTCGATAGCGCCGATGACCTGCTGACCAACACGCTCGCAGGTGACGGTCCGCGCAAACGCGTTCAGATCATCCATCGCAGTCCCTTCACTGCCCTTGGCGACAATCTGCGCCAGCTTGGCCTGTTCAGCCTGACAAACCGTCTCCTTCGCGGCTTGTTCGGCTTTGAGCTTCTCCTCTGCAGCAAGTCGTTGGGCCTCTGCGGCCTTTGCCCTTTGCTCCGTTTCGGCAGCCTTGGCGCGGCGCTCGTCATCCTTGGCCTGCTTCTCCGCGGCAGCGCCAGCTGCGGCAGCTTCCGCGGCCGCCTTCTCCGCCGCAGCCTGGTCTATCTTGCGTTGCGCATCAGCGGCCTTGGCCTGGCGCTCGGCCTCCTCGGCCTGGGCTCGACGCGCGTCTTCTTCCTGTTTCTTTTGCGCGGCAATTGCAGCGGCTTCGGCCTTGGCCTTTTCGCTTGCACCAGGCTTCTCGCGGTCAGCGCGAATCCGAGCATCCTCAGCGGCCTTCTGTGCCGCCTCACGCTCGCGCTTGGCGTCTTCAGCCTTGAAGCGATCGAGTGCAGCGGCAATCCTTGCCCCCAACCGCTCGCAGATGGCTGTAGCTGCAAACGACCTCAGATTATTCATACCGGCGCCAGCGCTGCCTTTTGCGAGGAGTTCGTCGAGCTTGCCCTGCTCGGTCTTGCACGCTGCTTCTTTCGCAGCGAGTTCTTGCTTCTTGCGAGCCTCTTCGGCCTCCCTCGCCTGCTTCTCTGCTGCAGCACGCGCGGAGGCGGCCTCCGCCGCCGCTCTTTCCCGTTCGGCCTGTTCAGCCTTTTGTCTGGCCTCGGTCGCCTTGCGCTCAGCCTCGGCCGCCTTGGCTTTCTGAGCGGCCTCCGCCTCGCGGGCCAGTCGCTCCTGTTGCTCTCGCTGTTTCGCCGCGGCTTCCGCAGCCCGCTGCTGCTCAGCTTGAATACGCGCGTCATCAGCCGCTTTTTGCGCAGCTTCGCGCTCGTGCTGGGCCTGTCGTAGAATATCCAGCCGCTTCCGCGCGGTAACTGCGAGCGGCGCATTGGGATATTTTTGGATGAACTTCTCGAAAGCCGCGGGATCCGAGGTATCCTTGATCCTGTTCCACTCCAGCGTCTCTTCGGTGGAGGAGTCACGGCCGCTCTGTGAGGGCGGCACATCAGCAACCACAATGTTCCCGCTGTTGGTGTTGCTGCCTTTGGCGGTGCCGACATTGGCCGCGCCGGCCGCTCCACCTGCGGGGGCCCCCGACCTCAAAACAGTACCCGTCTGGGGTTCGGTCAAACTGGCTACTTGGGCACGCGCGAGCTCAGCATAAAAGCCGCTCTTGTGAGTACCAAGAAAGACTTCCCAAGCCCGCAAGGTGCCGACTTTCGCCACTAGTTCGTAGTCGCCCTTGACGTCGGCGTCAGAGGTTTCCACCGTCTTTGGAGCCGGAACAAGCGCGATATTGCCGCCGCCCAACGATCCATAAACGAAGGGCTCCTGGCGCGAACCGGTTAAGCGCATCACCTCGTCGCGAACCCGGCCAAAGGCGAGTCTGATATCGAGACCGGGCACGGTAAGTGACTTCAGAAGCGCCAGTGTGAACGGGCTGTGCTGCCCATCGCCATCTTCCGCCGTCGAGCCGGCTTTCGCCGCGTATGCGATCAACGTGTCCGTACTGGTCGGCTCGGTCTTGCCGAGACCCGAAGACACCGAACCTTGACCGTTCCTTCTGTCCCGCCTCATCAGGCTCGGAAACGGATTGTCGCGGCAAGCATCGAGGATGATGATGCGCAGCTTGCTGGCGCCATCGGCTGATGCCACCAGACGATCGAGCGTAATGGCTTCATCGTCCGCATCGAGGTCGCTTGCCAATTTGGCGTCGATCGGAATCAGGAAATTCTTGCCGCCGATCTCGAGACCGTGTCCGGCATAGTAGATGACTGCGATATCGGCCTGGTTGACCGCGAGCTCGAATTTGCGGATCGCCCGCTTGAACTCGAGATTGCTGGCATTGACGATCACATCGACCGTGTCGAAGCCGGCGTCGCGCAGCATCTGGCCGACGGAAATGGCGTCGCGTTGTGGGTTCGGCAATTTGGGCACATTGGCGTAGTTGGAATTGCCCAAGACAAGCGCCATGCGCTTTTCCTTGCGCTGCGCCCAAGCGTCATCGACGGAGCAAACCATCGAAAGGACGGTGATCCCCACCAGCATCGCTATGGCGAAAAAGCGGTTGCCCATAACTACTATTCGGCGTTGGCTCGAAATCCCCTGCCGTTTGCCCAACTTCAACAAAATCGGTGTGCGCCCAATATGATGTAGCGCACACTGAAAGCTACAATTTTGGTGGGCCGCAATCAATTGGAACGAGCCGCAAAACCACATCTATCGTCAATTTGTTGCTGGATAGCGCCCCGCGGGCGAAGCAGAAAGGCTTGGTTCCGATCCCGCGGCAGGGACGAAGGGCCCTTCCCGGAGCGCGGGTGAGCGCCGGCGCCGCAGCCCAATTTACCGACGAGAGCGACCGCCAACCGATCGACCCTGCTCGTCAATTTCCACAGCAGCACCGATTCCACTGTGACCGGCATCACACGGAAATAGGCGTGGGTAGTGGACGTCGGCGGCGTCGTCCGCCGTGTTGCGCCCCCGACACAGTGCCCCGGAATACTGCCGCGAGGAGCCTCTGGATCCTCTGCTAATGCTTGTCAACTCCGAACGTCCCATTCTAGTTTAGAGCACGAGTTTGCTTTTTTGCCGGGCGGTTGGGGAATTTGCCATGAAGAGATTTACTGCGGGGCTGTTCGCAGCAGCGACCATCGGGGCCGTGGTTGCGGGGTCAACCGGAGCATCGGCGCAGTTCCAAACGGCTCCTCCGCAACCCGGATGTACCTCCACCTTCCCCTTCAACATCGGTCAGGACCAAATCACTGGCGGCGCCGTGGGAGTGGCGAGTGCCATCAGCACAGTGATTGGCACGATCAACACCTCGTTCCTCGCGCAGGGTAACGCGTTTGTCGCGGGGCTGCCCAATCCTACACCGGATGAAACGTCTGGCGGCATCTGGGGTCGCGTGATTGGTGGTCGCGTTGACGAAAAAGCAACCGGGACATTCACTGGGTCCATCGGCGCTTCCGCAATCAATGGTTCACCGGCCGCCACGGGCACTGTAACCTGCGGCTCCGATGTTCGTGTGAATTACGGTGGCTTCCAAATGGGTCAAGACATTGCGAAGCTCAATATCGGCGGAAACGGGGGAACAATCCACGTTGGCGTCACTGGTGGTTATGCGGAGGCTAATGCACAGGATCGAGGCGGATCGAATTTTACGGGCAACTTCCAGGTTCCCTTTGCGGGCGCATATGCAGCCTACACTCGGGGCAAGTTCTTTGCGGACGTCCTTGTTCGCGGCGATTTCTACCAGATGAACTTGTTCTCGCCGGATGCTGCGTTGTCGAATCAGCGGCTGAACGCAGTCGGCGGAACCGTCGCAGGTTCGGTGGGATACCGGTTTGATCTTGGCAATAACTGGTTCTTCGAACCATCGGCCAGCGGAATTTATTCGAAGGTCAGGATCGATACCCTGAACACGCCCGAAGGCTTCGGAAACAGTGCGAATCCGTTGTTTCTTTCGCCGGCCACGACGACTTTCAGTGATTATGTCAGCACGCTCGGCCGACTCGGCGCTCGCGTCGGAACAACGCTGAACGGTGGCAGCATCATCTGGCAGCCGTTTGCCACCGCGAGCGTGTGGCATGAATTTGAGGGCGCATCGACCGCCAACTTTAACGCGCCAGCCAATCCGTTGCTCAACACCGATTTTTCGACGAGCGGCGCGCTGAGCACCAGCCGGGTTGGAACTTACGGCCAGTACAGCATCGGAACGGCAGCACAGGTTGTTGGTTCACCCGTTCTCGCCTATGTGCGCGTCGACTACAAGAACGGCTCGAATATCGAAGGCTTGGGCTTCAATGCGGGGCTCCGTTACAACTTCGATCCGTCTGTGAAGGGCATTGCTGTTCCCGGCATCTTCAAGGCTCAGCCACGCGTGGCTGCAGTTGCTTATGATTGGACCGGCTTCTATGTCGGCGGATTCACCGGCGCGACCGTGGGACGCTCCGATTGGGCGTTCCCGGATCTCGTAGGTGTCCCTGGTACCGCCAGCTCTGTGAATCCAAGGACCGCCGGCCTGCTGGGCGGCGTCGATGCCGGTTACAGGAAGCAATTCGGGTCGTGGGTCGTCGGTGTCGAAGGCGACTTGGCTGCAACGAATGCCAAAGGCGGGACGTCCTGTTTCTCGAACCCAATTAACGTCATCTTCGGCGGCGCGATCGAGACGAACTGCAACAACGATGTCCGCTGGATGGCGACAGCGACCGGCAAGCTTGGCTATGCCTGGAACCGCGTGATGCTCTACGGCAAGGCGGGCGGCGCGTGGGCAGATAACGGACTCGATGTTTCGTGCAACGGCGATCCTAACTTTCAGTTCAACTGCACTGCGGCCAATTCCCTCGTTAACCCAGGTATCGCACACGCCGTCGCAACAGTTCATCAGTTTGGGTGGACGGCTGGCATCGGCTTCGAATTGGCCTTGAACCGCAATTGGTCCGCGAAGGCTGAGTACGATTACTTGAACTTCGGTACGCAAAACGTTGTTTTGACCGACACGACGCGGGTCAGCCTCAGGCAGGACTTCAACCAGGTCAAGATCGGTCTGAACTATCGCTTTGGTCCGTCGGATGACGAGGTCGTCGCCGCTCCGGCGATGCCGCTCAAAGCCAAGGCGGCACCCGCCGTGGCGTTCAACTGGACCGGCGGTTATATCGGCGCGGCCGCTGCCGACCGTTGGTCAGATGCGTCCTGGAATACGACTGCAATTGGCAATGGTCCGGGAGCCATACCGGCTCTCATTGCTCCCGATCCGACGACGACGCCCGTGTCGTTCTTCAGCTCTGCGATACAGGGGCGCCTGTATGCTGGTTACAACTGGCAGTTCTCGCGGAAGTGGGTGGCGGGCCTTGAAGCGGACGCAGGATTTGGCGACAGCAGAATGACCCGCGGCGGTATCCCCGGGACCTTTGGCAATGGCGTTAACGCCGCCATCTTTGCCCCCGGTACCGAAGGCGAGCAACACGACTCCAGCAGCCTGAAATTGGGTTGGGATGCCTCTATCCGCGGAAGACTGGGCATGCTGATCGCCCCGTCGGTCCTGTTCTACGGCACGGGCGGCGTTGCGTTCCAGCAGGTTTCTGCCTCAGCATCTTGCGACGGCGTGACGGACCCCTTTGGCGGCGGCTCATGGTGCGCCTTCACAGGCATCGCCAAGAGTCAGACTATCTCCACCACCCGGACCGGGTGGACTGCTGGCGGCGGTGTTGAAGCCATGATTACCGCCAATTGGCTGGCCAGGGCTGAAGTGCGCTATGCCGACTACGGCAACTTCAAGCAAACTTTCTTTGCCGGCACCGGCGATGATGTCGTGACGAACATCCACCTGAGCACGTACACGGCAATGGCCGGCGTGTCCTACAAGTTCGGCCCGAACGTCGTGGTCGCCAAGTACTGAGCGATCCGGACGCTGTTAATCATGACGGGCGGCCCAAACGGCCGCCCGTTCTGTTGCGGCGAGGTCACAGCCGCCGGAATACTGATGTGGATCACCTAGGGACGCCCATAGTTATCTTCCCGCTCCGTCGACTCTGATTTACGAATTGGCAAGGTTTGAAATTCTTGTTTTGACGTTTGGGGGCATTGCCATGGGCGTTCGGTCGGTCGTGCGGAGGGGCCCTGTTCTGGCTGGGTTCGCGGTCTTGATGGCCGTTTCGGCTTCCTCTTCGGCATTCGCGCAGTGCGCCGTCAGTGCCACGGGCCCGGGAGCCGGCTTTTTCGGACCTCAACTCGGCACGATTTCAGCTGCCGCCGGAGCCTCCGCAGGCGCCTTTTCCAGCGCACTCGGAAACATGAATACCGCCTTCCTCAGCAACCAAGGCAGCGCGTTCGTTTCGGCGCCGGGGGATCCCAAACCCTATCAGGACGGCGGTGGCGTCTGGGCACGCGGCGTCGGCGGTGAGTTCACCAGCAAATTCACGACTGCAGGCACCGGGACGGTGACGTCGGGTCCTGGCGCGGGGATCGGCGTGATCGTGATACCAGGCGTTGGTCCCGTCCCTGTCCCATTCCCCATCCCCGCTGGCGCGCTGAACACAAATGCAAACGTGGCTTGCGCCGGCAGCGTCAGTGCAAGCTTCGGCGGCAGTCAGGTCGGCACGGATATCTCCAAGCTGAACGTCAACGGCTGGAACATTCATCTGGGCACGACCGCAGGCTACCTCAATTCGCATACGAGCGACACCAGCGGCGCTACGGCGAACATCGAAGTTCCTTTCATCGGCACCTACCTTGTGGCGACCCACGGCCGGTTCTTCGCGGATATTATGGTCCGTCGCGAGTTCTACAGCGCCGATCTCACGAGTCCGACGATCGGCCTGTTCCGTCAGCAAATTGGAGCGAACGGATATTCCGTCTCGACGTCGGCGGGCTATAATTTTGCGCTTGCCAATAACTGGTTCATCGAACCGTCAGCTGGCTTCATCTGGTCGCGCACGAATGTCGACAGCTTCAACGTCGGGGGCGGCGCCATCACGCAGGGCATCGTCACGACGTTCTCGACGGCCCCGATCGAAAGCGAGATCGGCCGCCTCAGCCTGCGCGTCGGTACGACGGTTCAGAGGGGCGATATCATCTGGCAGCCCTTCGGCTCGGCAAGCGTCTTCCACGAGTTCTCCGGCAACACCACGACGTCGGGTATCACCCTCAACGGCGCCTTTGGCACGGCGGTCGTGCCGGGCGTCGGCGCCGGGATTGTTCCTGTGACGGTGACCGGACAGAACAGCACCACGCGCGTGGGCACATATGGCCAATACTCGCTCGGTCTCGCCGCTCAGGTCGCCAACACCGGCTGGCTCGGCTTTGTCCGCGGCGACTACAAGAAGGGCGACAACATCGAGGGTTGGACGGGTAACGCGGGCATCCGCTACCAGTTCACGCCGGAAATGATTGCGGCGGTCATGCCGACCAAGGCACCGGTGAAAGCCCTGCCCTACATCGCGCCGACCAACTGGACCGGCTTCTATGTCGGCGGATTCCTCGGTGCTGCCTACGGCAGGACCGATATCCGCTTCGTCGGCGACAACACCAACTCGGGCAACAACCCGTGGGTCGCAGGCCCGATGGGCGGCGTGGACGCTGGCTACCGGTATCAATACGCCAACAGGTGGGTCGTCGGTATCGAAGGCGATATCGCCGCAGTTAACCTGCACGGCGCGAAGTCTTGCGGTACCTTCAACGGCATCGACGCCAACGGCTTCATCGTTGGGACCGGCTTCAGCCCGGCGTATTTCAACTGCCAGAATAAAGCCAACTGGATGGCCACCGTTGCCGCGCAGCTTGGTTATGCTTGGCACCGTACCCTCTTCTACGTGAAGGGCGGTGCTGCGGCGGAAGACGATCATACCAACCTGACTTGCATCTTTGGCCCGCTGAATAACCAGCCCGTCGGTGGCGGCGGAATCGACGGTCCCTGCCGCAACCAGGCCGGTACTATCACCAACGGCTTCAGCACGAGCGGCAACCGCTATGGCTGGTTGATCGGTTTTGGCTCCGAGTTCGATCTTGGTCACAACTGGTCGGCGAAGAGCGAATACACCTACATCGACTTCGGCACCCGCACGGCGCTTGCGACCGACGGCACCACGTTCCTGCGTGACTCCGGCGCGATCTCCCAGGTGAAGGTCGGCGTGAACTACCGCTTCGCCGCGGGACCGGTCATCGCCAAGTACTGAGCGGTCCGGCCGCGATCAATCATGACGGGCGGCCCAACGGCCGCCCGTTTGCTTTGAGCGGTAAAACCGTGTTTGCCTTGCCTCGACAAGCCTGTTCGATGTCGTATAGACGACCTCGGCCCAATTCACTCCGAGCGTATCCCCATGAGTTCATCGCAGCGATATGACCGGGTCGCCTTTGTCGCGAGCGCTGGCGTCGAGGCGCAGCAGGCGCTGGCGCAGCTCACCGCGCTCTACGGCAATTGCGAGCCTGCGGAGGCCGACGTCGTGGTTGCGCTCGGCGGTGATGGCTTGATGCTGCAGACGCTGCATCGGCACATGCGCACGGGCAAGCCGATCTACGGCATGCATCGCGGCACGGTCGGCTTCCTGATGAACGAGTTCTCGACGCACGAGCTGAAGGCGCGGCTGGCGGCGGCGCGCGAGTTGGTGATCCATCCGCTCCTGATGCGCGCCACCGACGTCCACGACAAGATTCACATCCACCACGCCATCAACGAGGTCGCCCTGTTCCGCCAGACCCATCAGGCCGCGCGCCTGCGCATCCTCATCGACGAGCATGAGCGGATGCCGGAACTGATCGCCGACGGCATCCTGGTGTCGACACCAGCGGGATCCACCGCCTACAATTTGTCGGCCCAGGGCCCGATCCTGCCGATCAATGCCGCCCTGCTCGCGCTCACCCCGATCAGCGCCTTCCGTCCGCGGCGCTGGCGCGGCGCGCTGTTGCCCGACACGGCCTTCGTGGTGATCGAGGTGCTGGAAGGCGACAAGCGCCCGGTGGCGGCGGTCGCCGACCACGACGAGGCGCGCGACGTGCGCCGGGTCGAGGTGCTCTCGGACAAGACCATCTCGATGCGGATGCTGTTCGACCCCGGCCATAGCCTCGAGGAGCGCATCCTGCGGGAGCAATTCGGCTACTGAGCGGGTGGCCTTCGCAACACTTCGTTAACCCAAGGTCCGTTATGGTTAACACGGGGTATACCCATCGGGCCGACCATGTTCCGCATCGACTTCAACAAGCTGCGCTTCCTCATCTGCGACGACAATCCGCACATGCGCCGCATCCTGCGCACGCTGCTGCATTCGTTCGGCGCGCGCGAGGCCTATGAGGCCGAGGACGGCGCGACTGCGCTCGAAATGTACACCCACTACGTCCCCGACATCGTCATCACCGACTGGGCGATGCCGATCTTCGACGGGCTCGAGCTCGCGCAGATGATCCGGCAGCCGGAATCCAAGGGCAATCCGTTCGCGCCGATCATCATGCTGACCGGCCATTCCGAGAAACGCCGCGTCACCTATGCGCGCGACGCCGGCGTCACCGAATTCCTGGCCAAGCCGATCTCGGCGAAAGGCCTTTATCAGCGCATCCTGAACGTCGTCGCCAACCCCCGGCCGTTCATCAAGACCAAGACCTATTTCGGCCCGGACCGCCGGCGCAACACCAACAATGCCTATATCGGCCCCGAACGTCGCGTCGGCGGCGAGGTCGAAGTGCTGCAGCAGCCCTCGCTGCTCGACAAGGCGCGCTCTTCGATCTGAGGATCTACCATGACAAGACCGAAGGCGTCCGACATCGAGATCAAGAAATTCGCGACCCATCACGTCATCACCCAGCCCAATCCGCTGCGCAAGGTGCTGCGGCGGGTCAGCGAGGAGGACGCTGACGATCCCGTCGCGCGCGCCGAGCAAGCGCTGGCCGGCCTGGCGGGCGAATTCAAGGACTGGATGCTGGCCGAAGCCGACCGGCTCTGCGGCCGCGCATGCCGCGATCCTCGAGAATGGCTTTGGCGAAGACGCGAACGGCGAGCTGTTCCGTGCCGCCCACGACATCAAGGGCGATGCCGCGACCTTCGGCTTCCCCGCCGCCGCGGCCACGGCCGAGAGCCTGTGCCGGATCATCGAGCATGCGCCGGATCTGGCGAAGGTGCCGGCCGAGTTGATCGCGCACCACATCAATGCGATCCAGGCGATCGTGCGCGATCACACAAGGCTCGATACGCTCACGGTCGCCAGCGAACTCAGCCGGCGGCTCCGCCGCGTCGCCGACGAATATCTCATGCATGTCAACCGCGACCGGCCCGAGCATCTGGAAGCGATCAGCGCGCCCGAGCATCGTGCCGGGGGATTAGCTCCGCACTCTCATTCGTCATTGCGAGGAGCGAAGCGACGAAGCAATCCATGGCGCAGGCAAGCAGATAGATGGATTGCTTCGCTGCGCTCGCAATGACGGTGTAACTACGCCGCGATCGCCTCGTGATGCGGCGGCGCCACCGAGGCTTCCGCCACCAGCTCGTCGCAGAACATGCGCGCTTCCTCGCGTGCCGATTCCGTGGCGAAACGCCTGAGCAGGATCAACAGCGCTTCGGTCGCTTCCGAGTCGGATTCGCAGGCGGTGAGGACACGCTCGACCATCTTGCGGCGCAGCCGTACCGCGGCCCCCATGCTGTCGGCAAAGCCGACCTCGTGGCAGACTTCGAGCGCAACGCGGAAGGCGGCGAAGGTCGATTCCGGCAGGCCCGCGCGCTTGAGCAGCGCATGCAGGCTGGCGCCGCCGCGATCATGCAGCAGCGAGGCGACGCGCGACAGCGGCAGATCGGACAGCTCTGCGAGCGCATAGCTGAACAGCTCGAGATTACCCGACAACAGCGCGCGCAGGATCAGCCCTGCCGTGAGCTGGCTGGTTGCGCGCAGGTGCTTCACCAGCCCCTGCATGTCCTCGCCGCGCGAGCGCGCGGCAATGTTGAGGGTGGAGCGATCGCGCGCTTCGCCTGCGATGCGACTTGCGCGATCTTCATTGAGCCAGTTCCTGGCAACCACGAAATGCGCGAGCGTCTCGGACAGTTTTGCAACCAGTGCTGCGCGCGTTGCGGCGGGCAAATCTTCCAGCACCAGCATGGATTCGCGGATCGCGGCGAGATGGCCGTGACGCTCGACGATGCGATCCCAGGAGAACGGCGCAAGCTCGGCATAGGGATTTTCGATCAATTCCAGCGCGGCGGCGGCAGACCCGACCTCGGCGATGGCGGCGCAGACCGAGGCCGGCAAGCCGGCGCGGCGCGCGATCGCGCACTGCATCTCGCAATTGCCGGTGGCGACGATGTCGACCAGATCGGCGTCGATCAGGAGCGGCGAATGTTCGAGCACGGGAAGCGCGACGGAGGGCTGGTCGACGGAGAGCGCCTGCACGATCGCGGCCGGCGCCTCGGCGCTGCGCGCGAACACCTCGGCCATGGCCTGGCGCACCAGCGGCGAGGCATCGTCGAGCAGCATCAACAGCGCGCCCTCGGCGGCGGCGCGGTCGTCGGGAGAGAGATCGGAGAGAAGCCAGGCGCGCGCCAAAGACCGCGTGGCTTCCGCGCGTTCGCCGGCGGAGGCGGTTCTGACCCAACTGATGAACTGCCGAACGATCATTGTCCTGCCGGCTTACGCAACGACGAAACCTGGGCGACGAATGTCACCGCAAGACAAAATAAACCACGACGCTTAACAAAGCGTTCACCATAACTTGCTGGATTTATTGACGTTTCGTTAAGAGCGCTAACCGCTCGAGAAGGTGCCGTCGCGGTCACTGAAGAGATCGAGCGGCCGCGGTGCGGCAACATTCGGCGCGGGTGCTGCGGTCGCCACCGACGTCAGCGAGGACGATTTGCCCCATAGCTCGCGGACCGTCGACGAGATCGGCTGCGAATTTTCGTCGGCCTGAAACAGCGAGCGGAACATCGGATCGGCCGATGGCGCGGCCTCGCGCGGCGCGCTCGCCGAGGCTACCGTGACCGGCGGCGCGGCGCTGCGCGTGTCCGGGAAAGCCGCGAGGAAGGCGTTGGTGTCCATCGCCGGCACCGAGGTGACGGCCGTGGCCGCGGGCACGGGCGCGGCACTCGCAACGGCGATCGTCGCGGGCATATCGTTGGGATACATCGCGAGCGCAGTCCGCGTTGCCGGAGCATTGGCCGCGCTCGCGTAACGCGTCGAGAGCACCGAATAGACCTCGGAGACGCTGCGTCCCTTGCCCGCGCGATCATAAAAGATCGGGCGGTTGGCGGCGGCCGCGTTCGGAAACATCCGCACCGCGGAAGCCTGCGGATTGTCCTCTGCCTGCGAGATCAGCTTCGCGGCGCCGCCGGTGCCGAGGAAATGCGCCATGTAGAGCTCGGCGTCGGTCGGACGGCGGCCGATCTTGCCGGTGAGCTGGAAGCTGTTGGACTGGGTCAGGATCGCGGCCATCGCCGAGCTCGCGACCGGATCGTCGCGCAGCTTCATGATCGAGCGGCACATGCCGGGATCGTTGACGACATAATCGCCCGACGAGGTCTTGCTGATGGCGTCGGCATACTGGCCGTAGCCGAGCTGGCCGCCCGCCTCCTTCACGGTGCCGAGCCAGGTCTGCTCGATGAACTGATAGAGCCCACGCGCCGACGAGGTCGACGCGCCCGCGGTCGGATTGAAATCCGACTCCATCTTGGCGGTGGTGAGCATGTATTCGAAGCTGACGCCGGTGGATGACGCCGCCTGCTTGATCGCGCCGGCAACGCGGGCGCGCGCGGGATCGACACCTGCCGCAGCCGTGGCGTTTGACGTGTCGACCGACATGTTTGGGTGCCCCGCTCCCCGGGAAACAACCGCTTTTTAGCCGCGCCTCTTCTCCCGAAAGGCGCGGCCGTCACCCGCACAGTGCGGCGGTTATGGTTAATGGGGGGTTAAGAGGCCCTCGTGTCCCGGATGCGGTGCGGCATGCAATGACGCACCGCTGATCCGGGATCCATCAACATGATGAACATTGGCCCCGGATCAGCAGCGCACCGTGAAGGACGCTGCGCTGCATCCGGGGGACGAGGGGCTACTTGCGGTAGACTTTGTCCGGATCGAACAGCCGCTCGGCCTCGACGAAGGCCAGCCGCGCGCCGCCGCCGGCCTGCTCGACCTTGCGGTAGAAGCAGGACTTGCGGCCGGTGTGGCAGGCCGCGCCCACCTGCTCGACCCTGATCCAGACCGCGTCCTGATCGCAATCCATGCGCATCTCGACCACGCGCTGGGTCTGACCCGAGGTCTCACCTTTCCGCCACAACGCATTGCGCGAGCGGCTGAAGTACCAGGCTTCCCCACTTGCGACGGTCTTGCGCAGCGCTTCGTCGTTCATATGCGCGACCATCAGCACCTCGCCGCTCGCTGCATCGGTCGCCACGCAGGTGACAAGACCCGACGCGTCGAATTTGGGGTTGAGGGAAAGCCCCTCTTCGCGCTGTTGTTCTGATGTGGACACGGGATAGCCCTCGCTCTTCAAGGCGAGGGTTAAGCAGCTAACGCTGCGTCCCTCGCACCAGGGACAGGAAACGCGCCTGCTCCGCCGGATTGTCGCGGAACATGCCGGTGAAGCGGCTGGTGAAGGTCGTCGCACCATGCTTGGCGACGCCGCGCACCGACATGCAGGTATGCTCTGCTTCGATCATCACCGCAACGCCGCGCGGCTTGAGGATCTCGTCGATCGCGGCCGCGATCTGCGCGGTCAGGTGCTCCTGGGTCTGCAGCCGCCGCGCGAAGATATCGGTCAGCCGCGCCAGCTTGGACAGGCCCACCACCCGCTCGACCGGCGTGTAGGCGATATGCGCCCTGCCGTAGAACGGCATCATGTGATGCTCGCATTGCGAGGTGAACTCGATGTCGCGGACCAGCACGAAGTCGTCATAGCCGGCGGTCTCGCCGAAGGTGCGGTCGAGCACCTCGGCCGGGCACTGATGGTAGCCCTGATAGAGCTCGTCGAAGGCCTCGACCACGCGGCGCGGCGTATCGAGCAGGCCCTCGCGGTCGGGGTTCTCGCCGATATAGGAGAGCAGCGTCTCGACGGCAGCTTCCGCCTCGGCGCGCGACGGACGCGGCTGATCGGCACGAACGGCGGCTGCAAGAAATTCGGAAGGGTCGAGCTCGGCGGGGCGGCTCTCGGGAGCCTTGCCGGGGCGGAGCGGTTTGATCGTGGCGCCATCCATATCGTCTTCTCCGTTCGACCGGCCGTTTCACGACCGGAGTGTCACCGGGCAGACGGGGCGGACGTTCCCGCCGGGCGCCTGAGTCCCATTACCAACGCCGGGGGCGGGCGAGACCTGCCCTATATTTCCAGCATTTGCATCCATATATAGGACGGTGGGACGCACCCGCCAAGTGCGCGTAGGCCGGATGGACGACGGGACCTCGCTACATGCTGAACGACATTTACAACAAACGGATCATCGAGTTGGCCGGGAATATTCCGCGATTGGGCCGGCTTGCGCAGCCCGACGCGAGCGCCACCGCCCATTCGAAGCTGTGCGGATCGACCGTGAAGGTCG
This sequence comes from uncultured Alphaproteobacteria bacterium, assembly GCA_963821965.1. Taxonomy (GTDB): domain Bacteria; phylum Pseudomonadota; class Alphaproteobacteria; order Rhizobiales; family Xanthobacteraceae; genus Bradyrhizobium. The sequence goes on from CAWGFY010000004.1 coordinate 61,890, forward strand.
ACCTCAAGATGGACGGCCCTCTCGTCACCGACTTCGCCCATGACGTGAAGGCCTGCGCGCTGGGACAGGCCTCATCCTCGATCATGGCGCGCCATGTCATCGGCTCGAGTGCGAGCGAATTGCGGGAGTTGCGCGAGACCGTTCGCAAGATGCTGAAGGAGAACGGCAGCCCGCCGCCGGCCGACCATAAATGGGCCGACATCGCGCTTCTGGAACCCGTGCGCGACTACAAGGCGCGCCACGCCTCGACCATGCTGACCTTCGATGCCGTGGTGGATGCGATCGGCCAGATCGAGGCGAAAGCCAAGCAGCCGGCTGCGGCACAGGGCTGATCCAATTATTTTGCCGGCGTTGCGATCCCGCCAGTACCAGCGCTTCGGCGGTCTTGGTCGACTTCACCGGCTGGATGGCGGCATCGGCCGGAGCGCTCACGAACCGATCCTGCACGCTCTTGAGCGTGACTTCCGCCACCGGCACGGCGGCAGCGCCTGCGTGCGGCAGTACGTCGGCGATCAGGTCGGTCGTCACCAGATTGGTCAGTCGCAGTTCGTCCCGCGACAATTCGTGCAGTTCTTCCCAGGGCGGCACGCTCAGGGAGAGCGCGAGCAGATCGCCGGAACCACCCATGTCGAAAGTGTATTTCGCCAGCCGCCCGACGTCGCGTTCCACGATCATCAGGTCCTGGGCGGAGTAGCTGGCGGCCTTGGCATCGTCGGCGCGGTCGCCCATCCAGATCTGATGGACGCGCAGATGCGCCTGTTGCGGCACATAGCGGGTCTTGCCCGACAGCAGCAGGAACACGCACATCGACTCGCAATAGGCTTCCGGCGCAACGCTGCCGTGATCGCCGCCTGCGGCATGCGTCACCACGCTGGTGCCCACAGTGGTGCGCAGGCCGAGATCGCGGAAGCGCCGGCCGAGCGCGATGGAATCGTTGACCGAGCCGCCGCTGGAATCCAGCACGACCGTGGCGCCGGCGAGGTTCCGGCCATGTGCGAATTCGTCGAAATCCTTTGGCGAGTCTGATGTGACGATGCCGACCGCGCTGACCCAGCCCCGGCAGTTCGGCTCGCAGGCAATCCAGCTGAACTTCATCGGCAGCTTGCGCTCTTCGAGCGTGCCGCCGGCCCGTGCTGAACTGCCCAGCGTCGCCACGGCCGCGGGCACGGCGACGGACAGTGCAGCCATGGCGACAAGCGCCCAGCCGCGAAGACTCATGCGACTTCAAGAGTCTCAAATTGGTTCCTTCCCCAAGCCCCAAGCTGGGAGTAGCAAGCCCCAAATCGACACCCGGCGATTTTATCATACGGGTGTCACGAAAAGGTATCCGGGGAATTACGTATCGTCCATAGCGACTTGCTGCGGTGCTACCAAATGATCCTGCGATTTTGCAAAAGTGTGGCGCAATTATCTACTGGTGAAGGTTCCCTGCTTTGGAACAGTGCAAATGTGCGCCTTTGAACACGGCACGCCGCCCGCGAAGGAGTCACGCCCGCAAGGTTTCGCGCCTGCTGCGACTGCCGCGCGATCTCGGCCGCGCGCTGATCTGGCTGTACCGCCACACGCTGTCGCCGCTGGTCGGCTACAACTGCCGGCACCTGCCGACCTGCTCGGTCTATGGCGACGAGGCGATCGAACGCTTCGGACTATGGGCCGGCGGTTGGATGACTCTGGCGCGGCTGTTGCGCTGCCACCCCTTCGGCACGTCGGGCATCGACCTTGTGCCATCAGAGGCACCGTCCGGCGCGCGCTGGTATCTGCCCTGGCGTTACGGACGCTGGCGCGGCGTCAACGCACCGCCCTGAGTCGTTTCGTTGCAGCGCTTTCAAGAGAAAGCCGCATTGCTGACCTGTCTGGAACCGGCGGTTCCTCCTCGCATTGTTTTTGTGCCTCTTTGGGGAGGAAACAACAATGCGCTGGAAAATCAGCCCTCACGGTCACGATGCGCGGCAGATCGACCTGCTCGCGATCGCGGCCCTTCTGATCATCGTCGTATCCGCCTTGCTCTATTTCGATCGAAGTCCGCAGCCGACCAACACCGCAAGCTTCATCGTCCCGAGCCAGAACGTGCGCTGGTAGCAACCTCGGCTAACGTCCGAACCAGAAGAAGCCGTGCCGCGGCTCCGGCCGCTTGGGCTTCTTGGGACGCGGCCTTGGCGGCGGCGCCACCGGCTCGGTCGAGGCCGTTGCGTCCGGCATTGACGGTTCGTCCGGCCCCGTCTTCACCGATAACAGCAGATTCGAGTCGTGCGTGCGCCAGCGATAGCCGATGCCGAAATCCATCGGCTGGGCGCGCCGGAACAACTCGGCATAGGATTGCTGGTAGCGCCCCGGAAATTCGCTGATCGGACCGGCATAATGGCCGAACGGGAAGAAATGCCACTTCTTCGCATTGTAATTGCCGAGCGGAATGCCGGAGTCGTCCTGGATGATGGTGGCGCTGTTGGCGAGCAGGAAGTCGCGCACCGTCGTGAAGTTGCCGGAGTGCAGCAGATAGGACGCGCTCTTGATCAGGCTGTTGCCGGGCGCGAGCGTCTGACAGAACTTCAGGAAGCCGCTCGACTTGACGCCGCTGTTGGAAAGATCGGTCGAGAAATAATACAGCGTCTTCTCGACGCCATCCTTGCCGGCGAACAGGATGCTTCACGCCGTGCGGCGCGTTGGCCTTGGCGCCCTCGCCGCCCGTATGCACCACGCCGCTCTCGTCGATCGTGACGGGGGTGACCTCCTTGATCGATTTGCCCGACCGCTCCATGAACACGAACAGGATCGGCAGCGTGCCGCCGATCTGGCCGGCATGCAGATCGGTCTTCATGTGCTTGGTGATGAAGAAGCTGAAGTTCATGATGGTCGAGAGCGAATGTTCGATATTCGCCATCGCCGAGTTGACGGTGCCGCGTGGCAACTTGACGAGATCGGGCAAGCGATCCGGGCGGCTCCAGCGCGGCCATCACATAGGTCGTCGCCTTGCCATAGAATGCATTGGCGTAGAGAAAGTCGGGGCCTGAGAACATGTAGAACATGGTCGGCTTCGGCGCGGCCAGATTGGTGTCGGTCCAGGCGCGGACCTTGGCGAGCTGGCGCTGCTCGAGCTGGGCGAACGCGTTGTCGAAGAATTTTGCGTGACGCTGCCAGGATGCATCCTTGGTCAGCGGCAACAGCGGCGAGCCCTCGGACGGCATCATGCCGGCAAGGAAGCGCGCGGTGTCGTCGACGGTCGCGGTATCTGCGGCACGCGCGCCGCTTATGGCCACAAGGATCAGGCTCGCGGCAACAGCCGCCATTTTCATCGCGCGGAACATTGGTCGTGTGCGGCCCTAGGATGGGGATGCGGCGCCGGGCTCGGCGCGCTTGTGGAAGATGGCGTAGATCGCGAGGCCCGAGATCATGATCAACATACCCAAGAACGCCTGCAACGGCCGCTCGGTCAAGAGATAGTACATCATGAAGCCGGTCACGAGCAGGAAAACCACAGGGGTGACCGGGTATCCCCAGGCGCGATAGGGCCGCGGCAGGTCGGGGCGCGTGATGCGAAGCTTGATGACGCCGAGCACGGTGAAGAAGGAGCAGAACAGCAGCGCGAACTGGATGAAGTCGAGCACCTTCTCGAACGACTGGGTGAACAGCATCAGTGTTGCGACCGCAAGCTGGAACAGGATCGCATAGGCCGGCGCGCCGCTCACCGAGCGGCGCGAGAACACGCGGAACGCCGGGATGTCCTCGCCGATCGTCATGGTCACGCGCGGGCCGATCCACATCATCGCCGAGATCGAGGAGATCAGCCCGATGCAGATCATCGCCGCGACGATGCGTCCGCCGACGTCGCCGAAGATGTGACGCCCCGAGATGCTCGCGACCTGAAGCTGGCCGGCAAGCTCGCTCATCGGCGCGGTCAGCAGGAACACCGCGTTCAGCGCCACGTAAAGAAACAGCACGATCACCGTGCCCATCAGCATCGCGCGCGGCAGATTCCGCTGCGGCATGCGCAACTCGCCGATGATGTAGGTCGCGGCATTCCAGCCCGAGAACGAGTACATCACGAAGACGAGGCCGATCGCAAAGGGCGCGCTGGCGATGTGGCCGAAATCGGCTGACGTCGGCGCAAAGGAGACCGGCTGTTTCGCCGGGCTCAGCGACTCCTGCAATCAGGAAGGCGACGATCAGCAGCACCTTCAGGACTGTCGAGATCAGCTGAAACGTGGAGGAGTGCTTCACGCCGGTGAGTTGCACGATCGAGACCAGCCAGACCACGCCGATCGCGAGCAGAAGCGGCGGCGCGTCGGGAAACACCGAGGTGGCGTATTGCCCGAACGCCATCGCGGCAAGCGCCACCGGTGCGGCAAAACCGATGGTGGCCGACACCCATCCGGCCAGGAAGCCGAACGCGGGATGATAGGCGCGGCTCAGGAAATTGTACTCGCCGCTCGAGCGCGGAAACATCGCGCCCAGCTCGCCGTAGGAGAACACGCCGCACAGCGCGACCACGCCGCCGACGCTCCAGAGCAGCAGGATGGAAAAGCCGGAGGGGATGCCGCTGACCTGGAAGCCGAGGCTGGTGAACACGCCGACGCCGACCATGTCGGCAACCACGATGGCCGCGGCAACGATGAGGGAGACCGAGGGGCCGCCTGGGAGAACGCGATCAGGTATCGCCGCGCTCCCCGTGTCCGATGCTGTCATGTGGGTACCTTGGGCCCCTCGCCCACTCGTCGTTATCGTGCAGGCGGATGCCTACCGATTCAAGCAACGTTAATACAGGTTAAAACCATAGGGTTAATTTCGGTATTAAATTACCTAAAACTCCGTCATTCCCCTCTTTCGACGCTGCGTAGAAGGTTTCGGCTCTCACAAAGAGGACACGATTGCGTGTTGTTCTGCTTCACGTTCTTGGGGTCTCCGGAATTTGGGGAAGCTTTTTCCGGAGGCTTAACGAAACCTAAACGCCGCATCGTTCAGATGGGCGCGTTAGGCGGGTAACGGGTCGACTTTGGGGGGTGGATGTTCGGAGCTGTTCCGAAACACCTGACGTATGCTGCTGCTAACGATGCGCGACCGCCTGAGGCGGTCGCGCGTCGGCGCAGCGTGCGCTCTTCCCTTCGCTGGCTCACTGTGGCTTCCACCATCGTTCCGCTCTCGTTGCTCCTCACACAATGCGGTCGCGCGCCGAGCCCGACCACGCTTGCGGCGAATGCATCCGCGACCTCCGGCGACAGTTTTGACGATCGCTTCCCGAAGCCGGAGTTCCGCGATCGCTTCCCGAGCGCGAATGAGAGCTTCCAGCAGCGCCAGATGACCGACTTCACACCACGGCGCACGGTGCAGACCCAGACCTACCGCGTTGCTTCGATCGATCCGTCGCTGACACTGCCGAAGCAGCAACAGCCAGTGCAGAAGGACGAGCTGACAACCTTGGTCAGCATGAAATCCTCCGCCTTCCCCTACTACGGCAACAATCCCGCCTCGGAAGCTCCCTTCCTCAATGTCGGCGGGAAAGGCCATCGCAGCTATTCCGGCCGCGTCTACTGGCAGGACCAGACCTACAACGACAACCGCGTGCTGGTGCACATCCCCGAGAATTTCGACGTGCAAAAGCCCGGCGTGATCGTGGTGTTCTTCCACGGCAACGGCGCGACCTTGGAGCGCGACGTGCGCGACCGCCAACTGGTGCCGCAGCAGATCTCCGACTCCGGCGTCAACGCCGTGTTGCTCGCGCCGCAGATGGCGGTTGATGCCGCCGACTCCTCCGCGGGCAAGTTCTGGCAGCCCGGCGGCTTCAAGCGCTTCATGGACGAATCCGTCGCAAACCTCGCCCATCTCTACGGCGATCCAGCCTCCGCAAAAGCCTTCGAGAAAATGCCGATCGTCATCGTCGGTTATAGCGGCGGCTTCCTGCCGACCGCCTGGAGCCTCGAGGTCGGCGGCATCAGCAACCGTGTCCGCGGCGTGATCCTGCTCGATGCCATCTATGGGGAACTCGACAAGTTCGCGAACTGGATCGAGAACCACCGTAACGGCTTCTTCGTCAGCTCGTATACGCAAGGCACGGCCAGCCGCAATCGCGAGCTGATGCGCATGCTGCGCGAAAAGGGCATCGCATCGTCAGAAGATATGAGCCGTCCGCTGCGTCCGGGCAGCGTGTTCTTTACCGAGACCGGCGCCGGCATCAGGCATCGCGACTATGTCACGCAGGCCTGGACCAGGAATCCGATCGAGGAAGTGCTGGTGAAGATGGCCGCGCCCTCGATGCGGGTGGCGAGCGCGCCGCCGTCCTCGAGCCGGTAAGCGCTCGTTCCGGAGCAATTCGCGCGCATTTTGACCTGCGACAGTTCCAGCGCGGCAAACCTCAAAAATGTGATGTTGACGACGACGTCCCTCGCGCGTTGGAGGATTGTTCGCGTCGACAGCGCGCCCTAAGGTGCAACGCGCGGGACATACAACTGGGGAGCGGGATTTTGCAGACAGGCCTTTACAAGGTTCAATTTCACACCGTTCATGGTACGGGCAGCGGCGTCATTTACGCCATCGACGGCAAGCTTCGCGGCGGAAACTCCGCCTTCGCTTTCGTCGGCAGCTATAGCGGCCAGGGCGAAACGATCCAGGTCAAGATCGCGACAGAACGCCACAACGACGACCCGTCGTTCAAGCCGCTGTTCGGAACCGACCGGATCACGCTGACCCTGCGAGGCAGGGACAATGGCCACATGGTCGATTTCGAGGGCACCGCGCTGCAGCTGCCTGGCGTCGGCTTCAGGGCGACGCTGACCCGGATCGCGGATTAGCGCATGATCCGGAAAAGTGTGAAGCGGTTTTCCCTCGCGACAAACGCGGAACGCGTTTGCGCGGAGATCATGCGCAAAAAGCGCCTTACGAGGACTTCGGCATCTTCGGCATGCTGTCGACGAAACCATTGTAGCAGGTCAGCCGCTCGTCCTCTTCCTTGACGAACTTGCAATCCATCACGGTCTTGGCGGCGCCCGGCTTCGATTTCGATGCAGGCTTCAGCACTTCATCGTAGCAGTTCAGCCGTTCCTTGGTTTGATCGTCGATATCCTGGCAAGACTGCAGCCGCGTTGCGATCGACTTGCCGCTCGGCGGCCCTTTCTTGTCCTTTACGCTTTCCTTTGCGTTTTCCTTGACGCTGTCCTTCGTGGCCGCCTTGGCGCCCTCCTTGGGCTTGGCCTGGAGCAGCGGCTTGTCTCCGGCCGGCGGCGGCGGCACGGACTGCGAGAACGCGGCCGTCGAGCAAAGAACAATGGCGCACACCAATATCCATCTCATGTCGTCTGACTCTCGTTGATCAGGGTCCGGGGAACGCCGACGTTCAGCGCTCGCGGGTTTCGCTTATCCCAACAGGACTTGCCTTGCCAAGCGGGATGTGGGCCTCTCAAGCTGGAAAAGCGCGGCCGACGGTACCGTCATCGCCCGGCGCGTCATTTGCCAGGGGAGCGCGGGCGGGTCGCGAACACGATGGCCAGCGCCAGCGGGCGCTACTTCGCGGCCGTCTGCTCGCTCACGCCGACGGTTTGCGGCTTCGCCGCCGGACAGGTGCCCAGCAACGCATCGAGCGAGCGCGCCAGTCCGTCACTGGTGAGCTTTTCGCTGTGCGGTAGCTGCCTCCCGTCCGAGGTCAGCGAGGTCTCGGTGAATTCGGCCAGCGGCAAATCGGCGAGCGGCTGCAGTGACGCCTTGTTCAGCCGCAGGCCCCACTGTTCGACGCCGGCCCCTCGCCTTGGCGGATAGGTGAAGCCGAGCGGCTTCTCACTGCCGTTCGCAAGCGAAACCGTGGCGAAGGCCGCATTCGCCGACGTCGGGCGTTGGAAGTCCAGCTCGAAGCGGTCGCTGTCGAAGCAGACCACCCGCCACTGGATCATGTGGAACGACGCTTCGCCTGCCTTACGCTGCATCGCCAGCTTGCGCACCATGCTGTGCGTGCCGGGCTCGAAAATCCATGGCGTGTCCGCAAATTCGCGCCGGTCGATGCCAAAGCGCACGATCTCCTCGCGCGTGAGCACGTGCATGTCCTCGAACTTCACGGTCCGGGCGAGCGCGAGCAATGCGGCGTCGCCTCGAACTCTGGCAAAATAGGCGGCGATGCTCTGGTCGGAACGTTCGTGCGCGCGAACGTTGGCGGCCGCGATCATGGTTGGCGTCGGACTGCCGCCGGTGAAGGTCACCACGATCCGCGAGTTGTGCACGGCGAGCGCCGCGTCGGGAGCGATCTCGCGCGTGGATGCACCAAGCATCAGATAAGGACACGCGGAACCGCATAGCACGCCGCGGGTCGTGAGCTCGCCATGCAGTTCGCGGCTGGACTGCTTCAGCTTGAGGCAGACGTCGCTGTCCTGCGCTTCGAAGCCGCAATCGGCCAGGATCGTTCGTCCCACGCGGGCGATCGCGGGCTTCTCGTGAAGCAGCGTGCCCATCGCAATCGCCTGGTCGAGATTGCCGCCGGGCGAATAGAAGTAGAGCGGCATGTTGCGGTCGCGCAGCTTCACGAAGAACCTGCGGAAGCGCGCGGCGGCGCCGCCGTCGATCTGGCCTTCGAGCTGGATCCAGCGGTCGCAACCACGGCCGCACGCATCGGGCGAGCCCTTGACCACATAGTATTGCATTGGCGGCGTCGGCGTCTTGGGCGGCGCGGGCCGCGCCCTGGACACAGGCGATGCCTTCGCTGCAGGCGGCATCTTCGTTGCCAGTGGCGCCTTTGGTGCTGCCACCTTGAGCCCAAACAGTCCGGCCCATGCCGGACCGCAGACGAGAATCAAGGCTGCGATCAGAGAGATGCGTGCTGCGAACATGAGGAAAGCGGAACTGGCGATTAAGGAAAGGTTGGCGCAAATTATCCCGCGGGTACAGGCAAGTCCATGCGGCGGCAACCGGCGGATGCGACGAACTCCGTGACTGTCACTTGACGGCCACGAAACAGCAGTCCTCTTTTGCCGGAAGGAACCGCAAGTGCAGGTCTGCCGAGGCCCGGACCTTCATTTTTCCGGCGCAGTCTGATTGCAACGGCCGAATCCCCTGCTATACCGCTCCGGTTCCCGCTTACCTGCGCTCGTTCGCAGGAGTGAGCCTCAGGAGAGAACTATGTCCGACAACAAATCCGAATCCGGATTCCAGTACTCCATTACGAATCTCAAGCCCGTCGAGCCCGCGAACAAGATCACGCTCACCTTCCCCGACGGCGCCAAACGCGAATTTCCCAAAGACATCACCGGCCTCGAGATCGCCAAGGGCATCTCGCCCTCGCTCGCCAAGCGCACGGTGGCGATGGCGCTCGACGGCGACGCTTGCCGACCTCAACGACGCCATCGAGCGCGACGCGAAGATCGAATTCGTCTCCCGCGACGATGCGCGCGCGCTGGAGCTGATCCGGCACGACTGCGCGCATGTGCTGGCGGAGGCCGTGCAGTCGCTGTGGCCGGGCACGCAGGTGACGATCGGCCCCGTGATCGAGAACGGCTTCTACTACGACTTCTTCCGCAACGAGCCGTTCACGCCGGAAGACTTCGCCGCGATCGAAAAGAAGATGCGCGAGATCATCGCGCGCGACAAGCCCTTCACCAGGGAAGTCTGGGATCGCGAGAAGACCAAGCAGGTGTTCCGCGACAAGGGCGAGGCGTTCAAGGTCGAGCTGGTCGACGCCATTCCCGGCGACGAGCCGATCAAGATCTACTTCCAGGGCGACTGGTTCGACCTCTGCCGCGGCCCGCACATGACCTCGACGGGCAAGATCGGCAACGCGTTCAAGCTGATGAAGGTCGCCGGCGCCTATTGGCGCGGCGATTCCAACAATCCGATGCTGACGCGCATCTACGGCACGGCGTTCGCCAAGCAGGACGAGCTCGACGCCTACCTCAAGCAGATCGAGGAAGCCGAGAAGCGCGACCACCGCAGGCTCGGCCGCGAGCTCGACCTGTTCCATTTCCAGGAAGAAGGCCCGGGCGTGGTGTTCTGGCACCCCAAGGGCTGGACCATCTTCCAGGCCGTGATCGCCTATATGCGGCGGCGGCTTGACCGGCGATTACAGCGAGGTCAACGCGCCGCAGATCCTCGACAAGGCGCTGTGGGAGACCTCGGGCCATTGGGACTGGTACCGCGAGAACATGTTCGCGGCGCAGTCGGCCGGCGACGAGGCCGAGGACAAGCGCTGGTTCGCGCTGAAGCCGATGAACTGTCCCGGCCATGTGCAGATCTTCAAGCACGGCCTGAAGAGCTACCGCGACCTGCCGCTACGTTTGGCCGAATTCGGCGTCGTGCACCGCTACGAGCCGTCAGGCGCGATGCACGGCTTGATGCGCGTGCGCGGCTTCACCCAGGACGACGCGCATATCTTCTGCACGGAAGAGCAGCTTGCAGAGGAGTGCCTGAAGATCAACGACCTGATCCTGTCGGTCTATGCGGACTTCGGCTTCACCGGCGACCTCATGGTGAAACTCTCGACGCGGCCGGAGAAGCGCGTCGGCACCGACGAGATGTGGGACCATGCCGAGCGCGTGATGGCGACCGTGCTGCGCGAGATTCAGGCGCAGCGCAATAACATCAAGACCGCGATCAATCCGGGCGAAGGCGCGTTCTACGGACCGAAGTTCGAATATGTGCTGCGCGACGCCATCGGCCGCGACTGGCAATGCGGCACGACGCAGGTCGACTTCAACCTGCCGGAACGGTTCGGCGCCTTCTACATCGATCACGACGGCTCCAAGAAGCCGCCCGTCATGGTGCATCGCGCGATCTGCGGTTCGATGGAGCGCTTCATCGGCATCCTGATCGAGCACTATGCCGGCAATTTCCCGCTCTGGCTGGCGCCGACGCAGGTCGTCGTCACCACCATCACGTCGGAGGCCGACGAATACGCCAAGGTGGTCGCGGCCGCGGCGCGCCGCGCGGGCCTGCGCGTCGAGCTCGACCTGCGCAACGAGAAGATCAACTACAAGGTCCGCGAGCATTCGCTGGCGAAGATTCCGGCGCTGCTCGCGGTCGGCAAGAAGGAAGCCGAATCGCATACCGTCTCGGTGCGCCGGCTCGGCAGCGAAGGGCAGAAGGTGATGCCGACCGACGAGGCGCTCGCCGCGCTCGTCGACGAGGCGACGCCGCCGGACGTCAAACGGGCGAAGGGCATGGCGCAAGCGGCTTAGGCGGCTTTTTGCTGCCCTGCCTTGATCAGGGATTGGCGGGAATGCCGAGCCCGTGATGCAAGCGCCTGATCATATTCAGCGTCAATTCGCGTCTGCGATTGAGCACTTCGTGCACGCGATTGCGGCTGCCGATGAAAGGAATGAGATCCCGTGGATGGAGTCCATTTTGCTCCATATGGTACCTGATCGCTTCGACAGGGTCCGGAAGATCGAAGGCGTAGTGCTTTCGCTCCCACGCTTCTACCAAGGCAACCAGTACATCCAGTCGATCGCCTTCGGGAGAATTGCGCCGGGCATTCATCAGCCCCTCGATCACCCGGAGAACCCGACGATAATCACGATGGGACTTGATCGGTGCGATATCCATCGCAAAACCTCATATATTCTGTGCGTCGATATCGTCATATCGACGATGGGTGCCGATGAACCTGATGTAAACGACCCGATAGGGATAGTTGATCCACACCACGATGCGGTATTTGTTTCCGGCGACATTAAAGACTACACGCCCGTCCTTGAGAATGCTGGCACTGCGAACATCTCGCTTCACGTCGGCAGGTTTCGCCCAATCCGCGTGCTTGACCTGGCGAAACCAGGCCATGACCGGATCACGCGCATCCGCGACGCTCGCGCCTCGGTTCAGAAAGGACTTGATCGTACTCAGTGCGATCACTCTCACCATGCCATTCTAGCATGGTCCCATTATGGGACCAAAGCTTTTTTGGACGGCAGGCTGACGCAGGATTTAATTCCTCTAAATGTGCTACCATCCAAAGCCGGGCTGCCTATGTCTACCGGCAGAAGCCGACACAGCGAAAGACCTGATCTTGCCCGACGCGATTGAACTGCTGAAGACCCGCCGCTCGATGAAGCCGCGCGAGATGACCGGCCCCGGTCCCTCGCCGGCCGAGCTCGAGACCATCCTGACCATCGCCTCGCGGGTGCCCGATCACGGCAAGCTTGCGCCGTGGCGCTTCATCGTGTTCGAGGGCGATGCCCGCGCCCGCGCCGGCGAGGTCATCGCCAAAGTGTTCGCGAAGAAGAATCCGTCCGCGCCGGCTGCCGACATCGAGATCGAGAAGAAGCGGCTGACCGATGCGCCGCTGGTGATCGGCGTGGTCAGCTTCACCAAGCCGCATCCCAAGGTGCCGCCGTGGGAGCAGGAATTGTCGGCGGGCGCCAGCGCCATGAACATCGTCACCGCCGCGACCGCACTCGGTTACGGCGCGTGCTGGCTGACCGGCTGGTTCGCCTTCGATCGCGACGTGCTCGACGGGTTCGGCGTCGAAGCCGGACGAGAAGCTCGTCGGCTTCATCCATATCGGCACGCCGGGCAAGCCGAACGAGGACCGCCCGCGCCCGCCGCTGTCCGATATCGTCACGAGATTCTCGATTCTGCGCGCGTCTAGCGCGCGACGACTTCGACTTCGCCGTCGACGCCGTTCACGACGTTGAAGGGGCGCTCGTAGACCTTGCCCTCGTTCTTGGCGATGGCGCGGTACTCGCCTTCGGACAGCACGACCTTCGGAAACGCGCCGATCAATTCCTTGATCACGTCGCCGCCAGGCGTGATCACCGACCAGGCGGTGTTCGCCAGCGCCTCGCCGCCCTTGTCGGACACCAGCTTCAGCGTGATGACGGCGGCGCGATGGGTGACGACCACGTCGGTCAGCTTGCCCGCCTGCACGCGGATGTCGGAACGCACCACCGAATTGGCATCGCCATAGTTGGAGATGATGTAGTAGGTGCCTTCCGGCAGCAGCACGACGTCGCCGGCCGCGACGTTCGGCACCAGCGAGGCGCGGTCGCCGCCTTCGAACTGGCTGCCCTTGTAGATCGCAAACGAAATCTGGTTCTGCGGAATCTTGCTGGTGCCGACGCGGCCCTCGATGCGCAAGCCGCCGGCCGGAAGCACGAAGGCCTCGCGGTCGGTCTCGGCCTTCAGCGTCACCGCGCGCACCGCACTGACCAGACCGAGCGAGACGTGAACGACGTAGTTGCCGGGCTGCAGCACGAGGTTCGGCGTGGCGTTGCGATCCTCGCGGATCATCTTGAAGGTGCCGTTCTCGTCCGGCCGGTCGGCGAAAATCCGCCACACCAGCCCGCCGTTGATGTTGCCGAGATCCTTGCCATAGCGCGCCGACAGCGACAGCACGGCTTGCCCCGGCGCGGCCGCACCTTGCGGCGCGTTGACCGGCGGCACCGCCGCCATCGAAGGCTGGGTCGTCAGCGCCGGCGGCAGGCTGCCCGTGGGAGGCGCGGATGCCGGTCCCGTTGCCGGCGCGAGATTGATGGCGGCGCCGGGATCGGGCACGGCCGCGGGCGGAACCGGCGGCGGGCGGTCGGTGAACATCTGCGCGGAGGCGGCGCTGGAAAGCGCGGAAAGCAAGACGACCGCCAGCACCGGCAACAGCCGCCCGCCGCGCCGGACACGTCCGATCCCGTCTCCCCCATGGGTCATGGGACCTGCTTTTCACCGAAAACGCGGCAAATTCAAGCCGTGGCCCTGCCCGTGCGATCCCGGTTTGGAACCGGCCGGCCTCACCGGGAATTGGTCAGGCAAGTCGCGATCCCGTCACAAACCCCGCCTAATCGGCTCCGGAAGCGGCATAAACCATGGTTTGCGGACGATTCTGGCGGGTCCACACCGTCGCGCATAGACTGGAGTTAAGGCCGCTCCGCCCGGAAGCGGTCATGGAGTTTGAGGTGTTGGATTTCCTGAACGGACGCTCGCCCGCGGACAATGATGACGGCGGCAAGGTCGGGCTCGGCAGCATCCGCAAGCCGGTCATCGGTGTTGCGCTGGGCGGCGGCGCCGCCCGCGGGTTTGCCCATATCGGCATCCTGAAGACGCTGATCGCCCACGGCATCAGGCCCGACGTGGTGGTCGGCACCTCGATCGGTGGCGTGGTCGGTGGCGCCTACGCGGCCGGGCATCTCGACCGACTCGAGGAATGGGCGCGCGCGCTGCAGCCGCGCAATATCCTCAGCTATCTCGACATCCGCCTCAACGGTTCCGGGCTGATCGGCGGCACCAAGCTCGCAGCCGAGCTCGAGACCGCGATGGGATCGAACCTGATCGAGGATTTGCCGATCAAGTTCGCAACCGTGGCCACCGAAATCCGCACCGGCCACGAGATCTGGCTGACGCACGGACCGATGGTCGATGCGATGCGCGCCTCCTATGCGCTGCCCGGAATTTTCCAGCCGGTGTTCGTCGGCGACCGCTGGCTGGTCGACGGCGCACTTGTCAATCCGGTGCCGGTGTCGGCTGCGCGCGCCTTGGGCGCCGAGATCGTGATCGCCGCCAATCTCTCCAGCGACGTGTTTGCGCATTCGACCACGATCTATGCGCACGGCCCGACTCCCGCCGTCACGGTGGCCGCAACGCCCGAAGTCCTCGACCCGGCTCCGCCGAAGCGCGGGATTGGCAAGTTTTTTTCCGCAGAGCGCGCCGTCAAACGCGAATTCTTCGGCAGCGCCAACCGGCCCGGCATTTCGACCGTCATGGTCGACGCCTTCAACATCATGCAGGACCGCATCACGCGCGCCAGACTCGCCGGCGATCCGCCCGACTTGCTGATCTCGCCGCGCGTCGGCCAGGTCGGCTGGTTCGACTTCCATCGCGCCGACGATCTGATCGCGCATGGCGCGCGCGCGACCGAGCGCGCGATCGAATCCATTCAGGAGGCGATCGAGATCCTGGCGCCGCCTTCGGAGCCGAAGGAGTAAGCTTACGCGGTTTTGATATATTCGCGCAGCGCTTCCTGCTCGGTCTCGTATTCCCGCACGCGCCACTTCACGATATCGCCGATCGAGATGATGCCGACCACCTTGCTGTCCTCCACCACGGGCAGGTGGCGGAATTTGCCGATGGTCATCACCTCCATGATGCCGGCGACCGTATCGGCCGCTCGGCAGATCACGACCTTTTTGGTCATGACCGCGCTCACCGGCTCATCCAGCACGCCAGCGCCGCGCTCGGCCAGCACGCGCACGATGTCGCGCTCCGACAAAATGCCCTCGATATGACCGGCGACGTTGAGCACCAAAATCGCGCCGATCCGCTTCTCACCGAGCACCTTGACCGCGGCCGAAAGCTTCGCGCCCGGCTGGATGCTCTCCACATGATGGCCTTTGGTATCGAGAATTGTTCGCACCGTCATTGTCGCCTCCCTGAATCCAACCACATCCCTGCGAAGGGTTCCGGTTTCGCTCGCGAGTCCTGAACAACAGTCTTGCGCCACTTTCGTTTCAGGCGCCTTGGCTATTCGGGCTTCTCGGTGGCCGGCGGGCCGCATTGTCTGTCACAACATTGCGCAAATGATGGACCCATTCGCGACCCCCGGCAAGGACCGGATCAACCGGGTTCCACCCAATCGGGTGACGACGCAGTTGCAGCATCGCCGTTTGTGCGGGGCACCGGATCGAACAGCGAAAACAGCAGCAGGCCTGCGACAAAGCCGCCGATATGCGCCTGCCAGGCGACACTGGCACCTTCGGCGCCGATCGCGATCGAGCCGAGGCCGAAGATGATGTTGATGCCGAACCAAACCGCGACAAAGGCGATGACGCGGCCGTTGCGCAATGCACGCCACAGTGACAATGCCGGTACTTTTGCCGCGGCGTCGGCATCGCCCCGCGAGAACGAGAGGAAACTGCCCTGCACGAAGGCAAAGCGCAGCGCGGCCGCCATCGCGCCGGACACGGAGGCCGATGCGCCGATCATCGGCGCCACCGCATGTTCGTGGGTGACGAGATGGGCGAGCGCGCCGGCGGCCGCCGTCACCGCCAGGAAGAGATAGAAGCGCAAGGCGCCGAACCGCCGCGCCAGCGCACTGCCGAACGGCAGCAGCCACAGCACGTTGAAACCGATATGGGTGAGATTGGCGTGCAGCAGCGAATAGGTAACGAAGGTCCACACCTTGGCGCCGGCGCCGCCGGAAATGACGACGTTGAGCGGCGTGGAGTCGTAACGCAGCGGAATGAAGCCGAACGCATCGACGGTCCAGTTCTCCGCTTCCGACGGCAGCAGCACGCGCAGATGGATCACCGCGAGCAGCACGATGTAGGCGGTGAGCGCGGCCGGCAATGTCAGGATCGGCTCGCGCGGCGCTTCCGCTGGAGGCTCCGACGGCAAGTCCGGCTGGGGTTCGCTGGGAAAATCCAAGGGGTCGACGACCTGACGGCGGCTCATGAGGTGGCGTTGAGATAGGCGGCTTTGCCGCACAAGCGCAAGTACACAATCGCATATTCATGTCTCGTGTCCCGGGCGCGATGCAGCGTGCAACGCTGCGTCGCGGACCCGGGACCCAGATTTTTTCGGCAACCTCGGCTAAGCTTTGGCCGATGGACACGCAGTACTTCGTCTACATCCTCGCCAGCAAGAAGAACGGAACGCTTTACGTCGGCGTAACCAATAACCTTGCGCGGCGCATCGAGGAGCACAAGGCCAAGCTTGTCCCAGGCTTCACCCGTCAATATGGCGTCGACCTTCTTGTTTATTTCGAGACGTTCGACTCCATTCTTGAAGCGCGTGCCCGGGAACACGCGTTGAAGCGCTGGCGCCGCGCATGGAAGATCGCGCTCATCGAGAAGCTCAATCCGGACTGGCATGATCTGAGCGGCGAATTGAACGCGTGATTTTATGGGCCCCGGATCAGCAGCGCACCGCGAAGATGCGCTGCGCCGCATCCGGGGCATGAGATTTCGCATGCTACGGACAAGATAAAGGGCGGGTGCTGAGAACACCCGCCCTGTCCGATGGTCTTTTCGCGAGGGTTTTGGGTATCCCCACCCCTCCCCGCGACGACCGTTCTACTTGACGCCTTGTTCGACTGCCTCGCCGGAACCTGGAGAGAACGGCGAGGCTGCGAGGTGGACCATAGAGAACCGGCGGTCTCGGGCAATCGCATAGTTAACTTAACCTTAACGCGGCAAAGCCGCCGCCTGTGGCCGCCATGGCATGGACGCTGCACCACTCGTCCTGCACAACCATTCAAGGGAATGCGCGTGCGCGAAACCGGGACAGATGTGTCCCGACATCGAAGCAAGCGGGGGCGAGTTAGAGTATGAAGCATCCGGTCAGCCGTGAGTTCTTTACCTATTGGGAGAGCAAGCGAGGCGAGGCGCGCGCGCCCGAACGCGGCGACGTCGATCCATCCGCGCTACGCCAGCTGCTCGGCGACATCTTCGTGCTCGCTTATGACGACGCGTCCACGCACCCTTTCCGCGTCGCCGGCACCCGGGTCTGTGCGCTGTTCGGCCGCGACGTGAAGGACCAGAGTTTTCCAGCGCTCTTTGCCAGCCAACATCGCCGCGACATCTCGGACATTATCGCCGCGGTTGCGGAAGACGTGCTGCCCGCCGTTGCCGGCCTTACCGCGAGATCAGTCGACGGCCGCACCGTTCATCTCGAACTGTTGCTGCTGCCGTTCAACACCCGCGCCCATTGTCCGATCACGCTGACCGGCGTACTCGCGCCGTTCGAAGCCGACCATCGCGGCGCGCTGTCCGATCTGCAGCTCACCTCATGGCGCTACATCCATCCGCCGCAGCAGAAGTTGGTGCCCCGTGCGCTGCGCAAGCTCGCGATCGCCCGCGGCTTCATGGTCTATGAAGGCATGAGCTGACCGCTCACCGCGCCCTGCACCGACTGTCATAAATTCGCCGGCGAAGCGCGAACCCGCCGCTGTCATAAATCCTTCACACTATTTGTCGTGACGCATTTGCGACATCCTTGTTACATTCACATGTAATTTCTGACGCAGTGGAGTGACGGATGAGCCTGGAAGTGCATGCACGACGGCCTGCGCTGGCGTGGTCGAACCCCGTGGTCCGGTGGTGGGGGTTCCTCACACTGGTGAGCGCCGCCAACATCGCCATCTGGGTCGCGCTGTACCGCCAGTTCGGCGAGCAGGCGGCGGGCGCCCTCCCCACCTCGTCGGAAATCGGCCTGATGCTGATGCTGTGCGCTGCTTACGTGTTCGGCTGCGCCTTCCGCTCGATCCTGCCGCGCGCCGACGTGCAGCGCATCTGCCTGTTCGACACCTGGCTGTCGAGCGTCGTGGTCGGCCGCTCCGTTGCGACCGTCGCCGAGCTCTGCTTCGCCGCGCAATGGGCCATCATCCTGAACCAGCTTGGCGTGATGACGGGCGCGGATATCACGCTCAATATCGCGCTGGTGATCGTGCCGCTGCTGGTGATCGCCGAATGCTTCTCCTGGTATGCGGTACTGACTACCAACTATCTCGGCAACGCCATCGAGAACTCGATCTGGGCGGTCGCCTTCTTCCTGGTCGGCATCGCCCTCGCCCGGCTGCTGCCCGAGTTTACCGGCATGGTGCGTGCGGTGCTGATCGCGTCGATCGCCTGCACCGTGCTTTATCTCGCCTTCCTCGTTACCGTCGACGTCCCGATGTATTTCAACCGCTGGCGAGCCGGACGCGCGGACGGCAAGGTGCACATGCCGCTGTTCGAGGGTTTGCGCGACGTCAGCACGCGCTGGGTCGTGACCCACGATCTTGCCGAGTGGAAGGAGGAGATCGCCTGGATGTCGCTGTATTTCAGCGGCGCGGTCTGGGCGAGCCTTGCGCTCGTCGTGGTCTGCGCGCTCGGCGACCAGCTGCCACGCTATCGCAACGAGGTGACGGCCAGCGCGTCCTCGCATGTGGTTGTTGTCAACCATTTGCAGCCGGCGAGCCGCACGAACTGATCGGATTGACAAACGGCCACGTCGTCCTTGCGAGCGACACGAAGCAGTCCGTGACGCCGCAAGCGGAGATGTGGATTGCTTCGTCGGCTTGCGCTCTTCGCGATGACGATAAAATACGACTCCGCGTTCGCGCGATTGGCACTATGTTTGCTGCACAAGCGAATGCAGCACTTTAACTGCGGCTTGCCGGCTCTCTACCGGCACAAGCAGACTGACCGAATGCGGAGACAATACGTATTTGTGCGGGACAATCCCGTGACGGCCGAGAACCTGCAACGCAATGAACGGCAATTCCGACGAGACGCCGCCAAAGCAGGTGAGGCTCACCGAGCTTGAAGTCTCGCGCTGCCTGCGCATGTCCCGGGCTCCCTCCAGCGTACGCAACAGAGCATCGAGCCATTCGGAATCATACGCCACGGTCATGCCGGTTTTTCCGACAATGAAGTCTGATGCGAGCAGCTGCGGCCAGGGAAGGCCGTTTTGCCTGAGGTGCTGCGCGAATTTCTCGAAACCGTGATTGAGATCCCTGGAATCGATTTCCACATGCTCAATGCGGGCAATCGAGTTCACAGCAAGAACCTTGCCGTTTTCCATGTCGGTAACCTCCTTCATCACCTGCGTGCTGTGTTCGGCGCCGCCCCACTGCTTGAGCACCAGCGGCACGTTCTGACTTTGGGCCAGCTCGACGCTGCGAAAATGCAGGATCTTCGCACCCCAGAAGCACATTTCGGACAGCGACGCGAAGCCCACTCGCCGCAGCGGCTTTGCATCCGGCACCATGCGCGGATCGGCCGAACAAATTCCGTCGACCTCCTTGATGATCTCACAGCGTTCGGCCTTCAGCGCCGCAGCCATCGCGACGGCGGTGGTGTCGCTGCCGCCGCGGCCGAGCGTGGTGATTTCCCTGGTCGCGGGGCTCACGCCCTGAAATCCCGCCAGCACCACAACGCGCCCACGATCAAGTTCCTCGCGTACGCGAACGGGCCGCACCTCCAGAATGCGCGCGGCGGAATGGGAGTTGTCGGTCATCACGCCGGCCTGGCTGCCGGTGAAGCTGATCGCGGGCACCCCGAGATCGACAAGCGCCATGCTCAACAGTGACATACTGATGCGCTCACCGGTCGTCAGCAGCATGTCGAGCTCACGACGATTGGGCGTCGGGCTCACCTGGTAGGCCATCTGGATCAATTCGTCGGTGGTCTTGCCCATTGCGGAGACGATCGCCACAACATGATGACCACGGCGATGCAGGTCGGCGAGATTGCGCGCAACGCTGTGAATTTTTGCCGGCGTCTCAAGGCAGACACCGCCATATTTTTGCACGATGATCGGATGGTTGCGCATCTAACCTCGGCTCGGCTCGCTTGTCGAACCGACGCCGCCTATCCATGTCGCGATGACCTCAAAGTTCGGGCTGAAGGCGACGAGGTCGGCGCGGTATCCGGGCGCGATCCATCCAAGCTCGGACTCAAGGCCGAGAAACACCGCGGGCGTGCGAGAGGCCATGATGAGGGCATCGACAAGGGAGATTTCGAGAAACGCAACAGCGTTGCGCACCGCCTCGATCATGGTGAGGTGAGCCCCCGCGAGCGTGCCATCGGGGCCCGTCAGGCGATTTTCGTGCAGCGTGATCGGCCTTCCCTGCAACATGAATTGCCGGTCGTTGGTGCCCACCAATGGCATGGCATCGGTGACCAACATCAAGCGATCGCGCCCCTTGCAGCGGAAGGCGATACGCAAGCCTGAGCCTTCAACATGGATGCCGTCACAGATGATCCCTGCAAACAGCCGGTCGTCCCGGAGCGCGGCGCCCACCAGGCCGGGCTCACGAGCGGTCAACTGCGACATGGCGTTGAACAAATGGGTTACTCCGGAGACGCCGTGATCGACCGCCCGGTCGATTTCGGCCGCGGTCGCCTCGCTATGGCCGGCCGCGATACGCAATCCGGCGCCAATCAATTCATCGATCATGGAAGCCGGCACGCATTCCGGGGCCAGCGTCACCATGGAACGGCCACGGCCTCCAAAAGCCGTGATGACGGCGACATCGCGCCGATCGGGCAATCGTATTGCGGATTCCGGGTGAATGCCCTTGCGAGACTTGTTGAGGGCCGGCCCTTCCAGATGAAACCCGAGCACGCCGGGAATTCCAAGACAAGCCTCGGCGACCGCAGCCAATCGCTGCATGACCTCGCTGCGATCGGTGATGAGAGTCGGCAAGCAGCCGGTGGTGCCCCCCTTGCGGTGCGCTTCAACGATGCGCCGAATACCGGCCTCTGTCGGCTGGTCGTTGAGAAGGACACCCCCGCCTCCGTTCACCTGGATGTCGATGAAGCCGGGCGCAAGGATCGCATCTGGGGGAAGCTGGATTGCGGCACGCGCCTCCGGCTCGCCGAAGCTGATGTTGTCGATCCGCCCCTCCGAGATCGTGACCGACCCCGGCCCGCGCATGGTGTTACCATCAAAGATGTGCTGCGCAGCGATCGTGAGAGGGACAGAAGCTTTGGTGAGGCCCATCAATATTCATCCGGGAATGACGCTCACGGACTCGTGAGGCGAGTCCCGCACGAGACTTCATATGTACACAAAACGGCTTCGGCAGGACCCGGAATGAAGGTCTCGGGTTAATTTCGATGGGAACGAAAGATACCACGTATCTCGGCATTGATGGGGGCGGAACCCGTTGCCGCGCCCGGATCGAGGATGAAAACGGCAGGACATTGGGTGAGGCGAGCTCGGGACCTGCCACGACGCGAATTGGCCTGGAGAAGGCCTGGCGGTCCATCGTGGAGGCCACCGAAGCGGCGGCCGCACGGGCCGGATTGGCGCACGAGGATTTCGCGCGGATGCGCGCTGGAATCGGTCTTGCCGGTCTTGGTCGCCGGGGCGCGCAAACGGCCCTCGACAAGATCACGCATCCCTTTGCATCCGTCATCTTCATCAGCGACGGCTTGGCGGCCTGCCTCGGCGCCCATAGCGGCGCGGACGGGGCCATTGTAGTCGCCGGCACCGGCTCGGTGGGCGTTGGCCTGATCGGCGGCCGCGAAATCCGTCTCGCCGGTTATGGTTTTCCGGTCTCGGACGAAGGCAGCGGCGCCGACATCGGCCTGCAGGTTGTTCGGCTGGCGCTGCGGGCTGCGGATCGCCGGGCCGAATTGACCCCATTGCTCTCAGAGGTATTGGGCGCGTTCGATCATGATCCTTATCAGGCGGTGGCCTGGTCTGAAGAAGCCAGGGCCACGGACTATGCTGCGTTCGCGCCGATCGTGATGCGGCACGCCAGTCAAGGCGATCCGGTGGGCCGTCGCATTGTCGAACGCGCGGCCGATGCCATCGGCGATCTGCTCGATCTGTTCCTGTCGAGGGGAATAGACCGGCTCTCGCTCGTCGGCGGGCTCGCGGATGCCATGACGCCCTGGCTGACGCCTGACCTGCGCGCCCGCCTGAGGCGCCCTGATGCCGATGCGGCGGCCGGCGCCTTGCTGGTGGCGCGAGGACGGCTTGACCTCCCCAAGAGAGAAACCGACCATGAAGGCGCTTCAAGGTTCCGCGTTTAGGACACACGGATCAGCTTTATGGCCACCGAAGAAATCGATCCCCGCTTTGCCGATCTTGATGCATGGTCCCTGACGTCAGCGATGGAGGCCATGTGGGAAGGTCAGGTTGCCGCAGTTGCGGCGATCGGCCATGCCCTTCCCGCGATCACCGCGGCGACCGAGGCGGCCAGGGCGGCGCTGGGCGAGCGCGGACGCATTGTGTATGTCGGCGCCGGCACCTCGGCCCGGGTAGCGGTCCAGGACGGCGCGGAACTGACTCCGACCTTTGCCTGGCCCAACGAGCGTGTCCGCTTCATCGTCGCCGGCGGAGACAGCGCGTTCGTCACCAGCGTCGAAGGTGCGGAGGACGATACCGATGATGCCGTCACGCAGGTCAATGCCGCGCGGCTCACGCCGCACGATGTGGTGATCGCCGTTGCCGCCAGCGGGACAACGCCGTTCACAGTCGCTGCGCTCGAGCAGGCAGGCTCATTCGGTGGAGTGACGATCGCAGTCGCCAACAATCCCGGCACCGCGCTGCTCGCGCTTGCAAAGTTTCCGATCCTGATCGAGACCGGCCGCGAGCTGATCGCCGGGTCCACGCGGATGAAGGCGGGCACCGCGCAGAAGGTGGTGCTCAACCTGATCTCCTCCGGGATCATGCTGCGCATGGGGCGGGTGTATCGCGGCATGATGGTGAACATGCAGCCGACCAATGCCAAGCTGAAGCGGCGCGCCGAGGCCATGGTGGCGCAAATCGCGCACTGTGATCCCTCGCACGCGGCGCGCTCGCTCGATCAGGCCGAGGGAGACATCAAGACGGCGGTCCTTCTGGCGCTTGGCGTCGCAAGCGTCGATGCCCGGACCATTCTCGAGAACTGTGACGGCAACCTTCGGCGCGCGTTTGCCGAGCTCGCCAAGGATCGTGACCGGCATCCCGGGCTGGCAGCGGCGCAGCCGCAAAGCGGAGCGGTCAAGCTATGACGACATCGGCGATGGCAAGCGAAATCGGCGAGAGCGCGGATGTTGCCGCCAGAATTGTTCGCAACCGCCCCGCCACGCGCGAGATCGCACGGCGAATTGGGATCGGCTCTGCCCCCCTGTGCGTCGTGTGCGGCCGGGGCAGCTCCGGGCATGCCGGGGTTTTCCTGAGATACCTTGTCGAGACGCGCCTTCGCCTTCCCGTTTCGGCCAGCGCTCCTTCGGTGATCACGGCATTCCGCACGCCGCTAATGCTGCGCCATGCGCTGTTCATTGTAATCTCGCAATCGGGACGCAGCCCGGATCTTGTCGCGGCGACCAGGTCGGCGCGCGCCGTGGGCGCCCGCACCCTCGCCATCGTCAATACGACGTCCTCGCCGGTGGCTGACGAAGCCGAGTTCGTCGTTCCGATCGAAGCCGGCCAAGAGCACTCGGTCGCGGCAACCAAGACCGTGATCGGCTCGATGGCCGCTGGCGCCGGGCTTATTGCCGAGTTGGCGGAAGATCGCGTGCTGCGGAGCGCCCTCGACAGGCTGCCCGGGCGCCTACACCGCGCGCTTGCGCTCGACTGGTCCGAGATTGCCGATGATCTGGCCATGGCGTCAGCCGTTTTTGTGGCGGCGCGAGGTCTTGGCCTGGGATCGGCGCGGGAGATCGCGCTCAAACTTTCGGAGATCCTGCGCCTGCCCTCCATCGGTTTGAGCGCCGCCGAGCTGCAGCATGGACCGAGAGCCGCGTTATCGTCGCGCACGCCGGTTGTCATGATGCGCCTGATGGATGAAACGGCGGCCGCAGTGGACGCGCTGGCGAAAGAATTGCGCGAGCAAAAAATCGCGTTGCACCTGTGCGGCGGGCCGCATGGCTCGCTGCCCTGGCTGGCCGAAGATGACCCCGCCACCGACCCGATCACGATGCTTGTTCCGGCCTATCGGATGATCGAGCAGACGGCGCGCGCTTGCGGATTTGACCCGGATCGTCCCCCTCGCCTGAGCAAGATTACAGAGACCTTTTGACGGCAGACCGGGCCATGTCGGGCGCCTATGCTATACTCTGCTGAGGTTCGCCCTCTTGTTCTAGTCAGAGAGCATCTCATGCAGATCGATTTCTGGTTCACGATGGGAAGCACCTATTCCTATCTCAGTGTGATGCGCCTGCACGAGCAGAAGGGCGACATCAGCTTTCGCTGGCGCCCGTTTCACCTGCTGCTGATCCTGCAGGAAATGAACCACGTGCCGTTCGCCGACAAGCCGTCCAAGATGGCTTACATGTGGCGCGACGTCGCCCGGCGCGCGGAGATGTACGGCATACCTGCCCGGTTGCCCGCGCCCTATCCTGCCAAACAGTCGATCATGGCGAACCTCGTGGCACTGGTCGGCATGCAGGAAGGATGGGGCGTCGATTTTGTCTGCGCCGCCTATCGCAACTGGTTTCAGCGCGGCGAGGAGGCCGGCAGCGAGCCGAATCTCTCGCACAGCCTGCGCGAGGTCGGTCAGGATCCCGCGCGGGTACTTGCGCTGGCCGAGTCCGAGGCGACGCGATCCCTACTGGTGAAGGAGACCGACGCGGCCAAGCAGCTCGGCATCTTCGGATCGCCTTCCTTCGTCGTCGGCCGCGAGTTGTTCTGGGGCGACGATCGGCTGGAGGATGCGGTCGCCTGGGCGCGTTCGCATCCAGGCGCCTGAAAGGCGGATCAGTCGTTCTTCGTCCGCACTCGGCGGACATGCCGTTCATCCGCGGTACGGCCTGCAGATTCTGCTACTGGCAGAAATGCGTGCGGCCGTCCTCGCCGCGATAAATTGGTCCCGGGCTGACAGACATAGCCGTGACCGCAGCGCCCGCAGCCGCGACCGCTCCGACCGCTGCAGTCCCGTAGACGGCACGGTGTGTGCCGGCGCGCGACACCCGGTGTCGCAATTGCAACAGTCCTCAAGGTCATCTTCGTGGGGTTTCTTCCGCTTGGGTCGAGGCCCATCACACCATGCTTTCCTTGCCGGCCGTTGATCTGGATCAGCGGTGGCACTCCCTCAGGAGGCGCTCGCTTATTTCGGAAGGCATTCCACGCTGTAGGCGATGATGATCTGCGATGGCTCGGCCTTGCCCAGGCTCTTCAAATCTTCCAGGCCACTCCTGAGTCGGGCGCCGGCATCTTTCAGGCTGCCTTCGAGCGTCGACTTGGCAGCCTTGCATCGCTCTTCATTGGAGAACTCCTGAAATACCACGGCCGGACGGAGCCTCCATTCGGCCCTGTCGTTGGTAGCGGCCGGATTCACCGAGTAGGAAAAGACGTACATCAGGACCCACATCGATATGCTCCACCTGATTGGGACAGCAGGATGATGGATCGGCGCGGCAGGTCAGGTCCCGTCATGCCGCATGCTCGAGCGGGCGCGCCGTAAAACCCTTGATCCAGATCAATGGCGATGGGCAGCCGCGGCGCGCTGATCACCATTCCGGGGAATTGCTCCATCGCCAACAAAAGACACGGGTCATTCGAGATGAGTGCGCTGGTCCGATCCCTGATCGCCGCGTTGATGGCGCTGACCTCGCTGGGCGCGATGTCGCAGCGCGCGCATCAGCAGGGTGTCACCGACACCGAAATCCGGATCGGCAATCTCATGCCGTATACCGGCAATCTGGCGGCCTTCGGCGCGATCGGAAAAGCGGAAGCCGCCTATTTCGACATGATCAACGAGCATGGCGGCATCAATGGCCGCAAGGTACGCTTCATCTCCTATGACGACAATTCCGACGCTTCGGTCGCCCTCGATCTCACACACGGGCTGGTGGAGCGGGACAACGTCCTCTTGATGTTTGGCTCGTTTGGAACACCCAACAATCTCGCCGTACGAAAATATCTGAATGAACGGCAAATTCCCCAGCTGTTCGTCGCCTCCGGCGACGAGCAATTCGGCAATCCCTCGGTATTCCCGTGGACCATGGGCTGGCGGCCTTCGTTCCGGGCCGAGGGGCGGGTCTATGCCAATTACATCCAGGCGTTCTACCCCGGCGCCAAGATCGTGGCGCTCTGGCAGAACGATCAGTTCGGCCACGACCTGTTCAAGGGATTGGTCGACGGATTGGGCGATCTCGCCAGAACCATCATCGTCGACATCGCCTACGACATGGCCGACGAATACCTGGAAACCCACGTCTCGATCCTGAAGCAATCGGGGGCACAGGTTTTCGTTTTCGCCGGCGTGCCGGCCAATGCCGCCAAGGCGATCCGGATCGCCGCCGATATCGGCTGGCATCCGGTGTTTCTCCTGAACAGCGCGTCGGCCTCGATCTCCACCGCGCTGAAGCCCGCCGGCCTCGAGAAGTCCGCGGGCGTGATCGCGGCCACCTTCCTGAAGGACGTGAACGATCCCGCATGGAAGGACGATGCGGCCGTAAAGGACTGGCTGGCGTTCAAGGACAAATACTACCACGGCGAAGACAAGGATGACGGCTCGGCTCTGTACGGCTATGCCGCCGCCGAGACGCTGGCGCAGGTGCTCAGGCAATGCGGCGACGACCTGTCGCGCGAAAACGTCATGCGGCAGGCGACAGCACTCGAGAACTACCAGCCCTCGCTGCTGCTGCCCGACATCAAGATCAGCACCGGGCCCTGGGATTTCCGGCCGATCAAGCAGCTGCGGCTGGTCCAGTTCGACGGCCAGACCTGGCAGCCGATCGGTGATGTGATCGAGGCGGCATTTTCCGATGGCAAGAGGTAGCCCGTCTTCGCGGGCACCCAACCTATCGTGATACTTCGACAGAGTTGATCCAGATCAACTTCCCACGCAAACTGGTCGCAACGTTTGGGCCGACAAATAGCGGCGAAGAGAGACGACAAGGCAATGAATCCCGCCAAGCTCCCGATCTGGCTGCGCATCGCGGTGGTGGCCAGTCTGACGATCCTGGCCGCTGCGGCGAGCCTGTTCGCCTACAGATGGTACGTCCGACCCCTGACGTTGTCGATCGCGGTCGGCTCACTGGACGGCGAAGCTCCCAAAATCGTCTCCGCGCTTGCGAGCAGGCTTGCCGAGACCAACGCGCCGGTCCGCCTCAAGATCGTTCAGACCGCTGGCGCAATTGAATCCGCCGCTGCATTTTCCTCCGGAAAAGCCGATCTTGCCGTGGTACGCGGCGACGTCGGCGATCTCTCCCGGGCGCAAGCCGTGGTGGTTCTGACGGAATCCGTCGTCCTGCTGCTCGCGCCACCGGGATCGGGGATCGCCGACATGGCCGGGCTGAAGCGCTCAACCGTGGGCGTGCTTGCCGGCGACACCAATCGGAAGCTGGTCGGTATATTGAGCAAGGCATATGACCTCGATCGCTCCGGCGTCGTGTTCAAGGACCTCGCCTCGGTCGAGGACGCCAGACGAGCGATCGAGGCCAAAGAGGTGCGCACGGTCCTCGTCGTGGCGCCGCTGTCGGAGAAGTATCTGTCGCTGGTGAAGGGGTTGTTTCCCCAGAATGCGAAGAACGTGCCGGTTCTGATCCCGATCGAGAACGCAGGAGCGATTGCCGAGAAGGAACGCGCCTACGAAAGCTTCGATATCCCCAAGGGAACATTGCGAGGCGCTCCTCCCAATCCCGCAGACGACGTGACCACGCTGAGAGTTGCTTTCTACATCGTTGCAAGGAAGGGCCTGGACAACGATGTGATTGCCGGTTTCACCCAGGCATTGACGAGCGCGCGCAGGGATCTGGTCGGCGAATTTCCGATACTGGCGCAATTCAAGGCGCCCGACACCGACGCGGGGGCCTATCTGCCGGTTCATCCGGGCGCGGCGGAGTTCTACAACGGCAGCCAAGTTAGCTTTCTGGACAAGTGGAGCAACGCCATCTTCCTGGCGCCGATGGCGTTGGGTGCGTTCGCTTCGATATTGGCGGCGGGTTGGCAGTTTCTCCGATCGGACAGACTTGATCCGAAGCCGGAGGCGCTGGATTCGCTCTACGCACTGGCCCAAAGGATACGCCATGCCGAAACGCAATCCGATCTCTCGGAGATCGAGAAACAGATCGACGAGGTTCTGCGCGCGCAACGTGCCGCGGCAACGACCGAAGCCAATTCTCTCGATGCCGCCACCTTGAATGTCGCAGCGCACAGGCTCGAGGACCTGATCCACGAGCGCAAGGCTTCGCTCGCCGGAGCAACGTCGAAATCCGGCTAACGGTGGAGTTGCTTTGCCGTGCCGATGCGCGTCAACGGCATCGATGCCTTCATTGCCAGTTTCTCGGGCAACTTCCGCAATAGCGCGTCGAAAGTTGAGGCGTTGCCGATTTTGTGCGGGTCACGAACCCGACTTGCCGCCTGCCGCCAAGGCGTGACCCGCAAATCAGAATCCCTTACCGCCGCGCGCCCACACGATTGCGGCCGCCGTTGGCATTGCCCGCGCCCACGGCGCCTGTCCGGACCGCAGCGCGCGCCACGGGGCGCGGCCTGAGCACGACGCCTGCCCTTGCGACGCAACTCGGCGGATAGCCGACATACTCGCAATATATGACTGCCTGTGCCGGTGCCGGGCTGAGAGCAACACCTGCAATTCCCAACAGAAAGCTTGCTGCAATCCCTGTCATCGTCAGTGACTTGATCGAATGACGCCTGTTCCGATGCATGGTGATCCTCCTCCATATCTTGCCGATTGAAACGCCTATGGCGGGAGCTGCCTCCGGCAGCTATCCCCGCCCGGCTTGGTCCTTTTTGGCAAGGCGAGGCAGCCGTAGGCCGATGCACGCGGATCCGATTGATCCATGTCAAGCGTCCATCGCGAGCCCAGCAGAAGCACGCCCGCCCACTTTACTATTGGCAGAGATGCATGAGGCCATCTTCGCCGCGATAGTTGGTTCCGGGCTGACAAACATAGCCGTGACCGTACGACGGATAGTAAGCACCGGCAGCCGCAGCCGCTCCAACCGCTGCCGTGCCGTAGACCGTTCGTTTCTCGGCGTCTGCATTGTCCCTGAGGACAATGTCCCCCGATACAATTGAGAGAACGGCGGGATCACCTAATCTTCGCTTGGGCACGCTTCAAAGGGACCTGCCAGCCACGAAGCCAACGGAAGCTTTCGCGGCGGCGAAATTGACCGAATGGGGATGCAAGTGTTCAGGAACGAATTCACGTATACGGCCGGGGCGACCGAAACTGCCGCAAAAATCTCGAATGGTCCTCTTCCCGTCCTCGCTTCCGCTGCGCGGCGGCCCGAGACCGATCTGATCATGGAAGCCCTGTTGCGCGAATGCCTGAGAGCACCCAGCCTCGATGACCTGAGCTATCGATCGACCGCTCCACCTTTCCGATGGCAGGCGATAGATCGACGCCTCAAGTAGCGCGCACCCATCTGACGCGCGGCCATCGGCTAGTGCCCACTTTCCGAAGTCCGCGCTCCATCGCCGCAACATCCGTTCACGGACTTCAGAAAGTTACGGGCTCTATGATTCTGGTGCCGCTTTTCGATCTGAAGTCCCTGGACCCGATTTTGCAGCGAACAAGTCAGGGACTTCAGATCGGCGGCGCTAGTCGGAGCTTTGTCGTTGCTGCGGAACATCTTCTCGCAGGCGATCAATTGCGCCGCTCTTCGCGTCGTTCGTGCCGTCCCGTGCGCCGCTCTTCGCGTCGTTCATGGCGCCCGGTGCGCCGTTCGTGACGCCGTTCCATGCCGACGGTCTGTGCTTCAGCCTCCGAGGCAACAAACAAAGTCGGAAGCGTCGACAGACCCAATGCAGCGAATCCCAGCGAGGAAAGAGCCCTTCGGCGAGAGATGATCTTGGTTTCGGTATTTCTGCTCATGTCAAAAATCCTTGGCTTGGGTGGCATACTATTCCCAGGTTCAGTGTGGTTACGAAGGCCGCTTCGACACGGCTGAACATAACCGGACCAATAAAGGCTCGCTCACGTTGACATAAATCAAGGATCGCTACGCCGCCGGGTTCGCATTTGGTGACCTATTCTTCGCGTTGTGACAGATGAGGCCGATTTCCCGATGCGCTAATCCACCCTTGATCCAGGTCAACGTTCGACGAGCCCTGGCGGATACTGACGGATCACTTTGGATATCCGGACCTCGGTGTTCGCGGTCCGTCTTGCGAGAACGCTCGGGGGGTCGATCCGGGCGAATGGGGGGCGTGGAGTAACAAATGCCCCTGGCGCGCTATTTTCTCTATGTCGGTAGCGTGCTGCTCGCGCTGCTGTTCATCGCGGACGCATGTCTGCCAAAGCTGCCAGCAGTCAATCACTCGGATGAACTTCGGCCGGTGATCCGAATCTACTCGGATCGGGGATGGCCCGAACGCGTGGTCTACAACACCAGTCTTGCCACGAACCCACGAGTGCCAATCGGAATCTCCGGCCCGTATATCCCTGCTCCCGAACGCGTCGCCAACGACGGGGGCAGAGTGCGCGAGGCCTTCGCGGCAATGCAGCCGTCCGCCGCGAAGACCATTCAGCCAGTGCATTCGGCAAAAACGGCGGCAAGGCAGGGCCATCCTCGCCGGATCGCAAGGAGAATGCCGCCGCCGACGTTCCAGGTGGCCCAGCGACAGTTCGCCGGACACGTCATCCGGATGTGGTGAGCAGCGGCCGGATGTCCCCGCGTACATTGTCCTCCCGGACAATTGCGCCATGGGCCCCGGCGCCATTGTATCCGTATGCGCATGTGTTTGATCTACCCCCCCTCTGACGCAGCGCATTCTCATAAGAGAATTGACGACCCCGGTTGCCCCCAAGACCGGGGTCGTCGCTCTCTCGGCCCCGCAAGACCCTTGATCTGGCGCAAGGCTCGCGGGAACCCGGGCACATCAAATCGAGCTGGGGACCTAACCCGTAAGGAGGAAGTCATGAAAGCGACTTTGAGGAAGCTGGCAATTGCGTCCACGACATTCGCCGTCGCGGCGCTGTTTTCGGCGGGCTGGTCGGAGCAAGGCGGCGTATCGCTGTCGGTCAGCAAGGCCGAGGCGTATTCGCGTCTCTATGTCGGACGCGGTTATGCCGCGAGCGCCGTGTATGTGCACTCGGCCGGCCTGCCCTGGTACGCGGTGAGAGCGGCTTACTGGGGCGGCCCGTGGAGCGGCCCCGGCTATTCCTACACCGGGTGGGCTGACTACCGTGCGCGCTACGGCATCGCCTGCGATCCCGGCGGCGTGATCACGGGCGGCGACGGTATCGTGTACCGCTGCCAATAACTCGATTGATTCATCGATTTGAAACGGCGGGTCCGGGTGATGTGCGCGTCGCCCGGACCCGATTGATGAGACGATGAGGTTTCCGGTAAATTGATTTCATCGCTGCGGAACTTTCTGAATGCTTGTTCAAGAAAGTTTCTTGGCAGTTCCTGCAACGGCATCGCGCTCTCATGTGTTGACCTACCGAGCGAAAGGAGGAACACATGAGAAAGCTCACTTACGCACTTGCGGCGGCAGCGACGCTTGCAATCGGCGCTCCCACCATCGCCAGCGCCGAGGGCTTCGGTGTCTATATCGGCGGCGACCACGGATACTATGGCGACCGCTATGACGGCCCGCGCGTCCGGTTCTACGACCATGATCGCGACTGGCACCGTGGCTGGTATCACCACGACTATGACCGCTATCGCGATGACGGCGGCGTCGTAATCCGCGAACATCGTTGGGACCGATAAAGACCAACGGAAGAGCCCCGCTCCGGCGGGGCTCTTTTTTGCGCGCGGCCCGATGCCTTGCGGGCGCCGTTCGCCGATGCCACACTTACCCTCACGTTCGGCGGCAAAACCGGGTAACGGTGTTCGGCGGCAAAGACCGGGTAACGGTCATGCACGACAATGGGGGAACGGATGAGGCTGGCTTCGAATTTGTTCGCCGCGCTGCTTGTCGCGGCCGCAGCGCAAGCGGCATTCGCGCAATCGACCTATCCGAACCGGCCGATCAAGATCGTGGTCGGCTTCACGCCGGGCACGGCGCCTGACCTTGCGGCACGCATTCTTGCGGACCGCTTTACGGAGGTCTGGGGCTCGCCTATCGTGGTCGAGGATGTTCTCGGCGCCGGCAGTAACATCGCGACCGATCGCGTCGCCAAGGCCCCCGCCGACGGCTACACCTTGCTGATGGGCGGCAACTCGGCACTCGTCATCAATCCGAGCCTGTACGAAGTGCTGCCGTTTGACCCGGTCAAGGACTTCGCGCCGATCTCGCAGGTCTTCATCGCCGCCAATGTGTTCGCCCTTCCGCCCGATGTGCCGGCCAAAAGCGTGGCGGACGTGGTCGCGCTCGCGAAGGCACAGCCCGGCAAGTTGACGTATGCCCATAGCGGCGTCGGCACCTCGCAGCACCTGGCCGCCGAATTGTTCAAATACATGGCGCATCTCGATATCGTGCCGGTGGCTTATCGCGGCACCACCGGGTTATTGCCGGACCTGCTCGCGGGCCGCATCACCATGTCGTTCGCCAATATCTCGAACGTGATCCCGCTGGCGCGCGAAGGGAAATTGCGCGCGCTGGCCATCACCTCGATCAAGCGCTCGAAGCTGGCGCCGGATCTGCCGACCATGGCGGAAGTGGGCTTCCCCGGCTTCGAGGCGGTGCCGTGGTTCGGACTGCTTGCACCGGCCGGTACGCCGAAAGAGATCGTCGACAAGATCTACGCCGAAACCGCCAGGACCCTGGCGATGCCGGAGGTGCGCAAGAAGTTCGACGAGCTTGGCCTCGAACCGATCGGCAATACCCCCGCCGAATTTGCCGCGGTCATAAAAAAAGAAACGCCGGAGTGGGCCAAGGTGATCAAGGACGCCGGCATCAAGCTCGGCAATTAGGTCAGCCTGACGCTCACACCCCGAGCTCCTTGCGCACGGCGGCGGCGGAATTGCCGACCTTGTCGACGGCCTGCTGCAGCCGGTTGCGGGATATGCCGAGCTGATGGGTCCAGTATTTGACCTCATAGCTCTCATGCATGTTGATCTTGGAGCGGTCAGGCTGCTCCCGCTTTGTCAGGCTGTCCATTTCTCACCTCACCGCGCAACCGTCGCCGCTTGTAGGCGTCGATCGCGGTATTCGCGATCAGGATGCGGCGGCGCTCGCCCGTCCGTATCATGGCGTGGATGATGTCGAGCAACTCGCCGGCCGCGCCTTCCGCCTCGCCGAGTTCGCCCGTCGCCTCGAGATACTCCCAGGCGATCATGAAGGCGTTCTCGACCAGATGTGAAAGCTTCTCCATGGCGAACAAACGCCGCCAACAAGGGAGTGGTTCCCGGCCTTTCTCCCCCGCCCCTATTTCTGCTAGGACTGCTCGCGGGACGCGGCGCGTCCGGCAAAAACGGATAACAGGGAGCAAGGGCCAATGTTTTCGCACGTGATGATCGGAACCAACGACCTCGACAAGGCCAAGTCGTTCTATGACGCGCTGCTCGGCACGCTCGGCACCAAGCCCGGCGCGGTCGACCGCCACCGCATCTTCTGGCGCAACAAGGGCGGGACCTTTTCGGTGACCAAGCCGATCGACGGCAAGGACGCGACCTGCGCCAACGGCGGCACCATCGGCTTCGTCGCCGAATTCGACCGACCAGGTCGACGCCTTTCACAAGGCCGGCCTCGCCAACGGCGGCAAGACCTGTGAGAATCCGCCCGGCATCCGCGAAGGCGCCGGCATGAAGCTCTACATCGCTTACTTGCGCGATCCCTGCGGCAACAAGATCTGCGCCGTGCACCGGATGGCGTCGTAACGCGCGTCGTGCAGATGCGGCCCGTTCTGTTGCTTGGTCTTGCGCTCGCGGTCACTCCCGCGCACGCGCAGACGGGGTCATGCCCGACACGGTCGACGCGCATCTTGCCGCGGGAAAACGCGCGGTCGGCGGGCGCGACGGCACGCCCGATTTCTACGGCCTCGTCACCGCGATCTGCGTCGCGCCCCAGCGCGGTGCACCGCGGCCGGATGCGCCGGCCCCGCGTGAGGACCCCGATCGGAAGATTGGCTACCTCGAACCGAGGAAGGCGTTCGACGACGTCTACTGGCTGGGTACGCGCGGCGAATCGGCGTGGCTGCTGACGTCGGACGACGGCTACATCCTCTACGACACCGCGCGGGTCTGGGACGCCGAGGAGGTGCTGGTCGGCGGCATGCAGAAGCTCGGTCTCGATCCCGCCAAGGTGAAATACGTCATCGTCTCGCACGGTCATCTTGGCGAGTCCGGCGGCGCTTACCTGTTTCAGTCGCGCTACGGCTCCCGCATCGTCACCGCCGACTGGGACCTGATCGAGGGCTCGCTGTACGGCTATCCGACAGGAAACCCGAAGCGCGACATCGTTGCGACCGACGGCATGAAAATCACGGTCGGCAACCGGACGGTGACGCTCTATCTGACGCCGGGCCACACGCCCGGCACGATCTCGGGCGTGTTCGAGGTGCACGATCGCGGCAAGCCGCTCACCGTGTTCTATTCAGGCGGCACCGAATTCAACTTTCCGAACGACGTCGCGCATTTCGACCAGTATCTCGCTTCGGTGCGAAGGCAGGCCGAACTTGCCAAGGCGGCCGGCGCAACTGTCATCATCAACAACCAGTCGCAGTTCAACGGCGCCGCCGACCGCTTGCGAATGCTGGCCGACCGCGGATCGAGCGAACGCCACCCGCTCGACGTCGGCGCGGACGCGGTGGCGCGCTATTTTGCGATCGAGGATCAATGCGCCCAGGCGCAGCGGCTGAAGGTAATGGGGAGGCGAAGAAGCCGTGAGAGGCGCGAGGCTCATGCATCTTGTTCATCGTCATGCCCGGCCTTGAGCCGGGCATCCACGTCTTTGGCACCCGCTTGCACGAAGACGTGGATGGCCGGGTCAAGCCCGGCCATGACGAACGGATAGTTTGCGCCTCTATCGCGCCGCCTTCCACCGTTCCGCAGCGTCAATCGCCGCCGCCCACAACCCATCCGTCGACTGGCCGCGATGCAATGCCTTGCCGATTTCGCAGATCGCCATGAAGGCACCGGCGCGCGCCTCCTCGACTTCGAGCGACGCAGCACCACCACCTTGAACGAGGCCGACGAGGCCGTTGAGCATCGGCAGCGCCGCCTGTTGCGGCGCGTGCTCGGCCGCTTTGAGCGTGTCGAGCACCGTTGATGCCGTCTCGACATCGCTCATCGCGATGAAGCCCTACTCCGCCGCGCGCTGCACCTGCGCATCGAGCGCCGCGGACACCCGCGGCGGCGACATCGGCAGGTCGTAGAAGCGGATGCCGAGCGCGTTGTGCACGGCGTTCGCCACCGCCGCCATCACGGGCACCAGCGGCACCTCGCCGACGCCCTTGACGCCCTGCGGATGCTTCGGGTTCGGCACCTCGACCAGCTCGCAGTCGATCATCGGCATGTCCGAACAGACAGGCATGCGATAGTCGAGGAAGCCGGGATTATCGACCTTGCCGTCCTTGTTGTAGATGTACTCCTCGTTCAGCGCCCAGCCGATGCCCTGCACCGCGCCGCCCTGGAGCTGGCCCTCGACATAGCCGGGGTGAATCGCGTGGCCGACGTCCTGGATCGCGGTGTAGCGCAGCACGCGCACGATGCCGAGATCGATGTCGACCTCGACGTCGCAGATATGCGTGCCGAAGCCGCCTTCGGCGCCTTGCGTGTTGAGCTGCACGCTGGCGCCGATCGGGCCGCCCTGCGCGGGCGCCTTGTCGGCAAGCTCCTTCAGCGTCAGCGGCTCGAACTGGCCGGCGTTCGGGCTCACCGGATGCGCGGCGCCGTTCTCCCACTTCACCGCTTCGGGATCGATGTTCCAGATTTTTGCAGCACGCTCGCGCATCGTCTTGATGATTTTCTCGGTCGACTGCGTCACCACGATCGCGGAGGCGAACAGCACGCGGCTGCCGCCGGTGAGATTGGAGAAGCCGACCGTCTGGGTGTCGCCGATGATGACGGAGACGCGGTTGTAGTCGATGCCGAGCAGCTCGGCGCAGATATTGGCGATCGCCGCGCGCGAGCCGCCGATATCGGGATGGCCCGTGGTGACGACGACGTTGCCGTCCTCGGTGATGTTGACCTGCGCGGAGGATTCGCCGCCGGCGTTGAACCAGAAGCCGGAGGCGACGCCCCTGCCCTGAAGCTTCTTGAGCGGCGCCTTGTAATGCGGATGGTTCTTCGCGACTTCCAGCGTCTCGACATAGCCGATGCGCGGGAAGGTCGGGCCGTGCGCGGCCTTGGTGCCCTCCTTCGCGGCGTTCTTCAGCCGCAAATCGAGCGGATCCATCTTCAGCGCGCTCGCGACTTCGTCGAGCACGCATTCCACCGCGAACGCGCCGATCGGCGCGCCCGGCGCGCGGTAGGCCGCGACCTTGGAGCGGTTGGAGCAGACGTCAAAACCTTCCGACAGCACATGCGGGATGTCGTAAGGCGCAAAGCTGCAGCCGACCGCGCCGCGGATCGGCGAGCCCGGGAAGGCGCCGGCCTGCAGATAGAAGATGCCGTGCGCGGCGACGATCTTGCCGTCTTTCGTGGCGCCGATCTTCACCGTCATCTTCGCGCCCGAGGTCGGGCCCGTCGCGCGCATCACTTCCTCGCGGGTCATCACCATCTTCACGGGACGGCCGGACTTCTTCGCAAGCAACGTCGCGAGCGGCTCCAGATAGACGATGGTCTTGCCGCCGAAACCGCCGCCGATCTCGGCGGGGATGGCGCGGATGTCGCTCTGCGGGATGCCGGTGAGATACGCCGTCATCGCGCGGACCATGAACTGGCCCTGGCTCGAGCTCCAGATCGTGGTCTTGCCGTCGGCGGCAACGTGATCAGGCAGGCGTGCGGCTCGATATAGCCCTGATGCACCGGGCGCGTGGTGAAGGTGCGCTCGATGACGACTTCGGCTTCTTGAAGCCTTCGGCGATGTCGCCCTTCTTGCACTTCGAGCTTGCCGCATGATGTTCGACGGCTTGCCCTCGAACTTGTTCCACTCGTGCAGGATCGGCGCGTCGTGCTTCAGCGCATCGTCGATCTCGATCGCGAAGGGAAGCACTTCGTAATCGACCTCGATCAGCTTGCAGGCTTCGGCCGCGATCGCTTCCGTGGTCGCGGCGACAGCGGCGACGGGATGGCCGGGGAACAGCACCTTGTCGCGCGCCATCACGTTGCGGCACATCCAGCGCATGTCCTGGATGCCGAGCATCAGCGCGCCCTTCTCGAGCGGGAAGTCGACGACGTCCTTCGAGGTGACGACCGCCTTCACGCCCGGCAGCGTTTCCGCTTTCGAGGTGTCGATCGTCTTGATGCGCGCATGCGGATGCGGGCTGCGCAGGACCTTGCCCCAGATCATGCCGGGCATGTTGGTGTCGGCGGCAAAGGCCGCGCGGCCGGTGACCTTGTCGACGCCGTCAGGGCGAATGGTGCGCTGGCCGATCCACTTGTTGTTGGTGACGATGTTCATCGTGCCGTCTCCCGCATTTCAGCGGCGGCATCCAGCACCGCGCGCACGATCTTGTCATAACCGGTGCACCGGCAGAGATTGCCGGCGAGCCAGAAGCGAATTTCTTCCTCGGTCGGATCAGGATTCTTCTTCAAAAGCGCCTCGGAGGCGACCAGCATGCCCGAGGTGCAGATGCCGCATTGAAGCGCGGCGTGCTCGAGGAATTTCTGCTGCAGCGGATGCAGCGTCTCGCCATGCGCCATGCCTTCGATGGTGCGGATCTCGTGGCCTTCGGCTTCGGCCGCGAGCATCAGGCAGGAGCAGACCAGACGGCCGTCGAGCGTGATCGAGCAGGCGCCGCAGTCGCCGGAGGCGCAGCCCTCCTTGGAGCCGGTCAGGCCGAGCGAGCCGCGCAGCGCGTCGAGCATGGTCTCGTACGGCTCGCAGAGGAATTCCATCGGCTCGCCGTTGATGGTGGTGGTGACGTGTACTTTCGCCATGACTCTTACTTTCCTCCCGCGCGCTTGGCGGCGATCGCAACCGTGCGCTTCAGGAGAACGCCGGCGGTCTTGACTCGATAGGCAATGGTGCCGCGCTTGTCGTCGATCGGACGGCAGGCGGCGCGGCAGGCTTCGGCGGCTTTCTCGAGCGCGGCGTCGTCGAGCTTCGAACCGATCAGCGCCTGCGCGGCGGCTTCGACCAGCAGCGCGGTCGGCGCCACCGCGCCGAGGCCGACGCGGGCGGCGGTGCAGACGCCATCCTTCAGGGTCAGGCTGACGCCGAGGCCGACGACGGCGATGTCCATCTCGGTGCGCGGGATCATGCGCAAGTATGCGTCGCTCGAGCCCGGCGGGCGCGGCGGCAAGGTGAAGCTGACCAGGATTTCGCCCGGCGTCGAGATTGGTGCGGCCCGGACCGGCCGGCACCTTCTCGACCGGCAGTTCGCGGCGGCCCTTCGGGCCCTGAATGGTGACGATTGCGCCGGCCGCGATCATGGCGGGCACGCTGTCACCGGCGGGCGAGCCGTTGCAGAGATTGCCGCCGGCGGACGCGCGGCCCTGTACCTGCTTGGAGCCGATCAGGTTGACGGCCTCCAGCACGCCGGGCCAGACCTTGCCGAACTTCGCATGCTCGGCCAGCGCCATGCCGGACACCGCGGCGCCGACGCGGAAACCGCCATCGGCGGTCTGCTCGATCGCGTTCATTTCGTCGATCTTCTTGATGTCGACGATCAGGCCCGGCCGCACCGCGCCGGAACGCATCTGCACCAACAGGTCGGTGCCCCCGGCCATAATGCGTGCCGCACTGCCTGCGGCCGCGAATGCGCCAATCGCTTCATCAAGCGTGTGCGGCGCCACGTATCGGATATCGGTCATGACTAGATCCGCGTCTCCCCTTCGCGGTCCCTTGGATGGGTGATTTTGCCTGTTTCGGCTTGGCGGAGGGGAGCCTACACAAGCCGGGGCGATTGGAACAGCCTCCGGGGACTGGTCAATTTGGCCGTCTCCTATGCAGGGATGGCGCTTGCGGGGTGGGCGGCGTTCCCCGGATGCAGCGAAGCGCGGCTTCGCGGTGCGCTGCCGATCCGGGGTCCAAAGGTAGGCCCCGGA
The DNA here is from genome assembly GCA_963821965.1 of uncultured Alphaproteobacteria bacterium. GTDB lineage: Bacteria > Pseudomonadota > Alphaproteobacteria > Rhizobiales > Xanthobacteraceae > Bradyrhizobium. The sequence continues at coordinate 101,207 of CAWGFY010000004.1, forward strand.
TCTGAGTAGCGGCCATAGAGCGTGGAAGACGCGTGTGGACGCGCTTTTTGCATGCCGCAACGCGTCCGGGACACGAGAGTGGTTACCCTCTCAGCCGCTTCCGCAGCACCGCCACGAAACGGTCGACGTCCGCCTCGTCATTATAGACGTGCGGCGAGATGCGCATGCGCCCGAGCCGCGGGGCCACATAGATGCCGTCGGCGGCCAGTTCCTCGATCAGGCCGGCCGGCATGCCGCCCTTGAAGGCGAGGCTGAGGATATGCGGCGCGCGGAACCTGACCTCCGGGACCGTCACGCCGATGTCGCGAACGCCGTCGGCGATCCGTTCCGTCAGGGCAGACAGGCGCAGCACGATCGCGGACGCGCCCCACTCCGCCATCATCTCCATGCCGATCGCCGCCATCTCCATGGAGATGAAATGGTCGCGCTCGCCCATGTCGAAGCGCCGCGCATCCGGCAGGTAGCGCGAGATCGGCGAAATAGACGTTGTTCTCGGCATTGACGTTGCGCCGCCCGGGCGCGGTCTGCTCCAAAGGACTGCCGTCCTGATGGCGCTTGGCCACATACATAAAGGCGCGACCGTAGGGACCGAGCACCCATTTGTAGGTCGGGAAGATCACGAAGTCAGGATCGAGCCGCTTCACATCGAGATCAAGCACGCCGACGTGGTGCGTGGCGTCGATCAGAAATAGCGCGCCGCGCTTGCGCAAGGCGGCGCCGACTTTCTCGATGTCGATGAGCCCGCCGTCCGACCAGTGCACCGAGGAAATCGAAGCAAGCGCCGACCGGCGCGCCGGGCTGCGCGATCGCAGCGAGCACCGCCGAGGTCCAGTCGCCGTCAGCGGGCTGACGCACGGTCTCGACGGCAAAACCCTGTGCCTCGGCGCGCCCCTGCCATTCCAGCACCGGCGAGGAATGATCGTTCTCCAGCACCAGCACGCGGCTGCCGCGCGGAATAGGCAGAAGCTTGGCAGCGGTCGCAACGCCATAGCCGACTGACGAGATCAGCGCGACGTCGCCGGCGTCGGCATTGATCAGCCGCGCCGCGGCTTTGCGCGTGCGCTCATGAATCTCGTTGGCGAAGCTGGCCGGTAGCTTCCACGGCTGCCCCTTGCGCGCGACGGCGGCGCGCGCGGCTTCCTGCGTCTTCAACGGCAGCGGACTGTAGGAGGCCGCGTTGAGATAGCAGACGTCGCGCGGCATATCGAACAGCGCGCGCTGGGAGGGGAGGATGGAATCGTTTCGTTGAAGCATGCACCGAGACTAGTCGCACAATCGCCAAATGGCTACCGGCCGATCAATTTCTCCAATGCAGCGCAGGCGCGCCGATGGCTGCCGTTGACACGCGTCCGCCAGCCCCTCATTTTGCGCGGATATTGCAGGGGGGACGCATTGCGCAACCGCTGGGTCATTCTCGCCATTATTTTTTGCGTGCGGCTCGCGATGCCGTTCCAGTTCCAGAGCGTCGCCGCGGTCGCGCCGCTCTTGAGCTCGACGCTCGGCCTCAACCTTGCCGATATCGGCCTGCTGATCGGGCTCTACTTCGCGCCGGGCATCGCGCTCGGTTTGCCGGGCGGTGCGATCGGCAAGCGCTTTGGCGACAAGCCAACGGTGCTGGTCGCGCTCGCGCTGATGCTGATCGGCAGTCTCGCGATGGCGTTCGGTGAGACCTGGCACTGGCAGATCGCCGGCCGGCTTGTCGCCGGCGCCGGCGGCGTGCTGCTCAATGTGCAGCTCACCAAGATGGTCACCGACTGGTTTGCCGGCAAGGAGATCGCGACCGCGATGGGCGCGTTCGTCAATTCATGGCCCGCGGGCATCGCGCTCTCGCTGGTGATCTTGCCTTCGATCGGCACTGCCTATGGCGTGAAGGCCGTGTCTCTTGTCGTGTTGGCGCTGATTGTGCTGGGAGGCTTGCTTGCGCTCAGCTATCAAACGCCACCACAGGCTCCGGCAGTCGGCGCCTCCTCCGCTCGCCTCGGCCGCAGCACAATGATGGCGCTGAGCGTCGCGGGACTGATCTGGGGATTGTTCAACGCGGCGTTCGCGATCGTCTTCAGTTTTGGTCCGACCATGCTGGTCGAGCGCGGCTGGGGAATCGCGCAAGCCGGCTCGGTGATCTCGATCGTGTTGTGGATCGCGGTATTCTCGGTGCCGCTCGGCGGCGTTCTCGCCGATCGCTCGAAGCGGCCGCAGACCATGCTGGTTGCGGGCTCGATCCTGTTTGCGGCCTTGATGCTGGTGTTTGCGCATTCGACCGCCGTGATCGCAACGGTGGTCGTGCTTGGCGTCGTCAGCGGGCAACCGGCCGGCCCGATCATGAGCCTGCCGGCACGCGTGCTGCAGCCGGCCACGCGCTCAGTCGGAATGGGACTGTTCTACACGATCTACTATGTCCCGATGGTGGTCGGCCCTGTCATCGCGGGCGCCGCCGCCAAATGGAGCGGCAGCGCGGCAGCCGCGTTCGATTGTGGTGCGATCGCGCTGGTGATCTGTCCGGTGCTGCTGTGGGGGTTCAACAAGATTGCGGCCCCGTCCCCCCGTCCCCGCCTCGCGTGATCGTGCGGGTTCCCCGCACCTCCCGATAACCCCTCGTTAACCCTATCGGACGTAGGGTTTTTCGACAGGTGCGGGTTGGGTGCAAGATGGCGTTGCCGTACAAAAAGTCCGTTCTGCCGGCCGCCGAAGAGCGCCGACGCTTCCAGCGGGTCAAAGTGCATCTGCTGGGCCGCTACATGCTGCCTGACCGCCGCGAGTTTCCCTGCCAGATCATCAATATGTCGCCGGGCGGGCTGGCGCTGCTCGCGCCCGGCATCGGCAATGTCGGCGACCGCGTGATCGCCTATCTCGACCATATCGGCCGCGTCGAGGGCCGCATCACCCGCATCATCGACAACGGCTTTGCCATGACGGTCGGCGCCACCGCCCGCAAGCGCGACAAGCTCGCCGCGCAGCTGACCTGGCTCGCCAACCGTGACATCCTCAACTTGCCGGAAGACCGCCGCCACGACCGCATCGTGCCGCGCAACCCGATCGCGATGCTGACCCTCGAGGACGGCACCAAGATGACCTGCCGCATCATCGACCTCTCCAACTCGGGCGCGGCGATCGCCGCCGAGCACCGTCCGCCGCTGAAATCGCACGTCAAGCTCGGCATCGTGCAGGCGCGCGTGGTGCGCAACCTCGAGGAAGGTTTCGCGCTCGAGTTCGTCCACGAACAGCTCACCGAGACGCTCGAGGAAGCGGTAACGGCGCGTTAACGATCGCGCGGCGTACGCCCTATTCCCCTTTTGCCGCTGGCTTCGATAGTCCTTCGACTGCGCCTCGCTTTTCAGCGGCGTCAGCGCGAACCGTTTCATGACAACGTCCTTGTCTGTCCGGCGCATTTTCCGGCGCTTCGAAGCTAGCGTTACCGCGCAGTAAAGCGGAAGACCATTGTCGCCGCCGATTTTTCAGTCAAATCGAAGCGGCCAGCGCCGAACCAGCGCGATCTCGCGTGCCAATTCGCGGTTAATGCAGGCCGCTCATGTGCGCACAAGTCTCGCTGCGGCGGGACAAAACCGCTTAATCGATAAAATTTGAATCAATTGCAGTCATCTCGAATTTGAATCGAATACGTCTCAAACACGCGTCGAATTCGCCGCGAGTTTGAATTTCATTCGTCTCAAATCGGCTTGTTCCGCTTAGCGGCGGGGCAAATTCTCTGTGCGAAACGTGGTCCCAACAAGAAAAACACGGGGGCCACAATGTTCAAGCGGGGACAGGGGCTGGCGGTCATCGCCATCCTGTTGGGGATGCACGTTCAGCCGGCGTCAGCCGGCGACGAGCGAGTGCTTTATGCCAGCCTCGGCGACACCACGCGTGCGCCGATCGGCTGGATCGAGTTCTGCGCCGACTATCCGGGCGAATGCCGGGGCGGCGCGACGCAACCGCGCGACATCGTGATGTCGCAAACGGCCTGGCGCGACCTCACCAAGGTCAACCGCTGGGTCAATGAAACCGTCAAGCCGATGACCGACATGGATCATTGGGGCGTGATCGAGAAATGGTCGCTGCCGACGGACGGCTACGGCGATTGCGAGGACTATGTGCTGTTGAAGCGCAAGATGCTGATCGACGCAGGGTGGCCGCGCGAGGCGCTCCTGATCACGGTCGTGCGCGACAAGAAGGGCGAAGGTCACGCCGTGCTGACGGTGAAGACCGACAAGGGCGAGTTCGTTCTCGACAATCAGAATGAGAACGTCCTGCCCTGGACCGAGACCGGCTACCGCTTCGTCAAGCGGCAGTCGCAGGGCGACCAGAATGTGTGGGTCTCGCTCGGCGACAACCGCCCTGCCGTTGCGACGGCCAGCGCCAAGGACCGCTAACAAGGATCGTTGAAGAACATTTTTGGAGTTACGCGACCCGGTCACATCCCCACCCCTCCCCGTCCCAGACCGGATCGCGCGCGGCCAGCTCTCCCCCAAGAGCTGGCCGCAACTTTTTTGCCTGCCCCCGGAAAGACGCGAAATACCCTAGATATCAAGGGACTTTAGCCAATCACTTGAGGCGGGCTCCCGACGTTCGGAGACGGAACGATCCGGCAACACAACGTGGCGACACGGGGAAAATCCGGGGAATTTGTTCTGCGGTCGTTCGCGGCTTCCCGCCCCGCTAGATCGGTGGAATCATGGGGAATGCCGATCAGGTTAATTAATCACGAAGCGTCCCGAAGTGCAGAAGAGGGCCGTGTCACATCATGTTCGCGACCCACAGCCCAGCGACCGCGCCAATCCCGCTCCATAACACGCCGGCGTAAGACAACATCTCCCCGCCCCAGAGGGAAGGGACAAAGCCGCCTATCGTCGAACCGATGAATATTGCAATCCAAATTCGGGACTTCATAGCACCGCCCCTCTTATGGACGCTCAACCTATACCAAGATTGCGCGCCGCTGTCTTCTCTATCACGTGCGTGACAGTGTAGACTCCATGTCCGCTTCTGCCCGCATACCGGACTCGACTCGGACGTCGCTCCATGTCCGAAAAGTGCCAATCACGGACATTAATCGATCACCTCGTCGGCGAGCGCGAGCAGCGTCGGTGGTATTTCGAGACCAAGCGCTTTCGCTGTCTTGAGGTTGACGACCATTTCGAATTTCGCCGATTGTACGATTGGCAGGTCGGCTGGCTTTTCGCCTGAAAGGACGCGACCCGCATACGTACCGACCTGCTCGCATGTATGCACGATGTCTGGGCCGTAGCTGATCAGCCCGCCGGCGGCGGCAAATTCGCGTATGACAAACATTGTCGGCACGGCGTAGCGCGCCGCCAGTGCCGCGATGTGTGTGCGCCGACTGGTATAAAACGCGTCGGGGCCAAGTAGCATCGCGCCTCCCGGCGCTTGCCCGATTTCCGCAAAGGCAGCTTCGATCTCGCCATCGTTGCCGGCGCGAAAGATTTGGATCTGCAGTCCAAGGGACGCTGCACCTGTTTGCAGGTTCCTGACAACGGCTGGCGTAAACGCACTGTCAGGGTTGACGAGCGCGCCAAACCGCACCGCCTTCGGAGCCAGCTCCCGCAACAGTCCCAGCCGCTTTGGCATAATCTCCACATTCAAGATGCTTATCCCGGTGGAGTTGCCGCCTGGCCGGTTGAGGCTGGCAGCGAGACCAAGAGCGACCGGGTCGCCCCCGACGGCGAAGACGATCGGTATCGTCGTGGTTGCGGCCTTGGCCGCGAGCGTCGCTTGCGTGCTTACCGGGGTGGCGATTATGGCGACGCGCTGCTGGACCAGGGCGGCCGCCAATTCCGGCAGTTGGTCATCGCGTTCGGCCCAGCGGAATTCAATTGCCACATTCTGGCCCTCGACATGGCCCGCTTCGCTCAACCCTTTGCGGAATGCTGATACGCGTTGGGAATTCGGTTCGGGCGAGCCAGCGTACAAAAATCCGACTACCGGCATCGCTTGCTGCGCGCGCGCCGACGCAAGCGGCCATGCTGTCGCGCCGGCAACAAGCGCCATAAAATTCCGCCGCTTCATGTTCACCGCTGGTCTCGGGGCAAGGGAAGGCCTGGCTCAAACTAGCATGTGAAGGGGAACGGCGGCACCGCTCGTTGAGAGGTTGCCCGATGTCCGTTCCGGGTCAAAAGCTGCCCTCCCGGTCCAGAAGTGCGACTTCCGCTTTACCCCCGATAGTGTTGCAAAAGTCGTTTTGCAGAAGATGTCAAATTTCTAAGGGCCGCCGGCGCATTATTCGCGTAAGAATTTGAGGGACCTCATCGCCTTGCGCCAAATTCGTGGGCGACTTCGGTAGCGCGACTGAGACTATGCGAATCAGCGACCTCTTTGCGCTTCAGGTTTTCGCCAAAAATTTGGACCACTGCAAGTTTCGACTTTTGCAACACTATCCCCCCAAGAGCGGACATCTGGATGGTCAGGGCAGGCCGAAGCAGTAGCGCTTCACTGCGAAAGCACCGACAATCCCTTCCGCTGAACAACGGAGAAACGCGCATGGCGGCCGACATCAACATCTACAATCCCCAAGAGCTCGGCCCGCCGATGGGGCAATACACCCATGTGACGCGGGTCAAGGCCAGCGAGTTCCTGTTCATCGCCGGCATGCTCTCGGGCGATCCAGCAGGAAACATCATTGGCGCCGGCGACTTCGACAAGCAGACCACGCAGGTGTTTGGGAATATCGAGGCCGCACTGAGATCGGCCGGCGCCGGCTGGGGCAATGTGGTGCAGTTCACGACCTATCTCGTGCATTCCCAGGACATTCCGAAATTCATGGACTTCCGCCTGCGAGAGTTTCCGAGAATGTTTCCGAACGGAAAATACCCGCCGAACACGCTGCTGATGGTCGACCGGCTGGTGCAGGAGCCGTTCCTGGTCGAGGTGCAGACCATCGCAGCGATCTGATGCGCAGCCAAAAGCGGGCGGCGCAAACCTCTCAAGCTGCTCGCACGATGCCGTTGCACCCTGTATACCCCGGCCCGGATAAGGGTCAGAGGAAGGCATGTTCTACGACGAGACGCTCCGTCAGCTCATCGATGCGGGCACGATTTCGACCAGCGACAGGGTTCTGGTGGTCTGCGGCGGGTCTTATGATGCCGACGTGATGAAAGGGCTCGGATTCAAATCCGTCACCCTCTCCAACCTCGACGGTTCCTATGCCGGCCACGACGCCGACTATGTCTGGGAGCGGCAGGACACGGAGAATCTCAGCTACCGCGACGGTCAGTTCGACGTCGTAATGGTCCATGCCGGGCTGCATCACTGTGCTTCGCCGCATCGCGCGTTGCTCGAAATGTACCGCGTCGCACGCAAGGCCGCGGTCGTGTTCGAGGCGCGCGACAGCCTGATGATGCGAACGGCGGTCGCACTGGGCTTCACCGGCGATTTCGAGCTCGAGGCCGTCAGCGGCGAAGGCTACGAAAGCGGCGGCCTCAACAACGGGCCGATCCCGAATTTGAATTTCCGCTGGACCGAGCGCGAGGTGGTCAAGACCATCCGCGCGGCCGATCCGGCCCATGTCGAGCAGATCGACTTCTTCTATGGGCTGCGGCTGCCGACGCTTCGCTTTGAGCATGTCAATGCGCCAATGAAGCGCATCGCGCTGAAGCTGATGGCACCGGCGGTCAAGGTATTCGTGACGCTGTTTCCCAAACAGGGCAATCAATTCGGCTTCGCCATCACCAAGACCGGTCGCCTGCGCGACTGGCTGGAGGAGAAAGGCGGCAAGGTCCGCCTGTCGGCCGAGAAAGCGGAGCAGCGCGGGCAACGCTACGGTTAGGTCGGCAATCGGCGTCGAGGCGTTTCCGGCCGCAAGCGGTCAGGGTTGTTTTATCGTGAGGGGTCATGAGTTGTTTCGATTTTCTGCGCACACACCTTGGTTTTGCCAAACCTCTGCTCGAGGCCATCGCCTCCCTGGAATCCCGCATTGCCGAGCGGTGGGTATCCGCTGCCTATCATCGCCTTTTCCTCGTCCAGTGGGGCATCTATCCCCTCCCCGAATTCTACCGAGCACAAGATCGGGATGTTCTGGGGCTGGGGCCCCACCAGACAGGCCTATTGGGTCGAGCGCGGCGTCTTCTCGCTGCTGACGATGAAACAGGGGTGCAAGGTGCTCGAGCTTTGCAGCGGCGATGGATTCAACGCCCATCACTTCTATAGCTGCCGCGCCGGCTCGGTCCTCGCCGTGGACTTCGATCCCAAGGCCATCAGTTACGCGCGGCGCAATTTCAAGGCGCCGAACGTCACATACGAGATCGCCGATATCCGAACGCAAATGCCGGATGGCTCATTCGATAATATCATCTGGGACGCCGCCATCGAACATTTCACAGCGCAGGAGGTCATCGATCTGGTCATTGCCATCAAGAAACGGTTGCGCCCAAACGGCACCGTCTCCGGCTACACGTTCGTCGAGGCGAGCACCGGCAAACAAAAATTCGTTCATCACGAGATCGAATTCAATTCGACGGAAGATCTGGCGCGCTTCTTTCATCCACATTTCAAGAACGTCAAGGTGTTCCAGACCATCTACTCCGAACGAACCAACCTCTACTTCTGGGCGTCTGATGGCGACCTTCCATTCTCGCCGGGTTGGCCGCATGCGACGTCTAATTGATCGACCCGATCGCAGGGTCACAAGCCGGAAATCGGCACAAATGACCCATTTCCTGGGCCATATCCGGGCTTTTCGGGGGGTTGCCCGCCTCGCTTTTGTCCGATTTCTTGCTAAAAGCTTAAGCGTCGCGCCGGCTGATTTGCGGCGCGGTCCAAGTGTATCGTCGCGTTCGTTCTTTGTGAAACGACCTTGCCCGCAAGGGCGCGAAACAGCTTCACTTTCCTTTTGGGCTTTAAGAATTCTCATGACTCCCATCGCTCGCGTAGCCAAACCCATTGCCATCGCCCGTGCCGGTACCCAGCCGATCGTGCTGGCTGCGGCCATCCTGCTCATCGTACTTGCCGGCGCGGCCTCGATCGCGCTCTGGCGCGCCTATACCGGCACCGCTCCCGAACTCGACCGCGTGGTCACCGCCCGCGCGCTGCAGGCGCGCACCGCGCAGGCTTCCGAGCAACTGGTCGAAAAGACCAAGGGGCTGGAGGCGACCCAGCAGGAATCGATCGACCAGCTGCAGGTCGTGCAGGACCAGTTGTCGACGCTGCGGCGTCTGCTTGCCTCGCAACAGGCCGACACCAAGCGGCTGTCGGAACAGGTCTCGACCCTGACCGAAGCGATCGACGGCTTGCGGCAATCCTTCGCCAGCGCCCAGCCGTCGGAGAATTCGGCGGCGCCGACGCGGAACCGCTCGGTGCGGGCGCGAGCGCACGCGGTCAGGACGGTCAAGCTCCAGCGCACCAAGCCGCACGGCTGAGATCAGCCGGCCTTACCGACGTAAAGCAGCGAGGTCCCAAGCGGCGGATTGGCGATCACGCTGGTCTCGAATTGCATCATGGCGGTGAGAAGGGCGTCCGCCAGCTTACCCGGTGGAACGAGTCCGCGCTGCACCACTGTCGTGCCGGTGCCGGGATTTTCGCTGCGCAACGACAGCCACAGCTTTCGCAGCGCGAGCAGCGGCAGCATCGTGAGGCCCCAATAGCGATCGTCGACCTTGCGAATGCCGGCTTTCGCCAATTCCGACTCCAGGGTCGCCTTGCTGTATCGGCGGCAGTGACCGACCGCGACATCGAACTTGCTATAGAGAGACTGAAGCGCGGGAACGTTGATGAAGACGTAGCCGCCCGGCTTGAGATGATGCAGCGCCGACGACATGAAGCTTACGGGATCTTCAATGTGTTCGATGACATCGAACAGGACGATGCCGTCGTATTTGGCGGCCAGATCAGGCGCGCGGTCGTGGATATTGTAGAGCGCCGTGCGGCCCCTGCCCGGCGCGGAATGAAACAGCGCGCCGGCATTCAGGTCCATGGCGTCCACGTTCCACCTGGTCGCCGCTTCCAGCATTTGCCTGAGTATGCCGAGACCGCATCCGATTTCCAGCACCGAAGACGGCGTTTCCGTCGAGATCGAAAGCGCCCTGCATTGTTGCACGAACGCACGCGACCGCCACTTCATCCAGAAATGACGCTCGTCCATAATCTCATACCATTGATCGGGAAACGCGATCTCCTCCGCGGGCGAGAGGATTTCCACATGGGCCGGCGCGGCTTGCGCGGACATCGCGCCCAATTGCCGCTCGTGCTCGCCAAGTCCGCTAGCCATGATCTCCTGCACCGCGGTTGAAGTCGCGGGCAACCTAGGATAGGGACGCCCCATTGGCAACGGTAACGGCCTGCCCTAAAACATCGCGCAACAGGCGGAGAAATCCTTGGCTTTGATGGTCGTTCCATCGCAGATCATTGCAGCCAGCTTCGTGGCGGGTGCCAGCGTCCCCTTGTTTCTCGTCATCGTTTCGCGAGGGCGGTTCCGCGTCGGCAACTTCCGCAATCGCTTCCGGTACGCCGGCCTGCTTGCGATCGGTTTGTGGCTGGTCATCGTGCTGGCGGATAGCGAAGTCTGGCGTCTCGACACCAAGGCGGTCGGCGATATGCTCGCCGGCGTGCTGATCATCTGCTCCGCCATTCTGACGACGCTGATCGTCTGGCTGCTGGTGGCGACGGGCGTCAGCGTCAATCTGCTGGTGAGCCTGGCGGCGAAACCAGGGCCGGTCGAAATCGATTCGTGGCTTGCCGATTATGGCGGCGGCTTCGGCGCCGACGATTTGTTTCGGGATCGACTCGATCTACTGTGCAGCACCGGCGCCGCCGTCATCGATCGGTCGGTCGTCTCGCTCGCGCAGGGATCGCGGATTCCGGCGGCCATTCTCGGCGCCGCCATGCTCTATTTCAACTTCCAGAAACCGACGACCCGCTGATGTCGCTTCTGACCGGCTGCATGAGCTATCTGGCCCTGGTGCTTGCGGTCCCTCTGGCGATCCGATTGACCCGGCCGCAAAACGCGATTCCGATGATCATCACCATCGCGATCGTCATTCATCTCGCGGGCACGCTGGCGGGGGCCGCATGGCTTGGCGAACTGGACTATTGGCAGGCTGCTGCCGTGTACTGGTTTGCAACTGTCATCTTGATCTATGCCTACGGCACCTGTTACCGCTCTCTCTCCGTTCAGATGTTCTTGATCGTCGCCAGGACCCCGTCGCGCAAGATGGACCTCCAATCGCTTCACGACGTGCATTTCAGGCAATTCATGCGGGACCGCGTCGACGCGCTGGTGAACGGCGGCCGCGGCGAGCTTCGCGGTGGTCTGCTCGCGATCACGCCTGCCGGCCGCTCGGATGCGGCGCGGCTGATGTCGGCCCGCCGCTTTTTCGGCTTGACCGAGGTTCGGCTCTATTACGGCAAGACGGCGGACGGCTCGCAATGAGCAGGGATACGACAATGGCGAGGGCAGACCTTGTTTGACCGCAAGCGAGTACTCGTCACCGGCGGCGCCGGCTTCCTCGGCTCGCATCTGTGCGAGCGTCTGCTGGCCGACGGCCACGACGTGCTGTGCGTCGACAATTTCTTCACCGGCTCGCGCGAGAACATCTTCGCGCTGCTCGAGCACAAGCGGTTCGAGCTGATGCGTCACGACGTGACGTTTCCGCTCTACGTCGAGGTCGACGAGATCTTCAACCTCGCCTGCCCCGCTTCGCCAATCCACTATCAGCACGATCCGGTGCAGACCACCAAGACCAGCGTGCATGGCGCGATCAACATGCTCGGGCTTGCCAAGCGCCTCGGCGCTAAAATCTTCCAGGCCTCGACCAGTGAAGTCTACGGCGATCCGACGATCCATCCGCAAACCGAAGACTATCGCGGACACGTCAACCCCATCGGGCCGCGCGCGTGCTACGACGAAGGCAAACGCTGCGCCGAAACGCTGTTCTTCGACTATTACCGGCAGCACAATCTGCGGATTCGCGTCGCCCGCATCTTCAATACCTACGGCCCGCGCATGCACATCAACGACGGTCGGGTCGTTTCCAACTTCATCGTGCAGGCGCTCAAGAACGAACCGATCACCATCTACGGCGATGGCAGCCAGACCCGCGCATTCTGCTATGTCGACGATTTGATCGAGGGCTGCGTTCGCCTGATGCAGGCGTCCGACGAGGTGACCGGGCCCGTCAATCTCGGCAATCCCGTCGAGATGTCGATCCGCGAGCTCGCCACCAAGGTGATCGAGCTGACGGGCTCGCGCTCGCAAATCCTCGCGAGGCCCTTGCCGGCCGACGATCCCCTGCAGCGCTGCCCCGACATTTCGCTGGCCAAACGCCTGCTCGATTGGAAGCCGAAGGTGGCGCTGGAGCAGGGACTGACGAAATGCATCGCCTATTTCGACGATCTCTTGCGCAACGCGCAACATTGACGCCGGCTTGGCTGGACCAGGAAACAACTCCATGACTGCCGTACTTGTCACCGGCGGCGCCGGCTACGTCGGCAGTCACAGCTGCAAGGCGCTCGCAGCGGCAGGGTTCATTCCCGTCACCTACGATAATCTCGGCCGCGGCCATCGGCACGCCGTCAAATGGGGTCCTCTCGAGGTCGGCGACATCCGCGACCGCGAGCGGCTCGATGCCGTGTTACGGGCGCACCGCCCGGCGGCGATCCTGCACTGCGCCGCCTTCGCCTATGTCGGCGAGTCCGTTGCCGATCCCTCGCTCTACTACGACAACAATGTCACGGGCTCGCTCGTCCTGCTCGAAGCCGCGCACGCGGCCACAATCGACTGCGTCGTGTTTTCGAGCAGTTGCACGGTCTACGGGCTGCCGCCGTCGATGCCGGTCACCGAGGACATGCCGTTCGCGCCGATCAGCCCCTATGGCCGCACCAAGGTCATCATGGAAGGCATGCTGCGCGATTATGGCACGGCCTACGGCATGCGCTCGATCGTGCTGCGCTATTTCAACGCGTCGGGGGCCGATCCCGAAGGCGAGACCGGGGAAGACCACGACCCCGAGCCGCATCTCATTCCCCGCGCCCTGATGGCTGCGGCAGGCCAACTGGCGCAGCTCGACATTCTCGGCACCGATTATCCCACTCCCGACGGAACGGCGGTGCGAGACTATATTCACGTCACCGACCTCGCCGACGCCCACGTCCGCGCCTTGCGCGAGCTGACGGCGGGCGGCGCTTCGGACACGCTCAATCTCGGCACCGGCATCGGCTATTCCGTCCGCGACGTCGTCGCAGCCGTCGAGCGGATCACGGGCAAGTCCGTGCCCGTCGTGACAAAACCGAGACGTCCCGGCGATCCGGCCGCATTATGGGCTGCGCCCGGACGCGCTCACGCTAGGCTGGGCTGCACCTTCCCGCATTCGAATCTCGATACGATCATCGCGACCGCTTGGACCTGGCACAACCGCAGCCGGCAAACGGCCTGAACGGCCGCTTTTTTGCGATCTTTTCGCGCAAATCCCCGCATAGTCCACTATGGCAGGAACCTTGGTCCCCTGTTATAGACCCCTCCGAAACGATCGGGCACTTGACAGCTGCCGACGCGATCACGCCACGGTGGCGCCGTGGCCCAGCCGCAGCATCGTGAGTGGGGACCGGACTTGCTCAAGACAGTGTCGATTGTGATTCCTTGCTACAACGAGAGCGAGGTCATTGCGACCACTCACGGCGAGCTGGATCGCTGTCTCGGCGCGGCCGGGAACTACAATTTCGAATTCGTCTATGTCGATGACGGAAGTCGCGACCGCACGGTTGCGATCCTGCGCGAGCTGCTCAAACGCGACAACCGAATCCGGCTGCTGCGCTTTTCACGGAATTTCGGTCATCAGGCCGCCGTGTCGGCGGGGATCGACCATGCCTTCGGCGACGCCGTGGCGATCATGGACGCCGACCTCCAGGATCCGCCGGAGGTACTGCTCGGCATGCTGGAAAAATGGCGCGAAGGATACGAAGTCGTCTACGGCGTGCGCCGCAAACGCAAGGAAGGACTCTTCAAGCGCGCCTGCTATCGGCTGTTCTATCGAATCTGGAAACGCATGGCCGACATCGAGGTGCCGGCCGACAGCGGCGATTTCTGCGTTATGGACCGTCAGGTCGCCGACGTCTTGCGCGAGTTGCCGGAGAACGGTCGTTTCCTGCGCGGCCTGCGCGCCTGGGCCGGATTCCGCCAGTATGGATTCGAATATGAGCGGGCGGCGCGGCATGCCGGTGAGCCGAAATATTCCTTCGTGCGGCTCGTGCGCCTTGCCGCAAGCGGCATTTTCAATTTTTCCGACGTGCCGCTGCGATTCATCTCGCTCGCGGGCTTCCTGACGTCAGCCGGCGCGATCGTTGGCGCCGTCTTGCTGCTGCTGCAGCGGTTGTTCACGATCCGCATCTTCGGCTATGCGCCGCAGGATATGCCCGGCTATACCTCGGTCTTCCTGGCCTTGCAGTTCTTCAGCGGCATCCAGCTGCTCTCGCTCGGCATCATCGGCGAATACATCGCGCGCATGTATGGCGAGGTGAAGCGGCGTCCGGTCTATATCGTCGCCGAGCGCGTCGGATTCCCGCAGGCGCAGGCCCGTAGCGACGAGCCACCTGTCCTCGCCGAGTTGCCGCGGGCGGCGTCGAGCTGAGGCCCCGGTCATTCCCATGACGTCGAGTGACGATGGCGCTTTGCCGAACGACACGAAGCTTCCCGCAGACAATCAGGGTGTGAGCAAGGACTCCAACGGCTCGGCGTTGTCTCTCGTCGCCGCGATACTCGGCGTGTGCATCGTCTACATCGTCGTGCTGGACTGGCGTTTCCCGTACATTCACCAGCTTCCGCTGTTCGACCTCGACTACATCACCTCAGTCACCATGGGCTGGGCGCGCAACTGGTGGATCGAGGGGCCATGGCACATGCTGTTCGCGATGCCTATGCGCCGTTGTCGGTGGAGACGGCGACGCCCGATCTCCGGTCGGGCATGTACGCGTCGTGGCCGCCGGGTGCAGTCGTCTCGCTTTATCTCGTCGCCAAGCTGACGAATACCGAGCCCAACATCACCATGATCAATTGGCTCAACGTGGCCAGTCACGGCCTGATTGCGCTGTTCCTGGCCATGTCGGGCTATGTTGCCGCGGGCATCCTGCGCCGTCCACAAATCGAGCGTGTCGTGCTTGCGGTTCTGGCGGCATGCCTCGTGCTGTTTCCGCGTGGACCGGTGTTTTTCTTCTCCCAAGTCTATACCTTCGATACGCACATCGTCGTGTTCTACGCGCTTCTGGTTTTTGTCGCGACGCTGGAGGTGACCGCAGCGAGCCGGGCAGCGGCGACACGGTACTATGTCGCCGAGCTTGCCATTCTGGTCAGCGGCCTGTTCGTCGACTGGCTGTTCTACTTCGTCTACGCTGTCTGGTTTGTGCTGCGCTGGTTCGGATCGCGTGCAGGATATGCGCGACGAATGGGGCGGAACGAAACCATCGCGCTCTTCCTGTTGCCACTTACCACCTTCGCGATCTTCCTGACATGGCGCATGATGACGCCGGGGTCGATCGCGAGACAGGAGGGCCTGGTCGCATCCTTCCGCGAACTGCTGTGGAAACTGGTGTTCCGGATCGGCGACACCGATGATCATCCGGTCTCCTTTCGCGATTTTTTCGCGCCGTTCTATCAATCGCACCAGAACTTCTATTGGAGCGGCGCACCGGTTCTGATCCTGACGGGATTCATCGCCTGCATCGCGCTTTTTGCGATTCTGTTCGCTGTCTCTCGCGCTGACCCGACGCGGCAAAGAACTCATTTCGGGCTTCTCTCGGTCCTGTTGCTGTCGATCATCCCGGCTTATGCGCAAATGATCGTCTTCAAGCAGCACACCTACATTCACCCCTGGGCGATCGCCAAAGTCGTTGTCCCCCTCGCCATGGTTCCCGGCGTGTTTCTGCCGCTGCTCGCGGTGACAGTGCTCGAACAATGGAACACTCGCGCAAAGCTCCGGAGCGGAACCGCGTTGAGGGCTGTCAGTTCGCTCGGCGTTGTGGCGTTTGCGGTCTGGTTGGGGACCTTCGCCTGGCCTTATCAGCAGCCCTACCTGATGGGCCGCATTGCGCCCGAAAACGCCGTCCCGTGGCTGATCATCCACGACCGCACCAAATACGCGGATGTAGTGTTTTCACCCGACATTGAGGGCGTCCCCTTCAGCATGTACGCGGCGATCGCCGGAAAGGTCGTCTACAACATCGAATCGTTCGCCCAAATCGACCGCAGGGTCAGTCATGTCTGCGAACCCTTCAATGTCGTCGTCTTGCGCAGGGGACAGGACGCCAGCGAGACTTTCGACGGTCGAACGGCCGACCTTGTCGAGCGCCAAGGTGGACTGACCTTGCTTCGCTTTCAAAACTATCACGGGGCTGCTAAAAGCTGCCCAAAGGTATGATTTGCCGCTAAAATTGCGGCTATCCCGGTCCGGACCCGAGTCCGGAAGGAAAGCAGGAATGGATTACTTCAGCCTTCAGCAGAAGATCGCACTGGCCCGCAGCCTCATCACCAAGACGAGTCCGGCCTATGTGCAGTTCTACATCACGGCGCGGTGCAATCTCGCCTGCGAGCAGTGCAACATCATCTATGCCGACGCCAACGCCCAGGAGATGACGATCGACCAGATCCGGCTGATGGCGGAGAACCTCGCGGCCATCGGCGTGTGTGTGATCCTGTTGATCGGCGGCGAGCCGTTCGTGCGGAAAGATCTTCCGGAGATCGTGAAGGCCTTTACCGAAAACGGCATCCATGTGCGTATGCAGACCAACGGGCTTGCCACCCGCCGGGCGCTCGAAGAATGCGTGCGCAACGGCGCGCACGACATCAGCATTTCGCTGGACAGCCTCCGGCCGGAGCTGCAGGACACCATCAATGGCGGTTTCCGCAAGAGCTGGGAACGCGCCATCAACTCCGTCTCGGTCATCAACGATATTTTCCCGGAGAACGGCACCGCCTTCTTCAACAACGTGCTGATGCCGCGCAACCTTCACGACATCCAGGACGTGATCCGCTTCGCGACCGCGATCGGCTGGGGCGTTTCCGTCGTACCGGTCCACGTCTCGACGCCGGACAAACCGCGCGGCTTCCAGACCTTCGACGACGAGGCGGTCGTGACCTTCCCCAAGGAGCGATATGCCGAGGTGAAGAAGGCGGTCGAGCATCTGAAGTCGCTGCGCCGCTCCGGCCTCAATCTCTACGACTCCGACGAATATCTCGACGACGTCTATCGCTTCGTCGCCAAGGAGCCGCTGCAATGGCGCAGGCGCAACAATAATGTCTGCGACTCGCCGAACCTCTATTTTGCGATCGCGCCCAACGGCAACCTGAAGGTTTGCTGCGATTACGAGCCGAACGGCAGGTACCCGGTCTATGATCCGGAATTCCCCAACTGGTACCGCGACGGACGGATTCACGAGGACGCGTATTCGTTCACCCGATCCTGCAGCGGCTGCATGTATGGCAGCTATCCCGAGATTACGATCTCGGCCCGCTACATGAAGGCGATGATCGAGCGCTTCCACTATTTCAATGTCCGCCCGCCGGTGCTGCAGAAGTACGACGCGCAGCAACTGCGCGAGATCGCCGCCCAGATCCTGTGGGACCGCACCGGCGAGCATCTGGATCCGGCCGTCCTGCCCGAGCGGTTGATCAAGCGCGCCTCCTAGCGGAATACGGATGAACAAGCACCAGGCCCTCCGCTTTCTGCTGCTGAAACATCTCTGGATGTTGCGTGATCATGTTGCGGCCGAACGGCACGGGCGCATCGCGCAGAGCCTCGAGATCGACAGGACCGACACTCATTGGGTGGTGAATTGGACCGATGAAGGCGAGCGCAAGCGGTTCGAATTTCCGCTTGATGAGGTCGCACTCTACGTTCGCGGCGATCTCGGCCAGCGCGTTGCGGTCGGGACGGATGCCCGCAACGAAGTGCTCGGCGAACGCTTCGCACGCCGGGCCTACGGGATAGCCGACAATCTCGGGCGCGAGAGGCGGGTCAGCCTGTTCGAAAGACCCGCACTTCAACTTGCGGGCTGTGCCGCGGTCCTGATCGCGATGGTGGCCACCGCATCGTCATCGGCGCTGCCTGCGGTGGCATTGGCGGCAGCGATGTCGCTGACGGAGTTCTGGTTCCGAAAGGGAAAGGCGGTCAATGCCGTGCTCGGCATCGCCTTGGCTTATGCGGGAACTCCGGCCGCAGCACTGATCGGAAACAGCGGACTGGCGGCGCTCAGCTTTGCCGACCCCGACCGCAAATGGCGCGCCTTGCGTATTGCGGCCCATCTGGCCGCGGCAGCATTGTCACTGATCATGCTGCTGCGTCAGCCGGCGCCTGCGGCAAGCTGGGTGTATGTCGTCGTGGCCTTGCTGGCGGCGGCCGCCACGACCTATGTCCGCTGGCTCCATGGCTCGCATTTCCGGCTCTACCCGCTGGTTTTCCCGCTGGTCTGCGCCGGACTGGTCTGGAACGGGGAATGGATGTCAGGCGCCATCGGCCTGGTCGGCGCCGTCCTCGGACTGGCGATCCCTCCGCTGCTCGCCCAGGACGTGACCTCGAAGGGCGTGCGGCCCGCCCTGTTCCGGCGATTGGGGCCGCTCAGGACCGATCCGCCGATCTCGTAAGGCCGACGTCTTCGGCCGCTCGGCGGCCTCGCCTCCCCCAATTTTTCCTGAGCGCTTTGTGAACTGGCTCACATATGCCCGCGCGATTCCGCGGCATGCTGTAGTTCACCGGAAGGCGCAAGCCGATTTTAATTTCCGGGGCTGGCAAGGTCGTTGACGGTATACTACGTCAACGGCCTTGTTTCTTTTATTCCCCCCTTCTCATGCATTTTATTCGCTGCCCTCGCAGGCCTGGTTCAAGAAGTTTGGCGTGTTGAGCTGAAGCTCTGTACCGCGCTCACAAAAATGGCCCCGGCGCTTAAGCCGGGGCCATGAAGTCAGAATAGTGGTAGCCACGGGCTAACGCGGTCGCGTGCGATCCGTTCCCGGCATATTTTTCACACTTCTTCGGATCATGCGCTACCTCGCCCTGACCTCCACGAATTTGGCCTGGGCGCGGGCGAATTTGTCGTTGAACAGCCACATCGCATCCATGATTTCGCGAAAGGTCGCTGACGTCCTGGCGCGGTCGGCCTGCCCGAACGCGAACACGCTGTTGTTGCGCAGATACTTCATGACCGTTGGGTCTGAGACGCGAGTGCCGAGCAAATTACCTGACCTCAGCGCCGACCTGGTGGGCGACGGGATGATCTGGATCAGCTCGAAGAATTTCATCTGATCGATCGGGTCGGGCAGAATCTTCGCGATCGCCGGCACCTGCAGGAAGAGCTCGGCGTGCGCATTCATCAGGCCGTCCCGCACCGCGGTCCAGTGATTGTAGCGATGGTCGCCTCCCCCCACCCGCGCCTCTTCCCTGGCGTCGCGCGCGGCGACCTCGGGATCGATGGCCGCGACCTGCGGCTTGATCGCCTCCCATTTCCTGCGGCCGTTCACGTCTTCCGACGGCCCGGTCTGGAAACTGCCCTTGTAGGTGTTGGAACGGCCGTTGCCGACATTCTGGCTGCCGTTGGTCTCGGCGTAGAAGATGCCGAGCGCGATGCGGCCCGCTGCCTCGGCATTGGCCGCGTCCAGCCCCTTGGCGCGGGCGATCGCGACACCGAGGTCGACGACGTCCTTGAACGGCGTGTTGGAGAATTGCGCGCCCGATGGCGGCGCCTCCATCACATCGAACAGTTTTCGGTACTCGTCGAGCAGCGGCTCGTTGTCGGCGTCGAAATAGGCCGGCGGGATTCCGTACTTGTTCGGCCGGCCGATCCTGGACGGATTGGCGTCGGTCAAGTCCTTGTACGAGCCGATCAGCGCGTTGCGCGCGAGATAGAGTGCCTGCCCCGGCAGGTTCGGAAGCGGCTGCTTCGCATTGATGCGATTGCGCAGGTCGGCGAGAACAGACTTGAAACGGCCCAATGCCGCGTTATAGGCGCCGAGCGCGTCCGGTTGTGCAGTGGCTTGAGCGGGCGCAGGCGGCGCCGCGCGCAGATGAGCAGGCGGAGCCAACGAGAGAAAAGCAAGAGCTGTGGCGAAGACGGCGGTCTGACGTCTCATCGGTTTCGAATCCCGGTGGTTCCACCAGCATCGTAACCAACAAAGCGCGGCTGTCCTAGCAACCGCGACAAATGCCTTTCAGTTTGCGATCGATGGAGGCGTTTTCCTGGTTGATTGCGGCATCACCGCTTTGCGTCGGCGGGGCGGCATTGCCTGTGCCCAGCGCGGTACCTGTCGTGACGCCGGGCTCGCGGTTTGGCGCACCACCCGACGATTGCGCGGTGCCGGCGCTGTTGGTACCGGGCGGCGGTGACGTGCTATTTTGTGCAAGCAAGGCGCCCGGCGTGATCAGCAGCGCGACCATGGCAATTGCGGTGACAGCGGATATTCTGGTCATTGGCGCATCTCCGTCTGTGCTCCAAACCCGCCACCGGGCTCACGAGTTCCGGGGAACGCACCTTATCCTTGCAAACGAGTTCGCCATGCGCAAACTGATCGCCTTCGATGACGACACCGCCGCCAAGCTCAAGCAATTGGCGCGCGACCGGATGGCGACGTTCCAGGAGCTCGCCGACGAGGCCTTTGCCGATCTCCTGAAGAAACATGGCATCCCGATCGACCTGAAGGACGCGCTGAAGAAGAGCGCGCGGGCTGCCGGCGCGTCGGCAAAGGTGATCCCGATGAAGAAGCCCGCGAAAAAGCGCTAGCTCTCGTGGAATATCAGGCCAGTAGCGCCCGAACGCATGGCTCGCTGAACTCAGCGCACTTTCGCAGGCCCCGCCATCTATGCATAATCTCGCGACCAAAAGATCAATAAATCACAAGGGGGGAAGCCGTGAGCGAAGTCGATGGCGCGACGCTGATCGCGAGAAGCCTCAAACAGCAGGGTATCGATCACCTGTTCGGGGTCGTCGGGTTTCCAGTCACCGCGATCGCCGCGGCGGCGCAGAAGGAAGGCGTCGCCTATCTCGGGGTGCGCAACGAACAGAGTGCCGCCTATGCGGCAGCGGCTTACGGATATCTCACCGGCCGCCCCGGCGCCTGCCTCACCGTGACCGGCCCCGGCGTGGTGCACGGTCTCGCCGGTCTCGCCAATGCCCAGCAGAATTGCTGGCCCATGATCCTGATCGGCGGCGCTTCCGAGACCTATCGCGGCGGCATGGGCGCCTTCCAGGAGGAGCGGCAGGTGCTGATCGCCTCGCCGTTCTGCAAGTTCGCGCACGGCATCGAAAGCGTGCATCGCATTCCCTACTACGTCGAGATGGCAACCCGGCAGGCGACCTATGGCCGCCCCGGCGCCACCTATCTCGACATGCCCGACGACATCATCAGGGGCAAATGCGAGCTCGACAAGGTCGTCGAGGTCGAGCGCGTCGGCGAACCGCCGCGCATGGTGGCGCCGACGGAAAACGTCGACGCGGCGCTGAACCTGCTCGAGAAGGCCGAGCGGCCGCTCGTGATCCTCGGCAAGGGCATGGCATGGTCGCGTGCCGAGGACGAGGTCCGCACCTTCATCGAGCGCACGCAAGTGCCATTCGTGCGCTCGCCGATGGGCAAGGGCGTAATGCCGGACGACCATCCGCTCTCGGCAGGCGCAGCCCGCACGCTGGCGCTGCAGCAGGCCGACGTGGTCTTCCTGATGGGCGCGCGATTCAACTGGATCTTTCATTTCGGCCTGCCGCCGCGCTATGCGAAGGACGTCAAGATCATCCAGCTCGACATCTCTCCCGAGGAGATCGGCCACAACAAGCCGACCGAAGTGGCGCTGGTGGGCGACGGCAAGGCCATCGTCAGCCAGCTCAACAAGGCGCTCGACAAGCGTCAGTGGTTCCATGCCAAGGACTCGCCGTGGCGGCAGGCGATTGCCCAAAAGACCACAGCTAACGCGGCGCAAATCCGGCCGCAGGTCGATGACGATGCTGCGCCGGCTGGCTACTACCGCGCGTTGCGTGACGTCGCCGCCTGGATGCCGCGGGACGCGATCCTGAGCGCCGAAGGCGCCGGCACCATGGATATCGGGCTGACGCAATTGCCGAGCTTCAACGCCCGGTCCTGCCTCAATGCCGGCACCTACGGCACGATGGGGGTCGGCCTCGGCCAGGCGATCGCTGCCTGTGTGGCGCATCCCGACCGGCCGGTGGTCCACCTTTCGGGCGACTCCGCGATCGGCTTTTCCGGCATGGAGATGGAGACACTGGTCCGCTACAACCTTCCGGCCAAGATTGTCGTCCTGAACAATGGCGGCATCGGCCCCGGCATGCCCAAAATCCCAGACAACCCGATGTTCAATCTGAAGCCCAACGCGCTGATTTATGGCGCGCGCTATGACCGGGTGATGGAAGCTTTCGGCGGCAAGGGATTCTTCGTCGAGGACCCGAAGGATATTCGTGGCGCCCTTGACGAGGCGATGAAATTCGACGGTCCTGCGCTGGTCAATGTCGTGATCTCGCAGGGCTCCACCCGCAAGGCGCAGGACTTCGCCTGGCATAGCTGAGTGACACATCAAGCGCCGCGACGGCGATTGCCCGCGGCGTCATATTTGGGAGGATCGCCATGCAGGACCAGGTCACGCATCCGGAGGTCGCGACGGCAATGCAACCCGCGCTCAAGGGAATCAAGGTGCTCGACCTCACCCAGTTCGAGGCCGGACCGTCCTGCACCGAGGCGCTGGCCTGGTTCGGCGCCGACGTCGTCAAGGTGGAGGAACCCAATCGCGGCGAGCCCGGACGTTGGGGAATGAGCGATCGACCCGACGCCGATTCCACCTATTTCATCTACTACAATCTCAACAAGCGCAGCGTGACCTGCAATCTCAAGAGCGAGGAAGGCAAGGCGCTGCTGCGGCGGATGATCGCCAAGGCCGATGTGCTGATCGAGAACATGGCGCCCGGCACTTTCGCGCGGCTGGGCTTCGACTATCCGCGGCTGAGCGCGCTCAATCCGCGATTGATCTTCGCGCAGGTCAAGGGATTCGCACCGGAGAGCGAGCACGCGAACTATCTCGCCTTCGACATGATCGCCCAGGCGATGGGCGGCACCATGGGGGTGAACGGCTTTCCGGACCAGCCGGCGGTCCGGCCGGGCTCGACCGTCGGCGACACCGGCACCGGCATGCTTTGCGCGATGGGCATCCTCGCCGCGCTCTACCAGCGCATGGCGACCGGCCGCGGCCAGCACATCCAGATCGCCATGCGCGACGCGATGTTGAACTATTGCCGCACGCCGATGAGCCGCCAGGCCGCGCGCAAGGACCAGCTGCCGCGCGGTGGCAACGGGGTGTTCGGCACTGCGCCTGGCGGACTCTATAAATGCGCGCCGGGTGGGCTCGACGATTTGTGCTACATCTTTGCCTCGCGCGGCAACGAGGACCACTGGCGACGCCTGGTGAAGGCGATCGGCCGCGAAGACCTGCTCAACGATCCGCGCATGAAAGACGGCCTCACCCGTTACGAGAACCGTGAGGCCGTGGATGCGGCCATCACCGAATGGACCTCGAAGCGCACCAAGCAGGAAGTCACGCGGATCATCGCCGGCGCCGGCGTTCCCTGTGGCGCCTTGATGACCACGCTCGAGCTGATGCACGACCCGGATCTGCACAAGCGCGGAATGATGCAGACGATCGAGCATCCCGTGCGCGGGCCTGTCATCGTCGCGGGCTGGCCGCTGCGGATGTCTGACACCAAGGTCCCGCTGAAATGCGCTCCCGTCCTCGGCGCGGATTGCGAGGCGATCTACGGCGAGTGGCTCGGCTGCTCGCCGGACGAGGTCAGGACCATGCGGCAGGAGAAGGTGATCTAGGGGGCGTGTTCTCATAACCACGTAACGCCCGCTTTGGGATGCGAAGCCGACGTGCCTTTCAGGCTCGCCGGATCGCTGCAGCCGACATGATTTGATAGAATCAGGAGTGCATGCCTGCCAACACGAGTGCCGATTGCATGACCGCCGCTGAAAGGCGCCTCCACGCCATGCGGGACCTGTTGGCGCACGCGCGCGAACGCCAGGGACTTGAAACGGGCTTCGTGCTGTGGGACGGTTCGACCGTTCCGGCCGAACTCTCGCCCAGTGCGTTTGCCATTGTGATCGCCGACGAGGGTGCGATCGCTGCGCTGATCCGGCGGCCGAAGCTGGATACATTGCTCAATCTCCTGGTCTCGGCGCGGATCGCGCTACGCAACGGCACGTACTTCGACCTGCTGGCGCAGCGGCCGCGCGTGCGGCTGAAGCAAGCGCTCAAGACGCTGGACAAGACGCTGGCGCTCAAGACCGCCGGGCGCTTCCTGTTCGTCCCGCGCGGCGGACCATGGCCGCTCGAAGCGGTGCGCGGCGACCTGGCGCACCGGGACGGAAGCGAGCCGGCCAATCGAGAGAACCTTCAATATCACTACGATCTTTCGAACGAGTTCTACGCGCTCTTTCTCGATCCCGAGATGGTCTACAGCTGCGCCTTTTTCACCGAGCCGCACGATGACATTGCGAGAGCGCAGCGCGACAAGCTCGACATGATCTGCCGCAAGCTGCGGCTCAAGCCGGACGAGACCTTTCTCGACGTCGGCTGCGGCTGGGGCGCGCTACCCATTCACGCCGCCCAGCACTACGGCGTTCGCGCGCATGGCGTCACTCTCGCTGCCCAGCAATACTCCTTTGCCAAGGAGAAGATCGCCCGGCTCGGCCTGCAGGATCGAGTAACCATCGAACTCAAGGATTATTCGAGCCTCGACGGCGAGTTCGACAAGATCGCATCAGTCGGCATGTTCGAGCACGTCGGCAGCAAAAACTATCCGCGCTATTTCAAGACCATCCATCGGCTGCTCAAGCCCGCCGGGTTCTATCTGCATCACGCCATCGCGCGGCCGGCGAAGCGCACCGATCGCGAATTCCTCCGCAGCTACAGCAAGGAAGCCCTTGCGGTCGCCCGCTACATTTTCCCCGGCGGCGAACTCGATCACATCGGAATGTCGGCCTCGAACCTCGAGCGGAACGGCTTCGAGGTCCATGATGTCGAGGGCTGGCGCGAGCACTACGCGCGCACCACGCGCCTGTGGCACGATCGCCTGCTGGCGAACCAGGCCGCCGCCGAGCGTGAGATCGGCGCGGTGAAGACCCGCTTGTGGCTCATCTATCTTGCCGGGGTGTCGATCGGCTTCGATCGCGGCAGGATCGGCATCTTCCAGACCCTTGCGTCGAAACGCAAGCGCGGCGCCTCCGGTTTGCCGCTGTCGCGCGCCGATCTCTATCGCTGATCGACTGAAAGCCGACCCGTTCACTGATCACGCTGACTTCCGCTGTTGACCTTTAGGAGTCTCTAGAGCGCCGTCACGAGGGCCGCGCCTTCATCCAGCATGGGCAAAATCGCGTCGCGAGGCTTGGGCGGAAGCATCAGGACGACCCGATCAACTCCGGCATCACGGTAGCGTTTTAGCACCTCCAGGTCGCGCGGAGCTCCAAAGACGTCGAAGGACAGCGACGCGGGATCGCGTCCAGCGTCCTTTGCCATTTGACGGAATTGCGGCAGGACCTCGAGCGGATCGGCGGCCCGGCCGCCGATCGGAATCCAACCGTCGCCATAGGCGATCGCCCGTCTTGCTGCGTGGGGGAATGCACCCCCTACAATAATGGGCGGGTGAGGCTTCTGAACCGGCTTGGGCCACTGCATCATGGGTTCGAACTTGACGAATTCGCCGTCGAATGCCGCTGTCGACTGCGTCCAGATTTGCTTCATCGCCTCGATCCGCTCACGCATCAGCTTGAAGCGGGTTGCAAACGCCGTTCCGTGATTGGCCATCTCCTCCTCGTTCCAACCCGCGCCAATGCCGAAAATGAACCGGCCCGCGGAAAGCTGGTCGACGGTCGATACCTCCTTGGCGGTGTGGATTGGATCACGCTCGACCACGAGACAGATCCCTGTCGCAAGCTTGATCTTCTTCGTCACCGCGGCGGCAGCGGCCAGCGAGAGGAACGGATCGTAGCTATCGTAATAGTACTTCGGCAGCTCAGCGCCGCCAGGCCACGGCGATTTGCGACTGGTGGGAATGTGACTGTGCTCCGGCAACCACAATGACTCGTAACCCCGCGCCTCCGCCGCCACGGCAAGCTCGTGCGGTGGAATCGAGTAATCCGTCGGAAACATCGAAAGCCCGACATGCATGTTCAGTGCTCCTCGGTTACGGCCAGGCTCGATCACTCGCGATCGCTCGAGATGTACACATCGGGGACGCGAACCAATGTCCTTCAACTGTATCAGAGAAAAGAGCGGGCGCGCCACCGTTTGTCGTAACGCGCGCGGTGCGACCCGGACTTACAGCATTGCGGCCGCGAGCCTCTAGAGTTGACTATCATGGTCGGCCTCGTCCGCGCCCACGGACAAGTTGCCCCAGCTCGTCACCCGCTCCAGGCGGACCGCGATGACGGGTCGTTCGGCGATCTGCATCGCCGCTAACTGGCTGTATCGAGAGCGCAGCAGCTCCTGCGCGCGATCGTGCTCCGTCCCGGCGCGCAGAATTTCAGCGCGACCACGCAACATCACCCAGCCAAGCCGGGTCCAGTCTTCGTCGTACCGATCAACCACGATAGCGACCACCGGGTTGCGCTCGATGTTGCGCACGCGCTTGAGTGCTGGTCCAGCCACGCGCTTAGGCTTCTCGTCTATGGTGATGTAAAGGGTGTCTTGCGAAATCGTAAAGCACACCGGCACGACGTGCGGAACGGCCCGGCTATCGGCTGTGGCAAGATGCCCGACCCGTTGCGTCAACAGGAACCTGCATTGATGGTCTGACAGCACGTGACGGTCCGCCGCATGAGTACGCGCGCTAGTGTGGCGGTTCAGAAGTCCGCATCGTCAGCGCCGCGAGTCCTTCATGCGGACTTCTGAACCAAGCCACACTAGAATCAATAATTTGCTAGTGTCCTTCGATTCCGAAGTTCGCAAACGGACTCGCCGCGAAATGATGCGAACTTCGGAATCGGGACACTAGCCGATCCTTTTGAGGCCCTTCCTGTAGAGCGAACCTCTCTCCTGATAGTGTTCCGCATCGACGATCGTAATCTGCTCGGGTTTGAGCTCACGGATCACCCGCGCCGGCGAACCGAGGATCAGCGAGTTTTCCGGAAACTCCTTGCCTGTCGTGACCACGGAGCCGGCACCGACGATGCACCCGCGCCGGATCAGCGCGCCGTTCAGCACGATCGCGCCCATGCCGATCAGCGCGCCGTCCTCGACAGTACAACCGTGCAGGATCGCGTTGTGGCCGATGGTGCAGTTCTTTCCGATCGTGAGCGGAAAGCCGGCATCGGTGTGGCAGGTGCAATTGTCCTGGATGTTGGAGCCCTCGCCGAGTTCGATCCATTCATTGTCGCCGCGCAGCACCGCGCCGAACCAGACGCTTGCGCCTGGCTTCAGTCGGACCTTGCCGATCACGGCTGCGGTGTCGGCGATGAAAAACTTGCCTGTCGGCGGGAAGATCGGGCCCCTGCCCGTCCAATTCGTAGATTGCCATCAAGGTCTCCTCTTCAGGAAAACCTTGGCATAGCAGAAATGATTAGGCCAGCACCCCGGCGGCGCGCAGCGTCATCAGGAAGAAGGTTCCGCTCATCATGCTCCAGAAGCCGGCGATGATGGTCGCCATCATCACGAACTCGAAGCGGCGGCGCTCGATCTTGGCGCCGCGCAGCGTGTTGCGCATGATGATGAAGGGCGCGGCGAAGACGAGGAAGGGGACGGCGGCGAAGCGCTGCGGCGTCACACCTTCCTGCAACAGCCCGAAGCCGGCAGGACGCTGCGCCAAGGCCTGAAAGCCGCTGGCGAGCGCGCCCGCGAGCGAAAAGCCGATGCAGAGGGCGAACAACGAATTCAACGCATCGGGCGACATCTGTACTCTTCCGCAACTGAACCGGCTCTTCCATCGCAGAACCGGCCGCGCGCCGCCACATCATCCTTAATTAAGGGTTAACATGAGAAGGCGGAATGTCCGCTTGCACATGCGGCGAAGCGCTGCGGAAACATGCTGCCGCGTGGCATATTCGATGGTGATTCGGTCACCTTGCGACATCAATCATGACGGTGTTTTCTCTCCCACGACTTGGTTCGCTCGACTGGCACAAGAGCGGTCACATGCTGCCGATTGCGCTCGCAATCGCGGTTGGCCTCGGCGCGGTCGCAATCGTCGCCTATCTGCTGTGGCCGACCTGGAGCACCGAGAAATCAGGCGCGCCGGACCGGCTGCCGGTCAGCATCGGCGGCACGCTGTTCAATGTGCCGGCGGCTGCGATGCGCGTGAAGATCCAGCGCCACTCCGGACCGGCCGAGCGCGTCGATCTCAACTTCAGCTTTCCGTCGCTGGAGCCGCCGCAACCGCAGAAGCATGTCAGCGCCGACGAGGTCGACGAGAAAGCGCAGCCGATCGACCGCATCTTCCTGTCGGTCGCGGCCCATCATGACACGCTCGCGCCCGACATGCGCGTGCGCACCATCTATCCGCGCTACCTCGAACAGGCCTCTGCGCCCGGCGATGACGGGTTGACGGTTCGCGCCTTCCGCGACGGCTCGCCCTATTCCGGCGAGGACCTGTTCTCGGCCAACGCGCCGTCCTTCACCGCGCGCTGCACCCGCGACGCCGCGACGCCCGGCATGTGCCTGAGCGAGCGCCGCATCGACGGCGCCGATCTCACCTTCCGGTTTCCGAAGGATTGGCTCGCGCAATGGCGCGACGTCGCAGGCGCCATGGATGCCTGACGCGCAGTTGCATGGGACGAGCATGCAGGTCAGCCATCGGCCGGATGAGACGCTGCGAAGATGCTATTCCTGCTCGACCAGGTCGTCCTCGAGGATCGCCATCTGGAACTGGAACGAGCGGTCGTCGTCCTCGTCGTCGACAAACAGCACGCCGATGAACTCCTCGCCGATA
This sequence comes from uncultured Alphaproteobacteria bacterium, assembly GCA_963821965.1. GTDB lineage: Bacteria > Pseudomonadota > Alphaproteobacteria > Rhizobiales > Xanthobacteraceae > Bradyrhizobium. The sequence continues at coordinate 130,100 of CAWGFY010000004.1, forward strand.
TAGACCTCGGCGGAATCGTCCTTCTTCGGCCGCGGCACCACGCGGATCTTGGGATTGCCGAACAGGCGCTTGAGGTAGGCGTCGAGTTTCCTGACTTCCTGAACGTCCACGGCGGTCTCCATTCCTTTTTGTTGCGGCAGGTTTTAGGACGAGTTGACGTTCGCTGCTAGTGGTCTGGCTCTCACTTTGCACGCCGAGGCAACGGCCTCGGCCGGCGCAATCGGAATGCCGACAGGCGCGCACAACCACCTGATTTCAACAGCAATTTTGATCTCAGCAAAAACAACGGCCGACGCGAGGCCGGCCGTGTCACTGCAAAATCATGCTGGAAATGACGAGGACTCAGAGCCCGATCGCGTTGATCATCTGGTCCATGGTGCGCGACGGCTCGGCGCAGCCGGCCTCGCCGACGATCTTGGCGGGAACACCCGCGACCGTGACGTTGTGCGGCACAGCTTTCACCACCACCGAGCCGGCGGCGATGCGCGCGCAATGGCCGACCTCGATATTGCCGAGGATTTTCGCACCGGCGCCGATCATCACGCCATGGCGGATCTTGGGATGGCGATCCTCGTTTTCCTTGCCGGTGCCGCCGAGCGTCACGCCGTGCAGGATCGAGACGTCGTCTTCGATGACGGCGGTCTCGCCGCAGACGAAACCGGTGGCGTGGTCGAGGAAGATGCCGCGGCCGATCCGTGCCGCCGGATTGATGTCGGTCTGGAACACCGCCGAGGAGCGGCTCTGCAGGTAATAGGCGAAATCCTTGCGGCCCTTCTGATGCAGCCAATGTGCCAAACGGTGGGTCTGCAACGCATGAAAACCCTTGAAGTAGAGCAAGGGATCGATGAAGCGGGCAGTCGCAGGATCGCGGTCGTAGACGGCGACGAGATCGGCGCGGAAGATATTGCCGAGATCGGGCTGGTCGCGCAGCGCCTCGTCATAGGTCTGGCGGATCAGGTCGCCCGACAGCGCGGCGTGATCGAGACGGTCGGCAAGACGGTGCACCACCGCTTCTTCCAGGCGGTTGTGATGCAGCACCGTCGAATAGATGAAGGTCGCGAGTTCCGGCTCGCGATGCACGATGTCCTCGGCCTCGCCGCGAATCCGATCCCAGATCGGATCGAGCGCCGCCAGTTTTGCGCCTTGCGGATTGATCTGATGCATCGCCACGTGCCGCTCCCGCACATTTCCTGAGAGGCCTAGTGCCCACTTTCCGAAGTCCGCGCTACATCGCCGCGACACCTTTTCGCGGACTTCGGAAAGTTATGGGCACTAGCAAATCTACGATTCTAGTGCCGCTTTTCTAGTGCCGCTTTCGATCTGAAGTCCCTGAACCCGATTTCGCAGCGAGTGAGTCAGGGACTTCAGATCGGCGGCGCTAGCTTATACCACGGCCATGAGACAGAAGTCCTAACAGCCCGCCCTTCAAGGTGAACGATCAAGTGCCGGCATGCCATTGACTGCTAAACGTGGTCAGCACTTGCGGAAATTCAAGCGGTCCCGCGGCACGCATGAGCCCGTTTCATGGATCACGTGAGAGAAAATCATTCTCCATCGGCCCGCACCTCCGAGGCGCGGCCGCCGCCGGTGACGCATGATGGGCCCGAAATCAACCCTGGCGCGTTGCGACTATTGGTGCATTTCGGCCACGCTCCGGTTCCGGGCATTCTGGCGCGATCATGGAGGGGACGCCCATCAACACGCGCATCCTTGGCGCGCGCAAGACCGATACGGCTTCGGTCTGGATCGCCGCCGTCCTGATTCCCCTGTTCCTGATCGCGCCGGCGCTGTGGAACGGCTATCCGCTGCTGCAATGGGACACCGGCGGCTATCTCGCGCGCTGGTACGAGGGCTATCTGGTGCCGAGCCGTTCCACGGTGTTCGGCCTTTACCTCCATCTCGGCGAGGGCTCGGATTTCTGGCTCGATCTCGCCGCCCAGGCGCTGGCAACACTCTGGATCCTGCAGCTGACGCTACGCGTGCTCTCCCTGTCGCAGCCATTCCGGCTGCTGGCGATCAGCCTGTCGCTGGTCCTGACCACAGCGCTGCCGTGGCTTGCCAGCATGCTGCTGACGGACATCTTTGCCGGCCTGTCGGTGCTGTCGCTGTTCATCCTCGTCCTGCATGGCGACAAGACCTCGGCGATCGAGAAATGCCTGCTGTTCGTCTTCACCGCGTTTTCGGCGGCCACCCATAGCGGCACCTTCGGTGTGCTGTTCGGCCTGTGCTGCCTGGGATGGATCGCGCGGCCCTTTCTCCGCAAGACCATCGCCGCAAGCGGGCTCGTGCAGGGCAGCCTGACTATCGTCGTGGGCGCGTTAATGCTGCTTGCAACGAACTTCGCCTTCTCGGGACAACTCGCCTGGACGCCCGGCGGCATCGGCGTTGCGTTCGGACGGATGCTGCAGGATGGCATCGTCACGCAATATCTGAAGGACCATTGCCCGCGCGAGAAACTGAAGCTTTGTCCCTATCGCAACGAGCTGCCGGCGACCGCCGACGAGTTCCTGTGGGGCCACAGCATGTTCGACAAGCTCGGCCGCTTCGCCGGCCTGAACGACGAGATGGGCCATATCGTCACCGGCGCGCTTGCGGATTATCCGGCTTGGCAGGCCGAGGCCGCGCTGAAGGCGACCGCACAGCAACTGGTCCATGTCGGCACAGGCGAAGGCAGCGCCAACTGGCTTGGCCACACCTACGCGATCATCAGATATTACATTCCCTCCCAGGCCAAGCCGATGAACGCCGCGCATCAGCAGCATTCGAACATCAATTTTGGCGCGGTGAATTCGCTGCATGTGCCGGTGGCGCTGGGATCGATGGCATTGGTCATGGCGATGTTCGGCTATGGGCTATTCAGGCGACGGCCGGATGAGCTGACCATGCTGGCGGCAACCGTGACGTTTACGCTGCTCGGCAACGCCGTGATCTGCGGCGTGATCTCGGGACCGCACGACCGCTATGGCGCGCGCATGGCGTGGCTTGCGACGCTCACCGTGCTGCTGGCAATCAGCAAATATTTCGGCGACGAAGCGGAAGAAGACTCACTTCCGGCGTGACAGGAAATCCAGCACGCCCGTCTTGTAGACCTTGTCGCCGACCGCGCGCATGTGATCGCGATCGGGAATATCGAGCACTTCAGAGCCCGCAATGATGTCGCCGAGCGCATGCGCGGAGCCGGCGACCTCGTCCCTGGTGCCGACCGCGATCAACACGGGTACGCCGATGCGGGCGACCTCCTCCTTCGTCAACAGGTCGCGCGAACCGCGCAGGCACGCGGCGAGCGCCAGCCGATCGGAACGGGTCTGGTCGGCAAAGGCGCGGAAGGTGCGCGCCATCGGATCGCTGACATCCTCCAGCGACGGCGCTTCGAGTGCGCGCGCGACATTCTCGCCGGGGCCGCCGCCTTCGATGATGGCAATACCGATGCCGCCGAGGATCGCCGAGCGCAGCCGTTCGGGCCGGTTCAGCGCGAGCCAGGCCGCCATCCGGCCGCCCAGCGAATAACCCATGATGTCGGCCTGCGCGATGCCGAGATGATCCATCAGCGCGACGATGTCGCCGGCCATGATCGGAATCGAGTAGTCGGCGGAATCGTAGAGTTTCGCGGACTCGCCATGGCCGCGATTGTCGAGCGCAATGACGCGGTAGCCGTTCTTCTTCAATTCCGAGACCCAGGTCGGATAGACCCAGTTCACATTCTTGGTCGAGGCAAAGCCATGCACGAGAACGACGGGCTCGCCCTCGCCTTCGTCGAGATAGGCGATTTCGACTGAGCCGTTGTGGAAGCTCGGCATCGCGCCGTCCGTCGTTTTGGGAGAAAGAGCCGGCATGAGCTTATCCTGCGGTTGCAACGGCCGCCATCTGCGCGCGCAGCCGCCGCGACCTTTTGCGATCGAGCCAGGCCTGGGTCGCCCGCTCGGTGGTGGCCTTGATCGATGACAACAGGCCGAACAGCACGAGCATCGCCGAGAACAGCCACGTCGCAAGCTCGAAGGCGCCGGCCGTCAGCAGCAGCGCGCCGCGACCGAGCACCTTCATGATGGCGCGGGTCTGTCCACCCTTCGTCTCGGCAAGCCGCGCCGCGCGCGCGACATCCTTCGGGCCTTCGGAGATCTTCAACGTATCGAGCGCGCCGCGCGTGCCGGCTTTCTCGGTGATGCGGCCGACATCCTTGGCAAGCCGCACCAGCGCGCCGGCCTTCTCGGCACGGAAGGCGGCCGAGATCGCGCTCACGCTCTGGCCGGGACGCAAGACAGAGGACGACGCAACGGCCTGCTGCAGCACGGGTACGTCGACCACCTCGCGCGCGGAGCGGCCGGCCCATTCGGCGAGACCCTCGCCGATCCGGCCGACCTTGCGCGCATCCTTGACCAGCGACAGACCCGCGCGGACAGGCGTGGCGCCACCGACGGTGACGTAGGTCGCCGCGGTCACGGCAAGGCCCGCGGTGGCAAGCCCGAGGATCAGGCGATCGGTTTCCTCGCCCATCACCAGATGCTTGCTCTCGCGCACCACGTCGCGGATATCGCCGAACACGAAGAGATCGCCGGCGATGGTGCCGGAGAGCGAGGCGACGTCGTCGGCGGTGCCGGTGACGAGACCGGTGGCAAAACGCTTGGCAAAGTGCGAGGAGGAATTCTCCTCGGTGACCGCATCGCCGACGCGACGCGACATCTCGTCATCGACAGCGACATCGTTGTCGCGCGCAAGTTGAACGAAGCTGCCGGCAAGATCGGCATCGCCGCCCCTGAGCGCAGCTTCGACATTGTTGGCAACCAGCGAAGGGTTATTCCGCATAGCAGAATTGATTTGCAGGTCCGACAGTGCGGCCGGATCGTCCTGGGCGGCGAGCGTGCGGCCGGCCTCGCGCGCCCGCGGTCCCACCGCGACGAGAAGCGCGCCACATATTGCCACACCGACTAAAGCCGAACAGACCCCGCGCCGTTTCATCGAAAGTCCTAAAATCAAAGTCGCTTCTCACATAGTGTGCCGGAATTGCGACACAACGTCCCCGACGAAAGAAGGGCTTCTCAGACGACAAGATTGTGTCGAATTTGTACTTGCAGATTGGCGGCCAGGTCTCTGGGAATCAGGTGAAACCGCCGCTATGGTGCGCGGCATTTCGCTCCTGTTCCAGGGCATAAGATTGCACCGCCCTTTTGCCGCTAAAGGACATTCGATGGCCGACAACGTCGTTCCGCACTTCCACAATGATGCCGGCGTGGCCGTGATCGAGATCGGCTCGCACGAGTTCATGTGCGTGGGTGCCAATCCGCCGTTCGACCATCCCCACGTGTTCCTCGATCTCGGCAACGACAAAGAGATCATCTGTCCCTATTGCTCCACGCTCTATCGGTTTGCTCCGGACCTCGCCGCGGGCGAGGCAAGGCCGCCGGAATGCGTGCTAAAGGACGTCGCCTAGCTCCACTATTTGACATTCGTCCCGGTATTTGCTGCGAGTTGGCGAACCGCGAATGTTGGAGCCTGACTAGTGGAGCGGATTTGACGTTCGCGACGCTGCTGGCCTCAAATTCGCAAAGCGAACGTCAAATCCAAAGCTCCACTAGAATTGATATTTTGCTAGTGGTCCTTTAATTCCAACATTCGCAGAAGCGATTGCTGCGAGGGAGTGCGAATGTTGGAATTGGACCACTAGTGGCCTCACGCACCATCTTCATTGCAGGTGCCGGGATCGGAGGCCTGACCGCCTCGCTAGCGCTGGCCGCGCGTGGCTTCCGCGTCGTCCTGCTGGAGAAGGCCGAGAAGCTGGAAGAGACCGGCGCCGGCCTGCAACTGTCACCCAATGCGACGCGCGTGCTGATCGGCCTGGGCTTGAAGGAGCGGCTCAGCAGCCGCGCCGTGGTGCCGGAGTCCATCAACATCATGAGCGCACGAGCAGGCGGCGAGATCACCCGCATTCCGCTCGGCGAGGCCGCCACGCAGCGCGCCGGCGCGCCCTATTGGGTGGTGCATCGCGCCGATCTGCAGGCGGCGCTGCAATCAGCGGTCAACGACAACCCGGACGTAGATTTGCGGCTTGGCTGCCAGTTCGAGGATGCGGTGGCGCATGCCAAGGGGCTGACCGTGGTCCAGCGCCGCGGCAACTCGCGATACTCCGAAGTGGGCCTCGCGCTGATCGGCGCCGACGGCATCTGGTCGAACGTGCGCCATCATCTGTTTCCGGACGTGGCGCCGCAATTCTCGGGGATGATTGCCTGGCGCGGCACGCTCGATGCCACCCAGTTGCCGCGCGAATACACCGCGCCGCGGGTGCAACTCTGGATGGGGCCCGGCGCGCATCTCGTCGCCTACCCGATCTCGGGCGCGCGGCGGATCAATGTGGTTGCGATCGTGCCCGGGACCTGGAACAGGCCCGGCTGGAGCGCGCCCGGCGACGGGCTCGAGCTCAAGTCGATCTTCGGCGCCTCGCGCTGGCCGGGACCGGCGCGGATGATGTTGGGCGCGGTCGACGATTGGCACAGGTGGGCGCTGTTCACGGTGCCCGAAAGCGGCAGGTGGTACGCCGGCACGATCGGCCTGTTGGGCGATGCCGTGCACGCCATGCTGCCGTTCGCGGCACAGGGTGCCGGGATGGCGATCGAGGACGCCGCGGTATTGGCAAAAGTGTTCGGCGACGGCCCGGCCGAGACGGCGGCCCAGGTCACCAAGGCGCTGCGGCGCTACCGGCGGCTGCGCCGCGCGCGCGTGGCGAAGGTGCAGAGGCTCGCCGAGAAGCAGGGCCGCATCTATCACATGGCGGGGCCAATGGCGGTGGCGCGCGACCTTTCGATCCGCCTGCTCGGACCGAAGCGCGTGCTGGCGCGCCAGCGCTGGATCCACGACTGGAAAATTTAATACACTGCACTGCCGGCGCGCGACGGCGGCGGCAGCGGCGCGGGAGGCGGCGCCGCGGGAGCCGCGGGTGCCGACTCGCGGCAGCGGTTCTTGCGCCAGGCCTCCTCGGCAAAATGCAGCTGCCCGTGCAGCGCGATGTTCTCGTTGCGATAGGCCATTTCCGCCACCACGGAGCCGCCGACACCGGTCTCGGCCTTTGCCATCAGCCCCTGGTTCTCCGCAAGCGCGTTGGCGATGCGCCTGCGCTCGGGCTCGAGCTGCTTGCAGTCATAGAGTTCGTATCTGGCGGGGTCGGCGAACGCCGACGACATCGTGTCGCCCACGCCGGCGCAACCGGACAGCGCGAGCCCGAGCGCAAGCGCGCCCAGCACGGCGGCTGCGTGCAAACCTGCTCGCACGGCGGTTGCGGTCGCGGTCATAAGTCTCAGATAGTCCCATCAGTGGAGCGGATTTGGCGTTCGCTCCAGTGATTACCACGATCTCCTAAAGCGAACGTCAAATCCAAAGCTCCACTGGAATCATGGATTTGCCAGTGGTCCTTTGATCCCAACATTCGCAAACCTGCCAGCCTGAACAGCGTGCGAATGTTGGGATCGGACCACTGGTATTGAAATTGGCTAAAGCAGGCGGAATTGGCCGGATTGAGGCTGCGCGAAAAGAGGCACCAGACCGGCTCAAAGCCGGCTTGCGGATGTCAAACTAAGCTTTTGATATTTCGATATAATGTCGCTCGGCCAACGGATGGCTGAGGCCCTCGACCGCGCCTGCCTTCAGACGGATGCCTGGCGGCGACGGGAGCTGCCAACAATGGGGGTAGAGCCAAAAGCCAATTCATCTTAAGGCTAGCGCGCTCGCCTTAAGCGAACGCGGACGTGGCGGAACTGGTAGACGCAAGGGACTTAAAATCCCTCGATGGCAACGTCGTGCGGGTTCGAGTCCCGCCGCCCGCACCAGCCTTCGCTCGCGAGCAGCGAAGGCTGTCGCGCCGAAGCCCAACGGGCGAAGGCGGGCTTTCCGCCGCGAGCTACGGCTTGGCAAGCCACCGTCCTGACGGGCGTGGCCCCACCAGAGACACATCGATTTCACGCAAGCGTCATAAGATGCTGCAACTAGTGCTTGCGCGCGCGCACACCTCCGGCAATATGCGCGCACACCTCCGGCAATATGACGGCGCGGCATCCGCATTTTTTCAAGGAGCGCATGATGGATAAAGCGATTGCAATTGCAAATAACGACACCGTCTTCATTTCCTGGACCTACGATCAGAAGATTCCGAACTGCATTGGCTTCGCCGTGTACCGCGCCGATCCCGGCGGCACGCGCTCCGCGCTTCCGGCGTGGGTCGGCTTCAAGGGCGGCAGTAACCCGGACTGGGTGCACAAGGACACCACGATCTGGCCGGTCCAGAAATTCAACTGGCGCGATTTCACCGCAACGCGGGGCCAGACCTACACCTACGAGATCGTGCCGATGACGGGCTCGCCTGGCAGTCTGCAGCCGGTGACAGCCAAGACCTTGAAAACCGGCGCCGTGACGCTCAGCCCCAAGCGCGGCTCCTTCTCCGTCTACTTCACAAACGGAATTTTGGCGACGCAGGCGCTTACCCATGCGCTCCCGGCGGGAACGACCGGCGGCCCGAGCGCAACGGCGTTGCAGGGTCACATCGACAAGCCCGGCGATCCCATCCGTATGAAGCTCGCGGGTCAGGTGATCGAGGGAATGACCTCCCTGCTCGATCGTGCCGCGCAACAGGGCGGCAGTTGTTATGCCGCCCTCTACGAGCTTGCCGACCCCGAGCTGTTGAACCGCCTGCTGCAGGCCAAAGGTTACCTGCACCTGCTCCTCGGCAACACCGGCACCGATGATTCCGAAAACGCGCCCGCACGCAAACAACTCCACGATGCCGGCATCGACATTACCGACCGCATGGTTCCCAAGAACCACATCGCGCACAATAAATTCTGCCTCTATTGCGATGCGTCGGGAAAGCCGCGTGCGGTTTTGACGGGCAGCACGAACTGGACCTCGACCGGCGTTTGCACCCAATCGAACAATTCGGTGGTCGTCGAAAACGACGACGTTGCCGCTGCCTATCTCGACTACTGGCACCGCATCAAGGAGGATGCCGACACCAACGACAGCCAGCAGGGGCAGGACCTGCGCACCGCAGACCAGACCTCTCACGCCGCCACGATCGACGGTGCCGCCGCCACCGTCTGGTTCTCCCCGAACACCAAGGCGACGGCGAAGCCTGCGCACAATCCCGCGACGCCCAACGACATGAAAGACGTGTTCGCGGCGATGGCAGGAGCCAAGCAGGCGATCATCTTCCTGGTCTTTCAGCCGGGTTCCCCCAGCATCGTCGAATATGCCGCGGCCTGCGAGAACGCCAAGCCCGGCCTGCTGATCTTCGGGGCGGCAACCGATCCGAAGGCCAACGAGGATTACAAGACCCTTCTCGTCCACCGCTCCATGAAGAATACCCAGATCGTTGACGACAACCATGACAGCAAGGACAACGACAGCGTCGTGACGGCGAGTGGCGTGACCACGCAGTTCGCCTATTGGCAAAAGGAGCTTTTGAAGCTCCCCAACGCGCATGCGATCATCCACGACAAGATCGTCGTGATCGATCCGATGACCCCGGATTGCGTCGTCATCACCGGCAGCCACAACCAGGGCTTCCGCGCCTCTTATGCGAACGACGAGAATTTCATCATCGTCAAGGGCCACCAGTCGCTTGCGGCGGCCTATGCCACGCATGTGATGGACGTCTACGATCACTATCGCTGGCGCTTCACGCTGAAGACGACACCGGCCAAGGATGCATTCTCCGGTCTCGATCCTACACCGAAGTGGCAGGACGGATATTACCTCCCGGACAGCGACGCGCGGCGCGAGACGCTGTTCTGGACCGGGCAGTTGCCGACGCTGCCGGATGCGCCGGCGCCCGCCGTGCCGATGCAGCCGGTCCAGGTCGAGTCCAAGGGTGATGGCGCGAAGGCGGCCGGCAAGCCTAAGAAGAAAGCGGCAGCGGCGGCAAAATCCGGAACCGCAAAGACGGCAAAGAAGGCCAAGACAGCGAAGAAGGCTAAAACGCCGAAACCCAAGAAGGCAAAAAAAGCCAAGAAGGCGAAGAAGACCACCGCCAAGAAAAAGAAGGCGGTGAAAGCGAAGAAGTCGAAGGCCAAAAAAACAAGACCAAAAAAACCAAGGCCAAAAAATCGCGCGGCAGCAGGAAAAAGTAGTTCCAGGGCCGACATCGGCAAGACGCCAGATCACTGGTAGTCTGGTTTCGAATCCACCCTTGCAATAGGGGCGCTGCTGTCGGCCCATGGCTTCCCTCATCCAGATCACCACCTCGCCCTCCCTCACCTTCGACGCGCTCGTCGCGGGCGAGGAAGACGCGCCGCTGGTGCTGTTGCTGCACGGCTTTGCGGAATCGATGCATTGCTGGCGCGCGCAGGCAGCTTCCCTCGCCGACATGGGCTATCGCGCGGTGGCGCCGAGCCAGCGCGGTTATTCGCCGCTCGCGCGGCCCGATCCAACCGATCATCCGAGCTATCACATCGACCGCCTGATGGACGATGCGATGGCGATCGTGGCGGCGTCAGGCTACGCCGACAAGCGCTTCCATCTCGCCGGACATGATTGGGGCGGCAGCATTGCCTGGGCGCTGGCCGACCGCACCCCGCAGCGGATCGCCTCGCTGACGATCCTGTCGCGGCCGCATCCGAATGCCTTCAACCGCGCGCTGGAGATGCCAGACGGCGAGCAGGCTCGCCGCTCGAAACACCACAAGGCGTTCCTCGAGCCCGATGCCGCTGATGTCGTACTGGCTGAGGATTGCAAATGGCTGCGCGACCGCCTTGCGGCCAACGGGATGCCCGAGGCCGCGATCGAACGGCATCTTGCCGTGCTCGGCAACAGCGACGCGATGGAAGGCGCGCTCGCCTGGTATCGGGCGCGCGGCGCGATCCGCGGTCCGCTCGGGCCGATCCGCGTGCCGACGCTTTATATCTGGGGCGACGCCGACGACACGGTGGGCCGCGTCGCGGCGGAGGGCACGGTCGATTTCATCGCCGCGCCCTATCAGTTCCAAGTGCTGCCCGGCGTCGGCCACTTTGCGGCGGACCAGGCGCCGGAGCGCGTCAGCGAGCTGATGCTCGCGCATATCGGCGCGCATCCGATTTGAGGCGAGCCGCTATTTCGGATGCCACCAGCGCCCGGCGATGACGACGCCGTCCGACGCGATCTTGCGGTCGCCAGCGAGATGCTCGCCGACGACGTCGACATAGTCGAACTGGCCTTCCCTCACCGAGATCACGGTGGCATCGCCCACACTGCCTGGCTTGAGGCTGCCGAGCTCCGGACGGCGCAGCGCCATCGCCGCATTGACCGTCGACGCCGCGATCACATCGGGCAGCGCCATCCCCATGCACAGGAACTTCGACATCGTCGTCACCTGGTCGAAGGCCGGGCCGTCGATGCAGAGCTTGTGCACGTCGGAGGAGATCGTGTCGGGATAGAAGCCGTTGGCGAGCATCGCGCGCGCGGTCTTGAAGGCGAACGAGCCCTTGCCGTGGCCGATGTCGAACAGCACGCCGCGCTCGCGCGCCTCGCGCACCACCCGCTTCACCGTGCCCTGCGCGCTCACCGCCGTGTTCGGAAACGGCCGGAACGCATGCGTCAGCACGTCGCCGGGGCGCAGCCGCGCCACCACCTCCTCATAGCTCGGCGGCGGATGGTCGATATGCGCCATCAGCGGCAGGCCGACCTGTTCGGCGACTTCGAGTCCGATCTCGAGCGGCACGATCCCTGATGTGCCGGAGGCATGCAGGCCGACCCGGACCTTGATGCCGACGATGAGGTCGCGGTTGGCGTCGGCGACTTCGGCGGCGCTGATCGGATCCATCAGCCGAAGCTCCTCGCTCTCGCCGACCATGACGCGGTTGGAAAAGCCGAAGATGCCGGCATGCGAGACGTGCAGGTAAGCGAGGATGCGCACCTGGCTCGGCTCGATCACGTGCTTGCGAAAGCCGGCGAAATTGCCGGGACCGGCGCTGCCGGTGTCGACCGCGGTGGTGACGCCCGAGGTGCGGCAGAACTCTTCGGCATCGATGCCGAGGGAGGTGCCGCCCCAATAGACATGGGTGTGCAGGTCGATCAGGCCCGGCGTGACGGTGTGGCCTGCGACGTCGCGCACATAGGTCGCGGCATCGCCCTTCAAGCCGTTCCCGATCTGCGCCACTTTGCCGTTGGCAAAGGCGACATCGCAGACCGCATCAAGCTTCTGCGAGGGGTCGATCACGCGGCCGCCGCGCAGGATCAGGTCGAACGGCATTTTCAGTGACGCCTCATCCCCTCGCCGTCGGCCAGTGCCGTTCGCGGAACCAGCCGCGATAGTCCGACGACATCTTGGCCTTCTGCGCCTGCGGCGCACGGCGTTTGCAGGTGGCGGCCTCATCGCTGCCGTCAGGCGCAGCCCACCGCTTCTCGGCGCAGTCGTTCGGATTGTAGGCCATCTCGAACTCGACGCTGCGATCGAGCACCTCCTTCAGCGTCAGCGTCCAGGGCGAGCCATCGCTGCGGGTGTAGCTGATCTTGCGCGAGGCGAGCTCGGAGGCGAGCACCGTCTGCAGCTCGCTCTTCACCTCGTCCGCGCTCTTGCCCGCGGGCATGGCGTAGCGCGCGGCGCGGCGCGCCACGCGATCGGGATAGCCGCGCACCACGTCGATGGCGACCAGCAAGCGGAAGTCGCGCGCCGGCGTGGAGTAGTCCTCCCACGCCCCCGAGGTCTCGAAGATCGAGGGACCGTTGGGCATGCCGATTTCGGCCGGCGACTTCTCGATGAATTTCCGTCCGTTCTCGACCGAGGTGACGCGCACCTTGACCTGCTCGTTGAGGCTTTCGATCGCATCCATCATCGCCTTCTGCGGATCGAGCGGCTCGGGCGACATCACGTCGTCCATGCGATCGTAGAAATCCTCCTTGCTCATCTGCGACTGCTCGAGCGAGAAATCGGAATATTGCGGATTGGCGGCGATCTCGGCGTTGGTCATGCGCCGCAGCGAGCCACTCTTATCCCGCATCACCGGCCTTATGTGCTTGAAGCCGGGACTGCCGAGCGAAGGCTCGTGCACGAACAGGAAATTCCCGCGCCAGAACCGCTTGCGCGTGATCGAGCCGTCGGGCTCCGCATCGACGGCGAGATAAACGCCGGGCTTGCCGTCGGCTTCCGCCACGCGGTGCACGATCATCATCACGTGGCCGTAGGGATCGCCATAAACCGTGCCCGGGCGCAGCGTCTCCTGCGTCAGCGGCACCATGTAGAAGTCGGTGTTCTCGTCGTTGGCGGAGACGCGCACCGAGCCGGAATGCACGACGTCGCCGACGTCGCGCAGATATTCGCCGAAATTCGTCGGCGGCTTCGGCGGCGACCTGAATTTGGCGCCGGGCGGCGCGCCCGCGGGCGCGGGCGGCGGCGTTGCATCGGCCTGGCGGCGGCCGAACAGGCTGAACCCTCCCCCATTGTCGGGCGGCGGCGCGGCGGTAGCGACGGTAGCGTCCTGCTCGGAGGGCGGAGCCGGCGGACGCGTCGCGTTCGGGTGCTCCATGTCGAACCACTGATAGCACTTCGGCGCACTGCCGCCGGCACCGCGCGAGCAATTGGAGTAGCCGAACGGCAGTCCCATCTTGAAGGCGAAATAGGCGCGCAGGAAGTAGACGAAGTCGGCGCAGTCGGGCTTCAGCCCGCTCCTCCCCTCGTCCTCGCCGCGGCCGAGATAGTTGAACAGCATGTTGCGCGACTTGTCGCGCAGCACATCGTTCCAGGCCTTCCAGTTCAGGTCCTGATCGTCCGGCGCATCGAATAGTTTGGAAATCCAGGCCGAGAACAGCGTCTCGTTGGCGTGATCCCAGCTGCCCTTCACCTGCCAGAATTTTCCGGAGGGGATCGCGACCGGCGCGGGCTTCGTCGCGCTGACGGCGATGTCGTGCGTGATCGTGCTGCAGTCCGCAGCGGGGCGGTCGAGCGCGAGCGAAGCGTGCCATTTGCCCGCTACGGGCTCGGCGACCTCGGCGAACCAGAAATAGGGCGGGCCACCGTGCCGGTCGGAGGATTTGGCGACGACGCTGCCGTCGGGACCGGTCAGCGAGATCGTGCCGTCGAGCGGCTTCTCGCTGATCGCCATGACACGCAGCGGCGCGCCCTTCCACGGCGAGAACGGCGATGGAAGGACCTGAAGCCCGGCTTGCGTGCAGGGGTCGGCCGCTTCGGCCCGCTGACCTGTGATGGCAAGAACGAACGCGGCTGTTGCGACAGCGGCAAACCGGCTGACACGGCGCATATTGAAGACCCTCTGAGGAACCCGGAAAACCCCACCGGCCCTGCCCAAGGGCCGAAGTAGATATAGCCGAGTTGACCGAGGTCAGTCAGCAGAATTGAGGCCTCGTTCCCTTACGGGAACGAGATCTCGCCTCTCAGTCAAAAGGACGATTCCGGCCTCTGCCGCCCTACTCGCTCTTGTCGATGTTCCAGAAGATCGGCGTCGCCGGACCGTCGAGCACGCCGGTGATCGACTTGCGCCAGGCGCTCGGGATCGTGAACTGGCCGAGCGGCACGTAGATCACCTGGTCGTAGGCCTCCTTCTGGATCTCGGCCGCGATCTTCTTCTGCTCGTCGGGCGATGACGAGCGCGCAAACTGGTCCTTCAGCTGCTCGATCTTGGCGTCTTCGGCCCAGCCGAACCAGCCGCCGTTCTTGCCGCGCCCGCCGATCGAGAAATTGACCAGCGGGTTCATCACGTCGGCGGCGGCCCAGTTGGTGAAGAACATGTTCCAGCCACCCTCGCTGACCGGCTTCTGGCTGGCGCGGCGGCTCACAACGGTCTGCCAATCGGTCGCCTGCAGATCGACCTTGAAACCGGCCTGGCGCAGCAATTGCGCGGCGACCACGATCGGCTGCGCCTTCAGCGTCACCACGTCGCCCGGCGCCATGATCGACGATCGGCGTGCCGTCATAGCCGGAGGCGGCAAGCGCCTTTTTCGCTTCCTCCATGCTGCCGCCCTTGGTCAGCGCGCCCGCGCCAACATCGGTCGCCAGCGGCGTGCCGCAGACGAAGAACGCACCGCAGGTCTCGTAATATTTGGGATTGCCGACCAGCGCGTCGAGCACGTCCTTCTGGTTCATCGCCAGCAGCGCGGCGCGGCGCACCTTGACGTTATCGAAAGGCGGCAGCAGGAAATTCATGCGGCCCATCGTCTGCGAAGCCGAACTTGTTCAGGGTCTCGATCTTGATGTCGGGGTTCGCCTGCAGCACCGGCAGCAGGTCGAACGGCGGATTCTCGATGAAGTCGATGTCGCCCGACTGCAGCGCGTTCACCGCGGTCTGCGCGTCCGGCATGGTGATCCATTCGACGCGGTCGACCTTCACCACCTTGCCGCCGGAGGTCCAGCTCGCCGGCTCCTTGCGCGGCACGTAGTCGGTGATTCTTCTCGTAGACCGCCTTCACGCCCGGCTGGAATTCGGCCTTGACGAACTTGAACGGACCCGAGCCGATCTGCTCCGCCATCTGCTGGCCGGCCGGCGTCTCGGCGAGCCGCTTCGGCATCATGAAGGGCACGTAGGACGAGGGCTTCGCAATCGACTCCAGCACCAGGCCGTAGGGCTCCTTCAGCTTCAGCACGATGGTCTTGGCGTCGGCCGCCTCGATGCTGGCGGTGAAGTCCATCAGCTTCTGGCCCATATTGTCGGTCTTGCCCCAGCGCTTCAGCGAGGCGACGCAATCCTCCGCGGTAACCGGCGCGCCGTCATGCCACTTCAGGCCGTCGCGCAGGGTGAAGGTGTAGGTGAGCTTGTCGTCGGAGACCTTCCAGTCCGCCATCTGCGGCTGGACCTTGAAGCTGGAATCGGTCGCGAGCAGCGTGTCGTAGACCATGTAGCCATGGTCGCGCGTGATGTAGGCCGTGGTGAAGAGCGGATCGATGATGCGCAGGTCGGAATGCATCTTGACCGCAGGGTCTTGCCGCCGGCGGCTTGGGCCGGGGTCAAGGCGGTCGAGAGCGCGAGCGCCGACAGCGTGAGGCTGAGCGCTACACCGGTAAGTTTACGGCGCGAGATGTCTGACATTCGTTTGTCTCCTGACGTGAAACTGGTCAAAGCGAGATCACACTGTGAGCATGGTGTCCGTTATTTGTGCGGACTAACACGCTGTAAATTCTCTTGATTTTGAGACTTGCACCAAGCATGCGGCGCGTCAATCGCGATTTGGCCGCATGGCTTCCTCCTCGCATGTGGCTCTTTACAAATGCCGCGCGGATCATTCTCGTAAAGACGCGATCTGTGGTCGGCTTTCAAACCAAGAGAAAAATCCATGAACCCCGCCAACCTTCCCTTCGATTCCGACGCCATGCTGGCCGGCTTGCGCACCTGGGTGGAGTGCGAGAGCCCGACCTGGGATGCCGCCGCCGTCGAGCGCATGCTCGACATCGCCGCGCGCGACATGGCGATCATGGGCGCAAGCATCGAGCGCATCGCGGGACGACAGGGTTTTGCCGGTTGCGTCCGCGCGCGCTTTCCCCATCCGAAACAGGGCGAGCCGGGCATCCTGATCGCCGGCCATTTCGACACGGTTCATCCCGTCGGCACGCTGGAGAAGCTGCCGTTTCTGCGCGACGGCGAGAAATGCTGGGGCCCCGGCATCTACGACATGAAGGGCGGCAGCTACCTGTCCCTGGAAGCGATCCGTCAGCTGGCGCGGGCATCCTTTACAACGCCGCTGCCGGTCACGGTGCTGTTCACCCCCGACGAGGAGGTCGGCACGCCCTCGGTGCGCGACATCATCGAGGCGGAGGCCGCACGCAACAAATATGTGCTGGTGCCCGAGCCCGGCCGCGCCAACAACGGCGTCGTCACCGGGCGCTACGCGATCGCGCGCTTCAATCTGGAAGCCACCGGCAAGCCGAGCCATGCCGGCGCCAACCTCTCTTTGGGCCGCTCGGCGATCCGCGAGATGGCGCGGCGCATCATCGAGATCGACGGCATGACCACGGAGGACTGCACCTACTCGGTCGGCATCGTCCATGGCGGCGAGTGGGTCAATTGCGTCGCCACCATCTGCAGCGGCGAGGCGCTGAGCATGGCCAAACGCCAGGCCGATCTCGACCGCGGTGTGGAGCGGATGCTGGCGCTGTCGGGTACCGCCAACGAGGTGACATTCACGGTGACGCGCGGCGTCACACGGCCGGTGTGGGAGCCTGACGCCGGCACCATGGCGCTCTATGAGAAGGCCAAGGGCATCGCCAAAGACCTTGGCATGGAGTTGCCACACGGCTCGGCCGGCGGCGGCTCGGACGCGAATTTCACCGGGGCGATGGGCATCCCGACGCTGGATGGCTTGGGCCCGCGCGGCGCCGATCCGCATACCCTCAACGAACACATCATCGTGGAAAGTCTGGCCCAGCGCGGCCGGCTGATGGCTGGACTTCTGGCAACGCTGCAATAAAGGCGATGCCAAAGACCATTCCATTCAAGACCATTTTAGCCCGCGCCGAGAAGCGCAAAGGCGGGCCGAAGGCGTTGGAGAAGTTGCTACCGGCCAAGCCGAACAAAAAGACGCTGGAGAAGCTCGCCGACGACCGCATCCTCGCCGAGATGACCCAGCGGGTGTTTTCCGCCGGCTTTTCCTGGAGCGTGATCGAAAACAAATGGCCGGGGTTTGAGAAAGCCTTCCTCGGCTTCGTGCCGGCGAATCTCGTCTTCCAGCCCGACGACTTCTGGCATGGACTTTTGTCCGACACCGGCATCGTCCGCAACGGCGCGAAGATCTCCTCCGTGCGCGACAACGCCGCTTTTGTGCAGGAGATCGCGAAAGAACACGGCAGCTTCGGCAAGTTCCTCGCGGCGTGGCCGTCATCCGACGAGATCGGGCTGTTGAACCTGCTCAGCAAGCGCGGCAACCGGCTCGGCGGCAACACCGGACAGATGTTCCTGCGCTTCATCGGCTGGGACGGCTTCGTCACCTCGCAGGACGTGGTCGCCTGCCTGCGCGACACCGGCCTTGACATCAGCACAGAGGTCAAATCCAAGGGCGATCTCGCCAAGGTGCAGGCGCAGTTCAACGCCTGGGCCGAGGAGACCGGACTGCCTTACGTGCATTTGTCGCGCATCTGCGCGATGTCGATCGGCGAGAATATGACGCCGCGTTAGCGCGCCTCATGGCATGGGCTTTGCAACGACGAGAGCGTCCAAAAGTCCGCGAACTCGGTAAAAATGTGGATTGCTAAGGACATGGAAAAGCATTCACACTGGTGGAGCGGATTTGACGTTCGCCTCCCTGCAAGCCGCGAACTCACGAGGCGAACGTCAAATCCAAAGCTCCACCATAAATTTATGGTGGCTAGTGGTCCTTCGATTCTAACATTCGCAAACCTACCCGCGCCAACAGGGGGCGAATGTTAGAATCGGACCACTAGCATGGCCAAGACTGAGACACAGCGATGCTCGGATACCTGCTTCGCCGCGTGCTGGCCGCCATCCCCGTGATGGGCGTGGTGGCGCTGTTCGTGTTCCTGCTGCTGCGCCTGACGCCGGGCGATCCAGCCGCCATCCTTGCCGGCGACAATGCGACGCCGGCGCAGCTCGAGCGTATCCGCGCCTCGCTCGGCCTCAATGAACCGCTCTACATCCAGTTCTTCACCTGGATCAACAAGCTCTTGCACGGCGATCTCGGCGTCTCCCTGATCTCCAACGTGCCGGTGCTGAACATGATCGGCCAGCGTATCGAGCCGTCGATCTCGCTTGCACTGGCGACCATCATCGTCGCCGTCGTGGTCGCAGTCCCCCTCGGCGTGCTCGCGGCCTGGAAGCAAGGCACCTGGATCGACCGCTTCGTGATGGCGCTTTCGGTGCTCGGCTTCTCCGTGCCCGTGTTCGTGATCGGCTACGTCCTGATCCAGATTTTCGCGATCGATCTGCGCTGGCTGCCGGTCCAGGGCTTCAAGAGCCTTAGTGGCGGCTTCGGTCCGTTCTTCGAACGGCTCGTGCTGCCGACGCTCGCGCTTTCCTTTATCTACGTCGCGCTGATCGCGCGCATGACCCGCGCCTCGATGCTGGACGTGCTCGGCGAAGACTATGTCCGCACCGCCCGCGCGAAGGGCCTTGGCGAAGTCGCCGTGCTGTTCCGCCATGCCCTGCGCAACGCCGCGGTGCCCGTGATCACCGTGATCGGCACCGGCTTTGCGCTGCTGATTTCAGGCGTCGTCGTCACCGAAAGCGTGTTCAACATTCCCGGCATCGGCCGCCTGACGGTCGATGCGGTGCTGGCGCGCGACTATCCCGTGATCCAGGCGATGATTCTGCTGACCTCGCTGCTCTATGTGACGATCAATCTCCTGATCGACGTCGCCTACACGCTGCTTGATCCCAGAATCCGTTACTGAGGCCCGGACCTGATGGCGATCGAGACCCTCCCCGAACCGTCAATTGCGATTGCCGCGCCACCGCGGCCGCGGCTGGGTTTCCTCACCTCGACGCCGATCATCGCAACCGCCACCTTCTGCCTCGTCGCTATCGCCGCGATGTCGATCCTTGCGCCCGTGATCGCACCGCATGATCCCTTGCAACTGCTGCCGGCGCAGCGATTGAAACCGCCCAGCGAGCTGTTTCCGCTCGGCACCGACGCCTACGGCCGCGATGTGCTGTCGCGCGTCATCTATGGCGGGCGCATCTCGCTATTGATCGGCTTCGGCGCGACGCTGGTCTCGATCAGCATTGGCCTCGTCATCGGCCTGTTCTCCGGCTTCTTCCGGTTGTTGGATGCGGTGTTGATGCGGATCATGGACGGCATCATGGCTATCCCGGCGATATTGCTGGCAATCGCCGTGGTATCGCTGTCAGGCGCCAGCGTGATGACCGTGCTGATCGCGATCACTATTCCCGAAATTCCCCGCGTGGCGCGGCTGGTGCGCTCGGTCGTGCTGTCGGCGCGGGAGGAGCCCTACGTCGAAGCCGCGATCTCGGTCGGCTCGGCGCTGCCCAAGATCATGTGGCGGCACCTGTTGCCGAACACAGTGGCGCCGCTGATCGTGCAGGGCACGAATTTCTGTGCGTCGGCGATCTTGACCGAAGCGATCCTGTCGTTCCTCGGCGCCGGCATCAGCCCGGAGACACCGACCTGGGGCAATATCATGGCCGAGGGCCGCGCCTATTTCCTGATCAAGCCGTCGCTGATCTTCTGGCCGGGCTTGCTGCTGTCGATCGCGATCCTCAGTGTCAATCTGATCGGCGATGCCGCGCGCGACGCGCTCGATCCCCGCATGAAGCAGCGCGAGGCGGGCAAGTGACCGTCCTCGCCATCAACAATCTGGTCGTCAGCCTCGGCAGAAAGGCGAGCGCGCTGCGCATCATCGACGACGTCTCGCTCGAGCTCTTCGAGCGCGAGACGCTGTGCCTGGTCGGCGAAAGCGGTTCCGGCAAATCCGTCACGGCGCTGACCGTGATGGGCCTGTTGCAGAAGAACGCGCTGATGCCGACCGGCGGCAGCATCAAACTGGTCGGCGAGGAATTGCTGACCGCGAGCGACCGCCGCTTAAGGCAATTGCGCGCCACCCGCATGGCGATGATCTTCCAGGAGCCGATGACCGCGCTCAATCCGGTGGTGCCGGTCGGACGCCAGATCGACGAGGTGCTGCGCGCCCACACCGATCTCGACGCCCGCACGCGGCGCAAACGCATTCTCGACATGATGGAGCAGGTGCGGCTGCCGCAGGTCGAGCGCATCTTCGCCTCCTACCCTCACCGCCTGTCCGGCGGCCAGCGCCAGCGCATCATGATCGCGATGGCGCTGGTGCTGGAGCCGAAACTCCTGATCGCAGACGAACCCACCACTGCGCTCGACGTCACCACGCAGAAGCAGATCCTCACCCTGATCCGCGACCTGCAGCGCGATCACGGCACCGCGGTGCTGTTCATCACCCATGACATGGGTGTGGTGGCCGAGATCGCCGACCGCGTCGCCGTCATGCGCAGCGGATGTCTGGTCGAGACCGGACCGCTTCAGTCCATCCTGCGTATGCCCACGATGGAATACACCCGCAACCTCCTCGCCTCGGTGCCGAGTTTCGTGCCGCGCGCGGCGCGCACTGAGACGACCGAGCCCGTGGTGCTGGAGACGACCGGCCTCGGCAAGATCTATCGCGAGCGCTCTTTCTTCGGCAAAGCCCGCGAGGTCGCGGCCGCCGACGACGTCACCCTCACGCTGCGCAAAGGGCGCACGCTCGGCATCGTCGGCGAAAGCGGCTCCGGAAAATCGACGGTGGCGCGCTGCATCGTCCGCCTGATCGATCCGACCTCAGGCGGCATACGCCTGGTGGGCCGCGAAATCTCGAATCTGTCGCGCGGCCTGCTGCAACCGCACCGCAAGCGCATCCAGATCGTGTTCCAGGACCCCTACCGCTCGCTCAACCCGCGCGTCACCATCGGCGAAAGCATCGCCGAGGGCCCGATCAATTACGGCGTACCGCGAGCGCAGGCGCTTGCGAAAGCGCGCGAGCTCCTGGAACTCGTCGACCTGCCGGCTGACGCGATCTCGCGCTATCCGCATCAATTCTCCGGCGGCCAGCGCCAGCGCATCGCGATCGCCCGCGCACTCGCGCTCGATCCCGACGTGTTGGTCGCCGACGAAGCGGTCTCCGCGCTTGATGTCTCCGTGCAGGCGCAGGTGCTGGATCTCTTCGCCGAGATCCAGAAGCGGCTCGGCATCGCGCTGCTGTTCATCACCCACGATTTGCGCGTCGCGGCACAAATCTGCGACGACGTTGCCGTGATGCAGCATGGCCGCATCGTCGAACAGGGCCCGGCGGCAGCGGTGCTGACCCATCCGCAACAGGCCTATACCCGCACGCTGCTCGATGCCGCACCCGGCCGCGGCTGGGATTTCGCGAATTTCCGGCCGGTTGCTGCGACTGCCTGACCCACACCGTCGTCATTCCGGGGCGCGCCCTCTTGGGCGCGAGCTATGATGTGCAGTTGCACATCAGAGAATCCATAACCACCATCGGGAGTAATGGATTCCGGGCCTGCGCCGGAGCCTGTCATCGGGCGCGCGTTCGCGCGACCCGTTGGGCGCATCCCGGAATGACGAGGTGAGTTGGTCGCGCGATGCTCGCAAGCAAAGCGGCTTGAGAGTCATGCAAATCCGGAAGTGCTTCGCAGCTTGCGCTTGTCGCGGACACGGGGCTAACGTCGCAGCCTTACGCGCGCTCCGAGACCCCTGAATGACCCGCATCGCCGTCGGCGGCTTCCTGCACGAGACCAACACCTTCGCGCCGACGAAGGCGACCTACGATGCCTTCATCCATGGCGGCGGCTGGCCACGGATGGTGCTGGGCGCCGACATCCCGAAGATCATTCGCCGCATCAATGTCGGGCTTGCCGGCTTCGTCGAAGTCGCAGAAGAAAAAGGCTGGGAGGTCGTTCCCACCATCTTCGCCGCGGCGACGCCATCGGCGCATGTGGCCAGGGACGCCTTCGAGCGCATCGCCAAAGTCATGATCGACGGCATCGCCGCCGCAGGTCCGATCGACGCCGTCTATCTCGACCTGCATGGCGCGATGGTATCAGAGCATTTCGACGACGGCGAAGGCGAGGTCCTCGCGCGCGTCCGCCACGTCATCGGCAAGGCCATGCCGCTGGTGGCCAGCCTCGACCTGCACGCCAACGTTTCGCCCGGGATGGTCGAGC
The DNA here is from genome assembly GCA_963821965.1 of uncultured Alphaproteobacteria bacterium. Classification (GTDB taxonomy): domain Bacteria; phylum Pseudomonadota; class Alphaproteobacteria; order Rhizobiales; family Xanthobacteraceae; genus Bradyrhizobium. The sequence goes on from CAWGFY010000004.1 coordinate 152,701, forward strand.
ATGCCGACGCGCTGATCGCCTATCGCACCTATCCGCATGTGGATATGGCCGCGACGGGGCGCGCCTGCGCCGAGCATCTCGCGCTGATGCTGGAGACCAGGCAGCGCTTTGCGAAAGCGTTCCGGCAATTGCCGTTCCTGATCCCGATCAGCTGGCAGTGCACCAATGACCAGCCGGCAAAAGGCATCTATCAGAAGCTGGCGGCGCTGCAGAGCGAGGCGGTGCCGACCCTGTCCTTTGCGCCGGGATTTCCCGCCGCCGACTTCGCGCATTGCTCCCCGAGCGTGTTTGCTTACGGCCGCACGCAGGCGGATGCCGATGCCGCGGCCGACAAGATCGCGGCTATCATCGAAAGCCACGAGGACGATTTCGACGGCAAGATTTATACGCCCGACGAAGGCGTGCTCCACGCCATGGAGCTGGCGAAGACCGCGACAAAGCCGATCGTGATCGCCGACACCCAGGACAATTCCGGCGCCGGTGCCGACTCCGATACGACGGGCATGCTGCGGGCGCTGGTGCGCAACAAGGCAAAGCGCGCCGCGATCGGCGTGCTCTGGGATCCCGAGTCCGCACGCGCCGCGCATGCGGCTGGTGTTGGCGCATCGGTGACGCTCGCGCTCGGCGGCAAGTCCGGCATATCAGGCGACGCGCCATATAAAGAGACGTTCATTGTCGAGAAGCTGCACGATGGCAACTTCATCGCGCCCGGTTCTTACTTCGGCGGCCGCTCCATGGAGATGGGCCCCTCCGCGTGTTTGCGGATCGGCGATGTCAGGGTCGTCGTCGCCTCGTACAAGGCGCAACTCGCCGATCAAGCCATGTATCGCTATGTCGGCATCGAGCCCACCAAACAGGCGATCCTGGTCAACAAGAGCTCGGTGCATTTCCGCGCCGACTTCGAGCCGATCGCCGAGCAGCTTTTGATCTGCGCCGCGCCCGGCGCGATGCCGGCCGACACCGCTTCGCTGCCGTGGCAGCACCTGCGTCCGGGCATCCGCATCAAGCCGAACGGCCCGGCATTCACGCCAGCAACCAAATCACGTTCAACCGGATAGGAAGACATGCCCACCATCGACCGCATTGACGGCTTTGCCGACGAACTCACCGCGATCAGGCGCGACCTGCACGCCCATCCCGAGATCGGCTTCGAGGAGGTGCGCACATCCGGCATCGTCGCCGACAAGCTCACGCAATGGGGCATCGAGGTGCATCGCGGCCTCGGCGGCACCGGCGTGATCGGCGTGCTCAAGGGCAAAGGCACCGGCTCGAAACGCATCGGCTTGCGCGCCGACATGGACGCGCTGCCAATGGAAGAAAACACCAATTTGAAATGGCGCTCCACCGTCCCCGGCCGCTTCCACGGCTGCGGCCATGACGGCCACACCACCATGCTGCTCGGCACCGCGCGCTACCTCGCCGAGACGCGCAATTTCGACGGCACCGTGCATTTCATCTTCCAGCCCGCCGAAGAAGGGCTCGGCGGCGCGCGCGCCATGATCAAGGACGGGTTGTTCCAGAAATTCCCCTGTGACGAGATCTACGGCCTGCACAACGCGCCCGACATGAACCATGGCGAGATCGCAATCCTGCCGGGACCGGCGATGGCCGGCGCCGATTTCTTCGACATCAAGATCCACGGCTATGGCGCCCATGGCGCGATGCCGGAGCGTTCCAAGGACGCGGTCGTGATCGCGATGACCTTGGGTCAGGCGCTGCAAACCATCGTCAGCCGCAACGTCGATCCGCTGCAGGCCGCGGTGGTCTCGATCACGCAGATTCATTCCGGCTCCGCCTACAACGTCATTCCCGGCGAGGCATGGCTGTGCGGCACCGTGCGCGCGTTCTCAAACGAGGTGCGCGCGCTGGTCCGCGAGCGCATGCGCGCGCTCTGCGCCGGCATGGCGGCCGCCTTCCAGGTCGAGATCGAGGCCGATATCCGCGACACTTTCAGCGTGCTCGTCAACAAGGAAGAGCAGTCGAAGGTGGTCGAGCAGGTCGCGCGCACCGTGGTCGATCCGGCCAAGGTGTTCACGCGCTCGCAGCCGAAGATGGGCAGCGAGGATTTCGCCGACATGATGGAGGCGATTCCCGGCGCCTATTTCTGGATCGGCCATGACGGCTCGGTGCCGGTGCACAATCCCGGCTATGTGCTCGACGACAAGATTTTGCCAATCGGCGCGAGCATGTTCGCGCGGATCATCGAAACCCGCATGCCGGCAGGTTCTCATGCATAAGACGTCTTCGCAGGACGCGATCACCTCACTGCACGATCTCTCCGCGGTCGATCTGATCGCGGGCTACAAGGCCGGGCAATTCTCGCCATCGGAGGTGATGGAGGATTTGCTGGAACATGTCGCGGCCTGGGAACCGCACATCAAGGCGCTGTACCTGTTCGATCCCGAAGGCGCGCGCAAGGCGGCGAAAGTCTCGACCGATCGCTGGCAGAAGGGCGAGCCGACCCACGCCCTCGACGGCGTGCCCGTCACCATCAAGGACAATGTCGCGACCAAGGGCCAGCCGGTGCCGCTTGGCGCGGCCAGCGTGCCGCAAGTGCCGGCCACGGCCGACGCTCCTCCGGTGGCGCGGCTGCGCGAAGCCGGCGCGATCATCTTCTCCAAGACCACGATGCCGGACTACGGCATGCTGTCGTCGGGACTGTCGAGCCTGCATCCCCTCACACGCAATCCCTGGGACCTCTCCAAGAATCCGGGCGGCTCTTCGGCCGGCGCGGGCGCCGCCGGTGCTGCCGGTTACGGCCCGCTGCACCTCGGCACCGATATCGGCGGCTCGGTGCGCTTGCCGGCCTGCTGGTGCGGGCTCGTTGCGCTGAAGCCGAGCCTCGGGCGCGTGCCGATCGATCCGCCCTATGTCGGCCGGGTTGCGGGTCCGATGACGCGCACCGTCGACGATGCCGCACTGATGATGAGCGTGCTGTCAAAACCGGACCGGCGCGACGGCATGAGCCTGCCGCCACACGACATCAACTGGAAGGCGCTGGAAAAATCGCCGCGCAAGCTGCGGCTCGGCCTGATGCTCGATCTCGGCGTCGGTCAGGAGCTGGAAAAGCCGGCGCGCGAGGTCGTGGTCAAGGCCGCCAAGGCATTCGAGGCTGCGGGCGCCGTCGTCACCGAGGTCGACAGCATCCTGACGCGCGACATGCTCGACGGGCTCGACAATTTCTGGCGGGCGCGGATGTGGAACGACCTGTCGATGCTGCCCGAGGCCGAACGCCGCAAGACCCTGCCCTACATCTATCGATGGGCCGAGCGCGGCGCGAAGCTGTCGGGCGCCGACGCGGTGCGCGGCTTCAACATGACCATGGCGATCCGCGCAGCCGCAGCAAAACTGTTCGGCGAGCTCGATTACGTCATCTCGCCGGTGTCGCCGGTGGTCAAGTTCGACGCCGAGCTGGCCTCGCCGCTCAACGATCCCGACAAGCCGTTCGAGCACATCTGCTACACCGTGCCATGGAACATGGCGGAGAACCCGGCGGTATCGGTCAATGGCGGCTACGACGCCAAGGGTTTCCCGATCGGCGTGCAGATCGTCGGCCGGCGCTTCGACGATCTCGGCGTGCTCGCCATGGCCAAGGCGTTCGAAGGCCTGCGCGGTTCGCAGCGGCCGTGGCCGAGCCCACCGAAGAAGTAATTACAGTCGTCATTCCGGGACGCGCCACTTGGCGCGGGCCCGGAATCCATACTCACGATGGTGGTTATGGATTCTCAGATGCGCAATAGCGCATCATAGCTCGTCGCTCACGCTCCGCCCCGGAATGACGAGAACAAAGGAAACCCCCATGTCCTACGAGACCATCACCTACGAGGTGGCGGAGCAGATCCTCACGATCACCTTGAACCGGCCCGACAAGCTCAATGCCTTCACCGGACAGATGATGACTGAGATGATCGACGCCTTCGACAAGGCCGACGCGGACGACAACGTCCGCGCCATCGTCGTGACCGGCGCGGGCCGCGGCTTCTGCGCCGGCGCCGATCTCTCCTCCGGCGCCAACACCTTCGACCGCGACGCGCGGCGCGGCCCGGTCAAGCGGAACGCCGACGGCAAGGTCGATTACAGCGACCCGCAAGTGCGCGACGGCGGCGGGCAATTGACGCTTGCGCATCTTCAAATGCCTCAAGCCCGTCATCGCCGCGGTGAACGGCCCGGCGGTCGGCATCGGCGCCACCATGCAGCTCGCGATGGACATCCGCATCGCGAGCGAAGCGGCGCGGTTCGGCTTCGTGTTCTCCCAGCGCGGCATCGTGCCGGAGGCGGCGTCGAGCTGGTTCCTGCCGCGCCTCGTCGGCATCCAGCAGGCGCTGGAATGGTGTTACACCGGCCGCGTGTTCTCGGCACAGGAGGCGCTCGCCGGCCGTCTCGTCAGCAAGGTGGTGCCGCCCGACGAGTTGCTGCCGACCGCGCGGGCGCTGGCGAAAGAGATCGCCGCCAAGACCGCGCCGGTGTCGGTGGCGCTGATCCGCCAGATGATGTGGCGCATGCTCGGCGCCGACGATCCGATGGAAGCGCACAAGGTCGACAGCCGCGGCATCTATGCACGCGGCCGCTCCGATGACGTCAGGGAAGGCGTGGTGTCGTTCCTGGAAAAGCGTCCGGCGCAATTCAAGGACAAGGTGTCGCGCGACATGCCGGATTATTTTCCGTGGTGGACCGAGCGGGAGTATAAGTGACCGCGAAGCGGTCATTCCGGGGCGCGAGCATAAGCGAGCGAACCCGGAATCTCGAGATTCCGGGTCTGGTCCTTCGGACCATCCCGGAATGACGGCGTAAAATCACATCATCAACGCCACGCGTCCGATCGCCTTGCGGTCGACCAGCAGCAGCATCGCCTTGGCATAATCTTCCAGCGGCAGACGATGCGAGACGTTGGGCCTGATCTTGCCCTCTTCCGCCCATGCGAGCAGTTGCTTCAGCCTGACCTCGCCGAGCGCGGGATTCCTCCGCACCGCCTCGCCGGCGCGCACGCCGAGCACGCTCGCGCCCTTGATCAAGAGCAGATTGGTGCGTGCCAGGCCGATGCCGCCGGTAAAGCCGATCACGAGCAGCCGCGCGCCCCAGGCGATACAGCGCACGCTGTCCTCGAAGATCCGTCCGCCGACGGGATCGTAGACCACGTCGGCGCCGCGGCCGTCGGTGATGCGCTTGACCGCGTCGCGGAATGGCTCGCGCTCGTAAAGCACGAGATGATCGGCGCCCCGCGCCTTCGCAACATCCAGCTTCTCCTCGGATGACGCCGCCGCGATCACGGTCGCACCCAAGCAGCTTGCCGATCTCTACCGCCGCAAGACCGACGCCGCCGCCGGCGCCATGCACCAGCAGCACTTCGCCCGGTTGCAATCGGCCGCGGTCGATCAGGCCGTGATAGGCGGTGCCGTGCGCGGCAAGGAAGGTCGCGCCCTCGGCATAGTCGAAGGTCGAGGGCAGCGGCGTCAGCTGCGACGGCGCCACCACGACTTCATCGGCATAGCCGCCATGACGCAGCTTGACGATCACGCGATCGCCGACAGCTACGCCCCTGGCGCCGTTGACTTCGACGACGTCGCCGGCCGATTCCATGCCCGGCGTGAACGGCAGCTCCGGCTTGAGCTGATACTCGCCGGCTGCCATCAGGATGTCGGGGAAATTGATCCCAGCCGCACGGATCGCAACGCGAACCTGCCCCGGCGCCAACGGCTTCGAGTCAAACGTTTCCAGCCGCAGCCGACCGGGCGGACCAAGCTCGCGGCAAACGACGGCTTTTGGCATTTAAGCCGCGCGCTCCTTGCGGCGCGCCAAGGCCTCGCGCACCAGCGGCAGGCGGTCATTGCCGAAATACATGTCGGTCTTGTCGATGAAGATGGTCGGCGAACCGAAGCCGCCGCGCGCCATGACTTCATCGGTATTGGCCTTGAGCTGATCCTTGATCGATTGCTGCGCGATCCCTGCGAACAGCTTTTGCGCATCGACGCCGACGCGTCGGCACGCCTCCGCCAGCACCGCATCCTGGGAGATATCCTGGTCCTCGCCCCAGTAGATCTCGAACACGGCGCGCGCGAACGGCAGCAGGTCCTTGCCAAGGAAGATGCAGCCGCGCATCGCCTTCACGCTGTTCACGGGAAACACCGTCGGCCGCATCTTGATGGTCAATCCCGCCGAGCGCGCCCAGTCCGCCATGTCCTTTTTCTGGTAGGCGAGCTTGACCGGCACCGGATTTTCGCGTGTTGCGTAGACGCTCGGATTGATGGTGTTGAAGATGCCGCCGACCAGGATCGGCCGCCACACGATATCAGCGCCGAACTCCTTCGCCATCGGCTGGATATTGTGGAAGGCGAGATAGGTCCAGGGGCTGGAGCAGTCGAAGAAGAACTCGATCATGGGCGTTTCCTTGCGTGGTCCTCATCCTGAGGAGCGGCCGAAGGCCGCGTCTCGAAGGATGAGCTGGTAGCGCTGTCAGGGGCCTCATGGTTCGAGACGGCGCTTCGCGCCTCCTCACCATGAGAGTTCACATTGCGCCGATGGCACCGACGACAGACTTTTGTTTGTCTTGTACCTCAAGCATAAGACATGGCAGACAGGCGCTCAATCAGAACATCCAGCGTCCCGGGAGGCCTTCCATGCTGTTTCCAACCACGATTGCGGGCTCACTGCCCAAGCCGGAATGGCTGGCCGAGCCCAACATGCTGTGGGCGCCCTGGAAGGCCAAGGGCGAGGAACTGGCGCGCGCCAAGCGCGATGCCACCATGCTGGCGGTGAAGCTGCAGGAAGATGCCGGCGTCGACATCGTCACCGAAGGCGAGATGGCGCGGCAGCATTTCGTGCACGGCTTTCTGGAGAAGATCGAAGGCATCGATTTCGCGCACAAGGTCGAGATGGGCATCCGCAAGGATCGCTACAAGGCGATGGTGCCGCAGGTGGTGGCGCCGCTCGCGCTCAAGGGCCGCGTTCACGCCGACGAAGCGCGCGTCGCGCGCACGCATACCAGGAACAAGCTGAAGTTCACCATGCCCGGCCCGATGACGATCATCGACACCATCGCGGACCGTTATTACGGCGACCGGATCAAGATGGCGTTCGCCTTTGCCGACTTGCTCAACCAGGAGGCCAAGGCGTTGCAGGCCGACGGCGTCGACGTCATCCAGTTCGACGAGCCCGCCTTCAACGTCTACATGGACGAGGTTCGCGACTGGGGCATCGAGGCGCTGGAGAAGGCCGCCGAGGGACTGACCTGCGCCACCGCCGTGCACATCTGCTACGGCTACGGCATCAAGGCCAACACCGATTGGAAGCAGACGCTGGGCGGCCAGTGGCGGCAATATGAGGAGACGTTCCCGTCGATCGACAAGAGCTCGATCCAGCAGGTTGCGATCGAGTGCCGCAATTCCAAGGTGCCGCTGGAGCTGCTCGGCCTGCTCAAGGGCAAGGTGGTGCAGGCCGGCGTGATCGATGTCGCCAGCGACCAGGTCGAGACCGCGGAGGATGTGGTGGCGACGATCGAGGCGGTCGCGAAATTCGTGCCGAAGAACAATATCGTGGCGACCACCAATTGCGGCATGGCGCCGATGCGGCGCGATATCGCGGAAGCCAAGCTCGCGGCGCTCGGCGCCGGCGCAAGACTGGCGCGGCAGCGGCTCGGATGATGTTTCGCGTTGCGTTGTGCGCAGCTGCGCTCGCGTTGTTGATGGCAAGTGCGGCGCAAGCCGGCGAGCGCGACCAGCTCAATGCCTGCAGGGCCGTCGTGGCGCAATCGCAGCAGGCGGGCGCGGCGCAGGACGATCCTGCGCTCGCAATATGCCGGCAGATCATCAAGGAATGGACCCTGCGCGACTCCCGCCGCAGCGTCGACGAGGATGGCCGGCCGCTGCGTTAGTTCGCATTCGCGCTCGGATGCAACACCGGCCGGTAACCAGCCGCAAAGGCGCGCACCGTCGACGGCGGCGTCAGCAGCATCGCATCACCAGGCAAACGCGCGGTGCGGCTGTAACCGGCGGGCGACCAGTTCAGCGCCCTGCCCTGCACGACCATGAAACTGGCGCCGCCGGCCTGCACCATCGCGCCGTCGGGCAATTTCGCGACCGGCACCGGCAGCCGATGCAGTTTCTTGCCGCTGGCCAGCCGCTCACGATGCAGTATCGCGTCGATCTCGGGCGCGAGAATGTCCTTCACGCGGTTGCCGCTCTCCCAGCAGCTGCGAAAGCGGTTGGCATCGTCGCGGCGGCAGTAGAAGCACGGCCGATGCCCGGCGGCGAACGCAGTCGCCTCATCCAGGAAGAACAGCTCGGTCCAGCTCCGCCCGCCCATCACCTTGCGGCGGCGGCCGCGAAATTCCAGCACGCAAATCAGCCACGCCGGGCACGACCAGCGTTTCCGCAACAGCGTCTTCATTGCGGGATCATGGATGATGCCGCGGTTGCCCGTGAACATGCCGCGCTCAGGCGTGGCGATGATCTCGCCTGTCGGCGTGACGCGGTTTTGCAGGGGCATGCGCGCTCGATCACCCTGCCCCGTCGCGGATCGGCGGCTGGTACGACAACGCGGTGTCCCAGGGGAAATGGATCCAGGTGTCCTGCGACACCTCGGTGATGAAGGTGTCGACCAGCGGCCTCCCTAACGGCTTCGCGTACACCGAGGCGAAATGCGCGTCCGGCATCAACGCGCGCACCAGCCGCCCGGTCTTGCCGGTGTCGACGAGGTCGTCGACGATCAGAAGCCCCTTGCCCGTTCCGCCGCCGAGCTTCGCGGTCTCCTCCGAAACGCCCTTCAACACCTGCAGGTCGCCCTGCTTGGTGTGGTCGTAACTCGCGATGCAGACGGTATCGATCACGCGCAAGCCCAGCTCGCGCGCCACGATCGCCGCCGGCACCAGGCCGCCGCGGGTGATCGCGATGACAGCATGGAAGGGGCCGACCTCGTTGAGTCGCCAGGTCAGCGCCCGGCAGTCCCGGTGGAACTGGTCCCACGAGACCGGAAAGGCCTTGCCGGCCCGCTCCTGGGGACTCAATTCAGACATGGTTGCTCCTGCATGTCCGCCCTCAACGGTTCACTCCGAGTTCGGCCAGCATCTCTTTCACCGCAGCCATCGCGGCGTTGAGCTTGTCCGGATCGCGCGAGCGCACCACCAGATTGGTGTTCGGCTTGCCATTCTCGTCCATGAACGGATAGCTGCCGATCATGGTGTCGGGATGCGCGTTGGCGATCTCCCGCAAGGGACCGCCGATATCGCCCTCGCGGGAGTTGGCGCGCACGCTGTCCGACAGCATCTTGACGCCCGATTTCAGCTTGGGCGCAACGATATCCATCATCGCCTGCATGATGTTGGGAATGCCGGCCATCACGATGACATTGCCGAGCTTGAAGCCGGGTGCCAGAATCGTCGCACTCTGGATCAGGTCGGCACCGTCCGGAATGCGCGCCATGCGCAGGCGCGCTTCATTCAGGTCCTGCCCGCTCCAGCGCTCCCTGAAGCGGGCGACCACCTCGGGATGATGGCCGATGCCGACGCCGAACGCCTTGGCCACGCTGTCGGCGGTGATGTCGTCATGGGTCGGGCCGATGCCGCCGGTGGTGAACACGTAGGTGTAGCGTTTCCGCAGAGCGTCGAGTGCCGCAATGATGTCATCCTCGTCGTCGGCGACGACGCGCACTTCCTTCAGGTCGATGCCGATATTGGTGAGGTATTCGGCGATGAAGCCGATGTTCTTGTCCTTGGTCCGACCGGACAGGATTTCGTCGCCGATCACCAATATCCCGGCCGTGACGATCTCGCTCATGACTTCAGCCTTCCACCCACTTTACCGCAACCGGGAGAATGCCGAGGCAAGTCCTTGAAGTCACGGTATTTTGCCGCCGATTTAGCCACCGGTCCGCCGCCTTTTTGGGCAATGGCGCGAAAGCTCGCGCCAACCGCCCTCTTCCCATGCATATCGCGCTGGCCCGGCCCTTGCTACCACCCCTGCAAGTCATGCACTGTTGTGCACGGCGTTGAGGGGGTGCGATGGCGGTTGCGTTCGACGAGATGAATGGTCCCGGGGACGACCTCCGCCCCGCCTACCAGGAGCTCTCGCGGTGGCTGGAAGAGACGCCGCCGGACGCGCTGGAATATCGCCGCCAGGAAGCCGAGCTGCTGTTTCGCCGGATCGGCATCACCTTCGCCGTCTATGGCGACGCCGAGGCCCAGGAGCGGCTGATCCCGTTCGACGTCATCCCGCGTATCCTGTCGGCGAGGGAATGGACGCTGCTGGAGAAGGGGCTGCGCCAGCGCGTGCGCGCACTCAACATGTTCCTGCGCGACATCTATCACGGCCGCGACATCCTGCGCGCCGAGATCGTGCCGGAGGACCTGATCTTCCAGAACCCGGTGTTCCGCCCGGAGATGAACGGCCAGGACGTCCCGCACGACGTCTACGTCCATATCGCCGGGATCGACATCGTCCGGGTCGACGCCGACAATTTCATCGTGCTGGAGGACAATGCGCGCACGCCGTCGGGCGTGTCCTACATGCTGGAAAACCGCGAGATCATGATGCGGCTGTTTCCGGACCTGTTCGCGCGGCATCGCATCGCGCCGGTCGAGCGCTATCCGGACGAACTGCTCGCCGCGCTGCGCTCGGTGGCGCCCGGCAGCGCGTCGTCGGAGCCGACGGTGGCGCTGATGACGCCCGGCGTCTACAACTCCGCCTATTACGAGCACTCCTTCCTTGCCGACAAGCTCGGCATCGAGCTGGTCGAAGGCCGCGACCTCATCGTCAAAGAACGACGAGGTGTTCATGCGCACCACCGAAGGCCTGAAGCGGGTCGACGTGATTTATCGCCGGGTCGACGACGACTTCATCGATCCCCTGACCTTCCGCCCGAACTCGGCGCTCGGCGTGCCGGGCCTGATGTCGGCCTATGCCGCCGGGAACATCACGCTCGCCAACGCGATCGGCACCGGGATTGCCGACGACAAGGCGATTTATTCCTACATGCCCGACATCGTGAAATTCTATCTGTCGGAAGAGCCGATCCTGAAGAACGTGCCGACCTGGCGCTGCCGCGAGCCGAAAGACTTGTCTTACGTGCTCGACAATCTCAGCGAATTGGTGGTGAAGGAAGTGCACGGCTCCGGCGGTTACGGCATGCTGATCGGGCCTGCCGCGACCAAGGCGACCATCGAGGCCTTCCGCGACAAGCTCAAGCGCGAGCCGGAGGGATTCATCGCGCAGCCCACGCTCGCGCTCTCGACCTGTCCGACCTGCACCGCAAGCGGCCTTGCGCCGCGCCACGTTGACTTGCGGCCGTTCGTACTGACCGGCAGCAAACGCACCACGATCGTGCCGGGCGGGTTGACGCGCGTCGCCCTGAAGGAAGGCTCGCTGGTGGTCAATTCCAGCCAGGGCGGCGGGACCAAGGATACGTGGATACTGGATGAGTGAGATGTGTGCATTCGATCGTCGGCTTTGAAGCCGCGGACGACTCTCTCGCTCCCCTCCCCTTGCAGGGAGGGGGCGGGGGAGGGGGTCAATTGCACTTAGCAAAGATGCCCCCCTCGACGTGGAGTTTATGCCCGGACGGCGCGGAGCGCCGATCCGGGTACGTGGACCCCGATCAAGTCGGGGCAGACCCTCCCCCTTGCAAGGGGGGAGGGCACAGCGTACGCAGCGTGTCTGAATGCTGTCGCGAACCGCCGAGAACCTCTATTGGCTGGCCCGCTATGTCGAGCGGGCCGAATATATCGCGCGTACCATCGACGCGACCTTGCGCGTCACCGCGCTGCCGGCCGCCTATATCGGCAAGACCAATGAATGGGAATCGGCGCTGCTCACCGCCGGCGTGAGCAACAGCTTCTTCGCCAAATACAACGACGCCAACGAGACCAATGTCGTCGAGTACCTGTCCTTCGCCGTGGAAAATCCCTCTTCGATCAGGAACTGCATCGAAGCCGCGCGCCTCAACTCGCGCTCGGTACGAACTGCTCTGACCAGCGAGATGTGGGACACCATCAACGGCGCCTGGATCGAATTGCAGGAGGTCTGGAGCAAGGGCACGTCCAGCCGCGAGGATCTCGCGCGCTTCCTGCGCCTCGTGCAGGAGACGTCACTGCGCTTCGACGGCTCGGCCTACCGCACCATGCTGCGCAACGACGCCTACTGGTTCTCGCGGCTCGGCCTGCATCTGGAACGCGCCGACAACACCGCGCGCATCCTCGACGTCAAATATCACGTGCTGTTGCCGGAAGAGGAGCATGTCGGCGGCCCGCTCGACTTCTACCAGTGGACCTCGATCCTGCGCTCGGTGTCGGCGCTGACAGCCTATCACTGGGTCTATCGCGAGACGCTCAAACCCTGGCTGATCGCAGACCTTCTGATCCTCAACGACTCGCTGCCGCGCTCGCTTGCCAGCTGCTACGGCAATCTCGTCCGCAATCTCGACCAGATCGGCGTCGCCTATGGCCGGCAGGGCCCGTCCCAGCGCCACGCCCGCGGCATCCGCAACCGGCTCGAGCACTCCAACATGAACGACATCTTCCAGCACGGCGTGCACGAATTCATCCAGGAGTTCATCGCGGATAATTCGCGGCTCGGCGAAATCATCACCAGACAGTATCTGATCTAACCATGCGCCTGCGGATATCCCACTCCACCACCTATCGCTATCAGCCGGCCGCGACCGGCGTGATCCAGATCCTGCGGATGACGCCCGGCAGCCATGACGGCCAGTATGTCGCGGAATGGCAGATCGACGTCTCCGCCGACTCCCGTCTCGAGATGCGCGAAGACGCCTTCGGCAACGTCACCCATGTGATGACGCATGGTGGGATCTCCGATCTCAACATCACGGTCGCCGGGTTGATCGAGACCCACGACACCGGCGGCATCCTGCGCGGCACCGACGAGCGCTTTCCGCCGAGCCTGTTCCTGCGCTCCACGCAGCTGACCGAGGTCAATCCCGGCGATGGCAAGTTTCGCGCGCGCGCTGCGCGCGGAAGCCGACGAGGACGCGCTCGGCTTCCTGCACACGCTGATGATGCAGATCAGCGAGCATATGACGTTCGACGAGGACCCGACCAATAGCGGCACCTCGGCGATCGAGGCCTTCACGCTGCGGCGCGGCGTGTGCCAGGACTACGCCCACATCTTCATCGCCTGCGCGCGCACCGCCGGCGTGCCGGCGCGCTTCGTCTCCGGACATTTCCTGCGCGCCGACGGCACGGTCAATCAGCAGGCCGGCCACGCCTGGGCGGAAGCCTGCGTGCCCAATCTCGGCTGGGTCGGCTTCGATCCGGCGAATTGCATCTGCACCACGGACGCGCATGCCCGCGTCGCGATCGGGCTCGACTATCTCGGCGCCGCGCCCGTGCGCGGCACGCGCTATGGCGGCGGCACGGAGACGCTGACGGTTGCGGTCACGGTCGAGCAGGCCGGCCGTCCCGGCCAGTGGCAGAGTCAGTCGTAGTTTCTCGAAATGAGGCAGGTCCGTAGGGTGGGCAAAGCGAAGCGTGCCCACCATCGCGGGCACGGCGCTTGAAGGTGGGCAAGGCGCTTACGCGCCTTTGCCCACCCTACGAAACGTCACTTATCCAGCCACACGTCCTCGAACCGCAGATTGTTGTACTGGCTGTTGTCGTGCGGATGATAGCCCTTCACATAAGGCTGCCAGCAATTGGCGGCGGACGAGTGCAGGATCACCGGCCGCGCGGCGTCCTCGACCAGGATGCGCTCGATCTCCCAGACGATCTGTCCGCCGCTTCTCCCTGTCGAGCTCGCGCGACTGCGCTGACAGCAACCGGTCCACCTCGGCGTTGCAATATTGGGTGTAATTGCGCTCGGAATGGCAGGAATAGTTTTCGACGATGTTGCCGTCGGGATCGTCGACCGACACGCCGGTCACGTTGAGCCCGATGGTGTATTCCTTGCGCGCGAGCCTGGAATACCAGCGCGGCGTATCGAGGATGTCGAGCTCGCCGACGATATGGATCTTCTTGAGCTGGTCGGAGACGATCACGGCGGGATCGCGATAGGTCGGCAGGTTGCGCGTCTGGATCTTGATCTGCAGCGGGTTGGCGTCGCTGTAACCGAGCTTCGCCATGATCGCCTGCGCGTCGCGCAGATTCTTTTCGGTGTCCGTGCCGTAGCCGGTCAGTGAAGCCACCATCTCCTCCGGCATGCCCCACTCGCCCTGCGGCTTCGGCAGCATCGCGCCGCCCAGCCGCCCATGTCCTTCCATCAGGATGGTGTTGAACGGCTTGCGGTCGAGCGCCAGCGACATCGCCTTGCGAATCTCCGGATTGTCGAAGGGCGGATTGACCCGGTTGACCATCAGGTTGATCAGCACACCCGTGGTCGTCATTTCGCAGATCGCGTTCGGCGCCCACTCCTTCATGTCCTTCAGCAAAGGCACGCTGACGTCGGAGGGAAAGGTGATGTCGAACTCGCCGGTCGAGAACGCCAGCATCCGCGTGGCGCGGCTGTCGATCACGCGAAAGGTGATCTCGTCGAGCCAGGGCCGATCCTTCTTGAAGTAGTCGGGGTTGCGCACCAGCCGGATCGAAGCGCCGCGCCGGAATTCGACCAGCTTGAACGGCCCGGTGCCGACCGGATTGGTGCGCATCACCTGCTGCGGCACGTGGCAGGGATAAACCGGCGAGAAGGCGCTCGCGAGCAAAACCGGCAGGCTCGGCTGCGGCTCGCTTAGCTCGAAGGTCGCCTCATAGTCGCCATTAACGGAGACGTCCTGCAGCTTGGAGTACCAGACCTTGCGCGGATTGCGCTTAAAGTCGGACGTGTCACCCTTGCCGATCAGCATCCGCCAGGTGCATTGCACGTCGCTGGCGGTGAACGGCTGGCCGTCGTGCCATTTCACGCCCTGCTTCAGCTTGAAGGTCAGTTTGGTGTTGGTGGAATCCCACGACCAGCTCTCGGCGAGATCGGGGATGATTGTGTCCAGGCTTTCATGCGGCTTGGCGGGATCGAACACCACGAGATTGTTGAAGATCGCCGCGAACGGCGTCACCGAGGCGATGGTGGATTCCTCGTGCAGCGAGGTCGAGGGCGGCAGGTCGTTGTGATAGAGGCGGAGCGTGCCGCCCTTCTTCTGCGCGGCGGCGGGTGCTACGAGCAACGCAAGGCATAGGCAAGCAATCCAGCCAGCGTGCATGTTCGCCTCCCCTGCAAAACTTACTTTGGACTCGTCATGCCCGGCCCGCAGTCAAGCTTGCGCAGACTGCGTAAACTTGTCTGCGCTGCCGGGCATCCACGTCTTCTTGTACCACACGCAAGAAAGTCGTGGATGGCCGGGACAAGCCCGGCCATGACGACGACAGAGTTCAGTGCAACGACTTGGCTTCAATACTCGCAATTGCGATAGTCGGACGCCTCGCAGGCCTGCATCATCTCGCGCGCCTGCGCCTGTTCCGCCGCGCTCATGGTGCGCGACATCTCGGTCATTTCCGTCCGCGCCACGGCATCGCCGCGGGCAGCCGCGAGGCTGAGCCACATGAAGGCGTGCAGCGAGCTCTTCGCCACGCCCTGCCCCTTGCGATACATCGCGCCGATCGCGGCCTGCGCCTTGGCGTTGCCTTGCTTTGCCAAGGGGCGGAACAGCTGGATGGCCGGCGCGTAGTCGCCGCGGTTATAGGCGGCCATGCCGTCTTCCCAAGGACCGGCGCGCGCAGCGCTCGCGCCGAGAAACAGTGCGGCTGCAATCAGTCCGCCCGCAATGACCAGCCTTTTCATTCCCACAACCCCTCTTCCAGCCGCTAATGTTACGCATCGCGGGCCGCCGCGCCAACGGGGAATTGGGGTTGGAGGCATCGGTACTAATTTCGCGCGCGCGTGTGATTCAACATTCGCATCCCATTTCAGCGGGCACTTTTGCGAATGTTGGAATCAAAGGACCGCTCGCGCGGCGACCGGGAGGAACGTCTCGCTCCGCTAGCGCAAGGAAGCGGAAATGACCTATTGTTGCGGAATCCTGGTGCGGGACGGGCTGGTCATGATCGCCGATACCAGGACCAACGCCGGTCTCGACAACATCTCGACCTTCCGCAAGCTGCACGTCTTCACCAAGCCGGGCGAACGCATCATGGCGGTCGCGACCGCCGGCAATCTCGCCGTCAGCCAGTCGGTGCTGTCGACCCTGACCGAGGGCACCGAGGACCCCACCACCGGCGAGCTCGAGACGCTGATGAACGCGCCGACCATGTTTCAGGCCGCCCAGCGCATCGGCCGCGCCATCCGCCAGGTGCATCAGACCGAGGGTCCCGCGCTGAAATCCGAGGACGTCAGCTTCGACGTGTCGTTCCTGTTCGGCGGCCAGATCAAGGGCTCGCGGATGCGGCTGTTCATGGTCTATACCGCCGGCAATTTCATCGAATGCACCACCGACACGCCGTACTTGCAGATCGGCGAGCACAAATACGGCAAGCCGGTGCTCGACCGCGCCATGCATTACGACGTCGAGCTCTATGACGCGCTTAAGACCGGGCTGATCTCGATGAACTCGACCATGCGCTCCAATCTCGGCGTGGGACTGCCGATCGACGTGCTGGTGGTGCGCACCGACACCTGCGACGCCGATCTCAATCACCGCATCGAGGCCGGCGAGCCCTACTTCCACGATTTGCGCTCGCGCTGGTCGGCGGCGTTGCGCGCGGCGCATCAGAATATTCCGCGGCCGCCCTACAAGGCGGAATCGGAAGCCAAGCGATAATCAACAACATCAATCAACAACAAGGGCGAGGAAACAATGACCGACGCAACGAACAAGATCGCGGTGGTGACGGGCGCGGGCACCGGCGTCGGGCGCGCGGCATCGCTGGCGCTGATGAATGCCGGCTTCACCGTCGTGCTCGCCGGGCGCCGCAAGGAGATGCTGGAGGAGACGCAGAAGCTCGGCGACAACATCGGCAAGAGCCTGCCAGTCGTCGCCGACATGACCAGGCCGGAATCCATCGCCGCCCTGTTCCAGAAGGTCAAGGACACCTATGGCCGGCTCGACGTGCTCTTCAACAATGCCGGCATGGGCGCGCCTCCCGTGAATTTCGAGGATCTGCCGCTGGAGCAGTGGCAGGCGGTGGTGAATACCAATCTCACCGGTCCGTTCCTGTGCACGCAGCATGCGTTCCGCATCATGAAGGACCAGACCCCGCGCGGCGGCCGCATCATCAACAACGGTTCGATCTCGGCGCATGCGCCGCGGCCTTACTCAACGGCCTACACGTCGACCAAGCACGCCATCACGGGCCTGACCAAGTCGAGCAATCTCGACGGACGCAAATACGACATCGCGGTCGGCCAGGTCGATATCGGCAATGCCGCCACGCCAATGACCGACCGTATGGTCAACGGCCCCGGCGTGATGCAGCCCGACGGCAAGATGATGCAGGAGCCGCGCATGGACGCGAAAGCGGTCGGCGATGCCGTGGCCTACATGGCCGGTCTGCCGCTCGACGCCAACGTGCTGTTCATGACGGTCATGGCGACGAAGATGCCGTTCGTCGGTCGGGGGTGAGGTTTACCTCTGGAAACACCGGCACGCTTCCGGAATCGCGATTTCAGCTTCGGCAAGAATCTGTTGACCTGCCCCTTGGGGCAGCCTCGATAAGTCTGCGGAGCAGCGAACAACGGGTGAGTCGTGCGATCTTCCATCCGATTTCTGAGTCCGTCCGAAGCGGCAAAACGGCTCGGCGTCTCCACCAAGGCGCTGCGGCTCTATGAGCAGCGCGGCCTGGTTGCGCCCGGCCGTACTCCGGCCGGTTGGCGAGCCTATGCGCCTGAGCAAATGGCCCAGGCCGCCGAAATCGTGGCACTTCGCAGGCTGGGTCTGAGCCTTGCGCAGATAGCGCGCGTGCTGGGAGGCGAACCGCAGGGTCTGGAACCTGCCTTGGCCGCGCATCAGGCGACACTCGAAGCGCGAATCCGTGAGCTTGTCGTCATCACGGAAACGGTTCGTGGCATTCGGGCCGACCTGCTTCGCGGTCAGCCACCTGCCAGCGGAGAACTGGCACGGCTGCTGAAGCCGACCCCGGAGTGCAACGTCAGCTTTGAACTTCCCTGGCCGTGGGGTGGGGAACAATTCGAGCTCGGCGATGCACGAGCGCTGAACTACATCACCGGCCCGCTCGGCAGCGGCAAGACCAGGCTGGCGCGGCGCCTGGCCGAAGCTCTGCCCAACGCCGCGTTCGTCGGTTCGGAGAGACTGGAGAACGGCGGAGCCGCAGCTCGAGCGCAGTACGATACCGATCCCGCTCTCAAATCGCGCGTTGATCAGGTCCTGCATTGGCTCGCGGATGAAGGAGCCGTGCAGTCGGATGCACTTTTCGCCTTGATCGTCGCCCTGGAATCCGAAGGCCCGGCTATCCTGGTCGTCGACATGGTCGAACAGGGACTCGACCAACCCACTCAGGAAGCTCTGAGCGCCCACCTGCGTCAACGTGCGGGGTCCGGCGGACGTCCGCTCTTCTTGCTGACGCGATCATCCGCGATTTTGGACTTGTCCGCGGCCGGACCGGATGAGGCCATCATCCTTTGCCCCGCCAATCACAGTCCGCCAACTCGTGTCGCGCCTTATCCCGGCGCTCCCGGCTACGAGGCCGTCGCGACCTGTCTCGCCTCGCCGGACGTACGATCTCGCAGCGAAGGCGTCATCGCATGGCGGCCCGATGCGGCGTGAATGGGGTTGGACGCCTGGCTCAGGATCGGCCGCGGTCTACGCCTTGCGCCTGACCTGCTCGGCCGTCTCCTCGCGCGCGGGAGCTTTCTCGCCTTCGCTCGCTTTCGCCTGCCATCCCTTGCCGAGGAAGGGGTGAAGCGGCTCGCGCGGGCTGGCGCTGATGTCGTAGTTGAGAAACGACAACACGAGCTGGAAGCCGATCAGGAAGGTCAGCGCCGCGATCATGATGGTGCCGGTCGGCACCAGCTGGTCCGGCGGCGCAGCCCACCAGTGATAGAGCCCGAACACCAGGCCGAACAGGAACAGGCCCGAGCCCGCGACCAGTTGGAACGAGGCCAGCGACAGATCGCGGAAGAAATAGCGATAGAGGATGCGGCGCACGGTGTTGCGCAGATGCCCGGCGAGGAACGGCGCGAGTTGATGCGAGACGCGCAGGTTCGACACCTCGTTGCCATAGGAGGCGCGCATCGGAAACTCGACCACCTTGGCGCGGATCAAGCCGAGGTGAAACAAGAGATCGGTCTCGAAGAAGAAGCGTTTGGCGATGCGCTCGTCGTCGAGCAGTTCGGCGACGCGGGCGTGGATCGCGAAGAAGCCGTTGGTCGGATCCATGATGGTCCAGTAACCGGTCGATAGCTTTGCGAAAAACGACAACGCGAGATTGCCGAAGCGCCGCACCGGCGGCATCGACGTCGCATTGGTCAGGAAGAAGAAGCGGTCGCCCTTGACGTAGTCGGCCTGCCCGCTTGCGATCGGATGGATCAATGCCGGCACCTGTGCCGGGTTCATCTGCCCATCGGCATCGACCTTGACGATGATGTCGGCGCCGCGCTGAATGGCGTAGCGCATGCCTGTCAGGAACGCAGCCCCGACGCCCTGGTTGGCGTCATGCATCAGCGCGACGACGCGCTTGTCGCTGCGATTGTTGGCAACCACGACGCCGGTGCCCTCGGGGCAGCCGTCATCGACGACCACGATCAGGTCGATCTCCGGACCGATGCCCGCGATCACCTGCAGGATCGTGCCGGCCGCGCGGTACGCTGGAATGACGACGCAATTCATGGCAAAGGCCCAAGCCGTGCCGGCGCAGTGAAATGACGCGCACTCGGGGGCACCTGACAGCTTTGCGGGCTTCCTCCTAAGAATATCTTAATTCGCCGTTCATAGAGTCCGGGCTGGCTCGCCTGCCGCCCGATTTTCCGCGGCCGCCGGCCCGGGACCGCCATGTCAAATCCCAGCCTGTCCGGCGCGCGTCAGAACCCTGGTCAGCGGACGCTCGTTCGTAACCTCGCTCCGCGGACACGCGATCCCGCCAATGCGGAATTCCTGCGCGCATTGCTCGTGCTCGGCGGCGCGCTGTTTGTCCTGACGATTGCGACCTATCTCGCCACCACCAACTGGGCCGGCGCGTTTCCGCGCGACAAGGCCACGCTGGTTCTCGGGCGCGATTTCCTGAATCTGTGGATGTACGGCCGCGCGCTGTTCGAGGCCGGCGAGCCTTCGCGCTTCTACGACGTCGCGACCTACAATGATGCGCTCGCGCAGATGCTCGGGGCCGGGCTATCCGGGCCAGAACTGGCCGAACCCGCCGACCGCGCTTGTCGTGATGGCGCCGTTCGGGCTGCTCGGTTATTTCCCCGCGCTCATGGCGTGGTGGGCGGTGAGCTTGCTTGCCTTCTATCTGGCTGGCCGTCGCGAGGTTGCGGACTGGCGCATTCTTGCAGTCGCCGCGGTGTCGCCGGCGGCCTTGCTCTGCGTTCTGTCGGGCAGAGCTCGCTGCTGACCACGGCGGCGCTGCTCGCGATCTTCGCGCAGCTCGACAAGCGGCCGTTGCTCGCGGGCGTGCTGATCGGGCTGCTCACGGTCAAGCCACAGCTCGGCATTCTCTTTCCCTTCGCGCTGATCGCTTCAAGCCGCTGGCGTGTGTTTGTCGCGGCCGGCCTCACCGCACTGGCGCTGCTCGCGGCCAGCGTCGCGCTCGGCGGGATCGAAAGCTGGCACGCCTACATCGTCAAGGCGCTGCCGCTGCAGCGCGAAGTGCTGCAGGATGCCGCCGGCACCGCGATGCCGTTTCACCCGACCGTCTTCATGAATATCCGCGGGCTCGTCGGCAACCACGTCGCGGAAATCATCCAGTTCGCTTTCACGCTCGCGGCTGTCGTTGCGGTATGGGCCGCGTTCCGCCATCGCAGGGATGTCGACCCGCGCACCCTGCAAGCGCTGTTCTTTGCCTGCACGGTGTCGGCCTCGCCCTATATGGGCGCCTACGATCTGCTGCCCCTGACCTTTGCCGCCGTCGTGCTGATCGCCGAGGAGAAGCTCGACGGACGCGGCCGGCGCCTGGCCCAGCTGGTGTACTGGACCCCTGCCCTCCAACTCTTGTTCGGCACCGTACAGCTCCCGGGGCCCGGCTTCATCGCGCCGCTGTTTGCGGCGTATCTGCTGCAGCGGATGTTCAATCGCGCCTCAATCGCCGCCGCTCAGCCCGCCGAATAGCTACTCGAGCTTCTCGACGTCGCGCAGCGCCGGAAACAGCCGCATCCATCACAGCACATGGCATTGCGATTCACCACGCAAGGCCGTCATAATGCCCGCGGCTTTCGGGGGACACATGCTTCAACTGCAATCGGCGTTCGGTATCGTCGCGCTGCTCGCGATCGCGTGGGCATTCAGCGAAAATCGCGGCGCGGTATCGCTGCGTCAGGCGGCAATCGGCGTTGCCGTTACGCTCGTCACTGCGGTGATCCTGATCAAACTGCCCTTCGTCACGCGTGCTTTCGGTGTCATCAACGACGCCGTCGGGGCGATAGCGGCGGCCTCGCGCGCCGGCACGTCCTTTGTGTTCGGCTATCTCGGCGGCGGCCCGCTGCCGTTCGATCCCAGGACACCCGGCTCGGATTTCATCCTCGCGCTGCAGGCCTTGCCGATCGTGCTGGTGATGAGCGTGCTGACCACGCTGTTGTTTTACTGGCGCGTGCTGCCGCCGATCGTGCGCGGCATGGCCTGGCTGCTGGAACGCACGCTTCGCATCGGCGGCGCGGTCGGGCTGTCGACCGCGGCCAATATCTTCCTCGGCATGGTCGAGGCGCCCCTGTTCGTGCGGCCCTATCTGCTGCAGATGACACGCAGCGAATTGTTTCTGGTGATGACCGGCGGCATGGCCGGGATCGCGGGCACGGTGCTGGTGCTCTATGCGACCTTGCTGGCGCCGCTGATTCCCGACGCGGCCGCGCATTTCGTGATCGCGTCCGTGCTGGGTGCGCCGGCGGCGATCCTGATCAGCCTGATCATGGTGCCGGAAACGAGCGAACGCCGCACCGGCGGCGCGCTCGACGATCCGCAGATGCACGCGTCCAGCACGATGGACGCGATCGTCAAGGGCACTTCCAGCGGGCTCGAGCTCCTGCTCAACATCATCGCGATGCTGATCGTGCTGGTCGCGCTGGTGCATCTCCTCAATACCATCCTCGGGCTGCTGCCTGACATCAGCGGCACGCCGATCTCGCTGCAGCGGATGCTGGGACTAGTGATGGCACCGGTCTGCTGGCTGATGGGGCTGCCGTGGCCGCAGGCCGTGACCGCAGGCGGCCTGATGGGCACCAAGACCGTGCTGAACGAGCTGATCGCCTATGTCGATTTCTCGAAGCTCGCGCCCGAGGCGCTCGACGCGCGCTCGCGGCTGATCATGCTTTATGCGATGTGCGGCTTCGCCAATTTCGGCAGCCTCGGCATCATGATCGCCGGGCTCGGCACCATGGCGCCGGAGCGGCGCGAGGAGATCAACGCGCTCGGCGTGAAGTCGATCGTCTCGGGGACGATCACGACGTGCCTGATGGGAGCGATCGTGGGCTTGCTGACTTAGCCGCAATCGTCGGCGGCGAAAACGCGCTCAGTCCGGCTTGTCCTTTGCGACCGGATGGTCCTTCAGGTAATCGAGCGCGGTCTTGTTGTTCGCATCGATCTTGAGAGCAGCCTGGAACTCAGTGACCGCATCGTCCTGCTTGCCCATCTTGTCCAGAGTTTGCCCAAGTCGGATGATCGGCTCAGCGCTCTTGGGATTCAATCGCGCTGCCTCACGATATTCTGTTAGCGCGTTGTCGTTCTGTCCCAACTCTCCGAGCGCGCTGGCGAGATTATAGTGGGCGCGGGCATTGTTCGGATCGATCCGGATCACTTCCCTGGTTTCCGCAGCAGCTCCGGTATAGTCGTGACGCGCCGTGAATAATTCCACCAGATTTTGATGAGCACGCTCATAGTTGGGATTCAACTCGATTGACTCACGATATTCCGCGATGGCTCCATCATCATCCTTCAACTTGTACAACATATATCCGATATTGTTGTGCGGGATTGCCTCCTTCGGATTGATTTTGGCTGCCTCGCGGAATTCGCGCAAAGCTTCCTCGGGCTCCGCCATGATCACCAGGCCGAGTTGATTATGTGCCACCGAATCACCGGGATTGATTCGGATGGCTTCACGATATTCCGCGATCGCCTCCGGGACCTTGTTGGTATCCCTTCTAAGATTGCCCAGACTGATATGAGGCAGATCAAATCGCTTGTTGATCTCAATGGCTTTGCGCAGTTCCGCCTCCGCGGCGTCATATTGCTTGCGTTGCGTCAGGATGACGCCGCGCAGATTGTAGGCGTGCGCGACGCTCTCGTGATCCTGTGGCAGATTGGCCGTGATCCATTTCGCAAGGTCCAAGGCGGCATCGACCTTCTTCTCGTTGTAGAGTGACTGCGCGAGGAGATAGGGCGATATCTTTCTCATGACGTCGGGGACCGCGGCCGCGAACACCGCATCCGGATTTTCCGGATCGACGCCCTCCTTGCTTCTGTAGAACTCGACGCCGTTCAGGCGCAGGCGGAGCCAGAGTTTGTTGCTGTCGATCGTCAGTTCACCGCCCATGGATTGGCTGCGCGTACTGCGCAGCAGCGAGCGCAGTAACGACATCACGGCGTCCAGCGAAATTCCGACGGTCGGCACCACGATATCCGGCTGTTCCGCGTGGAGCGCCACCTGGGATGCCGTCACATCGGACGACATGAACTCGGTTTTCAGCGGTGCCAGAAACCTCGCAAGCGCGTCGCGGAAGCGCTGCGCCGCGACGTCCTGCGAATATCCGCGGTCCACGAGCACCTTCGGCACCGTAATGGTGTCGACCACGGTGACATGCCGGGTGAGGCCCTGATAGACGATCAACAGAACCACCAGAACGACGAGCGCCGTCAGGCACTTCCCGACGAAGCTCGCGAAATTCTCGTACGTGAATTGCGCGGCCTGCCAGACATAGACCGGCGCGCTTCTGTGAAGCCCTCGCAATCCGGCGGCCCAATCGCGGGGCCGGCTTGCATCTTCCTGCGAGGGTGCAGCGGCGGGCGCGTCCGGAGCCTGCAACTTCTTCAAACCATCGGTTTGGTCTAACATTCGCTACTCACGACTTGTGATTGCAATTCTAGCAGGAATAACACGCTACAGCGCAATCCGGCCGCGGCAATGCGCGGCCGGTTCAGGCCGACAATTAGGCCGCCAGCTCCACCGTCTTGAAATCCGCCGGCAGGATCACTTCCAGCAACTCGACGTCGTCGGAATAATCCATGATCAGATGCTTGATCTTCGGCGGCTGGGTCCAGCAGGCGTTCTGCTGGTACGTCGTCTCGCCGACGCCATCCATGTAGGTCTTCACCCAGCCCTTGAGCACATAGACCATCTGGAATTCGACGTCGTGGAAATGCAGTTTCGAGACTTCCTCCGGATTGCAGGGCCCGACGAGGCGGATCACATGCGCGCGGGCGAGGCCATCAGTGGCGTCGGCAATGCCGAGGTCGCGATACTTGGCGTAGGAGCGCAAGCCATCGGCTTTAAAATCTTCCTCGCGGTGATGGCTCATCGCTATTCGCTGCTTCGGCCGCGGACGCTTCGCAGGGATTGGCGCCCTGCCCTTGCTGGCGAGTTTTTTGCGTGCGGTTGATTTGGCAGCGGCCTTGCCGGCGGTTTTGCGCGGTGCGGATTTTTTCTGCGCGGCGCGTTTGGCGGCGGCGCGGGTCTTCATTGTTTTCTTCGGCTTCTTGCTGGCCATCGGTGCTCTCCCTTCGTGTCGTTGCGAAGAGAGTAGCACGGATCGCAGGTCGGCGCGCGGACTTGTCGCGCCGAAGCTCGTCAGACGCGAAGACCGATCAATGCAACCGGAACACGCCGTCGACGGCGCGTAGCTCGGCCGGCTTGATCAGCTTGGAATGCACCACCGTCACGCGGAACAGCGGCCCTTCCAGCTTCTCTTCCCAGAACTTCAGGAAATCCTTCAGCGCCGGAAATCTCGGAAACAGATCGTAGTTCTGCCAGACATAAGTCTGCAGCAGCGAGGGATGATCCGGCATCCGGTAAAGGATCTCTGCCGTGGTCAGCCCATATCCAAGCGCCAGTTTCCGGAAGTCATCGGAAACGACCCCAACCCGCGACGTCATGCTGTCCTCCAATGCTGGAGCGCATTCGCGTGGGGTGCCGTCCTGCCGGAGCCACCCCGGCTTGAGATGCGCTCACATGAACCAAATGTGACGCACGCAACCAACGCATCACAAGCCCAAATGGTTAATGAATTGTTGAAAAATCATGCATTGGCAGCAGCTTACCGCGACTGCTAACCCGCAGCCGCGCCGCCCCGCAGCGTTAACGATGCTTTTAAACTTCCTGGCAGGCGGGACCTTCGACTGCCAATTTTTCTGCTAAAGGCCCTTGTCTCCGCGGCGAGACTGGCCTACTTAATGGCCGCTGGCACTCGCTTGATACGATTGCTAGCACCCAAAAACTCTCTAACAGTTAGAAGAACTTAGGAGGACTGCATGAAATTCCGTCCGCTTCACGACCGCGTCGTGGTCAAGCGCATCGACGCCGAAGAGAAGACCGCTGGCGGCATCATCATTCCCGACACTGCCAAGGAAAAGCCCTCGCAGGGCGAAGTCATCGCCGTCGGCCCCGGTGGCCGCGACGAGGCCGGCAAGCTGATCCCGATCGACATCAAGGTCGGCGACCGCGTGCTGTTCGGCAAATGGTCGGGCACCGAAGTCAAGATCGACAACGTCGACCTGTTGATCATGAAGGAAAGCGACATCATGGGCGTCCTCACCGACGTCCCCGCAGCCAAGAAGAAGGCCGCTTAATCCAAACGCCAGCCTCACCCTGAGGAGCCGGCGCAGCCGGCGTCTCGAAGGGTGAGACAGACCGGCCTCATCCTTGCCAGACGCGGACACGTCCGCTGCTCCAGCAATAACGGCGAAGCCGTTATGCAGGGATGAGGGGATCAAGATCAAACTCAGGGAAACCACAATATGTCAGCTAAAGAAGTCAAATTCGGCGTCGATGCCCGCGACCGCATCCTGCGCGGCGTGGACATCCTCAACAACGCCGTCAGGGTGACGCTCGGCCCCAAGGGCCGCAACGTCGTCCTCGACAAGTCGTTCGGCGCGCCCCGCGTCACCAAGGACGGCGTCACCGTCGCCAAGGAGATCGAGCTCGAGGACAAGTTCGAGAACATGGGCGCGCAGATGGTGCGCGAAGTCGCCTCCAAGTCCGCTGATGCGGCCGGCGACGGCACCACCACCGCGACCGTGCTCGCGGCTGCGATCGTCCGCGAGGGCGCCAAGTCGGTTGCCGCCGGCATGAACCCGATGGATCTGAAGCGCGGTATCGACCTCGCGGTCGAGGCCGTGGTTGCGGACCTCGTCAAGAACTCCAAGAAGGTCACCTCGAACGAGGAGATCGCCCAGGTCGGCACCATCTCCGCCAACGGCGACGCCGAGATCGGCAAGTTCCTCTCGGACGCCATGAAGAAGGTCGGCAACGAGGGCGTGATCACGGTCGAGGAAGCCAAGTCGCTCGAGACCGAGCTCGACGTCGTCGAGGGCATGCAGTTCGACCGCGGCTACATCTCGCCCTACTTCGTCACCAACGCCGACAAGATGCGCGTCGAGATGGAAGACGCCTACATCCTGATCAACGAGAAGAAGCTGTCCTCGCTGAACGAACTGCTGCCGCTGCTTGAAGCGGTGGTGCAGACCGGCAAGCCGCTGGTCATCGTCGCCGAGGACGTGGAGGGCGAAGCGCTCGCCACCCTGGTGGTGAACCGCCTGCGCGGCGGCCTGAAGGTCGCGGCCGTCAAGGCGCCGGGCTTCGGCGATCGCCGCAAGGCCATGCTGCAGGACATCGCGATCCTGACCGGCGGCCAGGCGATCTCGGAAGACCTCGGCATCAAGCTCGAGAACGTCAACCTCTCCATGCTCGGCCGCGCCAAGAAGGTGATGATCGACAAGGAGAACACCACGATCGTCAACGGCGCCGGCAAGAAGGCCGACATCGAGGCGCGCGTGCAGCAGATCAAGGCGCAGATCGAGGAGACCACCTCGGACTACGATCGTGAGAAGCTGCAGGAGCGTCTGGCCAAGCTCGCCGGCGGCGTCGCGGTGATCCGCGTCGGCGGCGCGACTGAGGTCGAGGTGAAGGAGCGCAAGGATCGCGTTGATGACGCGATGCATGCGACCCGCGCCGCGGTCGAGGAAGGCATCGTCCCGGGCGGCGGCGTCGCCCTGCTCCGTGCCTCCGAGCAGCTCAAGCGCATCAAGACCCAGAACGACGACCAGAAGACCGGCGTCGAGATCGTGCGCAAGGCCCTGTCGTGGCCGGCCCGCCAGATCGCGATCAATGCGGGCGAGGACGGCTCCGTCATCGTCGGCAAGATCCTGGAGAAGGACCAGTACGCCTACGGCTTCGACTCCCAGACCGGCGAGTACGTCAACCTCGTCGCCAAGGGCATCATCGACCCGACCAAGGTGGTGCGCGTGGCGATCCAGAACGCTGCCTCCGTGGCTGCGCTGCTGATCACCACGGAAGCCATGGTCGCCGAGCTGCCGAAGAAGAACCAGGGCGGCGGCGGCGGCATGCCTCCGGGCGGCGGCATGGGCGGCATGGATTTCTGATCCGACTCAGTCGTCCCGGACGCGATGCAGCGCACAGCGGTGCATCGCTGATCCGGGACCTCGATCCGCAAATCACGAAATGCAAAACCCCGGCAGCGATGCCGGGGTTTTTATTTTGGGCGAGCTTGAAAACCGTAGCCGCGGAAAGGGGGTGAACTCATAAATGCGCGATGTCCGCTTCTAGGGGGCGAAGCAGACTTATGCGTACGACTTCGGGACGTCGCCTTTGACCCCAAGCGGACCTTGCGTCGGTTGGCGGCGTTGGATCGGCAACCAATCCAGACTACACGTGTTTACTTCGCGGGAAGCCGCAGGCTGACCAGATCGGTCGCCACAATGGTATTTCCGGTGAAGCCGCCCGCCTCGACAGCTTTGCGATAATCCGCTTGCGTTAACGGACCGCCCGGAACCTTCCAGCGGTTGTGTATCGCTGCTCCGAGCGAGGGGGCAAGATGCGTGAGCATGAGGTATTTGGTCCCTACCCGTTGGGCCATGGCGCCAAGATCAGTCGCCGTGCTCTGGCGATAGAAAGCGAACGGCGGAAATCCGCTACCACGATCAGGGCCCAAGACTGGGTGTATCGTCGAGTGCACGATTATGTCGGCGCCCTTCGCCAACTTCTCGACCTGATCTGAAGTTGAGGTGGCGCGCGGCGGCGCGAGCACATCGTTACCTGCGTCGCCGCCAATCACCACACTCCCAGCTGGCGTGTCTACGCGATAGGACGCATGGCCCGCAGTATGAGTAGACCGGATCGCACTTACTTTCACGTCACCGGACGACCAGACGACCTGTGGCTCTTCCTTCGGATCGAATGTGATCATATTCGCTAACTCGGCTGGACCGCCAGCGAGACGCGTATGGTCCTCTGAGCGGCGCTCGGCGATTTCGCCGGATTGGAGGAATGCATCGGCAATATGCGTAACAAATTTCCGGCAGCTGTTGGTGACCCCCAGAACGGACGTTGCATCCGAACTGCAGACGACGTCGATTTTTGAACCTTTCAAGTACCAACGCAGCATCATGACGTCGGCAAAGCCTTCCGTGTGATCTCCATGCATGTGCGTAAAGAAGATCGCATTTAACTGTACGGGACTTACATTGATCTGTGACAGTCGCATGTTTGTGCCACGTCCGGCGTCGAACTGTAGCTTCATGGCCGCACAATCGTTGCTGTCATCGCCGTAACGTACGAGGGTTCCAGCTCCAGCCAGACCGTTGAAAACCGAGGGTCCACCTTGGGTGCCGGTCAATGTTACGATGAGACACGGAGCGGCTTCCGCCTTTATAGCGAGCGTGAACGACAAGAGGACTATCGCAATTGAAAGTCGAAGCATGTCCAATGCCCTAAAAGCTCCCCGACAGTGTGCTCGCACTTAGTGGCGGCTGCAAGAACCGATGGCCGCTTATGGCACTTAGCGGACATGGCGTCGTTCTTCACTGACGGGTGAGCTCGAAAACCGTAGCCGCGGACAGGGGTTGAACTCATAAATGCGCAATATCCGCTTTCGGGGGGATAGTGTTGCAAAAGTCGAAACTTGCAGCGGTCCAAATTTTTGGCGAAAACCTGAAGCGCAAAGAGGTCGCTGATTCGCATAGTCTCAGTCGCGCTACCGAAGTCGCCCACGAATTTGGCGCAAGGCGATGAGGTCCCTCAGATTCTTACACGAATAATGCGCCGGCGGCCCTTAGAAATTTGACATCTTCTGCAAAACGACTTTTGCAACACTATCGGGGACGAAGCAGACTTACGCGTACGACTTCGGGACGTCGCCTTTGACCCATCTGCGACATCGGGCAGCATTTCATGTTGTAGCAGCGAAGACGCGTGGTAGCCTTCATGCACTGCACGGGGCAGGTCCCCCTTAGGCATCAGTTCTCGGCATTGCGAAAGAGCGCTTGGCAGCGTGCACCGCACGCCGTCCGTTATTCGCGTGCATTGCGCCGATTCTTATGTGAAGGCCATGTCGAGGTGATCAAATGAGGCGGCGGATATTCCTCGCTGGATTGATTTGTTCCTGCGTCGTGCGCAGCGCGTCCGCGCAACATAGCGGCAAGATCTGGCGTGTCGCCTATCTCAACCCGGGATTGGCCACGCCGAGGGGCTCGTCGATCTATCGCGATTGGCTGCAACGGATGGGTGAACTCGGCTACGTCGAGGGCGAAAATCTAGTCGTGGATCGCCGTTACGCTGACGGCAACTACAGTCGATTGCCCCAGCTCGTGCATGAGCTTATCGAGCTCAAGCCAGATGCGATGCTGGCAATCGCCACGCCAGCCATCGCCGCAGCCCAGCGAGCGACGACCACCATCCCCATCATCATGGGCCCGGCAACGGACCCGGTCGGCTCGGGGTTCATCAAGAGCCTGGCGCAACCGGGGGGCAACATCACCGGGCTTGCGAACATGTCCGGCGACTACACGCCAAAGACGGTGGAACTCCTGCGCGAACTCTTGCCCCAGGCAAGGCGGATGGCGGTCCTGATGTCGTCGAACAGCACACATCCCATGCAGTACAGCCTGGCGGAAACCGCAGCTCACAATCTCGGTCTCGAAATTGTGCCGGTCACCGCAGCAACAGAAGAGGACCTCGATCAGGCGTTTCAGACCATCGCTCGCGCGCAATGCGATGCACTGCTCGTCCTGAACGATCCGGTGCGTCCCCGCACAGCGACACTTGCCGCCCATGCCCGGCTTCCGGCTGTCTTCCAGAACGAGGTTGTCATCAGCCAAGGGGGACTCGCAAGCTACGGCCCGGACGTCGGCAGTCTGATCGTGCAGACAGCCGTTTACATCGACAGGATATTCAAGGGCGCAAGTCCTGCCGACTTGCCCGTCCAGCAGCCCACAAAGTTCATCCTGAAACTAAATCTGAAGACGGCGAAGGAACTCGGCCTGACGATACCACCATTGTTGCTCGCCCGCGCCGACGAGGTGATCGAATAGCGATGCCATTGCTGCGGTGCATGAGTCCGGTTGTCCGCTTTCGAGAGCAAAGGGAACATAAGACATGCGCAATCTTCGTCTGGAACTCCTCGCTTATCTCCTGCTCCTCTTCGGTCTATCGAGCCTGGCCGTTGGGGCAGCCGACGCAGCAACCATCGTCGCGCTCGGAGCAAGCAATACCTACGGCAAGGGCGTTGCCCGCAACCAATCATATCCGGCGCAACTCGAAGCCATCCTGCGAGCCAGGGGATCCAACGTCCACGTTGTCAATGCCGGGATCAACGGCGATACCACGGAAGGGATGCTGGAGCGTCTGGATCGGGCGGTGCCGAACGGAACGAGTGCCGTCATTTTGCAACCCGGCGGCAACGATCGGCGCAAGGGCAGGCCTGATCGGACGGCCGATATTCGCAGCCGCCTCGCGGCCCGAGGCATTGCGGTGATCATGCTCGCAAATGGCATGCTGCATGGGTTGCCCCACCAGCCCGATGGCCAACATCTAACACCGGAGGGCTACCACATGCTCGCGGAGTCGCTCGCTTCGCAGGTATCGGGTGCGATCGGCCGCTAGGGAGCGCGGCGATGTGCTTCTCCTGGGACGGACGCAAGATTCATCTTGTAACCGTCCGTCAGGATCGGCCCGAACAGCACCCGGCGCCGGGCGTCGAACTTCATCGTCTCGGAGCTAACGCCTGCCTACTCCCCATACCGCCACGGCTTCCCGCCCGCCCCACTCTCATCGATCGTCCATTGCGGCAGCGAAAGTCCCGGGGCGACGTCGGTAAACACCATGCGCACGCGGGTGCCGATGCCGACCCGCTCGACGTCTGCCTTCGGCGCAAGCACGCCGTCCGGCCGCGTCAGATTGCCGATCAGGCGCAGCCCCTCATCCCTGGTCGGCTTGCCGCTCTGGGTGTCCAGCTCGACCAACAGCACGAGATAGGGTGTGAACGGCCTGAAGGCCGGCTGAATGGCATGGTGGACCTCGGTGTAGGAATGCACGGTGCCCCGGCCCTCGACCGAGATCCATTCCGATTTCAGCTCTGAACACCACGGACACGCGGTCGTCGGCGGATAGCGGAACAGCTTGCACGCGGCGCAGCGCTGCAGCCGGAAATCATGCTTCGCGCAGAAGGCGAAGTAGTCGAGGTTCTCGTGATCGAAATCGTTGATCTCGAGCGGCATGCCGAGATATTGCGCGGATATCATTTTTCTCTCCTCCCTACCCGCGCCGCATCACCATCGCCGATCCCGTGCCGGGGCTCGCCCAGCCGAGATTGGCCGATAGCTCGGCGTTCTTCACCTGGCGGCAACCGCCCTCGCGATGATCGTGGGTGTGCTGGCGCCTGCCGTCGGGCCCGATCGGGCAGCTGTCGTCGGCATCGTGGCGAAGCTGGCGGACATTCTCGATCACCATCGCGATGCCATGGGTGTAGCCCTCGCAGAGATGGCCGCCCGACGTATTGTTCGGCCGTTTTCCGCCGAGCATGATGGTGCCATCGCAGACGTAGTGGCCGCCCTCGCCCTTCCTGCAGAAGCCGTAGTCCTCGAGCTGCAGCATCGTGGTGAAGGTGAAGGCGTCGTAGGAGCCCGTGAGGTCGACGTCGTCGGGGCCCACGCCGGAATTCGGCCAGAGGATGTCCCGGGCGTAGTGACCGGCGACGGTCGAGACCGGCCCGGTCTGATAGTGCATATCGGCGCGCGGCTTCGAGCAGCGGCCCACCACGCCGCGGATCCGCACCAGCGGCTGCTTCAGGTCTTTCGCCCGCTCGGCCGTGGTCACGATGATGGCATTGGCGTTGTCGGTCTCGACGCAGCAGTCGAGCAGGTGCAGCGGTTTGCAGATCATCCGGCTGTTGACCACATCCTCCACCGTGAGGCGCTTCTTGTAGAAAGCCTTGGGATTGTTCGAGGCGTGATGGCTGTGGGCGACGCGGACATGAGCGACCTGCTCGGCCGTGGTGCCGTAATCGTGCATGTGGCGCATGAAGGTGGGCGCGAACATTTGTCCCGCGCTCTGCCAGCCATAGGCGCGGCCGTGCAGCATGTCGCCCGAGACGGGCACTGCCGAGCGCACGCCGGTGCCGCCGATCCGCACCTGCGAGAAGCCGTTCATGGAGCGGAAGATCACCACCGTCTTGCACAGGCCGGCCTCGATGACGCCGATCGCAATCCCGACCAGCGCCTCGGTCGACGATCCCCCGCCGAACACGTCCATGTAGAAATTGAGGCGGATGCCGAGGTCGCCGGCGACGAACGGCGAGAACGCCGAGTCGTTGAATTGATACGACAGCATGCCGTCGATCTCGGAGGCTTTCAGTCCCGCATCCTGCATGGCGTTGCGCACCGCGATCGTCGCGAGCGCGCGCGTGCTCTTGTCCGATCCGCGGGTGTAGGCGGTCTCGCCGACGCCGACGATGGCATATTTGTCGCGCAGGAATTTCGGCGTGGTGGCGTCGACGTCGTCCCTCGGCAGCGGCATGTCCTGAAACTCCTTCTACCCGTCATTCCGGGGCGGCGCCAACGGGTCCGCGCGAAGCGTAGCGCGGCGACATGGGTAGAGAAAGGGTTTCAAAGGTCTGTATACGACGCCGGAATGCCACAGGACGAAATTCGAAGGGCCGCCCGTGGGCTGACCTTCAGAGTGTTGCCGCCACGACACGACGGGCAAAACACCTGCCGATTTCCAGAAAGGCAATGTCAAGCCCGTCTCGCAAAAATATATCTCTTTCCGAACGACAGAAATTATGATTTAACGAAGTCATCCCGCCCGCATAAGGGGCGTTTCGCGATCGTCACGATTCGTGGTGCGGGCTGCGGTGGACGCGTTCGTGTCGCAAGACGTGCGGCGCAACGCGTACGGTCAAGCCGTGTGGTCCTGTCCCCTCGACGCTGGGGTCAAGTTGCGCAAAGCGATTTGCGCAGCGACGGTGGCTAAAAAGCCCGACACACCGGGGAGAGCGCGGAGTAAGCCGTAAAGCCATTGCGCAGGGAGTGCCGGATCGTTTCGGCTTTACCTGACTACTTGTGTGCACTCTACCCCTTTCAGCACACAAGCCTGCGGGTGCGGCCAGCGCCCGGCATTCCCTGCGCCCTCTTCTTGAAGAGGGACGATGTTCGGACAAGACTCGGGCACACAAATGGTGTCGCGAGAATGCCGAAGCGTGCCTTCAAACACCGTCGTCATTCCGGGGCGCGCCTCTGGCGCGAGCTATGATGCGCAATTGCGCATCTGAGAATCCATACTCACGACGGTGGTTATGGATTCCGGGCTCGCCGCTACGCGGCGCCCCGGAATGACGATGGAGAGGCTGTTTTGGAATACAGATGAGCGGCACGCGGACGACAAGCTCGCAGCGGCCGCCACTCACTCCACCCGCGCCACCACGGCGAGCTTGCGGATGCCCTGGTTGTGGTAGGCGTTCAGGAAGGCATTGTAGTCGCGGAAGGAGACGCAGCCATTCGAGGCGCCGGCCGAGCCGAGCATGTAAGTGTGCGCGAGCAGGCCGTCGCGGCCGAAGATCGATTCCTCGCCGCCGATCGGCGTCAGCCGCAGCGCGGCCACGCCATGAAACAGCGATTCACGCGGCTTCAGCATGTAGATGTGCGGCGGCGTCACGCCGCGCATGCGGATCTTCTGCGAGCGCGGATCGTCCATATTGTCGCCGAGCCCGGAATGCGCCTCGAGCTTGCTGCCGTCGGGCAGATAGACCGTATGCGCGGTGATGTCGTAGACCGCGGTGTCGCGATCGTAGGGCGGCGAGCCGCCCATCGCCGGGTTCTGCTCGCGACCGATGCTGCCGGTGATGGCGCTGGCGTCGGCCGACGCGTACGCCAGCAGCGAGTGCGAAGGCTCCTTGCCCCACAGCTTCTCGACCATGGACTGCTTTTCGTTGGAAGCGATCGACATCACGGCGGCCTTGGCGCGCTGTGCCATGTCGCGCAGCTTCGAAGGCTTCGCTTCCGCCACGCGTGGCGGCGGCGCGGGCACGACGGGAGGCGGCACGTTCAATGCGAGCTGCGCGGGAGTTGCTTCCCTGGTCTTCGGCGCTTCGGCGAGTTTTGGCGCCTCGACGGTCTTGCCTTCAAGGATCTTGGGCGCTTCCGCAAGCTTCGGCGCCTCGGCGTTTGCCGCATTCGAGGCGACGCCGTCGGCGTGCGCGGCCGCAAACCGTTCGTTAAACATATCGCGAGTTATCGACGCCACGGCGGCCGAACGCTCGGGCAACGCGGCGAAAGTCTCGTGAATGACCTGCACGGTGGAACGCTCGGCCATCTTCGGCCGGCGGACAACGGTCTCGACATGATCGGCGTTGCCGATGGTCGGATAGGCGCTGGCGTTGATGATGTTGCTGTAGACGGTCCAGCCGCAGCCGATCACCAGACACGCGACGGCGGCCCCGCCAAACAGCGTGTGGGAGATGGCCGTGCCTGAAGATTTCCTGCGGTGACGCCCCGCTAACGCAACGCTACTCGTACTCATCCACTCGCGCCCAGGACGATTCCACTTTGTTCCTCTCGATACGGCTCAAATTTGGTTGCGCTGCATCGCAGAGAGGCGGGCCGTCATTAAGGCGACTTTTCGTTAAATGCCGATTAAGTACGGGCAGATGTTAGGCGTGACAAAATGCGGTCTCATTTCGGTACAAATCGTTCCGTGGTTTTGCGGGGGTTCCTTCACCATAGTTCCCCGCCCGTTGTCACAGTAAGCTTGCACACAGTGATTCGTCGCGGCCGACGCCTCAACACTTTTCGGAGACGCAATGCAGAGCATGGGGCGCAACCTGGCCTTCGTCCTGGCCTCGTCCAACCACGGCACGATGATCGTCAATCGCAACGATTACCGGATGATCGACGCCGAGCGCGGCTACGGCGTCGGTTTCCAGATTTTCCAGACCGGATCGTTCGACCCGACCGAGGTCAGGCTGGTACTCGATCTGCTCGCGCTGCGCCGCCAGCATCATGGCGACGGCGTGGTGGCGATCGACTGCGGCGCCAATATCGGCGTGCACACGATCGAATGGGCGAAGGCGATGACGGGCTGGGGATCGGTGCTATCGATCGAGGCCCAGGAGCGCATCTTTTATGCGCTGGCCGGCAACATCGTGATCAACAACTGCTTCAACGCGATCGCGGTCCACGGCGCGGTATCGTCGGAGAGCGGCGTCATGCAGATTCCGAGTCCGAACTATCTGGTGCCGTCGAGCTTCGGCAGTCTCGAGCTGCGCAAGCGCAACGGCAACGAGTTCATCGGCCAGCACATCGACTACGAGAATCTGGTCAACGTCCGCAAGATCGCGATCGACGAGTACGATCTGCCGCGCGTCGACCTGATCAAGATCGACGTCGAGGGCATGGAGTTGGAGGCGCTGCAGGGCGCGGCGCGCACCATCGAGCGCAGCCATCCGGCGATGCTGATCGAGAAGGTCAAGGCCGATGCCGGCATATTGCGTCAGTGGCTCGAGCTGCGCGGCTACACCATCATCGAAGCCGGCATCAACATGCTGGCGATTCACGGCAGCGATCCGATGCTGTCGGCGATCACGCCTACCACCCAGCCGGCGGCACAGCCCGCGGCTTGAACCTAACGGAGCAGCTCCGGTGGCGGCGAGCGGTCGAACACGTCGCCGGCAGGCCGGCTCAGCAGCGTAATGGTGTAGGTCTCGATCGTGAGCGGGCCGCGCTTGCGCGGCAACTCCGCGACTTCCTCGATAGCGCCGAACATGTCCTTGAAGAACAGCTGGGCGCGCGGCTTGACTTCGTCGACATAGAGCAGCGGACCGGCGAGCTGCGCCGCATCGGGCTCGGGCATGTTGACCCAGCGGATGCGCTGACTCTGCTGCGCAACGCAGATGCCGGGCGGCAGATAGAACGCGAGCCAGCTCGTGGTGCCGTAGTCCGGCGCGAGCACGCAGGTCGCGCCGGTGCGTTTGCGGATCGCGTCGATCTCGCCAGCCAGCTCGCGCCAGCCGACGCCGACGCTGCGCACGGTGGCGTCGCGCCGATAGAAGGTGAGCCATCCGGTGTCGGCCTGCACGATCAGGAGCGCGAACATCACGATGCCGGTCGGCGCGGCCCAGCGCAGGCAGAAATCGGCAACGCGCTGCCAGCGGCCCTCCCAGCGCACCAGATGGGCGGCCACCGCGGCCGCGACCATGAAGGCCGGATAGACCGGCGCGAACCAGTTCGCTTCGACCCGCGCATGCAGGGCGTGCCAGATGAAATAGGCGGTGATGGTCCAGAAGATCGCATTGACGAGAACGCGCGCCGACAGCGCGCCCGTCTTGAACCGGGCCAACGCATGCAGGCCCATCGCGCCAAGGATGAAGACCAGCGGGGTTGCGAAGCCGATCTGCGCCGGCACCAGTTCGAGCAGATAGGACGGGCGGAAGTCCTCGACCCGGGCGCGGCCGCTGATCTGCTTGAGGAACGAGACCCAGTGATGCCCGGCGTTCCAGATCAGAACGGGCGAGAAAATCGCCAATGCCAGGAGCCCGCCGAGGTAGGGCCATGGCGTGAGCAGCCAGCGCCGCGGCTTTGGCGCGACCAGCAGCCAGATCAGGATCGCAGGTCCGAAGAACAGCGCACTGTATTTCGACAACAGCGCAAAGCCGACCGCCACGCCCACTGCAAGCCACCAAACCCCTCGGGAGGTCTCCAGCACCTTGGCGAGCGCAAGCAACACGAAGCTCGCGGCGACCAGCAGCGGCGAATCCGGCGTCACGATCAGGGTGCCGACCGCGGTCATCAGCGTGATGTTGAGCAGGATCGCCGCGGTCGCGGCCACGCGCACGCCGCCGAACAGGATCGCCGCGGAGCGATAGACCGCGTAGCTCATCGGCAGCGCCAGAAGGATGGACACCAGCCGCACGCCGAACGCGGTATCGCCCGCGATGTCAGTGCCGGCCCGGATCACCAGCGCAACCATCGGCGGATGATCGTAATAGCCGCCGGCGAGCGCCCTCGACCAGGTCCAGTAATAGGCTTCGTCGAAGGTCAGCGGAGTCCAGGCGGCGGCGACCAGCCGCAGCACCACGAGTGCTGCGATCGTCAGCCAGGTATTGCGGACGAGACTAGAATCGGCCGGGCTCATCGAGCGCTTACCGCTTGCGCCAGACGAACAGGCCCGACATCGCGTAATTCCAGACCACGCCCATCAGCGCGCCGGCCGCACCCGCCAGCCACCAGATCGGTTCCTGGTCGTAGACCGAGAACGCCACGCCGACATTGGCGAACAGGCCGACGCTGCAAACGAGATAGAAGGCGAGCAGCCCGCGCAGGATGCCAAAACCCTTCAGCCGCTGGTCGCGATAGGTCAGGAAGTTGTTGAGGATGAAGTTCGAGGTCATGGCGATGAAGGCGCCGAGCCCCTGCGCTTCCGGAAATGGCAGGTCGAACGCGGTCAGCCCGAGGAACAGCGTGCCGAGATGCACGAACAAACCGGTGCCGCCGACCATAGCGAACATCAGGAAACGCAGCGTCACCACGTCGTTAGTGAATTTCGCCAGCACCAGGCCGAGGAAATCCAGCGCCACCATGGAATTGAGCTTGCTCTCGCCATGCAGCCGCGAGCCGAAGGTGAAGGGCACTTCGACCGTCCTGAGCTTGCCCTGCGCGGTGGCGACGATGTCGAGCAGGATCTTGAAGCCTTGCGTCGAGAGTTTCGGCGCGAGCTCACCGAAGCGGTCGGCGCGGATCATGAAGAAACCGCTCATGGGATCGGCGATGGAAACGCCGAGCGCGCGCCTGGCAATGGAGGTCGCAAAGGCGCTGGCGCCGGCGCGGCTCTTGTCGAAGCTGTCGGCGCTGCCGCCCTCGATGTAGCGGCTACCGACGACGAGCTCGGCCTGCCCGCCCTGCAACAGCGAAAGCATCTTCGGCAGATGGGTCTCGTCATGCTGCAAGTCGGCATCCATGACTGCGGCAAAGGGCGCGCTGGAGGCGAGGATGCCCTCGATGCAGGCGCCAGAGAGGCCGCGGCGGCCGATGCGGCGGATGCAGCGGACGCGGCGGTCCTGTTGCGCAAGACCGCGCACCACGTCCCAGGTGCCATCCGGAGAATTGTCGTCGACGAAGATCACTTCCCAGGCGATGCCGGCCAGCGCGGCCTCAAGCTTGCGATAAAGCTTGGGCACGTTGTCGCGTTCGTTGAAGGTGGGGACGACGACCGAAAGCGCCGGCAGGTCGGCGCCCACTTGCGCCGCGTCAGAGCGCGGTCTGATGGCTTCATCCATGCGCGAAGCGTATATCCGCCGCGTCCCGCCGTGCCAAGCGCTCGACCCTGCGGCGTTAACAGCCCGATACCCGGAAATGCGTCGAAATCAGGAGAAAACGAGCCCAAAAATGCCAACGACCACGAACGACAGGCGCGCGTACATCCGGCGCTACCTGGCTATTGCGTGGTCGTCCCGACGACGGAGCTTTGAAGCATCGACATCGCCTCGACACCCGATATGGGAACTGCGGAAGCGTTCCGCAAGGGGATGATCCCGGCTAATTCGGGACTTCGCGGATGACCGGTCCCTTGGGCCCGGCGGGACCGGCCGGCGCGGCCGCTGGAGCCGTTGCCGCAGCAGGCGCCCTGGATGGCTTTCCGAACTGTCCGATCGGCCCATAGATCACGGCCATGACCAGCACGACCGCCGCAACGATCCAGCCCAGGATACCCGCCACCGAGTCCGACGTCATACCGATCGATCCTTAGACTTGCGCCTTGTCGGATGAATATCACGGAAGCGCGGGCGGCGGGAATAGGCGATAGCTGCGGCATCCACGCCGGCGGCGCTAATTCGTGCCTTTGCGATGGACGAAAGCCGTGACTATGTCCTTTTGCGCAAGCTCGATGGCGCGATTGGCCGTCGTGAGGTTCGCGCTCGAACTCGGCATCCGGGAATTGCATCGACAGGTAGTCCATCAGCGTGACCCGGAAATTCTGCCGCTCGGAGGGACAGACGCTGGCGATATCGGCGGTGAAATCCAGCGCCGACATCTTCTTCGCACCCTCGTTCTGATATTCGCGCGCAAGGCAGTTCCAGTAGGAATCGCGGCCCTGCAGCGCGAGCTTGTGGGCATCGGCGAGTTCGTCGGCGAGCGCGCCCGAGGCGGCAAATGTCAGCGCCAGGGCAATGATGGTCCGCATCCTGATCTCCTGTTTGTGAAGCAGTCTAGCCCGAAGTTGCGGATGGCGTAACCGCATCAGCGGTTATGGCCAGTATGCGGCGGGAACAGGCGCGAAACGCGTCGCTTGAGACGAGGCCGCGAACTGGCTTATCCTGTTCCGAACAATCTCGGAACGTGAGGCCGGTCGCGTGAGCAAAGCCCCCTCCTCTAAAAAATCAGGCCGAAATCCATATCGGTGTCGGCGGCTGGACCTTCGCGCCCTGGCGCGGCGTGTTCTATCCGGACAAGCTCGCGCAGGCCAAGGAGCTGCAATACGCCGCTTCCAAGCTGACCTCGATCGAGATCAACGGCACCTACTACGGCTCGCAGAAGCCGGAGAGTTTTCGCAAATGGGCGCGCGAGGTGCCCGACGGCTTCGTGTTCTCGGTCAAGGGCTCGCGCTTCACGACCAACCGCCGCGTGCTCGCGGAAGCCGGCGATTCCATCAAGCATTTCTACAACACGGGCGTGCTCGAGCTCGGCGATCGGCTGGGCCCCGTGCTGTGGCAATTCGCGCCGACGAAAAAATTCGATGAAGCCGATTTCGGCAAGTTCCTGGAGTTGTTGCCGCGCAAGATGGACGGGCGCGTTCTGCGGCATGTGGTCGAGGTCAGGCATCCAAGCTTCTGCGTGCCTGCATTCGTCGCGCTGCTCCGGCAATTCGAAACGCCGGTCGTATTCGCCGAGCACAACACCTATCCGGCGATATCCGACGTCGTCGGCGACTTCGTTTATGCGCGGCTGCAAAAGGGCGATGACAACATCAAGACCTGTTACCCGCCGAAGCAGCTCGACGCCTGGGCGAAGCGGTTGCAGCTTTGGGCCGATGGCGGCGAACCCGACGACCTGCCGCGCGTTGACAAGCCGGCCGCCAAGAAGGTGCCGCGCGACGTGTTCGCCTACGTCATCCACGAGGGCAAGGTCCGCGCGCCCGCAGGTGCGATGGAGCTGATCGAGCGCGTAAAGTAAGCGCTGCCCGCACTTCACCGCTAAACCCCGTGAGACTACGGTGTTTCGCGCACCGCGACGCCAGCTGGACGTTAGTGCCTCGATTTCACTTAGCAATTTCGATTCCTGCGTCAACTCCCGCACAAGTTGACCTGTGCAAGGTGCTCTCATACTCCTACGCCGTCTTTGCGTGGGAGCTGCGGTTGCTCGCATGAGCCCGCCTCGGCACGCCGCCATCGCCATGTGCGCGAACGGAACGGCATCCCCGCAAGGCATTCATCTATCCCCCAACAAGTAAGCAGGAGGCCGAAGTGACAGACACGCGCGTGATTCGGAGACTGACTACGGCGGATGATCAAGCAACCTTTCTCAATTCGTATTTCATATGTGCCGGCCGCCCGCCTGAGCGGCAGGTGTTCCTAAGAAGCGTGGCGGACGACATGTTTCCTCGCAGTCACACAGCAGCGTATTTTTTGAACGGCGAGATGGTCGGCGGCTTCTGTCTGGTCCTGCGGCCGCCGCTGACTGAGCTGCGTCTGCTGCCGGAAGACGTACGCAAGAGCCATCCCTTCCTGCTCAACGCTTCCGAGCAGGACATGGTCTCCATTCCCATGCTTTGGCTGAACAAGGACCTGAGAGGAGCGAGACACTCCGTTTTCCTGTGGAAGCACATGCTGACGACGATAGCCGGCACGGGCCGGAAGTATCTGATTTACGGCTACCAGCTTCACGAACAACGAACCTGGAAGCTGTACAAGCGAGCCGCCCATCCGACCAATCTATACGAAGGCATCCTCGCCAACGGCGGCAACGGAGGCGTCGACTACGTGCCGATCCCGCGGTTGGCGCGGCAGATCGCGTTCCTGGCGAAATTCTCCCAACGCCATATGGTGCCCGAGACGGCGGCTATTCCGGCTTGAGTCGGGCCGGGAGCACACACGCAATCGCGGCGCACGACAGCAGTATCGCGGCGTTGACGATCAACGGCCACAGGTGGCCCATTGAATAAAGCCAGGAAGCGAGCAATGGGCCGATAAGAAAGCCAAGCGCTTGGGTGCCCGCTACGGCACCCAACGCAGCCCCCGGCGCTGCTGTGGAGAAGGATGCAATCGCCGACACTGACGGCAGTATCAGTGCCAGCGAGATTCCGAGAAGGAGCGACGCCAGGATCAAGTCAACCAGGCCATGATCGATCAGGGCCGTCGCGTAGGCGGCAAATCCGATCATCGAGCCCGACAGCGCAAGGCTTCCGGCGCGATCCGATTTCCGTTTCACAATCAATAGCTGGGTTACGATCGTCGCGCACGCGATGATCAGAAACGAATAGGAAGCAAGTGACACCGCTTCGGTTGGCGAATAGCGAAAGCGATCCTGCACGATAAAGCCGGTGATCTGCATCGTTCCAAGGAAGGCGGTATAGAACAATGCACTCAAGAGCAAACACCAGAACAGCTCGCGCGTGAGCCTGAAGGGCTCTTCCGCGCCAACGGTCGTCTGCTGCACCTGCTCGCGTTTTGCCTGGGTGAAAGCCAATATGGCGACGAGGCAAATGGCGGCGACACTGAAAAACCAAAGGCCGGCCAGCGCGCCAAAAGGCGACAGGATTTGAACCGTGACGGGGCCGACCAACGATCCCAATCCGAATGCGATCGAAACAGCGGCCATATTGCCGACCCGCTCCGTCGCGCCCGATTGCGCCGCCAGCTCGGCTTGCGCCGACGGCAAGACGCCAGCCGTCAGTGCGCCATGCAGCCCGCGGCACGCCAGGCACGCAGCCAGCACAAAGGCAGCGGAGGCGCCGGCGAGTCCCATCCTGAGAATAAAGGCGAGCACTCCGAGCAACACGCCATAGGACGTGAGACCGAACAACACGACAGGCAACCGCCCGAATTTATCGCCAGCCCGCCCCCACAAGGTACTCGTCAGCAAAATCAGGGCCGACGAAAGCGTGAAGATCAGGCTGCTTTGAACTTCGGTCAATCCAATCGACCGCGCGACTGGCGGAAAGACCGCCAACACAACGGTCTGCCCTGCCCCCAATACCAGCACAGCAGCCAGGAACAACAGCGTCGACCGATTGCGCAACATGTGACGCTCCCAGTACAATTCCGACGAACAAGATTGATCTGCCGACACAACTCCAGATGACGCTCGCACATCGCTGGTCCAATAACAATCTTTGCTAGTCGTAGTCACTATCGTGGCGCCCAAGTTGCAGGAGTTCTTTCATGAAGAAAAATAAGCTCTTCACCATCGGCTATGAGCAGACGCCGTCAAAAGCGGTGCTCGACGAGCTCGAGCATGCCGGCGTGAAGCTACTGGTCGACGTGCGCGCGGTGACGTCCTCGCGCCGGCCCGGCTTCTCCAAAAACCAGTTGGCCGCGGGTCTCGACGAGCGCGGCATCGCCTATATCCATCTCGCCGGACTCGGCACGCCCAAGGAAGGCCGCCTCGCTGCGCGCAGCGGCGACTATGCGACGTTGCAGAAAATCTTCGCCAGGCATCTGAAGACGCCGCAAGCAAAAGAAGGCATCGACGCGTTGTCCGCATTGGTGAAAAAGGCTGGCCCGGTCTGCCTGCTCTGCTACGAGCGCGATCACGAGCATTGCCATCGACGCTGGATCGCGGAGATCATCGAAGAGCGTGACGGGGTGAAGACCGAGAATTTGGCCGGGAAACAGGTTTGATCACCCGCACCTACAACGACAACGTCCCTTCCATCATCGTCACACAAGCGCCGCCGACATGTGCCGCGACGACCTTGCCGTCCTGCTTGCGTACGCGCGTCAGCAGGATACTCGGCCGGCCCATGTCAAAGCCCTGCCCGATCGTCATCTTCAATTCGCCGTCTCGCGCGTCGTCGAGATCGGCGAACAGCGCGGCAGCTGCTGCGGTGGCGCTGCCGGTCGCAGGATCCTCGGACAAGCCGCTCGACCCCGGGTGAAACATCCGCGCCTGCACTTTGCAAGGCGCCTCGCTCGCCGGCACGTCGCGGGTGTAGAAATAGATGGCGTCGTTGCCATCGAGCGGAAGCGTGCGGGCAAAAGCCTCCGCATTGGGTTTCGCCCGCGTGAGCGCCTCGCGCGAGGCGACCTCAACGGCGAGAAACGGCAGCCCGACAGAAATAATATGCGGCTGATGATGGTCGGTCCTGATGTCGGCGGCCGATAGTGACAGGCACGCTGCGACTTCCAGCGCAGTGACTTGCGTCATTCGCTTCAGCGGCTGCGGCGCGGTCAGCTCGGCATTGGTGACCTTCCCGTTCGCACTGGAGATTTCGACCGGCACCAGCCCGGCCTTCTCTTCGAACAGCAGCCGCGCCGGCGGCGAACTCGCCCGCGACGCCAGCACAAAGGCGGTGCCGACATTGGGATGGCCGGCAAAGGGAATCTCCGACCTCACGGTGAAGATGCGCACCTCGGCGTCGTGGGCCTTATCGCGCGGCGGCAGCACGAAGGTCGTCTCGGAATAGTTGAACTCGGTCGCGATCGCCTGCATCTGCTCGGTCGACAATCCCTCCGCATCGAGCACCACGGCGAGCGGATTGCCACCGAACGCACGGTCGGTGAAAACGTCGACAGTGATGTAGCGTCGCTGCAAGGTGCCCTCGTTTGCTTCGATGGCTCGTTCGGCGTGCAGCAATAACATGGCACCGACGCCGGCTAGAAGCGAAACATTGACCTCGGTGCAATCATCCCAATTGCCACACCGTCATCGGCTTGTCATAGCCCCTGATCGGGACTTCGCCGAGTGACACCGCAT
The DNA here is from genome assembly GCA_963821965.1 of uncultured Alphaproteobacteria bacterium. Taxonomy (GTDB): domain Bacteria; phylum Pseudomonadota; class Alphaproteobacteria; order Rhizobiales; family Xanthobacteraceae; genus Bradyrhizobium. The sequence goes on from CAWGFY010000004.1 coordinate 197,137, forward strand.
CACGGCCATCCTCGCCGAGCACATCGTGCACGCTCGACGAGATCAAAAGCTGCGAATTGAAGTCCTTGTTGAGGGCCTCCAGCCGCGCGGCGAAGTTCACGGTGTCGCCAATCACGGTATATTCCTTGCGGCGCGGCGAGCCGATATTGCCGGCGACCACTTCGCCAAAGTGAACGCCGATCCCGATCCGCAGCGGCCAGCTCGAATCCCGGTTGATGCGCTCCATCGCAGCCAGCATTTCGCGCGCCGCCGCGACCGCGCGGTGCGCCGGGTCCTCAGCCTCCAGGGGCGCGCCGAACAGCGCGAGAAACCCGTCGCCCAGGAACTTGTTGACGATGCCGCCGTGACGGTCGAGGATTTCGACCAGCACCGCGAACGCACCATCGAGACGCTCGACCACATCCTGCGGCGAGCGCGAGCGCGAGCCGGCGGTGAAGCTGCGGAAATCGACGAACATGACGGCCACCTGGCGGACGTCGCTCTCGGTGCTCGTGCCCTCACGCAACAGCCGCTCCACCACCTGCGGCGAGACGTGCTGGCCGAACAGGCTGGTGACGCGGTCGCGCGCGGTCGCAGCCAGGATGCTCGCGGCAAAGCCGCGGCGCAGCTGCACGCCGACGGCGCCCGCCAGCACGCCGCACATCAACAGCATGAAGCTGCGCGCCAGATGATAGTAAACGTCCGGCTCGGGATCGGGGTTGATCACGGGATGATAATGCATCGCCATGTAAAACAGCTCGGAAGCCGCGACGAAGCCAGTGAATGTCGACAGCCAGAAGTCCAGCCGCAAGGTCGATAGAATGACGAAGATGAAATAGATGAGCGGTGCGACAAAACCCAGCGCGCGTACGGGCCCCATGCTGTCGATCTGCAACGCGAGAACGAAGGTGGGCAGGCTGGTTTCGATGAAAGCACCGATATAGCGGCGGTAGACCGATATATCCCGGTCGATCTTCAGATGGTGGCTGATCGTCCTGTAGATCCACAATTCGAGCAGGATGAACCCGATCAGGATCGGGTAGATGGCATTCGGGCTGACGCCGCCCCGCCAAATTCGCTGCACGACTTCCGGCAGGAAAATGTGGATCAACGTCACGATAACAACGATCGCGATGGTCACGGCAATCAATGTGCGTACCCGCACCAACTCGGAGCGCATTACCTCGCGCATCAGCAGGTGGTCGAATTCCTTCGACACCCGCTCATGCGAGCCGCCGACCAGCCCGTGCCAGACGTCTGCGATTTGCAACGGCCAACCTCACTCTGCAAGGCGCGGAGTTCAACCGCACCCGACCCTATACTGCCTCAATCGAGGGTGCGGCGGAAGCGCGTCACTGCGATGGTCATCGCGAGCAGCATCAGCGCAATCAGCGCCAAAGTGTCATATTGAAGGTTCGGCAACGTCGCGCCTTTCAGCATGATCGCGCGCACGATGCGGACGTAGTGCGTCAGCGGCAGGCCCTCGCCGACATATTGCGCCCAGACCGGCATGCCGGCGAACGGGAACATGAAGCCGGACAACAGGATGCTCGGCAGGAAGAACATCATCGACATCTGCATCGCCTGCAGCTGGTTCTGCACGATGGTCGAGAAGGTATAGCCGATCGAGAGGTTGGTGGTGATGAACAGCGTGGTGAGCAACGCCAGCAGCGTCATGCTGCCGAGTACGGGCACGCCGAACAAGAGCACGCCGATGCCGAGGATCAGCACCGCCTGGATGAAGCCGACCAGCACATAGGGAATGATCTTGCCGAACATCACCTCGACCGGCCTGATCGGCATCGACAGCAGGCTCTCCATGGTGCCGCGTTCGATCTCGCGGGTCACCGACAGCGCGGTGAAGATCAGCATGGTCATGGTCAGGATGGTGCCGACCAGCCCGGGCACGATATTGAGCCGCGAGGAGGCGGCCGGATTGTAGCGTGCATGCGCCCTGATCTCGAACGGCATCGAAGGCGGATCGCCGATATGGAGATCGTGCTCCAGCGCGGTCTGCACGACCACAGAGAGCGACGACAGCGCCGCCGAGGCCGCCACCGGATCGGTAGCGTCGGCGGCGACCAGCAGCGCGGGGCGATCGCCACGCCGCACCGCGCGCTCGAAGCCGCGCGGAACCTCCACGCCGAACAGGACCTTGCCCGACTTGAGCAGATCGTCGAATTCGGCGACGTCGTGCACCTTGCGGGTAAATTTGAAATAGGCGGTGTTCTCCAGCGCCTTCAGGATCGAGCGGCCGAGATCGCTGTCCTCCTGCAACAGCACTGCGGCCGGCAGATTATGCGGCGTGGTGTTGATGGCGTAGCCGAACAGCAGAAGCTGCATCACCGGGATCATCACGATCATCGCAAACGAGACGCGGTCGCGGCGGAGCTGGATGAACTCCTTGATCACCATGGCAAAGCTGCGCCGCCAGAAGCCGAAGGCAGGCTCCCTTGCCTCCTCATGCCGTTGGTTTGCCGCAACCGCCATGCTCATTGGAAATTATCCTTTGAGCGGCCCATGAGCTCGATGAAGACGTCTTCGAGCGACGGCTCGGTGTGTTGCCAATGCAGGCCTTGCTTGTCGCGCCAGGGCGCGATCGTCGCCTCCAGCGCCGCCTTTTCACGGCCGGAGACGTGCAGCGAGGTGCCGAACGGCGCCACCATGTCGATGCCGCTCTGGCCGGTGAGCTTCTCCGACAGCGATTGCAGATCGTCGCCGGTGACGGTGTATGTAGTCAGCTTCGAATTCGCGATGACCTCGTCGACCGTGCCGTGTGCGAGCACATGGCCATAGGCGATGTAGGCGATCTCGTGACAACGCTCGGCTTCATCCATGTAATGCGTCGAGACCAGCACGGTGAGCCCCTGTCCCGCCAGCGTGTGGATCTCGTTCCAGAAATCCCTCCGCGCCTTGGGATCGACGCCCGCAGTCGGCTCGTCCAGAAGCAAGAGTTGCGGATTGGGCAGCGTGCAGGCGCCCAGCGCCAGCCGCTGCTTCCAGCCGCCGGAGAGTTCGCCGGCGAGTTGCTCCTCGCGGCCACTCAGGCCGATCCGCTTGATCATCTCGCGCGCGGTAGCCCGCGCATCCCGCATGCCATAAAGCCGCGCGACGAATTCCAGGTTCTCGCGCACCGAAAGGTCCTGATAGAGCGAGAAGCGCTGCGTCATGTAGCCGACCTGCCGCTTGATCTTGTCGGCATCGCGCTTGATGTCAAAGCCGAGGCAGGTGCCCTCGCCGCTGTCAGGCGTCAGCAGGCCGCAAAGCATGCGGATGGTCGTGGTCTTGCCGGAGCCGTTCGGTCCGAGAAAGCCGTAGATCGAGCCCCGCTTCACCTGCATCGACAGGTCGTGCACGACTTCGCGGCCACCGAAGGATTTCGACAGGCCCTTGACGTCGATCGCGATGGGAGAGGCGTTGTTCATCGCTTGTCCGCAACCGGAATCCTTGGGATTGAGATGGACACTGATCGGCTGGCCGACGCGCAGCACCTCGGGCCGTGCCGGCCGTGCCTGGATCAGATAGACGAGCTTGTTGCGCTCATCGAGGCTGTAGATCACGGGCGGGGTGTATTCCGCCGTCGTCGCGATGAAATAGATCCTGGCCGAGATATCAGCGGCGCAATTGTCGCAGCTGACCTTGACCTCGTCGCCGACGGCAAGCTTCGGCAACTCGGTCTCAGGCCCGTAGAACCTGATCTTCATGTTGCCGGGCGGCATGATCGACAGCACCGGCCGCTGCGCCTGCACCATCTCGCCTTCGCGGAAGTAGATCTGCTGGATCGTGCCGCCCACCGGCGCAAAGCCTTGCCGCCGCGCCAGCCGCGTCTCCGAGGTCGCGACCCGTGCTTCTGCGACCCGCAGCGTCGACACGGCGGAGTCAAGGCTGGCCTGCGTGCCGGAGCCGGTCTTGCTCAGCGATGCCGCGCGGTCATAGGTCTGCTGCGCGTTGGCGAGCGTCGCCTTGTTCTGGTTGAGGTCGGCCTGCTGCAAATCGTCGTCGACGGTGTAGAGTTGCTCGCCCTTCTTGACCTCGTCGCCCTCGCGCACCTTGAGGCTGGTGACACGGCCGGATTCGTCGGGACTGACGAAGATCATGTCGGCCTCGACCCAGCCCTGGAAACCGGGATCGCGATGCTCGTTACAGGCGGCGAGCAGCGACGTCAGCGCCACTGCTGCCAGCAATTTCGTGCAACCGATGTTCATGGCGTCCTCCGTTCGCCAAAAATCAGATCGAGATGGACGCGGAACATCTCGATCGCGTCCAATGGCGCGTGTTTTTCAAACAGGCTCTTCCAGACCACTGCGACGATCGCTGGCGCGACCATGAGCTGCGGAAAGCGCGCCAGCTCCGCCGAGCGGATTTCGCCGCGCGCGACCGCAAGCTCGATCAGCGCGCGCATCCCGGCCAGCCCCCGCGAGATCACCTCGCGGTAGTAGAAGTCGGCGATCGCGGGAAAGCGCGGCCCTTCGGCGATGATCAGCCGCACGATGTCGCCGCGCCGGGTGGTGGCGATCTCCTGGATGAACACCCGCGCAAAGCCCTCGAGCGCGTCGCGGATTGATGCCCCCGCCGCCGGCTGTGCATGCAGTCGACCGACCAGCGGCACGATCGCAGTGCGGATCAACTCCTCGAACATCAATTCCTTGTCCTTGAAGTGCAGGTAGATCGTGCCCTTGGCGACCCCGGCGCGTTTGGCGATGTCGTCAAGCCGGGTTGCGGCGAAGCCGCGGGCGACGAACTCCTCCATAGCGGCGTCCACGATGGCTGTGCGCCGCTCTGCCGCGCGTTCGGAGCGGTTTGAGGGGACGGCCTCGCGACCAACCCCACCACGAGGCGCTTGAGCTGGGCCAAATTTAGTGGCTTTTGCCATTGTTCAAATATGACTGACTAGTCAGTCATATTCAAGGACCGATGTGCAACCTTCTCTCACATCGGCGTGAGAGACTGGCCGGCGGTTAGGTATGGAATTTCAGCCCATCGACGATCTTGTCGATCACCTTGCGCTCGGCTCGCATGGCGATGCCGACCAGATTGAGGTCGGCCCGGGCCACAGCCTTCACCGCCGCGCGGTTGGCGGCGTCGTGCGTGGTCTTGAACATGTCCTCGGTATAGAGGGCAGGCGTCACGTTGCGGGCCAGCGCCCGCTCCAGCGCACGTGTGAGCGCTGTCCTGTCGGCGCCATAGATCAGGATCGGCTGGCCGATCAGGGGCTGATATTTCGTGCCGGAGCCGTCCTCATAGGGAGCGCCGATGCATTCCGGAAATGCCGCGGCGATACCGCCGGCGAGGAAAGCGGTGACATTGAGTTTCTGCCACGGCTCAAGGTCGGTCCGAACCACGACCGCGATCTTGGTGTCGAATTGCATGTGTCATTCTGGGGCGCGAGTGAAACGAGCGAGCTATGATGCGCAATTGCGCATCTGAGAATCCATAACCACAGGCCGATGTGGTGAGTAAAGCTGTCAACCATTGTGCAGAAATGCACTGTCTGGGGTTATGGGTTCCGGGTTCGCGCTAACGCGCGCCCCGGAATGACGATAAATGGCACAAGGTCACCCCTTGGCGTCGCAGGCCCAGGCGCGGATCGCGCATTCCTTGCCGCCAAACTTGTAGCATTCGCGGGTCGCGGCATTGAGCGAGGACGAAATATGCGGCCGCACCGCATAGCCGTGCGAACCGCAGGGGTTCTTCATGTCGACCGCGAATGCGGCGCAGGCGCGCTTCATGGCAACAGCGGTGCAATCGCCCTTGCACTGCTTCAGCGCGGCGAGGCGGGCCTCGCCCTCGCCGGCATAGTCATTGGCCTGGCTGTAGGCGCCGCATTTGCCCACCGCAAACGCACCCGCGGCCCATGACTGGGTGACGAAGCGCGTCCCCATCAGAGCAATGGTCAAGGCAAACACGACAAGCGCGCGGCGTTGCGCGACAGCAGTCGAAACGATCAAAGCAAACTCCCCCGAGCAGCGGAGGGAATTTAGCCGCCAGACCGTTTCCACTTGGTGAACGGGAGATGGAAGCTGAAGGATTTAAACCCGCCGTGCGGCGTCCAGCGCCTGCGGGGTATCGATGTCGAGGAAGGCGCCGTCACCCTCGACCGGGACTTCGGCGACCGCCGCGCCGTGCTTGCCGACGAGATGCCGGGCACCGATGTCGCCGTCGAGCGTCATCAGCTCGGCGAAGAAACGCCGCGACCACAACACGGGATTGCCACGCCGCCCATCGGCGACAGGGACCACGATCAGATTGCCGCGATCCGGCGCGAAGGTCTCGATCAGCCGGTCGATCAGACGGGCGTCGATCATGGGCATATCGCCAAGGCAGATTGCGGCGCCATCGGCATTGGCCGAGACCGCTGCAATGCCGGCCTTCACGGAGCTCGCAAGCCCGCCGGCGAAATCGGGATTGCGCACGAATTTGACCTTGAGGCCGGCGAGCGCCTGCTCGACCAGCTCGGCCTGATGGCCGGTAACGACAATCACCTCTGAGGCCTTCGAGGCCAGCGCCTGCTCGGCCGCGATCCGCACCAGCTTCTCGCCGGAGAGTTCAACCAGCAGCTTGTTGGGGCCGCCCATCCGGGTCGAACGCCCGGCCGCCAGGATGATGGCGGCGACATTGCGATTGTCTTCGGGCTCCGGCTTCTCGCGCGGCTGCGGCCGCGTGACGATCTCCATCAACAGGCCGCCGACGCCCATGCCCATCAGTTCGGCGCGGGTGACCTTGAGGCCCGCGAGAAGCCGCATCAGCACCCAGTCGAAACCGTTCTCGACCGGCGAGCGTGCGCAGCCGGGCGCACCCAGCACCGGCACGCCGCCGGCGCTGCCGATCAAGAGCAGATTGCCGGGATCGACCGGCATGCCGAAATGCTCGATGGCGCCACCGATGCCGGAGATCGCGGCCGGGATCACGTCGCGGCGGTCGGCGATCGCGGATGCCCCGAACACGATGACCATCTCGGCGCCGAGCGAGAGCAATTCCTTGACGGAAGCCGCGAGCGCTTTCTGCTCATGCGGCACGCGCCGCTCGGCGATGATAGTGGCCCCCGCGGGCGCAAGCCGCTCGGCGGTGACGCGCAGGGTCTTGTCGATCACCTTGGGCGCGAGGCCCGGCAGGATGGTCGAGACAACGCCGACGCGCTTGATCACATAGGGCGCAACGCGCAGGGCATCCTTGCCGGCCGCCTGCACCGCGGCGTCGCGCAGCTTGCCTTCGACGCCGAAGGGAATGAGCTTGACGGTCGCGATCATCTCGCCTTCGACGACCGGCTTGTAGGCCGCCAAGGTCGCCAGCGTGATCGCCTCGTCGATGCCGTTGATGCGATCGACCGCGGCGCGGTCGATTACGAGCACGCCGGCACGCGCTGCGAACAGGTTGGCGCGGCCGGTGAAGGCGCGCTCGACATTGATGCCATCGCCGGTGACGGCCTGCGCGATCGAGGCCGCCGCGGCATCCTCGGAGACGTCGCCCTGCTCCAGCCGCACCACGACGATGTCCTTGACGCCCGCCTTCTCGAGCGCGGCGACCTCCGCAGGGCCGATCGTGGTGCCTTTCTTCAGCACCAGCGATCCCTGACGCAAGGTATGGACGGTGACCCCGCCAATCGCCTCGGCCGGACTGGCAGGACCGAACTTCATGCCGCCGCCTCTTTTTCCTTCGCCGGCAGGCGAAGCTGGGCGGTGATCTCGGCCATGATCGAGACCGCGATCTCCGACGGCGACACCGCGCCGATTGGCAGTCCGATCGGTGCGTGGATGCGCGCGATGTCGGTTTCCCTGGCGCCCTGGGCGCGCAGCCGCTCCGCGCGCTTGCCATGCGTCTTCCGCGAGCCGAGCGCGCCGATATAGAAGCAGTCGCGCGCAAACGCATGCAGCAGCGCCGGATCGTCGATCTTGGGATCGTGCGTCACCGCGACGAACGCGGTGTAGCGATCGACATTGAGGGACGGCAGCGCCACGTCAGGCCATTCGGCGATCAGCGGCACGTCGGGAAAGCGCTCCGGGCTGGCAAAGGCCGTGCGGGGATCGACGATGGTGACGTCATAGCCCAGCGACTGCGCGATCGGCGCCAGGGCCTGGCTGATATGGACGGCGCCAATGATGACGAGCTTGGCGGTCGGCGCGTAGACGTTGAGAAACAGCTTCTTGCCGGAGACCTCGACCATGCCGCTCTTGCCCATCCGCAGCGCCTTGTCGAGCTCAACGCGCAGCGGATCGACGGCGAAGTCTTTCGCCTTCACCAGCCGCTGCTCGCCGCTTTCGGTATCGGTGACCACGATGACCGGCCGCCTTGCGGCGCGCTCGGCATTGAGTTCTGCCAATGTTTCCAGCTTCACGATCCCACCTTCTCGACAAAGACGCGGATGGTGCCGCCGCAGGAGAGGCCGACATTCCAGGCGGTCTCGTCGGCGACACCGAACTCCAGCATCTTGGGCTTGCCGGAGGCGATCACGTCAAGCGCCTCGGTGACCACGGCGCCCTCGACGCAGCCGCCGGAAACGGACCCCAGGAAGGTGCCGTCGTCATTGATGACGAGGCTCGAGCCGGCCGGGCGCGGCGCCGAGCCCCAGGTCTCGACCACGGTCGCGAGCGCGACGCCATGGCCCGCCTTCTGCCAGCCCTCGGCGGCTCTGAGGATATCCTCGTCGCGATTGAGCATCGGTGTCTCCCTAGGCTACGGAGCGGATCGAGCTGCAATGGTGCGGCGGCAGGTCCATCGACAGCGCCGAGATCAGCCCCTTGATTGATGTCAAATTATGCACCGGGCGGAATTCGTCAACGTGCGGCAGCATCATTTTAATGCCGTGCGCCTTCGGCTCGAAGCCGCCGAAGCGCAACAGCGGGTTGAGCCAGATCAGCCGGCGGCAGGAGCGGTGCAGCCGGTCCATCTCGAAGGCGAGCCTGGAATCGGCCTCGCGCTCCAGGCCATCGGAGATCAGGAGCACGATGGCGCCCTGCCCCAGCACGCGGCGCGCCCATAATTTGTTGAAGCTGTGCAGCGAGGTCGCTATCCGCGTGCCGCCAGCCCAGTCTTCGACGGTCGCCGAGCAGCTGGCCAACGCCTCGTCAGGATCGCGCTGCCGCAGTGCGCGCGTGACGTTGGTCAGCCTTGTGCCGAACAGGAACACCGAGACGCGCTTGCGGGCGTCGCTGATGGCATGAAGGAAATGCAGGAACAGGCGGGTATATTCGCTCATCGAGCCGGAGATATCCAGCAGCGCCACGATCGGCGCCGGCTTCTCGATCCGGCCGAGCTTGCGGATGTCGATGATCTCGCCGCCGGTGCGCAACGAGCTGCGCAGGGTGCGGCGCATGTCGAGCTTGAGTCCATGCGCGTCGGGCTGGTAGCGGCGGGTTTGCAGCTCGGCCTGTGGCAGCCGCATCTTCTCGATCGCACGGGTCACCTCGGCGATCTCGGCGGCGCTCATCTGCGCAAAATCCTTCTTCTGCAGGATCTCCTTGTCGGACACCGACAGACGCAGCTCCTGCTCCCGGGCCTGCGGCTGCTCATGCATCGAGGGCTGTGAAAGCGCCTCCTGCACCCGTCGCGAGGCCGGCGGCTTCTTGCGGGCGTGATCCGGCAGCGGCACCGAGTCCAGCATGTGCTTCCATTCCTCGGTGGCGCGGAAGAACAGATCGAAGGCCTGCTTGAAGATCAGCGCATGCTCATGGCGCTTGACGAAGATCGCCTGCAGCGTGGCGAAGACGTCGCCGCGGTGACCGATCTCGATCGCCTGCAGCGCATTCATGGCGTCGATGACGGCGCCGGGCCCGACGGGAAGCCCGGCCTTGCGCAACGCGCGGGCGAAGCCGACGACATTGTCGGCCATGTTGCCGGTCGGAGGCGCCAGATGATTGATGGCCATGCGCACCACTCTCGACGGACGAACTAAACCTCGCTCGTCGCTTCCTTCAAAACCTTCTGCAGATTGTCACCCTGCATCCGACCGATGTCGTCCTGATATTTGAGCAGCGCGCCGAGCGTATCGCCGACCACCTGCGGGGTGAGCGAGCGCGCGTCGAGTTCGGACAGCGCGGTCGCCCAGTCGATGGTCTCGGCAACGCCCGGCGACTTGTAGAAATCCTGGTTGCGCAGCGCCTGCACGAAGCGCACCACCTGCTGCGAGAGTTTGGCGGAGATGCCGGGCACGCGGTTCTTGATGATGGCAAGCTCGCGCTCGGCACTGGGGTAGTCCACCCAGTGATAGAGACAGCGTCGCTTCAGCGCGTCGTGGATCTCGCGGGTGCGGTTCGAGGTGATGATGACGATCGGCGGCTGCGGCGCCTTGACCGTGCCGAACTCGGGAATGGTGATCTGGAAGTCCGAGAGGATTTCCAGGAGATACGCCTCGAAAGCCTCATCCGCGCGATCGAGCTCGTCGATCAGCAGCACCGGCGCACCCGCGACATCCGGCTCCAACGCCTGCAACAACGGCCGCTTGATCATGAAGCGGTCGGCGAAGATATCCGACGACAATTGCTCGCGATCGCTGTCGCCGGCGGCTTCCGCAAGCCGAATTGCGATCATCTGCGCGGCGCTGTTCCACTCGTAGACGGCGGAGGCGACGTCGAGGCCTTCATAGCATTGCAGGCGGATCAGCTTCCGCTTCAACGCCGCCGCGAGCACCTTGGCAATCTCAGTCTTGCCGACGCCCGCCTCACCTTCCAGGAACAGGGGACGGCCCATGCGCAGCGACAGATAGGTGACGGTCGCAAGCGAACGCTCGGCGAGATAGCCGCGCGAAGTCAACAATTCGAGCATCGCATCGACGGATGCTGGCAGTGCCGATGCAGTCATGGAAGTCCCAGTCTTGTTACGCCGGGGAAAACACTACTTGGCGGTCGCGGCTTCGACCGCGCGGCGCGCCAGCACCGCGATCAGATGAGCACGGTATTCGGCACTCCCGTGCAGGTCGCTGTTCAGTCCATCCGCCGGCACGGTCAGGCCATCGAGCACCTTGTGCGAGAAACGCTTCTTCAGCGCCTCCTCGAACGAGTTCGACGCGGAAGACGCCGCTGGAGCCGGCACCCGTGATCGCCACGCGCACGTCGGAAGGACGCTTGGCGACGAACACGCCTACCAACGCATAACGCGAGGCCTGGTTGCGGAACTTGACATAGGCCGCCTTCTTGGGCAGCGGGAACATCACCTTGGTGATGATCTCGTCGGCTTCGAGCGCGGTCGTAAACAGGCCCTGGAAGAATTCCTCCGGCTTCAGCCGCCGCTTGTTGGTGACAATGGTCGCTCCCAACGCCATCACGGCAGCCGGATAGTCCGCGGTCGGATCGTTGTTGGCGAGCGAGCCGCCGATGGTGCCCTTGTGGCGAACGGCGGGATCGCCGATCAGGCCCGCCAGATGCGCCAGCGCCGGGATCGCCTCGCCGACCACGGCCGAGTTTGCGACATCGGCATGCCTGGCCGTCGCACCGATCACCAGCGAGCGGCCCTTCATCTCGATCGTGTCGAGGCCTTCGATATGGGAGAGGTCGACCAGATGCGGCGGGCTCGCCAGCCGTTGCTTCATGACCGGGATCAGCGTGTGGCCGCCGGCGATCACCTTGGCATCCTCATTCTTGGCGAGGAAATTGGCGGCCTGCCGCACGGTGCCGGGACGATGATATCTGAATTCGTACATTGAAGGGTTCCTGACGCGAGGCAGAAGTGCAGGGTTATGCGAGGTCGGATTTCGCCATCGCCTTGGCGCCGGCGGCGATCGACAGCACGATGTTCTGGTAGCCGGTGCAGCGGCAGAGATTACCCTCGAGCTCTTCGCGGATCACCTGGTCGGAGAGGTCGTGGCCCTTGCGATGGACCAGATCGACCGCGGTCATGATCATGCCTGGCGTGCAGAAGCCGCACTGCAGGCCGTGATGCTCGCGGAACGCCTCCTGCATCGGATGCAGCGGCGCGCCATCGGGCGCCAACCCCTCGATCGTCTTCACCTCATGGCCGTCGGCCATCACCACCAGCGTGGTGCAGGCCTTCACCGCCTTGCCGTCGAGATGCACCACGCAGGCGCCGCACTGGCTGGTGTCGCAGCCGACATGGGTGCCGGTCAGGCGCAGATTCTCACGCAGGAATTGCACCAGCAGGGTGCGGGGATCGACATTGGCGGTTACGGGATTACCGTTCACGATCAAGGAAACTTTGGCCATCAGCACTCTCTATTTTGTCCGCGTCGCCGCAGACGATCCGCGCCACCGCATATCGACCGCGCGAGCCTCAAAATCAACTGGAACCCATAATATGGGCCCTCCCGGTATTGAGCAACCTCACCCGGGCATGCCTTACCAATGCTTTAGGTGGAGCTAACCCTGCACAGCCTTTGCGAAATTCGAAAAGAACTCGTCGGCCAGCTTCTTGGCCGTGCCGTTGATCAGGCGCTGGCCAAGCTGGGCGAGCTTGCCGCCGATCTGGGCCTCGACGTCATAGGACAACAGGGTGCCGCCGTCCTTGTCGCTGAGTTTGACGGTCGCGCCGCCCTTGGCAAACCCGGCCACGCCGCCCTCGCCTTCGCCCGAGATCCTGTAGCCGTTGGGTGGATCGAGATCGCTCAGGTTGACCTTGCCCTTGAAGCGGGCCGAGACCGGGCCGACCTTCATCTTGGCAACGGCACGGAAACCGTGGTCGTCGGTCTTCTCCAACTCTTCGCAGCCGGGAATGCACGCCTTCAACACCGCGGGATCGTTCAGCTTGTCCCATACCGCCTGACGCGAGGCCGCAAGCTGGACTTCGCCGTTCATCGTCATCGCCATGGTGGCCTCCCGGGTCGCCTCGTTATTCCTCAAGTAAAGCACGCCAAGGCCAAAAGGAAGGCCGCCATCCGAACAAGGGCAATGCAGTTTCGCAGCCGCGAAAGGCAATGGATTTGGATTGGCAGGAGCTAGTGTCCCGGCTCTGACATTCGTATCATATCGCGGCGCACTCATTTACGAATGTCAGAGCCAAAGGGACACTAGCCACAATACAATTCTAGTGCGGTTTTGGATTTGACATTCGCTATGCGGCTCGCGGATAAACTGTAGCGAAATGTCAAATCCACCGCACTAGTGGGGATGGTTAGGTCGCGCGCCATGAGCACCGCCCTCTCCCCCCTGCTCGCACCTATGCTGTCCAGCACCGCGATGCGCGCCGTTTGCGACGACGCTGCGATGCTGCAGAACATGCTCGACTTCGAGGCAGCGCTGGCGCGCGCCGAAGCCGCGACTGGAGTGATTCCGAAGAGCGCCGTCGATCCGATCGGTAGAGCCTGCAAGGCGGATACGTTCGACTTCGCCGATCTGGCCGAGGCCGCGACACGTTCCGGCAATCTCGCGATCCCCATGGTGAAAGCGCTCACGGCACATGTCGCAAAGAGCGACGCCGAAGCCGCGCGCTATGTCCATTGGGGGGCGACCAGCCAGGACGTGATCGACACCGCCGCGATGCTGACCGTGCACGCCGGCACCGATGCACTGCTTGGCGATGTCGATCGCGCCATTGCCGGCTTCGCCAAGTTGGCGCGTACCCATCGCAACACCGCAGTCGTGGCCCGCACCTGGCTGCAACATGCGCTGCCGATGCCGTTCGGGCTGAAGCTCGCGGAATATGCGGCAGCGCTGCACCGCTCGAAATTGCGGCTGAAGCGATTGCGCAGCGAAACGCTCGCGCTGCAGTTCGGCGGCGCTGCAGGTACGCTGGCCGCGCTCGGCGACAAAGGCATGGCCGTTGCCGAGGCGCTGGCGCGCGAATTGAAGCTGCCGCTGCCGGAAGCGCCCTGGCATACCCATCGCGACCGTATCGCGGAGGTGGCCTCCGTGCTCGCCATTTTGTCCGGTACCTGCGGCAAGATCGCTCGCGATGTCTCGCTGATGATGCAGACCGATGTCGGCGAAGCCTTCGAGCCCGCGGGCGCAGGCCGCGGCGGCTCCTCGACCATGCCGCACAAGCGCAACCCCGTCGCCGCGGCGAGCGCGCTCGGCGCGGCGACAATGGCGCCGAATCTTGCCGCGACGATCTTTGCGGCGCAGGTCCAGGACCACGAGCGCAGCGCCGGTCCCTGGCATGCGGAATGGCCGACCTTGCCGGCGCTGTTGCTGGTGACATCGGGCGCGCTCGCAGCGATCGTCGACATCGCCGAAGGGCTGGAAGTCGACGCGGAACGCATGCGCGCCAATCTCGACACAGCGCACGGCCTGATCATGGCGGAGGCCGTTGCCTTTGCGCTTGCGGAGACCATCGGCAAAAGCGAGGCGCATCATCTGGTCGAGGCCGCCAGCAAAAGGGCGGCCGCCGAGAAGAAGCATTTGCGCGATGTGCTGGCGGATGACTCGAACGTCACCGCACGACTACCTGCGCAGAAGATTGCCGCGCTGTTCGAACCGATGGCCTATCAAGGCGCGTCGCAAGCATTGATCGACCGCCTGCTGGCGTCGGTCGAAGGGAAATGACGGGGAATTTGCCATGCCGATGATCGATGCCGACGGTTGCCTGCTCAATGTCTCGGTCGAGGGACGCCAGAGCGGACCGACCTTGATGCTGTCGAACTCGCTCGGCTCGACCATGCAGATGTGGGAGCCGCAGATGAAAGCGCTCACCCAGGTGTTCCGGGTGATCCGCTATGACCGCCGCGGCCACGGCAAATCCGGCGTGCCGCCGGGTCCCTATTCGATGGAGCGCTTCGGTCGCGACGTGCTCGCGATCCTCGACGATCTCAACATCGATCATGTGCATTGGTGCGGGCTGTCGATGGGCGGCATGGTCGGGCAATGGCTCGGGGCCAATGCGCCCGAGCGGATGGACAGGATCATTCTCGCCAACACCGCCTGCTACTACGCCGACCCTTCCAACTGGCTTTCCCGCATCAAGATCGTGCAGGAGGGCGGCATTGCCGCCATCGCCGACGCCGTGATCGCAAACTGGCTGACCGCCGATTTCAGGGAGGGCGAGCCGCAGGTGACTGCCAACATGAAGGCGATGATGCTGGCCACGCCGTTGCAAGGCTATATCGCCTGTTGCGAAGCGCTGTCGACGCTCGACCAGCGCGAGCTGTTGCCCAGGATCAAGAGCCCGACCCTAGTGATCGCCGGCCGGCATGATTTGTCGACGCCGGTCGCCGCGGGCGAGTTGATCCGCAGCCGGATTCCCGGCGCCAGCATGACGCTGCTCGACGCCGCGCACATTTCCAATGTCGAGCAGCCGCACGCCTTCACCGAAGCGGTGGTCGGCTTTTTGACGCAACGCTAGAGCGTTAGCCCATCTGACTGAATCGTTGGGATTCACAAATCAGCGGTTTGGTGATTTAAGCTACCCGCCGGGACAGGAGGCCGGCGGGTATGGCGAAACCGCTGTCGATGGACCTTCGTGAACGAGTGCTTGCCACCATTGCGGGCGGCGCGTCCGGCCGGCAGGCTGCCGAGCGGTTTGGAGTAAGCGCGGCGAGCGTCAGCCGGTGGCGGATGCGCGAGCGAGAGCAAGGGGATGCCCAGCCGAGAGGTCAGGGCGGAGATCGCAAGTCCCACCGGATCGATGCCCATCAGGCGAGGATCCTGGCCTTGCTCAAGGCAATCCCTGACATCACCATCGAAGAATTGCGTGACAGCCTGAGCAAAGAAGGTCTTTCCTTCGGCTATGGGACGATCCGTCGCTTCTTCGAGCGCCACAACATCACGCGCAAAAAAAGACCGCCCATGCCGCAGAGCAGGATCGCCCGGATGTCTTGACGCGGCGGGAAGCCTGGCGTGAGAGCCAAGGCAAGCTCGATCGGGACCGGCTCGTCTTCATTGATGAGACCTGGGCATCGACCAACATGGCGCGAACACATGGCCGCTGCCAGCGCGGCGAACGTCTGCGAGCCGCCGTTCCGCACGGCCACTGGAAAACAACAACCTGCGTGGCCGCTCTAACCACGCGCGGCATCATCGCGCCCTGGGTGCTCGATGGCCCTATTAACCGTGATGCCTTCGAGACCTATGTGGAAAAGGTGCTCGTCCCCGAACTTCCACAAGATGCGATTGTCATCATGGATAACCTCTCCAGCCACAAAGGGCCGCGCATACGCGAGATGATCGAAGCCGCCGGCGCAACACTCCTCTATCTTCCGCCCTACAGCCCCGACCTCAACCCGATCGAGAATGCCTTCGCCAAGCTCAAAGCAAATTTGCGAAAGGCCGCCGAACGTACGGTCAATGGTCTCTGGGATGCCGTTGGCCGCATCGTCGACACCTACACGCCGACAGAATCCACAAATTACTTCGTGGCCGCAGGGTACTTGCAACCCGATCGGCTAACGCTCTAGTGTCCCGATTCCGAAGTTCGCATCATTTTGCGGCGCTTTCTTTTGCGAACTTCGGAATCGAAGGACACTAGCAAATTATTGATTCTAGTGTGGCTTTGGTTCAGAAGTCCGCATGAAGGACACGCGGCAGGAATGATGCGGACTTCTGAACCGCCACACTGAGAGGTAACACCATGGACGAACAACAACGCTACGACAGCGGCATGAGCAAGCGCCGCAAGGTTCTGGGCAATGCCTGGGTCGATAAGGGGCTTGCCAACCGCAACGCGTTCAACACGGAATTCCAGGAACTGATCACGCGCTATGCCTTTGGCGAAATCTGGACCCGGCCGCATTTCGACGATCGCACGCGGCGCGTGCTTGTGATCGGCACGCTGCTTGCGCTCGCCTCGTGGGACGAATTCCGCTTGCACGTGCGCGCGGCATTGACCGAGGGCGGCTTCACGCCCGACGACATCAAGGAGATCGTCCTGCAGCAGACGATCTATGCCGGCGTGCCCGCCGCCAATCACGCCTTCAGAGAAGCCGCTGGGATCGTCGAGGAACTGGGCCTGCTCAAGCGCTAGCTGGAAGCGCCGCGGTCGCCGTCTCCGCCGGACTCTCCAGCGCCAGCACAACGACCGTTCCGAGCATGACCAGGAGCTCGCTGGCATGCAGGCGCAGCGCGCTGCCCTCGCCTGCGAGCGAAGCGAGCAGCATGCTGACGAAGCTGATCAGGCAGCCGATGCCGAGCGCGATCGACAGCGCTTCGTTGCATCCTCCGAGCCTGCGGATTTTCGGGGTGAAGGCGAGCACGGTGAAAATCGCAAGGAACGCGACCACGACGAGGCGGCCAAGCGCGAGCAGCCATGCCGCGCGCACGGCTCCCGTTGTGGCAAGATGCAAGTGATCCGTAATGAACAGGCCGACCGCGATGCTCGGCCGTTCGAACAGGCTATGGATCGGCGAGACCATGATGTTGAAGGCGATCATGGTCCAGGTCGGGATGAAATAGGCGGCGAGCAGCACGCCATTGAACGAACTGATCCGCCAGCTTGTCGACATGTCGCTTCCCGCTTTTCTCGGCCGCGCGTCGATCGCGCGCGAGCCGCTTTGCGCGGAAGGTGCCTGCTTAAAGCTCGAACGGCAATTTAAACCCTTTGTTTACCTTAATCCTGCGGGCTTTCAGCCAAAAGAA
Source organism: uncultured Alphaproteobacteria bacterium (assembly GCA_963821965.1). Taxonomy (GTDB): domain Bacteria; phylum Pseudomonadota; class Alphaproteobacteria; order Rhizobiales; family Xanthobacteraceae; genus Bradyrhizobium. Next base: position 214,566 of record CAWGFY010000004.1, read on the forward strand.
AAGCCCCGCCTTTCGGCAGGGCCTTCCTTTCCTCACGCGTCGCCCGAACTAGCGATTGGGATCCTGCTGCTGCTGGCCGGGCTTCTGCCCGCCACCCTGCTGCTGCTGACCTGGCTTCTGACCCGGGGTCTGGTTCTGCTGGCCTGGCTTCTGACCGGGAGTCTGGTTCTGCTGGCCAGGATTCTGGTTGGGGTTGCTCATTCGGGTCTCCCTTGTTGAATGTAGCGCGAGATAACCCCCTGCTCAGGAATTGGTTGCGCGGGAACAGCAGTTCCATGACGGTCATTCCGTGTCGCCGATTTGTCGCAGGCACGGCAGACCCAGACAGCGCGGAACCGACTGCAGAAACAATCCTGTACAAGCCTTTTGGGTGAGACGGCGCGGTGTTGCCGCTCTGGGTTCCCGCTGTTAAGAACCGGCAAGACGCGTCGCCCAGGGTTGCCGAGGGGCCCTCGCCGCGTCGGCTCGAACCACGCAGCCCATGGTCTATTTCGCCCAGCAGCTCATCAATGGTCTCGTGCTCGGCTCGATCTACGGGCTGATCGCGATCGGCTACACCATGGTCTACGGCATCGTCGGCATGATCAATTTCGCCCATGGCGACATCTTCATGATCGGCGGCTTCATCGCGCTGATCTCGTTCCTGATGCTGGTGTCGTTCGGCCTCACATCGGTTCCCCTGGTCCTCCTGATCGTGCTGCTGGTCTCGATGGCGATCACCGCGCTTTACGGCTGGACGGTAGAGCGCATCGCCTACCGGCCGCTGCGTCACTCCTTCCGTCTCGCGCCGATGCTATCGGCGATCGGCATGTCCTTCGTGCTGATCAACTTCTCGCAGGTCGCACAGGGCGCGCGCGTCAAGCCGGTGCCGCCGATCATCACCGGCGGCTACAGGCTTGCCGAGAGCAACGGCTTTGTCGTGCAGCTTTCCAACGTCCAGATCGTGGTCGTCGTCACCACGATCGTGCTGCTCGCGATCTTCACCTGGCTGGTGGCGCGCACCCGGCTCGGCCGCGACATGCGCGCCTGCGAGCAGGACCAGACCATGGCCGCGCTGCTCGGCGTCGATGTCGACCGCACCATCTCGATGACCTTCGTGATCGGCGCGGCACTCGCCGCCGTCGCCGGCATGATGTACCTGCTCTATTACGGCTTGGTCGATTTCTTCATGGGCTTCGTCGCTGGCATCAAGGCGTTCACCGCCGCCGTGCTCGGCGGCATCGGCTCGCTGCCTGGCGCCATGCTGGGCGGGCTCCTGATCGGCCTGATCGAGACGTTCTGGTCCGCCTATTTCTCGGTCGAGTACAAGGACGTCGCCGCCTTCTCGATCCTGATCGTGGTGCTGATCTTCCTTCCGACCGGCCTGCTTGGCCGGCCCGAAGTCGAAAAAGTCTGATTCCCGCGTGACGATAGCGCCCGACTCCCATCCGGCCGCGCGGGCTTCCGGGATTCCCTTCATTCTGAAGAAGGCGCTGATCTCCGCGTTGGTCGCGCTGGTGCTGTTCTCGCTGATGATCGGCATCCGCACCGAGGCGGGGCCGACCGGGCAATTGATCTACTGGACGCGGTTCCGCGATCTCGCCGCGATCGTCGCCGCTGTCTTTGGCGGCAGCATCGCGATTGAATTGCTGCGGCAATGGCTCGGACCTGCAGAGTCCCGCCAGATCATCCCGCCTGTCGTTCAGAACGGGCTCGCGATCGCCGGCCGCTTGGTCGCACCGGCGCTCCTGATCTTCACCCTGCTCGTTCCCGTCATCTTCTACAATCAACGCTACATTCTCGACCTCGCCATTCTCGTTCTCACCTATGTGATGCTGGGTTGGGGTTTGAACGTGGTGGTCGGCCTCGCCGGCCTGCTCGACCTCGGCTATGTCGCCTTCTACGCGGTCGGCGCCTATTCCTACGCGCTGCTCGCCACCAATTTCGGCCTGTCGTTCTGGGTCTGCCTGCCGCTCGCCGGCATCCTCGCCTCGTTCTGGGGCGTGCTTTTGGGCTTTCCGGTGCTGCGCCTGCGCGGCGACTATCTCGCCATCGTGACGCTCGCCTTCGGCGAGATCATCCGTCTCGTCATTATCAACTGGCAGTCGCTGACGGGCGGGCCGAACGGCGTCTCCGGCATTCCGCGTCCGACCTTCTTCGGCATTCCGCTAACGCCCGGCGATGACGGTCTCGCCGCGAAGCTCGGCATCGAGTTCTCGCCGACCCATCGCATCGTGTTCCTGTTTTACGTGATCCTGGCGCTGGCGCTGCTTACCAATTGGGTGACCATCAGATTGCGGCGGCTGCCGATCGGCCGCGCCTGGGAGGCGCTGCGCGAGGACGAGGTCGCCTGCCGCGCGCTCGGCATCAACACCACCACGACCAAGCTCACGGCGTTTGCGACCGGCGCGCTGTTCGGCGGCTTCGCCGGCGCCTTTTTCGCCACGCGACAGGGCTTCATCAGCCCGGAATCCTTCACCTTCCAGGAATTGGCGCTGGTGCTCGCCATCGTCGTGCTCGGCGGCATGGGCTCGCAGCTCGGCGTGGCGCTGGCCGCACTCGCCATGATCGGCGGTTTCGAGCTGTTCCGCGGACTCGAGCAATACCGCATGCTGGTGTTTGGCCTGGCGATGGTGCTGCTGATGATCTGGCGCCCGCGCGGGATCATCGGCCATCGCGCGCCGACCGTGTATCTGAAAGAATCGCAGGCGATTTCATCCGACCTCGTCAAGGAGGGACACGGATGAACGGCGACAACATCCTGTCCGTCGACCACCTCACCATGCGCTTCGGCGGCATCGTTGCCGTCAACGACCTGTCCTTCGCTGCGGGCCGGCGCAAGGTCACGGCCTTGATCGGACCGAACGGCGCCGGCAAGACCACGGTCTTCAACTGCGTCACCGGCTTCTACAAGCCGACCGGCGGCTCGATGCGGCTGACGCATGAGGGCGGCAACGAGATCGCGCTGGAGCGGCTGAACGATTTTCGCATCTCCAAGCAGGCCAAGGTCGCGCGCACGTTCCAGAACATCCGCCTTTTCCCCGGCATGACCGCGCTGGAAAACCTGATGGTGGCCCAGCACAACATGCTGATGCGGGCCTCCGGCCTGACCTTTCTCGGCCTGATCGGCACGCCGGGCTGGCGTAGCGCGGAGAAAGGCGCGATCGATCTCTCAAAGTTCTGGCTCGACCGCATCGGCCTGCTCGACCGCGCCGACGATGCGGCCGGCAACCTGCCCTATGGCGACCAGCGGCGGCTGGAGATCGCCCGCGCGATGTGCACCGAGCCGGCGCTGCTCTGCCTCGACGAGCCCGCGGCCGGCCTCAACGCGCGCGAAAGCGCCGCCCTGAGCGAGCTGCTGCTGTCGATCCGTAGCGAACAGGGCACGTCCATTCTGCTGATCGAGCACGACATGAGCGTGGTGATGGAAATCTCCGACCACGTCGTGGTGATGGACTACGGCGTCAAAATCGCGGAAGGCTCGCCGCAGGAGGTGCGCGACGATCCCAAGGTGATCGCGGCCTATCTCGGCGCCGACGAGGAGGAAGCCATCGCCGTCATGGAGAGCGGCACGTGAGCACGCCCCTCCTCGCGATCCGCGGCCTGCGCGCGGCCTACGGCAAGATCGAGGCGCTCAAAGGCGTCGATCTCGACATCAGTGCCGGCGAGATCGTAGCCCTGATCGGCGCCAACGGCGCCGGCAAGTCGACGCTGATGATGACGATCTTCGGCCGGCCGCGCGCCCGCGCCGGCCAGATCCTGTTCGACGGGCGCGACATCACCGCCGTACCGACCCACGAGATCGCACGGATGCGCATCGCGCAGTCGCCGGAAGGGCGGCGGATCTTTCCGCGCATGAGCGTGGCAGAAAATTTGCAGATGGGCGCGGACGCGACCGATTGCAACGAGTCCGAACGCGCGAGCGGTCTGGAGCGGGTGTTCGCCCTGTTCCCGCGCCTGAAGGAACGCATGACGCAGCGCGGCGGCACGCTCTCTGGCGGCGAGCAGCAGATGCTCGCGATCGGACGCGCGCTGATGAGCCGCCCGCGCCTGCTCCTGCTCGATGAACCGTCGCTGGGACTGGCGCCCCTGATCGCGCGCCAGATTTTCGACGCCATCCGCGCCCTCAACCGTCAGGACGGCCTCACCGTGCTGATCGTAGAGCAAAACGCCAACCACGCCTTGAAGCTCGCCCATCGCGGCTATGTCATGGTCAACGGCCTGATCACGCTGAAGGGAACCGGCAGCGAACTGCTGCAACGGCCGGAAATCCGCGCCGCCTATCTGGAGGGCGGCCGACGGGGCTAGGGATGGAACGCGGTGCGGCAACATGCTGCGAAACCTCTAGTGCCGCCGATTTGAAGTTCCTGCAGTGCCCGCAGCAAGTCCGATCAGGAACTTCAAATCGAAAGCGGCACTAAAATCATAGATTTGGGATTTGGCCAGTGCCGTTTGCTTTCCGAAGTCTGCCCCTATCGTGCGGCAAGGTACCGCGAACTTCGGAAAGCGGGCACTGGCCTAAAAGCCCGAAAATTGCCGATGACTTCCCTGCAAAATCAGCCGACAATAGTGCCGATTTTCCAAGCCCGGCCTGTCCGGGTCACACAGCCCTGCGAGGATCTCCCATGAAATCAGTGAAGCTCATCGGTCTGGCATTTGGCGCGTCGCTGGCGCTCTCGACGGCAGCCCTGGCCCAGGACCTTACGGTCGCAGTCGCGGGTCCCATGACCGGCAACGAATCCGCGTTCGGCCGGCAGATGAAGAATGGCGCCGACATGGCGGTGGCCGATCTCAACGCCGCCGGCGGCGTGCTCGGCAAGAAGCTCGTGCTCGACGTCGAGGACGATGCTTGCGATCCCAAGCAGGCGCGCTCGGTTGCCGAAAAGATCGGCGGCTCGAAGATCCCATTCGTCGCCGGGCACTACTGCTCGTCGTCGTCGATCCCGGCATCCGAAGCCTATGCCGATGGCAATGTGCTGCAGATTACCCCCGCTTCGACCAATCCGCTATTCACGGAGCGCAAGCTCTGGAACGTGGCGCGCGTCTGCGGCCGCGACGACCAGCAGGGCGCGGTTGCGGGCGAATACATCGCCAAGAACTACAAGGGCAAGAACGTCGCGATCCTCAACGACAAGACCACCTACGGCAAGGGGCTCGCGGACGAGACCAAGAAGGCGCTCAACAAGGCCGGCGTCACCGAAAAGATGTTCGAGTCCTACAACAAGGGCGACAAGGATTTTAACGCCATCGTGTCGCGGCTGAAGGCGGAGAACATCGATCTCGTTTTTGTCGGCGGCTATCATCAGGAATCCGGCCTGATCGTTCGCCAGATGCGCGCCCAGGGCCTGAAGACCGTGCTGATGGCGGGCGATGCACTCGCCGACAAGGAGTTCGCCTCGATCACGGGCCCCGATGCCGAAGGCACGCTGTTCACCTTCGGTCCGGACCCCCGCAACAAGCCGACCGCGAAGGCGGTCGTCGATAAGTTCAAGGCCAAGAACATCGACCCCGAAGGCTATACGCTCTACACCTACGCCGCGTTCCAGGTCTGGTCCAAGGCCGTCGCCAAGGCCGGCACCACCGATCCGAAGAAGGTGATGGACACGATCAAGGCCGGCTCGTGGGATACGGTGATCGGGACGATCCAGTACGACGCAAAGGGCGACATCAAGCAACTCGACTATGTCGTCTACAGGTGGGACAGCAAGGGCGGCTACACCGAGATCAACCCGAAGGGTTCCTGATCTGCTGCAGGCTTCGATTTCAAACGCCCCGGTTTACCGGGGCGTTTTCGCATCAAGCCGACGCGGCCGTGCTCGAAGAGACCGCGTCGCGCGCGCGGCTGACGGCGCGCAGCAATTCGGCCGGACGAAACGGTTTCTGCAGGCAGACCACATTGGCGAGATCGGATGGACGCGACACCGCGTCGAGCGTGGCCATTCCCGAGACGGCAACGACCGCAAGTTCGGGCGCGCGCTCGCGCATCGCAGCGATCAGATCGAGACCACAGGTGTTGCCGAGAAAGATATCGACGATCACTACGTCGAAAGTCGTAGTCTCGAATGACCGCAGCGCGTTCGCCGCGTTTTCGGCCTCGATGACTTCGAAATGATTGACGCGCAGCAGCATCGAGATCATGACGCGGACGTCGGGTTGGTCGTCGACGACGAGAATGCGTGGCATCGGGCACTCCAGGCGATAGAATGCAAAGCCTACAACCCGGTGCTTCAAAATCTTCCATGGGCACGGGCTTTTTCGAAGGTCGGTAAAGGCCCGGTTACCCGGAAGCTCGGTCTTTCCGCCCTTCGATCGCCTGGCTTATAAGTACTGGAGGTTGATTCGATGCGAAACGCCAACAAGGTCATGGATATAGCGGCTTGATCGGGGTCCCCTAACCGTATGCTGGCGCCTAGCGATCGCAACATCTTCCTGTCCACCCTTCCCGCCAGCAAAGCGGATCGCAGGCTGGCGCTGACCGTGGTCGGCATTTCCGTCATTCTGTTCGTCCTTGCCGTGCCTTATGCGGGCGTCCCGCTGGCCCCGATTCCCGCCTTCGTCGCCAGCTACCAGTCGGCGCTGGCGGTCAATGACATCATCACGGCGGTCCTGCTCTATTCGCAGTTTGGCGTGCTGCGGACCCGGGCGCTGTTGTTGCTTGCGACCGGCTATCTCTTCACCGCCGCCGCGGCCGCCACCCACGCGCTGTCCTTCCCCGGGCTGTTTGCTCCGGAAGGACTTCTCGGCGGCGGATCCCAGACCACCGTCTGGCTCTACATGGTCTGGCACGGCGTGTTCCCGCTCCTGGTGCTCGGCTACGCGCTTTGCAAGGACCGCGATGGCGGTCCGCGGGTGCGCCTGTCCCCCAGCAGGGCCATTCTCTCGAGCGTGGCGGCGGTCGTCATCGCGATGGCCGCCTTCAGCTGGCTCGTCACCGAACAGCACGGCATCCTTCCGACTCTTCTGAGCGGTGGACGCTACACCGTCGCCATGATCGTCGTGGTGTGCACGGTGTGGTTCTTCAGCCTGGCGGCGCTGACCGTGCTGTACTTTCGCACACCGCATTCGGTGATCGACGTCTGGCTGATGGTCGTGCTCTGCGCATGGCTGTTCGACATTGCGCTCTCGGCGATCGTCAACGTGGCACGGTTCGATCTCGGCTTTTATGCGGGGCGGATCTACGGGCTTTGCGCCGCGAGCCTCGTGCTGGCGGTGCTGCTGGTCGACAACGTCGCATTGCAGGCGCAGATGTCGCGCCTGGTGCGGGCGCTGCGCCGGCAATCGGCGATCGAGCGCGACCAGCATACCGAGCGCGAGCGGCTGTTCAGCGCCGTGGTAGAATCCTCCAATGACTCCATCATCGCGGTAGGCCTCGAGGGCGGAATCACGGCGTGGAACAAGGCCGCCGAACGGCTGTTCGGATACTCGGCGGACGAGGCGGTCGGCCAGCATATCGATCTCATCGTTCCGCCGGACCGGCGGGACGAGGCGCGCGACATCCTCGATCGCGTCGGCCGCGGCGAGCAACTGGAGCAGTTCGAAACATTGCGCCTGCACAAGCGCGGCCGCGAGGTGAATGTGTCGCTCAGCGTCTCGCCGATCCGTTCCGCCGCGGGCTGGATCGTCGGCGCCTCCAAGACCGCGCGGGACATCACCGAGAGCAAGCTGACGCAAAAAGCGCTCCATCAGGAGATCGAGGAGCGGCAACGAATCTTCGAGACATCGCAGGACCTCATCCTGGTGACGGACACCGCCGGCAACTTCGTTCAGATCAGCCCGAGCTCCCGCACCATTCTCGGCTATGATCCCTCGGAAATGGTGGGCCGCAGCGCGATCGAGTTCATCCATCCGGACGATCTCGACAACACCAGGAACGAGATGCGCTCCGCCCGGCGCGGCCAGCAGATGCGCAATTTCGAGGCGCGCTACCGGCATAGGGACGGCCATGTCGTAGTGCTGAACTGGATGGGGACGTGGTCCGAGCCGGTGCGGCGGCATTTCTTCATCGGCCGCGACCTGACCGAGAAGCAGGCCGCCGAGGCCCAGATCCGGCAGGCGCAGAAAATGGACGCGGTCGGCCAGTTGACCGGCGGCGTCGCCCACGACTTCAACAACATCCTGACCGTCATCACCGGCACCATCGGCATTCTCGGCGACGCAGTCGCCGACCGGCCGGAGCTCGCCTCGATCGCCAAGCTGATCGACGATGCCGCCGAGCGCGGCGCGCAACTGACCAAGCATCTGCTCGCCTTTGCCCGCAAGCAGCCGCTGCAACCGCGCGAAGTCGACGTCAATGCGCTGGCGATGGAAGCCGCCAGGCTGCTGCATCCCACCCTCGGCGAGCAGATCGAGGTGTCGCCCAAGCTGTCGGACGATGCCTGGTCGGCGCAGGCCGATCCGAGCCAGCTCACGACGGCGATCCTGAACCTGGCGCTGAATGCGCGCGATGCGATGCCGCATGGCGGCAAGATCACGCTGGAAACCCGCAACGTCTATCTCGACGAGGGCTACGCGAGCATTCACAGCGACGTGGCGGTCGGCAATTACGTGATGATCGCCGTGAGCGATACCGGGACCGGCATCTCGCCGGAAAACCTGGAACGGGTTTTCGATCCCTTTTTCACCACCAAGGACATCGGCAAAGGTACCGGACTCGGCTTGAGTATGGTGTTCGGATTCGTCAAGCAGTCGGGCGGTCACGTCAAGATCTACAGCGAGGTCGGCCACGGCACGAGCGTCAAGATCTACCTGCCGCGATCGAGTGGGCTGCAGGAAACCGCCAGCGAAGCGGAGGCCTCCGCGAGTGTGCGCGGCGGCAACGAGACAATTCTGGTGGTCGAGGACGACGCACTGGTGCGCAAATATGTCATCACCCAGATCGCGAGCCTCGGCTATGGCACGTTGCAGGCCGCCAATGCCGCCGAGGCGCTGAAGCTCGTCGAAAGCGGCGTGCCGATCGACCTGCTCTTCACCGACGTGATCATGCCGGGAGGCATGAATGGCCGCCAATTGGTCGAGACGGCGACAAAGCTGCGGCCAGCGCTACGGGTCCTGTACACCTCCGGCTACACGGAGAACGCCATCGTTCATCACGGCCGCCTCGATGCCGGCGTTCTGCTGCTGGCGAAGCCGTACCGAAAGCCCGAGCTCGCGAGAATGATCAGGATGGCGCTGAGCCGCTAGCGGCGGAACGTTCGAGCAGCGCGTCGATAGTGCTCTTGAGCCGTTCCAGCGATACAGGCTTTTCCAGCACAGGCCGCCTGCGAAACAGCGACGGCAGCCAGGCTGCGCCATAGCCCGTCACGAACAGAAACGGCAAGCCCCGGCGCTCGATGACATGAGCGACCGGATCGATGCCGAGACCGTCAATATTGATATCGAGAATGGCGAGGTCGAAGACGCCGGTCATGGCAATGGCGCCGGCCTCCTTTATGGTGCCCGCTTCTGCGACGACGCGATGGCCGAGTTCTTCCACCATCGACGCGAGTGACATCCGGACGAGAGCTTCGTCCTCTACCAGGAATATGGAAGCGTCGGGCACGCCCGGCCTCCTCAAACATTCAAGTGGGTAGCATGATGCCCACCAATGGACGAAGATTTCAACCGCGCAATTCGATGGTCGCGGTCACTGACCGAGGGAACGAGAGTTCCGAGTTGCGCGGCAAACGCGGATCAGGCCGCAAGTTGTGGCAACATTATTGCTCTTCCCGATCTGGTGGTCCGATTCCAGCATTCGCATCCCCATTGCAGCGGGCACTTTTGCGAATGTTGGAATCAAGGGACCACTCAGAATATGTTGATTCTAGTGGAGCTTTTGGATTTGACGTTCGCTTCGCGAGATTGCGGCTATCAGGGTCGCGAACGTCAAATCCGCTCCACTAGCGACGGATACTGTGTCGTGTTGAGGGTATAGACGCCGGTGAAAGCAATCGTTTTGAAGAACCTGTTGACCGATATTGCAGGCGTCCGCGTCGGTCATGCCGATGATGCGAAGCTCGCCTCCGGCGTCACCGCCATCATCTTCGACCGCCCTGCAGTCGCCGCCATCGATGTTCGCGGCGGCGCGCCCGGGACGCGCGAAGAGCCGCTGCTCAGGCCCGAGAGCATGATCGAGACGGTCGATGGTTTCGCGCTTTCCGGTGGCTCGGCGCTTGGGCTGGATGCGGCCGGCGGCGTGCAGGCGTGGTTGGCCGAGCAAGGACGTGGCTTGAAAATCCGCGAAGCCGTGATTCCGATCGTGCCGGGCGCGATCTGCTTCGATCTCCTGAACGGCGGCGACAAGCGTTGGGGACGTTTTCCGCCCTACCGCGATCTCGGCTACCAGGCCGCCGCCGCGGCCTCAGACGATTTCGCGCTCGGCAGCGTCGGCGCCGGCATGGGCGCCACCACCGCCACCTTCAAAGGCGGCCTGGGTTCGGCATCGGCGCGCACACGCACCGGCGCCGCTCGTTGCCGCGCTCGCCGTGGTGAACGCCGTCGGCAGCGTCACCGTCGGCGACGGGCCGTGGTTCTGGGCTGCGCCCTTTGAAGTGGACGGCGAATATGGCGGGCGTGGCCTGCCCTCGTCCTTTACGCCTGACATGCTGGCCGCGCGGATCAAAGGCGGCCCGGCTGCGACCGCAGGCGAGAACACCACGATTGCGGCTGTTGTGACCGACGCGACGCTGACCAAGGCCCAGGCCAAGCGGCTGGCGATGATCGCGCAGACCGGCATGGCGCGCGCGATCTATCCGGTGCACGCGCCAACCGACGGCGACACGGTGTTCGCGGCGGCGACCTGCGAGAAGCAGATCGATCCCGTCTTTGGCCTGACCGAGCTCGGCATGGTGGCCGCCAACGTGCTGGCGCGCGCGATCGCCCGCGGTGTGTTTACGGCAACAGCCTTGCCGTTCCCCGGTGCGCTACCGGCGTGGAAGGATCGGTTCGGCTAAACGATCAGACGCTCACGGAGAGCGACGAAGCGACTGATGCGGACAGCGCCTGTGCTTCACGCTGGATGAACTGCTCGATCAGATTGTAGGAAGAGGTCGCGCTGCTCGTCGAAGACGTTGACGCGGCCGGCGTCGTCAGACTGACCTTCGAACCGTCGGCATAGGTGATCGAGGTCGTGGTCGAGCCATCGCTGTTGGTCACGGACGTGCTCGATGCGCCGGACAACGTCTGCAGTAGCGGATCGCTGCCGTCGCCACCACCCGCCGCACCTGCGCCACCTGCGCCATGAGCATGCATGTGGTGCCCGTGACCATGATGGCCGTCCGCGCCCTGCAGCGCCGACTTCATCTCGTCGAGGCTGACGCTGCCGTCGCCGTTGGTATCGAGCTCTCCGAAAACTTTGTCAGCCGCGGCCGTATTCGTCCCGCCGGCGCCGAGCGCGTTCTCGAATTCCGTTTTGGTGATCGATCCGTCGCCATTGGCGTCGATCTGCGAGAACAGATCCTGCAATGCATCCGATGGGTTGGTCGGTGCCGTATTCGTGGCGTCGCCTTGCGCGGCGATCAGCGCGCTCATGGTCTGCGGCGAGATCGGCGAGAAGCCGCTGACGGGTTGCGAAGAGGCGGCGCCTGCCGAGGCCGTCGCACCTCCGGTCACATCGAAGGGGTTTGCAGCCGGCTGGCCGCCCGAAGAGGATTTTTTGGGACGTCAGCGACTGCAGGGCGTCGATGACCGACGACGCGGCACCAAGGGCAAGCAACATAATCGAACTCCGACAAGGCCTCGCGGCCGAACGCACTTTCCCAATTCCCAGCAAGCGCCGTGCCAGAACCGGAACGCCCTGTGAATGAAGGGTTTCCCGCCCATCGCTGACGTGGTTTCCCCAGGCAAATGATGCCGTAGCGGCAGAATTTTCCGCTCTTATTTGCCCCCCTTCCCCACGCGTGTTAGGCGAACATCCGAAACGCGCCGGAAGCTGCCCATGGCCCTCGCCCCTCGTCCACTCGTCATCGCGCCCTCGATCCTGGCCTCGGATTTCTCGAAGCTTGGCGAGGAAGTCCGCGCGGTCGATGCCGCCGGCGCCGACTGGATCCATCTCGACGTGATGGACGGGCATTTTGTTCCGAACATCTCTTACGGACCGGACGTCATCAAGGCGCTGCGGCCGCACACCAGGAAGATCTTCGATGCGCATCTGATGATCTCGCCCTGCGATCCCTATCTCGAAGCCTTTGCGAAGGCCGGTTGCGATCACATCACGGTGCATGCGGAGGCCGGCCCGCATCTGCATCGCTCGCTGCAGGCGATCAGGGCGCTCGGCAAGAAGGCCGGCGTCTCACTCAATCCGGGCACGCCGGCGTCCGCGATCGAATATGTCATCGACATGATCGATCTCGTGCTGGTGATGTCGGTCAATCCCGGCTTCGGCGGCCAGGCCTTCATCCCTTCCGCGCTCGGCAAGATCAGCGATCTGCGCGCGATGACAGCAGGCCGGCCGATCGACATCGAGGTCGATGGCGGCGTCGGTCCCGACGTGTCCGGGCAGCTTGCGGCCGCCGGCGCCAATGCATTCGTCGCCGGCTCGGCCGTGTTCAAGGGCGGCACGATGGAAGCCTACAAGAAAAACATCTCGGCGATCCGGGACGCCGCCGCGCTGGCGCGGGGCGAAGCAATCTAAATTAGAAAACTGGCGGCATATCGCGATCGTCTTTCGCGACCGCGGGCGCGGCGGCTCGTGGCGGCCGCACGACCGTCACCGTGCAGGGCGCTTCGGCGGCGACCTTGGACGAGACGCTGCCGAGCAGCGAGCGCAGCGTGGAGTATTCCCGCGCGCCGATGATGATGTGATCGACCTGGTTCACATCGGCAAACTCGAGGATCGCGGACGCCGGATCGACCGCTTCCAGCACGTGCACGGTGAGCCGGTTTTCGTCGAGCTTGAGCGGTGAGGCCCAGTGCTTCAACGCAACCAACCGATCGACATGCTTGTTATGACCTTCGTCGTCGAGCGTGCGGTCGATGGTGAGACGGCCGAGCTTCAGCACGTTGACGCAGGCAAGACGGGCCGACGGCAGCGTTGCGAGGATCCGCTCCGCGGTCTGCCGCAAGGCCGCATTGGTTTCGTCCGAACCTTCCGACGTGTCGACCGCGACCGCGACGATCGGGCTTGCGGCAAGCTGCGCTGCGATATCGGATTTCGGCTTCGGCATCATGATGCCCTGGTTGAAGCGGCGCCGCCACACCGTCAGAAGCGGATCGCGCTCCAGCCGTTCCGCCCGCGCGGTCAGTTTGACCTGATCGGGATGGCCGAGATCGAAGGCGAGCTGTGAGGCGGTCGGATAACGCCGCGCCGGATCGATCTCCAGGCATCGCAGCACGATCTCCTGCAGCCAGGGCGGATAGTCGGCCTTGAGCTAGCGCGGCGGATGCGGATCGCGCCACAGCCGCCGCCGCATGCCGCGCATCGTCTCTGACTCGCCGAACGGCCGCACGCCGGTCGTGAAGAAGTAGAGCAGCACGCCGAGCGAAAAGATGTCGCTGCGCGGATCGTCGCGGACGTCGAACAGCCGCTCGGGCGCCATATAGGGCGCGGTGCCGAAAGGCACACGAAACTCTTCCTGCAACAGATCAGGCAGATGATTGTGGTGCGACAGCCCGTAGTCGATCAGCACGGCCTCGCCGGTCTCGCGGAACATGATGCTCGACGGCTTGATGTCGTGATGGATGACATTCTGCCGATGCAGATCGGCAAGCGCAGTTGCGATCTTGACCCCGAGCACCCTCGCCTCCTCATAGGGAAGCGGCAGCGCCGGCAGCCGGCGATAGAGCGTTTCGCCCGGAATGCATTCGATCACGACATAGGCCTGACGGGCGAAATCGCCGGTACCGAAACAGGCCGGCACATGCGCGCCCCTGAGGCGCGGCAGGATCATCATCTCCATCTCGAAGCTGACGATGGCGGCCGGATCCTCGCCTTCTGCGACGCGCGGAATCTTCATCAGCAGCGGCGCAGCGAAATCGGGATGGGTCACGCTCCACAGCGTCGCCATGCCGCCTTGATGTACGCATTCGCCGATGGTGAAGCCGTCGATGACAGCGCCGGGCGCGATCAGGGATTTTACCATCGGCTCACCTGCCCTGCGACAGCCGCTCGGCGAGCCAGAGCGGCAGGCCGTTCGCCCGGATCCGGTTGGCCGCGGTGTCGATATCGTAGGCGACGCGGCAATAGGTGATTTCGCGCGTTTCGGTGTCGTAGGTCGCAAAACACGCTGCCGGATTGCCGTCGCGGGGCTGGCCGACCGAGCCGAGCACGGCGAGCCAGCGCCGGCCCGTCAGAAGCTGCACGGCGACACCTGATGTCGGCACGAAGCTCGTCATCTTGGCGGTGGCCGACATCGAATAGAGCGCCGGCCGATGGATATGTCCGCAAAACGTGACCTGCGCGCTGGTCGCGACAATGCTGCGCGCGGCGTCCGCGGTCGACTGCACATAGCGCCAGCGCGCCGGATTGGACGCCTCGGAATGGACATAGAGGCGGTCGTCCTCGTCCTGGACCAGCGGCAGGGCGGCGAGGAAGGCGCGCTGCGCCGCGCTGAGGCGGCCGCGCGTCCAGTCGATCGCGGCCTGCGCCACCTCGTTCATGGTTTCGCCGGGCGTCCCGATCGCGTTGTCGTGATTGCCGCGCACGGCGAGCGCGCCCTCCTCGACCAGCCGCATCACGGTGTCGACCGTCCATTCCGGATCGGCGCCATAGCCGACGAAGTCGCCGAGCAGGACGAATCGCTCCGCGCCGCGCGAGCGCGCCGCTTCCAGGCACGCGGCAAAGGCCTGCCGGTTGGCGTGGATATCGGCAAAAAGGGCCAGCAGCAAGCGTTTCCTCCGCCCTCAGGCTACGACCTCCTGCGGCTCGGTGTGTTGAGGGACATCAAAGATGCGCCAGCAGCCGGAAGTTTTCCACCCTCCGGTCGAAGAGACGGCATCGCTATTGTTGGTCCTTGGGAGGCATTCGCGGCGGAAGCAGCGGCGTAAACGACACTCCGTCGCCGGCCTGGGCAGCGGCCTTGAATTCGCCGGTCGATGGATCGCCACCCGATGTCTGAATGACGGTCCTTGGAAGGATGTATTCCCGCGCCGCGTCGATCAGCCCGCCTTCGCCGGTTCCAAAATCGGCGGCACGACCGCCCTGCGGATGCCCGGCCGCGATCTGGTTCTCCGCCGCGTGGGTCTTTTCCGCCAGCGCATCGCTATACGGAAGCCGATAGGCCCTCGGCACGCCGCTCGGCCGATTATCCTCGTCAAGCGCCTCCACCCACAGATAGACCGAACCCGGATCGCCCTCCACCGTATGCGGATCGACGATCCGCGCCTGCAGCAGCTTGAAGTTGGCGGGCAGCCTGTCGGCGCTGGCCCAACCCAGCAGACCACGCGTGCCGACGAAGCTGACGACATAGAATGCGCTGGTGACGACGACCGCGACCGCCTTGGCCGGCCACGGCAGGCGGGCATAGACCAGGACGACGAGCAGCAGCGCGCCGATCAGCGCGTAGCTGACCGACAGCGTGACGATGACCGACTGCAGGCTGCTCATGGCCGCAACATCCGGACGCCGGTTTTCGGATCGAGGTCCGCACCGTTGGCGCGCACGTTGCGGAACGTCTCCAGCAGGGATTTCGGCCGCCGGTACACGTCGATCACCTTGCCGTCGGCGTCGAGCTTGAACCGCAACGCGGTCTTCTCGTCGCCGGTATGGTCGACCATCACCTTGTCGTCGAACATGACCTGCGCGGTCGGATTGAGCTTCTGCACCTTCACGGTCGCGGCCACCGGCTGGCCGGTGGTGGCCTGGAAGTGCGAGACGTTGACGGTGTACTCGCCGGCGACGATCGCCGCGCACCGTGACGATCTCCTCGCGGATCGGCGACGGAATCCTGTTGCCGTTGACGACGATGAAATCGTTGGCGCCGCCGCGATCGTCGCGATCGAGCGTGAGAAAGCCGGCCTCGCGATGCCGATACCAGGCGATGTTGCCGATCGGGTCCTGCACGAAGAGGTCGAGGTCGTCGGGATGGTTGTCCGGCCAATCCATCGTGATGATGAACTCGGCCTTTGAATCGATCTTGCCTTCCTTGGCATCGGGCGAAATCGCGAGCAGCGCGATGAAAAACAGGAAGGCGATGACCTGCAGCGCCTTGAACAGCATCACGCTGAACGGATCGAACGGCTCCTCGCGCGGATAGAGACCGAAATCATCCATCATGATGCTGCTCCAGCACTGGCGTCACCCGCGTCTCGGTCAGGATCACGGCCTCGGAAAACACCCGCTGTGTCGCGGCATCGAGCATGTAGTATTGGATGCGAACCAGGATCGATCCGACAAGTCCGGCCAAGCGTCGTGTACATGGCGACGGCCATGCCGTCGCTCATGAGGCCCATCGAGGATTTCATCGCGACCTTGTCGGCGGCATCCAGCCCCGCGATCGGCGCCAGCATGATGATGAAACCGATGATGGTGCCGAGCAGGCCGAGCTTCATCAGCGTATCCGAGACAAAGGCACCGAAGCCGTTGGAGCCGCGCAGGCGATCGGCCAGCGACCGCAACAGCAGGGTCTGATCGATTCGCCCCGCTCCTTGCGTCCTGGCCTTGGTCACAAGGCTGCGGATGTGATCCGTCACCATTCCCTGCGGCAGAGCTCGCGCATCGGAATCCAGCGCCGACACGCCGCCGGGTCCCGCCAGGATCGCACGGCAGCGCCGCGCGGCCTCGGCCTCGCGCGCAATCGACCGCGTTCGCCAGAAACAATGGCCGCAGGTGATGATGTAGAGAACGCCGATGAGGCTGGAAATATAGGTGCGGTCGGAGACGACCATCAGCCGGATGAAGCCGTAGCGCCACAACAAGACGGCGGCGAAGACGGACAGCCCGGTGAAGATCATCCAGAGCAGCAAGGGCCCCCGCTCGGGCGTATCTCCCGGCAGCAGGACTTCGTCGTGGCTTATTGTGCTCATGTTGTCTCGGCTCCGGAAGGACGGCGTCTTGAGGACAGCCTGAGGACCAGCCAACTGGCCCAGTAAAGCAGAGCGAGGCGGACCCGTCCAAAGGGATATGCCGTCGCTCGGTAAACTTTTCCGATAGACATCCTCCGACGAACTCGCCGGGCCCACTGTCGCGGCCTGCGGTTGTCCTGCGCGGTCCCTTTCAGGTGGCTTCCCGCGCCCCGATCTGCTAAAGCGCGGCGTAAAAAACCATTGGCCGGAGTCGACCCAAATGCACGGCCCAACTGCCTCGGAGCTCTCGATGATTCCCCGCTATACCCGCCCGGAAATGGCCGCGATCTGGGAGCCGCAGACGCGCCTTCGGATCTGGTTCGAGATCGAGGCGCATGCAGCGGATGCGCAGGCGGAACTGGGCGTGATCCCGAAGGAAGCCGCGAAGACAATCTGGGCCAAGGCGAAGAACGTGACCTTCGACGTCGCGCGCATCGACGAGATCGAGCGCGAGACCAAGCACGACGTCATCGCCTTCACTCACTCATCTTGCCGAGATCGTCGGCCCCGAAGCGCGCTTCGTGCACCAGGGCATGACCTCTTCCGACGTGCTCGACACCTGTCTCAACGTGCAGCTGACGCGCGCCGCCGACATTCTCCTCGAGGATATCGATCGCGTGCTCGCGGCGCTGAAAAAGCGCGCCTTCGAGCACAAGATGACGCCGACCATCGGCCGCTCCCACGGCATCCATGCCGAGCCGGTCACGTTCGGGCTGAAGCTTGCCTTTGCCTATGCCGAATTTTCGCGCGCCCGCGAGCGGCTCCTCGCCGCGCGCAAGGAGGTCGCAACCTGCGCGATCTCGGGCGCGGTCGGCACCTTCGCGCAGATCGATCCGCGGGTCGAGGAGCATGTCGCGAAAGCCATGGGCCTGACGCCGGAGCCGATCTCGACCCAGGTGATCCCGCGCGACCGTCATGCGATGTATTTTGCGACGCTGGGCGTGATCGCCTCGTCAGTGGAGCGGCTCGCCACCGAAATCCGGCACCTGCAACGCACTGAAGTGCTGGAGGCGGAAGAGTTCTTCTCGGAGGGCCAGAAGGGCTCTTCCGCCATGCCGCACAAGCGCAACCCAGTGCTGTCGGAGAATCTGACCGGCCTGTCGCGCATGGTGCGCGCCTATGTGACGCCAGCGCTCGAGAACGTCGTGCTCTGGCACGAGCGCGACATCTCGCATTCCTCCGCCGAGCGCATTTTCGGGCCTGATGCGACCGTGACGCTCGACTTCGCGCTCAATCGGCTCGCCGGCCTCATCGACAAGCTGCTGATCTATCCGGCCAACATGCAGAAGAATCTCGACCGGCTCGGTGGCCTCGTTCACTCGCAGCGGCTGCTGCTCGCGCTGACGCAAAAGGGCGCCAGCCGCGAGGACGCCTACAGACTGGTGCAGCGCAACGCCATGCCGGTCTGGCGCGGCGAAGGCGATTTCCAGACCCTGCTCAAGCAGGACGCAGATGTGAAGAAGTATCTGAGCGACGCCGAGATCGAGGAGAAGTTCGACCTCGGCTATCACCTCAAGCACGTCGACACGATTTTCAAGCGCGTGTTCGGGAAGAGCTGATTCGCCTGGTGAGGTTGGAAGACCTCTAAAGCGCCGTTCCCCTGATCATTCGCATCGCGACGCGATCGCGCCTGACAAAGTGGTGCCAGGCCGCGGCGGCGATGTGCAGGACGACGAGCGCCAGCAGCACATAAGCGAACAGGATATGCCGATCCTCATAGGCGCCGGCTGCAACCTTGTCGGGCGAGGTGAACTGCGGGACGTTGAACCAACCGAAGAAGCTCGCATAGTTGCGATCGGGCGGACGGGCTCCGGACATTGCCCAGCCGAGCATCGCAACCAGGATGGTCACGAGATAGAGCGCCCAGTGATTGACGCGTGCGGCGATGGCGAGCCAGCGCGGCATATCGGCGGGCACCTCCGGCGTCGGATTGACGCTGCGCCAGATCAGGCGGATCGCCGTCAACAGCAGCACGAGGTAGCCGATATCGGCGTGGATCGAACGATAGAAAAAGCGGTCGGCGCGCGCCGGAAAATGATTCATCCACCAACCATAGGCGATCATGCCGATGATCGCGACGCCGAGGACCCAGTGGAACAACCTGGCAATGGTCCCCCAACTCGATTTCGTATTGCCCGTCATTCCCGCCTGTTCCCTTTTTTGCGGCCCATCGTGATAGCTGCCTCATCCCGGCAAGGCGATTTGAATCCTTCCAAATCGCTGCAAGCGCCTGCGTCCATGCGCCTTTCGGTAAACCGGTCACTTGCCGAAAACAACTGAATGGTCATTGCGGATCGGCTAGGATCGCAGCCGTGCCAGCCTACCCAACGATTCTCGTGTTCGATTCCGGCCTCGGGGGGTTGACGGTGCTGCGCGAGATCGTTGCGGCGCGGCCGGATGCCCACTACGTCTACGTCGCGGATGACGCGTTCTTTCCCTATGGCCATCACAGCGAAGAGCAGCTCGTGGCGCGCGTGGTGCCGTTGATCGGCGAGTTCATTTCGGCGCACCAGCCCGACCTCGTGGTGATTGCCTGCAACACCGCCTCGACCCTCGTGCTGTCCCACCTGCGTGCCGCCTACCAAATACCCTTTGTCGGGACCGTGCCCGCCATCAAGCCGGCTTGCGCAAGGTCGAGGACCAAGCGCGTCTCGGTGCTGGGCACGCGGGGCACGGTACAGCGCGAATACACCAGGGGCCTGATCCGCGATTTCGCGCAAGGCTGCGAGGTGACGCTGGTCGGCTCGCCCGAGCTTGCCTCGCTCGCCGAGAGAGCGTTGAGCGGCGGCGAGATCGCGGACCGCGACCTCCTCGCCGAGATCGCGCCTTGCTTTATTGGCACGAGCGGCGACCAGACCGCGCGCACCGACACCATCGTGCTGGCCTGCACACATTATCCGCTGCTGCTGGACCGCTTCGTCCGACTCGCGCCGTGGCCGGTCGACTGGATCGATCCGGCGCCGGCGATCGCGCGGCGGGTATCCGATCTGCTGGGGCCGCCCGGACCGGAATCCGATTCTGCCGGCGCCGAGATGATCTTCACGTCGAGCAAGCCTCATACGCTGAGCCAAGCATTGATGCCGTTCTTCGGCGGCCGCGTACCGGCTTGAGACTGCGCTCGACTGCAGCAAGCGCTCGTCGAACAGGACGCTTTACCGGCGTCCTTTCGCTGCTAATGTTTCTTTCCTGAGCCGATCTCATTCTCGACGGCAAGCCAGCCGAGCATCTGAAGGCCGGCAAGTCCTATCAGATTCCTGCCGGCACTATCCATGATGCCAAGGTTTCCGGGGACAAACCGTTGAAAGTGTTGACGGTTTACATCGTCGACAAGTCCAGGCCGCTGGCCACGCCGGCACCTGAAAAATAGCGCCCTTGTCATTGACAAAACGGCGGTTTTTCCCTTAAGAACCGTCTGCTCGCGGGCCGTTTTCGGCCCGCGAAGCGTTTCGCGACCCGTGGTCCTCCGCTTCCAGCTTTGGCGGTCGGACCTGTCGGCTTCCCGAACATTTCGGAAGGCACAGGAGGGCGCGTTTCCTCAAACTCGTAACCTTAAAGAGGACGCGATGACCAAGCGCAGTGAGGCGAAATACAAGATCGATCGCCGTATGGGCCAGAACATCTGGGGCCGCCCGAAGAGCCCCGTGAACCGCAGGGAGTACGGCCCCGGCCAGCACGGCCAGCGCCGCAAGGGCAAGCTCTCCGACTTCGGCGTGCAGCTCCGCGCCAAGCAGAAGCTGAAGGGCTACTACGCCAACATCTCGGAGCGCCAGTTTCATGGCATCTATGTCGAGGCCAGCCGTCTGAAGGGCGATACCGGCGAGAACCTGATCGGCCTGCTCGAGCGCCGCCTCGACACGACCGTGTTCCGTGCCAAATTCGTCGCGACCATGTTCGCCGCACGTCAGTTCATCAATCACGGCCACGTCAAGGTGAACGGCCGTCGCGTCAATATCGGCAGCTATCAGCTCAAGGTCGGCGACACCATCGAGGTCAAGGAAGCCTCCAAGCAGCTCACGCATGTGCTGGAAGCGATCCAGCTTGCCGAGCGCGACGTGCCCGACTACATTGAGGCTGATCACTCCAAGATGACCGCAAAGTTTCAGCGGGTGCCGGCTCTGACGGACGTGCCGTTTGCGGTGCAGATGGAGCCGCATCTGATCGTCGAATTCTATTCGCGCTGATTTGCGCAGCTTTTAAGTTTTCGAGGGCCCCGGTTTTGCCGGGGCCTTTTTGTTATGCTATAGTTGACCGATGTCTGAGACGACTGACAAAAAGAGCCGCGTTATGCCGTCGGCCACCCCTAGCGAGGCGGATCTTGCCGCTTGGGCAGTTCTTCCGCGCGATGAACAAATACGCAGATATCAGGAACTGTTTCGGCGCCCCGACTGCAACACTTTCACCACGGACACGCCCGACGATATTCTCGCCGCTGCCCGGCAACGAGTTGCCGCGCGCCGCCGTGGCTGAGTACCGACTTACGGAGCGTGCCCGCGTCGATCTCATCGACATTTACGACTTTACCGAAGGCAGATTTGGCACGTATCAAGCTGATGCCTACTACGCTGGCCTGATCCGATCGTTGGGACTGCTTGCCGATTTTCCGCTCATCGGTCAAACCGCCGACAACTTGTCGGCGGGGTACCGGCGTTTTCGTTTTCAATCGCACCTGATCTTCTACACCGTCCAGCCCGATCACGTCGAAATCCGAGCTATCATTCACGGCTCTCAGGATATAAGGCCGCAGCTTTTCGAGTAACCGGAACGAGCCATGCACTACACCCCTCCTCCGCGCGATCCCAAGGCGCCGCCGGTCCGGATCAATCTGTTGTCGGACACCCAGACGCGGCCGACGCCTGCCATGCGCGAGGCGATGGCGCGCGCCGAGGTCGGCGACGAACAGATCGGCGACGATCCGACCGTCAACCTGTTGTGCGAGCGCGTCGCCGACCTGCTCGGCAAGGAAGCCGCGGTGTTCATGCCGTCGGGCACCATGTGCAACGTCGCGGCAACGCTGGTGCATTGCCGACCCGGCGACGAGATCCTCGCGCACGAGACCGCCCATATCATCGCGCGCGAAGGCGGCGCGCATGCCGCGCTCGGCGGATTCCAGATCACGCCGCTGAAGGGCGACGACGGCCAGTTCTCGCCGGAGACGCTGAAGCAGGCGCTGCATCCGAGATCCCGCTACCAGCCGCCGCAGGTGCTGGTCAGCGTCGAGCAGACCGCCAATATCGGCGGCGGCACGATCTGGAAGAAGGCCGCGCTCGACGATGTCGTGTCGATCGCGCGCGTCCGCCGGCATGGCGACGCACATGGACGGCGCGCGGCTGCTTAATGCGACGGTCGCGACCGGCATTTCCGCGCGCGAGATGGCCTCGGGGTGGGATTCCGCCTGGATCGACTTCTCGAAGGGGCTGGGCGCGCCGATCGGCGGCGCGATCGCAGGCATCGCGCGCTTTCATCGATGAGGTCTGGCGCTGGAAGCAGCGGCTCGGCGGCTCGATGCGTCAGGCCGGCATCTGCGCGGCGGCCTGCGTTTACGCGCTGGACCATCACGTCGACCGTCTCGCCGACGACCACGCCAATGCGCGGGCGCTGGCGCGCGGGCTGTCGCAGATCAACGGCATCGAGGTGCAGGAGCCCGAGACCAATCTCGTGTTCTTCAAGCCCGACGGCGCCGGCGTGCCCGGCGACAAGATGGTTGCGGAATTGCGCAAGCGCGGCGTGCTGCTGGCTGTCATGGACGGCCGCATCCGCGCCTGCATGCATCTCGACGTGACGGCGCAAATGGTGGAGGAAACGGTCGGTCACGTCAGGGAGATCGTGCGCACCGCCTGAGGCTAACGCCCCATCGCCCGATAGATCAGCGTCTTCAGCTCGAGCTGGATGCGTCCGCGCTCGGACGGCGTCTGCACCATGAACACGACGAACATGTCGTCCGCGGGGTCGATGAAGAAGAACGTGCCGCCGACGCCGTCCCAGCGATATTCGCCGAGCGGCCACTGCGTATTCGCAGGCACCGAGGTGCGGACCGCAAAGCCAAGACCGAAGCCCATGGTAGCGCCGGGATAATAGGAGACGTCGCGCGCGATTTTGGTCTCGGGTCCGATATGGTCGGACGCCATCAGCGCGACCGTCTCGGGCTTGAGATAGGTCCGTCCTTCATAAGTGCCGCCGTTGAGCATCATCTGGCAGAACCGCGCATAGTCGCCGATGGTGCCAACCATCCCCGCCCCGCCGGATTCCACTCTTCGCGGCAACATGACGTCGCGAAGGCTGGTTGTCGAACTGATCGCGCGATCCTTCGGCATGGGCTCGGCAATGCGCGGCCGCTTCGAGCTGTCCGCGACAAAGAACGCGGTCTCGTTCATCCCCAGGGGATCGAGCAGACGCTGCTTCTCGAACTGGTACAGCGATTGTCCCGACACCACCTCGATCACGCGACCCAGCACGTCGGTCGAATGGCCGTAATCCCATCTCGCGCCCGGTTGCTCCTGCAGCGGCAATCTGGCTACCCGCTCGACGAATTCGGCATTGCCGAGATCGGCGTTGAACAAATCTGCCTCGGCATAGAGCTGGTGCACGATACCGTACCCATAGAAGCCGTAAGTGAGGCCCGAGGTGTGACGCAACAGGTCCTCTATCGTGATCGGCCGGTTGAGCGGCTCCAGCGCGAGCGTGACCTTGCCGTCGTCGCTGCGTTTCTCAACACCGACCTTCACATCGGCGAAGGCCGGAATGTATTTCGAGACGGGATCGCTGAGCGCGAGCTTGCCGTCCTCGACCAGCATCATGGCGGCAACGCTGGTGATCGGCTTCGACATCGAATACAGGCGGAAGATGGTGTCCGCGCTCATGGAAAGCTCGGTCGCGATATCGCGGACGCCGAAATTCTCGAAATAGACCGGCTTGCCGTGCTGCTGGATCAGCAGGATGGCGCCGGGAATCTTGCCGGTCGCGACCTCGTTCTTGATGTAGTCCGAGACTTCCGCCAGCCCTTCCGTTGAGAACGTCCGCGGCGGCTCGGCAAATGCGCTGCCGGCCGCAACGGCCAGCAGCATAAGCGCAGTGACCGCGAGGCGGCGGCTCAACTTCTCACTTCTCCATCGCCTCATAGATCAACAGTTTTAGCCGCCGCTGGATACGCTGGCGCTGGCTCGGCGTCTGCTCCATCAGGACAAAGAACATGTCTTGCTTGGGATCGACCACGAAGTAGCAGCCGCTTGCGCCGTCCCACTTCAACTCGCCGATGTCGCCGGGCGGCGGCGGTTTTGCGTTGCCGGGATCGGTCCGCACCGCCAGCCCAAGCCCGAAGCCGAATCCGTCGCCGGGAAAATAGAAGTAATCGCGCTCGACGCCCGAGTTCGGACCGATCTGATCGGTCGCCATCATCTTGAACGTCTCCGGCTTGAGGTAGGTCTTGCCCTCGAACGTGCCGCCATTGAGGAGCATCTGCACGAAGCGCGCATAGTCCGCCATGGTCGAGACCATGCCGCCGCTGGCCGACTCCCATTTCTTGACCACGGTCGGATCGTTGATGCGGCCGACCCGGAAATCGCTGTCGTTCGGCATCGGCTGCGCCATGCGATTGACCTTCTCAGGCTCGGTGACGAAGAAGCTCGTGTCGTTCATGCCGACCGGATCGAGGAGCTTCTCCCTTTCGATCTGGAATAGCGGCTTGCCGGAAGCGACTTCCATCACTCGCGCCAAGATGTCGGTGGAGTGGCCGTATTGCCAAAGGCCGCCCGGCTGATTGTGCAGCGGGAGCTTGGCGATTCGCTCTGCGAACTCGGCGAGGTCGAAATCGCCGTGATAAAGGTCTGCGGCCTTGTAGGCCTTGCGCACCAGGCTGTCGCCATAGAAGCCATAGGTCACGCCCGAGGTGTGCGTCATCAGGTCCTTGACGGTCATCGGACGGTTCGGCGGCACCAGCTCGAGCGTGGGCGTGCCATCCGTGCCTTTCTTCTCGACACCCACCTTCACGTTGGCGAAGGATGGAATGAATTTCGAAACGGGGTCGTCGAGCTTGATCTTGCCGTCCTGGACCAGCGTCATCGAGACCACAGCGGTGATTGCCTTGGTCATCGAGAACAGGCGGAAGATGGTCTGGTCCGTCATCGGCGCCTTGGAAACGACGTCCTGCACGCCGAAGAATTCGTGATAGACCGGCTTGCCGTGCTGCTGGATCAGGACGATCGCGCCGGGGATCTTGCCGGTCGCGACCTCGTTGTTGAAGAACTCGGTGACCCGCGCGAGCTTGTCCTTGTTGAAATGCGCCCCTGCCGGGATGTCGAAACTGCCTTCGGAGGCAAAGATATCTTCGGCCGCAACGGGCAATAAGGCCGACAGCATCAACAGCGCGCCAAGCGCCGGCGCGCGCAAGCAATTCACTGGCAACATCAACCCCTCCCGGATCAATTGCGGTGAGTGTAGCGGAGAGGTGGGTTCGGACAAGGCCTGCTAAAGGCTTGCCATCGCCTGTTCGTGAAGGCGGGCGCTGTCGGCCGAGAAACAGCAGAAGATGACGCGCGTCAGCGACGGCGCCGATGGCAGCGCCTCGGTCACCGTTCGGACTGCAATGCCAGCGGCCCGATCGGGAGGGAAGCGATAGACGCCGGTGGAGATCGCCGGAAAGGCGATCGATGTGAGATTGTGGGTAGTGCAAAGCGCGATCGCGGTCGAATAACAGGATGCCAGCAACGCGTCTTCGCCATGGCGGCCGCCATTCCAGACCGGACCGACCGCATGAATCACATGCTTCGCAGGAAGCCGGTAGCCCTTCGTGATCCTGGCGTCCCCGGTGGCGCAGCCGCCGAGGGTGCGGCATTCGGCCAGAAGCTCTGGTCCCGCGGCGCGATGGATCGCGCCATCGACGCCGCCCCCGCCAAGAAGCGACGTGTTCGCGGCGTTGACGATGGCGTCAACGCTCTGTGTCGTGATGTCAGCCGTGATGACTTCAAGGCGCGCGGCACCAATCCGGTGCGCAGCCAAGGTCAGACCGCGGCGTCGACCGCGATGCCCTTGTCGGCAAACAGCTGCTGCAATTCGCCGGCCTGGAACATCTCGCGGATGATATCGCATCCGCCGACGAACTCGCCCTTGACGTAGAGCTGCGGAATGGTCGGCCAGTTCGAATAGTCCTTGATGCCGTTGCGCAGATCGGCGGACTCGAGGACGTTCAGGCCCTTGTAGCCGACGCCGATGTGATCGAGGATCTGCACCACCTGGCCGGAAAAACCGCACTGCGGAAATTGCGGCGTGCCCTTCATGAAAAGCACGACGTCGTTCGACTTCACTTCGCTGTCGATGAATTGCTCGATGCTCATCTTCGTTTCCCTTTGCGGCAAGCCCCCTGCGGTCTCGCCTTCCCGGGCCGGTCTTGGACCCGCCCGTGTAACCCGACACTGCCCTATATGTAGCGCAAACCGTTGGTCGTCCAAAGCAAAATGGCGAAGAGTTGATATGCGCCATGGGCACCGCAGGCGGCCGGCCCCAAGGTCAAGTCGATAGCCTGACGGTACCAATATCATAGCGGGGGGAGGCTTTTATCCCGAAAGGGACGCCCTATCTAGGACAGGTTGCCCGCTAGGAACCCGTTCGCCCGCCCGACGTTTTCTCCCCGACCGGAGACACCAGTGACGAAACCAGCGTCCGCTGCTGCGCTTGCCAGCCCCTCACCGTCACTGTTCTCCGATTCCGGCACCTTGTCCCAGAATCTGGTGGAAGCCTATCTCGCCGTACGTGGCGAGACCGAACGCCGCGCCGCGCCACTCGCGCCGGAAGACCAGGTCGTGCAGTCGATGCCGGATGCCAGCCCCGCGAAATGGCACCGGGCTCATACCACCTGGTTCTTCGAGCAATTCCTGCTTGGCGAGCACTGCGACGGCTATAACCCGTTTCACCCCGACTACGCCTATCTCTTCAATTCTTACTATGTCAGCGCCGGTCCGCGGCACGCGCGCAATGCGCGTGGGCTCTTGACACGGCCGGGCGTCGAGGATGTCACGGCCTATCGCCGGCATGTCGATGCCGCCCTGGTGAAGTTCTTCCAGACGGCGCCCGAGCCTACATTGAAGAAGCTCGCGCCTCTGGTCGAGGTCGGGCTGAACCATGAGCAGCAGCATCAGGAATTGATGCTCACCGACATCCTGCACGCCTTTGCAGAAAATCCGATCCCGCCGGCCTACGATCCGGAGTGGCGTTTTCCCACTTCGACGAGGAGCAACGACGACTGGATCACGCTGAACGAAGGTATCCACACCGTCGGGCACGCCGACGACAGCTTCCATTTCGACAATGAGAAGCCGCCGCACCGCGCCTTGGTCGGACCGGTCAAGCTGAACCGCAATCTCGTCACCAATGCCGAATGGCTCGCCTTCATGAAGGACGGCGGCTATACGACCGCCACGCTCTGGCTGTCGGATGGCTTCGCCACCGTCACCAACGAAGGTTGGGAAGCGCCCGGCCACTGGCGCAAGCGCGATAGCGAATGGCAGATCATGACGCTGGGCGGTCTTCGTCCGGTCGAGCCAGCCGCGCCCGTGTGCCACCTCAGCTATTACGAAGCCGATGCATTCGCGCGCTGGAGCGGCAAGCATCTCCCGACTGAAATGGAATGGGAGGTCGCCGCGCGCAGCGGTCAGCTCGACGACGCCTTCGGCATCGTCTGGCAGTGGACCCGCAGCGCCTACTCTCCCTACCCCGGCTACCGCGCCATCGAAGGCGCGCTCGGCGAGTACAACGGCAAGTTCATGGTCAATCAGCTAGTGTTGCGCGGCTCCTCCCTTGCAACGCCCGAAGGCCACAGCCGCATCACCTACCGCAACTTCTTCTATCCACACCACCGCTGGCAATTCACGGGATTGCGGCTGGCCGACTACGCCTGACTTTTCCAGGGCACGATGCGCGCCGGAAAGCGCGTTCAGGAGAGTATCATGAACCTGCACGCTCCCGCTTTGGCCGACGCGCATCTTCCGGACGAACAGACTTCGGCATTCGCGCGCGACGCCGTCGGCGACCTGTCGCAGCATCCCAAGCGGCTGTCGCCGAAATATTTCTATGACGCGGCCGGCTCGGAGCTGTTCGAGGCCATCACCAAGCTGCCGGAATATTATCCGACGCGGACCGAGCTCGGGATTTTGCGCGATCGCGGCACCGAGATCGCCTCGATCATCCCCAAGGGCGCGGCGCTGGTCGAATTCGGCGCGGGCTCAACCACCAAGGTCCGCCTGCTGCTCGAGAAGAGCGCCTTCGCAGCCTACGTCCCCGTCGATATTTCAGGCGAATTCCTGAACGCACAGGCCAACGGGTTGCGGCGGGATTTCCCCGATCTGGCTGTCTATCCCGTCGCCGCCGATTTCACCGCGCCGTTCGCGCTACCGAGAGAGGTCGCGCGGATGCCGAAGGTCGGCTTCTTTCCGGGCTCGACCATCGGCAATTTCGAGCCGCATGAGGCAGGCGCCTTCCTGCGCAGCGCCCGCGATATCCTGGGCCAAGGCGCGCAGATGATCGTCGGCGCCGACCTCGAAAAGGACGAGCGCGTGCTCTACGACGCTTACAACGACGCCGCCGGCGTGACCGCCCGCTTCAATCTCAATGTGCTTGTTCGCATCAACCGCGAGCTCGGCGGCAATTTCGATCTGTCCGCCTTCACCCATCGCGCGATCTATAATCGCGAACGACATCGCATCGAGATGCATCTGTTCAGCAAGAAGACGCAGACCGTGCGCATGCTCGGCACCACCTTCTCGTTCCGCCCCGGCGAGAGCATCCATACCGAGAACAGCTACAAATATTCGATTCCGCGCTTCGCG
This sequence comes from uncultured Alphaproteobacteria bacterium, assembly GCA_963821965.1. Taxonomy (GTDB): domain Bacteria; phylum Pseudomonadota; class Alphaproteobacteria; order Rhizobiales; family Xanthobacteraceae; genus Bradyrhizobium. Next base: position 243,332 of record CAWGFY010000004.1, read on the forward strand.
GCGCTGGCGCGCGACTCCGGCTGGATGGTACGGGAATCGTGGACCGACCCGAAGCAAATGTTCTCGGTTCATGCGCTCGTGACGACTGACTGATCACTACGCTGCAACAAATTTTCCTTTTCGATTGCCGATCCCGGCGGCTAGATTGCCATCGGGAGGACGGACAGTGAAACGGCGAGAATTCATCGGCCTGATCGGCTGCGCAGCCGCGGCAACAGGCTTTCCGTCCGTCCTCCGGGCGCAAGGCACGGCCCTCCCGAAAGTCGGATTTTTGAGCGTCAGATCGGCGGCCGATTCCACCGACGATGCGGCGGCCTTCCTTGCCGGATTGCAGGAAGAAGGGTTCACCAACGGCCGCAATATGTCCGTCGAATTCCGATGGGGAGAGGGCAGCTACGAGAAGCTCAAGTCGCAGGCGGGAGAACTTGTGCGCCTGCCCGCCGCTGTGATCGCCGGGTTCGGTCCCTCGCCCGCGCTGGCGGCGAAGCAACTCACGACGACAATCCCTATTGTCTTCACCAGCAGCGCCGATCCGGTGAAACTCGGCCTGGTGCAAAGCCTGAGCAAGCCGGGAGGCAACGTCACCGGCGTCAGCTATCAGGCGGTCGAACTCAACGCCAAGCGTATGGAGATTTTGAGCGAGCTTGCGCCCAAGGCAAATCTGATCGGCACTTTCGTGAACCCCGATTACCCGAACGCCGATGACGAGCTCGCTGATCTCAGAGGCGTCACAAGCAGGATCGGGCGGACGCTTCATATTGAGACCGTGCGTACCGAGGCTGCCATTGATGCCGCTTTCGCTTCACTCAAATCCTCGGGCGCGTCCGCGCTGATTGTCAACGGCGACGCCTTTTTCAATCGCATGCGAGGGAAGATCGTCACGCTCGCCGCGACGTATGCGATGCCTGCGATCTATCCCTGGTCGGAATATGCGGTTGATGGCGGCTTGATCAGCTATGGGCCCAATCTGCGCGACGGGTTTCGTCAGGTCGGGACATACACCGGCAAAATCCTCAAGGGCGCCCGGCCGGCCGATCTGCCTGTGTTGCAGCCGGTGAAGTTCGATCTGATCGTCAATGTGAAAACCGCGAAGGCTCTCGGGCTCGAAATTCCGCCTACGTTGCTGGCTCGCGCCAGCGACGTGATCGAGTGAGTGCGCGGTCTGCCCAGGTCACGCGGTGGGAGCCGATCGATCTCTCCCCCGCGACCTCAGCGAGAGCGACTCCCAGATCGCGACGACGATCAGCAATGCCGTTGTCACAACCGATAGCAGCAATGGCGACATGCCCGACGCGAACCAGCCGAGCACGAGGAACGCGGCGATGCCGGCGATGTGGGAGAGCTGGAAGAAATTCCGGATCGCGTGCTTGAACAGGATCGTGCCGACAAGGAACAGCAAGGGCCCGCCGACGGCACAGGAGACGGTCCGTAGGTCGGAGTGGCCGGCAGGATGCTTCAGCACCACCTCGTCGGCGACCGCGGACAGGATGATGCCGCCGACGATCGGCATGTGCAGATAGGTGTAGGCGAGCCGCGCGACACGGCCGGACTCCGCCGATTTCGAGATCACCTCCGAGCCCGCTTCGGCGCCTTTGTGGAAATAAATCCACCACATGGCGATGCTGGAGAGGAAAGCCGATGCAAACGCCGCAACGTTCTCATGGGTCCAGGCGAGATCGGCGAAAGTCGCGGCATTGACGACGACCGCTTCACCGAGCGCGATGATAATGAAGCCGGCGCAGCGCTCGGCCATGTGGCCGCCTTCGACGGCCCAGGCCTGGACCGAGGAGAAGCCCAGTCCGGGCGTCCAGAAGCGCACGGCCGGCGACACATACTCGATTGCCAGTGCGACGATCCAGAACCAGAGCCGCGCTTGTCCCTCGGCTTGTCCCTCGGAAAAGCCGCCGAGCAGCCAGAACACGGCCGAGGCGCAGAGCCAGACCAGGATGCGGATGGCATTGTGGCGCACGAGAGTCCGCTCCGGCGGCGTCGCCAGCAGCCAGAACAGCGTGCGGCCGACCTGCATCGCGGCATAGGCGATCGCGAACCACAGGCCGCGAGCGCCGAACGCCGTCGGGATCGAGGTCGACAGCACGAGGCCGCCGAGCATCAACAGGAACAGGAGGATGCGGACCGGCGTCTGCTCCGGATCGAGCCAGTTGGTGACCCAGGTCGTGTAGACCCAGGTCCACCACACCGCGAGGAACAGCAGCGTGTTCTGCACCACGCCGAGCGGCGTGAAATTGCCGAGCAGCGTGTGCGACAGCTGCGTGACCGCGTAGACGAAGACGAGATCGAAGAACAGTTCGGCGTTGGTGACGCGGGTGGGCCGATCAGGCGCGATGACACGAAACATCGCGCCGCGTGGGTTCTCGGTCATGACGCGACCCCGCCCGGGGGCTCAGCCCTCGGGTACCCCGGTCTGCAGCGCGAGCGCGTGCAACACGCCGCCCATCTGGCCGCGCAGCGATTGATAAACGATCTGGTGCTGCTGCACGCGGGACTTGCCGCGGAAGGACTCCGAAATCACCGTTGCCGCATAATGGTCGCCGTCGCCGGCAAGGTCGCGGATCGTCACCTCGGCATCGGGGATCGCGGCCTTGATCATCAACTCGATATCGCGGGCGTCCATCGGCATCCCAGTCGGTCTCCTCTTTCCGGCGTCGAATAGTGGAGCGGATTTGACGTTCGCTACCCTACCAGCCGGGCACTCACAAAGCGAACGTCAAATCCAAAGCTCCACTAGAATCAATATTTTGCTAGTGGTCCTTTGATTCCAACATTCGCAAACGTGCTTGCCGCGATGGAGTGCGAATGTTGGAATCCGACCACTAGCTGGACTGCTCGCGCGACCGTGAGGCCTGAAATCTAGCGCCGACGGCTTTCAAGGTCACCCATTGTGACACTATATTCCCGGTCAGATCATTAAAAATTCGCGGAATCGCGCGTCGCGATTCGCCGCAGGCCAAGAGGCAAAAGCATGAAACTCCCGGGTCCCGACCATCCGATCACGATAACCGCCAATCCCAGGCGCGTGCGGGTGACCGCCGACGGCGTCGTCATCGCCGAGACGGCCCATGCGCTGACGCTGAAGGAAGCAAGCTACCCCGCCGTGCAATATGTGCCGCGTCAGGATGCGAAGATGGACCTTCTGAAGCGCACCGAGCGTGTCACGCATTGCCCGTACAAGGGGGATGCGAATTATTTCAGCGTCACCGCCAACGGCAGGACGCTGGACAATGCGATCTGGACCTACGAGACGCCCTTCCCGGCGATGGCTGAGATATCAGGCCATCTTGCCTTCTATCCCGACAAGGTGAAGATCGAGGAAGTGGCGTAGGCGCAATGACCGGATCCGCTACACCCTGAAGATCGTGAGGCCGAGGATCAGCAGCACCAGGAAGATCACGACAAAGACGTAGAACAGGAAGCGCGCGATGTCGGCCGAAGCGGCCGAAATGCCGGTGAAGCCGAGAATGCCCGCCACGACCGAGATCAGGAAGAAAACCAGCGCCCATTTCAGCAGTGTCACAGCTTGATCCTCCAGCCTGCCGGCCGCGGCCCGCGTTGAATCCGCCGATGTAACTTTTGGCAGTGCAACTGGTTCCAGGAGCGACCGGGCGTGATGAGAATGTCTTTGCGCTCTTCTTGAAAAAACGCGCGTTGCCCGTGCCACAATGGCCTTGCTCAATCGGGTTCCCGGCGGCAACATCGCCCTGGTGGAGCGGATTTGACGTTCGCTCTTGTCCTGCCGCGCGTCTGTAAGCGAACGTCAAATCCCAAGCTCCACTAGAATCTTTATCTTCTAGTGGTCCTTTTGATTCCAACATTCGCAAAAGTGCTCGCCGAGGTGGTGCGCGAATGTTGGAATCGGACCACTAGCTGCCGGGGCACGCGATGACATCGATTTCACAAACGGCCGCGCCTGCGCGCGCGCAGGCGACGCCGAAGGCGAAGGCGCGCAACGCCGCGCTCGACCGCGCCCGCACCTTCATCACCATGCTGGTGCTGATCCATCATTCCGCGATCGCCTATACTTATTACGGCCACACCGACAAACAGTCCTTCCTCGGCTTCGATTGCACGGTTCTGTTCACCGACAGCTTCTTCATGTCGGCGATGTTCTTCCTGTCCGGTCTGTTCGTCTGGCCGAGCCTGCAGCGCAAAGGCATCGGCTGGTTCCTGCGCGACCGCTGGTGGCGGCTGGGCCTTCCCTTTATCGTCTGTGCGGTGATCTTGATGCCGTTCGCCTATTGGGCGATCGAGCTCGAACTGCACAATGCCAACACCAGCTTCGCCGAGTTCTGGTGGCGGACGGTCACGGTCGGACCGTGGAACAGCGGGCCGGCCTGGTTCGTCTGGGTGTTGCTGGCGCTCGATGTAATCGCCGCATTCGTCTTTTACGCGCTGTCCGGCTGGGTCGAGGCAATCGGCAAACTGTCCCTGGAGAGCTTCGGGCGGCCCGCGCTGTTTTTCTGGGCGCTGCTGATCGCATCGATCATTCTCTATGTGCCGTCCGTATTTTATTTTGGCGCCTCGCGCTGGTTCGAGCTCGGCCCAGTCGCGATCCAGGCGAGCCGCATCCTGCTTTACCTGCTGTATTTCTTTGCCGGCTGCGGCATCGGCGCGGCTAGCCTCGACCGCGGGCTTCTTTCTCCCGATGGGGAAATGGCGCGGCGCTGGCCGGTGTGGCTCTCGGCGACGATCGCAAGTTACGGCTGCATCCTCGCGCTGATCTACGTCAAGCATTCGGTGCTGCCCGACGTGAACGTCCAGCCGCTGTGGTGGAGGGTCGCCTATGCGCTCGCCTTCGTCGCCTATAGCGCCGCGCAGACCTTCAACATCATCGCGCTGTTCCTGCGCTTCGACAATGAGGGCTCGAGCGTTCTCGATCCCCTGCGCGAGAACGCCTATGGCATCTACCTGATCCATTACGTGCCGGTGCTGTGGCTGCAATATCTGATGTTCGGCATGACGTTCGGAGCGGTCGACCAGCTCACCGCGATCGTCAAGGCGGCGATCGTGCTGGTGCTGACTTTGCTCATCAGCTGGGCGGCCACCGCGGCGCTTCGCAGGATTCCCGGCGCCACCCACGTGCTCTAGATCGGCGGCAACAGGGTTTTCATCGGCGCCTATCTCGTCGGCCATTCCGGCGGATGGGTGCCGAGCCGCACGGCGGGCCGATCCCAATGAGCCGGCGTTTTCGATAGGACAGCCGAATGCTTCACCGAATGGAGCCGCCCGAAGCCGGATGGCAAATCTTCCATGAAGGGCTCGACGGCTTCGCTCTTCAGGTCCGGCGTTTTCAGCCCGTCGGGAACGCGGCCGAGGGTCCACAGCCAGCGGCCGGTCTGCGCCAGCGACACCTGCACATGCCAGCTACCGCCCTCGCGCGCCTGGCGCGCCTTCGCCATCATGGCGCCGAACGCCATCAGATAGCCGGTGGCGTGATCGAGCATCTGCGCCGGCAATTCCTTCGGACCGTCGATGCCGGCGGCCTTTCCTTCGGCATGATTGAATCCGGTCGAGGTCTGCACCAGCGAGTCGAAACCGCGCCGCTCCGCCCACGGACCGGCATGGCCGTAAGCGCAGAGCGACACGTAGACGATGCCGGGATTGATGTGCGCCGCGTCTTCCGGCGAGAAGCCGAGCGAGGCGAGCGCGCTGGGGCGATAGCCTTGCGAGAACATATCGGCTCCTCGCAATAGCTCGCGCATCTTCGCCTTCCCCTCCTCGCTCTTCAGTTCGACGAAGGCGGCGAGCTTGCCGCGGCCGGTGTCGATGGTGAGCCATTGAAACGCCGGCAGGTCGGGACCGGCGATCAGCATCACGTCGGCGCCATGCGCAGCGAGCGTGCGTCCGGCAACGGGTGCCGCGATCACGCGCGATAGATCGAGCACGCGCACGCCCGACAGCGGACGATCGCCCGCTGGCCATGATTTGGGCGCGGCCTCGCCGATCTTCTCGATTGTCAGGACCGGAAGCGTGGCGAGCGCCTTCGCCTGCGGCGTCGCCGACCATTCCTCATGGGAGCGCATCAGCGAGACCACCGCTCCGCCTTGATAGGCCGCGGTCTCGAACGCCTCGCCGTCCCATTGGTTCAGCGCGGCCTGGATCTTGTCACGTTCCATGTCGCAGCCGAGCACGTTGCAGACGGCGGCGCGGTGATGCTTGAAATTGGTATGCAGCCGCACGAAGCGCTTGTCGCGCGTGGTGTAGATGCCGGCAGTCGGATCCCAGGTCGGCGGCGGCGGCTTGCCGTCGACGCGCAGATATCGCTCGGAGCGGCACTCGGCGCTCGCATGCGTCATGTCGACCGTGACGTTCTGCGACTGCCCGCTGCGCTGTTTCCAGATTTCGGCGGCTGCAAGTCCGCTGGCCGCGATCGAAGCCTGGGCCGCGGCATCGACGCGAAACGACGACGGCAGCACCGGCTCGGTGCCGGTCAACGTGACCGAATTGAGCGCGGACGCCTCGCCGCCGGCGAGCGTCCAGAGATCGGCAAGGATTTGGGAGGGAGTTTGCATGGGACCTCAGTCGTCATGCGCGGGCTTGACCCGCGCATCCATCTTCTTCGGAAAACCTTTTGAAGTCGGGATGGATGGCCGGGTCAAGCCCGGCCATGACGAGTCCTAATGAAAATCCCTCGACCTTGGCAGAATCCGCACATCGCGGGGATGGCGGATGCGTTGCGCGGAATTTTCCGGATGCTCGCGGCGATCGTCGTTGAGCGGTTCGATCAGGGCTGCGCCCGGCGGCAGCGGATGCTTGCGCTCGAGGGCGTCGTCGGACAGCCCGATCAGGTCGTGCGAGCGATCGACCAGGCGCTGCGCCACCAGGTGCGTGACCTGCTCGGGGCTGCTCTGCACATAACCCTCGACCAGCACGAGCCGCGCACCCATCACCTCCTTGCGGAATTGCTCCATCACCTTCGGCCACACCACGATGTTGGCGATCCCGGTCTCGTCCTCCAGGGTCATGAACACCACGCCCTTGGCGCTGCCCGGGCGCTGCCGTACCAGCACCACGCCGGCGCAACGCAGCCTGCGCCGGTCGTTGGCATGGCAGACCTCGCGGCAGGCGACGATGCCCTCGCGAGAAAACCTCGCGCGCAAAAATTCCATCGGATGGCCCTTCAGCGACAGGCGGATGGTTTGATAATCGGCGACGACATGTTCTGCACGCGGCATTGATGGCAGCGGCCGCGCCTGCTCGTCCGGCAACTCGCGCGCGACCGCCGCCTCGAACAGCGGCAGCGGCACGTCGTCGGGCAGTCGCCGCACCGCCCACAGCGCCGCGCGGCGGTCGAGCCCGAGCGAACGGAATGCGTCGGCATCGGCGAGCAGGATCAGCGCGCGCTTCGGCAGGCCAGTGTCGCGAGCGAAGTCTTCCAGCGAGGTGAACGGACGGCGTTTTCGCGCGGCGATGATGCGGTCGGCCCAGTCGCACTCTCAAGTTGTCATTCGGGAAGTCTGTCATCGTCATTCCGGGAGCGCCGGAAGGCGCGAGCCCAATTCCTGACCAGCCGGATCGATCTCGGTTATGGATTCCGGGCTCGCACGAGGCGCGTCCCGGAATGACGACTGAATTTGCTTCAATCTCTCCTCGTCCCGATCGATCCAGCCAAAGCCGTCGATCTGGCGGAAGCCGAGCCGCACAGCGCAATATTTTCCGTCTGCCTCCTCCAGCGTATTCTCGGCGAAGCTATGGGACACGTCGATTTCGCGTATCTCGACACCGTTCTTGCGGGCATCTCCGACGATCTGCGCCGGCGCGTAGAACCCCATCGGCTGCGAGTTGAGCAAGCCGCAGCAGAACGCATCGGGGTGATGGTGCTTCAGCCATGAGGAGATATAGACCAGCTGGGCGAAGGCCGCGGCATGGCTCTCGGGAAAGCCGTAGGAGCCGAACCCCTTGATCTGCTCGAAGCAGTTTTTGGCAAACTCAGTCGCATAGCCGCGTGCGATCATGTTGCCGATCATCTTGTCCTCGAACTTGCCGATGGTGCCGACGTTGCGGAAGGTCGCCATCGAACGGCGCAGGCCGTTGGCCTCCTCGGGCGTGAATTTCGCGGCCTCGATCGCGATCCGCATCGCCTGTTCCTGGAACAAGGGCACGCCGAGCGTCTTGTGCAGCACCTTGTACAATTCGTCCGGTAGGCCGTGCTCGGGCGCAGGCGCCGGATAATTCTCCTTTTCGATGCCATTCCGCCGTCGCAGATATGGATGCACCATGTCGCCCTGGATCGGGCCCGGCCGCACGATCGCGACCTCGATGACGAGGTCGTAGAAGTTCCCGCGGCCTCAGGCGCGGCAGCATGTTCATCTGCGCGCGGCTCTCGACCTGGAACACGCCGAGCGATTCACCGCGGCACAGCATGTCGTAAACCTTGGGATCGTCCTGCGGGACGGTCTCGAGCTTCCAGCGCTCGCCCTTGTGCAGATCGATCAGGTCGAAGCATTTGCGGATGCAGGTCAGCATGCCCAGCGCCAGCACGTCGACCTTCATCATGTGCAGCGCGTCGACGTCGTCCTTGTCCCATTCGATGAAGGTGCGGTCGTCCATCGCGGCATTGCCGATCGGCACGTAGCTGTCGAGCCGGTCCTGGGTCAGCACATAGCCGCCGACATGCTGCGACAGGTGCCGCGGGAAATCGATCAGCTCGCCGGCCAGCGCCGACTGCGAGCCCGACCATGGAATTGCCGGGATCGAAGCCGGCCTGCTTGACCTGGCCGTCGGTGAGACCGTCGCCCCAGCTGCCCCAGACGGTGTCGGCGAGCAGCGAGGTGACGTCCTCGGTCAGCCCGAGCGCTTTGCCGACATCGCGGATCGCGCTACGCGGACGATAATGAATGACGGTCGCGATGATGGCGGCACGATGCCGGCCATAGCGGCGGTAGACATATTGCATCACCTCCTCGCGCCGCGAATGCTCGAAATCGACGTCGATGTCGGGCGGCTCCAGCCGCTCCTTGGAGATGAAGCGCTCGAACAGGAGATCGACCTTGGTCGGATCGACCGAGGTGATGCCGAGCACGTAGCAGACGGCGGAATTCGCCGCCGATCCCCGGCCCTGGCAGAGGATGTGCTGGCTGCGCGCGTAATGCACGATGTCGTGGACGGTCAGGAAGTAATGCGCGTATTCGAGCTCGGCGATCAGCGCGAGCTCCTTGTTCAGAGTGGCGCGCAAGGTATCGCTGATCTCACCGCCGAAATATTTCTGCGACGCCGGCCCAGGTGAGGTCTTCCAGATGCTGCTGCGCGGTCTTGCCCGGCGGCACCGGCTCGTCCGGATACTGATATTTCAGCTGGTCCAGCGAGAAGACGATGCGCTCGGCAAAGCGAAGCGTTTCCGCGATCGCGTCGGGAAAATCGCGGAACAGCCGCGCCATTTCATCCGCCGGTTTGAGATGTCGCTCGGCGTTGGCCTCGAGCCGCCTGCCGATTGCCTCGATCGTGGTCTTCTCGCGGATGCAGGTGAGCACGTCCTGCAGCGGACGCCGCGCGGGATGGTGGTACAGCACCTCGTTGGTCGCGAGCAGCGGCACACCTGCCGATCAGCGCGAGGCGTGCGAGCCGCGCGAGGCGCCGCTTGTCATCGCCGCGATAGAGCAGGCTTGCGGCAAGCCAGACGCCGTCGGCCGGGCTTGTCTTGAGCTGTTGCCAGGATTTTTGTCGCGGCCGTCGTTTCGAAGCGATGCGGCAAGGTCAGCACCAGAAGCTGGCCTTCGGCATGGTCGAGGAGATCGGAAAACTTCAGATGACACTCGCCCTTCTCGACATCGGTGCCCATCTTGCCGCGGGTGAGCAGCTGGCACAGCCGGCCATAGGCGGCGCGGTCGCGTGGATAGACGAGGATGTCCGGCGTGCCGTCCATGAAGACGATGCGCGCGCCGATCAGAAGCTTTGGCTTGTGCTTGACCTCGGGATTGTCCAGCTCCGAATAAGCGCGCACGACACCGGCCAGCGTGTTGTGATCGGCGATGCCGATCGCGGGCAGCCGCAGGTCGCTCGCCTGATGCACATAATCCTGCGGATGCGAGCCGCCGCGCAGGAAGGAGAAATTGCTGGTGATGCCGATCTCGGCATAATCGCGAGTTCATGCGAACAGCCCGTGCACGAACCAGTTGGCGGGGACCGGCTCGCCCTTCTCGTCTTTCAGCTCGCTGCCGTAGAGACCGTCGCGGAAGATCCAGAAGCGCAGGCCTGCCTCGTCCTCGACACGGAAGTAATCGCGCGTCAGCACCTTGCCGTCCTGCTTCCACCATTCCATGGCGATGCGCTCGGGCCCTTCCACCCGCACCACCACATGATCGGCGCGGCGCCAGGTGAAATGATGCGGCGGACCGTCCGGCACGGTCGCAAAGGGCACCTTGATCGGCTCGGGGCGCGCGAACAGTCGAAGCGGGCGCAGCGGCGGCTCGCCTTCGGCGCGCGCCGGCCACGCCGCTTGCGACGCCGCGGCAAGAGCCTGCTGCGCGGGCGCGGCCAACGCCGCGCGTTCGGGAATGTGCGTCTCCGCAGGCAGATGCACGACCACGCGGCGCGAGCCGATCCGCGCCGCGATGCGGTCGATCAGCGCCGCCAGTTCGTCATTGTCATGGACGTGGCTGTCGAGATCGTGTTGTTGCTGCACCACGATCTCGGTGCGGCCAGCGGCAAGCCGGATCAGGTCGAAGCCGAAGCCGGGATCGAGGGGATCGGCGAGCGCGTCGAGCCGCTCGCGAAACAGACGGTCGATGACAGCAGGTCGCGTCACCGGCTGGCCGGTGTCGACGACGAGCGTGCGCACCGCGCCGTCGGTGCGGAAGAAGCTCGCTTCCAGCCGCCGCGCGCCCTTGCCCTGCTTCTCCATCGAGGCGACCAGGGTCACCGCGAGCCGCGACAGCGTCGCCGAGATCACGCCATCGGTCGCGACCGGCTCGGCAAAGCGCTGCTCGACGATGTAATCCGGCAGCGGCTTGCGCGGGCTGATGGGCGCGTCGCCCTGCCCCAGCGCCTGCTCAAGATGCGCCGTGAAGGCGGCGCCGAACCGCGCGGTGATCTCGTGGCGCGCACGGGAGGCGACGTCGCCGATGGTCTTCAGACCGGCGCGGCGCAAGCCGTTGACGATTGTCTCATTCGCGCCGAGCGCGGCGACCGGCAGCGGGCTGACGGCTTCCGTCTCCTCACCGTCGGCGACGATGCGGCCATGGACATGCCGTGTCATGGTGCGCGCACAGACCGCGGTCGAGGCGATCGCCGCACTGACGACAAAACCCTGCAAGGTCAGGGCATCGCACAGCAGTCGGAGCAGCGCGGCCTCGCCGCCGAACAGATGGGCGCAGCCGGTGATGTCGAGAAAGAGCCCATGCGGGGTATCGAGCGCCACCAGCGGCGTGAAGCGATCGCACCAGTCGGCGATGTTGTCCAGCGTCTTAGCATCCGCCGCTTCATCGGCGTCGTACACTTGCAGATGCGGACAGATGGCGCGGGCATTGGCGAGCGGCATGCCGATCGCAAGGTTTTGGCGCGCGGCGGCATCGTCGAGCGCGTAGATCTGCAGCGCGTTGTTCTCCTTGATGACGACGACGCTGGGAGTATCGCGCGAGCCATGGCGCTCGATAGTAGTGTTCCCTCCCCCCTTGTGGGGGAGGGTTAGGGAGGGGGGTAAGCCGCGGGCACCGACGTTCGTGATACCCCCCTCTCCAGCTCTCCCCCACAAGGGGGGAGAGAGCCGACCGTTCGTGGTGTGAGAGCTGTCGTCACCCCGCTCGCCGCATCTCGCCAACTCCCGCCTGATGCGGTCGATGGGCAGGCGCGGCAGCCACAGGCTGAGGATCCGCCGTCTCGCTGAAAAGGCACTCATCACATTTCCATTCCATGATCCATCGCCCGGTCGGGCCATGACGATTGCGGACAAGTTTTGCGTCGAAGCGCGGCGCGCCCCATTCGCTTCCCTGTGCGGCCGGCGGCGAATGCGCCGCGCGCACGATCCAGCGGCTTTCCGCAGTCGACGGCGCGGGCGTGGCCGCAAACCGCAGCAACAGCGCGGTGACGCCGGAGGCCTGCGCCGCCAAGGTCAGCTTGCGGCTGGCGACGAGATCGAGCTGCCGCGCCTCGCCCCAGACCTCCAGCACGACAGCGCCGAGCGCATCGCAGGCCAGCGCGTCGGCAGTCGTCCGCAATGCACTCTCGACATCAAAGGCGCGTACCGTCACCAGCGCACGCGGATCGAGGCCAAGCTCGGCAAGCCCATGCATCGACAGCGCGCCGGATTCGATTTCGCAAAAATCCTGCCGCACCCAGACCAGCGGCCGCCGCGCACTCACGCGTGCGGTTAGTCCAACGATGAAGCCGGTCGCGGACGCACCGTGCCGGCCACCTTCGGCAAACACCTCATGCAGCGCGCCCTTCGCGAGCCCGCCTTGCAGCGCCGCATCGGCCTCGCGATGGCCTAGCGCGATGCGGTTTGGCGCGACAGTGCCATGCGTCTCGATGCGCTCGATGCGCGCGCGCAAAGTCGCAAGCGTGCTTCCCATGCCCGCGCCCTCTGAAACTGATGATGGCCGTCTCAGAAATCTGGACTGGCCATCGTTCACTATTTGTTCTATATAAGTCTAACAGGGTGCGGAGAGTCAATCGGGATGTTTTCACCAGCAATCCCAATGTGATCCGAGGAACCCTTCCCGCCTCACCTGCATTGGCAAGAACGAGGACAACATGATGGCAGCCCACATCTCCGATCTCGAAGCCTTGCGCGAGGAAGCAGCCGACTGCCGCGCCTGCCCGCTCTGGAAGAACGCCACGCAAACCGTGTTCGGCGAAGGACCGAAGCACGCGCCGATCATGCTGGTCGGCGAGCAGCCCGGCGACAAGGAAGACCTCGCCGGCAAGCCGTTCGTCGGACCCGCCGGAGGCATGCTCGACCGCGCGCTCGAAGAGGCCGGCGTCGACCGCAAGAAGGTCTACGTCACCAATGCAGTGAAACATTTCAAATTCGTGCCGCGCGGAAAACTCCGCCTGCATCAGAAGCCGACCACGCCGGAGATCAAGGCCTGCCGGCGATGGTACGAGCGCGAGCTCGCCGCGATCCAGCCCAAGCTGGTGGTGGCGCTGGGCGCGACCGCCGCGCAAAGCGTGTTCGGCAAGATTACGCCGATCAACAGGAATCGCGGTCATCTGATCGACCTCGATGGAGGCCGCAAGGCGCTGGTCACCGTGCATCCGTCCTATCTGTTGCGCGTACCCGACGAGGAGTCCAAGGCGCGCGAATATGCGCGCTTCGTCGCCGATCTGAAAAACGCAGCGGCATTTTTGCAAAAATCCGCGCGCGCCGCGTGATCTTACGCCCGATGCCGATTGCACGCGCGGGCCTTTTTTGTACTGCCCCGTGAGCGTATGGTCTCGGCCAACGAGACCAAGAACAGGGAACGCTCATGACCGGCGCACGACTGAAGCACTACGGCTGGGGCCGCGAAGGCGAAGGCATGTCCGACGACGAGCGCACCTTCGTGCTCGGCCGCTATCATGCGAAGTTCGGCGCCGGCAGCTTCGACACGATCAGCGTTCCCCGTCTGGAGGATCTGTCGCTGCGCGCCCCGCGCGTCACCCCACCCTCCTCGCTTGCGCCATTCTGTACCACCGAGCGCTACGACCGCGCCGCCCACGCCTACGGCAAATCCTATCCGGATTATGTCAAGGCGATGCTCGGCGATTACGATTGCGCTCCCGACGTGGTCGCCTATCCCCGCAACGAAGCGGAAATTTCCGCTGTGATGGACTGGGCCGGCAGCCTCAGTGCCTCGCTGACGCCATTCGGCGGCGGCTCCAGCGTCTGCGGCGGCGTCGAGCCGCGCGCCGACGGCAAAAAATACAAAGCGGCGGTGACGCTTGACCTGCGCAACCTCGATAAAGTCGTCGAGGTCGACCAGTCTTCGCGCGCGGCGCTGATCGAGGGCGGCACCTGCGGGCCTGCGCTGGAGAACCAGCTCAAGCCGCATGGCGTGACCTTGCGGCATTTTCCGCAGAGCTTCGAATTCTCGACCTTGGGCGGCTGGATTGCGACGCGATCGGGCGGGCACTTTGCCAGTCTTTACACTCACATCGACGACTTCGTCGAAAATCTGCGCGTCGTCACCCCGCGCGGCGTGATCGAGACGCGGCGGCTGCCGGGATCGGGCGCGGGCCCGAGTCCCGACCGCATGTTCATCGGCTCCGAGGGAATCCTCGGCGTGATCTCGCGCGCCTGGATGCGCCTGCAGCCGAGGCCGACATTCCGCAGCGGCGCGTCGATCCGGTTTGCGACCTTCTTCGACGCCGCACGCGCGGTGCGCGCCGTGGCGCAGGCCGGGCTCTATCCGTCGAACTGCCGCATCCTCGACGCGCAGGAGGCCTACAACACCGGCGCCGCCGACGGCAGCGTTGCGATCATGGTGCTCGGCTTCGAATCCGGCGATCACCCGACCGACGCCTGGATGGCGCGCGCGCTGGAATGCGTGCGCGACCACAAGGGCACGCCGGAGGCCGCAAAAGGCGACGCGCATCTCGAAGGCGCGGCCGGCATCTGGCGTAACGCCTTCATCCGCATGCCTTACGCGAGGGAGTTCCTCAACCCAGCCGGCATCATCAACGACACTTTCGAGACGGCGATCACCTGGGACCGCTTCGAGGACTTCCACGATCGCGTCAAGAGGGCGACCGAGCGCGCGATCCTCGACGCGACCGGAAAGCCCGGCGAGGTCACCTGCCGCTTCACCCATGTCTATCCGGATGGCCCTGCGCCCTATTTCACCTTCCACGGCCTCGGCCGCCACGGCGCGCTGCTCGAGCAGTGGCAGGCGATCAAGAATGCCGCGAGCGACGCGCTGATCGAAGCCGGCGGCACCATCACCCATCATCATGCCGTTGGCCGCGACCACCGGCCCTGGTACGACCGCCAGCGGCCGGAGCTGTTCGCGACCGCACTGCGGGCCGCCAAGCGCGAACTCGATCCGACGGGCATGCTCAACCCCGGCGTGCTGATCGACCCCTAACTGCTTCACCCTTGCCTACCCGACCTTCGGCTATGTCGCAGGTTCGGCGTGTTGACTTTCATCTCCGTCCTTCAAATACTTGGCCAAGCTATAAAAACTGCCGTGGCCAGCGGCGGTCAAAAAATACCGGAGGAGCGCCCATGCCGACGTCACGCCGAACCCTCTTGAAGAATTCCGCGGCCGCTGCGGCCGTGTTGTCGCTGGACTGGACCCGCGCGCAGGCGCAGGCCGAGAGCATCCGCATCGGGGTGATCTATGACCTCACCGGTCCGTTCGCGGCCGGCGGCTCGCTCGCCTCCTCGGTCGGCGCGCAGATCGCGATCGACCTCGTCAACGAGAAGGGCGGCGTCGGCGGCAAGTACAAGGTCGTGCCGGTCGCGGCCGATTCCCAGAGCAAGCCCGATGTTGCGATCAACGAGGCCGAGCGGCTGTTCAACCAGGAGAAGATCGATCTGCTCAACGGCGTCTATGCCAGCTCGCACGCGGTGCCGCTTTCGGCCAAGGCCGAGCAGGCCAAGAAAATTCTCTGGATCACCACCGCGGTGTCCACGGCCGTGTTCAAGGACAAGAACCTGCACTACGTTTTCCGCGCCCAGATCCACTCCGACCAATACGGCCAGGCCTTCGCCGGCTTCCTCGCCGAGCATGCCAAGGCCAAGCTCGGCATGGAGCCCAAGGCCATCAAGGTCGCGCTGATCCACGAGGACGGTCCCTATGGCGTCGGCGTTGCCGCCGCCGACGAAGCCTACGCGACACAGGCCGGCATGCAGGTCGTGCTCAAGCAGGGCTATTCGGCTTCCGCGCCCGATTTGTCCGTGCTGATCACCAAGATCAAGCGCGCCGGTGCCGACGTGATCTCGCATGCCGGCTACAACCCGGACATCACCTTGTTGCTGCGCCAGGCGCGCGACAACGGCCTGAAATTCAAGATGCTGTTCGGCAACGGCGCCGGCTACAGCCAGCTCGACAAGCTGCGCGCGACCTTCGGCCAGGACATCGACAATTTCTGCAACATCGATCCGGTGCCGGCACAATTGCTCGATCCCAAGAAGCTTGCGCCCGGACTCGGCGATCTCATCACGATCATGGTCGAGCGCTACAAGGCCAAGACCGGCGAGAAGGAGGTGCCGCCGCACTGCTCGATGGGTTTTAACCAGACCTGGGTGCTGCTCAACAACGTGCTGCCGGTCGCCAAGGACAAGTATAGCGGCTTCGATCCGGAAGCCGTGCGCAAGGCCGCGCTCGACGTCGACATTCCTCCGGGCGGCACCATCCAGGGCTATGGCGTGAAATTCTTCCCGCCGGACACGCCGATGTCCGGCCAGAACGAGCGCTCGACGCCGGTGGTGATGCAGAACGCAGGCGAGCACATCTCGGTGGTGTGGCCGACCAACATCCGCACCCAGGACCCGGTGCTGCCGCTGCCGAAATCGTCGGTGTACGGGGCGTAGCTCTTCACCTCTCCCCGCCTGGCGGGGAGAGGTCGAAACCGACGCGCAGCGGAGGTTTCGGGTGAGGGGGAGTCTCCGCAAACCGAGACCAAATAACGCGCGACGGTGCTTCGGACCCGATACGGCAGGCCTGAGGAGATGTCGTGCCTTGCCCCTCACCCGGCGCTGCGCGCCGACCTCTCCCCGCAACGCGGGGCGATCTGAACTAGCGGCACCTTCTGATTCAATTTTCAAACAGCCGATCTCATTCCCGCGGCGCGATTTCGCGTCCGAGCTCTGCAATTCGGTGTCCCTCCGAAAGAAAGAGGGCGCAGGGAATGCCGGGCGCTGGCCGCACCCGCAGGCTTGTGTGCTGAAAGGGGTAGAGTGCACACAAGATAGTCAGGTAAGGCCGAAACATCCGGCACTCCCTGCGCAATGGCTTTACGGCTTACTCCGCGCTCTCCCTGGTGTACCGGGCTTTTTAGCCACCATCGCCTGCCGATCATCTCGGCAAACTTGATTCCAGCGTCGGGGAATCAGGACCACACGGCTTGACCGTACGCGACTGCGCCGCACGTCTTGCGGCACGACCCGCGTCCATCGCATCCCGCGCCACGTTTCGTGACGACCGCGAAGCGCCTCTTTGGCGAGCGCGGGATGTCTTCGTTAAATCATAATTTCTTGCTTTCGGAAAGATAAATATTTTTGCGCGAAGGACTGGACTTTTCGGAAAACTTCGGAAAGGCGTAAGTGTTTTGCCCGTCGTGTTGAAATGGCAACAGTCCGGTCGCCGGCGCGACTACGTTCGATTTGGCGCCGGAAGCGGACATGGCACGTGCGCCATTTGCAGACATCCCCGACCCATACGGCGTAAGTCCGCTCTACCCCAGAAATCAGACATCTCAACGTTCGACACACAATCTCGGCAATGGGCCAAAGCCGGACTTCCGCGTAGCACAAAAAGGGCGGCCGATTTCTGCTAAGGTTGGATTTCGATCGGGACCACAGTCATTGACATCGCATAGGCCGTTTGCGAACATTGATGCTGGCCGTTTGCCTGAATCATACCAATAAAAAAATTTGGTACCCTTTCGAAAGGGTTGCGCTCCGGACAGGAGGTAATGGGAATGGACAAGCATAGCCGGAGATCGGTGCTGCGCGGCTCCCTTGGACTGGCTGCCGCCGCCACGTTGGGTAAACCGTATGTTGCCAATGCTGCCGCTACGACGGCGACCGTCTGGGTCAACCAGGGGTTCGTGAAGGCGGAGGACGATGCCTTCAAGCAATTGGCCGCGGACTACATGAAGACGAGCGGCAATACGCTCGACTACAGCATCATGCCGTTCCAGGCGCTGAACCAGAAGACGGTCTCTGCGCTGACCAGCGGGGACGTCCCCGATCTGGTTTTCATGGATGCGCCACAGACCATCATTCCGCAGAATGCGTTTGACGACAAGCTGGTCGACGTCAGTGACATTGTTAAGCCCTACGAAGCGCAGCTTTCCAAGACGGCCAGGGAATGCTCGACCTTCTATAACAAGACGGCAAAAGCCCACAGCTACTATCTGGCGCCGATCAAGCAGGCCTGCATACCCTTCCACATCTGGGGCAGCCTGGTCGAGAAGGCCGGCCTGAAACTGTCCGATGCGCCAAAGACGTGGGATGCGTTCTGGGATTTCTTCAAGCCGGCGCAGAAGGAACTCCGCGGCAAGGGCATGCGCAAGATTTACGCGCTTGGCCTGCAAATCACCACGGTGGGGCCAAACGACGGTAACGGACTATTCACGCACTTCGTGATCGCCAACGGCGGCAACATGGTCACGCCGGATGGCCGGCTGCACACCGACGACCCGAAGGTACGCGAGGCGGCGATCAAGTCCGTCGCCTACCTGACCGACGCCTACAAGCAGGGCTACGTACCGCCCGAGGCATTGAGCTGGAACGACGCGGACGACAACAACGCCTTCCACGAAAAGGTGTTCCTCGTCGACTTCGACGGCACGATCTCGACCGAGCTGGCGATGATCAAGGACACGCAGGCCTATATGAATGAAGTGGTCACCACGGGCCTGCCCAACGGCAACGATGGCCAGCCGATGACCGCCCAGCTGAATGCCGGCGGCGGCTTCATTCCGAAGGGCGCGAAAAACGTCGAGGCCGCCAAGGATCTCATGAAGTACTGGATGCAACCGAAGGTCATGAATGAGAACCTGAAGCAGGGTCTTGGACGCTGGGTGCCGGCCATGCCGCAGGTCGTCAAGGATGACCCGTGGTGGCTCGATCCCGCGGACCCGCATCGCGCCCCCTACGTGCGCGAGGCCGTGCTCGGGCCGACGACTTCGGGCTACGAAGGGTTCAACCCCGCCTGGGGCCAGGTGACTGCCGAGCAACTCTGGGGCCAGGCGCATGCCGACGTCATCAAGAACGGCATGACGCCGGAACAGGCGATCGACAAGGCATTCAAGCGAGCGGAGGCGATCTTCTCGGCTGTCACGTTCTGACAGCCTCACGAGGGCCATATGAGCATAACCCAGCAAGCGCTTCCGGCCGGACAGCGCCTGCCGACCATCGCGATCAGGGGACGCGCCCGGCGCGGCAGCCTTTACGGCTCTGACCGTCTCTGGGCCGTCGCGTTTGCGCTGCCCTACGTCGTCATCTTCTTTGCCTTTGTCCTCTATCCCGTTGTCTACGGATTGTGGATGGGCAGCGATCCGGCGCTGTACCGCCAGCTCTTCGACGATCCGCGCTATCTGACGGCGGTCATCAATACGCTGTTGTACGTCGGCATCGGCGTTAACGTGAAGATGGCGTTGGCCTTCCTGCTGTCCGGTTTCTTCATGCGCAAGGGATGGTGGGTCAAAGCCGTTCTGGTCATCTTCATCCTGCCCTGGGCGACGCCGGCGCTTCCTGCCTACATGTCGATACACTGGTTCCTGAACGGGCAGTGGGGGATGCTGAACAATGTGCTGTATGAACTGACCGGCATCGACGGGCCGGTCTATTTGAACTCGCACTGGATGGGGCTGGCCGCCAACATCGGCGCATATATCTGGAAGAACCTGCCGTTCTGGACCTTGATCCTGCTGTCCGGCCGAATGGCGATCCCGCAGGAACTTTACGAAGCCGCCGCGGTCGACGGCGCGAGCGGCCTGCGTCGTTTGACGCATGTGACTCTGCCGCTGATGGCGAACCTGTACATCGTCTGCGTGCTGCTCGATACCGTCTTCGCGCTTGGCGATTTCAATGCCACCTACTTTGTCTCCGGCGGGGGGCCAGCGATGTCGACCGAGGTGCTTGCCACGCTCGGCATCCGCTATGCCTATACGGTTTCCCTACCTCGTCTCGGAGTGGCGGAAGTCATGACCGCCTTGCCGGTGTTGATCCCCTTGATCTTCATCCTGATGCGCAAGCTGCGCATGTCCGAGAAGCAGCTGTGAGCGTCGCTCACACCCGGCATCTTTCGCCATGGCGCTACCGCGCCGGTCGCCGCGCGGGGCAAGCCGCCAGCATGTTGCTGGGCATCGTGCTGATCGTTTGGTCGTTGGCGCCGATTTACAACATGGTGGTCATCGCGCTTTCAGCCCACGACGACATCTTTGCGGGCACTATCTGGCCGGCCAATCCGACATTGGACAGCTTCTATGTCGTCGCCACCGAAGGGTTCTGGTACCTCGAACGTTTCTGGCATCAGTTCGGCAACAGCTTTTTTGTGGGACTGATGACGATGTTCCTCACATTGCTGATCGGCTCGCTCGCCAGCTTCACCGTCGGACGGATGCGCCTCCGCAACGGCTGGCTGCTCACCAACGCAGCACTGATGACCTATGTCATTCCGGCGTCATTCCTGGCGATTCCGTTCTACCGGATCATGCAGATTTACGGGCTGACCAATCACCTGTGGGCCGTGGTCGCGGCCATCACCACCTTCGCCACGCCGTACGCGATCTTCATCTTCTCGCAGTATGGCAAATCGATCCCGATGGAGCTTGACGAGTCGGCGCGGATCGACGGGGCGAACCCGCTCCAGATCTATCTGTACGTCTACCTGCCGCTGATGGCGCCAGCGCTGGTCGCAGTCGGTACCTATGCCTTGCTGCTCGCCTGGAACGAATATCTGTACAATTTCCTGATGCTCTCCACGCCGGACAGCATGACTGTCGCAGTCGCCCTGGCGCAATTCCTGAACAGCGACGAATCGCCCTGGAACCTGATGATGGCGACGGCGATCGTGTATGCGCTGCCGCCGCTGATGATCTACTACATGTTCCGTCGCAACATGGCCGCCGGCCTGACCATGGGCGGCGTGAAGGGATAGTCTGGATAGATTTGGGTCCGATGCTCTGCGGGGCACGATGAGCAGCGCGCAGCAGGTTCTGCCGCTCCAGCCTCCCGGACCTAGTGGTCCGATGCTAACATTCGCATCCCTTCTCGGCAGGCACTTTGCGAATGTTAGCATCAAAGGACCACTAGCAAGTTTTTGATGCTAGTGGAGCTTTGGATTTGACGTTCGCATCAAGGACTCGTGGCACGTGGGTAGCGAACGTCAAATCCGCTCCACTAGCGCGCCGTTCCCGCTGGCGTTTCCGCCTGCAAGGTTCGGAGACCGCCTGGGCAATCGCTTTCGTCGTTCCCTATGCGGCCGTATTCGTGGCGTTCGTCGCTTACCCCGTCGTGTTCGGTCTGTGGATGGGCAGCCGGCCGGCGCTTTACACCTTGTTGTTCTCCGACCCGCGCTACATCGACACACTCGTCAACACGCTGCTGTTCGTTTGCATCGGCGTGAACGTGAAGATGTTTCTTGCCTTCCTGGTCTCCGGCTTCTTTATGCAGCGACACTGGTGGGTCCGGGCGCTCCTGGTCGTGTTCTTGCTGCCCTGGGCGCTGCCGGCGCTGTCCGTCTTCCTGTCGATCCATTACATGCTGGTGTCCCAATGGGGGCTGCTTGACACCCTGTGGACCGTCGTGACCGGCGCAGACGGTCCTCTGTTCCTGGTGTCACGAGGCATGGCAATGGCGGCCAACATTCTCGCCTATATCTGGAAGTGGCTGCCGTTCTGGACACTGATATTCCTGAGCGCGCGGATGGCGATCCCCAAGGAAATCTATGAAGCGGCTGCGATCGATGGCGCCACCGGCATCCAGCAGACGGTCCATGTAACATTCCCGTTGATGGCCAATGTCTATCTGGTGGCGACGCTGCTCTCTACGCTCTGGACGCTCGGTGATTTTTCGACTGTCCATTTCGTCTCTTCGGGTGCGCCCGCGCGCACTACGGACGTGCTGGCGACCTACGGCTTTCGCCAAGCGTTCAGCTTTGGCCATCCGGAGCTGGCGACGGCAGCGATGATCTCGGTTTTGCCGCTCGCTATCCCCATCGTTGTCCTCTTGATGCGGCGCCTGCACAGGACCGGCGTGCAACTATGACAGGTCGACCCGCCTTCAGCCGCGTGGCCTCCGCGGATCGCACCGCGCGCAATCGTTACCGCCGCGGACGGCGGCTTGCCGGCGGCATCGCCGGTGCGGCCTTGGGCGTCGTACTGCTCATCTGGACGCTGCTACCGGTCTACAACATGGTGCTCATTGCGCTCGATGATGAAGGCGACGAGTTCACTGGCAGCCTGTGGCCGCAAGATCCGTCGTTCGGCAGCTTCCGCGCGGTCTGGATGCAAGATCACTGGTATCTGGAAAATTTCTGGCATCAGTTCGGCAACAGCATATTTGTTGGCGTAGCCACCATGGTGCTCACCGTGGTCATCGGCTCGCTCGCCAGCTTTGCGATCGGACGGATGCAGCTTCGCCGTGGTCAGCTCATAGGTGACGTCGCGCTACTGACCTACATGCTGCCGACGGCCATCCTGATCATCCCGTTCGTCCACGTCATGCATGTTTACGGGCTTTCCGACAGCCTCTGGGCGGTGATTGCCGCTTATGTCGCCTTCGCCACGCCGTACGCCGTCTTGATCCTGCACCAATACGGCAAGCTCCTGCCGATGGAGTTCGATGAGTGCGCCAGGATAGATGGTGCTTCACCTGTCCAGATCTATCTGCGCATTTACCTGCCACTGATGACACCGGCGCTCGCAGCGGTGGGCGTATATGCATTGTTGCTGGCGTGGAACGACTACCTCTACCAGTTCATGCTGCTTTCATCGACGCGCAACATGACCGTGGCGGCGGCCATCGATCAGTTCTTCGACAGCGACGAGGCGCCATGGAACTATATGATGGCGGTCGCTCTGGTTTATTGCCTGCCGCCGATCGCGATTTACTTGACTTTGCGCCGGTTCACGTCGTTTGACCGAGTGCGTACCTAGTGGTCCGATTCCAACATTCGCATCCCATCGCAGCGGCCACTTTTGCGAATGTTGGAATCAAAGGACCACTAGCAAAACTTTGATTCTAGTGGAGCTTTGGATTTGACGTTCGCTTTGTGGGTTCGCGGCCCCTAGGGTAGCGAACGTCAAATCCGCTCCACTGGTTCTGATGCGCTGCGATGCGTCGTCGTGCTCAGCTGGTCCTCTCGGGTCCGTTAGTGGCAGGCACGGTCTCGCTTTACAAAAGCTTCTCGCGATACAAACTATGCCCGGAGGGGTTGAAAGATGAAAAGCATCTCTGTTCGCTTTGTTGCGCGGTTGCTGGGCTCATAATTCCGCATTTCACTGCATTTGCAGAGACTGCCGAGTCAAACTCGACCGCCGCTCCTGCTGCCATCTCCGCACCCCTCAAAACAAACGGACAAAGCGCGAGCAAACGGAAGGATTGCGAAGATGAATGGAGAGCTAATCGAGAAGCAATGATGAAGTACGATATGGATGAAGATCGTTATGTTGAACGGTGCGGCGTGACAGATGATGTGCCGGCTATTCCCTCCGAAACGGAGCCGAACCTCGCGCCGTCTGCCGCGCCGATAGCTCCGCTCATCAAAATTTCGCATTGAGACGACGGGCTCTGCAGTACTCCGCATGGACAAGCCCTCGAAAAGGATCAGGAGCAAAGAGATCAACTCTGTGCGAGCGCCAATTCCGGGCGGCTACTTATAACACTTTTCGCGTTATGATCCTGCTCGCGATGAGGTGAACGAATTGAGCTGGAAGGGGCGACCAGAATTCGTCCTGCAATTTTGCAATTGGTGTGCTGATGTCTGAGCATGACACTGTTTACCGCAGTCGCCGCGCATTGTTGGTCGCGGCAGGAGCGCTCATCCTCCAAGGGGCGCTTCAACCGACGACAGCATCGGGTCAGACGACCGCCGGTCCCAAGATGAAAATCGGCATTATCGGCGCCGGCCATATCGGCGGCACGATCGGCGGGCTTTGGGTGAAAGCAGGCCATCCGGTGTTCTTCTCGTCACGTCATCCGGAGGAGTTGAAAGACCTCGTCGGGCGCCTTGGCCCTCTTGCGCAGGCCGGCACCGTCGATCAAGCGATTGCGTTTGGCGACGTCGTATTCATCGCCGTGCCTTACGGCGCCCTGCCGCAGATCGGGAAAGATTACGGCAAAGCGTTAGCCGGCAAGATCGTGCTCGACGCCGACAACGCCGTGGCCAGCCGCGACGGCGCCATCGCCGACGAGGTCGAACGTGACGGCATCGGAGTTACTTCGCAGAAATATCTGCCTGGCGCCCGGCTGGTGCGCGCCTTCAACACGCTCTCCTACATGATCTTTGAACGCGAAGCGAACCGTCCTGCCCCCAGACTCGCGGTACCAATTGCCGGGGATAACCAGGAAGCCATGCAAGTTGCTGCGGGACTGGTGCGCGATGCCGGCTTTGATCCGGTGGAGGTTGGCAAGCTGGCGGATGCGAAACGATTTCAACGCGGGTCGCCGGGGTATGGCCAGAATGTGAGCGCGGCCGAACTCAAGCAAAAGCTATCGCTGGCGCCATGACGCCTCTGGCCGGCTGGTTACGGCGCGCGGTACCTGCTACGACGCAAGAACGTTCGGCTGCATTGTGGTCCTTCGCTTATTTCTTCACGCTGCTCGCCGGCTACTATGTGTTGCGTCCGTTGCGCGACCAGATGGGCATCGCAGGTGGCGTCAAAAACCTGCCTTGGCTCTTCACCGCCACCTTCCTCAGCCTGCTCGTCGCACAGCCGCTCTATGGCGAACTCGTAGCGAGATTGCCGCGGACCAGGTTTATCTCCATCGTCTACCATTTCTTCGTCGCCAATCTCGTGCTGTTCTGGCTGCTGCTGACGTTCGACGTGGAAAGAGTGATCGTAGCGCGGGTATTTTTTGTTTGGGTCAGCGTGTTCAACTTGTTCGCAGTGGCGGTGTTCTGGTCGTTCATGGCCGATCTGTTTACTGCAGAGCAGGGCAAACGATTGTTCGGGTTCATTGGAGCCGGTGGCACCGCTGGAGCGCTGCTTGGTCCGGTTGTCACGATCTGGCTGTCAGCGCCGCTTGGCCCGGTTAACCTGTTGATCGTGGCCGCCGTCTTTCTCGAAGCGGCCGTGTTTTGCGTCCATCGCATTGAACGAGCGGCTGACGCGCCGGCAGACCTGGATCCAGGCCGGCAGCGGGTTGGAGGCAGCGCCTTCGCGGCACTCCCCGAACTGATCCGCTCGCCTTATCTCCTGGGTGTAGCCGCCTGGGTCAGCCTGCTCTCGTTCGGCGCGACGATTGCCTATTTCGCGCAGGCCAACATCGTTTCAGCGACGATCCATGACGCGGCGGCGCAAACGCGCCTGTTTGCGAGTATCGACCTCGCGGTGGGGCTGCTGAGCCTGGTGACGCAGGTCTTTGCCACCGCCAAATTGCTCAAGCGCTTCGGCACCGGCATCGCGGCCGCAGCTTTGCCGGCTATTTATGTGGTGGGCTTCGCAGCGCTGGCGATCACGCCGGGCCTGTCCGTGGTAGTGACACTCCAGGTCGCGCAACGCTGGATGAACTTCGCAATCGCGAATCCAGCACGCCAGGTATTCTTCACCGTGGTTGGGCGCGAAGAAAAATACAAAGCCAAAAACCTGATCGACGTGGTGATCTACCGCGGCTCGGACGCGCTGTATGGCTGGGTCTACGACAGCCTTCAGGCGCTGGGGCTGAAGCTTGGCGCCATCGCGCTGTGCGCGCTGCCGGTCGCGGCGGGCTGGCTCATTCTCTCAACCGCGCTGGGGCGAACGCAGGAGCGTCTTGCGACGAAACCACGCGACGAAGGAGCACCGGAATGGCAGTCCGAACGACCCGCCCAATAACCCGCCGCGACTTTGCGGCATTTGCCGGCGGATTTCTGCTCTCGACCAACGCCGTTGCCCAGACGGAAACACCGCTTCTCACCCGTCCGATTCCCGGCAGCGGCGAGCGCATTCCCGCCGTTGGTCTTGGCACTGCCTATGTTTTCGATGAGAATAACGAACCGACGCGGAGCAAGGCCGACGCCGTCGTACAGGCCCTGTTCAAGAATGGTGGACGGCTCATCGACACGGCGTCAACCTACGGCGATGCGGAAAGCGTGTTGGGGGACGTTGCCGCAGCTTCCGGCTTGCGCGACAAACTCTTCATCGCCACCAAGCTCGAGTCGCCCGACTCCCAGGAACTCAAGCGATCATTGGCCCGACTGAAGACTGCAAGCGTCAATCTGCTGCAGCTTCACAACGTCGGGAGCAGGCAGCAATCTCTCGAACGCTTCAGGGAGTGGAAAAAACAAGGCGTGTGCAGCTATATCGGCATCACCTCGACATTCCGCCGCGACTATTCCGCGGTCGAGGCCGTGCTGGAACGGGAGAAGCCCGATTTCGTCCAGATCGACTATTCACTCGATAACCGGTTCGCCGAGAAAACCATCCTGCCACTGGCCGCCGAAATCAGAGCCGGTGTGCTGACCGCCTTGCCTTACGGCAATGGCAGACTATTCCGGGCAGTTCACGGCAAGGAATTGCCGGACTGGGCTCGGGTGTTCGCGAACTCCTGGGGACAGTTTTTCCTGAAATATTTGCTTGGCGACCCGCGTGTGACTGCGGTGATCCCGGGGACCGGCGATCCCCGCCACATGGCGGACAATGCCGGCGCGATGCGCGGCCCGTTGCCAGATCCCGATCAACGTCGTCGAATGGTCGAGTTCGTCGAAGCGCTTTGACCCCGGACGAAATCCTCGATCCATCTCACACTCCGTCTTTATGTTGCGTCGACCGCTTGAGAGCCGTCAAACGCGGACCTGGCGGTCCGAAGATGCCACTTCCGCTCTTCTTCCAAAAACCGGACATCGTCGGCCGAACCGGCCATGCCGATTTCGCGCCGTCAAGAGAACTCATGCACCGCAGCAAACGGCATCTCTATTCGATTACCTCGTCGGCGATCAGGAGCAGCGCTGACGGCACCTCGATGCCGAGCGCTCGCGCTGTCTTCAGGTTGATGACGAACTCGAATTTGGTTGACTGCAATACCGGCAGGTCGGCGGGTTTCGCTCCCTTGAGGATGCTGCCGCTATAGACGCCGATTTGATGAAACATGTCCGAAAGGTCACCTCCATAGCTCATGAGCCCGCCGGCTGCCACAACTTCGCGGACCGAATAAGCCGCCGGAAGTTGGTGGTGCGCCGTTAGGGCGGCAAGTTGCTCGCGCTGGCTGACGAAGAAAGCGTCGCCGGCAACGAACAGGGCATCGGGGCGTTCGCGCGCAAGGGTGGCAAAGGCCGCGTCTATTTCGCCGATCGTACTGGCGTTGAGGGTCATCTGGATTTGAAGCCCGACGGTGGGGGCGGCCTCCTTCACGTCCCGCAACGTGGTCTCGGCGATCTCAGCATTTGCCGGATTGAGGAGCACGGCAATACGAACGGCCGTGGGCACCAAATCATGAAGAAGCCGCAGCCGCTTGGCCGTCACTTCGGTGGAGAAAAAATTGATGCCGGTTACGTTGCCGCCGGGCCGGGCAAGGCTCGCGACAAGACCTTGCTGGACTGGATCATCGCCGACACCGAAGACGATTGGGATCGTCGCTGTCGCAGCTTTGGCCGCAAGCGAAGGCACATTGCCGGGCGTGGCGATTACGGCGACTTGTCGGCGAACCAGATCGGCCACCAGTGCCGGCAGGCGGTCGTATTGGCCCTCCAGCCAGTGGTACTCAACCATCACGTTCTCGCCTTCGACGTAGCCGGTCTCCTTGAGACCTTTGCGGAAAGCAGCTGCAAGGCGCACGGAGGCATCGGCCGACCCGTCCCGGATAAACCCGACCACCGGCAGTGCCGATGACTGCGCGCGCGCCGCGAGCGGCCACGCTACCGATGAACCCGCAATGATACCGAGGAAATCGCGCCGCCTCATGGTGCCTCCGGCAGGATCGGGCCAACCGATGCATGCAGCCTAACACCTTCCGAGCCACAGCCGGACATTAATCGGTTGATGTCCGCCTCCGGTCCAGAAGCGGAAGTCGACCTATTCGAGCGGCATGCCCGGTCTGCCCTCTGAAGCGGACTTCAACTTGGCAGAATGGCACGTCCGCTTTGTTTCACAACACCACCCGTCTCCCCTCTTCGGCCGCCCAGTAGCCGGCGTAGTTGACCTTGATCGTCTCCTGCGCCAGCGCGAGATCGGCGAGCGGCTGCCGCCCGGTCGCGGCGCATTCCATGAAGTCCTGGATTTCCTGCAAATAGCCGCGCGTCCATTCCTCCTCGAGGCAGACGAACTGCCAGCCGGTCTTGCGGTCGACCTTCTCGGTGATGTAGACGCTGGCGAGCTTCTCCTCGTTCGTCTGGTAGCTCATCATGTGATTGTTCGGCGTGATGTTGGCGAACAACGAGCCGCCGCTGGTGTAGGTCTCGATCAGGTTGCGCACGCCGCCCATGATCATGTCGCCGGAGAACACGGTGGCCTTGGTGCCGTCGGAGAAGGTCACGGTGAGCGTGCCCCAGTCCTCGACGTCGACGGGACTGGCCTTGATGAAGGCGCGCTCGTCCGGCTTGAGGCACGCCGCGACATTGCCGACGTCGCAGGTGACGCTCGCCGGGCGGATGCTCTCGCCGCGCGCGCGGGCCTCGACCTGCTTCAGGTAAAGCACGGCGGAGAGCGGATGGCAGCCCATGCGGATCAGCGAGCCGCCGCCGGTCATCGCCCATTGCGCGGCGTGCGCGGCATGCGAGCCGCGAGTGGCTCTCCTCGCCCTTCATGAACAGGATCTTGTCCTTGGTCGCGCGCAGCATCTCGGCGGTCTTGGTAATAGCCGGCGCGTAGATCCAGTCCTCCGCATACATGAAGAGCTTGCCGGTCGCCTTGATCGCCGCACAGGTCGCCTCCATCTCCGCGCAGACGCGCTCGTACATCAGCGATTTCGCGACATGCTTGCCGATCGGCGCGTGATCGCCGTCGCGGCCGAAATAGCCGGCGAACGGTTTCTCGCAGATCACATGCTTGCCGGCGCGCATCGCCGCCACGATCATCGATGCGTGCAGGTTCGGCGGGGTGCAGATGTCGACGACGTCGATGCTGCGGTCGGCGATCAACTCGTCGAAGCTGCGATAGCTCGCCGGGATGTGGTGCTTGTGCGCGAATGCCGTGACATGATCGCCGCGCGCCGCCACCGCCGCGACCTCGACATCGACGCCATAGACGCGGGCGTAGGCATACATGTGCAGCTCGGCAACGAAGCCGCAGCCGACCAGACCGACCCTGATTTTCGTCATTTGCAAGACCCCAAGATTTGCTCAGGGTCGTCTTACCACGGGGCGCCGAGAAAAATCAGCGCGTCACTCCATGGTCTCGTCAGCCGTCGCAAGCAAGGTCGGCGGAATGACTAGGCCGAGCGCCTTTGCTGTTTTCAGATTGATGATAAACTCGAACTTGTTGGGCTGCTGCACCGGAAGATCGGCGGGCTTCTCGCCCTTGAGAATACGGTCGACGTATGCGGCCGACCTGCGAAACACATCGGCCACATCCGGTCCGTAGGCCATCAGGCCGCCGTCCGTCACGTATGACCGGTAGACCGAAATGGTCGGTAGACGCAGCCGGGTTGCGAGCTCAGCCATCTGCTTCAGATGCACTTGATTGAATGGATCCGGCCCGATCATCAAACCGGAGTCTGGGGACGCGGCGAAGCCCTCGATGGCAGACACCATTTCCTGCGTGGTTCTCGCGGGAAGGGGTTTCAGGCTGATCCCTCCGCGCTTCTGCTCATTTTGAATTTGTTGGACGAAGTTTTGGTAACCGATCATCGTATCGGGATTGAACAGTAGGCCGGCTCGCGTCAGCCCCGGCGCTACGTCGCCAAGCAACTCCATCCATTTGCCGATCAGCTCCGGGTCGATGAAGGTGAAGCCGGTGAAATTTCCGCCGGGATGCGACAGGCTCTTGACGTGACCGAGACCGACCGGATCCATCGCCAGTGCAAACACGACGGGGATGGAGTCGGTCCTGCTCTTGAGGGCGGAAATCACGGTGGTGCTGTTGGCGAGGATCACGTCAGGCGAGTTCGCCACCAGTTCGTTTGCATACTGCTGAATCAGCTCGTTCTTGCCGGCCGACCAACGGTACATGATCTGGACGTTATCGCCGTCGCGCCATCCCAACTCTGTCAGCGCCTTGCGGAAAGCCGCAATGCGCGGAGCATTTTCAGGCGAGCCTTCGCTCCCCGCCATCAGGACACCGATGGTGCGGCGGGGACCTTGCGAACGGACGGCGACGGGTAACAATCCGACAGTGGCGGAAAGTGCCAGAAATTTTCGGCGATTCATGCTGCAGGAAACTAGCAGGTTTCGATGTCGGCGCGATCGTTTCGTGGAGTTCCCCGACCCGACTTTGGTCCTACCGAACGCGCATGCGCTACGCCGCGAGCGTATTCTCCACCAGCTTGATCCAGAACGAGGTGCCGTAGAGGATCGCGTCGTCGTTGAAATTATAGGCGGGGTGATGCAGGCCGGCGCTGTCGCCGTTGCCGCAGAAGATGAACGCGCCCGGCCGCGCCTGCAGCATATAGGAGAAATCCTCCGCGCCCATCAGCGGCGGCGTCTCGTGGACGTGGCCGTCGCCGGCAACATCGGTGGCGATGCGGATCGCAGTGTCGGTCTGAGCCGGATGATTGACGGTGACGGGATAGCCGTGCTCGTAGGTGAGCGCGATGCCGGCGCCGGTGATCTGGGCGATGCCGGCGCAAACCTCGCGCACGCGCTTCTCTATCAGCTCGCTGACTTCCGCCGTTAATGTCCGCACGGTGCCGGCCAATTGCGCGGTCTGCGGAATCACGTTGCGGGCATCGCCGGCATGGAATTCGCAGATCGAGATCACGGCCGAATCCAGCGGATCGACGTTGCGCGACACGATCTGCTGCAGCGCCTGGATCAGCTGCACGCCGACCATGACCGAGTTGACGCATTTGTGCGGGCGCGCGGCGTGGCCGCCATAGCCTTCGATCTTGATGTCGATGGATGCGGTCGATGCCATGATCGGGCCCGGCCTGATCGCAAACGAGCCGATCGGAATGCCCGGCCCGTTGTGCATGCCGTAGACCTGCTCGATCTTGAAGCGGTCCATCAGCCCGTCCTTGATCATCGCTTTTGCGCCGGCGCCGCCCTCTTCCGCAGGCTGGAAGATCACCACCGCATCGCCGGCAAAATTGCGCGTCTCGGCGAGATAGCGAGCCGCGCCGAGCAGCATCGCGGTGTGGCCGTCATGGCCGCAAGCATGCATCTTGCCGGGCGTCTTCGAGGCATAAGGCAGGTCCGTCGCCTCATGGATCGGCAGCGCGTCCATGTCGGCGCGCAGGCCGATCACCTTGATGTCGCCGTTGCCGCCCGGTTTCTTGCCCTTGATGACGCCGACCACGCCGGTCTTGCCCATCCCGGTCACGACCTCGTCACAGCCGAATTCCCGCAACCGGTCGGCCACGAATGCTGCAGTGCGGTGCACGTCGTAGAGCAGTTCCGGATGTTCATGAATCTCCCGGCGCCAGGCGGTGATATCGGAGTGCAGATCGGCGACACGGTTGACGATAGGCATGGGTTTCTCGTGCGGTTGAGTGTTGAGCCTCTCTAGCACCCAAACGCGTACGACCCAACAGCCTTAAACGTCATGGCCGGGCTTGCCGCCTTCGCTTAAGCTACGGCGAGCCGAGTGAGTTCGCGGCCTCGGCGGAGCCTTGGCGCAGACGGGTCCCGGCCATCCACGTCTGACTATTAAAATGCCAAGAAAGACGTGGATGCCCGGCAGCGCAGACAAGTTTACACAGTCTGCGCAGGCTTGACTGTGGGCCGGGCATGACGAACTCAACGAGCTGCTGGAAGTTTATGTGATGCCGCGCACGCTAGAAGGTGATTTCGATTACATCGTCGTCGGCGCAGGCACCGCGGGATGCATCCTCGCCAACCGCCTGTCGGCCGATCCGGGCAAGCGCGTGCTGATCCTGGAAGCAGGCGGCAAGGATAACTGGATCTGGTTTCACATCCCGGTCGGCTATCTCTTCGCCATCGGCAATCCGCGCTCGGACTGGATGTTCAAGACCGAGAGCGAGGCGGGCCTCAACGGCCGCGCGCTCGCTTATCCCAGAGGCAAGGTGATCGGGGGCTGCTCGGCGATCAACGCGATGATCTCGATGCGCGGTCAGGCCGCCGACTATAATTACTGGCGCCAGCTCGGACTGAAAGGCTGGGCCTATGACGACGTGCTGCCGGTGTTCCGGCGGCTGGAGGATCATTTCCTCGGCGAAAGCGAGCACCATGGCGCGGGCGGCGGCTGGCGCATCGAGGCGCCAAGACTGTCGTGGGAGATCCTCGATGCGGTCGGCGAAGCCGCGCAGGAAATGGGGATCAGGAAAATCCCCGACTTCAACACCGGCGACAATGAAGGCGTCAGCTATTTCCATGTCAACCAGAAGCGCGGACGGCGCTGGTCATCGGCGCGCGGCTTCCTCAAGCCCGCATTGAAGCGTCCGAACCTGCGGCTCGAGACGCATGTGCATGTCGATCGCCTCACGATCGAGCGCGGCCGCGCGGCCGGCGTGCGCTTCATCCAGAATGGCGAGACCATCGAGGCGCGCGCCAAGGGCGAGGTGATCCTCAGCGCCGGCGCGATCGGATCGATCCAGGTCCTGCATCGCTCCGGCATCGGGCCCGGCGAGTGGCTGTCGCCGCTCGGCATCGACGTGGTGCTCGATCGTCCCGGTGTCGGGCGAAATCTGCAGGACCATCTGCAGCAACGCGCGATCTACAAGGTTCAAGGCGTGAAGACGCTGAACGAGACTTATTACTCGCTGATCGGCCGCGGACTGATGGGGCTCGACTATGCCTTGCGCCGTCGCGGGCCCCTGACCATGGCGCCATCGCAGCTCGGCATCTTCACCCGCTCGGATGCGCGCCGCTCGCGCGCCAACATCCAGTTCCACGTGCAGCCGCTGTCGCTCGACAAGTTCGGCGATCCCCTGCATCGCTTCTCCGCGATCACCGTGAGCGCCTGCAATCTGCAACCGACCTCGCGCGGTACGGTGCGCATCCGCTCCGCGAAGCCGGATGAAGCGCCGTCGATCGCGCCGAATTATCTGTCGACCGATGAGGACCGTCAGGTCGCGGCCGACGCGATCCGCAGCACGCGGCGGCTGATGAAACAGAAGGCGCTGGAAAAGTATCATCCGGTCGAGTTCCTGCCCGGTCCTTCCGTCGGTGACGACGAGGCCTCTCTGGCGAAAGCCGCCGGCGACATCGGCACCACGATCTTCCATCCGGTCGGCACCGCCAGGATGGGAACGCCGAACGATGCCAACGCCGTCGTCGACGAACGCCTGCGCTTCTATGGCGTCGCGGGCTTGCGCATCGCGGACGCCTCGGTCATGCCGACCATCACGTCCGGCAACACCAACACCCCGACCGCGATGATCGCCGAAAAGGGCGCAACGATGATTTTGGAGGATGCGCGATCGTGAGCCGCTTCTGGAGCGCTGTCGTCCACGGCCTGTCACCCTACGTGCCCGGCGAGCAGCCGAAGCAGGACGGCCTGATCAAGCTCAATACCAACGAGAATCCCTACCCGCCCTCGCCGCGCGTGCTGGCTGCGATAGCGGCGGCGACCGATCGCCTGCGTCTCTATCCCGATCCGCGCGCTACGAACGTGCGCGAGACCATCGCGGCACATTATAAAGTCGCGCCCGAGGAGGTGTTCGTCGGCAACGGTTCGGACGAGGTACTGGCGCACACGTTCCAGGGCCTGTTGAAACACGATGCGCCGCTGCTGTTTCCCGACATCACCTACAGCTTCTTCCCGGTCTGGTGCCAGCTTTACGGCATCCGTCACGACGCGGTACCGCTCGACGGCGACTTGCGGGTGCAGATTGCCGACTACCGCCGGCCGTGCGGCGCGATCATTCTGCCCAATCCGAACGCTCCGACCGGCATCGCCCTTCCGCGCGATGCGATCGAGCAGCTTGTGACCGAGCATCCGGAGCAGCTGGTGGTGATCGACGAAGCCTATGTCGATTTCGGCGCCGAGAGCGCCGTGCCGCTGGTCGCGCGCCATGACAATCTGCTTGTCATCCAGACCCTCTCCAAGTCGCGGGCGCTGGCCGGCTTGCGCGTCGGCTTCGCCATCGGCCAGCGGCCGGTGATCGAGGCGCTGGAGCGGGTGAAGGACAGTTTCAATTCCTATCCGCTCGACAGCCTCGCCATCGCAGGCGCGGTGGCCGCCATCAAGGACGATGCGTGGTTTGCCGAGACGCGCGGGCGCATCATCGCGAGCCGCGAAAAGCTCACCCGCGGCCTCAGCGGCCTCGGCTTCGAGGTTCTGCCATCGGCTGCGAACTTCGTGTTCGCGCGCCATCCTGGCTACCGCGGCGCCGATCTCGCCGCCGGCCTGCGCCAGCACGGCGTTCTCGTCCGGCATTTTGCCAAACCGCGGATCGCCGATTTTTTACGCATCACTGTCGGGACCGAGGATCAATGCGCGCG
Organism: uncultured Alphaproteobacteria bacterium; assembly: GCA_963821965.1. Taxonomy (GTDB): domain Bacteria; phylum Pseudomonadota; class Alphaproteobacteria; order Rhizobiales; family Xanthobacteraceae; genus Bradyrhizobium. The sequence goes on from CAWGFY010000004.1 coordinate 277,633, forward strand.
CCTGATCGATCTAGTGGAGCGGATTTGACGTTCGACATTCGCAAAAATGCCCGCCGCAACGGCGTGCGAATGTTGAAATCGCACCACTAGCCGGCGAATTTGGTCTGATTCCTCACGAAATCGTCATCCGCAGCCGGCATCAGCGGAAATCCCGGGAATAAAGCCGCGCCCTCCCCAATCACCTCCCCCGTAACCCAATTATGGGTCCACGGAGAGAGCACCATGAGCCATCACGATCACGACCACCATGACGAAGAGCGCGGCGTCAGCCGCCGCAAGGTGCTGGAATGCATGACCTGGGCCGGCACCGGCGTGCTCTGGACCATTTCGGGCGGCGTGCCCCGCTCGCTGGGGCTGGTCGATGCCGCCAACGCCGCCGAGCCCGCAGGCCTGACCTTCCTCCAGATCTCGGACAGCCATATCGGCTTCGACAAGCCGGCCAATCCGAATGCCGCCGGCACGCTGGAAGAGGCGATCGGCAAGATCAATGCGATCCCGAAGAAGCCGTCCTTCATGATCCACACCGGCGACATCACCCATCTGTCGAAAGCTGCGGAGTTCGACAATGCCGAGAAGATCATCTCGCAGGCCAAGCTCGACGTGCACTATGTGCCGGGCGAGCACGACTTCCTCGACGAGGAGATCAAGTTCTACAAGGACCGCTACGGCAAGGGCACCAAGGGCCCGGGCTATTACTCCTTCGACGCCGGCGGCGCGCATTTCATCGGCCTCGTCAATGTGGTCGACCTCAAGGCCGGCGGTCTCGGCAATCTCGGCGCCGAACAGCTCGAATGGCTCGAGGACGATCTCGAGGGAAAATCCAAGTCGACGCCGGTCGTGGTGTTCGCCCATATCCCGCTCTGGACCGTGTATCCGCAATGGGGCTGGGGCACCGAGGACGGCGCCCGCGCGCTGGACTATCTCAAGGGGTTCGGCTCGGTCACCGTGCTCAACGGCCACATCCATCAGGTGATGCAGAAGGTCGAGGGTAACGTCACCTTCCACACCGCGCGCTCCACCGCCTTCCCGCAGCCCGCGCCCGGCACGGCGCCCTCGCCCGGACCGATGAAGGTCGAGGACGCCAAGCTGCGCAGCTTGCTCGGCATCGCCAGCGTCAACTTCAAGCAGGGCGACCAGCGCCTTGCGATCATCGACACGCCGCTGGCGGGCTGAACGTAAGGAATTTGGAAATGACGTTCGCTGCTTTGCGCAGCCTCGGCCTTGCCGTGGCTGCAACCATCCTCCTCGGTGTCGCGTCTGCGAAGGCCGAGGAACTCAAGGTGACCATCGACAACTTCACCTTCACGCCAGCCGAGCTGAAAGTGAAGGTCGGCGACACCGTGACCTGGACCAATCACGACGACATCCCGCACACCGTGGTGTCGGCCGGAAAATACAGGTCGAAGGCCATGGACACCGACGGCACTTTCTCGTTCACCTTCACCAGCGCGGGTGACTACAAGTACTTTTGTTCGCTGCACCCGCACATGACCGGGATGATCAAGGTTGAGTAACGCTCAAATCCAAGGCATCACAGCGGTCGCGGTGATGCCCGGCCGGCTTCCTCCCGCCGGCCGGGCTCACGCGTTTTCCGCCAAAGCGGGGCAAGAGGCGATGCCGGTCACGACCTCCAAGGAAGACCCTGACAGGGCGCGGCGCTTTCGCGAGGCCGCGCTGCCGCTTCTCGACGACGTCTATACGCTGGCGCGCTATCTGTTGCGCAACCCCACCGACGCCGACGACGCGGTGCAGGAATGTTACCTGCGCGCATTCAGGCATTTCGACAGCTATCGGGGGCCGGCGATGAAGCCGTGGCTGTTCGCGATCCTGCGCAATGTCTGCCGCGCCGAATATGCGCGCCGCGCCACAGCGCCGAGCACGACGCTCGACGACGCGCCGGAGAACGCAGAGCAGCCGCCGATGTGGCACGAGGAACAGCAGACGCCGGAAACTGCCGTGCTGAAGGACCGCGACGCGATCACGATCCGCAAGCTGGTCGACGCCCTCGCCGAGCCGTTCAAGGAGACGTTCGTGCTGCGTGAAATCAATAATCTTTCTTACCGCGAGATTGCCGAAGCGGTCGGGGCGCCCGTCGGCACCATCATGTCACGTCTCGCGCGCGCCCGCGCCATGCTGCGATCGGCATGGCTGGCGGAACAGGAGTAGACAATGACTTGCGACGAAGCAGAGGTCCTGCTCAATGCGCTGCTCGACGGCGAGCTCGACGCCGGGCATGTGCGCGAGGTCGAGCAGCATGTCGCGGGATGCCAGCGCTGCACCGCGACGCTGGCCGCCTATCGGCAGATGAACCAGGCGGTCGCATCCGCGGACCTGCGTTACACCGCGCCGGCCGCCTTGCGCGCGCGGATCGAGGCGGCGCTGCCGAAGGCTTCGCCGTCGAACGTGACGCCGATGCCGACCCGGCGCGGCCTGCTGCGCGGCTTTGCGATGGGTTCAGCGGTGTCGGCGATCGCAGCCACCGGCCTGTTTGCCGTCGTGCTGCGCAACGACGACCAGGAGCGCATCGAGGGCGAGATCGTGTCGGCGCATCTGCGCTCGCTGCAGGCCGGACACCTCACCGACGTGATCTCGACCGACCAGCACACGGTCAAGCCGTGGTTTGCCGGCAAGCTCGACGTGTCACCGCCAGTGATCGACTTGACCGCGCAGGGCTTCACCCTGATCGGCGGGCGGCTCGACTATGTCGACGCGCGCCCCATCGGCGCCGTCGTCTACAAGCGCCGCGCGCATATCATCAATCTGTTCGTGGCGCAGACCTCGAACATGCAGCACCGGCCTGCGAAGATCGAAACCATCCAGGGCTACAACATCCGCCGCTGGAGCGACCGCGGATTGAATTATTGGGCGATCAGCGATGTCGGCGCCGATGAACTGGCCGAGTTCGGCGAGAAGCTCGAGGCCGCGGCGGCGAACAACAGGGAGGGTTAGATTCGTAGGGCGGATTAGCCGAAGGCGTAATCCGCCTTCCTTTTGCGCGCGCCGAGCGGCTCGCTAATCCGCCCTACGGGATCGCTACGCCGACTTCCGCACCGCGTTGTCGACCAGCGTCTTGCCGAGCGACCAGATCGCGCCGGGCACCTTGTGGCTGCCGGCGATCACGGTGTCGAACGCGGTCTCGATCCACTTGCAGTCGTCCTCGGAGATGACAAGGGGCGGCAGCAGCTTCACGGTGTGGCTGCCGTGGCCGGCGACCTGGGTCAGGATCTTGTGATCCTTGAACAGCGGCACGGTGATGAGCTGGCAGAACAGACCCTTGTTGGCAGTCTCCAGCACGTTCCACGACGCCTTCAGCCGCAGCGACTTCGGCGGACCGAATTCGACGCCGATCATCAACCCCTTGCCGCGCACTTCCTTCATCAACTCGTAGCCCGGCACCATCCGGGTCAAGGCGAGCCGCAACTCCGCGCCGCGCTTGGCGGCAGCCTCGACCAGTTTCTCGGCTTCCATCACCTCGAGCGTGGCAATGCCGGCCGCCATCGCCAGGTCGTTCTTGCCGAAGGTCGAGCCGTGCACGACCGCGCGGTCCATCTGGTTGAAGATCTTGTCGAAGATGCTCTTGCGCGTCAGCAGCGCGCCGATCGGCACGTGCCCGCCCGACAGCGCCTTCGCCAGCAGCACCATGTCTGGCTCGACGTTCCAGTGCTCGATGGCGAGGAAGCGGCCAGTGCGGCCGATGCCGGTCTGGATTTCGTCGGCGATGAACAGCGTGCCGTATTTCCTGCAGAGCGCGGCCGCGCCCGGCAGGAACTCGTCGGAGGGAATGTTGACACCCTTGCCCTGGATCGGCTCGACGATGAAGGCGGCGACCTCGCGCGAGGACAGCGCCTTCTCCAGTGCCGCGAGATCGTTGAACGGGATCGCGGTGCATCCCGGCAGCAGCGGCTCGAAGCCGCCGCGGAAATTGGGATCATCCGTCAGCGACAACGCGCCGTAGGACAGACCATGGAAGGAATGATGGCAGTGCACGATGCCGGGCCGGCCGGTGGCACCGCGCGCGAACTTGATCGCGGCCTCGACCGCCTCCGCGCCGGAATTGGCAAAGAACACCTTGTCCAGATACGGCATGTATTTGAGCAGGCGTTCCGCGAGAATGCCCGCGAGCGTCGAGACGTCGAGTTGCACGAGGTTCGGCAGGTCGGCATCAAGCACGTTTTTCAGCGCCTCGCGCAGCGCGGGATGGTTCCGGCCAATCGCAAAAACGCCAAATCCGCTCAGTAGGTCGAGATACCGAGCCCCCTCGCGATCATAGAGGTACGCACCTTGCCCCTTCCGGAAACCGACGTCGTAGCCGATCGTCTTGAGAATGCGGACCAGCTGTTCGTTGAGATGACGCGCATGCATGGAACTGCGCTGCGCCTCGCGCTCCATGAACAACCCGGAAATGTCCAAATTTGAACTCGGCATCAGCTACTTACTTCGGTTGATGGAGGTTCCGTCAACTGAAAACGATCAAGGCGTCGTTTTTGCCCTCATTCGCAGCCCCAAAGCAAGCACAGGTTTGAACTCATGTTGCACCGCCCCCGAAACATCGTGATGACTGCCCTCGCCGCCTCCGTAGTCCTGCTGGCGTCCGGCTCCGCCCGCGCCGCCGATCCGACCGGCGACTGGCGGGTTGCCGATGGCGTCGCCAATATCCGGGTGGCGCGATGCGGCGACAGCATGTGGGGCGTGGTGGCCTGGGAGAAGCAGCCGGGCGGACGCGACAACAACAATCCCGATGTGTCAAAAAGGAGCAGGCCGACATTGGGCATGCCGATCCTGCTCGACATGAAGAAGAAGCCCGGCGCCGACAGCTGGGAAGGCCAGGTCTATAACGCCAAGGACGGCCAGACCTATTCGTCCTCGATCACGCCTGTCGATGCGGATCATCTCGAGATCCGCGGCTGCGTGCTCGGCTTCCTCTGCGGCGGCGAGACCTGGACGCGCGTCGCCCCGCCAATTCCGTCGAGCCCGGCCAACGCCATGGCGAAGGGCAGCAAGCCCAACACAAAGACAGCGGCCACGACGGGCACGGCGTCACCGAAGACCACGGGCTCGATCGGCGTGGCGAAGAAGCCGGGTGATCAGGTTGGCGATATCTGCCTACTCGGAGATGTCGCGCGGCTTGCCCATTAGCGCCGGCTGGAACAGCAGCACCGCGCAGAGCGTGGTCAGCAGCGACAGCGCAAGCAGCTTGCCCATGCTCGACGTGCCGGGATGGCTCGACAGCCACAGGCTGCCGAATGCGGTCGCAGTGGTCAGCGCGCTGAAAAAGATCGCGCGCGTCAGGCTCGATTGCAGCAGGTTGGTCCGCCCCGAGCGCCACGCCACGATATAGTAGATCTTGAAGGCGACGCCGATGCCGAGCAGTAGCGGCAGTGCGACGATGTTGGCGAAGTTGAGCGGCAGCTTGATCAGCACGCAGATCTCCATCGTCACGGCGCCCGCGACCAGGAGCGGGATCAAGGTCATCAGCACGTCGGTGATACGCCGCAATGTGATCCAGAGGATCACGCTGATCACCAGCAGCGCGTAGATGCCGGCGTGGACGAAGGCGGCGACCACCGTATCGCCGGATTTGAGGATCGACACCGGTCCGCCGATCGCGGTCGGCTCGGCGACGAGCACGGCGCTGGCGAACCTGCGCAGATTGTCGTTGTCGTTGGGGTCACCCTTCGGCAAGGCCTCGACCCGCATCAAGCCGTCCTTGGTCTTCCAGGAGTTGACGATCACCGGCGGCAAATTGTCCAGCGTGACCGGCTTCGCCTGCAGGAAATTCTTGAGCTGTTCGAGCACGACCTTGAGGGGATCGACGAAGATCGCCTGCGCCTTGTTGCGCGTGGCTTCATCGGAATTGGCGAGCTTCTCCAGCGCATCGGCGAGCCGGCGCGAGGCGATCGCGCCCGGCCCCTTGTCCTCGTCTGCGGTGGCGCGCAAGGCTTTCACCGAGCTCTTCAGCGAATCGACATTTTCCTGATCGGTCGGCGGATCGTCGACCAACTCCGGATTGAGTGCGGGGCCGAGCACGCGGGCGCCCTGCGCGATCAATTTGAGCTTGGCCGGCTGGTCCTCGGGCACGAAGCTTGTCAGCGACTGCACGCGCAGCACTTCGGGTAGCTTGGAGAGCTTGTCCTCGATCTTCCTGGCGTCCTCGTCCGAACGCGTCATCACGTTGATGGCGTTGGCGCCGGTATTGGGATCCTTGCGCAGGTCGAGGAAGGTCGCGATCAACTCGGCCTTCGGGTTGCGCAGGTTCATCGGATTGAAGTCGAAGTGCAGGAAATAGAGCAGCGGCAGGCCGGCCAGCGCCACCGCGATCGTGCCACCAACGATCCAGTAGCGATGGTCCTCCAGGAAGCGGTCGACCGGCGCGAGGAAGGCATAGCCCACCGGCTCGCTCTCGCCGGGCGGATTGATCAGCTTCAGGATTGCAGGCAGGACCGTGATGCTGGACAGGAACGCGATCAGCATGCCGGCGCCGGCGATCTCGCCGAGTTCGGAGATACCCTTGTAGTCGGTCGGCATGAAGCACAGGAAGCCCGCGGAGACCGCCATCGCGGCGAGCGACAGCGGCACCGCGGCGCGCCGCGCCGCCTCCTCCAGCGCCTCGACCAGATTGTCGTTCTTGAAACGCTCGGATCGGTAACGCACCGAGAACTGGATGCCGAAGTCGACGCCAAGGCCGACGAACAGCACGGCGAATGCAATCGACAGCAGGTTCAGCGATCCCACTAGCAACAATCCGACTGCGGTCGTGATCGACAGGCCGATGAACAGGTTGACGAACACGGCGAAGATGATCTTGGCCGAATGCAATGCCATCCAGAGGATGACCAGCACCACCAGCACCGTGCCGATGCCGTTGACGATCGCGCCGTCCTGGACGGTGGCATATTCCTCGTTGGCAATCGGAACCGGCCCGGTCAGCCTCACCCGCGCCTGGTATTTGCCGGCAAAATCGAGATTGGCGGCCGCCTTTCGGATCGCATCGGTCGCCTCCTTGCCGGGCTCGAGGGCGCTGTAGTCGATGACCGGCTTGAATTCGATGAAGGCACGCTTGTCGGAATCGGTCAGTCCCTTCTCGCTGGTCAGTTCGCGCCAGGAGAACGTCGCGGTTCCCTTGTTGTTGATGTCCTCGACCGTCTGCGCAATCAGGTTGAAGGGCCGCGCGGTATTGTCGAGCTTTACTTCGCCGCGCTTGACGCCGGCAAGTCCCGTCTCCAAGGCGCCGGTCAGGCCGCGGATCGAGGGATCGCCGGCCATGATCTCGATCAGCGGCGCGGCCTGCTCGAACTGGCCGGTAATCTGGCCGACCTCCTGGGTCGGCAGGAACAACAAGCCGTTCTTCTCGAAGAAGTCGCCAGAGCCAAGCGGCTGCATCGATACGAAGTTCTTCTTGTCGTCGCGAAGCTTGGCCTCGAGCGCTGATGCTGCCGCGCTGGTGAGTTCCGGCGTCGGCGCCTCCACCACGGCCAAAATGGTGCTGTCGCGATCGAACGCCTTGTCGAACTGAACGTCACGCTGGCGCCAGTCCATCCGTTCCGAAATCAGCGTGTTGATGTCGGTGTTAATGGCGAAATGCTTTGCGGTGTAATACCCCCCCGCGATCGCCAGGACGAGACCGACCAGGAGCGTCAGGGTGGCAAAGCGGGTGCACGTTCTGACGATCCAGACGACGACACTTGTCAGCACTTCAATTCTTTCTAATGTGATCGGCTTGCCGGAAACGCCCGCTCTCTAGCGGAGTTCCCTCAAGCAAGCTAACCTTGAAGTTAGGCCAATTCCGGCTTCGGGGACTCGGGAGGGATCCGGGAAATGGGGTGGAACCGTTGGCGAGGCTGATATAGCCGCCTTCGCCGCCGGTAAAGTGACGAACGAGTGAGAGGCCAAAGCCTTAATCCAGTTTATCTAATTAGACTGTACTTTGATACCATCTGGGCGTTTACCCTTCGCCCGGTCGCTTGCGACCTACGTCTTTTCCAACTGATGTATTTTTGACACAAAGCCTTGCGCTTGCATCCCATAACCCGTTGGGATGGGCGACAGACGGCGGTGGTTGCGGATATGGAACTATCTGTAGCGGCGCGCGAAAGGGACGAGTGAACGATTTTGCGTAACGGAAAGCCCATCGACGTGTATCTGGCGCAGCCGCGGGGCTTTTGCGCGGGCGTCGTGCGCGCCATCGAGATCGTCGAGCGGGCGCTCGAGAAATACGGCCCGCCGGTCTATGTCCGCCACGAGATCGTGCACAATAAATACGTGGTCGAAAGCCTGAAAGACAAAGGCGCGATCTTTGTCGAGGATCTCTCGGAGGTTCCGCCGAAGGCGGTCACGGTGTTCTCCGCCCACGGCGTGGCGCGAACTGTCGAGGAAGAGGCTGCCGCG
>CAWGFY010000005.1:0-1236102 GCA_963821965.1 uncultured Alphaproteobacteria bacterium
GCTGATCGGTCGATATCTTTTCTTCCGGTATGGAAACGTCGTCGTGTTCTTTGGGCGTTTCGTCGCAGTGCTACGAATGTTTGCAGCTTTGCTTGCGGGCGCCAATAGCATGCCGGCAGGTCGTTTTTTCTTCTTCAACATAACTGGTGGAGTTCGCTCGGCGTGCCTCTTCGGCTTCGGCGCTTATGCAGTGGGCGCCGAAATTTACACTATTTCGGGAACGTTGAGTGTGATCTCGTTGGGGTTATTTATTGCCACGGGATTTGCACTCTCAATTTTCATGTGCCGAAATGAAGTCACGCTACGCCGTCGAGCGGAGCTGGCTCTGTCAGATCATTCGCGCGGATGACTAATCCGGTAATGGCAGATATTCGTCCAGATCGGAATTGGCCAATGGTTTCGGGAACGTCACCAGACTGGTCGAGATCTTGGGAGCGTTGGCCCTGTTGATCCCGGCGCTCGGCACCGGCCGGCGACGTCTGGTTGGGAGTGACGATCGCGTTCGCCGTCCTGACACATCTGGCGGTACCTTCGCCAGGTCTTCGGCTTTGTCGGCGTTGCCGACATCGAGATCATACTTGCCGGCCGCGCGCGTGCCGGCAACGCGGGCGAGAAGCAGTTCGGCGCCGCGGTCGCGGCAGCTGCGGCCTAGGCTGGCGTCAGCGAGTTTGAGCAGTCCGGCTTTCGGGGGCCGCTCAACCGCTACCGCAATAACGATCGGGACTTCGCCTTCCTACGGGACTTCGAGGGAACGCCGCATCGAACAGCCGGCGCTCTACATCGGCGGCGAGCGGGACAGGGTTCTCCAGATGTTCGGAGACCGCCTGCCCCTCATGCGAGGCGCATTGCCGGACCTGCGGGGGCTTCACCTGCTTCCAGGCTGCGGCCACTGGACTCAGCAGGAGCGGCCTCAGGCGGTAAATGATCACTTGTTGACCTGGCTTCGCGGGCTCTGACGGCTTCCATGCCGAACTCGTTTAGCTCAGCGGAAGTGCCGCCATGTCCGACTTAAGAGGGAGAAGCCGCCAATCGGCCAGTACAATTGCCGACCAAATTTGAACTGAGATCGCGAATTTCCGCAACGTTTTCCGATAAAAGTGATCGGGGCGGGTAGCGACCAACGGGCTTTGGTCACACCGCGGAGCTGTTGTGTTAGAGGCCCGTTCGATCTCAATCTTTCTTTTCCTACGCCAGGCACGAACCGAGTCAGCCACTTGTTGCGCCGAGCCGTTTCCTGCCTTTTCTAATCATCCCCATCGGAGGGCGCTTGAGGCGGCCTCAGCTGTTGGGGGACGATGGTGGCGATCCATTCCTTTCAGTCGGAAGCAATCTCGCGCGGTGCGCGCATGTTGCGCACGGCATTCGGTCCTGCGATTGCACGGTTTCTCGAAGATCCCGCGATCATTGAGGTGATGCTCAACCCAGATGGTCGGTTATGGATTGACCGGCTGTCGGGAGGCCTGGCGGAGACAACCGAACGCCTGTCCGCTCCTGACGGCGAACGCATCGTTCGATTAGTCGCCCATCACGTTGGCGCTGAGGTTCACGCAGGCAGCCCGCGGGTCTCGGCTGAGTTACCCGAAACGGGTGAGCGCTTCGAGGGACTGTTGCCGCCAGTGGTCGCGGCCCCGGCCTTCGCGATCCGAAAGCCGGCGGTCGCCGTTTTCACGCTGGACGACTACGTGGCCGCCGGGATCATGACCTCGGACCAAGCCAGCGCTTTGAAGGTCGCGGTCGAAGCACGCAAGAACATACTCGTGGCTGGCGGCACGTCCAGCGGCAAGACGACGCTCACCAATGCGCTGTTGGCCGAAGTCGCCAAGACGTCGGATCGGGTTGTTCTTATCGAAGACACGCGGGAGCTTCAGTGCAAGGCCCCGAATCTCGTGGCGTTACGTACCAAGGACGGCGTGATCTCGCTATCGGATTTGGTCCGTTCATCGCTGCGCCTGCGGCCCGATCGCATTCCGATCGGGGAAGTCCGCGGTGCAGAGGCTCTCGATCTGCTCAAGGCCTGGGGCACGGGTCATCCCGGCGGTATCGGTACCATCCACGCGGGCACCGCGCTCGGAGCGTTGCGTCGGCTCGAGCAGCTGATCCAGGAAGCCGTCGTCACGGTCCCCCGCGCCCTGATCGCGGAGACCATCAACGTTATTGCCGTTCTTTCCGGTCGCGGTGCCGATCGCCGCCTGGCCGAGCTCGCCAGCGTCACGGGGCTCGGACCTTCCGGTGATTACAGCCTTGCAGCATTGGGGGACCAATCATGAGTGTTACATCTTCGCTGGAACGATGCGTCATTTCGACGACCGTATTCGCGACGACCTATCTGACCGTCGGCCCAGCCTTCGCTGCTGGCTCTAACATGCCGTGGGAGCAGCCGCTCAATCAGATCCTGCAATCGGTCGAAGGTCCGGTCGCGAAGATCATCGCGGTCATCATCATCATCGTCACAGGGCTATCGCTGGCGTTCGGCGATACCTCGGGCGGATTCCGCAGGCTCATCCAGATCGTGTTCGGCCTATCGATCGCGTTCGCAGCGTCGAGCTTCTTTTTGTCGTTCTTCTCGTTCGGCGGGGGAGTGGTGATCTGATGGATGCAGAAATCCCAGGCTTCGTCACGCCCGTGCATCGCGCGCTGACCGAACCGATCCTGATGGGCGGTGCGCCGCGCTCCATCGCCATCGTCAACGGCACGCTCGCGGCTGCACTCGGCATCGGTCTGCGCCTTTGGATCGCGGGCCTCCTCCTTTGGTTCGTCGGCCACATGGCCGCCGTCTGGGCCGCCAAGCGCGATCCTGACTTCGTCGAGGTCGTACGACGACACCTGCGTATCCCCGGTCACCTCAACACGTGAGTTCTCTCATGATGAACCTAGCGGAGTATCGGCGCTCGAATACGCGTCTCGCGGATTTTCTGCCTTGGGCGGCTCTTGTTGATGAGGGGATCATCCTCAACAAGGATGGGTCGTTTCAACGGACAGCAAAGTTCCGGGGGCCTGATCTCGATAGCGCCGTGCCAGCCGAACTTGTCGCTATAGCCGGCCGTCTGAACAATGCGCTGCGCCGTCTCGAATCCGGTTGGGCGATTTTTGTCGAAGCGCAGCGCCATTCCGCAGGCAGCTATCCACCCAACACATTTCCGGACGCGGCGTCCGCCCTGGTCGATGCTGAGCGGAGGGCACAGTTCGAAGAAGCCGGCGCCCATTACGAGTTCGAGCTATTTCCTGACGTTTCTCTATCTGCCGCCGGACGAGGGCACGGCGAAAGCCGAACGGCTGCTTTACGAAGGTAGCAACCGCACCGTCGACGCTGATGCGCGTGAGGTTCTCCGCGGGTTCGTCGATCGGACCAACCGCGTGCTCCAACTCGTCGAAGGTTTTATGCCGGAGTGCGCCTGGCTCGACGATGAGGAGACCCTGACTTACCTCCACTCGACGGTCTCGACCAAACGGCATCGCGTCAGGGTGCCCGAGATCCCGATGTATCTCGACGCATTGCTCGCCGATCGGCCGCTGACCGGTGGGCTCGAGCCAATGCTAGGTTCAGCGCATTTGCGCGTCCTGACCGTTGTCGGGTTTCCCGACGGCGACCACGCCCGGGATTCTCGACGACCTGAACCGCCTCGCGTTCGCCTATCGTTGGTCGACCCGCGCGATCATGCTCGACAAGACGGATGCGACAAAACTCCTGACCAGGATCAGGCGGCAATGGTTCGCCAAACGGAAGTCGGTGGCCGCGATCCTGAAGGAGGTGATGACCAACGAGGCTTCGGCCCTTCTCGATACCGACGCGCATAACAAGGCGATGGATGCCGATGCCGCGCTCCAGGAGTTGGGCTCGGACGAGATCGGGGAAGCCTTTGTCACGGCAACTGTCACAGTTTGGGATAACGAGCCCGCGACGGCCGACGAAAAGCTCCGCCTCGTCGAAAAGGTGATCCAGGGCCGGGATTTCACCTGCATGATCGAGACGGTGAACGCGGTCGAGGCCTGGCTCGGCAGCCTGCCAGGACATGTCTACGCCAACGTCCGTCAGCCGCCGATCTCGACTTTGAACTTGGCGCACATGATCCCGCTGTCCGCGGTGTGGGCCGGGGAGGCGAGGGACCACCATTTCAAGGCGCCGCCCTTGTTCCTGGCCAGGACGGAGGGATCGACCCCGTTTCGCTTTTCGCTTCACGTCGGCGACGTCGGTCATACGCTGGTGGTCGGACCAACCGGTGCCGGCAAATCGGTGCTGTTGGCGCTGATGGCGCTCCAGTTTCGTCGCTATCCGAACTCCCAGATCTTCGCGTTCGATTTTGGCTGCTCCGTACGCGCCGCCACCATCGCCATGGGTGGCGATTGGCATGACATCGGCGGCGTGCTCTCGGGCGAATCCGCAGAATTCGTTGAGCTTCAGCCGCTTGCCGCGATTGATGATCCGTCTGAGCGTGGTTGGGCAGCAGAGTGGATCAGCTGCGATCCTCGGCCGTGAGAGGGTCGAAGTCACGCCGGAAGCCAAGGATCATCTCTGGTCGGCACTGACCTCGCTGGCTTCAGCACCAATCCAAGAGCGGACTCTGACCGGTCTTTGCGTTCTTCTTCAGTCGAATGTATTGAAGCGTGCTCTCCAGCCCTATTGCCTTGGAGGGCCCTATGGCCGGCTTCTTGATGCGGAATTCGAGCGCCTTGGCGAAGGCTCCGTCCAGGTCTTTGAGACCGACGGACTGATTGGTACGGCAGTCGCGCCGGCCGTCCTTTCCTATCTGTTCCACCGCATTGAAGGACGGCTTGATGGCCGGCCAACTCTGCTCATCATCGATGAAGGGTGGCTAGCGCTTGATGATCAAGAATTTGCGGGTCAACTACGTGAGTGGCTGAAAACCCTTCGCAAGAAGAATGCTTCCGTCGTCTTCGCTACCCAATCGCTTGCTGATATCGACGGCTCCGCGATCGCGCCGGCGATCATCGAGAGCTGCCCGACGCGGATTTTGCTGCCCAACGATCGCGCCATCGAGCCGCAGATCATGGCGATCTACCGGCGCTTTGGACTTAACGACCGCCAGATCGAAATCCTCGCCCGCGCGACGCCGAAGCGCGACTACTACTGCCAGTCGCGCCGCGGCAATCGCCTGTTCGAACTCGGTCTTGGCGAGGTCGCGCTCGCCTTCACCGCCGCTTCCTCCAAGGCCGACCAGGCTGCTGATCGAGCAGGTCCTTGCCGAAGGTGGCCGCGACAACTTTGTGCCGGGCTGGCTGAAGGCCCGCGACGTCGCCTGGGCGACCGATCTCATCCCGCATCTCGCTGAATTGGAGGCATCCAAATGAACCGCCTCCATCGTCTCGCTACCGCCGGCGTGATTGCGTTTGCCGTGTTTGTCGGTCCCGAACCCGCCTCCGCGCAGTTGGTCGTGTTCGATCCCAATAACTATGCGCAGAACGTGCTGACGGCCGCTCGTGCCTTGCAGCAGATCAACAACCAGATCGTGTCGCTGCAGAACCAGGCGCAGATGCTGATCAACCAGGCGAAGAATCTGGCCACGCTGCCGTTCTCGTCGTTGTTGCAGTTGGAACAGTCGATCCAGCGTACCCAGCAGTTGCTCGCCCAGGCCCAACGCATCGCCTATGATATCCAACAGATCGACCGTGCATTCTCGACGACCTACGCGCCGGCATCGTCAAGTCTTTCGAACCAGGCGTTGATCGCGAACGCGCAAACGCGTTGGCAGAACGCGATGGCCGGCCTGCAGGACGCCATGCGGACGCAGGCCACGGTCGTCGGCAACCTCAATACCAATCGTACCCAGATGTCGGCCCTCGTCACCTCGAGCCAGGGCGCGACCGGTGCGTTGCAGGCGAGCCAGGCCGGCAATCAACTCCTGGCGCTGCAGGCCCAGCAACTCGCGGATCTCACGGCGGTCGTCGCGGCCCATGGACGCGCACAAAACCTGGAAGTCTGCGCAGCATGCCGCCGCCCAGGACCAGGGCAGGGAGCAACTGCGGCGATTCCTGACGCAGGGCGCCGGCTATCAACCCACAACCGTGCAGATGTTTCACTGATGAACGCGAAAAAACTGAAACGGCTCCCGACCGTGGCAGCAGGGGTGCTCATCGTCCTCGTAGTTGCCGCTTGCGCAATCCGGTTACGTGACGACGAGGGCCAAACCCTGCCGGCTGCGTCGGCTGATCATGCATCCGATGCACTCACGGCAAAGCTCGCGGAGTGTCGCTCTGTCACCTACGAGCAGAAAGATGCTCTGTCCGAGTGCCGGAAGGCGTGGGCCGAGAAGCGCCGCCAATTCCTCGGGCAGAAGATTCCATCTGCATCGTCCGACAACGGGCCTCCTCAAGAGGGCTCCTCGTTGTTCGTGCCGCCGAAGGACGAGAGCCGCCTGTCACCTGGTTACCCTCCGATTCAGCAGTCCGGGAAGGAGTGACCCATGGGCGGCACTGGCATTATCGATCAGTTCCTTGAAACGTTCACCCGCTACATCGATTCCGGGTTCGGGCTGCTCGGAGGCGAAGTCGGATTCCTTGCCACCACTCTTGCGGCGATCGATGTCACGCTGGCGGGCCTGTTCTGGTCATGGGGCGCGGACGAGGACATCCTGGCGCGCCTCGTCAAGAAGACCTTGTTTGTCGGTGTCTTCGCTTTCCTGATCGGCAACTGGAACAGCTTGGCTCGCATCATCTTCGAGAGCTTCGCCGGCTTGGGTCTGAAAGCTTCCGGTACCGGTCTTTCCTCGGCCGACTTCTTGAGGCCCGGAAAGATCGCCCAGGTCGGGCTTGATGCTGGACGACCAATCCTCAATTCGATCTCGGGCCTGATGGGCTATGTCAGCTTCTTCGAGAATTTCATCCAGATTGCGGTTCTGCTGTTCGCCTGGATCGTGGTGCTGCTTGCGTTCTTTATTCTGGCCATCCAGCTCTTCATCACCCTGATCGAGTTCAAACTAACGACGCTCGCCGGCTTCGTTCTGATCCCGTTCGGTCTATTCGGTAAGACCGCGTTTGCCGCCGAGCGCGTCCTTGGCAACGTGATTTCGTCGGGCGTCAAGGTCCTGGTGCTGGCCGTCATCGTCGGCATCGGCTCGACGCTGTTCTCACAGTTCACGGCGGGCTTTGGTGGCAATCAGCCGACCATCGACAACGCCATGGCGCTTGTGCTTGGGGCGCTTTCCCTCCTTGGCCTCGGCATTTTCGGTCCTGGCATTGCGAACGGCATCGTATCGGGTGGACCGCAACTTGGTGCGGGAGCTGCCGTCGGCACCGGCTTGGCCGCTGGTGGCGCCATCGTGGCTGGCGCGGGTCTCGCAGCCGGTGGCGCCGGACTCGCAGGCGGCGCACTCGTCGGCGGTGCTCGTGGTGCGGCAGCGATAGCAGGCGGAGCCGCAAGCGCTTACCGTGCCGGAGGATTGAGTGGTGTCGCGAGTGCAGGGGGCTCGGCGATCGTCAGCCCGCTGCGCCGCATGGCTGCGGGGCTCGGTGGCGGTTCGTCGACGGCAGACGCGCCACCGGCCTGGGCGCGTCGCATGAAGCGCGCGCAGACCGTGAGCCAGGGTGTGTCCGCGGCCACCCATGCCGTCCGCAGCGGTGACAGTGCTGGTGGCGGATCCTCCGTTGATCTGTCCGATGGAGGGCACTGATGTTCAAGCGACCATCCGTGCATTACGGCCGCACGCCGGAGCCGGTGACGCCTTACCAGAAGGCGGCTCAGGTCTGGGACGAGCGTATTGGCTCGGCCCGCGTCCAGGCCAGAAACTGGCGGCTGATGGCATTCGGATGCTTGTTGCTGTCCGGAGGGCTTGCCGCAAGCCTCGTTTGGCAGTCCACCCAGGGCACCATCACGCCGTGGGTGGTGGAAGTTGATCATCTCGGTCAGGCCCAGGCGGTCGCGCCGGCAAGTCCCTTCTACCAGCCGACCGATCCGCAAATCGCGTTTCACCTCGCGCGCTTCATCGAAGATGTGCGAGGCCTGCCGACCGACGCCATCGTGCTGCGGCAGGACTGGCTCCGTGCTTACGACTTCACGACTGATCGCGGAGCAGCGGCGCTGAACGATTACGCGCGAACCAACGATCCCTTTGCCAAGCTCGGCAATACCCAGGTCGCCGTCGAGATCTCCAGCGTCATTCGCGCCTCGCCGGAAAGCTTTCGGGTCGCATGGACCGAACGCCGCTACGACAGCGGCCAACTCGCCGCGACCGAGCGCTGGACCGCGATCCTTTCCGTCGTCGTCGAAACCCCGCGCGACGCCGACCGCCTGCGCAAGAATCCGCTCGGCGTCTATGTCAATTCCATCAACTGGTCGAAGGAGCTCGGCTAGTGAGAAATCCTGTACCGAGGTCGATTGGTCCAAAATGCAATGGGACGCCTGCAGTCTGGCCTTGCTTTTTGTTCTCGCGCTCTCCGGCTGCACGACCTTCAAGCCACCGCAGATCAGTTATGATGACGACGTGCCGCCGTCTCCCGATCTTCCGATGCCGGCAGACGACCATGCGCGTCCATTGCATGTCCCCCCATCCTGGACGCCGACCCGCGGCGGCAAGAAGGGTGATCAAGAAGCCAAGGAGCCGACAGACCGGATCGCGACGGCCAACGACGCCGCCCGGGTCGAGCCGCGGCGGGCAGGATATTTCAACGCCGTCCAGGTCTTTCCCTACAGTCCCGGCGCGCTCTATCAGATCTACGCTTCCCCAGGGCAGATCACGGATATAGCGCTCGAGCCGGGCGAGCAGCTAACAGGATCGGGGCCGCTCGCCGCCGGCGACACCGTGCGCTGGATCGTCGGTGACACCGAAAGCGGCAACGGAGATACCAGACGTGTCCACATCATGGTCAAGCCGACAAGGCCCGCCATCGAGACGAACCTTGTCGTCAACACCGATCGACGGACCTACCTGATCGAGCTGCGCTCCCGCGAAAAGCCATACATGCCGTCGGTTGCCTGGTTCTACCCGGAAGACCGATCCGGCCGTTCAAGGGCTTTGCCACCAACTCCAATCATTCCGGAAGTGGATCAGCGCCGCTACCGTTACGTCATCGAGGGCGACAGCCCGCCGTGGCGTCCGGTCAATGCCTACGATGATGGCCGCAAGGTCTATATCGAGTTCTCGCCCGGCATTGCCCAAGGAGAAATGCCGCCGCTGTTCGTCATCGGCCAGGATGGCAAGCCCGAACTCGTCAACTATCGCGCCTACAAGAATGTACTGATCGTCGACCGTCTGTTCGCCGCGGCTGAGCTGCGCCTCGGCGGAGAGAAGCAGCAGAAGGTTCGAATTGTCAGAAACGACGGGAGGCGATCGTGACGGGCAATCGGGCCAACCGAGAGTCCTGATCCCGTATCGGGATCAGCGCCATCATCCGATGATATCGCGCAGACTCTGCGTCTGCGTGCAGAACGCCCAAGGATCACAAGGCTCTCCCGCAAAGTACTTGCGGGTGGCAGCGCATTGGCTTTGCTGCTCATCTCTGGCGCGGTACTGTGGGCGCTGAGGAGCAACCGCCCACATAGTCCGGCGCCGGACGAGCTTTACAGCACCGATCATCACAACGTTGCAGATGGCCTGACAACATTGCCGCGGGATTACGCTGGGATTCCCCGCGACGTCCCCCGGCTTGGGCCGCCATTGCCGGGCGACTTGGGGCGTCCCATCGTTACGGCGGAAGGCCAGTCAGCGCCGATCGGTCTTGACGCCGAGCAACAACGTGCCAACCAGGAAACCGAGGCGGCTCGGACGAGCAAAGTATTTGCGTCGACAACTGCAGCCCGTTACACCGCCAGCATGCCGCATCTCAGGAAACGGCGACCAAGACTGCGTCATCTTCTGATGAAACCTTCGCTCAGAACGGGCAGGATCGCAAACTTCTCTTCGTCAATGCCCCGGTTGATCGGCGGACTACGGCGCCCGATCGGCTCTCACGTCCAGCGTCGCCCTTTGTCGTGCAGGCGGGAACGGTCATCCCGGCCGCTCTCATCACAGGCATTCGCTCGGATCTTCCCGGACAAATCACAGCGCAAGTCACCGAAAATATCTATGACACCCCAACTGGCCGCGCCCGCCTGATCCCGCAAGGGGCACGACTGATCGGCATCTATGACAGCCAGGTCGCGTTCGGCCAATCGCGCGTGCTGTTGGTGTGGACCCGGCTGATCATGCCGAACGGTCGTTCGATCGTGCTGGAGCGGCAGCAGGGCGCAGACGCCGGGGGCTACTCCGGTCTTGAGGACGAGGTCGACAATCATTGGGGCGAGTTGTTCAAGGCCGCGCTGCTGTCGACCGTTGCTCTCGGCGTCGGAGCGGAAGCTCGGGTCCGGTGCCGATACCGGAAACAATACGGCCATTCTCCAGGCGCTTCGTTTGGGCGCTGCGAATTCGCTGAACCAAACCGGGCAGCAGGTGGTTCGACGCAATCTCAATATTCAGCCGACGCTGACGATCCGGCCAGGATTTCCGGTGCGCGTGATCGTCAATCGCGATCTGGTGCTCGAACCTTACAGGGGATGAAAATGACCAAGCTAAAGATTGGCTCGATCGAAGATGACAAGCCCGTCAGCTTGACCGTAAAGCTCCCGGCAATGGTCTATCGCGATTCGAATTGCTTAACGGGAAAGCTTCCGTCCGCATTCTGCTCGAGGTTATCGAAAAAACCTCATCACGACGTTGCGGATGGCCTCACAGCGCTGCCGCAGGACTATGCCGGGATTTCCCGCGATGTACCGCGGCTCGGGCCGCCATTGCCGGGAGACCTGGGGCGTGCGATCGCTACAACAGAAGGCCCATCAGGTGCGATCGGGCTTGATGCCGAACAACAGCGTGCGAGCCAGGAGACCGAGGCGGCTCGGACCAGCAAGGTATTTGCGCCGGCCACAGCGCGCGTCACGCCCCTACAAGCCCCGACTTCGGACCCAGCTGCCAACACTGCGTCAACTTCGGACGAAACCTTCACTCAGAACGGGCAGGACCGGAAACTGCTTTTCGTTAATGCCCCCGTCGATCGACGGACGACTGCGCCTGACAGGGTGGCCCGTCCGCCGTCTCCCTTCGTTGTGCAGGCCGGAACAATCATTCCTGCTGCTCTCATCACAGGCATTCGTTCGGATCTCCCCGGTCAGATTGCCGCGCAAGTGACAAAGTTGGTTTTTGACTCTCCTACCGGCCGCGTGAAGCTTGTGCCACAAGGCGCAAGATTGATCGGCGTCTACGATAGCCAAGTCGCGTTCGGTCAATCAAGGGTCCTGTTGGTGTGGACAAGGTTGATCATGCCTAACGGCCGCTCGATCGTTCTGGAACGGCAACAGGGAGCCGACGGCGGTGGTTACGCCGGCCTCGAGGACAAGGTTGACAATCACTGGAAGGAATTGCTTGGAGCGGCTGCGCTTTCGACATTGCTCGGTGTAGGGTCAGAACTCGGATCGGGCGCGGATACGGGATCGAACACGGCCATACTCCAGGGGGTGCGCTTGGCGGCTGCCAATTCGTTAAATCAAACCGGGCAACAGGTCGTACGCCGTAACCTCAGTATTCAGCCGACATTGACTATACGTCCAGGCTTCTCGGTGAGGGTCATTGTCAACCGAGACCTCGTGCTCGAACCATACAAGGGCTAAAGAGATGGCTAAGCTCAAACTCAGTGCGCTCGACAATGATAAGCCGGTGAAACTCACTCTCGAGCTACCAGCCAAGATCCATCGCGATATCGCAAGTTACGCCGAAGCTCTCACACGCGAAACCGGTCAGCCGATCAGCGATCCCGCCAAGCTGATTGCGCCAATGTTGGCGCAATTCATGGCGAACGATCGAGCCTTTTCCAAGCTCCGCCGCGCGCCAAGTTCAAACCAAGGCAAAGGGTAGTTGCACCACGCTCTTCCCGAGTTACGTCTCGTACGATTGCAAATCCGAAGCGATGACGGATCGGTCCTCAGGAAATATTTTCGGGGCGATAGTCACCCGGTGTCGGTCTTTTCAGGGTCTGAGACGGTTCTGCTCCCGGAGCAGTTTGGTGGCAAGGCCAAGATGGACCGGGGTTGATTGCGCCGATGCCCATTCGAAGTACCGATCGCTTGGTCAATCTAAAAGTGATCAATTTTGCACAGACGCGATCGGTCCGCCGAAGTCACATTTCGCGGCGTTGGACGCATTTCACTTCTTTCACAAGGAGCCCAAGAGCGATATCGGTGAAGAAGAAAATGTTGAAAAAGTCAAAACTTGGAAGGCTTAAGTGGCCGATGATTTCAACGGATGGCAACTCGTACTTCACGGCAACGCAACGTTACTTGCAATCGTAAGGCTTTCGCTCGCCGTGAGTTTGAGTGCGGTGGCGCTCGCCGCCCTTGTCGGAATGCCGCTTGGTGCAACTCTCGCGTTGACGCGCTTTCCCCTACGGTCTGCGCTGGTCGTCCTTCTCAATGCTTTCATGGGCCTGCCACCGGTCGTGGTCGGTCTAGCGGTCTACCTGCTGCTTTCACGATCGGGGCCTCTGGGGGAGATGGGCATTCTGTTTACGCCGACCGCGATGGTCATCGCCCAAACCATCTTGATTGTGCCGATCATCGCCGCGCTGACGCGTCAGACCGTCGAAGATCTCTGGGTCGAGTATCGTGACGAATTGACCGCGATGGATGTCGGTCCTGTCGATCGCGTGATGACGCTGCTGTGGGATTCGCGCCTCAGCCTTCTGACGGCATTGCTCGCCGGTTTTGGCCGCGCTGCCGCTGAGGTTGGCGCGGTCATGATCGTCGGAGGCAATATTGAAGGCTCCACTCGCACCATGACAACGGCGATCGCGCTTGAAACCTCTAAGGGCGATCTTCCGCTGGCAATGGGATTGGGTCTGGTTCTAGTCAGCCTGGTTCTCGTGATAAACGCATTGGCTTGGGGCCTGCGCGTCTGGTCCGAACGGCAGGCAGGTTGACGATGCGGGCGCCATCGGCCGAACTTCCCGTTGTGCTCGAGCAAGTCTCGTTGCAGGCGGGCGCAACGGCGATCCTCGATGGCTTGAGCCTTACGATCGCGACGGGCATGCCGACACTTGTCATCGGACCGAATGGTGCGGGCAAGACAACCTTGTTGCGGCTGTGCATGGGTCTCACAGCGCCATCGGCGGGCCGCGTGACGTGGGGTGGCCGTACCCATATCGCGCCAGCGCGCCGGGCGATCCTGTTTCAGCGGCCGGTGATGCTGCGCCGGACTGTTGCCGCCAACATCGCCTATGCGCTGGTGGCCGCCGGCGTTCCACGCAGCTGCCGGGTAGCGCGGGTCGAAGAATTGCTCGATCGCGTCGGCCTTTCCGATTTGGCGGCGCGACCGGCGCGCTGCCTTTCGGGTGGCGAGCAGCAAAGGCTGGCGCTGGCCCGCGCGTTGGCGCGCGATCCGGAACTGTTATTGTTGGATGAGCCCACCGCCAATCTTGACCCTGCTGCGACACGCAGCGTGGAAGAGATCATCCGCACGGCGTCGCGATCCGGCATCAAGGTCATGATGGCGTCGCATGATTTGGGCCAGGTGCGCCGTCTCGCCAGCGACGTATTGTTTCTGGTCCGCGGCGCGCTGCGCGAGCAAGGTCCGGCCGAAAGCTTTCTCAACGCCCCATCAACGCCGGAAGCTGCGGCCTTTGTACGCGGCGATCTCGTGATCTGATCTAACGCCACAGGAGCATGACATGGCAATCCGTTTCCTGTCTCTCGCGCTTGCATTCTGGCTCAGCGCCATTGCCAACGCCGCACCAGCGACTGCACAGGACCGATCGATCGTGGTGGCGTCGACCACATCGACGCAGGACTCCGGGTTGTTCGGCTATCTCCTGCCGATCTTCAAGGCGAAAACCGGCATCGACGTGAAAGTGATCGCGCTGGGCACCGGGCAGGCGCTCGATACCGCAAGGCGCGGAGACGCCGATGTGGTATTTGTCCATGCCAAATCGCAAGAAGAGAAATTTGTCGCCGAGGGTTTCGGCGTCAAGCGCTTCGATGTGATGTACAATGACTTCGTGTTGATCGGGCCGAAGAACGATCCCGCCGACGTCAGGGGATCAAAAGACGTCATCGCCGCGCTCAAAGCGATTCAGGGTAAGGGCGCGCCTTTTGTGTCACGCGGCGACAGGTCGGGAACGCATGTCGCTGAACTTAATCTTTGGAAACAGGCTGGAGTTGACATCGTCGCGGTGAAAGGGCCGTGGTATCGCGAGATCGGGCAGGGCATGGGCGCTGCACTCAATACCGCGGGCGCCATGGGCGCCTATGTGCTATCCGACCGGGGCACGTGGATATCGTTCAAAAATCGCAGCGATCTCGAAATTATTGTTGAGGGCGACAAGCGGCTGTTCAACCAGTACGGTGTTACGCTGGTCAATCCGGAGAAGTATCCCACCGTGAAAAAGGAGCTTGGTCAGATATTCATCGACTGGCTTCTCTCGCCAGAAGGACAAGAGACCATCGGCAACTACAAGATCGATGGGCAGCAGTTGTTTTTTCCCAATGCCAATGAAAAGAAGGGGTCTTGATCGAGCCCTGGTCGTAGCGGCGCACAACGGATCCAATCGAATTCGATGAAGCTTTCGCGCATGTGCTCGAAGAGCAACTCAGTCAGGCTGCATGGGTGCAAGCGGAGGACGGAGAGCTCGATGACAAGGTTGAAAGCGTGATCGCAGAGAGCGCTCCGATGGGCTGCGACTGCACCTTCTCCAGGGCGACGGCCGCTCGAGCCAATGGCACGCCGAAGGTGGGTTGCCGCGTGGGGCACCAAGCACTCCGGCTATGCCCGCGGCGACCATCATTCTGGTGACAACGCGAAACGCACTGAATCCGCCTGCTGCATGACGGTCGACCGGGCAGAAGCCCACATCCGTACGACTATCACGACGAAGCTGTCATTTCTGCTCGGCCGCTGCCCCAGCAAATTCGCATCTAACTAAGAACGAGCTGTTGCTCGCCCGGCCTAGTTGTTTCGCGTTCTGGCTCAATGCGCATCTTTTACTGTCATCAACGGGCCCAGCCGCGATCGCTTTACACGGGGCTAAAATTGGGGCCGGAATGTTTGCTTGATCTGTGTTAGTCTTTGTCTGCCTGATCAGGGAGAAAAGCCATGACATCCAAATTGAATGAAGACCACCTCAATATGGCTATTCGTAAATTTCTCAAGCATGTCGGAGTTACATCGCAGCGTGAAATTGAGACTTTGGCGCGTAGTGGACAGGTAAAGGGTGGCAAGCTCAAACTGCGAATGACCCTGACCGCTGAAGGAACGCCGCTGAAGCACGTAGTCGAGGAGACGGTTGCACTCTGACGATGATTCCGGCTGTGTTGCGATTTTTTGCCGGAAATCGAAATTATCTCTCGGGAGGTGACGATCGACGCTCTAGAACCGTCCGGTCGACACCATGAACATTGGCTGGCATCGAAAATGCGATGACGACCGCGAAGACTAGATCAGGAACGACGGCGGCGACCGCACGACGGCTCAGCCCAGTTTCATGGGAGAATGCATTAACCAACGCCCCGCACTGCGATCCCAGCTCGTTCCAGACCAAACTGGATGATTGGGAATCGTCTTGACCTCCAATGCGTTGTCGGCTGTCAAGATAACGGCCTCACGTTCGAATCTCGCCGTTTCCCGCGACGGCAGTATTCGTAGCTTCTGCTGGCGAAGATGATCGTGCCGGCTATGCAACGCACGTCTGGCCAGGAATCATTGCCAGCTTTCTTCCAGACGAAGCGCTCGGAGTTTTGCCCGACTATGCAGTACGACCCCTCGTTTGCCCAACAGTTCGACGGCCCCTTCGTTTTGCAGCTGCGATATTGTCCGCGAAACCGTCTCGACGCTGAGGCCGAGATAGTCGGCGATATCTAGCCGCGACATGGGCAACGTCATCGAGCCGACCGGCTGCATGCATTCGTCCATCTCCAGGAGGAATGTCGCGACCCGCTCGGTCGCCGTCTTGCGTCCAAGGAGCATCATTTG
The DNA here is from genome assembly GCA_963821965.1 of uncultured Alphaproteobacteria bacterium. Lineage (GTDB taxonomy): Bacteria > Pseudomonadota > Alphaproteobacteria > Rhizobiales > Xanthobacteraceae > Bradyrhizobium. The sequence continues at coordinate 15,939 of CAWGFY010000005.1, forward strand.
CTCCTCTGCGTGACTGAGATTGCGGGCTGTCACGGCCCAGAGCCACCGGGCTACATCCAGGTCGCGCGCGGCCAATTGTTCCAGTGTCCGCCGTTTGAACGCGAGCACCGTCGTTCCGACGACTGCTTCCGCCGTGAACCGGTGTACTTCTCCAGCCCCGAATCCAAACAAGTCGCCTTCGAAGTGGAACGCTCCGATCTGTCGGCGTCCATCGCTCAACAACTTGTGAGTTCGCACTGCGCCAGTCATGACCTTGTAGAAAGCCAGAGCCTTCTCGGTTTCCCCGTAGATCTCCTCATCGTGCTCATATTTGACGCTCGTTCCAACAAGCTCTGGATGACCTGAAAGCAGGCACAGACCCTGACCGCACGGATCCGGCGCAAATCCCTGCAATGAGCGTGTCATCGTTGTATGTTCCGTCTGAGCCACCATGGGAGCTATTCCTGTGCGTCTGTTTTGCTCCTCATGCATATTCGTCGCTGGCCGCGGCCGAAATCTGTGTCATTCCTTATGTAACCCTCCTTAAGGGATTCTACCTAGTAGCCGGACGGGGAAGGCGGCAGCCGTTAATCGACGGCTAGCACCCGCCTGATTTGGTTGACCAAATTGTCATGAAAAATAATCTTATCGATGACTCCGGCAAAGCCGGCGGCGAGGGCGTGTTCACGGACCATCTTATCCGCGTGTTCGATGATGAGGACCGCCGGAGCCAATATCTGACGCTTGCGCAAATGATCGAGCAGTTCGATTCCGTTCATGATGGTCGTGCGATAATCCACCACTAGACAATCTACTTCGGGCAACCGCTCAGCTTCGAGAAGACGAATGACACTATCAAATGGGCATGTCTCGAAACCCCCGACTTCGAGCATGAATTTCAACGAATCCAAGACTGCCGGATCCTCCTCAATAACGAGAACGAGGGGGCCTGTCCGCGACATCATTTCAACCACCGATCAGATCTCCGCCGAAACCTCCTCGCGCCGCATCGGCTCAGGTTAGCCAAAATCGAGAGTTGATTCGTTGACATACCTCAAATCAGGATAGACCAGCCTTGATCGCGATCCGGACGAGTTCGGACAGGCTAGTAGCTCGCATTTTTCTCATGAGGTTGGCACGATAGATTTCGACGGTCCGAGGACTGATGTCCAGATCGCGTCCGATGTCCTTGTTGGATCGACCCGCCACAAGGCCATCGAGCACGTCTCGCTCACGTGCCGTCAAGCTCCTGACCAGTTCGACAATCTCGAGCGCTTTCCCGTCGCGTTGAGAACTTGCCTCTGCGTTGTTCAGAGCGGCGCGGATTATCGCCAGCAATGTCTCGTCTTCAAATGGCTTTTCGATGAAATCCGAGGCGCCCAGCTTCATTGCTTCGACCGCCAAGGCTATGTCACCATGCCCGGTCATCACTACAACTTGCAGATTTCGGCCGCTGTTTTTGATCCGACGCAACAGTTCCATTCCGTCCATTTGGGGCATTCGTATATCGGTCACGACGCAACCTTCACCAATGTGCGGTGGAGCGTCCAGAAACGCGAGCGCCGATTCATAGGCCGCCACTCGAAACCCCGCCGCTCTGAGACGGAATGCGAGCGATTTGCGCACGGATTCATCGTCGTCAATGATGCTAATAAGGGGATTAGGCGGCATCGGTCTGGCTATCTGTCGCGGCTTGGAGCGTAAAATGAAAGATCGAACCTCCGCCTTCGTTAGGCTCAGCCCATATCCTGCCGCCATGAGACTCGACAATTGTCCGACTGATCGGTAGCCCCACTCCCATTCCATGAAGCTTCGTGGTCATAAATGGTTCGAACAGTCTGGATGCTATGTCATCAGGTACGCCCGTTCCGGTATCCGACACCGAAAACGTTACCATATTGGGTTTGGTGGGTGCGACAACGAGCGTCAATTCGCGCCGTGTCGAGTGCTGCATCGCTTCAATGGCATTGCGAAGCAGGTTGATCAGTACCTGTTGCACTTGTACCCGGTCAGCGAAAACAGTGTTGACGCCAGGATCGATCGCGAATCGCATTTTGATGCCTTGTTCGCGCGTTCCCACGAGCGCAAGGGCGCTCGCCTCCTCGATTAGCTTTGCAACGCGCTCGATCCGCTTCTCGGTTTCGCCCCGCGCGACAAAATCTCGCAAGTGTTTGATGATCTGACCCGCACGCACAATCTGCTCGGCCGCCTCGCCCAAGGCGTCTTGGACCTCCGATAAGACCGGATTCTGGCTGCCTTCCAGGAGTTCGCGGCAGCCGTTGAGATAATTGCCGACGGCGGCAAGCGGCTGGTTGAGTTCGTGCGCGAGTGTCGAGGCCATTTCACCCATCGCTGTAAGGCGCGACATGTGTGCGAGTTCGGACTGCAGTTCTTGCAGCTTCGCCTGCGTCTCCTCACGTTCCGTCAAATCGCGCACGAAACCCGTGAAGTGACGACTCTCGCCCGAGCGCGTTTCAACGAGCGACATATGCATCGGAAACGTTGAGCCATCCTGACGCTGGCCAGTAACGACTCGCCCGACCCCGATGACCCGAGCCTCCCCCGTGTCGCGGTACCGGGCGATGTAACTATCGTGACGGCTGCGATCGGGTTCTGGCATTAGCATCGACACATTCCGACCGATAGTCTCCGATGCTGCAAACCCGAACAGTCGATTGGCTGCCGCGCTGAAGGATCTTATGATCCCTTTATCGTCGATAACAATTACCGCATCTGGCACGATTTCGAGGACCGAGCGCCAATGCTCCTCGCGGGCCTTTAGCTCAGCTTCGACCTTCTTCTGTTTGCTTATGTCGAGGACAACACCGCGCATATGCGTCGGCAGGCCATCTCTGTCCGAATAGACTTGGCTTCGCTGGTAAAGCCAGCACGTTGTCCCGTCCGGCCGCCGCACCCGATAGTTCAACTCGCAGGCCCCACGCTCCTTGATGCAATGCTTGATTGCCTTTGCCGCGCTTTGACGATCCTCCGGGTGCAGCAAGGCCAGAACGTCTTCATAGGTGGCTAGAGCCTCGCAACCGACCCCGAACAAACGTGCGGCGGTGGCAGAGCAGCTGATTGCGCCTGTCAGTAAGTCTACTTCCCAAGTTCCAATACCAGCGTCTTCGACCACCTTTCGCATACGCTCGTCACCCTCTGACGTTTGAGCTCGGTATCCTCGTTGCCAATCCGGCTGAGGTTCCGTGCGCCGTCCATGCCGGTTGCTCAACCGAGCCTAAATCCGACCATATTACGGCCTTTTCATGGATCTCTCAACGAGCCCGTCACAATGGAGTTGAAACAGATGAACGCAAAAGCTGACTGGTTAAACCGTAATAGAGAGCCACAGACACATATGATGTCCATCGACCAAACATTATTCCATTTGGCGGATCCTCGGGTGGCCTTGTCGAGCCCGATGCTCGGTAGTTCGCATTGCTAAAAACTGCATTTGCGAACGTTTGAATGTCGACCTTTTTTTCCTGGATGACTCTTCAGGCAGGATAACCGCGCTGGAGAAGCGAGTTATCTTCAGCGGATCGCTCGCCGGAAATGTACCCTCCAATTCTCTATGCAGTTGAAGATCCAGCCTTCGCTTATCTCGCTGCTTGACGGTTTCTTTGGTCATGGCGTGCGTCCCTTTTTGATGAGCGATGTGTAGGCTATCTCCGCAGTACGACGCGGGAAACGGTTGCAAATCGACCTTCACGACATGACAACTACTCAACCCGTGGCAACACCTCGAATTGATGAAACGGCGGCGGCGAGGACAGCGTCCATTCGAGCGTGGTCGCACCAGGCCCCCACGGATTGTCCGCCGCCTGCTCCTTGCGGATGAAGGCATAAGCCATGCCCGCAAAGAATACGATCAGTCCAATGGCGGAGATATAGGATCCAACAGACGCAATCTGATTCAGGCCGGCAAACGCGTCCGGATAATCAGCAACGCGTCGCGGCATTCCCGACATTCCGAGGAAATGCATCGGAAAGAACGCCAAGTTGACGCCGACGAAGGTCAGCCAGAAGTGCAGCTTGCCGAGAGTTTCCGAATACATGTAGCCCGTGATTTTCGGAAACCAGTAGTACCAGCCCGCGAAGATCGAGAACACGGCGCCGAGAGACAGCACATAATGGAAATGAGCGACCACGTAGTAGGTATCCTGGAACGTCCGGTCAATACCTGGATTGGCGAGCACGACACCGGTAACCCCCCCGATCGTGAACACGAAGATAAAGCCGATGGCCCACAACATCGGCGTCTTGAAGGTTATGGAGCCGCCCCACATGGTGGCGATCCACGAGAAGATTTTGATACCAGTGGGCACCGCGATAACCATGCTCGAGAGCGCAAAAAAAGCCTGCGCACCGCTCGACATCCCGACGGTGTACATGTGATGGGCCCAGACCACGAAGCCGATGAATCCGATCGCGACCAGCGCATAGACCATTCCGAGATAACCGAAGATTGGCTTACGGCTGAATGTGGAAACCACGTGACTGATCATGCCGAAGCCCGGCAGTATCATGATATAAACTTCGGGGTGACCGAAGAACCAGAACAGATGTTGATACAAGACCGGGTCTCCGCCACCTTCTGCCGCGAAGAACGTCGTTCCAAAGTTGCGATCGGTGAGGAGCATTGTAATCGCACCGGCGAGGACGGGTAGCGACAACAACAACAGAAAAGCCGTCATTAGTACCGACCATGCGAACAGCGGCATCTTGTGCAGGGTCATGCCCGGCGCGCGCATATTGAAAATGGTGGTGATGAAATTGATTGAGCCCAAAATCGAAGATGCACCAGCCAAGTGGGTCGACAAAATGACGAAATCGACCGCCGGCCCTGGATGGCCGGAGGTCGACAGCGGCGCGTAAAGTGTCCAGCCGGTGCCGGCGCCATGCGAGCCCGGCTCGCCTTCCACGAAGATCGAGATGATGAGCAGGGCAAACGATGCAGGCAACAGCCAGAATGAAATGTTGTTCATGCGCGGAAATGCCATGTCTGGCGCGCCGATCATGAGCGGTACCATCCAGTTGCCAAATCCGCCCATCATCGCCGGCATGAGCGTGAAGAAGATCATGATTAGGCCATGGCCGGTCACGAACACGTTATACGTATGCGTGTTGGTGAAAATCTGCAGTCCCGGGTGCTGCAATTCTAGCCGGATTGCGACCGAAAGGATGCCGCCAATTAATCCGGCACACATCGCAAACACCAAGTACATCGTGCCGATGTCCTTGTGGTTGGTCGAGTAAAGATAGCGTCGCCAGCCGATTGGATGGCTTGGCGCGTCTCCAAGCGTGCTGTCAGGAATTGCGGTAACCGACATGTTTCACACTCCGTTCAAGCCGTGGGGCCGGCCCAAGACTTGCCTTCTGACCTCGGACCACATTTTTCAGCATGATTTGCACGTTCCCGAATGCACCAAGAAAGACCGGAAAACGCGTCGAGCAACGGGCAGGGAGAGCTGGTCTCGACGACATCATTGCTTGGTTCTACGACTTTAGTTCGGACGCGAGCTGATTGGCGCGCTGCTCCAGGCATAGGACAAGGCGCAGTCGCGGCGATGCGTGGTTTGGCAAACATGCGATATCTCCCCTGTATCTGAAGCTAGGGAGTTGCCCCGGCGACGCATTCCTGCGCGTTAAACGACACACCGAATGAGAACAGGTCCAGCTCGATCACACCAAGGCTCGTGTTCTCGAGTCAGGTTGCATCTGGCAAAACGATAGGGGCGCCTCGACCTGGTGACTGATCAAAATTGCTCAAACTCTTTGGGGAAGTAATCGAAACTGAACGTCGCCAATACGAAGCGAAAAGCCTATATGCGAAGGAGAGTTTTTTGTGTCCTTGCAACGGTCCGCTGGTGAAGTGGGAACAGCTATCATCTTCTGTACTCGCTGCGGCGAAGCGATGAGACTAAAGTTCGTCGCTCCGAGCTATTTTTGCAGAAACGAAGAGATGCAGACGTATCAATGTACTGCCTGTGCCAACACCAAGGTGTTGAAAGCTCATCTCGGTCCTAAATCGGAAGGCTGACCGAGCGGCTCACAGCTCGACAGCTGGGGGAGCCCGGCTTCGCTTGCGGGCTCTGGGAAACGAGGTAAGACGGCCCATTGTCAGCCGCCCGCGCGGCGGATGCGACCGACCCTGGCAATCTGCACATCGCGAAGTCGATGCAAGTGCGCGCCACTTCGCCGACCGTCAAGCCGACCTGTCGCTGAAGCCAGTCGCGCCTGACCCTTGATGTTGCTCGGTATCGTTTGAGCTTCCGATTTGTCATTCAAAAGCACCCTAGAGAGGGATTTGTGAACTTCAATGTGGCGTTTGTAGTCGATGAATCCAAGTTTTCGAAACCTGTTCATGAAAAAACTGACGCGCGCGCGAGTGGTGCCGATCATCTCTGCCAGCATCTCCTGGCTAATCTTCAACGGAATCGAGCCAACTCGACCTTCCTTATCAAAATCTGCCAGCGACAGAAGGACTCGGGCCAACCGTTTCTCGCTTGAGTTGAGCAGATGATCGACCAGATCCTCCTCTGCTTGAATATTCCGAACGACCAGATGCGATATGAATAGCTCGGCAAACGCTGGTTCTTCACGAATTACGCGGACGACGCTTGCCTTTGCCAGCCGTACGATTACGCTTTCCGTCCTGGTGGAAACTGTCGCTTGGCGCGACTCCTGTCCGGCCAGGCATCCTTCGCCGAAGAAATCGCCAGCCCCCGGAAGCCAAACGATCGCCTCCTTTCCTCGTTCTGAGTAGACCGTAACCTTGGTCGTGCCATCCTGAATATAGAAAACGGAATCTGCGGGATCACCCTGTGAGTAGACAACTTCATTTGCGCGGTAGCGAGAGATGGTTCGCGCGTTGCCCGCCTTTGAGAGAAATACCCGGGGATCGAATTGGATATTTGCTGCGCAATTCGTGGCAATATCCTCCGTGAAGGCATCACTGCAACTCATCTCGTTCTCCCAGGGCTGGTCGTTACCAAAATCGCGGAGGCTGTTGGACCAGATGCTGCTCGATTTTGCGCATCGGGAGTGCCGCGTAGGAATCGCTGTGGCCGGCCTGTGCAGCGCAGGAAACCGATCGCTTTGGCTAGGTCGTCTTCACAATAGTTCCTAATCATGGCGCAGATCACATGTTCCTCGTGAGTCCTACGCAGGAAAGGCGATCCGATCTTTGCAGGCCATGACCTAAGTCATGCAGGACACGCTACGATCGTAGCAGAATGATCGATGCCGGCTGGATCCGCGGTTTCCCCCCCCGTCCGCCCCCCGGCGAAACTTGCCCCGGCATATCCTGCCGGGGCAAGTGTTTAACTGATCCTACCGAAGACATTTAGCTGCACAGCAGTATTCGAGTTGTTGATGATGTTGTGTCGCAGCTCGACACATGGCTTCGGCGGTACAACATTGCGCCCTGCGCGAGCGAAACATGTGCTGGCGACGTTGGCGGTTATCTGGACGCAATTGCGGTTGAAAACGGAGCCGACATTAAAGTGGCGGGTGGCCTATGGGCACAGCCGCGACCGCGAATGGGCATTCGGTGGGGTCACTCGCTATCCTTTTGCAGCAGGCGTCAACGTGCGCGTTTCTGATGCACTGACTTGAATGCTGGATGCTTTCCGGTTTGTTGGCATTTGTGATCGGCACAGCCGTTGGCGGACAGCGTGGCCCGGCTGTACGCCAACGTCGGAAAATGCTTGTTATCGCCCGCTGTGCAGGCGAGATTTCCAGCAAGGCGTTCAACAGCCAGCGTCTTCAGCGCGCGGCCTTATGCTGCTATCGGCAGTTATCTTGGATAAACTGGAAGAAACCTCCAGCACGGTAAGTCGTTGTTCTATCCCCGCATCGATCCAATTGATCGACTGCCCCGGCCCAAGCCCGAGAAGCGCACTTCCGATCGGGGACAGCACAGAAATGGAGTGACTGTCATTCGTTTCGTCCGGATAGGCGAGTTTGCAACGTCTGATCCTGGGCAACCGATGATCAGTAAACTTCACCTCCGAGCCCATGGTCACCGAGCCGGGTGCGCCCTCGGGAACGATGTCGGCCCGCGCAAGCTCCTCGTGCAAAAAGCGGGCAATGTCCGGATTATCTCGCGTTGCTGCATCTGCCAGTGCTGCGAGACACGCGCGGTCTGTTTCGGTAAGCACGATGGGGGGTCTTTCGAATTCATGTGGGTTAAAGGTGGTCACGATGCATCTCTGGTCGGCTCGACGTCGTCTTGCACTGCGCACGCGTGCTTCGCAGCACAAAGCGCCAGTCGTCAGCTATGGCAGGTGAACGCGCTTCGCAAGCAGTGACACGAAGCCGCGCGCTGGATGCGACGATTAGCCTTTCTGTCACTGCAGCGAACTAAATCGCGCCCGACGCCACACTAGCCGGGTTCGTACCTGCAAATCGTTGAAGGCGGTGCGGACATCGAAATTGCGGACTATGTAAAAATGTCATCCGGGTGGTAAGCGCTTCGAGTTGCCTTGCTTTGCCGTCGGTTACCTCATTGTTAAACTAAGCCTTTGCAGTAGCCGTTAGAACTCGGCTTCTCGTCTTCTTTCCGTTGATTTGCACTTTGTTGGTCCAATCCCATTGTGAGCGCTGCTAGTCCGGCCAAGCCACCGAGCTGCATGGTTTCCACAGCCGAGCTCGGCACGATGACAATCGTGGAATTCTGCTTCAGGCCCTCATAAAGCATGTTCATTGCCCTGAGATGCAGCGCGATGGGATCGTTGACGTAGGCCTTCGCTGCGTCGCCAAATTTCTCCGCGATCTGCCGCTCCGAATCTCCCAGAATCACGCGGGCCTGACGTTCTCGCTCGGCTTGGGCTTGCATCGACATTGCATCTTCAAGGGCTGCCGGAATAAGGACATCCTTGACCTCGACTGAAATCACATTGATGCCCCAGGGCTCCGTGCGCACGTCGATGATCTTCTGCAATTCGTCGCTAATTTTTTCTCGACCTTCCAGCATATCCGAAAGCATGGTCTTACCAATCACGTCGCGCAAAGCGGTTTGGGAGGCCCAGCTGATCGCGCTGTCATAGTCGGCAACGTCAAGCGCCGCTTTTTTCGGATCGACGACCTTCCAAAACAGAACGGCGTCGACGTCTACCGGGACCGTATCCTTAGTAAGGGTCTTTTCCGCCTTGAAGGCACTGGTAATCACACGGGTGTCGATCCAGTAGGGCACTGTCTCGATGATTGGGATAATAAAAAACCAGCCCGGTCCTTCAAGAGAGCGGAAGCGGCCCAGCCGCAAGACCACTGTCTTTTCCCACTGATCTGCAATTTTGATCGAGTAGGATGCCGCAATAGCAATGATGAATGCGGCGACCGCGATTGATGTGCTTTCGGCAGGCGCCGACACAGCATATCCGAAATATGCCAAGGCCAGGCCGACGCCAAAAATGACGACAAAGATTAATCCCGATAGTGGGCTGGTTTTCCGCATTGTGAATCTCCTCGCAGGTGTCGAAGATCGACTGCAATTGTGGAACGAGACCGGAATTGCTCTGAGCGGTCCTTCCTTCACTCCGGCAAGCTGCTGTTTCTTTCCCTCATGTTGATCTCGATCGGTCGCTTTTCACGATCGGATGGAACGTCTCATCAAACGCGCGATGTGTGGCACGACAGCCACGCCCGCTGGAGGCCAGACGAACCGGAACACGTCGCTGGGTAGCCGAAGGCAGTCCCACACATCGAATTTTCAACGAGTCATTCGGTTGACGCAGCATGTGGTGCGAAGCTCCCAAGCTGATTTTGTGAACCCATACGCGTTTTGTGAGCCAATACGTGGCGGTGGTCTGTGCAAAATCGAACAGGCGGTTCCATGATGCTGTCATCCGCTTTTTCGTCTGCTAGAAGCCAAGCCGCAAAGCTGCGCTGTTAGAACCTGCGAATGCCAATTCTCGAGGTACTCAGTGCAGCAACGCCGAGGCCCAACCGTGACTTTCATCAATGAAAATATCGAGGAAACACAAAAGGAGCGGAAGGCGTTGAGGCGTCAACGTCGACAAGGCTATTTGACTTGAGTCATTCGGCTGGTGTGTGTTTGCGAGTAGTATCCAGGCACAAATGCTGATCTCCGGTGCGTGGAAATCACGCAGCGATCGAGCCGACCGGAAATTACGAGCGTCCCTTCTCGTTCCAATGGATCCGGAGCTGAATTCGGACAGCTCAACCCCAGAAGAAGCGCGTTTTCGCTTCTACGGCTTGCGCTCAAGGAAAGCTCATCATGAATGATCGTGCTTTGGCTTCAATCCTGTCTCCCGAATATAACGACTTTCTTTTCGCGGTTATCGACGAAGGTCCTGATGGAACGCAGCTGACCGTTCTTTCCGCGTTAGCGCAGGCCAATGTTGATCCGTGGGAGGAGGCAGCGCGTCTCTCGGCAATGTCCAAGGTGACCGCCGAAAAGGCGCTCGTTTCGGTGTTCGACAGAGTCCCTGGGCGCAACTGGAGCCCATCGGAAGAAGCGACGATTGCGGCGCGGCTGGTCGAGCGTCTTCCACCGCGCGGCGGTGGTGGTGTGGAAACAGCAGCGATGACCGTGGGGAGGGCCGGTATATCGCTTGTCTGGTTAGCTTGGGTAGGCTTTGCGATAGCAGCCTCAATCCTGTCGGTATCCCGGCATCCGGCTGCAACAGTGGACTCAAATATCTCGGCACCATCCAGTCCAACAGTTGCATCGAAAGGCGGCAGCGCTGCGCCGCGTATGGAAAAATGCGGGTGGCGGTGATCGCAGCGTCAATCCGAAATGATGGCAGCACTCCGTCACAGCGCACCCTCGTCGCGTTGATATCAAATGGCAGGGCCGCACGGATGTCGCGGCGCGAGATTTGATATGGTGTTCTTGCGCAGGTCAGTGCGGCTGCGGAACAAGGGCTCAAGTCAATCGGTGACCTCACGGCATCAGTCGGCCAAGGGATAGCGTCCAGTGCATGCAAATACCACTGCAGGCGCATGTCACGCTTGCGCGTGTCGTCGAGGTCACCCGAATTGCGATGCCGACATGCCGGATCGAACGGATTCTTGAGCGGCTAACGAAGGCAAATGATCCCTTCCCGTCGACGAGTTCGCCTCGTTGGAAATGCCTCGCCTGAAGTCTCGGCGCCGCGGGGCTGGCGAACCTGAGTTGTGGCAAAGAGCCATGGGCCCGGACTCGGTGACGGATGATCTTTGACAAGAACCAGGTGACTGGTTACGGCACCGAGAGCCAGAGTTTTGCGGTTTGCACAATGTTTGCCAGATCAGTTAGATCGTTCGGACTGGCGATCGACGACCCGCGTGAGGGTTGCCGAACCAGTGCTGTGGTCGCGCCTTACATTGTCAATTGGGGCGCAACGTCGAGAAGGATATTGCGGTCATCCAAGATGCTCGTCGGACCAATGTCGGCTGTTATGAAAGCGTGGCCACGGTCGCTCGCCCCTCAACCCTGGCATATCGGCCTGTCTCGCCCTATATGCAGATAACGAGCTGATCCTCCTTGATGGTACTCGAGACATCGGCATATCGAGTTGGGATTGGCTCGACCGAGCGATCGGGAAGGACATGGCGAGCGCGAGAAAGTCACCCGAGTCCTATTCGCGTGTACGCCGATCACAGAAGCGCAAAAGCCGCGAGACGTCGGTGACAGTCTCAGAGGGCGGCGCGACACGCCACGAGAGGAAGCATGCATGTCGGACACACTATATTCGTCGAATACCCGAGAGCTTGCGCACAAGCGCAGGGAGTTGTCGCCTGACACTGAGGCGGCCTTTCAGGCATTCAGCCAGAAAGTCTTCGCGGACGGCGCGCTCCCTGCGAAGGTCAAGCAGATCATAGCCGTCGCGGTGGCGCACGTTACCCAGTGCCCTTACTGCATCAAGGGACACACGAAGGCGGCGTTACGTCAGGGTGCCTCGGCGGAAGAGCTCATGGAGGCGATCTGGGTCGCGACTGAAATGCGAGCAGGAGGGGCTTACGCTCATTCTGTACTCGCAATCGAGGAGATGGAAAAAGCGGCAGCGACAGCCGCCTGAGTGGACGACAGGTCTGGCTTGTGATCAAGGGGAATCGATTGACGTTGGTGTCAGCGCGCCCGCTAACACGGGCCGCCGCCCGAGTATACGTCGTGACCGAGGACCACAGGTCTGCATTTGTGGAATACAGAAACAGCGATTGCCAATCCGCAGGGCGCCATAAGCCTGGCCTGTACTATCAGGGATCATTTAACGCAGCATCCCGTCCAACCCGCACCGTTGATCGAGGGTGGCTTTCGCGGATCTCGACTATTCCGCTGGGTTCGCGGTCGGTTGCCTCCGCCTGTCGTTCGGCCTTGTGCGGGCCGTTTCCTCTTCGACCCAGAGACTGTGATGCTCCTTGGCCCAGTTGATATCTACAGTGCCGGTTCCCATCGCCTCGAAGGCGCCTTCCATTCCGATCGTTCCGATATAGATGTGACCGAGCATCGCAGCTATGAAGAGTACGGCTACAATCGAGTGAACGACTTCGGCGATTTGCATGTTGTGAACGTTCGTTCCATAGAACGGGAACATCAAAACGTAGCCGCTGACCGCCACGGCACCACCGCCCAGCACCACGATCCAGTAGATCGCTTTCTGACCTCCGTTGAATCGGAACGCCGGCGGGTGATCATGCCCGACCATTCCACCTCCGCGTTTGAACCAGTCAATATCCACCTTGTTTGGGATGTTGCCGGCGATCCACATCAAAAAGATGAGAACGACACCGAGTGTGAACGGGAAGCTCAGATAGTTGTGGGCGTATTTCGCCCATTGCGACCAGGCCGTGAACGCGTCAGGGCCAATGAGAGGCAACAGAAGAGGCCTACCGAAGGTTATGTTGAGCCCGGAAAGAGCGAGAATGACGAAGCAGGTTGCCGTCATCCAGTGCACGAACCGTTCAAAGGCGTTGAACCGCACGATGGTGCGGCCGGATCGTCTGCTTTCGATGCGAATCATGCCGCGCCATAGATAGAAGACAACGAGTACGGCCAGAATACCAATGATGACGACGCCGCCAATCCAACGAAGCGTCACTCCGTGGAAATGGCGCCAATCACGGCCGGCGGGCTGTTCGATCGTGCAGGCCTTCTGGTCAGGTATGGTACACCGACCAGCGATGCGATTCATCTCCTGGAAGAGCTGCTGTTCCTTCACGGCGCTCGCCTGAGGATCGACCGACGTGGGCTGCTGGGCACTCACGGGCTGCGCACCGAGCGCCATTACGAGCAGCGTCAGCGCTCCAACGATGACGCGGAATTTTGCGAGAAGAACCGTCATGCTACGTACTCCCGTGAGGCTTACGCCTTGACACAGCAGTCGCTGTGTCCACTGTCGCACTCGTCAAGGTCAGGATGCGATGGTTTCGTGATATGCAGTGTTCCAGCCCCAAGCGCCGGAGCCATAGCCGCGTTTCAGAACGCGTTCCTTGTAGATCTGCGCGATGATTTCGCCGTCGCCCGCGAGCAGCGATTTGGTCGAGCACATCTCGGCGCATAACGGCAACTTGCCTTCGGCCAGGCGGTTGGCACCGTATTTCGCATATTCTTCTTTCGAGCCGTCCGCTTCAGGACCTCCGGCGCAGTAGGTGCATTTGTCCATCTTGCCGCGCGAGCCAAAGTTACCGACGCGCGGATATTGCGGGGCGCCGAACGGACAGGCGTAGAAGCAGTAGCCGCAGCCGATGCATAGATCCTTGGAGTGCAGCACAACGCCATCGGCAGTGGTATAGAAGCAATTTACCGGACAGACCGCCTGGCACGGCGCATCCGTGCAATGCATGCAGGCCATCGAGATCGATTTCTCGCCCGGTTTGCCGTCGTTGATGGTGACGACGCGCCGGCGGTTGATGCCCCATGGGACGTCATGCTCGTTCTTGCAGGCGGTGACGCAGGCGTTGCACTCGATGCAACGGTCGGCGTCGCAGAGGAATTTCATACGAGCCATGGTGTCTCCTCCTTATGCCGCGCTGATCTGACACAGACTGACCTTCGGCTCCTGCATGCCCGTTGCGGGATCGTAGCCGTAGGTCATAATGGTGTTGGCACTTTCGCCGAGCACTACTGGATCAGCACCCTGTGGATATTTAGACCGCAGATCCTCACCGGCGAACCAGCCCCCAAAATGGAAGGGCATCCAGGTCACACCTTTGCCGACACGTTCAGTAACCAGCGCTTTCATCTTCGCCTTGGCGCTGTTTTCGGCTCCGGTGACCCAGACCCAACCGCCATCCTTGATACCGCGCTCGGCCGCGTCCGCCGGACTGATCTCGATGAACATGTCCTGCTGCAGCTCGGCGAGCCACTTGTTGGAACGGGTCTCCTCGCCGCCGCCTTCGTATTCGACAAGCCGTCCAGACGAGACGATCAGCGGGAATGCCTTGGCGATGCCCTTGTCCACGGCGGCCTTCTGCACGGAAAAGCCGATGTTCGGCAGTCTGAACTGCTTCGCATCGGGCAGAGTCGGGTACTTTGCAACGAGTTCGACACGCGGCGTGTAGATCGGTTCGCGGTGGACAGGGATCGGATCGGGCAGGTTCCACGCGACCGTCCGCGCCTTGCCGTTGCCGTACGGCGAACAGCCGTGCTTCAAAGCAACGCGCTGTATGCCGCCGGAAAGATCCGTCGACCAAGACACCGTGTCGATCTTGTCGGGGCTGCCTGCAACTTTCTCGATGATCGCAAGTTCTGCGGGCGTAAGATCCTTGTCCCAGCCGAGCTTCTTGAAAACACCCATCGTGAATTCAGGATAGCCATCCTTGATCTCCGAACCCGGCAGATATGAACCTTCGGCCAGCAGCGTCTGGCCGTTGCGCTCCACTCCAAAGCGCGCACGGAATCCATTTCCGCCGTCCATGGCAGCAACGTCGCTATTGTAGAGGATGGGGGAGCCGGGATGCCTGATCTCCGGCGTGCCCCAGCACGGCCAGGGCAGACCGTAGAAGTCGCCGCCAACCTCCGGATCGTCCTTGGGCGCGCGCAGCGTCACCAGATCGAACTTGTGCTGGTTCCTCATGTGCGCCTTCAGCCGCTCCGGCGACTGGCCGGTGTAGCCGGTGCTCCAGCTTCCCCGATTCATTTCGCGCAGGACGTCCTCGGGGACCGGGCGGTCACCTTCAATCTTGATGTTCTTGAACATGAGGTCGGCGAAACCAAGCTTCTTCGCCATTAAGTAGAGAACTTGATAATCGTCCTTGGACTCGAAGCTTGGTTTAACGATTGGCTCGCCCCACTGCATCGAGCGATTGGACGCAACGCGCGAGCCGGAGGTTTCGAACTGCGTGCAAATCGGCAGCAGGTACATGTTGTCCTTGCGCCCGGCCGCCACGGCAAGCGAGGCCCAGGTGGTGGGGTGCGGATCGGCGACGACGAGCAGATCAAGCCGCGGCAACGCTTTCATTGATTCCGGGATACGCGTGATGCTATTGCTTGCGTGTCCTTGCACGAACATGGCTCGCACGTTGTCTTTCTGATCGACCTGGTCCCTTGGCAGTAGAACGGCGTCAAACCAGCGCGTCAGGGGAATGCCGGAAGTTTCCATCATTTTTTTGGAATCGAAGCGGGAGACCAGATAGTCGTAGTCGACCTCCCAAACACGACCCCAATGTTTCCATGCACCTTCGGTGAGACCGTAGTAGAACGGCGTCGTCACGGTATCGACGCCAATGTCGGTCGCGCCCTGCACATTGTCATGGCCGCGGATAATGTTGGCGCCGGTTCCCGGCTTGCCGACGTTGCCGGTCGCCAACAATAACATGCAGCTGGCGCGGACGTTCGCGGTGCCGACCGTGTGCTGGGTCTGGCCCATGGACCAGAGCAGGGTTGACGGCTTCTCGGTCGCGAACAACTTGGCGACGCGCTCAAGCTGAACGCCTGGAACCCCGCTGACGCGTTCGACCTCTTCAGGATTCCACTTGTCAATTTCCTTGCGCGCTTCCTCGAAACCGTGGACGCGCTGCTTGATGAACTCCTTGTCCTCCCAGCCATTCTTGAAGATGTGCCACATCATCCCCATCAGTACCGGAATGTCGGTACCGGGACGGATGCGGACATACTCGTTCGCATGCGCGGCCGTGCGCGTCAGTCGCGGATCGATGACGATGAAGTTCGCCCTGTTGAGCTCCTTGCCTTCAAGCATATGCTGCAGCGAAACCGGGTGTGCTTCCGCTGGGTTGCACCCCATGAAGATCATGGTCTTGGAATTACGGACGTCGTTGAAGCTGTTGGTCATCGCGCCGTAGCCCCAGGTGTTGGCCACGCCGGTGACGGTGGTCGAATGACAGATGCGCGCCTGATGATCGTTGTTGTTGGTGCCCCAGAACGCGGCGATCTTGCGGAAGAGATAAGCACCTTCGTTGGAGAATTTCGCCGATCCAAGCCAGTAGACGGAACTCCGGGCCTGATTTCTGACGGATCTCCATCATCTTGTCGCCGATCTCATTGATCGCTTGATCCCAGTTGATGCGAGTCCATTGGCCGTTGGCGAGCTTCATCGGATATTTGAGCCGCCGGTCACTGTGCACGAGCTCGCGCACCGAAGCGCCCTTGGCGCAATGCGAGCCCCGGTTGATGGGGCTTTCCCAGCTTGGCTCCTGGCCGATCCATACGCCGTTCGAAACCTCGGCGGTGACCGTGCAGCCGACGGCACAATGCGTGCAAATATTCTTGCGGATCTCCACTGCCGCGCCCGGAGCAGGTGGCGGACCGGCCTCGGCCTTGCGCACGCTGGTCAGCGGCAGCGTGCCCAATGCCGCGAGACTGCCGGCCGCCAGACCAGAGCGGCGCAGGAAGCTGCGACGATCGAGCCCACCATTGGCGCCACCGGCTAAATCGGCGAGACGAGTGTGTCGCGATTGACGTTCTGTTCTCTTGACTAACACGGACGCCTCCCTCAGCTCGGATATCGATTGACCCGGTAATAGGCTTTGACGTGGTCGGTTTCCTTGTAACGAGACTTGCGCTTCTCATCGTTGGTCTCGCTGTCAGCTTTGGCTTCGATCGCGAGCGGGGCCGCCGCCGTGACCGCAGCGCCAGCGCCGAGCGCACGAAGGAAATCACGACGACCGAGCGTCAGCTTGTGGTTCGATCTCATTTCGTTTCCTCCAGGTTTCCGCCGCTGCTCGTATAGGAGGGCAGGGCGAACGCTTCCGTTTCGATGTCGATGAACAGACGTCCAACTCGTTGCTACGTGCCGGTAGAAATTTGCCCTCTTCAGCCCCTCGAGATCAGCAAAAAAGCGACCGATCCATGGAGCAAGATGTTTCTCAAACAGCCGTTTTTGCGCGTCCGGTGCCGCAGCAAGGCCTCCGCCGGCCAGGCCCGCCATTATTTCGCAAAGGATGGCGGCGTGATCTTCCGGCTCGTTCTGTTGTTCGGCCCGCACGATTCCGAGCATGCGCAAATCGTCGCGCAGCCGTGCCAACGGGCGCTCGTTCAGAAAGCCGGTGAGATAGTAGGAGCCGTAGGGCAACAATTCGCCTCGGCCGACACCGATGAACAGCTCGAAAAACTCGCGCTCAAGGAGTTCGCAGTCGGCTTCTTCCGCAGCTCGCGCCAGTGCCGTATGCGCGGCTCCGAGCTGCGTCGAATCGCCGCGAATTCCGGACAGCGCCTCGAGCAACGCCGAATCTGGCGCGCGCCTCAGCAGCGCGGCAAGCAAGGCGTATTCTTCCATGCGTGCGATGTCGACGTCGTCGATGCGAGGATGGATCTCGGGTTGCCGATTCATTCGTGCGGATCGATTTGGCGTCGCTCGGAAAGATGTCGGAAAGCGGCGGAGGGACGTGATCGACCCTGTGTGCCGGCTCAAGAGCATCGTCGGCGGTTTGGGCCATTGTTCTAGCTTCTTGGTTGCTCATCGTGACCCTCAACGTCGCATGCAATGAACGCATCCGAGCTTCAGCTATGGCAATCGAACGACCAGTGTGTGGCAACCGCAGCGTAGATGATGTGCAATATTGAACATCTTGTTTTTTTACTTGCTTTTATAGATGTCGGTAGCCCTCAATGTCCCGCGAGCGATCCTCGCTTGCGATTGAGCGGGTCGGGAATACGATGCCATCGTGCAATCTCGGTTTTTGCACTGCAACAAATCGAGAGCGTCAATGAGGGATTTTTGGCTGTCCTGCGGTCACCACCTGACCGATCGTGACGCCGGTGGCGGCCTGCTTGTGACTAATGAGTTTGTGAAGAGTTATCTGGCGCGACCGGAACTGATTCCGCCGCCTGAGGCCTGCGCGGCAGAACGTGCGCTGCATGCGATGTTGCTCGCAGATCCGCGTCGTCGCATTGCGCGCGAAGAGATCGCGGCGTTGTTCGACGCCGACGCGCGGGAGAACTGGGAACTCGTAATCGCCTTTCGCGATCATCTCACGCAGCATAGTACGCTGGAGGCGGCCTATCTGGACCTGGTCCGTCACGGTGTCGGGAAGACGCCACCGTTGTTTCTAAACCAATTGGTGCATTTGATCCTCCGCAACGTGCTCGACGGTTGCGACGATCCGTTTGTGCTTCGCGCCGCCGAATTGCTGTTTCGCCCGCAACGGCTGACGGTGCATGAGGGGTCGTTGATCGCCGCCGACGACGAGACGATCGCCGGCACCGGCAACACACCTTTGTCGCCGCTGGTATCAATGCTCGGCCCCCCGACGGAAGCGGAGATCGACGTCATGGTCGAGGATAATGCCCATACCTATTGGGAGCGCAGCGATGCATTTGACATGGCGCTCGACCTTACCGCTGGACGGCGCGGATTGGAAAAGCTCGGTGAGGTGATGACGCGCTGGATCAAACATATGCTGGCGATCGATGTTGAGATTGAGCCGGTGACCGAAATGCGCGATGTCAGCTTCAACTGGTATTTGGGTTTGGACGCCGTGGGTACAAAAATTGGCGATACGTTGTGGAACGGCAGCTCTCTTGACCCGAGAGGCCAGGCCAGTGTCGTCGGTCTCTACCAGTTGAAGTTCAAGGACCCTACGGTGGTTGCCGAAAAGATCGGATCGGAGCCAGTGTACCTGATCCTGGCGATGACACCCGACAAAGTGCTGCATATGAAACCCCAGAATCTTTTGACCGGCCTGCCGATCCGGCATCCGGAACCGGTCAATTGAGGTGACGGCGCCCCTCTCGCGCATTCCGGTCGGTGTCGTCATCGAACGACGAAAGACCAAGTCCGAGTGGCTGGATGTCATTTGGCTGCCCGTTGCGGTGCTGAGCGGCCTCCCGGACGCTGCTCCATGGACGGTGCTGTCGAGCGACGGAGAGGTTTCAATGTTCTACGCGGGGGCGGCCGAGATCGAGCTTTACAGATCGGAGACCGGAAATTATCGCGACAATCTGAACTCCGGTATGCCATCCATCTGGATTTCGCTGCAAGGCGACGGGTGGAGACCCGCCATACCAGATCGCGGCCGTGACCGTGGACCCCGCGGAAGGCGAGAGCCTGACCGAGGCGGGGAGTGCGATCGTCGAAGCAGTTGCGATGCCGGAACCGGTCCGCGAAGCCATTGCCGCTTTCGTGTTGCAGCACCATGTTGAAACTGTATTCCACAAGCGGAAGCGTGATCGCGCCGATCCGGAGGCGATGGCGCGTCGCGGACCTCACCGAGGAAACGACGATGACCGGTCCTGAGAATCTTCTGGCGCGGTGGTCCCGTCGCAAGAGCGATGCCCGCACAAGCGAGGGTGATGCCGATAGCGCGCGTCACGATAGTGAGGCTTTCGCTACCCGTTCCGGCGTCACCCAGTCAAGTGATGTCCCGCCGCCGTTCGATCTGGCGAGCTTGCCGACCCTTGACTCAATCAGTGGCAAGACCGATCTTCGCGCGTTCCTCGGTAAAGGGGTTCCGGCTGAACTCACAGTTGCGGCACTCCGGCGCGGCTGGTCTGCGGATCCGGCAATTCGAGACTTTATCGGACTCTCGGAGAATTCCTGGGACTTCAATGACCCCGGAGGAATACCCGGATTTGGCACTTTGGAGCCTGAGGAAATTCAGCGGCTGCTTGCCCGGTTGACCGGTGCGGATGAGACGAACGAGGCCGCTGCGCCGGCTTCTGCGGCTCCCTTGTCGTCAGAACAGGCTACGTCACAACCGACTGAATGCGACGCAGGTTCGGAGCTGCCGCAAGACATATCCGACAACGACATGGATTCGCATTCGGCACAGAATATTCCGCAAGATCCCGATCCTGCGCAAATTGCTCCCGCAGGTGGTGTGGACGCGGCGACATCGAAGCCTCGGCCCACTCAAGATCGGGATGTTCGGACGCCTTCTCACCGGAACGGTCACGGCGGCGCACTGCCCCGCTTCGACGTAATTTAGTTTCGATGTACGAGCGGTAGCCCTGTCGTCAGAGATTTCACTTTCAAAGCGTAGACGATCTCATTTCGGGCCAGACAATCTGCGCATTTTCGTCATATTCACTCGATGACGATACGCGGCGCGGGCCTACCAGCTCGTCCCGTTGACAACGCCAACCAGACTTCGCCGGGCGATGCCGATGTAGAGTTTGGCGTGCACGCTCTCGGGTTCGGTCGCAACGATCGGACGCCCGTCATCCGACGTCGCGCGAATCTGGATGTGCAGCGGTATCTCGCCGAGGAAGGGCGCACCGATCTTTTCGGCCTCGATCCGCGCGCCGCCATGGCCGAAGATCGGCGATACGTGCCCGCAATCCGGACAGCAGAAGCCCGACATGTTCTCGATCACGCCGAGCAATGGCACATTGACTTTCCGGAACATGGCGATGCCGCGCCTCGTATCGATCAACGCAATGTCCTGCGGCGTCGAGACGATCACCGCGCCTGCGAGCGGCGTCTGTTGTGCCATCGTGAGCGACGCATCGCCGGTGCCCGGCGGCAGATCGACGACGAGCACGTCTAGATCGCCCCATGCGACTTCGCGCAGCATCTGGGTGATGGCTGATATCACCATCGGCCCGCGCCAGATCATCGCGAGGTCTTCCTCGACCAGAAAGCCGATCGACATGACTTTCACGCCGAAGCGCTCCATCGGCTCCAGCGTGCGCGTGCCGATCAGCCGTGGCTTGCCACGCAGCCCGAACAGTTTTGGCTGCGAGGGACCGTAGATATCCGCATCGAGGATGCCGACCTTCAGCCCGAGCGCGGCGAATCCAAGCGCGAGATTGCACGACGTCGTGGACTTTCCGACGCCGCCCTTGCCGGAGGCGACCGCGACGACATGCTTGATACCCGGAATGCCAGCTGGCCTCGACGTCGCGCGCGCCTTCGCTTCAGCCTCGGTAACGGACACATAAATCTCCTGACTGACTTGCTGCAGCGCGTTTGACGGCGTTCGTGACTACTTGATCGGATCGTCCTTGCTCGCCTCGCGGGCGCGCAAGTAGTCCTCGGTGGTCAAGGTCGGCGGGCGCGGCACCGCATGAGGATCGAAACTTTCGTTGACGACGGCCTCAACACGGCAGTCCTCGCACATCTTCACGACGTCGATGCGCCGGGCATTGGCACCGGTAAACATCCAGTGCTTTTCCTCAAGCTTGGCGACCACGCGTTCGATTGTGCTCCTGGTGCCGAATGGTTTGCCGCATCCGATACAAAGGAAGGGATCCTCTTCTTTCAAGACCCGCGGCGGCGCGTTCCACGCCTGAAAATCGAGCCGTGGATTGAGCGTGATGGCGTCTTCAGGGCAGGTTGCTTCGCACAGACCGCATTGCACGCAGATGCTCTCGGTGAAGCGCAACATCGCCCGCTCGGGGTTATCCGAGAGCGCGCCGGTCGGGCATGCGGTTACGCAGGAATGGCAGAGCGTGCAGCTTTCGACATTGAGCAACACCGCGCCGAATGGCGCGCCGGGCGCAAGTGTCACGACATCGACGGGCACCGGCGCCGCGAGATGCAGTTCGCGAAAAGCGGTTTCGAGCAGGCCGCGCTTGGCGCCGCGCGGAACGAAGGTCGCGGGTTTCCGGGTTGCAACGCCCGCCGGCGCTGCGTCCAGCATGGCACGGAGTTGATCAGGATCATCGGTCTCGATGATGCGCACCAGCCCATCGCCGAAGCCGAGCGCTGCGACGATGGTTCCCGACGTCTCAACAACCCGTCGCAGGCCGAGAGGATCGTGACTGGGTTTTGCACGCGTCAGCAACGCGACGCCGGCTGCGCCGTAAGCGAACAGCGCAGCAATCGCCTCGGGTCCAACCTGCGTGACTTCGTTGACCTGGACCGGAAGTACATTTGCCGGCAGGCCGTCGCCGAACCGCGCCAGCGCGTCGATGAGCGGCGCGCCATGGTCGCCATCATGAAGCAGCACGACGGCATCGGTACCGCCAGCCTTGCGATAGGCCTGCACAAGCGTGCGTAACCGTCGCATCAGCACATCCGCGGCCGGCAGCGCATAGGATGCCGCTCCGGTCGGGCAGGCCGCAGCGCAGGAGCCACAGCCCGCGCAGACGGCGGGGTCGATTGCCACCGCGTTGCCGTTCGGCGTGATCGCGCCAGTCGGACAAAGGTCAAGACAACGCGTGCAGCCGGTGATTCCCGAGCGCGAATGGGCACAGAGCGATTCGTCGAACTGGATAAAGCGCGGCTTGTCGAACGTGCCGACCAGATGGCCGGCGTCCGCGATCATTTTTTCGACTGCGGCGCGATCACGTGGATCGGCGCGCAGATAGCCGGGCCGCAATTCATGCGCGGGAAACAGCGGCAAGCCACCGCTGAGATCCAGCACGATATCGCAGGTCGAGACCGCGCCATTGCGCGGAACTCCGAACTCCAGCCGGCGGCGCGACGAAGGCGCGGGAAATGCATAATCGTCGATCGTGAGTTCAAACTGGCCGAGATGCCCACGCGCATTGCGCACGCTGCCCTTCAGGACCGGAAACTCGTTTGAGTGGCGAGGGGTCACGTCGCCGGGCTTGGTCAGAAGCACCGTGATGTCGAGACGGTCGGCGAGTCGGCGACCGACCTCGATCGCCACCTCGTCGCGGCCATAGATCAAGGCGACGCCGTTGCTTTCGAGCGTCACCAGCGCGATGGGCGGCGTATCCTCGGCTGCCGCCGCGATCAGCGCTGCAGCCTTCGGACCAGCCGCGGCCGCATCCTTCGACCATCCGCGCGGTCTCTCGAATGTTGACGAAGGTGAGCGCGGAGGAGGGGGCGAGATCTTCCGCCACTTCCCGGAACAAGGGTGCTTCCTGGGTACAGGCGACGGTAATAGGTACGCCATCGGCGAGTGCCGCCTTGAACCGGTCGATTTCGAGCCCGCAGAGCTGGTTGGCCTGGGTGATCCGCCCCGTACAGGCGCGGCCGATCGCCCGCGCGTCCAGCGGCATGGTTTTCTCGCAGGTGCAGATCATCAGATGAGGTGCGGTATCACCCATCATTTCCTCCCGCGGCGCCGGTCCTTGCAATCGGCATCGTTCAGAGCTTCCATGCTTCGATGATGAGCCAGAATGGAGACGTCATCGGCTTGACCTATGTATCATACCCTGCCCAGATAAAGCACACAGGACATTTTGCAATGGAGCAGAGAGCAGTTTGCGACTTTCGATGAATACGTGCCAAGGAGGACGCGTCGCATGATGTCGCAAGTCGACGAGGCCGAACGGGCGCTCGACCTGCCCCCCGGTTATACTCTGGTCTCGTTGCGCGAGAGCGGCGACGCGTTTGCTCATGGCCTCGCGATTGCGGCGCAAGCGGGCGCCGGAACGCTGATCTCGGTCGGGCGCTACGACCTCGTCGAATTCGCCGTCGTGCTGGAACCCGCCGAGCCACTGGTATCGGCGCGGCGTGCGCTATTCGTCGGCATGAACGCGACCGCCGACGCCATCGCGGCGCATTGTCCACCCGAGCGGGAGGTCAACTTTGCGTGGCCCGATTCAATTTTCTTCGATGGCGGACTGCTGGGCGGGGTGCGTCTCGGCTGGCCGAAGGACTGCGCCGAGACCGACGTGCCGGCCTGGCTGGTGCTGGGCGTCATGCTGCGCGCGGCCGATCTGGTCAGTATCGAGCCTGGCGCGATGCCGGGCACGGTATCGCTAATGGGAGAAGGCTTCGAAATGGTTCAAACTGACGCGATCGTGGGAAGTTTCGCACGGCATTTGATGATCGGCTTCGACCAGTGGAACGAAGCCGGGTTCGACCCTGTCGCCAGCAATTATCTGGCGCGGCTGCCCAAGAACAAAGCCGGCGAGCGCCGCGGCATCGACCGCGACGGCGATCTTCTCGTTAACGCGCCGCTCGATATGGGAACGCCGGATCGGACCAGTCTTCTCGATGGTCTCGCTCGCGCGGCGTGGTATGATCCCCGCCTCCGCGGCCCCAAGCTCGCTTGAGACGAAGATGCTGAAGCTTCCGCGCACCATCAGGCTCGACCCGTCGGACACATTCGTGTTCGAACGAGCGGCAGATCCAGGCGAATGGGCCGTCTCGGGGGCTTTCGTGTTCGGGGACTGCAACGATCCAACCGCTCTGGGTCAGAAACAACGTGTGGCCTTGCGCTCGGGCTTCCTTGGTATCGACAGTCTTGGCTGGTCAACGCTTGCCATCGTAACCGAGGCGACCGAAGCGGACATGCAAGGTGCTGTTGAGCGTCTCGCCGCGCACTTCCTGGCGCAATTCGGCGCGCCCGATCGTCAGGCTGCTCGCATTGCAGCAGAAGAAGAGGTCGCCTTTGCGGCTTCGCTCTGCGATCATTCGCCGCAGACGCTGCTCGCCGTGCAGCGCAGCGTCGAGAACGGCGAGATCCGCGAGCGGTTCCGCACATTGAAGCCACGGGAATCCGCGCCGGGAGTCGATCGGCTGCATGCGCAAGCGCGCGCCTTCACCTTCCATGAGATCGAGGGTGAAGAGGTATCTGCTGAACAAGTCGATCTTCTCGGTTTGATAAAAACTGATCGCACGTGAGAAGCGTCATCGGCCGGAAGTCTCTTCTTTTTGCCCATCACTCATCGGAGAACCGCACGATGGCGATTGATCCGCTGAGATGCAGCGCGGAGCCGGCAAGGGGCGACGCCTCTCACCCAATGTTTTCACCGCGAAACCAGCTCAAGAGGGCTCCGCGGTGAATTTTCCGAGCAAGCAATCCAAATGGCGCGACTTACGAGCGTCGTCGCCATACCTTGCGCTTGAAAGACGCTGTTCTAGTTCATCCCGACGAGATTGTGTCCGGGATCGCCGACGCGCGCGCCGCTTGTTGAAAATGCGACATCGACCGTCTCCTGTTGCAGTATGGAGCACATAGGACGCCCCAACCCCGATCGCTGCCGCGCAAATCACTGCCGCAATAAAAGCTTTCATGACGCTATCTCCAGAGGGTGATATCTTCAACAAGGTAGTGCAAGCAAGGTGCAAAGCAATAGAGGCAATTGTCGTACTTGCCTGCTTGCAGCGAATTATTGCTCCTTGATCGTAAAAACTTTGCTCGTTGACCAAGTGTCCGCCGGTGCTCCAACATCAGGAAAATGGCCTATCCGAAACTTCAGACCGAACGAAATGAGGCTTACTATCTTCGAGGACGCCATTGCCGAGAAACTGGCACGGTTTCACTGCATGAGCGGTCATCGAGTCCTCTGGCGAAATGGAGTCGCGATTTGAGTCAGACGGGCGCTAACTCACCTTGGCCGGTTGAAATCCGCCTTGCGAAGGATCGTCGTGCGCTGAATGTTGTGTTCGACGATGGTGCATCCTTCGAACTCTCCGCAGAACTGTTGCGCGTGGTAAGTCCCTCCGCTGAAGTCCAAGGTCATTCTGAATCCGAGCGCAAGACGATCGGTGGCAAGCGCAATGTTACGATCCTTTCAGTCGATCCGGTCGGCAACTATGCAGTACGTCTCGGGTTCGATGACATGCACTCGACCGGGATTTTTTCCTGGGCGTTCCTGCATGAGATCGGGCGGGATGCGGGACGCCGATTCCAGTCGTATCTGGATGATCTTGCCGCCAAGGGCCTTGATCGCGACAAGCCGGGCGTTCGTTAACG
Source organism: uncultured Alphaproteobacteria bacterium (assembly GCA_963821965.1). Taxonomy (GTDB): domain Bacteria; phylum Pseudomonadota; class Alphaproteobacteria; order Rhizobiales; family Xanthobacteraceae; genus Bradyrhizobium. The sequence goes on from CAWGFY010000005.1 coordinate 41,883, forward strand.
GTTCAGCTGCGGTCCTCGTGTTCGCGCCGAAAAAAAGCGAGCTGCGATCGCGCTTGCGCCGAGGTGACAGGTATTTCATGCTGCGCGCACCATGCGTGCAAATTGCGATTTGAGGGGCGGTGGCTGTGGTGCATGATCACGGTTAAACATGAGAATGCGTTTTGACTTCGTGAGCGTTGCGCGGTGGGACCTAGTGGTCGCTCGATTGCCGACCCAGATCTTCCAAAAGTCCGCGCATCGCGTCGAGCTCCGTGCCAAACCCCGTCCAGTCTCCAGCTTTCAAGCGCTCCATTGCGTGATTGTAGCGATCGAGCGCCTTCCGTGCCCGGTCCGCCGCAGGGCCAGTGAGCGGCGTTCCCGTTGCAGTCGTCGCTGCCGTCGGTGCAGCACCTGGCTCTCTGAAGAGAGCCGACAATGCCTCGGCGAGCGTCTCCTTCATTACGACGTTCTCTCCATAAGCTGCGATCACGCGCTTGAGCTCCGGCAAGTGTCCTTGCATCGCCCGCAGATACAGTGGAGAAACGTAAAGGATCGAATGCTCGATGGGGATCACGAGCAAATTCCCGCGAATAACCCGCGAGCCCATCTGGTTCCAAAGCGAAAGCTGTTGCGAAATCTCAGTGTTCTGATTGATTCTCGCCTCGATCTGAAGCGGCCCGTAGACGAGCTTCTCCTTCGGAAACTCGTAGACGATAAGTTTGCCGTAGTTGGGTGGGTCGCAGCGCGCGGCCAGCCACGCGATCATGTTGTCGCGGCCGCTCGGCACCATGGGGAGCATGACGAAGAATTCGGCGTGTGGCTCCTCGGGTAGTCGCATAATGATGTAGTACGGCGCCATCATTGAAGTGCCGCTGGCGGCGGGCTGGCGCGGAAATTGCCACAGATCCTCGCGATTATAGAAAACGGCGGCGTCATCCATGTGGTAAGCTTGGTAAAGCTGCGCCTGGATCAGGAAAAGGTCCTCCGGGTAGCGAATGTGTCTCTGCAAGTCCGCCGGCATGACCGCGAACGGCTTGAAAAGGCGCGGGAAAATGCGCTGATAGGTTGCGGCGATCGGATCCGCCGTATCGATAAGATAGAAGTCGATAGTCCCGTTATAGGCATCGATAACCACCTTCACCGAATTGCGGATGTAGTTGAGATCGTTATCCTGCGTCAGTTTCGCGTAGGGAAAATAGTTGCTCGTCGTATAAGCGTCCAGCATCCAGAACATCCGTCCATCACTGATCACCAGATAAGGATCGTGATCGAGACGGAGAAAAGGGGCGACCGCGCGCACCCTTTCCTGGATGTCGCGTCGAATCATAATCCGACTGTCGCCGGTGATATAATCTGACAGCACAAGGTTAGCGTCGTTGAAATGGTAGGCAAATAGCGCCCTTCGTCCAAACCCGTTCAAGGAAATGCCACCGCTGCCGTTATAGTCCGCGTAGACGTTGTCTTTTCCCTTCGGGTAGTCGAACTCGGGTGTGCTGCCCTTGACGATCACATAGCTCTCGGTCTTATCCCCGTAGTAGATGCGTGGCTCCCGAATTTCGGGACCCCCGCTTGCAACGGGAGGAATATCTCGCAGATAGAGCAGCGGTAACCCTTCGGGACTCTTGCGGGTGACCGAACTCATTACCGCGCCATTGCCGTGCGTGAAGAGCAGGTGCCGGTTGACCCACGTCTGTGCGTTCGACGGCAACAGGGAGGATTGCAGCTCGCGCGCTGAGAGCATCACGCTTTGATATTTGCCATCGAGCCAATAGCGATCGACGTCCGCGTCATGGAATTTATAGTAAGTCCGGATTTCCTGGAGTTGCGCGTAGGTATCCATCAGTGGTTGCCAATCCCACAACCTTATATTTTCGATAGTCGCCTCATTGTTCTCCAATGTCTTAAAAGTAAGATCCTGTTCGGCGGGAAACGGTTTTACCGTGATCTGATGGAGATTGTAGGCTTGTTGCGTTAGCGCGATGTTATTCGCGATGTAGGGTTTCTCCAATTGAAGCTCGTTGGGTTTGACGAATAGGCGTTGAAACAATCCAGGGACCAGGCCGGACAGCACGAATGAGGCGCCGAAAACCAGCGCCGCCGCGACGACGGGCAGCGTGTAGGTACGTCTCCAGAGGTTCGCCCATGCGGCGAGTGCCGCGACGATCGAAAGCCCCATCAGAGACCAGAGGATTGGCAGTTCCACATGGATGTCGGTAAAGCTGGCGCCAACCACCACCCCGTTATCGCCATATAGCAGTAGATAGCGATCGAGGACGTAGGACCACGCCTTCACAGCGAAATAGACGCCGAGAAGCACTGAGCCGTGGGCAATCGCAATCGGCGACATCGACTTACGCTGGGCGTCGTACTCGATGTCATCGGACAACCAATAGATCGCTCCGGCAACGAGCGTGCTCAGCAAGAGAGTGAGCAACATCCAATTTTTGATGGCGATGTAGGCTGGTAAAGAAAAAAGATAGAATCCGATGTCGTTGGCGTAGAGCGGGTCATTCGCGCCATACGGCACGCGATAGAGAAGCTCCAGGAAGACATACCAGTTACTAAGCTCTCCCCAAGCGACAAGCGCGGCAAACAGGCCAGCATTGCAAGTGATGACGAGGGGCCAGGGTAGCCAATGGCGTATCAATTTGAACTGATTGAGCGGCGTCGCACTGAGCGCGGTGGGAAACTGTGCCCACCGCCGCCGGGCGAGGCTGAACGCAAGCCACCCGTTGGCCCACAGGATCATCGCAGTAGCCACGAAGACGACGAAAAACACCGTCGTTTCGGCTCCAATGGTCGTCCAAAAGACGGAAGGATAGCCGATCGTGGAAAACCACAGCCAATCGACCAGGAAGTTGTCGGCGAGCCCCAGCAAGATCAGGCCGATCACAACAACGATGGCAAAACGCAGGAGCGCTACGACGGCGCCTCGCCACGGCTCTCGCTGCTTCGGTCCGGTGATCGCGATCGTCATGGTTCAAAGGATAGCAGAGAAGCGCAAAATAACCTCACATTTAAACGAAGCGAGAACGGTTCGGGACCTCGATGCATCCAATTCCGCCGATCAGCCTTGCGTTAAATCAAACGTCCGCCCCTTTCGGCGTTGTAACATGGTTAGTCGAAGGCAAGAGGATCTGCCCGTGAGCCAACGTGCTGTTGATTTCGTCCATATGTGGATCAGTGCCAATGTTCGTCAGAACGACATCATTGACGAAAGGCACGATGCCAAGTCCAAGAAATATGCTGTTGAATGTCGAAAACATGCCGGCTTGGTTGGAATTGCTGCTGCCGAGATGAATGAGAGTTACCACGATTTAGAACACGTGACGATGGAAGCGATCGAGAAAGAAAGCCGAATAATAAATCGGGGCGACCCGCGGTGGTTTGTTTGACTGAACCCCTTCGGTTGCGATCCGCCCGATCCGATCTCATTCGGTTCACCGAATATTGAGGGAGATAACTTCGATGGGAAAGCGGTTCAAAGTCGGTGATCACGTTACCTGGAATTCGGAGGCGGGACACGTCAGCGGCAAGATTATCAAGATCCACGTCAAGGACGTTGATTACAAAGGACATATGCATCGCGCCAGCGAGGACGAACCGCAATACGAAATCAAGAGCGACAAGACCGACCACATTGCGATGCACAAAGGGCCAGCGTTGAATAAGACGAATGATTGAGATGGTTTGCCTCGCTCCAGTCCGTTCGAGCGATCATATCTGTCCAGTTTGCGGGCGTTCGTGCCGGTAACCCTTTCCGGACCAAAACATCTAACAGGGCAGCAAGGATGCCGGTCATGAAACAAGCCCAAGGACGACGACATGTACTCGATGTTGCTGGCGCCACAGACCCAAGCCTCGCAATGGTGTCGAAATAGGGCGTGGCAATTGATATATGACAGCAGCGGGTGATGAAGATGCCGTCACTCACAACCCGCAGGACTACCAGAAACGATCGACGATGTTGAATTCATACAAACGATCGTTGTTGTCGCACAGTCTTGTAGGGGAACGTTACAGACGATAATTGGAGCCCCAATTCGTGTCTAGCGATGACGATCGATCAAAGACCGCCTTTGTCTTTGCAGGCGGTGGCAGCTTCGGCGCCATTCATGTCGGCATGTTACATTCACTCACGAGCCGCGGGATCACCGCGGATATGGTCGTCGGCTCAAGCGTCGGCGCACTGAACGGCGCTTATTATGCAGGCAACCCCACGACAGAAGGAATCCAACGGCTGGAGGCGATTTGGCGTAGCTTGCGTCGGAACGACGTATTTCCGTTGACGTTGAGGACGATGACGAGATTTTTATATCGACGGGATTTTCTATTCGAGTCAGATGGGCTGCGCCAACTCGTCGATCAGAATCTCACCTACCGTAATCTAGAAGATGCAAAAGTCCCATTGCATATCGTTGCGACTGATATTTCGTCGGGCAATGCCGTAGTGCTTTCGAAAGGTTCGGCTACGCAAGCCATCATCGCGAGCGTTGCCATACCAGCAGCTTTCACACCAGTATATCTCGATGGTCTCTATCTTGCCGATGGGGCGATATCGAGCAACACGCCGGTCACGGTAGCGGTCGCATGCGGTGCGCGGCGCCTAATCGTTCTTCCTACTGGTTATGCCTGTGACCTCACGGAACCGCCTGTAGGGGCAGTCGCAAACGCGTTGCACGCGCTGACCTTGCTGATCGCACGACAACTAATGAGAGAGTTGCAACGGCTCGATCACGGTATCGAGTATTTTGTCGTGCCGCCGTTGTGTCCGCTAATTGGATCGCCCTATGATTTCTCCCAGACGAGTGAGTTGATCGAACGGGCTGCCAGGAGCACCGACGCCTGGCTTACGAAGGGCGGTCTCGATCATCCGGGTGTCTATGCACAGCTGCGCGCTCACAAGCACACCCACTAGGCAACGCGGTTCGACAGTATATGACGTGATTGTCTAACACAGCTCCCCTAGATTCGCGACCGCTGAACGGTGTGAAGGAAAATGGATTGCATAGCCAAAGCAGCGACAAAACGGCGCGGCTTCCGCCGAAGACTTGATTTCGCGCGCGCTGTCTCCCCAACTACGAATCATGATGATCTTGCACTTGATCAAATATATTTTTGTCGAGCGGGCCTCTTGCAAATCGGCAAGTAACCCGGGCAGCCCTTCGCTGTCCGGGTTGAAGTTTCCCAACAAACGCAGCTTTCGTTTGATTGTAGGATTCCGGAATGAATGCTCTGCAATCACTCGTGCTTGAGCATTAAGCGCAGACCCGGCCGTCTCACGCCGGCAAAACGCGAGACTGGCCGTCAACGCCTTGAGAGAACGTCATCAGGTCAGCGTTCTTGTTTGAGAGATCACAAATTGAAAAATATTCCTATCGTGGATGAGGATTCGCGACCAATGGGAGTACTTCATGCGCGAGATATTCTACAAGTTCTCCTGGAGGAATCCGAAGACGAGGAGTCGATTTTGCGGGACTATGTTATGGGCATCGGCTACTGAACTAGCTGCAACTGCGTATAGAAATTCTGAGGAACCCATCTCATGTCTGATTCAAAGCCAGAGTCGTTAGCCTCTTCGCAACAGCGTGAAATGGCCCTTTCAAGGTGGGACAACGAGGGCGGCGCGGGACCCTGCGGCCCGCAAGGGGACCAGATTTCCGCAAAGGCGCAATCCGAAGTTCCTGAGCTGACAAACGCTGAATTGGTGCAGCTTCGCGTCCGCGTGATCGCGCTGGAGAACCTGGTGATCTCGTTGCTCGCGGAAGCACCCGATAGGCAACTCGATCTTGCGCGCGAAATGGCGACTTTTATCTCACCAAGGCCGGGCTTCACCCATCATCCTCTCACGATCCATGCCGCAACCCACATGATTGATCTTGTCGACCGAGCCGGCCATTTTCGAGCCGTGAAACCGGCATGAACAGAATGACGGCATCCCAGCGGCGTTGGTGCGCCATAGACGCACCTCAGAATTCGATGAAAACGAGCTGCTGGTTGGACGGCGCCCTCGCATCGCACCGATGCCAACGCATAGCGAACTCCGGCTGCTTGATCGCGTTGCCCGATACGATGGAACGCCGCGCTTTCAATGGTCGCATACTTTCATCGCGAACCGCGGGGTGCCCTTCTCGATGCCCGGCGATGGTTGACCGTCTTGGCCTTCGCATATCCAGAGTCAGACCGTCTGGCTCGATCACGGTCGCCGCAAGCCGAATGCCATCGTCTTTGTTGTAAATAATGATAACAAAACAGGCACGACGGTCAAAAAAAATACCGACTATCTTCACGATAGGCCATTCAACGCGTCCGATCGGCGAATTCTTGACGCTGCTCCAGCAGGTAGGCGTCGATCTGCTCGTCGATGTGCGTTCGATCCCGCGCTCGCGGACAAATCCGCAGTTCAACGCCGATGCTCTCCCCAAAGCGCTCGGGGGTGCTGGGATAGCTTATCAGCATCTGCCGGCTCTTGGCGGTTTGCGGCACCGGAAAACGGGAGCGCCGCCATCGCTCAATACATTCTGGCAGGTGGCTGCCTTCCGAAACTATGCCGATTACGCGGCAACGGACGCTTTCCGGACCGGATTTAATGAGCTGCAAGCGCTCACCCATGACAATTGCTGCGCCATTATGTGTGCCGAAGCTGTGTGGTGGCGCTGCCACCGTCGTATCATTGCCGACTATCTGCTGACGCAAGGCGTTCCGGTAATGCACATCATGGGGCTCAACAAGATCGACCCCGCGAAGCTTACGCTTGGCGCGCGCGTGCTGCCCAATGGGACGCTTGTATATCCGGCCGCGGCGGAAGAGGAGGTCAAAGCATAGGCTGACCTGGCTCCGGCTCACACTCATCTCGCGTCGATGATGACTTTGCGACGATCAGGCTGCGCCGGCGTCTCCTGCTTAAAATAGGCGCGTCTGGTGATGGTGCTTTGGTCCGCGAAAGCCGGCGTCGACGAACACTGACCTCGCCGCAGCCGGATCTCCGTAGGCGTCCAAGTCTACCGCCGCGATACCGGCTCATTAGGATCCGAGGAGTTGAGACCTTGGCAAGCGCGCGGCACAAATTAGGGTCAGAACTCATTAATTTCTCTGCTCCGACAATACGATCCTGATCCGTTTTTAGAAGGGGCGGGATCGTGCGCAAGAATCTATGTTGGCTGAGCGACGAGCAGCGGAGTCGGATCGAACCTCACCTGCCGACGGATGTTCGCGGTGTCGAGCGTGCAGATGATCGTCGCGTCATCAGCGGTATCGTTCATGTGCTGAAGAGTGGCTGCCGCTGGTGCGATTGCCCGCCTGAGTATGGTCCTCCGACCACGATCTACAATCGCTTTGTGCGCTGGGCACGGCGTGCCGTCTGGGAAAACCTGTTCCGAGAGCTTGCCGGCCGCGGACGCGCAAATGATCGACTCCACGCACGTCAAGACGCACCGCTCCGCAGCGGGCGGAAAAAGGGGGAGCATAAACAGGCTATTGGTCGCTCGCGCGGAGGGCGCAACACGAAGATCCACGCACGCGCAGGTGTTAAGGGGCGCTTGATTGCCATCCTGCTGACCGGTGGAGAAGCGCACGATTGCCCGCTCGTAGAGCGCCTCATCCGCCGTGTGAAGACGCCGAAGCGCATGCTTGGCGACAAGGCTTACGATAGCGCCGAACTGCGCGAGGAACTGGACGAATGCGGAACCAGGCCCGTCATTATGAACCGCAGCAACAGGAGGCAACCCTAACTTAAAATCGAGGGCGTTTCAGGGGAGCAGGTCAGATGATCTATCTAATCGCTAGTCGCGCGGTTGACCCAAATAATATCGCATCGCGTCGGAATAATTCGGCAACCTTGGTGTTTGCTGGATTGACCTTCCGGAGCTTACGCGCTGACTGCTCCGATCGGGAAAATCGACTGGATCGTTCAATCCAGGCCAAGGGTGGGATATCCGTTCCTATGACAGGCACGCGAGCCGCGATCCCGGCCAGCACCGATTGTGTATCTGACATCATCGCAGCAGCGAAGTTCATCACTGTGTTTTGGCGAGGGCCTCATGGTAGCAGCCACACCGAATTTAGTGTTTGCAGAATTGGCGATAACCGGCGAAGGCTGCCTTCTTCCGGAAGATGGCGATTTCATTGCGCGTCAGGCGGCCGTCTCTACCGCGCTTTTGTCGATCTTTCGTGGAAGGTTCTGTGACGCTCTTCTTCCCGGGCGAAAAGCAACAACCTTTGACAAAGGCGACATTATTTATGATGTTGGCGACAGAAACCGGACGCTGTTTTTTCTCCAGAATGGCTTTGTGAAAGTGGGAGCGATCACCTCAAGCGGCCACGAGGTGATTTATGATGTTCGCAAGGAAGGCGACGTGGTCGGAGAGCTCTGTGCGTCGGAGTTGGAACGTCCCGATCGAGCCGTCGCATTGGAGCGCACGGACGCTATTTCGGTGCCGTTTCAGGAAATCAGAGATATCTTGATGACGAGGCCCGATTTGATGACCGCGATGATCGACGTTTTCTGTCGTGCGCTGAAAGAGGCTTATGCGCAAATCAATACCTTGGCATCGGATAGCATCGTTCAGCGCCTCGCAAAGATTTTGGTAAGCCTCGCAAGCAAAATCGGTCAACACTCCAATTCGCTGATTGAGATCCCGACGTATCTTACTCAAGAAGAAATCGCCCAGATGGTGGTCGCGCGCCGCGAGCGCACCTCGACGGCTCTCAATTTTCTGCGCCGGCAAGGGATGGTGCAATATACGGCTCGCGGGCACCTCATGATTGACCTGAGGAAGCTGGAGAGCCTCTCTGCCGATTGACCCGTTGCCAGTTCGCAAGTGTTACCAAAGTAACAGACCTGCCGGCTTGGATCGCTTAGGTTTCCATAGATTTTCTTCAGACTTGTTTTTCGAGTTTCTGAAGCGGTCGGTAGCGCAGTCATCGAAAAATCATTCAGCTTTGCCAGCGGGGTCTCATGAAACAGAGAGCATTTGTCATTGGGTCGATCGGGGTGGTTGGGTTGGCTTGGGCAGTGATGGCGTCCGCCGCTCCGCGCCAGGATAGTGACAGCGGTTTTGACGCTGTGGCCGCGCTGAACGCGCGGACAATGCTCGACGAGGGCAAGAAAACATTCCGTTACGACACATTCGGGAGCGAGGCTTTCTGGGGCGACGCGCTTCAGTTGCACAAAGCCATCGCCGGCGAAAGGAATGGCGGTATCGGGCCCGGCGTTTCACCGAAAACCGCGCTCTCTGTCGGATTGAAGGTCAACTCGGACGCATTGCCGGCGGCGCTGAAAAAGCAGATCGCGGCGGGTAAAGTCAATCTCGATGATCCCGCGACCACCATCGCGCTTCTGAAACTGAACGCGGTGGTCGGCGTCACGGCTTTCGCCAATCCCGACGGCAGCGTCAAGTCGATGGGCATCCAGTGCGCGTTCTGTCACTCGACGGTCGACAACTCGTTCGCGCCCGGCATCGGCAAGCGGCTTGACGGTTGGCCAAACCAAGACCTCAATGTCGGCGCGATCGTGTCGCTGGCGCCAAACCTGAAGCCATTCACCGACCTGCTCGGTGTAGATGTCGCAACCGTGAAGAAGGTTCTCGCCAGCTGGGGGCCGGGGCGATACGACGCATTCCTCAATAAGGACGGAAAGGCCTTTGGCCCCGACGGCAAGCAGGCTGGAACGTTGATCCCGCCGGCGTTCGGCCTGGCCGGCGTGGATCTTGCTACCTCGACCGGCTCCGGGTCGGTCACCTACTGGAACGCTTACGTCGGTGTGACCCAGATGCATGGCTCGGGAACGTACTTCGACGCTCGTTTTGGCGACAAGGATCAGTATCCCGTCTCGGCGAAGAGCGGCGCATGGAACAGCCGGGGCACCCCGGACCGGGTGACGCCAAAACTTGCCGCACTGCATTTCTATCAGCTCTCGTTACCGGCCCCCAAAGCGCCTGCGGGGTCGTATGACAAGGCCGCGTTTGAACGCGGCAAGACGGTATTCAACGGTGCTGGCCGGTGTGCGACCTGTCACGTCCCGCCCCTTTACACCGAGCCCGGACACAACATGCATACGCCGAGCGAAATCGGCATCGACTCGTTCCAGGCCGACCGCTCGCCTACCCACATGTACCGCACGGCTCCGCTGGCGGGCTTGTGGGCGCATCAGAAGCGCGGCTTCTTCCACGACGGACGGTTCGCCACCCTGCTCGACGTCGTCAATCACTACGACACCCAGTTCAAGTTGAACCTCAGCAACGACAACAAGAAGGATCTTGTCGAGTATCTGAAAGGGATCTGAGTCGATCCCGGACGCCGAACCAGGTCGCGTCCGTGCGTTACAACGCATATTGCACGGAAGTGCTGACTCGTCTTCGAGACGAGCGGCGCTATCGAGCGTTCGCGGAACTTGAGCGTTGTCGCCGGCCGCTTTCCACACGCCAGCTGGCAGGCGCCGCGTGGCTCCCGCTGTGGTGCACCAACGATTATCTCTGCACGGGCCAGCACCCCAAGGTGATCGGCGCGATGGTCGAAACCGCGACCCGCATTGGAACCTGGGCCGGCGGCGCCCGCAACATTGCCGGCACCACTCACGCGCTGGTCGAACTCGAGCGTGAGCTTGCCGACCTGCACGGCAAGGGACGGTGCACTAGTATTTACGTCCGGCTATGTATCGAATGAGGGCGGCATCACCACGATTGCCCGGCTCATGCCCAATTGCCTGCTTCTGTCCGAGGAGCCATGACCTATATTGACGAGGTCGGCATGTACGCACGGTGGCGGTGTCAATCAAAGGAATTTTCTTTCGGATGAAAAATCGTATTGGAAAATCAAGATCATACGTTATGCATTTCCCTTTGCGTGGAAAGCCATTATTAGGAATTAGAGAATTGCGAGAGATTAAACGAACCCTCAAAAATTTATGATCTTGATTGAAATCATTGGGTTCACCGGAAGCGGTCTGGTCATATGGGCCTACGTGCCGCAAATCAAGCATCTGATAAAAGAGCACTGTTCTGCCGGCATCAGTCGCAGAGCGTACGCGATATGGTTTATTGCCGCCCTGCTTCTCTTGATCCACGCAGTGATGATCCGCGACATCGTCTTTATTTTGTTGCAGGCGGCCAACGCTTTACTCACTTTGGTGATTCTTATTTTTGCAGAGAAGTACAAGAACGGAATATGCCCAACTCATAGAATTGGAAAGAGTCCGTTTTGATTGATGATATTTTCGTAGTCGTGGCCACAAACGCTTACGAGAGGCCATGAAGTGCCATAATGAATCGAATATGAAACTAGACCTTACGCGCGTATAAAGGCCGGTGGGGTACGCCACGTCGAATGCGAAGGTCAGGCCGGTGACCTCGGTCCCGAAATGTTGGGCCAAATCCGCGGCAAAGCGAGCAGTCACCTCGCTCCCAGACACCGCGAAACATATAGAAGCGCGTCCTTGATGGTCATATAGAATCCCGCTCCATGCCGGCGACCTCGTTTTTCTATTCAACGAATGGGATCGATCTTTTGAGCCATATCAAGATAGGACGAGGAACTCACTCCTCTTGATTCTTGCCTCATTTAAAGAACCGAAGCCTCCGCAAACGTCGGCTCTCGTTAAACTTTTCGCGAGTGTGCAATTGTGAACAGCTATCACCGTCGAAGCGCCTAGCCATTAGCGGCGGGTAACAGACGGTGCGAAGACGTGAGCCCTTTTCGATCACGTGCTGTTGGCTTTGTGTCTATGACGTATGTGCCGAGGCTCGACCAGAGCTGTTTGTAGAACAGTTACACAGCGGAGGAGAGCAATGACGAATCAAGATCACTTGGAGAGGATTACTGCAACGGACTGTGTCAAAGAGACGCGGGCGCCGCCGGCAGAGCGACATGCGATTGTTTCCTCCCGAATATCCCACAATCGTTCCGACGCAATTCAGCAAGAGACGGCGTGGCCGAGTGAGAGTGCGATGGACGAGCTCTGTATCAACACGATCCGAACCCTGTCGATGGATGCCGTGCAGCAGGCGAGTTCAGGCCATCCCGGGACACCGATGGCCATGGCGCCAGTGATCTATACGCTGTGGCAGAGCTTTCTTCGTTTTGACCCGGAAGATCCCATCTGGCCGAACCGAGACCGTTTTGTGCTTTCCGCCGGGCACGCCTCGATGCTTCTTTACTCGATGCTTCATCTGATCGGCGTAAAGGCGGTCGATGCGAAATACGAACGTCTTGGCGAGCTCTCGGTTACGTTGGGCGACATCAAACGGTTTCGTCAACTCGGCAGCAAGTGTACGGGCCATCCCGAATATCAACTGACCTCGGGCGTCGAGACGACGACCGGCCCGCTGGGCCAAGGCTGCGCAACCAGCATTGGGATGGCGATTGCGGGAAAGTGGACCGCGAAACACTTCAACAGGGCGGACTTCACCATATTCGACTATGACGTTTATGTGTTATGCAGCGACGGCGACATGATGGAGGGAGTGTCGAGCGAAGCCGCCTCGCTCGCAGGCCACCTCATGCTTGGGAACCTGTGCTGGATCTATGACAACAACCGGGTGACCATCGAGGGTGCCACTGCTCTTGCCTTCAGCGACGACGTTTCCGCACGATTTCTCGCCTATGGCTGGAACGTGCAGCGCGTGGGCGACGCGAATGATGCCCGGCGGTTTGCCGAAGCGATCGCGAAATTCCGTCGCGAGCACAGCGCGCCGACGCTGATCATCGTCGATAGCCATATCGGCTACGGCGCCCCACACAAGCACGACACCAACGCCGCTCACGGAGAACCACTCGGCGAAGACGAAGTGCGTCTTGCCAAGCGCAGCTACGGCTGGCCCGAGGACGCTCATTTCTTGGTACCCGATGGGGTGCGGGCACATTTCCGCGCCGGCATCTGTCAGCGGGGCGAGCAACTCCGAAGTGCGTGGCAGGCGCGCCTCGAAGGGTACCGAAGCAAATATCCCGAACTCGCCGATCAGCTCGATAGAATGCAGCGCCGCGAGCTTCCCGAGAATTGGGACGTTGACCTGCCAATTTTCCCGACCGACGCGGAAGGCTTACCGACCCGGACGTCGTCGGGGGAGGTGCTCAACGCCATCGCGAGGCGCTACCCATGGCTGATCGGTGGTTCGGCCGACCTCGCGCCGTCGACCAAGACGCGCCTCGGCTTTGAAGGGGCTGGCGACTTTGAAGCGGAAACGTTCGAGGGTCGAAACCTTCACTTTGGTATCCGTGAACACGTCATGGCCGCGGCCATCAATGGTCTCGCGCTCTCCAAAGTTCGTGCCTACTGCTCGGGATACCTGATTTTCAGCGACTACATGAAGCCCGCGATTCGGTTGAGCGCGCTCATGGAGATCCCGGCCGTCTACATCTTCACTCATGACAGCATCGGTCTCGGCGAGGACGGGCCGACCCACCAGCCGGTCGAGCAGTTGATCGCGTTGCGTGGCATCCCCGGCCTAATCACGCTCCGGCCCGCCGATGCCAACGAGGTGACTGAAGCCTGGCGAGTCATTGTCGGCCTGCGGCACCAACCCGTCTGTCTCGTGCTCACCCGCGAGGCGGTACCAACACTCGACCGCTCGCGCTACGCGCCGGCAAGCGGCCTGGCGCGGGGCGCTTACGTGTTGGCGGACGCGAAGGACAAGGAGCCCGAGGTGCTGCTCATCGGCACCGGAAGTGAGGTCGCGCTCTGCCTAAAAGCCTACGAGGAGCTCGAGGCCGATGGCATCGCCGCGCGCGTCGTCAGCATGCCATCATGGGAGCTGTTCGAGCTCCAGGACAAAGCATATCGCGATGAAGTACTGCCGCCGGCGATACAGGCAAGAGTCTCGGTCGAAGAGGGATCGGTGCTTGGCTGGGACCATTATGTCGGCATGAGCGGCGCCAAGATCGGCATGCACACTTTCGGGTCTTCCGCGCCGCTTGAGGATCTGCTGAAGAAATTCGGATTTACCCCGGAAAAAGTATTTGAAGCGGCGAAGCAACAGCTTGCTCAAGTCAGGACAATGCAGACATGAACCCACTCAGGCAGCTCGAGGCATGCGGCCAGTCGCTTTGGCTGGATTATCTAAAACGCAGTCTGATCAAGAAGGGCGGGTTGCGCGTCCTCGTCGAGCGCGACGGGTTGAAAGGCGTTACCTCGAACCCTTCTATATTCGAAAAGGCGATCGGCGAGACCGACGAGTATGCGGATGCGCTGAAACAATTCCAGGCACTGGGTGACCACAGCATTTCCGAAATCTACGAGCACCTGGCGATCGACGACATCCGTGCCGCCGCCGATGTGCTGCATCCGGTCTACGAGCAGGCAGAGGGTCGAGACGGCTATATTAGCCTGGAATGTTCGCCATACCTTGCCAACGATACCGAAGGTACCGTGGGCGAGGCGCTCCGGCTGTGGGAAGCGGTTGCGCATCCAAATCTGATGGTGAAGGTGCCAGCGACGGCGGCCGGCATTCCTGCTATTCGCCGGCTGACTGGCCGTGGGCTGAACATCAACATCACGTTGCTCTTTTCGGTGGACGTCTACGAGCAGGTTGTCGAAGCCTATATCTCGGGGCTAGAGGACCTGGCGCGGGCTGGCGGCGACATCTCCAGGATCGCCAGCGTCGCCAGTATTTTCGTCAGCCGCATCGATACCGCCATTGACAAGCGACTTGACAAAGTCGGCGACAAACGGGCGGCCGATCTATTGCGTGGCAAAGTGGGAATCGCGAACGCGCAAGTCGCCTACGCGCGCTACCAGGCGCTGTTCGCCGCGCCGCGTTGGCAGCTTTTGGCTGCATCGGGAGCAAAGACGCAGCGCTTGCTCTGGGCTTCCACAGGCGTCAAAGACCCGGCCTACAAGGACACGATGTATATCGAGGCGCTCATAGGTCGCGACACTGTGGATACCGTTCCACCCGCAACGATGGACGCATTCCGCGACCGCGGTCAGGTAGAGCCCGATGCGATAGAGCGGGACGTAGTGGGTGCGCGAACGATACTCGCCGAGCTAGAGAACTACGGCATTTCACTGAAGGAGGTCACGGAGGAAGAACTGATCGAGGAAGGGGTTCGAAAATTCGCGGATGCATTCGACAAGCTGTTTGGTACCATCGCGCGCCGCCGTCGGACGCTGCTCGAGGGCGATCGCGCCAAGCTGGAGATCAGGCCGGGCTCGTCAGAGATGGCGGCCGCCTCCAAAGAGGAAATGGAGGTGTGGCGGAAAGACGGGCGCATTCGCAGACTTTGGGCCGGCGACAAATCGCTCTGGTCGGGAACCGATGAAAACAAATGGCTCGGCTGGCTGAACGTGACGGATCAAGAGCTTGCCGATATTGGCCGGTTGCAGAATTTCGCGGCAGATGTGAGGAAGCGCGGTTTCACTGATGTCGTCCTTCTTGGCATGGGCGGGTCGAGTCTGGGGCCTGAAGTATTGGGCGAGACCTTCGGACGGCAGGCCGGCTGGCCGGTTTTCCACATGCTGGACAGCACCGATCCGGCGCAGATCAAGACGGTCGAGCGGGCGATCGATCTCGGCAAGACACTGTTCATCGTTTCCTCCAAATCCGGCAGCACGCTGGAGCCCAACATTTTCATGGACTATTTCCTCGATCGCGTCGGCGCAGCGAAGGGCAAGGATAAGGCCGGCGATCACTTCATCGCGGTGACCGATCCTGGTTCACCGTTGGAACGGCGCGCCAACGTACTCCGCTTTAGATGCGTCTTTCATGGCGCGCCTTCGATCGGCGGACGCTACTCCGTGCTGTCGAAGTTCGGCCTGGTGCCGGCCGCGGCCATGGGCCTTGATGTCAGACGTCTGCTTGAGACGACGCGGACGATGCAACGATCCTGCGGCCCCGATGTCCCGCCCTCGGAAAACCCGGGCGTGCAACTCGGCGTCACCATGGGCGTCGCGGCAACCCGCTTCGGACGCGACAAGGTGACGATCATTGCCTCGCCAGGAATCGCCGATTTCGGCGCGTGGCTGGAGCAGCTTCTCGCGGAAAGTACAGGCAAGCAAGGACGCGGGCTGGTCCCGCTGGCCGGCGAGCCGCTCACCGCACCCGGGTGCTACGGCAGCGACCGGTTTTTCGCCTATCTGGAGCTGGACGGGCACGCCGATCCGTCGCAGCGCCAAGCGGTGGAAGCGCTCGAGCAGGCCGGCCATCCGGTCGCGCGGATCCGCGTGAAGGATATTTGGCATATCGGCCAGGAATTCTTCCGCTGGGAGATCGCCACCGCCGTCGCAGGGTCAATCATTGGCATCGACCCGTTCAACCAACCGGATGTCGAAGCGAGCAAGGACAAGACGCGCGCGCTGACTGATGCCTATGAAAAGTCCCATCATCTACCCGAAGACGCGCCGCTGTTTCGTGAGAATGGCGTGGCTCTGTACGCCGACCCACGCAACGCAGCCGAACTCGGCCGGCACAACACGCTCGCCGGTTATCTGAAAAGCCATTTTAGCCGCGTGCATAGCGGCGCGAAAGGTGGCGATTACGTGGCGCTGCTCGCCTATATCGAACGCAACGCGGCGCACACGCGCACGCTGACCGAGATACGCACGCGCATCCGCGACAAAACGCGGGCCGCGACGTGTCTCGGTTTCGGACCGCGCTTCCAGCACTCGACCGGGCAGGCCTACAAAGGCGGCCCGAATTCCGGAGTGTTCCTCCAGATCACCTGCGACGACCCGGCGGATATCGACGTGCCCGGCCATTCCTACAGCTTTGGGATCGTCAAGGCTGCTCAGGCCGGCGGTGACCTCGCAGTCCTGGTGGAACGCGACCGTCGCGCGTTGCGCGTCCACCTCAAGCATGTCGATGAAGGCCTTGAGGAGCTGTCGCACACAATCAACGCGGCGCTCGGATAGCGCCTCGTCATAAGGAGTACCGCAAAATGCAGATCGGCATCATTGGATTAGGCCGCATGGGCGGCAATATCTCTCGCCGCCTGATGAAGGCGGGGCACCATTGTGTGGTGTTCGACACCAACGCCAAGCCGGGCGAGGCGCTTGCGAAAGAAGGCGCCACGGCAGTGCCGTCGCTGGAGAATGTGGTCAAAGCACTCGACGAAAAGCCGCGTGCCATCTGGGTTATGCTGCCAGCCGGCGAGATCACCGAAAAGACGGTCGAACATCTGGCGGGCCTGCTCGCGCCGGACGACATCATCATCGATGGCGGCAATTCGTTCTACAAGGACGACATCCGCCGCGCCAAGAAATTGGCCGAGAAACGCATTCGCTACATCGATTGCGGCACGTCAGGCGGCGTCTGGGGTATCGAGCGCGGCTACTGCCTGATGATTGGCGGCCCGAAGGAGACTGTGGATCACCTTGACCCGATCTTCGCGGCGCTCGCCCCGGGCTTAGGCGATATTCCGCGTACGCCTGGCCGCGAGAAGGCCGCATCCCGCGCGGAGCGCGGCTACATTCACGCCGGGCCATCCGGCGCCGGGCACTTCGTCAAGATGGTGCATAACGGCATCGAATATGGATTGATGCAGGCGTACGCGGAAGGCTTCGACATCCTGCGCAACAAGGACTCGAAAGATCTGCCGGAGGACGAACGCTTCAATTTGAACATGCCGGATATCGCAGAGGTCTGGCGGCGCGGCAGCGTCATCTCGTCCTGGCTGCTGGATCTCGGCGCTGCCGCCCTGTTGAAGGATCCGCAGTTGAATAGTTTCTCTGGTTATGTCCAGGACTCCGGCGAGGGGCGCTGGACCGTCGAGGCCGCTATCGAGGAGGCAGTGCCGGCGGACGTGCTGTCCACCGCCCTTTACGCCCGATTCCGCTCGCGACAGGAGCACAACTTCGCAGAGAAGATGCTCTCGGCGATGCGGTTCGGCTTCGGCGGCCACATCGAGGGCCGCGAATCCATTGACCCCGAACCGATGTCGGACGATCCGCAGGGCCACCCGGCGACACAGAACGCTGCGGAGTAGCGCCATGCGCGCCAATCGGCCAACCGGGACATCACGGGGCGCGTCAGCGGCACGGACGTCGCCGCGGCGACAGGTCCCTCGGGCCGATCCTTGCGCCATGGTGGTCTTCGGTGCCGGTGGCGACATGGCCAAGCGCCTGTTGATACCGGCTCTCTACAACCTCTCGCGTACCAAGGTTCTGCCGGAAAAATTCGCGTTGATCGGCGTCGACCTGGCCGGCGGGACGGCAGAGAGCTGGCGCGACCATCTCTACGACATGCTGAAAACCTTTGTTGGGGATGCAAGCGCGGAATTCGACATCGACCGGATCGACGAGGCCGCATGGAAACGGCTCGCGGAGAAAATGTCCTACATCCAGGGCGATCTGACCAAGCCCGAGCTGTACGAGAACATCCGGGGCGCATTGGCCGATTCGGAAAAGGCCCATGGCACGCAGGGCAATGCAATCTTCTATCTCGCGGTCGCCGATCGCTTCTTCGGCACCGCGGTCGAACAGCTCGGGAAAGCGAAGCTCACAGATCAGAACGAGGACAACAACGGGAAACCCCGGTTCTGGCGCCGAGTGGTAGTGGAAAAGCCGTTCGGCCACAGTTTGGACTCTGCGCGCCAACTGAACGCCCACATCCTGCGCACGCTGCACGAGGACCAGATTTTTCGGATCGATCATTTCCTGGGAAAGGACACGGTCCAAAGCATCATGGCATTTCGCTTCGCCAATGGTCTGTTCGAGCCCATCTGGAATCGCGATCGGATCGATCACGTGCAGATCACCGTGGCGGAGACGGTGGGCGTGGAGGAGCGCGGCAAGTTCTATGAGCAAACCGGTGCGCTCCGCGACATGGTGCCCAACCATGTGTTCACGCTGCTCTCGATGGTCGCCATGGAGCCGCCCACGGGCTTCGACGCGGCTTCGATCCGCTCCAAGAAGGCCGAAGTGTTCGCGGCGATGCCGGCCGTCAAGCCGGCACAAGCGGTGCGAGGCCAGTATGGCGCCGGCGCTGTCCTGAGCAAACCAGTGAAAGCCTATCGGAACGAGCCGAACGTGGCGGCAGATTCCAACATCGAAACCTATGTCGCCATGCAGCTCGAAATCGACAACTGGCGCTGGGCCGGCGTGCCCTTCTACTTCCGGACCGGCAAGCACATGTCGCAGCGTCTGACGGAGATTGCGATCCGCTTCAAGCAGGCGCCCTACACGGCGTTTCGGGACACGGCCGTCGATGCCTTGCAGCCCAACTGGCTGGTCCTGAATATCGCGCCGGACGAAGGCATTTCCCTGCAGTTCGAGGTCAAGCGGCGTGGGCCGGTGGTCGACCTTGCCGCCGTGAAGATGGATTTCCACTACGATGACTGGTTCCCGAAGGAGCCGAATGTCGGATACGAGACGCTGATCTACGACGTGATGATCGGCGACCAGACGCTGTTCATGCGCGCTGACATGGTGGAGCAGTCATGGCGCATCGTACAGCCGGTGCTCGATGCCTGGGCGCCGAGAGAAGGCCGATTTTCCAAATTACGACTCGGGCAGCGACGGCCCCAAGCGCGGCCGACGAATTGCTGGCGCGCGACGGAAAGCGGGCCTGGCGGCCGGTGATCCCTGCCACGGAGCGAAAGCAATGACGGCTCAGCATGATATTCGTCTGTTTCTGGCCGACGTGGATGGTGCGCTCGTCACCAAGGACAAGGTGCTGACCGAGGCGGCGAAAGCGGCTGTGCGGGAGCTGGATCAGGCCGGCATCGTCTTCGCGATCACCAGCGGGCGACCACCCCGAGGCATGAGCATGCTGATCGAGCCGCTCGCGCTGCGGACCGCAATAGCAGGCTTCAATGGTGGGGTGCTGGTCAATCCCGATCTCTCCGTGATCGAAAGCCACACGCTCGATCCGGCTGCGGCCAAGCAGACCGTGAAGCTCATGCTGGATCAGGGGCTGGACGCCTGGGTCTACACGGAGACGGAGTGGCTGATCCGCGACAAGGATGCGCCGCATGTGGCGCGCGAGACCTGGACGGTGAAATTCGACGCCAAGGTCGTGGCGTCGTTCACCGATGCACACTTGGCGCACGCGGTGAAGATCGTCGGCATCTCGGACGATCTCGACCTGGTCGCCGCCTGCGAGAAGGCCGCGCAGAAGACGCTGGGTGAGAAGGCGAGCGCGGCGCGCTCGCAGCCTTACTATCTCGACGTGACCCATCCGCGAGCCAATAAGGGAACGGTCGTCGAAACGCTGTCCAGGCTTCTGAACATTCCGCCCGCGCAGATCGCCACCATGGGAGACATGCCGAATGACGTCCTCATGTTCCGCAAAAGCGGCTTCTCAATCGCCATGGGCAATGCAAGCGACGAGGTGAAGGCGCAGGCGAGCGCGGTGACCGACAGCAACGAGAACGAGGGCTTCGCCAAAGCGGTGCGGAAGTTCGTTCTGCGGCCGGACCGTGCGTGACGGGGTTGCAGCCGTATTGGGCACTCGGTGATGCCGGCGTAGCGAGAAAGGAACACATGATGCGACGTGATCGCCAGCCTCAGCGTGCCTGGTCGGCAGCGCTCGGCGCACACCATCACCAAGCCGGTGATCGCCGTTGTCATGGGAGTTTCCGGATCCGGCAAGACCACGGTCTCCGCTTTGCTCGCGGCCGCGCTCGGCTGCCAGTTCCAGGAGGGCGACGATCTGCACTCCCGCCGAGAACGTGGAGAAGATGCACGGCGGCACGCCGTTGACGGATGCGGACCGGCATGCCCTGGCTTCGATAAGATCGCGGAGGAAATCGATAGCTGGCGCGCGCGGGGCGAATCCGGCGTGCTGACCTGCTCGGCGCTGAAGCGATCCTACCGAGACATTATCATCGGCGGCCGCCCCGACGTGACGCTGGTCTACCTCAAAGGATCGTACGACCTCATCCGCCGGCGCATGGCCGCGCGCCACGAGCACTTCATGCCGGTGGCCCTGCTCGATAGCCAGTTTGCGATATTGCAAGAACCGACGCCGGATGAGCATCCGATCATCGTCGACGTGGGTGGCCAACCGGCCGAGATCGCCGCCGAGATTGTGCATCAGCTCGAGGAGCGGCAAGGTAGCGGTAAATGCAATGAAGCTGCGTCGCGAAGCGCGACCGCCCCGGAAACCTCGATGGGAGGGCGACAATGACACCTTAGGGTCAAGATTTCTGAGCTGATACGGCGCGGACTCGAATACGTCGTCCATCGCTGCGATGTCATTCTCGTCATGACCGTCAATCCCGGCTTCGGCGGCCAGCAATTCCTGCCGGAGATGCTGCCCAGATCCGCCGATTGCGCCGGCTTCGCGACACGCGCGGACCTTAGCCCGGTCGTTGAGGTCGATCGCGGTCAGAATTGTGAAATCGCCGGACAGGTGATCGAAGCGGCGCAACCGCCATCACTACCGGGTCCGCGATCTTCGGATCGCCTTATTACGCTGCCGCGACTACCGCTATCCGCGATCCAACCGCCCGTTCGCGAGAAAGACGTGTTTATGACTACCTCGTCCGAAGCCAGATTGGAAATACTTGTCGATGCCGAAACGTTGTCGCGCCGCGTCGCGGATTGGATGCTCGAAGTGGCGATAACCAAAGACGGTGTATTTGCCGTCGCTTTGTCAGGCGGTTCAACCCCGCGGCGGCTGTATCAGCTCCTGGCCGGACCGCCTTATTGCGACAAGTTTCCCTGGTCCCGCACGCATTGGTTTTGGGGGGACGAACGCTTCGTGTCCCACGACGACACGCTGAGCAACTACCGCATGGCGCGCGAGGCGCTGCTATCGCGCGCGCCGATTCCGGCCATCAATATTCATCCGATTCCTACCGAAGGGACCACCCCGCACGAAGCAGCGTCCGCCTATGAGCGCGAGCTCACAACCTTCTACGGCGCTGAGCACCTTGACCCGGCTCGACCGCTCTTTGACGTGACTCTTCTGGGGTTGGGACCGGATGGACATACTGCCTCCCTGTTCCCTAACGCCGCGGTGCTCTCCGAGCGCGACAGCTGGGTCGCCGCCGTCGTCGGCGCCAAGTCCGAAGCGCGCATCACGCTGACCTATCCGGCGCTCGAGAGCAGTCGGAACGCAGCCTTCCTGGTCGCCGGGGAAGAAAAGCGCGAGGCGCTCGCCCGGCTTCGCCGCGGCGACGACAGCCTGCCGGCGGCGCGTCTTCATCCGACGGGCACGCTCTGGATCTTTGGCGATACCGCGGCAGTCGGAGCTGTCTCATGACGTTGCCGCGGTTATGCGAACAGGATGACCAGAAGCGCGCGGCGGCCGCACGAGCCATCGCGGAAGTTGAGGATGGTATGGTCCTGGGACTTGGTAGCGGATCGACCGCGGGCGAAGCTGTGGCTGCGCGCATCGCGAACGGCTTGGGGGTGGCGGTCGCAATACTAGGCTCGGGCGCGACGGCCGCCTCGGCGCGCCAGCTCCGCGTGCCACTCAGCAGCGTTGCCGAGGATCGCCGTATCGATGTTACTATCGATGGAGCTGACCGGGTTGAGCGCGGCACGCTCTACCTCGTCAAGGGACCCGGCCGCGCGCTGTTGCGCGAATCGATCCTGACGAGCGCCAGCGACCGGATGATTGTCGTCGTCGACGAGACGAAGCTGGTGGATCGGTTAGGTCGGCGGACGCCGCTCCCCATCGCGACAGTCTCTTTCGGATGGCAAACCACGCTCGATCGTCTGTCGGCGTTCGGCTGCGAGCCGCCATTGCGCAGGACCGGATATAAAGCTTTCACAACGAAGAGTTACATCGTCGATTGCATCATCGCTGGGATACCGCATCCAGCCGCGCCGGAAGGCCGCCTTTGCGCCGGTGTTGTCGAGAGCGGTCTCTTCGGCCTGGCATCCAAGAGCGTCGTCGGCCGGCCGACCAATGTGGAAGTCATCGTGAGATGAAGGGCGTCGTTGCCAGAAGTCCAATGAAGCCCGATGGACATGCTCCGGGGCACCCTGGGATTGCGCCGACCTGGACCAGCAGTGCCAAGGACATGGTGGGGTGTACGCTTGGCTCCTCGCGCGTTTGGTTCACGCTCGGTTTCGGTATTGTGAACGAGGTCTACTATCCATGTCTCGATACTCCGCAGATGCGCGACCTTGGATTCGTCGTCGCCGATGGACGTGGATTCTGGGTTGAGGTAAAGCGACTGGAGAACTATACGGTCCGGCTGCTCGCACCAGGCACGCCCGCCGTCGAGATCGTCCACAAACACGATCGGTTTGAGCTCACTCTGCGCGTGACGCCTAATCCAGATCTCGACGTGTTGGCGATCCAGCTTAATCTTACCGGAGAGCCGGATTTGACGCCGTACGTTCTGCTCGCCCCGCATCTTGGCGCGACCGGGTATGACAACTTCGCTGAGATCAGCGAGTTTGCCGGGCGGCGCGTGCTTGCGGCGGAACAAGGTCCATTCGGTCTCGCGCTCGCCGCCGTGGACGACACATGGCAGGATGCCTTTGGAGCGGCGAGCGTCGGCTACGTCGGAGAGAGCGACGGTTGGCAGGACTTCCACCGCAACGGTTCGCTCACCTGGAGTTACGGCACCGCCGGACCGGGCAATGTGGCGCTGGTTGCTGCGCTGCCACGCAGTGCCGTTTTGGCTCTAGGCTTCGGCAGCGGCAAGCAGGCCGCCGCCACGCTCGCCATTTCCAGTCTGATGCAACCTTTCGACAACTTGCTCAAACACCAGATCGAGACTTGGCAACATTGGCATGCCCGCCGCAACGAGCGCAGCTTACTGCGGCCCGATGAATCGGATGAGTTGGCCGACCAGTTCGTTCTGTCTTCCATGGTGTTGCGAGTACATCGGGACAAGACCTATCCAGGTGCCATGGTGGCAAGCTTGAGCGTACCCTGGGGCAACAGCAGCAACGGCAGGGCCGGCTACCACCTTGTCTGGCCGCGAGACCTCGTGCAATGCGCGCAAGCTCTGCTCGCGTTGGGCGCGGAACATGAAGCTCGCAACACGCTGCGTTACCTAATCGCAACCCAGAATCACGACGGGAGTTGGGCGCAGAACCAATGGCTTGGCGGAACGTCTTATTGGCAGGGCCTGCAATTGGACGAGACCGGATTTCCGGTGCTGCTGGCTGCCGCTCTCGCCGAGCGCGATGCGCTCGATGGCATTGAGATAAGCGACATGATTCGCCGTGCGCTTTCTTTCCTCGCGCGTACGGGGCCATCGAGCCCGCAAGACCGTTGGGAGGAGAACCCTGGCATCGGCACATACGCGCTTGCCGTCTGCATCGCGGCACTCGTGACGGGAGCGAAGTTTCTAACCGGGCCGGCCAGACTTTTCGCTCTTGGCTTGGCGGATTTCTGGAATGCAAATCTAGAAAGGTGGACGGTCGTCCACGATACGCCGCTCGCAAACCGCTTCGGGACCGCTGGCTATTATATCCGGGTCGCACCACCAGATGTGCTTCGCAAGGAACAATCGGTGCAGGAAGTTTTGCGGATCAAGAACAGAAGCGATGCCGGCCTGGTCCGGGCCGACGAAGAGGTAAGCATTGATTTTCTGCAACTTGTTCGCTTCGGTCTGCGTGGCGCTGACGATCCTGTGATCCGCAACAGTGTCGCGGTGACCGATGCATTACTTAACGTAGACGGCCCGAACGGGCCCATGTGGCATCGCTATAACGGTGATGGATACGGTGAGCACGACGATGGGTCTGCCTTCGACGGTAGCGGCCGCGGCCGAGCTTGGCCGCTGCTTGCGGGAGAGCGCGGCCATTATGAGCTCGTTGCCGGGCGTGACCCCCGGCTCTATCTCAAGGCAATGGCGGCGATGACGGGACCGGGGGGACTGATACCAGAGCAGGTGTGGGATACTGCGGCCATACCGTCTAAACGCCTTTATCCGGGTTGCCCGACGGGTTCGGCCATGCCACTCGCGTGGGCGCACGCCGAATTCATCAAGCTGATGGTTTCATGCCATTTGGGATATCCATTCGACCGGCCTGTTGCGCTTTGGGAGCGCTATGGCGGACATCGCCCGGACCACAAATCCGCCATCTGGTGCTCGCATGCGCCGATTGGTCGAATTGCACCGGGAGTAAACCTCATCATCGCCTTACCACGCCCGGCACGAATCCATTGGGGGACGGACGGCTGGCAGAATGTTGCGGACGCGCGTACGCACGATACGGGTCTTGGGCTGCATGCCTTGGACCTTGACGCGGCGTCGATAGGTCACTTCCGCGCTATCGACTTTACCTTTCAATGGCTCGACAGCGGAATGTGGGTGGGTGAGGATTTTCATATCGTCGTATCTTCTTAGTCAGACGAAAGCCGCAGCATGCGCAAGGCGACAGGGATCATCGATTTCTCGCTCTATGAGGAGGCGCTGTCGAAAGGAATATGGACGGCAACTGAGCGGTTTCGGAGACTCTGGCATAACACACTCGCCGGTCCTGGCCGAGGTCGGAGGACTAACCAATGCCGGCGCGAACGTCGCGATACCTGCGGCAGCCGCGCAAGAGAGTTTGGTCGCGGCCGACAAGCGCCGACCGTGCACGGAGAATACGATGTCAGACACATTGTCGGCCGAACCTCTTCAGAAGATGGACGCCTACTGGCGTGAGGCAAACTACCTGACCGCCGATCAAATCTTTCTGAAGGACAATCCTCTTCTCGAGGTTTCGCTTCGGTTGGAACATTTCAGAACGCGCCTACTCCGCCGTTGGGCACGACGATGGGATCAAATTTCATCTACGTTCATCACAATCGCTTGATCAAGCTCAACGACCTGGACATGATCTGCCAGAAATTATCTGCCAGAAATTCCAAGCACGCCGGAATGGCGATCAATCACATTTTCGAGCATGATTGCATCGAACTTCTTTTCACGTATCAGATAGACCAGAACGCCTGGATCGAGATCGCCGTCTTGCCATTCAAATACTCTGCTGTTCCGCGCGTAAGCAGGTGGCCGCGATGATCGCTGCGCCTGATGGAGTCGACCTTGTCGTTTTTCATGGGCGGCATCGGTGAAAGTGATGAGGAAGTGCGCGCTGCGATCCGCCGCGGCTTATCCTGGATCGGCGTCAGCATTGATGAGGCCAGGAATGCTTCCGCGAATAATCTCGTCAACGGTTCCGCATCACGCTGCTGCGTGCTGCATTTCTACCCTCTAAGGAGGACGAGTAGATCGTCCGGGATACCTTGACCTCGTTGCCAAAGAGCCGCTCCTGGCCGCCGCTCCGGACATGCAGTGCGGTCTTGTTGATCGTAGCCAAACACTGCGTGATGAGAGTTTTCGCTAACCGCGGGCGTCGGCGCTTCATCTGATCGTCATCTGCGCCGCCGTATGGATAAGCTGGACCAGCGGCGTTAGATATTCCGAGTCCGAACACCATCAAGGTGAGCGCCGCGATCCGCGCGAAGAAGGCCGAAGTGAAAAGACGCCGGATGTGGTGACCCGACTGGGAGCGACAACGACAAACGGTGAGTTGCCGCCGATTTGAGTATCGTACGTGGCCGGAACGCTCTTCGTCTCAACTCCCCCGGCTAACGATCCGCGCTTTCACATCGATCTCGCGATCGATGCGGCCTGCAATGAGTACGCTGCTCCGCCATAACGGGGACGTGTTTCGGCGCTGCCGAGCGCGGAACAATGACCTAGATCAAGCCTGGCAGGGAAAGTACGAGGTAGTCTAGACGTGTCGGTGTTCCAGGCGCCGACGCGAGGTAATAGGCGTGTCAGTCATCGGTTACAAGAAGGACACAGAGGTACGGCGATTGGGCCGATTCGTTGTGACGGCCGATAGCGGGAGCATGACGACGGAGGCTCGAGACGAGCTTCGAAAGCGGATTCTCGATAGCGTTGGGGTCGCGATCGGTGCGTTAGATGGCGACCCGATCCGTCGCGTTCGTGACCAACTTGACGATTTTGGCGGAAGACCGATCGCAACCCTGGTTGGCGGCGGCAAGACCGCGCCTGATCGTGCTGCCTTCTATAATGGCGCTCTCGTGCGCTATCTCGATTTCATGGATAGCTATATCGCCAAAGGCGAAACGTGTCACCCGAGCGATAACCTCGGCGCGGTCCTTGCTGCGGCGGAATATGCCGACCAGGACGGCAGCACGTTTCTTGCAGCGATGGCTGTCGCTTATCAAGTGCAGTGCCGCCTATGCGACGTTGCACCTGTTCGGGCAAAGGGCTTCGATCACACGGTTCAAGGAGCCTACGCTGTCGCGGCCGGCGTGGCGCGAGCTCTCGGGCTTGACGCCGAGAAGACGGCCAACGCAATCGCCATCAGTGGCACGTGCAATAATGCGCTAAGAGTGACACGCACAGGCGCGCTGTCGCAGTGGAAAGGCCTAGCTTACCCTAACACAGCATTTATTGGCACTCATGCGTCGTTCCTCGCTTCAAGAGGCATAACAGGCCCGGAGGAAGTCTTCGAAGGCAACAAGGGGTTCAAGGAGACCATCGCGGGCCCGTTTGAAATCGATTGGGACGAGGAAAACCTCGAAGCGGTTAAAGACACAATTCTCAAGAAGTACGATGCGGAGATCCACTCGCAATCGTCTATTGAGGGTGTCCTGGAATTACGGGCGCGTTATGGATTTACGGCCCCTGATATCGCAAGGATCGAGATCGAAATATTCGATGTTGCTTATCACATCATTGGCGGCGGCGAGGAGGGCGACAAGACAGTTATTCGCACGAAGGAGGAAGCGGATCACTCACTGCAATATATGGTTGCCGCTGCGCTGCTCGATGGCAATGTCCTGCCGGCGCAGTACACGCCGGAACGGCTTGCGGGTGTTGATGTTCAGAGCCTGCTAAGGCGCATCGTGGTGAAACCCAACGAGGAATACACCGCTCGCTTTCCTGCTGAGCTGTGCACCACCGTCAGCATTATGCTGAACGATGGGAGCAGGCATCGAATCGACAAGTCGGACTACGAAGGCTTTGTTACGCGCCGGATGAGTTGGGAGTCGGTGATCGCCAAATTCAACGGCGTCACTGCCGCTTTCACGTCCGAACGGGCTCGAGCACGAATTGTCAATGCTGTGCACAACCTTGATAAAATGCGGGTTCGGGATTTCACCGCTGTCCTGGCCGATCTCACGCGATAATGCGGAAGCAATCCTTAGGAAGGAAATGGCTGAATGGCAAGGTCTCAATCCGAAGTATGGCAGAAGCGTTCCTTTCCCTACGTGCCGATGAACGACCGTGATCCCAAGCCACGCTCGAAATCGATCACGGAAATTCGCGGCCCGTATTACGCCTCCGTTACGCCTACCTATACGAAGGAATTGCTCGAGGGAGTGGGGGAGCATGTCGATGGCTACAAATATGCTGGCGGTTCATTTTCGCTGATGCCGGCCGACTATGTGAAGAGGATGAACCGTATTTGTCATGACCACGGCGTGTATGTTTCGACTGGCGGTTGGATCGAAAATATTCTTGCGCGTGCTGCGCACCACGTCGACGACTATATCTCAGAGTGTAAGGCACTCGAATTCGACATGATCGAGCTGTCTACCGGATTCATCCAGCTGCCCGTTCCGGATCTACTTCGGCTGATTGAGAAAGTGAAGAAGGCAGGGCTTAAGCCGAAGCCCGAGATTGGTATCCAGTTTGGCGCCGGCGGTGACACGAGCCAGGCGGAATTGCAGGCCGAAGGTACCCGCGATCCCCAGATACTGATTGACACTGCAGCGGAATGTCTAAGCGCTGGCGCTTCGATAATCATGATTGAGTCCGAGGGTATCACGGAGAACGCAAACCCGTGGCGTACGGATGTTGCTGCGAGGATCATCAAGCAAGTCGGAATGGAGAATGTGATGTTTGAGGCAGCCGATCCGCCGGTTTTCGAATGGTACATCAAAAATTACGGCATCGACATCAATCTGTTCGTCGATCACAGTCAGATCGTGCAGTTGGAGTGCCTGCGGCGAGGCATCTGGGGAACGAAGAGCACATTTGGACGCATCACGAGCCATCGGTAACGTGCTAGCCCGAACTGGGCGGAACATGGGAGCTCACAGATGAAGGCCTTACCGCACAAGCGTGCTTCGTCGCCGTGGACATTGTTGAGCTGGACTGCGGATCAGGTTTCGCGCGACACGGCAGCGGCGGAGCCGAAACATCGCGCCGGTCAGATCGCGGCTATGGTTGCCGAGAGCGGTAATCCGCAGGGAACGTAAAATCGAGAGCATGCAACAGGCTAACGTTGCAAGCGGCATTCTGCAGATTTGATATGTCTGATTGCCAACGCTGGCTGTTGCCGCGGGGCTACCATGGTGAGACTCCACGTTCATAGCCCATCGCTGAATATGCTGTTGTACGATCAGCCTGAGATTAGGCGTTGAACAAGATAATTCTTCGAAAAGCGTCGCTTCTCAAGGCGGCTGTCCGTGACGAGTTTAATGATAGCCAATGTCGGCGCGTACTTTGCCTCGAAACACCCAATATGACCATCCGGTGTACATAAGGATGATCGGCAGCAGAAACAGCGTACCGACGAGAAGGAAGGCTTGTGTGCTTTCAGAGGAGGCCGCCTGCCATAGACTGAAGCGGTGCGGAACAATGTTGGGCCATAGGCTGATGGCAATGCCGACATAGGACACCACGAAAAGACCGACGGCAGCTGCAAAGGGAGCTATCTCGGAATCGTTGTTCAGCGAGCGCCACTCCGCCCACGCCAGCAGCGCCGTGATGATCGGCACGGGCGACAGCAACAGCAGATTGGGCCAGGAGAACCATCGCTGCGCGATGTCCTCGTGAACGAAGGGCGTCCAGAGACTGACAACGCCGATGGCAACGATGACGCCAATAAAACACCAGCGGCCGTGACGGCGCGCCCAGGCTTGCAGGTCCCCCTCCGTTTTGAGGACGAGCCAGCCGGCGCCGAGCAGTCCGTAGCCGAACACGAGCGCAACTCCGGTCAGAACGGAGAACGGAGTGAGGAAGTCGAACGATCTGCCGGCGAACACTCGGCCCTCAACCTCGAATCCCTGGATAAACGCCCCGAGGACCATGCCCTGCGCAAACGTTGCGATGGCGGACCCGTAGACAAATCCATGATCCCAGAACGTCTTGTGCTCGGCATCGCGATACCGGAACTCGAATGCAACGCCGCGGAAGATCAGCGCGAGCAGCATGACCAGGATCGGGAAATAAACTGCCGGGATGATAATGGCGAAGGCGAGCGGAAAGGCTGCAAGAAGCGCAAGGCCGCCAAGCACGAGCCAGGTCTCGTTGCCGTCCCAGATGGGCGCGATGGAGTTCATCACAAGATTGCGGGACGGCGTATCCGGCGCGAGCCCGAAGAGCATTCCGACCCCAAGATCAAACCCGTCGAGCAGGACGTAGAAAAATACGCCGACGCCGAGGATGAGTGTCCAGATCGGCACGGTGTCGAGCACCAAGGAATTCATGGCCTGGGCCTTCCCGAAGCGGTTGGAAGCGGGCGGACCAGGAGGTCGGGCCTGCCGCTTTCGATAGGACTCTCGCTAACTGTCGGAATTGACCGGTCCTCTGCGGACAAGTCGGCCCATGATCAAAATCCCCGCGGGGAACATGATGAGATACGCCAGGATATATCCCGCAAGAGAAATCCAGACATCCATGCCCGTCAGAGACGGAGAGACCGAATCCGCCGTACGGAGCAGGCCGTAAACGGTCCAGGGCTGGCGCCCCACCTCGGTCGTGATCCACCCGGCCAACACAGCGACGAAGCCGAGCGGGGCCACGAACTGACATGCTCGCAGAAACCAGCGTGTTTCGAAAAGACGCCCCTTGAACCTCAACCACCAACTCGCCACGACGAGGCCGAGCATGATGACGCCGATTCCGACCATGATGCGGAAGGCAAAGAACGGAATTGCCACCGGCGGGCGATCCCGTGGCGGCCAATCCTTCAGGCCCTTGATCGTCGCGTTAGGATCGTGGGCCAGGATAAGGCTTCCGAGGACCGGAATTGCGACTGAGTAGTGGTTCGTCTCATTGATCTCGTCGGGAATAGCAAAGAGATTCAGTGGAACCCGGCTTGCCGTTTCCCAGTGAGACTCGATCGCAGCGAGCTTTGCGGGTTGATGTTCAAGCGTGTTGAGCCCGTGCAAGTCACCGAGCAAGATTTGCAGGGGCACAAGGATGCTCAGGAGCCACAGCGTCATCGAAAACATGACGCGA
The DNA here is from genome assembly GCA_963821965.1 of uncultured Alphaproteobacteria bacterium. Classification (GTDB taxonomy): domain Bacteria; phylum Pseudomonadota; class Alphaproteobacteria; order Rhizobiales; family Xanthobacteraceae; genus Bradyrhizobium. Next base: position 72,921 of record CAWGFY010000005.1, read on the forward strand.
CCCTCTTCGACAAAACGACCGCCTCGGATCAGATAGGCCGCCACAGCAGCGACGACGAAGGCGGTGGTGACATAGAAGGCGACGATCGTATGGGTTAGCCGGTACGGGAAGGACGGATTGAAGACGATTTGAAACCAATCCTTGGGGAAGAAGCGTCCATCGACAAGCTCGTAGCCGGCCGGCGTTTGCATCCAGCTATTGGCGGAAAGGATCCAGAATGACGAGAGAAGCGTTCCGAACGCAACCATGAGGGCCGCGAAAAAGTGCGCCCATTGCGGCACGAGCTTTCGGCCGAATAGAAGAACTCCGAGAAACGCCGACTCGAGGAAGAAGGCCATGATGGCTTCGTAAGCGAAGAGCGGCGAGAGAACGTTCGCGGTGACGTCCGAAAATCGACTCCAATTGGTTCCGAACTGGAACGGCATTACAATTCCGGAAACCACGCCCATTCCGAATGAGACGGAAAAAATCTTGATCCAGAACATCGACGATCGGAAATACACGTCACGCCCGGTCGCGAAGTAGATGCCTTCAAGCACCGCGATGTAGGACGCCAATCCAACGGTGAAGGCCGGCAGAAGAATATGCCACGCGATCACCCAGGCGAACTGCAGGCGGGACAGGAAAAGCGGATCGGACAGCATGCGATCTCCACACCTCTGGCGAGCGGCAACGATGCGCTCACCAGGTCACGAATTACATTCGATCCTCACGTCAACTCCGCGAACCCATAAATCCAGCGGCTCATTTCATCGGCATCTTTGCGAAGTTGAAGGGTGAGCGAACGATCTTCCGTGTCAAAATAGCTTCGATCGTCGGGAACGACTGCTGCGCGGCTGGCGGAACCGGCTTCCAGTTATGACCCTGGGTCAGGTAATAATCGAAAGGCAGCCCGCCCGGGCCCGCCGGCGCTGCCGACGATAAGCCGACCCACCATGCCGGCCTCTTCGTGTGGCGCGCAGAAATAGTCGTAGATGCCTTCGACTGTGAGCGTTACCTCGAAGGTCTGTTTGGGCAGGAGAAAATCGGACGCCCATGGCCGGGCGTTCGTCGGGATACGCAGCGAATGGTTATCGTTTTCGGGACTGTAAGCCGTCGTCGTATGCACGTTGTCATCGCAGATCCAGCGCACCGTTTGGCCGGGTTGCAACAACACTCCGATTGGATCGAACCCGACGATCCCGCCTCCTGGGTCGCTTTTCATGTGAATCTCGATGAGCTCGGCCGCGTTAACCGGAACGAGGTTGGAAAAGCCCGCGCTCGCCAGGAAGCCGCCGCCGAGACCGAGTGCTGCTCGCCGCGTCAGCATCTGATTACTTCTCGACCAGCTTCTCTTGCGCCTTCGTCACATGCCACAGCACGATGTGATAGTGCGGCTCGGCCACACCCGGATGGCCGGCGTTGTAATACAACGAAACGTGATCGACATTGCCGCCGGGTGCCTTCAGATCGTCGATCGTCTTATGCCCGTCGATGTCCTTGAGGGGGATCATGTAAATTGTGCTGACCAGCTTGCCCGCACGATCGTAAGCCAGAAACGGCCCGTCCGGCAACGTCGTGGGGTCGACATACAGCGTCCCCATACCGGGTAGAAAATCCGGAAGCTTAACGAGCTCGCTCACCTTTTTGTAGGGAGCCGGCGGCGGCGACTTTTCAACGCTTTCCGCAGCGACCGTCGGCCCGGCTACCAACATCATGATCCCAAGGGCCATCAGCGCTTTTCGAAGCATTTCCATCTCCCATTTCGCACACGTGAACATCGGTCGGCAAAACATACGAAATGCGAATCTAAGTTTGTGCAATGTTGCACACCCCGTCGTGCCGACGCTGTTGCCGCGGTCAGCGGTCGTGATCTCGACGCCCGAGGTGTGTGCTAACATTTGGGAGTGTCGGGCGTTTTCCGAGATCGCCTTGTTCCGGGGCGCAGCGATTTTTATCATTATAGATAGCAGCTTGAGCATTCACAGGCCGCATAGTTTCGAGGCACGCCGGATGCTTGAGTTGGCAGGCGTCAACCCGATCGATTGCTCGTGACTTCCTGTCCGGATCTTTGCCGCACCGGCTTCTCCGAACGTGTGAGATTGTGAGCCGTGTTGACAAGCGCGATGTGCGAAAGTGCTTGGGGGAAATTGCCGACTAACCGGCCCGTCTGTGGATCGTATTCCTCTGACAGAAGTCCGACATCATTCCGGAGTGCAAGCAGCCGTTCAAATAATTGCCGCGCTTCCTCGGGCCGCCCCGTTGCCAGCAGGCTATCTGCGAGCCAAAAGCTGCAAGCGAGGAATACGCCTTCGCCCGGGGGCAGGCCGTCGCGGGAGTCCGCGGTGTCATAGCGTCGGACAAGACCATCGGCCAATAAATGTTGTTCGACAGCGGCAATAGTGCTTCGAACCCTTGGATCATCGGGGGGCAGGAAACCGACTGCTGGAATGAGCAGCAAACTGGCATCGAGAGTTCCCTGATCCGTATGACTGCACAAAAGCGCCAATCTTCCGATCAAATGCGTGACTGCAGATCTCTTCGTGAATTTTTCCGCGCAAGGCGCGCCAGCGCTCGACTGGTCCTTTCAGACCAAAGTCTTCGCAGCCTTTGACGGCGCGGTCGAACGCCAACCAGGCCATCATCTTTGAATAAGTGAATTGTTGGCGACCGCTACGAACTTCCCAGATTCCTTCGTCCGGCTGATCCCATACTGCCTCCAGGTGATCGAGAAGCGCGCGCTGGACGGCCCAGGCGTGATCCTCCACAGCCAGTTTCCCATTGCGTCCCTGATAGAAAGCATCCATGATCTCGCCAAAGATGTCGAGCTGCAATTGGGTAGCCGCGGCATTACCAATTCGCACCGGTTTGGATCCCTCATAGCCCGGTAGCCAGGGGATCTCCCATTCCGTGAGACGTCGCTCCCCCATCAGCCCGTACATGATTTGCACTTGCGACGGCTCGCCAGCGACCGCACGCAACAACCACGCCTGCCATGATCGTGCTTCTTCGTAATAGCCGGAGTTCATGAGCGCGAGGAGAGTAAAAGTGGCATCCCGCAACCAACAAAAGCGATAATCCCAGTTGCGTCGGCCTCCCCGCTGTTCTGGAAGGGATGTGGTAGGAGCGGCCACGATACCGCCTGTCGGACGATAAGTTAGCGCTTTGAGTGTAATGAGTGACCGGCGAACATCCGCCGACCACCTGCCCGCATTGGTGCAGCGACTTATCCAGTGACGCCAAAAATGTTCCGTATCGACAAGAGCCTTCTGTGCGTCAAGGAGGGCAGGAGGCGACAGGTGCGAGGCAGAATAGGTCAGGACGAACGGAATCATTTGGCCGGCCGATACGGTAAAGTCTCCGACTGTCATGAAATCCTTTCCTCGCAATCGCACCGGCGTGCGCAAGACCAGCATGTCTGGTCCGGACACAGCCCGCAAACCGCCGTCCTCCATCCGGGTTACCCAGGGCACGAGTGAACCATAATCGAAACGTACAATAAGCTCGGTCCGCATTGGGACGCGGCCGCGACGACCGACAATCATGCGAATCACGTCCGAAGTTTTCCCGCGTGGCGGCATGAAGTCTACCAAGGTGACGGCGCCATCCGCCGTTTCCAAATCAGTCTCCAGAATTAGCGTATCGTCGCGATAATGCCGGGAAATACGTGTGGCCTTGTCCGTTGTCGTAATCAGCCATCGACCGTGCTCGCGCCCACCGAGAAGTGCCGCGAAACATGCACAGCTGTCAAAGCGCGGCCAGCAGAGCCAGTCGATTGATCCATCGCGTCCAACGAGCGCGGCAGTTTCGCAATCTCCCAAAAGTGCATAGTCTTCGATTTTCGAAGGCATGACAGGCGCTCCGGTCGAGCAACTAGATGCACGAGCTAACACGATGCCAATTATCTCGTGGTGACTTATGCTCCGTGCTGCAAGTAGGTACTGCCGCGAGACGCTGCAACTGTTATCGGTTATCTGCAAGGTTCACTCGGTATGGCTGAGAGCATGCCCTACACGGGTGCACTCTTCGAGCAGCGCAGATGCACTTAGAAGAGCCGGCGTTGGTCGCTCGGCGAAGGGGCTTTGCTTTACTTTGCTCTGCTCTGCAGAAAATGTGCAATTCTGCACAGACTTCGACTTGATGTCGAAATCATCATTGGGCTCCTTTCGAGAGGTGCGGTTGCAATCTAACGCATCCGTTCGTGCAGCATTTCATGCCAGCACCGCTGCCCGGAAGCTTAGAGATTGAGATGGTCCTCTTTGGCCGAAAAATTCAACATTGACGCGCGTCACTTGGAGCTCAGAAGCGGGGGTATGTCAGCGGTATGATTATCAACGTTCACACCAGAGTGTTGGATCGCAAACGCTATATGCATCAAGCGACCAAGGACGATGCCTACGAAATCAAGAGCAACACGAATGACCACATTGCAATCCCAAAGGCACTACGCCGAAAAGGGGATTAAGATTGAAACCCATCCTGAAGCAACACAAAATGAGCAAGAGCATTGCCGCGGCCAATGTCCGGTTAAAGCGGGCATATGAACCTCGCGCTCGCGGCGATGGTGCCCGGATATTGATCGACCGGCTCTGGCCCCGCGGCATGACGAAGAAGTCGGCAGCCATCGATGAATGGCTCAAGGATATCGCTCCCAGCACCACGTTGCGAGAATGGTTCGGACACGATCCAGCTCGGTGGCAGGAGTTTCGGCGCCGCTATGCAGGCGAAGTGCGCCGGAATCCTGAGCATCTCGGCAAGCTACGCGCTCGGGCACGGCAAGGTCCGATCACACTCGTGTTCTCGGCTCATGACCAAGCTCATAACGACGCCGTTGTTCTGCGGGACTTGCTGTTGGGAAGGAGCGTGAAGTGAAAGCCCAAGGCTGGGGCGCCGGCAACGTCGGTCATCGGGATCAAGGGAAGCTGGCGCGCTGGCGAAATGGTTCGGTCGGCGCATCGATTCTGCAACGTCCGCCATGCGGCGTGCTTGTAGCCGAAAAGTCTGAGCAAATACGAATAATGTTACCCCTGTCCAAAAATTGAAAGCGCGTGGCAAAGGAGAAAGTGCGTGTTGAAAACATCCAGCTTATCAGTCTCATTGTTGGTAGCCGCTGCCTTTGCGATGTCGTCAAGTTTCGCTTCCGCAAAGGACATTGTTTTGGGAGCGTCGGTACAGCTGACGGGGCCGGTCGCCAATACCGGCCGCTACTATCGCGACGCTTATCAGCTTGCGATCGACAAGATCAACGCAGCGGGCGGCGTCAAGATCGGCAATGAAACGCACAAGCTCGCGCTCAAGCTTTACGACAATCAATCCGATGTCAATTTAAGCGTGCGGCAGTACACTCAATTGGTTTCTCAGGACAAGGTCGATTTTTTGTTGGGACCGTTCGCAAGCAATTTCGCGCTGGCGGATTCAGCGGTGTCTGAAAAATACAAAATTCCAATGGTCCAAGGCGGCGGAGCCTCTGACCAGATATTCGCGCGCAAGTTCAAATATATCTTCGGAACACTGGGGCCGGCAAGCAACTATTTTGGTTCGACGGTGGACATGTTGAAGGGGCTCAGCCCGGCTCCAAAATCCGTCGCCCTGCTTTACGCTGACGATGCCTTCGATGTCTCGGTTGCGGACGGGACGCGGCCCAAACTGAAGCGGGCAGGCCTCACCTTAGCCATGGACGCGCGTTACAGCACCAACGCAACCGACTTCAATTCGTTGCTCTCGCAAATCAGGAGTAAGAACATCGATGCGGTCCTGGTGGCCGGCCATGAGACCGAGATCCTCAATTTCGTGCGACAGGCGAAGAGCCTTGCGGTCGCGCCAAAGATGTACTCCTTCACGGTGGGCGTCCCCAGCGAGGATTTTCGAAAAGCCTTGGGCAAGGACGCCGATTACGCCTTCGGTATGACTGCGTGGTTGCCTTCTGCCGCACTGAAGGATCGCTGGTTCGGCGACGCCGCGCAGTTCGCCGCGGCCTATAAGACGAGATTCGGTTATGACCCGGATTATCATGCGGCCTCCGGCGTCGCCGACGTGGAGGCATTGGTGCAAGCCGCCGAAAATGCGGGCTCGACTGATCCCGGAAAGGTGCGAGATGCGCTGGCGAAGGTGAAGTTTGACAGTCTTTACGGTCCGATCGCCTTCAACGAGAACGGTCAGATCGATCTGCCCCAGACGGTTATTCAGGTTCAAGGCGACGCGCTGACCGCAATTTACGGTGCCGGCGGCAAGATCGCGGAACCGAAATATCCGATGCCCGCCTGGGACGCGCGTTAACGATTTTGTCCAGGGACATCGATCAGACCAGGGGAGCGATGTGGATCTGCTTGCGCAAATCCTGATCAACGGAATCCTGTTGGGCGGATTGTACGCCGTAATGGCGCTTGGTCTCGCACTGGTTTGGGGCGTGTTGAATATCGTCAATCTGGCACACGGCGCATTCATCATGCTCGGCGGCTATATATCGTGGTACCTTTACAGTTACGCCGGTATCGACCCGTTTCTCGGATTGCCGATCACCGCGGTGGTGATGTTTGCCATCGGCTACGGTGTACAGCGCGACCTTTTGAACCTGATCGTCCGCGCCCCCATGTTCAATACGCTGCTGATAACCTTTGGGCTGGAAGTCGTGCTGACCTACCTGGCCCAACTCGCGTTTTCGGCTGACTTTCGTACCATCAACCCCGCCTATGCAGGCAACAGCATTGCGTTGGGACCGGTCGTGCTGCCGGTAGCACGTCTTCTGGCTTTCGGCGTTGCGATGGTGCTGACGATCACCATGTGGCTATTCCTTTTGCACACGAGGCTCGGGCGGGCCATCCGGGCCACTGCGCAGAACCTGGTGGCTGCTCGGCTCTACGGCGTCGAGCCTCGGCATCTCTATGCGGTGACGTTTGGCATCGGAATTGCGCTCGCCGGAACCGCAGGAGGCCTCTACGGAACTGTATCGCAGATCAATCCGTATATCGGTGCGGCGCTAACAGCAAAATCGTTTGCCATCTCCATTATCGGCGGACTGGACAATCCGCTCGGCGTAGTCGTCGGCGGTCTGTTTCTGGGTATCCTGGAATCGTTGACCGCGCTCTATGTAGGATCGACCTACGCTGACGTGGCAAGCTTTGGCGTGCTGGTGTTGGTGCTGATCGTGCGTCCGAACGGTTTGCTCGGGAAAGCCGCGTGAAAACGCTACGCGCCGCGCTCATTCTAATGGCGTTGGCCATTCTCGCGGCGGTGCCGTGGTTCGGGTCGGATGTACTGATCCAGTTTGGCATCAATGCCCTGTTGCTCGCCGTTCTGGCGCAAGGCTGGAACATCATTGGGGGTTACACCGGCTACGCCTCTTTCGGCAATTCGGTGTTCTACGGGCTCGGCAGCTACGGTGTGGCCATCGCGATGGCGCAGTGGCAATTGCCTTTCGGTGTTGGTCTCGTGTTTGGCGCGGCGCTTGCAGTGGTCTTCGCTGTTCTCCTCGGGGTGCCGGTTCTGCGCCTGAGGGGACATTATTTCGCGATCGCTACGCTGGCGCTGGCTCAGGCCATGACCGCGATCGTCTCCAACGTGAAACTGGCTGGCCAGAATATCGGTCTTGTCTTGCCGCCGCTCAACAATGACCGTCTGTTTTTTGAGTTGTCGCTCGGACTCCTGGTGCTGGCTACGTTGACGATCTATTGGCTGACGCGTACCCGATTCGGTTTTGGATTAATCGCCATCCGCGAAAACGAAGAAGGCGCAGCGGTGATGGGCGTCAACACTACCCTATACAAGACGCTGGCATTTGCCTTGTCAGGGGTTTTCAGTGCGCTGGCAGGCGGCATTCACGCTTACTGGGTCACGTTTATCGATCCGGAGAGCGCATTCGATATCAGCCTGAACGTCAAGATGATCATCATGGCAGTGTTCGGCGGACCGGGTACCGTTCTCGGACCTGTCGTCGGGGCATTCTCGCTCTCGGCGATCTCTGAAGTTCTGTCGAGCGAAATCACCAGCCTCGCAGGCCTGTTCTTCGGAGTTGTCATCGTGGCCGCGGTTGTGTTGATGCCGCGCGGTTTGGCCGACATGTTGCGACGCTTCCGCAGCGAGGGGTGGCGCTATTTCGCCGAGAACATACGGACGCACCGGCTGTGACCGCAATACTCGAAATTCAGCACGTGACTCGACGCTTTTCAGGCCTGATCGCGGTGCGACGATGTCAGCTTTACGCTGCTGCGCGGGAGAGATTCTCGGCGTGATAGGTCCGAACGGTGCAGGCAAAACCACGCTAGTCAGCCTGATCAGCGGGACGCTTGGCTCCAAGTTCAGGCGATATCCTGTTTGAAGGACGGTCACTTGCCCGCGTGCCCGCTTATCGTCGTGCACGGCTGGGCATAGGACGCACGTTTCAGATCATGCGGCCGTTTCCGGGCCTGTCGGTTCTCGACAACGTCGCGGTGGGCGCCCTCTTTGGGCGTGGAGGCGGACAAGCCCAACTGGCGCAAGCCCGCGAGCAGGCGCGCGCTCAACTGGATTTCGTCGGACTTGGCAGAAGTGTCGATCAGCGCGCGGATGAATTGGGGGGACCCGGCCGCAAGCGATTGGAGCTGGCAAAGGCTTTGGCGATGCAACCGAAGGTTCTCCTGTGCGATGAGGTCATGGCCGGGCTGAATCTGGTTGAAATCGAAGAAGTGATAGAGATGATCCGCAAGGTCCGTGACGCGGGTATCAGCATTCTCGTTATCGAACACGTCATAAAAGCCATCAAGAGTTTGTCCGATCGGCTGCTGGTGCTGCATCATGGCGAGAAAATCGCCGAGGGCGAGCCCTCCAGCGTGCTCGCAGACCAGACCGTGATCGAGGCCTATCTTGGCAAGAGGCGGGCATGAGAGCGGAGTCGAACGTCAAAACGGCCCCTCTGCTTGACGTGAGCGCGGTGAGCGCGGGTTATGGCGGAATGCCGGTTCTGCACGACGTCACCCTGAAGGTTTATCCGGCTGAGATCGTGGCGCTGGTCGGCAGCAACGGAGCGGGCAAGACCACCTTGCTTGCGCGCATTGTCGCGCGTTCTTTCCTGCACGGGCGGCATCGTCATGGACAGCCATGATCTCGTGCCCATGACGTCCGATCAGGCCTTTGCAGCGGCCTTGTTCAGATTCCGGAAGGCCGTCAACTCTTCGACCGCATGAGCGTGCAAGACAATTTGCTGATGGGTGCCTTCAGACGATCCGACAAGGCGGCGGTCGCACGCGACCTGGAAAAAATGTACGTGCTCTTTCCACGCTTATCGGAACGCCGCCGTCAGTTGGCGGGAAGCATGTCGGGCGGTGAACAGCAAATGTGCGCCATGGCTCGTGGCCTGATGGCGGCACCGGTGTTGCTGATGATCGACGAGATGAGTTTGGGACTGGCGCCGGTCATTGTGGAACAGTTGATGGATGTTCTGGCAACGATCCGCGACGACGGCGTAACGGTGTTGCTGGTCGAACAGGATGTCAATCTGGCGCTGTCAATTGCCGATCGAGGTTACGTCATGGAAACCGGTCGCATCGTTCATAGCGGCCTCGCCAGGAACCTCGTTGACGATCCTGAAGTTCGGCGCGCCTATCTCGGACCTTGAGACGCCACACTGATGATAGAAGAACCGTCGTGAGCAGCGTCTGTTCGAAGTCACTCGGCCAGGCGAGAGGACGATGAAATTGGTAGTCTGGTATCAAGTCGCAAAGCAGGCAGGTTGAAATGTTAGCTACTTCCAAATCGCGTGTCGAACACTTCAAGGCTAAGCAGGACGCGATTGAGAAACTTCACTCTCTGCAAAAGCATGGCGGCGAAGACGGCTCCAATGTGCACGTGAACGCGGACATCGTTCTCTGCGACTTCCTCGAAGCAATCGGCGATGGAGAAGTCGCGCGCGAATTCCGGAAAATTCACGAAATATATCCGACGGCGACCCCTCGATACTCGAAGCCGTCTTGGCGGTTGTAGGCAGGTTTTGAATAATCGCCTGTTCTAACTTGGGCGAACATCTTGAGGTGAGCGAAGGGTCTTGAGCCGCTTGCTTTTGCGCGTCCGTTCAAACGTATTCACGTATATAATTTCTCGACTTGATTTGCGTCAAGATAAGCGACTTCGGTCGCAGTAGTCTTGGATAGAGGGTCGGCTGAATTGCCACCGGAAATCCAGTCAGGAGACTTGCATGACACGATATATCGCCCGGTTTATGAAAGATGTTCTTGGCGCAAACGGGCATGCAGCTGAGATCTGCCAGCGTTCGATCGAGATCGAGGCCTCAAGCAGGGGGCATGCCGTCGAAATGGCGAAGGTAAAATTCTGTGAGAACGAGAAAGTAAGAGATTGGCTGCTCCATGCCGATCGCGTTCGCATTACTCGATGTGAAATACCGTTTTAGCAACACAAAGAAGCAACGAGCTATCGCTGGCCTGAGTATTCAGTCTTTGGAGTTCGACTGCGTTGAGCTTGTGGGTATTCTGCCTACAAGCCATCGGAACGAAAACGCCGCATTCGATAGATCATAGGCAATTTAAAGTTTCGCAGGGAGGGCGCCATGATGCATGACTGGTGATCAGAATTCGCTGATCCTAGGACGGTCGCAATAGGTCCTTTCATCGAGATGGCCGCGTGGGCTCTTTATCCGCAATGGCTCCTGCGGGCTTGGGAGCCTGACCACCACCCTTTCGAAGCGGAGTCACACGGTCTACGTCGATCGAGAGAATTCGATAATGCGAACTATTCACGTCTTTCGGCGCCTTCGTCGCGATCGGCCAATGCAGGGGTTCGTGGTGGGACTTTTCCTCTTTGCGATCGCTAGCATTGTTCGGCTGTTGCTGGGTGGATTGAGCGAAGGAGTCGGTCCCATGACGTTTCTGCCAGCGATATTGCTGGCGAGCCTTCTCGGTGGAATCCTGGTCGGTTTAGGGATTGCAACCCTTTGCGTGCTAGTCGGCTGGATTTGGTTTTTTCCTCCTTACGGAACGTTCGTGCTCGCAGGTCGTGATGCAATCACGATGGCGATCTTCATCGTGACCTCCGGTCTCGAGCTTTACGTCGTTCGCATGCTCAGGCTTGCCATCGATGATCTGGCAGTCGCGCGCGAGCGATCGAACACGCTATTTCGCGAATTGCAACACAGGGTGGCGAACAATCTGCAATTCGTCGCCGCCCTCCTGTATTTGAGTAAGAAGACGCTCGAAGCCGACAGCGCCGGCGCGCAGGCGCTGGAATCGGCTCGAAGCCGGCTCGACTTGATGGCCCGTATCCATCGCCGACTCCACGATCCGCGCGCGGTTGATCTGCCGGCGGCGCGCTATTTAAGAGAACTGTGCGCAGATTTGATCAAAGCCAGCGACAAACCGGGTATACGTTTGACGGTCGAGGCTCCCTCGGTTGCTGGGTTCGATCACGAAACGCTGATGTCTGTATCGCTGATCGTCGCCGAACTCGTGACCAATAGCCTCAAACATGCATTCCGTGGTCGGTCGGAAGGGAATATCTTGATTCAGCTTGACATGAAGAGGCTGGACTACGTCCTCACGGTTGCGGATGATGGTTGCGGTCCTCCAGCGACCTTCGATCAAAATAAAAGCGATAGCCTCGGGCAGGGTATCCTCCAGAGCCTCGCTTCCCAACTCGGTGGTCAGATTTCGTTCGAATGTGGACAAGGGACCATTGCACGACTGGTCTTCTCGTCCAACCGGACGAACCTCGTTACCGGCCTAACCCGGGCCAAAGGCAACGGCAACGATCAGGGCGAAGGGCATTACCATTTCAAACTGGCTGTTACGAGTGATGCGAGCAGGCTTGGCGAGAAGCTCGATTAAGACAACACGGGACCTCCAAGCTGAGTACAGCCGCTGACGCTGCCGCCAAAGTCTTTCAAACGGGGATCATCAGCGAGTTCAGCCCCCCGCAATCACCTATCCCGGGCCGGCGCCCTTATTCCAAAAGATCAGAGGCAGGCGGCTGGACGCGATCGACGCCAGGATTTTGCTGCGTCGGCGTTGCCGAACAAAGCCGGGGCGGCACATGTTTTGGAGCGGAACCGCCTGGTAAGTTACCTTACGAACCCGCTGCGATACGAAGCGTTGCGAGGATACCCGCGACGGCGAACGCGAAGCAGGCGAGCCGCACCGCGATCACGGCTGCAAATTTGGCTGCCGGAGTGAACGTAGTCCTCGATCACCACCTGCAAACCAAGTGCCGCGTGATAGAATAGCGCGATCAGCAAAAGAACCATCAGGATATCGGTGATGGGGTTGCGCAGCCAGGCGACAAAAGCTGTATAATCGTCTCCGGTCTGCGCGATGATCGCAGCGATGAACCACACCGTGAGCGGGACGAGTGCAATCGCCGAGACGCGTTGCATCCACCAATGTTGGACTCCGTCCTTTGCGGACCCAAGTCCGATAGCACGCGCCAGAGGTGTGCGCATGTCGTCGCGTTCCATCGCGTTATCTTCCCATGTAAACGCTGGCAATCCAGGCAACCACCGTCATCACAATGCTGGCGGCCACGACGGTCCATCCCGACATATAGATCGTCCGAAGTTCAAATCCGTGTACGGTGTCCCAGACAAGGTGTCGGATGCCACCGAAGAAATGCAGAAAGAACGCGAACGTACATCCGAACAGAATGACTTGCCCTATCCAAGAGGCGAGCGCCGCTTGCACGATCGCGTAGGCTTGCGGTCCCGCGGCTGCTGCCAGAAGCCAAATCACGAGCGCGATGGCGGCGATGCTCAAGAGTACGCCGGTAAGCCGGTTGACGATCGAAAGTACCGACGTCAACTGAGGTCGGTAGAGCTGGATGTTCGGCGAGAGCGGCCTTTGCTGTTCGGCGGGAGAGCTGGATGCCATCGGGATTTTACCTCCTGCGACGATCAGCTCTGGCGCTCGATCATTGTCTTCTTGATGTGCGCTATGGCTTTGCCGGGATTCAAACCCTTAGGGCAGGTGCGCGTGCAATTGAGGATCGTATGGCAGCGATAAAGACGGAAGGGATCTTCGAGCTTGTCGAGACGCTCCTCCGTCGCTTCGTCTCTGCTGTCGGTTAACCAGCGCCAGGCCTGGAGCAGAACGGCAGGTCCCAGGAAGCGGTTGCCGTTCCACCAATGGCTCGGGCATCCGGAGGTGCAGCAGAAGCAAAGAATGCACTCGTAATAGCCATCGATTTGGCGGCGCTCTTCGACTGATTGACGGCGCTCGCGTTCGGGGGCGGGTGTCTTGGACTGGAGCCATGGCTCAATCGCAGCGTACTGAGCGAAGACGTGCGTCTGGTCGGGAACCAGGTCCTTGATGATTTTCATGTTGGCAAGCGGGTAAATCCTGTGCCGGGCTTTCCATCTCGGAAATGAACCTCGTGCAGGCAAGCCAGTTCGTGCCATCCATGTTCATGGCACAGGATCCGCAGACGCCCTCGCGGCAGGAGCGCCGAAATGTGAGCGTTGCGTCGACCTTGTTCTTGATCCAAATAAGCGCATCGAGAACCATCGGCCCGCAATCGTCGAGATCGACCTCAAAGGTGTCAATATGCGGGCCGCGTCCCGAATCCGGGTCGTATCGGTAGATTTCGAACGACTTGGTGCGTGTTGCTCCGGCCGGCGCAGGCCAGCTCTTTCCGCGATCAATCTTCGACTCCTTCGTCACCCCGAAGTTCGTCGGTATTGGAAATCGTTTGAAGAGATGGTTGCGGGAGATTTGGCTGGAAGATTTTATGATCATCGACGCCTTCCCTTGTGCAATCTCGATCGAAACGTTGGAACAGGCCCGAGAACTGGATTTGTGAATTATGCCAAGAGGCCGGCAGATCGGATTGGAATTACGCGTTCTTGGATTTCTTGCCAATAAAAAATGTTGCGTCTGCGTGATGTGCTGCCGGTTGCTCATTTGACCCGGGCCGAAGCGAGGATGGGTCCGTAATGAATGAGAAATATACCGAATGCCGCAATCCACAGCGCCGCCGAAAGCTCCAACAATGGCATGTAAGATGTCGCTGCGAATGCGGCGCTGATCCGGGCAATGGCCGCGCCGGTGATCGTCGCATACATCAGGCTGGTCGCGCGGTCCGCGTGCAAAGGCCGTCCGGTGTGACCGAGCGATACACGGGTCATGACAGCGAGGACCATCGTTCCAATCGCGCCTGCGGTCATGGCATGGATAGCAGCCGACAGCGGGATGATGTCAGTCAGCATGCTCGCACCGAGCAGGCCCGAGCCGCCGATTAGCCAAAGGTATCCGACATGCAGGATCGCAAGGAGTGGCTCCGCAAACGTACGCAAGCCTTGCCAGCGCAAAAGCCTTGGACAATTCGCGATCGCGGCAAGGATTAGCAGGATCCCAAACGGTCGGAACTGCGGAGCGAAGGCCCAGCCGATCAGACCGGCATGAAGCAAGCCGAGAGGGATGCGATCGAGCAAGCCAAGAGCTGCAGGAAGAGGCGCGGAGCGGCGGTTGACGAGCCAGTTCCGCGTGAAGACCGGAATGATGCGGGCTCCCACGACAGAGATCAGGATCATGATGGTGGCCAGCCCCAGGCGCCATCCCAGACCCGGGGGAACCGTTTCGCCCGCCATTTCCAAATGCATCAGAAGATTGGCGGCAGCCAATACGGCGACGGGAACAGGCATCGCAAGATTGCGCCAGTTCCGGCTGGCGATGATCTCGTTTGCCGCCGTGGCCGAGAGCAGCGGGAGAAAGGACACATCGACGGCGATCGAAAGCCATAGGGGAAGCCAGCTCGAAACGAGCACAGCGAGGCGTCCAAGAATCGATACACCGGAAAGAGCCGCGAGGAGCTCACCTTGTATGGGTCGTCGACCCGTCCACGTCGGTATTGCGGTCAGAAGAAACCCAGCAATTGCCGCGGGCACGAACCCAAACAGCATTTCATGGATGTGCCAGCCGAGCGGATCGAACCGGCTAGGTAGCGTCGTCCCGGCCGGAAGCAAGACGATCCATATTAGCAAGGCAATGACGGACCAAAGGGCAGCCGCGAGGAAGAACGGTCGAAACGCCAGCGTTAGCAGAGGCGGTACCGCCACGTCCCTCGGCCTTAGCGACGCTATCGTCATGAACATCTCTCTTATGGCTGCTGTTGGCTCGGCTTCCACGGAGCGATTTCGAGCCGCGATTGCCGCATGTAAGGCCCAGGGCGAACTCGCTCCGTGCTTTCAGTATAAGTCGCCGAAAGTCGGTCGATTTGACCTAGCGCAAATGCGGACTGACGAGGTGCAGTTCTGTGAATGATTATTGCTTTCTCCTACGTCCAGCGAGGTGTGCAATTCGGCACAGACCCCGGTTTGATGTTCAGGTCATGGTTGATTGATCCTGACCGTTACCAACTCGGTGCTGAGCTTCTCGGTATGACCGGCGAAATCAAATGAACCAAGAAAATGTAGAATTCGGCGGGCAGATCTCGCGCAGGGGGTTGAGATTTCGACTGTTCCTGATGGAGCCATGTTGCAGAGCGCGGTCGCTCGTTCGCTTGATGCCAAACCTTGGGATGCGAGCACGATGCAGACGCCTCACGGCTCGGCGACCTAGAGAGGTCGACTTGCTCGCAAAATCCATACCCCTAGATCGCTCGCTGTGAGGTCGCATTGCTGCCTCTGTTGTGGCTGCATTGGCAAACAATTGGAGGAGATGTCTGATGAAAAAATTTGGAACGGCTGTTTGGCGCGGTGGGATCAAGGACGGGAAAGGTGCCGTCTCGACTGAGAGCGGCGCTCTAAAGGATTATCCATACGGTTTTAGCAGCCGATTTGAGGGAAAGCCTGGCACCAATCCGGAGGAGCTGATTGGAGCTGCCCACGCAGCACCAATCCGGAGGAGCTGATTGGAGCTGCCCACGCGGGCTGCTTTACTATGGCGCTGTCGTTGATTCTGGGCGAAGCCAAATTCGTCGCGGAGCAGATGGATACGAAGGCGGAAGTCACCCTCGTCGAAATCGGTGACGGCTTTGCCATCACATCCATACATCTGACGTTGAGCGCCAAAATTCCCGGCATCGACCGAGGAAAGTTCGCAGAACTGGCGGACAAGGCCAAGTCGGGCTGCCCGGTGTCAAAATTGATGAAGGTCGCCGTCACGCTCGACGCGGCTCTTATCGATTGATGCCCAATGTTCGCCGTCTCACTAACGACGCCATACCTCATACCTCAGGGTGAGGCGTGTGCTTTCCGCGCCGTTTGTGCAAGGGCATGGTTGCCGGCTGCTCTTGCTGCCTTCGTCCTGTTGATGCCGCTTGCCGCGAGCGGTCAGAGTGCCGCGCCCGCGTGGCCGGCAGCCGCCTCTGACAACTCCGACGCCGAGACGCCTGCCGCTGGCGGCCATGCGGCGACGGACGGAGCAGCCCCTCAGGCCCGGTCCTCCCAGTCCCCCGGCGCCGCACAGGACGCCAACACCGTGGAGAGCAAGAGCCTCACAACGAAAGCGATCGGCATGGTCAAGCAGGTCACGAAATCGGCCAACGACATCTTCACGCGCGTCCCCTGCCTTCCGCCCAAGGGGGGCGTGAACCCCGTCGGCACCTTGCCGCATATCGCGGTCAAGCTGGCGGCCGGCCAGCCGATTGTCATCGTCGCCTTCGGTTCGTCGTCGACCGTGGGCTTTGGCGCGACGTCGCCGGAATACACCTATCCGAACCGGCTGGCGGCACAGTTGCACCGGCAATATCCGACCGCCGATATCACCGTCGTCAATGCGGGACGCGACGGCGAGATTGCCTCGGAAATGATGAAGCGGCTGCAGAGCTCCGTACTCGATCGGCATCCTGATCTCGTGATTTGGCAGGTCGGCACCAACGCGGTGCTGCGCCATCTCGATCCGGACATGACAGCGAACCTGGTGTTAGATGGCGTCGCACGCCTTCAGGCTGCCGGCAGCGACGTCGTGTTGGTGGACCTACAGTATTCGCCACGCATCACCGAGCATCCGCACAGCGCGCGCAGGATGGTGAGGCTGCTCGGAAAGGTGGCGCATCTCCGCCACATCGGCATATTCCCGCGCTTCGAAGTCATGCGCGGGTGGCACAAGGAGCAGGACCTGCCGATCAGCACTTTTGTATTTGGCGATGGCCTGCACATGAACGACTGGGGCTACGCCTGCTTCGCGCAACTGCTCGGTGACGATATCATCCGCTCGGTCGGCCAGATCAAGATTCGACGTTAACGTGCCCAAATCGGCCTATGTGAGGAAAAGCGGCTTTGATAGCACGGCGACGTTCCGGGCCAACCGTTACTCCCGCGGCTCTAGCTGAGTCGGGAACAGTAACGTTGCATTTGCATTTCAACGCCGGAAATAGGCTTTTCGCACGAGCGGATCGTCGATGAGCACGCCTGCCGGTCCACTGTGGGCCACGAATTCCCTTTCGATGACATAGCCGCGGGTGGCATTCGAGGGCGCGAGATGTGCGTCCTGTTCCGCCAACAGCACAGTAACGCCATTCTCGCGAGTTTCCGCAAGGATCCGCATCAACTCCTCTATGAACAACGAGCACATCTGTTGGTTACACCCGGACATACTCCCGGCGAGTCGCCGAAGTCGCCGGTCCAGCTCTGGAAAAAGGATACATTCTCTCTAGGCCAGTCAGATTGCCGCTTTATCCCCGCGGCGATAACTCCCCATTAGGATGTCATCCTCGACTGTCATGCGATCGAAGAACTGGTAATCTTCCTGATCTTGAACGAGCCCCCCGCTGCGAACACCTGGTCAGGCGTCATTGGAATCATATCTGACCGTTGAAGATGATAGATCGAACATTGCGCTTCAATTATCAGATCCGAGCTTGAGGAAAAGAGGTGCGCTCGAGGTACGAAGGCTCAAACTCCGCCAGAATCTGCAACGCGGGCTTGTCCAGGATTGTGATCTTATGATTCTCTATGCCAATCAATCCTTGATGCCTGAGCTCCCTGAGCATGCAATTCACGTGGGGCGCACTCAATGCGACAGCATCGCCGATGCCTTCTTGAGAAAATGGTAGTTCAAACGTGTCTTCTGACGCGCATCCAACGACCTTCATGCGAAAGTGTGTCTCCAACAGAAAATGCGCAACCCGTTCGACTGGCGATCTACGACCGGCATTCACAAGATGATGCGCATATATCGATGCTTCACGGGCCGCGAACCAGATGACCGCGACTGCGATGTTGGCTCTTTCCCAGCAGAGGTTAGCAAATGCTTCAAGAGAAATTCGATGCAAACTCATTTCGGTTGCTGCCATCACTGAAAAGATCGAGCGCTCGAAGAAGGATGCAGGGAAGCCGATAATATCTCCCGGCAGCACGGCATTGATGATCTGCCGGTCGCCTTTATGCAGCAACGTGTAGCGGATACCGACCCCGCTCTCGACAATGCTAAGAGTGTCGTATTCGTAACCTTGGACGATGATGTCTTGTCCCTTCTTTACGGTCACCTTGCGACCGAGTATGCGATCAAGGGCTTTCAGGTCGTCGTGATCGATATGTCCATGGGACATGAGCTTGACAACGAAAGGATGGTCCTCGATCGTCCGATGTTTGGCGGTGTCTGCTCTGGCAGCGTTTAGGACGCGCATACCGTATTCCTCCGCAAGATTGCTTGAAATAATCTGGAAATCCATCCGCGGCACGATTCCAGAAGACCTGTAATTCGACGGTCGGCAGAAATCGTTTCCGTAATGCTAGATGGCCGGTCGCAGATAAATGTTAGATTTTACGCCGGCTTCTTCGCATAAACCATGCGCCAGCCTTGCGCGGCAACCGTCCCATCCACGATTTTGCAGGTTGACGGGGGCTCAAAGCGCACGCAGTTGTCGCACCGTTGCTCCCCCTTCGGAGTGTCTTTATACTTAACAACCTGTTGCGACACCTTGGCCGCCTGCGCGGACTTCGATGTGCCGACGACCGCTGCCGCGCCTGTGACCGATGTCCCGACAGCGCTGGCCGCGATGGCCAAAACTTGCCGCCGCGAAAATCCCTGAGATCCTGTCATAACACGTCATCCTGATAAGAGGCAGTCAACAATATTATCGAGGCTCCGCACGGCGCGCTTCCTCGCGAGCCCAACGCTACGTGCGACATCAGGGCGTTTCTGTATAAAACTGATCACATGCGTTTTAGCGCGGAGCCCGTTCAACCGCTGTGAAAAAAGATAGAACGTTCCCTTCAGTCGCACCTTGGGTGCCCCGAAAGGATGCATTTTCGTTTTTGGAGGACATATACTCCGGGGCGCAACAGGAAAGGAACGCATGGAAAGTGGTGCCGGCCTGATCGTCGCTGGCGCCTATGAGTGGATCCTCGGTGGCGTGACCAAGCGCCTCGTCAACCCGTCAGCCTGCTGTTCTCTGCGGTTGCGTGGCGTCGCGATCACCAACCGTTTCGTCATCTCGGCGCAGGCAAGGTAGCCGATCACGATCACCAGAATGCCCCAACAAATGCCGCACTGATGGATGGTTCGACTTTGATGACGATGCGCCGGCGGCACGTGGCACCCAATATTCTCCGCGTAAGCATTGATTTCTCCGCTTTGTTTCAAAAAAATCGAACGATAAGACAAAAACTCGCAGAGACTCGGTATGGTCGTCTTTTCAAACCGTCACTCATAGGCTGTCGCGCGCATTAATGCGACATAAGCGCCGGGACGGTCATGGAACGGAGGATGCTGCGTGTCACGCCGCCCAGAATGAGCTCGCGCAGCCGCGAATGGCCGTAGGCGCCCATGACGATGAGGTCCGCGCTGCTATCGGCTGCATGTGACAGGAGTGCGTCAGCAACGTCAATCTTCTCACGAATGATGTGGTTGATCTTCACATCAACCCCGTGACGGGCGAGGTGTTGACCGATGTCGATACGATCAAGCTCATCCTCCTTCTCAGGCTTATCGGCGACAATGACCACTTCAGCGCGTCCTGCCAGCGCCAGAAGCGGCATTGCGTCGGCGACCGCGCGCACGGCGGGCCGGCTGCCATCCCAACAAATCATGATCCGATCGAGCTTGAACGGCTCTGTCTGGATGTAGGGGACGACGATCACCGACCGCCCGGAGTCGAATAGGGCTCCCTCGACAATCATGTTCTCGATCGCGGCTCCCTCAGATTCGGGTTGAGCAACGACGGATAGATCAAAACGTCGTGCGATGCCGCCGAACTGGCCACCAATGCTCGTAAGATCGATGGGGAACATTAGCTGTTCGGACGAAATGGCCGATCGATCTGCCGCTTCGCTAAATCGGTCGAGAGTTGCATTTGCTTCGCCTCTATAATCGAGCAACTCCTCTTCCACCAAACCGCCGCCCATGTAGCTCAATTGCGACATAAGCTGGATTGGATCGTACCAGAACGTGATGCCAGTGATGTGCGCTTGCAGCGCAGCGGCCATTGAAATTGCGTATTTCTCGGCGGGCGAT
Organism: uncultured Alphaproteobacteria bacterium; assembly: GCA_963821965.1. Lineage (GTDB taxonomy): Bacteria > Pseudomonadota > Alphaproteobacteria > Rhizobiales > Xanthobacteraceae > Bradyrhizobium. Next base: position 93,266 of record CAWGFY010000005.1, read on the forward strand.
CCCCGCGTACCCACCTTCAAGTTGACCAAAATGTCTTTGATCACGGTATCCTCCTGCTATCGGTTCGCACGGCAAAACCCCTCAGCAAGACGAACGTCATTTTGACGTAACGTCAAACCCGAGCTTCAGCCAAAGACGTGGGTCGCGACTTCCGCACGCAATCGCTTCAGCTCCTCGAACCGCTCACTAACGTCACGAAGGATCGCAGCCATTCCCAGTATGCGTCCGGTACGGTCAGGGAATGGTAGGATAGTGAATTCAATCGAGATGCGCGTTCCATCCTTTCGTAACGCCGGCACTGCAAGGACATCACCGGAGCCAAAGCGCGTCTTTCCGGTTCGAATAGTTTCGGCAAAGCCATCCCAATGGCGTTTTCGGAGAGTCTCCGGGATGATGAGGTCGAGGGATTTTCCTTTGGCCTCCGACTCGGAAAATCCAAAGATTCGTTCCGCACCCTTGTTCCAAAAAGTGATAGTGCCCTGCGCATCTGCATAGATGATGGCATCAGGCGTTTCGCGTACGAGCGTTCGATAGAACCGATCAACGTCAGGAGTCATGAAATCACCTCCTGGTAATCTGCCTCGATCGTGTGATCACGGCCACGGTCGGGATGCGAGATATTTAGAACCCAAGTGAGCGCCACCGAGATCACCAAGTTGACGATCAGAGACGCGAGCGCGGCATAACAAGGAACCGTGAGCTCCCCAATCTGCAGCGGAAACACCGATGTGGAGAAGCCGAGCGACGCAACCATCGTAGTGCCAACGATGATCCCCGCCGCCCAGCCGACGAGCAAGGCATGTCGGTGGAACCAGCCTGTATAAAGTCCCAGCACGACCGCCGGCAGGGTCTGAATGATCCAGACGCCGCCCAACAGCTGAAGCTGAATTGCGTATTTCTGCGGGAGCAACAGGATGAACGCGAGAGCGCCAAACTTCACGACCAGAGAAGCAATCTTTGCGACCTGCGACTCCTGGGCCTTGGTGCAGTCCGGTCGGAAATAGATCCGGTGAATGTTGCGCGTATAAAGATTCGCGGTTGCGATCGACATGATCGCGGCGGGCACGAGCGCGCCGATCGCAATGGCTGCAAACGCGAACCCAACGAACCAGGATGGAAATGAAGCGAGGAATAGCGCGGGCACCGCGAAGTTAGGCCCATACTGCTTGAAGTTCGATGCGAATCCTGGCATATCGCCGACGCCCGATGCAATGGCCATGTAGCCGAGCAATGCAATCAGGCCCAGTAGGAATGTGTACGCGGGCAATAGCGCCGAGTTGCGCATGATGGCACGCCGGCTGCTCGCACTGAGCACGCCTGTCACGGAATGTGGGTACAGGAAAAGCGCCAGGGCCGATCCCAATGCCAGCGTGGCATAAGCACTGTACGAGCCAAGAGACCCGGCGGGAGGTTCTGGAAGGATGAGCTTGCTTAGTGGGACGCTCGCAAAGATCTTGCCATAACCGCCGAGTTCGATCGGAATCACGATCACCGCCGCGAGGACCGTCGCATAGATAAGGATATCCTTCACCACGGCGATCATAGCAGGCGCGCGAAGCCCACTCGTATAGGTGAAGGCGGCAGAATCACGAACGCGATAATCAGTGGAAGGTCGCCGACGAAGCCGCTACCTGAAATCCCCATGCCGGCGAGCACAACCTGGATCCCGACCAATTGCAGGGCGATGTAAGGCATTGTGGCAAAGATGCCGGTAATTGCGACAGCAAGCGCTAGCGGCCGGCTGCCGAAACGGCCATACACAAAATCGGAGGCGGTCACGTAGCCGTGCTTCTGCGAAACGGACCAGAGCCTCGGAAAAACGACAAAGACGAACGGATAGACAATGATCGTGTAGGGAAGCGCGAAAAACCCAATCGCGCCGGCGCCGAAGACCAGCGCTGGCACCGCGACGAAGGTGTATGCCGTGTAGAGATCCCCGCCCAACAGAAACCAGGTGACGAGGGTACCAAGCCGCCGGCCGGCGAGCCCCCATTCGTCGATAAGGTCAAGATCGCCGCGCCGCCAGCGGCTCGCGATAAATCCAAGCACCGTCACCAGCACAAATAGCGTGACGAAGACCGCAATGGCAACCCAGTCCATGGATGTCCCTCTACTTCCGTTGATTTTCGTGATGGTCTTGCCGGATGGCACGCAGCCGGGGAGCAACTTTGAAATACACGAGTGCCGTCACAATCGCGCTAATGACAACCCACAGAAACTGGTACCAGAAGAAAAATGGAATGCCCCACAGCTTCGGCTCGATCCTGTTGAAAAACGGCACCCACAAGACGCCGACGAACGGTGCGAGCAGCAGGACGAGCCACCACTGATTTTGCTTGCCGTCGTGTGGTTGTTTCAACATGAAGTAAACTCCGGTCCGCATCGCCGCGGCTATTTTGCACGGCCCAACTGCCATCCAGCGTGGTAATTCAGCTAAGTTACCTTCGCTCAGACCGCAGTGCTTCATTTCCAATCATTGCGCCTGCGCAATGTGCGGGGATCGAAGCTGGTCTAATCAGTCGCGACGGACGTTGGCATGAAATTCGGCGGCTCGCGCCCAGTCGCCTCCTACGGTGGCCATGCTGCCCAGGGGAGGCCAAAAAGAATGGTCGTCGGTTACAACCACATGACGTACGACGATTGTCGCTGAACGGCTGGTTCAAGAATGATGGCTCCCGCCTCCACCGGCAACTGCAGGACCGTCCCTTGCTGACCGCTGCACAGGCACGTCAGAGCACAATCTCGCCATCCGGAAATTCCAGCGCGTCGTGATGAACGTGGGGATCGTCCTGATTAATTTGACGAAAGATTGCCGTCTTATGCCTGATCATTTTTCGGCGCCAAAACAGGAGCCCTCCTCGCATGCACTCGACTTCCTCGGCAAAGGCCAACTCAGTGCCAGGTCTGAGACAGACGGCTAGAACTCTCGCTTTCTGAAGCTGCGAACCCTCGCGTGCCGGTGCCAAACTCGGATGTCGTCAGCTGTTCGCCAACTCTCGCGGGTCGAGACTTTACGTTATGAAGGCTGTAGTCACACATATCAGGCTCCTTTGTGGTAATCTAAGCGAACCGTCGCCGTCTTAAGAACATCAGCTAAATCCTTGACTGTCATGCTCGGACCAGTGGACGAGCGAAACGCACGTGCCTTTGGTGCTGCTCTTCAATAGAACTCGAGCATCCAGCTCCTTAGCCAGCGCTTCAACAATCCTCGTGCCGTATCCAGACTGGCAGGTGTTTATGGCTGGATTTGAAATTCCGACACCGTTGTCCGATACGGAAAGGCTCCAGCCCGATTCCATCGTATGGTAGGCTACGACAATCTCACCATGTCGCTCCGGTGGAAAGGCATGCTTGACTGCGTTGATGATGAGCTCAGTCATGATCAGACCGATTGCTACCGCTCTGTTGGAACTCGATCTTTGCGGCTCCATCTACGACAACAAACAGACGTACTTTCTCAGTCAACGACGCCGCAAGGCGTTCGCTCAGCTCCGAAAGATAATCGTCGATCTGGATCATGCCGGCGTGTCGCGAAACCAAAAGCTGCCGTTGCGCGGCGGCGATGGATATAACGCGGCTATAGGCGTCTATCAGATGCGACCGTGCGGCTTGTGGTGTGACCATTCTCGCCTTGAGAGCGAGGATGCTCGCAACAATCTGAAGACTGTTGGCCACTCGGTGCTGCATTTCTCGAACCAGCACGTCTTGATCGAGATCAGCTTCTAAAGACATCTCCGAGTGCTCTATCGTGCGCTTCGCATTCCGTTCAGAAAACGAAACAGAACCTTCGCGCTCAGACGACCAGTACATTGAGCATCTCCCTGTGCTAGCATGTTGCCATTCACCGCTTCGGACTCGGCTCCCGCTTCGGACCCAGGCCGAACCTTGCATGTCCAAGGACGCATCTTCTCTGTCGCAAAACATTGTTCCGGCGCAATATCGACCGACAATGCAACGCTTCGGTGAGTACGCAATTGCCAGCGCGAAAATCAGGCAGTTGACGAGCATTATTCCGGAGGTCTGGAATGCGAATGCGGAATACAGTGTTGCACGGTCACGTTGATGACCCGAAGCGGACGTGGTTGTCCTATTCGCTCTGATTGGGTTCGCTGCGGGTGCTGGCGAGCTGGGGCGAAAATCAGACGACGTTCAAGGCCGGATCTCGAATACGCAGGGCCGTGCAGCCTTTCGCCAGGCTCGGACGGTAGATTGACAATTCCCCAGCGAACGGTCTTAGAATTCCAGCTTGTCCTGCACCGCGACGACGCCAGCCTTTGCGCATGCCTCGTCTTTATCGCCGCCCGGGGCGCCCGCGACGCCAACAGCACCTAGGAGCGAACCACCGGCTTCGATCACCACCCCTCCAGCGAGCGGCGTCACGCCTGGCAATCCCGCTAAGCCCGCCCCTATCGTGCGGTCTTTGATTGCCTTCACAAAATCGCTGGTATTGCGCGTGAACGTTATACTCGTCCAAGCTTTACCCTTCGCAATGTCGAGTGCACCCACGCCGGCGGGAAAGCCCCATGAGGCGGCGCCAATTCATCACGCTATTCTGCGGTACGGCAGCATTGTCGCTGGCGGCGCGCGCGATAGGGCTGCCGCTACATGTGGTCAAGGCAGCGACCGAACAAGACCTTGATGCGGCTTTCTCGAGCCTCGCGGAACGCGCGTTGGCCGCTCCAGTTAATCGGCCGAAGGTACTGCCATGAGATTTGGAACCGCGATTGTCCTGTTAGTGCTGATCGCGACTCTGACCATGAGCATGGCCATGGCCTATTCCGGGCTCGGTGATATGCCCGCGGCCGGGTGGATCGCGATGATAGCGGGCATTGTATTCTCGCTAATCGTCGGCGTCGGTTTGATGGCTTTGGTATTCTACAGCAGCCGCCGAGGTTATGACGAGCCTCCGAACATCGAAGACAAAAGTGACCGGTGACTATCCACCCTCACTGCAAAATCTGCTTTGGCATGCGGCGCGTGCGAGGGCGCCTAGCCAATGCCAGGGCCGCCCAGCTCACAAGAGTTGGTGCTGCCCTAATTGGGAAACCGGTGCTGACGAATTAGGACATCCGGAGTCTTACGGGCCAGAAAAGCGGTTCTTAACGCGGTCTCAGTGCCTCGCCAACAGGTCTTGGCTTCCGCCATCAGCTTGGTGGCGCCTGTGAGCCACGTGACGTGCATGTCATGGCCGCACATATGCGATACGGGAACGGTCTTTCCCTCTCGGTCCGTTGCCGTCGCCTTGCTGGCATAGGGCAGACCAGTCGCTTCCTGCACTGGCAGCGCATCCATGTCGGCGCGCAGCATGACGGTCGGCCCTTCGCCGTTCCGGAGCAGGCCCACGACGCCAGTTCTTCCGACCGCTGTCGTCACCTCGTAACCAGCGGCACGTAGCCGGTCGGCCGCCAGACCCGCCGTGCGCGTCTCCTGCATCGACAATTCGGGGTGCGAATGGACATCCCTGTAAAGGTCGGCCAGGTCGGAAAGCATGCCATCGAGATTGCGCCATGCTGGATCGGAAGAGAGCGCTTGAGGTTGGGCCATGCCTGAACCTTTCTAGCTAGAGCGTCCCCAAGACAAGCTCGTCTCCATTCCGGGCTGCCGCAACCTTTTTCTGCACCATCAAGCGGAGTTGACGTCGATTTGAGAAGCCACAGAAGGGGTATCAGCCAAGGGCAAAAATCGCCCGCGCGCCGCTGGAGAGGCCATAATCATCAATCCGCCACCGATACCCCAAGGTTGGCGCGCTACGTAAAATCGGAAGAAGGAAGCCTTGATCTTGATATCGTCGACGCAGGACTGAGCGGACGCCCACTGACTTCCATTCGTTAGCTGAGGAGTACCGCTTGCTGTAGTCGCCCAAGCGGACGTTCACCAACAGCCTGATGTCAGCTTAATTCCATGAACAGCATCTCCGGAACTCAAGCTATTCCAATCCTATTCACATCATACTCTCGTGTCGCAAAGGCGGCTGCACAATCAATCGAGGCCTTGGTCGAGGCTATCACCGTCGCCCTTGGCCGCCTTCACTGCCCAAGAGTGCCTGAACTTCTCCGCCACCTCAGGCTACGATCATGCCTGATCGGAATCTGCTCCAGTCATCAACGGCTCATCCGGATTCGCAGGCGTAGTTTCATTGGGGCGGGTATTGAGATCCTCATCGAAGACCATCAGCAACATTCCCTGCCGGAGCGGTGCTACTGCGATAAATCCTAGCACCCCCGTCACCAAAGCGAATGAAACGCCAAATCGATAGGAGCCGGTCTGGTCGATGATCAGGGCGGCTACCAACGGACCGCACAGAGCCGAAATGCTCGATGCCGTGAAGAACGCGCCCAGTACAGCGCCGAGACTCCCGAAACCGAAGAACTCGATCAATACAACCGGCGTCAGTGCAATCCGCAGTCCGTATCCAAACCCCAACGTGACGGCAAACGCCACCAGCCAGCCATAGCCAGTGAACGGCAGCCATAGCAGATAGCTTGCCGCCATCACCAGCACCGACAGTTTGTACAGGCGCACCGAGCCAACCTTCTGGCTGATAAATCCGATTCCACTCCGCCCCAGAACGCTCATGCCGCCGATAATGGAAATGAGCGCCGAGGCGGCGACCGGGCTTGCGCCGATGGCAAGCGCGAATGGCGGCAGAAAAACCATCGACGTTATGAGGCCGGTCGTGGCTAACACCCAGGAGGCGTAGAGCAGCACGAACGGTCGCGACCACACCACTCGCCGCAGGCTTGTTGTCTGAGCAACCTGGGCAAGCGGCGATGGGCGGGCAAATCTGGCGCAGAGCACAAGCAACACGAACGAACCAGCGCCGAACAGTGCATAGGTTGTCCGCCAGCCATACGCCTCGTTCAGCAGTGCGGCCACAGGCGGCATCAGCAATGTCCCGCATCCGGTGCCGGCCGCAGCCAAACCCAGTGCCGTCGTGCGGTGTTTGGTGAACCATCCGCCGACCAGCGCCAGGGTTGGGACATAGGCGCAGGAAGCTCCAATGCCGGCGCCAGCACTATACGCCAGGTAGCCGATCCACATCCGTGGTGCTGCCGCCGTAAGGGTCAGCCCCGCTCCCATGATGACTGCGCCGGCCGTGATGATGCGCCGCGGACCGAAGCGATCGCTCAGCCGGCCGGTGATCGAGCCAAAGAAGTAGAAGAGCATGCCCGTCATCGCAAAAAAAACAGAGGTCCCGGTGCGGCTGGAGTGAAACTCCGCCTCCATCGGAGTGAAAAACACACCGAAGCTGTACATCACCCCGAAGACGACAAATCCGGCAATGAAGGCGGACAGCACGGCAAGCCAGCCCGCGCCGGAATCAGGCTCATGTGCAACGGCGTAATGTCGGGTCTGCACGTAGGTATATTCCTGGACGGAAAGACGACACAGGCCCGCAGGATACTCCGTCCGTTGTAGCGGTCGAGGTGCGTGGGCTTGTACGGATACTTCTTGCTCGACGGGAGGAAAGACGCTGCCAGCTTATATCAGCTCCCTGCTTCTGCCCAACCCACCAAGGCGAAGCACGGCTTTCTAAGCCGAGCGAGGAACCAGTGATCGGCGCATCTTGGAGAAATGTAGGTCACTCCGGGGAGGACCCTGCTGCTAATCTCCAGGCCTATGCAGCGCTTGCGGCAGTCTCCGCTGACCGAAATCGATAACAGAGCGCCGTAGGACACGGCCAGACCTGTCGACGCTCAGTCGAGCCCGGCGGCTGCGGTAGAAGAAGCTCAGCCGAAATTCCCCTTGATGGGCGTCAATACCCCGCTCGCAAAGGCTAGTGATGGCATGCGCCCGCATGAGGCTCGGGACATCAGCAGGGATGACGTCCAGGAGATCGCCCAGCAACGCAGCATCGATCAGAATATCGTCACCGGCGATTTGAACCTGCGCGAGGCGATCTTCGGCTATCATTTGCGCCTCCGGTGGGACGGGACCTCCGCCGGACCACGTGCAATCCAGGAGGGCGGGTCGCTTGCTGGGAACGATTCCCACGAGGCTTCCGACACTGTATCCCATTCAAACTGCTTTTGCCGGAGGGTCTTCTCCTCAGGGGGGACGGTTGGCGCATTGTTGCAACTCGGCTGCGCATGTCTGGTCATAACCGGTCCTCTTGTGCAAAGAGGCATCTATACTGCTTGCAGCGGAATGCAATGGCGGCAATGAGTAATGCCGGGTCCATGGCCGGCCAAACCAAGCCCTACGAATGATCTGAAGGTCCCTGCAAGATGTATGTCCCCACTAGTTCGCGCTGCGCCACCTCTCAACTTCGAAATCAAACCGCGCCCGCAGCACAGGGCCGTTCGCGTCGCGTACTTCGATCGCCAACTCGTGGCTATCGCCGTTACCGAGCTCTCCGGTCGGGGCGATCACTCGGCTGCAAGATGTAGCGCCTGGGTCTGAAAAGTCGTTTCCTTTGATCGAAGCATCGCCTCCTCCCGAGCGAGATAGCTTCGCGTGTTCGGCACAACTCCCTGGCGCTTTGTCAGCTGAATTTGGAAATTCATCATATTCTGCTTTCGAAAGGTCATTTCGGAAGCAGCTAAATAAAATTCCCACAAACGGTAGAAGCGTTCCCCGTACAGACGAACCATGTCGCTTCGTCTGGCCACGAAGCGATCGCGCCACGCCTTGAGCGTTTCAGCGTAATGCAGCCGCAAAATCTCAACGTCACAGATCAGAAGGCCCGAACGCTCGATAGCCGGAAGAACTTCTGACAGTGCAGGAAGATAGCCGCCGGGGAAGATATACTTGGCGATCCATGGATTTGTAGGACCCGGACCCTCTGATCGTCCTATCGAATGAAGGACCATGATCCCGTTATCGTTCAGCAGATTGAAGCATCGTTTGAAAAAGGTTGAATAGAATTTGGCACCCACATGTTCGAACATTCCAACTGAAATAATTCGATCGAAAGAGCCGTTGACGTCGCGATAGTCCTGTAACCGAAAGTTGGGTGGATATCGAAAGCGTTGCCGCGATAATCTTGATCGCGAAAACGCGAGTTGCTCACGCGAAAGAGTAATTCCTGTGACCGCGACGGCGGCCATCTGCGCCATGTAGACGTCCAGCCCACCCCAACCGGATCCGATATCGAGTACTTGGCAGTCCGGTCGAAGAAGCAGTTTCGCGGCCAAGTGCCGCTTCTTAGCGAGTTGGGCCCCTTCAAGATCGACCGTCGTTTCGTTCCAATAGGCGCAGCTGTACTGTCGGTCGGCATCCAGAAACGTGGAATACAAACGATCGTCGAGATCGTAATGGCGCTCTACGTTGTCCTTGGAGCGTTTCCGTTCATTCGACCTGAATAACGTGCGAAGGCGATAGCGAAACCAGCGTTGAAATTTTGACCAGCGCGGCAAAATCTCTGGTTGATTTCATGAGCACAGACAAAACGTCGGCAATCGTCCCGTTTTCCACCGTCAATTCGCCATTTGTATAGACTTCTCCCAACGCGAGCTCCGGGTCGAGCAAAACGCGGCACTCTGCCGTTTTGCTTAGAAAACGGACCTTGATTGCCGGAGGAGGGCCCTCTCCGCACACATAGGATTTGCCGTCAGCTGTAATCAGGGCGAGCGCGCCTCGACGCACGAACCGTTTGCAAAAAAGTGCTAAAATGTGCTGCATGGCAGTCGCCTATGGAGACGCCCCATATCGAAAATCGGTTGACCTCCACAATCGTTCCTTCGACAGACTGGCTACTTTCGTAGCGCGAGCGGTCGCGTTCAAGCTTTGGCATGCCGAGCCCTCGCGCCAGCAGCGACGCTCGTTTTTCAGGTCGACCCCAGTCTATTTGGGTTCAGCGCCCCTCAACACGAACGCAGCGTTCAACGTTGGCCCGGTCGCGAAGGTTCTTTCTGAGACAATGTCTCGCGGGCCGCTTAAAACCTCCCATAGAGTTTGGCTTCCATGACGGAAAAACTGAATATCCAAAGGTTGCGCCCCAACGCGCAGGTTGGTGAGCCGAACGTCCGGTAGCCAATCTGGCAGGGCCGGATCGATGTAAAGCCGACTATTCGGCGCGTCTGGAACGAGACCGAGCAGGGCTTGCAAGAAGCTAAACGCTGATCCCGCCGCCCAGGCTTGAGGGACGTTTGCGCCCAGATATTGGACCGGGAAACCTAGCGAATTCTCGCTGAAGCCCGGCGTACAGCTCTGGCATCTGATGCTCCATAAAATAGCCTCCGGCTTTGCCAACCCCCTCTGCAACACGAGCGGCCTCCGCAGCAAATCCATAGCGCCGAAATCCGAGCGCGATGAGGCCATGTCGTGCGGCCAAACCGATCCATTCTGGTAAGAAAAAGGATTGTACGACGGATGATTAGCAGACAGGGTTCGGATATCTTCATGCATTCCGCCGTCGATCGAACGGCTGATGCACAATTGGAGCGTATGTGGCGCAATCGTCCCTTGTTCTGTAGTGATGGCAGGATTGGTCAGGAATACCCGCGACGCGTAGTGACATAGGTTGCCGCTATTGAGAAGCTGCCAACGTCCGCCATTTGCGAAGATCATCCAATTGCTAACCAGACGGGTATCGAAGAAATACAGTCCCATGTTCGAGGGAAATCGGATTTGCCCATCCCGGTCCGTAACCAACACGCTGTGTCCCTCATTGATAGCGATCTGAGCGGGACCTACAGTAATTTCGAGGGTCATCCCTCTCTCCACGCTTTGGCAATTATACGTAGCCCACCTGGCGCTTCTCCACGGACTCTTCGGAGTGCTCCGATCTCGTCTCAGCAAGGAAAGCCCAGATGAGTACGGTCGCCATCGCCGCAACCACAGCAATGGCTATGAATCCAATCCAGGATCCAAACCCTTCAAAGAAATACTCCGTGACCAATGTGCTCACCGCCGCCGCCACTCCACTTGCGGACGGTGACGCCCTGAGCTAAGTTGAATCGTCCAGTGCCTGCGGTCAGATCGGTTATAATCAGGACCGTGAGCACGCCGATGAGGGCACCCGTGATCCCGCTCTGCAATTGTGCGAGAAGCAAGAACGGAAATGCGCTGGTGAACCGACCGGCTTCTTGTCGCGGCGTTTCTCGAATGTTTTAGCCCTTTTTGGCCGTCCAACGGCCGGAATATTTGAACTCGGGCGCGGCCTTCAGCTGATCCGTCGTCGCGTTCATAGACGCATGCCACTTCTTGTCAGAGTTGTTATACGTGACTTTAACCGCGGATGGACTCGACGCGACATAGTGCTCACCTATTCCGAGAAACCCGCCGACGGAAAGAACGTAAGCTTGAGTTTGGCCGTTCTGGTTTAACGCGAGATCTTTGATTTGGCCGATGTCCTGATTCTTGTCATTATAGATGTTGAGGCCCACGACCTTTGAGCTCAGCTCGTCATTGTTGGAGATGGCGACGAACCGGTCAGAGCCGGTCGCGTTGGTCGAGGTATTCGCCCCGGTCGTCGATGCGTCCGGAGTGCCTATCGCGGTGAGCTCCGAGAAGGAATCAGGGCTGATTGACATCACAACTGAGTTCCCATCCGAATCCTTAGCGCGAATCATGAATGAGCTCGGCGCAACACGGATGTCGGTATAACCGGACTTCTGAAGCATGTTCTTGAGGTTAGCTCGGAGACCTTGCTTAGCAGCGGTCTGTGTTGACGTGTTGGACGTTTGAGTGTTGTTGGTGTTCTGAGCCGAAGCCACTTGCGACAGTGCAAGGATGGCGACGCTTGCAAGTAGAATTGCGCGCATTTGGGTCTCCAATGTTTGGCCCCTTTCCTTAGATAATCCGACATTTGATCTTCCGTTTCATAAACTTTCGGCAATACGAATGAAACGCAGCAGACGCACGTCGATCTGTTCCTTGGCGGTGCCACGATGGCCCTCGGCGGTTTGACCACTGAAACGAGCCGGAGGAGTGATTTTAGAAGCGACTTCTGACGCCCTATCGGTGGTCAACATTGACCACCTAAATTAGCCGCCCGTCGTGAATCCCGGAAAGAGCGTCATGCCGCCGTCGACGAATAACGTCGCGCCAGTCACGTAATCGGCTGCATCCGAGGCTAGCCAGACTGCAGCTTGAGCAATGTCTTCGGGTTGGCCAATCCGCTTATATGGCACCAGGGTCATTAGGTCCTTGTAAGCTTGGGCCGTGCTCCAGGCCGCCGTGTTGATCGGTGTCTCAATTGCGCCAGGTGCAATGCTGTTGGCCCGTATGCGATATGGTGCCAACTCCTGCGCGATGGTCTTCATCAGCAGCATTACGCCGCCCTTGGATGCCGCGTAGTTGGCGTGACCGGCCCACGGAATCTCCTGATGCACCGAACTCATGCAGATAATTTTGCCAGCTGCCACCGAAACAGACTTCACAACGCCACGTCGTTTAAACTCTCGCGCCGCTTCGCGTGTGCAGAGAAACTGCCCCGTCAGATTGACGCTGATGACCGTGTTCCATTGTTCAATCGTCATCTGGTCAAAGGGCGCGTCTCGCTGCAGACCGGCATTGCTACAGACCACATGAAGCGTTCCGAAGTGCTTGATTGCCTGCGCGAACATCGCAACTACCTCGTCTTCGCGGCTGACGTCCGCCTTAATGGCGATGGCGCGGCGGCCAAGCGCCTCAATTCGGTGTGCGACATCGTCTGCGGCTTGGGGGTTCACGACATAGTTCACGACCACGTCGGCTCCCGCCGCTGCGAGTCCGAGGGCCACGGCTTTTCCGATCCCGGAATTTGCGCCGGTGACCAGCGCGGGCTGGCCGCTCAGCACAATCGGACAAGGGACGTGCGGCGGCGGATGCGAGCCAGGCTCGGCAGGTGCTGCTGGATTTTTACCTTGCTGCGTCACGCGATATTCCTCGACCCCGCCCCCGTTTGCCTCTGGTGCAACCCAACTGCCCGGAAGTCGTTTGCCGCAAAGCTGGCTCACTCGGCAGCGATTGGTAATTGGTCGTCGCTGTCGTGCGATTTGATCTGGCGTGGTCGCCCCATCAGCACCGGTTGAAAGAGGACCGCTGCGGCCATGGTGCACAACAGCGACAGAAACATCAGTTTTCCCATGCTCGACATGCCCGGATAATTCGATGACCACATGCTGCCGAACGCCACGGCATTGGTCATGGCGCTGAAGACCACCGCACGGGTCAAGGTCGACTGCAAGAGTTTGGTTTTTCCCGCGCGCCAAGCCATGATGTAATAGATCTTAAACGCGACGCCGACGCCCAATAGCAATGGCAAGGCGATGATGTTGGCGAAATTGAGCGCGAAGCTGCTTAGGACGCAAATCTCAAGCGTCACCGCCCCGGCTATCAGGAGGGGTACGAGGGTCAACAATACGTCGACCACGCGTCGGAGGGCGATATAGAGCAAGAGTGCAATCGCGGCGAGTGCGAGCACGCCAGATTCGATGAATGCGCGCGTGATGGTCTTTCCGGATTTGTAGTAGGTGATCGCGGGGCCGGTGGCCGAAGGTTCAGCCCGCAAGATCGCGGTTGCGAAGGCTTCCAGCATGTCGTTGTTGCCACTGTTATCCTTCGGCAATGCCTGGACCCGCGCACGTCCGTCTGGCAATAGCCAATCCCGAACCAAACTGGGCGGCAATGATTGGATGGTTACAGGCTGCGCGTCCAGGCTCTTGCGAAGCTGATCGAGGTCGTCGACAAGGGGGGGCACGACCGCGACGGCGGCGTTGTACCTGACAGTCGAGTCCGCTTCAGCCAGACGCGTCAGCAGGTCGGAAACCCGGCTCGCAGCTTTGCTACCGGGCCCGTTTGACTGGTCAGCGACTTTCGCAAGATCGGAGGCCGCGGTACGGATCGCCGCAATGACCTCCTCATCTGATGGCGCGGCTCGCTTTGACTGAAACTCCAACGCCCTTCGAAGGGTCTTGGCCTCGCTCCGAATAGCCGCGATCTTCTGGTCCTGCTCATCGGGTATGAAAGCGCTGAGCGTCATCGTTCGAGCCACCTGCGGCAATCCTGCCAGCCCACGAGCGATGGAATTGGCTCTATCGAGGGAGGAAGCAATGATTTCGGCATCGTCTGCGCTGGTTTCGGGCGACTTTTGCAGTTCGTGGTAAGTCACGACTGAGGGCGCAGCCGGATCTTGTAAATTGATTGGATTGAAATCGAACGGAAGACGAAGCAGCAACGGCGTTCCGGCGAGGACGATCACGATGGTGCCCACAATGACCAGGATGCGATGCCTCTGCAGGAGTTCGTCGATCGGAGCAAGCCATTTGAAGCCGACCGACGCTGCTTCACTCGGCGGGTTCAAGGCAGCCAGCGCTGCGGGTACCAGCGTTACGCTGCACACAAATGCGATCAGCATGCCACATCCCGCAATTAGTCCCAATTCCGACAGACCGTTGTAATTTGTGGGAAGGAAGGCAAAGAAACCGGCGGCGGTGGCGGCAGCCGCGAGCGCCAGCGGGACACCGGCTTTTCGGGCTGCGGCACGAAGTGCCGACTGCAGATCGTCATGCTCATGACGTTCGGTCCGATAGCGGACGCTAAACTGGATGCCAAAATCGACACCGAGCCCGACAAAGAGGACGAAGAACGCCACCGATATCAGGTTGAAAGATCCTATCATCGTCAGTCCCAGTGCGGCCGTCATCGACAATCCGACCATCAAACCGAAGAAAACTGCGGTGATGATTCGCCACGAACGGAGCGCCAGCCAGAGGACGATAAGCACGCCCGACAGCGCGGCGAGAGTGTCCCGCAGGGCGCTGTGCCGGATGACCGAAAACTGATCATCGTTCATCGGAACTTGTCCGGTCAGCCGAACGGTGGCGCCGAGCTTTTCTTTGAGGTTCAGGCCAGACGCGGCCTGCCGAATGTGTTCCGTCGCCTTGTGACCGGGCTGCAGCGAGGTGAAGTCAAGTACTGGCTGGACCTCTATGAAATGGCGAAGTTGCTTTGACACCAAGGGATGACCCTGTATCAGTTCCTGCCAGGAGAAGGCGCCCCGCTTCCCGGCCAGCAGGCCGCTTAGGCTTCTTTCTGCGAGGGAAAGCGGCCAAACAAGCCGGTCAGGCTTAATTTTTCCTTCGCGCACGCCTTGCGCGGCGAAGGATAGGGTATTCATCACGCCGCGCAGACTGGGATCGGCGGCCAGCTCGCCGATTAGCTGTTGGGATTGCGCAAGGCCGCGAAGTGACTTCTTGAGGTCGGACGTCGACTGGAATAAAAACCTGTTACGTTCGAAGAAGTCGCCGCTGTCGGGCTGCCCGATCATAGGGAACAATTTCGTGTTTTTGGCGAGTTCTCGCGCCAGGGAGTTAGTGGCTTGCGCCGCGCTTTCCGGCGTGGATGCGTCGACTACGACCGAGATCCCTTGTTGCGGAAATGCCTTAGAGAACGCTAGCTGACGCTCGTGCCACGGAAGCTTTTGCGAAATCAGCGTCTCGACGTCAGTTGTGATCGAGAAGTTTGCCAAGTCATACACCGCAGCCCCCAGGCCAAGAAGCAATCCGCCAAAAACCACTGCCCAACGGTGGCGGACGCAAAAATCGACGGTCCAGACAATCCCTGAGCTCAACATCGTCGCGCGCGGTCCTGATCGGGTTAATGCTACGCGCGCTCTCGCTTGCGAAGCTCCAAGAACTTAAGATCGAAGAGGTACTTTATTAAACGGCCGTCGGATCCCCTCTCGGAAGGGCAGGCGCCTGCGTCGTTCGAGAGGAAAGCCGCGAACTGGCAGTACGCGCGAAACAGCCACGTTGCCATTGCCCGAACATCAAATGATGGCGATCAGAAATAGTTCCGAACGTTGCATGCGTAGGAGGCGAGACTTAAGTCTGGCTACGGATTCGGAGATCAGGCAGGAAGCTAAAGCTAACCAGCCGTAAGTGACGTGTTTTGTAAGGCCGAACGGGCGCGACCGGCAGGCATTATTCCGCGAACAGCAGCTATGAGCGCGGCTCTGGATCGCTCTCTACCGCAGCGACTGGCGTGCGAGTATTACCCAATGCGGACTCGAAGCGGATCCTTCCAATTTTTGGTATGGCTTCTATCCGTGATGAGAAACCCGGTTCCGCTCCCGCCCACGATAGGGAGCAGCGCCAGCAAAAGCGCGTCGCCGTTTGAAGCAAACGCATAGTCTTCACGATCAACTCGCCTCGTGCGCAGGATGCCCGCAAAGACGCAGCCATAATGCCGCGTGGCCTGCGAAGAGAGGACTTGCCGACACGGCATTTCTATCGACAAATGGGCCTATTCGTCAGGTCTTCCGCCGCCGAGATAGACTATGAGCGAAACCAAATCTCCCAGCTTCACAATTTCCTCTGGCTCAACATCCATGTTCATTTTCGATCTTGAGGACGAGGAGACGGCATTCGTCTTCAGACGATTGTTGGCCCAGAGGCTCTTCAGAGACACAACTAATGAACTACATCACGCTTCGGAACATTGGTCGCGCTTCCGCGCTGTATCCTTGTTGTCGATCTGAGACGCGCACAATGAAATTGTGGTCGCAAAATGTGCTTGCTGTTCGGAGACCATTGCCCCGAGGCCACACCGAAAGGCGGCCTCAGGCTCTAAACAAAGGACGCGATAAAATGAGCAAAGCAATACTATACGTGATCGCATGGACGCTCTGCGCGTTTACGTCGGCCGCAAATGCTGAACCGAACAAAGTCGTGATCGGCGATATCGATGACATGTCTGGCGTTTATGCAGACATCATTGGACCGGGTGGCGTCGAAGCGGCAAAAATGGCGATCGCTGATTTTGGTGGATCTGTCCTAGGGAAGAAGATCGAACTTCTCGTAACGGACCATCAGAACAAGCCGGACCTCGGCGCCGATAAATTTCGCGAATGGTCGGATCGCGACGGCCTAACCATGGTACTAGGCGGATCCAATACCGGCGTCAGCATCGCAATGACAACGATCGCACGGGAGAAGAAGATTCCGTTCTTCGCAATCGGAGCGGCAGGAGCATCGCTCACTGGCAAGGACTGCACGCCTTACACGGTGCATTATGCCTACGATACCACCGCGCTCGGTAACGGGACCGCCACTACCATTTTAAAGCAGGGTGGACAGTCGTGGTTTTTCGTAACCGCTGACTATGCCTTTGGCACTCAGCTTCAGGATTCTGCAGCCGGCGTGGTGAAAGCAGGAGGAGGCAAGGTTCTTGGTGCCGTGCGGGTTCCCCTCGCCACATCGGACTTTTCTTCGTATGTTTTGCAAGCACAGAACTCAGGTGCGCAGGTTTTGGGCTTGGCAAACGCCGGCAATGACTTCACCAATTCGCTCAAGACCGCGAATCAATTTGGCGTCACGCACAAAATGAAGCCTGCCGCATTGCTCGCTTTCATAACAGACATTCATAGCCTTGGGCTGGAGACCGCGCAGGGCCTCTATCTTACGACCAGCTGGTATTGGGATCTCAACGACAAGACCCGAGCATTTGCAAAGCGCTTCTTCGAGAAGACAAAGCGTGAGCCAACGATGACCCAAGCCGCCTATTATTCGGCCACGCTCACATATCTCAATGCGGTCAAGGCCGCCAACACCACCGATTCGGACAAGGTAATGGAAGAATTACACAAGGCTAAGATCGACGATATGTTCACATCGAACGGGAAAATTCGCCCGGATGGATTGATGGAACATGAAATGTACATCATGCAAGTCAAGACGCCCTCGCAATCGAAACATCCGTGGGACTATTATCGCCTTGTAGAGACCATGCCTGGCGATCAGGCTTTTGGAAAACTCTCGGATTCGACGTGTCCTTTGCTTAAGGAATGATGTGCTGACCCAGTTACGACGGAACGTTACGTCTCTGCGTGGTCTAAGGCTCACAACGGCGGACTTCGATCCAAAGGATCGGAAGACAATCCAATAGCGGTCAACAAGGACTCGCTCATGGATTTGCTTGAACGCAAGTGGGCTCTTCGACGGAGTTAAAGAGGGGACTTCGGCCAGACTGTCCTCACATCAAAATCATACATAGGTATAAAATCGAGCAGGAGATTCAGTACACCCAAGCCTGAACCATTGTTCGAGGATGCCGCGAATTTTCCGGAGGCGCCGGCCTCATTTCCGCACGTTGTTCTGTCGCGATCGTTGCGATCGGCCCGATTGATGTAGGCAGGACGCGCAAACATCCGGCTTCGGGGATCGTTGTTGGCGGTCCATGCGTCTCGCAGTGATCCGTTGGTTCATCTCGTCCGCGATTGGTCTTCTGACAGGCACGACGGTCGCCGATCGTTCGGGCTTCGGATTGCACCTACCAGCCATGTTGCGGACTGCGACAATATTGCGAGTGTTGAGCGTACTTCTGGCGATTGCTGGAAGGCGGCATATCTCGACACCAGAGATTGAGGGCAGGGAAGTTCGGCGCGGCGACGGCCGCACATTGGTTTACTGAGGTCCTCCATGTTCCCACAGAATTGGCGGGTTAGGTGGCGCCGGCTTTTCCGGAGGTGGTGGAAGCGTCGCGCGAGCGATCTGGCCCTCGGCATCGAACGCATCGGACTCGTATCGCTGCGCTTTCCAGGAGCGGTCGGATCGCTGGCGCTCGTACTGGCGGTGTTCTGTGGATTTGGCATCACACGGATCAAGGTTGACAATTCCCTCAGCCAGCTCTTCCATTCGGATACGCCCGAGTTCAGGTTGTATCAGCAGGAGACGCGAAGATTCCCTTCCAGCGAGTTCGACGTCCTCGTCGTCGTTGAGAGCAAGACGCTGCTGCAGCGCGCGTCGATCGCGAAGCTGCGAAACCTCGTCATCGACCTGCAACTGATCGACGGCACCCGTGGCATAATCTCCTTGTTTTCCGCCCGCGAGCCGCCAGTGGCCGGAAACCTGCCTGGACCTTTGATCCCCAACGAACTGCCGCAGGGGGCCGACTATGAGAAACTGGTCCAGCGGATAAGGTCGAACGAGATTCTTCGCAACAAATTGCTCTCCAGGGACGGTACCCTGACCCTGATGGTCCTTGCGCTGGACCCCGATGCCGTACAGAGCACGAAGCTTTCCGGCGTCATCGACCAGATACGGCAAACGGCTCATAATGATCTGACCGGTACGAACCTGGCGGCAAGCTTGACCGGGGTCCCGGTCATGCAACTCGAGATCCGGAACGCGCTGGAGCGCGATCGGGTCATCTACAATGCATTCGGCTTCTCAGCAGGTTGCCTAATCGCCATGGCTTTCTTCCGACGCGTGTCGTTTATGATTGTCGCCGCCGCGCCCCCGCTGCTTGCAATCTTGTTGGGCCTGGGAACGCTTGGGTGGCTGGACTTCCAGCTCAACTTGTTCCTGAATGTCATGACGCCGCTGATCATGGTGATCAGCTTCTCCGATAGCATGCAGCTCACCTTCGCAGCGCGAGACAGGCTGATCGCCGGCGCCGATCGTCGTATGGCCTTTCGCGATGCGATTCTGACAGTCGGGCCCGCATGCGTCCTCACGCATGGTACAGCGGCCTTGTCCTTCATCGCGCTGCAATTTTCGCAATCAGATCTCATCCGCAAGTTTGGCGCGGCGGGCCTCATCTCTACGGCGATCGCCCTTGCAACGGTGCTGACCCTTGTGCCGCTATTCGGGAGTCTTCTCGTCAGGCGCCAAGGAGAGCTTGCCGCGCGCGCCAGAAAATCGGATCGCGCGGTGGAATTCTTGCGAACCTTCTGCGACTGGGTCGCCGCCCGCATGGTGAGCCGCCCCGCGGTCTACAGCCTGGTCGGGCTGTTGGTGGTTGGCGGCCTTAGCGCTGCTTATGCCCAGTTGCAACCGCGCTACCGGTTTGCGGATCAGGTGCCGGATCAGGGGCAGGCCGTCGCCGCAAGCGACCGTCTGGATGCGGAGCTGAACGGCGCAAATCCCATCAATGTCATGATTCAGCTTCCTCCGGACGTCTCCCTCTATGCGCCCCGGTCCTTACAGTTGATCTCGGAGGTGCATCATGTGATGGAGAGCGAGCCGGGAATCGGGAACGTGTGGTCACTTGAGACCCTGCGGCGCTGGCTGGCCGAGAAGGCCGGAAAAAGCGACGTCGCCACCCTGAAGCAATACGTTGACATCCTACCGCAATATCTGGTCAGGCGCTTCATCTCCGCCGATCAACACGCCGTCATCGTTGCGGGTCGCGTCCCAGATATTGACGCCAGCCGGATACGTCCGATCGTTCGCTCGCTCGACAAAGCGCTTGGACCGATCCGCGCGCAGAACCCCAGCTTTACGATATCCGTTACCAGCCTGTCCGCCATCGCTGCCCGCAACAGCGCAATCATGATTGAGAAGCTCAATCGCGGGCTGACGGTCGAAGTGATCTTCGTTGCTGCATTCATCGGCCTCGCATTTCGCTCGTGGCGCGTGATGGCCGCCAGCCTCCTGCCGGCGATATTTCCGATCGTGGCGGCGGGAGCGCTGCTTTGGGCGCTTGGCGATGGATTGCAATTCGCAAGCGTGGTCGCGCTAACCGTCTCGTTCGGGCTCGGGATGAGTGCGACCATTCACTTCCTTAACCGGCTGAGGCTTGAGGAGCGGTTGAGCGAAAAGATCGACGTCGCAGTTCGGCGTGCGACCGTTCTGATGGGGCCGCCACTTATCCTGACGTCGATCGTGCTGGCTTGCGGGATGGTGGTGACGGTCTTTTCGAACCTGCCATCGTTGCGGCTGTTTGGAGGGCTGGCGACCCTGGCAATGATATTGGCACTGGTAGCCGACCTCACCATCCTGCGTCCGGTCATCACTTTTCTGCGCTCGATGCGAATGCCCTGAGAGCCGGTCAACGCCCGTTGGACGTCTCGAAGGCCACCCGCTGGTCTTGGCTGTTCAGGTGCTGGTTAATTCGACCAGGTGAAGCACAATTCCGAAGGCCGTCATGCCGAAAGCCACAGCAGCTATCGGCAGCAGAATTTCGGTGGCCGCTTGGGATCCCCGCAACCGTCCCGTCCATGTGTCGAAATCGCCGGATCCCCATGCTCGAAACGAGGGCACTTCGCTACCGGGACGCCGCAGGCGAGAGAGAATAAACGGCAGCGCCACCGCTATGAAGATGAAGCCACTGACGATCGCGAGCAGATAATCGGTGCTTCCGACGCCGGAGAACAACCAGACTGACAGCACTAGCCAACCCGCGAGCCCCATCATCAGCGCATAAACACGCGGGTGTAGACGGCTTGTGGTTTCGTGCACCCGAGGCTGCTCGGCCGACTTGCCCTTGTTCATCTCATTCATGTCATTTCTCCTTGCATTGTATCGAACCGCTGCTGCGCCAGGAAGCGTTGAGGTGGACCCAACTGTGTGCTATCGCGGGCGCGTCGATGCCACGCGCGGCTTCTCGGTATCGCGCGAACCCACGTCGGCAGTAGCATCGACGGGGCCGATCTCCGAGCGGAGCGCTTCGATGTCCTCTTCCTCGAGCGTCTCCTTCTGCAGCAACAGTTGCGCCGTTCTTTCGTGAACCGTGCGATGCGCCGTGATAATGGCAACGGCGCGCTCCAGCGCGTGTCCCAACAGGCCACGAACGGCGTGGTCGATCAGCCGCTCCGTCTCGTCGCTGAACTCGCGCCCATAGGCGCCGCGGGGATCCTGGGCTGCGAACATTGAAGGACGCTCACGCTCATAGGCGACGTGGCCCAGTTTCTCGTCCATTCCGTAGCGCAATACCATGCTCCGCGCC
This sequence comes from uncultured Alphaproteobacteria bacterium, assembly GCA_963821965.1. Lineage (GTDB taxonomy): Bacteria > Pseudomonadota > Alphaproteobacteria > Rhizobiales > Xanthobacteraceae > Bradyrhizobium. The sequence continues at coordinate 114,863 of CAWGFY010000005.1, forward strand.
GTGTCCGTAGCCTTGACGAGATCATTGGCAGCACCGGTCGAAAGATGATGGAAGAACACAAGTTCGGCGGCGCGGCCGCCGAGTAGGACGGCCATGCGGTTATCGAGTTCCTCGCGTGTCATCAGGAAGCGGTCCTCGGTGGGGCGCTGGATCGTGTAACCAAGCGCCCCAATTCCCCGAGGGATGATCGATATCTTGTGGACCGGATCTTGGCCGGGCAGGCTCATCGCGACGACGGCATGACCGAGTTCGTGGTAGGCAACGATCCGCCGCTCTTTCGGGATCAGGAGGCGGTTCTTTTTCTCCAGGCCGGCGACGATACGCAATACCGCGGCAGTGAAGTCGCGAAGTTCGACGCTTTCGCCGCCTCGCCGCGTTGCAAGCAGAGCGGCTTCGTTGACAAGATTGGCGAGGTCGGCCCCGGTAAAGCCAGGGGTCAGTTCAGCAATCGTCTCAGGATCGACATTGGCTGCAAGCACGGCTTTCTTCAGATGCACCTCCAATATCGCGATGCGGCCCTTCTTGTCCGGACGGTCGACCAGGACCTGGCGGTCAAAGCGTCCGGCGCGCAGCAGGGCGGGATCGAGAATCTCCGGCCTGTTCGTCGCAGCAATCAGAATGACGCCTGTCGTCGGATCGAAACCGTCCAGCTCCACCAGGAGCTGATTCAATGTCTGCTCCTTCTCGGCGTGACCGCCGAACGCGTAAGCGCCGCGTACTCCGCCAAGCGCGTCGAGTTCGTCGATGAAGATGATCGCCGGCGCTTCCTTGCGGGCTTGCTCGAAGAGATCGCGCACCCTGGCTGCGCCGACACCGACGAACATTTCGATGAATTCGGAACCGGAAATCGAAAAGAACTTGACGCCTGCCTCTCCCGCGACCGCGCGCGCCAGCAATGTCTTGCCCGTACCTGGCGGCCCTACCAGCAGCACGCCTTTCGGCACTCGTGCTCCCAGCCTTCCATAGGCCTTGGGATCGCGCAGGAAGTCGACAATTTCCTTCAGTTCCTCCTTGGCCTCATCGACCCCCGCGACGTCGGTGAAGGTTACTTTGGTGTCCTTCTCGACGTAGATCTTGGCGCGGCTCTTTCCGATCGCCATCATACCGCCGCCCTGCTTTGCGAAGCGCCGCACGACGAACATCCAAACGCCGAAGAATAACAGGGTCGGAAGTATCCAGGAAAGAATGTCCAGCAGCCAGGTGTTCGGCGCCTCGCCGAAATAGGTTATCTTGTGCTTGTCGAGGTCGCCCGCCAATGCCGGGTCGACCCTTGTCGTGGCGAATTGCTTGGTCCCGTCCTTCTCCGGCTGCTTGAGCACTCCCTTGATTTTGTCTTGCGCGACCCAGACCTTGTCGATCTTGTTCGCGTCGAGCAGGGTTTGAAACTGACTGTAGGGAATGACCGTGTATTGCTTGCTCGCCTGGTAAAAGCCTTGCAGCAGCGAGAGCGCCACGAAGGCCGCGAGGATGTACCAGATGTTGATCTTTGTCTTCGAGTCCATCTCGTAGGCCCCTATGCAGGACCGGCTCTGCCCCGGAAAAATCGGAGGCGAAAACCCAATCGGACCCCGCCGCCGCGCCTGGAGAACGCGTGGCGGCAGGCCCGCCACTGTGCCAATCCCGCACGAAGAAACGAGCGCCCTTGACGCGGCCTCTCGAAACGTCGCGCTTCAAATGATGGATCTGCGGAAAATCTCCGAACGCGACCTGGGAATTCGGTTCCATCGACCAGATCCAAAGGGGCTTCGTTGCGAATATCCATGTTCAATCTCCGAGCAGGTGCCCAAGACCGCTAACAGGCGGTTCGGGCTTGCAAAGTGATCGGCTCCTGCGGTCCGACACGCCTCAGGCGCCGCTGGCTTCGTCACCCACGATGGGTCCGAATCGCTGCCAAGTTTCGCCCTTGAATCGGATCAACTGAAGCTGCCTGATCGGAGCGAAGTTGTTCGCGCTGGTGTTGATGGTGATTCCGGGCAGCAGCATGCCGGGGTCGACATTTTTCAGGTTCGCAGCCTGCTTCATGATGTTCGCATGCGTCAGATCGTTGCCGCATTGCTTGAGCACCTGAACCATTGTCCGAGCTACTGTGTATCCATAGACGGTTGATGCGTCGGATTTGTCTGCATCGGGCGCATATTTGTCCATGAAGGCGGTCCACTCCTTCATGTCCTTGTCGCTCTTCCATTCGGGATCGGTTGCGTCTTTCAGGTAAGCGGCCGAGATGGTTCCTTGCGCAGCGTCAAAGCCGGCTGGCTTCAGGACGCTTCCGACGGAGGCGCTGACATTGTTCAGGAAGAACATCGGATGCCAACCTATCTCGCTCGCCTTCCGGATTGACTGCGCGGCGAATTTCGGGGTCGAAAAATCGACAAATACGTCAGCGCCGGACGCCTTCAGATTGACGATTTCCGAGTTCGACCGCCGGCTCCGATACGTCGTAGGCCTGCTCCGAGACGATCATACCCTTCGCCTTGTCGCCGAGACCATCGATCAAGCCCTTGAGGTAGTCCTTGCCGTAATCATCGTTCTGGTAGAGGACACCAATCTTTGCGTTCGGCTTGTTCTTCAGGATGTATCTGGCGTAAATCCCGGCTTCGGCCTGATAGTTGGGTTGCCATCCCATCGTCCACGGAAAGTTTTTCGGATCATTCCATTTGGTTGCGCCGGTTGCCACAAACAATTGCGGCACCTTCTTCTCGTTCATGTAACGACGAATGGCCGTGTTTGTCGGCGTGCCCAGGGAATTGAAGATCAGCAGCACCTGATCGTCTTCGACAAGCTTGCGGGCCTGCTCGACCGTCTTGGGCGGACTATATCCGTCATCGTAGGAGATGAAGTCGATCTTGCGGCCATTGACGCCGCCTTCGTCGTTGACCTTGCGAAAATAGGCCGCCTCGACGCGGCCAATCACGCCATAGGCGGACGCGGGACCGCTATATGGCATGATATTCCCGATCTTGATTTCGGTATTGGTGGCACCGGGGTCGTATTGGTTAGCGGCTAGCGCGGATCCCGCTGTGACCATGAGGGCGACAGCCGACACCGTTGCGGCTCGCCAGAATGCAGGGCGCATCGTCCTACTCCTCGTTGTTTCGCCTTCGGAAAGGGAAGGTGAGGTGAGACGCCCCTTGACGAACAACGCGGTTTCTTCAATTTGGTTCAATCAGTCAGCGATCGCGCACATCACGACCAAGGCATGCATCATCCTTCTCGGTGCCGATGTCGATTGCAGGCGCGTTGATTTTCGTCAGCCTTGGCGTGGGCGGGGCATCACTGAACATCCCACAGATGTCGGCCTGGTGACGTTAGTGGGCCTGATCGGCAAGCACGCGATCCTGATTGTGGAGTTTGCAAATAACCTGCAGCGCAGCGGCGTCTCGAAGCGCCGGGCGATCGAGCAGGCTGCCGGAATCCGGCTGCCTCCCATTCTGATGACGACGGCGGCGATGGTGCTTGGCGTCGTCCCGTAGATCCTCGCCAGCGGCTCCGGCGCCGTATCCCGTCATGGGGCTCGTGATCGCGAGCGGGCTTTCGATCGGGACGCTGTTTGCGCTGTTCGAGGCACCGGCCATCTATCTGTTGATCGCGACGGATCATTCTCGCAGGACCGAGCGGAGCGCTTCGCAACTCCCGGCGACCGACGATGCTGTTGGCAGGATTTGAGTATGGGTTCTGCTATTCGGAGAACAACCATAACAAGGCACGCCTCGATCGGGTGCGTAGAGATTCAGTCCACCACTTGTCACTGGACAGGAATTTGGTGCGCGGAGCGAGCGCAGAAGGCGCGCGCTGCCTCGCTCGGGAGCGATCGCGTCTCCTGAGCCCGCGTCGAATGCGTCAGCAAACTTTAGTATAGCGCTGCACCAAGCAACCCTTGGGCATGCTTCGCGTTACAACCGGACGATATTTGAGTTTGACACCCAACCCAACGAGACCGCGCTGACGCAGGGCGATCTTACACGCCGGCGCCGTTATCTTGTCGGTGATCTTGTCGGTGCCGGCTTTGATAGCGGTAACAGAGAGCGACGGTTCGGATTTCATAACAACTCCGACAGAAATCTGGTCAGGTCGCAGTGACGGCCCGAGGCAATGACCGGGGCAGACGTGGCAGAAGGAGCGACTGTGGCCACCGTTTCCATCCGCGATGTGCGCAAGCGTTTTGGCTCGACCGAGGTTCTGCACGGCGTCAGCGTTGAGATCGGCGATGGCGAGTTCGCGATTCTGGTGGGGCCATCGGGCTGCGGCAAGTCGACGCTGCTCAGGATGATCGCAGGGCTCGAGAACATCAGTCGGGCGAGATCGCGATCGGCGAGCGGGTGGTGAACAACGTGGCGCCGAAAGAGCGTGACATCGCCATGGTGTTCCAGAATTACGCGCTCTATCCGCACATGACGGTGCGCGACAACATGGCGTTCGCGCTCAGCCTCGCCAAGGCGCCGAAGGACGTGATCGACCGGCAGGTGGCGCGAGCAGCGCGAGATTCTTGGCCTCGCACAGTATCTCAACCGCTATCCGCGCCAGCTTTCCGGCGGGCAGCGCCAGCGCGTGGCGATGGGGCGGGCGATCGTGCGCGACCCGCAGGTGTTCCTGTTCGACGAGCCGCTGTCAAACCTCGATGCCAAGCTAAGGGTGCAGATGCGGGCCGAGATCAAGGAGTTGCACCAGCGGCTGACCACGACCACGGTCTATGTCACCCACGACCAGGTCGAGGCGATGACGATGGCCGACAAGATCGTGGTGATGAACAATGGCCATGTGGAGCAGATCGGGGCGCCGCTCGATCTTTACGACCGGCCGCGCAACATGTTTGTGGCCGGGTTCATCGGTTCGCCGGCGATGAATTTTCTCGAAGGGCGGATCGACGGCGGGGCGTTCCGGGCGGCGGATGGAGTGGCGCTGCCGTTGCCGCAATCACTGAAAGCCGAGGGCGCCGACGGGAGGCCGATCATCTACGGCATCCGGCCCGAACATTTCCAGCTGAGCCCCGACGGACAGCCCTCGACGGTAAGCCTGATCGAGCCGACCGGCTCGGAAACCCAGGTGACGGCGCGCTTCGCTGGTGTGCCGATCATCTGCGCGTTCCGCGAGCGGGTCGCAGCGCGACCGGGTGAGACCATCCAAATCGCGGTCGATCCGGCGAGCGTGCATCTGTTCGACGCCGGCAATCATCAGCGGATGGAGGCGGTTGACGGCGGAGGGCCACGGCCGCGAGACGGCTGAGCAACCGGGCCGGTTCGGCGCGACACTGCGCTGGAGGCGGGCCGGATAACGAGCAAGGGAAGGAAACAGGAAATGGTGGAATTCACACGGCGAGAATCGTTGGCGCTGGGACTGGCAGCCGCGTCGATACCGATCCTCGGCGCCGGCAGCGCCCAAGCCGCCGTCGAACGACGTGCCGACCAAGAGTGTGACGCAGCTTGAGTACAAACTGGAGAAGGGGGCGACACTCAGCGTGTTGCGGCCGGCGAAGTTCGTCGACGCCGACGAAAAATACTGGAACATCAATACCGCCGCCTATACCAAGGCGACCGGCATCGAGGTCAAGACTAACTTCCTGAGCTGGGAGGACATGCGCCCGCAGGAGGCGGTGACCGCCAATACCGGCGCCGGGCCAGACGTGATCGTGGGCTTCGGCTCCGACCCGCAGATCTATGCTTCGAAGGTCCATGACATGTCGGACCTGGCCGAGTATCTCGGCACCAAGTATGGCGGCTGGTACAATCTGGCCAAACTGTACGGCACCAAATGGGGCTCCAAGGACTGGATCGGCATCCCGATGGGCGGGAGTTCGGGTCCGTGCGCCTATCGCGTGTCGTGGGTGAAGGAAGCCGGCTACAGCAAGATCCCCGATGATCTCGAAGGCTTTCTGACCTTGTGCGAGAAGCTGCAGAAGGCCGGGCATCCGGCCGGCGCGTCGCTTGGCCATGCAGTCGGTGACGCCAACGCCTTCGCCAACTGGCTGCTGTGGACCCACGGCGCCTATCTGGTCGACGAGGGCGGCAAGATGGCGATTAACTCGAAGGAGACGGTCGCGGCGCTGAAATACGCGACCCGGCTGCAGAAGACCTTCATTCCCGGCACGCTGTCATGGAACGATTCGGGTAACAACAAGGCCTTTGCCGCCGGCGAGATCGGCCTCACCTTCAACGGTGTGTCGATCTATTTCGCCAACCGGTTCTCGCCCAACGAGGCGCAGCAGGCGATCGCCGAGGACACGTTCTTCCAACTGGCGCCGAAGGGGATGGCGCACACGACGCCCGAATCGGCGCTGGTGTTGAGTGCGATGGTGTTCAAGCACACCCAATACCCGAACGCGGCCAAGGATTTCGTTCGCTTCATGATGGAGAAGGATCAGTACGGGCCGTGGCTGTCGGCCTGCCTCGGCTACTGGTCGGAGCCGCTCGATGCCTATTCCAAGATGAAGTTCTGGACTGAAAATCCGCGGTTGCAGGCCTTCCGCGGCGCGATGGATACGCAGTTCTACGATGGCTACAAGGGGCCGATCAGCCCGGCTTCAAGCGCGGTCGCGGCGAACTATACCATCGTTGACATGTTCGCGTCGGTCGCGTCTGGCGCCGCATCGCCAGAATCGGCGGTCAAGCTGGCGGCGAGTCAGGCCCAACGATACTACGGGTAGCGGCGGGGTGCAGAGGTCGACGTTCAACCTCAGCGGAGCGGCGGCCCCGGCGCTCGAGTGAAGCCGCGAGAGCGGGGGGCGGTGTCGCCGCCCCCTCCGCATTGCGGGGATCGACCCTGAAGGGAGAAGTGATGGACGCGACCGCGAACGCAGCCGAGCGGTTGTTTATCCGCCGCCCGGACGGCTGGCTGACCCGGATGTTCGACAACAAGGCATTCCTGGTCACACTGTGCATGCTGCCGACGGCCGGGCTTCTGCTGATCTTCCTGACCTATCCGCTCGGGCTCGGGCTGTGGCTGTCGATGACCGATGCGACGATCGGCCGGCCAGGCCATTTCATCGGCTTGCAGAATTTCGTCTCGCTGTCGCAAGACCCGATCTTCTGGATGTCGGTGACCAACACGATCATGTACACGGTGGTCGCGACGATCGGGAAGTTCCTGCTCGGGCTGTGGCTGGCCATGCTGCTCAACAACTACATCCCGTTCCGCGCCTTCATTCGCGCGATCGTGCTGCTGCCGTGGATCGTGCCGACAGTGCTGTCGGCGATCGCGTGGTGGTGGATCTACGACCCGCAGTTCTCGATCATCTCCTATCTGCTGGTGAATGTGCTGCACCTGCGCAGCAACTATATCGACTTTCTTGGCGCGCCGTGGAATGCGCGCGGGTCGCTGGTGGTGGCCAATATCTGGCGCGGAATTCCGTTCGTCGCCATCACGCTCCTGGCCGGGCTGCAAACCATCTCGCCCACACTCTACGAGGCAGCCCTGCTCGATGGCGCCAACGGCTGGCAGAGATTCCGCCGCATCACCGTGCCGCTCTTGATGCCGATCCTGTCGGTGGCGCTGACGCTCTCGGTGCTGTTCACCTTCTCCGACTTCCAACTGGTCTACGCGATCACCCGCGGCGGGCCGTTCAACACTACCCATCTGATGGCGACGCTTGCGTTCCAGCGCGCCATTCCAGGGTCGCAATTGGGCGAAGGGGCGGCGATCGCGGTTGCGATGATCCCGTTCCTGATCGTGGCGACATTGCTATGCTTCTACGGTGTCGGCCGACGCAAATGGCAGCAGGGGGCCGGCAATGACTGATACGATCACCGACGCCACCGAGCCCGGGCCGCTCGCCCGTGCGGTACAGGACGAGCCCGAAAGGCCGTCATGGGATTCGCAGGCGAAGCGGGTGGTGACGCTCTATATCCCACTCGCCTTGTTCGTGATCGTGTTGCTGTTTCCGTTCTACTGGATGGCGATCACCGCGCTCAAACCCGACTACGAGATGTATGACTACGCGAAGTTCAGCCCGTTCTGGGTGCACTCGCCGACGCTCACCAACATCGACAAGCTGCTGTTTCACACCAACTATCCGCGCTGGCTGCTGGTCACCATGTCGGTTGCCGTCGCATCTACCTTCCTGTCGGTGGCGGCGAGCGTGCTCGCGGCCTATGCGATCGAGCGGCTGCAATTCAAAGGCGCGCAGCATGTCGGGCTGGCGATCTATCTCGCCTATCTGGTGCCGCCGACGATCCTGTTCATTCCGCTGGCGACAATGATTTTCCAGTTCGGGCTGTTCAACAACCCGATCTCGCTGGTGTTGACCTACCCGACCTTCCTGGTGCCGTTCTGCACATGGCTCCTGATCGGCTACTTCAAGTCGATCCCGTACGAACTGGAAGAATGCGCACTGATTGACGGGGCCTCGCGGCTGCAAATTCTGAAGCGCATTACCCTGCCTCTCGCCGTGCCAGGGCTGATCTCGGCCGGGATCTTCGCCTTCACCCTGTCATGGAACGAATTCATCTACGCGCTTGCCTTCATCCAGAGCACCGACCGCAAGACGGTGCCGGTAGCGATCCTGACCGAGCTGGTCACGGGGGATGTGTATCAATGGGGTTCGCTGATGGCCGGCTCCTTGCTCGGCTCGGTGCCGGTAGCACTGATCTACTCGTTCTTCGTCGAGTATTACGTCTCCAGCCTGACCGGGGCGGTGAAGGAGTAATTCGGGCAGCGCGCGATTTCGGTCTTTCTAATCACGGAACAGGTTCTGCCTGTCCCCCATTCTGGTCCGCCACGCTGCCGACACCGACCTGCCGGCACTCCTTCGCCTCTATCGGCAACTGAACCAATTGGCGGTGGCACCAACTCATCCCGAAGGCGCGTGGGCGGCGATGCGGCGGTTACGCTCGTTTTCCCATCGGCACCACGTTTCCATCACTCCGCGGCACCAGGGACACGACTGCCGCCCTTGCGAGGTCTTCCAAGGCAGTCGCAATGTATTTCGCGTAGTGCCGCTCGATCATTTTGACTGAGGTGTTGTGCAGTTTGGCGACCTGTTGGATGGGCAAGCCCTTTCGGAGACCGCGCACGATGCTCGAGTGCCGCAAAGCATAGGGAATCACCTCCGGCATACCGGCGCGCTCGCGAATGGCCTTCCAGGGACGTGCAAGTTCGCCTCTTTTCCACGGACCGCGTTCAGACTTCTTCCAGGCGATACCCCTCGGCTCCTGTTCATGGATCCATCGCTCGAAAAGAGGTGCATCGCTTGGCCGCCCGGCGATTGCGGGCAAAAGCACCTCAATCACATCGTCGCCCACTGGGACCGGGTCTGAGCCGCCATTGCCGCCGCGCCCCTTGTAGGAGCCCGGCACCATCAGACGCCGTGCAGAAACCTGTACGTCGCCCACGCGCATTCGCCTGACCTGGGCATACCGCGCGCCGGTCGCGGCCAGACATACGACGATCCGATATAGATCGCCATCAAATCCTTGCTCCTGATCGACTTCACACGCAGCTTGAAGGATGGCGCCAACCTCCTCATCCGTGAGAATCTGGTTATCCCGAGCAACCGACACATCATCATCATCATCGATCCGCTCGGCTTTGAAGCCGGCCTTCACAATGGCGAGGAACGTCGGGTTTAGTTTCTTCCGATCTGCGGAAAGCCGCGGCCACGCGGCATTTAGTGCGGCCTTGAGGTCATTCACGAACCGCTGCTTGGTCGTGACCTTTAAGTCCTCCGGCAAACCCTCACGCCACGTTATCAAGTCGTCTTCTTTCAAGGCATGCAGATGCACCGATGCGAGAGGAGCAGCTTCCGCAGCTTCCTGATTGCCGCGCTTTTCTTGACCAAGAACGTAGCGCCGCAGCTTGGTACCGGCGTCGGATCGGACGTCGCGACCTGTTCGGCGTCTTTCTCGAGCGTCGCGTTCCTTGACGTAGGATTCAACGGCCGATCGCACGGTAGGAGCCGGGCCCGCCGCCTGCGACGCGGCTTCTGTTCTGGCCCGAGCTACGGCCTCCCGTGCCGTTCTCACGGCCTGCTCGAAGGTCAGAATCCCGTCGGCGGGCTTGTCATTGATGTCGTTGGCGACGCCGACTGGCTCCTGCTTGTAGTTGCCGCCTTCGTGGTGATTACGCCAGCGGACAAACCAAACGCCGCTTTGTTTTCCTTTGCGATAGCCCAGATGCGCTTCCGCATCGAGGCGACGCCAATGCACGCCAAGCTCGAGCCTGGAGCGCGCTTTAGCCGTCGTGACCTGAGCCTCGGTGAGTGTCTTCGACATAGCGTTTGTCGCACTTTGTTATACGTCGAATATCCGTCGAATATACGATGCCGTACGTCGGCGAACAATACTGGATTATTAACAATCAACTTATTGAAATTATTGAATGTTGGCGGACGGCGACGGACAGATGCGGACCCATTATTTGGCCCTCTCAAGGCTGAAACAGGGGTTCGATTCCCCTAGGGAGCGCCACACGATATTTGTCCCGCCCGCGTTGGAAAACGGCGGTGCGACGCGGAATTCTCCGGCGCGACAAGAAACACTCCGCATCAGCTTCCGGTGGCAGGAAATCTTCTCTTTTGCCCGAAACAACGCTGCTGTCCTTCCCTTGCCTGAGGCGGGAATTCAGCCAAATTATCCCTGCATCGCAGGATCGTCGCGGATGAAGCATTTCGAGCCCTTCGGAGAGACTGTCAGCTGGCGCGATCCGCAGCCGCAGCCCTCGCGCGCGTTGAAGTTAATCGGATGCGGGATTTTCTGGCTGCTCGCCGGCATGATCGTGGTGGCGCGCGCCGCGTATTTCAGTCCCGACATCTACAACGGGTTTGATCGGGCGATCGCTTTCGCGCAGCACCTCGCCGCGTACATTTAGCCCGCCCTGGTTCGCGACGCGTCGCGCGCGCTATTGAAAATAGCGAACCTGGAAAATCGCCAGCCCGAGCAACAGCAAGAGCGACAGGGTCACCGCCGCCGTAACCCTGGCGCCGACGCTGGAGAGCACGCGGATGTCGACCCCAAGTCCAAGCGCAGCCATCGAGAGCACCGTTAGCACCGAGGCGATCCTGGTCACGTGAGCGGCGATCCAGTCCGGAACGATCACGAGCGAACGGGCTGTCGCCAGCGCCAGGAAGCTCAGGATGAACCACGGCACCAGCTTGAACAGCGAGAGCGGCGCTGAACGGCTCGCCTGCGGCCCGGCCAGAAACCGCGGCGCGAGCACGGATATGCCGAGCGCGACCGGTCCGAGCATCAGGACGCGCACCAGTTTCACCAGCGTTCCGATATGGGTGCTGATCACGCCGGCCGGAATGGTGGCCGCCAGCACCTGAGGTACCGCATAGACGGTGAGACCGGCCAGGATGCCGTATTGGGTCGGGGACAGGCCGAGCAGCGGAATCAGCAGCGGCAGTCCGAGCACGGTCAGCACGCCGAGGATCGCCGTGAACGATATCGACGCCGCGATGTCGTCGCCGCTCGCCCGGATCAGGGGAGCGACGGTGGCTATCGCCGAATTGCCGCAGATCGAGTTGCCGCATGCGATCAGGATGGAGAGCCTGGTCGGCAGCCCCAACAGGCGGCTCAACGCGAAGCTCGCGGCCAATGTCACGGCAACGGTGCCCGTGGTCAGCGCGATCAGCAATGTCCCCGATGCGGCGATGGCGGCAAAGCTGATCGACGCCCCCAAGAGTGCGACGGCTGCCTCGAGCAGTTGCTTGGCGCTGAAGGCGATACCGGCCTGCCAAAGCTCGGAGGGAATCCAGACGGTCCGCACCAGGATGCCGAGCAGGATCGCCGCGACCAGGGCCTCGACATAGGGATGCCCCAGCGCGCGCTCCTCGAGCGCCTGAACGGCGACGGCCGCGCCGGTGATGAGCAGGCAAAGGCCCACGCCGGGCAAGAGCGCGGCGATCTGTCTGGGGGCCGCGATGAGGGTCTGCCAACGGTCCTGCATGGTCGGGACATGTTCCTATCCCGTCAGGGAACCGGCGTCGATGGCAGGCACGGCTCCGGCCGCATGTTGCGATGCAGGCATGCAGGGAATGCCCGCAATGTCCTCCGGCCGATTGGCACAGGGGCAATATCTGAAGCCAGGCGCGCTCGGCTTCACAACATTTGAATTTGTGATCGCCGCGGCGCTGGGAGACAATCGCCGCCTCACGCCGCCCCACTCCTTCCGGAGAACCCCATGGTCGCCCAACCCAATTCGCTCGCCGGTCGCGATATCGCCTCCGTCATCCACCCCTACACCAATCTCGAGCAGCACAAGACGACCGGCCCGACCGTGATCGCGAAGGGCGAGGGGGTCTATGTCTATGACGACGGCGGCAAGAAATATCTGGAAGGGATGGCCGGGCTCTGGAGCACCTCGCTCGGCTTTTCCGAGAAGCGCCTCGTCGAGGCCGCCATTCGCCAGATGCAGCAGCTGCCGACCTATCACACTTTCAACGGCCGCTCGAACGAGGCCATGATCGAACTCGCCGCGGCGCTCTTGAAGATTTCTCCGAAGGGGCTCGGCAAGGTGCTGTTTGCCAATTCCGGTTCGGAGGCCAACGACCAGGCGGCCAAGATCGTCTGGTTCTACAACAACGCGATCGGCCGGCCGCGCAAGAAGAAGATCATCAGCCGCGTGCGCGCCTATCACGGCATTACCGTGTTTTCAGGAAGCCTGACCGGGCTGGTGCCCAACCACAATGATTTCGACCTGCCGGTCGGCGGCGTGCTGCGGACCGACTGTCCGAGCCATTATCTCTACGGCTTGCCGGGCGAGAGCGAGCGCGCCTTCGTCGATCGCATCATTGGCAATCTCGAGCAGATGATCATCCGCGAAGGGCCCGACACCATCGCGGCCTTCATCGCCGAGCCCGTGAACGGCGCCGGCGGCGTGATCGTGCCGCCGCGCGACTATTTTCCGAAGCTGCAGGAGGTGCTGCGCCGCTACGACATTCTGATGATCGCCGACGAGGTGATCACGGGCTTCGGCCGCACCGGCAACATGTTCGGCTGCGACACCTTCGGCATCGAACCCGACATCATGACGGTGGCGAAGGCGCTGTCGTCGGCTTATTTGCCGATCTCGGCGACTGTCATCAGCGAGACGATTGCCGACGCCATCACCAGGCATTCCGGCAAGCTCGGAACCTTCGCGCACGGCTTCACTTATGCCGGACATCCGGTCTCCGCGGCGGTCGCGCTGGAGACGCTGAAGATCTACGAGGAGCGCGATATCCTCTCCCACGTCAGGCAGGTCGGCCCGTACCTTCAGGAGAAGCTGCAGGCATTGAGCGGCCATCCGCTGGTCGGTGAAGCGCGCGGCATAGGCCTGATCGGTGCGGTTCACATCGTCGCCGACAAGGCAAGCCGCGCGGCTCTGCCGCCCGCGGAAGGCATCGGTCCCAGGATCCAGCAGAGCGCGATGGATCGCGGCGTGCTCCTTCGCGCCACCCCCGATGCGGTCTATGTCTGCCCGCCGCTGATCATCACGAAGGGAGAGATCGACGAACTGATGGCCGCGCTCAAAGGCGCGCTCGACGATGGCTATGCGGAGGCGGAGCGGCGGGGGTTGGTGGGCGGCGAGGTGAAGAAGGCGGGGTGAGGGGGCTTTCTTCGTCCAGCGGTCCAAGACGCGGCCTCTCAAGACTGAAACCACGGCGCTGGGTCTCTCCATGCACATTTTTATAGATGAAACAGGCTCGTTCGGCGGCACGGGCAAATTCTCAAGCCCATCCTTTATTGGCGCGCTTATTGTTCCGGATGCTCGGCTCGGGAGCCTTGAGAAGAAGTATTCGAAGCTTCGGGCAAAGCTTCCTCTTGACGAGAAAGGTGAGGTTAAAGGACGCGCGATGGATGAGGTTGATGTCGCGGCGGTCGTCGATCTTTTAATGGAGCATGAGGCGCTCTTTGACTGTGCGGGTATCGAGTTGGGTGCGCACACAGACGCGGGTCTGAGTGCTTTTCAAGCCGCTCAGGCAGCCAAATTCACTGATAGTCTGACGGATGAGCACCACCCAGAATCTCAAGACTGAAGTTGAAGCAGCCAAAAAGACATTCGAGGGTCTAAAGCACCCGCTCATGGTTCAATCTGTTATCACTTTCGAGTTGATCGCTAGAATCGTTGAGATAACTACCATGTATTTTTCGATGCGGCGGCCGGAAGAACTCGCGAAGTTCGTTTGGGTTATCGACGCTAAGGGAAATCTTGGCGAACCAAGCGAGTGGGAAAACTGGTGGTCCACCGTAATATTGCCGTTCCTGCAAACTCGCTGGTTCAAGAAACCGATGCCACATATCCCGATTGGCGACTATTCGAAGATGGCGCGTTTTGAAGTTGAGCAAGATGAATGGACGAAGAAAATGGGAAAGGTGAAGGAGGGTGACCCGAAACCACTGGACTTGATGGCGGTCCTGAAAGAGGACTTACGTTCTCGGCAGCAGCTATGCCGGGTTTGGAACTCGTAGACATAGTCACAAACGCCACGCGGCGCGCTATAGTTGGGAATTTAGAAAAGGCTGGCTGGGCGCGAATCCCAGAGCTAATGAATTCATCGTGGTACGCAATATATTTCGATGCATCAGTTGGAAGACGACCCCATCAAAAATCGACCCTACCCCAGCCGAGATCAAAGACTTCCGTGAAATATTGATGCGTTGGAAGGACTTCTTCGCTTGGTTCCAGAGCCAATCGTCCAGCGGAATCCATGGAAGAATTCTCTGGATAGCGAAGTCGCGCGTGGAGCGCTCGATCCAGACGAGCGCCAGAACTACATCTCTTTCATCTTCCGTTATAGCTACATTCCAATGGACAGTAGCTATCACATGACTTTGCAGCCTCGCTTTCCAAACGTTAAGATCGAAGGTAAGGCGATTAGGCCGGACATTTACTTCTGGAATTCCGAGCAAGCCTCAGGTGAATGTGATCGTGGAATGCGACGGATTCCAGTATCACTCTGACAAAGAGCGCTTCAAAACCGACCGCCAGCGGGATAGGGCACTCAAGGCGCTCGGCTATGATGTTTGGCGTTTCTCAGGATCAGAAATTTACAACGATCCGATCAATGCTCCGTTTGAATTGGCTAAGTATCTTTGGGATCGAGCTGAGGCTCGTGACGTTCATGGTGACTTGTGCGGCAGTTGATAAGCGCACGATGCCCATCACACCGCCTGGTAAGATGCAATCTTCCTGATCTGTAGCGCGAGCGCGTCTTCGGCCGTTTCGAGATCGAAACGTGCCTGTATGTTCATCCAGAATGCCGCGCCGGTTTTGAAGAACTTGCCGAGCCTCAGCGCGGTGTCGGCCGTGACGGGCTTCTCCTCGCGCGCGATGCGTTCGATCCGGGTGCGCGGGACATGCAACGCGGCCGCGACCGCGTAAGGCGTCAGCTTGAGCGGAACGAGAAATTCCTCTCGCAGGATTTCGCCGGGATGAACCGGCGCAAGTTTCTTTGCCATTTGCGATCTCGCGCTAAGAGCGACTCTAGTTGGGAACGCAGAGGCACCCGCCATTGCCTCCTATATGGATGCATTCGGGGGCGTTCGTCCGCTGACAGTCGAAACACGCCCAGCGAGTTCCAATGTTACATCCATTGTGCGTGCGTCGCCATTCAGCTTGCGCTTGTTCTCGTTGCCGAGCTTGCTGTAGTTGCTGCTCTTGCTGCTTCCTTTGTGCGTCCAACTGCTGTTGGCGGATTGCATTCTGCCGATCGATTTCGTCCTGAACGGCTTGACGTCGCGCTTGTTCCTGGGCTCGGGCAGCGTCCTGCGCATCTTTGTCACGTTGTCGAGCTTGCGCGGCCTGCCGGTCAGCTTCTTGCTGTTGTTTGACCCGTAACTCTTCGATACGGCGTCGCTCCTCGTCTTTTGCAGCAACCACCTTCGATAGGATGTCCCGAGCAATTTCGGCCGTAATGGGCTGGAGAGGGTCGCCGTTGAAGGGATCGAAACCTGACGCATCGTACAGTATGTACGTGCCAGCTTGATCCTTCGAATACCACGCACGCGGCTTGGAAGTGACAGGATCAAAAAATTCCAGCGTTGTAATATCGCTGGTGATCCTATGGGGTTTCGGCGGTCCTCCGTACCATTCCAAATATCGATCGCGGACGAAATATCCCGTCGTTATCAAGGCGATCAGTCCAGCGAGAACCACAAGAGATTTATGGCTTTTGCCCCAATCGGTGAACACGGCGCCGCCGGTCGCAATGTATGGCAGCGCCAGGAGTAACCATTCAATTGTGCGCTGCATGGATCGTCCCGCCCCAGGGTGCAGTTGCCCAATTGAGGTACCTTGGAGCCACAACCTTGACAAGAGAGCGTTGTGGACGGTTAGCCCGCCTGCCCGTCGGGCAAGCCTTCAAAAAACCCGCCGCCTGTTTTGCCCGACGAGTCAAGCGCGCTCCGCAAAATATTTATCTTTCCGAAAGACGGAAATTATGATTTAAAGAAGCCATCCCGCCTCGCTACAGAGGGACGTTCGGCCAATCGTCACCAGACGTGAGGCGGGTTGCGATGGACGCTTCCGGCGCGTGAGATGATGCGCGCCGGGTGCGTACGGTCAAGTCGTGTGGTCGTGGTCCCCCGACGCTGGGATCAAGCCCCGGGTCAACAGCCCGGGGCGACGGAGGCTAACAAGGGCGATGTACCCGGACTTGACAAAGGTAGTTCGCGCGCCCTACGTTGGGTGAGACAGGGCGGCGCGGCGATAGTTCTAGTTTTGATGAGTCTCGGCGGCGCTTACGGTTGTGACAGGGGCTTAACCCCGACAAAGATTGTAGCGTCCCATGTGCTTGCTCCCGGCAACATTCCTGCTGCGGCCAAGGCCGACATGGCGGGCGACATGCGAACACCTGGATTCGGCTGCGGAACTGAGCCGCCCACGATAATTTCCACTTTGTCTCCGCTAGTGGTTTGGGACGCTTCTCCACGCGAGCTTCTTATATCGACATTGTTAAATGCAGATAGCAACGCCTCGACAAGCTTTTCGTTTTTACCCGAAACGAGAATGCCCTCAACAATCGTTCCAGCAGGAATGCGCTTCCTTAGACCAGATGGATCGGACCTGATCTTTGCTCTGGCCAACGCGCCGGAGAGTTGCTCTCCCAAACCTGCGGCCTCAACATCAAGAATATATAAATCGAAGTTTACGGATTTCCCCGCGAATTTCGATTCCAACGCCTTTGCGATGGCGTCTTGCTGCTCTGGCATTACTCTTCGCGGAGCGATCGTCGCCTCAAGTTTGAAATTTGCGGTTCGCAACTCCTCAATGGTAATTTTGGACGCATCCAATTCCACCTTCAATGCGTCGTCTCTGATTTTTCCGGAAATAGTTATTGCGGCCGCGCACATAACGCCAACGCCTAGCGCTATCACACCAATTACGTTCGCCAACAAAAACACACCATCGGCAGACATCAGAGTCTTCCTGTTTCTCTTCGGGTTTTCCGTCGTCGTGTTTATCGTCTGCATTGGAAGCGCGATCTACCTTTTAATTCTAGGACGAAACAAATGATTTCAGCATCCCTCAATCGCCGTTCCGAAAATGTCATCATTGAAGCGGTTATTATAGCGGAATTGGAACTCGGCAACATAGAGGTGAAGGTACTTTTTGCTGACGTTGTGGAATGTCCCGACGATGCCGCGCTTGATGATCGACCAGAAACCCTCAATCGTGTTCGTGTGAACGGCACCAACGACATATTCGCCAGCGGCGTGGTCAACGAACGCGTGCTGCGGGAATGTCTTATGGAGATTCTTGTAGCTGTTCGACATGTCGGTGCAGAGCAAGCTCACCTTGTGCGAAACGGCTTCGCTGACGAATGCCTCAAGCGTCGAAGCGCGGACATTCTGGACAACGCGAGCAACGACGTTGCCCTTGCGCTTGACAGCGCCAACGACGATTGCCTTTCCAGTCGGGCCAGTACCTTGGTGAAGGTTGCGCTTATCCCAGTGACGGTTCTTTGCCTTGCCACCGACATAGGTTTCATCAACCTCAACGATGCCACCAAGCTTTTCTTCAGGCTCGATCAGTGCAACGCGGATTTTGTGAGCCATGAGCCAAGCGGTTTTGACCGAACCAAAGCCCATATAGCGGCCAAGCTGGCGCGCGCTCATTCCCTTTTTGCTGGTGAGGATCAGATGCGTGATCTTGAACCAGTCGCGCAACGGCTTGTTCGTGTTCTCAAAGATTGTGCCCGCGATGCAGGAGAAGCGGTAGCCATCCGGCGCGCATTCGCGGCACTGCCAATGAAAGCTTTTGTACGACGATGCATCGTACAGGTCTGTATTGCCGCAGCGCGGGCAATGCACGCCATTGGGCCAGCGGCGCGCGACCAGATACGCCTTGCAAGCCTCGTCATCGCCGACGGGAAACATGTCGTCAAACTGGGCGGACGTAAGCTGGTGGACTGCTTTGGGGCGGCGCTTGGCGGTCATGACGATACCTCGTTTGTAGGAGGATATAACCATGCCGGATAAGCTTTGTCAAGTCCGGGTACATCGCCCTAACAAGCCCGGTACTCCGGCGAGAGCGCGAAGCAGCCGTAAAACCATTGCGCAGGGAGTGCCGTGCGATTTCGGCCCTGCCTGACGACTTGTGGGCATTCTTCCTTTTCAGCCCACGAGGATTGCGGGTGCGGTCGAGCGCCCGGTACTCCCTGCGCCCTCTGCTCGATGAGGGACACCGAATTGCAAGACTCGGACGCGAAATCGCGCCGCGGGAATGCGAAGGTGTGCCTTCAACTCCGTCGTCATTCCGGGATGCGAGCAAAGCGAGCGGGCCCGGAATCCATAACCACAGGCGGCTGTTGTTAGGAGCGGTCTTGACCAGTTCGCAAACGATGAAGGCCCGTGGTTATGGATTCCGGGTTCGGCCCTGCGGGCCGCCCCGGAATGACGAAGGGTGGTCACCCCATCGCGGCTTTGGTAGGACATACGCCATCGACCCGCCAATCGAATCACCCCTCAACGCCGAGTTTCCCGCTTCCGATGACGTCGATTCCCACCATCTCCGTGCGCATCTCCCGGACGGACCAGAGTGCCCACAAAGGCACGCTCGCGATTGGCGACTGGGCCGTTCCCTGCGTCGTTGGCACTGGCGGGCTTGTTGCCGCCTCGGTGAAGCGCGAAGGCGATCGCAAGACGCCGATCGGCGTCTTTCCATTGCGCTACGGCCTGTTCAAGCCCTCTCCCGCGCTGCGCTTCCTCGAGACCGTGGCTTTTCCGTTCGTCCCCTGTTCCGACGACATGATCTGGGAAGAGGACGGCCCCGATTACAACAGGCTGGTGTTCGCCGGCGGCACGGATCGCCTGGACGAGCGGCTCGCGCGTCCACGCGACCACGATCTGTTCAACGTCATCGTGCCGATCGGCTACAACGACGCCGTGCCGGAGGCCGGCCGCGGCAGCGCGCTGTTCGTTCACGCCGCGCGTCCGGACATGAGCGGCACCGCCGGCTGCATCGCGCTTCGGCCTGACGATCTGCTCGAGCTGGCGCGGCGGCTCAAGCCCGGCATGCTGATCGACATCGATTACGACGGCGCACCGGCGCAGGCGATCGCTGCGGACGGCGCTTCGCCGATCGAATCCGTCAGCTTCGCCGGGTTGCATCCCGGTCCGCGCCTGCTCGTCACCGGCGCGGTCCATGGCAACGAGATCTGCGGCCCTGAGGCGATCGCGCGCGCCATCGCCGATTGCCGGTCGGGGAAAATTGCGATCCGGCGCGGGCAGGTCACCTTCGTTCCGATCGTCAACGCCAAGGCGTATCGCCTCAACAGCCGCGAAGGCGACCGCAATCTCAATCGCAATTTGCGGGAGCGGGCGAACCCGTCAGACAACGAAGATCTGGTCGGCAATGTCCTGTGCAAGCTGCTGCGCGCGCACGACGTGCTGCTGGACATCCATTCGTTCCGCTCGCAAGGCGAAGCGTTCGTGTTCGTCGGGCCGCAGGATAACAGCGGCGACATCGAGCCGTTTCGGCTGTCGCAGCAGGAAGGCGAACTCGCGCTGCGGCTGGGACCTGACATCATCATGCATGGCTGGCTGCCGGCCTATGCGCGCGCAGCGCTGGAGCGCCGTCGCCGCGGAGGTGCGGGCGATCCCACCGAGGGCATCGGCACGACGGAATATATACGGTCGGTCGGAGGCTATGGCGTGACCCTGGAGTGCGGACAACACAGCGATCCGCGCGCCGTCGAGGTCGCCTACAGCGCCATCCTCAACGCACTCGGCCATCTCTGGCTGACCGACGCGCGGCCTTCGCCGGCAAAAATCGAAAAGACCATCGAGATCGTCGATGCCGTGTTGTGCGACTCCGCCGGCGATCGTCTGGCGCGGGAGTTTGTGACCGGAGACGCCGTCACATCGGGCGAAACGATTGTTGTCCGGGCGGATGGATCAAAGCTGGTCGCGCCGTCGGACGGTTTCGTGGTCTTCCCCGATCGCAACGCGCGCCCGACGGACGTGATCTGCTATTTCGGAGTGTCGAGCAAACGTTTCAGTTGAGATGTCCTACGCCGTCACCTTCGCCAATCCCTTCCAGTCGAAGCTCACGCCATGGCCGTGCCGATCCGGCGCCAGTGCCTTGCCGTCCGCAAGTACGAGCTGGTGCTCGATGTAGCGGTCGAGGCTAAAACCGTGCGCCTCGAGATAGAAGCGGTTTGGGCAGGCCGCGAGCAGGTGCACGGTGATGTCATGCGCGCCGTGGCTGGTGACGGGGAGATTGAAGGCTTCCGCCAGCCGCGCGATCTTCATGAACGCGGAGACGCCGCCGCAATTGGTGACGTCGGGCTCGGGATAGGAGACCGCACCGGCCGCGATGTAATTCCTGAACTCCCACAGCGAGCGCAGGTTCTCGCCTGCGGCGATCGGCACGCCGCCCGCTGCGAGAATGCGCGCATGGCCGGCGACGTCATCGGGTATGATCGGCTCCTCCAGCCAGGTCAGGTCGTAAGGCAGGAACGCGCGGGCGGCGCGAATGGCTTCCTCGACGCTCCATTTCATGTTGGCGTCGGCCATCAGCGGAAAGCCTTCCCCGAGATGAGCCCGCATCGCCTTCACCCGTGCGACGTCGGAAGCGAGATCGGGCCGGCCGACCTTCATCTTGATGGCGCGAAAACCTTTCGCAAGATTGTCGTCGGTCTGTTTCAGCAGCGCCTCGACCGAGAGATCGAGGTCGATGCCGCCGGCATAACACGGCACACGCGGATCGAAGCCGCCGAGCAGCCGCCACAGCGGCGCGTTGGCGCGTCGCGCCTTCAGATCCCACAGCGCGATGTCGACCGCCGACAGCGCCAGCACCACTGGCCCGCCCCGGCCGCCATAGTGCAGGCCCCACCAGATGCGATGCCAGATCGCCTCGATGTCGTCGGCGTCACAGTCGCGGATCAGGTCGGGCACCTCGCGGCGCAGGATGTCGGCGATCGCGCCGCCATTGCGACCGACCGTGTAGGTATAGCCCGTGCCTTCGGCGCCGTCGGCATCCCTGACACGAACGGTGATCAGCTCGAAGGCGGTGATCTCGCCATGCGTGGAGTCCGACAGCGTCACCGGCAGCGGAATGCGGTAGTGTCCGATCTCGATGTTGCCGATGCGTGCCATGCGCCTGTCTCCCCCCGGGTCGCGTTGGCCCATCTGACAACAGCCACAGCGGACGCACAACAGCGTGAGCCGCATCGCAGATCGGCGAGCCACGCCATTTCCTCTCGCGCCGGCACGGCGGGCGCGATAAGCTCATGACAAGCAACAATCGGTCGCACGGGAGCGGACGCCATGGCAAAATTCAAGATCGAGCCGCATTTCCGCCTGCAGGAATGGGTGGCGGAAGAGAAGGGCTATTTCCGCGACGAGGGCCTCGATTACGAGTTCAAGGAATTCATCCGCTCGAGCGGCGGTGCGCATCACGCCAAGGGCCCGAGCGGCGCGTTCCAGAGCATTGAGAAGGGCCGCGAGTCCAACGTCACCTGCGCTTGCCACTGGACCGTGAATGTCGCGGCCTCGCGCGGCCACACCAAATTGTTCGCGGATGCCTATTCGGTCGCGCCGTCAGGCATCTTCGTGCACGCTGACTCTGCGATCAAAACGCCGGCCGATCTCGCAGGCCGGCCGGTCTCGGTCGGCTATCAGTCGGGCAGCCATTACGCGACCATCCAGGCGCTCGAGAGCTATCTCGCCAAGGACCAGATCAAGCTGTCGTTCGACGAAGGCATGCTGTTCGCCCGCATGGAAGCGTTCTTCGAAGGCAAGTCGCAGGCCGCGACCCTGTTCGGCGGCCCTTATTACTTCGCCGAGCAGCTCGGCTATCGCAAGATCATCGATACTACCTTCATGATCGGAGCAATGGTGAACGGCGATCCCGATATGGACGACGTCAAACGCTACTTCCAGGCGTTGCGGCGGGCACAGCGCGACATCGATCTCAGGCCGGAGCTCTACACGCACTACTACAAGATGGAGTTCCCCGAGCGCTTCCACGCCAGCATGGACACGCGGCGCTGGGGACCGGGCGAGCGGATCGTGTTCGAACCCTACAGCCGCGAGGTGTTCTCGGAGTCCTTCGACTGGATCGCGCGCCACGAAATCTTCGAGCCCGGCAGCATGGGCTCGGGCGATTACGAGAAGTCGACGGTGTCGCTGGGAGTCTCGAGGCGGCTGCAGCTTGATGAGATTTGGCTTAATACGGCGGCGGCTGCTGGCGATTCATCACGAAGCCGACCTCGCGCGGCGAGTCGAGCCGCGCGGTGTGCCGCGCCTTGGGAAGCGGCGGCGGCATGATGCTCATCTCGATCGCGGGGTCGGTGGTGCGCTGCTTCTTGCCGGTCTTCGCCGTCCTGGTGCGCTCGACCCGCTTGGCCTGCGCGATGTCGGCGAATGCCTTCTCGAACTTGCGCATGCGGTAAAGCACGATGCCGCGGTCGATATAGGCGGCGGTGAATTTCGGATCGAGCTGGATGGCGCGGTCGAAATCGGCGATCGCACTGTCGAGGTCGCCGGACCGATAGGCGAAGATGCCGCGCTCGCGATAGGCCTTGGCGTCGGGAGGAGGCGCGATCTCCAGCGGCGGACCGAGCGGCGGCGCCGCCGCCGGTGCCGGCTCGGTCACCGTGACGGAAGCCGGCACGATGTCGGCGCGAGGGACGCCTGCGCTCTCGGCCTTGTCGGTCGACGCGACATCAGCCTTGATCTCAGGTTTGGACATCGGAATCGAGACCGTCGTGACCTGTCTGGCAGGCACATCGGCCGGAGTGGGCGGGGTCTCCCACGGCACGCCGACGCTGGCGGTGACGTCATTCACTGCGGACACGACCTGGCCGATCGGCGCGCTCAGCGCTTCCGACATCTGCTGGAACAGGAGATATCCGCCGACCGACGCCGCCGAAATGAAACCGAGCGCCACCACGAATGAGGTGGTCGCAATCACCTTATGCATGAAGGCGTGCCGGTCCCACTGCTTCTTCTCCTGGTCGGCAAGGTCGAGCAGATGATCGTAGGTGGCGCGCTGGTCCGGATCGGCGAGGATGCCGTTGGCGCGGACGATCTGCCTGAATTTGAAGCCGGCATCGGGATCGCCGGGATGCAGGTCGGGATGGGTTCCCTTGACCGCGCGACGGAAGGCTACCCGCAGTTCTTCGGCGTCGTCGCGCGGAAGGGCTCCGAGCAAATCGTACAACGTATCCATCATCGCACTCGCGGCTACTCAACAAAACTCTCTCCACCGAAATTCCCGCCGCGAATTCGTTGTGGAGTACCGTGCGCTGATGGCCTGGACAGTCGCTGTGGACGGCGGCAAAAAGATGACTGAATTGTGCACGTTAACCATTTCGCCGCCTGATTGCCGGGCTGGCGGCCGAGGCGTTAACGGCTCGTACCATCGGTTTCGCAGCTTTCGACGGCCTGCAGGCGGGTCCGGACGCTCCGGGACGCGCCTCTCGGCGCCAGATAGCAGCTCTAAACAGGGCCTTAACAATTAAGGTTAACGCGCAGTTAAGTTCCGATAGGGTGCGCCCCGTCGAAGTCGGTCGAGGTCGAAGCAATGAATGAAGTGTCCAGGGTTGTCGCGTTCGGCTTGATCGCACTCGGCTTGCTGTCCGGCAGCGCGCACGCCGAGCAGACGTTCTCCTTCGACACCACGCCGGGCAAGCTGCCGAAGATCGCGGTGCCCTCGCATTACGCGATCGAGCTCGCGCCGGACCTGCAGGCGCTGACGGCCGACGGCAGCGAGGTCATCGACATCGAGGTGCGCGAGACCGACCTGGCGGTTGCAGCTCAATGCCGCCAACCTCACGATTCGCGGAGGCAAGCATCGACGACGGCGCGCAGCGCGCCGAGGTCGCGCTCGATCCACGCGCCGAGACCGCGACGCTGACCTTTCCGACGGCGCTGACGAAGGGGCCGCACAAGCTTCGCCTCGCCTTCACCGCGAAGATCAATCCGTTCGGCCGCGGCCTGTTCTTTGCCGATTATCCGACCGAGGCCGGCAGCAAGCGGATGATCTCGACCCAGCTCGAGCCCGCGGATGCGCGGCGGATTTTTCCCTGCTGGGACGAGCCGGCCTTCAAGGCGACGTTCGCGCTGACCGTGACGCGTGCCGCAGAACTTCCTCGCGGTCAGCAACATGCCGATCGCGAAGGAAGAGCCGCTCGCCGACGGCCGGAAGCGCGTCATCTTTCCGCCGACGCCGAAAATGTCGAGCTATCTGTTCGTGCTGTCGGCCGGCGAGCTGGAGCGGATCACGGCGGACGCAAATGGCGTCACCGTCGGCGTCGTCACGACCACGGGCAAGGCCGAGAAGGGCCGCTTCGCGCTGGAGAACGCGGTCAAGACTGCTCGACTGGTACAACGACTATTTCGGCAGCAAATATCCGCTGCCCAAGCTCGACCTGATCGCGGTGCCCGGCGGTTTCGGCGGCGCGATGGAGAACTGGGGCGGCATCACCTTCTTCGAGAGCCGGCTGCTGTTCGATCCCGCGACCACGCCCGACAGCGCGCGGCGCGGCATCTTCAGCGTGCTCGCGCATGAGATGGCGCATCAATGGTTCGGCGATCTCGTCACCACGGCCTGGTGGGACAATCTCTGGCTCAACGAAGGCTTTGCCAGCTGGATGCAGGAGAAGGCGGCCGAGCATTTCTATCCGCAATGGAAGAGCTGGCTCAACGGCTACAATCAGAAGCAGCTCGCGCTTGTCGCTCGATGCGCGGCGCACCTCGCATCCGATCCAGCAGCCGGTCGCCGACCACAGCGTGGCGATGACCGCATTCGACCCGATCACCTACAACAAGGGCCAGGCGTTCATCCGCATGCTCGAGAACTATCTCGGCGAGGACGCATTCCGCGACGGCATCCGGCACTACATGGAAGCGCACGCCTACAGCAACGCCACCACCGCCGATCTCTGGCAGGCGTTGGAGCGCGCAGACCGGCAAGCCAGTGTCGTCGATCGCAGCGTCCTTCACCGAGCAGGAGGGTGTGCCGCTGGTGATCGCGGAGACCTCATGCGACGGCGGTGCGCAGCGCCTGACATTGAAGCAGGAGCGCTTCACCATCATCCCCTCGCAGGCCAACGCGACGCTGCCGCCATTGAAGTGGCAGGTGCCGGTGACGATCGGAAGGATCGGCGCGGCGGAACAGCAAAAGCTTCTGCTCGACGGCAACGCCGAGATCGCGGCAGGCAAATGCGGCGAGGCCGTCAAAGTCAATTTCGGCGACATCGGCTATTACCGCGTCGACTATGGACCGAAACTGCGCGGCGCGCTGACGAAGGCAACTCGCGCAGATGACGCCGGAGGACCGCGTCAATTTCCTCGCCGATGATTGGGCGATGGTGCAGGCCGGCCGCGCCGAGCCGGCGTCCTGGCTCGCGCTGGTCGATGCGCTCGCCGTGAACGACCGCCGCGCGGTCTGGGATCAGGTTATCAATATTCTCGGCGCAGCTCGATCGCCTGCGCGCGAGCGCCCCGAGCAGCCGGCACTCGAGGCCTAGGCGCGAGCAAAACTGCGCCCCGTCCTCGACCGGCTCGGTTGGGACGGCAGTGGCGCCGGCGATGACGACGATACGCTGTTGCGCGTCCGGCCTGATCTGCGACGCTGGGCGATCTTCGCGATGCCGACACCGTCGCTGAGGCGCGGCGGCGCTTCGCGTCCTTCCTGAAAGATCCGAAATCGTTGCCGCCGGCGCTGCGCGAATTCGTGCCCCATGTCGTCGGCGTGTCCGCGCGCCGCGAGGATTACGACGCGCTGTTGGCGCTGGCGCGCAAGAGCACCGAGACCAACGAGCGGCTGCGCTATTACTACGCCGCGGCGAGTGCGCGCGATGGCGCACTGGCGCAGGACACCCTGGCGCTGACGTTCACCAGGGAGCTGCCGAGCACGCATCGTGAACGGGATGATCAACGAGGTCGCGCAATCGGGCTGGCACCGCGAGCTGGCATGGGATTTCGTGCAGACAAACCTGGCCGCGCTGACTGCGCGGCAGGGGCCGGACTTTCCGCACGAGTTCGTTCCGAACTTCATGACCAATTTCTCCGACGAGGCGCATGCCGATGCGCTCCGGCAATTCGCGCCGGCGCAGGAGACTCTCGGCGGGCGCGTGATGACGTCGCGCGCGCTGGAAGCGATCGCGCTCTCCGCCGATCTGAAGGCGCGCGCGCTGCCGGCGATCGACGCCTGGATCAGGGCGCATCCGGTGAAGCAATGAGAGGAGCTTTTAATGAGGTCTTAAAATCCGACGCGCGCTGTTATGCTGAAGGACGGCTTAAATTTTATGGTTAGCCGATCCTCACCACTCAGTCTTTCTTAAGCTTTTCCGCCGATCTTGGTTAACGGTTGGTACCGTTCACCAGTTCGGGTTGTGTCGTGAAAAAAGTCTCCGTGGTTGCTTTCGCTCTGCTTGTGAGTTCAGGCTTCGGCCACGCGGCCGACATGCCGATGGCGCCGCTGCCGGTCAAGCTGTGGACCTGGACCGGCCTCTACATGGGCGGTCATTTCGGCGGCGGCTGGGGCAACTGCGCCGTCGTCGATCCCGCCGGGGCTGCGATCTACGGCAACAATGATCAGCAGTGATGCCGTGCTCGGCGGCGTGCAGGCCGGCTACAACTGGCAGGTCCCCAACACCTTCTTCGTGCTCGGCGTCGAAACCGATGTCAGCGCGATCGGCGCCAACGGCAGCGGCACTTGCCTCGCCTCATCCGGCTTCTTCATCTCGGCGAATTGCCGCACGCGTCCCGATCTCGGCGGCACGCTCACCGGCCGCGCCGGCTACGCCATCGGCCCAGGCGGTCACACGCTGATTTATGCCAAGGGCGGTCTCGCCTGGCTCGATGATCGCATCGATGTGACGGCGAACGGACTTTATCCGCCGCAACAGACGAGTTTCAACGGCGTGCGCTGGGGTTGGACCGTAGGCGGCGGTGTCGAGCGCGCGCTGACGCCGGCCTGGTCGTTCAAGGTGGAATACGATTATGCCAGGTTCGCCGATCTCACGATCCCGACGCCGCAAAGCTTCCTGCAGGTGATTCCGGGCTCGCCATTCGGCTACCTGCCAACGCCCGGCGGCACCGCGGCGATCAGCCAAAATCTGCAAACCGTGAAAGTCGGCCTGAACTACAAGATCGGGGAGGGTATGTATTCGCAATGGGCGCCGTCGCCCGCGGACTATCATCTACGCGGCGCCACCGACGTCGCCGTCGTCCCCGCCGCGCAATTCGAGTTCGGCGGCCGCGTCTGGTATTCGTCCGGCCGCTTCCAGAAGGATCTCGGCGGCCTGACCGATCAGAGCCTTTCGAATCTCCTGGTCTCGCGCCTCACCTATAATTCGACGGCCGCGTCAGGCGAATTGTTCGGCCGTATCGACACTCCGATCAATGTCTTCCTGAAAGGCTTCATCGGCGGCGGCAAGCTCACCTCGGGCACCATGAACGACGAGGATTGGAACATCTTCGGCTCCAGCGTGCCGTATTCGAACACGTCGTCGAACGTGAAGGGCGACCTCGCCTACGCGACCATCGATGCCGGCTACTCGGTATTCAAGGGTCCGAATGCCAATGTCGGCGGCTTCATCGGCTTCAACTATTATCGCGAGAACAAGCAGGCCTATGGCTGCGCGCAGATCGCCAATCCGTTCTCCGACTGCATCCCGAGCGTTCCTAATTCCATGCTCGGCATTGTCGAGGACGACAAATGGTACTCGTTCCGTCTCGGCGTGAACGGCGTATTCACGGTCTGGGATCGGCTGAAACTCACGGCCGACGCCGCCTGGCTGCCGTTCGCGACGTTCAATGGAATCGACAACCACCTGTTGCGCACCGACGTGAGCAACACGGTCTCGACCGAGACCGGTCAGGGGCAGGGCTTCCAGCTCGAGGCCATCCTGTCCTATGCCTTCGCCAACGGCCTGAACCTCGGCGCCGGCGGCCGCTACTGGGCGATGTGGGCGCCCGGCGCCTACACCAATATTTTCGGCACGTCGTGCCCGTGCCAGACGCTGCCGGTGCGCACCGAGCGCTTCGGCGTCTTCGCGCAGGCGTCCTACAAATTCGACGTGCTGCAATAGCCCTGCCTGCTTCGGCCGCGCTCGGGCGAATGTGACGTTGCGCACATACCGCCGATTGTCCCTCGTCCTATTCCTGATCCACACGGACACTCCGTATGGGATCATCTCAGGAAAGGATATCGTCATGAAGAAGCTGCTCTTGACCATTGCGACCGTCTCCGCGCTGGCTGCGGTTGCCGGCGCGCCTGCCGAAGCGCGCGGTCTACGTCCGCATCATGGTGTCGGCATCGGCGTTGGCGGCCGTGGTGCCGCGATTGCCGCTGCTGCGACGGCGGCTGCCATCGCCGCCGAGGCCTATGGCTACGGCTATGCGCCCTACGGCTATTATTATGGTGGCCCGGTCGCCTACGGCGCGGGTTACTACGCCTACTGATCAATTTCGAGCGATGGCTCGCGGACGCCGCGAGCCATCCTCGCGTTGTGATGCATGCAGCGCTTGCGCCGTGCCGTGCACCCGCTATATCAGCGGCCGTCATGCCCGACTTCCACGGCGTCTTTCCCTATCTCGTTTCCCCCATCGATGCGGTTGGCCACATCCGAGAGGATGTGCTCGCCAGGCTTTGCGATGATCTGATCAAGTCAGGGGTCCATGGCTTGACGCCGCTCGGCTCGACCGGCGAGTTCGCCTATCTCGACGCGGACCAGCGCACTGCGGTGGTGCGAACCACCATCGACGCCGCGAAGGGCCGCGTGCCCGTTGTCGCCGGTGTGGTTTCGACCTCGACGGCAGATGCGGTCGCGCAGGCTCGCGCCTACCAGAAGCTCGGCGCCAGCGGCATCCTTGCCATCCTCGAAGCCTATTTTCCGCTGGCCGACGCGCAGGTCGAATCCTATTTCCGCGGCATTGCGGACGCGGTCGACATACCCGTCGTGATCTACACCAATCCGCAATTCCAGCGCTCGGATCTGACGCTCGACGTGATCGCGCGGCTCGCGAGCCATCCGCGCATCGGCTACATCAAGGATGCCTCCACCAACACCGGGCGGCTGCTCTCGATCATCAATCGCAGCGGCGACAGCATCAAGGTATTCTCGGCTTCCGCGCATATCCCCGTCGCGGTGATGCTGATCGGTGGCGTGGGCTGGATGGCGGGGCCCGCCTGCATCATCCCCAGGCAGAGCGTTGCTTTGTATGATCTCTGCAAGCAGCAACGCTGGGACGATGCGATGGGGCTGCAGCGAAAACTCTGGCGCATCAACGAAGCGTTCGCGCGTTTCAACCTCGCCGCCTGCATCAAGGCGGGACTTGCGATCCAGGGCTATGATGTCGGCGATCCCGTTCCGCCGCAGGCTGCATTGACGGCCGACCAGCGCAAGGCGGTCGAAGCTGCGCTCAGGGACGTCGCTTGACTTGTGCCTCGCGTGCGACCTCACCATCTCATCATTCCGGGGCGCCGCGAAGCGGCGAACCCGGAATCCATACCCACCGGCTGTGGTTCTGGATTCCGGGTCTGCGCCTCCCGAGCAAAATTGACGCTTCGCGTCAATTTTGCCTCGACGGCGCATCCCGGAATGACGAAGCTCAACTTGAACCTTCCCTCTTGCCCACGCGACATACGGCAGCATGAGCCGCCTTCGGGCGGCTTTCGCCGCTTCCCTGACAGGTTCGATCTGTTACGTTGCCGACGGCAAGTTACCGGAGATTTTCGATGCGCAAATTTTTCACCGTGTTGGCAACGCTGGCGACGCTGAGCCTAACCAATTGCGGCTACAACGCGATCCAGACCAATGACGAGCAGGTCAAGGCCAACTGGTCGGAGGTGCTCAACCAGTACCAGCGCCGCGCCGACCTGGTGCCGAACCTCGTCAATCACCGTGAAGGGTTTTGCGCAGCAGGAAAAGGACGTGCTGCTCGGTGTCACCGAGGCGCGCGCCAAGGTCGGCAGCATCCAGGCCACGCCCGAAGTGCTCAACGATCCTGCCGCGTTCCAGAAATTCCAGCAGGCCCAGGGCGAGCTGTCCAGCGCGCTGTCGCGGCTGCTGGTCGTCACCGAGAACTATCCGCAGCTGCAAGTCCGACGCGCTGTTCCACGACCTGATGTCGCAGCTCGAAGGCACCGAGAACCGCATCACGGTGGCGCGCAACCGCTACATCAAGTCGGTGCAGGACTACAACGTCGGCATTCGCACCTTCCCGAACAACGTGACGGCAATGGTGTTCGGCTACAAGGAGAAGCCGAACTTCACGGTCGAGAACGAGAAGGAAATCTCGACCGCGCCAAAAGTCGATTTCAGCGCACCGAAGATAGTGCCGGAGCTATTGCCCTTGCGCGTTATATCGGTGGCCAGGGCGTTCGTCGCTCGCGCTCTTGCTCTGCTGGGCGCAGGCGGCGGCTTCGCCGATGTCGCGGTGCCGCCGCTCACCGGCCGCGTCGTCGACATTACAAACACGTTGTCGAGCAGCGACATTGCCGCGCAGTCGCAGCGGCTGCAGGACTTGCAGCGGCGCAAGGGCAGCCAGATCGCGGTGCTGATCGTGCCGACCACCGCGCCCGAGACCATCGAGCAGTTCTCGATCCGCGCGGCGGAAACCTGGAAGATCGGCCGCAAGAAGATCGATGACGGCGCGCTGCTCGTCATCGCCAAGGACGACCACAAGCTGCGCATCGAGGTCGGCTATGGCCTGGAAGGCGCGCTGACCGACGTCACCGCGCGGCGCATCATCGACGAGACCATCGTGCCGCGCTTCAAGAGCGGCGATTTCTCCGGCGGCATCGCCGCCGGGCTGACGCGGATGATCGGCGTGATCGACGGCGAGCCGTTGCCTGCGCCAGTGCCCGAAGCCTCGCATGGGTCGAACGACAACGACCTTCTCCTCAGCTTTCTCAACCCACTCAATCCGTTCACGCTCTTCTTCGTGTTCGCGGTGGGCGCGATTACCCGGAGCCTGCTCGGACGCCTGCTCGGCTCGGTGATCACCGGCGGCGTGATGGGCTGGTTCACCTGGTATACGCTCGGATCGATCGGCGTTGCGGGATTGGCGGGTGCAATTGTTTCCGTTCTTACGTTCTTTGCCGAAGGCATCATCGCGGCCAACCAGAATTATCAGCGTAACCACCGCGGCAGCGGGGGCTGGTCAGGCGGCTCCAGCTCGGGCTGGAGCGGCGGTAGCGGCTGGTCGAGCGGCAGCTCCAGTTCGAGCTCGAGCGACAGCGGTTTTAGCGGCGGAGGCGGCAGCTTCGGCGGCGGCGGCGCCTCGGGGAGCTGGTAGCATGGGCATCGGGCGCATCGCACGGCATCTGATCGAGCATCACTGGCGCGCGCGGCGCGTTTTCACCCCGCGCGTGCTCGATAACATCGAGCAGGCGATCAAGGCCGGCGAGGCCACGCATTGCGGACAGGTGCGCTTTGTCGTCGAAGGCGCGCTCGATGGCCGGCCGCTGTTCAAAAATCAGCCGGCGCGCGAGCGTGCGCTCGACATCTTCTCGCATTTTCGGATCTGGGACACCGCGCACAACAACGGTGTGCTGATCTATCTGTTGCTCGCCGACCGCAAGGTCGAGGTCGTCGCCGACCGCGGCATCGACGCCAAGGTCGGCGCTGCTGGCTGGGATGCGATCTGCCGCGATATGGAGGCCGATTTCCGAAACGGGCAATTCAGGACCGGCGTCCTCAAGGGGATCGCGGCGGTCTCGCGCGAGCTCGCGAAATATTTCCCGCCGGATGCGCATCCGCGCAACGAGCTGCCGGACAAGCCGATCGTGATCTGAGCGAGACTCAAGCTCGCGCGCGCTTACGATCAAGCGCTCGGTGATGAACTTCCGGCTCTCGTGATCGCCGGCACTAGTCGATCACTTGTCAGCGAAGCTTGCGGTCTGCACGCCTGATCCACCCAGACATTTTCGGGCGGTCTGGATTTCGGCATCGGTCGCACCGCGGCTGCGCGCGTAGCTTTCCGCTGCCGCTTCGGAGTACTTGGCGACGTAAAAACGGACAACGGTACAGGAAAGGTGCCGGCCGGCCCCTTGCCTTTCGGCTGCGGTCGCTTGCTGTCCCAGTATCAATAACAAGGCAAAGGCTGCCGTGGCGCGGAATGGCATGGGGTTCCTCCTGCCCAATGGTTGAAGTCCAACGGCGCCTGGGGCGGAATGGTTCCGTGAATGGAACGGGGAATTGCCGGCCCGAGGGTGTTGCCGCCACGACACGACGGGCAAAACCCTCCCGGCTTTCCGAAATCATCTGGAAAGTCCAGCCGCTCGCGCAAAGATATTTATCCCGCGCTCACTGAGGGCGCGTCGCGATCGCGGGTATGTGGACGCTTGTCACGGCATCCGGATGGCGATGCTACGCCTTCACGCTCGGGCGCTGTCCGACCCGCGCAAGCCACGCGATGATATTGCTATTGGCCGGATCGAGCGGCTGGCCGACCTGGTTGCCGAACTCGAGCCAGCAATAGAGCAGGATGTCGGCGAGCGTGAAGCGCTTCCCGCAGATGTACTCGCGTTTGTCGTCCATCTGGCCGTTCAGCCATTGCAGCCTGTTGGCCGCGACCTTCTTCAGTCCGGCCGACGCTTCGGGGACCACAACAATCCGCTTCTCGAAGAATTTCTGCCCCTCGCCATAGCGGTAGCCATTGGCGAGCGGCTCGGCGATGTTGAGGTCGAGCCGGCGGGTCCACATCCGGCATTCGGCGCGCTCCTCCGCGGTCGCTCCGATCATCGGCGGGCTTGGGTGCTTCTCCTCCAGATATTCGCAGATCGCGACGACCTCGGAGAGATAGTCGCCGTTGTCCAGTTCGAGGGTGGGCATCTGGCCGTGCGGGTTGCGCTTCAGATGCGCGTCCTGCCGGTTCTCGCCGCCGCGCAGATCGACGGTGTGCCGGGGCATTTCGATGCCCTTCTCCGCCATGAACATCCGGACGATCCGCGGATTCGGCCCGATCGAGTCGTAGAGCTTCATGATGCGTTCTCCCCGTTATTGGTCTGTCTCAACAGCCGGCCGGAGGGTTTGTCAAACGATCCGGCTGCGCCATGGTGACGTTTACCGGGCCTCAGCCCCAAAAGCCGCCCGGAAAAATTCCTAAAATTTCGGTAAGGCCGCCGCCGGTAAGGAATTGGCAAGGAATGAAAGTTACCAAATGGTCAATCAATTCTGGAGAATTGCACGTGAGCGAACAGTCTCAAACCCAGGATACGCCGAAGGCCGAGGCGACCTCCGCCGCGCCGGACGCCGGAAAGATCGAATCCCCCGCGATTGCGCCCGATCACGAGGCGCCGCAGGCCGATGCACCCAAGGCGGATGCGCCGAAGATCGAGGCGCCCAAGTCTGAAGCCCCCAGGATCGAGGCGAGCACGGCCAGCGCGCCCGGCACCGCGGGCAAGATGCTGATCATGTCGCCCGGCGACCGCGCCTGGCACGGCGAGAACGGCGCGAAGGCTGACGCTGAACAGGCACCTGCCAAGCGCCGCTTTGGCGCGATGGCCGCGGTGGTGGCGCTGGCGGCGATCGCGGGCGCGGTCGGCGGTGCGTTCGCGACCATGGGTATAATGCATCCGGCGGACGCGGTGGCCACGGCGCCCGCGCCTGCAAGCGCCGCGCTGGAAGCCGCGATTGCGCGGATCGATGCCGACGTGCAGCAGTTGAAGTCCGGCCTCGATCACACCTCGAAGACGGCGCTGACCCAGTTCAACAAGACCAGCGATCGCCTCGAAAAAATCGAGAAGGCGCAGGCCGAACCGGCCGCCAAGCTCGCCAAGCTCTCCGAGGCAGTCGAGAAGCTGCACGCCGCGCCTGCCCCCGCGCCGGTCGTCGCTGCCGCGGCGCCCGCTGTCGTCGCGCCGGCTGCGCCCAAGGACGTCACCGGCTCGGTGACGCCGCCTGCTGTTGCGGCCGCCGCAGCGCCCGCGCCGGCGGCTCCGGCCGCGGCTGCATCAAATCCGCCGAAGCCTGAGGTCGCCCGCCTGCCGAGCGTCGACGGCTGGTACCTGGCCGATGTCGGCTATGGCGGCGCGCTGATCCGCAATCGCCGCGGAACCTTCGAGGTCTATGCCGGCGATCGCATTCCGGGCCTCGGCCGCATCGACGCCATCCGCAAGCAGGATGGCCATTGGGTGGTCGTCACCGAAAAGGGCCTGATCGTCACGCGCTGACAGGTGACGCGCTTTTGGCTTGAATAGCCATGATCTGGTGGTGTTAGTCAGGGGCATGCGCTCTGGCTCACCACCGCTCGCCATAATTATTCTGCTGCTCGGAGTGTGGTCCGCGCGGGCCGCCTCCGATGTGCCGCTGGAGCGCGGCACCGCCATCATCGATCCCGGCGCCTTGCGCGAACTCGATGGCGGCCGCCTCAGTTTGACACGCATCATGATGCCGGCGCGCTCGACTGGTACGCCCCTGACCAACGCGCAATTGTTCGCGTTGCCGTCGATGGCGAAGGTCGCCAAGGCGCTGGACGCGGATGTCGAGGGCTACATCGAACGGCACAAGGCCGCGTTGTCCAATGAGAGCATCGGTGTCGGCGCGGGCTTCGCCTTCCAGCTGTTCGACCGCGCTCAGCTTTATTCCGCCGATACCCGTTTCGTGCTGTCCGGCATCGTCAACCGCATGGACCGCGCCTACGTCGCGCCGGCAAATTGCGGCGAGATCCGTCTGATCTATCGGCTGACCCAGACCAATGCAGCAGCGATCGGCGAAGCCGCGGTGACGCCGCGCCTGCCGATGACGTTGAATGTGGTGCTGAAGGCGAAGGGCGATGGCGAAGCGATCACCTGCGCCGAGATTGCACAGCGCTGGCTTGCTGTCGGAAGCCTGACGGCGACGGGCGCGGAGCTTGCCGGAAAATTGACCGCGCCGGGCGGCGCACTCGATCTCGTTGGCCCAGAGAATATCGACCGCATCGAGACCAACCTGCAGATCGCGCATGCGCCGAAATCCACGTTACGCGATTTCCGCACCGATTATTTGATGAAGGTGTTCAAATACGACGCCGCGTCCGCCACCTTCGTCGAATCACCGCTGGAGGACCAGATCGATCGCGAGCTTCTGCTGAAGGACGACAAGCTCGCGCGCGAGTTCAAGACGTGGCTGCTTGAACCAGAGCATTTCGCCGAACTCGACCGCGGCACGATGCTGATCCCCGACAAATTCCTCGCAAAGAGCGCCATCGCGCCGACGCCGGCCGGCTTCGTTCCGTCGGAATTGATGCCGGCCTATGGCCTCGTTGCCGGCGAGGGCGCCAAGCCCGTCTTCACCGAAGACGACGTCGTCGGTGCGCTGAAGACCGCGGCGGAGCGCGGCTTCGTCCCGCAGAACATCCGTTCGGTCGCCGGCTTTGCGCGGCGGCTCAACGATGTCAGCTGCGCGGGCTGCCACCAGACCCGCGGCATCGGCGGCTTCCATTTCCCCGGCGTCGACTGGATGGCGGCAAAGCCGTCGAATTCGACCGTGGTGCCGGCCTCGCCGCATTTCTTCGGCGACCAGGTGCGCCGCCGCGATATCCTCACGGCCTTCCGCGATGGCAAGGCACCGGATTTCTCCAAAGGCGCTGCCAGCCGACCGCAAACGCGCCGCAGTACCGAGCTTGCCGGCACCGAATATGAAGACGGCTGGGGCGCGCATTGCTACGTGCAGCATGCACGTGCGAGCGAGAACGACAGGAGTTTCCGGTCCTGGACCTGCACCGAGGGGCTCGCCTGCGAAGCCGCTACGCCCGCGACGCGCATGGGCATGTGTTTTGTGAAAAGCCGTTGATTCATCGGCCTTTCGTCAATTGACAGTAGGCTTACTAATCGTGTTTGATCGCTGTCAATAGCGTCCGGGACGGAAACATGGACGAGGTCATCATCATCGGCGCCGGGGTCGGCGGCCTGACGCTCGGACTGAGCCTGTACAAGGCCGGCATTCCCTGCCGCATCTACGAATCCGTTCCCGAGGTGCGTGCGATCGGCGTCGGCATCAATCTGTTGCCGCATGCGACCAAGGAACTCGCCGCGCTCGGGCTTGAAGCGGCGCTGGCCAGGGTCGCAATCGCAACACAGGACGCCACCTTCTTCAATCGCTTCGGGCAGCTGATCTATCAGGAGCCGCTCGGCCGCGCCGCCGGCTACGACCACCCGCAATTCTCGATTCATCGCGGCGACCTGCAGATGGTGCTGCTCGACGCGTTCCGCGAACGTGCCGGCCCCGATCGCGTCGTTCTCAATCGTCATTGCCTCGGCGTCGCGCAGGACGACACCGGTGTCACCATGGCCTTCTCTGATGGCCCGGGCGGCAAGGAACGCTTCACCGTGCGCGGCCGCGTCGCGATCGCCTGCGATGGCATCAATTCGGCGGTGCGCAAGCAGTTCTTTCCCGACGAGGGTGAGCCGCGCTATTCCGGCGTCAACATGTGGCGCGGCGTGACACGCTGGAAGCCGATGCTCTCCGGCGCCAGCATGGTGCGCGCGGGCTGGCTGTCGCATGGCAAGATGGTGATCTACCCGATCCGCGAAGCCGGCGCCGACGGCCTGCAGCTGATCAACTGGGTCGCCGAGATCGAGACGCCGAACTATCGCAAGCGCGACTGGAATCGCGCCGGATCGTTGGATGATTTCATCGGCCCGTTCTCGGACTGGCATTTCGACTGGCTCGACGTGCCTGCGTTCATCCGCGCCGCCGATCATGTGCTGGAATTTCCGATGGTCGACCAGGATCCGCTGCCGCGCTGGAGCTTTGGCCGGATAACCCTGCTCGGCGATGCCGCTCATCCGATGGTGCCGCGCGGCTCGAACGGCGCGGGGCAGGCGATCCTCGACGCAAAGGCGCTGACATCAGCACTGTCCGACATTGCCGATCCCGTCGCGGCGCTCGCGGCATACGAGAAGCAACGGCTCGAGGCGACCACCCGCATCGTGCTGACCAACCGCACCAATCCGCCGGATGCGATCCTGCGCGAGGTGTTCCAGCGCACCCGCGATCGCCCGTTCGAGAAAATCGACGACGTCATCAGCCGCGAGGAGCTGGTCGCGTCTCTCCGACGGCTACAAGCGCATCGCGGGTTATTCCAAAGATGCGTTGCGCAAGTAGCGGCGTGCGTTAGGCTGGCAATCAAACATCGGCGGTCGGCAAGAACCGCGGCCTTAAGGGGAGGGAGCCATGGCGAAATCCGGCGAGGCGGGCAGCGGGCCCGTGATCGATATTGCCGATTTCATCGACCGTCAGCCGATCGGCGGATTCCAGATCAAATTGCTCCTGATGTGCGCGGCGGTGCTGTTTCTCGACGGCTTCGACACCCAGGCGATCGGCTTCGTCGCGCCGGCGCTTGCCAAGGAGTTGGGCCTGACCACGCGCGCCGCGCTCGGTCCGGTCTTCAGCGCCGGCCTGTTTGGATTGATGATCGGCGCGCTGGTGTTCGGCCCGCTGGCCGACCGCGTCGGACGCAAGGCGATCATCATCTTCTCCACCGCCGCCTTCGGTATCGGCGCGCTCGCCACCGTGCTGGCGCATGACATCCCGACTTTGCTCGTCATTCGTTTCCTGACCGGGCTCGGCCTCGGCGGCGCCATGCCGAACACGGTGGCGATGACCGCGGAATACAATCCGCACCGCCGCCGCGCCACCATGGTGATGATCATGTTCTGCGGCTTCTCGATCGGCGCCGCGCTCGGCGGCATGCTGGCAGCCGACCTGATTCCGCGCTTCGGCTGGCGCTCGGTGTTCCTGGTCGGCGGCATCGCGCCGCTGATCATGGTGCCGATCCTCGTCTGGCGGCTGCCGGAATCCGTCCGCTTCGTCGCGGCGACCGGGCAGGCGCCGGAACGCATCGCGGGGCTGCTGAAGCTGATCAACCCGAAGGCGATGTTCGCACCGGGCGCGCAATTCGTCGTGCATGAACCGCGCCTCGAGGGCGTGCCGGTGCTGCACCTGTTCCGCGAGGGGCGGACCGGCGCGACGTTGTTGCTGTGGGTCGTGTTCTTCATGAGCCTGCTCGACATCTATTTCCTCGCGCTCTGGCTGCCGACGGTGCTCAACGATCTCGGCGCGACGGTGTCGGTCGCCGTGTTGATCGGCTCGATGCTGCAGATCGGCGGCGTGGTCGGCACCTTCGCGCTTGGCAGCGTGATCGACCGTTTTTCGTTTCGGGCGCTGGCTCTGGTCTATCTCGTTGCGGTGTTTGCGGTCGCTGCGATCGGCCAGTTCGGCCACTCCGTGATCCCGGTCTCGATCGCGATTTTCGCGGCGGGCTTCTGCGTGGTCGGCGGCCAGATCGCGGCGAACGCGCTCACCGCCGGCTATTACCCGACCTCGGTGCGCGCCACCGGCGTGGGCTGGGCGCTCGGGATCGGCCGGGTCGGCTCGATCATCGGCCCGCTGGTCGCCGGCATCCTGATCGACGCGAAATGGAGCACCGGCGCGCTGTTCATGGCGGCCGCCGCGGCTGCGGCCTGTGCGGCGCTGGCCTCGCTGCTCCTGAGCCGGATCGCCAGCACGACGAGTGCGCAACCGTCATCGATGGATGCTACATTGAGGCCGGCGACCACCGCCCGGAGCTGAACGCCCGGGTGTCACAGGGAGCGGCCGATGAGCTCTTCCGATCAGGAGAACAAGCAGCGCGATCGGAAGATCGCCGCGAACGAGGCGGAGCGCCAGACGATCGGCGATATCCGCGTCAGCGGCTGGGCGATCGGGTTTGCGATCATCATCGGCGTGGTCGCGGTTGCGGTCGTCTGGGCCTGGCTGAAGCGTTAGTAGGCTGAGGCGTACTGCTTCAGGCGTTGGCCGGGCAACAGATCATAGGCCGATTTCCAGCAGGGCAGCATGGCCATGCGGCCGAGCCACGCATGGATCGCCGGGTGGCTCGCCGCAAGATCGTACCCGGTTTCGCCGGCGGGATAATGCAGATAGGCCATCATTGAGATGTCGGCGATGGTCGGCCGCTCGCCGATTGCGAAGGCATTCTTCGCCACATGGCGCTCCAGAATCGACAGGAAGTCGTCGAGACGCCGGCGGAAATGTTTCAGCACCTGCGGATCGGGCGTGGGCGTGAACGCCCGGTAATAGCGATAGGCCGCCATGTAGCCGGTGAGCTTGTGGTTGTCCCAGAACAGCCAGCGCAGCAGCTCGAATTGCTCTCGCTCGGTCATTGCGCCGAACTTGCCGTAGTCTTTCGCCAGCTTGAGCAGGATCGGCGCGGTCTGGGTCAGGCGCTCGCCGTCGATTTCCAGCACAGGGATTTCGCCCATCGGATTGACGCGTTCGCGCCACTCCGCCGTCCGTGTGGCGCCGCCGCCGAAGTCGGTCCAGACCGGTTCGAAACGCTGTCCACACAGCGTCAGCATCAGCGCCAGCTTGTAGCTGTTGCCGGACTCCGGAAAGTAATGCAGCCGGTAGGTCGGCACGGCTCGATCCTATGCCACCGCGCCGGAGGCTCGGAGCTTCTTGATCGCAGCCTCGTCGTACCCCGCGGCGCGGAGAATCTCGTCGGAGTGCTCGCCGAGCGCCGGGCGGCTTGCGCGGGCGCACCTTGGGCGCACCGTCGACCCAGATCGGGCTGTTGACGGTCAGCATGGTGTCGTTCTCGAAGGGCACCACGACTTCGTTGTCGATCATCTGCTGATCGTTCGGAATGTCGTCGAGGATGCCGACCACGCCGAACACCAGCCCGTTGCCGTCGAGCAGTTTCCTCCATTCGGCAAGCGGTCTGGTCGCGAACACCTCGTCGAAAATCTTGATCAGCTCGATCGAGCGCGCGTGACGATCCGCCTTGGTGGCAAAGCGCGGGTCCGCGACGAGATCCTCGCGACCGAGGATGCGGGCGAGCGTCGGCCATTGCCGGTCTTCGTTGAGCAGCGACAGGATAATCCAGCGGTCGTCCTTGCAGCGATAGTGGTTGGTCACCGCGTTCAGCGCGCGCTCGCGCGGCCGCCGTTCGCCGAACTTGGCGCCGCACAGCTTGGCCTGCGCCAGCACGGAGGCGGCCCAGACGCCGTTCGCCATCAGGTTCGACGCCACATGCGCACCCTTGCCGGTGCGCTCGCGCTGATACAGCGCGGTGACGATCGCGCCGTAGAACGCCATCGCGCAGGGATGGTCGCCCATGCCGGCGACCGAGCGCGCCGGCGTGGTGTGGATGTCGGCGCGCACGAGGTCCATCAGGCCGGAGCGCGCCCAATAGGCGTTGCTGTCGAAGCCCGGCTTGTTGGCCTCCTCGCCCTTCTCGCCATAGCCGGTGAAAGAGGCGTAGATCAGCCGCTCGTTCTTCGGCGCGAGATGATCGTAGGTGATGCCGAGCTTCGCGCGCACCTGCGGCGGATAGTTGGTGATGAAGACGTCGACCTGCTCGGCGAGCTTGTGCAGCACCGCCTGTCCTTCAGGCTTCGCCGAGATCGAGCGCCAGGCCCGCGCTTGTTGCGGTTCTCCAGCAGCCACGCGAAATTATGCTCGCTGACCGGATATCCCGGCAGGTTCGGCAGGTTCCGGTAGGGATCGCCGGCGCCGGGCGGCTCGATCTTGATCACGTCGGCGCCGAAATCCGACAGCACGGTCGCGGCCGCAGGCGCCGCGATGAAGCTCGCGCAGTCCAGAACCTTCAGCCCCTCGAAGATGCCCTTTCCCATGACCGCGTCGCTCCCGTGGATTTGATGTGCCGCCGTGACGCCTTGAGCCCATTTGACCGATGTCGGCGGAGGATGCAACCGCTTCCGGAACGTGGAGGCGCTCGCTCAACCATGCGCGAAGGGAATGTGGCAATGTGCGGGGGTCGGTTGTAAAATTGGCTGATCGTCGGCCGCGCCTCAAACTTCCTCGCCGAAGGGAGAGATAATGAAGTTGTCCTTTCACGCCTGGCTGCCGGCGCTGCTGCTCGCCGCGCTGTGCGGACGCAGGCCCGGGCAGGCGACGCCGAGGATTGCGCCAGCCAGGTCGCGGACAAGATCGAGCCCGCCTGTACGGCGATCATCAATGATGCGTCGAAGCCGGCCGACGATCGGCTCAAGGCGCTCGTCAGCCGCTCGCGCCTGTTCATCGCCCGCGCCAAGGTCGATCTTGCGCTGGCGGATGCGGAAGCCGCACTTCTACTGAATCCGAAATCGGTTCCGGCGCTGCTGTCGCGCGGCTATGCGCGGCAGCGCAAGGGGGACGCCGAGGGCGCGCTCGCCGATTTCAACCAGGCGATCGAGCTCGAACCCAACAATGCGGTCGCTTTTTACACGCGGGCAAACCTGCGAACCGCTCAGCGCAATTTCACCGATGCGATGACCGACCTGAACCAGGCGATCACGTTGCGGCCGGACTATGCCCAGGCCTATGTCACGCGCGGCTACGCCCATATCGAGACCGGGCAGGTCGATCCGGCGCTTGACGATCTCAACAGGGCGATCGCGATCAATGCGAACGTCCTGAACGCCTTCTACCTGCGCGGCCAGGCCTATCGCCGCAAGGGCGACATGGATCACGCCATCGACGATTTCACGCTGGCGCTCGCGCGGGTGCCGAACGACCGCAACGCGCTTTTCGCCCGCGCCCAGCTCTTCGTCGCCAAGGGCAACTATGCGAGCGCGATTGCCGATTACGACAAGCTCCTCACCATCGTGCCCGACGACAAGAATGTGCAACAGCAGCGCCAGTCGGCGATCACGATGCAGTCGGAGCTCGCCAAGGTGCATGGCCAGCCGGACAGCAAGCAGGCGGCCGCGATTCCGCCGGCCGCCGTGGCTCCCGCCGCGCCGGCAGGCGCTGCGCCGCCGTCCGCCAGCCAGGCCGTCAAGGACGCGCAGGTTCTGTTTGCCGCGCACAGATATGCCGACGCGGTTGCGCGGCTGTCGCCGATTCTATCCGCCAATCCGCGCGACGAAGCCGCGCTCAGGCTTCGTGCCGTGGCCTATCTCAGCATGGGCCGCTATTCGGATGGTCGTAACGACGTCGATGCATTCCTGGCCATCAAGCCGGACGACAGAGCCGATGCACTATGAGCGGATCATCGCCTTGCTCGGCGTGAAGCAGCCCGAGCTGGCGCTGGACGAGGCCAACAAGCTGATCAGCCTCGATCCGAACAATTCGCTGGGCTATTTCGGCCGCGGCATGGTCAGCCGTCTCACGGGAAAATTCCAGGACGCCATTTCCAACATGGACCGTGCGATCTCGCTCAACCCGAGGGAAAGCGCGGCCTATGCCGAGCGCGGCCAGGCCTATGTGGCGCTCGCGCAGCTCGACAAGGCGCTGGTCGATTTCGACCAGGCGATCGCGCTCAACCCGTCGAACGACACGGCGCGCGCGGCGCGCGGGCTTGCGCTGCTGTTCAAGGGCAACACGTCGGAAGGCCTGGTCGATATCAAGAACGCGCTCGACCGCAATCCCGCCAACCAGACCGCCGAGCTCGGCCAGGGTCTCGCGATGCTGGTCTCCGGCCAATATGACCGCTCGATCGTGGCGCTCAATCAGCTGATCGGCAAGAACATCGGGATCGATTGCTTTCGCCCGCATGCTGCGCGCGCGGGCCTATCTCGCCAAGAACGATCCGGTCAGCGCGATGGCCGATCTCAATCAGGTGCTCGGTGACGCGGCCGAACGATGCCGACGCGCTGCGGCTGCGCGGCATCGTCTACTCGACCACGAAGGACTATGAGCGGGCGCTGGACGATCTCGGCAGGGCGATCGAGCTGCGCGAGACGGTCGAGGGTTATGTCGCGCGCGCGACGATCTACGAGGCGCAGGGCAAGATCGACAAGGCGGCGAGCGATTATCGCCGCGCCACCGAGCTCAGACCCCGAACGTGTTCGAGATGCTGGCGCAGGCGGAGTCGAAGCAGAAGGTCGAGCAGCTCTCGCAAGCGCGTGCCGTGCGCGAAGGAAGGCACCTGTCTCTAGGGATCTCATTCATCGCCCGACAGCAGCGCGGCATTGCCGCCGGCCGCGGCGGTGTTGATCGTCACGGTCTGCTCGGTGGCGAAGCGCGCCAGATAGTGCGGACCGCCGGCCTTGGGACCGGTGCCGGACAGGCCGTGGCCGCCGAACGGCTGCACACCGACGACGGCGCCGATCATGTTGCGGTTGACATAGATGTTGCCGACCAACAGCCGCGCGATGACGGCATCGACCATGTCGTCGATGCGTGAGTGGATGCCGAGCGTCAGCCCGTAGCCGGTGCGCTCGATCGACCGCAGCACGCTTTCCAGCCTGTCGGCGCCGTAGCGCACGACATGCAGGATCGGCCCGAACACTTCCTCGGTCAGTTCGCCGGCGTCGCGCAGTTCGAAAATATGCGGCGCGACGAAATTGCCTTGCGGCGCGTCGCCTGCGAAGTGCACGCGCGCCTCTTTCTTCATG
Organism: uncultured Alphaproteobacteria bacterium; assembly: GCA_963821965.1. GTDB lineage: Bacteria > Pseudomonadota > Alphaproteobacteria > Rhizobiales > Xanthobacteraceae > Bradyrhizobium. The sequence continues at coordinate 158,558 of CAWGFY010000005.1, forward strand.
CGCGCGATATGCGCGTCCAGGCGCGCCTTGGCCTCGGCGTCGATCACCGGGCCGATATGGGTCGAGGGATCGGCGGGATCGCCGATCTTCAATTCGCGCGCAGCGCCCGCGATCATCTCGATCATGCGGTCGGCGACGTCCTCCTGCACGAACAGCAGCCGCAGCGCGGAGCAGCGCTGGCCCGCGGAGCGGAATGCCGAGGTCACGACATCGTCGGCGACCTGCTCGGGCAGGGCGGTGGCGTCCGCGATCATCGCATTGATGCCGCCGGTTTCTGCAATGAACGGTACGATCGGCCCGTCCTTGGCGGCGAGCGCGCGATTGATCGTACGCGCGACCTCGGTCGAGCCGGTGAACGACGACGCCGGCGATATCGGGATGCGCCACCAGCGCCGCGCCGATCGTGCCGTCGCCGGGCACGAGTTGCAACGCCGTGGTGGGGACACCGGCCTCATGCAGCAGCTTCACTGCTTCTGCAGCGATCAGCGGCGTCTGCTCGGCGGGCTTGGCGACGACGGCGTTGCCGGCCATCAGCGCCGCCGTGACCTGGCCGAGGAAGATCGCGAGCGGAAAATTCCAGGGCGAGATCGCGACGAAGACGCCGCGGCCGCGCAGGCGAAGCGCGTTGCTTTCGCCGGTCGGACCCGGCATGGCTTCGCTCGCACCGAACAGCTTGCGCCCCTCGGCGGCGTAGTAGCGGCAGAAGTCGGCGGCCTCGCGCAGCTCCGACAGCGCGTCGTCGAGCGTCTTGCCGCCCTCGCGCTGCAGCAGCGCGATGACGTGCGCAGCGCGCGGCTCTCGAGCAGGTCGGCGGCCTTCTCCAGCATCGCCGCTCGCTCGGTGCAGGCGTCGCGCTCCAGCGCGGGGAAACCGGCCCGCGCCGTGGCAACGGCGCTTCCGCCTCGGCACGAGACGCATCGGCGATGCTGCCTTTCGCAGGGATCTTTGCGCGTGCGATCTCCGCGACGAGCTTGTCCAGCGCCGCACGTTCGCCGAACTCGATGCCGCGCGAATTGATCCGTTGCGGCAGCAGGTCGCGCGGCAGCGGGATTTTGGGATGTCGCGCCTGCGCCGCGCTGCCGATGATGTCGGCCGGCCGCCGCAGCAGGGTTTCGACCGGTATCGCGTCGTCGGCCGCGAGCGCCACGAAGGACGAGTTGGCGCCGTTCTCGAGCAGGCGCCGCACCAGATAGGCGAGGAGGTCGCGGTGGCTGCCGACCGGCGCATAGGTGCGATAGGCGAGTTTGGGGTGATCTTCGCTCAGGCGCGCATAGAGCGCCTCGCCCATGCCGTGCAGGCGCTGGAATTCGAATCCGCTCTCGCCGCCGGCGAGCTCCAGCACGGTCGCGACCGTCAGCGCATTGTGGGTGGCGAATTGCGGAAAGAGGCGCGGCCGCAGCGCCAGCAGCCGCTCGTGCGCAGTCGACATAATTGAGATCGGTCATCGCCTTGCGCGTGAACACGGGATAGCCGTCGAGGCCGCGCTCCTGCGCGCGCTTGATCTCGGTGTCCCAGTAGGCGCCCTTGACCAGCCGCACCATCAGGCGCCGTTGCATGCGCGCGCGCCAGCGCATCGACGTAAGCGATCACGTCGGCGGCGCGCTTCTGATAGGCCTGGATCGCGAGCCCAAAACCGTCCCAGCCCGCCAGCGATGGATCGGCAAACGCGGCTGACATCACGTCGAGCGACAGCTCCAGCCGGTCGGCTTCCTCGGCATCGACGGTGAAATTCAGATCGAAGCTCTTCGCGCGGCGTGCGAGCTCGATCAGCCGCGGCACCAGCTCGGCCATCACGCGGGCATGGCTCACCGCCTCGAAGCGCGGATGCAGCGCGGAGAGTTTGACGGATATGCCGGGCCGCTCGGGCAGCGGGCGGTCGCCCGCGCTGCGGCCGATTGCCTCGATCGCGGCTGGCGTAGGAATCGAAATAGCGCTGGGCGTCTTCGGCGGTGCGCGCGCCTTCGCCGAGCATGTCGAAGGAATAGCGCGAGGCGGTGGGCGTCTGTGCGCGGGCCAGCGCCGCCTCGATGGTTTCGCCGAGCACGAAATGGCTGCCCATCAGCCGCATCGCCTGTCGCGTGGCGGCGCGCACCGCAGGCGCGCCGAGCCGCTTGGCAAGCCGGCCGATGGTGCCCTGCGGCGTCTCGCCGGGCTGGATCACCCGCGCCGACATGCCGAGCGCCCAGGCCGAGGCATTGACCAGGAAGGCGGAGGATTTGGTCTCGTGATGGATGAAATCGCCTTCGCCGAGCTTGTCCTCGATGAACTGGTCGGCGGTGCGGGCGTCCGGCACGCGCAGCAGCGCCTCCGCCAGCACCATCAGCGCGAGGCCCTCCTTGGTCGAGAGCGCGAACTCGCGCAGCATGTCCTCGACCCCGCCGAGCGGATCGTCATTGGTCCTGACGGCCTCGATCAGCCGGGTCGCGACGCGGTCGATCCGCTGCTCGTGCTCTGCGTCCAGCCGTGCCGACGCAAGCAGGCGCTCGGCGATGATGCGGTCATCCGGCGCGTAAGCTGCAGTGAATGGGAGAGGAGACATCATGGCGCGACCATTCATGCCGGTGTCTTATCACGCAACCGGCAGGCCACGAAAAACGTCTGATGCGCAGAAGCGGACATATCCGCTCCTGCTGAAATTGTTTAATCGAAATGCGTTCGGGAGTTCGCGCTTGCGGCGCTAGACCTTGATGTTCTCGGCCGAAGTCTTGCCGCGATTGGCGATCTCTTCGTACTCGATCGTCTGGCCCTTCGTTGAGGGTCGAAAGACCAGCCTTCTGCACTGCCGAGATGTGAACGAACACGTCTTTGCCGCCCGACGAGGGCTGGATGAATCCGTACCCCTTGGTCGGGTTGAACCACTTGACCGTACCTTTAGCCATAACGTCGTCTTCTCCGCGGGCAAATAAAATCGTGAACCGCCGACGCCCGCACCGAACCGGCCTGCTCGACGCCCAGAATACGACGGTTGCGCCAAGCTGGGTAGCTCAAACCATGGCCTGTTTCGGGCGGGAAATGATCGATATCGTGGCGCATTTGCGGCTTTTGCCCGTCTTGCGGGTAATTTGGCCGCCCGGTCGGGTTCCATTTTTGCAATGCTGACCGGCGCGCCCAAAAGGCGCGCTTTTCGCCTCAATAGGCCGTGGACAGGTACTCGACGATCTTCGGCACGTCGGCATCGTCGATCGGCGCGCCATAGACCTTGATCATCTTGGTGACTTCGGCCTGCCAGAAATCCTTCTTCGATTTCATGATCGGCTGGGTCTTGATGTAGTCGGCGGAGTGGCAGGCGGTGCAATTGTTCTGCACCACGTCGAGGTTCGGCCCCGGCTTCAACGCCGCGGTTTCTTCCGGCAGCTTGTAGACGACCGGCGCGGCGCTCGACGCGCACTGCGAGTAGCAATCGGGGACGAGCGCGAGGAGGAAAATTGTCTTCATGGTTATTCTCCCTCAGGCCACGGTGACGCGGGTGGTTTCGATGACGTTGCGCAAGTAGCCGGCCGGATTCCAGCGCGGCTCGGCCGGCTGCACCTCGCCCGCATTGTTGGTGGCGCGCACCTTCAATTCGTAAGAGCCGGCCGCGAGCTTCACCGGCAGCGTCCATTCGCGGAAGGAATATTTGCCGAGATCCTCGCCGAGCTTCGCCGGCATCCAGGTCTTGCCGCCGTCGGTCGAGACCGCGACCTCCTTGATGCCCTTGCCGCCGTCGAAGGCGATGCCTCTTAGCATGGTCCTGCCCGGACTTCAGCTTGGCGCCGTCGGTGACGCTGGTGATGAAGGAGCGCACGGTGAAGCGGTTGATCGGGATGGTCGCCTTCGGCGCCGTGCCCGGCTCGACGCAATTGCAGGCGTTGTCGGGAATGCGGTAGGCGGACTTCATCCAGAAGCCGTCGAAGACGCTGTCGATCACCGTGATCTCGTTGAGATGCTTGACCCAGTAGGTGCCGTAATAGCCGGGCACCACGAGCCGCAGCGGAAAGCCGTTGAGCACCGGCAGATCGTCGCCGTTCATGCCATAGGCCAGCATCACCTCGCCGTCGCGGGCGTGGTCGATGTCGAGCGCCTTGACGAAGTCCGGCGTCTTGTCGGATCACCGGGCCGTCCAGGCCGCCGAAGGTCACCTGCTTGGCGCCGGCCTGCACGCCGGCCATGTCGAGCACGGTCTTCAGCGGCACGCCGCGCCAGCGCGCATTGCCCATCGCGCCGTTGGCCGAGCTGGCCGCCGGCGACGCGCGGCTTGAAGAAGCCGCGGCTGTTGCCGGAGCATTGATTGACGGCGACGATCTCGGTCGCCTTCATCTTGCGGATTTCCTTCAGCGAGAGCTTCAGCGGCCTGTCGACCTTGCCCTTGACCTCCAGCGTGAACGTGTCGGGATCGATATTGAGCGGCACGTCGGCGAGGTGATAGCGCACGAAGAACGCGTTGTTCGGCGTGATCGGGCCGTCGTTGAAGACCGAGAACGGCGTCTCGAGCTGCGGCGGGCGGCTGGTCAGGCCGATCATCGGCCGCTTCTGCGGATAGTTGACGAGCGGCCGCTCGCCATTGTCGAACGGCAAGGTCACGGTCTCGAGCGCGAACGCCCTGGTTGAACCAAAACCCGTCACAAGCGCGGCCATACCGGCGCGCTTCATCAGCTCTCGTCGATCGAGCATGCGGCTTCCTCCGAAGCTTCTTGTCGACCCCGGTCATCACCGGAATCGGAATAGCGATCTTTTGCGGAAGCTTCGCGCAAGTCAAATCATGCTTTCGGTGCACATGAGGGCGCGGTGCGGAAGCAAGGGAGCGGACTTAAATGGAAAATCCCGGCTGCAGGGCAGCCGGGACTTCCACGTCGATGCATGTTTGTGGAGCGGATTTGACGCTCGCTACCCTGCCAGCCGCGCATTCGAAATAGCGAACGTCAAATCCAAAGCTCCACAAGAATCAATATTTTCTAGTGGTCCTTTGATTCCAACATTCGCAAACCTGCTTGCTGCGATGGAGTGCGAATGTTGGAATCGGACCACTAGCTCAGTAGACGCAGACGTTGACAGTGCGATAGCGCAGGCCGAACGGGGTCTCCACCAGCCGCGTCACGTAGCAGCCGCCATCGACGGCGCCGACGAAGCCGAGGCCGAGGCCAATGTGGTGATGATGGAAGCCCCAGCTGCCAGCCCAGCCGCCACCCCAGCCACCGCCCCAGCCGAACGGCTTGGCGGAAGCAGCGGTCGGCGCCAGCGCAGCGGCGCTGAGGGAAGCTGCGGCAACGAGTCCAAGAGCGAGCTTACGGAACATGGTCATTCTCCAAATGATGCGGCCCAAGAGCGTTTCGCCTGGGCGCGGGTTGCAGTGTTACCCACCGCCCCATCAGACGCGTTGTCGCGAAGGCCGGTTCGGACTCGGCTGCGGAGAATTTTCTGAATGGGCGTTCAGATGTGCTGGAAATCACACAGCAATTTCGGCGGCGGCCGGCTTGCCGGTGTCAGGCTGCACCGTGAGGCTATCGACCAATGCGGCCAGCGCTTTTGCCTCGGCAATCACGCGAACTTTCATCGGGTCGGCGCGCCCGCGAATTTCGACCTCCCGCTGCGGCAGATCGTCTGATGCAAGGCCCGCGGTGACGCGGACCTCTTCGGAAATCAGCGCTTCGCACGCGAGTGACTTCGTCATGTCCTGCAGGCGCGCGGCGACATTGACGGGATCACCGAGCGCCGTGAACACCATGTGATCGCGGTAACCGATGTCGCCGACGATCACCTCGCCGCCGTGAATGCCGATGCCGAAACGGATCGGCTCGCGCAGATCATGGCTGAGGAATTCGTTCAACTCGTCGATATTCGCCGAGATCATCGCCGTCGCGCGCAAAGCCTGGCGACAGGCGAGCTGCGCCGAGGTGCCGAGCCCGAACAGCGCCAGCATGCCGTCGCCGAGGAACTGATTGGGCCGGCCGCCGCACTCCATCACCGCTTGTGCGACCGCCGCGAGGAAGCGGTTGACGACGAATACGGTGTCGAACGGCAGCCGCTTCTCGGCCAGCTGGGTCGAGCCGCGCATGTCGACGAACAGGCTGACCAGATAACGCTCCTGGCCGATCCGCGCGGGATTGGAAGCATGCGTGTTAGCGCTCGTCGTGCTCGGCAGGAACAGCTGAAAGAACGACAGGTCTTCGGTGGGCCTGAGCTGGCAGGCGAGACGGATCGAGGGATCGCTGGCGCCGACCCGCGCCAGCACGAACGCCTCGCGCTGCGAGGGCTCCGGCAGCGCGCTGCAATCGCCGATGATCCGGATGCGGCAGGTCGAGCAGCGTGCGCGCCCGCCGCAGACGCTGGCATGCGGGACGTTGTTGCGCAGGCTCGCTTCCAGCACGCTCAATCCCCTGGGCACCCGCACGGTGCGGCCGTTGCCATAGGACAGCGCGATCATGCCGCCGCGCCGCTCGCCCAGCGCGCGCACGCCCCTGGCCAGCAGCACCATTGCGACGAGGCCGAGATAACCGATCAGGAAATAGTCCTCGATGTTTTGCAGCACCGCCTGTTGGGCCGGCGTGCCGACCTGGTCCGGCGAGAGATTCTCCGCCCGCCATTCCTTGCTGTCGTTGTCGACGATGTTTCGCCCGGCCTGGTAGAGCCCGAGCAGGGCCAGCGTCGGAACCAGCACCGCGGCCGCCAGCAGCAATGGCGCCGCGCGCTTGTAGAACGCTTTCATCCGCAGCCAGAAATACAGGCCGATGCTGCCGTGCACCCATGCGATGACCATCGCCGCGTACATCAGCCACATCTTGAACGGCCAGACGATCCAGTATGCGAACAACACCTGCGGATAGAGCTTTTCGTGCCCGAACAGGGCGTGGCCGATTCGCACGCCGGCGACATGGGTGATCACCAGCGCCGGAATGCTCAGGCCGAGCACGAGCTGCAGCGGCTCGATGGCTGTCCAGCGAAATTCGCGCCGTTCGTAGAGCGCCCAGACCCCGAGCCCGGTATGGAGCACGACAGCCGTGTAGAAGGCGATCGCCACCGGCGCGAATTGCCAGAACGCGGTGTGGTAATAGACGCCGGTGGCAAGCGCATCCAGCGAGATGTTGCCGAGCGCGTGGTTGAGGAAATGGCTGACCAGATAGGCATACAGCACCAGCCCGCAGGCCAGGCGAACCTGCCGCACGCCGACGCCCTCGAGTTTTTTCCTGATCTGGTCGGATGAAAACATGGACATTTGCCTGACATTATCGGCGATTGGCCGCGTTCATTCCACTTCAATTGTCACTTCTTGCACGCGTTTATGTGACGCGGCACGCGGCAGCCATCCGAGCGCGTTGACAGTACGAATAGAGTCGGCAAGAAAAGCGCCGTGACATCGATCCCCGCTCCCGAAAAACCCGATCAGGCCGCGCGCCGGCTGCTGCTGATGGCCGTGGCCGTGATCGTGGCCATGACCGCTTTGCGGATCGCCTGGGCGCATCTGATCGAGCTGCGCACCGACGAGGCCTATTACTGGACTTGGTCGAAAGAGCATGTGCTGTCCTATCTCGATCATCCGCCGATGGTCGCCTGGTTCATCCGGATCGGCACGGCTATTTTCGGCGACACCAATTTCGGCGTGCGCTTCGCCGGTATCGCCGCGATGCTCTGCATGCAATTGCTGCTCGCCGATATCGTTCGCCGCGTCACGCATGACTGGCGTGCGGTCGTCTTCGCTTTGCTGATGCCGGAAGCTGCGCTCTACTATGGCCTGTTGATGGCGAAGGTCGCGCCGGACACCGCGCTGATCCCGTTTGCCGTGGCGACGATCTGGTCGCTGGTGCGGCTTGCCGAAAGCGGTGACCTGCGCTGGTGGCTCGCCGCCGGCACGTTCGGCGGACTGTCGCTGCTGTCGAAGTTCACAGGCATCCTGCTGGTGCCCGCGGTGCTGGCTTTCGCGCTGGTGCCGGACTGGCGGCTGCGTCAGTTGCGTTCGCCATATCCGTGGGCGGCGGTGCTGATCGCGCTTGTCATCTTCTCGCCCGTGCTGATCTGGAACTATCAGCACGACTGGGCGACGTTCCGCTTCCAGTCGGTGCGTGCCACGACATCGTACGGGCTCTCGCTGCGCACCTTCGGCGACTTCATCGGCTTGCAATGGGGACTGGTCGGCTTCGTGCTGTTCCCGGTGGTGCTGGTCGGCGTGGCACTGACCGCCTGGCGCGGTTACCGCGCGCGCGAGCCGGTGGCGATCCTGCTCTCGACCGCGGTCATCGTTCCCTTTGCTTATTTCCTGGTGAAGTCGCTGACCTTGCGGGTCGGCGACACCTGGCCGATGTTCATCTGGCCGGCCGGCTTTGCCGCGGCCGCGATCAACATTGCCGTGCTGCCGCGCGAAAACTGGCGCGCGAGAATCATTCAGGCAACGCCGTTTTGGGCCAGGACATCAGTGGTCACCGGCATCGGCTTCATCGTGGTCGTGTTTGTCTATTATGTCGCGACGCCCCTCAATTTCATCAGCCGCATCGATCCGGTCGGCAGCGAGGCGAACTTCGACGCGCTGGCGGCGCGCGTCCAGACGGAGCTGGACAAGACGGGCGCGACCTGGATCGCAACCACGGATTATCGCACCAACTCGATGCTACGCTGGTATTTCCGGGGGCGGGTGCCGGTCATCGAGGTGACCGAGCGCGGCCGCTTCCTGGGTTTTGCCGACCCCGGGATGGATCACATCAAGGGTCATCCCGGTCTCTATGTCGCGCGCGCCTACGACTATCTGCTGCCGATCTGGAATCTGACCGGCGCCAAACGCGAGCGACTGGGGCAGGTCGACCGGGTCTGGCGCGGCGAAGTGATGGACACCTACACGCTGGAAAAGCTCACCGGCTGGACGCCCGAACTGTCGCCGCCGCCGGATACACCCTTTTTCCGATGGCGCGTGCTGGCGTGCCGTTTGCGTTCGGGTGTAGGCTGATCGGGTCGCGCCCACATCGTGAGAGTTGTCCATGGACGATCATGTGAGAAGCTACGATGTCATCGCCGAGGACCTCGAATATGGCCGCGCCGACGATACGCCGCTGATCGCGCGGCTGTATCGCCCACGTGGCGTCACCGGATTTGCAGCGATGGTCAACGTCCATGGCGGCGCCTGGGTCGCCAACGACCGCTTGCAGATGGCCGTGATCAATCAGGCCATCGCCGCGTCCGGTACGGCGGTGCTGGCGCTCGATTTCCGCATGCCGCCGGCGGCGAGCTATCCGGCCTCGATCGCCGATATCAACCTCGGCATCCGATGGCTGAAGGCCAATATCGGGAAATGGGGCGGCGATGGACACCGCGTCGGCGGGCTTGCGGGCTCCAGCGGCGGCCATCAGCTCTGGCTGAACGTGATGCGGCCGCGCGATCCCAGATATGCCGCGCACAAACTTGATGGCGACGGTGATGCCGATGCGAGCCTCGATTTTGTCGTGGTGTGCTGGCCGATTTCCGATCCCGTGGCGCGCTACAGGATGGCGCGTGAGACCGGCAACGAGCGGCTGGTCAAGAACCATGACGTCTACTTTTTGACGGAAGCTGCGATGGCGGAGGCCAATCCGCAGACCATTCTCGAAAGCGGCGCGGCGAAGAATTTGCCGCCGGCCCTGTTGATCCAGGGCACCGCCGACAACAACGTCACCCCTGACATGGCCGACCGGTTCGTCGCCGCCTACAGAAAAGCCGGTGGGAAGATCGCGCTGCGGAAATTCGAGGGCGAGCCGCACACCTTTATTGTGCTGAACCCGACCAGCCCGGCTTCGGTCGAGGCGATCGGCCTGATTGTGGATTTTGTCCGCGAACGCACGCGGGAAATCCTCCTCCGAAATCGCTAGTCCTCGTCGTCGCGTTTCTTCAAGAGGTCCTTCGCGAGATCGGTCAGCGCCGGCCGCGGCAGCGCCGTGAACGGCAACGGACGCGTCACGTCGATCGCGGCAAGCCCGAGCCGCGCGGTGAGCAGCCCGTTCAGCATGCCTTCGCCGAGCCGCTGCGAGAGTTTGGCCGCCAATCCATGGCCGAGCATCTGCTGCACCAGGCTGTCGCTCGCGGCCATGCCGCCGGTGATGGCGAGATGCGCGATGACATGCCGCAGCAGGCGGATCATGCCGAGCGCGCCGGGACGGCCGCCATAGAGCCGCGCCAGTTGCCGGATCAGCCGCAGCGCGGCCACGAACACGAAGATGATGTCGACAGCCGCGCGCGGGCTGATGGCGGTCACGATGGAGACGCGCTGCGCGGCCGAGGAGACCAGCCGCCGCGCCTCCCGGTCGAGCGGCGTCATCAGCTCGCGCTCGGCCAGCTTGATCATGTCGGCGCCGTCGATAATGTCTTCGGCGTGCGAAGCCAGCGCATTGCGGGCGCGCGCGAGCTGCGGATTCTGATGTGCGACCTTCAGGAGATCGCGCAGGATGGCGCGGCTTTCGTTGCGGTCGTCGCTGAGCAGCACCGCGGCCGCGCGCGCATGCAGCTTCTCGATGGTCGCCAGCCGCACCAGCGCGGTGAGCTCGCGCAGCGTGATCACGCCGAGCGCCAGCGCGGCGGCGGCGGTCAGCGCGATGCCGAGCAGCCCAAGGCTTTCGCTGCGCGCGAACAGATCCTCGATCAGATTAACTGTGCCGAGGCCAAGGCCGAGCAGCACGAGGCCGGCGACCGCGCTCCAGAACAGCGTGCCCCAACCAAAACCGCGCCGCGGCAGGGCAGGCGGCTCGATCGTCGCCGGCAATTGCGGCTCGGGCTCCGGCGCGATCTGCACCGTGCCGCGCGCGGGGCGGCCGGCCTCGTCGGTATCGACGAGGACGACGTTGGCGTCATCGAGCCGGAAGGTCGCTGGCTTGCGGGGTTTCGATCGCTCGGTCATTGCAAGCGGTCTCCGATCAGGAACTGCAACGCCCGGTCAAGGCGGATGTGAGGCAGCGCCGGCTCGCCCTTGCCGTCGCGTTCCAGCACCGGCGGGCGGAAGCGCAGGAAGCGGAAATCGCTTGTCTCGGCCGATGCGCTGGACAGCCCACGGAATGCGCCGTCGAACAGCGTCGCGGGATCGGCCGGCAGATCGCCGGGAAAGGCTGCGACTTCGGTATTCCCATCGAAAATCTCGCCACCGGCGCTCTCGCCGGGGATCGGCATGCCGGTGATCGCGGGCAACTTGTCGCGGTCGCGGGTCACGATGGCTTCTTTCGTGGCCCGCACGGCCGCGAGCGCCACCACATCGATCTCGGCGCCGGTCGCTTCCGCCCGCGCTACCGCCTGGCTCACCGCGCGCCGCAGCACCGCTTCGAGCCGGTCATGGCTCAGATGATGCAAATGGTCGGCCTTGGTTGCCGCGAACAGGATGCGATCGATCCGCGGCCGGAACAACGTTGAGATGATCGTGCTGCGCCCAATCCTGAAGCAATCGAGGATGCCGGCCAGCGCCGCTTCGAGATCGTGCAGCGCCTCGGGGCCGGAGTTGAACGCGGCCAGCGCATCGACCAGCACGATCTGGCGGTCGAGCCGCGAAAAATGATCGCGGAAAAACGGCCGCACCACCACGTCCTTGTAGGCCTCGTAGCGCCGCGCCATCATTGCCCACAGCGAGCCTTCGGGCGCCACGCCATCGGCGGGAACGTCGAGCGGCGCGAAGGTCAGCGCGGGCGAGGTCGCGAGATTGCCCGGCATCAGGAAGCGGCCGGGCGGCAACAGGCTCATGGCGAAGCGCTCGTCTCGGCAGGCGCGCAAATAATCGGTGAACAGTTTTGCCGCGGTCCGCGTCGCCTGCTCGTCCTCTTTCCCTTGCGGATCGAGCGTCGCAAGCTGTTTGTGCCATTCCGTTGCAAGATGCGCGCGGGGCGCCTCGCGCGACAATGCGAGACTCTCGCTCGACCATTGTTCATAGCTCTTGTTGAGCAGCGGCAGGTCGAGCAGCCATTCGCCGGGATAGTCGACGATATCGAGCGTCAGGGTGCGGTCGGCGCCGTTCTGCCGCTGGTACTCGATGACCAGCCGCAACTCGCTGATGTCGACGGTGGAGTTCGGCCAGCGCCGTTCCTCGATGAGAGTGCGCAGATGGTTCTCGTAGTCGAAACGCGGCACGGCATCGTCGGGCTGCGGTGCAAGTCCGGCCTGCGCGATCCGCCCGGAGTTCATCGCCTCGAATACCGGAAAGCGGCCGCCCCGCGTCAGCCCATGGATCAGCGCGGTGATGAACACGGTCTTGCCGGCGCGCGACAGGCCGGTGACGCCGAGCCGCACCGTCGGGTTGAAGAAGCTCTCGCCATAATCCAGCAGCGCCCGCGCCGACAGGCGCGCTTCCTCGACGATATCGGTAACGCTCGGGGACATGCGGGGAGGGCTCAAAAGGGGTGTTGACGCAAATCAAAAGGTGGCGATTTGGGCCGTGAAATCAAGCTTCACAGATTGGTCGCGATTGGTCCATAAACGGAACGAAAGCTGCTCTTGAACGCTTCATTGACCGTTACGACCTAGGATGCAAATGGGGTAGCCGAAGATTCCTGATATGACCGTCTTCCGCCTGAAACAGCTTGCCTCGACTTCGGTCCATGCCGCCGCCGGCATGATCGGCTGGCATTACGACCGTGCCGAGCTGATCGCCGACGGTGTCGTCCATGTCCTCGGCGTCGTGTTCGGGCTGATCGCCGCCACCGTGCTGATCGTGCTCGCCGCGGTCTATGCCCGCGCCATCGACATCGTCGCCGCCTCGATCTATGTCGCGGGTCTGCTGTCGATGCTGGTGCTGTCGGCAACCTATAATCTCTTGCCGGTGTCGCGCGCCAAATGGGTGCTGCGCCGGTTCGATCACTCCGCGATCTATCTGCTGATCGCGGCGACCTACACGCCGTTCATCCTGGAGCTGAGGGAAAGCGTGTTCGCGCTGGCGCTGCTCGCCGGCGTCTGGTGCCTCGCGATTTTCGGCATTGTGCTCAAGCTCGGCTGGCCCGGCCGGTTCGACCGCCTCTCGGTCGGGCTTTATCTCGCGCTCGGCTGGAGCGGCCTGATGCTTTACGACCGCGTGGTTTCGGCACTGCCGACGCTGGCGCTTTGGCTCGTACTCGCGGGCGGTGCGCTTTATAGTCTCGGGGTCGTCTTTCACGCTTGGCGGCGGTTGCGCTTCCAGAACGTCATCTGGCATTGTTTCGTCCTGCTGGGGGCGGCCTGCCATTACACCGCGGTGCTGGACCTGGTTTTGACCTGACAACGGCCAACAGCGGGAGATGGCGATGCAGGTGACCAGCAAGGTCGTGGTTGTCACCGGCGGCGCCAACGGCATCGGCAGGGCGCTGTGCGCGGCTTTTCACGGCGCGGGCGCGGCCAAGGTGATCGTCACCGACATCGATGGCGCGGGTGCGCGGGCGACTGCGGCCGGAGTCAACGGCGCGGCTTTCCAGTGCGACGTCGCCAGGGAAAAGGACATCCTGCACGTCATCGACGAGACCGAGCGGCAGTTCGGCCCGATCGCGCTGTTCTGCTCCAATGCCGGCATCGGCGGCGGCTTCGATCCGCTCTCGGTCAATGCCGGCGGCACCTCGGACGAGCCGTTTGCGCGGAGCTGGGCGATACATGTGATGGCGCATGTCTATGCCGCGCGGCACCTGATCCCGCGCTACAAGGCGCGGGGCGGCGGCTATTTCCTCAACACGATTTCCGCGGCCGGCTTGCTGTCGCAGGTCGGCAGTCCCGCTTATTCCACCACCAAGCACGCCGCGGTCGGCTTTGCCGAGAATCTGGCGATCTCGCACCGCGCCGACGGCATCAAGGTCTCGATCCTCTGCCCGCAGGGCGTCGACACCAACATGCTGCGCTCGATCCCGAAGGGCCCGCAGTCCGGCGACGGCGATTTGTCGCCTGAGCAGGTGGCGCAGGATGTATTAAAAGGCCTTGAGCAGGAGACCTTCGTGATTCTGCCGCATCCGCAGGTGCTGGGCTATATGCGCAAGAAGACCGAGAATTACGACCGCTGGATCGCGGGCATGGCGAAGATCCAGGCGAAACTGCGCGAGACATACGGGAAGTGACCGAAGAACCTTAACACCAACACTGGTGTCGCATGAACTGGTGGCCATTCGGGGGAAGTTCGACGACGCAAGAGGGCCAGCTCTCGTTTCTCGATGAGATCGAGAAGCGGGCGAAGCAATATCTCGACGACGTCGACAACGGAAAATTCGTCTATCCCGCCTGCAAGCGCGCGGCGTCCGATCACGCCGGCGACGAGCCGTCGATCTGCGACCACACGCGGCTCGAAGCCTTCCGGTATCTGCTGAGCGTGCCGCGCCGCGAGTTCGCGCTGCTTGCGGAGCCCGACCAGCAAACCGCGCTGCTGGACGGCTATCTGCGCCAATTGCCGCACGATCAGACCGTGGTCGAGTTCACCGGCAATACGCCCGCCGACCTCGCGATCGCCATCATCGCCGGCTTCAACTGGCTGGTTCAATGCGCGGTGCAGGCCGGGGCCGACCCGAAGGAATTCTTGGGCGCGCTCCGCAATTTCCGCAAGGTGGCGTCGTCGGCGCAGAAATGGTGGGCGATGGACGGCGCCAAGGAGCGCTATGCCGAGATGCTCGCGGCCAAGCAGGAGCCGCCCCTGTTCTTCAACCTGGTGTGGACCGATTATACGCGGATGGCGAACGAGATTGCGGCGGCGCGGGTTTCCCGGCGCTGAGGCGGCAAGGTAATTCAAGTCGCGGCGATGACGTGCGCGCTGATCAGACCCTCGATCGCCCCGCTGCCAAAACGCTTCGCCAGAGCGACTTCCGCCACGTTCGTTGCTTCTTCAAGGCGTAAGGCGTCGCGCGCGACGATCTCGTTGCGGAGCGGCGTGCCCTGGCAGTAGGCGATTGCAACGTCTCGCGCGGACCTGGCCTTGCTGGTGAAATCGACCGTCTCGATCGAAATATCCTGAAAGCCCGCGGCGGAGAGTTCTTCGCGGATGCGCGCGATATCATGATAGCCGTGCGGGGTGCGCGCCATGAACAGCGGCGGATCCTGCGGGAACAGCGCGGTCAGGGCTTCCGTCACCGCCTCTGCGAAATGGTTGTCGGAGATCCGGCCCCAGACATTGAACAGGAAACGGCCGCGTGGCCTGAGCACGCGACGTGCCTCGCTGTAGCCTTTGACCTTGTCCGGGAAAAACATTGCGCCGAACTGGCAAGTGACAACGTCGAACGTTGCGGCCTCGAACGGCAACGCCAGTGCGTCCGCCTGCTGCCATGTGACCCGACCTCGAAGCGACGGTTTTCCCGAAGAGTAGTCCAGCATGGGCTGATTGAGGTCGGTTGCGACAATCCGAGTCGCTGCGGGCAAACGGGATATCATCGCGGTCGTCAGCGCGCCGGTCCCGGCCGCGGTCTCCAGCACGTCCCGTGGTGTTGCTTTGGCGATCCGCGTGGCGAGATCGGATGCATAGGACTCGAAGATCAGCGGGACCAGGTATCGGTCGTAGAGCTCGGGAATCGAGCCTGCGAAAACCTTGTCAGTCGCGACCATCGCCATGCTCCGCTGACCGATATGGCCTAGGTCCAGTGTAATCGGGAATGTCGTGCGCACCAAGTGCGGCTACGCCGAGCAGCCGGATTAACTCTTCTGCGTGTAAAGCAGCGGCACCGCGGAATCGACGATCACCTCGACGAGGCTGGTGCCCTTGTAGGCCAGCGCGCGCTTCAGGGCCGGCGCGAGTTCGGATGATTTGGCGACGCGCACGGCGTCGCAACCGTGGCCTTCGGCTATTCTGACGAAGTCGATGCCGGGCAGGTCGAGGCCCGGTACATTGCGCACCTGCATCACCTGGCTGAACGAGCGCATCGCGCCGTAGCCGGCATTGTTCACCACGACGACCGTGAGCGGCAGCTTGCGTTGCGCCGCCGTCCACAGCGCCTGGATCGAATACATCGCCGAGCCGTCGCCGATCAGGCAGACGGTGCGTCCCTTTGCGCGCCCCAGCGCGATCCCGACCGCGGCCGGCAGGCCGTAGCCGAGGCCGCCGCTCGCCATGGTGTAGAAACTGTCCTGGCCGGGCATCGGCAGGTGCTTGTTCATCGCCGGCCGGTGCGACGGCACTTCCTCGACCAGCGCGGCATCCTCGGGCATCGCCTGCGACAGCGCATGCATGAGGTACTCGACCGGGATCGGATCGGCCGCGGCAGGCGGGGGCGCCGGCTTGCGGCCCGCGGAAGCCGCGCGCTTGCTCTCGGGCAAGGCCGCGAGCAGCGCCGATAGCGCCGGCTTCATGGTCGCGATGATGCTGGTGCCAACAGGTGTGTAGGCGGCGGCGTTGCCGTCATCGGTGATCTGGAAGATCGTGGTAGCCCCATCGAAGATCGCGGCATGGCCTTCGACATGGAAGGTGAAGACGGGCGCGCCGACCACGACCACAAGATCGCAATCGCGCAAGGCCTCCGAAACCTGTCCGGGCGACGCCGGCAGGAAGCCCGCAAATTGCGGATGCCGTTCCGGGAAGGAGCAGCGCGCCGAGAACGGGCTGACCCAGATGGGCGCTTTTGCCTTCTCGACGACCTTCACCATCAGGTCGACGGCTCGCGCGCGATCGACCGCAGGGCCCACGACAAAGGCGGGATGCTTGCTCGCCGACAGCGCGGCCACCAGCGCCTTCATCGCATCGGGATCGGCGCCGATCTCCCGACTGACCTGGCGCGCCGCAAGCGGCTGTGCCGGATGCATCCAGTCGTCGATCGGCACCGAGACGAAGGTCGGCCCGCAGGGTGGCTGCATCGCGGTGTAATAGGCGCGCGCGATCGCGGCCGGCACGTCCTCGGGCCGCGCCGGCTCGACGCTGTACTTCACATAGGGTCGCGGAAATTCGGAGGCGCGCTCGGAATAGAGGAAAGGCTCGAGCGGCAGGATCGCGCGCGCCTGCTGGCCCGCGGTGATCACCAGCGGCGTCTGGTTGCGATAGGAGGTGAAGATGTTGCCGAGCGCGTTGCCGAGGCCCGCCGCGGAATGCAGATTGACGAAGCCAGCATTGCGGGTTGCCTGCGCATAGCCGTCGGCCATGCCGACCACACTCGCTTCCTGCAGGCCGAGCACGTAGTCGATATCATCCGGCCAGTCCGCGAGGAACGGCAATTCGGTCGAGCCGGGATTGCCGAAGACTTTTTTGATGCCGAACGCGCGCAGCAGGTCGAAGGTCGCCTGCTTGACGGTGACCGTCCTGGTTGTGTCTTTGGTTTGCCTTCGAGACACGAACGTTACCTCAGCGTAGCCGCGGGTGAGCGAAGCGACGAAGCACCCGGGTCTTACCCGGCATATCGCTTCGCTCATGCGGACTACACATTGGATTGTTTACCACGTCGCCGTCCCCTTCATGGTGGGCTGGCCATCCGCGTTCGCGATCCAGAGCTCCAGGCCGCCGGCATTCTCATTGGCGTTGACGGAGAATTCGCTGCCCTCGAACAGCGGCTGCACGCCGCGATAGCTGAGCTTCTTCGGCGGCGTGCCGCCATGCAGCTTCGCCGCCAGCTCGACGATGAAGGCCGCCTGCAGCGGACCGTGGAAGATCAGGCCGGGATAGCCCTCGACCTTGGTGACGTAGTCGCGGTCGTAATGGATGCGATGGCCGTTGAAGGTCAGCGCCGAGTAACGAAACAGCAGCACCGGATCGGCCATGTGGCTCTCGCGATGCTTCGCCACCGGCGGCAGAGGCGGCGCCTTGGCGGGAGCGGCCTGTGCGCCGCCCATCTCGCGGTACACGATATCCTGCCGCTCGCGGATCGCGGTGCCGCGCGGCGTGGTGACGGTGTGCTCGACCGCAACGAAGCACAGCGTGCCGGTCGAGCCGGTCTTCAGCGTGACATCCGAGATCCGCGAGGTGCGCTTGGGTTCATCGCCGACCCGCAGCGCGTCGAAAAATTCCAGCTCGCCGCCGGCCCACATCCGCCGCGGCAGCGGCACCGGTGGCAGGAAGCCGCCACGCGTGGGATGGCCGTCAGGGCCGAGCATCGACATCGGAAACACCGGCTGGGCCAGGCACCAATGCACGGTGAACGGCGCGGCGTCACCGTCTTTGGGCTCACCCACATCTTGAAATAGCGTTGTGCGAAGGCCCATCACGAGATGCGCGGTGACGACGTCGGTCGCCTCGGCCGAACGTCCGATCCATTGGCGGAGATGATCGAGATCGAGCGTCTCGCTCATGACGATTTCCGCGCGCGCGGCGTATCCATCTTCATATGCTCGTCGATCGCAGGCACCGCGCCATATTGGCGCGGCTCGCCGACAAAGATCGCGGCCGGCGCGGAGTAGGTCACGACGCCTTTGGGCGTGTCGACCTCGATCCGGCGCAGATGCGGATGCACGGTGAGGTCGGCCATGGTGTTGACTTCGCCGAAGGCGATGTCCGCATCATCGAGCCGCTGCACCAGTTCGTCGCGATTCAGCGATCCGAAGCTGCCGCCGACGATCTTGTCGGTGAGCGCGCGGTTGCGGACACGCTCGGTGATGTTGGCGAGGCGCGGATCGTTCGGCAGGTCAGGTTGTTTCAAAACTTCGGCGCAAAGCTTCTTCCATTCGCGCTCGTTCTGGATCGAGATCAAAATGTCCTTGCCGTCTTTCGAGCGGAACACGCCATAGGGCGCGATCGAGGGATGGGCGAGGCCGATGCGCTGCGGCGGGTTGCCGGCTTCCGAATTGAGCAGCGGCACCGCAAGCCAGTCGGCCATCACGTCGAACATGGAAATGCGGATGTCGGCGCCCTTGCCGGTGCGCGTGCGCGCGAACAGCGCTTCCAGGATCGCCGCATGCGCCGTGGCGCCGGTCGAGATATCGACGACGGAAATGCCGACCCGAGAGGGCCCTTCCGGTCCCCCGGTGATCGAGGCAAGGCCGCTCTCGGCCTGGATCAGGAGATCGTAGGCCTTGCGATCCTTGTGCGGGCCCTCGTCACCGTAGCCGGTGATGGTACAGCAGATCAGCGCCGGATAATCCTTGCGCAGGCGTTCGCGCGAGAAGCCGAGCTTGTCCATCGCGCCGGGCTTCAGATTCTGCAGCAGCACGTCGGCGCCTGATATCAGCGCCTCGAGCTGTTCGCGGCCGCCTTTGGTCGAGAGATCGATCGCGACCGACTGCTTGCCGCGGTTGAGCCAGACGAAATAGCTGCTCTGGCCCTTGGCGGCGGTGTCATAACCGCGGGCGAAATCGCCCTCGGGGCGCTCGACCTTGATGACGGTGGCGCCGGCATCCGCGAGACGCGACGAGCAGAACGGCGCGGCAACCGCCTGTTCCACGGCAATGACGGTGATTCCCTCGAGCGGCAGCATGATCGTTTCTCAATATGAACGGGGCATGCCGAGCACATGCTCGGCAATGAACGACAACACCAGATTGGTCGAGATCGGCGCGACCTGATAGAGCCGCGTCTCGCGGAACTTGCGTTCGACGTCATATTCCTCGGCAAACGCAAAGCCGCCAAAGGTCTGCACGCAGGCGTTGGCCGCGTCCCAGGCCGCATCGGCCGCCAGCATCTTGGCCATGTTGGCCTCGGCGCCGCAGTCCTCTCCGGACTCGTATTTGCGAGTCGCTTCCTTCACCATCAATTCGGCGGCGCGCATCGCGGCATAGGCTTTCGCGATCGGAAACTGGATGCCTTGATTTTGGCCGATCGGCCGGCCGAACACCGCACGTTCCTTGGCGTAGTTGGTGGCCTTATCGATGAACCATTTGGCGTCGCCGATGGATTCCGACGAAATGAGAATACGTTCGGCATTCATGCCGGAAAGGATGTAACGAAAACCCTTGCCTTCCTCGCCGATCAGGTTTTCGGCCGGCACCTTCATGTCGGTGAAGAACACCTCCGTGGTGGAGTGGTTCATCATGGTGCGGATGGGACGGATCGTGAGCCCGGCCTTTTTCGCCTCGCGCATGTCGACCAGGAACACCGAGAGGCCGTCGGTGCGCTTCCGCGCCTGCTCCTTCGGCGTGGTGCGCGCCAGCAGGATCATCAGGTCGGAATATTCGGCGCGGCTGGTCCAGATCTTCTGGCCGTTGACGATGTAGCTGCTGTTGCCCTGCTTCTTGGCGAAGGTCTTCAGCGATGACGTGTCGGTGCCGCTGGTCGGTTCGGTGACGCCGAAAGCCTGCAGGCGCAGCTTGCCGTCAGCGATCTGCGGCAGCCATTTCGCCTTCTGCTCCTCGCTGCCGTGCCGGAGCACCGTGCCCATGGTGTACATCTGGGCATGGCAGGCGCCGGCGTTGCAGCCGGCGCGATGAATTTCTTCCAGGATCGCGGTGGCCGCGGACAGTTTCAGCCCGGCGCCGCCATATTCCTCGGGGATCAGCACCGAGAGGTAACCGGCTTCCGTCAGCGCGTTGACGAAGGCGGAGGGGTAGGCCATCTCGCGGTCGAGCTTGCGCCAGTATTCGCCGGGGAACTGGGCGCAGAGTTTCGCCACCGCGTCGCGGATGTCGGCGTGTTCGTCCTGTGGCTCTTGTGTGGTCATGGGATTTTATGGTGAGGATGCTTCGTTGCGCTCGATCGCTGGACTGTCCGCTGCCATGAAACCACCGCGAACTTCCCATGTTCAATAGTCATAGCGTATGAACCTGCATTCCAACATTGGCAAGATGGAAGCTGTCATCCCCGCCATTGCATCGGGCTCTCGACAATGCGGGCCTGCCTTGGCAAGGCCCCTTACACGACGGCGATGTCGGTCAATCGAAAATCGTTACCTTTGCACAGCAGCGGCACCTGCATTGCCTTTGCCAGCGCGTATGCAAAGCAATCACCGTAATTCAGCGCCGCGCTATGCCCGGTTCCTTTGCCAAATTGCAGGTGCGCGGAGCGCGCCGCATTTGCCTGATCCGATGTCACGGGCTCGATCCGAATGCCCGCCGCCTCGATGAAATCGTCAAGCCATCGCTCAGCTCTCGCTGGCGCGATTTCCTTTAATCCGCGCAGAACAATGGACGTCTCCAAGAGGTTGGCGGCTGACATGACCGGATCATCGTCGGTGGCAATCCGCCGGACAAAATCTTCAGCATCATGTTCTTGGCGGAAGATCGCGATCAGCGCTGAGCTGTCCACCACGATTACGTCGGCTGGCCTTGCTCGTCATAGCCCAGGATTTCATCAGGACTGCGTCCGGTGTCGGCCAGCGCGGCATACCGACTTCCGATCTTCATTAATGTTGCGATAACGCGGTCCGGGCGCCTGCGTCGACGCTCGCGTGCCAGCCGTTCTCGCAAAGCCAGTGTGACGGCCGAGGTCAGGCTTTCACCGGTGAGGTCGGCAAGCTCGCTCGCAAGCTTGTGGGCCTCGTCGTTCTTGATATTGAGATGCGTGGCCTTCTTCATGGTAGAAATATACATAATTTCTACCATCGAGGCAAGGCGTTGCAGCCGGAGACCCGAGACAAGCGCCACGGCGATTACCGCGGTAGCGATTCTGTGCAATGGCCAGAGAGCGCCGAGCCGGCGTCGCATAACGAAGTTTCGTATGCGAACCGGTACCCGCTTCGCTTGAAAACGCGACCTACGCCGGTATGCGTACCGGCAGGGACTCGATGCCGCGCACGAAGCTGGAATAGACCCGCTTCGGCTCGCCCACCACCTCGATGCGGTCGAATCGCCTGAGCATCTCCTCCCAGACGATGCGCAGCTGCAGCTCGGCAAGCCGCATGCCGACGCAGCGGTGGATGCCGAAGCCGAACGACAGATGAGTGCGCGGACGGGCGCGGTCGATGATGAACTCGTTCGGCCGCTCGATCGCTTCCTCGTCGCGATTGCCGGAGACGTACCACATCACCACGCGGTCGCCCTTTCTTGATCGTCTTGCCGCCGAGTTCCGTATCTTGCAGCGCGGTGCGACGCATATGCGCGAGCGGCGTCTGCCAGCGGATCACCTCCGGCACCATGGAATCGATCAGCTTGGGATTTTCGCGCAGCTTCTTGTACTGATCCGGATTCTCGTTCAGCGCCAGCACCGAGCCGCTCATGGTGTTGCGGGTGGTGTCGTTGCCGCCGACGATGAGCAGGATGATGTTGCCCATCAGATTGTCGGGATCCATGTGGCGCGTGGCTTCGCTATGCGCCATCATCGAGATCAGGTCATTGCGCGGCTCGGCATTGACGCGCTCGTTCCACAGCTTCGACATGTAGGCGTAGCACTCGTCCATCTCTTTGCGCCGCTGTTCCGGCGACTCCACCACGCCGCTCTTGGGCAGCGCGGTGGAGACGTCGGACCAGCGCGTCAGCTTGCGCCGCTCCTCGAACGGAAAGTCAAACAACGTCGCCAGCATCTGCGTGGTCAGCTCGATCGAGACGCGCTCGACGAAATTGAAGGTCTCGTTGCGCGGCAGGTTGTCGAGCACCTTGATCGAGCGTTCGCGGATCAGCTTGGCGAGCTCGTCCAGATGCGTCGGCGTGAACATCGGCGACACGGTCTTGCGCTGGGACGCATGACGCGGCTGGTCCATCGCGATGAAGCTCGGCCAGTCGTAGCCCGGCGGCACGTCGCGGATCGAGATGCCGCCCAGGGTGGAATCCGACGAGAAGATGCCGTGATTGGTGTCGACATGCATGATGTCGTTGTATTTGACCACCGACCAATAGGGCTCGATCGGAGCGTTGGTGCAGTAGTGCACCGGCTCTTCCTTGCGCAGCCGTTCGAACCACGGCCACAGCGTGTCATTCTGGAACAGCCGCGGCGCGCCGGGATGAAAGTCTTTCAGCGGCGTGGAATAGGCCTCCTCGCGCGCGCTTCGCATCAGCTCGGCCTTGTCGGCGCGGATCGCGGTCTGGACGTTCATCGTGCTGCATCCCTTGAAGAGGCTGGCGCTCGCAACTATGCGGCGATGCGCACCGGCAGGGTTTCATAGCCCTTGATGAAGCTGGAATACACCCGCTTGGGCTCGTCGACCACCTCAATCTTGTCGAAGCGCTTGAAGATTTCTTCCCAGATGATCTTCAATTGCAGCTCGGCGAGACGCATGCCGATGCAGCGGTGAATGCCGAAGCCGAACGACAGATGCGTGCGCGGCCGCGCGCGATCGATCAGGAATTCGTAGGGCCGCTCGATCGCTTCCTCGTCGCGATTTCCCGAGACGTACCACATCACGACCTTGTCGCCTTTCGTGATCTTCTTGCCATGCAGCTCGAAATCTTCGAGCGCGGTGCGGCGCATATGCGCAAGCGGCGTCTGCCAGCGGATCACCTCGGGAACGAAGGTGTCGAGCAGCGCGGGGTTTTCGCGCAGCTTTTTGTACTGGTCGGGGTGCTTGTGCAGCGCGTAGACGCTGCCCGACATGGTATTGCGCGTGGTGTCGTTGCCGCCGACGATCAGCAGAATCAGGTTGCCGAGGAAATTCTTCGGGTCCATCTCGCGCGTGGCGTCGTTGTGCGCCATCATCGACAGCAGGTCGGCTTTCGGCTCCTGATCGGCGCGCTCCTTCCAGAGCCGCGAGAAATAGCTCGCGCATTCCAGGAGCTCCTTCTGGCGCTCCTCCTCGGTCGCGACGACGCCGTCCGGCCCCGGCAACGTCGTCGCGACGTCGGACCAGCGCGTCAGCTTGCGGCGGTCTTCCCAGGGAAAGTCGAACAGCACCGCCAGCATCTGGGTCGTCAGCTCGATTGAGACGGTGTCGACGAAATCGAACGCCTCATTGACCGGCAGATTGTCGAGGCAGCTCGCCGCGCGCTGGCGGATGTTGATCGCAAGCTGGTCGAGATTGGTCGGCGTGAACATCGGCGCCACGGTCTTGCGCTGCGCGGAGTGGCGCGGCTGGTCCATGGCGATGAAGCTCTCGCGCCGGAAATCCGGCGGAACGTCGCGGATGGTGATGCCGCCGAGCGATGCCGCCGACGAGAACACCTGATGATTGGTGTCGATGGCCATGATGTCGTTGTAGCGCGTCACCGACCAGTACGGGCCGAACATCGAGTCCTTGCAGTAGTGGACCGGCTCCTCCTTGCGCAGCCGGTCGAAATACGGCCAGAGCGTATCGGAGCGAAACAGCTCGGGATTGCCGGGATCGAACTCGGCAAGCGGCATAGAATTGGCGCGTTCGCGCGCGGCGTCCTGGCTGGACCTGGTGTCCAGATCGATCGTCCCGTCCATGAGCGGCTCCCGTCTGGCCCTTCCCAAAAATTCGATCCGGAAGGCGCCTTGTTGCGCGAATTGAAGCGCGTCGTGGACGCACCCGCAAGGGCGGGTTTGGCGCTTTTGGCCGCACTGCACGGAAATGCTTTTGCCGCGATACGGTTCCGTATCGTTTCCCGTGACAAGCGCGCCGGCACGCGTTATGGCTTGTCGCAACTGGTGTTATGTCGCCGGAGGCCACGACCATGATCCCCAACGCGCAGCGGATGCTCAACTTCGATCTCGGCGAGACCGCGGATGCGATCCGCGAGACCGTGCAGGACTTTGCGAGCAACGAGATCGCGCCGCGCGCCGCCGAAATCGACAAAAGCAATCAGTTCCCCCGCGACCTCTGGCCCAAAATCGGCGCACTCGGACTGCACGGGATTACCGTCGAGGAGGAATATGGCGGCTCGGGCCTCGGCTATCTCGAGCATTGCGTCGCGATGGAGGAGATTTCGCGCGCGTCTGCGTCAGTCGGGCTGTCCTATGGCGCGCATTCCAATCTCTGCGTCAACCAGATCCGCCGCAACGGCAACGAGGCGCAGAAGCGCAAATATCTGCCCAAGCTGATCTCGGGCGATCACGTCGGCTCGCTTGCGATGTCGGAGCCTGGCGCGGGAAGCGACGTGGTGTCGATGAAGACGCGCGCCGAGAAAAAGGGCGACCGCTACATTTTGAACGGCAGCAAGATGTGGATCACCAACGGTCCGGTCGCCGAGACGCTGGTGGTCTACGCCAAGACCGATCCGAATGCCGGCCCGCGCGGCATCACCGCCTTCATCATCGAGAAGGGCATGAAGGGATTCTCCACCGCGCAAAAGCTCGACAAGCTCGGCATGCGCGGCTCCGACACCTGCGAACTGGTGTTCGAGGATTGCGAGGTGCCGGAAGAGAACGTGCTCAGCGAGGTCGGCCGCGGCGTCAACGTGCTGATGAGCGGTCTCGACTATGAGCGCGCGGTGCTGGCGGCGGGGCCGCTCGGCATCATGCAGGCCTGCATGGATGTGGTGCTGCCCTATGTGCACGAGCGCAAGCAGTTCGGCGAGCCGATCGGCAGCTTCCAGCTGGTGCAGGGCAAGATCGCCGACATGTACACCACGATGAATGCCTCGCGCGCCTATGTGTATGCGGTGGCGAAGGCGTGCGATCGCGGCGAGACCACGCGCGAGGACGCGGCCGGCGCGATCCTCTATGCCGCGGAGAAGGCGACGCAGTGCGCGCTGGATGCGATCCAGCTGCTCGGCGGCAACGGCTATATCAACGACTATCCGACCGGCCGTCTGCTGCGCGACGCCAAGCTCTACGAGATCGGCGCCGGCACCAGCGAAATCCGCCGCATGCTGATCGGGCGGGAGCTGTTCGAGAAATCGGCGTAGTGTCGTCGTTGCGAGCGTAGAAGTAGGGTGGGCAAAGCGACGACGTCCGCCGTAGCTCCACGAGCGAAGGCGGAAGCGTGCCCACCATCGCGAGCAGAGCGTTGAAGGTGGGCACGGCGCAAGAGCGCCTTTGCCCACCCTACGCAGCTCACTCCGTCAGATTATTCACCTTCTTCACCCACACCCGTACATCCGCCAGCACCGCCGGCAACACCGCCCTGACTTCCTCCACTGTCATGCCCGGCCGGATGCGGGGATCGTAGAGCAGATTGAGGATGTACTGGTCGTAGAGGTCGAAGAAACCCATCGAGACCTTGTCGTTGAACATGGTCCAGGGCACCGAGCTCGTATCGTTGATCGGTCCGAGCGACTGCAACAGCTCCTCATAGGCGCAATCGAAGAAGACGAAATCGCCGTTGTCGACGGTGAGGATGACGTTGGAGCGTTCGATCTCGTAAGCGTCGTTCTTGCGGAAGCCGGAGAGACATTGCGGATCGAGCGAGGTCTTGATCTCGCTGCGCGCGTTCGTTGCCGTAGTCTTTTGCAATGGTGCGGGTGAGGTCGCGGTCGCGCACCAGCTTGACGGTGACATTGGCGTCCTCGGCGTTTGGGACAATCGCGATGTCGAGATGCTGCACGCGTTCGGCCAATATCGGCGACGACCTGCGCCAGTTGCGCCTTGCGGTCGGCACGATTGCCTTCGGCGAACACGCGCACCGGCGCGATATATTTGCGGATGCGGTCGACCTGACCGGCGAGCTGGAACTCCGCGCCGAAGGTGGTCTTGAGAAAGCCCTCGACGATTTCGGCGTCGGTAAAACTTTTCTTTTCCGCGCGCTGGCGCGCGGCGATGGCGGGGATTTCCGATAGTGCCAATGACGGCCACATGATGGTGGCGAGAGCGATCGCCACCATGGCCACGCGCATCAGTTCTTCACGATCACGGTCGTGCCGACATGGACGCGATCATAGAGGTCGCTGACGTCCTCGTTGGTCATGCGAAAACATCCGGACGACACCGCCTGTCCGATCGTCTCCGGCTCGTTGGAACCGTGGATGCGGTAGAGCGTCGAGCCGAGATAGATGGCGCGCGCGCCGAGCGGATTGTCGATGCCGCCGGCCATGTGGCCCGGCAGGTCCGGCCGCCGCCGGCGCATCTCCCTCGGAGGAGTCCAGCCCGGCCATTCCCGTTTCGCCGAGACACGATGCACGCCGCTCCAGCGGAAGCCGTCGCGGCCGACGCCGATGCCGTATTGCAGCGCCGTGCCGTTGCCCTGCACCAGATAAAGCCGTCGCTCGGCGGTGTTCACGATGATTGTGCCCGGCGCATAGTTGGCTGGATAGCTGACGGTCTGGCGCGGGACCGGCCCGCTACCGCCATAGTTGTCGCCGCCGCCCTGGTAATAGCGGCCACCACCGTAATTGCCGCCTTGATAGCCAGGGCCGTACCGGTAGAACGAAGGCCCACCGCCCATCATCTCGCGCATGTCGACGCCCTGGGCGCGCGACGCGGCGGTGCCGCCAACCAGAGCCACAAACGCCACCAGCCATACCAACGCTCGGGTCATTTTCTTCCCCCGAAAATTTCGTCTCGCGTCAAATTGGCCATATCGATTGGCCCTGTGCAAGCAAAGCGTGCGTGAGCGCGGCCTTTGGCCGTCAGTGCGGTTAAAAAACGGCTCTGCCTTACCATGATGGCTGGATTGCCGCCGCGTCCCTTTGACTGCGGCCCCGAACAATGATTGATCTCGGCCGAGCCAAACGCAAACGGGGTTGGAACGATGAACGGTGCGGAAAGCCTGGTACGGACGCTGGTCGCGGGCGGCGTTAACGTCTGTTTCACCAATCCCGGCACCTCGGAAATGCATTTCGTCGCCGCGCTCGACCGGGTCGAGGGCATGCGCTGCGTGCTCGGCCTGTTCGAGGGCGTGGTGACCGGTGCTGCCGACGGCTATTACCGCATGAAGGGAACGCCGGCCTCGACGCTTGTTGCATCTCGGGCCCGGCCTCGCCAATGGCCTCGCCAACCTGCACAACGCCAAGAAGGCGCGTTCCGGCATCGTCAACATCGTCGGCCAGCACGCGACTTATCACATCGGCCTCAATGCGCCGCTGACCTCCGATATCGAGGGCCTGGCGCGGCCGATGTCGGAATGGGTCAAGACGTCGCCGGACGCCAGGTCGGTCTCTGCCGATGGCATGGAAGCGATCGCCGCCGCGAGCGGCTCGCCGCCGCAGATCGCGACCCTGATCCTGCCCGCCGACACCGCCTGGAACGAGGCCGACGGCATCGCGAAAGTTCCCGCACCCAGGCAGCAGCCGGGCTTCTCGATGGAAGCGGTCGAGACGGCGGCGAAGGTACTGCACTCCGGCGGCGACACCAATCTTCTGCTGGTGACCGGCGGCGCGTTGACCGAGCGGGGGCTGGCGCTGGCGCAGCAGATCGCAGGGAAGACCGGCTGCAAGGTGATGGGCCAGACCTATCATCCGCGCATGGCGCGCGGCCGCGGCCGCTTCTCGATCGACCGCATTCCCTATGTGATCGAATCCGCGCTGCCGATCCTGAAAAATTTCAAGAACATCGTTCTGGTCGAAGCCCGCGACCCCGTCGCCTTCTTCGCCTATCCGAACAAGCCGAGCATGCTCAAGCCGGAAGGCTGCGAAGTGCACCAGATGACGTCATGGGGCGAGAACTCGGTTGCGGCGCTGGAAGCGCTGGCGGACGCGCTCGGCGCCAAGCCCGCCGACGTCAAGCCGCAGAAGCTTACCGAGCTGACCAAGCCGACCGGCGCGCTCAACCATGCGTCGATCGCGCAGGCGATTGCGCTGGCGATCCCCGAGAATGCGATCGTCATCGACGAATCCATCACTACCGGCCGCGGCTTCTTCCCGCCGACGGCCGCAAGCGCGCCCCATGACTGGCTGCAGAACATGGGCGGCTCGATCGGCTTCTCCACCCCGGTTGCGACGGGCGCGGCGGTCGCCTGTCCCGACCGCAAGGTGATCTGCATGGTCGGCGACGGCAGCGCGATGTACACCATCCAGTCCTTGTGGACGCAGGTGCGCGAAAACCTCAACGTCGTCACAATTGTGTTCGCCAATCGCATCTATCAGATCCTGCGCGGCGAGTTCGACGGCGTCGGCGCCGGCGAGCCCGGCCAGCGTGCGCAGGACATGCTGAAGCTCGATCGGCCGACCATCGACTTTGTCGCGCTCGCCAAGGGCATGGGCGTGGAGGGGCGCGCGGTCGCCAATGTCGACGATTTCAACAAGGCGCTAGCGGAGTACGTCTCCGCACAGGGCCCGCGGCTGATCGAAGTACAGATGGCGTAGTATCGGGTTAACCGGCGCGGGGGCGCGGAAAGCGGGGAAGGCGACATGCAGAACGAACTGGGCAAGCTCGTCGCCGCGCTTCAGGAATTCTTTGCGCGCGAAAGCTATCTGATGGAGCGTGATGCCGGCGAACGCGCGCTGACCCATCGTCTCGCCGTCTATATCGAGAAGCAGTTTTCCGGCTGGGAGGTCGATTGCGACTATGATCGGCTTGGCGATCGCACCATGCGGCTGCCGCACGGCTCGATCGTCTCCACCGACGACCATTACGGCAAGTCAGTCTATCCCGATATCGTCGTGCACCAGCGCGACATCCCGAACAATCTGCTCGCGATCGAGGTCAGGAAGGCGTCGAACCACCAGCCGATCGAGCACGACCAGCACAAGCTGAAGGCGCTGACCGATCCGCATCTGTGGTTCGCCTATTCCATCGGCGTCATGGTGACGCTTGGCGCCAAGCACGTCACCCATGCGGAAGTTTATGCAGGCGGCGTGATCGAGCCGCACGGGTCGGTCTGGTTGGCCCAGCGGCTGAAGGATACGGGGCTGAGCGCATAGTCCAAACGAAAAGGCCGCCCAAGCCATCGCGCTTCGGGCTGCCTGATCATCGTCGCGATGCGACTTACTGCTTGGTCATGGCGTCGTCGCCGCTCTTCTTCTTTGCCGTTTTCTTGGCCTTCTTTGGCGCCTTCTTCATGGTGTCGGAGCCCGTATCGGTGCCGCTGGCCGCGGGTGCTGCGCCCTTGTCGGGAGCCGCTGTCTGGGCGAGGGCGGGGGACGCGATAAAGGCGAGAGCCGTGGCCGCGATGATCAGTTTGCGCATGCGAAAACCTTCATTGTTCTTGTTCTTAGTGCCCACTTTCCGAAGTCCGCGCTACATTTCCGCGGCACCTTTTCGCGGACTTCGGAAAGTTATGGGCACTAGCAAATCTATGATTCTAGTGCCGCTTTCGATCTGCACCACAACGAAGCGACGTCGATGCCGGCCCCGCCGCAACGATCAGTTGTTCGTGAGTTGGCTTGCCACGCAATCGACGCTTTCGGCGCTGCGGCCGGACGCGGAACCGGCTGACCATGCGGGCGTTATTCCGGCGAGGCAGGCCTTCCCGGAGATGAGGCCATGGATTGGAAGAGCGCGATGGTGCGGACCGAGATGCCGCACGGGACCCCTGAAGACGACGCCGCTTACGCGGCCGGCTGGACCATCTCGGGGTTGGCGACGCTGGGCACCATCATCGCAGTCTGGATGTTTGCGATCTGAGGCTTCGATTGCCGCCGGCACCATCATTGGGATAGTGACCCGCCCCTCGCTGCGCTGCTATGCTGACCACGCAGCGAGGGGGAAGACTTGCAATATCAATTCACGCGCCGGGCAGCGATCTTTGGCCCGTTGAGCCTCGTCGGTTTGGCTCATGCCCAGTCGACGAAAATCTGGCGCGTTGCGTTGGTGACCTCTGGCAAGAGCACAGAGGTCCTGGACGTTATCCGCAGCTCATTCAAGAGTATCGGATACGAGGAGGGCAAGAACCTCGTGATAGATCTCCGTGAAGCAGGTGGAAGGTATGGTGATCTGCCCAAGCTTGTTGCGGAGCTGATTGAGCTGAAGCCTGACGTCATCATCGCAGAGGCGACGCCGGCCGTTGCCGCGGTACAAAAGGCAACCTCGACGATCCCCATCATCATGGCGCCTGCAAGCGATCCCGTTGGCTCCGGTTTCGTCAAAAGCTTCACTCATCCGGGCGGCAACATCACCGGCGTCGCGAACATGTTCGGCGATGCGACGACGAAGACGCTCGACATTATCCGCCAGGTTTTTCCCTCCGCGAAGAAGATCGGCATTCTCATTTCCAACAATCCGACCCATCCTGCTTTCGCCGAGGTGGCGGAACGCGCCGCTACCGCAGCCGGGCTCTCTGCCAGCCGCTTCATCGCTCCCAATCCGGAAGACCTGGAGCGTGCCTTCTCCGAAATGAAGGCGGCCGGCTGCCAGGCGGTCTACGTTCTCGCCGACCCGCCGCGGCCGGCGCTGCCTGCAATTGCATTGCGAGCAGGCTTGCCCACGATTTTCCAGGTCAGCAGTTACGTGCTGCTGTACGATGGCCTGATGAGCTACGGCCCGAACGTTCGATCGTTTTTTACGATGGCGGTCGGATTCGCCGACAAGGTCATCAAGGGCGCCGATCCCCGGGACCTGCCCGTCGAGCAGCCGACGACTTTCGAATTCATCATCAACTTGCGGATGGCGCGGGCGCTCGCCGTGACGATCCCGGACCAGGTTCTGTCGCTGGCCGATCGCGTGATCGAGTAGGCGGATATGCTTCGCCTTGGAGAACGGCAGCGCCATGCGTAGCCCGCCTTCGCCTACGGCTTCGGCGCGGCAGCCTTCTCTCGTCCGTCTTCGCTTTCGCCGCGCTCAAGTTACGCCGGACATGCTTCGCCTTGTGAATTTGGCTGGCAGCGCCATGCGTAGCCCGAAGGGCGAAGCATGGTGGACGCACAAGGGATCGAACCTTGGACCTCTCCCGTGTGAAGGGAACGCTCTCCCGCTGAGCTATGCGTCCGGGATACCAGTCGGAATATGACGTGGGATCATGCCTCAGACGCCCGCGATTTACGAAGCGCGGGCATGAGGTGTCAACCTCTAAAGCCTGAATTTAAGCGCCCTGTTGCCGGGCGCGGGAGGCGTGCGACTGCAGCGCCCGGATGCGCTCGGCGAGCGTGCCGCCCGATGACGGCGCGCCGGAAGAACCCAAATCATTGGCCGGCGTGGTCGTACCATTGGCGACCTTGACCGGCTTTGCGGTCGCGGGATCGCCGGCGAGCAGCGCCTCGATCGGCGAGTTCGGCCCTTCGAGCTGCATCGCGAGTTTCGCCACCTCGGCGGCGATGTCGTTGATGCGCTCGCGCAGCAGCGCATTCTCCATGCGCTCGGTGGCCCAGTTGCTTTCGGCCTGCTGCTGGATCGCGTTGATGTCGCGCTGCAGCTTCGAGCGCTCGTCGCGGGTGACGCGGAGCTGGTCTTCGAGCGCGGCCTTCTCGGTCTTCAGCTTTTCCAGCGCCGGGAGCTTGCCGCTGTCGCCCTGCGCGATCTGCTCGCGCAATTGCTGCATGGTGCG
Organism: uncultured Alphaproteobacteria bacterium; assembly: GCA_963821965.1. Classification (GTDB taxonomy): domain Bacteria; phylum Pseudomonadota; class Alphaproteobacteria; order Rhizobiales; family Xanthobacteraceae; genus Bradyrhizobium. The sequence goes on from CAWGFY010000005.1 coordinate 190,429, forward strand.
CTCGGCGGCCGCGCCCGCCTGGCGCAGCTGATTGTTCTCGAACTCGCGCTCGGCGAGCAGCTTGCCTTGCTTTTCAAGCCGCGCTTCCAGATCGTTGACGCGGTTGCCGAGCATCTCGGCTTCCTTGACCTGCACGATCAGCTGGCGGTCGAGATCGGTGACGCGCTGGCTCAGATTTTCCACCCGCGCGCGCGCGTCGCCAAGCTCGCGCGTCGCAGTCTCCGAGTCGCGCTTTTCCTGCGTCAGCCGCGCCTGCGTTGCCGAAAATTCCTTCTCGGCGTCGCCGACCCGGTTCTTCAACTCCGCGATCTGGGCATGCACGGTGACCAGCTCGACCTGGCGGCTGTCCGCCATCATCGAGCGGTCGCTCAGCTCCGCTATTGATCTTGGCCAGCTCGCCCTGCTTGTCGGTCAGCGCCTGCTCGGCGCCGCGCAGCGCCTCGGTCTTTGCCGCGAATTCCTCTTCCGTGGCGCGCAGCTGCTCCTTCACCGCCTTCTCGCGCGCTTCCAGCGCGAAGATGGTGGCATTCTTCTCGCCGAGCTCCATCTTCATGCGGTTGATCGCATCGCTCTTCTTGCCGAGTTCGGCCAACTGGCTGGTGGTCTTGTTCTTGAGCTGCTCGACATTCATCTCGAGCCGGCGCGCCGACATCGCGAATTCGGCGCGCAGCTGATCCTTGTCGGCCTGGATTTCCGCCATCGACAGCGGCGTGGCGGCCTCTAACCGGCGCGTGGTCAGCCGCACGGCGCGGTTATGCACCAGCGGCACGATCATCAGCCCGCACAGCATCGAGACCAGGAAACCGATCGCCAGATACATGATCGGTTCGATCATTGGGGACTCCGCACAAGTCAGAATTTGTTAACGAACAATGCCACGGAGCGCGCCCAAAAGGCCAGCCCATTGCCGCGTTAACGTGAATCCGTCAAAGCCGCGCACGGGCCCGAGCGCCCTTTGCGGTCAGAACGGGTTCCAGGTCGCGCGCGGGGTGTATTTCAGGTAGCCGATATTGGCGCCCAGCCGCAGTCCGATGCCGGAGCGGATCGGCACCAGCACGATATTGTTCGCGGTGAGCGCGGTCATGCCGAAGCCGCCGACAATATAGGCAGAGCCGTCGATGCCGACGAAGCGCTGGTAGATCGCATTGGTCGACGGCAAATTATAGATCAGCGTCATGGTGCGCGCGCCGTCGCCGCCCCAGTCGAAGCCGACCGACGGTCCCTGCCAGTAGACCCGCAGGTCGCCCGCGTTCTTGGTGTAGAGCGTGCCTTCGCCATAGCGCAGCCCCGCCACGAAGGCGCCGGAGCCTTCCTCGCCCAGCACATAGCCGTTCGGCAGACCCCATTGGCTGACCGCGCGCTCGATGACCGAGGCGAGCCCGCGCGAGACGTTGCCGAAGAAGCGATGGCCGGCGTTGACCAGCTCATCCGGTCCGTAGGTGTAGGGATCGGGCGCGCGCTGCGGTGGCGGCAGGTTCTGCGGCGGTGGCGGCGGCGCCTGCTGCGCCGAGGCGGGAAGCGACCAGCACATCAGTGCCGCGAGCGTCACCGCGGCAAGGCGCGAAGCGAAATTCATGAAACTACCCCTGATATCGAATTCCCGGCCGCCGCCTTTAACCTGACGCCAACATGCAAGGCAGTAGGTTGCAGCCGAGTGTCCCCTCAACTCGGATGTTATCGGCACCAACTATGACGGCACAACGGCAGACGGCACAATGGCACGAAAGTTACCGCCTGCGCCTGCTAGTGCCCACTTTCCGAAGTTCGCGCATCATCGCTGCTCGGGTCATTCGCGAACTTCGGAAAGTTATGGGCACTAGTAAACTTTTGATTCTAGTGCCGCTTTTCGATTTGAAGTCCCTGGTTCGAATTCTCGGCTTGCAGCGCAGGGACTTCAAATCGGCGGCACTAGCGGTTTTTTTCGCCCTTTTGACTGGTCTTGGCGTGGTTTGGACCGGTTTTGCCGCCCGTGCCACCACCACCGAACGGGTGGTGGTCAATCGTTTCTCGGGGCTTGCGATCGAAGGCTTCGACCCCGTGGCCTATTTCGTCGACCATCATCCCGTGCTGGGGCTGCCCGCATATGAGGCGGCGGAAGCCGGCGCGGTCTGGCGCTTCCGCAACGAGGGCAACCGCGCCTCCTTTGTCGCCCATCCGGACGTCTATGGCCCGCAATTCGGCGGATATGACCCGACCGACGTGGCCCGCGGCGTCACCTTTGCCGGCAATCCCCGGTTCTGGATCATCAGCGGCGAGCGGCTCTATCTGTTCGGGCTCGAAGCCAACCGCGACGCCTTTGGCGCCGATCCCGCAGCGCTATTTGCGCGCAGGCGCAGCGCGCTGGCCGGAGCTGGAGCAGGGGCTTTCGCAGTAGGCCGCTTCACGGCGATGCTGACGGATCGCCCCAGGCGATGAACGCCGGCACGATGAAGCCATCGCTCCGTTCGCCAAATCGTAGGGGATGCCCATCGGCATCGCTGATCTTGCCGCCGGCGGCGGTCACGATGGCGCAGCCGGCCGCGACGTCCCATTCCGAAGTCGGCCCGAGCCGCGGATAGATGTCGGCCGCGCCTTCGGCGAGCCGGCCGAACTTGACTGACGAGCCGAGTTTTGTGCGCACCGCGCCGGGCCTTGCGTCGATGAAGGCCTCGGTCCTGGCATCGCCATGCGAGCGGCTGACCGCCGCGATCCATGGCTCACCGGGCCTCGGCGCGCGGCGGGTGCGGATCGGTTCCGGCGCGCCCAATCCGCCCGCCTCGGACAGTTTCAGCCGCTCGGCGCCGCGGCCGACCAGGCCGCGCCACAGCCAGCCGAAGGCGGGTGCACCGATGATGCCGAGCAACGGCGTCCCCTCCGTCACCAGCGCGACGTTGACGGTGTATTCGGCGCGTCCCGCGACGAACTCCTTGGTGCCGTCGAGCGGATCGACCAGAAAGAAGCTGGCGCGAAACGGCGGCTTTGAGGCCTGCACGCGCTCTTCCGACAGTGACGGCACGCCGGGTGCGATCTGCGCCAGCCCGTCGGCGATGATGCGGTCGGCGGCAAGATCGGCCTCCGTCACCGGCGAGCCGTCGTCCTTGCCATGAACCTTCATGGCGCGGCGGTTGACCGCGAGGATAGCCGCTCCTGCCTGCACCACGAGATCGGTCAACGGGTCCATCAATGCGGCGGCTTCGTCGCGACCGATGATGCGCGTCCTTGCAGCAGTCTCATTCATTGTCGCATCAAAGTCGTTGATTCCAACACCATCAAGGCCGACGATCTCGCTGTTTGCAAATCATTCTAGCCGATGGCCCTCCGGCTAGCCCCAGTGTATCAAGCGTGCAACGCAAAATGTGATTCGCCTCGCTCCCGCGGATTCTTGGAAAATCGCTCATGTCCGGCACATCGTCCGCTCCCGATCAGCTCGAACTCGCGGCGCTGTTGTGCTCGCGTGTGTGCCACGATCTCATCAGCCCGGTGGGCGCCATCGTCAACGGGCTCGAGGTCCTCGACGACAATCCGAAGCCGGAAGACCGCGAATTCGCGCTCGATCTGATCCGCAAGAGCGCGAAGACCGCCTCCGCCCGGTTGCAGTTCTGCCGGCTTGCGTTCGGCGCGGCCGGCTCCTCCGGCGCCCAGATCGATCTCGGCGACGCCCAGACCATGGCGCGCGGCCATATCGAGGACGCCAAGACCACGATTGCCTGGAACCTGCCGCGTCTGCTCTTGCCCAAGAACCGGGTCAAGCTGCTGCTCAACATGCTGGTGATTGCGCAGCAGACGATTCCGCGCGGCGGCACCTTGACGGTCGATCCGATCGGCGAGGGCGAGACCATGGCCTTCCGCGTCACTGCGACGGGACTCAATGGGCGCGTGCCGCAGAACATCGCCGACATGCTGGCGGGCCAGTCCCATGCCGCCGATGCCCATGCGGTGCAGCCTTATTATACGCGCCTCCTCGCCGAGGCTTGCGGGTTGAAGGTGAAGCTCGCCGCCGAAGGCGACGCCGTGGTTGCGACCGCTTCGTAAACGCGCGCTTAAGAAACAGCCTTAACAAAGGATGAAAGCGCTCGTCGCGTAATTTTACGGGACGCGTTATCTCCTTGTTCAGACCATTCATTTCCGTTTCCGCAACTAAACTTAAACGCTTTGCAGGGAAGCTGGCCAAACTTTGCAAAGGCGCGTTTTCGCGCGGTCCGTTCTGAAGGCCGGTTTCATGGATGATCTGTTGCGGGAGTTTCTAACGGAAACGAGCGAAAGCCTCGACACCGTCGACAATCAGCTCGTGCGTTTCGAGCAAGAGCCGAACAACGCGAAGATCCTCGATAATATTTTCCGCCTGGTCCACACCATCAAGGGCACCTGCGGCTTCCTCGGCCTGCCGCGGCTGGAAGCGCTCGCCCATGCCGGCGAAACGCTGATGGGTAAATTCCGCGACGGCATGCCGGTGACCGCCGATGCGGTGACGCTGATTCTGTCCTCGATCGACCGCATCAAGGAGATCCTTGGCGGGCTCGAGGCCACCGAAGCCGAGCCGGAAGGCAACGATCGTGACCTGATCGATCAATTGGAAGCCATGGTCGAGCGCGGCATGGCCGCGATGTCAGTTGGCAGCAGCATGGCGCCGGAAGCCGCCGCGCCCGAACCTGCGCCGGTGAAGGCAGAAGAGCCCAAGCTTCCGAAGGGCAGCCTTGTCGCGCAGACGCTGGAGCGGCCGCTGCGTCCCGGCGAGGTATCGCTGGACGAACTGGAGCGTGCTTTCCGCGAGACGGCGATCGAGGTTGCGCCGGCTCCTGCCGTGGCTCGCGCGCCTGTCGCCGCCAAGCCGGACGTGAAGGAGACCAGGGCGAAGCCTGCGAAGGGGCCGGTCAGCAAGGCTGCCGAGACCGAGCCGCAGGAGGCCGACAAGGTCGCCAACCAGTCGATCCGCGTCAACGTCGACACGCTCGAGCACCTGATGACCATGGTCTCCGAGCTGGTGCTGACCCGCAACCAGCTGCTCGAGATCAGCCGCCGCAACGAGGACACCGAATTCAAGGTGCCGCTGCAGCGGCTCTCCAACGTTACCGCCGAGCTGCAGGAAGGCGTCATGAAGACGCGCATGCAGCCGATCGGCAATGCCTGGCAGAAGCTGCCGCGCATCGTGCGCGATCTAAGCGGCGAACTCGGCAAGCAGATCGAGCTGGAGATGCACGGTGCCGACACCGAGCTCGACCGCCAGGTACTCGACCTGATCAAGGACCCGCTCACCCACATGGTGCGCAACTCCGCCGACCACGGCCTGGAGACGCCCGCCGAGCGCGTTGCCGGCGGCAAGGGCGAGCAGGGCACCATCCGCCTCTCCGCCTATCACGAGGGCGGCCACATCATCATCTGCATCGCCGACAACGGCCGCGGCCTCAACACCGAAAAGATCAAGGCCAAGGCGGTCTCCTCGGGTCTCGTCACCGAGGCCGAGTTGGAGAAGATGTCGGAAGCCCAGATCCACAAGTTCATCTTCGCGCCCGGCTTCTCCACCGCCGCCGCCGTCACCTCGGTCTCCGGCCGTGGCGTCGGCATGGATGTGGTGCGCACCAATATCGACCAGATCGGCGGCACCATCGACATCAAGTCGGTGGCCGGCGAGGGCTCCTCGGTCACCATCAAGATCCCGCTGACGCTCGCCATCGTCTCGGCGCTGATCGTCGAGGCCAGCGGCGACCGCTTTGCCATCCCGCAGCTCTCGGTGGTCGAGCTGGTGCGTGCGCGTGCCAACTCCGAGCACCGCATCGAGCGCATCAAGGACACCGCGGTGCTCCGCTTGCGCAACAAGCTGCTGCCGCTGATCCACCTGAAGAAGCTGCTCAAGATCGACGACGGCTCCACCTCCGATCCCGAGAACGGCTTCATCGTGGTGACGCAAGTGGGCAGCCAGACTTTCGGCATCGTGGTCGACGGCGTGTTCCACACCGAGGAAATCGTGGTCAAGCCGATGTCGACCAAGCTGCGTCACATCGACATGTTCTCCGGCAACACCATCCTCGGCGACGGCGCGGTGATCATGATCATCGATCCGAACGGCATCGCCAAGGCGCTCGGCGCCTCCGGCTCGGCCGCCCACGAAATGGCGGAAGAGAGTGCCGCGCATCATGCCAACTCGGGCGAGCAGCTGACCTCGCTTTTGGTGTTCCGCGCCGGCACCAACCAGCCCAAGGCGGTGCCGCTCGGCCTCGTCACCCGGCTGGAAGAGATCGCCGTCGAGAAGATCGAGCTCTCGAACGGCCGTCACATGGTGCAGTATCGCGAGCAGCTGATGCCGCTGGTGCAGATGAGCGGCATCGAGATCCGCAGCTCGGGTTCGCAGCCGATCCTGGTGTTCGCCGACGACGGCCGCTCGATGGGCCTCGTGGTCGACGAGATCATCGATATCGTCGAGGAGCGCCTCCATATCGAGGTCGCCGGTTCGCAGGACGGCATTCTCGGCTCCGCCGTGATCAAGGGCCAGGCCACCGAGGTGATCGACGTCGGCCACTTCCTGCCGATGGCGTTCGCCGACTGGTTCAGCCGCAAGGAGATGCAGCCCTCGGCCACCGCGCAGTCGGTGCTGCTGGTCGACAACTCCGCCTTCTTCCGCAACATGCTGGCGCCGGTGCTGAAAGCGGCCGGTTACCGCGTGCGGGTCGCGCCCAACGCGCAGGAAGGCCTTGCGGTGCTGCGTTCCGGGCTCTCGTTCGACGTGGTGCTGACCGATATCGAAATGCCAGACATGAACGGCTTCGAGTTTGCCGAGACCATCCGCTCCGACGCGCATCTGAGCCAGATGCCGATCATCGGCCTGTCCTCGCTGGTGTCGCCGGCGGCGATCGAGCGCGGGCGCCAGGCCGGCTTCTACGACTATGTCGCCAAGTTCGACCGTCCGGGCCTGATCGCGGCGCTCAAGGAGCAGACCGCGGAGATGGCACGCGCGGCCTAGGGAGAGTTTGATGACCAGCAAGACCCAGAGCAGTGAAGGCCAGGTTGCCGAATACGTCACAGCCGTGATCGGTGGGCAGTTGTTCGGCCTGCCGATCTCCCGCGTGCAGGACGTGTTCATGCCGGAGCGGCTGACCCGCGTGCCGCTGTCCTCCCGCGAGATCGCGGGCGTGCTCAATCTGCGCGGCCGCATCGTCACCGTGGTCGACATGCGCGCGCGCCTTGGTCTGCCGAAGGCCGAGGACGGCAAGCCGCCGATGGCGGTCGGCGTCGACCTGCGCGGCAAGTCCTACGGCCTGCTGATCGACCAGATCGGCGAGGTGCTGCGGCTGCCCGAAGACAGCCGCGAGGAAAATCCGGTCAATCTCGATCCGCGCATGGCCAAGCTCGCCGGCGGCGTCCACCGCCTCGACGGCCAGCTGATGGTCGTGCTCGACGTCGATCGCGTTCTCGAAATGGCGCCGGAGTTGAAGGCGGCGTAAGCGGGCGATGGCCCGCGTCAAAAAAGTCGAAATGGAAATGTCCCGCGATGGGAACTGCTGTTGAGGTGAAAAAATGAGAACATGTCTGGTTGTCGATGACTCCAGCGTCATCCGCAAGGTCGCGCGTCGTATTCTGGAAGGGCTGGATTTCCAGATCATCGAGGCCGAGGACGGCGAGAAGGCGCTGGACGCCTGCAAGCGCGGCCTGCCGGATGCTATCCTGCTCGACTGGAACATGCCCGTCATGGACGGCTATGAGTTCCTCGGCAATCTGCGGCGCATGCCCGGCGGCGACGTTCCGAAGGTGGTGTTCTGCACCACCGAGAACGACGTCGCGCACATCGCACGCGCGCTGCACGCCGGCGCCAACGAGTACATCATGAAGCCGTTTGACAAGGACATCGTCACGGCCAAGTTCCAGGAAGTCGGCCTGATCTGATCTCTGGTGCCGCTTTCGATCTGAAGTCCCTGAGGCAAACTTCGCGGCAAGCGGTGCAGGGACTTCAGATCGGCGGCACTCGCGTTTCCGGCGGCTTTTCGGTCATCGGGGTTGTTGTGTTCTTGAGTCATGCCGCTGGTCGGCATTTGGTGACGTATGAGTGTTGCGTTGGCGAGTTCTTCGGCCCAGTCCGCCCGGGATGCAAAGCTCCGGGTCATGGTGGTCGACAATTCCGTGGTCATCCGCGGGCTGATCTCACGCTGGGTGAACGCCGAACCCGACATGGAGGTCGCCGCGTCGCTGCGTACCGGCCTTGACGCCGTCAACCAGCTCGACCGCGTCAAGCCCGACGTCGCGGTGCTCGACATCGAAATGCCCGAGCTTGACGGCATTTCCGCGCTGCCGCAGCTGCTCGCCAAGAAGCGCGACCTCATCATCATCATGGCTTCCACGCTGACCCGGCGCAACGCGGAGATCAGCCTCAAGGCGCTGTCGCTCGGCGCCTCCGACTACATTCCGAAGCCCGAGAGCACGCGCGAGGCGTCCGCGGCCGAGATCTTCCATCACGACCTGATCCAGAAAATCCGTGCCTTCGGCGCCAAGGTCCGCCGCGCTCAGCCTGCGATTGCCAGCCCTTCGCTTGCGCCCGCGCTGCCGGCCGACAGGCATGCGCCGGTGGCGCGTCCCGCCGTGGCGCATCCGGCGCTGATAAAGCGCGCCTTCGGCACACAGGCGCCGCGCGTGCTCGTCGTCGGCTCCTCCACCGGGGGGCCACAGGCGCTGATGACGCTGGTGACCGAGCTTGGCCCCGTGATCGACCGTTGCCCGGTGCTGATCACCCAGCATATGCCGCCGACCTTCACCACGATCCTCGCCGAACATCTGGCGCGCTCGAGCCGCCGCCCGGCGCATGAGGGGATCGAGGGTGAGCCGGTCAAGCCAGGCCACATCTATCTCGCGCCCGGCGGACGCCACATGCGCGTCGTGCGCCGCGGCGCGGAGGCGGTGATCGCGCTCGACGACGGCCCGGCCGTGAATTTCTGCAAGCCCGCGGTCGATCCACTGTTCACCTCCGCGATCGAGGTATGGCAAGGCGGCGTGCTCGCCGTGATCCTGACCGGCATGGGCTCCGACGGGATGCGCGGCGGCAAGGAGATCGTCGCCGCCGGCGGCAGCGTGATCGCCCAGGATGAGGCGAGCAGCGTCGTCTGGGGCATGCCGGGCGCCGCAGCCAATGCCGGCATCTGCGCCGCCATCCTGCCGCTCGATCAGATTGCATCGAAAGTTGCTCGCGTGTTCGCAGGAGATCGTTCGTGACCCCCTCGGATTATGAGTATCTGCGCAAGGTCCTGAAGGAGCGCTCGGGTCTCGATCTCTCCGCGGACAAGCAATATCTGGTGGAAAGCCGGCTGGTCCCGCTGGCCCGCAAGGCGGGGCTTCCCGGCATTCCCGAGCTCGTCGCAAAGATGAAAAGCGGCGCCGAGGCTCTGACCTCGGACGTGGTCGAAGCGATGACCACCAACGAGACCTTCTTCTTCCGCGACAAGATACCTTTTGATCACTTGCGGGATACCATCCTGCCGGCACTGATGAAGACACGCGCGAACCGCAAACTGATCCGAATCTGGTCGGCGGCGTCCTCGACCGGCCAGGAGCCGTATTCGATCGCGATGTGCCTGAAGGAAAAGGCTGCGCAACTCGCCGGCTGGCGCTTCGAGATCGTCGCGACCGACCTGTCGCAGGAGGTGCTGGAGAAATCGAAAGCCGGCATCTACAGCCAGTTCGAGGTGCAGCGCGGCCTGCCGATTCAGCTGCTGGTGAAATATTTCACGCAGACCGGCGAGCTCTGGCAGATCAATGCCGAGATCCGCGGCATGGTGCAGCACCGCACGCTCAACCTGCTGCAGGACTTCTCCCATCTCGGCAAGTTCGACGTGATCTTCTGCCGCAACGTCCTGATCTATTTCGATCAGGAGACCAAGATCAGCATCTTCGAGCGGATGAACAAGGCGATCGAGCCGGACGGCATGCTGATGCTGGGTGCGGCCGAATCCGTGGTCGGCATCACCGATGCGTTCCGGCCCTGTCCGGACAAGCGCGGGCTGTACGAGCCGAACCCGTCGCGCGGTGCGCGCGGCAGTGGCGGCGCCATGCTGCAGGGCTTGAAGGTCGTCGCCGCGCGCTAGCGCGGCTTCAAATAATCGCGTGCGGCAGGAAGCGCGAATTGTTGCCGGTGATCGGCCCTTCATCTTCGCGGATCGACAGCCCACACGGCGTGTGATCGACCAACCAGCTGCCGATGACAGGATATTGACCTGAGAAATTGCGCAAGGGCGCGAACGCCTGGCGGATGAATCCCTCGTCGCCATACGGCCCTTGCTGCTCTGCCAGCGGCACGCCTTGGCTGATCAATGTGACATTGGCGCCCTCGCGCGAATAGAGCGGCTTGCGCACATAGGAAGCCCCGAGCTCGCCGCAGCGCGGGTCGTCCTCGAAATAGGCGGGCAGCAGATTGGGGTGACCGGGAAACATTTCCCACAACAGCGGCAGGATGCCCTTGTTGGACAGCACGGCCTTCCACGGCGGCTCGATCCAGCGCGTCGGCGCCTCCGCGAGCCTGGCGCCGAAGGCGTCGCGGAACATCCACTCCCAGGGGTAGAGCTTGAAGGCGAAGGCGATGTCGCGATCGTCGAGATCGACGAAACCACCCGCATCGCGCCAGCCGATGTCCTCGATGTCGATCAGCGTCGTCGATAACCCCGCCTGTATCGCAGTGTCCTCGAGATAGGCGAGCGTGCCGAGATCCTCGCTGTTGTCGGTGGTGCCGGTCAGATGCAAGTGGCGACCCCCGCCGACTTTCTTCCAGCTATCGATCAAGCGCTCATGGATCGAATTGAACTGGTCGGCGTCCTTCGGAATGATGCGGCGCTCGATCGACTGTTCGAGCCAGCCCCATTGGAACACCGCGGCCTCGAAGATCGAGGTCGGCGTGTCGGCGTTGTATTCGAGCAGCTTCGCCGGTCCCTGTCCGTCAAAGGACAGATCGAGCCGTCCGTAGAGGCTGCCTTCGTCGCGCTCCCAGCTCTCCGAGATCAGCGGCCAGAAGCTTTGTGGGATTTTCAGTCGCTTCAGATATTCCTCGTCGTCGATCGCCCTGGCGGCGAGCGCGAGGCACATCTCGTCGATCTCGCCGGTCGGCGCCTCGATGCGCCGCTCGATTTCGTCCAGCGTGAAGGCGTAGTAGCCGCGCTCGTCCCAGTAACGCTCGCCGTCGATGGTGTGGAAGTCGAAGCCGCAAGTCTCCGCGATCTGGCGCCAGTCGTCGCGCTCGGGGCAGACGATGCGCTGCATAAGTGCAAGCTATCCGCCGCCGCCAGCGTGCATGGCGCCGCCACCGCCATGGCTGCGTCCGTGGACGTGATGCAGCGTACCGCCGAAGCCGCCGTACCAGGTCGCGCCCCGGCAATAGAGCCGGCCGTCGACGCCCGGCACCATGCTCTCACCCGGACCGCATTCGCGGCGCGGGCCAAAGCCCATCGAGACGGCGCCGACCGCCGCGGTTCCCATCATCGTCAGCACGACGCGGCGTGAGCGTTTCATGAGTCCCCTCCCAAGGATGCGCGATCCTTGCCCAACGCGCGCCCGCCATGCAAGCGAAACGCTGTCATCTCACGGCAACTTGCTCGTTCATCTATCCACCGCCGAAGCCGAACGCGCGTGCGAACGATTGCAGGATCATGGCAGGCAGTCAACTCGTTCGCGGCGAGAATCGCACGATGCGTCAGTCGACGCACGGATGCAATCGGGCGTTGAATGGCGTGGCGGCACTAGACACCGAAGCTGCGACTCGCTTGTGAGCTGCTTCACACGCAAATCCGGAAGCGTCGCTTATACGTCATGCAACCTATGGTAAGATTACGACGAAGGCGGTGAGCATGACGACCAGCTTTGCCGACGACATTCTGCCGATGTTTCGACCTGGCGACATCACATGCATGGCGTCAAAGGGCGTTCGGCTCGGCGACCCGCAATGGATGTGCAATCCTGCCGGCAATCATGGTTTCGACGATTACGGTAACGCACGCCGCGTCTACGCGGCGCTTTCGTCCGGCTTCATGCCGCCCGACCAGAAGTGGCCTCAGGATCAGCTGGACGTTTTCTCGAACTGGATGACGGACGGATTTCAACCGTGAGCGCGTGAGAGGAGATTTGCCATGATGCGATTGGGCTTAAGAGCGGCGGTTGCCGCGTTGCTTGTTGCTCCTGCCGTCCCTGCCATGGCGCAGTCGGTGCCGAACCCCGCGATGACCGCGCCGGATCAGGTGGCCTGGCAGCTCTTCATACAGGCCAACACGCGCGCCGGCGGCAGCAACTCGACCTTCGAGACCTGGGCCAGCGACACCGACCTGTTCAAGCCGAATCCGCAATTTCCGACGGCTCCGACGCAGCCGGTGTTGCGCCGGCCGATCCTGCCGCAAATCGCCCGCGAAGGGGTCCAGGCCGCCGGCGGACTGCTTCCGGCGTTGCCACCCGGCGTTGCCCAGGGCGTCATGGAGGAGACGCGCCACAACAAGGCGACGTTCGACTTCATCGTTCAGAACAATCTTTACAAGGTTTCCGGGCTGAAGGCCGCCTTTGGCAAGAGCCTGAGCTTCCCGGTCGACTCCATCGAAGTAAAAGCAAACTGGGTCCCAGTCACCGGTATTCCGAACTTCACCAACAATCAGGTAACGATCGCGCAGGTGCCGCAGCTCTATCACGTCAACAGCGCCAACGGCGTCCAATACGCGCTGGTGTCGATGCACGTGATCAGCAAGCTCGTGCCCAACTGGACCTGGGCGACCTTCGAGCACAGGTTCAATCCAGCACGCTGCGACATCGTCGGGTGCAAGGACAATTTCGGCGCGCAGAATTCGTCGGTGCGGTCGAACCAGAACGCCGGTCAGGGCTATCCCGATTGCGTCAAGACACCCGCGCTGACTTCGATGCTGTCGAGTGCCGATATCGACCCGGTCTACAAGAACTACTGTCTGAAGGGGTCACAGGTTGATTTCACTGATAATGTCGGCCTCGATGTCCGGCTCGGAAACTCAGTGACCGAGGACGGCTTTGTTGCGACGTCGTCCTGCATGACTTGTCACGGTCGTGCCATGTTCAACAAGGACGGCCTGGACCCCACGGTAGGCGGTGGGTTTTTGTCGTTCAGCCAGAATGGGCCCATAGGCCCGCTCGGACCGCTGCTGCCGGAATGGTACTGGAAATTCACGAGCCAACCGCCGATCTTCGAGGGCAGGTCTGGCCTGACCCGAACGGCGACTTCGGCGGATTTTGTATGGTCGGTCGCAGCTTGCGCCTACGACGACACGACGAATCCGGTCGGGACCACTGGTTGTGGTGGAAAATGAGACGGTCCGCTCAAAAGTCATGAGCGCACGAAGAGTTCCGCTCAAGGGAAGCGACCGCGTCGCGCCGGAAGGCGCGACGCTGGTCGGCGATGTCGATCCGGATGAAAGAATTGCGGTGACCGTCCTCGTCAAGCGGCGGACAGCCGACAAGTTCACGCCGGGCAGTGCGGGGGATCTCGCCCGGCTCTCCAAGCCGGTGACGAGGAAGGCTTTGGCGGCACAGCGGCGGCGCACGCACGCCCGCGCTGCGGCCCGGATACACAAGGTCGCAGCCGCCTGCGGCCTGACGGTGGGCCGAATCGATCTTGTCCAGCGGATCGTGGAAATCCAGGGCACGGCGCGCCAGATGACCGAAATCTTCGGCGCGACGTTGCGCGTCTACGACGATGGACAGCGGAAGTTTCGCGCCCGCATCGGGCAATTGCTCGTTCCCGCCGCGATCGCGCCCTGGATACGCGCCATTCTCGGTTTCGACGAGCGGCCGTTGGTGCCGCACCGGCTTCAGGCTCAGGCCGGCGCCGGCGCAGGCGCAGGCTCGGGACTGTGGCCGACCGAGATCGCCTCGCTCTACGGCATTCCGCTCGATCGCGACGTTTCGTCGGTGTGCGTCGGCGTGATCGCGCTTGGCGGCGGTTATCTCCGCACCGATCTCGATGCGGCGCTCATCGGAATGAAACGGCAGGCCCCTCGCGTCGTCGACGTGCCGGTAGGTGACAACGGCAACAATTTTGGCGACGGCACGACGTTGGCGGAACAGGAGATCGCGCTCGATCTTCAGGTACTGGCCGGTCTGCTGCCGAAGGCGAAGATCGTCGTCTATTTCGCCGGCAATTCGCGAGACAGCCTTGTCGCCGCCCTTCATCAGGCCGTGCTCGACGACGTCAACAGGCCGCAAGTGATTTCCGTGAGCTGGGGCAGTGCGGAGAAATTCTGGAACGAGACCGGCTATGAGGCAATGCAGGCCGCGCTCGCCGACGCCATGCGCTTGCGCGTCAGCGTCGTGTTCGCGGCCGGCGATGAACTGGCAACCGGTGGACTCACCGACGGCAAGGTTCACGTCTGGTTTCCGGCATCGAGCCCCTATGCGCTTTGCTGCGGCGGCACCGGTCCGGTCCTCGGCGGCAATGCCTCGATCGCGTCGGAAGCCGTGTGGAACGAGGGTTTCAGCGGCACGGGCGGCGGGATCAGCGACGTGTTTCCGGTCCCGGCATACCAGGAAAAGCTGGCGCTGCCGAAATCGCTCAACGACGGCAAGCTGCGGCGCGGTGTCCCCGATGTCGCCGGAGCGGCGGCATCGACACCCGGCTATCGCATCGTCATCAACGGCAAGGAGCTCGTAAAAGACGGCACCAGCGCCGCAACTCCGCTCTGGGCGGCGTTGATTGGGATGGCAAACGCCGCGCGCGACACGCCGCTCGGCTTCGTCAATTCCGCACTCTATGCCAATTCGGCGGCCTTCCGCGTCATCGACCAGGGCAACAATCGTGTCGGCGGCAAGGGCTACGATGCGGGTCCGGACTGGAACGCCTGCACCGGATTGGGTGTGCCGAAGGGCGCGGAGATCATCGCCGCACTCGCAACGACGCCGGTTGCGTGACCCCTCAAAAAACAAAAACCCCGCCATTTGCGGCGGGGTCCAGTCTGGGAGGAGCGAGCGTACGGCTCGCGGGTAAACTCGGATCAGGCGGGAATGCGCTCTTCCACCTCGTGCGGCTCGCGCAGCACGTAGCCGCGGCCCCAGACGGTCTCGATGAAGTTGCGGCCTTCGGAGGCGTTGGCGAGCTTCTTGCGCAGCTTGCAGATGAAGACGTCGATGATCTTCAGCTCGGGCTCGTCCATGCCGCCATAGAGATGGTTGAGGAACATTTCCTTGGTGAGCGTGGTGCCCTTGCGGAGCGAGAGCAGCTCCAGCATCTGATATTCCTTGCCGGTCAGGTGCACGCGCTGACCGCCGACCTCGACCGTCTTGGTGTCGAGATTGACCACGAGATCGCCGGTCTGGATCACCGACTGGGCGTGGCCCTTGGAGCGGCGCACGATCGCGTGGATGCGGGCGACGAGTTCGTCCTTGTGGAAAGGTTTGGTCATGTAGTCGTCGGCGCCGACGCCGAGACCCTTGACCTTGTCCTCGATGCCGGCGAGGCCGGAGAGGATCAGGATCGGTGTCTTGATCTTGGAGACCCTGAGCTGCTTCAGCACGTCGTAGCCGGACATGTCGGGCAGGTTGAGGTCGAGAAGGATAATGTCGTAATCGTAGAGCTTGCCGAGGTCGACGCCTTCTTCGCCCAGATCGGTCGTGTAGACGTTGAAGCTCTCGGATTTGAGCATCAATTCGATCGACTGCGCGACGGCGCTGTCATCTTCAATCAGCAAAACGCGCATGCCAGTTCCCCATCGTCGCCGTTCCGGGCGTCAGGTCGGCCGCACCTGCGGCACACAACAAACGCCTTTGAACAACTGATTCGGATCCTGACGAGACATGGTTAACAAAATCTGATTCTGATCCGCAAGATGTCTCGGTGCAATTTTTGTCGAATCGCCCTAAGATATTGCGTCAGACCAGCTTTTCCTACCCGTAGCCGCTCAAGTTCCACATGAAGAGGCGGGCCTAACCAACTCTCGCGACTCGCGGTTCACCGTGAACGGCGAGGCGCCCAGCCATCAAAGACAGTGACGCAATCATTAACGATGCGGGTAAACACGAAGTTAAGCGGGCGGCGGAAATGAGCCAAAACTTAAGGTTTCTGCAATGAAGGGCTCAACATGAAGGCCTTGGCCGAGCAGATAGGCGATATCGACGGGGTCAACATCTATGGCCGCGTCGTCGGCGTGCGCGGCCTGATGGTCGAGGTCGCAGGTCCCATCCATGCGATGTCGGTCGGCGCACGCATCGTGATCGAGACCGGCGGTGTGCGCCCGATCCCCTGCGAGGTGATCGGCTTCTCCGGCAGCAATGCGGTGGTGATGCCGTTCGCCGGCCTCGAAGGCGTGCGGCGCGGCTGCCGCGCCGTGATCGCCAATGCAGCGAACCAGGTGCGCCCGTCCGAAGCCTGGCTCGGACGCGTGCTGAACGCGATGGGGGAACCGATCGACGGCAAGGGCCCGCTGCCGCAGGGCGCCTCGCCCATGCCGTTCCGCAACACGCCGCCGCCGGCGCATGCGCGCAAGCGTGTCGGCGATCCGCTCGATCTCGGCGTGCGCGCGCTCAACACCTTTCTCACCTGCTGCCGCGGCCAGCGGCTCGGCATCTTCTCAGGCTCCGGCGTCGGCAAGTCGGTGCTGCTGTCGATGCTGGCGCGCAATGTCGATGCCGCGATCTCGGTGATTGGCCTCGTCGGCGAGCGCGGCCGCGAGGTGCAGGAATTCCTGCAGGACGATCTCGGCGAGGAAGGTCTCGCGCGTTCGGTCGTGGTGGTCGCCACCTCCGACGAGCCGGCGCTGATGCGGCGGCAGGCCGCGTATCTGACGCTCGCCATCGCCGAATACTTCCGCGACGAAGGCAAGGACGTGCTGTGCCTGATGGACTCGGTGACGCGCTTTGCCATGTCCCAGCGCGAGATCGGCCTGTCCGCGGGCGAGCCGCCGACCGCCAAGGGCTACACCCCGACCGTGTTCACCGAACTGCCGAAGCTTCTGGAGCGCGCCGGCCCCGGCACCAATGATGGCACCATCACCGGCATTTTCACGGTTCTGGTCGATGGCGACGACCACAACGAGCCGATTGCCGACGCCGTGCGCGGCATCCTCGACGGCCATGTCGTGATGGAGCGCGCCATCGCCGAGCGCGGCCGCTATCCCGCGAT
Organism: uncultured Alphaproteobacteria bacterium; assembly: GCA_963821965.1. GTDB lineage: Bacteria > Pseudomonadota > Alphaproteobacteria > Rhizobiales > Xanthobacteraceae > Bradyrhizobium. The sequence goes on from CAWGFY010000005.1 coordinate 207,491, forward strand.
CAACGTCCTCAAGTCGGTCTCCCGCACCATGCCGAAATCGGCCGATCCGGCCTATCTGCCTGCGATCACCGAGGCCAAGCGGGTGATGGCGACCTATGCCGACATGGAGGAGTTGATCCGGCTCGGCGCCTACCGGCCGGGTTCCAGCGAGGAGGTCGACGCCGCCATCAAGCTGCATGAGCCGCTGGAAGCATTCCTGCGCCAGGACAAGGACGAGGTCACCCATTTGGGCGAGGGTTACGAGCGACTTGCACGAATCCTCAAGGGTTTGGAAACGGAACGCTAACTTTGTCAGGCCATGATCCCCGGACGATTTAGTGCCGCCGGCGGGGCCCCGCGGGGAGCCGGCCTTGTCCCGCGTCTGCAGGGACTTCTGGGGAGTATGAGTCGATGAAGTCACGCGAAACGCTAATCCGCCTGAAGAAGTTTCAGGTCGATGAGAAGCGCCGAAGGGTCGCCCAGATCGAGGGCATGATCGCCGACTTCCAGCGCATGTCGGTCGACCTCGAGCGCGAGATCCTCGCCGAGCAGGAGCGCGCCGGGATCAACGATCCCTCGCATTTCGCTTATCCAACCTATGCCAAGGCTGCGATCCAGCGCCGCGAAAATCTGACGCGCTCGGCCGACGAGCTGCGCATCCAGCTCGAAGACGCCAAGAGCCTGCTGGCCGAAGCCTATGAGGAGCTCAAGAAGGTCGAGTTGCTCGACGAGCGCGACCAGGCCCGCGAGCGCGCCGAAGAGAGCGCCCGCGAGCAGGCCGACCTCGACAGTATCGGCCTGATGCGCGCCCGTCTCGGCGTCGCCTGATCTCTAAAAGCCATCTCAGCACCGTCAGAGCCCGGACCCGAAAGGGTCCGGGTTTTGTTCGTTGCGGGCGGCTCCCGCCTGTCACCCTCGAATGCGACTTTTGACGGTGCAGGGCTGGACTGCCCGGCCGCAAAATATGCTACGAAAGGGGACTACTCCCGGTTGGAGCGCGATCCGCGAAAGATCATGCTCGATCAAGAAAGCGATGGGGGATCGCGATTTTTGGGGATGTGAATGCTGACGCCGGCTGAGTTGGTCTGGCTGATTGCCGCGGTTGCGAAAGGTGACGAGGCCGCTTTCGAGCGCCTCTATGCTGCCACGCGCGCGAAACTCTACGGCGTCGTGCTGCGTATCTTGCGCAGACAGGATCTCGCCGAGGAGGTTATTCAGGAGACCTACGTCAAGATCTGGAACAGCGCCGGACAGTTCAATCCCGGCCTGTCGTCGCCGATCACCTGGATGGCGTCGATCGCGCGCAACCGCGCCATCGATCTCGTTCGCAAGCGCACCGAAAGCTCGATCGAGGAAGAGCCGGCGGCGATGGAAGTCGCGTCCGACAGTCCCGATCCGTTGGCTCGCCGGGAAATGACGGAAGAACTGAAGCGCTTGCTGGAATGCGTCGGACGGCTCGAGCCGGACCGCCAGAAGCTGGTGCTGCTCGCCTACTACAACGGCTGGAGCCGGGAGCAGCTGGCGGCGAAGTTCGAAGCGCCGGTGAATACGGTGAAGACGTGGCTGCGGCGGAGCATGATGGATATCAGGGAGTGCCTTGGGCTTTAGAAGGCTTGGGCTTTAGAAGGATTGGCCTGTGAGGACCGGACGTTGAGATAGATGGAATACAGCGAAGACCATATCGCGATCGCGGCGGAATATGCGCTCGGCACGCTCGACGCCGACGAGCGCGCGCAGGTCGAGACCATGATGGCGGTGGATCCGGAGTTCACCGCGATGGTGCAGTCATGGGAATTCCGTCTCGGCGTGCTGAACCAGATGGTCGGATCGGTCGAACCGCGCGCTGAACTGTGGGAGCGCGTGCGCGCTGCGGTCGGACATTCCTCGCAACAGGCGCCGCTGGTATTGCCGGACGCGCCTCCTCCGCCGCCGACGCAGGCGCCGCAAACGTCCTTCGAGCCGGTCGCGCCGGCGCCGACATTCGATCCAATCGCCCCGACCGGGCCGATTGCGCCCGTCGCCGACAATTCCAACGTCATCCGCCTGTCGTCGCAGGCGAAGCGCTGGCGCGGCGTCGCTTCGGTCATGACAGCGCTCGCCGCCGTGCTGGTTGCGATGATCGGCGTGCAGCTGTTCTCGCCGGACATGCTGCCGGCGGGCCTGCGCCCGAAACCGCGCACGCAGGTGGTCGAGGTCAAGACACCGGCGCCGCCCGCCGCACCTTCCGCGCAGTATGTCGCGCTGCTGCAGGGCTCGGCCGGAGGACCCGCCTTCATCCTCACGGTGGACGGCGCGACCAGGAATTTCACCGTGCGCAAGGTCGGCGCGCCGCCGGTCGAGGCCGGCAAGAGCTACGAGCTTTGGCTGATCTCCGACAAGCTGGGGGGGCGGCCGCGTTCGCTCGGCGTGATCGGCGGCGGCGACTTCACCGCGCGCACGGTGCTGACCGGCTTCGATTCCGACGTGATCAATGGCGGCGTCTACGCCGTGACCGTGGAGCAGGCCGGCGGCTCGCCCGACGGCGCGCCGCACTCGACGCCGGTGTTCGCCGGCAAGCTGATCGAGACCGTGCCGGCGAAGTAGCCGAACGTTGGCGACAGCGAAGACTTCGTATGGCGGATTAGCCCGACGGGTCCGCGCGTAGCGCGGCCCGATGACAGGCTCCGGCGTAATCCGCCATTCTTCTATTGTTTCTTGGTCGGAGCCTTCGGGCCGCGGCTCTTGCGCAGGCCGCGAAAAACTTTCCTGAACGGTTTGGCTCTCGCAAAGTCGACCTCGGTCCATTCCGGATTGTCGCTCACCACGCGCATATCTTTTGCGGTGTAGCCCTTCTTCTTGGTGGTGGTTTGCTTCATGGGATAAATGCCTTTGGTGATGCAACGGCGGATTACGCCTTCGGCTAACTAATCCGCCCTACGTTCTACGTTCTTCCGTCCGATCAAATACTCCACAAAAAGAAAACGCCCGTGGGGAGCGGGCGTTTTCCGTAGTCAACTTGGGGTAGTTGGGGTCTTCTACTATCCACGTGGCGACTTTGGGGGGCTGGTAAAGAGCCGCGTGAATTCCTTAAATTCCTCTGTTAGCGCACCAGCGCGGCGTCGCTGCTGGTGACGGTGACCGGCTTGCCGGCCTTGATCACATGCGCGGTCTGCGCATAGCCGTCGTCCGACGTTGCCCGAGCCGAGATGCCGAGGCCGGCGACCGCGATGCCTGCAACGAGCGCCACGACCACGATCTTCAGATGCGTCGTGCGATCTGCGCTGTAGATCGAGTGGTTCATGGAGATATCCTGCCGCCTTCTGATCTCTGCTCGTATGTGTCGCTGCCGTCTCACGACGGGTTCAACTTCAACGTCACGCCTAGCAAACGTAGGGATTGGCGTTTTGGTTGCGAAGTGCCGATCACAACTCGGTGAAAAGACTTGAACGGCCGCGATTGGGGCGCGCGGATACGCCGAATACTGTCGGTAGCACAGGCGGTTACGCCGCACCGGCTCGCCGCGGCGCAGCAAGCCGCCCGGATCAAGGGAAATTAAGAAATCGGTTGCCTGTGGCGGAAAAGCACAGGCGGAACCGGCTGCACTTTGATTTAGCGCATGATCTTTTCGGAAAACCGGTGCCCACTTTTCCGGATCATGCGCGCCTACACGCTGCCGACGGTCTTCAGCCGGGCGCGGGGATGGATTTCCGCCTGCGACAAGACAGTCGTTTGCGACCGGAATCGTTCCACGAGCGAGCGCACGAAGGGGCGGATGCCGGCCGAGGTCACCAGCACCGGCGCCTCGCCCTCGCGCGCGGCGCGCTCGAAGGCGTCGCGCACCGCCGCCATGAACTCCGACAACTTTGACGGCTGCATCGCGAGGCTGCGTTCCTCGCCGCTGCCGACCAGCGACTCCGCGAATGCCTGCTCCCATTTCGCCGACAGCGCGATCAGCGGCAGGTAGCCGCTATGCGAGGTGTTCTGGGCGCAAATTTGCCGCGCCAGCCGGGCGCGAACATGCTCGACCATGGTCGCCGGATTGCGTGAGAAGGCGAGCGCATCGGCGATGCCTTCGAGGATGGTCGAGAGATCGCGAATGGAGATGCGCTCGGCGAGCAGCAGCTGCAGCACGCGCTGGATGCTCGAGATCGTGACCTGGCTCGGCACGATGTCCTTGACCAGTTCGCTCTGTTCCTTCGGCAGCTCCTTGAGCAGCTTCTGCACCTCGCCATAGGAGAGCAGGTCGCTCATGTTGTTCTTCAAGAGCTCGGTGAGGTGGGTCGACAGCACGGTGGCGGCATCGACCACGGTGTAGCCCTTCAGCGAAGCCTCTTCCTTCAGCGAGGCATCGACCCAGGTGGCGGGCAGGCCGAAGGTCGGCTCCGTGGTGTGGATGCCGGGCACGCCGACCTGGTTGCCGGCGGGGTCCATCACCATGAACTGGTTTGGCCAGATCTTGCCGGTGCCGGCATCGACCTCCTTGATCTTGATGACATAGGTGTTGGCCTCGAGCTGGACGTTGTCGAGGATGCGCACCGCCGGCATCACGAAACCCATCTCGATCGCGAGCTGTCGGCGCAGCGCCTTGATCTGGTCGGTGAGGCGGTCCTGGCCGTCGGGACCGTTGACCAGCGGCAACAGCGCGTAGCCGAGCTCGATCTTGAGATCGTCGATCTTCAGCGCGGAGGCGATCGGCTCTTCGGCCGCGGGCGCGCCCGGCGCGGAGGCGGGCCCAGCCGTGGCTCGCGCGTCGGCGACCGCCCTATCCCGCTTCTGCTTGTGCGCCTGCCAGGCGAGCCCGCCCGCGCCGCCCGACAACGCGAGGAACGGCAGCATCGGAATGCCCGGCAACAGCGCCAGCACGAACATCACGGCGGACGCCATGCCGAGTGCCTGCGGATAGCCGGAGAATTGCCTGAACAGCGCCTTGTCCGCGGCGCCGGAGACGCCGGCCTTCGACACCAAGAGGCCCGCCGCGGTCGAGACGATCAGCGCCGGCACCTGCGTGACGAGGCCGTCGCCGACGGTCAGCACCGTATAGGTGCGCGCCGCCTCGCCGAACGACAGGCTTTGCTGCGCAACGCCGATGATGATGCCGCCGATGATGTTGATGAAGACGACGAGCAGGCCCGCGATCGCGTCGCCGCGGACGAATTTCGAAGCGCCGTCCATCGCGCCGAAGAACCCGCTTTCGTCCTCCAGCGCCTTGCGGCGCTCGCGCGCCGCCTTCTCGTCGATCAGGCCGGCATTGAGATCGGCGTCGATCGCCATCTGCTTGCCGGGCATGGCGTCGAGGTGGAAGCGCGCCGCGACTTCGGCGATGCGGCCGGAACCCTTGGTGATGACCACGAAGTTGACGAGCACCAGGATCGCGAACACGATGATGCCGATCACGAAATTGCCGCTCATCACGAAGCTGCCGAAGGCCTCGATGACGTGGCCGGCGGCATCAGTGCCCTCATGGCCGTGGGCGAGGATCAACCGCGTCGAGGCGAGGTTGAGCGACAGCCGCAGCATCGTCGAGATCAACAGGATGGTCGGAAACGAGGAGAACTCCAGCGGCGCCTGGATGAACAGCGACGTCATCAGGATCAGGATCGAGAGCGTGATCGAGATCGCGAGGAACAGGTCCAGTACCACCGCGGGCAGGGGCAGGATCAGGACGACGAGGATGGTGAGGATACCGAGCGCGAGCGCGATGTCGCCGCGCTTCAGGATGTTGCCGATGTCAGAGAGCGTGAGGCTTCCGCTCGCTGCGCCCGCACCCGCCGTGACGTCGACCATGGTAGCTGTGCCCCCGCGCGCATGCCGTTCGCGCGCCCCAAGCGTCTGCGCGGCGGCTGTTGGGCCACCGGTTCGAAAGTGAGGCACCGCACTGGCGTCCACGGAGGTCTCCCCCGTTTTACGCGATCGACGACACTCGACTCCAACCCGGCAATTTTTGCCCGGTGTATGGTTAGGAAAGGGTTAATGCGACGCCGATATAGGCGTCGTTCCGGGAAGCCCTTGTGAGCACGGTGTCAGCGCTCCCTCTCCCCGCTCTTTGCGGGGAGAGGCGTAGGCGGCCTACGGCCGCCGTCCTCCCTTAATAAATGACGCCGATGCGAAGCATCGGCTATGGGTGAGGGGCCCTGCACACTGATAGACAGGACACGACCGGTCCCGAATTGAAGATTTGCCGTCCGCGAGTTCTGATAGGTTTGCAAATTTGAAGCCGGCGTGCCTTGCCCCTCGCCCGAAACCGCCGCCGCGCGTCGGTTTCGACCTCTCCCCGTAAAGAACGGGGAGAGGTTCAGGGCGTCTCGCCTCGTGCCTTCAAGCGCGCCGCCGGGTCGTTATTTCTGATATTGCTCGAACAGCTGCTTGATCCGTTTGGCGGCTTCCTCGGTGGCCTGTTCCGGGGTCATGTTGTTTTGCGTGATATTGGCTTCCGCCTGCGGCCAGATCTGCTCGGACAGCACGGCCGCATAGGCCGGGTTGTAGGAATTCCACCACGGCACAGTCGGCTTGATCAGTCCCATGTCCACCGCGACCGGGCGATGCGGGTCCTTCGGGTCGGTCCAGTACGGATCGTTCTTCACGATGGAGGCCATCACCGGCAAATAGCGCGCGCGGGTTTCCTTGAGGTACGCGTTCATGTTCGCCGGCTGGATGAACTCACGCAGCAGCGCCTTGGCGGCGTCCACATTCTTCGACCCCTTCGGGATGATGGTGGGCGAAATCGCCAGTATGCTCGCGACCTGCTTGCCGTCATTGCCCAAGGGGACGCCGCGGGTCAGAATCTCCTTGTAGTAAAGGTCGGGCTTGTCCATCTGCGCGGCGGCAATGGAGATGGTGGCGTTGGGCGTCATCACGATCTGCCGGGCGAAGAAGGCGTTGTTGTTGTCGACATCGCCCCAGTTGATCGCGCCCGGCGGCACATAGCCTTTCTTGAAAGGCGTGGTCAGCCGCTCCAGAGACGTGGTCGCCGCCTTGCGCACGGCGGGATCGTCGATATTCAGCTTGCCATCCGGCGTGACGATACCCACGCCGCCATAGGCTACCAGGAACTGGTGGAACAGATTGCCGGCGTCCACCTCCTTTGCCGCCATCGAATAGCCGAGGCCGAAAATACGCTTCCCCTTGGCGCGCAGCTTGTCCTGCACGGTCTGGAAAAAATCGAAGAACTTGTCCTGCGTGCCCGGTATATCGGTCGCAGCGAAGCCGGCTTCCTCGATCAATGGGAGCCAGATCTCCATCAGCAGCGAGGAGGCCTTGGTCGGCACGCTGTAATACGAGTTTTTCTTTTGCTTGGCGTTATAGACGCGCGCACTGGCCAACGCGGTTTCCGTAAATTCGGTCTTCTGGGATTCCACGACGTCGGAGACATCCTCCAGCTGATCGTTCCATGCCGCGCGCGGCACCAGCAAGCGGTCGCCGGTGACGGTGTGCACGACGTCAGGCACGTCGCCCACCTGCATGGCGGCGATCAGCTTGGTGATCACATCCGGTGCGTTCATGATGGTCAGATTGACCTTGGTGTTGTTGCGCTTTTCCCAATCCGCCATCCAGGTGATCACGGCATCGTTTTCGGCCTTGTAGAAACCCTGCGTCCACCAGACCGTGAGTTCGCCTGCTGCGTTCGCACGACGCGGCGTCAGGCTGGCGCCTGCCGCGACCGCGGCGCCCATGCCGCCCAATGCCTGCCGCCGTGAAATGAGTTTCATCTGGTTTTCTCCCCCACGCTTTTTCGACTCGAAATGTAGCCAACGATACCGGGTACTTTCTTCAAAGCTCGTCATGCCCGGCCCAAGCCCGGCCATGACGAAAGTGATTTGTTTCAGGCTGCGTTCAACCCTTTACTCCGCCCATGGTCAGCCCGCCGCTCATCTTGCGGCGGAAACCGTAGTAGATGAGCAAGGGCGGAATGGCGTAGAAGATGGCCGCCGCCATCAGGTAATTCCAGGGCGCCTCGTCCCCGACCAGGAATTTGCCGAGGGTCACCGGCACGGTGACGACCTTGCCGCCCGACAGCAGCAGGAACGCATAGAGATATTCGTTCCATGACAGCAGCAGCGCATAGGTGCCGATCGCGACCAGTGCGGGGGCCATCAGCGGCAGATAGATGCGGAAGAAAATCTGCGGCGGCGAGGCGCCATCGATGCGCGCCGCCTCGTCCAGTTCGAGCGGGATCGAGGCGCCGTATTGCTGGAAAATGAAAATCGCATAGGGCGTGGCGAAGGTCACTTCGACCGCGATCACCGCGAGCGGATTGTTGATCAGGCCATATTTGCCCATGATGCCGTAGAACGGGATGGCCAGGAACGACAACGGGATCACATAGGTGAGCAGCGCCGCATTGGTCAGCATCCAGCCGCTGCGAATGCGCATCCGGCTGATGGTGAAACTGGTCAGGGACCCGACGGTCAGGACCACCAGCGCAACCGCGACGCCGATGAAGAAACTGTTGCTCATCTGGTTCCAGAATGTCTCCAGCAGCCAGTAGGTCTGGTGGAACACGACGCTGAACGCATGCCAGGAGGGCGCGATCGGGTAGACGGAGGTCGAGAGCACTTCCTCCTTTTCCTGCATGGAGACGCGGATGATGTTGTAGATCGGCAGCAACGTCCAAACCAGCAGCACCGCCGACAGCAATGTCACGCCAATGCGATCGATGGCGCGGGTGCGGCGTCGTGCGCTCATATCGTCACCTCGCTGCGGCGCAACTGACGCATCAGCAGGATCGCCAGTGGGATCAGCAGGGGCAGCGCGGTGAGCACCGTCGCCATCCCCAGCTTGGGATCGCCCAATTCGAACGCGTTGCGGATGCCCAGCGTCGCGAGCACATGCGTCGACAGCGCCGGCCCGCCGCCGGAGATGAAGCGCACCGCGTTGAAATCGCCCAGCGCCCAGATGGTCGAAAGCATGGTGCAGACCAGATACATCCCCGCCATCAGCGGCAGGGTCACATGCGTGAATTTCTGGATCAGGCTGGCGCCATCGACATCGGCGGCCTCGTACAGCTCGACCGGAACGGCCATGCGTCCGGCGAGAAAGATCAGGGTCCAGAACGGCAGCCATTTCCAGATATGGCCATAAATGACCGAACCCAGCGCGAAGCTCCGACTGTCGAGCCAGGGCGGCCCATCCACCTGCGCCACCGTCCAGATGAAATTATTGATCAGTCCCCATTGTCCGTTCAGCATCCAGTTGATGGAGAGATAGCTGGACAGCGCCGGCATCGCCCAGGGCAGCATGAAGAGCAGCAGCAGGACCTTCGTCCACCAGCCCTTGCGCATGAAAAAGCCCGACAGCAGCAGCGCCAGCAGCAATTTCAGATTCACGCCGAACAGCAGATAGAGCAGGGTGTTCACCACCGTGCGCGGATAGACGGGATCGCCGAACAGTGCGCGATAGCTGGCGGGATCGCTGCCCAGCCACAGCCCATAGCCGATCGGGTAGATGACGAAGGCCACGAACACCGCGACATAGGGCGTGACAAAGGCCAGCGCCCAGAGCTTGTCGGCGCCAAACGTGCCGCGCCGCCGTGCACGAGGCATGGCGCTCCTGGCCACACCCGGGCTGTCGATCGTGGTCGTGACGGCCATCGTTCCGCTCCTCCAGCCTGCGTTCAGGCGCGCGGTGGCATTCCCGTCCTTTCGGCGAAGTCGGCCCGGTTCGTTATGATTTGCCTCGGCCGGCTCAGTCTGGTGCCGCCGATCTGAAGTCCCTGACTCACTCGCTGCAAAATCGGATTCAGGGACTTCAGATCGAAAAGCGGCACTGAAAATCATAGATTTGCTAGTGCCCATAACTTTCCGAAGTCCGCGAATAGGTATTGCGGCGATGCAGCGCGGACTTCGGAAAGTGGGCACTAGGTGCGAGTGTGGCAATTTGCCCAGTGCGACACAACTAGTCTTGGGGTGGGGGGCGGCATTGTCACGCACCCAACCGAAGCGCGCGAGGAGCCTCCGGCCTTCGCCTGCGCAATGCCGGGATGCATTCACCCGCATGGTGAAACCGGCCGGGGAACTTTATAAGTCGGTAGCTTCTTCAACCACTCGAAGAGGCTGATATGAACGACCTGCATTCGTGGCTTTCGCAGCAGCATCACGGCCTGCGAACCTTCCGCAACTTCCGGGAAAAACTCGAGCTGTTGAGCGCGCGAGAACCGGCGCAACGGGGCTTGTATGCGCTGTTGAACCGTCTCGCCGACAAGCTATGTCGAGGCCTTCGACGAAAAGCCGCTGCCGGTTGCGGTCGCAGACCACGCTTACGGCCGCCTGCTCGATCTCGTCGCGAGCCTCGATCCGAAGGCGGATGCCGATCGCCGGCTGGCGGACATCAATCGCGTCGCGGCCTGCGATCTCGTGCATTGACGCTTCGCGGCCCGGCGCACTGCTGACGCCTGCTGCCGTTCGGCCCGCGCATGCCTAATCTCGCGGCAATGTGGGTTGACCGCGCCGGTCCCGGCGAGGAAGTTGCGCGCCGTGCACGCCCCCTCCAAATCTCCCGATTCCCACGCCTTCGTCCCCGACTCCGGTCAGGCTTGGGTGCGGCTTGTCGTTGCCTTGCTGATCGCCTCTGTCGGTGCGGTCGGCATGTGGTCGGTGGTGGTGGTGCTGCCGACGGTACAGGCCGAATTTGCGACCACCCGCGGCGCGATTTCGTTCGCGACCACCATGATCTTCATGGGCTTCGGTCTTGGCGGCGTCGTTACCGGCAAGATCACCGACCGTCTCGGCATTGTCACCGCGCTCGCGATCAGCATCGCCTTTCTCGCCGCCGCCTATGTGCTCGCCGGCCTGACCACCGCGCTGTGGCAGTTCATCGCCGTGTCGTTCCTGATCGGGCTCGGCACCTCCGCCACCTTCGCGCCGCTGATGGCGGAAGTGTCGCACTGGTTCGAGCGCTATCGCGGGCTCGCGGTCACCATCGTCGCCAGCGGAAACTATGTCGCGGGTACGCTGTGGCCGCCGGTCATCAACTGGGGCACGCAGACTTACGGCTGGCGCGCCACCCATATCGGCATCGGAATCTTCTGCGGCGTTGCGATGACCATCCTGCTTCTGGTGCTGCGCGCCATCCTGGGAGGCGCCGCGGCGCGCGACCACGCCAACGCGCCGCCGCCGCGGGTCGATCTCAATCTCTCCACCAACACGCTCACCGTGCTGCTCTGCATCGCCAGCATCTCCTGCTGCGTGGCGATGGCGATGCCGCAGGTGCATCTTGTCGCCTATTGCGGCGACCTCGGCTATGGCGTGGCGCGCGGCGCCGAGATGCTGTCGATGATGATGGCGTTCGGCATCCTCAGCCGGATCGGTTCGGGCTTCATCGCCGACCGCTTCGGCGGCCTCGTCACGCTGATGATCGGTTCGTCAGCGCAGGCCTTTGCGCTGCTGTTCTATCTGTTCTTCGACAGCCTGACCTCGCTCTATCTGATTTCCGCGATGTTCGGCCTGTTCCAGGGCGGCATCGTGCCGAGCTACGCCATCATCGTGCGCGAGGCGATGCCGGCGCGCGAGGCCGCGACGCGAGTCGGCATCGTGATTTTCGCTTCCGTGTTCGGCATGTCGTTCGGCGGCTGGATCTCCGGGGTGATCTTCGACGTCACCGGCTCCTATGCCGCAGCGTTCGCCAACGGGTTCGCCTGGAACGTGGTCAACATGGCGATCGTGCTGAGCCTGTTGTTGCGCGCGCGAGGCCGCGGCCGGCTCGCGATGGCGTAGGCAACCTCGTCTTAAAAATACACGCGCCGCGCATTTCCACTTGAGATTGTCTTCCCGCCGCGCCACTCTGAGGCCCCGACATCCGGGCAGCGGAGGCGAGCCATGGCGAGCGAGAAGCCAGCACAATCTTGCGACATCGTGATGAAGGGCGGCATCACCAGCGGGGTGGTTTACCCGCTGGCGCTGGTCGAGCTTTCCCAGAAATACCGGTTCGCCAATATCGGCGGCACCTCCGCCGGCGCCATGGCAGCCGCGGCGGCTGCCGCCGCCGAATATGGCCGGCCGATCCCGAATGCGGGGTTCGAGCGATTGGCGAAAGTGCCCCAGGACATCGGGTCGCGCCTGCTGTCGTTCTTTCAGCCGACGCCACTGTTAAGGCCGCTGTTCAACATCTTCGTTGCGGCGTTGAGCGGCGGCAGCGGGCTAGGCCGGTTCGTCGCAATCGCCGTCGCAGCGATCTGCGGTTATTGGCTGAGTGCGCTATTGGGCGTGTTTCCCGGCGCCGTCATTGTCATTGTTGCCCTCATGGTCGGCGCGGGTTCCGGCTGGGTCGCCTTCGGCGTGCTGGTCGCGCTCGCAGGTCTCGTCCTCGCGTTGCTGCTCCGCCTGCTCAAGGCCGCCAACACCGACCTGGTCGGAAACGACTACGGGCTCTGTCCCGGCATCCATCAGCGCGGCGGCGGGCCGCAGGGTTTCACCGACTGGCTCGCTCAGCTGATCCAGGAAGCGGCCGGCCGCAAGGACGACGACGATCCCTTGACATTCGGCGATCTGGACACGCCGCCGGGCGATAACGCGCCGCCGATTCGGTTAGCGATGATCACGACCAGCCTGATGGACGAGCGGCCCTATTCGCTGCCGCTGGACACCGAGCGCTTCTTTTTCAAGCGGGCGGAATGGGACAGGATCTTTCCCGCCCGTGTCATGAGATTTCTGCTCGCCAATTGCGAAGCGTTCAAGCCGCCCTCCGGAGAAGAAGGCGAGTTCTATTATTTTCCGGAGCGCGCGCATTTGCCGCTGATCGTGGCAGCGCGCATGAGCCTGAGTTTTCCCGGCCTGATTTCGGCCGTCCCGCTCTGGACCCGCGATTTCACGCTGAGAGAGCAGGCGGAAAAGGACAAGCTGAGGCGCTGCCTGTTCAGCGACGGCGGCGTCACCAACAATTTCCCGATCCAGTTCTTCGACCACCTGTTCCCGAACAGTCCGACCTTCGCGATCTCGCTCGACGAGTACGACCCGAAGCGCAACTACGATCAGGTCTGGCTGCCGTCTCTGGCCGTGAGCGGAATCCAGTTGCCGATCATGCCCTTCAGCGGCCTCGGCGACTTCCTGGCGCGGCTGGTCTATTCCGCCAAGGATTGGCAGGACAATCTGCAAAGCACGCTGCCCGGTTACCGCGAGCGTATCGTTCACGTCGTGCTCAAGCCGGACGAAGGCGGCCTGAACCTGAACATGAGCAAGGCGACGATCGACAAGCTGGTCGGCTTCGGCAAGCAGGCGGGCATCCTGCTGCGCGACAAGTTCGACATGGACCAGCACCGCTGGCGCCGCTTCCTGGTTTCAATGGCGCGAATGGAGCAAACGCTGGACGAGGTCGCGCTGGCCTACGAGCAGGTGCCCGGCCAGTTCGGCAAATTCCTCGACGAATATGTGCAGGATGAGGCTCCCTACCGCGACCCGGTCGTCCCCGGCAAGCGGCCGCCCTATTCGCAGGATACCAGGGTGCGGGTCGACGAGATGCTGGAGCGGGCCAGGCAACTTGTCGAACTCGGGGAGAGGTGGCGCACGCCGCCGACGATTCGCGGCGGCGAGATTCCCAAGCCCGTGACCAATCTGCGGATCACGCCGAAATACTGAGACGTCACGCCGCCGACTGTTTGGCCTTGCGGTTCGCCTCGAGCCGCCGGTCCACACGCGCCACGATCAGGTCGAGGGTCGGATGTCTCATGCCGTTCTGGCCTGCGACAAGCTGGACCAGCTTATCGGCGCGCTCGATGTTGACAGCGCCGTTGCTGAGCGCGCGCGCCGCGGAGGCCGGCCTGGACAGGTCGTTGGCGGCAGCCGCGTATTTTTCGAACGGCACCAGCTCGTCCTTCGACGCGCCGATCTTGATGCACACTTCGATCACGAAATCGTAGATCGAGCGCGAGGCTTCCAGATCCGAATGGACGGCTTCCTTGGCCGTGCGCATCCCGTCTTCGGTGATGCACCGGTAGTTCCCCGCCATCAGCATCGCCCACTTCGCGAGCGGCACGAAAATCGAATCGTAGTATCGCAGCTTGACCGGCAGCTCGATCTTGCCGTCCGGCGCCTCGAACCGTATGGCGTCGATCTCCTGCTCCAACTGCCGCAGAATCGCATTGCCGCGCTCGTCGTCGAAGCGGGCCGCCTTGAAATTCGTGGGCAGCGTCACCTGCAGCACGTTCAGCTTCTCGCCGGGCGGCCGTATCGCTTGCGGGTCGGGACTGCAGAGCGTGATCAGGCCGGGGTCGAAGTGATCCCAGACTTCCGGCGCGGTGTAGGCTCCCTTGAGCTTCTCGGCATCGAGGCCCGGAATCCGTCGCATATAGGCCAGCGGAGGCATGTTCATGATGGACATGCACGGGACGCGCGATTTTGCGACCGCATCGAGCAAGCCGCGAACGCCGGGTGAGCCGTATTGCGGCTCCTGCATGGCGAGCCCGATCAGATCGTAGTCGCGCGGATCGACCTCGTTCGCGCCTGCGGCCGACACCTTGCCGGGCAACCGGCGAGAGTCGATTTCGACCGGCTCCGCGCGGCCGCGAACCGGCAAGCGAACGCGAAAGCCTTCGGAATTGATGAGGTTTGCTTCGTCAGGCAGGCAGACGAGCTTCACGGAATGCCCGCCAAACAGGATTTTCGACGCGAGCAGCGAACCGTAGGAAGCGCCAAGGATGAGAATGTTGAATTTCGACATCGGGAGTTTCCTCATTTTTTGTTCATTGAATTGGCGCCGTGTTTTGATCCGGCGCGGGCTACGCTGCAGCGCGCAAGACGGCGTAATTGCGAGGGAGAATATGAGCCTGAATCCAACGCTGTCAAATTGTCAAATACAGCACTAGTGCCCACTTTCCGAAGTTCGTGCTCCATTGCCGCACGACCGTTCACGAACTTCGGAAAGTCATGGGCACTAGCAAACCTATGATTCTAGTACCGCTTTCGATCTGAAGTCCCTGAACCCGATTTCGACGCGAGTGAGTCAGGGACTTCAGATCGGCGGTACTAGTGTTCGCGACTGCGAAGCGCGGCCGATCAAATCGTTCGCAGGCGCGAACAGTCGTCGCGGGACTTATCCTTTAGACGGATTGCCCGGCCTTCAGGAGCGAGCAGCCGGTGATCTTGAAGCTGCCGTCGGCGTCCTGCTCCAGCGTGTACATGGCTTCCCAGGCTTCGCCGTCCTCGTCGACGATGTGCACGCGCTGCGCCGCCCAGTTGCCTTCGATGCGTGCCTCGCCGAACTCGAAACGCTTGTGGCGCCAGACCGGTGCGTAGGCGTTCTGCACCATGGACATGAAGATATCGGCGCGCGGGAACAGCTTCTTGATCGCCGGCGACGCGTAGGCGTAAGCGGCGGCCGCATCGCTGCGGCCGAACGCCTGCTCCTGCGCGCGGATCACACTCTGCGCATTGGCGACATCGTCGGCGCACGCGGGAGCGGCGGAGAAGAAGGCGAGCAAGAGCAGGACGGCGAAGCGCATGCGGAGATCGGCGGCTGTGGGTACGTTCTGAAGCTACGAACGTTACATCGCCGCGGTTTCAGCGGCAACGCCGGCGTCAAACGGCGCGCCCCCGCAGTACCCGCACGGTCGGGCACCCAGGCCGCGTGACGTCAGGGCGGAATGGCTGCTCGATCGTGATCGCCTCGCAGTCGAGTTCGGCCGAAACGTCGCGCACGCTGGCGGCGATCGCATCGTCGATGTCGTTACCCGGCAAATGCGCGACAAAGAGATCGGTGATGCAGAGCCGCCGCCGCAGCCGCATGTCGTTGTCGACCCGGTAGCTGAACAGCGCGTGCACGATGCCGCGGCAATCGCGGATCGCAATCAGTCCGCTCTCGCCCGCGACAGCGAGGCAGCGTTGCCGGACGAAGCGCAGCCACTGCTCCGTAGTAATACTGGCGTCATGCAGATAGACCAGCGGATAGGCTACGGAGGCGCGCGCGTCGTCTATTGGAAGTGCCTGGAATTGCTCGCTCATTATGGAAATCCCGATCGTCGTCAGACTGGCGCGATGGGAATGGAGCGTCATTGATGTGGGTCAATGACATCAGGTTTTGATCCAGATCAAATGAAACCAGGATATGATCGCGGGCAATTGAAGGTGGATCCGCAAATGGCAGCCGCTCAACCATCCCTGGAAAACGCCGGACCCGCGCACGGCGAATGCAGGCACGGCCGTGAGAACGGTTGCCAGGATTGCAAGGTGCGGCTGTTCAGCGTCTGCGGCGCGCTGGAATCCTCGGAGCTCGACGCGCTCGATCGCATCAGCCAGATCAGGCATTTCCCGGCGAAGACCATGATGTTCGACCAGGGTGCGCTGGCCGGCAGCGTCTTCAATGTCACCGAGGGCATGGTGCGGCTGTACAAGTCGCTCCCCGACGGACGCCGGCAGATCGTCGGTTTCGCGCTGCCCGGAGATTTCCTCGGGCTCGCCCTGCAGGATCGCTATGGGGTGGCCGCCGAAGCCGTCAACCAGGTGCGCGTCTGCCGCTTTGTACGATCGGCGTTCGTCGCCTTTGTCGACGGCAAGCCGCATCTCTTGCGGCGCCTGCATGAGTTCGCCGGCCACGAACTGTCGCTGGCGCAGGACCAGATGCTGCTGCTCGGACGGCGCAGCGCCGACGAGAAGCTCGCGGCATTCCTGCTGAATTTGCAAGTGCGCTATGCGCGCATCGGATCGGCCTCGGTGATGCTGCCGCTGCCGATGAGCCGGCAGGACATCGCCGACTATCTCGGACTGACGATCGAGACCGTGAGCCGCACCTTCACGAAGTTTGCGCGCGACAAGTTGCTGGTGATCGTGCCCGACGGCATCCGGATTCTTGCGAAGGATCGGCTCGACCAACTCGCCGTGGCGTGATCGTCCTGCTCATTTCATTTTGATCCAGCGCAATGCGCGGGCAGCGCCGCCCGCTAGCGTCATCTCCATCAGACGATGGAGAGTACGATGACCCTCGATACGATTTTGGTCGTGATTGCCGTCACCATGATGTTCGCGACGCTGGCTGTCGTGCTCGGCTGGGCCGAGCGCAAGACCAACCGGCCGTAGGCCTGACGTTAACGACCAATTCGATCAACCCTCCGCGACAGCATCAGCCCACGGCTGGAACGTATCGGTCGCGCCATGATTGGTCGTGCCGTCGCGCAGCACCACGCTCGGACAGGCATATTTGCCCTGAAACGTCTGGATGCGCGCATCCTCATAGTCGAAACGGCTGCGCAGGCTGTCGCGCACGGCCTTGTCCATGCGCACGTCGCCGATCACGATCGCGCCCTCGCTGGCATCGAGCCGCGGCTGATGCATCGCGGTATCGAGATCCATACGATAGTCCATCACGAAGGAGAGCAGCTGCATCACCGCCGGCATGATACGGCGTCCGCCGGAGGCGCCGACCGCAAGGCGCTGGCCATCGGCGGTCTTCGCCACCACGGGCGTGTAATTGCACAGGCAGCGTTTGCCGGGCGCGAGCGAGTTGGACACGCCCTGGGTCGGATCAAACCACATGATGCCGTTGTTCATGGTGATACCGCTTTGCGGCGTGACGAAGCGCGAGCCGAAGCCGGACAGCAACGTCTGCGTCACCGCCGCCATGTTGCCGTCGCGATCGACCACCGAATAATGCGTGGTGCAGGCCGGCGCCAGATGCTCGGCGCCGAGCGAGCGGCGTCCGTCGGCATCGCCCATATCTTTCAATCGCTCGCGATAGGCGGTCTGCACGGCGTTGGCGTAGCTCGCATAGGCCGCCGCATCGGGTTCGCCGCGCGACGGCTGCAAATCCTGCTGCAGGAGCCGCAGCGCATTGGCGAGCGTCGGGCCGGCCGTCAGCTCGGGCGTCGCATAGACCGTACCGCCGCGATAGGGAATTTTCAGCGGCTCGCGCAGATGCGCGCGATAGGCGGCGAGGTCGGCGGCCGACAGTGCGCCGCCCGCGCCCTGCACGTCGGCACTGATGCTCCTGGCGAGGTCGCCGTGATAGAAATCGTCCGCGCCTTGCTCGGCAAGATAGGACAGCGAGGCCTTGAACTTGTCCTGCGGCAGGCGCACCTCGGCACGGATCGCCCATAGCGGCGCCGGCGGCAGGCCGTCGACCAGATAGGCCGCGGCACTCGATGGATAGCGCCGCAAGTCGATCGCGCAGCTCGCGATCATCAAGGTCGTCCACCAGTCGACCAGCAGGCCTTCGCCGGCGAACTTGACGGCTGGCGCCAGCAACTCCTTCCACGACACCCGGCCGTGGCGCCGATGCGCCTCGCTCATGCCTGCGACCATGCCTGGCACCGCGATCGAGCCGGGCCCGTGGATGTTGCGGTCGTCCTTGACCCGCGGCCATGGGAAGATGTCGGAGGCAGCGCCCCCGGTCAGCGGATAGTCCTCGACCTTGAGACTATTGGGTGCGCGCATGCCGTAGTCGATCACTTCATAGCGGTCTTCGCGCGCGCGGTAGAGCACCATTGCGCCGCCGCCGCCGGGACCGTTCATCCAGGGCTCGACCACGCCCAACGCAAAGCCGGTTGCGACCACCGCGTCCATGCAATCGCCGCCGGCGGCGAGCACGGCGGCACCGACCTCGGCGGCTTTCCGCGATTGTGCCGCAACAATGCCGCCCTTGCTGGCGACGGCCGGTTTGCGGATGATCTGGCTGTTGGAGAACTGATCGTGCATGGCTCCCGTCACTTTTCTGGTTCTTTCGTGCTGTTTGTACTGAAGGCATATTCGCCGAAAACATCAAGGGAGCGTGGCAATGCCTCGGCACATCGCATGCCTGACCTTCGATTTCGACGCCATGAGCGGCATGATCGTCGAGTGCGGCGCGGTGTCTACAACCATGGAAGCGGCGGCGCGGGAGTATCAGGGCAGGCGGATCCGAACATAAACATCAAAGCCGGTTTTCAAACCGGGCACCACAAAGGGAGGCAATCATGGAAATTTCACGTCGGGATATTCTTGCAGGCGCCGGTGCGCTCGCGGCGACGGCCGCGAGCGGCAAGGCGATGGCGCAATCCTTCGCGTTCAAGCCGAACCAGCGTTATCCGGAGCCCTCGCTCGAAATTCTCGACCCGAGCTTCCTGAAATATCGCATCTACAGCAGCACGGTCGAACAGATCGCCAGCGGCATGCGCTGGGCGGAAGGCCCTGCCTATTTCCCGGACGGCGGATATCTGTTGTGGAGCGACATCCCCAACAACCGGATCATGAAGTACGACGAGAAGGACGGCAGCGTCACGGTGTTCCGCAGCCCTTCCAATTTCGCCAACGGCAACACCCGCGACCGGCAGGGACGTCTCGTCACCTGCGAGCATTCGGTGACGCGCCGCATCACGCGCACCGAGAAGGACGGCAAGATCACCGTGCTCGCCGACAATTTCGAGGGCAAGCGTCTCAATGCGCCGAACGATATCGTGGTGAAGTCGGACGACACGGTCTGGTTCAGCGACCCGCCGTTCGGCATTCTCGGCGACTGGGAAGGTTTCAAGGCCAAGCCGGAGCAGGCCAACACCAATGTGTTCCGCATCGGCACCGACGGCAAGCTCACTGCCGTCATCACCGACATCGGCAATCCGAACGGGCTCGCCTTCTCGCCGGACGAGAAGAAGTTCTATGTGGTCGAGGCCAAGGCCCAGCCGTACCGCGCCATCTGGAGCTACGACGTCAACGCGGACGGCACCCTCGGCAACAGAAAGAAGCTGATCGAGGCCTCCGATGAGGGCGCGCCCGACGGCTTCCGGGTCGATCAGGACGGCAATCTCTGGTGCGGCTGGGGCAGCAACGGGCTGCTGCAATCGGAGCCCGCCGACGTCAACGGCCACAAGGTCTATCAGCTCCGCGGCAAGTCGGAGGATCTCGACGGCGTCAAGGTTTTCAGCCCGGAGGGCAAACCGCTGGCCCATATTCATCTGCCCGAGCGTTGCGCCAACGTCACCTTCGGCGGACCGAAGCGGAACCGGCTCTATATGACGGCGTCGCATTCGGTCTACGCGTACTATGTGGAGGCGCACGGCTCGACCTGACATCGCCGTGCCATCTGCCACCCTCCCCTGGAGGGGGAGGGTCGCCGCGAATGAAATGAGCGGCGGGGTGGGGTGACGCTTTTCCATTGAAACGGAGCGGGTTGAAAGATTCACCTCACCCTGTCTCACATCTCGCTGCGCTCAATGTGAGCCGACCCTCCACCTGCAGGGGAGGGTGAACGGCACGGAGTTCGCCCAATCGTTTCTTTGCACAAGCGCACCGCTTCAATGCCGCGGCGAACTCGCCGCGATGATTTCTTCCACGCGCGCGATGGAAATGCCATCACGCTGCTCCATCGCGAGTGGATGGTCGGTCAGTACCAGCTCGATCGCCGGGCGCAGTTTGCCGGTCCGCAGGTGCACATATGCCGTCAGGTTGATGGTGTCCGGATAGGTGGAAATGTTGTTGCCGAGCCGCCCGCCCAGCGGAGGCTCGTCCTCGATGACCTCGGCTGTCCACAAATCGAGAGCGCGTTTGAAGCCCTCCTTCGTGACGGTCACCCATGCGCCCCAGCGAAAGCAGTCGCTCCGGCCGATGATCGGAATCTCGATCACGCCGCGCAGGAAAAAAATTTCGGGGTCGATCACACAAGCGTCCGCGCCGCACTTGCCGCGGTGCTCCCGTTCGGCTTCTGGGATGGCAAGCCAGTGATCCGGTGCGTGGTACATGATATCGAGCTGAAGCGTGTTGAATTGCTTGCCGCAACACCGGCAGGTCCACGCATGATCCATTTTGCGACTCGCTTCAGGTGACCCTGATCTCGACCGAACCCAGTCCCGGCATATCGAACCTGAAATGCCCAGGCTCGGTCGGGAACACCGTCTTCATCACGCTGCCGGTCATGACGATATCGCCCTTGCGCAAGGCCCCGCCGCGCGAGGCGAGCTGCGCGTTGAGCCAGGCCACCGAATTGAAGGGATGGCCGAGGATATCGCGCCCATAACCTTCGCCGGCCGGTGCGCCGTTCTGCGTGGCCTTGCCCAGCACGGGCTCCAGCTCCGGCCAGTTCGCCACGAAAGGCGCAAGCACGATGCCGGCATTCCAGGAATTGTCGGCGACCAGCGACTTCACGTCGAGATTGCCGTAATCGGCGGCGCGATCGTCGACGATCTCGATCGCCGCCGCGACGCCGTCGACATAGGCTGCGACCGCCTCGGGCGTGCTCGCGCTGTCAGGCATGGCGGACTTCATGCGCACCGCGATCTCGAATTCGAGGCCGATCCGCCCATAATCGGCACGGCGCACGCTGGCGCCGGACTGATGCACGCGGCTTGCCAACACCACGCCCGCGATCGGATGATCGATGCCGCAGAAGGTCTGCATCGCCTTGGAGGTCAGCCCGACCTTGTAGCCCACCGCTTCGCCGTGGGCGGCGCGCAGCAGCGGCACATATTTGTCCTGGATGTCGTAGGCGTCGGCCATCGAGGCGAGGCCGGCAAGCGCCTTGAATTGCGTGCCGGCCTTGTGCTCGACAACCAGCGCCTCGGCGGCGCGCTGTGCTGCGGTCTCCTGCATGGCGATCTCCCTTTTGGGCGATCATAACGCGGGCGAGACGGCGGTCAAACGCCTCACACCGGGCCGTGCGACCCCGGCGGCACCATGTACAGCGTCATCGCGAAGATGACATAGATGAAGACGAGCAGGGCGCCGATGAACCAGGCCGAGCGTCCGCTGGTGGTGACGAAGGCGGCCATCACGGTGGCGATGATCATCATCTTCACCGCGCCCGGCCAGAATTGCAGGTCCATCGGCGTTGGCCCGACCGCGTAGCTGAGCAGCACCAGCACGGGGGCGACGAACAGCGCGATCTGCGAGGCGCTGCCGAGCGCGATGCTGACGCTCATGTCGAGGCGGTTCTTGCGCGCCGCGGAGAATGCGACGGCCATTTCCGCCGCGGCGCCGACGATCGCGACGATGACGAAGCCGACGAAGGCCGGGCTCATGCCGAGCGTCTCGGCCGCCTTCTGCACGGACTCGACGAAGATCTCGCTGACGAGCGCCACCAGCACGGTGACCACGAGCAGCGTGACGATCGCCAGCCCTAGCGGCCAAGGCGCCTCCGCGGCTTCGCCATGCTCGGCGGCGGCGAACAGCTCCTTGTGGGTGCCCAGCGAGAACAACAGGCTCAGGACATATCCGGCGATCAGCAGCACGGCGAGCGCAACGCTGATCTTCTGCGCCATCCCGTCGCCGCGCGCTTCGTCGAGATCGGCGATGGCGGATGGCGCCAGCAGGGCGATCGTCGCCATCAACAGCAGCGCGGAATGGAGCCGCCCGCCGGCGCGGTTGTAATCCTGCTCATGGTACTTCAGTCCGCCGAGCAGGAAGCAGGCGCCCAGCATGAAGACGGCGTTGGTGACGATGGCGCCGGCGATCGAGGCCTTCACCAGCATGTATTCGCCGGCGTGAAGCGCGGCGATGGCGATGATCAGCTCCGTCAGATTGCCGAGCGTGGCATTGAGCAGCCCGCCGACCGCGTCGCCGGTCTTTTCCGAGACGGCTTCGGTGGCATGACTGAGCAGCGTGGCCAGCGGCACGATCGCCAGCACCGAGAGCACGAACAGCAGCGTGTGCGCCGAATGCGCGACCCTTTCGGCGACCAGCACGGCCGGCACGAACACCAGCATCCACAACAACGGATTGTGCCGGATTTCCTTCAGCAACGGATTCATGCTGGACCCCACGGTCAGATCGGTCACTCCATCTGGCCACTTCCAGCGGGGCGGTATTGATCTAGCTCAACGTCGTTTGCCGGGGGGATCGGAGGTCACATCCGCTTGAGCGGCGGTTTCGCAGCCAGTTGTGTGAACTGGGACACATGCGGAGCGGGCAACTCACCCTATCTTATGGATGCCGTCTCATGGCGGCGTTTCCTCCCTAGACACTTGAGCCCGCCGTCATCGGCGGGCTTTCTTTGTGTGGGCGCAGGATATTGCCTGCCGCGGCCTTCCGGATAGTCTGTCAATACAGCGGCGATAACGCCGGAGCAGGGCAGGCAAGACCGATGGGCGCAAGCTACCAACCGAACCTCCATTCTCCCCTCACATTCTACACCCGCCTTGCGGCGTTCGAAGCGGGCAGCGACACGCCGCGCGCGTATCTCGAGCGTTGCCTTGAGGTCATCGCCGCGCGGGAGAATGTGGTGCAGGCATGGGTGACGCTCAACGAAAGCGGAGCGCGCGTACAGGCCGATGCGAGCACCGAGCGCTGGCGCAGCGGCCGTCGGTTGTCGCAGATCGACGGCATGCCCATCGGTATCAAGGACCTGCTCGAGACAAAGGACATGCCGACGCAGCTCGGCTGCGCGGCTTTCGCTGGAAATTTTCCGAAGCGCGACAATGCCGCGGTCTGGGCGTTGCGCGAGGCCGGCGCCGTCATTCTCGGCAAGACCGTGACGTCGGAGCTTGGCGGCGCGCATCCGGGACCGACCGCCAACCCGTTCGATCTGGCGCATACGCCGGGCGGCTCGTCGTCGGGATCGGCCGCCGCGGTCGGCGCCGGCATAGTGCCGGCTGCGATCGGCACGCAGGTCGGCGGATCGATCATCCGCCCGGCGAGCTTTTGCGCCAACTACGCGCTGAAGCCAACGCAGGGCGCGATCAACCGCGGCGAGCGCCAGGCGACCAGCATGAGCACGCACGGGCCGCATGCCGGATCTCTGGAGGATATGTGGGCGGTCGCCATCGAGGTCGTGATCCGCGCCGGCGGCGATCCCGGCCGCGAGCCGCTCTCGGGACCGATCGCGCTGCCGGGCGCGCACAAGCCGTCGGCTCTTGCCGTGATGGAAACCGAAGGCTGGTCCGCGCTCGATGATGAGTCACGCACGGCCTTCGAGCAGGTGGTCGCACAGCTCGCGGCTGCCGGAGTGCAAATTCTCCGGCGCACGGATTCTCCCGAGCTCGAGAGCTTCGAGAGCGCGCTGGCCGGCGCGGGCGCACTCGCCATCGACATCACGGCGTGGGAAAATCACTGGCTGACGCGCAACCTGGTCGCGCAAAATCCCGATGGCGTCAGCGCGCGCGGCAAGCGCGTGCTCGATGTCGCGGCGCGCGTCGGCGTCGACGGCTATCGCGAGCGGCTGCATACACGCGCGCTACTGCGTGATTGCTATGGCCGGCTCGCCGATCGCGTCGACGCCATGATCGCGCCGGCGTCGCCGGGACCGGCGCCGCTGTGGCCGGGCGACACGCCCGGTCAGCCACTGCTGCCGCGGCCGACCGGCGATCCCGTCTTCAACTATCCGAGTTCGCTGCTCGGCGTGCCCGTGGTGACCTCGCCGCTGACGGCGGTGCGCGGATTGCCGATGGGAATCCAGCTGATGGGGCAACCGGGCGCGGACGCCCGCATCGTCGCGATTGCGCGCTGGCTGCGCGGCGCGGTGCGGCCGGTGTCGGTGTGAATGAGCCTCTCGTGCCCCGGATGCAGCGCAGCGCGTTTGCGGTGCGCTGCTGATCCGGGGCCCACCAAGCATTTGAACAACTGTGGGTCCCGGATCTGCGTCGCGTCATTTCATGCCGCGCCGCGTCCGGGACACGAGGGCGGAGCGTTGCCGCGGCGACACGAGGGCAGCCGAAAACCCGCCGCCTGTTTTGCCCGACGAGTCAAGTTCGCCTCGCAAAAATATTTATCTTTCCGAAAGATAGAAATTATGATTTAACGAAGACATCCCGCCCGCATGAGGGGCGTTTCGCGATCGTCACGATTCGTGGTGCGGGCTGCGATGGACGCGGCAGTGCGCAGACGATGCGCGCGGGCGCGTACGGTCAAGCCGTGTGGTCCTGGTCCCCCGACGCTGGGATCAAGCGAACAGAGATGATCTGTTCGCGATGGGGGCTAGAAAGCCCGGTACCCCAGGGAGAGCGCGGAGCAGCCGTAAAACCATTGCGCAGGGAGTGCCGGATGTTTCGGCCTGCCTGTACTGACTTGTGGGCACTTTTCCTTTTCAGCCCACAAGGCCTGCGGGTGCGGCCAGCGCCCGGCATTCCCTGCGCCCTCTGTTTTCCGAGGGTGACGTTTGATACATCACCCGGACGCGAATCGCGCCGCGGGAATGCTGAGGTCATGTTAATTCCGATGTCGTTGTCCGGCTCGACCGGACGACCCAGTATCCCAGAGACAGTCGTGCTCAACCGAGATGTCTCTGGAATACTGGATCGCCCGCTCCAGTGCGCAATTGCGCACAAGGCGGGCGACGACGGCGGAGTAACTGCTGCTGTCCTTCGGAGCCTGATCTTGCCGAACCCAACCCTCACCATCGACACGTCAGGCATCATCCTGACCTGGAGCCGCGACGCCGAAGCGTTGCTCGGCTACTCAGAAGCCGAAGCGCTCGGACAATCCGTCGAACTCATCATGCCCGAGCATCTGCGTGCCCGACACCATGCCGGGTTCACCCGCTTCGTGCAGACCGGCGTCAGCACCTTGCCGGAGGTCACCACGTCGCCGATGATCCACAGGAACGGCGAGACTCACCGGCTGCAGATATCGGTGAAAGCGGTCCGTGATTCCAGTCAGACGATCGTCGCCGTGGAGGCGATGATCGGGCCGCGCGACGGCGATTGATCGCGACGCCTCGAAAGAGGCGGGCTGTTTGACAAGTGAACAGGATGAAAAGCGCCGCGCCCGCTCCGCGGTGGCTGACGGCGTCCGGCCGCGGCATTGCCGGAACGCGCCTTGCCCTGTAAACGGTGGCGACGCCGCAAAGCTGCTGCGGGGCCTGTACCTCAACCAGACCGTTAGAGCCGGCCGCTCTAACCATTGAGCTACAGGCCCCGCCGCGGGCTCGCCACGCGGACGCGGCGAAGCAACGGTGCGGCCTCCGTTTACAGCGCGAGCGACGTTCCGGCAATGCCGGGCGGGCTGTCGACTCAATCCACCGACACCCCCGCAAACTCTACCAGCCTTCGCTCGCAAAGCGAGGGAAGGCTGCCACGCCGAAGCCTTCGGCGAAGGCGGGCTGGTAGCCGCAAACTTTTGGTTGGCCGTCCTCAATCCACCGACACCCCCGCGAACTCCACCACCTTGCGCCACCTCTCGGTTTCGGCGGCGATGTATTTGCCGTAAGCCTCCGGCGTGATCGGCGTCGGCACGCCGCCGATCTCGGCAAAACGCGCGATCAGCTTGGGGTCCGCAAGCACGTCGTTGATCGCCTTGTTCAAGGTCGCGACGATCTCGGGCGGCGTGTCCCTCGGCGCCGACATGCCGTAGAACACGGTGGCCTGATAGCCGGGCACGGTCTCGGCGATCGCGGGAATGTCGGGCACGCTCGGCCAGCGCTTGGCCGAGGTGACGCCGAGTCCGCGCACGCTACCGCCGCGCGCCTGCTGCGCCGCCGTCGGCAGATTGTCGAAGATCACTTGCACCTTGTTGGAGATCACATCGGGCATCGCCAGCGCCGAGCCGCGATAGGGCACGTGCAGCATGTCGCATTTGGTCATGGCCTTGAACAACTCGGCCGACATGTGCACCGTGGTGCCGTTGCCGGCCGAGGCAAATGCGATCTTGCCCGGATTGGCCCTGCAGTAGTCGATGAACTCCTGGACGGTCTTCACCGGCAGCGCGTTCGCCACCACCATCAGGTTCGGCACCTCGGTGAACATCCCGACCGGCACGGTGTCGCGCATGAAGTCGAACGGGAGATGCTTGTACAGCGAGGCCGAGATCGCGTTGTTGGCGCCGGAGAACAGCACGGTGTAGCCGTCGGGCGGCGAGGAGATCGCGGCTTGCGTTGCGATATTGCCGCCGGAGCCGGCGCGGTTCTCGACTACGAATTGCTGGCCGAAATGATCGGACAGCGCCTGCGCCATGATGCGCGCCACGGTGTCGACCGGCCCGCCCGGCGCAAAGCCGTTGATGAAGCGCACCGGATGGTCGGGATAACCGCCGGCCTGCGAGGGTGCGCTGGTTGCGCCGAGGGCGGAGGCGAGGATGAGGCCGACGAGGGTGCTGCGTAAAAATCCGGTCATGGTCGCTCCCGTCAAATTGTTGTCGTTGGTTGTCCTGATGCTTTCATAAAAGGATGGGCTTGCCTACAAAGAGCAACCCGTTGGAAAGGGCCATGTTGACGCGGAGCGTTGCAACAATGAATGCTACCAAAGTGATATCAGCCACGCTCGTTTGCGCCGGCGCCTTGCTGCTGGGCGCAAGCGCGATGGCGCAGGACGGAGGCAAGGCCATTTCGAAGACCACGATCAGCCTCGGCACGGCGACGCCCGGCGGCGGCTTTCCGCTTTACGGCAACGCCTTCGCCGACATCATGAACGCGGCCGACCCGACGCTTGCGATCGAGCCGTGCAACACCAAGGGCAGCAACGAGAACATTCCGCTGCTGGAGGAAGGCAAGCTCGACATCGCGCTGGTCGCAGGCGAGCCGTCCTATGAAGCCTTCGTGGGCCTCGGCGGCCGGCCGAAGACATCAGCGAAAATTCTCACCGCGATGTATTCCTCGCCCGGCATGTTCGTGGTGCGCGCCGACAGCCCGTACAAGACCATCAGGGATCTGGTCGGCCAACCCGTCGCGTTCGGTGCCAAGGGGTCGGGTCTGCCGATCCTGTCGCGCTATATGCTCGACGGCCTCGGGCTGAAGCAGGACGAGGACTTCAAGGCGATCTATCTCGACCGCGCCGGCGACGGCCCCGACATGGTCAAGGACGGCCGCGCCGCGGCGCTGTGGGGCGCGGGCATCGGCTGGCCCGGTTTCACGACGATGGCGCAGAGTGGCGCGCGTTTCATCGCACCGAGTGCGGACGAGATCGCGCGCATCCGCGCCAAGCATTCGTTCCTGAAGCCGCTGACGGTGCCGGCCAACAGCTATCCCGGCCAGAGCGCGCCGATCAACTCCGTCGGCTCGTGGAGTTTTGTGCTGGTGCGGGCGAACCTGCCCGACGACGTCGCCTATCGCCTGGCGCGCACGCTGCATGGCGCGGAGAAGACGTTCTGCCAGAAACTCGCGCAGGCCTGCGAGACTACCGCCGCCAACACGCTCGCCGCCGCGCCCGATGCGGCGCTGATCCATCCGGGCGTGATGAAATATTTGAAGGAGATCGGGGTGGCGAAATGACGTGGTGAGCTATGAAGCTCACCACGTCATTCCGGGGCGGTGCGGAGCACCGAGCCCGGAATCTCGAGATTCCGGGTCTGGTCCTTCGGACCATCCCGGAATGACCGCTTCGCGGTCACTTCTTCACCAGCGAGCATTCCGGGTTCGGCGGACCGAACGCATCGTCGCCGGAGATGGTCGCAAGCACCTTGTAGTAATCCCACGGATACTTGCTCTCCTCGGGAGTCTTGACCTGCACCAGCCAGAGATCATGCACCATCAGATTGTCCTCGCGCAGCTTGCCATGACGGGCGAAGAAATCCTCGATCGGCTTCTCCCGCATCTTCGCTGCCACTTTCAGCGGATCGTCGGTGCCGGCGTCCTTGATCGCCTGCAGGTAATGCGTCACCGAGGAATAGACGCCGGCCTGCCACATCGTCGGCATCCGGTTCATCTTGGCGAAATAACGTTTGGCCCATTCGCGGGTCTTGTCGTCCATGTCCCAGTAGAACGAGGTCGTCAGCAAAAGTCCCTGCGCGGCCTTCAGTCCGAGGCCGTGGATGTCGGTGATCAGCACCAGCAGGCCCGCCATCTGCTGGCCGCCCTTGAAGATGCCGAATTCGCCGGCGGTCTTGATCTCGTTGGTGTTGTTGGGGGGACCTGCCGCAATGCCGATGATCTTGGCCTTGGAGGCCTGTGCCTGCAGGATGAAGGACGACAGGTCCGGCGTCGCAAACGGCGGACGGACTGCACCCACCACCTTTCCGCCGTTCCTGGTGATGACGGCGGAGGCGTCGCGCTCCAGCGAATGGCCGAAGGCGTAATCGTCGGTGATGAAGAACCAGCTGTCGCCGCCGCGCTTGACGACTTCCTGCGCGGTGCCGACCGCCAGCGCGCGGGTGTCGAACACCCACTGGATCGCATAGGGCGAGCAGAACTTGCCGTGGAAATCGGCCGCACCCGTCGAGTGGGCGATCATCAGCTTCTTCTTGTCGTTGGCGATGGTCTGCACCGCAAGACCGACCGCCGACACCGGAACGTCGACGATCACGTCGACCTGCTCGGTGTCGTACCAGCGCCGCGCAATCGCGCTGCCGATGTCGGGCTTGAGCTGGTGGTCGCCGACGATCACGCTGATCGGCTTGTCGAGCACCTTGCCGCCGAAATCGTCGACCGCCATTTGCGCTGCCGTCACCGAGCCCTGGCCGGTCGGCGTCGAAGCCGGGCCGTTCATGTCGGTCAGCACGCCGATCTTGACGACGTCGTCCGAAACCTGCGCCTGCGCAAACGTCGATGCCAACATCGCGAGAGCGAACGCGCCGAGCATCGGGTATTGTCTTGCGAACATCCTGTCCCCTCTATTTACCTCCGGCTCACCGGCCGTCGTTGTTTCATATGTCAAACATTCGGCAGGCTGCGTCAACGCGGCCATAGGGCTAACGGCCGGTATCAAAGAGGCTCGTCATGCCCGGCCTTGAGCCGGGCATCCACGTCTTTAGTGCCGCCATTAAGAAAGACGTGGATGGCCGGGCCTTCGCCTCGCCGAAGCGGCTTCGGCCGCGCAGGCGGGACAAGCCCGGCCATGACGAAGATAGATGCGAAAATGAAATGAGTAGTCTGCAAAACTCCCAACGCTTGCCGGCCCGGTTAACGCCACTTGACGTGGCGCTTGCGGCCTTGCTGCGCGATGTGAAGCCTGTTGCGGCGCGCGGACGCATCGGCGGAGCGAGTCGCGTTGCGATCGAGATGCCCGAGCTCACATCGTGGCCGCTGCATGACATTGCCGTTGTCGATGGTTGGGCGTTGCGCGCGTCCGACCTCGTCGGCGCGTCCAGCTACACCCCGTTGCCGTTAGCGAAACCGCCCGTCTGGCTCGAGGCGGGCGATAGAATTCCGGACGGTTGCGACTGCATTCTCGACAATGACGCCGTCGATCTCAACGGGCCGATCGGGCAGGCGCTCGCCGAGGCGATCCCGGGGCAGGGCGTCAGGCGCAAGGGCGGCGCGATCGCCGATGCGAGCCGGATCGTCGATGCCTGGCGGCCAGGAGATTTTTCCATGCATCGACCGCGCGTCCGCGTGGTCAATATTCCCGGCGGCAATATCACGGCGAGACTGATCGCGAACGGGTTGAGTGGAGCCGGTGTCGATGTCGTGTACGTTGAAGCCGCTGCGCGCGATGCGGCGTCGATCGGCAAGCAGCTCAACGGTGGCGATTGCGAACTGCTGATTGTCATTGGCGGCAGCGGCGTCGGGCGCACGGATGCCAGCGTGATCGCGCTGGCCGAGTGCGGCGAGGTGAGTGCGCACGGCCTTGCTTTGCAGCCCGGACGCACGGCTGCGGTCGGCAAAATCGCGCAAACACCGGTCGTTATGGTGTCCGGCGCGCCGGATCAGGCACTCGGTGTGTGGTGGTCGATCGTGCTGCCCGTTCTCGATCGGTTGGCCAACCGACAACGGGGAACCCGGACCTTGCCGCTGGGACGCAAGATCGCCTCCAGCGTGGGCCTTGCGGAAATCGTGCTACTTGAGCGCCGCAGTGAGACATGGATGCCACTTGCCGTCGGTGATCTCCCGCTCGAGACCATCGCACGCGCCGATGCATGGCTGTTGGTCCCGGGCGGCAGCGAAGGTTATGCTGCGCGAACGCCCGCCAGCGCTTATCTGTTGCGGGAATGAAGGCGACGATGACTACGAATCCCGCATCCAAACAGCCCGACAGCGTCGATCAGGACCAGTTCCTGACCATCCTGTCGCGCGAGGATGCGCTGGCGCGGTTCGAGGCCGCGCTGTTTCCGCGCGCGCTTGCGAGCGAGCCGCGCAAGCTTGCCGATGCACTCGGCTGCGCGTTGGCCGAAGACGTGACGGCGCCGATCGATGTGCCGCCGTTCGACCGTTCCAATGTCGATGGATTTGCGGTGCGCTCGGCCGATCTCGCATCGGCCACGGAGACCGCGCCGGTGCGCCTGCGGTTGAACGACGAGGTGATCGCGTGCGGGGTCGCGCCCACCCGGCCGGTGCTCTCGGGCACGGCGACCAACATCGCAACCGGCGGCCCGCTGCCGCGCGGCGCCGACGCCATCGTCATGGTCGAGCACACCCAGCCCGCGGGCAGCCGCACGATCGAAATCCGCCGCGCGGCGTCGCCCGGACAATTCGTCTCCTATGCGGGCTCCGACATCGCGCGCGGCGAGGCGCTGCTGCGCGCCGGCACCATCATCGGCTCGCGCGAGATCGGCATGCTCGCGGCGTGCGGCAGTGCCGAAGTGCAGGTCGTGCGCAAGCCACGCGTCGCGGTCATCTCGACCGGCGACGAGCTGGTGCAGCCGGGCGAGACGCTGCGACCCGCGGCGATCTACGACACCAATGGTGCGATCGTCACTGCCGCGATCAACGAGAACGGTGGTGACGCGCATTTCCTCGGCGCAATCCCCGACGATGAGGCCGCGCTGGAAGCGGCCATGCGCAAGGCGCTTGCCGCAAGCGACATGCTGGTCTTGTCGGGCGGCACCTCGAAGGGTGCGGGCGACGTTTCCCATCGCATCATCGCTCGTCTCGGCAAGCCCGGCATCATCGCGCACGGCGTTGCGCTGAAGCCCGGCAAGCCGCTGTGCCTCGCGGTCTGCGAGGGCAAGCCGGTGGTCATCCTGCCGGGTTTTCCGACGTCGGCGATGTTCATCTTCCACGACATGATCGTGCCGGTGCTGCGGCGGATGGCCGGGCTGCCGCCGCGCGCCGACGCGAAAGTCACAGCGAAAATTCCAGTGCGCATCGCTTCCGAACTCGGCCGCACCGAGTTCGTGATGGTGTCGCTGGTCGAGGGCACGGATGGCCTGATCGCCTATCCCACCGGCAAGGGCTCGGGCGCGATCACGTCGTTCTCGCAATCGGACGGCTTCCTGAAGATCGACGCGCTCGCCGATCAGATGCCGGCGGGCACGCAGGCCGAGGTCACGCTGTTCACGCCGCATGTACGCGTGCCCGATCTCGTCATTGTCGGCAGCCACTGCACCGGACTCGATCTGGTGGCGGCGCA
The DNA here is from genome assembly GCA_963821965.1 of uncultured Alphaproteobacteria bacterium. GTDB lineage: Bacteria > Pseudomonadota > Alphaproteobacteria > Rhizobiales > Xanthobacteraceae > Bradyrhizobium. Next base: position 239,481 of record CAWGFY010000005.1, read on the forward strand.
GCTTGCGCGCGACGGATTGTTCGTGCGCTCGATCGCGGTCGGCAGCCTCGGCGGGCTCGCGGCGGCCAGGCGCGGCGAGTGCGATCTCGCGCCGATCCATCTGTTCGACGACAAGAGCGAGACCTACAACACGCCGTTCCTTTCCGATGGCCTGGAGCTGATGCCGGGCTGGCGGCGCATGCAGGGCATTGTGTTTCGCAAGCGCGATGCGCGCTTCGAGGGCAAGAGCGTGCAGGAGGCGGTCCAGTCGGCACTCGCTGATCCCGCCTGCATCATGGTCAACCGCAACCAGGGCGCGGGCACGCGCATTCTGATCGATCGGCTGCTCGGCGATAGCAGGCCCGACGGCTACTGGAATCAGCCGCGCTCGCACAACGCGGTGGCCGCCGCCGTCGCCCAGCATCGCGCCGACTGGGGCATGACGATTGCGCCGGTCGCGCATGCGTCGAACCTGGGTTTCATTCCGCTCGCTGAAGAGCACTATGATTTCGCGCTGGTCGCGGCGCGCAGCGATCGGCCCGCGGTGCGCGCGTTTCTCGACGCGCTCAGGTCGGAAGAGGCGCGGGCCGCGCTGACGCGCGCCGGATTCAGGCCGGCATAAGACATTTGGGGCAGGGGACGATGGCAAAACCACTCGACATCGCGATCATCGGCGCCGGCATGGGCGGGCTCGCGACTGCCGCCGCGCTACGCCGCGTCGGCATCACGGTCACCGTCTACGAGCAGGCCCAGCAGTTCACGAGGTTAGGGGCCGGCATCCAGATCGGCTGCAATGCGATGAAGGTGCTGCGCAAGCTCGGCCTCGAACAGCGCATGCGCAGCGGGTCGTTCTACCCGCGCTCCTGGAACAACCGCGACTGGAAGAGCGGCGACATCAAGTTCGACATGATCTTCGGCGAGAGCGCGGAAGCGAAATTCGGCGCGCCCTACCTGCTCGCGCATCGCGGCGACCTGCATGCGGCGCTCGCCAGCGCCGTGCCCGATGAATGCCTGAGATTGAGCCACAAGCTGACGGGACTGGACGAGACCGGCGACGGCGTGCGCCTGACCTTCGCCAATGGCACGACTGCGGTCGCCGATGCCGTGGTCGGCGCCGACGGCGTACATTCGATCGTGCGCGATATCCTGTTCGGCCAATCGCCGGTCAATTTCACCGGGCGCATCGCCTATCGCACGACGTATCCTGCGTCGCTGCTCAATGGCGAGCGGATCGACGACTGCACCAAATGGTGGGGCGAGGATCGCCACATCGTCATCTATTACGTCAAGCCGGATCGCAGCGAAGTCTATCTCGTCACCAGCCAGCCCGAGCCCGAATTCCGGATCGAGTCCTGGTCGGCGAAGGGGGACGTGCGTGACCTGCGCAAGGCCTATGAGGGATTTCATCCGCAGGTCGAGAAGGTACTCGCTGCCTGTCCCGACGTGCACAAATGGGCGATCGTCGATCGCAATTCGCTGGAGTGCTGGGCGGACGGCAAGGTGACCCTGCTCGGCGATGCCTGCCATCCGATGACACCCTATATGGCGCAGGGCGCGGCGATGGCGATCGAGGATGCTGCCGTGCTGTCGCGCTGTCTCGATGGCATCGAGCGCGAAGACATTGCGAATGCCTTCCGCCGCTTCGAGACGACGCGGCGCGAGCGCACGTCGCGCGTGCAGGACACCTCACGCAAGAACACCTGGCTCCGGGAGAAGACCGACACCGATTGGGTCTACGGCTACGACGCGTGGACCGCGCCGCTCGCGGCTTAAATAAAGTTCATCCCACCGTTGAGCATGATGGTCTGGCCGGTCATGTAGTCGTTGCCGAGCACCATCAGCACCGCCTGCGCGACCTCCTCGGAGTGGCCGAGCCGGCCGAGCGGAATGCGGGCGGCGAGATCGCTTCGGCCGCGCATCATGTCGGTGTCGATCAGCGACGGCGCAACCGCGTTCACGGTGATGCCGTCCTTGACCAGCCGCGCCGCATAGCCCCGGGTCAGCCCCTCCATCCCGGCCTTGGAGGCATTGTAATGCGGGCCGATCGCGCCGGCCCCGCGCGCTGCGCCCGAGGAGATGTTGACGATGCGGCCCCATTTTTTCGCGCGCATGGAGGGCACCACCGCCTGCGTGCAGAGAAAGGCGGACTTCAGATTGACACTTATGGTCCGGTCGAAATCACCCTCGCTGAGATCGTCGACGCCGCGCACGATCGCGAGCCCGGCATTGTTGACGAGGATGTCAATAGCGCCGAGTGCTGATGTGACGCGATTGACCATGCCGGTGACGGCGTCGGCCTGCGACACATCGGCAGCAATGGAGATGGCGCGGTGGCCGGCCTTGCCGAGATCGGCGACGAGTGCGTCCGCGGCATCGGCGCGCTCACGATAATTCACCGCGACCGATGCACCAGCCTGCGCGAGCGCCACGGCGATCGCGGCGCCAATGCCGCGCGAGGCGCCGGTCACCAGCGCAACCTTGTCCTTGAGATCCGGTGCGATGATCATGGCGTGCTCTCCTTAGCCGCCGTCGAGCGCGGCGAGCCGCTCGGCCTCGGCGATGTCGTCGATGGTGTTGGCGTTGAAGAAGGGATCGAGTGGGGTGACCGGCCAGCTCACGGTTGCGAGCGGATAACGCGCGGTCCAGCGGTCGATCTTGCGGATGTCCTCCCCGACCAGCGCATGGCGCAGCTCGTCGCGCAGCGCCACGCTCCACAGCCCGATAACTGGATGCGTCTGCTCGCCGGACGCCGCGACTGCGAGCTCGGCATTCTCGGCGGTGCGCGCCTCCTCAAGTCGAGTTACCAAATCGCGCGGCAGGAAAGGGCAGTCGGCCGCGGCGCTGAGCACGCGTTTCACGTCGGGACGATTGGCTGCCATCCAGTCCAGTGCGGCGAGGATGCCGGCGAGCGGACCCGGAAAATCAGCGACACTATCGGCGATGACGGGCAAGCCAAAGGACGCAAAGCGCGCCGGATCGCCGTTGGCGTTGAGGATCAGCGCGTCGCATTGCGGCGCGAGCCGCGCGATAACGCGCTCCAAAATGGTCTTGCCGCCGATCGTGCGCATCGGCTTGTCACCGCCGCCCATGCGGCGCGCCAATCCGCCGGCGAGCAGCACGCCAGGTATGCCCGGCGCATTCTCAGTCATCCCGGCTCTCGCCCTTGCGCTTGTGCCGCGCCGACTCCTCCTCGACATAATCGAGGTCCTGGTCGTAGACGATGCGCTCCTCGCCCGACAGCGCGATGAAACGCTTGCCGCGCGTCCGGCCGACCAGCGTCAGTCCGACCTGCCGCGCGAGATCGACGCCCCAGGCCGTGAAGCCGGAGCGCGAGACCAGGATCGGAATCCCCATCCGCACAGTCTTGATCACCATCTCCGAGGTCAGCCGTCCGGTCGTGTACATGATCTTGTCGGCGGGATCGACGCCGTGCTGAAACATCCAGCCCGCGATCTTGTCGACCGCATTATGTCGCCCGACATCCTCGGTGTAGCAGACGGGCGTGCCCTCCTTGCACAGCACGCAGCCATGGATGGCGCCGGCCTCCAGATAGAGCGAGGGCATGGTGTTGATCGCGTGCGTCATCTGATAGAGCCAGGAGGTACGCAGCTCCGCCTTCGGCAACGCCACGCTTTCGATCGCCTCCATCAGATCGCCGAACGCCGTGCCCTGCGCGCAGCCCGAGGTCTGCGTGCGCTTCTTCAGCTTCGCCTCGAAATTGGTGTGATGTTCGGTGCGCACGACCACCACCTGCAGGTCGTCGTGATATTCGACCTCGGTGACGACGTCGTCGTATTTCAGCATGTTCTGGTTGAGCAGGTAGCCAAGCGCGAGATATTCCGGATAGTCGCCGATCGTCATCATCGTGACGATCTCCTGCGCGTTGAGATACAGCGTCAGCGGCCGCTCGACCGGCACCCTGGTTTCGATCCTGGCCCCGGCCTGGTCCACCCCGGCCACGCGCTCGGTCAGGCGCGGATCGTCCGGATTGGGGACGATCAAGGGCACCGGGGCTTTCTCGATCTTCATCATAGGGCGCACGCTAGCATGACAAGGGCTCACAGCCGATATAAAGCACGTTTGGCGAATGCCTAGCCCCGCGTTCCGGGATGGGCACGGAGATTGAGATGAAAGTCATCGGGCTCGCAGGCTGGAGCGGTGCCGGCAAGACCACCTTGCTGACGCGCCTGATCCCGCATTTCCGCGAGCGCGGCCTGCGTGTCTCAGTGATCAAGCATGCCCACCACACCTTCGATGTCGACGTGCCCGGCAAGGATTCCTGGCGGCACCGCGAGGCAGGCGCCGAGGAGGTGCTGGTCTCCTCAGGCCATCGCTGGGCGCTGATGCACGAGCTGCGCGGCGCGCGCGAGCCGCGCCTGCCGGAACTGCTCAAGAAGATGTCGCGGGTCGATCTGGTGGTGGTGGAAGGCTACAAGAACGAGCCGCATCGCAAGATCGAGGTATATCGCGCCGCCAACGGCAAGCCGTTCCTGTTTCCCGACGACGCGGGCATTGTCGGCATCGTCAGCGATGTCGCGGTTGAAACAACGCTGCCGACCGCCCATCTCGACGATATCCCGGCAGTCGCCGCCATGCTGCTGATATCGGCGATTTGGCTCGACGATTTGCTTTCGATGGCCACAGCGGAAAGCTGAGACATGGCGCAACTCTCCGACGATTGCTTTGCCTTTGGCGGGCCGATGCTGTCGGTCGATGAGGCCGTCGGCATCATCGCGGCCAAGGTGACGGCGGTGCAGGAGATCGAAAGCGTCCCGCTGGTCGCGGCCGACGGGCGCATTCTCGCGCGCGACGTCGCGGCACCCTTGCCGCTGCCGCCCTTCACCAATTCCGCCGTCGATGGCTACGCCGTGCATGGCAGCGATCTGCCGCGCCAAAAAGAGAAGATGTTTCCGGTGAAAGGTCGTGCCGCGGCGGGTAGCGCGGCGCAGGCGGCCAAGCCAGGCGAGGCCGTGCGCATCTTCACGGGCGCGCCGATGCCTGAGGGGACCGACACCGTCTTCATGCAGGAGGATGTGCGCCTCGATAGCAACGGCGATGTCGTGTTGCCTGCCGGGCTGAAGGCCGGCGCGAATGTGCGGCCCGCGGGCGAGGACATTCCGCAGGGCCATGTCGCGCTTGAAAGCTGGCCAGCGCCTGCGGCCGCAAGATGTCGCGCTCGCGGCGGCCTTCGGCCTGACCGAGCTCGATGTCGCAAGGCGCATTCGTGTCGCGGTGTTTTCGACCGGCGATGAACTGACCTCGCCCGGCACGCCGCGTGCGGCGGCCCAGCTTTTCGACTCCAACCGCTTCATGCTGATCGCGATGCTGCGCCGGCTCGGCTGCGCGGTCAGCGACCTCGGCATCCTGCGTGACGAACGCGACCCACTCGCGATGGCTTTGAAACGCGTCGCCGGCGAACACGATCTGATCCTCACCACCGGCGGCGTCTCCACCGGCGAGGAGGATCACGTCAAGGCCGGCGTCGAAAGCGTCGGCAGGCTGGTGCTGTGGCGGATGGCGATCAAGCCCGGGCGGCCCGTCGCGATGGGCATCATCAAGGGCACGCCCTTCATTGGCTTGCCCGGCAATCCGGTGGCGAGCTTCGTCACCTTCGTCCATGTCGTGCGCCCGATCGTGCTGGCGCTATCAGGGGCAACGCCGGTACCGATCCTGCCGATGCCGGTGCGCGCGGCCTTCACCTACAAAAAGAAGAGCGGCCGCCGCGAATATGTCCGTGTCACCTTGCGGCGGGCCGCCGATGGCGCGTTCGAAGCCCTGAAGTTTCCGCGCGAGGGCGCAGGCCTGCTGTCCTCGCTGGTCGACACCGACGGCCTGGTCGAGTTGCCCGAGTCCGTCACCACGGTCGAGCCGGGCGAGACGGTCGGCTTCCTCGGCTATGCCAATTTGATGTAGAAGCGCTAGTACCGCCGATTTGAAGTCCCTAACTCACTCACGGAAAGACCGTATTCAGGGACTTCAAATCGAAAGCGGTACTAGAATCATAAATTTGCTAGTGCCCATGACTTTCCGAAGTTCGTAAACGGTGGCGCGGCTATGGAGCACGAACTTCGGAAAGTGGGCACTAGACCAATGACCACGACCAAGCTCGATCTCACCGGATTGAAATGTCCGTTGCCGGCGCTGAAGACCCGCAAGGCGTTGAAGCCCTTGAAGCCGGGCGATCGGCTGGAAGTGCACTGTACCGATCCTTTGTCGGTCATCGATATTCCAAATCTGATCCGGGAAACCGGCGACAAGGTCGAGATCACCGAGCACGCCGAGCAGCGCATCGTATTCCTCATTGAAAAAGCCAATCAATTGCCGCCGGCCGGCCCGAGCTAGCTCCGGAAAACGACACAAAGCCACGCTCTGGGGTTGCATTGTCAATCCTGGGGGCTCTACCATTTGCCTATCGACATGGCCTTCGCCTTCTGCCCCAATTCGCTTTCTCCGCAGGGGTGCGGAGTTTGAGTCGTGCCCATGTGCACGCACATCGGGTGGGGGCACGTCTCGAATACGCACCGCACAATGGCGTCCGGGCATAACGGGCAAATGCAGGTGTTAAAATCCCGAATGCGTTTGGTGATCCCGGCGCATCTGGAGGATTTGTTGCGGAGCAGCAAGATGTTGATCCGTAGACAAGGGGACAACGGGATCGATCACGGCAGGCCCATGCAACACGGGTGGCTGCAGGGAGGGATAGAATGACGACTATCAGCAGCGCTGGCACCATGGCCGGCGCCGGAGGCGGAATCCTCGACAGAGCACACGATTGCAGCCGCTGGCTTCAATCGCTGGCTGGTGCCGCCTGCGGCGCTCTGTATCCATCTCTGTATCGGCATGGCCTACGGCTTCTCGGTGTTCTGGCTGCCGCTGTCGCGCGCGATCGGACTGACCGCGCCGAAGGCGTGCCCGGACATCTCGCTATTCCAGGAATTGTTCACCACCACTTGCGACTGGAAGGTCGCAAGCCTGGGCTGGATGTACACGTTGTTTTCGTGTTCCTCGGCATCTCGGCCGCGATCTGGGGTGGCTGGCTCGAACGGGTCGGACCGCGCAAGGCGGGCTTCGTTGCTGCGTTATGCTGGTGCGGCGGTCTCGTTCTGGGCGCCATCGGCGTCTACATCCATCAGCTCTGGCTGATGTGGCTCGGCGCCGGCGTGGTCGGCGGCGTCGGTCTCGGCCTTGGCTACATCTCGCCGGTGTCGACGCTGATCAAGTGGTTCCCGGACCGCCGCGGCATGGCGACCGGCATGGCCATCATGGGCTTCGGTGGCGGCGCCATGATCGGCGCCCCTCTCGTCTGCTTGATAGAAATACTTCAAGACCCCGACCGCTGTCGGCGTCTGGGAGACCTTCATCGCCCTCGGCGTCATCTATTTCTGCTTCATGACGATCGGCGCACCATTGTTCGCGTTCCCGCCCGCCGGCTGGAAGCCCGACGGCTATACACCGCCGAGCGAGACGAAGACGATGATCACCGGGAACGACGTCTATCGTCTACGACGCGCACAAGACGCCGCAGTTCTGGCTGATCTGGTGGGTGTTGACGCTGAACGTCTCGGCCGGCATCGGCGTGATCGGTCAAGCCTCAGCGATGAGCCAGGAGATGTTCCCCGGTCAAGTGACGGCGGTTGCAGCCGCGGGCTTCGTCGGACTGCTGACCCTGTTCAACATGCTTGGCCGGTTTTTCTGGGCATCGACTTCCGACATCATCGGGCGCAAGAACACCTATTTCTGCTTCTTCGCGCTCGGAACGCTGCTCTACATTCTGCGTGCCGTGGACGGGTTCGATCGGCAGCGTGGCGCTGTTCGTGCTTTGTTTCGTCATCATCATGAGCATGTACGGCGGCGGCATTCGCCACCGTGCCGGCTTACCTGACGGACATGTTCGGCACGCGTTATGTCGGCGCAATCCACGGCGTCCTGCTCACGGCCTGGTCGGCGGCAGGTGTGTTTGGCCCAGTTCTCGTGAACTACATCCGCGAATATCAAATCGGGCACGGTGTGCCGAAGGCCCAAGCCTACAATACGACCATGTACATCATGGCCGGACTGCTGGTGATCGGCTTTATCTGCAACGCCATGATCAAGGCCGTGCACGAGACGTTATCATATGAGGGCGGATGATCCACGAGCCCACGACGCGGTGGCCGCTGCGGCCGCCGCCAAGACGGCTCCGGTTGGTGCAAGAGCTTGAGGAGAGCGACGATGGCAACACAGACTGATAGCTCGATGAAGTTGAAGCTTTTCCTGGCCTGGGGATTTGTCGGAATACCGCTGGCATGGGGCGTGATTCAAACCATCAGCAACGCGATGAAGCTGTTCCAGTAGAACTTCAGCGAAACCGAAAAACGTCATGGGCCGGCGTTTCGCCGGCCCATGCATTTGTGGTTCGCCCCATAGATGATCAGCAGCGAAAAAGGGGGGCATGACAGCGCGGCTGCATGCCCCTTAAATGCCTATACAGGCGTCTAATTTTGCTTGGCATCTGGCATGCCAGGCTTTAGAGTCGCCTGACCAGGGAGAAGTGCGTTTTCATGGCTCACGATGTGCATCAGGTCCGCAAATTCGAGCATCCGGGGGTAGGCCGGAAACGGGCAAAGGCAACGCCGAAGGGCCGCCAGGTCGACCCGGCTGACGCGCACGAGATCGAGCAATTGCTCGGCGACCGGCCGCGCCGGCGTGACCTCCTGATCGAGCACCTGCACCTGATCGAGGACAAGTATCACCAGATTTCGGCAGGCCATCTCGCCGCACTCGCCGACGAGATGAAGCTGTCGTTTGCCGAGGTGTTCGAGACCGCGACCTTCTATGCGCATTTCGACATCGTGAAGGAAGGCGAGCCGGATATCCCGCCGCTCACCATCCGCGTCTGCAACTCGCTCACCTGCGCCATGCTCGGCGGTGAGAAGCTGCTGCACGAATTGCAGAACCAGGCCGGTCCAGGCGTGCGCGTCGTGCGCGCACCCTGCGTCGGCCGCTGCGACACCGCGCCCGCTGCCGAAGTCGGACACAACTTCGTCGACCACGCGACTGTTGCCAGCGTGCTCGCGACCACGAAGGCCGGCGACACCCATGCGCATCTGCCCGACTATATCGGCTATGACAAATATGTCGCTGATGGCGGCTACAAACTGCTGCACCGGCTGCGCTCGGGCGAGTTGCCAAAAGAGAATTTGCTGAAGGCGCTCGACGACGCGAGCCTGCGCGGGCTCGGCGGCGCGGGCTTTCCCACGGGGCGCAAATGGCGGGCGGTGCTGGGTGAGCCCGGTCCGCGGCTGATGGCGGTCAATGCCGACGAGGGCGAGCCCGGCACCTTCAAGGATCGCTATTATCTCGAAACCGATCCGCATCGTTTCATTGAAGGCACGCTGATCGGCGCCCACATCGTGGAAGCGCCCGAGGTCTACATCTATCTGCGCGACGAATATCCGGCCTGCCGCGAGATTCTCGAACGCGAGATCAAAAAGCTCCCATCTGGCGGTCCGGTGCTGCACATGCGCCGTGGTGCGGGCGCCTACATCTGCGGCGAGGAGTCCTCGCTGCTCGAAAGCATCGAAGGCAAGCGCGGGCTGCCGCGGCACAAGCCGCCTTATCCGTTCCAGGTCGGACTATTCGGCCTGCCGACCTTGATCAACAACGTCGAAACCTTGTGGTGGGTGCGCGACATCGTCGAGAAGGGCGCCGGCTGGTGGAAGAGCCATGGCCGCCACGAACGTCTTGGCCTGCGCAGCTTCTCGGTGTCGGGTCGGGTCAAGAACCCCGGCATGAAGCTCGCGCCCGCAGGTATCACCGTGCGCGAACTGATCGACGAATATTGCGGCGGCATGGCCGACGGCCACACCTTCCACGCGTACCTGCCGGGCGGCGCCTCCGGTGGCATCCTGCCGGCGTCGATGGACGACATCCCGCTCGATTTCGGCACGCTGGAGAAATACGGCTGCTTCATCGGCTCGGCGGCGATCGTGATCCTGTCGCAAGCCGACAGCGTGAAGGCGGCGGCGCTCAATCTGATGCGCTTCTTTGAGGACGAGAGCTGCGGCCAGTGCACGCCATGCCGGGTCGGAACCGAAAAGGCGGCCATCCTGATGGAACGCCCGATCTGGAACCGCGCTCTGCTCGACGAATTGAGCCAGGCGATGCGCGATGCGTCGATTTGCGGACTTGGACAGGCCGCCTCGAATCCGCTGACCTCGGTGATTAAATACTTCCCTGACGAGTTCAAGGACGCAGCCGAATGACCAAGATCCAGTTCGAGCTCGACGGCAAGCAGGTCGAGGCCAAAGCGGGCGAGACCATCTGGCAGGTGGCGAAACGACAAGGCACCGAGATCCCGCATCTCTGCTACTCGCCCGAGCCGGACTATCGGCCCGACGGCAATTGCCGCGCCTGCATGGTCGAGATCGAGGGCGAGCGTGTGCTCGCGGCTTCCTGTAAGCGCACGCCGACCGTCGGAATGAAAGTCAAGTGCGCGAGTGATCGCGCCGTCGCCGCGCAAAAAATGGTGATGGAGCTGTTGGTCGCCGATCAGCCGGAGCGCGCGACCTCGCACGATCCGGATTCGAAGTTCTGGCACTGGGCGGAGAAGACCGGCGTCACCGGGAGCCGCTTCCCGGCGGCCGAGCGTTGGGCGGCCGATGCCAGCCATCCGGCGATGCGGGTCAATCTCGATGCCTGCATCCAGTGCGGGCTGTGCGTGCGCGCCTGCCGCGAGGTGCAGGTCAACGATGTCATCGGCATGGCTTATCGTAGTCACGGTTCGAAAATCGTGTTCGACTTCGACGATCCGATGGGCGAGTCCACCTGCGTCGCCTGCGGCGAATGCGTGCAGGCCTGTCCCACCGGCGCGCTGATGCCCTCGGTGATGCTCGACGAGAAGCAGACGCGCGTGACCTACGCCGACCGCAAGGTCAACTCGCTGTGTCCCTATTGCGGCGTCGGCTGCCAGGTTACCTATCAGGTCAAGGACGAGAAGGTGATCTATGCCGAGGGCCGCGACGGCCCGGCCAACCACAACCGGCTCTGCGTCAAGGGCCGCTTCGGCTTCGACTACATCCATCATCCCAATCGCCTGACCAAGCCGCTGGTGCGGCTGCCCGGCGTCAAGAAGGACCCCAACGACCAGGTCGATCCCGCCAATCCCTACACCCATTTCCGCGAGGCGACGTGGGAGGAGGCGCTGGATCTCGCGGCCAACGGCCTGACGAAAATCCGCGACGAGAAGGGCGTGAAGGCGCTCGCCGGCTTCGGCTCGGCCAAGGGCTCCAACGAAGAGGCCTACCTGTTCCAGAAGCTGGTGCGCACCGGCTTCGGCTCCAACAATGTCGATCACTGCACGCGGTTGTGCCACGCCTCCTCGGTGGCGGCGCTGTTCGAAGGCCTGAGCTCGGGCGCGGTATCGGCGCCGTTTGCCGCCGCGGCCGATGCCGATGTGATCTGGGTAATCGGCGCTAATCCGACCGTGAACCATCCGGTCGCGGCAACCTTCATCAAGAACGCGGCCAAGCGCGGCGCCAAGCTTTATGTGATGGATCCGCGCGGGCAGGGGCTATCGCGCCACGCCACCAAGCATCTCAGCTTCAAGCCCGGCAGCGACGTCGCGATGCTCAACGCGATGATCAACACCATCATCACCGAAGGCCTGACCGACGAGCAATATATCGCCGGCTATACCGAGGGCTATGACGAGCTGAAGGCCAAGATCAAGGAGTTCACGCCGGAGAAGATGGCGCCGGTCTGCGGCGTTCCGGCCGAGACCCTGCGCGAAGTGGCGCGCACCTATGCACGCGCCAAGTCGTCGATCATCTTCTGGGGCATGGGCATCAGCCAGCACGTCCACGGCACCGACAACGCGCGTTGCCTGATTGCGCTGGCGCTCATCACCGGCCAGGTCGGCCGTCCCGGCACCGGCCTGCATCCGCTGCGCGGCCAGAACAACGTGCAGGGCGCTTCCGATGCCGGCCTGATCCCGATGTTCTTGCCCGATTATCAGCCCGTCGGGCGCGACGATATGCGCGGTGCTTTCGAGAAGCTGTGGGGCCAGGAGCTCGATCCCGTGCGCGGGCTCACCGTGGTCGAGATCATGAACGCGATCCATGCCGGCGAGATCCATGGCATGTATGTCGAGGGTGAAAATCCGGCGATGTCCGATCCCGACCTGCAGCATGCGCGCGAGGCGCTGGCCAAGCTCGAACATCTCGTGGTGCAGGATTTGTTCGTCACCGAGACGGCGTTCCACGCCGACGTCATCCTGCCGGCCTCGGCGTTTGCGGAAAAATCCGGCTCCTTCACCAATACCGACCGCCGCGTGCAATTGGCGCGGGAGGTGATCAAGCCGCCGGGGGACGCGCGGCAGGATCTCTGGATCATCCAGGAGATCGGCAAGCGCATGGGCCTGCCCTGGAACTACTCGGGCCCGGGCGACGTCTACACCGAAATGGCGCAGCTGATGCCGTCGCTCAACAACATCAGCTGGGAGCGGCTGGTGCGCGAGGGCGCGGTGACCTATCCGGCCGACGATCCCAACAAGCCCGGCAACGAGATCATCTTCACCACCGGCTTCCCGACCGAAAGCGGGCGCGGCAAGATCGTGCCGGCCAAGGTCATCCCGCCGGACGAATTGCCCGACGACGAATATCCGATGGTATTGTCGACGGGGCGCGTGCTCGAGCACTGGCACACCGGATCGATGACGCGCCGCTCCAGCGTGCTCGACCAGATCGAGCCGGAGGCGGTCGCCTTCATGTCGCCCAAGGACATGCGTCGCATGAGGTTGCAGCCCGGCGATTTCATCCGGCTGGAGACGCGGCGCGGCGCAGTCGAGTTAAAGGTGCGCTCCGATCGCGACGTGCCGGAGAACATGGTGTTCATGCCGTTCTGCTACGCGGAGGCGGCGGCCAATCTCCTGACCAACCCGGCGCTCGATCCGTTCGGCAAGATCCCGGAATTCAAGTTCTGCGCGGTCCGCGCCGAGCCGGCCGAGATCCGCAGCGCGGCGGAGTAGGGCGGCTCATCTGGCGCCGGCCGCCTGCGCCGCCGCCTTGTATTGTGCTTCGGCCCGCGCGAGATTTTCCAGCAGGCGCTGGCTGGTCAGGACCAGGAAGTAATAGCCGAACTGCGGGTTCTGGAAGTAGATCTCCAGCAGTTTTTCGTAGGTGATGGTCAGGACGTGACCTTCCTCGATGCATTCGATGGTCGCGGTGCGGCGGTTGTCGGGCGTCAGGAAACCGAGCTCACCCATCAGCTGCCCCGGCGGTAGCTCGACGTTGATCTCGACGACCCGGAATCGGCCGGTGACCGTCAGCAGCATTTCGTGGGCCGGGTCTCCCTTCTTCATCAGAACATCGCCCTTGCGATAGTTACGCTGGGTCATGAACGGCCTGAGCCACTCCATCGATTTGTCGCCCTGCGTGGCGCTGCGCGCCTTCTTGACCAGAGCGAGCATTTGACGGAGACGCCAGGCATTGATGGGAACCATCAGGAGATAGAGCAGGAAGGTCGTAATGGCGCCGGTGAGCAAACCGAAGACGGCGAAGAAGGCGCAACCGATCATGTTGGCGACCCGCAGCGGCACCATGGTCTGGGTCAGCAGGGTGGCGACGAAGAAGACCGCGCCGACCAGCGCGAACATGTTGGCGAGCGTGATGTTGTGCAGGAAGATTTCCAGCAGGCGGTTGAAGATTGCGTCCCAGGTGACGTTGTCGGGATCGAGCCCCATCTGGATCAGGAGTTTTGCGATCCTGAGGTTGTCGGTCGCCGCATCGAGGATGCGATTCAGCGTGTCGGACATGTCTGCGCTGAGGAACATTGTTTTCGCCAAAGTGCTGGTGGTGGATTTTGAGCCGGCAACGGCCTGATTCAGGCAGCAAACTCGCACGGGCGTCAAGTCAAACCAGGGATTTGGCGGTCCATCATAAAGTAACCCCGCAGGCCGCCGGCGACATTTATACGGTTCTCATGTCTCGGCAGGGCCGATCATCTCGATTTCCTACGCTTTTTGCGCACATTTTCCGGACATCCCGGCGCGCCTTGACGCGCCCGATTCGGACGACGAGCAATGACCTTGTTTCACCTGCATGATGATTTTGCCGCGCCGGCCGGCGAGAGCCGCCTCACGCTGGCGCGCGCCTCGGCCCGGCTTGTCGCGGCCCTGAAGACGATCCACGAAGCCATCGTGGCGGCCAAGACGCGCCGGCTGCAGCGCGAGCTGATGTTTCACGCCGATCTTGAGGATGAGTGGCCGGGCGAGGAACCAGGCACGCGCGATGTCAGCAAACTTCCCCAGCGGCCGATGATCCTCGGCGACAAATGGGATTTCTGAGTGTTCCGGTTTTTAGACGTAGTTGTCGATCGGCAGCGTCTCGTAGAAGTCGCGGGTGGTGCCTCGCGCGTCGGGAACGCTGGTCCGGCTCTCCGGCGCACTGACGCGCCGCGCTTCGACGAACGCGCTCAGGATTGCAAGCGCAAGATCGGCATGACGCGCCTCGATCGATTGATCGAGCCAGTCGGGCAGTTCGCGCTCGCGTGATAAGGCGCAATACCATTCGCCGTTGTCATAGGCGAGGCGGCGCACCTGCCAGAGCGGCAGCTCGAGATCGATCAGGGCGAGCGCGGCGTCGGTCCATGCGCCGGACTGGATCAGTTGGGCGAGACGAGTGGTCTTCTCGGTCTGGCCGAGTGAAGGGTAGCGTTGGCAGGCCGCGCCGATCACTTCGCCGATGAGCGCGGCGTCCGCCACTTCGGCGTTGCGCAGGCGCGCATTGAGCTCGCCGAGATCATGGAATTTACTGACGTGAAGCATGGCATTTCTCGCTTTCAGGCCGCGGCCGTAGGCCTTGGCCGTCCATCCAAAGTGGTCAAAACCCCATTTGAAAACGAGATGGAGCTGTCATGGGCGATATAGGAATTTCATAAGCGCCGGCGCGGACTTCATACGTGCGACCATGCGTTTATGAAATTCCTATAATTTTGCCGGCAATTGCCGCCTCGAAAACCTATGCGGCTGGTGCCACCTGTGCGCCCGAGAAATGCGGACGGCTGCCTGCGGCGGCTCACGCATGACGCACAGGAGCATTCCCATGCTTGATGTCCTTATGCTGGCGCTGGCCTTCGGCCTGTTCGCGCTCGCGATCGGTTACACCTACGCCTGCGAACGGCTGTAATAGGAGCGAAGCCATGATCTTCGATTACTCGCTCGCCGCCGCCGTCTCGCTCGGCCTTCTCGTCTACCTCACCTATGCGCTGCTGCGCCCCGAGCGGTTTTAAACTCGGCTTGAAGAGGCAATTCCCATGACCGTCATCGGCTGGACTCAAATCATCCTTTATTGCGCGATCGTGGTCGCGCTGGTCAAACCGCTCGGCTGGTACATGACGCGCGTCTTCAACGGCGAGCGCACGTTCCTGTCGCCGGTGCTGCGTCCGGTCGAGGCCGGGCTGTACTGGATCGGCGGCGTCGACGCTAGGCGCGAGCAGCACTGGCTGACCTATACGGTATCGATGCTGCTGTTCCATGTCGGCGGCGTCCTGATCATCTACGGATTGATGCGGCTTCAAGCCTTTCTGCCGTTCAACCCGGCCGGACAATCGGCCGTGGCGGAAGATCTCTCATTCAACACGGCGATCTCCTTCATCACCAACACCAACTGGCAAAACTACGGCGGCGAGAGCACGCTGTCGTATCTGGTCCAGATGCTAGGTCTCACCCACCAGAACTTCCTGTCGGCGGCGACCGGCATCGTGCTCGCCGTGGCGCTGATCCGCGGTTTCGCTCGCGCCTCGGTGCGTACGGTCGGCAATTTCTGGGTCGACGTCACCCGCTGCACGCTCTACATCCTGATGCCGATCTGTATCGTGTACGCATTGTTCCTGGTCTCCCAGGGTATGCCGCAAACGCTCGGCGACTATGTCGAAGCGACGACGCTGGAAGGCGCCAAGCAGACCATTGCGGTCGGCCCGGTGGCCTCGCAGGTCGCGATCAAGATGCTGGGGACCAATGGCGGCGGCTTCTTCAACGCCAACGCGGCGCATCCCTTCGAGAACCCGACCGCGCTGTCGAACTTCGTGCAGATCATCTCGATCTTCGCGATCGGCGCCGCGCTCACCAACGTGTTCGGCCGCATGGTCGGAAATCAGCGCCAGGGTTGGGCGATCCTCGCCGTGATGGGCGTGCTGTTCCTCGCGGGCGTCACCGTGACCTATTGGGCCGAAGCCAATGGCACCACCGCGTTCGACACGCTGGGCCTGACCGGCGGCAACATGGAAGGCAAGGAAGTCCGCTTCGGCATCGTCGCATCGTCGCTGTTCGCCGTGATCACCACGGATGCCTCCTGCGGCGCGGTCAATGCCATGCATGACAGCTTCACCGCGCTCGGCGGCATGATCCCGCTGATCAACATGCAGCTCGGCGAGATCATCGTCGGCGGCGTCGGTGCCGGCTTCTACGGCATGCTGCTGTTCGTCGTGCTCGCGATCTTCGTCGCCGGCCTGATGGTCGGGCGCACGCCGGAATATGTCGGCAAGAAGATCGAGGCGCGCGAGGTCAAGATGGCGATGCTCGCGATCCTGGTGCTGCCCCTGATGTATCTCGGCTGGACCGCAGTCGCTGTGGTGCTCCCGTCGGCGGTGGCCTCGATGGCCAATGCCGGCCCGCACGGCTTCACGGAGGTGCTCTACGCCTACACCTCCCGACCGGCAATAACGGCTCGGCCTTCGCGGGCCTCACCGGCAACACCTTCTTCTACAACATGACGCCGCGAGTCGCGATGTTCGTCGGCCGCTTCTTCATGATCGTGCCGGCGATGGCGATTGCGGGCTCGCTCGCCGGCAAGAAGTCGGTGCCGGCCTCGGCTGGAACGTTCCCGACCACCGGCGGCCTGTTCGTCGGCCTCGTGGTCGGCGTCATCCTGATCATCGGTGGTCTCACCTTTTTCCCGGCGCTGGCGCTCGGACCCGTGGTCGAGCATCTCGCGATGACCGCCAACAACCTGTTCTGATCGAGCTTTTGGAGCGACCTCCATGGAAAC
The DNA here is from genome assembly GCA_963821965.1 of uncultured Alphaproteobacteria bacterium. GTDB lineage: Bacteria > Pseudomonadota > Alphaproteobacteria > Rhizobiales > Xanthobacteraceae > Bradyrhizobium. The sequence goes on from CAWGFY010000005.1 coordinate 256,484, forward strand.
CGTCAAACTGCAGAAACGCTCGTCGATGTCGACGATGCTGGATCCGAAGATCCTCAGGCCCGCGATCGCGGCATCGTTCGCCAAGCTGGACCCGCGGGCGATGCTGAAGAACCCCGTAATGTTCGTGGTCGAGACCGTGGCGGCGCTGACCACCGTGATCTTCATCCGCGATCTCGTGACCGGGGGAGAGCATCTCGGCTTTACTTTCCAGATCATCCTCTGGCTCTGGTTCACCGTGCTGTTTGCCAATTTCGCCGAAGCTGTGGCCGAGGGCCGCGGCAAGGCCCAGGCCGAATTCGCTGCGCAAAACCCGCACCGAGAGCCAGGCCAAGCTGATGTCCGGCTCCGACGGCACCGTTCGCCTGGTGCCCGGCACCAGCCTCAAGGTCGGCGACATCGTTCTGGTGGAAGCCGGCGACAATATCCCCTCCGACGGCGAGGTGATCGAGGGCGTTGCCTCCGTCAACGAGGCGGCGATCACCGGCGAGTCCGCGCCCGTGATCCGCGAATCCGGCGGCGACCGCTCGGCGGTGACCGGCGGCACGCAGGTGCTGTCGGACTGGATCAAGGTGCGCATCACCGCGGCGCAAGGCTCGACCTTCATCGACCGCATGATCAAGCTGGTCGAGGGCGCGGAGCGGCAGAAGACGCCGAACGAGATCGCGCTCAACATCCTGCTTGCGGGTCTCACCATCATCTTCGTGTTCGCGACCGTGACCATCCCGAGCTACGCGGCCTATGCCGGCGGCTCGATCTCGGTGGTGGTGCTGGTGGCGCTGTTCGTCACGCTGATCCCGACCACGATCGGCGCGCTGTTGTCGGCGATCGGCATTGCCGGCATGGACCGCCTGGTGCGCTTCAACGTGCTGGCGATGTCGGGCCGCGCGGTGGAAGCCGCCGGCGACGTCGACACGCTGCTGCTGGACAAGACCGGCACCATCACGCTCGGCAACCGGCAGGCGACCGCGTTCCGCCCCGTGCGTGGCGTGACCGAGCAGGAGCTGGCCGATGCGGCGCAGCTTGCTTCGCTCGCCGACGAGACGCCGGAAGGCCGTTCTATCGTCGTGCTGGCCAAGGAGAAGTACGGCATCCGCGGCCGCGACATGGCCGAGCTTGGCGCGACCTTCATCCCGTTCACGGCGCAGACCCGCATGAGTGGCGTCGACACCGGTAACTCGTCGGTGCGCAAGGGCGCGGTCGATGCCATCCTCAACCATGTCATCGGCGGGCCCCAGGCGGTCGCCAGCGGCAACACGCTCCGCTCGATCCAGCCGCTGCTCAACTCGGACGTGGGCCGCGAATTGCAGGCGATTGCCGACGAGATCGCGAAAGCCGGCGGTACGCCGCTGGCGGTCGCGAAAGACGGCCAGCTGCTCGGCGTCATCCAGCTCAAGGATATCGTCAAGGGCGGTATCCGCGAGCGCTTTGCCGAATTGCGCCGCATGGGCATCCGCACCGTGATGATCACCGGCGACAACCCGATGACCGCGGCGGCGATCGCCGCGGAAGCCGGCGTCGACGACTTCCTGGCGCAGGCCACTCCCGAAGACAAGCTCAAGCTGATCCGCGACGAGCAGGCCAAGGGCAAGCTGGTGGCGATGTGCGGCGACGGCACCAACGACGCGCCGGCGCTGGCCCAGGCCGACGTCGGCGTCGCCATGAACACCGGCACCCAGGCGGCGCGCGAAGCCGGCAACATGGTCGATCTCGATTCCAACCCGACCAAGCTGATCGAGGTGGTCGAGATCGGCAAGCAGCTGCTGATGACCCGCGGCGCGCTGACGACGTTCTCGATCGCCAACGACGTTGCGAAATATTTCGCCATCATCCCAGCGATGTTCCTGGCGTTCTATCCGCAGCTCAACGTGCTGAACATCATGAATCTGTCGAGCCCGCAGAGCGCCATCCTGTCGGCGATCATCTTCAACGCGCTGATCATCATCGCGCTGATTCCGCTCGCCCTGAAAGGCGTGCGTTATCGCGCAATTGGCGCCGGCGCGCTGCTCCGCCGCAACCTGATGATCTACGGCTTGGGGGGCATCATCATTCCCTTTATCGGCATCAAGGCCATCGATCTCATCGTCGCCGCGTTGCACCTGGCCTAGCGCATGATCCCGAAAAGTGGATACCGGTTTTCGGTCAAGATCATGCGCCAGAAATAAGGAGACACGACCATGCTCAGAGAAATTCGTCCCGCCATCATCCTGCTGCTGGCACTCACGCTGATTACAGGCCTGGCCTATCCGCTCGCGATCACCGCCGTCGCCGGCGCGATCTTTCCGAAACAGGCCGAAGGCAGCCTGATCGAGCGAGACGGCAAGGTGATCGGCTCCGCCCTGATCGGGCAGGAGTTCAAGAGCGACAGATATTTCCATGGCCGCCCGTCGGCAACCACCGCGCCCGATCCGAACGATTCGGTCAAGACCGTGCCGGCGCCTTACAACGCCGCCAATTCGGGCGGCTCCAATCTCGGACCGACCAGCAAGGCGCTGAACGACCGCGTCAAGGAAGACGTCGAGAAGCTGAAGGCGGAGAACCCCTCGCAAGCCGTGCCGATCGACCTCGTCACCACCTCCGCCAGCGGGCTCGATCCGGACATCTCACCGGAAGGCGCGTTGTTTCAGGTGCCCCGCGTCGCCAAGGCGCGTAACCTGCCCGAGGATCGCGTCCGCCAGCTCGTGACCGACAATACGCAGGGCCGCCTCGGCGGGCTGCTCGGCGAGCCCCGCGTTAACGTTCTGGCGCTGAACCTCGCCCTCGACGCCGCCTCGAAGTAACGGCGGCTAGGCCCGCCCCTTTGCTGCGCCTATATACGGAGCATGGCAAACCAGCGCCGCGATCCCGAACAACGTCCCTCGCCGGAGGCCTTGCTGGAGGCCGCCAGGCGGGAGGACCGCTCGGCCGGCCGGCTCAAGATTTTCCTTGGGGCAGCCCCCGGTGTCGGCAAGACCTATGAGATGCTGCAAAGCGCGCATGCCCGGCTGAAGGCGGGCGCCGATATTGTCGTCGGCTTCGTCGAAACCCACGGCCGGGGCGAGACCGAGGCGCTGCTGCGCGGGCTCGAAGTCATTCCGCGCAAGCGCATCGAATACCGCGATCAGGTCATCGAGGAGATGGACCTTGACGCGGTGATCGCGCGCAAGCCGCAGATTGCGCTGATCGACGAGCTCGCGCATACCAACGCGCCCGGCAGCCGGCATCCCAAGCGCTATCTCGACGTCGAGGAGCTGCTGTCGCATGGCATCGACGTCTATACCGCCGTCAACATCCAGCACATCGAAAGCCTCAACGACGTCGTCGCCCAAATCACCCATGTGCGGGTGCGCGAGACCGTGCCGGATTCGGTGATGGATCGGGCTGATGCGATCGAGCTGATCGACCTCACGCCCGACGACCTCATCCAGCGACTCAAGGAGGGCAAGGTCTATGTCCCCAAACAGGCCGAGCGGGCGTTGGAGCATTATTTCTCGCCCGGCAACCTGACCGCGCTGCGCGAGCTCGCGCTGCGGCGGACCGCGGAAAGTGTCGACGAGCAGTTGCTCAGCCACATGCAGGCAAACGCCATCGCCGGCCCTTGGGCCGCGGGCGAGCGCATTCTGGTCTGCGTCAGCGAGGATCCGCGTGCGACGGGACTGGTGCGCTACACCAAGCGGCTCGCCGACCGTGTGCATGCGCCGTGGACGGCGATCTCGCTCGAGACCCGACGCAGCCTGCAACTCTCCGATGCGCAGCGCGACCGCCTTGCCGATACCCTAAGACTGGCGGAGTCGCTCGGCGGCGAGGCGGTCACGATTCCGGCGGTGCAGCGCCGCATCGCCGACGACATCGTCAATTTCGCGCAGGCCAATAACGTCACGCAGATCATCATCGGAAAATCGACTCGCTCGCGCTGGTTCGAGATCATGCAGGGCTCGGTGGTGCACGATCTGGTGCGCCGCGCCGGAAACATCGGCGTCAATGTCATCAAGGGCGACGAGCTGCCGTCGGAGTCGATGACAAAGCCCGCAGTGCAGACCGCGGCCCGAAGCGAGCCGTTCAATCCGCGGCCTTATCTGTTGGCGCTCTTGATTTCGGCAGTCGGCTTAGGCGCGGCTGCGCTGATCAAGCCGCATTTCGGCATCGAGAACGTCGACCTGGTGTTCCTCACCGCCGTGGTCGTGGTCGCCGTGCGCTACGGCCTGTGGCCGTCGCTGCTCACCAGCCTGATCGCCTCGCTCGCCTACAACTTTTTCTTCCTGCCACCGATTTACACCTTCACCATCACCGAGCCGACCAATGTCATCGCCTTCTTCTTCTTCATGCTGATCGCGATCCTGGTCTCCAATGTCGCCGCCCGCGTGCGCGTCCAGGCCGACACCGCGATCGGCCGGATCCGCACCACCGAGCAGCTCTATGCTTTCAGCCGCAAGCTCGCCGGCACCGGCACCCTCGACGACGTGTTGTGGGCGACGGCCTACCAGACCGCACTGATGCTCGCCGTGCGCGTGGTGCTGCTGTTGCCGGATGACGGTCTGCTCACCGTGAAGGCCGGCTATCCACCCGAGGATGAGCTCGACAAGGCCGATCTCGCCGCGGCGAACTGGGCGTGGAGCAACGACCGGCCTGCGGGCCGCGGCTCGGATACGCTGCCCGGGGCCAAGCGGCTGTTCCTGCCGATGCGCACCGGGCGGGGCCTGATCGGGGTGATCGGCATCGACGACGATCGCAGCGGGCAGCTGCTGACGCCGGACCAGCGGCGCCTGCTCGATGCGCTGGTCGACCAGGGCGCGCTCGCGATCGAGCGCGTACTGCTGGTCGAGGACATGGATCGGGTCAAGCGCACGGTGGAATCGGAGCGATTGCGCTCGGCGCTACTGACCTCGATCTCGCACGATCTCAAGACGCCGTTGGCCTCTGTGCTGGGCTCGGCTTCAACCATACGCGACCTCGGGTCGAGCTTGAGCGACGTCGAGAAGCGTGACCTGCTCGCGACCGTGATCGACGAGTCCGAGCGGCTCAACCGCTTCATCGCCAACCTGCTCGACATGACCAGACTGGAATCCGGCGCCGTGGTGCCCAACACGGCGCTGCACGACGTCGGCGAGATCGTCGGCAGCGCGCTCCGGCGCGCCGGCAAGATTCTCGCGCGACACAAGGTGTCGCTGCAGCTCGACGCGGACCTGCCGATGCTCAAGCTTGACGCGGTGCTGTTCGAGCAGGTGATCTTCAATCTGCTGGATAACGCCGCCAAATATTCGCCTGCCGACACCACGATATCGATTAAGAGCTTCCGCGACCGCGAGTCCGTCTCGTTGCAGATCGCCGACGAAGGCGACGGCATTCCACCGGACGAGCTGGAGAGCGTGTTCGACAAGTTCTATCGCGTGCAGAAGGGTGATCACGTCCGGCCCGGCACGGGGCTTGGGCTCGCGATCTCCCGCGGTTTCATCGAGGCGATGGCCGGCCGGATCACAGCTGCCAACCGCATTGATCGCTCAGGCGCCGTCATCACCGTCCGCCTACCGATCCCGGCGGAAACCAGGAGACTGGATACCGCCGCATGAGCGCGCCCCCGATCAAGGTTTTGGTGATCGACGACGAGCCGCCGATCCGCAAATTGCTGCGGATGGGGCTGAACACGCAGGGCTATGAGATTCTCGAGGCGGGCAACGGCAAGGCGGCGCTTGACCTGCTTGCGCAAAACCCGGCGCTGATCATCCTCGATCTCGGCCTGCCCGACATCCGGGGTCATGAGCTCTTGCGCATGATCCGTGGTCGCAACGACAGCGTGCCGATCGTGGTGCTGTCGAGCCGCGGCGACGAGGCCGGCAAGGTCGAGGCGCTCGATCTCGGCGCCGACGATTATCTCACCAAGCCGTTCGGCATGGACGAGTTGCTGGCGCGGCTGCGCGCGGCGCTGCGGCATCAGTTGCAGGTCCATGGCGAGCGGCCGGTGTTTCGCTCCGGCGATCTCTTCGTCGACCTGGTGCGGCGCATCGTCAAGGTCGGCGACAAGGAGATCAAGCTGTCGCCGAAGGAATACGAGCTGCTGCGCGTGCTGGTGCAGCACGCCGGCAAGGTGTTGACCCATCGCTTCCTGCTGAAGGAGCTATGGAACGAGCTGACCGACGCGCAATATCTGCGCGTCTATGTGCGTCAGCTTCGCCAGAAGATCGAGACGGATCCGGAGCGTCCGCAATTCGTGCTGACCGAGACCGGCATCGGCTATCGCCTGCGCGCCGCGGATTAGCTCGCCCTGCGATGCCGCGCCGCCGAGCGGTGCGCGCGTTTCGCGGGGCGGTGCTGCGGCGAGCGACGGGCGTGCGATTTTGCCGAACGCCGCGCCGAACCCTTGGTCTTCAGGCTCTGCTTCAGCGCATCCATCAAACTGACCACGTTGCTCGGCTTCTCCTCCGGCCCCGGCGCCTCGATGTTCTTGCCGGACGCCTTGCGCCGAACCAGCTTCTTCAGCGCGTCTTCGTACTCGTCTTTGAATTTTTTGGGATCGAAATGCGCCGCCTTGGTATCGAGGATATGGCCGGCGAGCTCGACCATGTCCTTTGAGATCTTCGGGCTCTTGATGTCGTCGAAATAGTCGTCGGCATCGCGCAGCTCGTAGGGGTAACGCAGCGTGGTGCCGAGCAGGCCCTTGCCGAACGGCTCGATTGCGATGACATGCTCGCGGTTGGTCAGCACGATGCGCGCGAGCGCCACCCGGTCCTGATCCTTCATGGCGTCGCGGATGACGGCAAAGGCGTCCACGCCGGCCTTGCCGTCCGGCACGATGTAATAGGGATGGTTGAGATAGCGCTGGTCGATCTCGTCCTTCGGAACGAAGCTGTCGATGTCGATGCTGTGATTGCTCTCGATCTGGACCGCCTCCAGCTCCTCCTTCTCGATCTCGACATATTTGCCCTTGGATAGTTCGTAGCCGCGGCCCTTCTGGTCGGCTTCGACGATGTCGCCGGTCTCGGCGTCCACCATCTGCTGCTTCAGCCGGTTGCCGGTTTCCTTGTTGATCATGTGAAAGCGGGTCTTCTCGACCGTGGTGGAGGCCGGATACAGCGCAACCGGGCAGGTGACGAGGGACAGTTTGAGCGAGCCTTTCCAGTAGGCGCGGGGAGCCATCGCTATCTCCTGCATTTCCAAGCACATTTCGGAACCCCAACCGTTCGAGTGGGTTTTGGTTCCGAGCGGGGCGCGTGCTAGGCTCGCTCCTTAAATTTGCGAGATCGATTGTGCCGTCGCGAAAGCTTTCCACCTATCGCAAGAAGCGTGACTTCGAACAGACCGCCGAGCCGTCAGGCGACGTCCAGGTCGCACCGTCCGAGCAGCGCCGCTTCGTCATTCAGAAACATGCCGCGACACGGCTGCACTACGATCTCAGGCTCGAATTCGACGGCGTCTTCAAGTCGTGGGCCGTCACGCGTGGACCTTCGCTTGACCCGCATGACAAGCGGCTCGCGGTCGAGGTCGAGGACCATCCGCTCGACTACGGCGATTTCGAGGGCACGATCCCGAAGGGGCAATATGGCGGCGGCACGGTGCAGCTCTGGGACCGCGGCACCTGGGACGCTGAGGATCCCGAGCGCGGCTTCAAGAAGGGCGATCTGAAGTTCAACCTGCACGGCGACAAGCTGCACGGCAGCTGGGTGCTGGTGCGGATGCGCCATGACCGTAACGGCGGCAAGCGCACCAACTGGTTGTTGATCAAGCATCGCGACGAATATGCGAAGGAGGGCAAGGCCAACGACCTCCTCGAGGAGGATCGCTCGGTCGCCTCCGGCCGGACCATGAAGCAGATCGAAGAGGGAAAGGGCAAGGCGCCGAAACCCTTCATGGCCGCGAAGAACGGCAAGGGCAGGGCCGACGCGGTCTGGCATTCCAATCGCGGCGATGCTGCCGACGCGCGCGCAAAGGCCAAGGCGAACCCGGCAAAGCAGGCGCAAGCCAGCCGCATCGATTCCATTCCCGATTTCGTCGCGCCGCAGCTTTGCACCTCCGTTGAGCAGCCGCCCTCCGGCGAAGGCTGGGGCCACGAGATCAAGTTCGACGGCTATCGCGTGCAATTGCGTGTCGAAGACGGAAAGACGACGCTCAAGACCCGCAAGGGGCTGGACTGGACCGACAAGTTCAAGGCGATTGCGAAAGAGGGCGGCGCGTTGTCCGATGTCCTGATCGACGGCGAGATCGTCGCGCTCGACCCTGGCGGCAACCCGAATTTCTCGGCGCTGCAGGCCGCGATCTCCGACGGCAAGACCGAGAAGCTGATCTTCTTCGCTTTCGACCTGTTGTTCGCCGAGGACATGGATTTGCGCAAGCTGCCGCTGCGCGAGCGCAAAGCGCGCCTGAAGGCGCTGCTCGACGAGCAAAACGGCAAGTCGATCCGCTATGTCGAGCATTTCGAGGTCGACGGCGAAGCCGTTTTGAAATCGGCCGTCCAGCTCAAGCTCGAGGGCATCGTGTCGAAGAAGCTGAGCGCGCCCTATCACTCCGGACGCACCGAAAGCTGGACCAAGGCCAAGGCGCGCGCCGGCCAGGAGGTCGTGATCGGCGGCTGGAAGACCACCGCGGGCAAATTCCGCTCGCTGATGGCAGGGGTCTATCGCGGCGACCATCTGGTCTTCGTCGGAATGGTCGGCACCGGCTTCGGGCAAGACACGGTGAAGCGCATCATGCCGGCGCTGAAGGCGGCGGCCTCGGACAAAAGTCCGTTCGGCGGCAAGAATGCGCCGCGCAATGCCCGCGACGTGCACTGGCTGAAGCCGGAGCTCGTCGCCGAGATCGAATTCGCCGGCTGGACCGGCGACGGCAACATCCGTCAGGCCGCGTTCAAGGGCTTGCGCCAGGACAAGCCGGCGGAAGAGGTGAAGGCGGAGACGCCAGTCATGACCAAGGTGACAAAGCCCGTCGCGAAGCTCGGCAAGGGCGCGAGCAAGCCATCATCCGGCAAGTCGTCCTCTGCGGTGATGGGCGTCGTCATCTCCAATCCCGACAAGGCGATGTGGCCGGACGCCGGCGACGGCGAGCCCGTCACCAAGCTCGATCTGGCGCGTTATTTCGAGGCGGTTGGCGAGTGGATGCTGCCGCATATCAAGGGCCGGCCGAGTTCGATCGTGCGCGCGCCCGACGGCATCCATGGAGAGCATTTCTTCCAGCGACACGGCATGCAAGGCACTTCGAAGCTCCTGACGCTCGCGCGAGTTTCGGGCGACCGCAAACCCTATCTGCAGGTCGACCGGGTCGAGGGGCTCGCCGCGGTGGCGCAGGTCGGCGGGCTGGAGCTGCATCCCTGGAATTGCGCGCCCGATCTCTATGACGTGCCGGGCCGGCTGGTGTTCGACCTCGACCCCGCGCCGGACGTGGAATTTGCCGATGTGCTCGAGGCGGCCAAGGAGATGCGCGGGCATCTCGAGCGCTTTGGCATGGAAAGCTTCTGCAAGACCACCGGCGGCAAGGGCCTCCATGTGGTGGTGCCGCTGCTGTATGGCGCAAAGGATCGCGTCGACTGGAAGCAAGCCAAAGGCTTCGCGCAAGGTGTCTGCCAGCTGATGGCGAACGAGGATCCCGAGCGCTACCTGCTCAACATGTCGAAGGCAAAGCGCAAGGGGAAAATCTTCCTCGACTATCTCCGCAACGACCGGATGTCGACCGCGGCCGGCGTGCTGTCGCCGCGTGCGCGCGACGGCGCAACCGTTTCCATGCCGCTCACCTGGACACAGCTGAAGGCCGATCTCGACCCGAAGCGCTTTACCGTCCGCACCGTGCCGCCGCTGCTTGCGAAGACCAAGGCGTGGCAGGGCTATGACGACGCGGCGTCGCCGATCAAGGCGGCGATGAAGAAGTTGGAAAAGAAGTAGATGGGGTAACGGGCGGACCGAGGCCTTCCAAGGCAGCCGCGCTAGCTACGGCGCTATTTGGTAAGCGCGCGTCGCGCGGCTGGCCTGGAAGGCGGTCGTCCCTCAAATTGATGGTGTGAACGGAGTCGGGCCAAGGCCCGCTCCAAACATCAATGAGGAACGACCATGAACCACTATGCAGGAATCGACGTGTCATTGGAATGCTCGAGTGTGTGTGTTGTTGACGCAAGCGGCAAGATTTTGTGCGAAGCGAGGGTAGCGAGCGAGCCGGAAGCGCTGATCGCCTGGTTCGGTTCGCAGGGCTTGAGCTTTGAGCGGATCGGGCTGGAGGCCGGCCCGCTGTCGCAGTGGCTGTTTGCGGCGATGAAGGCGGAGGGGCTTGCCGTGGAGCTGCTGGAGACGCGGCACGTGCGCAAAGCATTTGAGGCGATGCCAGTGAAGTCGGATCGCAACGATGCGCGGGGGATTGCGCAATTGATGCGGCTGGGCTGGTTCCGGCCGGTGCACTGCAAGTCGATGGAGGCGCAAGAGGTCCGGGCGATGCTGACGGCGCGGAAGCTGGTGCAATCGAAGCTTCGCGACGTCGAGAACAGCCTGCGCGGGATCCTGCGCGGCTTCGGGCTGAAGGTTGGCAAGGCCACTGAGCGGGAGTTCGCGGGCCGGATCGCGGAACTTGTCTCGGGCCATCCACGCCTTGAAGCGATCGCTCAAGCGCTGCTGGCGGTGCGAGCGGTGCTGCGGCAGGAGTTTGCGGCTTTCGAGAAGCAGGCACGCAAGATGGCGCAAACCGACCCGCGGACCCGACTGCTGATGTCGACCCCCGCGGTAGGCCCGATCGTGGCGCTGACCTATGCCAGTGCGGTCGACGATCCCGGTCGGTTCAAGTCATCCAAGCAGGCGGGAGCCCATTTCGGGCTGACACCGAAGAAGCATCAATCCGGCGAGACCGATTACACCGGGCGGATCAGCAAGATCGGCGACAGTTCAGTACGCACAGCGCTCTACGAAGCTGCCCACATCATGCTGACCAAGCCGCTCAAGGGCTGCTCGCAATTGAAGAGCTGGGCAATGCGCATCGCAAGGCGCGCCGGCATGAGCAAGGCCAAGGTGGCACTCGCGCGCCGGCTCGCGGTCATCCTGCATCGCATGCTCGCCGACGCAACACCGTTCAACGCCGCCGCCGCGGCAGCCTGACAGGAGGAACGCAACCGGTTTTCGGGCGGGCCACGACACCAGGCCTCCTCGAAGCGAAGTCCCTTCGCCGGGACGATGGATCAGGTCAGACCGTTGCCCACCAGGTAGCTTCCTGAGCACGCAAAACGTAGATTGGTCGGCCCATCCTCTTCCAACCCCATCAGGTGGCGGCCTTGCGCCGACCCCGTACAGAAGCGAGACCCCGGCGAGCGGACAACGCAAAAGGGATTGACTGATCGAGGCCCGTTACAGAAGGGTGGGCAAAGCCAACGGGTCCGCGCGAAGCGCGGCCCGATGACAGGCTCCGCGTGCCCACCATCGCAAGTGACGTGACGGAAGGTGGGCACGGCGCGAGCGCGCCTTTGCCCACCCTGCAAATCCTGGCGTCGGTCAGAGTCGTCCCATCAAGAGCAGAATCAGCAGGATGACGATGATCAGCCCGAGGCCGCCGCCGCCGTAATAGCCCGTGCCATAGAACGGTCCGCCGCCGACGCCGCTGAAGCCGCCAAGCAGCGCAATGACAAGAATGATCAGGATGATCGTGCCGATAGACATTTAACCTCCTCAGCCCTGCTCAGGGCATTTGTCGCCTGGTCCGCCGGGGAAACCTGCAGGAACCCGCAAAGTTCCACTTTTGCAACGCCATAAATCCAGACCTCTTCCATTCGCGCGCGTGGCGACTACATGCGACTGGAACGAAGGGGATTTTCCGATGTTAGCGCCGCTTGTCGTCTCGATTCCGCACCGGCTCGGCCGCGAAGAAGCGGTTCGGCGAATCAAGGGCGGATTGTCGCGCGCCGCAGTCAATGTGCCCGTGCTCAGCGTCGACGAGGAGCGCTGGGAGGGCGACCGGATGTTCTTCCGCGTTCGCGCGATCGGTCAGGCGGCCTCGGGGCAGATCGATGTCGCCGACGAGCATGTGCGGCTGGAAGTGACGCTGCCCCTGTTGCTGCAGCGCTTCGCGCAAATGGCGCAGACTGCGATCCGCGAGCGCGGCCAGTTGCTGCTGACCAAGAAAAGCTGACACGCGTTGCGCGGTGCAACAAGGCGCGTCAGCTTCTTGGTAACGAATATCGAGGACCATAATAACTACGCGGAGGAAGGGAACCGATCTCCGAATCGGCACGACATCCGCAAGGCCGTCCGGCTGTCGATCCCGGGCGGCCTTCCGCGTTTTAAGCGACCGCCTTTTTGCGCGCCGGCCGCGCGGCACTGACAACATTCGCCTTCAGGACTGCGACCGGCAGCGGTCGAAACAACGATGACGCGCGGAGAGCCGTGCCGGCATCGGCATCGCCCTCGATCGCAAATCCCTGCACATTGATTGACGCATCGAACGCATCAGCTTTGGGCCAGTTGCGTCCGCCCTGCGTGAACGGCGCGAACCATCGTCCTGCCACCACGATCGCGGCGCTCCTGCTACGCCGCCGCGCGAAAGCGATGATGTGATCGCGATGCGGCCCGCTCACCTCCAGCGGCCGGTAGTCGCCGTCCGCAAAGGCCTCGGCGAGTTCGTTCCGCATCTTCAAGAGATGCGCGGTCCAGGCAAGCTTCAGATGTCCATCGCGCCAGCGCGGCACCAGCGTCTTCCAATCGGGAGTATGCAATGCCGCCAACGCTTCGGCGCGCGAGGCAAAATCCACCGGGCGGCGATTGTCGGGATCGACCAGCGAGAGATCCCAGAACTCCGTGCCCTGATAGAAATCGGGCACGCCGGGCAACGTCGCCTTCAGTGTGAGCTGGCTCAACGAATTCAGCGCGCCCAAGAGCGCCACGCGTCGCGCCAGCGCCGACAGCGATTCCAGGAATTCGCCAGATATGGAATCGTCGAGAATCCGCGCGACAAACGTCTTGAGACCGTCCTCGTAAGGGGCTTGTGGATTGAGCCAGCTCGTCTCCTGCTTGGCTTCGCGCACCGCTTTCAGCGCATAGGCCTGAATGCGCTCGACGAAGCTTGCGTCCGCTCCCTCCATCGGCCATGCCCCGAGCAGCGTCTGGTACAGCATGTACTCCCGTGTCGCCGTCGGCGCACGCTTCTTGCCATCGAGCACCACATGCGGCGCGTTCAACACCTTCCATTGCGCGACCGTGCTGGTCCATTCGTCCGGAATTTCCGTGAGCGCCGCAATGCGAGACCGCGCGTCCTCGCCGCGCTTGGTGTCGTGGGTCGCCGTGGCCGTCATGCCATGCGGCCATTCCCTGGCGCGCGTCTGCATCATGGTGTGAAAGTCCGAAATCGCCAGCGCCTTCGCCGAAGGGTCGCCGCCGACCTCATTGAGCGCAAGAAGCCGGTGATAGCGGTAGAACGCGGTGTCCTCCAGCGACTTCGCCATCAAGGGACCGGTGAATTGCTGCAGTTTCAGCGCGAAGCGGCGCACGCGCGGCGCGCCGTGCGGCGGCCGGCCGGGCTTGAGCAGATCGAGCGTGAGGACATCGCGCAGGAAATCGAAAATGCCGTCGTCGGCGGCGAACCACTCTTCGCGCGCCTGCGCGATCGTCTCCTCGATCAGCGTGCGGTCATTCGCGGTGGGGCCGGCCGCCGTGATGTAGGTCCGGTACACCGGGAAATGCAGGACATAGAGCTCGAGCACCTGCCGCAGGCTGTCGGCGGAATAGTCCCGCGTCGAATAATGACCGTTGGCGATCCGGGTGAGCAGTCGCGCCAGCACCGTGAACTCGCTTGCGAGCAGGGTCTCGAGCACGCGGCGCTTGGCGGCTTCGAGCACGGGATCGAGCTGAGGCGGCTGATTGCTGACCTGCCGCCAGACTTCGTCGAGCGAATCGAGCCCCTTGGGATCGATGAGCAGATGCGTGAGCACGTTCATCCACTCGTAGCCGGTCGTGCCGTAGACTCCGGGGAAGCGCTGCAGCTTTTCGTTCTCGCCGAGAATCTTTTCGATGACGACATAGAATGGCCTGGCGTTGCCAGCCTGCGCCTGCCGGATCAGCCGGCGCAGCCGCTGGAAATATTGCATGGGATCGCGCAGGCCATCGATATGGTCGAGTCTGAGCCCCTGCAGCTTGTCTTCGGAGATCAGCTTGCGGACAAGGTTGTGCGCGGCGTCAAAAGTTTCGGCGTCCTCGACGCGCAGGCCGGCCAGCGAATTGACGTCGAAGAAGCGGCGGTAATTGATGTCACTGGAAGCGAGCCGCCAATGGCCGAGCTTGTAATGCTGGCGCTCCAGCAGATGATGCAGCGCCAGCGTCTGCGGCGACCGGTCTTGTCCGGCGCGATAGGCGGTACAGACCGTGCGCGATGATCTCCGCGCCGCCGGCAATGCCCTTCAGCTCGGCCTTGAAGGCCGGCGCTTCATTGCGATTGGGATGACGCAGGCCGCGATAGCGCGAGGCGAGGGCAAGAATTTGCTTGCCGGTCTCCGTAGTCTCGGCGCCGGCTTCCTTCACCACCGTCCGCAGAACTTCGCTGTAACGCTCCGGCGCGATCGGTAGGCGGTGCTCGAAATACCAGCAGGAGAAGCTGCCTTCGTTCGCGTCGAAGCGCAGCTCGATGTCGCCGCGTTCCAGCGCCTCGCCATAGGGGCTGCCCAGAATCGGCAGTAGTACGCCGCCGCGTTTACGGTACGGCAGCTGCTCCCAGTCGATATCGAAGGCGGCGGCGTGAGGCGAGGCCGGGCCCCATTCCAGCATGTCGAGCCACCAGGGATTGTCGGCGTAATGCACGCCGACATGATTGGGGACGAAGTCGAGGATCAGCCCGAGATCGTGTCTGCTTCAGCGCGGCGCTGAGACGCTCGAAACCGGCCTCGCCGCCGAGCTCCGGATTGAGACGGGTGTGATCGACGACGTCGTAGCCATGGGTCGATCCCTTGCGTGCCGTTGTGAACGGCGAGGCGTAGACATGGCTGATGCCGAGCGCCTTCAGATAGGGAACGACCGCGGCCGCGTGCTCGAAATCGAAGTCGGCGGTCAGTTGCAGGCGATAGGTCGCAAGCGGGACGGCAGGGGACATGTCATGCTCCGATCCGCCAGAGCACCGCCCAGGGCGGAATCCGCTTGCCGCAATCGCTGCCCCAGATGGCCGCGCCGGTAGGCGCGGGCGTGTCCGCGATTTCGTTTGCGGAAAGATTGGCCATCAGCCGCAGCGTCGCGCCGTCACCCATGCGCCAATGCGCCGTCAGCAGGCCGCTGTCTCCGGCATGGGCCTCGCCGAACGTCGCACCTTTCAGCCGCGGCACGATTTCGCGCGCGCGCACCGCGAGCAGTTCGCGCACCAGCGACAGGCGCTTGGCGCCTTCGGGACTGTCGCGCTTGCCCCAGTCGAGCTTCGCCGACTTGAAGGTGGTGGACATCAGGGGATCGGGGACCTCGTCACCATATTTCTCATAGGCCCATTTATATTCCTTTCGGCGGCCGTTGCGCACCGCTTCGGCGAGCCCGCCCTTGAAATTACAGAAGAACGGGAACGGCGCTTTCGAACCCCATTCCTCGCCCATGAACAGCATGGGAATGGCGGGCGCAAGCAGCGTCACCGCGAGCGCGGCTTCGATGCTCTCGCGCGGCGCGATCGCCTCCAGCCGGTCGCCGAACGGGCGGTTGCCGACCTGGTCGTGGTTCTGCAGGAAATTGACGAAGCTGGTGGGCGGCAATGCGCCGCTCGGCTCGCCGCGCCTCTTGTTGCCCCAGAACGGCGCCGGCTCGCCCTGATAGACGAAACCGGAGGCCAGCGCGCGCGCCAGCCCGCCGAGCGTGGAGACCTGGTAATCGCCGTAATAACCCTGCGCCTCCTTCGTCAGCAACACGTGCCAGACATGGTGATAGTCGTCGTTCCACTGCGCGCGATATTTGCCGCGCGGCGGCTCCTCGGACGAATCGATGAGGCTTGCGATGTTGTCGCCGTTTTCCAGCACGAGATGGATATGCCGGCCGGTCTCGCTCACGAGCTTGCCGACCGCGGCGCTCAGTTCATGCAGCATCGGGACCGCGCCGGGCTCGCTGCTGATATGATTGACGGCATCGAAGCGCAACCCGTCGAAGCGATAATCGGAGAGCCAATACAGCGCATTCTCGATTGCGAAGGTGCGAACCTCGGGCACGCGATAGTCGATCGCACTGCCCCAGGGCGTATGCGCGTCGGTGAAGAAATTCGACGCGTAACGACCGAGGTAATTTCCCTCCGGGCCGAAGTGATTATAGACGACGTCGAGAAACACCATCAGGCCGCGCAGATGCGCTTCGTCGATGAGGGCCTTCAGATCCTCAGGCCGCCCATAGGCGCTGTCGGGCGCGTACCAGAGCACGCCGTCATAACCCCAGCCGCGGCTGCCTGCGAAATCCGCCAGCGGCATCAGCTCCAGCGCCGTGATGCCGGTTTTGACGAGATGGTCGAGCTTCTCGATCATCTCGCGATAGGTCCCGTCCTGCGTGAACGTGCCGGCGTGGGTCTCGATCAACACCGTCTCTTCCCAGGGACGTCCACGCCAATCCTGCGCACGCCATTTGTAAGCGCCGTGATCGATCACCGCGCTCGGACCGAACACGTCTTCAGGCTGGAAGCGTGAGGCAGGATCGGGCACGTCGATCTCGCCGTCGATGCGGAATTTGTAGCGCGTGCCGGCTTTGGCGGTCGCGACATCGAGGGAGAACCAGCCATTGTCGCCACGGACCATCGGCCGCAAGCTGTCGAGCAGGAGATCGACACGTTTGGCCGATGGCGCCCACAGCCGAAAGGTGACGCCATCTACCGCAAGTTTTGGACCGAACGCCCGCGCATTCATGCGGAGCCCGCAAAGGCCAGTACCGAGCGCGGCGGCGCCTTGATCTGGGCGCCCGCGGCGAGATTGGGACCGGTCTGCCCGGTGTCGGTGGTGTTCAGGACCTGCTGCCAGCTCTTGTATTCCGGCATTTTGGGCATGGTGAAACCGATTTCTTCGGGGGCGGCGTTCAGCACGATAAAGATCGGAGCCTGCCCTTGTTCCATCGGCCCGAGCACATAGGCGAGGAAACGGCCGTCCGGGAATTTCCAGTCCGCTTCGGTCATGTCGGCGGCGGCCGGCGTCAGCCACAGCACGCCGTAGGAGCCGTCCGCGCGCCGCCCGTCCAGCCAGCGCTGACAGCCGATTTGCCCGAAGCGCCTTCGTAGCTCGGTGAGATGGCTGATGAAATCGGTGAGGTCGTCGTCCTTGCCGAGATGGTCCCAGCCGATCCAGCCGATCTCGTTGTCCTGGCAATAGCTGTTGTTATTGCCGGACTGCGAATTGGCGACCTCGTCGCCGGCGAGGATCAGCGGCAGGCCCTGCGCCAGCAGCAATGTGGCGAGCGCGTTCTTGCGCAGCTGCCGGCGCAGCGCGACGATCTCGGGATCGTCGGTCGGCCCCTCGTGACCGCAATTGTTGCTGTGATTGTCGTTGGAGCCGTCGCGATTGTCCTCGCCATTGGCTTCGTTGTGCTTCTCGTTGTAGCTGAACAGGTCGGTGAGCGTGAAACCATCATGCACGGTGATGTGGTTGACACCGGCGCGCGGCGCACGGCCGTCATGGTGGAAGAGGTCCGATGACGCGGTCATGCGGCTCGAGACCTCGCCGATCAGGCTGCCTTCGCCGGACCAGTAGCGCCGCATCACGCTGCGGTAACGGTCGTTCCATTCCGACCATTGCGACGGGAAGCCGCCGACCTGATAGCCGCCGAGACCGAGATCCCAGGGTTCGGCGACGAGCTTGACCGAGGCCAGCACCGGATCCTGCCGAAGCGCGGTGAGGAAGGCGGCGTTGCGGTCGAAACCGTTCGGGGTGCGCGCCAGCGTGGTCGCGAGGTCGAAGCGGAAGCCGTCGACATGGCAGACCTCGACCCAGTAGCGCAGCGAATCCATCACCATCTGCAGCACGCGCGGATGGGTGAGGTTGACCGACGAGCCGCAGCCGGTGAAGTCGTCGTAGTAGCGCTTGTTCTCGGGCTTCAGCCAGTAATAGGACGCATTGTCGATGCCGCGATAGCACAGCGTCGGGCCCAGATGGTTGCCCTCGGCGGTGTGGTTGTAGACGACGTCGAGCATCACCTCGATGCCGGCGTCGTGCAGCCGCGCCACCGTGGTGCGGAAGGCATCGAGCGGATTGTCCTGGGCATAGCGCGCCTCCGGCGCGAAAAACGAAATGGTGTTGTAGCCCCAGTAATTGACGAGCTTCTTCTCGACCAGGATGCGGTCGTCGATCAGCGCATGGATCGGCAACAGCTCGACCGCGGTGATGCCGAGCCGCTTGAAATGCGCGATCATTGCGGGCGAGGCGAGGCCGCCATAGGTGCCACGCAAGCCCGGCGGCACGTCGTCGCGGGTCTGGGTCAGTCCCTTGACGTGCGCCTCATAGATGATGGTCTGGTCCCAGGGGGTGCTCGGCCGAATCTCGCGGCGGCCCCAGTTGAAGGTCTCGTCGACCACGACCGCCTTCGGCATGCCGCGCGCATTGTCGCGGCGATCGAAGGAGAGATCCTCGCGCGCGCTCCCGGTGCGATAGCCGAAATGCGCGTCGCTCCAGACCAGCCGGCCCGCGAGCCGCTTGGCATAGGGATCGAGCAGCAGCTTGTTGGCATTGAAGCGGTGGCCCTGCTCGGGTGCGTAGGGCCCGTAGACGCGATAGCCATAGAGCTGGCCGGGCGAGACGTCGTTGAGGTAACCGTGCCAAACGTCTTCGGTGCGCTCCGGCAGCTCGATCCGCTCGAGCTCGCGGCGGCCCTGACCGTCGAACAGGCACAGTTCGACCTTCTCGGCATTGGCCGAGAACAGCGCAAAATTGGTGCCGCGTCCGTCCCAGCTGGCGCCGAGGCGTGAATGCGTTCCGGCGGTCAGGCGCATTAGCTAACCTTCCGGAACCAGGAAGATCGCGGCGAGCGGCGGGATGGTGAGCCTGATCTCGGGCGAGGCGCCGCCGCTCGCTTCGACACCGCCGACATTGCCGACATTGCTGCCGCCGTAATGCGCGGAATCGGAGTTGAGCACTTCGCGCCATTTGCCGCCGAAGGGCACCCGGAGGCGATAACGCTGATAGACGTTCGGCGAGAAATTGATCACCACCACGCAGCGCGAGCGCGGGTCGGAGCCCTTGCGCAGCCAGGCAAACACGTTGTGATTGGCATCCTCGGTGACCAGCCATTCGAAGCCGGCAGCCTCGCAATCGAGCTGATGCAGCGCCGGCACGTCGCGATAGAGCCGATTCAGGTCGCGGACCAGCGACTGCACGCCGGCGTGGTTCTTGTATTGCAGCAGATGCCAGTCCAGCGAATGATCGTGGTCCCATTCACCGGATTGCGCGAACTCGCAGCCCATGAACATCAGCTTCTTGCCGGGATGGGCGAACATGAAGCTGTAATAGGCGCGCAAATTCGCAAAGCGCTGCCACTCGTCGCCGGGCATCCGACCAAGGATCGAGCGTTTGCCGTGCACGACCTCGTCATGCGACAGCGGCAGGATGAAGTTCTCCGAGAAGGCGTAGTGCAGGCCGAACAGGATGTCGCCGTGGTGAAATTTGCGGTGTATCGGATCCTTGCCGATATATTTCAGCGTGTCGTGCATCCATCCCATGTTCCACTTGTAGCCGAAGCCGAGCCCGCCATGCTCGACCGGCCGCGACACCTGCGGCCAGGCGGTGGACTCTTCCGCAGCCGTGGTCGCTTCCGGGAAGCGCGCGAACAGCTCGGTGTTGAAGCGGCGCAGGAAGGCGATAGCGTCGATATTTTCCCGGCCGCCATATTTGTTCGGGATCCAGCCGCCCGCGGGGCGGCTGTAGTCGAGATAGAGCATGGAAGCGACTGCATCGACACGCAGCCCGTCGATGGCATAACGCTCCAGCCAGAACAGCGCGTTCGACACCAGAAAGTTCGTCACTTCGGTGCGGCCGTAATTGTAGATCAGCGTGCCCCAGTCGAGATGGCGGCCCTGCTGCGGATTGGAGTGCTCGTAGAGCCCGGTGCCGTCGAAGCGGCCGAGCCCGTGCGGATCGTCGGGGAAGTGCCCGGGCACCCAGTCGAGGATCACCCCAAGTCCGTGCTCATGGCAGGCATCGACGAGCGCGGCGAAATCGGTCGGCGAGCCAAACCGGCTTGTCGGTGCAAACAGCCCGGTCGGCTGATAGCCCCAGGAGCCGTCGAACGGATGCTCGCTCACGGGGAGGAATTCGACATGGGTAAAACCGAGATCGCGCACATAGGCCGGCAACTGCCCGGCGAGATCGCGATAGGTCAGCCATTCATTGTGGCCCTTGCGCCGCCATGAACCGAGATGAACCTCGTAGATCGACATCGGTGCGCTGCGCGCGTTGATGCCGCTCGGCGCACTGCGCGGTCGCGGCAGTGTGGCCTCGTCGAACACGATCGATGCGGTCTTGGGGCGGACTTCCGCGGCAAAGGCGAGGGGATCGGATTTCAACGGCAGGTGCTCACCCCTCCGGCCGACCATGTCGAACTTGTAGTGATCGCCGGCGCGCGCGCGCGGAATGAACAGCTCCCAATAGCCGTTGCCGCGCACCCGCATCGGATGCCGCCGCGCATCCCAGAAATTGAAGTCGCCGACCACGCTGACCCGCCGCGCATTCGGCGCGAACACCACGAACGCCACGCCGTCGACGCCGTCGAGTGTGCGCGGATGCGCGCCCAGCTTGTCATAGAGCCGCTGGTCGGTGCCTTCGCCGAGCAGATAGAGATCGAGGTCGGACAGCACCGGCGGAAAGCGATAGGGGTCCTCGAGCTCGACGACATTGTCGCCGAATTTGGCGCGCAGCTGATAGCGTTGCGAGCCGTTCGGCATCGTGCCGGCAAACAGGCCAGCGTCATGGATGCGCGCGAGCTTCGCTGCCGCGCCGCGCTCGTCGATCGCTTCGACAGCGCTGGCCTCGGGCAGGAACGCGCGCACCACCGTCTTGCCGCCTTCGTGGTGAAGGCCAAGATAGTGGAAGGGATCGGAGTGTCGTCCCTCGACGATGGCATAGGCTTCGGCGGACAGTTTCGGCATCAGGTCTCGCTTGCAGTCTCGGACAGCGTTCGAAACAGGGCGTTTAGGGGAATGCGCAGCCAGTCGGGCCGGTTGACAAGAGCATCTTCGATCTCGCCGAGCATCCTTTCCAGCAAAAAGAAGTTAACGAGGGCATCGGTTGCATGCGGATCGGCAGGCCAGAGCCGAGTGTTGGTCATGGCCTCGCGGTAAAATTCGAGGAACGTGCCTGCCGCGCGGGCGCCCCAGACGGTCAACGCCGCCGCCAATTTACCATGTTCGTCCGCAGCCACCCGCAACACGCGGTCATAGGCGGCCGCGACCGAATGTTCGATCGAGCGGATCATGCCGGCGACATCGCGCGCCGCCGGCGCCTTGCGCCGCCGCTCTTCCAGCGGGCGGCCTTGGTCGCCGTCGAAGCCGGCAATGAAGATATCGTCCTTGACGATCAGGAGCCGTCGAAGCTGGAAATCGCCGTGGAGGCGGATATTCGATCCGCCGATGTCAGGCGCCAGCAGTGAGGCGAGGCGCTGATGCAGATTTTCGCGCAACGTTAGCACTCGATCGACCAGTGCGCGATCGGAGTCTCTTAAGCTGTCGCGGCGCTGGCCTAGTAAAGCGAACACGTGGTCCGCCTGCGCGGTGACTTCATGGGTCCAGTGCGCGACGTCGCCAGCCTCGGTCGGCTCCGGCGCGAAATCGGCAAGCTCGGCATTCGAGGCGAGCGCCAGATGCAACTCGGCAGTGCGCTTGCCGGCTTGCGCCATGTAGCGCAGATACGGCGCCAGCTCCTCGCGCTCGGCGGCCTTTTCCCTGGCGAGCAGGCGCTCCTTGTCGACGAAGCGGTCGAGATAGGCCGCGCTCACCCTCCAGCCGTCGCCCTGGTTCAGGACAAAGGCATGCACGGTCGCGATCGCGCCGCGCTTGTCGCCTTCTTCCACGGCCTCGGCGCTGCCGAGCAGGGAAGGCGCGTTGGGAAATTCCGCGACCTCGGTCAGGAAACGTCCGACCTCGATGGCGGGATGGATGCCGGTTTCCAGCTTGCGATAGAGCCGCACGACATATTCGCCGTCGACCAGCGAGGTGCTGGCACAGCGGTTGGATTCGACCAGCTCGACCCGTTGCGGCTCGCGCACCACGCGGTCGCCAAATTTGCGGGTCGGCCAGAATTCCAGCCGCAGCCCGTTCTCCTCCACGATCAGCGATTCCCGCAAGTTACGCAGGAACAGGCCGATGAAGATCGGGCTGGAGGCGACGTCGAGCAGCGTTCCCTCGCGTGCGCCCTGGCGGATGGCGGCGAAGGCATTGGGATTATAGTGCTCGCGATCGAAGCGCACCCATTCGATCTGCATCGGCAGCACGTAGCGCGCTTTCCTGTCGTTTTGCGTTGCCTCGAAGAAGGCGATCCACGGCGTGTTGTCGCCGACGTCGCAGAACGGAACGGCCGAGACCAGGATCGGGCGGATCGCCGCCGGCCTGTGCTCCGGATACCAGCGGGTCCGTGACAGATGGCCGGGCAGCACGTCGTGTTCGAAGATGCCGCGGGTGCGCGCCAGCGAAACCCAGGTCGAGCCGAGTGGCACCACCAATGTCTCGAACTCCTGCATGGTTCGCGGCGCGGGCGCGACCGACTTGTCCCGTTCCTGCAGGTCGAACCAGTAGAAGCCGTATGGCGCCAGCGTGACCATGTAGGGCAGCTCGCCGATCGCGGGAAAACGCGTGCGGCCGAGCATCTCAAGCGGAATGCGCTCCTTGAAGGCCGAGAGATCGAGCTCGGTCGCCTGCGCCGATCGCGACAGGTTGGCGACGCAGAGGATGACCTCGTCCTTGTATTGCCGGACATAGGCGAGCACCGCGCGGTTCGCCGGGCGGATGAATGTCATGGTGCCGCGGCCGAAGGCCAGCGTCGACTTGCGCACGGAGATCAGCTTTTTGGTGGCGCTCAGCAGCGACGACAGGCTGCGCGACTGCGCCTCGACGTTGACGGCCTCGTAGCCATAGACCGGATCCATGATCATGGGCGCATAGAGCCGCGCCGGATCGGCGCGCGAGAAGCCGCCGTTGCGGTCCGGGGTCCATTGCATCGGCGTGCGTACGCCGTTGCGGTCGCCGAGATAGATGTTGTCCCCCATGCCGATCTCGTCGCCGTAGTACACGATCGGCGTGCCCGGGAACGACAGCAGCAGCGAGTTCATCAGCTCGATCTTGCGGCGGTCGTTGTCCATCAGCGGCGCAAGGCGCCGCCTGATGCCGACATTGATGCGCGCGCGCGGGTCGTTGGCATAGGTCGACCACAGATAGTCGCGCTCGACGTCGGTGACCATCTCCAGCGTGAGTTCGTCGTGGTTGCGCAGGAACAGCGCCCATTGGCAGTTCGCGGGAATATCGGGCGTCTGGCGCAGGATGTCGGTGATCGGGAAGCGGTCTTCCTGCGCGATCGCCATGTAGATGCGCGGCATCAGCGGGAAGTGATAGGCCATGTGGCATTCGTCGCTATTGCCGAAATATTCCTGCACGTCCTCCGGCCATTGATTGGCTTCCGCCAGCAGCACCTTGCCCTTGGAGTAGGCGTCGAGCTCGGCGCGAAGCTTGCGGATGATCGCATGCGTCTCGGGCAGGTTCTCGTTGTTGGTGCCGTCGCGCTCGCAGAGATAGGGAATGGCGTCGAGCCGGAAACCGTCGACGCCGGCATCGAGCCAGCGCTTCATCACCTGGATCAAGGCGCTGACCACGCGCGGATTGTCGAAGTTCAGATCCGGCTGATGCGAGAAGAAGCGGTGCCAGTAGAACTGGCCTGCCTCGGGATCCCAGGTCCAGTTCGATTTCTCGGTGTCGGTGAAGATAATGCGGGTGCCCGGGTATTTCTGGTCGCTGTCGCTCCAGACATACCAATTGCGCGCGCTGGAGCCGGGCGGGCTGCGGCGGGCGCGCTTGAACCAGTCATGCTCGTCGGAGGTGTGATTGATGACGAGCTCGGTGATGACGCGCAGGCCGCGGTTGCGCGCTTCCTGGATGAACCTCTTGAAGTCCTTCATCGTCCCGAAATCGGGATTGATCGCGCCGTAGTCGGCGATGTCGTAGCCGTCGTCGCGGCCAGGCGAGGGATAGAACGGCAGCAGCCACAGCGCGGTGACGCCGAGATCCTGGAGATAGTCGAGCTTGTCGCAGAGACCGGCGAAATCGCCGATGCCGTCATTGTTGCTGTCGGCGAACGCCTTGACATGCAGCTGGTAAATGATGGCGTCCTTGTACCAGAGCTCGTCGCGGTCGAGCTCGGTGACCGGCAGGTCGATCGTGTCGATGGAGGACAAAACGTTCATGGCGTGCCTCACGGCATCCGGTTGAGTGCCGGACTACGCGAAACACGGGTGGCGCCGCAACCGGCGCTTCCAACACTTTGAATCTTTTTGTTCATGGTGATGCCATTGACACGGAACCGGTGTGCCGTTTCCCTAAAAGCCGCGCGGGCGCTCCGGACCTTATAGAATGCCGCTCGCGCGACAATTGTTCCCGCGCGGAACGGAGACGGGGTGAGGGGCGTTAACACGCCTATCCTCTTTCCGTATCAACACAATTCCGCGATGCCCCGCTCCCGCCCCGTGCAAACCGCGTGCCGAATGGACCTCTACAGCCAAGCCCGTAATCTCGGAATTCTCACCCAATTTGTCGACGGCCAGGGTCAAACTCGTGTGACCGACGAGGCCGCGCTCAAAATCATCATCGATGCGCTGCCGGCGCGCAACGAGCGCCGCATTGTGGTTGGGCCGGTAGTGATCCGGCCAGGTGAGGCTTCGCACGCAGAGGTGTCGGCTGCTGCCAAATTGCCGGTCCGCTGGACGATCATGGCCGGCAGCCGGGTCATCGGCGAGGGCGGGGCGGATGGTCGCAGCATCCACTGGCCGCAGGCCCTGCCGGTGGGCGTGCATCGTCTGCGCCTGATGGACGCCGGCTCCCAAAGCGAGGACGTGCCGCTGATCGTGGCGCCGAAGGCCTATCCCGGTGATTTCGACCGCACCTGGCTGATCGCCGTGCAGCTCTACGGCGTGCGCTCGGCGCGCAACTGGGGCATGGGCGACTTCACCGATCTGAGAAGCCTGATCGAGCTTGCGAGCAAGCTGGGCGCCGATGGTATCGGCCTCAATCCGCTCCATGCGCTGTTCGACGACCGGCCGACCGATTGCAGCCCCTATGCGCCGAACAGCCGGATGTTCCTGAACGCGCTCTACATCGACGTCGAGGCGATCCCGGAATATCGAGGAGCCGCCGATCGCGAAGCGCTGGCGCGGCTGCGCCAAAGCGCCAATGTCGATTATGCCGGCGTCGCCGAATTGAAATGGCGCGCGTTGCGATCCGCCTTCGAGAATTTCAAGGCGAATGCGAGCGCGGAGCGCCGTCAGCGTTTCGAGCAATTCCGCAACGAGCGCGGCGCGTTGCTGGCGCACTTCGCCTGCTTCGAAGCGTTGCGCCATCGCCTGACAGGACCGTGGTGGGAATGGCCGGCCGAATGGCGGCAACCGGATGAGGGCAAATGCGCCGAGCTTCGCAACGGGCCCGATCGCAGCGAGATCGAGTTCGTCGAGTTCGTGCAATGGACCGCCGATCGGCAACTGCGCCGCCTGCAAGGCGTTGGCCGACAAGCTCGGCATGAAGGTCGGGCTCTATCTCGACGTGGCCGTCGGCGTGCAGTCCGATGGCTTCGATGCGTGGAACGAGCAGGAGGCGATCTCGCGCCATCTCGCGGTCGGCGCGCCGCCCGATCCCCTCAACACGCTCGGGCAGAACTGGGGCCTCGCCGGCTTCAACGCCGCCGGCCTCGAGATCAAGTCGTTCGAGCCGTTCCGCGAGATGCTGCGCGCCTCGATGCGCCATGCCGGCGCGATCCGGCTCGACCACGTGCTGGGCCTGAAGCGGCTCTATCTCGTGCCGCACGGCTTCCCGGCGAAAAACGGCGCTTATGTGCAGATGCCGCTGGAGGCGTTGTTTGCCGTCACCGCGCTGGAAAGCGTGGCGCGTAAATGCGTCGTGATCGGCGAGGATCTCGGCACGGTGCCGGAAGGCTTCCGCGAGCAGATGATCGAATGGGGCATCTGGTCCTATCTGGTCGTCATGTTCCAGCGCGATGACAACGGACGCTTCCACGGCAGCGACAACTATCTGAAGAATGCGCTGGTCACCTTCAACACCCACGATCTGTCGACCTATGCCGGCTGGCGATCGTTCGGCGACCTCAAGCTGAAGCGCTCGATCAACGTCGATCCCGGCGAGAGCGACGAGGCGCGCTGGCACGCGCTTCACATGCTGGACGAGGTGCTTCGTCAGAACGACATCAACGCGAACGACTTCTATTCGCTCGCAAGTTTCATCGCGCGCACGCCGTCGCGGTTGATGGCGATCTCGCTGGAGGATCTGCTCGGCGTGGTCGACCAGCCCAACATCCCCGGCACGGTCAACGAGCATGCGAACTGGCGGCAGCGGCTGCCGGTCGCGGTCGAGGATATCGCGGCGAAGATCGACGCGAATGCGCTCAAGGCCGCGACGCAAGTGCGCACCGCAACGGGCTGACGCATGGCAAACTGCAGCGGCATAGACGGTGTCAACCCTCCCCCTTGCGGGGAGGGTCGGCCGAACGAAGTGAGGCCGGGGTGGGGGTCCACACGAAGATTGTCGCACGTAACCCCCACCCGGCGCTCGTGCGCTTCGCTTACTCGCGCCACCCTCCCCGCAAGGGGGAGGGTGACAGCGTGTATCCGTTGCGAGTGAAGAAATTGCCCCTCAAGATCGAAGACTACGGCCTGATCGGAGACTGCGAGACCGCAGCACTGGTCGGTCGTGACGGTTCGATCGATTGGTTGTGCTGGCCGGGCTTCGATTCCGACGCCTGCTTTGCCGCACTGCTCGGCACGCGCAAAAACGGCCGCTGGCTGATCGCCCCAGTGGACGAGATCAAGACATCCTCACGCCGTTACTGGGACAACACCTTGATCCTGGAAACGCGCTTTGAGACCGACGACGGTATCGTCGCGCTGATCGACTTCATGCCGCCGCGCGGCGATGCGTCCGACGTGGTGCGGCTGGTCCGAGGCGTCAAGGGCCGGGTCAAGATGCGGATGGAGCTCGTGATCCGCTTCGGCTTCGGCTCCGATACGCCCTGGGTGAAGCGCACCGAGGATCGTTCGGCACTGCTCGCCATCGCCGGCCAGGACATGACCGTGCTGCGGACGCCGGTCGAGACCCGCGGCGAGGACCTGACCACGGTCGCCGACTTCGTGGTGGAAGAGGGCAAAACCATTCCGTTCGTATTGACCTATGGCCCCTCGCATCTCGACCCGCCCGAGCCGATCAATCCCGCGCAGGCATTGCAGGACACCGAGGACTTCTGGACCGAATGGAGCAGCCGCTGCAGCTATGATGGCCAGCATCGCGATCTGGTGCTGCGCTCGCTGATCACGCTGAAGGCGCTGACCTTCGGTCCGACCGGCGGCATCGTTGCCGCGCCGACCACCTCGCTGCCGGAGAAGTTCGGCGGCGGGCGCAACTGGGACTATCGCTTTTGCTGGCTGCGCGACGCCACCTTCACGCTGCTGGCCTTGATGAACTCCGGCTACACCGAGGAGGCCTCGGCCTGGCATAGCTGGCTGTTGCGCGCAGCCGCCGGCTCGCCCGTCCACATGCAGATCATGTACGGTATCTGGGGGCAGCGGCGCCTGCTGGAATGGGAAGCGGGATGGCTCGCCGGTTACGAGGGCGCGCAGCCGGTGCGGATCGGCAACGCCGCGCATGCGCAGCTGCAGCTCGATGTCTATGGCGAGTTGATCGACGCTTTCCACCAGGCGCGGGTCGCGAAACTGGAGCTCGACGAGGAGTCGTGGGATCTCGAATGCGCCGTCTTGAGGCATCTCGCCGAGGTCTGGGATCAGCCGGATCACGGCATCTGGGAGCGGCGCGGCGACGGCAAGCACTATGTGTTCTCGAAGGTGCAGACCTGGGTCGCCTTCGATCGCGGCATCAAGAGTGCGGAGACGTTCGATTTCGAGGCGCCGCTGGATGAGTGGCGTAGCCTGCGCGACAAAATCTGCCGCGATGTCTGCGAGAAAGGGTTCGACCAGGAGCTCAACTCGTTCGTGGAAAGCTACGGCTCGAAACTGTTCGATGCCAGCCTGCTGCTGCTGCCGTCGGTCGGCTTCCTGCCGCCGGACGATCCGCGCATCCGCGGCACGATCGAGGCAGTTGAAAAGCACATGATGCGCGATGGCTTCGTGCTGCGCCACGATCCGCGCGAGGGCATCGAACCGCAGCCGGCGGAGGGCGCCTTCCTTGCCTGTAGTCTGTGGCTTGCGGACGCCCATGTGCTGGCCGGTGACCTGCAAAAGGCCCAGGTACTCTTCGATCGCGTCGTTGCGGTCGCCAACGATCTCGGGCTGCTGGCGGAAGAATATGACTCAGGGGCGAAGCGCCAGGCCGGCAATTTCCCGCAGGCGCTGACGCACATCGCGCTGATCAACACCGCGCATAATCTGGACGAGGCGCGCAAGCACAGCGAGAAGCCGGCGGTGCAGAGATCGAAGTGATCTTAGCGAAGCGCATTCTGATCATGCTGCCGCGAACTCACTCTTCACCCTCCCCCTTGCGGGGAGGGTCGACCTAAGCGGAGCGAAGGTCGGGGTGGGGGTCCATACGAAGACTTGTAGAGATTACCCCCACCCGGCGTTCGTGCGCTCCGCTTACTCGCGCCACCCTCCCCGCAAGGGGGAGAGTGAAGTACCGCGCAAGTGGGGTTATCGCCCCTCATTCTCCCACAGCACGATCTGCATCGCTCGCGCAAAACCGTCTTCCTCGTTGGAATAGGTCACCCGCTTGGCGTGCTTCTTGACCTCGTCACTGGCGTTGCCCATCGCAAACGACAGCCCGCTGACCTCGAACATCGCCACATCATTGTGCATGTCGCCGATGGTTGCGACGGCATCGGCCGAGATGGCGAGCCGCCGCGCCATGCTCTGCACGAAGGTGCCCTTGTTCACCCCGGGCGGGGTGATGTCGAGATAATAGTTCTGCGAGCGGACTGCGGTCGCCTGCGTGCCGAGCGTCTGCTGCATCGCCGCCTCGCAGCGTTTCAGCTTCTCGAAGTCGGAGCTTGAGCCGACCACCTTGCAGGCCTTCGACACATACGGCGTGAAGTCGCCGATCACGGTCGGATCGGCCTTGATCGCGCGCTTTTCGTTGGGGACGTATTCGCCGTCGCCGTTTCCAGTCAGCCATTGGTCGTGGGTGAACAGCCAGATGTCGGTGCCGAACTCGCGCAGCACCTCGAGGCTGCGTGTCACGGCGGAGGCCGGGATCAGATGTTGCTCGACCGGGTTCATCGCGGCATCGACGATCGAGCTGCCGTTGAAGGCGCCCACGGGCAGCGTGATCCCGAGCGGCTCGATCAGGAAACGCATGCCGATAGTCGGCCGGCTCGAGGTGATGGTGAAGGCGATGCCGGCGGCATGAAGTTTTTGCACCGCGGTCTTCGAGGCCTCGGTCAATGTCTTGTCATGGGTCAGCAGGGTGCCATCCACGTCCGAGACGACAAGCGCAATGCGAGTCATGTCAATTCCAGTTTCCCCAAAATATCATTCACGATGGTCTCGGCCGGGGCGTCGATCGACACCGTCACTGCGTGCTCGTCCGGTGTCGGAGGCTCCAGGGTCCCGAACTGGCTGGTCAGCAGTCCCGGCGGCATGAAGTGTCCCTTGCGCTGCCCGAGCCGGTCGGCGATCAACGCCTGTGTGCCATCGAGGTAGATGATTCGAATGTCATTCCGCCCATGCACCAGCAGGTCGCGATAGACCCGCCGCAGCGCCGAGCAGCCGATCACGATGCGCTCGCCGGCGTCGCTCGTGCGGTCGATCTCGTCGGCGATCGCGCGCAGCCAGGGCCAGCGGTCCTCATCGGTCAAGGGTTGCCCCGCGCTCATCTTGGCGACGTTGCTGGCGGGGTGAAACGTATCGGCATCCTCATAGCGCCAGCCGATGCGACGTGCGAGCTCTTCGCCGATTGTGGTCTTGCCCGAGCCGGACACGCCCATCACGATCAGCGCGTGCGGCGCGGGATCAGGCGGCACGGGTGTCTCCGGGCAGTGCCGCCTTGTCGACCATCCACACCGTCTCGCCGTTGGAGCGGGCGCGATTGGCGGGCAAGGGCTCGCCTGCCAGCACGCGGGTCAGGATCGCGCGTTTCCCCGCGCCGGACACCTCGAACAGCATCTCGCGGCAGGAGGCGAGCGCCGGGAAGGTCAGCGTCACGCGTGGCACGAACGGCTCGACATGCGCTTCGGGCACGCCGACCACCCAGCGCTCGGTCTCCTGCAGCGCCGGATAATCGGGAAACAGCGAGGCGGTATGGCCGTCAGGTCCGACGCCCATCAGCACCAGGTCGAACAGCGGCCAGGCCGGATCGAGCCGGTCGACGCCGTTGAAGGATTTCAGCTCGTGCTCGTAGCGTGCGGCGGCTTCATCGGTATCAGCGGCTTTGGTCGGAATCGGATGGATGTTGGCCGGCGGCGCGCAGCGGTCGAGGAAGGCGCGGCGCGCCATCGCCATGTTGTGTCGCGGGTCGTCCTCTGGGACAAAGCGCTCGTCGCCGATGAACCAGTGCACGCGCTCCCATGGAATTTTGCCGCGATAATCCTCGGTCGCCAGTAATTCATAAAGCTGCTTCGGGCTCGATCCGCCGGTCAGGCAAATCGCGATGCGGCCGGGATTGGCGGCCATGCGCGCCAAGAGACGCACCGCAGCCACCTCCGCCAGCGCTGCGGCGTCGGCAACCTCGATCAGCCTGCGTTCGTTCCCAGCCATGGTCAGGTCAGTTTGCGCCAGCTGCGGCCGTCGCGGGCGAGCAGATCGTCCGCTTCCTCGGGCCCCTCGCTGCCGGCGTCGTAGATCTTCAATCCTCTGGCGCCGGACTTGTGCCAGGCGTCGAGGAAGGGCTGCACCGCGCGCCAGCCGGCTTCCACGCTGTCGGCGCGCTGGAACAGGATGTTGTCGCCGATCATGCAGTCGTAGATCAGCGTCTCGTAGCCGGTCGAGGGCTCGGCCTTGAAGTAATCCTTGTAGCGGAACTTCATCTCGACGCCGTCGATGTCGATCGCCGGCCCGGGCACCTTGGTGTTGAACTGCAGCTCGATGCCTTCGACCGGCTCGGTCGAGATCACCAGATAATTCTGCGACAGCTTGTCCACCGGCGTGTCGCGGAACATCGCGAACGGCGCCTGCTTGAACTTGATCGCGATCTCGGTGCGCTTGACGCCGAGCGCTTTGCCGGTCCGCAGGTAAAACGGCACGCCGGCCCAGCGCCAGTTGTCGATCGTGAGTTTCAGCGCGGCATAGGTCTCCGTCGTGCTGCCGGGCTTGACGTCCTCGGTCTTGCGATAATCCTCGACCTCGGTGGCGCCGACCTTGCCGCCGCGATATTGCCCGCGCACCGAATTGCGCGCCGCCTCTTCCGGTGTCTGCTGCTGGATCGAGGAGAGCACCTCCGCCTTTTCCGAGCGCACAGCCTGCGCGTCGAACCGCGAGGGCGGCTCCATCGTCACCAGCGACAGCAGCTGGAACAGATGGTTCGGCACCATGTCGCGCAGCGCCCCGGTGGAGTCGTAGAAGGTGCCGCGGTGGCCGACGCCGAGCTTCTCGTCGACGGTGATCTGGATGTGGTCGATGTGGTTGCGATTCCAGATCGGCTCGAACATGCCGTTGGCGAAGCGCAGCACCAGAATGTTCTGCACCGTTTCCTTGCCGAGATAATGGTCGATCCGGTAAATCTGGTGCTCGTCCATCAGCTTCAAAAGTTCGGCATTGAGGTGCTTGGCCGATTCGAGATCGGTGCCGAACGGCTTCTCCACCACCAGCCGCCGCCACGAACCGTCTTCTTTCAGCATGCCGGTGCGGCCGAGCTGTTGGGCGACCGGCAGGAACGCACCCGGCGGCGTTGCCAGATAAAACAGTCGGTTGCCTCCGGTCTTGCGCTCGGCTTCGATCTTTTCGAGCTGGTCGCGCATGGCGTCGAACGAGGCGGAATCCTTGTTGTCGGCCTCGATGCAGGTGACGCAGGAGAACAGCTGCTTGGCCACCGTGTCGTCGATCTTGCGGGTTGCGTATTGCCGCAGGCCCTTCATCAGGCTCTCGGACAGCTGTGCACTAGACATGCCCTTGCGTGCGACCCCGACAAGGCAGAAATTTTCGGGCAGCAATTGGCCTGCGGCCAGATTATAGAGCGCCGGGATCACCAGCCGGTGCGTCAGGTCGCCGGTGACACCGAAGAGGACAAAGCAGCAATTGTCGGCTTTCTTCTGAACGTGTGACATCGTGCGGCCTTAACCGGGCTTCTTTGGCTCGCGATGGCCGCCGAAACCGGCGCGCATCGCCGAGAGGATTTTTTCGGCAAAGGTGTGGTCCTTGCGCGAGCGGAAGCGCGCGAACAGCGCCGCTGTCAGAACTTCCGCCGGCACGGCCTCGTCGACCGCGGCATTGACGGTCCAGCGGCCTTCACCGGAATCCTCGACGAAGCCGGAATAGCTGTCGAGCGTGTGGTTTTCCGCGAGCGCGGATGCGGTGAGATCGAGCAGCCATGACGGGATCACGCTGCCGCGCCGCCACACCTCCGCGATGTCGGAGATATCCAGGTCGAAGCGGTGATCCGCCGGCAGCGCCTCGATATTGGCGTTCTTGAGGATGTCGAAGCCTTCGGCATAGGCCTGCATCAAGCCGTATTCGATGCCGTTGTGGATCATCTTGACGAAATGGCCGGCGCCGACCGGGCCGGCATGGATGTAGCCTTGCTCCACGCGCGGGTCGCGGTCCTCGCGATACGGCGTGCGCGGAATGTCGCCGGCGCCGGGCGCCAGCGCCTTGAAGATCGGATCGAGCCGGTCGACCACGCTCTTGTCGCCACCGATCATCATGCAATAGCCGCGCTCGATGCCCCAGATGCCGCCCGAGGTGCCGACGTCGAGATAATGGATGCCGCGCTCTTTCAGCTTCTTGCCGCGGCGCACGTCGTCCTGCCAAAAGGTGTTGCCGCCGTCGATGATGACGTCGCCTTGCTCCATCAGCCTGGCGAGCGCCTCGATCGTTTCCTCTGTAATTTTGCCGGCCGGCAGCATCACCCAGGCGGTGCGCGGCTTCTCGAGCTTCTTGACGAAATCTTCCAGTGCTTTCGCGCCGGCCGCGCCGTCGGCGGCGAGATCGGCAACGGCTTTTTCGCTCTTGTCGTAAACGACTGTCGTATGTCCGTACTTCATCAGGCGGCGGACGATGTTGCCGCCCATCCGCCCCAAAC
Organism: uncultured Alphaproteobacteria bacterium; assembly: GCA_963821965.1. Lineage (GTDB taxonomy): Bacteria > Pseudomonadota > Alphaproteobacteria > Rhizobiales > Xanthobacteraceae > Bradyrhizobium. The sequence continues at coordinate 289,766 of CAWGFY010000005.1, forward strand.
CGATCATGCCGAGTTGCATTGTGTACCTCTAGCCTAGTGCCCACTTTCCGAAGTTCGTGTTCTGTTGCTGCGATACCATTCACGAACTTCGGAAAGTAAGGGCACTAGCAAACCTATGATTCTAGTGCCGCTTTCGATTTGAAGTCCCTGGTCGATATTCCCGCGCACGCTGCAGGGACTTCAAATCGGCGGCACTAGCGCGTCCGCGATCGCGGCATCCAGCATCTTCAGCCCGGACGCAAGATCGCCCTTCAAATGCACCCGCAGCGCACGCCGGCCGCGCTCGATCAGCACGTCGAAATCGCCGCGCGCCGCCGCCGCCTTGATCACGGAGAAACTTGCCTTCTGTCCCGGCACGGGCAGGTCCCTGGCGTCGTCGGCGGTGATCTGCAGGAACACGCCGCTGTCGGGGCCGCCCTTGTAGGCCTGTCCGGTCGAGTGCAGGAAGCGCGGACCGAATTCGGCGCAGGTCGCGACGCGACGCCGTTCGCCCACTTTCAGCCGCATGTCCTGAAGCAAGTCGATGTGGTCGGGATCGCGCTCGACATAGGCGAGGAGGGCGACATAATCGTTGGCATCGATGCGGGAGAGATGCGCCTTCAGCCATGAGTCGAAGGTGCCATCGGCGCCGGCCTTGCGCAGGTCTGCGATATTGGCCTCGTCGGTGTAGAGGTCGGCCTCGTCCGTCGACAACGCCGGCTTCTCTTCCGGCAGTTTGCCGGTCTTTTCGAAGGCCTGCGTCAGCTCCCGTGTCTTGACCTTGGACAACTCGACGTCCGGCTGATTGAAGGGATTGATGCCGAGGACTGCGCCGGCGACAGCGGTCGCCATCTCCCAGCGGAAGAACTCCTGTCCGAGATGGTCGATGGATCGCATCACGGTCCGCACCACGGGGTGACCAGCCCGTTCGAGCGCGGCAAGCTTCTCGTCATGCGCGGCGTCGTCATCGCCTTGCACGCGGATGTCGATGAAGAAGCGGTCGTTACCGTACAGCGAAACATCGCCCAGCGGTTCGCCCTCGATCGGAATCAGGCCCTTGCCCTCCTTGCCGGTGGATTCCGCGATCAGCTGCTCGGCCCAGGCGCCGAAATCGGCGATCTTTTGCGACGACAGAATGGTCACCTTGTCGCGGCCTTCGAGGCCGGCCAGTCCCATCGCAAGGCCAAGCTGCACGCCGGGATTCTCATGCGGCGGCACGTCCGCGCCGCAGGAGCGCACCATGTGCAGGGCATTGTCGATCAGCTTGCGCACATCGATGCCGGCCGCGGCAGCCGGCACGAGACCAAACGGGGAGAGCACCGAATAGCGCCCGCCGATGGTCGGCTCGCCATGGAAGACGCGGGCAAAGCCCTGCTTGATCGCGACCTTCTCCAGCGATGAGCCGGAATCGGTGATAGCGATGAAGCGGTGGCCGGCCTTGTCCTTGCCGATCGCCTTGGCGACGCGATCGTAGAAATAATCCTTCATCACGTTCGGCTCGGTGGTGCCGCCGGATTTGGAGGAGACGATGAACAGCGTCTTGCCGATATCGACGGCGTTCTCCATCGCGCGCACCTGTGCGGGATCGGTGGAGTCGAGCACATGCAGCTTCGGGAAGCCGTTCTTCCTGGCGAAGGTTTCGGCCAGCACTTCGGGCCCGAGGCTCGAACCGCCCATGCCGAGCACCACGGCATCGGTGAATTTCTGCCCCTTCACGCGCTCGGCGAAATCCTCGTAATCGGCGATATCGGCGTCGCCGGCACTGGTCAGCCAGCCCAGCCATTTGTTCTCGTCGTCGCCGGTCCAGACCGACTTGTCCTTGCTCCAGAGCCGGCGCACTTTGGCCTGCGCTCGCCATTCCTCGGTATGCTTCTCGACGGCTTTCTCGATGCCGGCGCCGAGCGCGAGCTTTTGGCTGTCGATGCCTTCGCCGAGCACCGTGGCGCGCTTGGACGCGACCGCGCCGTAGAGCTTGTCGGCGGCATCGGCGAACAGTTTGACGCCATCTTTCACCAGATCGGCGGTGATCTGATCGAGCGAGATGCCGGACCTCGCGAGCTCATCCAGCACGCGCTTGGCGTCGTCGATGTTCTCCTCGAGGCTGTCGCGCAGTTTGCCGTGATCGCGGAAGGCATCGAGCGTCGCCGGCGGCACCGTGTTGACGGTGTTGGGGCCGATCAGCTCCTCGACATAGAGCACGTCGCTATAGTCCTTGTTCTTGGTGCCGGTCGAGGCCCAGAGCAGCCGTTGCGGCTTGGCGCCCTTGGCCGCGAGCTTCTCCCAACGGCTGCCTGCGAACAGCCGCTTGTAATCCTGATAGGCCATCTTGGCGTTGGCGATCGCGACCTTGCCCTTCAGCGCGGCAAGACGCTCCTTCTCGCTGGGATCGTTGGCTTTCGCGATCTTCTCGTCCAACTGCTTGTCGACGACGCTGTCGATGCGGCTGACGAAGAAACTCGCGACGCTGGCGACATGGGAGGGATCGCCACCCTTGGCGACGTATTTCTCCAGGCCCTTGAGATAGGCTTCCGCGACCTGCAGATAGACCTTCTGCGAGAACAACAGGGTGATGTTGATGCTGATGCCTTCGCCGGTCAGCTGCTCGATCGCCGGCAAGCCTTCCGGTGTCGCCGGCACCTTGACCATCAAGTTCTTGCGGCGGACGTCCTTCCACAGCTTGCGCGCTTCCGTGACCGTGCCCTTGGTGTCCATTGCCAGATAAGGCGACACTTCCAGGCTGACAAAGCCGTCATGGCCATTGAGATGGTCGTAGACCGGACGCAGCACGTCGGCCGCGCTCTGGATGTCCTCGACCGCGAGCCGCTCGAACAGATCGGCTACGTTGCGGTCGCCGCCCTTCAGCGCCTTGCCGATCGGCCCGTCATATTCGTCGGAAGAGCCGATCGCCTTCTCGAAGATCGAGGGGTTGGAGGTGACGCCCTTCACGCCGTCGGTGTCGATCAGCTTCTTCAGGTCGCCCTTGGCGACGAAGCCGCGAGCCAGAAAATCCAGCCAGACCGCTTGGCCATGGCTTTCGAGTGCTTTGACGGGATTCATGATGTCTTTCCGTTCGAACTGATCGATGGCCCAGGGTCAGGCCAGCTTTGTGACCGTAACGGCGGTTGTCAACAAGTGGGCTGGATGGCTTATCGGGCGACGATCCTTACCCCCAGGACATAACGCTACTCCGGCGATTACGATCCTCCAAATTGGCGTTTCGGCGACCCTTTCCGGCGCAATTTTTCGTCACATAATGAGAGGGTTGCGCCCCTCGAGGTTATGCGCATGCTAGGCTTTTGCAATTGATTGGGGCGGGGCAAATGCAGCGCTGGATTGGTCGGGGAATTTTTGCGGCGGCGTTGGTCGCCTGCGTGCTGTCCGGCCGCGCGTGGGCCGACGGCATCCGCCAGGAGTCCCTGCAAATTCCGGCCGTGATCGGCGGGAAGCACCTATCGCTCGAAGGCGCTGGTGGTGCGGCCCGAATGACGAACAGTCGCATCCGCTCGCCCTGATCAATCACGGCTCGCCGCGCGACGCCGGCGATCGCCCGGGGATGTCGCCCAACCGGTTGTGGCTGCAGGCGGCGGCGTTCGCGCGGCGCGGCTGGACCGCGGTCACGTTCCTGCGCCGCGGCTACGGCCGCTCGCAGGGCGGCTGGGTGGAAAATTACGGCTCCTGCGGCAGCCCCGACTACACCAGCGCCGGACGGACGGCGGCAGGCGATCTGGCGGCAGTCGCCCGATATATGCTTGGCCAGCCCTATGTGGCGAAAGACAAATGGATCAGCGTCGGGGTCTCCGCGGGCGGCTTTGCGACCATTGCACTGGCTGCCGAAGCGCCGCCCGGGCTCGCCGCGGCAATCGCATTTGCACCGGGCAGGGGATCGCGCAATGCCGATGAGGTCTGCGGCGAGAAGCAGCTGGTCGCGGCCTTTGCCGCTTTCGGCAAGACTTCGCGCACGCCGCTATTATGGGTGTCGGCGCCGAACGATCATTTCTTCGGGCCGAGGCTGGTGTCGAACATGACCGCGGCATTTTCCAAAGGGGGCGGGCAGCTGACCTTCGTCGCCGCACCGCCGTTCGGCGACGACGGCCATTCGCTGTTCTCGTCCGCGAGCGGCATGCCGATCTGGACGCCGATCGTCGATCGCTTTCTGGCCGACAACAAGCTGACGTTGCGCGACCGCCTGGTCGACATCACGACGTCAGACGTCGCCGCGCCGGCTTCGCTCGGCGACAATGGTCGCGCAGCATTCAAGAGCTATCTCGAAAGCGGTCCCGACAAGGCCTTCGCCGTCTCGGGCGCGCATTACGGCTGGGTATCCGGCCGCCGCTCGGCCGATCAGGCCGTCAAGGATGCACTCGGCGTCTGTCAGAAACAGGCGCCAGGTCTGTGCGCCGTGGCCTACGTCAACGACAAACCAGCGGGAAAGTGACGGCGGTCACTGCTTCGGAGCGCTGTCGGTCTAGATTGCAGGGAGATTGCGGGGTACGTCATGCCCAATATACCGGACGAGATCGAGATCGGCTATTCGCGGCGGCGGCTTCTGGTGCTCTTCGCAGGGGGCCTGATCTTGACTATCGGCGGTGCTTCGATGGCGTTTCATTGGCTTCCCGACGCGCGTGGTCTCTATCCGACCATTGTCGGTTACTTCTGCCTGCTCTTTTTCGGCTTCTGCATCGCCAAGATCGCTTGGCTCTTCTTCAGCGTCAGGGGTCCGGTGCTGTTCATCAGCTATTACGGTATCCGCGACCTCAGGGTGACGAAGGAGTTCATTCCCTGGGATTCAGTCGAGCAGATATCTCTTGGCCAGATCAGGAAGCAGAAGTTCGTCACGCTGAAGGTCGCGCCCGCGCTGGAGAAACAGATTGTCGCTAGCGCGGCGCAGAAAATGATGGCGGGTGCGAACCACTTTCTCGGCGTCGATGGCATCGTCATCAATCCGAGTGGGCTTGCGGTCGACCCTGATACCTTGCTCGAGGTCTTCAACACCTACTACGCCAATCGCAAGCCTCCGGGCCCTGATCGCTCAGGGCCCACGGCAAGTTCAGTCTGACCGATAGCAATCAGCGCAGGCTGGCGTTGATCTTATCCAGCGCCGCCGTACCGGGGCAGAGATCGTCTGCTTCCAGTCCGTTGAGCGGCCGTTCCACCGTGTTGAGATGGCTGTGCAGATCTTCCGAGTCCGGATCGACATACAGGAGCCCGGTGACGATTTGGCCCTTGGCGGCGTGCTTGGCGAGGAAGGCCATGGCGCCGACGCGGTCGTGCGCGTCGTAGTCGGCGTCGAGTTTGCGCAGCGCCAGCCGCGAGCCGTCATGCTGCTCGACCACCTGCACCGTGCCCGGCGCATAGTCGACAGTGATCGGATCGCGGCCGGTGATGACGTCGAGGCGGTTGACCGCGTCGTTATGCTCGCGGACGTAATCGAAGCTCTTGGTCGAGCCGGCGTGATTGTTGAAGGCGACGCAGGGGCTGATCACGTCGATGAAGGCCGCGCCCTTGTGCTGGATCGCGCCCTTGATGATCGGCACCAGCTGGCCCTTATCGCCTGAGAAGCTGCGGGCGACGTAGGTCGCCCCGAGCTGCAGCGCGATCGCGATCAGGTCGATTGCGTTGTCGGTGTTGAGCACGCCCTTTTTCGACTTCGAGCCGCGGTCGGCGGTGGCCGAGAACTGGCCCTTGGTCAGGCCGTACACGCCGTTGTTTTCGACGATGTAGGTCATGTTGACGCCGCGCCGGATCGAATGCGCGAACTGGCCGAAGCCGATCGAGGCCGAAATCGCCGTCGCCGGAGACGCCGAGATAGATCAGCTCGCGGTTGGCGAGGTTGGCGCCGGTCAGGACCGACGGCATACGGCCGTGCACCGAGTTGAAGCCGTGCGAATTGCCGAGGAAATAGTCCGGCGTCTTCGAGGAGCAGCCGATGCCGGAGATCTTGGCGACGCGGTGCGGCTCGATCGACAGCTCGAAGCAGGCCTCGATGATCGAGGCCGTGATCGAAGTCGTGGCCGCAGCCCGCACAGAGAGTCGATATCTTGCCTTCATAGTCGCGGTGGGTGAAGCCGAGGTCGTTCTTCGGCAGGCCGGGATGATGGAATTTCGGTTTTGCGATGTAGGTCATGACACGGCCTTGCGGAGCGGAGTCACTTTCAGGTGATCCTGGTGGTCACCGATGGATTTGGCGATGAAGCGGGCGGTGATCGGAGTACCATCATAATGAACAATAGGTATCAGCCGCACCGGATCGATGCCGTTCTCGTTGACGATCAGCTGGCGCAGCTGGCCGTCGCGGTTCTGTTCGACCACGTAGACGAAGTCGTGATCGGCGATGAAGCTCGCGACGCTGGAGTGGAACGGGAAGGCGCGGATCCGCAGTCGATCGAGCTGATGCCCGCGCGCTTCCAGCAACCCGATCGCCTCGTCCATCGCCGGCGAGGTCGAGCCGAAATAGATCACGCCGTATTTGGTGGGCTTGGCCGCATTGGCCTGCAGCGGGCGCGGCACCATGTCCTGCGCGGTCTCGAACTTGCGCACCAGCCGCTGCATGTTGTCGGCGTAAACCGGCCCTTCCTCGGAATAGCGCGCGTAGCGATCACGCGAGGTGCCGCGGGTAAAATAGCTTCCCTTGGTCGGATGCGTGCCGGGATAGGTGCGGTAGGGGATGCCGTCGCCGTCGACGTCGAGATAGCGGCCGAAGTCGCGGCCTTCGTCCAGCATCTCCGCGGTCATGATCTTGCCGCGGTCATACTGCTTGGCGTCGTCCCACTTCAGCGGGCGGGACAGCCGGTGATTCATGCCGATGTCGAGATCGAGCATCACGAAGATCATGGTCTGCAGCCGCTCGGCGAGGTCGAACGCGGCGGCGGCGAACTCGAAAGCTTCCGCGGGATCTTCGGGGAACAGCAGCACATGCTTGGTGTCGCCATGCGAAGCATAGGCGCAGGCGATGATGTCGCATTGCTGGGTGCGGGTCGGCATGCCCGTGGAGGGGCCAGCGCGCTGCACGTTCATGATCACGGCCGGGATTTCGGCAAAATATGAGAGGCCGATGAATTCGGTCATCAGGGAGATGCCGGGGCCTGACGTCGCGGTGAAAGCGCGGGCGCCGTTCCAGGAGGCGCCGATCACGATGCCGATGGAGGCGAGCTCGTCTTCGCCCTGCACGATGGCGTATTTGGCTTTCCCCGTCTTGGGATCGTGGCGCAGCTTCTTGCAGTGGCTGGTAAAGGCATCCGCCAGCGACGACGACGGCGTGATCGGATACCAGGCGCACACGGTGGCGCCGCCATAGACGGCGCCGAGCGCGGCCGCGCTGTTGCCTTCGATGAAGATGCGGTCGCCGACCTTGTCGGCCTTCTTGACGCGGAGGCCAATCGGGCATTTCAGGTTCTTGAGCGCATAGTCGCGGCCGAGATGCAGCGCATGCACGTTGGAGGAGAGCAGCTTTTCCTTGCCCTTGTACTGCTCGCCGATCAGCTGCTCGATCAGCTTCGGCGTCCATGTCGAGCAGCGCCGACAGCACGCCGAGATAGATGATGTTCTTGAACAGCTGGCGCTGGCGCGGATCGGTGTAGGTCGAGTTGGTGATCGCGGTCAGCGGCACGCCGATGACAGTGATGTCGTCGCGGAATTTCGACGTCGGCATCGGCTTGGTGGAATCATAGAACAGGTAGCCGCCGGGCTCGATCGAGGCGACGTCCTTGTCCCAGGTCTGCGGGTTCATCGCCACCATCATGTCGACGCCGCCGCGGGCGCCGAGATGGCCGTCCTCGGTGACGCGCACCTCGTACCAGGTCGGCAAGCCCTGGATGTTGGACGGGAAGATGTTGCGCGGCGACACCGGCACGCCATGACGCAGGATCGAGCGCGCGAACATCTCGTTCGCGGAGGCCGAGCCCGAGCCGTTGACGTTGGCGAAGCGGACGACGAAGTCGTTTACGCTGCTGATCGGCTTTTGCTCGGGCATGATGATCCTGCGTAAGTCATATCGATGAGGTATTTCTGCATGTCCCAGGCGCCGGTCGGGCAACGCTCGGCGCATAGCCCGCAATGCAGGCAGACGTCCTCGTCCTTGACCATGACGCGGCCGGTCTTGAGGTCACTGGAGACGTAGAGGTCCTGGTCGGGATGCGGCGACGGCGCCTTCAGCCGTGTGCGCAGATCGGCTTCGTCGCCGTTCTCGGTGAAGGTGATGCAATCCATCGGGCAGATGTCGACGCAGGCGTCGCATTCGATGCAGAGCGAGGTCGAGAACACCGTCTGCACGTCGCAGTTCAGGCAGCGCTGGGTCTCGCCCAGCGCGAGCTTGACATCATAGCCGAGTTCGACCTCGGCGCGGATGTCCTTCAGCGCGATCACCTTGTCGCGATGCGGCACCTTGAAACGCTTATCGAGGGAAATGTCGTTGTCGTAGCTCCACTCATGAATGCCCATCTTCTGCGAGGAGATCTGCACCTCGGGCAGCGGACGCTCGGTGATGTTCTCGCCGGAGATCATCTTGTGGATCGACAGCGCGGCATCATGGCCGTGTGCGACCGCCCAGATGATGTTCTTCGGGCCGAACGCGGCATCGCCGCCGAAGAAGACTTTCGGATTGGTCGAGCCGAACGTCTTCGGGTCGACCTTGGGCATGTTCCATTTGTCGAACTCGATGCCGCAGTCGCGCTCGATCCAGGGGAAAGCGTTCTCCTGGCCGACCGCGACCAGCACGTCGTCGCATTCTATTGTTTGGTCCGGCTCGCCTGACGGCACCAGGCTGCGTTTGCCCTTGGCGTCGTACTCGGCCTTGACCTTCTGGAAGGTGACGCCGGTGAGCTTGCCGTCGTCGTGGGTGAAGGCGACCGGCACCATGAAGTTGAGGATCGGAATGTCCTCATGCATGGCGTCTTCTTTTTCCCAGGGCGAGGCCTTCATCTCCTCGAAGCCGGAGCGTACGATCACCTTGACCTCGTCGCCGCCGAGCCGGCGCGCGGTGCGGCAGCAGTCCATCGCGGTGTTGCCGCCGCCGAGCACGATCACGCGCTTGCCGATCTTGTCGATGTGGCCGAACGAAACGCTGGAGAGCCAGTCGATGCCGATATGGACGTGGCTTGCTGCCTCCTTGCGGCCGGGAATGTCGAGCTCACGGCCGCGCGGCGCGCCGCTCCCGACGAAGATCGCATCGTAATTGTCAGACAGCAGCTTCTTCAGGCTATCGATGCGGTGACCGCCCTTGAACTCGATGCCGAGACCCAGAATGTAATCGGTCTCTTCGTCGATCACGGAGTCGGGCAGGCGGAATTTCGGAATCTGGCTCCGCATCATGCCGCCGGCTTTGGGGTCGGAATCGAACACGGTGCAGTGATAGCCGAGCGGCGCGAGGTCGCGCGCCACTGCAAGCGAGGCGGGACCGCCGCCGACCAGCGCGATGCGCTTGCCGTTTTTCGGTCCCGGTTTGGGCAGGAGATGCCTGATGTCGTCCTTGAAGTCGGCGGCGACGCGCTTCAGGCGGCAGATCGCGACCGGCGTTTCCTCGACGCGGCCGCGGCGGCACGCCGGCTCGCAGGGACGATCGCAGGTGCGTCCGAGGATTCCCGGAAACACGTTCGACTTCCAATTGATCATGTAGGCGTCGCTGTAGCGGCCTTCGGCGATCAAGCGGATGTACTCGGGAACAGGGGTGTGCGCGGGACAGGCCCATTGGCAATCGACGACTTTGTGAAAGTAGTCGGGGGCCGAAATATCAGTCGGTTTCATTCCTACCTTTGTCCGCGCGGGACGCCCTGACTCGCGCGGCCTCTTTGGCTATCGACGCTTATCGAGCGTCCTTGTGGTTTTTGAAAGGGATCATGGGGTTACCTTATTAGAGCCATTCAACTTGATGCACAAAGGCAAATTTGCGGGATCGCCCGTTTCATCGATGCAATGCCATAACGTTAACGTGGATGAGCGTTCATGTGGCAGTGCAACATGCGCATTGTGCCCGTGAAATCACGGGAATTCTCTCGATCAGCGTCGCGTGATTGAAGCCCGGTCGCGACGCGTTCAGCTCGCGATGTCGCTCTTCGCGAGATCCCACACCAGATCGTAAATGCCTGACGTGATCAGCTCGCATTTGTCGGGTGCCGACGTACCGGTGAATCGCGACGCAAGCATCGTGGTCACGGCGTTGACGCTGGTGCCGTCGATCAGCACGAACCAGTCGCCATAACCGGCATTTCCGGCTGCCGGAATTTCAGCCGTCGGCCCCGACAGCTTCGCGTCGCTCTCGAGCAGATGCATCGAGATGACACCGTCGCTGCCGGGATCGAGTCGTTCTTTCAGTTGATTCCGCAGCGCGTCCTCTTGTCCCGCGTGTGGACGAAAGCGGACGATGCCGAGCACGGCGCCGCGGCCGGTGCCGCGGCTCGCCGTGATGCGGGCAACGGCGCGGATCATGTTCTTGAACTGCGCCATGGTTGTTTTCGACCAGTCGGTCGGATTGTCGAGCCGCTTGCGATAGGCGGCGCTGTCGAGCACGTCGATGGTCCTGGTCGAATAGAGGCAGAGATATTTCGGGCTGCCGGCATGCGCGACATAGCGCCGCGCTTCGAGGAATCCGTCGATGGCGACGCGCTCCTCGAGATGCTCATAGTCGTACCAACGGTTGAAGTTGGCTTCTTCCGCCGGATCGATGTCCATCGATGTCAGCAGCATTCCCTTTCCGGCGAGCGGCATTGGCAATCAAACTCCTTTGTCGGATGTTGCGGATGGGCCGCACGCACCGTGCTGAGCAGGCGCGTTGTTCAAATACCACGACGCCTTCTGCCAACCCTGATCGTCTTCGATGCGCCAGTCAAATTCGCGCGGGTGATCCTTTGCGAGAACAATATTTTGAAGCACTGAGTTGACGGCTTTAGGATCATGAACCCGCCATATCAACTCCCTATGGGCATCGTGTGTAACCCGAGCAAGAAACAGGGCATTGCCGTCGGCTTTAATCAAACCATCCAGCTTGTCTTCAAATTCATAAAGAGTTCTTCTGCTCGTCCGGAGACGGGAGACGATTCTCGATCAGATCAACACATTGGAGCAGCACAGACAGATGCCAAGAAAATGCGAGCTTGGGTTCAAACCCACTGAGGGCAGTGTTGATCGTGGCGAAGCCTGGCAGATCATGCTGACGAAACTCGCGGAGCGAGTAGGCCTCCTCGGGGACGACTATGGTTGTCGAGTTCATTGCAAATTTGTCCTTGGGATGCGGTGTCCCCAGAATCCATTTTTATCCGTGTTTTGAAATCCGCGACGCCACGTCCGCGATCGCCTTCATGACCGCGTTGCGCACGCCGGGATCATACAGCGTATGTCCGGCGCCTTCGACCACGCGCACTTCCGCATCCGTCCAGCGCGCGGCGAGCGCATGCGCGACCGACGGCGGACACAGCAAATCGTAGCGGCCCTGCACGATGATCCCGGGAATGCCGGCGAGCTTGCCGGCTTCGTTCATCAGCTGGTCCGGCGTCATGAAGCAGTCATTGACGAAGTAATGCGCCTCCATGAACGGCGTCGCGGGCAGGGCGCCGTTCGATTTCAGCGCCGCGAGATCGAGCCGCGTGCGCGTCGGCGAATGCTCGGAGAGAATGCGCTCGGCATCGTGCCAGGCGCGCGCCGCGGGACCATGTACGGCCGGATCGGGGTCGAGAATGCGCCGCCAATAGGCGTCGAGCGGCCGCGCGCGTTCGCCCTCCGGCAGCAAGCTGAGGAAGTCGTCAGACAGGCCGGGATGGAACCGCGGCAGCCGTTCGCAGAAGCCGGATTCGATTTCCTCGTAGGTGCCGAGGAACGTCGCGCGCAGCACGAGGCCGGAGACGCGCGTGGGATGCGCCTGCGCATAGGCCAGCGCCAAGGTCGCGCCCCAGGAGCCGCCGACCACGAGCCAGCGCTCGAAGCCGAATTTCTTGCGGATGATTTCCAGGTCTGCGATCAGATGCGGCAGCGTGTTAGTCTCGCGCGAGCCCTTCGGCCGGCTGCGGCCGCAGCCGCGCTGGTCGAACAGCACGGCGTGGAAACGCTCGGGATCGAACAGCCGACGATGATCGGGCTGGCAACCCGAGCCGGGGCCGCCATGCAGATAGACGGCGCCGATACCTCCCTCGTGCCCGACGCTCTCGACATAGAGCTCATGGCCGTCGCCGACCGCGAGCTGTTCCGAAGTCAATGGAGAGAAAGGATCGGCGCGGGAGCCAGTGCCCCGTTTCCGAAGTTCGTGATCCATTGGGCCCTCTCATACGAACTTCGGAAACGAAGGGCACTGGCCCCACCAAAATATTCTGGTGCCGCTTTCGATTTGAAATTCCTAGCACGAACGCGCGGCAGGCACTGTAGGAACTTCAAATCGGCGGCACCAGCCGCGCATCTACGTCAGACGCCATGTGCAGAGTCCGGTTCAGACATCCGTATCATGTTTCCCGGTCTGTTGCTCCGCTGACGTTTTACCGTCGCGCAATTCTCTCTCCGTGCAGCGGCCCGCGCTTTCTCCACGGCCACAGGTCAGCCATGACTTTTATCGCTGCCGCGAGCACCAGCGCGCAGAGCGCCGCCTTTGAGACCGTCTCCATCGCTCCCTCGACCAGTAGGCCATGAACCACGCTCCCTGCGACGATGACGATCGCGAGGAGGGTATGGGCGATACGCCACGTGCGCGGCCGCAACCGCCGGCGCAGTGCAGCCAACAGCGCGACGGCGAAGATTGCCCACATAGCGATCACACCAAAGGGGGAGAACGGCGTCGGCGATACGAAGAGAAGGGCGTCAATCATGTCCGGCGGGCTGGTGATCCAAAGGCCCACGACGTGGATCGCCACCGCCACGACCAGCGCGCCTCCGATCCAGTGATGTGCGCGCCGCCCAAGACGCGCCGACAGTCCCGGCAAGTACCCGCCGATCAGCAAAGGTTGAAACAGCATGACGCCCAGCGCGACAATCCCCGCGAATCCGGCCAGTATGTAGACCGGACCGCGCCATGCGAGCAGAGGGCTCGCCGCCGCGGCGGCGATCGGCACGCAAGCGGCCAAAGCAAGGGCGACCCAGATCAGGGTCACCTGGGCCAATCTCCGTCCCCTCGTTTGCAACGCGGTCAGACCGGCTGAAGGACGAAGTGCGCCTCCAGGCTGGTCTCCTTTGCGCTCCGCATCACCGGCCGCAGGAAGACGGTTTTGAATTCACCGCTGTCATAGGCAAGGTGACCATGCGGCTGGCCAAACAGGGGAATGATCTGCGGCATCTCGAGACGGAACGCCCCGTCCTTGTCAGTGAGCGTGGCTCCATGACTTTGCGGCTCGCTCTCCTGCCCTTCGGTCGTGTGCGCCCAGATCTGGATGCGCTGGCCGGCGAGGGGAGCCCCGTCGCCTGCGCGGCGCACCGTGCCGCTCATCCAGAAGCCGCCCTTGCCGATTCTTTCCACGATCGGCGCGCCCTTGCGGTAGTTGTTCGACCCGCCCCACATCGAGTTGGTCGGCGCGAGGCCCTCTGCGCGGGCGGGCAACAGGAGTCCGGAAAGTCCGGCTGCCAGGACGGAGCCGCCAGCGGCGAGGAGGTTGCGGCGATTGAATACGACGGCGGTCATGTCAGTTCCTCCTGGCGAGCCTGCAGTGCTTCTGCCGAAGGGTACAACAACAGGGGCGACACGCCCAGTTGAGGGAGGCGAGGAGCGCGACAGGCAGCAATAACAGTGTTGTGAACGGAAGTGCTGGCCGTTCAATCAGCGTCGCTGGCGAGGCTTCCCGCGTGCCGCTTTAAACCGGTACAATCCCCGAGAAGTTGAACGGAGACCAGTCAATGAGCATTGCCGATCCCAACAAAACGATCCTTACGGGCGAGAACCCGTTTATCCGCTTGAGCTTGAAGGACGGCGACCCGAACTCGACAGACGCGAGCTATTGGCGGATTATCTTTTCGCCAGCCGGACCCGGCCATGTCCTCTACCTGAAGAGTGAGCTGACAGAAGGGCGCTGGCGCATCTATTCAGACAATATCGCGATGGCGCGCTGGCTGCAGACGACAGTGCAAGGTATGCTCAATGCCGAACTTTCCGACACAACGATCCCCTGTGCGGAGGCGACGTTTTCCAAGGCTGGCGATCCCCGCTACTTTTGGACCGAGTACGTCAAGTCGCACAGCGAAGACATCTCGCTCACCTGGTTCGATATCGGCGAGCCGCTGCTCATCCACTCCCAGCCGAACCAGATCCCCAACCGCCGCTATGGCGTGTGCACTGTATTGATACCTGCGCTTGGCACGCGCCTCGTTCGCAACGGCATTGAAGCCAAGGGGCAATCCTGGCGGCGCGAGCGCGAGGGTCGGCCCTTCTCGACGTCGGCGTTGGCCTTTTCGGAGAGTTGGACGGACACGGTCTGAGGCGCGACAGTAAGGTGTGGCAGACGTCGGCCGGTAGCAGACACGCTGCGGTCGATGTCAGCGTTGACCCATAGCCGGGCGAGGCGGCAAGTCGGTTTTTGACCAGCGCGGGCCTTCGCGCTTTCGTTATTATGGCTGCGTGTCCTGGCTTTCCGTCTCCGGCGTGCCGCCGGCGAAATTGCGATAGAGGAATCGGGTCTGGTCGGACGCGGCTTCCTGCTCCGCTTGCCGGAAAATCTGCTCATGCACCGGTGACAGCGTGCAGGCCGGGTCGGTATTGGCGGCATCGCCGGTCAACGCGAACGCCTGGCAGCGGCAGCCGCCGAGATCGATCTCGCGGAATTCGCAGGACTTGCACGGCTCCTTCATCCAGCCGGTGCCGCGATAGCGGTTGAACGCCTCCGAGTTCTGCCAGATCCAGGCGATCGAATGGTTCGAACGCACCGATTCGAATTCGAGCCCGGTGATGCTCTCGGCGGCATGGCAAGGCAGCACCTTGCCGGCGGGCGAGATGTTGAAGAACTGCCGGCCCCAGCCGCCCATGCATTTCTTCGGCCGCAGCGCATAATAGTCGGGAACGACGTAGTCGATGGTGAGCGTGCCCTTGAGCCGGGCCTGCGCCTCCTCGACGAGGCGGCTGGTTTCCTCGATCTGCGCCAGGGTCGGCATCAGCGCCGCGCGGTTCTTCAGCGCCCAGCCGTAATACTGCACATTGGCCACTTCCAGCCGGTCGGCGTCGAGATCGACCGCCATCTGGATGATGTCAGGCAGCTGATGCAGGTTCTGCCGGTGCATGACCGCGTTCACGGTCAGCGGCAGGTCGAGTTCGCGCGTCCATTTCGCGACCTCGATCTTCCTGCGGTGCGAGTCCTTCAGCCCCGCGACGCGGTCGGCGATGACGGGCTCGTTGCCCTGGAAGCTGATCTGCACATGGCAGAGCCCGGCGTCGGCGAGCGCGGCAAGCTTTTCACGCGACAGCAGCACAGCGGATGTAATCAGATTGGTGTAGAGCCCGGCATCGGTCGCGTGCTTGACCAGTTCGATCAGATCCTTGCGCGCCGTCGGTTCGCCGCCGGAGAAATGCACCTGCAGCACGCCGATCTCGGCGAGCTCACCCAGCACCTTCTTCCATTCGTCGGTGGTGAGCTCGGTCGAGCCGCGGTCGAGCTCCAGCGGGTTGGAGCAATAGGGGCATTGCAGCGGGCAGCGATGCGTGAGCTCCAGGAGCACCGCGACGGGGATGCCATGGGTTTCCGCGACCGACTTCTGCCGCTCCAGCACGGAGAAGCTCTCGCCGGTTTCAGTCACTTTTTGGTCCGCGAGGTCGCTCATGTCGTTTTCTCGCGCGCCTCCGTCAAAAATCCCTTGTCGGCGAGGTCCTGCAGCATCGCAATCACGTCGCCCGCGATCGCCTCGCGCGGCGCGGCGTATTTCCGCGCCAGCTGGTCGGCCATCTCGGCAACGCTGCGCACGCCGTCGCAGAGTTGTAGCACCTCGACCGCGATCTCGTCCGGGGCCAGCACGCGCTCCGGCGCCAGGATCACCCAGACTTGCCGTGTCTCGTCGAACTTCAGCCTGGCGTGGCGCGGCAACACCGGCTTGCTCGCCTCGCTGACATTGATATGGCGCGTCCCTGCCATGTTTCAACCTTTGGGCACGAAGGCGCCCGGTGGAATGTGGCCGTCGACATAGGCGTGATAGAGCGCGTCGAGCTGCACCCACAGCACGCTGGTCTTGAAGATCAGCGCATTGCAGACCAGCTTGCGCTCGTCCGGCGTCTTTGCGTGCTCCTTGACGTAGTCCAGCGCGAATCCGGCGTCGCGCGGCGCCTGCTGCAGCCGGCGGCTGAAATAGCTCATGATATCAGGATTGACGAAATCATAGTGCTGCAACATGCCAGCGATGCGCTCTTCATGCAGGTTCGGCGCAAACAGCTCGGTGAGCGAGGAGGCGATCGCCTCCAGCGGCGAGCGCTCCCTGCAGAAATGCACATAGGCCTCCACCGCAAAGCGCGTCGCGGGCAGGATGCCTTCGGTCGACTCCACATAAGCGCTGTCGAGGCCGAGGCCTTCGGTCAGCTTGAGCCAGCGCTCGATGCCGCCCTCGGCGCCGGCGTCGCCGTCGTGATCCTCGATGCGGTGCCGCCACTCCATCCTGATCTTGCGGTCGCGGAAGCGCGAAATCACCACCGCATCCTTCAGCGGGATGGTCGATTGATAGTAGTAGCGGTTGAGCGCCCAGGCCTGCACCTGGCCTTTGTTGAGCTTGCCGCCGTGCAGCAGGCGATGGAACGGATGCAGGCTGTGATAGCGCGTGGCGCCGATCTGGCGCAGCGTTGCTTCGAGCTCCGCGGCATTGTTGAGCGAGATGCCCTTGCCGATCGAAAGCGCCGTCATCCCCGTCGTTGGCACCATGTTCACAGCACGATCTCCGTTCCGTCGGCGCCGATCTGCCAGCCCGCGCCCTCCGCGATCTTGCGCTCGGCCGAGCCCTGCAGCAGCGCCGGATTCGAATTGTTGATATGCAGGAATATCTTCCTGTCGATATCGAGGCCGGCGAGGCTTTCGATCGCCCCTCGCGTGCCGGACATCGAAATGTGCCCCATGCCCTTGCCGGTCTTGTTGCCCAAGCCGGCCACGACCAGCTCGTCGTCGCGCCAGACCGTGCCGTCGAAGAACAGGAGCGGGGCGCCGGCCAGCCGCGACTTCAGTTCGTCGGTGACGTCGGCGCAGGCCGCGATGAAGTAAAAATATTTGTCGCTCACTTTGTCCCGGATGCGCAGGCCGAGCGTGTCGCCATTGCCGTCGCTGCCGCCGGGATGCGACTTGCCTTCGAGATACCAGGCGCCTTTGCCCGCCACAGTGAACGGCAGAATCTCAAGGCCGGACGGCTTGCCATCTGATAGTGCGGGCTCGAAGGCGCGATCGATCGCTATCGGCACGCGCTTGACGTTCTTCTCGCTGAGCACGTTGAAGATGCTGTTGTCCCTGAGGATCGCCAGCACCTTCTCATGCGCGTAGATCGTAAACGGCGAGCCCTCGCGCATCGACAACAGCCCCGCGACCGCATCGATCTCACCGTTCGTCAAAATCACGCCTGTTATCGGCGAGTGGCGCAGGCTGCCTGCTTTCGGATGAAGCTGCGGGGTCGCGATCAGCTGCTGGCGCAGATCAGGGGAGGCGTTGACCAGGAACCAGTGTTCGTCGTCGGCGCTCACGGCGATCGAGGCCTGCGTGCTCCTGAGCTCGGGATGCTCGCCACGCGCCTTCCGGCACACCTCGCAGCCGCAATTCCATTGCGGTACGCCGCCGCCGGCGGCTGCGCCCAGGACGACGACGCGGAGCATGATCCGTCCCCGGAAAACGAAAACGCGAAAACTGACGCCCAAATATCACGAAGGTGGACACCACCCCTCGCATGCCCCTTGGCCGGGACACGCTGGGAAGGAGGTCCACCTGCGTCGAAAGACGTGAAGTGTCGCCGCAGATTACTTGCGGGTCGCGCTCACATACATGTTGATTTCCATGCCGCACGGCACTTCGACGATCTTCGGTGTTTTCCAGGCCATTTTGGCTCTCCTTGCAAACTGGGACGAACTTCCGCCCTCACCACTAAACTATCCTCTGATGAAAAGTTCGCCAGTGAAATCTTTGGCCCTTAAACGCCGGAGTGTTTTGTGCGTCGCGGCATCAACTTGAGCGCGTATCGGTCAAACCCCAAGGCGATCAAGGGGTTCGCGCCTTCGTTCCAGAGCCCGAACGCCGCTCCCGGCGCTGTGGCGAAACGGAACATCGAATAAAGAACTTGTGAGTGTTGCCCGGCTTCCATTTCGGCTTCCGGGGCCCCATGGATTCCGCCATGGCCAGATATTTCTTCAACACCAGGATTGGCGACGAGTTGATCGTCGATCCCGACGGGGAGGAACTGCGCGATCCCGATCGCGCCTGGGAAATCGCACGGGCCATGGTGCTGGAGCTGTTCCGCAGCGAAGGCGAAAGCCCGACGCTGCTCGGCGCGATCATCGAGGTGACGGACGACGACGGCGAGATCGTGCTCGAATTTCCCTTCAGCGAGGCCATCGTCGAGTTGCCGAACCAGAACGCCACGCGGCACTGACCCCGTCCCTTGCTGCCTATTCCTGCCCAAGCCTTGTTCTATTCGCACCGTCCGGTCGCGTTTCCGATTGCGTCCGGCGGTCAAAATGCGAGAGACTACGCGCGGCAAGGCTGACCCCGCGGGCTCGCAAGCGCCGGCGCTAGGATAAAAGCCGCCACTATCCAGGGGAGGATCTCATGACGACAATCCTGTCGCCGCGCAGCCTGTTGCTCGCCGGCGCGTTTCTCGGTGCATTCACCTATGGTGCTGCCGCGCAGCAGCCCGCTGCACCGGCTGCGGCGCCGGCCGCCGCCCAACCGCTGCCGCCCGGCTCGCCAATGATCGGCCGTCCGGACAACGAAGCCGCGCAAAAACTCGCCCCGGTCGCGCCGCCGCCGCTGCCGACCGCCGCCGACAAGCTGCCGACCGCGAAACTGAAGGTGCCGGCCGGCTTCAATATCGAGGTTTATGCCTCGGGCATGGCGAATGCCCGTTCGCTCGCGCTCGGCGACAAGGGTACCGTGTTCGTCGGCTCGCGCCTCGTCGACAAGGTCCATGCCATCGTCAGCAAGGACGGCAAACGTGAGGTCAAGGTGGTGGCCTCCGGACTGTACCGGCCAAACGGCGTCGCGTTCCGCAACGGCACGCTCTATATCGCCGAATTGTCGAAGGTGTCGAAGATCGAGCATGTCGAGGACATGCTCGACAACCCGCCGAAGCCGACCGTGATCTACGACAATCTGCCGAAGGACGAGGCGCACGGCTGGAAGTTCCTCGCCATCGGGCCCGACAACAAGCTCTATGTCGAGGTCGGGCAGCCCGGCAACGACGTGTTGCATGACAAGGATCACGGCCAGATCCGTCGCCTCAATCTTGATGGCACGGGAGCTGAAGTGGTCGCCTATGGCGTTCGCCACTCGGTCGGCTTCGATTGGCATCCCGAGACCAAGCAGCTTTACTTCACCGACAACGGCCGCGATTGGCTGTCGGAAGACGTGCCCGAGGACGAGCTCAATCGCGTCACCAAGGTTGGCGAGCATTTCGGCGCGCCCTACTGCTGGCAGGGCAACATCCCCGATTCCGAGTTCGGTTGGGGCAAATCCTGCAGCGACTACACCGCGCCGGTCGGCCTGATGGGACCGCATGCCGGAGTGCTGGGCATGCGCTTCTACACCGGCAGCATGTTCCCGAAGGGTTACAAGAACGCCATCATCGTCGCGCGCCACGGCTCCTGGAACAGAAGCAAGAAGTTCGGCGGTGACGTTGTTGCCGTCCATCTCGACAAGGATGGCAAGGTAAGGTCGATGGAGCCGCTGGTCACCGGCTTTCTGGAAGACAACAAATATATCGGCCGGCCGGCCGACGTGATGCAGATGAAGGACGGCTCGATCCTGGTTTCTGACGACTATAATGGCGCCGTGTATCGCATCAGCTACGGCAAGAAGGTCGCGGCGCAGTAAGCGATGTCGATTGATGCGTAGGGTGGGCAAAGCGACCACGTCCGCCGTAGCTTCAGCAAGCGAAGGCGGAAGCGTGCCCACCAATCGCAATCGATTCATGTGGTGGTGGGCACGGCGCTAACGCGCCTCTGCCCACCCTACACCCCCAACTGACGGCGAAGCCAGACAACGCCAATGCACAAAACAACAGCACTCGCGGCGTTTGCCTTTGCCCTGCTGACACCCGCCTTTGCCGCCGAATCGATCGAGCAGCGCGCTGCACCTTGCCTCACCTGTCACGGCGAGCACGGCCAGTCGACGACCGAGAACACGCCTTCGCTCGGCGGCCAGAACGCGCCTTACGCGCTGATCCAGCTCTTCATGTTCCGCGAGAAGCTGCGCACTTTTGAGCCGATGAACGAGATGGCGAAGGCGTTGACCGACGACGATCTGCGGACGTTCTCGGATTTCATCGCGGCCTTGCCGAAGCCGAAGCCGGCCGATGCCGGTGATCCCGCGCGCATCCAGCGTGCGCAGGCGGCCGTTGAACAACATCACTGCAACAGCTGCCACAAGGCGGATTTTTCCGGCGCCGAGAACGTGCCGCGCATCGCCAACCAGCGCGGGGATTATCTCGCCAAGACGCTCACCGAGTACAAGAGCAACACCCGTCACGGCTATGACGGCACCATGGCCGACGTGATGGGCGCGGTGACGCCGGCGCAGATCGCCGATCTCGCCTATTACATCGCACGAGTGCGCTAGCTTCTCTGGTCACGCCCTCCGCCTGACGCTAAAACACCGGCAGTCAAACGGAGCCCCCCATGCAAGACCTCTGGCGCCTGACCGCCGCCGACCTCGCTGCCCTCGTCAAATCAAAGAAAGTATCGGCGAAGGAAGCCGCCACCGATGCCCTGGCGCGGCTCGATGCGGTCAATCCCAAAATCAACGCCGTGGTCGATCACCAGCCCGACGACGTGTTGAAGCAAGCCGCCGAGGTCGACGACAAGATCGCGCGCGGCGAGGACGCCGGGATCCTCGCCGGCGTTCCGGTGACAGTGAAGGTCAATATCGACCAGCAGGGTTTTGCCACCACCAACGGCCTCAAACTGCAGCGTGATGCGATCGCGCCGGCCAACTCGCCCGTGGTCGACAATCTGCGCAAGGCCGGTGCGATCATCCTCGGCCGCACCAATTGTCCGGCCTTCTCCTATCGCTGGTTCACCACCAATCTCATCCACGGCGACACCAAAAATCCGCGCGACCCGTCGATCACGCCTGGCGGCTCGTCCGGCGGCGCGGGCGCCGCGGTCGCGGCCGGCATCGGCGCGATCGCGCACGGCACCGACATCGCGGGCTCGATCCGCTATCCCGCCTATGCCTGCGGCGTGCACGGATTGCGGCCGACGCTCGGCCGCGTTGCCGCTTTCAATCCGGGCCTGCCCGAGCGCGCCATCGGAGCGCAGATCGAGGCAGTGTCCGGTCCGCTCGCGCGCACCATCAAGGATTTGCGCCTCTCGCTTGCTGCCATGTCGGCGCGCGACCCGCGCGATCCCTGGTGGGTGCCGGCGCCACTGGAAGGCCCAGTGATGCCGAAGCGTGCCGCGCTCTGCCTCAACCCGGACGGACTCGACCCCGTCGCTGAGGTGAAAGCTGCGGTCGCGGACGCCGGCGAGCGGCTGCGGCGCGCGGGCTGGACGGTGGAAGACATTCCGGACACGCCGCCGCTGCGTGAGCCTGCGGAATGGAACAGGAAGCTCTGGCTCGGCGACATGTACGAGGCGCAGCTCGCGACCGCCGAGAAGGAGGGCGATCCCGGCGCGCTCGCTTGTCTGCGCGGCAACCGCGCTCATGTGACGCCGTTCGACCGGGCCGATTTCTCCAAGGCGCTGACCCGCCGCGCGACGCTGGCGCGCGAATGGATCATGCTGCTGGAGAAATATGCCGTGTTGCTGATTCCGGTCTCCGGCGAACTGCCATTCCCCGATCAACTCGACCGCAAGGACGATGCGTCCTTTGCGCGGGTCTGGCACGCGCAGCTGACGCAGATCGCTATTCCCTTCCTGGGCCTGCCTGGGCTAACCGTCTCCACCGGATTGGTCGGCAAGGTTCCGGTCGGCGTGCAGGTCATTGCGGGGCGTTTCCGCGAGGATCTTTGCCTCGCCGCGGGCGAAGCGATCGAGGCGGGCGGCGTGCCCGTCTCGCCGATCGACCCCGTGAGTTAGCGAGAGTGGAATGCCAGAGATTTACGACTTCACCGCCAAGTCGCTCGCCGGCGAGGACGTGCCGCTGCGCCAATACGAAGGCAAGGTGCTGCTGATCGTCAACACCGCGAGCAAATGCGGCTTCACCCCGCAATATGAAGGTCTCGAGGCGCTGCATCGCGAGCTCGCGCCGCGCGGCTTTGCCGTGCTCGGCTTTCCCTGCAACCAGTTCGGCGCGCAGGAGCCGGGCGATGCCAAGGCGATCGGCGAGTTCTGCGAAAGCAAATACAGCGTGACCTTTCCGATGTTCGAGAAGATCGAGGTCAACGGCTTTCACGTCCATCCGCTGTTCGACCATCTGAAGAAAGCCAAGTCGGGCCTGCTCGGCCCGTCGATCAAATGGAACTTCACCAAATTCCTCGTCGACCGTAACGGCAAGGTGGTGGCGCGGCATGCGCCGACCACGACGCCGCAAGCACTGAGGAAAGAGATCGAGGCCCTGCTGTGAACGACAAGACCGAAACAAACGCTGACCAACTGCCCGACCGGCTCTGCGTCGATCCGCGCAGCCCGTATTACAACGAGGCGATCCTCTCGCGCGACGTCGGCATCCGCTTCAAGGGCGTCGAGAAGACCAATGTCGAGGAATATTGCGTCAGCGAGGGCTGGGTCCGCGTCACCGCCGGGAATGCCAAGGATCGGCACGGCGATCCGCTGACCATCAAGGTGCACGGGACCGTCGAGCCGTATTTCCGGGATCAGAAATAAATGTCCGTCCGCATCGTCGACGTCTGCGAAGTCACCAAGCCGATCTCCTCGCCGATCCGCAACGCCTATATCGATTTCACGAAGATGACGACGAGCCTCGTCGCGGTCGTCACCGACGTGCACCGCGACGGCAGGCGCGTGGTCGGCTACGGCTTCAATTCCAACGGCCGTTACGGGCAGGGCGGGCTGATCCGCGAACGCTTCGCACCGCGGCTGATGGAGGCCAATCCGAAATCCCTGCTGAACGAGGCCGGCGACAACCTCGATCCCGACAGGGCCTGGGCCACCATGATGTCGAACGAGAAGCCCGGCGGCCATGGCGAGCGCTCGGTCGCGGTCGGCACCATCGACATGGCGGTGTGGGACGCGGTGGCCAAGATCGCAGGGAAACCGCTGTTCCGCTTGCTCGCCGAACGCCACAAGCGAACAGCCAACCCCAAAGTGTTCGTCTATGCCGCCGGCGGCTATTACTATCCCGGCAAGGATCTCTCGATGCTCCGCGCGGAAATGCGCGGCTATCTCGATCGCGGCTACAGCGTGGTGAAGATGAAGATCGGCGGCGCGCCGATTGCGGAAGATCGCGAACGCATCGAGGCGGTGCTGAAGGAGATCGGCAAGCACGCAAAGCTTGCGGTCGACGCCAACGGACGCTTCGATCTGGAGACCGCGATCGCGTACGCGAAGATGCTGCGCGACTATCCCTTGTTCTGGTACGAGGAGGCCGGCGATCCCCTCGACTTCGCGCTGCAGGCCGCGCTTGCCGAGTTCTACCCCGCGCCGATGGCGACCGGCGAGAATTTGTTCAGCCACCAGGATGCGCGCAACCTGATCCGCTATGGCGGCATGCGCCCGGATCGCGACTGGCTGCAGTTCGACTGCGCGCTGTCTTACGGGCTCTGCGAATATCAGCGCACGCTGGCGGTGCTGCACACCAACGGCTGGTCGCCGAGCCGCTGCATCCCTCATGGCGGCCACCAGATGTCACTGAACATCGCGGCCGGTCTCGGCCTCGGCGGCAATGAGAGCTATCCCGACCTGTTCCAGCCCTATGGCGGCTTCCCCGATGGCGTGCGCGTCGAGAACAGCCACATCGTCATGCCCGATCTTCCCGGCATCGGCTTCGAGGGCAAGTCCGACCTCTACAAGGAGATGAAGGCGCTGGCGGCGTGATCCAAAAAGAAAAGCCCGCCGGTGAGGGCGGGCAACAAGTTTAGGGAGGAAGCGCTATCGATGAAGCGCGGACCAATATCTCGCTGATTCGGCAGCATCAGCGATAGATCGTAAAACTACTGTCATTGGCGGATACTAACGTTCGCCACCGTGCATTTGAAGGACTGGGTGCCATGGATTTCTCCGGCATGTTTGCGAAAGTCGTCGCGGTGATCGGCGGCGCAGCGCTTGTGGTGCGCAAGATGCAGGGCGTGCCGCAGGTCGCGGCGTGGGGTGCAGCACCCGCCATTCCCGAGGCCAAGCCGCAAGGCGCGATCCCGACCTTGAAGATGCCGAGCGCGCGCGGCTGGAGCGAGGGGCAACTGCCGACGGCCGCGCCCGGACTCAAGGTCAACGCGTTCGCAACCGGGCTCGATCATCCGCGCTGGATCGAGGTGATGCCCAATGGCGACGTGCTGGTTGCGGAGTCGAACCAGATCGCGGGCAAGCCGCGCAGCGTGTTCCACTATGCGATGCAGGCCACGATGCGGCGCGCCGATGCGCTCGGCGTTTCCGCCAACCGCATCACGCTGTTGCGCGATCGTGACGGCGACGGCGTCGCCGAGCATCGCAGCGCCTTCATGGAGGGATTGAGCCAGCCGTTCGGCATGGCGCTGATCGGCAGCACCTTCTATGTCGGCAACACCGATGGCGTGGTGGCGTTTCCTTATTCGCCCGACCGTATCGACGCCGCCGGCAAGAAGCTTGTCGGCTTCAAGCCCCAAGGCCACTGGACACGCAGCCTGTTGCCGAGCGCGGACGGCACGAAGCTCTATGCCGGCGTCGGCTCGCTCACCAATATCGCCGAGATGGGCTTTGAGGTGGAGGAAGGCCGCGCCGCGATCTACGAGCTCGATCTTGTGAGCGGCAAGAGCCGTATCTTTGCCAGCGGCCTGCGCAATGCGGTCGGCATGGCCTGGGAGCCGACCACGGGCGTGCTCTGGACCGCGGTCAACGAGCGCGACGGGCTCGGCGACGAGACGCCGCCGGATTATCTGACCTCGGTGCGCGACGGCGGCTTCTACGGCTGGCCTTATTGCTACTGGGGCCAGACGGTGGACGATCGCGTGCCGCAGGATGCGGCGATGGTCGCCAAAGCGATCACGCCGGATTATGCGCTCGGCGGCCATACCGCCTCGCTCGGCCTGTGCTGGATGCCGGCGGGCACGCTGCCCGGCTTTCCCGACGGCATGGCGATCGGCCAGCACGGCTCGTGGAATCGCTCGACGCTGTCGGGCTACAAGGTGGTGTTCGTGCCGTTCGAGAACGGGCGCCCGTCCGGCCCGGCGCGCGACATTCTGTCGGGCTTCCTCGCGCCTGATGAGAAGGAGTCGTACGGCCGGCCGGTCGGCGTTACGCTCGGGCCTGACAAATCGCTGCTGGTGGCCGACGATGTCGGCGACGTGATCTGGCGCGTGACGGGGGCGTGAGGCCGCAAGCGATCGGCGAATTCATTTTCGATCCGCATTCGAACTGGCGAATTTCTGCCACAGCGAGCGCACATCTTCGTGGTAGCCGGCGTCCACCGCCTCCGCGAAGACGCGGCCGTCCAGGATGGCGCCGAGCATGCGGTCGAAGGCCGGCTTGTCCGACTCGTGAAGGTAGCTGACGAACATGCCGGCCTGCCGGTAGGCCAGCACGATCGGATACCAGGAAGGGCTTTGCTTCTCCGGCGCCTTGTCGAACCGGATGTCGATCGTCGTTTGCGGGCTGCCGGCGTCGTCGATGGCGATCCGCTCGCCGCGGTCAATCGCAGCGCGCGCTTCCCGCTCGCTGACCAGCTCGGCGCCTCCACCCTCCGATATCATCACCGCCAGCCCTTCCTTGAACCAGGGAGGCAGGCGGAAATATTTGCTTCGGCCAATCCACCCCTGAATGTGGGCGTGCGACATCTCGTGGGTGAGGATTGCGCGCAGGCGCTGGTGTTGCGGCCGGAACAGTTTCGGCGAGAGGATCACCCGGCCGGCGAAGGTCACGCCCACGGGAACGTTGGAGCCGAGGCCGTTTGCCGCGGCAAAGGCTTCCGGCGTCGCATAAGCGCCCACGGTGACAGGATGCGCAAAGGGCCGGCCATGCACGGCTTCAACCCGCATGATCGCCTCCGGGAGCAGCTCCGCGACGTCGCGTGCAAAGTCCTCGGCGCCCGCTTCGTAATGCACCAGACCATTATCGGCGAGAGCGGGCAGTCGGTCGGGCAGGTTCAGGAAGCCCGAGATCATGTGGCGTATCGCAGGCATCGACAGCGCTGCCCCCGCGCCGATGATGATCAACGCAAGCGGCACACCAATGATGATCCGGACTATACGGCGGGGCATGCGGTATTCCGAGTTGGCTCCGTCGCCTCGACCCTATCATACCCGATTTGCAGGCGCCGGGTTGAACGGCAAGCTCGGTGTTGCCAATTCGACACGACGGGCAAAACACCTCACGATTTACAGAAACGTGAAGTCAAGCCCTCCAGGCAAAAATATTTATCTTTCCGAATATCGTAATAAGATGTATCACACATCATCCCGCTTCGACACGAGGGACGTGATGGCCATTCGTCACCAGACGTGAGGCGGGATGCGATGGACGCAGTGCGCCTGCAAGACGTGCGGCGCAACGCGTACGGTCAAGCCGTGTGGTTCTGGCTCCCCGATGCTGGAGTCAAGTTTGCGGAATATCTCCGCAGGCGATGGTGGCTAAAAAGCCCGGCACACCAGGAAGAGCACGGAGCAGCCGTAAAGCCATTGTGCAGGGAGTGCCGGATCGTTTCGGCTTTACCTGACTATCTTGTGTGCACTCTACCCCTTTCAGCACACAAGCCTGCGGGTGCGGCCAGCGCCCGGCATTCCCTGCGCCCTCGGTATTTCCGGGGGACAACGATGATGCAGAACTCGGGCATATCGTGCCGCGGGAATGCGAACGCGCGTTCCTTCGTCGCTTCGCTCCTCGCAATGTCGAAAAATCGTAGGGTGGGCAAAGCGACCACGTCCGCCGTAGTTCAACGAGTTAAGGCGGAAGCGTGCCCACCATCGCGAGCACGGCGCTTGAAGGTGGGCACGGCGCTTACGCGCCTTTGCCCACCCTACGAGGTCTGAGCCTTGGAATCTACCCCAGCCGCACG
Organism: uncultured Alphaproteobacteria bacterium; assembly: GCA_963821965.1. Lineage (GTDB taxonomy): Bacteria > Pseudomonadota > Alphaproteobacteria > Rhizobiales > Xanthobacteraceae > Bradyrhizobium. The sequence goes on from CAWGFY010000005.1 coordinate 316,945, forward strand.
CTATCGAGCAGCCGGCGCTCGCCCCGAAGCAGCTTCTTCACCGCGCTGGACGCAACGACCTCGCCATTGTTGGCGAAGGCCTCGTGGTTCTCTTCGATGTCGTCGAGCCGATAGAGGTAGTTGACCATGATGCCGGCGGACTCGCGCAGGCCCTTCGCGGAGAGATCGCCGAGCCAGTCGATCCGCTCCAGCCGCGCGCCGTTGCCGAGATGGAAGCGCGCGACGAAATCGATCACGCGGCCCCTCGGATTGCGCGCTTTGAGGAAATAGTATGCGGCGAGCGGTTCCAGCACGCTGCGCAGCTGCGTGGTGACTTCCTCATGCTCGAACCACTTGACATCATCGAGCTGCTTCAACAGCTCGCGGTCTTCGTCCGAGACCGGCACGTCGTCGGCTTCGTTCAGCCACTGCATGAAGTTCGGCACCGGCGACAGCGTCACGAAGGTGTCGAGCTTCGGCAGTTCGCGGCGCAATTCCTCGACCACCTGCTTGATCAGGAAATTGCCGAAGGAAATGCCGCCGAGCCCACGCTGGGTGTTGGAGATCGAGTAGAACACCGCGGTGCGCGCCCGATCGGTCGGCACCGGCTGGCGGTCGACCGCGAGCAGCGGCGCGATCGCGTTCGGAATCGCCTCGGTCAGCGCCACCTCGACGAAGATCAGGGGCGCATCGGCCAGCGCCGGATGGAAGAAGGCGTAGCAGCGGCGGTCGGCCGGATCGATGCGGCGGCGCAGATCGTCCCAGTCGCGGATTTCGTGCACGGCTTCGTAGCGGATGATCTGCTCGAGAATGTTCGCCGGCGTCGACCAGTCGATCCTGCGCAGCACGAGAAACCCCCTGTTGAACCACGAGCCGAGCAGATGCGCGAGGTCGCGGTCGACCGCGGCGAGATCCTTTCGGCCATCCATGTGAATGAGCAGATCGGCGCGCATCGCCACCAGATCGCTGGTGCCGTGAGCCGCACGGTTGAGGCGGCGGATCAGCTCCTGCCGCCGCGGTTCGGACGCGAAATGCACCAGGCTGCCGTTGCCGTCGCCGGGCTGCGCCTGCCACGCTTCGATCGCCTTGGCGAGTCTTGCCCGGTCGGGCCCGTAATCGCGGGCCAGCGCCTCGAAGAAGGCAACGCGGCCCGTGGCGTCGAGCTCGTGGTAGCGGTCGAGCACCTCGCGCGCCATCGCCGTACCCGAGGCCTCGCCGGCGCCGGACAGCAACGCTTCGCACAATTCGATCAGGTCGGAAGCGTCCTCCTTGCCGTCGGCAGGTTCGCCACGGCGCAACAGGCTGCGGCCGCGCTCGGAAATCGTCGAAAGCAGGTCGGAGAAGAAGGCGTTGGCCATGACGTCAATCTATTCCGGAACGCGCCCAATCCTGAATTGGATTTAGGGCTAAGTTGCGCCCAATCAAGCCGCGAGATCAAGCTCGTCATGGCCGGGCTTGACCCGCCTGCGCGGCCGAAGCCGCTTCGGCGAGGCGAAGGCCCGGCCATCCATCCAAATAGGAACGAATCTTTCGAAGCGCGATGGACACGCGGGTCAAGCCCGCGTGTGACGAGGGGAGGGGTCTTTGGTTTCCACAAATTCCGTCGGCGTCTTGCCGGTCACCTGGCGGAATGCGTGGGAAAACGCGGGGATACTGGCATAACCGAGGTCGGCGGCGATTTGTTTCACCGACGCATTGGGCTGGGTCGACAGCTGCTCGATGGCAGACGCGATTCGCGCCCGCTGGCACCAGCTCTTGAAGGAGAGTTGAGTCTCCGCCGAAAACAATCGCGACAAGGTCCTCGCCGAGGTGCCGACCTTGGCGCGCGAGGTCCTCGATCTCATGCGCGGCCGCGGGCGCGCGCAGCACGATATCGGCGGCGCGGCGGCAGCGCGCCTCCTGCGGCAGCGGGATGAAGGTCGCGGAATCCTCGGCATGGTCGAGCTCGAGCATGACAAGCCGGATCAAGAGCGCCATGCGCTCCCTGCTCTTGCCGTCGTCGAACAGCGCGAGGATCGCCTGATGCAGCAGCGGGGAGACCCGCACCACGAACTCGCTGGCGAGGCTTGCGCCGTGGCGCTCGCGCTTCAGCCAGGCGACGTCGAAATACAGCGTGCGCATCTCGATGTCGGCGAGCACGTCGATGGCATGCGCGAATCGCGCCGGCACCCACACCGCGCGATCCGGCGGGACCAGCCAGCGGCCCTTTGGCGTCGTCACCTGCATGGTGCCCCTGGCGGCATAGACCAGCTGCGCCTCGCGATGCAGATGCGGATCGAGCCGGGTGCCTTTCCTGTAGTGGACCGCGACCAGATGCACGCCGTCGCCGCTGCGTGCGGTGACGGCCCGGGATGATGGTCAGTGGCCTTTCGGCGACAGTCATTGGCGGCATCTCGTCAGGAGAAGGACCTATAACATAACCCTCAAATCAGGGAATGCTCTATGAACAGCCCCAGCCGGGTGATTGCCTACGTCAACGCCGCCCATTTCATCGATCATTATGCAATGCTGATCTTCGCCGCCGCCGTCATCGTCATGGGACCGGCGCTCGGCATGGCCTATTCGGAGCTGTTGCCCTATGCGACGCCCGGTTTCGTCGCCTTCGGCGCGGGATCGCTGATCACCGGCTGGCTCGGCGACCGCTGGAGCCGGCGCCACATGATGGTGATCTTCTTCATCGGCATCGGACTCGCGATGATCTCGGTCGGCTTCGTGCTGACGCCAGTGCAGTTAGGCGCAGCGTTGCTCGCGATCGGCATCTTCGCCTCGATCTATCATCCCGTCGGCACCGCGATGATCGTGTCCTATGCCGACAAGCTCGGCCGCGAGATGGGGCTGAACGGCGTCTGGGGCAATCTCGGCGTGGCGTCATCGGCGCTGGTGACCGGCGTGATCGGGCAATATCTCGGCTGGCGCTATGCCTTCATCATCCCCGGCATTGTCACGATCCTGATCGGCATCGTGTTTGCGCTGACGGTGGTGCATGAGGATCGCAAGGGCAGCAGGCAGGCGGCGGCGCAGGCGCGCGTCGCCAAACAGGACATGTGGCGGGTGATCCTGTCGCTGCTGATCGTCGTGATCGCGATCTCCACCACGTTCAACGCGGTGACGGTGGCGCTGCCAAAACTGTTCGCCGAGCGCCTCGAATTTACCAGGAGCCCGGCGCTGCTCGGCGTGATCGCGGCCTGCGTCTATGTGTTCGGCGCGATGACGCAGTACACCATCGGCAAGCTGCTGGATAAGCATTCGCTGAAGACGGTGGCGCTGCCGCTGTCCTTTGTGCTGGCGCCTTTCCTCTATCTCGCCGCGACCTTGTCGAACCTGCCGCTGATCCTGGTCTCGATCGGCATCGTAATGGGCGCGTTCGGCCAGGTCACCGTCAACGACGCCATGGTCGGCAAATACACCAGCGAGGAATGGCGCTCGCGCGCCTACTCCGTGCGTTACTTCGTCGGGTTCACCGCGGCCGGCGCCTCGGTCGGACTGGTTGCTTGGCTCTACGAACAGGGCGGCTTCGTCACCATGCTGCACGCGTTCGGCGGATTGTGCGTGCTCGCGATCGTGGCGGCGCTGATCCTGCCGCGGGAGATCACGACGCCGGCAGCGAGGGTATAAAGGAACGCCCTTGAGCGTCATTCAGGACCCGCTGCTGAAAAGCCTGCTTGACGGCCTGCACGCCAGAAGCGACGGCCAGATCGCGGAGCTCGAACGCTTTCAGGCGGGCCAGGCAACCCATCCGCCGACGGAAGACGAGATCAAGGCGTTTCGCAGCGACAAGCTCGTCGCGCTCGATCGCGACAAGGCGGAATTCTGTTATCAGCTTTGTCGTGCGATCGACGCGCGCCGGATCGTGGAGATCGGCACCTCGTTCGGTGTCTCCACCCTCTATCTTGCTGCCGCATTGAGGGACAACATCGGCGCCTCCGGCGGCGGCGGGGTTGTCATCGGAACCGAATATGAGCCGATCAAGGCCAGCGCCGCACGGACGCACTTTGAGCAAGCGGATCTCAGTGGACTCATCGATCTGCGCGAAGGCGACCTGCGCGAAACCCTGCGTGGCATCAAGGGCCCTGTCGATTTCCTGCTGGTGGACATCTGGATCCCGATGGCGCGCCCCGCACTCGAGCTGGTCACACCTCATTTGAGACTGGGCGCCATCGTGATCTGCGACAATACCGCGCGTTATCGCGCCGAGTATGCCGACTATTTTGCGTTTCTCGAGTCGAACGGCTTCCGCTCAACGACGCTGCCGTTCGACGGCGGATTGGAATTATCGATACGTTGCTGACTGCGTGCCGCAATGACAGAGGGGAGCCTGATCCCTCGAAACCAGGCTCTCAGGATTTGGCCGGCGCGGCCTTGGCGGCGGCGGCCGCTGCCTTTTTCGCCGCGCGCCGGTTCTCGAAACTCTGCACCACGACGAAGAACGCCGGCACGAACAGCACGGCAAGACAGGTCGAGGCCAGCATGCCCGAGAACACGGTGATGCCGATCGACTTGCGCGCGCTGGCGCCGGCGCCGGTCGCGAGCACCAGCGGCACCACGCCGAGAATGAAGGCGAACGACGTCATCAGGATCGGACGGAAGCGGGCGCGGCCGGCCTCGACAGCGGATTCCACTACCGACTTGCCTTTCTCGTGCAGTTCCAGCGCCACCTCGACGATCAGGATCGCATTCTTGGCCGACAGCGCGATCAGCAGGATCAGGCCGATCTGGACATAGAGGTTGTTGTCGATCTTCAGGCCTTCCAGCACCGCCATCGGCCCCAGCAGCGACAACGGCACGGCGAGGATCACCGAGATCGGCGCGTACCAGCTTTCGTATTGTCCGGCGAGCACCAGATAGACCAGCAGCATTGCAAGCCCGAACACGTAGTAGATCTGGTTGGTGACCGCCTTCTCCTGGTACGACATCGCCGTCCACTCGAAGCCGGTGCCGGGCGGCAGCGTCTTTTCCGCGATCTGCTCCATCAGGTTGAGCGATTGCCCGGAGCTGTAGCCCTGCGCCGGCAGGCCGACGATGGTCGCCGACGGATAGAGGTTGTAGAGGCTGATCAGCGACGGTCCCACCGTCGGCGTGATCTTGGCGATCGTTCCGATCGGGATCATGTCGCCGTTCTGGTTGCGCACCGTCATGTTCTCGATGTCGCGCAAAGTCAGGCGGTATTGCGCGTCGGCCTGGGTGTAGACCTGGAACACGCGGCCGAACTTGTTGAACTGGTTGACGTAGGACGAGCCCATGTAGCTCGACAGCGCCGAGAACACCTGGTCGGTGGTGACGTGCAGCGTCTGGGTCTTGACGCGGTCGATCTCGACGTCGAATTGCGGCACGGTGGCGCGGAACGGCGACTGCACGCGCTGCAGGGCGCTCTGGCTCTGCGCGGAGCGCACCATCGCGCCGGTGATCGCCTGCAGCTTGGCAAAGTCGCTGTTGCCGTCGCGCAGTTCGACCTGCATGGCAAATCCGGCGGCGTTGCCGATGCCCTGGATCGGCGGCGGCGGCAGCACCAGCGTCCGCGCCTCCATGATGTCGGCGACCTTGTCGTTGAGCCCGTAAACCAGCGAACGCAAATCCTCGCCTTTGCCGCGCGCGTCCCAGTCCTTCAGGATGATGTATGCGACGCCGGCATTGGCGAGGTTCGCGCTGTTGTCGAGCGCAGAGATGCCGGCGATCGTAATGACCTGCGCGACGCCGGGCGTCTTACCGACGATCTCGCTGACCTTGTCCAGCACCTTCTGGGTCCGGTCCAGCGTCGCGCCGTCGGGCAGTTGCACGGCGGCGATCAGATATCCCTGGTCCTCGATCGGCAGGAAGCCGGTCGGTACTTTCGACAACCCATAGAAGGCGATCGCGATCAGAATCAGCGCCGCGGTGACCGCGATGCCGGCATGTCGCGCCAACGAACCGATCAGCCGCGTATAGCCGCGCTCCACCCGGTCATAGACGTTGTTGAAGCCGCGGTAGAAGAAATTGCGCTGCTCCGGCGGTGTCGGCGGCCGCAGCCACAATGCGCACTGTGTCGGCTTCAAGGTCGCGGCGTTGACGGCAGAGAGCAGGGCGGTCGCGGCGATGACAAGCGCGAACTGCGAATAGATGCGCCCCGTCAACCCCGGCAGGAACGAGGCCGGCAGGAACACGGAGATCAGCACCAGCGTAATGCCGACGATCGGCGCGAACAGCGCGTCCATCGCCTTGATCGCGGCGTCATGTCCGGACATGCCCTGCTCGATATTGTGGGCGGCGCCCTCGACCACGACGATGGCGTCGTCGACCACGATGCCGATCGCCAGTACGATCGCAAACAGCGTCGACAGGTTGATGGTGAAGCCGAGTGCGGCCATCGCGGCGAACGCGCCGATGATGGTGACCGGCACTGTCGTCGCCGGCACCAGCATGGCGCGCCAGTCCTGCAGAAACACCAGGATGACGATCAGCACCAGGAAGCCGGCCTCGAGCAGGGTCTTGTAGACCTCGTTGATCGAGGCGTTGACGAATTTGGTGGTGTCGAACGGCGTGTCGTATTTGATGCCCTGCGGAAAGGCTTTCGCCAGCTCCGCCATCTTCTTCTCGACCGCGTGCTCGACCTCGAGCGCATTGGCGCCCGGCGACTGGAATACGCCGATGCCGGCCGCCGGTTGTTTATTGAGCGAGAAAATCTGGCTGTAGGTCTGCGCGCCGAGTTCGACCCAGCCGACGTCGCGCACCCGCGACACGTCGCCATTGTTGCCGGTCTTGACGATGATGTTCTCGAACTCGCTGGCGTCGTCGAGCCGGCCGTTGACGTTCAGGGTGATCTGGAAGGCCTGTCCCGGCGGCGTCGGCGGCGTGCCGATCTGCCCCGAGGCGACCTGCTGACTCTGTTGCTGGATCGCCTGCACCACGTCCTGCGGCATCAGCCCGCGCGACTGCAACCTGTTCGGGTCGAGCCAGACCCGCATCGAATATTGGCCGGCGCCGAACACGGTGACGTTGCCGACGCCTGGCAGCCGCGACAGCTCGTCCCTCAGATTGAGCGTGGCGTAATTGCTGAGATAGAGGCTGTCATATTTGGAGTCGGGCGAGGTCAGGGTCACGAACAGAAGGATCGAGGTCGACTTCTTCTGCACCGTGACGCCCTGGTTCTGCACCGTCTGCGGCAATTGCGCGAGCGCACTGGAGACGCGGTTCTGCACCAGTACCTGCGCGAAGTCGAGATTGGTGCCGATCTTGAAGGTCACCGTGAGCGTATAGGTGCCGTCGGCGCCGCTATAGGACTGCATGTAGATCATGTCCTCGACGCCGTTGACCTGCTGCTCGATCGGCAGCGCCACGGTATCGATCACGGTCTTGGCGCTGGCACCGGGATAACGTGTGGTGACCTGGACCGTCGGCGGCACAACGTCGGGATATTGCGCGATGGCGAGATTGAACAGCGCCACGCCGCCGATCAGGATCATCAGGATGGCGATGACGTTGGAGAGGACCGGCCGCTCGATGAAGAATTTGGAGATCATAGGCCGATCCTACTTCGAGGATGGCTGGGAGTCTGCCTTCGGCGGCTCGATCGTCTCCGTCTGCGGATCGACCTTCTGGCCGGGAATGGCGCGCAACAGGCCGCCGATCACGACGCGGTCGTCGGCCTTGAGCCCTTCTTCGATGACGCGCAACGTGCCCTCGAGCTGGCCGGGCCGCACCCTGCGCTGCTCGACGACATTGTCCTTGTTCACGACCAGCACGTAGCGGCCGCCCTGGTCGCTGCCTTGGGCCGTATCGGGGACGAGCGCGGCATTCTGCTCCTGCTCGACGGGCACGCGAACGCGCACGAAGAATCCGGGCAACAGCACACGGTCGGGATTGGGGATCACGCCGCGCACCACCAGCGTGCCGGTCGACGCGTTGATGGTGGGCGAGGCGTAGTCGAGATTGCCCTGGTGCGGATAGCCGTCCTCGGTCTGCAGGCCGACCTGCACGGGAAGCCGCGTCAGATCGGCTGCGCTCATGCCGCGGCGGCGCGCTTCGGCGCGCACCTTCAGGACGTCCTGTTCGTTGACGTTGAAGTTCACATAGATCGGATCGAGCGCGACGATGGTGGCAAGCTGGGTCGGCGAGGTGACGCCGACGAGTTCGCCGACCGACACGAGATGCGCCGTAGCGACGCCGTCGAAAGGTGCTGCGACCTTGGTGTAGCCGTAATTGACCTCGGCGATCCTGGTGCTGGCCTGCGCCTGCTGCAGACTGGCCTGTGCGTTGTCGCGCGTCGAGGTGGAAGTATCGAGCGTCGCCTGCGAGACCGCCTGTTTGGCGACGAGTTCCTTCTGCCGGTTGAAATCGGCCTCGGCCTGCTTCACCGAAGACTGCGCGCCGGCTTCCGCGGCCTGCGCCTGCTCCAGCTTCAGCTTATAGGTTTCGGGCTCGATCGTGAACAGCGTGGTGCCTTGCTTGACGAAGGTGCCGTCCTTGTAATCGATCGAGGCGAGGAAACCCTGCACCCGCGCCACCAGATCGACCTGCTTGATCGCCGCGGTATTGCCGGTCGCTTCCAGATAGCGGGTGATCGCGTGTTGCAGCGGGTTTGCGACCTCCACCTTGGGGGGAGGCGGGGCTACGTAAGTGTTCTGCTCGCATCCGGCGAGGAGAGGGAGCGCAAGCGCAGCGATGGCAAGCCGGCTGACAGACGCATGGCGCGCGGCGCTTTCAGGATCGGGTGCAAGCTTCATCGCGCGGCCCCATTGTTCTTTTCCCGTTCTCTGAATAGCAACAATCCGCTTCCCGGGGAACCCGAAAGCGGCGCGCGGTCCTGCGACTTCATCGCAGCGCAACCCGTAAAGCCAGCCGTGACAATTTTATCGTTTCGCGTGCGATTTCGAACTTTCGCCGCGCGGTCCGATCGGGGAGAATGTGGCAACAAGGCGGACAAAAAACGAACCGGGAGGAAGACTATTCAATGTGCATTCGAATCTTGCCGCGCGCAGCGGCGCTTATGCTGGGAGCCGTGCTCATGGCGGCGCCCGCTCTTGCCGACGGTTTGAAGGATGAAATCGCGCCGACCGGGAAGCTACGCGTGGCGATTGCCATCAGTACCGCCGGCGGCGCGTTCTGGTCGAACAAGACCGAGTCGGGCGGTTACTCTGGCGTGCCGGTTGACCTCGGCAAGGAGATAGCGGCGCAAGTCGGCGTTCCCGTCGAATATGTCGCCTACCACAATTCCGGGCAGATCACCGATGATGCGGCGAAGGGCGTCTGGGACGTGACTTTCTTGCCGCAAGACGCCGTGAGGATGACCAAGATGGCGTTCGGACCGATCTATCAGGTCACGGATGCGACTTACATCGTCAAGGCGGGCTCGCCGATCACGAATTTTGCAACGCTCGACCAGCCCAGCGTCAAGGTCGCGGCAGAATATAACACCACCACCATGCGCGGTGCCGTTGCGCACCTGAAAAATGCGAAGGTGATCGAATATCAGACCTTCGACGAGATATTTGCCTTGCTCAAGAACGGCGAGATCGATGCCTTTGCGCTGTCACGCGAACAGCTCAATGACATGGCAAAGAAGATTCCGGGCACGAAAGTGCTGGACGAAACCTTCAAGAAGACAGTGACGGCGGTCGCGGTGCCGTTAAATCGTCCGCAAGCGCAGGCCTTCGTCACCAAATTCATGACCGACGCAATCTCGAACGGGACCTTGCGCAAGGCCTATGACAATAATGGATTGAAGGAAGCGCCGATCCGGACGCAGTAGCGTTCACGAATTGACGTGCACGAAATCGCGTAACAGCGGATAAATCTCGTTATTCCACTTCTTGCCCGAGAACACGCCGTAGTGGCCGACGCCGGCCTGCATGTGGTGCACCCGGCGATAGGCGCGCACGCTCGTGCAGAGGTCTTGGGCTGCGAGCGTCTGCCCGATCGAGCAGATGTCGTCCTTCTCGCCTTCGACCGTCATCAGTCCCATCCGCCCGATCGCAGCCGGGCTTACGATCCTGCCGCGATAGGTCAGCTTGCCCTGCGGCAGCAGATGTTCCTGGAATACGTCCCGCACGGTCTCGATATAAAACTCCGCCGGCAGGTCCATGACCGCGAAATATTCGTCATAAAACGTCTTGATCTGCCCGGCCTTCTCCGTCTCGCCCTTTACCAGATGGTTATGCAGGTCGAGATGCTGCTTGATGTGCCGCTCGAGATTCATCGAGACGAAAGCGGTCAGCTGCACGAAGCCGGGATAGACCTTCCGCAGCGCGCCCTTGCACTGCAACGGCACGTAGTTGATCAGATTGTCCTCGAACCAGCTCAGCGGTTTCGCCTTGGCGAATTCGTTGACTTTCGTCGGCAATATCCGCGTGTCGATCGGTCCGGCCATCAAGGTCAATGTCGCCGGGCGGGAGGGATGATCGTCCTCGCACATGATCGCGGCCGCCGCGAGTGCGGACACTGACGGCTGGCAGATCGCCACCAGATGCGGTCGCGGGCCGAGGTGACCAAGGAAGTTGATGACATGCTCGGTATAATCGTCGAGCCCGAACCGCCCCGCGCCAATGGGAATATCGCGCGGGTTATGCCAGTCGGTGATGTAGACGTCGTGATCCTGCAGCAGCGTCTTCACGGTTCCGCGGAGCAGGGTGGCGAAATGCCCGGACATCGGCGCCACCAGCAGCAGCTTCGGCTGCTCGGGTCCATCTTGCTTCGCAAAACGTAACAGCGAGCCGAACGGTGTCGCATGGACGACCTCCTCCGTCACCGCGAGCTCTCGATTTCCCACCATCACGCGGTCGATGCCGTAGGCCGGGCGCGCATAGGTCAGCGACGAGCGCGAGATCAGCTCGAGCGCGGCCGCGAGCCGGCCGAAAACTTTGTCGGAGACGCCCTGCGGCACCAGATTGAGATAGCGCAGCGCGGATGCGGCCCCGTTCCGCCATGGCTCCGTCAGATCCATGTGGTTCTGATAGGCCTGGTACATCATTGACATCATTGAGGTCCGCCCGCCTTGCCACGTTTGGCCATGCAATAACGGAGCCAAAGCCGAAGTCCTCCCGCCTCCGAAATTGGCATGTCGCTTGCTGCGCAAATGCCGGGAGCCCAAACAACGGGCAGGGCCAGGCGCCTGGAAAGCGTGCGGCGTTTGAGGGAAAACCAATGGCGAAGGCGACACTGACCATCAGCAGCAAGAATTATTCGTCCTGGTCCTTGCGCGGCTGGCTGTTGACCAAATTCTCAGGCCTGCCGTTCGAGGAGATCACGACCTCGCCCGACGACGCTTCGGCGCGTGCCGAAATCCTGCTGCTGTCGCCGACCATCCTTGTGCCGTGTCTGCGGCACGACGGCGCCACCATCTGGGATACGCTGGCGATCGCCGAATATCTCAACGAGACCATGCCGGAAGCGGGCCTTCTACCGGCCGACCGCATCGAACGCGCGCATTGCCGCTCGATCTGCGGCGAAATCCACTCCGGCTTCACCACGCTGCGCGCCTCGCTGCCGGTCAACATCAAGGGGCATTTTCCCAACTTCAAGATCTGGACCCGCGCGCAGGCCGACATCGACCGCGTCTGCGCCATCTGGCGCGAGTGCCTGACGACATCGGGCGGGCCGTTCCTGTTCGGCGAGCGCACCATGGCGGATGCGATGTACGCGCCCGTTGTGACGCGCTTTGCGACCTACGACGTCAGGCTCGAGCCACGCCTGACGACCTACGCGGACGCCATCATGAACATGCCGGAGATGGCGGAGTGGATCGGCGCCGCCAAGGCAGAGCCGGAAGAGATCGAGGAGCTCGAGGTCGAATATTAGGCAAGTGATTGCCTGTTTGACGGGCGTAGGCGCCGGACAGGGCGGACCGGCACCTGAGCAATTCATTCGCACGCGCCCGGCTTTCGCGATCGTGGACCGATTGCCGCACCGCAGCGCGGCTGGCGCGAATTTCGCATAGCACAAACAAGTGCCGCCGATCTGAAGTCCCTGACCCACTCGCGGCGAAATCAGGTTCAGGGACTTCAGATCGAAAGCGGCACTGGAATCATAGATTTGCTAGTGCCCATGACTTTCCGAAGTTCGTGAACGGGAGTGCGGCAATGGAGCACGAACTTCGGAAAGTGGGCACTAGCGCGAACGCGACGATACGACGCTGCCGAAAATTTGGACGCCTCGTGACGATCGCAGTCGCTCCTAATAGGAGGCCGTCATAAATCAGCACGCCGCAGTCAAAACATTCTCCCATGTCAAACTAGGCGATACCGACTTCACGGGCGAAGGCCTGCGCGAGTTCTTCCTCTATCGCGACCTCGGAATTGCGAAGTCCACCGGCGGACAGGTGATCTGCCATCTGGTCAAGGCCAATCCGGATTGCCCGCCGGTGGACGGCACCGGATGGCATCGCCACGACTGCGAATTCCAGATCGTCGTGATGCTGAAGGGCTGGGCGCGCTTCATGTACGAGGATAAGCCGACCCTGGTGCAGGCCGGCGACGTCGTGCATCAACGTCCGGGCATCACGCACTATCTTTACGACTACTCGCCAGACATGGAGTACATGGAGATCGTTAGCCCTGCCGATTTCAAGACCGTCGACATGCCGCCGGCCACCGATAAGGTGCCGCCGGTGACGCCGTGGAAGTGACGCTCATGTCGTCGGCAGAAGAATTAACCCTTGTGTTCGGCCGCTGGCTGCGTCCGCTCGTCTTCGTTCTAAGTGTGGTGCAGCGCCTCAAGGCGGTGTCGATATCTAGCCGTGAACAGGTGAGTACGGCGTCCAACCGCTGATTCGGGCGCGGTTCGTTCGCACCGCGTTCCGAACGTTAAAGGGCGCGGCGCGCGTCGTCACATTTTGAAACAAAAGGGACTATTTCGCGCTCTGCAGGCGCGGAAACCGCCAGGCGATCACGGTCGCTTCCAGCGCGCCGCCGGACTCGTGATTGCGCCACTGGCCGTCGACAAAATAGCAGGCGAACGGCAGCTGATAGGTGCCACTCTGGTCCTCGCACAATACCTGGACCGGCTCGCCCGGCGGCGGGCTTCCTGCGCCATCGAATTCAGCCAATCGTCTATCGCGCGTTGCCATGGCAAGTTCCCCGTCTGAAGCGGCGCCCACGCCGCATATTGTCCCGCGCCCCGCATTCCCGAAATGACAACGCCGGAATAAGGTATCAATGTGATGGCGCGGGTGCGGCGCGCCCGCCCCGAGCAATTTGCCGTGATGAGCCTGTTCTGGCTGGAGATTTCGATGACCGGACGCATTTCCGTGGCCACGCTGGCGGCGCTGACCGTGCTGGCGCTGACACCGGCGGGTGCATGGGCGCAGGATATTCCCGGAATCGAAATCTGTACGGTCGAGAAGACCATGGAACGGCGGACCTCCTGCCTGCAGAGCAATGTCGACTTCCTGCAAAAGACCATCACCAGGCTGACCCTCGACCATCAGCAAAAGATCGACGCCGCGAACCGGCAGATCGAGGCGTTGAAGGCGATGGTCGCAGGCCTGCAGAAGGTGATCGTCGATTTGCAGGCCGCGCACAAGCAATTGGCGGACGATATGAAGGCGCAGCCGGCGAAAGGCGCGAATGCGCCAGGCAGCGAAGCTTCGCCGGCGAAGAAAGACGGCGCCAAATGACGGTGCGGCTCAGGACACGCGGTATTTCTCCATGACATCCCGGTCCGGCTCATAGCCAATTCCAGGTCCTTGCGGCACGGCGATATCACCGTTGGCATCGGCGTCGATGCGGTTGCCCCACAGCGACGCCGCACGCTTCATGTAGAAGACTTCGATCAGGCCTTCCCGCACCGACATCAGATGCAGTGTCGCGAGGAAGCCGGGCCCGAAATAGGGCGAATGCGGGATGATCTTCACGCCGCGCTCATCGCCGAGCGCGGCCACTTTCATGAATTCGGTGATGCCGCCGACCTTGATCACCGACGGCTGCGCATGGCTGACGGCGCCGGCTTCCATCATCTGGCGGAATTGATAAACCGTGCAGGCGTTCTCTCCGGCGGCGATATCGAGGCCGCCCTTCTTGCGCACCTCCGCCAAGGTCGCGAAATCCTCCGGCGGCCAGACCGGCTCCTCCAGGAACATCGGCGCGGCGTCGCGGCAGGCATGCGCGAAGGCGATCGCATCCGGGCCTGAGAGCGGGCAGTTCATGTCGACCATCAGCGGCACGCCGGCGCCGATAGCCTCGCGCGCGGCAAACACCGCCGGCGTCGTGGTCTCGTGCAGCTTGATCGCGGAGTATCCGAGGCTGCGCGCCGTCCTGCATTCGGCGGCGATCTGTTCGGGCTTGCCGATGCGCAGCAAGCTGGCATAGGCCGGAATTTTCGCGCGCCTGGCGCCGCCGATCAGGCGATGCAGCGGCACGCCCTCGATCTTTCCGGCAAGGTCCCACAGCGCGATGTCGAGACCGGAGATCGCAAACATGGTGATGCCGTAACGTCCGAACAGATGCAGGTTGCGCTGCACTTGTTCCATGAAGGCCGGAATACCGGCGGCGTCGGGCACCTCCTGGCCGCGGGCCTGCGGCGCGATCATCTCCGCAACCGCCGTGCAGGTGGTGCGCGGGCAGACATAAGCGAATGCATCGCCCCAGCCGGTGAGGCCGGCGTCGGTGACGACCTCGACCACGACCATGTCGAGCGCGGAGATGGCGGAGGCGCCCTGGCGGAAGCTCGCCGGCCCAGCGTCATAGGGAATGCGGATATGATGGGCGCGGACGTCGGTGATTTTCATGGGGACTCCTCGGCTGGTGCCCTCGTCATTGCGATCGAAGCGAAGCAAAGCAATCCATGTCGCCACAAGCGGACAGATGGATTGCTTCGTCGCTATCGCTCCTCGCAATGACGAGGAGAGTTACGAACCCTTCTCGCCTGACATGACCGGCCCGAAGCGCTCCCAGGTCTCGCCCTTGAAGCGCATCATCTGCAATTGCTCCAGCGGTGCAAAGTCGGTCGGGCTGGTCTTGATCCTGGTGCCAGGCAGATAGATGCCGATCTCGAAGTTGAGATTGGCGGCCTGCTTCATGACGTTCTCGCGGGTGAGATCGTCGCCGCACTGCTTCAAGACCTGCTCGAGTCCCTTGGCGACGCCGTAGGCGAACACGGTGGCGGCATCGTCCTGATCGCCTTCGGGATACCATTTGGTCATGAACGCCCGCCACTCGCTCATGGCGAAGTCGTTCTTCCACTCGAGATCCTTGGGGTCCTTCAGATAGGCGGTGGAGAGAATGCCCTGGTCGTTCTCGTAGCCGGCCGGCTTCATCACGCCGCCGATCGAGCCCGACACGTTGGTCAGGAAGTGCACCGGGTGCCAGTTCAGCTCGGCGATCTTCTTGATCGCCTGTGCAGCGAATTTCGGCGTTGCGATGTTGACGAAGATATCGGGGTTGGCGCCCTTGATCTGCACCACCTGCGAATCCACCGTCGGCGCCGAGGTTTCGTAGGACGTCTCGATCAGGATCAGCTTGTTGGCCTGCTCGCCGAGGCCGTCGCGCAGCCCGATCACATAGTCTTTGCCGAAATCGTCGTTCTGGTAGAGGATGCCGATGGTCTTGCCAGGATACTCCTTCAGGATGTAGGCGGCATAGATACGCGCCTCGGTCTGGTAGTTCGGCTGCCAGCCCATGGTCCACGGGAAGTTCTTCGGGTCGTTCCACTTCGCAGCACCGGTCGAGACGAACAGCTGCGGCACTTTCCTGGCATTCATGTATTTCTGGATCGCGCTGTTGCTCGGCGTGCCCAATGGGTTGAAGATCAGCAGCACCTCGTCGGATTCGACGAGCTTGCGCGCCTGCTCGACCGCCTTCGGCGGCGAATAGCCGTCGTCGTAGGAGATGAAGTTGATCTTGCGGCCGTTGATGCCGCCTTCCGCGTTGAGCCTGTTGAAGTAGGCCGCTTCGGTCTTGCCGATGGTGGCGTAGGCGGACGCCGGTCCCGAATACGGCATGATGTTGCCGACCTTGATCTCGGTATCGGTCGCGCCGGGATCGTATTTTCTGGTCTGCGCATTGGCGGGGCTTGCAAGCGCCGTCATCAGCAGCGCGGCCAGCCCGATCTTGCCCAAATTTTTCCTGGCGTCGTGCATCATTGTCCTCCCTGACACGCTTCACCGCCGGCTCATGCAGTCTTGATCGTTGGGCTGCTTGTCGAGCCGTCGGACCGGATGCATTTTGCACGATTGGGAACATGTTGCCAGCAAGCGCTGCCATTTTCCGCAATGCGGAAGGTGTGCGGCAATGCACCGGTTCTCGCCGCATAAGCGAGGTGAGCGCAAGGACTGTCAAGCGCAAGCGTCGCAAAGCGCGCATGATACCAGTGCCCACTTTCCGAAGTTCGTGCTTCATCGCCGCACCACCGTTCACGAACTTCGGAAAGTAAGGGCACTAGCAAATCTATGATTCTAGTACCGCTTTCGATTTGAAGTCCCTGATCATGTTGCTGCGGGCAGTGCAGGGACTTCAAATCGGCGGTACTAGCGCTTCGAACGAGGACCGTGATCCATGAACCCGGCGCAAAAGGCGCTCTGGTACATCGAAAGCCATCTCGCCAGGCCGCTGACGCTCGACGAGATTTCGAATGTCGCCGGTGTGTCGCGCTTTCATATGGTGCGCGCGTTCGCTGTCGCGACCGGCTCTTCGGTGATCCGCTACGTGCGTGCCCGGCGCCTCACCGAGGCGGCGCGCGCTCTGGCGGCCGGCGCGCCCGACATTCTCGATGTCGCGCTGGATGCGGATTACGGCTCTCACGAAGCATTCACCCGCGCGTTCCGCGACCATTTCGGCGTTACGCCCGAAACCGTTCGCGCCACGACGTGTCTCGACAACCTCAAGCTACAGGAGCCGATCCTCATGGACTCCACCGCCCGCGATACCATCGGACCGCCGCGCTTCGAGGCCGGCAAGACCATGCTGGTCGCCGGCGTCGGCGATCGCTTCAGCTACGAAAGCAGCGCCGGCATTCCCGGACTCTGGGCGCGCTTCCATCAGTATGTCGACGACCTTCCCGGGCGCGTCGGGAAGGTGGCCTATGGCGTCTGCACCAATCGCGACGATGCGGGGAATTTCGACTACATCGCCGGCGTCGAGGTCGCCGACTTCTCCGACCTGCCGCGCGATTTCAACCGCATCCGCATCCCCGAGCAGCGTTATGCGGTATTCACCCACGCTGAACACATCTCGACAATCCGCCGCACCATCAGCACGATCTGGAACAACTGGCTGCCATCGTCGGGATACAAGGTGGCGGACGCACCGACCTTCGAGCGCTATGGCGAGACGTTCGATCCGGTAAGCGGCAATGGCGGCTTCGAGATCTGGGTGCCGATAAAGGAGTAGCCGCAACGCTGCCCTGCGCGAGCGCGCGCTTGCTTGGCAAGCGCGGGCCACTTTGCCATAACGTCAGGCAACAACTTGCCTGTGCGGGATCGCCCGCCTGTAGCTCACAACAAGCGGGAGGATTTTCATGGCCAATGTTCGCGTGCTCGCCACCGATCTGGAGTTTCCGGAAGGGCCGGTCGTGATGCCGGACGGCTCGGTCGTGCTGGTCGAAATCCGCGGGCAGAGGCTGACGCGGGTCTATCCCGACGGCCGCAAGGAGATCGTGGCGCAGATTCCGGGCGGGCCGAATGGCGCGGCGCTCGGGCCCGACGGCAAGATGTACGTCTGCAACAATGGCGGCTTCTCCTGGATTCCGACCCGCAACATGATCATGCCGGGCCCGCAGCCGGAGGACTATCGCGGCGGCTCGATCCAGCGCGTCGATCTGCAAAACGGCAAGGTCGAGACCGTGGTCGATCGATGCGGCGAGCATCGACTGCGCGGACCGAACGATCTCGTGTTCGACAAGCAGGGCGGTTTGTGGTTCTCCGATCTCGGCAAGCGCCGCGCCCGCGAGATGGATGTCGGCGCATTCTATTACCTCAAGCCCGGCATGAAGGAGATCGTCGAGGTCGTGCACGGCGTGCTGCCCGCCAACGGCATCGGCCTGTCGCCGGACGAAAACACCGTCTACATCGCGGAGACGCCGACCGCGCGGCTGTGGGCCTATGAAGTTTCCGAGCCCGGCACGCTCAAGCCGCGCGACGTGATCTATCGCGGCGAGCGGGGAAAGCCGATCGCCGGCCTCGGCGGCTACCAGATGTTCGACTCGCTTGCGGTGGAAGCGAACGGCAATGTCTGCGTCGCGACGCTGATCTCGGGCTGCATCTCGGTGATCGCGCCCGACGGCACGCTGGTCGAGCAGGTGCCGACCGGCGACCGCGTCACCACCAACATCGCTTTCGGCGGGCCGGAGTTGAAGACGGCCTACATCACGCTGTCCGGCAAGGGCGAGCTGATCGCGATGGACTGGCCGCGGCCCGGATTGCCGCTGAATTTTTTGAACAAGTGACGATTGCGCCAAGCGCAATCGTCATTCCGGGGCGATGCGAAGCATCGAGCCCGGAATCTCGAGATTCCGGGTGTGGTCCTTCGGACCATCCCGGAATGACAATAGGAGAGACCTCTGATGCCCTGGCCTGATCCCGTTACCCTGCGCGGCGAGCATGCGCGGCTCGAGCCGCTGTCGCACGACCATCTCGCCGGCCTGGTGGACGCCGTGAAGGACGGCGAGCTGTGGAAGCTCTGGTACACCTCCGTGCCGAAGCCGGAGGACATGACCAAGGAGATCGACCGCCGGCTCGGCTCTGCAGAAGGCGGGCTCGATGCTGCCGTTCACGGTGTTCGATGCCGACGGCAAGATCGCGGGCATGACGACCTACATGAACGTCGATGCGGCGAACCGCCGCGTCGAGATCGGCTCGACCTGGTATGCCAAGCGCGTGCAGCGCAGTCCGCTCAACACCCAGTGCAAATTGCTGCTGCTGGCGCACGCTTTCGAGGCGATCAACTGCATCGCGGTCGAGTTCCGCACGCATTTCTTCAATCATCAGAGCCGGCGCGCGATCGAGCGGCTCGGCGCCAAGCAGGACGGTATTTTGCGCAACCATCAGGTTGCACCGAACGGCACGCTGCGCGACACTGTGGTCTTCAGCATCATCGCGGCCGAGTGGCCGACGGTGAAGACGCATCTGACCTATCAACTCAACGACAAGCCGCGGGAGTAACCGCGCGCTCGAAACAAGAAGCGACAGGGCAATGGAAACGTTCGATTATGTGATCATCGGCGCCGGCTCCGCCGGCAGCGTGCTGGCCAACCGCCTGAGCGAAGATGCCGGCACCACCGATCTGCGTGCTCGAAGCCGGTCCGCGCGACTGGCATCCCTACATCCATCTGCCGGCGGGCTTCATCAAGACCTTCCACATGAAGAGCATCAATTGGGCCTACCAGCAGGAGCCCGGTCCCTACACCGGCGGCCGCAGCATCTATGCGCCGCGCGGCAAGACGCTCGGCGGCTCGTCCTCGATCAACGGCCACATCTACAATCGCGGCCAGCGCCAGGATTTCGATACCTGGGCGCAGATGGGCAATCGCGGCTGGGGCTATGCGGACGTGCTGCCTTACTTCAAGCGGCTGGAGCGGCGGGTCGGCGAGGGCGAGGACGACCTTTCGCGGCCGCGACGGCAACCTCACCGTCACCACGATGGACTGGCGCGATCCGCTGTGCGAGGCCTTCATGGCGGGCGCGATGAGCCTCGGCATTCCGCGCAACCCGATTACAACGGCGCGATCCAGGAAGGCGTCTCCTACGCCCAGCGCACCATCCAGAAGGGCCTGCGCGTCAGCGCGGCGACCGCCTTCCTGCATCCGGCGCGCAAGCGGCCGAACGTGCATGTGCGCACCCATGCGCATGCGACCAGCATCATCTTCGAGGGCAAGCGCGCGGTCGGCGTGCGCTACCTCAAGGGCGGGCGCGGCGGCACGCCGGTCGAGGTGCGCGCCAGCAAGGAAGTGATCTCTAGCGGCGGCACCTATAATTCGCCGCAGCTGCTGCAATTGTCCGGCGTCGGCTCGCCGGAGCTGTTGAAGCTCGCACGGCATCGAGGTGCGCCACGCGCTGCCGGGCGTCGGCGAGGGCCTGCAGGATCACTACGCGCCGCGCTCGGTGGCGCGGGTGAAGAACATCAAGACCATCAACGAGCTTCGCCAGGGCTGGCATCTCTGGGTCGAGGCGCTGAAATGGGCGACGACGCGGCGCGGCCTGCTCTCGCTGTCGCCGACCATGGTCTATTGCTTCTGGCATTCCGGCGAGACCACCGAGAGCTCGGACCTGCAGCTCACCTTCACGCCGGCGAGCTACAAGGAAGGCGTGCAGGGCCAGCTCGAGGACGAGCCCGGCATGACGGTGCGCGTCCTGGCAGCAGCGCCCCGAGAGCCGCGGCTATGTGCGCATCCGCTCCAACGATCCCTTTGCGCCGCCGATCATCCAGACCAATTATCTCACCGCCGAGCTCGACCGCCGCGTCGTCGTCGCGGGCATGAAGCTGGCGCGGCGATTGCTCAAGTCCGAGCCGCTCAGCGCCGTATTACGACTACGAGGATTTCCCGGGACCGAAGGTGCAGAGCGACGAGGAGTTGCTCGCCGCCGCCACCCAGCGCGGCACCACCACCTTCCACCCCGGCTGCACCTGCCGCATGGGCCCGGCCGACAGCACCTGGGCGGTGGTCGACGACCAGCTTCGCGTGCACGGCCTGCAGGGCCTGCGCGTGATCGACGCCTCGATCATGCCGCGCATGATCTCGGCCAATCTCAACGCGTCGACCATGATGATCGCCGACAAGGCGAGCGACCTGATCCGCGGCAAGAACGCGCCGGAGGCGGTAAGGCTGGCGAGTTAGAGCGGCGGTCGTCATTGCGAGGAGCGAAGCGCCGAAGCAATCCATGATGCTTCCGCAGCGAGCAGTCCGGATTGCTTCGCTTCGCTCGCAATGACGAGCGCAAGAAAGGCGACGCCTTACACCTCGCGCCGGCTCAAAAACGCCAGCCGCTCGAACAGGTGCACGTCCTGCTCGTTCTTCAGCAGCGCGCCGTGCAGCGGCGGGATCAGCTTGCGCGGGTCGCGCTCCCGGAGCATCTCCGGCGTGATGTCCTCGTTGAGCAGCAGCTTCAGCCAGTCGAGCAGCTCGGAGGTCGACGGCTTCTTCTTCAGGCCCGGCACCTCGCGCACCTCGAAGAAGATGCGCAGCGCCTCTTCGACCAGGCGCTTCTTGATGTTGGGGAAGTGCACGTCGACGATCCGGCTCATGGTGTCGGCGTCGGGGAACTTGATGTAGTGGAAGAAGCAGCGGCGCAGGAAGGCGTCCGGCAATTCCTTCTCGTTGTTCGAGGTGATCATCACGATCGGGCGCAGCTTCGCCTTGATGTTCTCGCCGGTCTCGTAGACGAAGAACTCCATGCGATCGAGCTCGAGCAGCAGGTCGTTCGGGAATTCGATGTCGGCCTTGTCGATCTCGTCGATCAGGAGCACCGGGCGCTGCTCCGAGGTGAAGGCGTCCCACAGCTTGCCGCGCTTGATGTAGTTCGAGATGTCGGACACGCGCGCGTCGCCGAGCTGGCTGTCGCGCAGGCGCGACACCGCGTCGTATTCGTAGAGGCCCTGCTGCGCCTTGGTGGTCGACTTGATGTGCCAGGTCAGAAGCGGCGCCTTGATCGCCTTGGCCACTTCCTCGGCCAGCACCGTCTTGCCGGTGCCGGGCTCGCCCTTGATCAGGAGCGGACGCTCGAGCACGATCGAGGCGTTGACGGCGACCTTGAGGTCGTCGGTCGCGACATAGTCCTTGGTACCGGTAAATTTCATCGAGCCTTTGCCTTGTTGGTTCTTGAGCGCAGCGGTTCTGCGATCCGCCTTTAGCAGGAAATGTCGGCCAGAACAGCCTTCGTTGCGGGAATGGGGCGATGCGTCAGGCGCGCCGGACCAGCGACAGGATGACGAGGATAATCACAGCGCCGATGGTGGCGTCCAGGATCTGCCCGAGCGTGCCGGCGGCGAGCACGACGCCGAGCTGCGGCAGGATCCAGCTCGCGACCAGCGCGCCGAGGATGCCGATCACGATGTTGCCGATCAGCCCGAAGCCGGCGCCGCGCACGATCAGGCCGGCCAGCCAGCCGGCGATCGCGCCGATCATCGAGTGCTGCGATGATACCCATTGAAAATGCCCCTGCCAAATGACCCCGATCGGGCGCAATTCTAGATGAAAAAGCCTGCCGGTCTAGGCCTCTGCAGCGCTTCCGCCCTTGACCTTCACCGGTCCGCCGGGCAATCTGTAACCCATGTTCCTGCAATTCTTCACCTCGCTGCGCGACGCGCAGGTCCCCGTGACCTTGCGCGAATATCTGACGCTGATGGAGGCGCTCGACGCCGACCTCGCCGACCAGACGGTGGAGAATTTCTACTACCTGTCGCGCGCCGCGCTGGTGAAGGACGAGCGCAATCTCGACAAGTTCGACCGCGTGTTCGGCACCGTGTTCAAGGGGCTGGAGAACCTGCTCGACGCCATGGACAAGGCGGAGATTCCCGAGGAGTGGCTGAAGAAGCTCGCCGAGAAATATCTCACCGAGGAAGAGAAGAAGCAGATCGAGGCCATGGGCTGGGACAAGCTCATGGAGACGCTGCGCAAGCGCCTCGAGGAGCAGAAGGGCCGCCACCAGGGCGGCAACAAATGGATCGGCACCGCCGGCACCTCGCCGTTCGGCGCGCATGGCTACAATCCCGAAGGCGTGCGCATCGGCCAGGAGAAGAACCGCAACAACCGCGCGGTGAAGGTGTGGGACCGCCGCGAGTTCAGGGATCTCGACGGCAATGTCGAGCTCGGCATCCGCAACATCAAGATCGCGCTGCGCCGCCTGCGCAAGTTCGCGCGCACCGGCGCGCCGGACGAGCTCGATCTCGACACCACCATCAAGGAGACCGCCAACCACGGCTATCTCGACGTGATCATGCGGCCCGAGCGGCGCAACGCGGTCAAGGTGCTGGTGTTCTTCGACATCGGCGGCTCGATGGATTCCCATATCGAGCAGGTCGAGGAACTGTTCTCGGCGGCGAAGACCGAGTTCAAGCACATGGAATATTTCTACTTCCACAACTGCCTCTATGAAGGCGTGTGGAAGCAGAACAAGCGGCGCTTCACCGACCGCACGCCGACCTGGGACGTGCTGCACAAATATCCGCACGACTACAAGGTCGTGTTCGTCGGCGACGCCTCGATGTCGCCTTACGAGATCATGGTGCCGGGCGGCTCGGTCGAGCATGTCAACGAGGAGGCCGGCTCGGTCTGGCTCGACCGCATCATGCGCACCTATCCGCATGCGGTGTGGCTCAATCCGGTGGCGCAGAAGCACTGGGACTATTCGGAATCGACCACCATCATCCGCCGCATCTTCTCGCAGCGCATGTATCCGATCACGATCGAGGGCCTCGAAGGCGCGATGAAGGAACTGGTGCGGTAGAGCGCATCCGGACGCGTCGCACGCGCATGGCGCGCCCAATAAGAAGCAAAGGGAGAGCCCATGCCCCAGACCATTCACCGCGGCATCAAGGCGCTGATCGACGAGGCCAATGCCGAGATCGAAACCATCAGCGCGGCCGACGCGATCAAGCTCGCCTCCGACGACGACATCGTCATCGTCGACATCCGCGACCCCCGCGAGATCGAGCGCGACGGCAAAATTCCCGGCGCCTTCTCCTGCACCCGCGGCATGCTGGAGTTCTGGATCGATCCGGCGAGCTCCCTACGCCAAGCCGATCTTCCAGGAGGACAAGAAGTTCATCTTCCACTGCGCCGGCGGCATGCGCTCGGCGCTCGCGGCCAAGACCGCGCAGGACATGGGATTGAAGCCGGTCGCCCATATGGGCGGCGGCTTCGCCGCCTGGCGCGATGCCGGCGGCCCGGTGGAGAAATGGGAGCCGAAGAAGAAGGGCTAGGCTCGTCACGCGCGGGCTTGACCCGCGTGTCCATCCTTCGAGAAGATGGATGGCCGGGTCAAGTCCGGCCATGACGATTAGACACGACGGAGACTTGACTCATGACAACGACCAACGACCCCCTCGTCTCCACCGAATGGCTCGCCGCGCATATCAACGATGCCAACGTGAAAGTCGTCGACGCCACCTTCAAGCTGCCGGGCGTGCTGCCGCTGCCGAAGGACGACTATCTCGCGGCGCATCTTCCGGGCGCCGTGTTCTTCGACGTCGATGCGGTGTCGGACCATTCCAATCCGCTGCCGCACATGTTTCCGAGCGCCGAGCAGTTCGGCCGCGACGTCGGCCAGCTCGGCATCGGCAATGCCGACACCGTCGTCGTCTATGATTCCGGCGGCTGGGTCGCCGCACCGCGCGCGTGGTGGATGTTCCTGTCCTACGGCCACGACAAGGTCCGCGTGCTCAACGGCGGCCTGAAGAAGTGGCGCGCCGAGGGACGCCCGGTCGAGAGCGGCGAGTTCAAGGCGAAGCCCGCGACCTTCAAGGCGACGTACGATGCGAAGCGCGTGCGCAGCATGCAGCAGATGATCGCCAATGTCGCAAGCAAGGCCGAGCAGGTGATCGACGCGCGCGCCGCCGAGCGCTTCGAGGGCCGCGCGCCGGAGCCGCGGCCGGGCATTCGCTCCGGCCACATCCCCGGCGCCCGCAACGTGCCCTACAACCAATCTGTTCGACGCCGCGACCGGCGCGATGAAGCCGCTCGACGATCTGCGCAAGGCCTTCACCGGCGCCGGCGTCAAGCTCGACGCGCCGATCGTGACGAGCTGCGGCTCCGGCGTCTCGGCCGGCGTGCTGACGCTCGCGCTCTATCGGCTCGGCGTCACCGACACCGCGCTCTATGACGGCTCGTGGTCGGAATGGGGACAGGCGGGCGGACCGCCGATCGCGACGGGGCCGGCCTGAGCGAACTCTTTCGACTCACGGCGTGCGCGCCGGCGTCAGCTGCGTGCGTCTGGCCGAACGGATCGGCTGTACGCTGAGCCGCGCAGCTGCCGTGCGGCGCGCGCGCGCTGGCCGCCAGCCGGCGGCGTGCCTTGGCCTTCTTCTCCGCGCGCGCCTTCTCCTTCTCCGCCGCACGCTCGGCCTTTCTTGCGTCGGCTTTGATCGGCGATGGCTCTTCGATCTTGGCCGCCGGCGCTGTCGAGCTTCGCGATCCTGGTTGCCGGCGCAGCGGTCTCTGGCCGGGCGGGCGCGTTCGCCTTCGCGGCTTCAGCCGATGCGGCGTCAGGCTTTGCGACGTCGGGCTGAGGCTGCGTCCGGTTTGGACGATTCGGAACTGGCGACGTCGGGTTTGACGGGATCTGGCGTAACCGGCGCGGCATCGCTCGGGGCTGCCGGCGGGTTGCCCGCATCGGTTGTCGCGACCTTCGCGTCTTGCGTGCGCAGCCGGCTTGTTCGGTTGATCGGCTGGAGGCGGAGACTCGCTTGCAGCAACGGGTGGCGGCTCGCTCGCCGGCGCTGGTACCGCAGGCGGAGCTTCGGTCTTCGCGGTGTCAGTTGCAGGCGAAGGTGGCGTCGCTACGGGAGCGACGGACTGCTCAGGCGCGGGCGAAACCGCCGCCACCTGATCTGTCGGCGCCGCCGCAGCGGTTGCGGCCGGCGAAGTTGTCGCTTGCCTCCGGCGCGATGCTCGCGGGCGTATCCGCAGGCTTGTCGCGCCGGCGGCGGAGCGTCGACCCGCAACACCGCGAGCATCGGCATGGCTCGTTCTGCTGCGCAAATCGCGTCTCGGGCGCGACGCGCCACGACGGATTGGAGGCAAATTCCTCATGCGCGGCGCGCAGCAAGGCAGCCGCGCCGAGGCCGAAGACGAGGATGGAGATGGACAGCAGCGATCGCGGCAAACAGGAAACGGAAGCCGGGGAGCATTTCGGGTACGATTCCGCCGCCGCAGGCTGCTGCGAGGGCCCTGGAGCCAAATGGGAACGCGGTGACTTACTGGGATAGCAGGATGAGCCGCGTTCGCCGCCGCGAATCAGGCTTGAGATGAGGATACCGCAAGCGCTGTTCACCGTTTGTTAAAATTGGTTGCCGCAGATGGTGCACGATGCGTCCTGGATAGCGCGTTTTCCGGAGCGATCTGCGGCATTGCTGCCACGGCGCTTGATGCGAACATCACAAATTACCGAAATTGGGCACAAATCGGCCGGATTTGTCTTGAATGCGCCGCGATCTTCCGCCAATGCGCCGTTAACGGTCCGGTGTCGGCTTGGGGACTATACAAGACCAATGATGATCAAACGCATTTCTGACGATTTCCGCTGCCGCGATGGCTGGCGCGGCAGCGGTCTCGTCTGCGCAGGCCCAGCAGGGCTATCCGGTTCAGCAAGGCCCGGTCTATTCGCAGGCGCCGCCAGCCCTATCCGCCACGGCGCTCCGCCGATTATCGCCGCGGGCCGCGCCCAATTTCGACGCGCTGGAGGACGACGAGGCCAACGCGACCGCGCTGCCGCCGCCTGTGCGGCGCGCGCCCCGGTCCGATCCTTTCGCCCGACGATCCGCGCTACGCCAACGCGGTTCCAGGCGGTTCGGTGCCGCACGGCCCGGTGATGTCGCCGGATGATCCGCGCTATGGCCGCCTGCCTGGTCCGCCGCCGGTGATCTATGCCGACCGTCCGCCCGGCGCCCGCCGCCGCAGGCCTATCCGGTCCGATCGCGGCTACGATCCGAACGCGCCGCGTCCGCCGGAAGCGGTCGGCGCCGCGTCCGGCCTCAGGGCGGTGCCGCCTGGTGTCACCGGCTCGGTGCAGGCAGCGCCGCCGGTCGGCGCCGATGGCCGGCCGATGACGATTGCCTCGCTGCCGCCGGAAGAGCAGCCCGACGCCGCGCCCGCGCAGTTGCCGCCGAACCTGCGCCGCCAGGAAGTCTCCTTCGTCACCAAGGAGCCCGCCGGCACCATCGTCGTCGATACGCCGAACACCTATCTCTATTACGTGCTCGGCAGGCGGCCGCGCGATCCGCTACGGCGTCCGCGTCGGCCGCGAAGGTTTCACCTGGACCGGCGTGCAGAAGATCACCAAGAAGACCGAGT
Source organism: uncultured Alphaproteobacteria bacterium (assembly GCA_963821965.1). Lineage (GTDB taxonomy): Bacteria > Pseudomonadota > Alphaproteobacteria > Rhizobiales > Xanthobacteraceae > Bradyrhizobium. Next base: position 343,828 of record CAWGFY010000005.1, read on the forward strand.
GGCCGGACTGGTATCCGCCGACCGAGATGATCGAGCGCCAGCCCTATCTGCCGCGCTTCATGGCCGGCGGCCCCGGCAATCCGCTCGGCGCGCGCGCGATGTATCTCGGCTCGACCGTCTACCGCATCCACGGCACCAACCAGCCCTCGACCATCGGCAAGTTCGTCTCCTCCGGCTGCATCGGCATGCTGAACGAGGACGTCTCCGATCTGTTCGAGCGCACCAAGGTCGGCACCCGCGTGGTCGTGATGCCGGGCGGTCCGCCGCCGGGAACCGCGACCGCTTCCGCTGCGCCAGCTCAGCCGATGCCGGGACCGTCGCCGGTGCAGCCGCCGCCGCCGCAGCAAGTCTCGGCCGCGCCGCGCTACGGCTCGCACCGCCGACGGTGGTGCCGCCGCTGCCCGCGCCGGTGACGGTGCGCTAGACGCTATCTCGTCGTCTCGACACGGTCAGCGCGAATGCGCGCCGATGCAGCTCCGGACATCCAACTATCTCGAATGGAGACAGCGCGATTGCTTCGTCGCTTGCGTCCCGAGACGCGGAGTGGTCTACGCCAGCCGCCGCACCGGCTCGCCCTTGAACCAGGCGTCGATGCCTTCGACCATCTGGACGTAGTGGCCGCGGAAGACCTCCTCGGTGGCGTAGCCGAGATGCGGCGTGATCACCATGTTGTCGAGCTTGCGGAAGGGATGATCGACCGGCAGCGGCTCGACCGAGAACACGTCGATGCCGGCGCCCGCGATCTTCTTCTGCTGCAGCACTTCGAGCAGCGCCTGCTCGTCGATGATCGGTCCGCGCGCGGTGTTGACGATGTAGGCGGTCGGCTTCATCCGCAGCAGATCTTCGCGGCCGACGAGGCCGCGCGAGCGCGGGCCCAGCACCACATGGATGGTGATGACGTCGGCGGTCTTGAACAGCTCCTCCTTCGAGGCGTAGCTGACGCCGGCTTCCTTGCACTTCTCCGGCGTCAGGTTCGGGCTCCAGGCGATCACGTTCATGCCGAAGGCCTGCGCGAGCTTGGCGACCTTGGTGCCGAGCTTGCCGAGGCCGATGACGCCGAGCGTGCGGCCCTCGATCTCGATGCCCAGATGCGCCTGCCAGGGCTCGCCCGCATGCATGCGCGCGCTCTCGCGGCCGATGTTGCGGGTCAGTTCCAGGATCAGGCCCATGGCGAGCGGCGCGGTCGGATCGCGCGCGAAGTTGGTGCCGCACAGCACGACGTTGTGCGCCTTGGCGGCCTCGAAATCGATCGCGGCATTGCGCATGCCCGAGGTGATCATCAGCTTCAGGTTCGGCAGCGCCGCGAACATCGACTTCGGGAACGCGGTGCGCTCGCGCATGGCGAGGATGATCGGGAAATCCTTCAGCGCCGAGGCCGCCTCGGCCTCCGACTTGAAGGGCTTTTCGAACACGGTGAGATCGACCCGGTCCGTCGACTTTGGACCAGTCGGCCGAGGTCAGCGAAAGCTTGAAATAGTCGTCGAGAATTGCACAGCGCAGCCGCGTCATTTGAAAGGTCCATCATGGCGAGGATGACGGCAGCGGAGGCGCCGTCGGGAGAGGTCGCCATGGTTGCGCGCAACGGCGCTGGCGCGCAAGCGGTCTGCGGCTTCAAAAACGCTTGGGAGTGGGCCTCAGATATCCGACTTCAGCCGGAAGGCGGCCTGATCGCCGTACTTGGCGCGCCAGGCAGGACCCGGACCGCGCATGTAGTGCAGTTCGGGCCGGTAGGGATGGAAGGCGGTGGCGAAGAAATGGCGCCAGAAGGCCTTGAAGACCGGACAAGCCGGACTGTCCGGCGCGGCCGGGGGCCGGGGAGGACAGGGAGGTTGAAATCATCGTCGCCATGACGCGAGCTCGCTGTTTTCGATCGCGGCTTTTGCCGCGTTTGCATGCGCTTTGGTGCGCCGAAAACGAGTTTTGGCTTCATTTATTAAAAGATGGTTTCAATTGTCGTGATCTGCCGCACACATGGTGTCGGACCCGTATTCATTCGTGGTGAACGGATGGAAAACGGCGGTCGACCCGGTTGCCCTTTGGGGCCCGCGCCGCTACATGAGCGCCAGCAAATTTTCCGCAAATCCAAGGGTTTTCAGGGAACGCAATGGCACGCCAGTTCGTCTATTTCATGCAGGGTCTGACCAAGAGCTATCCGACCCGGAAGGTGCTCGATAACATCCATTTGTCGTTCTACCCGGACGCCAAGATCGGCGTGCTCGGCGTCAACGGCTCGGGCAAGTCGACGCTGCTGCAGGATCATGGCCGGCCTCGACAAGGAATATAACGGCGAGGCCTGGGTCGCCGAGGGCGCCCGCGTCGGCTATCTCGAGCAGGAGCCGCAGCTCGATCCCAAGCTCTCGGCTCGCGACAACGTCATGCAGGGCGTCGCCAAGCAGAAGGCGATCCTCGACCGCTACAACGAGCTTGCCGCCAACTATTCCGACGAGACCGCGGACGAGATGACCAAGCTGCAGGACGAGATCGAGGCCCAGGGCCTCTGGGATCTCGACAGCAAGGTCGACCAGGCCATGGACGCGCTGCGCTGTCCGCCCGACGATGCCGACGTCACCAAGCTCTCGGGCGGCGAGCGCCGCCGCGTCGCGCTGTGCCGGCTGCTGCTCGACCAGCCCGAGCTGCTGCTGCTGGACGAGCCGACCAACCATCTCGACGCCGAGTCGGTGTCCTGGCTGGAAGGCCATTTGCGCAACTATCCCGGCGCGATCCTGATCGTCACCCACGACCGCTACTTCCTCGACAATGTCACGGGCTGGATCCTCGAGCTCGACCGCGGCAAGGGCATTCCCTACGAGGGCAATTACTCCGCCTGGCTGGTGCAGAAGCAGAAGCGGCTGGAGCAGGAAGGCCGCGAGGATGCCGCGCATCAGAACACGCTGGCGCGCGAGCAGGAATGGATCGCGTCCTCGCCGAAGGCGCGTCAGGCCAAGTCCAAGGCGCGCTACCAGCGCTATGAGGACCTGCTGAAGCAGGCCAGCGACAAGCAGACAACGACCGCGCAGATCACCATTCCCGTCGCCGAGCGGCTTGGCGACAATGTGGTCGACTTCGAGGGCCTGAGCAAAGGCTATGGCGATCGCCTGCTGATCGACGATCTCACCTTCAAGCTGCCGCCCGGGCGGCATCGTCGGCATCATCGGCGCCAACGGCGCCGGCAAGACCACGCTGTTCCGCATGATCACCGGGCAGGAGAAGCCCGACAAGGGCAGCATCACCGTCGGCGAGACGCGTGCATCTCGGCTATGTCGACCAGTCGCGCGACGACCTCGACGGCAAGAAGACGGTGTGGGAGGAGATTTCCGGCGGCAACGAGCAGATCCTGCTCGGCAAGCGCGAGGTGAACTCGCGCGGCTATTGCTCTTCCTTCAACTTCAAGGGCGCCGACCAGCAGAAGAAGGTCGGCGCGCTGTCGGGCGGCGAGCGCAACCGCGTGCATCTCGCCAAGATGCTGAAATCCGGCGCCAACGTGCTGCTGCTCGACGAGCCGACCAACGATCTCGACGTCGACACGTTGCGCGCGCTGGAAGAGGCGCTGGAGGATTTCGCCGGCTGCGCCGTCATCATCAGCCACGACCGCTGGTTCCTCGACCGCATCGCCACCCACATCCTCGCCTTCGAGGGCGACAGCCATGTCGAATGGTTCGAGGGCAACTTCCAGGACTACGAGAAGGACAAGATGCGCCGGCTCGGCCAGGACTCGATCATCCCGCACCGGGTGAAGTACAAGAAGCTGACGAGGTAAGGCGATGATCCGGAAAAGTGTGAAGCGGTTTTCCGAGAAGATCATGCCCAAATAAGGCGTAATCGGAAAATGGCGGACTGGAGCGCGGAGCAATATCTCAAATTCGAGGACGAGCGCACGCGCCCGCCGCGCGATCTGCTGGCGCAGGTTCCGCTGACCGATGCCCGCAAGATCATCGACATCGGCTGTGGTCCGGGCAATTCGACCGAGCTTTTGGTCAAGCGCTGGCCGAATGCGACCGTGATCGGCATCGACACCTCTGCCGACATGTTGCGCCAGGCGCGCGAGCGGCTGCCGAAACAAACCTTCATCGAGGCCAATGTCGCGCATTGGGTGCCGCCCGACGGCACCGACCTGTTGTTCGCCAACGCGATCTTCCAATGGGTACCCGGGCATCTGAAGCATTTGCAGCGGCTGCTCGGCAGATTGCCCGCAGGCGGCGTGCTGGCAGCGCAGATCCCGGACAGCCTCGAGGAGCCCGCGCATCTCTTGATGCGCGAGGTGGCGCGCGAGGGCCCGTGGAGCAAGCAGCTCTACGAGAAGGCGCGCCTGCGCGACGAGGTTCCGGAGCCGGGCGGCTACTATGATGCGCTGAGCCCGCTGTGCCGGCGACTGGACATCTGGCATACGATCTACAATCACCCGCTTGCCGATGCCACAGGGATCGTGGAGTGGGTCAAGGGCACCGGCTTGCGGCCTTTCATGGAGCTCCTGGAGACGGCGGAGCGCAAACAATATCTCGCCGAATACACCGCGCGCGTCGCTGCCGCCTATCCACTGCAGGCCGACGGCAAGGTGCTGTTCCGCTTTCCCCGGATTTTCATCGTGGCGGTGAAATGAGAGATGGCCGCGTCTTTCATTTGAGTCGCTTCGCTCTTGTTGCGAGCGTTGCGCTGCTCGTGTTGGGGCTATCCCCCGCCCATGCCGCCGACGCCGCCTTCATCCAATTCGTCGCTTCGCTCTGGCCGGAGGCGCAGAGCCGCAGGCGTCTCCCGCGCGACCTTCGATCGCGAGACTGCGGGGCTGGAGCCCGACACCAAATTGCCCGACCTGATCCTGCCCGGGCGACCCGCGACCGGAAACCCGGCGCAGGCCGAGTTCGTGCAGGTACCGGCCGACTACATCAAGGAACCTGCGATCGCGCGGTTGGCCGCCGAGGGACAGAAGCTCCTGCAGCAATACCGTCCCGCGCTCGACAAGATCGAATCCCGTTTCGGCGTGCCCGCCACCGTCGTGCTCGCGATCTGGGGTCGCGAGAGCGATTACGGTCGCTCCCCGGAGCCCTTTGACGCGGTGCGCGTGCTGGCCACGCAAGCCTATGTCGGCCGCCGCAAGGACAGCTATCGCAACGAATTCATCATGGCGCTGAAGATGCTCAGCGACGGCGCGGTGTCGCGCAAGGACTTCCGCGCGTCCTGGGGCGGCGCGGTCGGGCTGACGCAATTCCTGCCGTCGGAGTACTACAAGCACGGCGTCGATCTCGACGGCGACGGCAAGGTCGATCTCTTCCACTCGGTGCCGGATGCGCTCGCTTCCGCCGCCTCGCAGCTTCTCGACAAGGGCTGGCAGCGCGGGTTGCGCTGGGCCTATGAGGTCAAGGCGCCGGCCGATGTCGATTGCACGATGGGCGTGCCAGAAGTGACGCGGCCGCTCGGTGAATGGCTGCGCGCCGGCTACGTACCGGTGCGTGGTGCGAAGCTCAGCGCGGCCGAGCAGGCCGAACCCGCTTCGCTGTTGCAGCCCGAAGGCATCTACGGTCCGGCCTTCCTGACCACGAAGAACTATTTCGTCATCAAGGAATATAACTTCTCCGATCTCTACGTCCTTTATGTCGGCCATCTCAGCGATCGCATGACAAGCCCGCTGCCGTTCGCAACGCCATGGTCTGCCTCGAAGCAACTGCGCACGGCCGATGTCGAGGCGATGCAGCGCGGGCTGACGAAGATCGGGCTCTACAAGGACAAGGTCGACGGCAAGGCCGGCATGCTGACCCGCTCCGCGCTCGGCGCCTACCAGAAGAAAGCCGGCCTGAAAGTGGATTGCTGGCCGAGCGATGCGGTGCTGCGCTCGATCAATTCAGCAAAATAACAGCGCATGATCCGGAAGAAGTGGGCACCGGTTTTCCCTCGCGACAAACGCGTAGCGTTTGCGCGGAGATCATGCGCCAATAATAAAGCCCGGCCGAAGCCGGGCTTTCTCACATGCGATACGCCGATTTTTTAATCGCAAACCTGCACCGGGCGAACGTTCCAGGCATAGCCGTCCCAATAGCGTTGCTGCTGCCAGTAGCAGCCCGCAGGCGCCGGACCGCCGACATATCCCGGAGGCGGTCCATAGTAATAGGGATAGGGCCGGCTCGCGGCGATGGCACCGCCGACTATTGCGCCGCCGATCAGTCCGGCGGCAACGCCCGCACCGAAGCCGCGCTGCGCATGCGCGGGCGTCGCGGTGAGCGAACCGGCGACGGCCGCGACCGCGAGCAACGCCGTAATCGTCTTCTTCATTTTCGTCGTCTCCAGAATGGCTCGCCCTTCGGCGGCGCCGGGTTGAACTCTTGCACTTCGACGCGGATGGCTGCCTCAAGCAAAGCGCGAAACGGTCAATCCCCGGTAAACACGCGCGACATCGTGATCCGAAAAGCGATGCTTTTCGGGCCTTTGGATCAATGACGCCCCAAAGTGCGGGACGTCATGCCGGATTTAAGGAAGCTGAAAGGTTACCCGCAGACGCGGACGTTGCGCACCTGCCAGCCATAGCCGTCCCAGAAGCGCTGGCGCTGCCAGTAGCAGGGTCCATACGGACCGCCGGCATAGCCGGGACCGTAATAGCCGTAGCCCGGCCCGTAATAGCCGTAGGGATAGGAGTTCGCGATCGCGCCGCCGACAATGGCGCCGCCTAGCAGCCCAAGGCCGATACCGGGGCCCCAGCCGCCGCGCCACCAGGCATGAGCCGGTGTCGCCGTCGAAACGGCCAGAGCGGCGACCGCAACAAGCGCCATCAATGTCTTCTTCATGGCAGTCCCTTTCTCACGATCCCAAGAGGGGGAACCAAGCAGCGATAAATCCACATTGCCCTTGAATGTTCCATGAACGGGGCAGCCACATTTGGCGACCAATTATGGCGAAATCGGTCGTTTGTGCTTCGCACAATCGATTGATGTTCGGTTCGGCGGGAGGCCATTGTGAATGGATACGATCTATTTTCTGCTCGCGGTCGGCGTGACCTCGGCCGCCATTTTCGCGCTGATGATGCGCGCGGACAGGATCAATCGGCGCCGCGGGTCATCCGATGGCGGCTCGTCCGACCCCTCAATCAACGATAGCTCGGTCGCAAGCTGGTTCGGGCCCTATGGCGGCGGCAGGCGGGACTGGTGACAGCGTAGACTCCACGAAGCGGGTTGACGGCGGAAGCGGAGATCAGGCCCGATTTTGCAGGGCTTTCTTGATCTGCCGCAATGGCAGGCCGACCGATCTTTTCCGGAATGCCCGGGAATATCCGGGGCTAGTGGTCCGATCCTGACATTCGCACGAAGTGCGCGGCGGACATGTTTGCGAATGTCAGGATCGAAGGACCACTAGCAAAATATGATTCTAGTGGAGCTTTGGATTTGACGTTCGCTTCCATACTCCGCGGCGGGTTCGGGCGAACGTCAAATCCGCTCCACTAGTTTGAATCACTTCAAAACGCGGCTTTTCCCTTTGCATCAGCGCGCCGCGTCCAATATCGATTGGAACGCATCACGGAAGGTTTCCTGCCCTAATGATTGTTTGTTCCTGCCACGTCCTCAGCGATCACGACGTCCGCGACGCCGTGACCTCGTCGGACATCCTTCCGCGCAATGCCAAGCAGCTCTATGGCTGCCTCGGTTGCAGCGCCGAATGCGGCCGCTGCGCCCGCACCATCAAGGGCATCATCGACGAGGCGCTCGGGGCCTGCGCCCATGCCTGCCAAGCCGGCTGCCCCCACACCCAGCTTGAAGCCGACACCGACTTCGCCCTCGCGGCTTCCTGAAACTCCTCTGAATTAATCGGCTTGATGCCGCCTGTGGTTTCCCGCCCCAGAGGGGTTGCTTGCCCCTGTCATCATCCTTAGAAACATTCTAAAACGATTGAATGGGGCCGGTTCGGCCAAACCTCCCGGAGTGCACCATGCAGGGCGACGCAAAAGTCATCGATTATCTCAACAAGGGCCTGCGCAGCGAACTGACCGCGATCAACCAGTACTGGCTGCATTACCGGGTGCTGAACAATTGGGGCCTGCTGGAGATGGCCAAGGTCTGGCGCAAGGAATCCATCGAGGAGATGGAGCACGCCGACAAATTCACTGACCGCATCCTGTTCCTCGACGGCTTTCCGAACATGCAGGTGCTCGATCCCTTGCGCATCGGCCAGAACGTCAAGGAGATCATCGAGTGCGATCTGGCCTCCGAGATCGCGGCCCGCGCGCTCTATCAGGAGGCGGCAACATACTGCCATGGCGTCAAGGACTACGTCTCGCGCGACCTGTTCGAGAAGCTGATGAAGGACGAGGAAGAGCATATCGACTTCCTCGAAACGCAGCTCGATCTGATCGGGCGCATCGGGCTCGAGCTATACACGCAAAAGCATGTCGGCGGGTTGAAGAAGGAGGACTGAGTTCGGTCTTTCAATCTCGTCATGGCCGGGCTTGACGCCGGCCATCCGACGCCTTCTTGAAGGCGTGCGCCGAAAGACGTGGATCGCCCGCCGCGACATAGCCCGGCGCCATGACGATGCGGAGGGTTCTGCGATCAGTCGCCTACAAGCTGCGTCTTGTAGCGCGCTTCGACTGCCGCCTGCGGCTCCGGCTCGCCGAGCGAGGTCTGATCGTGGATCACCTCGGCGATGCTCGGAAAACTCTTGCGCTCGACCTGGGCCGCCGACCACAGCCGTGAGCGCATCAGCGCCTTGCCGCAGTGGAAATAGGCCTCGCTCACCTCGATCTTCAAGATCGCGCGCGGCAGCTTGCCGAACTCTTCCATGCCGGCGAGCAGCGCCGGATCGGCCGAGACCGTCCCTCTGCCGCCGACGCGCAAGGTCTCGTCGATGCCCGGCACGAAGAAGATCAGCTGGACGAAGCCGGATCCCGCAACGATATTCCTGAAACTGTCGATGCGGTTGTTGCCGGAGCGGTCCGGCATCAGCAGCTTGTTCGGCCCCTCCACATGCACGAAGCCGGGATTGCCGCCGCGCGGCGAGGCGTCGACGCTGCCGTCGGAGCCTGAGGTCGCGAGCACGCAGAACGGCGACATCTCGATGAATTTCCTCGGCATGTGCGTCGATCGACGGCCGCGCCTTCGCGATCACGCGCGGCGCGGGTTGCGGATAGATGGTGGCGAGGTCGCTGGCGGCAATGTCGGTCACGGCAGTTCTCATCTGCGTTGACAGAGTCAAACTATCATCCCAGGACGCGACTGCCGTCAGCCGCACGATCGGCGTTCTGCCTGCGACGACTCAATCGATGCACGGCGCGCTGTTAGCGCCCACCAGGCGAGCACGGTCTGCAACGCAGTCGCGTCGGCCGTGGCCAGCGAGCGGCGACATCGTTCTTGACAAACGTGCTTTGCAGCGTCCTTGCAGCAAACTCTGCGCCGCTACATCGTCTTCTGCGGCGCGGTCTGCAGCAGCTCCTTGACCTGCTCGGCATAGAACTTGGCATTGCCGGTGGTCAGATGCCCCCGTGTCTCCGTGCTTGCCGGGATCAGGTAGATCTTGCCGTTCTTGATCCGCTTGACCGCCGCCGCGGTGACGCCGGTCTCCGGCGGATTGCGCTCGTCATCGGCCGCGTTGATCGCGAGCACCGTCGCCTCGATCTTCTCCATGCCGGCGGACGGATCGTAATCGTGCGAGGCGTCCCACTGATAGATGTAATCGTTGGCGTCGGCGGTGACCGGCAGCGCGAGCTGGTCGTCGACCATCTTGTCGGCCTTGGCCGCGGTCGGCGCCAGCGTCTGGTAGCCGAGCGTGCCGCCGGCGCTGGCGAAGCGATAGGCCGCGATGGCGTATTTCATCATCCGCGGCTGGCTGGCGTAGTTGCCGTTGTTGTAATCGGGATCGTTGCGGATGGTCTCGATCATGGCGCGCCGCAGGATCCAGTTGCGCGCGGCCATCGCGGTCGGCTGCGAGGCCATCGGTACCAGCGCATCCATCATCTGCGGATAGCGCTCGCCCCAGATCCAGCTGTGCATGCCGCCCATCGAGTTGCCGATCACGAGCCGCAGATGCTTGATGCCGAGCCCTTCGGTGACGAGGCGATAGTGCGCATCGACCATGTCGGCATAGTCGTATTTCGGGAACGCGGTCTTCAGCCCGTCGGACGGCTTCAGCGATCTGCCGTGGCCGATGCCGTCGGGAATGATGATGTAGTATTTGCTCGCATCGAGCGGCTGGCCGGGCCCGAACATCGCCCCGGCAAAGGTCGGCGTCAGCATCGTCGCGGCCGAGCCGCCGGAGCCGTGCAGCACCAGCACCGGCTGGCCGGTCGGTGCGCCCACGGTGGTGTAGTGCAGCTTCAGCTCCGGCATGGTCTCGCCGGTGTGAAACTTGAAGTTCTTCGCGACCCAGTCGCCTTCCTTCGGCGCGGGATAATCCGCCGCCATCGCCGTGACCGACACCAGTGCAAAAGCGGCCGACAGCGCCGCGCCAAAGCCCTTCATCTTCGTTCTCCCGCCTACGGCCTCTGCCGCATTGGCCCGAGCCTAGCACAGCCCGAAAAGCACAGCAGGGGTATGCGCGGCGGCGCGGCCATTCTTATTGATGACCCTTGTTTAAATTCCAGTGCATACGATTCCGGAGTTCGCAAACGCAAGTCGCCGCAAGATCACGCGAACTTCGGAATCGGGACCTGGTCGGTCAGCCGGACGTTGCCGGCGGCCTCACGGGCCGTCGTCGACCCCGGTCTCGGGACGGTCGCTGCCGGAAGCGGTTTCGGTGTGCCACTTGCCGTCCGCGGTCTCATACATGATGACCTCGGTGCGCCCCGGCGTGCGCTGCTCGGCCGCGGCGCGCCGGGCGGCGGCGAGCGCCGTGGAATGGGTGATGTAGGTTTCCGAAAACACCCCGTCGAACGTATAGGCCCAGCCGCCATCGTGCTGGACGATCTTGTAGGTGACCTGGGTCATCGGGAACCTCGCATGGGATGGTGGGGACGCCGGGCGAAGCAGCAGATACTCTAGAACAAAATGCGGCTGCAATGTAGGAGTTTGGCTGAGGCCAACGTCCTTGTTACAGCGGGCCCTCGAAGGAGACAGGCCATGTGCCGCAACATCAAGACGCTGTTCAATTTCGAGCCGCCGGCGACGGAGGACGAGATCCGCGCCTCGGCGCTGCAGTTCGTGCGCAAGCTGTCCGGCTTCGGCAGGCCGTCGCAGGCCAACGAGGCCGCGTTCGACCGCGCCGTCGAGGAGGTGTCGGACGCGGCGCGGCGGCTGCTGACCTCGCTGCATACCAACGCAGCCCCGCGCGATCGCGAGATCGAGGCGGAGAAAGCGCGCGAGCGCTCGCGGGTGCAGGTTCGGTTAGTGTTCCGGTGCGCCCGGGCACCGCTTCAGGCGTCCCAGGCGACTTTCAGGTTCAGCAATCCGCGGAAGGCCCAACCGCCGATCTTCGCCGGCTCCGACATATCCAGTCGAAGTCCCCTCAATCGCGCGAACAGCGAGGGCAGGGCGACGTCGGCGACCATGGCGCGCGAGGCAAAGGCGCCGGCGCAATAATGCGGGCCGGCGCCGAACGCGATGCTCTTCGAGGTATCGCGTGTGATGTCGAAAATATCCGGATCGGCAAAACAGGCCTCGTCGCGGTTGGCCGAGCCGAACATGAAAAAGACGCGGTCCTCCGGCTCGAAATCGACGCCGCGGAAACTCCACGGCCTCGCCACCCGCCGCGGCGACATGCCGATCGGCGCGATCCAGCGCGCATATTCCTCGAAGGCGTCGATCCACTTCGCGTTGCCGTCACGGACAATCTGAAGCTGCTCGGGATGCGTCAACAGCGCCCACACCGCGCCCGAGATCGCATCGCGCGGCTCATTCTGCCCGCCCGAGATCGCAAGCTTGACGTTGGCGCGGACGCTCTCCATCGGCTGGCCGGCGGCGAGCAGCACGCTGAGGATCGAGGCGTTTGGATGTTTCGAGAGCACCGGAACCATGTCGTCGATCGCGGCATCGATGCCTGATGTCGCCGCATGGCAGCGCGCCTCGACGTCCGCATTGCCGGTGTAGTTGGCGATGCCGTCGATCATCGACTGCGACCAGGCGTCCATATCCTCGAAGCGCATGTTGGTGAGCCCGGTGATGTCCTTCAGGCACTCCGCCGACAGCGGCAGCGCGAAGGCTTTCACCAGGTTGGCACCGCCTTGCGGCGCGAGTGTCTCGAGGATGCGGTCGGCATGGGCCTGGAATTGAGCGCGCCAGGTGGCCTTCACCACGCGCGGCGATACCGCAGGAAACATCTGGGCGCGCTCGGCCATGTGCGCGTCGCCGTCCTTGCGCATCATGTTGTGGCCCATCAGGCGGTTCATCAGTCCGGCCGGCTGGTGCGAGGAGAACACGTCGATGCGCTTCTCCTGGCTGTAGATGTCGTCGCGCCGGGTCATCACGGTCGAGCCGAGCTGCGGCACGAAGGCGATCGGCGTTTCCTTGCGCATCCGCGCCAGATCGGGATAGGGATCGGCCCAGAACGCGCCGACGTCGATGTTGTAATGCGGGGCGTTGGACATGCCTCGCTAGTCTCCCCTTAGTTCCTGTGCATCATCCACGAACCACGCGCGCGATCAAGGGTAACACTCGTCATTGCGAGGAGCGAAGCGACGAAGCAATCCATCGCGCCACAAGCGGATAGATGGATTGCTTCGCTACGCTCGCAATGACGAGTACTAGATCGACCGGTAGCCGCCGTCGGCCATCACGATCGAGCCGGTGACATAGGCCGACAAGTCCGAGGCGAGGAAGATCGCGGGGCCGACGATGTCCTCCGGCTTGCCGGCGCGGCCGAGCGGGGTGTGGTCGAGGAAGATTTTCACCAGCTCCGGGTTGTTGGCACGCACCTGCGCATTCAGCGGAGTCTCGATCAATCCAGGTCCAATTGCATTGACACGCACGCCATGCTTGCCGAGCTCGGCGGCGAGCGCCTTGGTGAAGCCGAGCACGCCGTGCTTGCTGGTGGTGTAGGCCGGCGAGTTCGGCGTGCGCACATGCACGAAGGACTGGATCGAGCCGATATTGACGATGCGGCCGCGGCTCGCGCGCAGCGGCTCGAGGAAGGCGTGGGTGACGTTGAACACGCCGTTGAGGTTGATCGCCATGATGTCCTGCCAGTCCTTCAGGACGGCGTCGGGATCGGCGGTGAAGGCATTGCGGCGGTTGATGCCGGCATTGTTGACCAGGATCGAGACCTGCCCGACCTTATTCGCGATCTCCTTTGCGACCGCAAAACACTCGTCGCGCTTGGTGACGTCGAGCCTGAAGCTTTCCGCCTTGCCGCCGGCGCTGCCGATCTCCTTCGCGGCCTCGGCGGCGGCCTTCTCGTCGATATCGAGCAGCACGACGCGCGCACCCTCGCTTGCATAGCCGGCCGCAATGGCGCGGCCGATGCCTGAGCCGGCTCCGGTGACGACAGCGATGTGATTGGCGAGCAGCGGCATGGCGTTTTCCCTGTTTCGTTTTCTTATGGCGCTTACTGTAGCGCGTAGGGTGGGCAAAGCGAAGCGTGCCCACCATCTGGCAAGCATGCAAGATCGTGGTGGGCACGGCGCTTTGCGCCTTTGAGCCGTCTGCAAATGAAAAGGCCGATGAGCCTCGCCATCGGCCTCGTCGAAAACAAGTGCGAATTCCTACAGCGAGCAGGCGCCGGTCCACAGCAACCCGTTCTTGACGTTGAGCGCGTCGAAGAAGGTCGCCACCGTCATGCTGACCACGGTGTAATCGCCCGGCCACGGCATGGTCGGAATGCCCTCATCCCAGACCTGGCAGAAGCCGGTGTCCGACCAGCGGATCAAATGAAACGGATCGGCCTTGGCGGGCGCGCTGGCGGCGACGACGGACAACGCGATGGCGGCAATGGCAAGCGACAGGCGGCGCATGGAATAGCTCCAAAGCAAAAGCGTGATGCTCCTCCCGCAAATAGGGGAGGCGGGGCGGCGATCGCCGACCCGGCTGTGGAATGAGTTTGAAGGGAGGCAGGAGAGGTTCAACGGATACCGATCACTGGCGCGCGAGCGATGCCATGGCGTAACCGGTAGCCCGCATGAGCGCAGCGACATGCGGGCGCGGCGTCAGGTGCGAGCCTCGCGGCCGTGCCAAATTCGGGTGATCAGGATATTTCCGTCCTCGCGCAGCACAGCGTAGCGGACGATGTAGCCGGAAGCGCCAAAACGGACCACGATTTGCCGGATGTCGGCATCTTCGGTCGACATGCCCAGCCCGGGAAATTCCTGCAATCGATCGATCGCAGTCCAAATGGTCGCCAGTGCGCGTCGCGCAGCGTCGCGGTTATTCTGGTCGAGAAAGCTTCGCAAACGCTCGATGTCTTCAACGGCATCGGGCGAAAGCAGGATCATCCGATCTTGCGTGGCGCCGGGCGTGGGAGTTCGTTTGCCGAGTCCCAGCTCGCCACCCAGCTCTTCACTTCGTCAAGTCGAACGGCGGCGCGCGTCTGCCTGAAAGCATCGAGCCGCCGGCGATCCTCGGCGACATCAGGTCCGGCGATATCGACCACCGAGTCGAGAAGCGCAACGGCTTCAGCGAGCACCGCTGCGACATCTTGCCCGCGTTCGTCAGCCATTTCGCGCAGGCGCGCGTCGGTCCCGGCGTCGATCTCCAGCGTGCGGCGGATGATGTTCATGAGGGAAAGATAATGGCGCAGACGCGAATTGTCGAGGCGGATCGGGCGAGCAGTTTTATCCCGCCAGCGACGCCACCGCCTCGATCTCGATCAGCATCTTCGGGTCGGGCAGCGCCACCACCACGCAGGTGGTGCGGGCGGGATAGGGCGCGGGCCCGAAGGCGCCGGCATAGAGCGCGTTCATCGCCGCGACGTCGGAGGCGCGCGTCAACAGCACGTTGACCTTGACCAGGTCGCGGAAGGTGCCGCCGGCCTCGTCCAGCACGCGCTTGATGTTGCTGACGACGTTCCTGAACTGCCCCTCGAACGTATCGGGCAGCCCGCCCTTCTCGTCGAAGCCGGGAATGCCGGAGATGTACAAGAGGTCACCGGTGCGCGCGGCAAAGGACAGCGGCGGGGACTTGACGCCGGGCGGAGGAGGGAAGTGCTGGATGGGCATGGGTCACCATTGCTGTGGCGTTGCGGGGCGGCGCGACATGTGGTCAAGATTTTACGACACAGCGTGGCAAATGATCAACTTGCGCCGGGACTGCGGAGCGGCCTCGTGTTGTTGTGCTATGTATCATGGAATCAAAGTGGCGCCCGGCGTTTGAATGACCAAAAAGACCAACCCCAGGCCGGCAGCGCCTGCTGACCTCAGTGAGATCGCTCGAATCTCCGCAAGGCAGGAGGCCCCGGAATTGCTGGAGCCGAGTTCCGGCGACCTGCTGAGCGATGTCTATTTTCTGGAGCAGCAGATCGCGCGGGAGACGGACGACCGCATTCGTGGCATCTACGCGCGCGCGACCATCGTGATGAGTTTCGCCAGCATCGAGGCGATCACCAACGACGCGCTCGCCACCATCTATGAGCTGCTGACGGGCAGCATTCCTGCCGGCAGCAAAAAACTGCCGCCATGGTCGCACTTCGTCGGCCGAAGCACCGACCGGATCAAGTCGCTGCTGCGCAGGGGCGCGTTCTTCAGAAGGCAGCGCTATGTCCTCGATCAAATCAAGCGGACGACTGGGCGAAGGATGGACAGCGCGCTGGCGAAGGAGATCGAGGATCTCCGGAATTTCCGGAACGGGATCGTGCATATGAGCGCCGTCGAGAAGCGCGGCAGCTACGATGCGGTTCTCGACCTCGGCGAGCTCGTCGATGTCGCCGGGAGTGCGCCATCCATCGTGCAGGGCTATCTGAACTTCGTGACTACGGCATTCGCCGAATTGAATCTGCCGATCCGGACGTTTCGCACTGATGGGTCGGAGCGTCGACTGCGCCAGTCGCGCTAGGCAGGCCCGATCCATTCGGCGAGATCGCGCCAGGGCTGCAACGTCCAATGACCCGACGCCGCGCCTGACGGCGAGGACAGCACGAACACATCGGGAAAGCCACTCATGGGCGGCTGTCGGCCAAGCGCGATCGCGCGCGTCCGCCGACCATAGAACAGGCTCGCCGCCTTCTTGCTGCTGAACGCGATCGTCTTCGGGCGATAGGTCGCGATCTTGGTCCGGAAACCGATGACGTCGAAGGATTGCCTTGCGACCTCGTGATCCATTCCGGCACCGGATTTTGAGAGATCGGTGAAGCCGATGCCGAGTTCGAGCAAGGCGGCAAACTCGCTTGGCTGATAACGCCGCGGCGTGATGCTTGCCTCATGCAGCGCGAGCCAGAAGCGATTGCCGGGATGCGCGTAATAGTGTCCCAGGCCGGCCGAGCGCGTGCTTGCGGCGGTGCCAACGAAGACAAGGCGCAGGTTGACGCGGAGCTGGTCGGGCAAACGATGGGCGCTCATTCCTAGCTACGCTCGCTGGTCGGTGCACGCGCTTTTCGAACCGACTTTTCTCCCTTCCTTGTTGAGCGAGCTCGATTGCTAGATTCATCGTCGAATGGTTCGGACGCTTGCGCCAGCAATGCTGGCATTGGAAACTTATCGGGAAGGCTCGGACGAACTCCTCCCTGCCAGCCCTTCTGACGTCGCTTATGTAGAAAGGGGACTAGAGCGACTACGAACTTACCTAGATCGCAAATGTCTGAAATGACCTGTTCAAGATCAGCAAGGTCTGCTTCTACGCTTGCGTGGCCAATCGGTCCCCTGCCTGTTGTCCTGCGCCACTGTGGCTTTTCGCCCCTCTCTCCACGGAAAACGCTATGAGAATTCAGTAGGGCATTGCGATTGGCGCGTAGTATGCTGAATGCGTTGCAAGCAAATTCTATTGCACTCAGCACGTCCTTATTTTTCATTTTTTTTGCGAGCCAATCGGCGTACGATGTCCGCCTTTGATATATTGCTTATTTGGCCGGCAGTGTTAGTCGGATATGTCTCATAAATTGCCCGCGCGATTGCAAGGCAGTCATCATCATATCGCGTGTTGTACATTTCGCGAATGGTTCGCAGGGATCGAATTGCTCGACCGATCAGAAGATATCGGAAGTATTCACTGCTATCGCGCAGGCGTTTCGGTTTCGTATGCGCAAAACCTGTGACAATTATTGTATGATCGAGCAATTTGATCAGGCGTTTGTATTTAGCGTACTCTTCGCCAGATAAATATGTGAAGACGAAAAAGGGGTCGTAACCGTCCTCTTTGAGAAGGTGGTACTCGTCGATTGCGCTTGTCCATTCGTCGTAGTCCGCATCTGGCATTATCTCGCGAGAGTGTTGCCCAACAATCAGGCCGCTGCGGCGCCAAGCGAATATCAATTCCTCTCGAAGCCCCGCAATTTTACCGACCGTCTGGGCTTGCTGCCAAAAATCGTCCTCTCCAGTGAGGTGCTGACTAAAGAATACCGGGTCCCCACGACCAGGCTTGCGTCCGAACATTTCCTTAAATTCTTGAAGAGCCCTCTCAAGCTCAGGTTTCAGTCGCGGATGAAGTTTCAGTTGCCTAATGATGTTGCCATGTTTGTCGATCTTGAAGCGAAATTTCTTCTCCGCGCAGCAATCGCGGTAGAATGAGCCGCTTCCACAGGGACAAGGGCCGTCCACTGGAAACGGCTTCAATTTAGCTTTCGTCGTCTTCTGCGTTACCATTTTCGGACGAGGCGTGGCGTTGGAGCAAACTTCACAACACCCTGTTGCTCCCCTTCACCTTCTCCGCATCGAGATACAGGTTCTCGCCCATCTCCTTGAACTTGGCGCTCATCTGCGCCATGCCCGCCTTCGCCACGGCTTCGGCCGGCAAGCCGTCCTCCAGCGTCCCGCTGATGCTCAACCCCACCGCCGCGGGATCGTTCAAGGTCGCCGCGTAGTCGCGCACGTCCTGCGTGATCTTCATCGAGCAGAACTTCGGGCCGCACATCGAGCAGAAATGCGCGACCTTGTGCGCTTCCTTCGGCAGGGTCTCGTCGTGGAAGTTCTTCGCGGTGTCGGGGTCGAGGCCGAGGTTGAACTGGTCCTCCCAGCGGAAGTCGAAGCGCGCGCGCGACAACGCGTCGTCGCGGAGCTGCGCCGCCGGGTGGCCCTTGGCGAGATCGCTAGCGTGCGCCGCGATCTTGTAGGTGATGACGCCGACCTTGACGTCGTTGCGGTCGGGCAGGCCGAGATGCTCCTTCGGCGTGACATAGCAGAGCATGGCGCAGCCGAACCAGCCGATCATCGCCGCACCGATGCCCGAGGTGATGTGGTCATAGCCCGGCGCGATGTCGGTGGTCAGCGGCCCCAGCGTATAGAACGGCGCCTCGCCGCATTCCTTGAGCTGCTTGTCCATGTTGATCTTGATCTTGTGCATCGGCACATGGCCGGGGCCCTCGATCATGACCTGGCAACCCTTCGCCCACGCGATCTTCGTCAGTTCGCCCAGCGTCTCCAGCTCGGCGAATTGCGCGCGGTCATTCGCGTCAGCGATCGAGCCCGGACGCAGTCCGTCGCCGAGCGAGAACGAGACGTCGTATTTGCGCATGAGGTCGCAGATGTCTTCGAAATGCGTGTAGAGGAAGCTCTCCTTGTGATGCGCGAGGCACCACTTCGCCATGATCGAGCCGCCGCGCGAGACGATGCCGGTGACGCGGTTGGCGGTGAGGTGGATGTAGGGCAGCCGCACGCCGGCGTGGATGGTGAAATAGTCGACGCCCTGTTCGCACTGCTCGACCAGCGTGTCCCTGTAGAGCTCCCAGGTCAGTTTCACGGGATCGCCGTCGCACTTCTCCAGCGCCTGGTAGATCGGCACGGTGCCGATCGGCACCGGCGAGTTGCGCAGGATCCATTCGCGGGTGGTGTGGATATTGCGGCCCGTCGAGAGGTCCATCACGGTGTCGGCGCCCCAGCGGATCGCCCACACCATCTTGTCGACCTCTTCCTCGACCGACGAGGTCACCGCGGAGTTGCCAATATTGGCGTTGATCTTGGTCAGGAAGTTGCGGCCGATGATCATCGGCTCCAGCTCGGCGTGATTGATGTTGCAGGGAATGATGGCCCGGCCGCGCGCGATCTCTGAGCGCACGAACTCCGGCGTGATGAAGGCGGGGACCACCGCGCCGAAACTTTCGCCGTCGGCGAGTGCGGCTTCGGCGCGTTCGAGCTGTTGCTTGCGGCCGAGGTTCTCACGCTCGGCGACATAGATCATCTCCTTGGTGATGATGCCGGCGCGGGCAAACTCGAGCTGGGTGATCTTGTGGCCATCGAGGCCGCGCAACGGCTTGTGGTGCGCGGTAAAGGACTTCGCCGCATGGGAGGCGCCGACATTGCCGTTGTCCTCCGGCTTGATGGTGCGGCCGTCATATTCCTCGACGCCGCCGCGCTCCTTCACCCAGGCGAGGCGATTGCGCGACAGGCCGGCATTGACGTCGATGGTGACCTCAGGGTCGGTGTAGGGCCCCGAGGTGTCGTAGACCGGCAGGTTCGGCTCGCCCGCGTTTTCGCTGAGCATGATTTCGCGCAGCGGCACCTTCAGCTCCGGCGCGGCGTCCGGGTTTGCAAAAATCTTGCGCGAGGAGGGCAGCGGTCCCGTGGTGACGGCGGGAAGGGTCGTGTCCGGATTGGAGCGAATGTTCATGGGGATCCTCCGTTTATCTCGTCATTCCGGACGGGCCGCGGAACGCGGACCGATCCGGAATCTCGAAGTTGTTGCGCGAGATTCCGGGTTCGATGCTTTCGCATCGCCCCGGAATGACGCTGGTGAAAATTCTTCACGCGGCCTCCGCGTTTTGACCCAGCCACTGCCGCACCCGTGCATCGGGGTCGCCGTTCTGGGTGACGTCGGAAACGACAGCGATGGAATCGGCGCCGGCGGCGAAAATCTCGGCAGCGTGCTCGAACTTGATGCCGCCGATCGCAACCAGCGGAATGTTGCCGACGCGCTTCTTCCAGTCGCTGATTCTGGGAATGCCCTGCGGCGCGAAGCGCATCGATTTCAGCGTGGTCGGGAAGATCGGCCCGAGTGCGACATAGTCGGGCTTCGCAGCAAGACCGATTGCCAGCTCTTCGTCGTCATGGGTGGAGACGCCGAGCGTCAGGCCGGCGGCGCGGATCGCTTTCAAATCGGCGTCGGCGAGGTCTTCCTGGCCGAGATGCAGATGCCGCGCCCCGGCGTCGATCGCGGCGCGCCAGTAATCGTTGACCACGAGCTTGGTGCGCGTGCCCCTGGTCACCGCCAGCGCCTCGCGCACGATTTTAAGCGCGTCCGCGTCGTTCAAATTCTTGGCGCGCAGTTGAATGGTGCCGACGCCGAGTCGGGTCAGGCGCGCGACCCACGCCACGCTGTCGACGACGGGATAGAAGCGGTCAGGATACGGCATGCCAGAACGGGGTCCCTACCACAGGGGTTGACGGTGAAGCGAAATCGCGGGCCTGCATCAGCCCGGCTTCATAAGCCGCGCGGCCGGCCTCGACGCCGAGGCGGAACGCGTTGGCCATCGCGACGGGGTCGGCGGCTTTTGCAATCGCAGTGTTGAGCAGCACGGCGTCATAGCCGAGCTCGAGCGCTTCGGCGGCATGCGAGGGCGCGCCGAGGCCGGCATCGACCACCAGCGTGATGTCGGGCAGGCGGTCGCGCAGCAGCTTCAACGCGTCGCGGTTGATGATGCCCTTTGCGCTGCCGATCGGCGCGGCCCAGGGCATGACAACCTTGCAGCCGGCGTCGACCAGCCGCGTCGCGACGCTCAGGTCTTCCGTGCAATAGGGGAACACTTCGAAGCCGTCCTTGATCAGGATGGTGGCGGCTTCGACCAGGCCGACCACGTCGGGCTGCAGCGTGTCGTTGTCGGCGATCACTTCCAGCTTGATCCAGGTCGTGCCGAACAGCTCGCGCGCCAGCTTCGCCGTGGTCACCGCCTCGCGCACGCTGCGGCAGCCCGCGGTGTTGGGCAGCACGGTGACATCGAGCTCGCGGATCAGATTCCAGAAGGCGTCGCCGGTCTTGCCGCCGGCGGCCTCGCGCCGCAGCGACACGGTGACGATCCGCGCGCCGCTGGCGCGGATCGCGCTCTGCATGATCGCAGGCGACGGATACAGCGCGCTGCCGATCAGCAGGCGGGATGAGAAGGATTTGGAGTAGAAGTTCAGCATTGCATCAATCCCGTCGTCCCGGCGAAAGCCGGGACCCATACCGCGTGATTTCTCTTTGGGCACACTGGCAGACATCTTCCAACACACGACGGCCTGTGGTTATGGGTCCCCGCGTTCGCGGGGACGACAGCGGAGTATATGGTGCGCTGGGTGCCTCTCATCCTCACCCTCCCTGCCGCGGCGTGATGATCTCGATCTCGTCGCCTGCCCGCAGTCGCGTCTCGGCCCAGCGTACCTTAGGCACCACGTCGTAATTCACTGCGATCGCGAAATGCGTGCCCGCATAGTCGAGCTCGCCAAGCAGCGCGTCGACGCTGGCGGACGAAATCTCTCTGATCTCGCCGTTGACGGTCACGCGCATCGCATCACCTCATTGTCGATGACGCCGCGTGCGACAAAGCCGAGCGTCAATTCCGCAAGCGCCGGCGCCAGCAGGAAGCCGTGGCGGTAAAGCCCATTCACCGTGATGCGTTGCTGTTCGATCGAAATCCGCGGCAAATTGTCGGGATAGGCAGGCCGCAGTCCAGAGCCGAACTCAACGATGCGCGCTTCGGCAAAGGCCGGATGCACCGTATAGGCCGCGCCCAGCAATTCCAGCGCCGAGCGTACGGACACACCGGTATCCTCGCTCTCGATCGAGGTCGCGCCCAGCATGAAGCGGCCATCGCCGCGAGGGATCACATAGAGCGGAAAGCGCGGATGGATCAGCCGCACCGGGCGCGACAGCTCGACCTCCGAGCTTTCGACCACGATCATCTCGCCCTTGACGCCGCGCAATTCTCTCTCGGCGTCGCGCGCGCCAAGTCCTCGGCAATCGATCACGATGCCGTCGAGATCGTCGGCGTTCACGTCGCTGCCGAACTCGATCTTTCCGCCGACCTGCGCGATGCGCGCATGCAATTCGGGCAGTACGCGGCGCGGCTCGACATGGCCTTCGTCGGGATAGAACAGCGCGTCGCGAAAGCCTTGCAGCGCCGGTTCGAGCTCGCTCAAGCCGCGCGCATCGAGCCGGCGATGATTGGTGGTCAGCTTCGCGAAGCGCTCGAAATCGGCGCGGTCGCGGGCATGCGCCACCACCAGCGATCCCTTGAACGGCGTGTGCGGAAAATGCTGCCGCCACAGATCGAGCGAGCGCACGCCGAGCCGCCCGATCACGGGCTCGGAACTTTCGGCCTCGCACCAGGGCGCCAGCATGCCGCCCGCAAAGTGACTGGTGGATTCCGTCATGCCGCCGTCACTGCGCTCATGCACAGTGACAGCGTGGCCACTCAACGCGAACAACAGCGCATGCCAGGCACCACTGATGCCTGCGC
Organism: uncultured Alphaproteobacteria bacterium; assembly: GCA_963821965.1. Lineage (GTDB taxonomy): Bacteria > Pseudomonadota > Alphaproteobacteria > Rhizobiales > Xanthobacteraceae > Bradyrhizobium. The sequence goes on from CAWGFY010000005.1 coordinate 366,238, forward strand.
CGATGATGGAAACGGGGGAATCCCCGCGTGGTCCAGAACTCTGATACATCCCTGTCCCTTCGCCGGCATGACCCGGATCAGGTTCAAAGGGTCACCGCGGTCTCGCGGTTTCTCAGCTCTCACAGGAGCTCCCCTCGGAACAGGCCTAATGTAGGCCCATGAGGCGCTGTGTCAACGCGGCTTGGCTCCGTTTGCACCGCTTGGAATGGTGGCCGGGGGCCGGGGAACCTTGGCGTCGGCAAGCTTCTTCTTCGCGGGCCTGGATTTGGCGGCGTGCACGGGCTTGGCGGGTGCGGAGACGAGCTTGAGCGGTGCGTCCGCTGGTTTGGCAGCGGCTTCTTCCGGTTTGCCGGTATCGCCGGATGTAGTGGCGTCCTGCGATGACGCGGTTTCCTCCGTCGGTGCGGCCGGCTTTTCCTCGACTTTAGCGATATCAGGCGGTGCAGCGTTGAGGTCGGCCTTGCTCTGCTTCAGATGGTCTAGCTGCTGCTGCTTGGCGACATAATAATAACCCCCGGCGAAGTAGCGGATGGCGCGGTCGTAATCGCCGGCTGCGGCGCGATAGGCGCCGGCCAGATATTTGACGCCCCAGGTGAGGTTGGTTTCGGGATCGCGCAGGCCGTCGGCATCGCCGGTGTAACCGACGCCCCTGGCGGTCGCGAGTTTGATCTGCATCAGCCCGATGGTGCCGCCATGCCCGATCAGCCCGGGGTTATACTTGCTTTCGCGCACGACCAGCCGATGCACCAGCGCTTCCGGCACCAGATTAGCCTTGGCGTGCCTGGCGATCATCTTCTCGTAGCGCGCGCGATCCTGCGCCTTTACCTGACCCGCAAGCGACAGCATCGCCAGCAGGGCGCAGGCTGATCGCAGCGTTCGCTTCATCGAAATCGGCCCCCAAAGACCCGCGCAAATCATGCTTACCGCGAAGGTAATTGCCGGTCTTGCCGGGAGGATGTGGCCAAATCCGGGCATATCCGGGCAGATACAAGGTGCCGGGTTTACTCATAATTATGCGCCGGCGTGGTTCGATCGGGCCCGAACACCGGATTTTCCCATGACCGTCACCGTGACCCACACCGAAGCCGCCGCGCCGCCTGCGCGCGCGCTGCTGCCGCTGTGGGTCGGGGTTGGCACCTACGCGCTATTTCTGCTTGCCGGCAACCGGCTGCTGATCGATCCGGATACGCTGTGGCAGATCACGGTCGGGCAGTGGATCATCGATCACGGCACGGTGCCGACGACCGACGTCTATTCCTTCACCATGCGCGGCCAACCCTGGATCTCCACGCAGTGGCTGGCGCAGGTGGTGTTCGCAAAAACCTACGGGCTGTTCGGCTGGAGCGGGCCGGTGGTGTTGGCCTCGGGCGCGATCGCCGCGACGTTCGCGCTGCTGGCGAAATTCCTCAGCCGCCGCCTCAGCAATAGCACCGCACTGGTGTTCATCGCCGCGGCGCTGGCGCTGACCGTGCCGCATCTTTTGGCGCGGCCGCATGTGCTGGCGCTGCCCGTGATGGTGGCCTGGGTTGGCGGGCTGATCGCCGCCGCCGACAAGCGCGAGGCGCCGTCGTTCTGGTTGCTGCCGCTGATGGCGCTGTGGGCCAATCTGCATGGCGGCTTCGTGTTCGGCGTGCTGCTGGTCGCGCCGATTGCGCTCGATGCGGTGCTCAGCGCAGACGTATCGTCGCGCAAGAGGCTGCTCCTCCGGTGGATCGCGTTCGGCGTCGCCGCGCTCGCGGCGTCCTGCTGCACGCCCTATGGCTGGGACTCGCTGCTGGCGTCACGCAAGATTCTCGAACTCGGCAGCGCGCTGCCGCTGATCCTGGAATGGAAGCCTGCCGATTTCGGTAGCGTCGGCCCGTTCGAGATCTGCCTGCTGCTCGGCTTCGGCCTCGTGCTGTATCGCGGCGTCACCTTGCCGCCAATGCGCATCGTGCTGTTGCTCGGCCTGTTGCACATGGCGCTCGCCCAAGGCCGCGCCGCGGAAATCCTGGCGCTCGTTGCCCCGATCGTTCTCGCCGCGCCGCTCGCAAAGCAGATCGGCGGCGCCGAGCCCTCGCATTCGCAGGCGCTGCGCGCGCCGATGCTTGCCGGCCTTGCCGTCACGCTGGTCGCGGGAACGATTGCTTACGCCAGCGTGCATCCCTTTGCGCCGCATATGCGGGGATCGCCGGTTGCCGCCGTCGCGGAGCTGAAGAAGTTCGATGTCACCCGCGTCTTCAATGATTATGACTTCGGCGGCTTCCTGATCGCGAATGGCGTCGCGCCGTTCATCGACGGCCGCACCGAGCTCTATGGCGAGAAATTCTTTGTCGATCACAATGCTGCGTCGGGTCTGATGGAGCCGGAAAACCTGTTTCGCCTGCTCGACGCGTACAAGATCGAGGCGACCTTGATGCGCACGCAAAGTGCGGCGGCCAAATTGCTCGACCATGTCGACGGCTGGCAGAAAATCTATTCCGACGACATCGCGACCATCCATTTGCGTCAGCCGCGTGCGGTGCACACGCGAGAGCCCGTTGTCAACGCGAAGCCGAAAACTTGAATCAAAAAGAATGACCCCGGCATTTTGTCGCGTGGCGCGGCACGCGATTGTCGTGTAAAAGACTCAATACGCGTCCAATGTCAGTCGAGAGCAGTTGCGGCAGCATTCCTGACTCATTCACGCCAGTAAAACATCAAGCAAGAAGCATAAGGGAGAGTGCCATGGCTCGTGCAGAGTCCCGCTATTTGCCCAAGCAAAATCCCTGCGCCCAGTGCGGCAAGCCGATCGCGATGCCGGAATGGATCGAGCCCGCCTCCGCCGGGCGCACCGCCTATCTCTGGCACTGCTGGGCCTGCGATTACCGTTTCGAGGCGGTCGCTGTCTTCGATGAGAAGGATGTGGAGCAGGAAGCGCTCGCGGCCTGAGCTCCCGCTCCGGCGCGGGTTCCCAGAACCCTGATTTTCTCCCGCTTTGCAAAAGCGAAATTGCGGCGCAGCGGCGGAACGTGCGCTGCCCTGAAATGTTGCTCTCTCATCAATTTTGACCAGGGAGCGACACCATGTTTGCGAAATATGTCACGGCCGGCATCGCCGGTTCCCTTCTGCTTGCCAGTGCTGCGTTTGCGGCTGAAGACACCGCGACCAAGACGGCGTCTCCGCCCACCACCACGCAGAGCAGCGCTACCAACACCTCCTTCCAGGGCGACTGGCGCGCCTCGAAGGTGGTCGGCCTCAACGTCTACAATGAGAAGAACGAGAACGTCGGCTCGATCAACGATCTGCTGATGGACAAGAGCGGAAGCATCAAGGCTGCCGTGATCAGCGTCGGCGGCTTCCTTGGCATGGGCGCACGGTTGGTTGCAGTGCCCTTCGACAAGGTCAAGTTCTCGACCGAACCGATCGCCTATACCGGCATGGCCGGTGCCCCGAACGCTGGCGGCGCCAAGCCTCCGATGTCGACGAATACGACCACCGGTTCGACCGCGCCGCAGGCAGTGAAGCCCAATCCCTGGTATCCGGATCACGCCATGATCAGCGGGACCGCGGAGGAGCTGAAGGCGATGCCGGAGTTCAAATACACCACCGAGTAGCGGCATCGTCGCAAGAATGGCCGGATAGCGAGAATGCTGTCCGGCCATTCGTTTGCGACACTGACTTTGCTGCGTTGCCCTCGCCGGGCGCGCATTGTTGCGGTGTTCCATGTTAGGCTTGAGGGGCAGGAGCGACTTGCCTCCTGTTGTTGCTTCAAAAGCCGAATGGGAGGACGTCATGACGGACAGCGTCTACAAGGTCATCGAACTGGTCGGTACGAGCAAGGAATCCTGGGAAAAGGCCGCGACCGTCGCGGTCGAGCGGGCTGCGAAAACCTTGCGCGACCTTCGCGTCGCGGAAGTCGTCAAGCTCGACATGCAGCTCGATGCCAAGGGCAAGGTCGAAGCCTATCGCGCCAAGCTCAACGTGTCCTTCAAGTTCGAAGGGTCGTGATTTCTTTCTTCACCTCTCCCCGCCTGCGGGGAGAGGTCGCCGCGCCCGGCAGCGCACTTGCGCGCCTGTGCGCGGCGGGTGAGGGGGACTTACCACGAATCGTGCTCGCGGAGGCAGCCCCTCACCCGCAGCCGATGCTTCGCATCGGCGTCATTCTATTAAGGGAGGGCGGCGGCCGTAGGCCGCCTACGCCTCTTCCCGTAAGAACGGGGAAAGGGAGAAGAGCGTCAATTCGTCTTCACCAGCGGGCAGCCGCCCTTGTCGAGCGGACGGAACGCCTCGTCGCCGGGCACGGTGGCGAGCAGCTTGTAGAGGTCCCATTCGCCCTTGGATTGTTCGGGCTTCTTGACCTCGAACAGGTACATGTCGTGCACCATGCGGCCGTCGATGCGGATCTTGCCACCCTTGGCGAAGAAGTCGTTGATCGGCGTGGCGCGCATCTGCGCCATCACCTTCGGCGCCTCGTCGGTGCCGATGGCCTCGATCGCCTTCAAATAATGCATGGTCGCCGAATAGAGCCCGGCCTGGATCATGGTCGGCATACGGCCGACCTTTTCCATGAAGCGCTTGGAGAAGGCGCGGGTCTCGTCATTCATATCCCAGTAGAATCCGTCGGTCACGATCAGGCCCTGGGTTGCCTTGATGCCAAGTGAGTGCGTGTCGGTGATCTCCATCAGAAGCGCAATCATCTTCTGACCGGCCTGGCTGATGCCGGACTCGGCTGCCTGCTTCAGCGCGTTGGTCGTGTCGCCGCCGGCATTGGCAAGCGCAATGACCTTGGCCCGGGAGCCCCGAGCCTGCGGCAGAAACGACGAAAAGTCGGAAGAGTTTGGGGGATGGCGGACGTCGCCCAGCACCTTGCCGCCATTCTTCCTGACGACGTCGGCGGCATCGCGCTCCAGCGTCAGGCCGAAGGCGCTGTCCGCGGTGATGAAGAACCAGGTGTCCTCGCCGCGCTTCACCATCGCCTTGCCGGCGACGTTGGCGAGCGCATAGGTATCGTAGGTCCAGTGCACCGTGTTCGGCGAGCAGGCGATACCGGTGATGTCGGAGGAGCCGGCGCCGGAATTGATGTTGATCCTGTTCTTCTCCCTGGTCAGTGCCGAGATCGGCAGCGCGACCGAGGAGGTGGGCACATCGAAGATCGCGTCGACTTTCTCATTGTCATACCATTTGAGCGCGATGGTGACACCGATGTCCGGCTTGTTCTGATGGTCGGCGGCGATTACCTCGACCGGCTTGCCCCTCACCTTGCCGCCGTAATCGGCGACCGCCATCTGCACGGCGGCCAGCGAGCCCGTGCCGGCCCCTTCGGCATACATGTCGGTGAGCACGCCGATCTTCACGACGTCGTCGGAAATCTGTTGGGCGGCGGCGCTGAAGGCGGAGAGCGCAAGGCCGGCCGCGACGGCAATTGCGAGCGATCTCATGGGTTCTTCTACCTGGCGTCTTGTGAGGGTTTCGTGGGTTTTAGCCGCATTCGCGCTCGCCGCAAAGGACAGGGACTTCGTGGCATTCATCACGGGAGATTGATGAACACCGAGCGCGACGTCACAGCTCCGGCAGCTTGCTCACAGTGACATTCATCGCACCTTGGGCTTCCACGATGACCCGCAGCGTCTTCGAGTCGAAGGCGACATCGGACAGGGTAACGCTGCCGATATTCGCATCGACCCGCACGCCGCTGTCGTTCTTCTGGAACTCGGCGATCGCCTCCGCAATCTTCTTCTGCGCATTCGCCGCGAACGGTTTCAGGTCGATCGTCGCCTTCTCCATCAGCGCCCGCTGCAGATGCGGCACCGCCGCGCGTGCCGCGGCGCCGAGCAATCCGAAGGCCGCTTCCGACTCGACCGCGAGCTCCATGTCGTTCAGCCGCACGGTCTGGTTCTTCTGGTCGAGCACCGGCCGGCCCCAGATATGAACGGTGGCGTCGGCGCCGAAGCCGAACCAGCTCTTCTTCTCTTTGGCGTGCACCAGGAGCGAGATCAGCAGCCGATCGCCGGCCGCCGCGACATTCGCGCGCTTGACAGTGACGTTGACCGAACCGGAGCCGTCCTCGGGGAATGTGCGCCCGATCAGCTGTGCTTCCAGGATCTTGTCGAGCTCGGTGAAGGGCAGGTCGATCGGCACGCCGATGCCGATGCCGGCCGCGGTCGGCGGCACGATCGAGATCTTGTCGGGGAACGGACAGACCGGCTTGGTCTCGGTCGGCGTGATCCGCGTCTCGGCTTCGATGCCGACGGCGACCGTCACCGCCGTGGCGTTGACGGTCGGCTGCGCGGCGACGGCGCGGATCGGCTTGAGCTCGAGCCAGAGCGGCGGCATCGAAGCCGTCGCGCCGGTGCCCTGCAACGGCATCGAGCGGCAGGCCTTGGCCCATTGCTCGCGCGCGGTGCGCTCCAGCGTCTTGTCGTTGCGAATCCGTTCGCTGACCGCATTGAGCTGCTCGCCCACGGTCTTGTCGATCATGGGCTTGACCTGGGCGGGCACATTGACCCGCGCGCCGGCCAGCACCAGGCTGGTGTCGCCGAGGATGACCTGTGCGCCGAAATTGGGCTCGACGTGCCAGGCCTGCGCCAACCTGGGCCGCAGCGTGATCACGACATTGCCGCGGATTTCGGCGCTGGCGTTGATCGCCTTGATGTTGATGCTGCCGATGCGCTTGCCGGCGTCGGTGCCGAGCAGTCCGCCGATGGCGTCGCCGACCGCGCCGGTCGCTTTCGAAGTGAGCGAGCCCGTGACGTTGAGCTTGCCGGTGATCGGCGTCGTCAGCGACAGCACGTCCTGCGTGCCGGTCGCCAAAATCGGTCCGCGCGAGGCAGTCCAGCCGATGTCGGCATCTTGCAGGAGTTGCGACACCGGGTTTTCGGCCTTGCCGGCGAAGTTGCGCGGCGCCGCGCGCTCCGCCGCCTCGCGAATGGCGGTCAGCGAAATCGCCACAGGCGCGATCACCACCGAGCTGCGCGGCGCCGGCGGCAGCGGCGGCAATTGCGCGAGCTGCGGCGCAGCCAGCCTCGCGCGCGGCGACAGCCAGTCCATCGCTTTCAGGCTGACGAAAAACGAGACGGCGACCACGACGACCCCGAGCAGGATCGTCCTCGGCCGCACCGGCAGTTCCGGCAGTTGCATCGTCCCCCCGGACTCATTCGATCGCGCGAGTTTACAGGGCAGGGTGGTCCGATACTAGGCTAGTGCGGTGGATTTGACATTCGCCTCATCAGGTTTTCGCGAGTTGGCATGGCGAATGTCAAATCCAAAACCGCACTAGAATTTGATATTTGCTGGTGTCCCTTTGGTTCGAACATTCGCAAAAGAGCCATCCGCGAGAATGATGCGAATGTTCGAACCGGGACACCAGTGGAACCTTAAAACGAAAATGGCTCCGGACCATGCCGGAGCCATTCGCCCTTCCGGGAGAAGTTAATGTCAGCGGATCGAGGTCGCGAGATCAGCGCGGCGCTCGGTCATCGGCAGCACGATCACCTTGGTGCCGACGCTGACGCGCGAGTACAGGTCGCTCACGTCCGCATTGACGAGGCGGATGCAGCCGGACGAGACACGCGTGCCGATCGTCTCCGGCGCGTTGGTACCGTGGATGCGATACACCGTGCCGCCGAGATACATGGCGCGGGCGCCGAGCGGATTGCCGGGGCCGCCGGCCATGTGGCGCGGCAGATAGGGCTGGCGCTGGATCATCTCCGGCGGAGGAACCCAATCCGGCCACTCGGCCTTCTTGGTGATCGATTGTACGCCGGACCAGGTGAAACCTTCGCGGCCGACGCCGATGCCGTAACGCATCGCCTGGCCGTTACCGAGCACGAGATAGAGATAGGTGTTCGGCGTATCGATGATGATGGTGCCGGGCGCTTCGCGGCCTGCATAGCTCACGACCTGGCGGCGAAGCCGGGCGGGCAGTTCGAAGGTCGCGCTCTCATCCTCGGACGGCGCGGCGACGGCCGGCGGCGGCGCATATTGCGTCTGCGGCACGACGAAGAACGGGAAAAGCTGGGCGGGCGGTGCGGCCACGGCGGAAGTGGAGAAAGCCATGGTACCGATCGCGAGCGCAAGAACGCTGCGGGAGGTAAGCTTGAACATTTGTCGTCCCCTGTTTAGTCGCCTTATCGATTGGCTTATTCGCCAATTCGCTGATCCACGGGGACAATCCTTAATGGTTAAAGGTTTCGGGACGTTTGCTTCAAAGGCCGAAAACGGTTTCGTCGCGTTAAGGAATTGTTTCATGACGGTTTCACGACCCTAGTGGTCCGATCCCAACATTCGCACCCCATTGCAGCGGGCACTTTTGCGAATGTTGGGATCAAAGGACCACTAGAAAATATTGATTCCAGTGGAGCTTTGGATTTGACGTTCGCTTTGGGAGCCTGCGGCTGGCGGGGTAGCGAACGTCAAATCCGCTCCACTGGCGCGCCGCACCGTCCCAACAAAGATTCTGCAACAGATTCATGATGTCACACGCCTGATACATCCATGCCCGATTTTGCGTAGCCGAGAATCATTCGAACTCTCGGACACGGCTGATGCGGATATTGATCGCGACAGACGCCTGGCAGCCGCAGGTTAACGGCGTGGTGCGCACGCTGACTTCGCTGGCGCGCGCCGCCGCCACACTCGGCGCCGAGATCGAGTTTCTGACCCCCGACGGCTTCCCGTCGATGCAGGTGCCGACCTATCCGGGCCTGCGGGTCGCGCTGCCGAACGGCGGCGAGATCGCGCGGCGGATCGAGGCGGCAGCGCCCGAGGCGATCCATATCGCGACCGAAGGTCCGATCGGCTGGTGGGTACGCGCCTATTGCCGCCGCCACCGCCTGGCCTTCACCACCTCCTACACCACGCGCTTTCCGGAATATGTGTCGGTGCGCACCGGCATCCCCGAGTGCTGGGGCTATGCGGTGCTGCGGCGTTTCCATAACGCCGCCGCGATGACCATGGTCGCCACGAAGTCGCTGCGGCAGGAGCTTGCGGCGCGCGGCTTCACCAAACTCGGGGCCTGGACGCGCGGCGTCGACACCAAGCTCTTCAATCCCGACAGTCCGGCGACGCTCGACTTCCCGCGGCCGATCTTCATGACCGTCGGCCGCGTCGCGGTCGAGAAGAATCTCGAAGCGTTCCTGTCGCTCGATCTGCCCGGCACCAAAATCGTGATCGGCGACGGTCCGCAGCGCGCCGAGCTGGAGCGGCGCTTCCGGTGCGCGAAATTCCTCGGCGAGAAGACCGGCGAGGATCTGACTTCGCTCATATCGCAGCCGCCGACGTGTTCGTGTTTCCGAGCCTGACCGACACTTTCGGCGTGGTGCAGCTCGAGGCGCTGGCCTGCGGCACGCCGGTCGCGGCGTTTCCGGTCACCGGTCCGCTCGACGTGATCGCCGATCATCCGATCGGCGCGCTCGACCACGATCTGCGCGCCGCGTGCTTGCGCGCCTGACCATGTCGCGTGAGACCTGCCGCAGCTTTGCGTTGGAGCGCTCCTGGGAGAATTGCGCGCGGCAGTTCATCGGCCATCTCGCGGTGCTGCAGCCGGCCCGTGCGCCGCGCCGGGCGCCGGTGCTCGCCGGCGTGCGCGGCTGATCCATTCATTCAACGAGAGCGAAAGAGACAATGGCAGAGATCATGAAGCTTGACGGTGCAAGGCAGTTGGATTTCGACCGCGAGTCGGTCGAGCAGGCCTATGACCGCTGGGCGCCGATCTACGATCTCGTGTTCGGCGGCGTGTTCTCCAAGGGCCGCGATGCGGCGATTGAGGCCACCAACAAGATCGGCGGCCGCGTGCTCGAGGTCGGCGTCGGCACCGGCATCTCGCTGCCGCTCTACGCGCCGAATGTCCGCATCTTCGGCACCGACATTTCCGAAGCGATGCTGAAGAAGGCCAAGCAGCGCGTCGCCGACCTCAAGCTGAAGAACGTCGAGGGGCTTGCGGTGATGGACGCCGAGAAGCTCGAATTCCCCGACAATTCCTTCGACGTGGTGATGGCGCAATATGTCGTCACCGCGGTGCCGAATCCGGAAGCGGCGCTCGACGAATTCGCGCGCGTGCTGCGGCCGGGCGGCGAGCTGATCATCCTTACCCGCGTCAGCGCCGATGACGGCATGCGCCGCTTCATCGAGCAGAAGCTGCAGCCGGTGGTGACGCGGCTCGGCTTCCGCACCGCCGAGTTCGCCTGGTCGCGCTACACCAAATGGCTCGCCGGCGCCGAAGGTATCGAGCTCGCCGAGCGCCGCCTGATTCCGCCGCTCGGCCACTTCTCGCTGGTGCGCTTCCGCAAGGTCGGCGTCGCGGCCGCTGCCTAAGCACGTGTGTGCTGTCATATATGACAGCTCGATGACATCTTGATGATGTCACACGCCGGACATTGAAATCCTGTACAACGAATCGACTCAACCTTTCTTGGGGCAGACAATGATCAAGAATTTCCTCGAGCAGCTCCGTATCCAGCGCTGGGATGACCATCGCTACTATCATCACAGCCGCATCAATCAGAGCCTGCACTTCGTCAGCGCGATCAGCTTCATGGTCGGCTACGTCATGATGTTCTTCGATCCCCTGATGTCGGCGCTGATCGGCTGGCTGGTCTCGATGACCTCGCGCCAGGCCGGTCACTTCTTCTTCGAGCCGCGCGACTACGACCATCTCAACCAGGCGACCCACGAGCACAAGGAAGAGATCAAGGTCGGCTACAATCTGCGCCGCAAGGTGGTGCTGATGACGATCTGGGCCGCTTCACCGCTGGTGCTCTACGTCGATCCGACCCTGTTCGGCCTGTTCACGCCGTGGGCGACGCCTGGCGACTTCGTGCGTCAGGTCGCCAAGATCTGGCTGGTGGTCGGCATCGGCGGCCTGTTGTTCCGCACCGTCCATCTCTTCTTCATCTACAATGTCGAGACCGGGCTGGTCTGGATGACCAAGATCCTCACCGACCCCTTCAACGACTTCCTGCTCTACAGGAGCGCGCCGCTGGCGCTGTTGCGCGGCGAGCTGATCGATCCCGGCCTCGACATCATCGAGCACAACGAGCTGGAGAGAGCAGCACGCCTGATCGATTGCACTCGGATGCTTGCCAACACGCGTCATGGCCGGGCTCGTCCCGGCCATCTACGTTTTGGGACTTCGTCATTGCGAGGAGCGCAGCGACGAAGCAATTCATCGCGCCCCAAGCGGATGAATGGATCACTTCGCTTCGCTCGCGATGACGAGTTAGCGCCCAAACTTGCTCGCCAGCATCTCTTTCAGGATCTGGCGGCGGATGTTCTTGTTGGTGAGGCCGGGGGAATGCCACCACCAGCCGTCCGCCTTCATCTTCTCAGCCGCCGCCACGAAGCGCTTTGCGACCTCGGCGAAATCGGCATCGTTATAGTTCAGGCTGAAGATCAGCCGTCCGGTGCCGACCCAGCTCAGCGCGAGGCCCTCGGCGCGCAGGTAATATTGCAGCATCCAGTTATAGCGGGACGGCGCGGTGTAGCTGACCGTCCAGATCGAGGACAGATTGTCGACGCGGACCGGCAGATCGGCGGCGGCGATCATCTCGTTGAGCTCGCGGGCGCGGCCGTTCCAGATGTCGTCGAGCCCGTTGTAGACCGAACGGAAGTTCGGACTGGCGAGCCGGCTCAGGAACTCGTCCATCGCCGTCATGACATAGGGATGCGAGTTGAAGGTGCCGCGCGCAAAGCAGATGTCGGCGGGACGGTCGTCGCGGAAGCGGCGCATCAGATCGCGCTTGCCGCAGACCACGCCGATCGGCAGGCCGCCGCCGAGGCTCTTGCCGTAGGTGACCATGTCGGCCTTCACGCCGAAATATTCCTGTGCGCCGCCGGGCGCGAGACGGAAGCCGACGAACACCTCGTCGAAGATCAGCACGATGCCGCGTTCGGTGCAGACCTCGCGCAGCTGCTTCAGCCATTCGCTGTAGGCCGCGCGATCAAAGTTCGCGCTCCGCGAGGAATCGACCAGCGCGGAATTGCCGGGCGCATTGCTGTTCGGATGCAGCGCCTGCAGCGGATTGACCAGCACGCAGGCGATGTCGCGGCGCGTGCGCAGCACGTGCAGCGTCCGCTCCGACATTTCGGCGAGCGTATAGGTCTCGTGCGGCGAGACGGGATTGCCGACGCCGGGCTGCACGTCGCCCCACCAGCCGTGATAGGCGCCGGCAAAGCGCACCAGATGCGTGCGCTTGGTGTGGTAGCGCGCCAGCCGCACCGCCTGCATGACCGCTTCGGTGCCGGACATGTGGAAGGAGACTTCGTCGAGGCCGGAGATCTCGCAGAGCCGCCGCACGTTGTCGGCGACGACGGGATGGTAGGAGCCGAGCACCGGCCCGAGCGCATGGGCGCGCTTCTCGCCGATCTCGATGCATTCTTTATAGAAGTCGTTGCCGAAGATGTTGACGCCGTAGGAGCCGGTGAGGTCGTAGAACATGTTGCCGTCGAGATCGGTCACGGTGACGCCGGACGACGCGGCCATGAACGCGCCGACGCCGAGATTCTCGCGCACCAGGGTGCTGTACTGGAACGGCACGCGATAGGCGCGGGTGAATTGCAGGTCGGAGATGTGCTCGGCGGCTTCCGCCGTCATCTCCCGGCCCTTGGCGAAGCGCTGCTGGTACAGCGCGGCCAGCGCGAAGAAGCCGTCCTGGCGCTTGGTCGCGATGTCGCCGGGCGCGCCGTCGGAGCGGAAGAAGTCGTCGATGTCGAACTCGTAGAACGGGATCAGCCGCGCCACCCGGCGCGACATCTTCGAGTGTCCGGTCAGCGACCGGTGCTTCGCCCGCGACAGCTCGATCCTGGCCTTGACCTTCGGAGCCACCGCTGCGGTCGCCGCCACCGCGCCGGCGGCCAGCGAGAGAATCGGAAGAGACGAATCCATGACCACAGCGCTAACCAGTCCTCCTGACAAATTCATGACAGTCAAAAGCCTGATCGCCAGTTTCACCCAGCAGGAAGACCTCAACTTCCTGCTGACCAACCGCATCCCGCGCGCTGCGCTGACCCGGTTCATGGGCTGGTTCAGCAAGATCGAGAACCCGCTGGTCCGGGACTTCTCGATCGGCTGCTGGAAGCTGTTCTCCGACCTCGACCTGTCGGAAGCGAAGAAGACGCACTTCAAGAGCCTGCACGACTGCTTCACCCGCGAGCTGAAGCCGGGCCTGCGGCCGTTCGATCCGGACCCGAATGTCGTGGCGAGCCCCTCGGACGCCATCGTCGGCGCCCACGGCACCATCCGTGACGGCGAGCTCTACCAGATCAAGGGTGCGCCCTATTCTCTGATCGACCTCGTCAACGATCCCGCGCTGGTCGAACAGCACCGCAACGGCAAGTTCGTGACGCTGCGGCTGACGTCGAGCATGTATCACCGCTTCCACGCGCCGCATGACTGCCATGTCGAGCGCGTCACGCTGATCCATGGCGACGTCTGGAACGTCAACCCGATCGCGCTGAAGCGGATCGAGCGGCTGTTCTGCAAGAACGAGCGCGCGGTGATCCGGACCCGGCTGACAAGCGGCGAGGCGTTCACGCTGGTGCCGGTCGCGGCCATTCTGGTGGCGAGCATCCGCCTGCACTTCCTCGATCTCGTGCTCAATGCCGGCACGCGCGGCCCGGCCGACTACCCTTGCGATGTCGATGTGCAGAAGGGCGACGAACTCGGCTGGTTCGAGCACGGCTCGACCATCATCCTGCTCGCGCCGGCTCACTTCGAGTTTTGCGATGACATCGTGGAAGGGACGCAGATTCGCGCCGGCCTGCCGCTCCTGCGCAAACCCGCTTGAGCGCCACGCACTTCCGGGCTGGAATTGACCGGTGCAGGAAATGATGATCGACGAACGCCGCACGCCGCAGGTCTTCGAACGACATGCCCGTTCGGCGCGCCGACGAAACTAACTTCGGTGTCAGAAACTGTCACATTTGTCATTTGAATCTTTGGATCGTTCGGGTCCCCAGATCGTCTTCTTGTTGCGACGATATTCGTCGCGGCAATTCGACCACGGAGGATTTCCGATGAACAGCAAGTTCTTTGGCTGCCTCATCGCGGGTGCGTTGAGCGCGACGCTCGCCCTTGCGTCACCAGTGCTCGCCCGCGGCGGCGGAGGTGGCGGCATAGGGGGCGGAGGCATGGGAGGCGGCATGCATGCCGGCGGCATGGGCGGAGGCGCGCATTTCGGCGGCATGGGCGGAGGCGCGCGTTTCGGCGCCGTTGGCCCGGGTTTCAGCGGTAGCCGTTTCGCCAGCTCGCCTTTTGCGGCGCATGCTGCGATCTCGCCCCGGTTTTCGCATCCTGGATTCTCGCCCCGGTTTTCCAGGTTCGCGTTCCGGGACGGCTTCCATCACAGGTTCTTCCATCACCGCTTCCATCGCTTTGCGTTCATTGGCGCACCCTTCGCCTATGCCGCCTATGATAGCTGCTGGCGCAGAGTGTGGACGCAATACGGACTGCAATATATCAACGTCTGCGGCGACTACGGCTACTGAAGTGCAGCGCAGCGTGATGGACGGCAGCACCGCTTTCCGCTGTGATGTCGAGCTGGCAACTTGCTGGAGCGGCACGCAACGTGTTGGTGGCTGCCCATCCCCGCGGCGCAGTTGGTCGTCACCGCAAAACATTTTTCCGGCGAGCGAGGCTCCGGTTCCACCGGTGACGACCGTCATCTCATTCATGCAACCTTCAGATTGCGAAAGCTAGTTTCCAGGGTGTAAGTCGGCTTTGCGACTTCCGATTTGGAGTGAATTCGGCCTTTGGCCGGTCGTTCGGAGACGGAATCCATGGGAAGTCACCGCCGTATTCTGGTCGTCGAGGACGATCCGGAAACCGCCGGTCAACTCGTGGAACAACTCACGACCAGCGGTTACCAGGTGGATTTGGCCGCCAGTGGCAACGAGGTGCTGAGCCGCGTCGCGGCCGGCGACTATGCCGTGATCACGATCGACCGCATGCTTCCGGACATCGATGGCATTACGGTAATGCGTCAATTGCGCGACGACGGCATTGCCGCCCCGGTCCTGATCATCAGTGCGCTCGGTGAAGTCGACGATCGGGTGCGTGGTTTGCGTGCAGGGGGCGACGACTATCTGGTCAAGCCCTTTTCCTTCGTCGAACTGGTGGCGCGCGTCGAGGCGCTTGGCCGGCGCAGCGACACGATTGTCAAGGAGACCATCTTGCGTGTCGGCGATCTCGCGATCGACCTGATGTCGCGGACCGCCAGCCGACGCGGCAAGGACATCTTTCTCTTTCCTCGCGAGTTCCAGCTTCTCGAGTATCTGGTTCGCAACGAAGGCCGCGTGGTATCCCGGGCGATGCTGTTGCGGCACGTTTGGGATCTTCATTTCGACCCCTCAACCAATATCATCGACGTCTATGTCGGGCGCGTGCGCCGCAAGGTCGACGGCCAGCAGGCCTATCCGCTGATCCATACCGTTCGCGGCATCGGGTACTCGCTCCGTGCTCCTGACTAAGACCCTGACGTCATCGACGTTCAAGCTGGCGCTGATCGCGATCGGTACCTTCGGCGTGATCGTGTCGGTCCTTTTCGGCTACGTTTATCTCTCCACCTCCGCCTACGTGCGCAGCCGGTCCGATCGTGTGATCGCGACCGAGTATTCGAACCTGCAACGCGCCTACGCGCAATCAGGACGCGATGGGCTGATTAGCCTGATTCAACGACGCATCGCCGGCGAAAGTCTTGCAGGCGGCGTTTATCTCCTCGTCGATCCGTCATTGACCATACTGGCCGGCAATCTCAAGGCATGGCCGTTGACGGTGACCGCGTCCAAAGGATGGGCGGAGTTTCGCGCGGGCGAGCCGATGCCCGACGCAACAGACCTGCCGCTGTTGCGGGCGATGGTCGAAACATTTCCAGACGGCGATCGCCTGCTGGTCGGAAGCGACATCAGCGAACTCGACGGCTTTACCGGACAGATCAGGATAGCCGTGATCTCGGGCGTCATATTGATATTCGTGGTTGCAGGGGTCGCCGGCGTTCTCGTGACGCGGCGGACAGTGGCGCGGATCGAACAGATCAACACTACCAGCCGGGCCATCATGCAGAGCAGTCTCGACGAACGCATTCCGCTCCGCGGCAGCCATGACGAATGGGATCGCGTTGCGGAGAACCTCAACCTGATGCTGGACCGCATCGAAACATTGATGGGCGAGGTCAAGCAGGTGAGCGACAATGTCGCGCATGACCTGCGGACGCCGCTGACAAGAATGCGCGGACGGCTGGAGAAGGCCTATCACGGTCAGCGCATCGGCGATGACGACCAAGCGCTGATCGGCGACACCATCGCCGACCTCGATGCCGTGTTGCGGATCTTTTCGTCCATCACCCGGATCGCTCAAATCGAGACCCAGGCGCGAAAAGGCGGGTTCCGCACCGTGAATCTGGTCGAAATCGCCAACGAGGTGGTCGAGCTGTACGATGCCGCGGCCGAGCCGGATGGCACCCGCCTTAGCGTCATCGGCGATCGTGAGGTGCTGGTCACGGGCGACCGCGATCTGATCTTCGATGCTATCGCCAATCTCGTGGACAATGCGATCAAGCACGGCCACGCCAGAGGGCAAGTCGTCGTCGCGAACGAAAACATTGGAGGTCAGCCGGTCGTCTCGATTGCCGATGACGGTCCCGGAATTCCCGCCGATCAATACGAGCATGTCTTCAAGCGCTTTTACCGGCTCGAACGAAGTCGCTATGCGCCGGGAAACGGGCTTGGGCTCAGTTTGGTTGCTGCGGTCGCCCGTCTGCATGGCGCCCGGATCGAAATGCTCGATAACGCGCCCGGTCTCAAGCTCAAATTGTGGTTTCCCGCGTCGAACGGTCAGTCGCCGGCACAAAGGCCGCATGTCCGCTCCTACGCCTAAGAGTGGGCATCACGAGTCTATGAACTGCGCCCTGGCTCACGACTCTCTCACTATCGCCGCTTCTTCTCGGGCGGCGGCTTGCCCTTCGGCAATCCGGGCAGGCGCGGTCGTAATCCGTCGGGCCGCGCGACGCTGGGTGGCGTGCCCGGTCCAGCGCCGGTGCGCGGTCCGACGCCGGGTGTTGGTGGAGCCCCGGGAGTACGCGGCAGCGCATTGGGCTGCGCCGTGCCTGATGGAGCAGCGCCCGCAGGAGGTTGCCCCGTTCGCGCCGGCGCACCGGCCTGTTGTGGCGCGTCCGGCTGTTGTTGCTGACCTTGACGGTTCGGCGTGCCCGGCTGTTGCGCCCCGCCGGGTTGTTGCTGCCGACCTTGACGGTTCGGCGTGCCGGGTTGGCCCGGACGATTGCTCGGCGTCGTTGGCTGCTGACCCGGACGGTTTGGCGTCGTGCCCGGTTGCTGCTGACCGGGACGGTTTTGTCCGGGCTGCTGACCAGGCTGACGCGCCGGGGTGTTGCGCTGGTTGAGCCCCGGATTGGCGCGGCGGAAGGCGCGCTGCTCGCTGACGATCTGCCGCCCCACGGTCTGCGTCGCATGCAACTGGCGCACGAATCCCTGATCGCGCTGGGCCTGTTGCGGCGAGATCGTGAGCGGCACGGCGGCAAAGCGCGCGCCGCCAACACCACCTCCAGGTCCGCCGCGGATCGCAAAGCCGCTCGCGCCTTGCGTCAGCGCGCCGAGCCGCCGTCCCTGCCGGTCGTTGACCTCGATCTGCCCGACGCGGCCGTCGGCATCGGGATAGAGCTTGATGTTGCTGGCGGTCGTGGCGGCAGCGCCGCCTTCCGGCACCTCGACGAGGCCGGTGGTGCCGCGAATGCCGAGCGTGGCGGTCGGCGTCGTGATCTGCATGTTGCCGGTCTTGGCGACCGCGGCGGCGGCAAAGGCAACCGTGCCCTTGGCGATGTCGAAAATGCCTGAATTGTTCTTGCCGCCGTCCTCATAGACGTAGTTGTCGATCGTGACCTGCGCGTTGGCCTTCAGCGTGAAAGTAGTGGCGTCGTTGAAGGTGATGCCGAGCGAAGAGGTCGCCGTGGTCGCGACCACGTCGTTGAGATAGATGTCGTCCTTCAGCTGCAGCGGCGTCGCGGCATTGTTGCGGGTGACGGTGGCGCTGCCGGTGAGGGTGGCGACATTGCCGATCGGCTCGTCGCTTGCCGCCTGTTGATCGGAGGGCGCGGCGGCGGTTGGCGCCGCATTCGGTTGCGTGCCTTGCGCCTGTGCGCCTGAAACAAGGACAAGGAGCAGCGGAAGCGCCAGTGCAAGCCGGTACGATGTCACGATGAGGGCGTCCCAGGGAGAAGGCAGCAGGATAGCGGGATTTCAGCGTCGCGTCGCTGAATGGCGAATGAACGCGAGACGGCTCGAGGGTTTCCGGATGTCCCAGCGGGGGGCGCGATGGGGAGCGTATTTGTTTCGTCGCCGCGCGATTGACCGATCGGCCAAGAAAGCGCGCCTCGCAGGCAGGATCGCTTTACTCCCAGCCGCCCAGACGTGTTGCGATCATCATGGACGCCGCACGCAATTCGGCGGCGAGAGCGGCATCCTCGATCATCCTGGATAGCATGAACCCGCCCACGCAAAGCGAAGCCAGCGCAAGCGCGAGTTGACGGTTGCGGTTCGGCTGAGACTCGACGCTGCATTCGAAAGTTTCGACGATCAGTCTGAGCAGATCTTCATGCGCCTTGCGGATCATCGCATCGTCCTGGGAGGGATCGGCGGTGAGGCCGATCAACGGGCCGGCCATGTCGCCCTTCTCCGATGGGTTGTTGGCAAGGTACTGCCGCAAAATTCTTTCCGCGCTTTCGCGAAGATTGCCGGCCGCGCCCTGGATTTATTTTCGCCTGTTGATGGAGACAGCGATTGCCTCGGCATAAAGCTCGCTCTTGCGTCGGAAGTAGGCGTAGAAGCCGCCGCGCGTCAGACCCGCGCCCGCCATGATCTGGTCGATGGAGACCGCTGAAAATCCGTGATGATTGAAAAGCCGTGCTGCGCTGCGAACGATCTTCTGTCTGACTTTCTCCCTGTCGCGCAGCTGATCTCCCTGTCGCGCAGTTGATGCGGATCGCTCATAGGGAACCCGTGAGCGATGCCAAATTGCAACGCAGCCGAATATGTTCTGAAACATAACTCGATATGTTCTTGATCATAATGTTGTGGACCACTCTCATCCGCAGCGTGTGCCACTTTATAAAACGTCAGCGGAACAACGATAATTCCGTGCATGCAAGAAAATTTGTGTCCGCTGAAGGCAAACAAACGGGAAGCGACGGCGAGGCGGCGCCGCCGTCAGACCGATCAGCGAGCGAGGGGGTTCGGGTGTCGATCAAACTGGAGCAATGTGCGGGCGAAGCTCTTGAATCAACTTCGGCAACAAGGCGCGTTCGCGGTTCCGTGTTCGGGGCCTTGCTGGGCGGCGTTTTCGTGTCCGCCGCTCTGCTGCCCGGGACCGCGGAAGCCGCGTGCAGCACGACCGGTACCAATCCCGTCACGCTAAGTTGCGCCGCAAACACCACCACGACCAACACCACGAACACCGCAAGCCCCAATCCGGCCACGAGCGATCAGACGCAGGATCTCAACGCGAGCATCTCCGGCCAGGTCAATTCGGGTGTGACGGTCAACGGCTTCGGCCTGTCCCTGCTCTCGACGCTCCCTGGCTCGACGATCTCGATGACCAACAACGGCACGATCTCGACCAATCAGGGAGCGGGCAATCGTGCGCTTCAGATCAACGCGGGGGCGGCGGGCAATTTCGGCACGTTCACCTATAGCGGCAGCGGCAACCTCACCAACACGGGGGGCGGCGACGCGCTGTCCGTCAGCAATTCGGGGACCGGAGACGTCAGCATCACCGTGAGCGGCACCAGCACCGTCAGCGCCACCGCGACCGGCAACGGCATCGTGGCCGGCAGCGTGACGGGCAACGTGACCGTCACGGTCCAATCGGGGGGTATGGTCCAGGGTGGCACCGCCGTCGCGATCGGCGGCTCGTCGACCAGCAACACCGTGACCAATTTCGGAACGATCCAGGGTATCGGCTCGCTTTCCAGCGGCGTGTCAGCCAACAACACCACGATCCAGAATTCGGGGACCATCACCGCGCTGGGCAGCGGCATATTCGGAGACAATCTGGCAATCACCAACAACGGTTCGTCGACCATATCGGCCACCGACGTCGCCGGCGTGGCCATTCACGCCCAGGGCGCGGTCGGTTTCGCCAACGTCACCAACCTCGCGACCGGAACGATCAGCGCCACCAATACCAGCGGGATCGGCATTGCGACCACCACTGCGATCATCAGCAACGCCGGTGCCATTACCGGGGCGCTCGACGGCGTCAACACGCAGAACACGACAACGCTGACCAATTTGAGCGGAGGCGTCATCACCGGCACCACCAGGTCCGGTGTCCGCGTCGGCAGCAATGCATCGATCGATAACAGTGGAACGATTACCGGCCTGACAGGCATCGTCTTTCGCGATGCAGGCGCCGGATTTGGCGCGCCGACCAATGGTAGCGTTTTCAATGCAGGCACGATCACCGGCACCGGCGGCACCGCGATCAATTTCGCTTTTACGGCCGGCGCGGGTCCCTTCACCCTCACCATCGCGCCAACCAGCGTGATCAACGGCAACGTGCTCGGCACCGGCGCCGACACCTTCCAGCTCGGCGGAACCGGGACCGGCAGCTTCAACGTCAACAATTTCGGTGCGAGCCAGCAATATCGCGGCTTCGCAACATTCAACAAGATCGGGACGTCGGCCTGGACCCTGACCGGCGCCGGTGCGCAGAACTGGACCGTTAGCCAGGGCACGCTGATCGGCGACACCAACAGTCTCGCAGGCGCGACGATCACGGATAACGCCGCGCTTGTCTACAGCCAAACCTTCAATGGCGTGCATTCCGGGCTGATCAGTGGAACCGGCACGCTGACCAAGGCCGGTTCCGGAACCGTGATCTTGACGGCGGATAACAACTATTCCGGCGGCACGACGATCTCCGCCGGCACATTGCAACTCGGCAATGCCACCACTACGGGATCAATCGTTGGCGATGTGCTCGACAATGGCGTGTTGGCGATCAACCACACCAACGCCTTTGCCTTCAGCGGCGCGATCTCCGGCACCGGCGCGTTCCAGCAGAATGGCAACGGCACCACCGATCTCAGCGCCAACAACAGCTACACCGGCGCGACGGCGGTGAATGGCGGTATCCTGCAGGTGGATGGTTCGATCGCCTCGTCATCACTGACTACGGTGAATGCCAATGCCACGCTGACCGGCGCAGGGACCGTCGGCAATACTTCGATCGCCAGCGGCGGTATCTTCGCGCCCGGCAACGGCACGCCCGGTACGTTCATGAGCGTGAGCGGCAGTCTCGCATTCCAGTCGGGTGCGCAATATCTGGTGCTGCTCAATCCGGCGACGTCGTCGTTTGCCAGCGTGACGGGGACCGCGACGCTCGGCAATGCTACCGTTGATGCGATGTTTGCCAACGGCACCTATGTCGCGAAGAAATATACCATCCTGACCGCAAGCAGCGGCGTCAGCGGCACGTTCGGTTCGCTGGTCAACACCAACCTGCCGGCCAATTTCTTGGCCAGCCTGAGCTACGACGCCCACGACGCCTTTCTCAACCTGACCTTGAATTTCACGCCTCCGCCGCCCGGCCCGAACTTCGGTGGCGGGTTAAACGGCAACCAGCAGAATGTTGCCAACGCACTCATCAATTTCTTCAACAGCAACGGCAGCATTCCGCTCGTCTTTGGCACACTAGCGCCGGCCGGGCTCACGCAGGTTTCCGGCGAGAGCGCGACGGCCTCGCAGCAGACCACGTTCGATGCGATGAGCCTGTTCATGGGCCTGCTCACCGATCCCTACATGGGCCCCGGCGGTGTGAACTCGCCGGGCGGCGTGATGTCCTTTGCGAGCAGCAATGATCCGTCGGCGAAGCTGTCGCCACGCGAGCGCGACGCCTACGCGGCGGTCTATACCAAGGCGCCGCCGGTGGCCTACCTAGAGCAGCGCTGGAACGTTTGGGCGGCGGGCTTCGGCGGCTCGCAGACCACGGACGGCAATGCCGTGGTGGGATCGAACACCGTCACCAGCCGCATCTTCGCCGGCGCGGCGGGCGCCGACTACCGCTTCTCGCCCAACACGCTCGCTGGCTTCGCGCTTGCCGGCGGTGGCACCAACTTCTCGCTCGCCAACGCGCTCGGCACCGGACGCTCCGACCTGTTCCAGGCTGGCGCCTATCTGCATCACCGCGCGGGTGCGGCCTACATCACCGCGGCGCTGGCCTATGGCTGGCAGGACATCACCACCGATCGCACCGTGACCGTCGCCGGCCTCGACAAGCTCCATGCCGAGTTCAACGCCAATGCCTGGTCGGGGCGCGTCGAAAGCGGCTATCGCTTTGCGATGCCCTGGATGGTGGGGATCACGCCCTATGCGGCGGCGCAGTTCGTGACCTTCGATCTGCCGGCCTATGCGGAGAATGCCCTTGTCGGCACCAACACATTTGCATTGGCCTATGGCGCCAAGACCGTCACCGATCCGCGCACCGAGCTCGGCCTGCGCTCGGACAAATCCTTTGCCGTGCCGAACGGCGTGCTGACCCTGCGCGGGCGGCTCGCCTGGGCGCATGACTACAACAGCGACCGTAATATCGGTGCGACCTTCCAGACGCTGCCGGGCGCGTCCTTTGTGGTGAACGGCGCCATGCAGGCGCACGACTCCGCGCTGACCACCGCCTCGGCGGAAGTGAAGTGGCGCAGCGGCTGGGCGGTGGCTGGGACCTTCGAGGGCGAGTTCTCCGACGTCACCCGCAGCTACGCCGGCAAGGCCGTGGTGCGTTATTCCTGGTGATGAGAAAAAAGCGCCTCACGGCAAACCGTGAGGCGCGCCAAGTCTGGGGAGGAGACGCCCCGGGCATGACCCGGAAAAGTGTGAAGCGGTTTTCCGAAAGATCATTCCCAAACAAAAAGTCGAAACCTTGACTGTCGAAACTCAGCTGGTGCGCTTCCAAGTCTGGCCGCCGCAGAACATGCCGCCGAAGGCGCAGCCTTGAACTTTGAGAAGATTCGATCCCTTCATCGCGATGGTGGAGTCGTAATCCTTGCCGCTGTCGGGATCGTGGATGCGGCCGGTCCACTTCGACCCTTCGGACTTCATGTTGATCAGGATGCGCTCGCCGGTCTTGACGGCATAGCCGCACAGATTGGCGCCGCACTGCTCGATGCGGACGTTACCCTTGTCTTCTTCGGTCGCCCACACGCCGAGCGGCGAGTTCGCGACCTGCACCGGCGCGGCGGCCGGCGCCGGGGCAAAGGAAACAGGCGCTGCCGCGACGGGGGCGGGCGGAGCAGGCGGTAACGGTGCAGGTGTGGTCGCGGCGAGCTGCTCCGGCTGCGGCGCGGGCGCGATGGAGGCGGCCGGCGCCACCACGGGTACAGTGCTTGCAATCGGCGCAGGTACCGGCGCCACTGGCGCGGCGACAACCGGCGCCGGCGCGACTGGCGCAGGAGCGATGTCGTCGTCATCGTCCTTCTTCGAACCGAAACCTTTGACGTTGAACTTCGAGGTGTCGATTCCGGTGATCTTCAGGCAGTCCAGCGACGAGCAGTTCTTCGGCGCGTCGATTTGAATCTTCTGTCCGTCGATCACGAAGGAAATGCCGCTGCCGGCATGGGCGGCGGTGCTGGCCATCAATAATGCGGCGGCGAGGTAGAGCGTTTTCATGGGTTGTCTCCATCGGCTGGCTTGTTGAGTTGCCGAGGACCGTACGCACATGCGGTCCGAGTCTCTGTGACTAACGTCACGGCGCATCCGACCTCACGTTCGCGTGACTCAAATCACAGTCGGGACAGCTAATAAGAGCGACCTTCCTCGGGACACGCCGGGGAGGATCCCATGAAGCGACTTTCAGTTGCCATTTTGCTGACGCTGCTCGGTTCGACCGCGCATGCGAGCGGATATTCTTTCTCAATCGGCGGACATTTCATTCACGTCGAGGCCGGGCGGCACTGCCGCTCGCTGTCCTGCGTCTCCTGGTCTGAAGGCGGATCGCGCGGCTCGCATCGCGATGATGACGAGGCGGCAACACCCGCGCCGGTAAAGCCGGTTGCGACGGCCCCGGCCTGTGCGCCGGTTGCGGCTCCGGCCGCGGCCGCGCCTGTCGCGCCTGCGCCCGTTGTGCAGCCTGCGCCGGTCCAGGCGCCCGTGAAGCCAACGCGCGTGGTGCAGCCACAAACGCCGTCCACCATCGAGCTTGCCGCGGCGAACGCGCAGCCCGCGCCGAAAGTGGAAACCGCGGTCGGCAAACCGAAGGAAAAAGCGACGGCGGAAGCCACCGTGACCGACAACCCGGTCGAGACGCCGGACTGGGCGAAGGATTGGACGCCGCCTGCCAGGAACGCGCCTGCGCCCGCCGAGAAACCAATCAGGACCACGGAGCAGCCGGCGAGAGTGGTCGCGCACGCTGACGATTCGCCGGTCGGCGACTGGCAGACCGAGGGCAAGAAGGGCCTGGTGCGAATCGAGACATGCGGCGCCGCGCTGTGCGGCTATCTGCTCAACGAAACCACCAACACGACCGGCGAGACCGTGCTCAGCAACATGAAGGCGAAGACGGATGCGCAATGGGCCGGCGACATCTACAGCCGTGCCAGCGGCAACGCCTATTACGCCAGGATGACCTTCAAGCAGCCCGACACCTTGCGCGTCGAGGCCTGCGCGATCGGCCGCTTCTTCTGCTCCGGCAACGACTGGACGCGCGTCCCGCGATCGGACGAAGTGGTGACCTCGCGCGATCTGCCGGCGGCGCCGAAGTCGTAGCAGCGTCCCATGAAAAAAGCCCGGCGGTGACCGCCGGGCTGCAACTGTCAGGATCGAGACAAGTGTCAGCCGAAGACGCCAAGGATGATGGCGCCGACGAAGGCAAACGCGACATAGGCGGTCACGACACTCAGCCTGCTGACGGTCATGGGAAGCTCCCTGTTCACGTCACTGCCCGCATCTAACGCCGATATTTACCAAGCGGTTCCCGGCCGAAAAAGTAAGGCTCGCTGTCCGTGCGCCGCGGAATCCGCATATCACGTGGTTAAAAACTCGTGAAATCAACATGTTGAAGAGTCTTTAAGGTAATTCGTCGAACGTGCGCGGATGGCGCGTGGAGTTCGTTTGTATCTCGTCGGCTCCGTCGTCCTCGTCTCGTTGGCGGGTTGCGGCCGCGGATTCTTCCAATCCGCCGAGCGCGAACCGTGGCGCGCCGAGGCCGAGATCGCCTGCCTGAAATCGGGTGCGGTGAAAGAGACCGCGGAAGTCGTCCGCATCGAGCCGATCGCCGGTCCCGGCATGTGTGGCGCCGAATATCCGCTGAAGGTCGCAGCGCTCGGCGAGACGTCCTCGATGTACGGTTTCGCCGACGACGATTTGCGGCCTCCGGCGCCGATCGGCAACCAGCCGCGCTGGCCGATCCAGCAACCGCCGCCGAGCTATCGGCAAAATTCCTATCCGCCGGCGCAATCGTCCTATCCGCCGCCGTCTGCTTATCCGCAGTCGCCGAGCACGCCGCGCAACTCCTACCCGGAGACCGCGGTGCGTCAGCCCGGTTACGGTGCGCCGTCGGGTCCGATCTCGCTGAGCGCGCCCGGCGTTGCCGAGCCTGTCGATGACGAGATCAACCTGTCGGCCGAAGGTGCACCGTCGCGCAACGCAATCACGCGCGCGCCCTATCCCGCGCCGTCGGCCTATCCCGAGCTGGGATATCCGCGAGAACTCCTATCCACAATCGTCTTACCCGCAGCGCGACAGCGGACCTTACTCGCCGCGATCGGACGTGCCGCCGGGTGCGCCGCAGCGGCTCGGCCCGGGACCGGTGCAGGGCAATCCCGTCAGTTCGTTCGGCTCGGTGGCGCTGAAGCCGACCGCGACGCTGGCGTGCCCGATCGTCTCGGCGCTCGACCGCTGGATCGCGGATTCGGTGCAGCCGGCGGCGCAGCGCTGGTTCGGCGCGCGCGTAGTCGAGATCAAGCAGATCTCCGCCTATTCCTGCCGCGGCATGAACGGCAATCCGAACGCGCACATCTCCGAGCACGCCTTCGGCAACGCGCTCGACATCGCCGCCTTCACGCTGGCCGACGGCCGCCGCATCGCCGTGAAGGACGGCTGGCATGGTTTGCCGGAAGAGCAGGGTTTCCTGCGCGACGTGCAGGGCGCCGCCTGCCAGCAGTTCAACACCGTGCTGGCGCCAGGCTCGAACCAGTATCACTACGATCACATCCACGTCGACCTGATGCGCCGCGCCAGCCGCCGCGTCATCTGCGAACCCGCCGCCGTCTCCGGCGAGCAAATCGCCGCGCGCGCGGGAGGCCACAATCCCTATGCCTCTTCGCGCGATCCCTATGTCACGGGTTCGCTCGGCGGCAGGGCGCACAAGCACAAGGACACGAGCGCGAAGGTCAACGAGGAAGACGAGTTCGCGGACGATTAAGGCGTGTCCTCGTAAAACAACGAGATGTCTGCTGCTGGCGATAAAGCAGACATGCGTTGATTACAGCGGAACGTCGGCTCTTGAACCCCGAACGGACATCAAGCATCTGGCTGCGAGCAGTTCCTCGTGATCTAATACCAGCGGAACGATCAGGTGATTGAATGAAGCGGCGCGACTTCATTGCCGGCCTCGGTGCAACGGTGGCGCTGCCGTCCGGTGTGCGTGCGCAGCAGCCCGCAATTCCGGTGATAGGATTTCTCGGCAGCCGGGCATCTGGAGAAGATCCGCAGCTTTTGACCTCATTCCGTCTTGGACTGAAAGAAGGCGGCTATGTTGAGGGTCAGAATCTTGTCGTCGACTACCGGTTCGCGGAAAGTAAATATGACCGTCTGCCAGCGCTGGCCGCCGATCTCGTTCAGCGTCAGGTGGCCCTGATTGCCGCGAATGGTCCTGCGGCCGAAGCCGCAAAGGCAGCAACTTCGACCATACCGATAGTCTTCACCGTAGGATTCGACCCGGTCGAGGTAGGACTTGTCGTGAGTTTGAACCGGCCTGGTGGTAACGTCACGGGGGTGAGCATCTTGGACGTGCAACTGGGGCCGAAGCGATTGGAATTACTGCGCGAGTTGGTCCCCAAAGCAGCCATCATTGCGGTTCTTGTCAATCCAACCGATCCGGTTAGAGCCAGAAACATATCGAGAGCCGTGCAGACGGCGGCGCGCACCCTCGGGCTGCAATCGAATGTCTTGCAGGCGAGCAGCGAACGGGACTTTGATGCGGTCTTTGCAAGTTTGCTCCAAATGCGGGCTGATGGGCTCGTGATCGGTGGTGAGCCATTTTTCAACAGTCGGAGCGAACAGCTTGGCGCGCTGAGCGCCCGCCATATGGTTCCGACGATCTTCCAGTTTCATGAGTTCACGGCAGGCGGTGGCTTGGCGAGCTATGGAGCCAGTCTTACCGATTCGTATCGACAAGTCGGCGTCTATGCCGCCCGCATTCTCAAGGGTGAGAGGGCGGCCGACTTACCAATCCTGCAGCCGAGTAAATTCGATTTGGTGATCAACCTGAAGACTGCCAAAGCACTCGGCCTTACCGTGCCAGCAAATCTGTTGGCCACGGCCGACGAGGTGATTGAATGAGGTTCTCAATTTCCGGAACTGGCCACAATCGACATGCCGCGACGGCCTGAGGATGTCTGTTCTTGGGGAGATAGTGTTGCAAGAGTCGTTTTGCAGAAGATGTCAAATTTCTAAGGGCCGCCGGCGCATTATTCGTGTAAGAATTTGAGGGACCTCATTGCCTTGCGCCAAATTCGTGGGCGACTTCGGTAGCGCGACTGAGACTGATGCGAATCAGCGACCTCTTTGCGCTTCAGGTTTTCGCCAAAAATTTGGACCGCTGCAAGTTTCGACTTTTGCAACACTATCGGAGATTATGCGTTGGTCGCCCCGGAATGCGGTTTTTGACCCGACTGAGACGTTCGCCGCACTTGGCGGCAGTGCTCTCGATCCAGATTTTAGCCTCTATCAACGTCCCTGCTTGAGCCATTAAGATGTCATGTCCTGAGCCTGGGGTCGGCAATGAAGCGGCGCGAGTTCATCACGCTTTTCGGCGGTGCGGCGGCCGCATGGCCAATCGCGACGCGGGCGCAACAGCTGGAGCTTCCAACAATTGGTTGGCTTCACGGGGCAAACCCGGATGCCTACGCGCCAATGGCGAATGCATTTCGCAAAAGCCTGAACCAAAGCGGATATTTCGAAATCCAGAATGTGAGAATTGAATACCGCTGGGCTGAAGGTCGACTTGAGCGCCTACCGGAACTGGCGGCCGATCTGGTGCGTCGTCAGGTATCCGTGATCTTCGCAGGCGGTGGTGCGGAACCGGCTCTTGCGGCCAAGGCGGCCACGTCAGAAATTCCGATTGTCTTTGCGAACGGCGTCGATCCAATCGAGACCAGACTGGTTGCCAGCCTTAATCGGCCGGGAGGAAACATCACTGGCATAAGCTTCCTTATTAACACTCTGGGGCCCAAGGAGCTGGAAACGCTTCATGACCTGCAGCCCAAGGGCGTCATTGCCGTGCTGCTCAATCCAGACCTTGCAACTATTACTTCACAGTCAAACGACATCCGGGAAGCGGCGCACGCCCTGGGACTGCAAGTCGAAGTTTTTTATGCGAGCACCGAACAAGAGATCGATACTGTTTTCGCGTCCCTGGTCGCAGCGCGGATAGCTGGTCTTGTGATCGCTGCCAATGCGTTCTTCTTCAGTCGGCGTAACCAGTTTGTTGGGCTGGCGACACGCTACTCCATCCCCACGGTCTATCCATGGCGCGAAGCTGTCATTGGTGGCGGACTGGTCAGCTACGGAGCCAGCGTTACGGACGCCTATCGGCTTGCGGGCGCCTACACCGGCCGCATCCTCAAGGGAGAAAAAGCGGCTGACCTGCCAGTACAGCAATCCTCGAATACCGAGTTGGTGATCAACCTCAAGACAGCGAAGGCGATCGGCATCACGTTTCCGCAGTCATTGCTCGGCCGCGCAGACGAGGTGATCGAATGAGGTCGGCCATTTGCTGCGGTGCATGAGTTGATCATGGCCACAAAGCAGACTTACTGAAGCTAGCCCGGATGTCCGCCTTCGAGAGTAAAGCGGAACTCGCCGCGCCACGCGTATCCCGTTTTTAGAAGCGACCCCACCCGCCCCAATTCTCCCGCTTTCAGTGGAGGGACCATACCGTCCGCATCAAATCATCAGCGCCGCCAGCGCGAGGATCAGCGCCGGGATCATCACGATCCATCCCAACTTCAAAAACCGCCACGCGCTGACATGAATCTCCTCGCGGCGCAGCGCGACCAGCCAGAGGATGGTTGCGAGCGAACCCGTCACCGACAAATTCGGTCCGAGATCGACACCGATCAGAATCGCCGCCGTGACCTGCTGCGGCAGGTGATCGCTGGCGGCAACCGAGCCGGCAAGCAATCCGACGGGCAAATTGTTCGCGATATTGTCCGCGATCGCGGTCGCAATCCCGACCAGCCACATCGCCTTGGTTGGCGATTGCGCGACCGCCTGGTGCAGCAGCGCGCTTAAGTTTGCGATCACGCCGGTCTTGACCAGCGCCTCCACCATCACGAACAGGCCCGCGACCAGCGGCAGCACGCCCCAAGCGATGTCCTTCACAAGCGGCCACGGCGATTGCCGCGCCAGCGTCAGCACCGCGGCCGCGGTGATGACGCCGCACAAAAATGTCGGCAGTCCCAGCGGCACATCCAGCGCCGACGCCCACACCAGCACGACGCCGATCGCAACGATGCCCCATGCGGTGAGCTTGCCGCCAAAACTCAACACCGGACGCGGCACCTTGCGCTCGAGATGCTCCTCGCTCAGCGCGCGGCGCAGCGCCACGCGCAGCACGATGTAGGTGACGACGACGGACGCCGCTGACGGCAACGCGAATTGCCGCAGCCAGTCGCCGAGGTGTGGCATGCGCGCGCCATAGACCACGAGATTGGCGGGATTGGAGATCGGCAGCACGAAGCTCGCCGCGTTGGCAATGAAAGCGCAGACGAACAGGTAGGGCAGGGGCGTGGCGCCCGCGGCGCGGGTCGCGGCATAGACCGCAGGCGTGAGCACGATCGCAGTGGCGTCGTTGGAGAGAAACGCGGTCACCAGCGTGCCGACGCCATAGACCAGCAGGAACAGCCGCTGCGGCGAGCCGTGCGCATGCTCGACCGCGAGCGCCGCCAGCCAGTCGAAAAAACCTTCGCGCCGCGCCAGCTCCGCAATCAGCATCATGCCGGTCAGGAACAGGTAGACGTCGACGCCCTTGCGCATGCCGTTGAGCGCGTCGTCGACCCGCAACAGCCGTAGCAGGACCAGCAGCGCCGCGCCCGCCACCGCCCAGATCGCCTCCGGCCAGTGAAACGGGCGTGCGATCACGCCCAGCGTGGCAAGGAAGATGATGGCCCAGGCGAGGGCGTCGGTCGGTGGGTTGTGCAATGCGGTCGTTCGGGTGGGATCGGGTAGCCGAAGCCATACCGTAAAAAACCGGCTTTGACTCGGTTCCCGAGGGCTTGCCCGCGCCGGTCAATACGCTATTAGTTCAACCCTCGGGCACTCGTTGAGGGAAAAAGTGGCAAAACCTGAGTATTGGCTGCGACTGAAGCCTTGGTCGCTCGCAGCGTTGGTGATCGCGATGGCAGCTCTCGCTGTGGCCGTGGCGCTGCGTGTGGTGCTGGCCGAACTCGGCATATCGCTCTATTTCGCGACATTCCTTCCGGCGATCCTCCTCACCGCGCTGCTCGCCGGTGTACCGGCCGCAGCATTCAGCACGGTGTCTTCCGTCGTCATCGTATGGTGGGCCTTCATCCCGCCGGTGTTCGAATTCAGTGCGCTGACGCGCGCCGAGCTTCACGCCATCACCTTGTTCCTGCTGTCGACGGCGCTGCTGATCTGGTTCGGCCATCTCTGCCGCACCGGCTTGCGGATGCGCAAGGAAAAGACGGCCTGAACGCCTTTCTTCTCAATGACGTAGCCGGCGGAACTCTATGGAACTTTTTTGCGCCGCACGCGTTATGTACCCATGACAGAAGATTTTTCCGTTCGCCCCTCCAAGCCGCTCACGCCTGAACAGCGCAAGGAGCGCGACGCCCAGCGCCGGGCCGACGCCGAGCAGGCCATGCGCGAGCATGAGGCCGCGCAAAAGAAATTCTACGCCAACAAGGAGCGGCTGAAGGCGCTGCGGCTTGCGCGCGAGCAGGTAAAAGACAAGACGCAGGACGAAAAATCGGCGGCCGGTTCGCGCTGACGGTCGCTGGGTCAAAGGGCATTCATATGAACGGCGGGATTGGCTCGTCCTTCGACCACTTCCTGAAGGAAGACGGCATATACGACGCCGTCACAGAGCGTGCGAAGGAACGCGTGAGTGCGCGCCAACGCCCAACGTTGGCAAAGCGAGACGAAGTCGCTACCTCTCCTCATCTGGATGCACCCACAGATAAGGCGTGATCTCGCGTTTCTCGGTCAGCTTGATCATGTGCACCGGCGGTGCGTAACGCCCCTTGCGGCAGGCGCGGCATTTCAGTGACGCTTCCAGCTTCCACAGCGGCGTGTCGCGCGGGCGGCGGATCGCATCCAGCGGCAGGCTCGCGCGCGTCTTGCAGCGGTTGCATTCGACTTCGAGCCAGCCAAGCCCGCCATTGAGGCATTGTCCGATGCTCGGCGAAGGCTGAGCCGGCCCACCATAACCTTCCATCCGGATCGACCAGGCTTCCGCCTCGGCGCGGTCGGCGGCGCGGATCGCCGCGGCCGCCGCCTCACGCGCGCTCGCGGCACGGATTTTTGCGCCGATCAGCCGCCCATGGAAGAGAGAATGCCGCGACCTGGAGCCCATGGGCCGCGATTAAAATCCTGCGCGACGGCGAACGCAACGCCACTAGTGCCGCCGATCTGAAGTCCTGACTCACTCGCGGCAAAATCGGGTTCAGGGACTTCAGATCGAAAGCGGCACTAGAACCATAGATTCTAGTGCCCATAACTTTCCGAAGTCCGCGAAAAGGTGTTGCGGCGATGGAGCGCGGACTTCGGAAAGTGGGCACTAGCATTAGTGCGGCGAGCACGTTCCGCCACACAACGGCTTCGGCTCTGTGGAGAAGTCGCGGCGGGAAGGCAGCAGTCGCGGGCAAATACGCGTTTCACCTCACGGTTCTCGTTGGTTGCTTTGGCAACTTCGGCGCGCTGTGCGATCGCATTAAGACTCTGCTCACCCCGTTCGCCGTGTTCACGCTTGCGGGCCCGAGAGCGCCACAGTCCTCAGGAACAACGGAGTTCCGGTCAGGTTGCCTGCCCGCTCAACCAGGACACGGCACATGGTCATTTATCGCATCACCGAGCGCGATCACCGCTTCATCGTCGGCACCGAGCAGGAGGCCGTGCTGATTTGCCGGACCCTCGAAGTCGCGCATCAGGCAGTGGCCGATGCCGAGCTGCTGGAGACGCAGCCCGCGAAACTGATTTTCGCGCGCCGTGTGATGGGGGATGGGGAGCAGGAATCGTAGCAAGGGTGGGCAAAGGCGCCCCGCGCAACGCGTAGCGTTGTCGCGTGAGCCGTGCCCACCATCATGAGCACCTATGGAAGGTGGGCACGCTTGCATATTGTGCGTTGGAGAAAGCGCGGATGAGAGTCGC
The DNA here is from genome assembly GCA_963821965.1 of uncultured Alphaproteobacteria bacterium. Classification (GTDB taxonomy): domain Bacteria; phylum Pseudomonadota; class Alphaproteobacteria; order Rhizobiales; family Xanthobacteraceae; genus Bradyrhizobium. The sequence continues at coordinate 398,803 of CAWGFY010000005.1, forward strand.
TTTGCCCAGTGACGCGCTCTTGACCCTCATGGTGAGGAGCCGCGCCCGAGCAGACCGAGCGAAGGCGAGGCCGTCGCGAGCAGCACGCGCGGCGTCTCGAACCATGAGGCCGGAAATAGCTGTTTGAAAACTGAATCGGACTAACGCGCGCGCATATGCGCGCTACGTCTTCCCATACGCCGCCAGGAACATCCGCACCGCGCTGTCGATCACCTCGGCGATGCGCGTGGGCGAGGGCGGCGGCGCTGCCTGGAAGATGAAGGGAAGGAACAGCGAGGCCTGGCACATCAGCAGGAATTGCGAGGCCGCAAGTTCGCGATCGTCGATCACAAGCTCGCCCGCCTTTTCATGAACCCCGAGATGACCTGCGAGGCGATTGATGGTTTTTTGCAGCACGCGCTCGTAATAGCGGCGGCCGACATCGGGCATGCGTTCGGCGATCGCCATCACCGTGCGGATCGCCGACCCGCCGTCCGGCCGGCAGATCATCGCGATATAGGCCGAGCCGAATTCCCGCAACGTGGTCGTGGCATCGCCCGCCGGACCGGAGTCGAAAGCGATCTCGCCTTGCTCGAGCGCGGTCTCCTCGACGATGGCCTCGAACAGGCGGTTCTTGTCGGCGAAATAGACGTAAAGCGTGCCCTTGGAAACCCCGGCCGAGCGGGCGATCTCGCCCATGCTGGCGCCGTCAAACCCCAGATCCATGAAGACCTTACGGGCGCCATCCAGGATCTGCCGGCGCTTCGAGGTATCTTCCTCGGCGACGATCCGGAGCGAACTGGAATCTGCTGCAACCATTGGTTTAGGGTCTCGCGAAAGAATTCAGAACCGGAAAGGGACCGTGGGGGACCGGTAGTCTAGCATGGAGATGAGTATATCTTGACCGAACCGTTCGGTCAATGGTACCTTTGGGGCAAGCGATACGGGATGGGCCGACACCGGCGCCTCCCGTGTCGCGTCAATTTGAGTGGGGAGGCCTCAATGGCTTCGAGAGACCAGGCCGCGCGTATCGTCCGTTCCGAGCCTGACCAGGCCGACGGCGAGGGTTCGGTCGAGGCAACGGCAGTGCTGGCCGATCAGCTTCGTTCCCACCTGGCGGAAGAAACCCGGCGCCATCCCGGCGAAGCGCCTGCGGTCGAGAAACCTGCGCCCGCGTCTCCGCCGGTCGCCACCGCGCCGCAAACCGCTGCCGCAAAGCCGGGGCGGAAGCGTTTCATCTTCATCGGCTTCCTGGCGCTGCTGGCGTTGGCGGGTGCTTCCTACGCCGTCTACTACGCGCTGATCGGCCGCTTCTACGTCTCCACCGACGACGCCTATGTCCGCGCCAACAACACCATGCTCGGCGCACGCGTTGCCGGCCACATCGCCGCGATCCTGCCGCGCGACAACGCGCTGGTGCATGCCGGCGACGTGATCTTCCGGATCGACGATGGCGATTACCGAATTGCGGTCGACGCGGCGCGAACCAGGATCGCAACCCAGCAGGCGACCATCGAGCGTTTCGGCCGCCAGGTTGCCGCCGCCCAAAGCGCGGTCGAGCAGGCGCAGGCGAATCTCGCGTCGGCCGAGGCCGGATTGAAGCGCGCCGGCCTCGATTACGACCGCCAGCAATCGCTGAGCACCAAGGGCTTTGCCTCGCACGCCACCTTCGAGCAGTCCGAAGCCGCGCGTGACCAGGGGATTGCCGGCGTCAAGGCGGCGCAGGCGGCCTATGACACCGCAACGAGCAATGTCGATGTCACGCGCGCGCAGCAGGCGGAAGCCGAAGCGCAGCTGGCCGAGCTGAAGACCACGCTCGCCAAGGCCGAGCGCGATCTCGATTTCGCCTCGGTGCGCACGCCGGTCGACGGCATGTTCTCCAATCGCCTGGTCAACACCGGCGACTTCGTCGCGGTCGGCCAGCGGCTCGGCAATGTCGTGCCGCTCGATGACGTCTATATCGATGCGAACTACAAGGAAACGCAGCTCAAGCGCATCCGGCCCGGCCAGCCCGTCACCATCAAGGTCGACGCCTATGGCTTCCGCAAGTTCAAGGGCACGGTCGACAGCATCTCGCCCGCGGCCGGATCGGTGTTCACGCTGCTGCCGCCCGACAATGCCACCGGCAATTTCACAAAGATCGTGCAGCGGCTGCCGGTGCGTATTCGCGTGCCAAAGGACGTCGCGCGGCAGAACCTGCTCCGCGCCGGCATGTCGGTCTACGCCACCGTCGACACCAACAAGGGCGCCGAGGACGCCGACAGCGAGTCAGATCTCGACGCGGCCGCGACGGTGCGGCCGCAATAGCTCTGAGATCGGATCGGAAGTTGAATCGCCTGTCCCTCCACGACTCGCGTTCACCTCTCCCCGCGTGCGGGGAGAGGTCGGATTGCTCGGCAGCGCACTTGCGCGCCAGAGCAATCCGGGTGAGGGGGCGTCTCCGCGCACTGTGCTCACTGACGAATGCCCCTCACCCCAACCCTCTCCCCGTAAGAACGGGGAGAGGGGGCACGCCGCACTCGTTGCACTAGACCGAACCAGACATGGCCAACGCCACCACAGCCAATCCCGCGATGACAGCCGCCGCGCCGGTCGATTCCGACCGGATCGAGCCGAGGCGGGTGGTGGCCTTCATCATCATGGTGTTCGGGATGTTCATGTCGATCCTGGACATCCAGATCGTCTCGGCCTCGCTGTCCGACATCCAGGCCGGCCTGTCGGCGAGCTCGACCGAAGTGTCGTGGGTGCAGACCGCCTATCTGATCGCCGAAGTGATCGCGATCCCGCTGTCCGGCTTCCTGTCGCGCGCGCTCGGCACGCGGCTCTTGTTTGCGATCTCGGCCTCCGGCTTCACCTTCGCGAGCCTGCTTTGCGGATTCGCCTCCTCGAGCGAGGAGATGATCCTGTGGCGCGCGATCCAGGGCTTTCTCGGTGCGGGCATGATTCCGACCGTGTTCGCGTCCGCCTACACCGTGTTTCCGCGCTCGAAATTCTACATCGTCGGTCCGATCATCGGCCTCGTCGCGACGCTCGCGCCGACCATCGGTCCCACCGTCGGCGGCCTGATCACCGACCTGATGTCCTGGCACTGGCTGTTCTTCATCAACGTCATTCCCGGCATCATCATCACCGTCGGCGTGCTGGCGCTGGTCGATTTCGACCAGCCGAACTACGCCCTGCTGCAGCGTTTCGACTGGTGGGGCCTGATCTTCATGGCGGGCTTCCTCGGTACGCTGGAATATGTGCTGGAGGAGGGACCGCAATATGAGTGGCTGCAGGACACCTCGGTCGCGATCTGTGCCACGGTCTCCTTCCTGTCTGCGATTGCCTTCTTCTGGCGCGTCTTCACCGCGAAGGTGCCGATCGTGGATTTGCGCACCTTCAGCGACCGCAATTTCGCGGTCGGCTGCCTGCTGCAGCTGTGCTCCGGCATCGGCCTTTACGGCCTGACCTATGTCTATCCGCGCTATCTTGCCGAGGTGCGCGGCTACAGCGCGATGATGATCGGGGAGACCATGTTCGTCTCCGGCGCCACCCAGTTCCTGATGGCGCCGATCATCGGCCGTCTGATGCAGCGTTTCGACCTGCGCCACATCATCATCTTCGGTCTCATCATCTTCGCGGCGGGAACGTACCAGATGACCTGGATCACGCGGGACTACGATTTCTACGAATTGCTGCTGCCGCAGATCCTGCGCGGCATCGGCATGATGTGCGTGATGGTGCCGACCAACAACATTGCGCTCGGAACGCTGGCGTCCGAGCGGGTCAAGAACGCCTCCGGCCTGTTCAACCTGATGCGCAATCTCGGCGGCGCGGTCGGGCTTGCCCTCATCAACGAGGTGCTCAACGAGCGCACCGACCTGCACATCGCCCGCCTGCAGGACCGCGTCACCTGGGCCAATTCCATGGCGGTCGAGACCTTGAACAATTTTACCCAGCGTATGCAGGGCATGGGCGATGCCGCGCTGATGGCGATGAAGCAGCTGTCGCAAATCGTGCACCGGCAGGCCCTGGTCATGGGCTTCGGCGACGTGTTTTTCATGATCTCGGTGTTTTATCTGGCCCTTGTCGCGATGGTCCTGTTGCTCGACAAGCCGAATCTCGGCCCGGCCGAGGGCGATGCGCACTAGACATGGTCCGACCCGCAGGGCCGCGTTAGCGCAAAATGTGAAGCGGTTTTCCGAAAGGATCATGCCCGAAAAAGACGGCATCATTGTTTGAGCCAACCGCGACCTGCTATTCTCGCTGTATGACCAGCGTTCAAAGTCCGAGATGACCGAATCCGTTCGAAAGGAGCCCGCTGACTCCTTGTTCTCGAGAATCTGGTCCGACGGCCTCAATCCGGAGGGCCGGATCAGGAACGTCGACCGGCTTGCGGTTCCGATCGCGGTGCTGCTGCCGTGGAGCACGACCGGGGTCGCAATCGCCGCCGCGGTGTGGGTCCTGGCATTGCTGCCGACGATCGATCGCCACGCGTTGCTGGCTTCGCTCAGGCGGCCTGCGAGCGCGCTGCCGTTCGCCTTTGTCGTGCTGGTGCTGCTCGGAATGCTCTGGTCGCATGCGCCGTGGTATGAGCAGCTGCATCAATTGGGCCAGGTTGCCAAATTTCTGGTGCTGCCTTTGCTGATCTATCACTTCGCCCGCTCGCCGGGCGGGATGATGGTGTTCGCCGCCTTCCTGATCTCCTGCGCGGCGCTTTCGCTGGTGTCCTGCCTCGTTGCGCTGGATCCGCTGCTGTCGGCCAAGCTGTATTTCTCGCGCGGTCCGTTCAATCCGACCAGCGGCATCTTCGTCCGGAACTACATCGACCAGGGCCAGGAGTTTTCGCTGTGCGCCCTCGCGCTGGCTTATCCCGCGGTGATCGCGTGGCAGGAGGGACGGAGGCGCAAGGCGCTGGGGTTTGCCGCGCTCGGGCTATGGCTCGTTGTCAATCTCCTGTTCGTCATCACATCGCGCACGGCGCTGGTGACGATGCCGGTCATGCTTGCGGTGTTTGCGTTGATGCATCTGCGCTGGCGGGTGGCGCTGACGCTGTTATGCGGCTTCGTGCTGCTGGCCGCTGTCGCCTGGTCCACGTCGCATCAAATGAGGGAGACGTTCGGCAAGTTCTTCACCGACTACGGCTACACGGAAAAGCAGAACAACGAGACCGGCATCGGCTCACGGCTGATCTACTGGGGCAAATCGCTGCGCTTTCTTGGCGAGGCGCCCGTGATCGGACACGGCACCGGCTCGACGCGTGCGCTGTTCGAGCAGGCTGCCGTCGGCGAGAAGGGCGCTCGCGCGATGGTGGTGAGCGATCCGCATAACCAGACGCTGAACGTCGCGATACAGTGGGGCCTCATCGGGGTCGCGCTGCTATGGGCGATGTGGCTCGTTCATTTGCTGCTGTTTCGCGGAGAAGGCCTCGTCGCCTGGGTCGGGCTGCTCGTGGTCGTGCAGAACATGCTGTCGTCGCTGATCAACTCGCATCTGTTCGATTTTACCGAGGGCTGGATCTATGTGCTCGGCGTCGGCATCGCCGCCGGCATGGTGCTGCCGCGGCGGGGTGCAGACGAAGCTCAATAATGCAGGCTATTCCACACGAGGATCGCGCCGGACAGGAACAGCATGCCGAGCACCACGTCGCGGAAATTGCGGTCGCTCAGCGCGTGATAGAGCCGCGCGCCGATCCAGCTGCCGAGAACGGTCCCCGGGAAGGCAAGCCCCGCAAGCCAGATCACCTCGCGCCCGACCAGGCCGCTTGCCGCCTGCAGGCACAGCGCGACGAAGAGCACCGTCCAGTTGAAGGTCTGGAACACGCCGCGACGCTCGTCCTTGCCCCAGCCGCGGACGCTCGCCCACAGGATCGGCGGCGGACCGGACAGGCCGGCAAGCCCGCCGAGAATGCCGCCGATGATGCCGACGATCCCGTCGGCGATCTTGCCGCCGAACTCGAACGCCATCGGCGCGCTGAAATACAGCGCCGTCGGAAACACCAGCAGCAGGATGCCGACAGTCAGCTTGAAGATGTTGGGATCGGCATGCGCGACCAGCATCGTGCCGATCGGCACGCCCAAGAGCCCGCCGATCAGGAACGGCCAGACCAGCGTGAGATCGAAGCTCTTCCACATCGACGGCAAGGTCGCGCTCTGCGCCACCACCGAGCAGATCAAGACCAGCGGCACCGCGGCCGAAGGCGGCAGTATGTAGAGCCAGATGCCGAGCGCCATCAGCGCAGTGCCGAAACCGGCGAGGCCCGACACGAAGCCTCCGGCGAGCGCGCCGACGAACAGCAGGACGTAGCCGATCGTGCCCATCGCTATTCCCGACCGGCGGTGAAAGAAATTCGTGACATTGGACGGGACAAGGCCGGCTCATCGGGTAGAATACTTATCAACGTGCGGGGGAGGAGCATGAGGCGGCGCCAATTCGTCTTTGGCTTGCTTAGCATATCCGCGCTGGCGCCGGGTTTGCCGTCCTTGCGCGCGCAGCAGCCATCCCGCCTGCGGCGGGTCGCCGTGCTGATGCTCTATGCCGAGAAGGATCCGGAGGGGCAAGCCCGCGCTCGCGCGTTCCGCGAGGGACTCGAGAGCAAAGGCTGGGTCCTCGGCAAGACCATTGCGATCGATTTTCTCTGGGGCGTGTTCGATGCGGACTGGACGCGTCTGGTGACTGGCCAGTTGCAACAGCTTGCGCCCGACGTGATCGCCGTGAACAGCAGCACCGGGCTGCGCGCGATCCAGAAGATTGCTGGGACCACGCCGATCGTGTTCATCAGTGTGAGCGAGCCGGTCGCGCAAGGTTTCGTGGCAAGCCTTGCGCATCCCGGTGGCAACCTCACCGGCTTGACGAACCTCGAGGCAACGCTCGGCGCCAAATGGGTCGATCTGCTCCACGAAGTCGCTCCCGCCGTGAAGCGAATCATGTTCATCTACAACCCGGGTAATCCGGGATCCAAGGTCACGCGGGAATCGGCGCAGGTTGCGGCCAAAGGCTTCTCGCTGGAGTTCCTGGACAAGCCGGTTGCCGGCCTTGCCGATATCGAAAGTGCGATCGCCGAGTTCGGCCGGGAGCCGCATGGTGCATTGGTCCTTTCACCGGATCCTCTCACCAATGCGCACCGCAAGCGCATCGTCGAGTTAGCGACGGCTCTCAAATTTCCGATCGTGGCGTCGCTGCGCTCCTTTGCCGAGGAAGGCGGCCTGCTTTCCTATGGCGCAAATCTCCCGAGCCTGTTTCGCCAGTCCGCGGAATATGTCGATCGGATTTTGAAGGGCGAGAAGCCGGCCGACATGCCGGTACAGCAGCCGACCAAATTCGAGATGATCGTCAACCTCAAAAGCGCCAAGGCGCTCGATATCGTCGTGCCGGCGACGATTCTGGCGCGCGCCGATGAGGTGATGGAATGATTTCGGGGAAGAAAATTCGATGAGTTCGAAGCACAGGACGTTCCTGCTTTGCCATGGCGCCTGGGGTGGCGGCTGGAGCTGGAAGAAGATGCATCCGCTGATGCAGGCGGCCGGTCATCGGCTGCTGGCGCCGACCTATACCGGCCTCGGCGATCGCGTGCACCTCGCCAATCCCGGCATCGATCTGGAGACCCACATCACGGACATCGTCAACGTCATCAAATACGAGGACCTGGACGACATCGTGCTGCTCGGACACTCCTATGGCGGCATGGTTGCGACCGGCGTTGCCGACCGCGCGAGTGAGCTCATCAATCAGGTGATCTATCTCGACGCCTTCGTGCCGGGCGACGGCCAGTCACTGTTCGATTTCCTGCCGCCGTCCGAGCAACAGCGGATGCGCTCTGGCGCTGCGGCCGGCGACGGTTGGCGTATCCCGCCGAACCCGACGCCGCCGGACACGCCGCCGGAGGATATCGAATGGCTGAACGCGCGACGCGCGCACATGCCGCTCAAGTGTTTCGAGACCAAGCTCGAGCTGACGCACGGCGAGAGGAGTTTGCCGCGGAGCTACATTTACTGCTCTCGCAAGCAGGCCGGCGCCGACCCGTTTGCGCAGTTTGCAAAACGCCTGAAGGACGATTCCGCCTGGCGCTATTTCGAGATGGATGCCAGCCACTCGCCGAATGTCACCGCGCCCGAGGCGCTGATGGCGGTGTTGGAGAAGATCGTTGCGTGATTTGCACAAATGGCGAGGGGTCCGGCGTGTTTTTCGCCGAACCCCTCATTTTGAACATATCAGCCGGCCTGTAAGCCGGGTTCTGTAGGGCACCGCCGCACTTGCGCACGACGATACGTGACGGCCATTCCTCTGGGACAATGTTCGCACATTGCCTCGAGCAACCTACCCGGACGGCGAGCCTGACATCGCTCCCGCGGCGTTATCGCTTGCGCGAACCTTCCGCGTTTGCCGTCCCTATTCGGTCTTGCTCCCGGTGGGGTTTGCCATGCCGTCTCCGTTGCCGGAAACGCGGTGCGCTCTTACCGCACCTTTTCACCCTTGCCCCGCTTCGCTCCTTTCGGAGCTGCGCAGGGCGGTTCGTTCTCTGTGGCACTTTCCCTGGGGTCGCCCCCGCCGGGTGTTATCCGGCACCGCATGTCGATGGAGCCCGGACTTTCCTCTTCCGCGGCCTTTGGGCTGGTGCGGGAGCGGCCGTCCGGCCGACTGACGCCATAGCCATGGGGGTTCAAAGGGCCAAGGTCAACCCCGATGGCATCAGCTTTGCGATCCAAAATAATTTATCCTGAACATGTCGTTTGGAGCGCTGGCCCTTCGACTGGAGGGTGACGGCGATCCAGCCGAACAATAAGGAGTGAGACACATGCAGTATCTGCTGCTGATCTATCGGAACGAAGCCGAATTCGGCAAAATGGGCGCTGCTGACCGCAAGCAAATGACGGCGGAATATGGCGCATACACCCAGTCCATCATCCAGAGCGGCCATTTCAAGGCCGGCGACGGTTTGCAGCCGACATCCACCGCGACCACCGTGCGGGTGCGCGAGGGCAAAACGCTGACGACTGACGGCCCGTTTGCGGAGACCCGCGAGCAACTCGGCGGCTATTACCTCGTCGATGCCAAGGATCTCGACACGGCGCTCGGCCTTGCCGCGCGCATTCCCGGCGCCAAGACGGGCTCGATCGAGATTCGGCCGGTCATGATCTATGACTGACGCGTTCCGATCGTCTTATCGGCGAACCGCATGACCTCGGCCGAGATCGAAAAAATCTTTCGCGACGAGGCGGGCCGCGCGCTGGCCACGCTGATCCGCCTCGTCGGCGATTTCGATCTCGCCGAGGACGTGCTGCAGGAAGCTTTTGCGGTTGCGCTCGAACGCTGGCCGAGCCAAGCGCCGCCCGACAATCCGCGGGCATGGCTGGTCAATGTCGGCCGCAACAAGGCGATCGACCGCGTGCGCCGGCAGATCGCCTTTCGCGATCGGCAGCAGCAGGTCGCGCACGAGATCGAGCTCAATGCTTCCAGCGCCGAAGAGAGCCTCGACACCTCCGTGTTCGACGACGATATGCTGCGGCTGATCTTCACCTGCTGTCATCCGTCATTCGCGGCGGAGGTCCAGGTCGCGCTGACCTTGCGCACGGTGTGCGGGCTGACCACGCCGCAAGTGGCGCGGGCGTTTCTCACGGGCGAGGACGCGATGGCGCAGCGGCTGCTCCGTGCCAAGCAGAAGATTCGTCTGGCCGGCATTCCCTACGAGCTGCCCGAGCGCGAGGCGCTGGCGCCGCGGCTGAACGGCGTGCTTGCCGTGATCTATCTCGTTTTCACCGAAGGCTATGTTGCGACCAGCGGCGACGACCTGATGCGGCCCGACCTTGCGCGCGAAGCAATCAGGCTCTGCCGGCTGATCAATGGGCTGATGCCCGGACGCGGCGAGATCAAGGGATTGCTCGCGCTGATGCTGTTGCACGATGCGCGCCGCGCCGGTCGTGAAACCGCAGCAGGCGACATCGTGCTGCTGGAAGAGCAGGATCGCTCACTCTGGAATTGGTCGCAGATTGCCGAGGGACTCGCGTTGGTCGAAGAGGCACTGCGTCAGCCCGGACCGCCGCAATCCTATGCGGTGCAGGCTGCAATCGCCGCACTCCATGCCCGTGCGCCGAATTATGCCGACACCGACTGGAAGCAGATCGCCGGGCTCTATGAAGTGTTGCTGCGCATTGCGCCATCGCCGGTGATCGCGCTCAATCACGCTGCCGCCGTGTCGATGGTAGATGGTCCGGCACGCGCGCTCGACCTGATCGATGCGCTGGCGGCGCGCGGCGGGCTCGACGGCTACGACCTGTTGCCCGCGGTGCGCGCCGATCTGTTGCGCCGACTAGGCCGTGTCGAATCCGCGCGCGAGGCTTATCTCGCTGCGACCGTTGCGACCAAGCTCGAGCCGCTGCGTCGGCTCTATGCGCGGCGGATGGCCGAGATGGAGCGAGGTGAGGTCATCACACGCTAGCGCGTGGCGTCACCACAGCGTCCGCCGGCAAGCTCGACAGCAGCGCGTGAAGCGTGGCGAGCGTCGAGTGATCGGCGATGCCGTCGACACGCGCCGGGCGGAAGTGGCGCTGGAAGGCGGTCACCACTTCCATGGTCGGCCCATCGTATTTGCCGGTGAGCGGCACGCCGTAGCCGTATCTGGCGAGCGCCTGCTGGAGGTCGCGGACTTCCTCGCTGATGATGCCGAGCTTGAGCGTGTCGCCGCGCACGATCGGCGCCGGATGCACCCAATGCCCGACGCCGGAATTGGCCAGCGAGTGCCACGGGAATTTCTCGCCCGGATCCTTCTTGCGCGCAGGCGCGACGTCGGAATGCGCCAGCACGCGGTGCGACAGCACGTTGCGGCGGAGCATGATGCCGCGGCACAGCGCGATCACGGCCGCGATCTGGCGCAGCGGGAAATCCGGATAGCCCCAGTCATGGCCACGATTGACGATCTCGACTCCGATCGAGCAGGTATTGACGTCTTCCTCGCCGGCCCAGGAGGAGACGCCGGCGTGCCAGGCGCGCTTGGCCTCGGGCACGCATTGCACGATGCGGCCGTCCTCCAGCACGATGTAGTGGGCGGACACTTCGGTGCCGGCGGTGCAGAGACGGGCGATCGCGCCTTCGACGTCAGGCATGCCCGTGTAGTGCAGCAGGATCATGTCGGGCGCGCGGCCCTTGTTCCGCTCGCCGCAATTCGGCGACGGGATCACGTCGGAGGCGATCGAGGAATCCGGGGTGAATGTCTTCATGTTCGCGTTTTCCCGGGGTGCCGGGAGCGCGCGGTGGCGCTTCGAATCAAGTCTTTCGGAGGTAAGCGACATGGGACACTTCAAAACAATCGAGCAAGCAACAATACTGATTTGCGCGATCACTATTCCTTCATGACCTCCGCCGCGCAATCACATGGGACGCCTTTGCCACAATTTTGCCCGGGTGTGTGCCGCGCGCATCAGTGGGTCCGAACCGCCGACGCGGCGGCCGCGTCGGCGCGAAATGTAACAATGCCATCAACGCTTTCTTAACGCTGCTGGCCGTTACTGAGTGGTGAAGTGCCGAACCAGCTTTGGGGGCGGCCGGCCACCTTTTTCACGTTCGAAACCCCGATGGCAGCCCAGCAAATTGCACGCGCAGACCAGGGTTTGTCCCCGGGCGCGCGTGGGATCGGCGCTCGCGCCCACAGGCTCGTCCGAGAGGGAAAAAGCCGGAATTTGAGGCGCAATGGGTTGGTTCGCGTCCAGTTTCCTCGACTTTCGCCAGCGCGCGAGGGCCAGCGCATGAGCCCGGTTGGCCCGCGTCATATTCCCGTGCTTGCCCGCGAGGCGGTCGAGATGCTCGGCGCCCGTGCAGGCGGAATCTACATCGATGCGACCTTCGGGGCCGGCGGCTACAGTCGCGCCATCCTTGGCGTCGGCGGTACCCGGGTGATCGGCATCGACCGCGACCGCACCGCCATTGCCGGCGGGTTCGAGCTGGTCGACCGTTCCGAGGGGCGCCTGACCCTGGTCGAGGATCGCTTTTCCAATCTGGCCGAGATTTGTGCAGCCGAAGGCGTCGCGGCGGTCGACGGGGTGGTGATGGATGTCGGCGTTTCCTCGATGCAGCTCGACGAGGCCGGCCGCGGTTTCTCCTTCCGTCTCGACGGCCCGCTCGACATGCGGATGGGGCAGCATGGTCCGAACGCCGCAGACGTGATCGCGAAAGCGTCCGAGGCCGAGCTTGCCGACATCATTTATCTCTTCGGCGAGGAGCGTCATTCACGCAGTGTCGCCCGCGCCATCGTTGCCGCGCGCAAGGATGCGCCGATCACGACAACCCGTGCGCTGGCCGACATCGTCGCGCGCGTGGTGCGCACAAAACCCGGCGATATCCATCCGGCGACGCGGACGTTTCAGGGCCTGCGCATCTTCGTCAATGAAGAGCTCGAGGAGTTGCAGACCGCACTCGAAGCAGCCGAGCACGTGCTGAAGCCCGGTGGACGTCTCGCGGTGGTATCGTTCCATTCGCTGGAAGACCGCATCGTCAAGAATTTTCTCGATGAGCGCAGCAAGACCAGCGGCGGCTCACGGCATCTGCCGGAAGTGAAGCAGGCGGCGCCGAGCTTCCGCCTGCTGACGCGAAAGCCGGCGACGCCGGGCGAAGACGAAGTCACCGCCAATCCGCGCGCGCGCTCGGCCAAGCTGCGCGCCGCCGAGCGTACCGATGCGCCGGCGCATGCGGGCGCCGCCGTGCCGTCCTGGCCAAGACTCTCCGACGTGATGCGGGGAGGCTGACCATGCGGCTCATCCATCTCCTCGTGATCGGCGCCCTGGTGTTCGCAGCCGCCTATGTCTACCGCATCAAGATGGACTCGACCGTGCGCACCGAGCGCGTGCTGAAGCTGCATGCGGAAATCCGCGAGGAGCGCGACAAGATCGCGGTGCTGCGCGCCGAATGGGCCAAGCTCGACTCGCCGCTGCGGCTGCAAGGTTTGGTCGAGCGGCATCTGGCGCTGAAGCCGCTCAATGCCAACCAGTACGACTCGCTCAAGAACCTTCCGGAGCGGCCGCCGAGCCTGGCCAAGCCCGGCAATCCCGATCCGATCGGCTCGATGATCGACACGCTGAAGCCGGGGCAGATGCGCCCACCGTCACCGGTTCGGTGCCGCAGCCGGGGAGCAAGCAATGACCGGCGCGGTGAAGCCGATCCTGGCGGCAGCGCTTGATCCGCAGCCTGCTCTACGGGCGCAATGTCGACCGCACCGCCAAGGCGCGCGCCCGCGTCGGCTTCGCGATCCTCGCCTTTGCCGCGGTCTATGCCGTCATCGGCGGCCGGCTGGTGATGTATGCGATCGGCGCCGACAGCCACAGCGCGCGCCGCGCCGCCGCACAGGATGCGATCGCGACCGCGCGGCCCGACATCGTCGACCGCAACGGCGAGATCCTTGCGACCGACGTCAAGGCGCCGAGCCTGTTCGGCGAGCCACGCCGCATCATCGACAAGGACGAGGCGATCGAGCTGCTGACGGCGACGCTGCCCGATCTCGACGTCGGCGAGGTGCGCGACCGCCTGCTCGTCGCGCAAGGGCTTCGTCTGGCTGAAGCGCGAGATCACGCCGAAGCAGCAGCAGGACATCCACCGGCTCGGCATTCCCGGCATCGGCTTCCTGCGCGAGAACAAGCGCGTCTATCCGACCGGCAACGAGGTCGCCCACCTGATCGGCCTCGTCAACATCGACAACCAGGGCATCGCCGGCATGGAGAAGTGGCTCGACAGCAACGGGCTCGCCGACCTGCATCGCGCCGGCTTCGCCACCGATCGCCTGCAGCGGCCGATCGAACTGTCGGTCGATCTGCGCGTCGAGCACGCGCTGCGCGACGAGCTGCTCAAGGCGAAGGAGAAATTCCACGCCAAGGCGGCGTCCGGTCTCGTCACCAACGTCAACACCGGCGAGATCATCGCGATGGTCTCGCTGCCGGATTTCGATCCGAACAATCCGAAGGAAGCGCACGATCCCGATCGCATCAACCGCCTGACCACCGGCGTCTACGAGATGGGCTCGACGTTCAAGGCCTTCACCTTGGCGATGGCGCTCGACAGCGGCAAATACGATCTCAACTCGCTGTGGGACGCGCGCGGGCCGCTGCATTACGGCAAGTTCACGATTCACGACGACGAGCCGAAAGGCCGCTTCCTCAACATGAGGGAGGTCTTCACCTTCTCCTCCAACGTCGGCGCGGCACGCATCGCGCTGTCGCAGGGCGTCGAGGCCCACAAGGCCTTCCTGCGCAAGATGGGCCAGCTCGACCGATTGCGCACCGAATTGCCGGAGAGCGCCGCGCCGCTGGTGCCGAAGCACTGGAGCGAGCTCAACACCATCACCATCGCCTTCGGCCACGGCATGGCGGTGGCGCCGCTGCAGGCGGTGATGGGCGTCAGCGCGCTGGCGAATGGCGGGCTGCTGATCCCGCCGACCTTCCTGAAGCGCACGCGAGGAAGAGGCGAGGGCGATCGCAAAACGGGTGATCAAGCCGGAGACATCGGAAAAGATGCGGTTCCTGATGCGGCTCAACGCCGAGATCGGCACCGCGCGCAAGGCCAATGTCGACGGCTACTATATCGGCGGCAAGACCGGCACGGCCGAGAAGGTCGTCAACGGCCGCTACGCCAAGAAGCGCGTGCTGACGGCCTTTACCGCGATCATCCCGGCGGACAAGCCGCGCTACCAGCTCCTGATCATGCTGGACGAGCCGCAGGCGCTGAAGGAAACCTACGGCTTCATCACCTCGGGCTGGAACGCGGTGCCGACCGCCGGCAACGTCATCACCCGCATCGGGCCGCTGCTCGGCATCGAGCCGCGGTTCGACCTGCCGCCGTCCGACCGCCTTATTCTTGCGGCATCGAAGACAACGCAGTAAAGCCTGACTTGCCGCTCTTGATTTGAGTCTTCCGCGGCGGCTGGGTGTCAGCGTCCGTCCGACCGGAAGATGATGAAGCTTCGCGACCTCTTCAGCGACGAGATCAAAATCGACAAGCAGGCCGGGACGATCGACGTCTCGGGCCTTGCCATGGACAGTCGCGTGGTCAAGCCGGGCGACCTGTTCTTCGCGCTTGCCGGCGCCAGGACAGACGGCGCGCGCTTCATCGATGCGGCAATTGCGTCCGGCGCCGTGGCGGTCGCCGGGGATCATCCGCCGCCGGGCCTCTCCGTGCCATCAGTGACGACAACCAATCCGCGCCGCGCGCTGGCGCTGGCTGCGGCTAAATTTTTTCCGAAACAGCCGGCGACCATCGCCGCCGTCACCGGCACCAGCGGCAAGACTTCGGTTGCGGCGTTCACGCGGCAGATCTGGCAGCGGCTCGGGCACGCCTCGGCAAGCATCGGCACCATCGGGCTGGTATCGCTCAAACGCACCGTCTATGGCTCGCTGACCACGCCCGATCCGATCGCGCTGCATCGGCAGCTCGACGAGATCGCGCGCGACGGCGTCACGCATCTCGCCTTTGAAGCCTCTTCGCACGGGCTCGATCAGTATCGGCTCGACGGCGTGCGGGTTGCGGCAGGCGGCTTCACCAATCTCTCGCGCGACCACATGGATTACCATCCCGATGTCGTGCATTACCTCAATGCCAAGCTGCGGCTGTTTCGCGATCTCGTTCCGCCTGGCGGCGGCGCTGTGATCTCCGCCGATCATGATTGCTCGGCGCAAGTGATCGAAGCGGCGCGAACGCAGGGCTTGCGGCTGATCACTATCGGTAGCAAGGGCGACGGGCGAGGGGAGGGTATTCGCCTGGTCGAAGCCGGCATCGACGGCTTTGCGCAGAAGCTCACGCTCGAACATCACGGCAAGACAATATCGGTCCGGCTGCCGCTGGTCGGCGGCTTCCAGGTCGAGAACGCATTGGTGTCCGCGGGTCTTGCGATCGCGACCGGCAGCGACGCACAGGCAGTGTTCGCCAGCCTCGAACATCTCGAAGGCGCCAAGGGGCGGCTCGAACGCGTCGGCGAGCGCAATGGCGCGCCGATCTTTGTCGACTACGCGCACAAACCCGACGCGCTGGCGAAGGCGCTGCAGGCGCTGCGGCCATACGCAAAGCGCAAGCTCGTCGTCGTGTTCGGCGCGGGCGGCGACCGCGACGCCGGCAAACGCCCCCTGATGGGCGCGATCGCCAGCGAGAACGCCGATCATGTGATCGTCACCGACGACAATCCGCGCAGCGAAAAGCCGGAGGCGATCCGCGCCGCGATCCTCGATGCCGCAAAAGGTGCGTGCGAGATCGGCGATCGCGCCCACGCCATCCGCGCCGCGATCGAGGAGTTGCAGCCGGGCGATGCGCTGCTCATCGCGGGCAAGGGCCATGAGACCGGGCAGATCGTCGGCGACAAGACCCTGCCTTTCAGCGATCACGAGGCGGTCGCGGCTGCGCTTGCACCGAGGGTCGCATGAGCCCGATATTGCTCTGGACATCGCAGGCAATGGGCGAGGCGATACGCGCCGCGACCAACGGCGCGCTGCCGGACGGCGTGATTGGGCTCTCCATCGACAGCCGCACCATCCAGCCGGGCGAAGCCTATTTCGCCATCAAGGGCGACGTCCATGACGGCCACGACTTCGTCGCCGCCGCGCTGAAGGCCGGCGCGGCGCTTGCCGTGGTCGAACGCGCGCACCGCGACAAGTTCGCTGCCGATGCGTCGCTCTTGATCGTCGACGATGTGCTCGACGCCTTGCGCGATCTGGCTCGCGCCTCCCGCGCGCGTTTCAAGGGGCAGGTGATCGCGGTCACCGGCTCGGTCGGCAAGACCTCGACCAAGGAGGCGCTGCGCCGCATGCTGTCACCGCAGGGCGAGACCCATGCGTCCGCCGCGTCCTTCAACAATCATTGGGGCGTGCCGCTGTCGCTGGCGCGCTGTCCGTCGAGCGCGCGCTTCGCCGTCTTCGAGATCGGCATGAACCATGCCGGGGAGATCGAGCCGCTGGTGAAGATGGTGCGGCCGCACATCTCCATCATCACCACGGTCGAGCCGGTACATCTGGAATTCTTTGCCGGCATCGAGGCGATTGCCGACGCCAAGGCTGAAATCTTCGCCGGCATCGAACCTGGCGGCGCCGCGGTGCTCAATCGCGACAATTCGCAATTCGCGCGGCTGAAGGCCAGCGCGGAGAAGCAAGGCGTCGCGCGCATCGTCTCCTTCGGCAGCGATGCGAAGTCCGATGCGAGGCTGCTCGATCTGTCGCTGCATGCGACGTCGTCCGCCGTACACGCCAACATTCTCGGCCATGACGTCAGCTACAAGGTCGGCATGCCCGGCCGCCATATCGCGATGAACTCGCTCGCGGTGCTGACGGCCGCCGCGCTTGCCGGCGCCGATCTTGCACTCGCCGCGCTTGCAATGTCGCAGGTCGAGGCCGCCGCCGGCCGCGGTGTGCGGCGCTTGCTCGATCTCGGCAGCGGCGACGCCACGCTGATCGACGAGAGCTACAACGCCAATCCGGCCTCGATGGCCGCCGCCATCAACGTGCTCGGCCAGGCCGCCATCGGCCCGCGCGGGCGGCGCATCGCGGTGCTCGGCGACATGCGCGAGCTCGGTCCCACCGGTCCGTCCCTGCATGGCGGCCTCGCGGAAGCGGTGAAGGCCAACGGCGTCGATCTGGTTTATTGTTGCGGCCCGCTGATGCGTAACTTGTGGGATGCGCTGTCGGCGGGTAAACGAGGCGGCTATGCGGACAACTCGGCCGACCTGGAATCGCAGGTGGTGTCGGCGGTGCGCGCGGGTGACGCGATCATGATCAAGGGATCGCTGGGCTCGAAGATGAAAGTTATTGTGAACGCGCTGGAAAAGCGCTTTCCCGGCAAGCCGGCGCTGGACGAAGCCGCGACCTAGGGCGGAAATTTCATGTTCTACTGGTTGATTGAGCTTTCCACCGCATTTCCGCCCAGCCTCGGCTGGCTCCGCGCGGCCCTCAACGTTTTCCGCTACATCACTTTCCGCACCGGCGGTGCGGTGGCGACCGCTGCGCTGTTCGTGTTCCTGTTCGGCCCCTGGATCATCGATCATCTGCGCCTGCGCCAGGGCAGGGGCCAGCCGATCCGCAGTGACGGCCCGCAATCGCACATCATTGCGAAAAAGGGCACGCCCACCATGGGTGGGCTGATGATCCTGTCCGGCCTCGTGGTGTCGACCTTGCTCTGGGCCAACCCGCTCAATCCCTATGTCTGGATCGTGCTGGCTGTGACGCTCGGCTTCGGCTTCGTCGGCTTTTATGACGATTATTTGAAAGTGACCAAGCAGACCTCCGGGGGGTTTGCCGGTCGCATCCGCCTGCTGCTGGAGGGCATCATCGCGCTGGTCGCCTGCTACGCGCTGACCAAGCTCGGCCGCGACGCGGCCTCCACTTCGCTTGCGATTCCGTTCCTGAAGGAGGTCATCATCAATTTCGGCTGGTGGTTCGTGATCTTCGGCGCATTCGTCATCGTCGGCGCCGGCAATGCGGTCAACCTGACCGACGGCCTCGACGGCCTCGCCATTGTGCCTGTGATGATTGCCTCCGCAAGCTTTGGCCTGATCGCCTATTTGGCCGGCAACGCGGTGTTCGCCGATTATCTGCAGATCAACTATGTCGCGGGCACCGGCGAGCTCGCGGTGCTGACGGGCGCCGTGCTCGGCGCCGGCCTCGGATTTCTGTGGTTCAATGCTCCTCCCGCTTCGATCTTCATGGGCGACACCGGTTCGCTTGCGCTCGGCGGCATGCTCGGCTCGATCGCGGTCGCGGTGAAGCACGAGATCGTGCTCGCGGTGATCGGCGGGCTGTTCGTGCTGGAAGCGGTATCGGTGATCGTGCAGGTCGCCTCCTTCAAGCTGACCGGCAAGCGCATCTTCCGGATGGCGCCGATCCATCATCATTTCGAGCAACTCGGCTGGACCGAGCCGCAGATCGTGATCCGCTTCTGGATCATCTCGGTGATGCTGGCGCTCGCCGGCCTCTCCACGCTGAAGCTGCGCTGACCGGGCGAGCATGATCCCCGTCACCTCCTTCGTGGGCAAGACCGTTGCGGTGCTCGGCCTCGGCGGGTCCGGTCTTGCGAGCTGTCACGCGCTGAAGGCGGGCGCCGCCGAGGTGATCGCCGCCGACGACAGCGCCGACAATGTCGCGAAGGCGGCGCAAGCAGGCTTCATCACCGCCGATCTGCGCAAGGTGTCCTGGGCAGATTTCGCCGCGCTGATCCTCACGCCCGGCGCCCCATTGACACATCCGGTGCCGCACTGGAGCGTGCTGATGGCGCGCGAGGCCGGCGTCGAGGTGATCGGCGACATCGAGCTGTTCTGCCGCGAGCGGCGGCGCTTCGCACCCGACGCGCCGTTCGTCGCGATCACCGGCACCAATGGCAAGTCGACCACGACCGCGCTGATCGCGCATCTGATGAAGGTCGCGGGCTATGACACCCAGATGGGCGGCAATATCGGTACCGCGATCCTGTCGCTGGAACCGCCGCGCATGGGCCGCGTCCATGTGATCGAGATGTCGTCCTACCAGATCGATCTCACACCCTCGCTCGATCCCACTGTGGGCATCCTCATCAACGTCAGCAAGGATCACATCGACCGCCATGGCACGCTGGAGCATTACGCCGCAGTCAAGGAGCGATTGGTCGCGGGCGTGCAGCCGCAGGGCACGGCCGTGATCGGCGTCGACGACATCTGGTGCCGCAACGCCGCCGACCGCATCGAACGCGCCGGCAAGCGCGTGGTGCGCATCTCGGTCGAAGAATCCGCTCGCCAACGGCATCTATGTCGAGCGCGAAACCATCGTGCAAGCGTCAGGCGGTGCGCGCAGCGAGATCGCGCGGGTCGGCGGCATCGGCTCGCTGCGCGGCCTGCACAATGCGCAGAATGCCGCCTGCGCCTCGGCTTGCGCGCTCGCGCTCGGCGTCGGCAAGGACATGTTGCAGCAGGGCTTGCGCAGTTTCCCCGGCCTCGCGCACCGCATGGAGCAGGTGGGTAAGCGCGGCAACGTGCTGTTCGTCAACGACTCCAAGGGCACCAACGCGGACGCTGCCGCGCATGCGCTGTCGTCCTTTGCGGATATTTTCTGGATCGCCGGCGGCAAGGCGAAGGCGGGCGGTATCACCGGGCTGTCAGAATATTTCCCGCGTATCCGCAGGGCCTACCTGATCGGCGAGGCGGCGGCCGAATTTGCGGGCACGCTCGGCGAGCGCGTGCCGCATGAGATGTCCGGGACGCTCGAGGTCGCGGTGGCGAGCGCCGCGCGCGACGCGGAGGCGTCCGGCCTGCACGACGCGATAGTGCTGCTGTCGCCGGCCTGCGCGTCGTTCGACCAGTATCGCAACTTCGAGATCCGCGGCACGAGGTTCCGCGACCTCGTCACCGCGCTGCCGGGCGTCAAGCCGGTGGTGTAGTTGGTCTCGTGTCCCGGACGCGTTGCGGCGTGAAATGCCGCAACGCTGATCCGGGACCGAGCGTGGTCAAAATGGGCCCCGGATCAGCAGCGCACCGCCAAGAGGCGCTGCGCTGCATCCGGGGCACGATAGCTGGCCAATCGTTCAAACATCAGCGCCTCATTAACCCCTTGGAAACCACCATCGGCGACCAATGGGACAGACCTCTGCCCCAATGGGACCGCCCATGCTCTCCCGCGAAGAACGCAACCCCCTGTCGGACTGGTGGTGGACCGTCGATCGCCCGATGCTGGGGGCGATCCTTGCGCTGATGCTGAGCGGCATCGTGCTGTCGCTGGCGGCGAGCCCGCCGGTCGCGGTGCGCATCGGGCTCGATCCCTTCCATTTCTTCAGCCATCACGTGATGTTCCTGCTGCCGTCCATCATCGTGATGCTGGCCGTCTCCTTCATGTCGCCGCGGCAGATCCGCCGCACGGCGCTGATCGTGTTCGCGGTCTCGGTGGTGCTGATCGTGGCGACGCTCTTGCTCGGCCCCGAGGTCAAGGGCTCGCGGCGCTGGATCACGCTGCTCGGTCTCAACATCCAGGCCTCCGAATCCGCCAAGCCTGCCTTCGTCGTGGTTGCGGCGTGGCTGTTCGCGGAATCGGCGCGGCGGCCGGAAATGCCGGCGACGTCGATGGCGCTGGGGCTGCTGTTGACGCTGGTGACGCTGCTGGTGATGGAGCCCGACTTCGGCCAGACCATGCTGATCCTGATGGTATGGGGCACGCTGTTCTTCATCGCGGGCATGCGGATGATCTGGGTCGCGGGACTGGCGGGCGCCGCGGCCGCGGGCCTGTTCGGCGCCTACATGTTCGTGCCGCATGTCGCAGGCCGCATCAAGCGCTTCATGAACCCGGCTTCGGGGGACACCTTCCAGGTCGATACCGCGATGGAAGCCTTCTACAACGGCGGCTGGTTCGGCCTCGGACCGGGCGAGGGCGTCGCCAAGCGCAGCCTGCCCGACAGCCACACCGATTTCGTGTTCGCGGTCGCGGCCGA
Organism: uncultured Alphaproteobacteria bacterium; assembly: GCA_963821965.1. GTDB lineage: Bacteria > Pseudomonadota > Alphaproteobacteria > Rhizobiales > Xanthobacteraceae > Bradyrhizobium. The sequence continues at coordinate 420,163 of CAWGFY010000005.1, forward strand.
GGAGTTCGGCATCATCCTGTGCCTGGTGCTGCTCGCGCTGTTCGCCTTCATCGTGATCCGCGCACTGACCCGCGCTTATCGAACCGAAGACATGTTCGCGCGCTTCGCCGCTTCCGGCCTGGCGATCATGTTCGGCGTGCAGGCCGCGATCAACATGTCGGTCAATCTGCAATTGATCCCCGCCAAGGGCATGACGTTGCCCTTCATCTCGTATGGCGGCTCCTCGATCGTCTCGCTCGCCTATGGCGTCGGTATGCTGCTGGCGCTGACGCGCCTGCGGCCCAAGACCGAAATCGAGATCGCGAGTGGCATGAGCGCGGCAAACAGCTACGCGTAGAGTATTTTTCGTCATTGCGAGCGAAGCGAAGCAATCCAGAATCTTTCCCAACGCTGGATTGCTTCGTCGCTTCGCTCCTCGCAATGACGATGTTTTCCCTGTAAATACGCTTTTCATGGACACAAAGCCTCTCATTCTGCTGGCTGCGGGTGGCACCGGCGGCCATCTGTTTCCCGCCGAAGCGCTGGGTGTCGAGCTGATCAAGCGCGGCTATCGCGTCCGCCTCGTCACCGACGATCGCGCGCTGCGCTACAGCGGTCTTTTTACGCGCGACATGATCGACGTGGTAGCGAGCGAGACCGCGCGCGGGCGCAATCCGCTGCAACTTGCCTACGCGACGTTCACGCTGGCGATGGGCACGTTCGGCGCATTCAACCTGATCCGCCGCGAGAAGCCGGTCGCCGTGATCGGCTTCGGCGGTTACCCGACCTTGCCGCCGCTGATCGCCGCGCGCTTTGCAGGCGTGCCCGGCATCATCCACGACGCCAACGCGGTGCTCGGCCGCGCCAACCGTTTCCTGTCGCGTCACGTGCGCGCGATTGCGACCTCGCTGCCCGGCGTGCTCGACCGCGATCCGGCGCTGTCGGGCAAGACCACCACCGTGGGGACCCCAATGCGTCCTGCGGTACTTGCGGCGGCGGCCACAAGCTACATGCCGCCGGAAGTGACCGGACCTTTTCGCCTGCTGATCGTCGGCGGCAGCCAGGGCGCGCGCATCATGAGCGACATCGTGCCGTCAGCGATCGAAAAGCTGGAGCCGTCGCTCTGGAGCCGGCTGGTGTTGACCCAGCAGGTGCGCGACGAGGACATGGCGCGGGTACGCGCGGTCTATGATCGCCTCAAGATCAGGTGCGAGCTTGCGCCGTTCTTCACGGATTTGCCGGCGCGGCTCGCCTCCAACCATCTGGTGATCTCGCGCTCCGGCGCCGGCACCGTGGCCGAGCTTGCCGCGATCGGCCGGCCTTCGATCCTGGTGCCGCTGCCGGGTTCGATCGACCAGGACCAGTTCGCCAATGCCGGCGTGCTGTCGCAGGCCGGCGGCGGCTTGCGGATCGCGCAGGCCGAGTTCACCCCCGATCGCCTCGCCACGGAAATCTCCGCGCTCGCCGCCGAGCCCTCGCGCCTTGCCACGATGGCGTCGGCCGCACGCGGCGCCGGCCGGCTCGATGCCGCCGAGCGGCTCGCCGATCTCGTGGTGAAAGTGGCCGGAATATAGCCGCAAAAACCCCTTGTCATGCCCCGCGGAAGCGGGGCATCCAGTACGCCGCACTGCTGATGTGATACACGGGCCGCGCCGAATACTGGACCGTCCGCATTCGCGGACGATGACACCGAGGACTGTATGAGACTGCCGCGCGATATCGGACCCATCCATTTTGTCGGGATCGGCGGCATCGGCATGAGCGGCATCGCCGAGGTGTTGGTCAACCTGGGTTACACCGTGCAGGGCTCGGACGCCTCCGACGGCGGAAATGTCGCGCGCCTGCGCGCGAAAGCCGTCAAGGTCACGGTCGGCCACAAGGCGGAGAATGTCGACGGCGCCGACGTGGTCGTGGTGTCGACCGCGATCAAGCGCGACAATCCCGAGCTGGTGGCGGCGCGCGAGCAACGCATTCCGGTGGTGCGCCGTGCCGAGATGCTGGCCGAGCTGATGCGGCTGAAGAGTTGCGTTGCCATTGCCGGCACCCATGGCAAGACCACCACCACGACGATGGTGGCAACGCTGCTCGATGCCGGCGGGCTCGATCCAACCGTGATCAACGGCGGCATCATCAATGCCTATGGCTCCAATGCGCGCCTCGGCGCCGGAGACTGGATGGTGGTCGAAGCCGACGAGAGCGATGGTACTTTCCTGAAGCTGCCGGCCGACGTCGTCATTGTCACCAATATCGACCCTGAGCATCTCGATCACTTCAAGACGTTCGAGGCGATCCAGGATGCCTTCCGCGATTTCGTCGAGAACGTGCCGTTCTATGGCTTCGCCGTGATGTGCACCGATCATCCCGTGGTGCAGTCGCTCGCCGGGGAGATCGAGGACCGCCGCATCATCACCTATGGCGTCAACCCAGAGGCCGATGCACGCCTCGTCGATCTCGCCCCGATGGGCGGCGGCTCGAAGTTCAACGTCGCGATCCGCGATCGCAAGACCGGGGTCATGCACGAGATCAGCGACATCACCCTGCCGATGCCGGGACGGCACAATGCGTCGAACGCCACTGCGGCGATTGCGGTCGCACATGAGCTCGGCGTGTCGGACGATGCGATCCGCAAGGCGCTCGCCGGCTTCGGCGGTGTCAAGCGGCGCTTCACCCGCACCGGCGAGGTCAACGGCGTCACCGTGATCGACGATTACGGCCATCATCCCGTCGAGATAGCTGCAGTGCTGAAAGCTGCGCGAGAATCCTCTAACGGCAAGATCATCGCGGTGGTGCAGCCGCATCGCTATACCCGGCTGCAATCGCTGTTCGAGGAATTCTGTAGCTGCTTTGACGATGCCGACGCGGTGGTGGTCGCCGATGTCTATCCGGCCGGCGAGGCGCCGATCGCAGGCGTCGATCGCGATCATTTCGTCACGGGCTTGCGCGCACATGGTAATCGCGAGGTGATCCCGCTGCAAAAATCATCGGATCTTGCCGGCATCGTCAAAGGCCTCGCCGACAAAGGCGATCTCGTCGTCTGTCTCGGCGCCGGCAGCATCACGCAATGGGCCTACGCGCTGCCCGCCGAATTGAAGGCGCTGGGGTGAGGGTGGCCTTTCCCGACATCACGGGTGAGCTGAAGTCCGCGATGCCGGAGCTGCGCGGGCGGCTGCTGGCCAACCAGCGGCTTGCGGAATTGACCTGGTTTCGCGTCGGCGGTCCGGCGCAAGTGCTGTTCACGCCGGCGGATGAAAACGATCTCGCTTACTTCCTGAAAAACCTGCCCGAGAATCTGCCGGTCTATGTCGTCGGCGTCGGCTCCAACCTGATCGTACGCGACCGCGGCATGTTCGGTGTCGTCATCCGCCTCAGCCCGCGCGCCTTTGGCGAAACCAGCGTTGACGGCGATGTCGTCACCGCGGGGGCTGCGGCGCTCGACAAACGCGTGGCGGAGACCGCGGCGGCCGCTGATGTCGCCGGACTCGAATTCTATTTCGGCATTCCCGGCACCATCGGCGGCGCGCTGCGCATGAATGCCGGCGCCAACGGCGCCGAGACCAAGGACGTGCTGCTTGACGCCACCGGCATCGACCGCAACGGCAACGTCCATACTTTCTCCAACGCCGACATGAAATTCGTCTATCGCAATTGCGGCGTCGATCCCTCCGTCATCTTTACCTCGGCACGCTTCCGGGGCACGCCGGCCGCGCCGGAGGTGATCCGCGCGCGCATGAACGAGGTGCAGACCCATCGCGAGTTCGCGCAGCCGATCCGAGAAAAGACGGGTGGCTCGACCTTCCAGAATCCGCCGGGCAACAGTGCCTGGAAGCTGATTGACGCCGCCGGCTGCCGAGGCTTGCGCCTCGGCGGCGCGCAGGTCTCGGACATGCACTGCAACTTCCTGATCAATACCGGCAATGCCACCGCCCACGACATCGAAATGCTGGGCGAGACCGTGCGCGAACGGGTCAAACAAAGTTCGGGAATCGAGCTACATTGGGAAATCAAGCGGATTGGCATCGAGAAAAAATAATGCGGGTCACAATCTTATTCGGCGGGACCAACAAGGAGCGGCTGGTGTCGGTCGCGAGCGCGCAGGCGTTGGCTGAGGCGCTGCCGGAGGCCGATCTCTGGTTCTGGGCCCCCGACGACAGCGTCCACGAAACCGATGCCAAAACCCTGACCGGGCATGCGCGTCCTTTCGAGGTCGACTTTGTGCCTGATGGCCGCAAGGTCGGCGCCACGATCGAGCAGGCGCTGGATCGCCCAGGCCGACGATCGCGTGCTGGTGCTGGGCCTGCATGGCGGCCGCGCCGAGAATGGCGAGCTGCAGGCCGCCTGCGAGTTGCGCGGCGTGCCCTACACCGGATCGGATTCGACGTCCTCGCATCTTGCCTTCGACAAGGTCTCGGCCAAGCGCTTTGCCGCCATCGCCGGCGTCAAGGTGCCCGAAAATATTCCGCTCGAAGAGATCGACGCGGCATTCGCCGAATATGGCCGGATGGTTGCCAAGCCCATCTATGATGGTTCGAGCTATGGTGTGATCTTTGTCAACGCAAAACAGGATTTGGTCGCGGTTCGCAATGCCGCGAAGACCGAGCACTATCTGATCGAGCCGCGTATCGCTGGGGTCGAAGGGACCTGCGCCGTGCTCGAGCAGTCGAACGGCGAGGTCATCGCGCTGCCGCCGATCGAGATCGTTCCGGCCGAGGGCAATTTCGACTACACCGCCAAATATCTCCTGAAGTCGACCCAGGAGATTTGTCCGGGCCGCTTCTCTGCCGATGTGACGGCCGCGATCAAGGACAACGCGCTGCGCGCGCACAAGGCGCTGTCGTGTTCCGGCTATTCGCGCACCGATTTCATCATCTCGGACAAGGGCCCGGTCTATCTGGAGACCAACACCTTGCCGGGCCTGACCAAGGCCTCGCTTTACCCCAAGGCGCTCAAGGCCCATGGCATCGACTTCGCCGAATTTCTTAAGGACCAGATCGTGCTGGCGGAGCGGCATCTCCGTAAATAAACGGACGGGGCGGGAACCGGCCCTCCCCAATCGGTAAAATCCTTAAAGTATTGGTGCAAATGCCTCACAGGACGGATCAAATTCCGCCCCGTCCACCCCGACTTTACCTTTTGTTTACCAGGAAGTCCGAAGGTTAACGCTGGCGGCGCATGTGCGCTTGGCTGCCGGGGCGTGAGCTGTTGCGGATTTCCGCTTCGACGACCGCCCCTTCGGGGAATGGGGACATTTCGCTTCCAGACCCCATCGGCATCCGAGAACTCATTCGCGAGCCACAACGATTGACGAGCTCGTGCAATGGATGCTGCAGGACGCCTCGCTGATACCGAGAGGCCCCAAGCTGACCTGAAGGCCGCCGCCATTGGCGCGGTCGTGCTGCTGCGCGAGTCCCTCGGTTTCGGCCGCGCGCGCGCCAAGCCGGCTGTCGACTGCGGGCGCCCGTCGCGTCTTGCGCTGTTTGTCGAACGCTACGTGCCGCGCCGCGCGGGTCTTTTTGCGACCTTGCTGCTGATCGCTGCCAGCGCCGGCTTCGGCGTCGTCAAGGGCGGCCATCTCGACGAGTTCACCACGGCGCTCAGCGACACCCGCAACGCGCTTGCCAACTCCGTCGGTTTCCGGATCACCACGGTCGCGATCAACGGCCGCAAGCAGCTGAGCCAGGACGAGGTGCTCGCCATCGGCGGCGTCACCGGCCGCTCGTCGCTCTTGTTCCTCGATGCCGCCGCGGTGCGCGACCGCCTCAAGGCCAATCCGTGGATCGCGGACGCCACCATCCTGAAATTCTATCCGAACCAGCTGCAGATCGACATCGTCGAACGTTCAGCCTTCGCGCTGTGGCAGACCAACGGCAAGCTGTCCGTCATCGCCCAGGATGGCGCGGTGCTCGAGCCCTATGTCTCGCGCCGCTTCCTCACGCTGCCGCTCGTGGTCGGCAAGGGCGCGGAAACCCGCGCGCGCGATTTCCTCGCGCTGCTGGCGCGCTATCCGCAAGTCAACTCGGTCACCAAAGCCGCGATCTTCATCGGCGAGCGGCGCTGGAACCTGCGGACCAGGGACGGCCTCGACATCCGCCTGCCTGAGAACGACGTCGGCAATGCACTGACCGCGTTGAGCAAGCTCGACAAGGAAGAGCATCTGTTCTCGCGCGACATCGTGACCATCGATATGCGCCTGCCGGACAGGCTCACGGTGCAGCTATCCGATGACGCGGCGAAAGCGCGCGAAGATCAGTTCAAGAAGCAGAAGAAGAAACCCGGTGAAGCCGCATGACCGGGAACGACCGCTTCCATACCCCGAAGGCGAAACCGATGCCGCACAAGCGCTCCGCGCTGGCGGCTTCGCTCGATATCGGCACCAGCAAGATCGCCTGCATGATCGCGCGGCTGAAACCGTGCGCGCCCAACGATGCCTTGCGCGGCCGCAGCCATGCCGCCGAGCTGATCGGCTACAGCCAGATCCAGTCGCGCGGCGTCAAGGCCGGCGCCGTCGTGGATCTCGCCGAATGCGAGCAGGCGGTGCGTCAGGCCGTCGCGTTGGCCGAGCGCATGGCCAAGGTCCGGGTCGAGTCGGTGCTGCTGTCGGTCTCCGGCGGCCGCGTGCAGGGACAACTGATCGAGGCGGCCTCCGACCTGCGCGGCGGCGCGGTCACGTCGGCCGACATCAGCCGGGTGACGTCTACCGGCATGCGCCATGCCACCGGCGAGGGCCGCACTGTGTTGCACACCCTGCCGGTCGGCTACCGCATCGACGGGGTCAAGGGCATTCGCGATCCCCGGGGCATGGTCGCCCGCGAGTTCGGCGTCGACCTCAACGTCGTGAATGTCGACGCGACGGTCGCGCGCAACCTGATGCTGGTGGTCGAGCGCTGCCACCTCGATGTCGAAGCCCTGGTGGCCAGCCCCTACGCGGCCGGCCTTGCCGTGTTGACCGACGACGAAGCCGACCTCGGCGCTGCCGTGGTCGAGATGGGCGCAGGCTCCACCACCATTGCCACCTATGCAGGCGGCCGGTTCGTGCACGCCTCCGGCTTTGCCGTCGGCGGCCATCACATCACCATGGATCTTGCGCGCGGACTCTCGGCGTGCATTGCGGATGCCGAGCGAATCAAGACGTTATATGGCACGGTGCTGACGGGCGGGTCAGACGCGCGTGAGTTGATGTCGGTTCCGACCGCCGGCGACAACGACCAGGACGTTCCGCAGATCGTGTCCCGAGCCACGATCGCGAACATCGTCCGGCACCGCGCTGAGGAGATATTCGAGATGGTCCGGGATCGCTTGAAGGATTCGCCCTTCGCGGCCGAGCCGAAGGGACGGGTCGTTTTGAGCGGCGGCGCCTCCCAGCTCAGCGGCATGCCCGAACTCGCCACCCAGATTCTCGGCCGGCCCGTGCGCATCGGCCGTCCGCTCGGCTTCGGCCGGCTGCCCGCGGAAGCCAAGACCGCGTCGTTCGCGGTGCCTGCCGGGCTGCTGGTCTACCCCCAATACGCTCATCTCGAGCACGTCGAACCGCGGCATACGCGGCACGTCAGGACAGGGACTGACGGCTATTTCGGAAAGGTCGGAAGATGGCTTCGCGAGGGCTTCTGATGACCGCTTTCCGCACTTTGAGAATTTCACCAACTCCCGCGCCGGATGGGCGGGGCGAACCCAACCGCGCGTAATCGACGAGAGGCAACCATGGCAGTCAATATTTCTCCTCCTGACATCAGCGAGCTGAAGCCCCGCATCACCGTCTTCGGCGTCGGCGGCGCGGGCGGCAATGCCGTCAACAACATGATCACCGCCGGATTGCAGGGCGTCGATTTCGTCGTCGCCAACACCGACGCCCAGGCGCTGACCATGTCGAAGGCGCCGCGCATCATCCAGATGGGGACGCAGGTCACGCAGGGCCTCGGCGCGGGTTCGCAGCCCGACGTCGGCGCCGCCGCCGCGCAGGAGGTGATCGACGAGATCCGCGATCATCTCACCGGCGCCAACATGGTGTTCGTCACCGCGGGCATGGGCGGCGGCACCGGCACCGGTGCAGCCCCCGTCATCGCCAAGACCGCGCGGGAGCAGGGCATCCTCACCGTGGGCGTCGTCACCAAGCCGTTCCACTTCGAAGGCCAGCGCCGCATGCGCACCGCGGAGGCCGGCATCGCCGAGCTGCACAAGGTTGTCGATACGCTCCTGATCATTCCGAACCAGAACCTGTTCCGGGTCGCCAACGAAAAGACCACCTTCGCCGACGCCTTCGCGATGGCCGACCAGGTGCTCTATTCCGGCGTCGCCTGCATCACCGACCTGATGGTGAAGGAAGGCCTGATCAATCTCGACTTCGCCGACGTGAGAGCGGTGATGAGGGAGATGGGCAAGGCGATGATGGGTACCGGCGAAGCCACCGGCGAGAAGCGCGCGCTGACCGCGGCCGAGGCCGCGATCGCCAACCCCTTGATCGACGACAGCTCGATGAAGGGCGCGCGTGGCCTGTTGATCTCGATCACCGGCGGCAAGGATTTGACGCTGTTCGAGGTCGACGAAGCCGCAACCCGCATTCGTGAAGAGGTCGACCAGGACGCCAACATCATCGTTGGCGCCACCTTCGACGAGGCGCTGGATGGTGTGATCCGCGTCTCCGTGGTGGCGACCGGCATCGAGACCAACGGGATGGTGCGGACCGCGACGCCGCCGGTGACGGCGGCGACCCATGCGGTTGCCTCTCCCCAGCCGGAGAACCGGCTCGCCGATCTCACCGCGCGCCTGCGTGCCGACAATGCGCGGTTCGCCGAACGCGCCTCCAAGCTCGAAACGGCGCCCGCTCAAGCACCGCAGCGCCAGACGAGCAGTGTCGAGCGCGCCGCGCTTGCGGCGATTGCCGCGGCTGTTGCGCCGGATGCGCCGGCCGCCCAGACGACCTATGGCGACGTCACCGTGCGCCAGATCGCGCAGAAGCCGTCACTGTTTCCCGATCCCGAGGTCAATCGTGCCGAGCATGAAGAGGCCATGATGCCGGAGACCTTCATCCCACAGGCGGCCGAACGGCCGGCCAGCCGCACCCAGCGGATGCCGAAATTCGAGGACCTGCCGATGCCCGCGCAGGCCGAGATTCGCCAGGCCCGCGGCGAGGCGGCGGAAGAAGAGCATCCGCAGAAGGCCCGGCTGTCGCTGTTGCAGCGCCTCGCCAATGTCGGCCTCGGCCGCCGCGACGAGGAGAGCGAGCCGCCGATCGCGGCCCGCGCGGCGGGTCCGGCGATGCCGCCGCTGCCGGAGCGCAAGCCCGCCAAGCGCACGGTGGCCGAGCAGATCGCGTCAAATGAGCCGGTGTCGGAATATGCCCGCCGTCCGGCGCCGCAGGGATTGGATAGCCACGGCCGTCCGGCGCCTGTTGCTGCGCCGCCACAGGGCGACGACCATCTCGATATTCCAGCCTTCCTGCGCCGGCAGGCCAACTGAATCTTGTTACAATTCTGGCGGTGGATAAGGTCCCGGCGAGCAATCGCCGGGCCCTTTTCATTTTGGATCGCTGCGGATTGTCACGAACCTGTCAAGCAACTGATTTTAAATCCTTAATTATGCTCTTGGTGATCTGATAGGGCCGCAGAATTCACACTTTCCACAGGACCGAATTTGGTTAAGCCTTGGCGCCAATGCGGCACTGATGGGGTAACAATCGGTAAAAAAGCGTGAGTTGGCGCTCTTTAGGGCAGTGATTATGGTTGCCGCGACTTGGGGATACATCGAGTGTGAGTCGGCGCCGTATCGTGTCGGTCTTGCTCTTTGTGAGTCGTAGTGGGCGGGTCTCATGAAATTTAGTCGGCAAACGACGCTTCGCTCGCGAGCCACCGTGACGGGCGTCGGCGTTCACTCCGGTCTTCCTGTCAATCTCACCATCGGACCTGCATCTGTCGATGCAGGTTTTATTTTTGTGCGTAGCGGCATCGAGGGGGGCGACCGTGAGGTGCGCGCCACTTCGGAAGCCGTGATCGCCACCGAATTCCAGACCGTGCTGGGCGACGCCGAAGGCCCGCTGGTCTCGACTGCCGAACATGTGCTTGCCGCGTTGCGGGGCATGGGCGTCGACAACGCCACCATCGAGGTCGACGGACCGGAAGTGCCGATCATGGACGGCAGCGCCGCGCCCTTCGTCACCGCGATCGAGCAGGCCGGCATCGTCACCCAATCCGCGCCGCGCCGTTTCATCCAGGTTTTGAAGCCGGTCCAGGTCGCGATCGGCGACAGCTTCGGTGAGCTGCGCCCCTATGTCCACGGTTTCCGCGCCGAGGTCGAGATCGACTTCGCCAATCCCGTCATCGGCCAGCAGACATTCACGCTCGAACTGAGTGCGGAAGGTTTCCGCCGCGAGGTCGCGCGCGCCCGCACCTTCGGTTGCATGAATGACGTGGCGCGGCTCTGGAGCGCCGGTTTTGCGCTTGGCGCGTCGTTCGAAAACTCGGTGGTGTTCGACGAGGAACGGCTGCTCAATCCGGAAGGCCTGCGCTTTGCCGACGAATGCGCCCGTCACAAGGTGCTCGATGTCATCGGCGATCTTGCGCTCGCCGGCCTGCCGCTGCTCGGCGCCTTCCGCTCGGTGCGCGGCGGCCACAAGATCAACCACGCCGTGCTGACCGCGCTGATGGCCGACCGCACCGCCTGGCGGATCGTCGAGGGTGAGACCGCGCGCCGCACCCGCTCCACGCCCGCGGAGGCCGGCAGCCGCATGGTTGGCGGCATGATCGCACCCGCCTACGGCCCCGACCGGTCCTGACCGGTTCCGCTCCTTATTCCGGCCGATTAACAGGTGTGGAAACCGGTTTTCGGGCCGGTCGTAGCTCGTTATGGCGCTTAACCACGATTGGTAACCCAGCCGCTGGTGCCGCCTTAATCCGGGCGGAATGCCTGCCTATGCGGTTGGTTAACGGGGGTTTTTCGGATAGACAGGCCTTGGTTGCATGGCAGGCGCCACGGGCACCGGAAATTCGCGTCGACGGCCGCACAGGCGGCATGACGGGCGGCTACCGCATCAACTGCAATTCGAGGCGTCAGGTTCTTGGGGATCATGTCGGTACAGCGTATAGCGCGCGCAGGATGCAGGACCATGGCTGACGCACGGCGGCTTCGTCTGGCGGCTGCGCTGATCGGGCTCGCCATCCCCTTGAGCGGCTGCGGCACCGGTGCGCTCTGGGACAAGTTCACCAAGAAGGACGACACCTTCGTCGATGAGCCCGCGGACAAGCTCTACAATGAGGGCTTGTACCTGATGAACCAGCGCAAGGATAACAAGGCGGCCGGGAAGAAATTCGAGGAAGTCGACCGCCAGCATCCGTATTCGGACTGGGCGCGCAAGTCGCTCTTGATGTCGGCCTATGCCTATTACAATCAGGGCGACTACGACAGCTGTATTGGCGCTGCGACCCGCTATGTGACGCTGCATCCGGGCAGCCCCGACGCGGCCTACGCGCAATACCTGATCGCGGCCTCGCATTACGACCAGATCCCCGACATTTCCCGCGACCAGGCCCGCACCGAGAAGGCGATCAACGCGCTGCAGGAAGTGATCCGGAAATATCCGACGTCGGAATACGCCGTCAGCGCCAAGGCCAAGCTGGAAGGCGCGCGCGACCAGCTCGCCGGCAAGGAAATGGATATCGGGCGCTACAACCTCGAAAAGCACAACTACATCGGGGCGATCAACCGCTTCAAATCGGTGGTGACCCAGTATCAGACCACGCGCCATGTCGAAGAGGCGCTGGAGCGCCTGACCGAGGCCTATATGGCGATCGGCATCGTCGCCGAGGCGCAGACCGCCGCCGCCGTGCTCGGGCATAATTTTCCTGATAGTCCCTGGTACAAGGACGCCTACAAGCTAGTAAAATCCGGCGGTGTTGAACCGAGCGAGGATCAGGGGTCCTGGATCAGCCGGGCCTTCAAGAAGGTCGGTCTCGCCAGGAACTAGTGCCCACTTTCCGAAGTTCGTGCTACATTGCCGCACTAACGTTCACGAACTTCGGAAAGTTATGGGCACTAGCAAACTTATGATTCTAGTGCCGCTTTCGATCTGAAGTCTCTGAACCCGATTTTGCCGCGAGTAAGTCAGGGACTTCAGATCGGCGGCACTAGGAATTTCTGTTCCATGCTGGCCCGTCTATCGATCCGCGACATCGTCCTGATCGAACGTCTCGATATCGAATTTTCCCGCGGCCTTGCGGTGCTGACCGGCGAGACCGGCGCCGGCAAATCCATTTTGCTCGATGCCTTTGCACTGGCGCTCGGCGGCCGCGGCGATGCCACCTTGGTGCGCCATGGCGCGGAGCAGGGCCAGGTCACCGCCGTCTTCGACGTGCCCAAGGGGCATCCGGCGACCGCGATCCTCTCCGACAATGGCCTCGACGACACGAGTTTTCAGGATTCTTGCGAGATGATCCTGCGCCGCGTGCAGCTCGCCGACGGCCGCACCCGCGCCTTCATCAACGATCAGGCGATCTCGGTGCAGACGCTGAAAGCGGTGGGCTCGGCGCTGGTGGAGATCCACGGCCAGCATGACGAGCGCGCACTGGTCGATGCGTCCACGCATCGCCTCTTGCTCGACGCCTTCGGCGGGTTGGAGAAAGACGTCGCCGCGCTGGAGACGCTCTGGGACATCAGGCGCACGGCGAACGCCGAGCTCGAGGAGCATCGCGCCGGCATGGAGCGCGCCGCGCGCGAGGCGGATTATCTGCGCCATGCCTCCGATGAATTGAAGACGCTGGCGCCCAAGGACGGCGAGGAGACCGCGCTGGCCGAGCGGCGCACCGTCATGATGCAGGGCGAGAAGATCGCGGCCGACCTGCGCGAGGCGCAGGAAGCGGTCTCGGGCGATCATTCGCCGGTCGGTGCACTTTCGGCCGCCGTGCGGCGGCTGGAGCGCCGCGCCGTCAACTCGCCGGCTTTGGTCGAGCCGGCCGTGAAGGCAATCGACATCGCGATCAATGCGCTGGAAGAAGCCGACCAGCATCTCACGGCCGCGCTCCGCGCCGCCGATTTCGATCCGGCCGAGCTGGAGCGGATCGAGGAGCGGCTGTTTGCGCTACGCGCCGCCTCGCGCAAATATTCCACGCCGGTCGACAAGCTCGCGGCGCTCGCCGCGCAATACGCCGCCGATGTCGCGCTGATCGATGCCGGCGCCGAGCAGTTGAAGAAGCTGGAGGCGGCCGCGGACGACGCCGACAAGCGCTACGCGGCGGCTGCAAAGAAGTTGTCGGCGTCGCGTCAGAAGGCCGCGCAAAAACTCGACAGGGCCGTCAACGCCGAACTCGCGCCGCTCAAACTCGAGCGCGCGACTTTCACCACGCAGATCGAGAGTGATGCGGCCTCGCCAGGCCCGCAAGGTTTCGATCGCGTCGAGTTCTGGGTGCAGACCAATCCCGGCACGCGGCCGGGGCCGCTGATGAAGGTCGCCTCCGGCGGCGAGCTGTCGCGTTTCCTGCTGGCGCTGAAAGTCGTGCTGGCCGATCGCGGCTCGGCGCCAACATTGGTATTCGACGAGATCGACACCGGCGTCGGCGGCGCGGTCGCGGATGCCATCGGCACGCGGCTCGCGCGGCTCGCGTCAAAAGTGCAGGTGATGGCGGTCACCCATGCGCCGCAGGTCGCCGCGCGCGCCGGGCAGCATTTATTGATCTCCAAGGATGCGCTGGACAAGGGCAAGCGCGTCGCCACCCGGGTCAACGCACTTGCCGCCGATCACCGCCGCGAGGAGATCGCCCGCATGCTGGCCGGCGCCGAGATCACCGCCGAGGCGCGCGCCGCCGCGGAACGCCTGCTAAAGGCGGCCTCGTAGCCGTCATTCCGGGGCGCGCGAAGCGCGAACCCGGAATCTCGAGATTCCGGGTCCGGTCCTTCGGCCCGTCCCGGCATGGCAATCTTAATTGCAGATCGACTCATACAAATCATTCCAGTCCGGATTTTGGGCCTCGATCAGCTGCACCTTCCATCCCGCTTCCACTTCTTAAGTCTTTCTCGCGAGATATCGCGGAGATTGGATCATCGTAGACTTCGAACCAAACCAGTCGAGTAATGTTGTACTTTGATGTAAAGCCGGGAACGGCTTTAATTCGGTGCTCATAGACACGCCGAACGAGATCGTTGGTGATACCGACGTAGATTGCTCCGTCGCGTCGGCTTGCTAGAATATAGACATAGTACGCCATGAGCTTTAATCCCCAACGTACAGTCATCCTTGGACGCGCGAAGCGCGAGCCGGGAATCTCGAGATTCCGGGTCCGGTCCTTCGGACCGTCCCGGAATGACGGAGAATAATAGCGCTTATCGCAATGGCCAAAGTAGCAAAGAAAAGATCACTCCCCGATGTCGCCGGCCTGACCAAGGCGCAGGCGAAGACCGAGCATATGCGGCTTGCGCTGGAGCTCGAAGGCCACGACAGGCGCTACTACCAGGACGACGCGCCCAGCGTCACCGACGCGGAATACGACGCGCTGCGGGCACGCTTCAACGCCATCGAGAAGCGCTTTCCCGAATTCGTCAGCGCCGAGTCGCCGTCGCAGAAGGTCGGCGCCGCGCCGAGCGGGCGCTTCAAGAAGGTGCGTCACGCGCTGCCGATGCTGTCTCTCGACAACGCCTTCGCCGAGGAGGACGTCACCGACTTCGTCGGCCGCATCGAACGCTTCCTGAAACTGCCCGACGACAAGATCGATTTCTCCGCCGAGCCGAAGATCGACGGGCTCTCGATGTCGCTGCGCTATGAAGGCGGCGAGCTCGTCACGGCGGCGACCCGCGGCGACGGCGCGGAAGGCGAGGACGTCACCGCCAATATCCGCACGCTCGAAGACGTGCCGCAAAAGCTCAAGGGCCGCAACGTCCCCGACATCTGCGAGGTGCGCGGCGAGGTCTACATGACCAAGAAGGCCTTCCTCGCGCTGAACGAGCGGCAGAAGGCGGCGGGCGACACCATCTTCGCCAATCCGCGCAATTCGGCGGCAGGCTCGCTGCGGCAGAAGGATCCCTCGATCACCGCCTCGCGTCCGCTCGGCTTCTTCGCCTATGCCTGGGGCGAGATGAGCGCGCTCCCCGAGGACACGCAGACCGGCATGATCGGTTGGTTCGAGCGCTGCGGCTTCAAGACCAATCCGCTGACCAAATTGTGTCACTCGGTCGAACAGCTGATCGCGTTCCACCGCAAGATCGAGGAACAGCGCGCCGAGCTCGATTACGACATCGACGGCGTCGTCTACAAGGTCGACCGCATCGATTGGCAGGAGCGTCTCGGCTTCGTCTCGCGCACGCCGCGCTGGGCGATCGCGCACAAATTCCCTGCCGAGCGCGCCATGACCGTGCTGCGCGACATCGAGATCCAGGTCGGACGCACCGGTTCGTTCACGCCGGTCGGCAAGCTCGAGCCGGTCGGCGTCGGCGGCGTCATCGTGCAGAACGTCACGCTCCACAACGAGGATTACATCAGGGGTATCGGCGGCGACGGCGAGCAGTTGCGCGAGGGCCGCGACATCAGGATCGGCGATACCGTGGTGATCCAGCGCGCCGGCGACGTGATCCCGCAGGTGGTCGACGTCGTCATCGACAAGCGGCCGAAGGGTGCGAAGGAATTTCACTTCCCGAAGAAGTGCCCGTGTCCACTGCACACCGACGTGGTGCGCGAAGAGACGGCGACCGGCGAGGAGGGTTCGCGCGCCCGCTGCACCGGCGAGTTCGCCTGTCCGTTTCAGAAGGTCGAGCATCTCAGGCTGTTCGTGTCGCGCCGCGCCTTCGACATCGACGGGCTCGGCGAGAAGCAGCTGCAATATTTCTTCGACGAAGGCTGGGTGAAGGAGCCCGCCGACATCTTCACACTGCCGAAGCGCAACAACAAATTGAAGCTGGAGGAAATCGAAGGCTATGGTGAGACCTCGGTGCGGAATCTCTTTGGCTCCATCGAGACGCGGCGAAAAATTTCGCTGGAGCGCTTCATCTATGCGCTCGGCATGCGCCATGTCGGCGAGACCACGGCT
Source organism: uncultured Alphaproteobacteria bacterium (assembly GCA_963821965.1). Lineage (GTDB taxonomy): Bacteria > Pseudomonadota > Alphaproteobacteria > Rhizobiales > Xanthobacteraceae > Bradyrhizobium. Next base: position 436,137 of record CAWGFY010000005.1, read on the forward strand.
CTGGCGCTGGCGCGCGGCTACGGCTCGTGGCAGGCATTTCATGACGCAGGCCTGAAGGTCGCCAAGGGCGACGAGGAGGCGATTGCCGAGATGGATGCGCTGGACCAGATCGGCGACACCGTGATCCGGAGCGTCGCGGCTTATTTCGGCGAGAGCCACAACCGCGGCATCGTCGACCGGCTGGTGAAGGAGCTCGACGAGATCGTCGATGCGGAGAAGCCGAAGAGCAATTCGGCCGTGGCCGGCAAGACCGTGGTGTTCACGGGCTCGCTGGAGAAGATGACCCGCGACGAAGCCAAGGCGATGGCGGAGCGTCTCGGGGCCAAGGCGGCCGGCTCGGTGTCGAAGAAAACCGATTACGTGGTCGCCGGTCCCGGCGCGGGCTCCAAGCTCGCGGAAGCGCAGAAGCACGGCGTCACCGTGCTGACCGAGGACGAATGGCTGAAGCTGGTGGGGGGGTAGGTCGGTCTGCTCCCTCTCCCCGTTCTTACGCGTTCTTACGGGGAGAGGGGTGGGGTGAGGGGCAGGGGACACTATTCGGCCTATCATCGAATTCGAAGGAGCGTCCGTTCGTCCAGCAGCGTGCTTCGCCCCTCACCCGGAGTCGTCGCTGTCGCGCCAACTCCGACCTCTCCCCGCAAGCGCGGGGAGAGGTGAAGAAGATGTCGTGCCCCGGAATGGACGGCGGCGGGAGTCAGAGTGGCGCCGTCGCCGCGTCCAGCCACTGCTTGTCCGCCTCATCGAGATGCGCGCGCACTTCTTTGTTGACCCGTGCGTGATACGCATTGAGCCACTCGATTTCGGCAGGGCTCAGCATGGCATTGTCGATCAACCGCCGGTCGATCGGCGCCAAGGTCAGCGTCTCGAACGCGTTCATCGGCTTCTCGGCGCCGGGAACTTGCGCTGATACCACCAGCTCCAGATTCTCGATCCGGATGCCGTAGCCGTCGGTCTTGTAGTAGCCGGGCTCGTTGGAGAGGATCATGCCGCGCTTCAGCGGCGTGGTGCCGAGCTTCGAGATGCGCGCCGGGCCTTCGTGCACGGACAGATAACTGCCGACGCCATGGCCGGTGCCGTGCTCGAAATCGACACCGGCCTGCCACAGATACTGCCGCGCCAGCGTGTCGAGCTGCGCGCCAGTGGTGCCGTCGGGAAACACCGCGCGCGCGATCGCCATATGCCCGCGCAGCACGCGGGTGAAACGGTCGCGCATCTCCGCCGTCGGCGCACCGATCGCGATGGTGCGGGTCACGTCAGTGGTGCCGTCCTCATATTGCGCGCCGAAGTCGATCAGCAAGAGATCGCCGGACGCGATGCGCCGGTTGCTCTTGCGGGTGACGCGGTAATGCACGATCGCGCCGTTCGGTCCGGTGCCGGCGATGGTGGGAAAGGAGACGTCTTTCAACGCGCCGGTGTCGCGGCGGAACGTCTCCAGCGCCTCGACCGTGTCGATCTCGGTGAGCGCGCCCTTTGGCGCCTCGCGATCGACCCAGGCGAGGAAACGCGCCAGCGCCACCGCGTCGCGCTGGTGCGCGGTGCGGGTCCCTGCGATCTCGGTGGTGTTCTTCACTGCCTTGAGCAGCGCGACGGGATCGTTGCCGCGCACCGGCTTGCCGCCGCTAGAGGTGATCAGCCGTGACAGCGCGTCCGCGGCGGTGGCGCTGTCGAGCGCGATCGTGCTGCCGGATGTGGCCAGCGCCGTGAGCTGCGGCGCGAGTTGATCCGGCTCACGGACATCGGCGGACTGCTCGAGGTGGTCGCGTGTCGCGTTCGACAGTTTTCTGTGATCGATGAACACCGTCGGCCGGCCGTCCTTCGGCACCAGCGCGTAGGACAGCGGCAACGGCGTGTGGGCGACATCGGCGCCGCGGATGTTGAAGGTCCAGGCCACCGCATGGCTGTCGGACAGCACCAGCGCATCCGCGCCGAGCTTCGCCATCTCATCGCGGATGCGGTTGAGCTTCTCGGCCTCCGCTTCGCCGGCGAAGCGCGCGCCATGCACTGCGACTGGCGCCAGCGGCGGCGGCGGCCGCTCGGTCCAGATCGAATCGAGGGGGTTGCTTTCGATCGCGACCAGCTCGGCGCCGGCCTTGGCGCAGGCCGCCGCCATGCGCTCGGCTGCCGCCGTCGTGTGCAGCCACGGGTCAAAACCGAGGCGGTCGCCGGCCTTCAGATGTTTTGCCAGCCAGGTCTCCGGCGGCGGATCGACCAGCAATTCGATAGTCCAGGCTCTGACGTCGACCTGCTTGGCAGCCTGCAGGGTATAGCGGCCGTCGACGAACAGCGCCGCCTCATTGGTCAGCACGGCGGCGAGCCCCGCCGAGCCGGTGAAACCGGTCAGCCAGGCCAGCCGCTCCTCGGAGGGCGCAACATATTCGTTTTGCTGTTGATCGGCGCGAGGCACGACGAAGCCGGTCAGCTTGCGCCGTGCTAGCTCGTCGCGCAGAGCGGACAGCCGCGCCGTCAGCGCGACGCCGTGCTCGGGTTCCTCGAATGTCTGGAAGCGTGCCTCGAACATAGGCGCTACATTAGGATTGCGGGGAGAACTCCGCAATGTTAGCTGTTATGGCATAGAACGTGCTTCGAAAGTCCCGGTGGCGTTGAGCGTCAAAACCATCCGGTGACGGGGGAAATGTCAGGAGTGCTCCGGCTCAACGACGAGGGGAGTTCTCGATGCCTGCCTTTACCTTTGAGAAGATTTCGCCGCCCCGCCGCGGCCCGATTGCACCGATCGTCAAGAAGCAGCGCGGCCTCGTGGTCGCGATCCTCGACCGCTTTGCCGAAGCGCGGGTCAAGCGCGAAGAGAAGCGCGCGACCGGACGCACCAAGCGGAAGACCTAACGCCCCAGCAACAGGCTGCTCCATCCCTCGATCCGGAGATGCCGCAGCGGCACCAGCCCGCGCGCGCGATAGGCGGCCACCACGCTCGCCGCCTGATGATTCAGCAGCCCCGAGAGAATCACAAAAGCCTCCGGCGCGAGATGCCCTGACATCGGTCCCGCCAATTGCCGCAGGGGATTGGCGAGGATGTTCGCCAGTACGAGGTCGAACGGACCGTGCTTTGCGAACTCCGGCGCCGCAAAGCCGGTGGCGCGGATCGTCTGCACCAGATTGCCGACGCCGTTCAGCCGCGCGTTGTCGCGCGCAACTCTTACCGAAGGCGCATCGATGTCGCTCGCCAGCACCGCGCGTTTGCGCGCCTTGGCCGCTGCGATGGCCAGCACGCCGGTGCCGGTGCCGAGATCGAGCACGCGGCGAGGTTTGCGGGATTTGAGGACATGATCGAGCAGCAACAGGCAGCCGCGCGTGGTGCCGTGATGGCCGGTGCCGAAGGCGAGCGCGGCCTCGATCTCGATGCCGAGCTTGTTCGGCGCAATGCGCGCGCGGTCGTGCGCGCCGTGCACGACAAAGCGGCCGGCCGGGACCGGCACCAGATCCTCGAGGCTCGCCTTGACCCAGTCCTTGGCTTCGACGGTGTCGAAGGCGAGGGTAGCAGCAACCTCCGCGCCGGTGGCGTTGCTCACGGCCTGGCGCACCAACGCTTGGTCCGGCGCGTCGGCAAAGTGCACGGTGACGTCCCAGCGCCCGTCCGGCCGCTCGAAGGCGGCGACCGCCGCCTCGTCCTCGAAGACAATCTCGGTGAGGACGTCGACGGCTTTCTTCGCGGAGTGTTCGTCGGGGAGTGTAAAGGTCGCGCGGTGGGTGGCAGGGGTGGTGGCGGTCATGTCATTTGTTGGCGGTCCCATCGCAATCCGAGGCCATCGCCTTGCAGAAGGCGCGCCGGTTCGCTCCCGCGTTGCCGTAGCACATCGCGATCGCCGCCTTCTCGGCCCCCGCCTTGTCGGCGCCAACCCCCCAGCCAAATCCGGGCGTTCCGGGCTGGGGGTCGAGGGCGAAGGCCACGCACTGGTCGTGGAATTCCTTCACGACCTTGCAAAGCGCAACCGCGGCATTCGATGATTTTTTCACATCGCTGCAATATCCCATTGCAGTCTTCCTGGCGTCCTCCGGGGTTTTGGCGCGGATGGAGTAGCCTTGCGCGACCCCCTCTTTGGCGACGTCCTTGGGAACCCCGATCGCGACCGCGCCATCGGCGACCGCCGGGCCTGCCGACAGCATCAGGTAACCCGCCGCCAATCCGGCAATCAGCAAACCATTCCGTTTCATGTCCCCCTCCCGTGTCCACAGACGAAACATACCGCCCGCCACGGGCAGGGCACCAGCGGCGCGTGCTCGGCTTTGCGGATTTCTGGCTGCAGCTTCGGGCGGCGACAGGGTTTCAAAACGCCGAAGCCCCGGACCATGCCGGGGCTTCGCGTCGTTGGGTTGAGATCGACCGGTCAGTATCTCGCGACCAGCGGGCCGCCGTTGAAGCGGTAGTTGAGGCCGACGCGAATGAGATCGTCGGTGATGTGGGCCTGCGTCGTCGTGTTGCCGTTGAAGCCCGCCGTCAGAGCCGGTCCGAACGCCGCATTGGGAACGAGCGCAGTCACGTCGTTCACGCCGCCGAGATCGACATGAAGATATTCGAGCTTGGCCGACCAATTGCCCCACAGCATGGTTTCGACGCCGGCGCCAACGGTCCAGCCCCATCGGCGGTTCGAGAACGAGCCGGCGCCCGCAATCGGGCCGAGACCGTTGAAGGTCGGCGGCGGAAAGATCGTCGGATTGGCGGTGCTGGTCAGCGCGTACTGGTCCTTCACCGTGCCCCAGGCCGCGCCGCCGGTCAGGTACCAGACGCTGTCGCGCACAATGGCGCCGGCGCGCAAACGCGCCGTGCCGAGGTCGCTGATTCTTTGTTGGCTTGCGAGGCAGTAGCCAAAGCCGTCGGCGCCGGCGCCGAAGAACGGCAGCGTCGAGAACGGGCTGCAGTTCCGGTTATCGCCCCGCTGGTCGGCCCACTGCCAATCCGCTTCTAGGCCGAACAGCCACCGATTCGAGACCTGCCAGTTGAATCCGGCCTGGCCGCCCGCAAGCGCGCCCTTCAGTGAATTGCGGCCCGAGCCGTAGAGCGGAAAGTTGGAGCCGAACGCGGTCGAGGTGAAGCCGGCGGCCTGGTTGTATGAGGCGCTGCCGAAGGAATAGCCGCCATTCAGGCCGACATAGAAGCCGCTCCAGCTCGGCGGCGGCGGCAGGGGCGCAACGGCCTTCACCGGCAGGTCGGCAGCGACGGCGGCGCTGGACAAGACAGTGGCCGCGACAAGACCAAGTGAAAAATGGCGCATGCTTCATCCCCGCCGCTGAGCAATGGTTAAGGTCTGCTAAACAGGCGGCAGCTTGCGGGAATGATGGTTAACGGCTGGTAAAGGCCGGTGCCTGGTTGTAGCCGGACGAGTTATCGCCGAACCGGACGTATCGCCCGTGTCGCTCGACTGCAGACAAGCGATGAAGGCGAGTCATGGGCAAGCTCGCACGCCTGCTCGTGGCCGGTCGCGGCGCCGCCGCAAGCCGCGCGAGCCGTGCTATGCTCGCCGGCAAGCCGGAGAAGCTAGTGCCGCCGATCTGAAGTCCCTGAACTCACTCGCTGCAAAATCGGATTCAGGGACTTCAGATCGAAAGCGGCACTAAAATCATGGATTTGCTAGTGCCCATAACTTTCCGAAGTCCGCGGAAAGGTGTTGCGGCGATGGAGCGCGGACTTCGGAAAGTGGGCACAAGCCATGGCCAAGCCGCAGTTGCTGCCGTTTCCGTCACCGTTTCCGAAGAGCCGTTATTCGCTCTCGCCGGACGAGATCGCCGAGTTGCGCAGCCTCTATGAGGAACTGCCCTATGCGGCGATGCGCGCGGCCGAGGCGCTGCGCGTCGACGGCAAACACATGACCACCGACGACCTGCTGCCGTTCTGGCGCGCGGACAATGCGGTCGCCGAGATCATCCAGCGCATCAACGAGATCCTCGAGTAGTCGCGATGACCACAGCCGTTCTCAAGCTCGCGCTATTGGCTGCACTGGCGGTCGCTACCTTCGGGGTTTTCCCGGACCGGCGGCGGGGAGCCATCCTTGCCATCGGCGTGTGCATCGCCGGCGCCGTGATCCTGCATTTCGTGGCGCCTTAGACTTCAAACTGAGACACTACAACCTGTTCTGCACACCGCCATCCGCAGACTTTTCCACCGCCTATCCACCGGCTTTCCACTCAAATTTGAACAGAACTTGCCGCTGACTTTGCGGGGAAATTGCAGGTTGCCGATTTACTCAACTTTAGATCATGCCCGGTAGTTCTACGGACGCCGAGAGAGAACTCGGCGATGTCACTTGGAGGCGAAGTTGCAGCATCACATCAAGCGTTTCCTGTTCGACGAAGCCGGGGCAACCGCGATCGAATACGGCCTGATCGCGGCGGGCATCGCACTCGCGATCATCGCGGCGGTCAACGGGCTCGGCACCACCCTCAATACCCAGTTCACCTCGATCAACAGCTCGCTGAAGTAACGGTGGCGCGGCGCCGCTTTCTCAGGGCGGCGCCAAAAGCTTCCGTCAACAGGCTCCGCGCGTCGACGGTCTCGTCGCGTGGGCCAGTTTTCGGTAGTGTCTCAGTTTGAAATTCGCGGACGCAGTTGAACATTTGCTTCGGGTATCCAGCGGCCGTCGAGTTGGACCATGCAGCCAATCCACGGGCTTTCATAGCGAGCGGCAAGGCCACTTTCCTTCCAGCGATCAAGGCACCGGTTTTTTGAAAACTCCGGCACGATTGTGGTTCCCACGAAAAAAACTACGGCAGCGGCGAGCAAATACATAATCGCTTGCCCCATCAACCCCTCCCTTGCGAAGCTTACCGCTAAGCAATAGCCTGTCCAAAGCTCTACGGAGGGAACTAGCATGTCAAGATTTGCGCTGATTTTTGAGGGCGACGACATTGCTAGCGCCATGGGTTCGGCGTGGATAGGCGTGAACCCCCAAGAACATAATGGCAAGCCCGTGATTACCCATGATTGCGGGTCTGTCGCGGAGCTTGAGCGCGCTGTTCGGGACCTAAAAACAGAATTGGATGAATTGGTTCGCAGTGCGCGAGCTAAGTTTGAGAAGAACATTAGAAGGAAGGCTGCGGCCCATGCCACGCGGACCTAAAGGCGAACGCCGCCCTGGAGACGTGATTGGAGCCGCCGTTATGGTCGGCAAGATCGCGACGGGCGAAATTGATAAGTCGGCAGGAAGCACCCCAAACCGAGCCAAAGGTGGCCTGAAGGGAGGGAAAGCTCGGGCCGCGAAGCTCAGCGATCACCAGCGCGGAGAAATCGCCCGATTGGCCGCAGAGGCGAGATGGAAGAAATCTCGCTAAGCGGCCCGGCGTTCTGCAACGTCGTCGGTGAAATCCAAGATCAGTTGAATCGGAACTGCGCTGGCGTTCATGTGATTGTAAGCTTCAACGTCGATTTGTAGCTGTAGACAATCGCCGATAACTTGTTCACGCCTTTGAGTGAACGCTTTTTCCATGTGGTCTCTACGGGCGAAACCCATGATGCCCCAAAAAGTCGTCTGCACTCCATTTTTCGTTATGCGGACGGCGTGATTGACCCGATAGCGACGCCCCTCATCGTCTGTGGCATATTCTTCGCGAAGCGCGCTCGCCATCTGGCCCGCAAGTACGTCGATGGGGTCAATAACGGGAAGCGTCAACTTACCTTCATCGACGGCCCATTCCACGACCTCGCGCGCGCTTGCGGGGGCATGATCGTGCTCGTGCTCATACACCCTATAAAGCTGCTGCAAAAACTCTACCCGCGTCGTCATTCGACCATCTCCTAATGGGTTGGAACGGACTGTCCCCAGCCATCAGCGATGGCTCCGGGTGTTACAAATTGCCTTATCTTTGTTTGGTACTTCTTCAAGTAGTCGTATCGACCTAAGCGATGTTGGATCTGACCAACCGTGAGCGCCGGGTGGACGTTGTTTAGTTTCGAAAAGGCCAACACGTCCTTTTCGTAGAAGAACGGATTTTTTCGCAGAATGAACGAGTCTATTTTTTCCTTGGGGATGCAGAAGTCGGACGCAGCCGCGTTCGCGACCTTTTCCTCATCAGGAACGGAATCCCCCACGCCAGCTTGTTCGCCCGACAGCTCGGTATCGACCATTCCGGTAGACGCCCGCTTACCATGACCTTTCAGGACGTGCTCGATCTCATGCCGAATCACAAACCAGAAATTGTCGATGCGATCAAAGCGCATCGACATGCCGATGACGGGTGATTTATCGTCCAACCAAAAGCAAACGCCGTCGATCTTGGCCTGAGGAAGGGTTTCAACAGCAACGAAGCGAACGCCGGCTTCCGTCAACAGGCGCGGGACATGCCGGGCTTCCTCTGGCGCGATCAAGAAATCGCGCATGCGTGCGACTGCATCGAGCAAAGCCTTCTCGGAATACCTAGGCACGACGATCGATTTAGCAATCTGGCGCACTCGAAACAGCCAAGCCAACTGTACGGGTGATATTTCCTTCGAAGTGTAGTCGGTCTTTCGAGCCGCATGCGCCAGATAAGGAACTTCGCTGGGGTCTTTCACCTCAAAGAACTGGGCCAATTGATTCGCCAAACTGTCGGCGTTGCCATCTTGGAGCCAGCCCCGTTTAACCATTTCCCGCAGCGGATAGTTTTTTTGCATGTTGGCCCGGATAGAGACGGATGGGTCAGGGTCCGTTGCCTCGGCGAGGTCGTATGCCTGTTGCAGGTCGGCGAAGTAGTCCAGTGCCAAGCCGAATGCTTCCCCGAGCGCTTTGGACATCGCTGGGCTAATACCCTGCTTGGCGTTTATGATCTGATTCACGGTTTTCGGATGGCAACCCAGAACGAAAACGAGGTCCGTCTGGGTCCATCCGCGCTTTTCGAGTTCTTCCTTGAGGGCGATTCCTGGGTGCTGAATGGTCATTTTCTTCTTTGCCGGGTTCTATGGACGATACTGATATCACAGCAAAAAAGAATTAACAACCCCTTATACCCCTTAAGGGGAAAGTGAACATAATGCTTGACAATGCTCGGGCTGAAATCTAAGCTCTGGGGGTCATGAACAAATTGCCCCTAGAAACCCGCGTTCAAATCCTCACCATGCTCTGCGAGGGATCGTCGCATGCGTTCGATCTCCCGGGTGACCGGCGTTTCGATCAACACCGTTTCCAAGCTGCTGATTGACGCTGGCAACGCTTGCGCGGCTTTCCATGACGCGACGGTGCGCAACGTCACGGCCAAGCGCGTCCAGTGCGACGAAATCTGGTCGTTCAGCTACGCCAAGCAAAAGAACGTCAAGTTCGCCAAGGCCGCCCCGGAAGCCGCTGGCGACGTTTGGACGTGGACCGCGATCGATGCCGACTCCAAGCTGATCGTCTCTTGGCACGTTGGCGACCGCAGCGCGGCACACTGGCACGTCTTTCATGGGCGACTTGAAGGCCCGCCTTGCCAACCGCGTCCAACTCACCACGGACGGCCACAAGGCCTATCTCAAGGCCGTAGCAGAGGTCGACTTTGATGCCGACTACGCGATGCTGAACAAGATTTTCGCGACGGACTACGCTGGCCCGGGCCGCTACAGCCCGCCCAAGTGCATCGGCGCGATCAAGAACCCGATCATGGGCAACCCGGACCCGGCCTATATCAACACGTCCTTTGCCGAGCGCCAGAACCTCACCATGCGCATGTCAATGCGCCGGTTTACCCGCCTGACGAATGCATTCAGCAAGAAATTCGAGAACCATTGTCACGCGCTGGCGCTCTACTTCGTGTTCTACAATTTCTGCCGCGTCCACAAGACGCTTGGCGCTACCCCGCGATGGCTGCCGGGATCGTGGAAACACGCTATGAAGATGGCGGACGTTGTTAGCCTGATCGACGCGGCGAATCCGGTCCCCGCCGTTCGCGGTCCCTACAAAAAGTCAATCGCCGATGAAATTTCAAACTGAGACACTACCCAGTTTTCCCAAAATCGTCCACCGCTTATCCACCTCTTATGAACAATGCGCGGTGATCGCCGAGGATCACTCTTGCCGCGTTGTGCCCGGGCGCGCCGGTGACGCCGCCGCCCGGATGCGCGCCGGAGCCGCAGTGATAGAGGCCTTTGAGGGGGCCGCGATAATCGGCGTGTCCCAGCATCGGCCGCGCCGAGAACAGCTGGTTCAGGGTCAGTGCGCCGTGGAAGATATCGCCGCCCAGCAGGCCGAACTCGCGCTCGAGATCGAGCGGCGAGAGGACCTGCCGGCCCACCACGCTCGCGGCAAAGCCGGGCGCGTATTGGTCGACGGTCGCGATCATGAGGTCGGCGACCTCGTCGCGATGATCGTCCCAGGATTTGCCGTCGGGCAATTCCGGTGCGACATGCTGGCAGAACAGGCTTGCGACATGCGCGCCATCAGGCGCGAGCGAGTCGTCGAGCGTGGAGGGGATCAAGACTTCCACGATCGGCTCCTTGCTCCAGCCGGCCTCGCGCGCATCCTGCCAGGCGCGATCCATGTAGGCGAGGGAAGGTGCGAGAATGATGCCCGCGGTGAGATGATCGCCGTCGCCGGGCAATGCGGTGAACGAGGGCAGCGCACTCAGCGCCACGTTCATGCGGAAGGTGCCCGAGCCGTTGCGCCAGCGCCGGATGCGCGCGAGAAAATTTTCCGGCAGCGCTTGCGCGGGCGATCAGCCGCGTATAGAGCAGCTTTGGATTAACGCTGGAGGCGAGATATTTGGCGCGGATGGTGTCGCCATTGTCGAGGATCACGCCGACCGCGCGATCCTTCTCCACGATCACCTCCCGCACGCCGGCATCGGTCACGATCTCCGCGCCGGCGGAGCGCGCCGCGCGCGCCATCGCTTGGCCGATCGCGCCCATGCCGCCGATGGCGTGGCCCCACACGCCCTTTTTGCCGTTCACCTCGCCGAATGCATGGTGCAGCATCACATAGGCCGAACCGGCGGCGTAGGGGCTGGTGTAATTGCCGACAATGGCGTCGAAGCCGAACAGCGCTTTCACCAGATCGTTCTCGAAGCGCTCGTCCAGCATCTCGCCGGCGGAGCGCGTGAACAGGTCGAGCAGGTCGCGCTGGCTCTCCAGCGACAGGCCGCGCAGGATGTTGGCGGAACGAAGCGCGTTGAAGCCTTCGCGGATCGCGCCGGCGCCAAAACCTTCCACGAGATTCGGCGGCGCGCGCAGCACGAACTGCCGCAGCACGTCGGCGATCGCCTCCAGCTCGCGCGAAAAATCCTGGATTGCCTCCGCGTCATGCGCACTGAGTTTTGCGACCGAGCCCGCCGTGCGGCCCTCGCCGATGACGAGATGACTACTGTCGGGCGAGGGCAGAAAATTCTGCGCGCGGCGCTCGACGATGCGCAGGCCGTGTTCGGCCAGTTTGAGATCGGCGATCACCCTGGGATTGAGCAGGCTGACGGTGTAGGCCGCGACCGAATTGCGGAAGCCGGGGTGAAATTCCTCGGTCACCGCGGCACCGCCGACCACCTTGCGCCGCTCGACCACGGTCACGCGCAGCCCGGCCATCGCGAGATAGGCCGCGCAGGTCAGGCCGTTATGGCCCGCGCCGATGATGACGACGTCGGTCTCCGTCATGTCACTTTCAACAAAGTTTGATCCATCCGATGCTTCTTAGCGAAGGCGGGCAGGGCCGCACAGCCCCCGGCGCATTGCCCGCAGCGGCGCCGTATGCTTTTTTGCTGGCGTTCCGGTACCCGCCGGCGTTTTTCCGGAGCTCCCATGACCGTATCCGCCCCGTCTGTCGCCACGGACCTGTCCATCGCGGCAGAGCCGGCCGCCGCGCGGAACCGGCTGGTGCTGGCGGTCTACACCGCGGCGATCTTCGTCAGCGCGCTCTTGTTATTCTCGGTGCAGCCGCTGTTCACCAAGATGGTGCTGCCGCGGCTTGGCGGCTCGCCCGCGGTGTGGTCGGTGGCGATGGTGTTCTTCCAGTCGTTGCTGCTCGCCGGCTATGCCTATGCACATGTCCTGATGCAGATCAGGAACCGCGCGATTCCGGTCGCGGTGCATCTGGTGCTGCTGGTGGTCGCCTTGCTGACGCTGCCGCTGTCGATCGCGGGCGGGTTCGGCGAGCCGCCGACATCGGGCTATGCGTTCTGGCTGCTGGCGCTGTTCGCGGTCTCGATCGGCCTGCCGTTCTTCGCGCTCGCCGCCAACAATCCGATGCTGCAGGCCTGGTTCGTGCGCACGGGCCATCCCGCCGGCCCCGATCCGTATTTTCTCTATGCGTCCTCCAACATCGGCAGCTTCCTCGCGCTGCTGTCCTATCCGGTGCTGCTGGAGCCAATGTTCACCCTGCGCACCCAGAACCTGATCTGGACCGCCGGCTACGGAATCTTGATCGTCCTGATCGCAAGCTGCGGCGCGCTGCTGCTGCGCTCGCCTTCGCTCGCCGAAGCCGATTTGCGGACCGAGGAGACAGATGCCCCGGCGCCGGCATGGCTGCTGCGTGCGCGCTGGATCTTCCTTGCCGCGGTGCCGTCGGGCCTGCTGGTCGCGGTGACCGCGCATATCTCGACCGATGTCGCCGCCGCGCCGCTGCTCTGGGTGCTGCCGCTGTCGCTTTATCTGCTCACTTGGGTGCTGGTGTTCCAGTCGCGGCCGCTGATCCCGCATTGGCTGGTATTGATGGTGCAGCCGCTGGCGATCGCCGGTGTTGTGGTGTTACTCGCGGTCGGCGGCGAACGGAACCTGCTGCTCACGCTGGGCGGGCATCAGCTCTGCTTCTTCGTCATCGCGATGGGTTGCCATGGCGAGCTCGCGCGCACGCGGCCGCCGGCAAAATATCTGACCGGCTTCTATGTCGCGCTGTCGTTCGGCGGCATGGTCGGCGGGCTCTTTGCCGGCCTGATTGCGCCGTTTTTATTCTCCTGGATCGCTGAATATCCGATCCTGGTGGCGCTGGCGGCGTTGTGCCGGCCGGCGACCGAGGAGCGCTGGCCGAGTATGACGCGCTGGTACTGGCCGCTGATTGCGGCGATCACGGTCGCGCTGATCGCGCCGACCTTTTCCATCGGAGAGGTCGCCGCATGGCTCGAGGATCACCGCGTCTGGGTCGCCGGCGGCGTCGGCGTGCTCGCGGGCTTCATGGGGCTCGTTCTCAATGCCGACCGCTGGAAGATTTTCGCCACGGTCGTGACCGCGTTGGTGCTGATCCGCATCTATCCCGCCGACGAGGGCCGCATCGAGACCTTGCGCAGCTTCTTCGGCGTGCACAAGATCGTGGTGACGCCCCATGGGCAGTATCACGTGCTGATGCACGGCACGACCATTCACGGCGCGCAGAAATTCCAGAACAATGATGGCACGCCGGTCGCCGGCCGGCCCGAGCCGATCACCTACTACCACAAGGACGGCGGCATCGGTCAGGCCATCGCCGCGATCCGCGAACGCAAGGCCGCCCCGCTCAAGGTCGCCGTGATCGGTGTCGGCTCGGGCACGCTGACTTGCGCCGCCGAGCCGGGAGAGAGCTGGACATTCTTCGAGATCGACCAGACCATGGTCGATACCGCGCGCGATCCGAAATATTTCTCCTACATCAAGAACTGCATGCCGGACTTCAAACCCGTGATCGGCGACGCGCGGCTGACCTTCGCGCGGGAGCCGGACGGCGTCTACGATCTCATCATTGTCGACGCCTATTCGTCGGACGCGATCCCGATCCACCTTGCGACCAGGGAGGCGATGGCGATCTACAAGGCCAAGCTGGCGCCGCAGGGCGCCGTTGTGATGCACGTCTCCAACCGCCACCTCGAGCTCGAAAGCGTGGTGGTCGGCATCGCCGACGCCAACGATCTCAAGAGCTGGGTCTACGACCAGGATTCCGGTCGCGACGACGAATACATCTTCTCGACCGACGTCGTGGTGTCCGCGCGCGAGGAGAACGACGTCGGCAGTCTCGCATCGTCAGATAATTGGGACGAACGCGAGCCTACCGACGGCCAGCGGGTCTGGACCGACGATTATTCCAACATCCTCGGCGCGGTGTGGCGCCGGTCGGGGTTCGGGAAGCGGTAGAGCCGAATTGCGATGAAAATCCGTTGGGGAGGACGAGCACGATGCGAAGGCTGCGCATATGCCAGGCGCTGGCGGCGATCGCGGTGACGGGCCAGCCTGTACTTGCTGAAGAAACGTCTGCAAATCCTGTCCAAAGTTGACATTTTCAATTGCCCGAAAAACAATCGGAAAAGGCGGAGTAACGGGAAAGCGGGCGATGGAAGACAGCAAGAAGCGAAGCATTACCGAGATTCGGAAGAAAAAATTCGCTGACCAGATCGGTATGGACGTCTCGATCGATGGGAGCGCGGCGGTGGCCGACAGCTATTTCGAAGAGTATTCGAACAGCCGCGACTATGACGACGATTTCGAAGGCGCCTTCAACGGAAAATATCTTGTCGATCTGATCGATGCCGCCTGGAATGCGAAGCCGCCCTACAAATTGCTGGACTGCGGTAGCGCAAATGGTCTCACCCTCAAGCACTTCGACGCACTCGGCGTCGAGGCATGGGGTATAGAAAACAACGCGTTCATATATTCAAAGACGCCGGAGCAATGGCGTGAACGCAACTTGTTCGGCGACGTGCTCCACATGCCGTTTCAGGACCGATCTTTCGATCTGCTTTATGTGACGTGCTTGCCCTATCTTCCTGAAGACAAGATCGATCAAGCGATCACGGAAATGTTCCGGGTATGTCGCTTGGGCGTCCTGTATCAAGGGACGACGACCGATATGACTGAGGAGGTGATCGCGCACTATCAGATGTTTGCGGGGCTGCGGACGTTCTGGACTTTTTCAGAGTGGTCGGGCGCCTTCGTGCGCAATGGGTTCAAGCTCACCGTCGCTGATTCGGCCGCTCTCGATAAGGTGTGGCGGATCGAACAGGAGACCTATGGCGACTTTGAGTGGTATCCGAACAAGGAAAGCATCCGCTTTAGCTTTTTCAGCAAGCCATAAATCGAACTAAACCTCATATTTTCGGTTGTTCGCTTGTCTGCCGCGGCTCGAGAACCGGCAGTTCGAGGTCCCAATGAAGAGACGATTCGTCGGCCTCATCGCCCTGGCTGGAACACTTTTTTTCGTCGTGATCTGGCTCGCTCAGCATGAAAGGCAAGCCTCATTCGAGAGGCTCGAGACTTACAAGCCGCATCTTTCTGGAACCGTACGTTAGAGCGTTAGCCGATCGGGTTGCAAGTACCCTGCGGCCACGAAGTAATTTGTGGATTCTGTCGGCGTGTAGGTGTCGACGATGCGGCCAACGGCATCCCAGAGACCATTGACCGTACGTTCGGCGGCCTTTCGCAAATTTGCTTTGAGCTTGGCGAAGGCATTCTCGATCGGGTTGAGGTCGGGGCTGTAGGGCGGAAGATAGAGGAGTGTTGCGCCGGCGGCTTCGATCATCTCGCGTATGCGCGGCCCTTTGTGGCTGGAGAGGTTATCCATGATGACAATCGCATCTTGTGGAAGTTCGGGGACGAGCACCTTTTCCACATAGGTCTCGAAGGCATCACGGTTAATAGGGCCATCGAGCACCCAGGGCGCGATGATGCCGCGCGTGGTTAGAGCGGCCACGCAGGTTGTTGTTTTCCAGTGGCCGTGCGGAACGGCGGCTCGCAGACGTTCGCCGCGCTGGCAGCGGCCATGTGTTCGCGCCATGTTGGTCGATGCCCAGGTCTCATCAATGAAGACGAGCCGGTCCCGATCGAGCTTGCCTTGGCTCTCACGCCAGGCTTCCCGCCGCGTCAAGACATCCGGGCGATCCTGCTCTGCGGCATGGGCGGTCTTTTTTTGCGCGTGATGTTGTGGCGCTCGAAGAAGCGACGGATCGTCCCATAGCCGAAGGAAAGACCTTCTTTGCTCAGGCTGTCACGCAATTCTTCGATGGTGATGTCAGGGATTGCCTTGAGCAAGGCCAGGATCCTCGCCTGATGGGCATCGATCCGGTGGGACTTGCGATCTCCGCCCTGACCTCTCGGCTGGGCATCCCCTTGCTCTCGCTCGCGCATCCGCCACCGGCTGACGCTCGCCGCGCTTACTCCAAACCGCTCGGCAGCCTGCCGGCCGGACGCGCCGCCCGCAATGGTGGCAAGCACTCGTTCACGAAGGTCCATCGACAGCGGTTTCGCCATACCCGCCGGCCTCCTGTCCCGGCGGGTAGCTTGAATCACCAAACCGCTGATTTGTGAATCCCAACGATTTAGTCAGATGGGCTAACGCTCTAGGCTGTTTCGCAAGTTCGCACGCTCAAGCCCTCTCGGCGACGCGCGGCTGACCTTTGCGCGGGAGCCCGACGGCCTCTACGACCTCATCATCGTCGACGCCTATTCGTCGGACGCGATCCCGATCCACCTTGCGACCAGGGAGGCGATGGCGATCTACAAGGCCAAGCTGGCGCCCCAGGGCGCCGTGGTGATGCATGTCTCCAACCGCCACCTCGAGCTCGAAAGCGTGGTGGTCGGCATCGCCGACGCCAACGACCTCAAGAGCTGGGTCTATGACGAGGATTCCGGCCGCGACGACGAATACATCTTCTCGACCGACGTCGTCGTCAGCGCGCGCGAGGAGACCGACGTCGGCAGTCTCGCCTCATCCGACAAATGGGACGAGCGGCAACCGACCGAGGGCCAGCGGGTCTGGACCGACGATTATTCCAACATCCTCGGCGCGGTATGGCGCCGGTCGCGGTTCGGGGAACCTTAGTTTGAGCTAATGTGGCTTGGACGGCGTCTGACCAGGTTTGAGCGATTTTGTATTTCGCGGTGCCGTATCCGGAGAATTCGCACGTTGAGGCAGCGTCTTTCCTGAACGGGGCTCGGGGTGGCCATCCTTTGCAACTTGTTGAAGTCGATCCCTGACGTTAGCGAGCAGGTCAGGGAGAACAGCCATGAGGTTTCGCCCGGGACAATCTGTCGGCGCGTGATCCATGTGCACGCTGATGCGCTCAGGAGGCAAATTCCAGGTCAATAGCAGCGACACCAATAGATTCCGAAGCGCGCTGAGCTGCGCCGGTTCGGGTTTCTCCTTCTCGAAATCTCCCTCGACCACTACCTGGATATAGCCTTCGGTGTCGTAAGCCGTGTTGGTATCACCCGCAAAATGCACATCGCGCCCTTCTGCAATGGTGCCGTAGTCATCGATGTAGAAGTGATAGGGAACGTCCGGCCATGCAGGCTTGTCTTTCTTCGGTGAGACCTTTCCCGGGCGTTGGGAAAAATTCTGGAGGCCGCGCATCTTCGCTTCGATCGAAATGGCCCGATTCATCCGTACGCCGGTATGATGCACGATGATGCCGGTTACGTTCTGCGCCTTCATGCCCGGAAGAGCCGGCTTGGCACCCCATTCATCGCGCGTGATGATCGAAAGGGAAGGTTGCGACGCTTCCGTCGCGCCAACCGGGTGTTGCTGATCTGCAGGATTTTGCGGATCTGCGGCGAACGAGAGCGGGCCGCTGATGGACATACTGACAAGCAGGCTGAAGATGACGGCGGGCTTCATTGAAAAATTTTCTTTTGACTGGGCGGGCGTACGCCGATCTGCTCACTGTGGCAGTCGCATTGCGAACGCTGCCAGATCGTCGCCCCTCCACCCTATGTCATCCCGGCAAACTTGACCATGGATAACGGCCGGAATTTCCCAACTAGGCTGCATGCTTCGCTGTTCCGTTCCGACCATTCGACGTCATTATTTCGTGGCGCTCGCTTCGACTGGTGGTGGCTTGTCGGTCGGCGATTGCTGGTCAACGGGTGATTGCTTGGCCAAGGCGGCGCTCAATTTCTCCTGCGCACCCGCAAGGCTGTGCTGCCATATTTCGTTTTTCGGATCTTTCTCGGCGAGTTGCTGCCTGATTTCAACTGCTGCTCGATAGTTTTGAATGGCATCTTCGGACTTGTCCTTGTCCGATATGAAAAAATCGCCCAAGGCCGCGAAACTGGATGCGAGATGGGTCTGATACAAGGTGTTGCTCGGATCGTCTTTGAAGAGCTTCTTTCTGATATCCCTTGCAGTGTTGAGCGCGTCGAGGGCGCCATTGCGATCATCGAGCTTCGCCAAAGTTGTCCCGATTCTGGCATAACGGACCGCCAGAGTAACGCGATGTCCGAGATCGTCAGGCTCGCCTTGAGCAACTTCCTTCGAAAGATTCATGGCGAGTTGGTATTGGTCGAGCGCCTTGCTCAAATCGCCCTGATCGGCGTAGGCATCTCCGATCCGGTTGCGGGTCGCGGACATACGGTGCTTGAAAAAAAACTTGTCAGGATACTGCTTGATCAACTGATCCTCTATCGCGATCGACTTTTCATAATGTCCCAGGGCGCCCTTGGGGTCGCCATCCATTTTTATCGCCTCGCCGAGCTTGTCATGAAGGAAAAGCAAGTGGTCCTGCCAGTCCGAGTCGGCTGGATTCCGGGTCGCAAACCGCTCCGCAACATCCAGTCCCAGCTGGTAGTTTTTAAGTGCATTGATATGGTCACGCTTTTCGATCAGAGCGTCGCCAATCCGAAAGTAGCTTCCCCAAAGAAGTCGTTGAGACCCCTCGCTATCGCGTGGAGATTCGACGAGGAGTCGATTGGCCAATGAGGCCTTCCCAAGCGCTGTCTCATTGTTTCCCAGCGCAACATAGAGGTCCGAAACCGTCAATAAGAAACCAATCTGCTGGTCTTTGAGATCTTGCGTCGCCTCGATTTTTCCTAGTGCACCCAGTGCGGTTTCCGCAATTTCCAACAATCCCTTGACGGCCTTGGTCGAAACGGCGCCACTGGCAAGATTTTCGCCGGCCTTTTCAATGACCCCCTTGGAAAATTCTATGGTTATGATGGCTTGCTGCTCCGCCGTATGTCGTGCGCGGAATGCGATCCATGCCGATATTCCGACGCCAAAGGCAAGCAGGATGATTGCGGCTGCAAGACGCTGTGTTCGGATCAGTGCTCGTCGTATCGCGTCCTGCTTTTCCTTTTCCGCTTTCGCAAGACCGTCCAGTCTCTCTTTCTCAGCCGTGACCGACGCGTCGATATAGGCTTGGACGCGCGCGCTGATTCGCTGCGGATGCTCGGACACCAGTTCTTCCGCCTCGGCGAGACGCCGGCCGGCAGGCAGCAGCAGGCTTGGATCTTGTCCACCGGTTTGCCAGCCTGCTTCATCCTGTTCGATTTTCCGCAGGATCCGGAGGAATTCCCGGTCCTCGTTCACCCATTTGCGCAACTGGTCCCATTCGCGGATCAGCGCTTCGTGTCCGACTTCGACGACGTCCCTGCCGCTGGGGTCCCTCGTCGTGACGAGCAGACGGTCCGCGGTGAACTTCGCGATGACGGCGCGTTCCGGCGCGGTCAGATCGTCCAGTACGGCGCGACGGCGGGTGTCCACTGTGCCTTCGCCGGGCACGACGAGCGCCAACAGGGCTGACCGCGCAGCCTCCCGCTCGGCATCGTTGGCCAGCCGTTCGAAGGTCTTTTCGGCTTGTTCGGCAATCGCCCGGCGAACGCCGCCGATCGCCTCATACGCCGTGAGCTCGAGCTCCAGATCCTGGCGCTTTTCCCAAAGTTCTGTCAGCAGGAATTCCATGAGCGGAAGATTGCCCGGCTCCCGTCCGACGTCATCGAGAATGCGGCCGACGAGGCCATCTTCGAATCGCAGGCCGTTCTTCGCGGCGGGCTCGGTGATTGATCTGCTGAGTTCGTCGCGTGTCATCGGCCCGATATTGACGACCCCATCCCCCAAGCGATCGGACAGCATTCGATTGTCCACGACGTGGTCGTAGAAGTCCGCGCGCAAGGTGAGGATCACGTAGAAATTTCCGATTGCCGCCGCTTCAATGAGTTGAGCAATGAACCGTTGCCGGACCGCGTCGTCATTGCAAAGCGTGTAAAGCTCTTCCCACTGATCGACCACAAGCAACAATCGATCCGTGCCTGGTTGCTTGGCCAAGACTTTCTCGACGACGTCGCGCAATGCGAGCGGACCGTCCGTCAACGAGCCCGCGAGTTTCGACGTCTCCTGGAGCTGATCGATTTCCGAGAGCTGCGGGTCGAGCAATGGAATGAGGCCTGCCGCCAGATTGTAGATGGGGCGGTCCTGTGGCCGGATCGTGATGAATTCCCAGATGAAGTCGCGCCTGCGCCGCAGATTCGGAACGAGGCCGGCGCGAACGACCGACGATTTTCCACTCCCGGAGGCCCCGACAAGCGCGATCAGATTGCGCTGATTGACGGCGTTGACGAGTTTGTTCGTGAAGGCTTCCCGGCCGCAGAAGAATGCTTCGTCTTCCTCGCGGAATGGTCGCAGCCCTCGGTAAGGGCAAATTGCATTCCTGGTCGCGGCGATACGTTCCGCAAGGTCCGCGCCGGGGGCTTGTCCCTGGATCGCGAGCGAAAGTATCTCGATCGCCTCCGGTGCGACCTCCTTCCGGAGGTCAACCCAAGTGTTTAGCGACAGAAAACCCAGCGGCGGATCGGCGCCCGGCAGGAGCACGGGGATGACGGGAAACGACGGATCCTTGGCCTGACGATCGAGCGCTAAATCCCGTTCTCGTTGCTGCCATCGCCCCAAGCCATGGAGTCCGAGGAAGATCGCAGCCGAGCGGCATGAGGCGAGAGGCCTCTCCAATGCATCGACCCAGGATACCCCGGGAACCAGATACCATCGATCCAGATAAGGTGTGAGCCCTCGACCGCGTAGCGCCTCGGCCACCCTTACGACGGTCTCGTGATCAAGCGAGTTATAACTTATAAATACATCGTACATTGGACCAGGTCCGCACGTAGGTCCCTATAGAGGTATGTCCTAGCACCACCAGAGGGCGAACGCCAGCCTTGATGCCTGACGATCAATGATTGTCGCTTTTTGCGCTCGCCTTTTGCCGGCACTCTCCCCGCGCTTGGGGGAGGTCGGAGACGGAGCGATAGCGACGACTCCGGGTGAGGCGCGAGGCACGCTGTTAGACAGGTGACCGTTCCGTCGAATTCGATGATTGGCTCGACACGCCTACGCCACGGTCCCAGTCCGCCGTAGCTTTAGCGCGGCGCGTAAGCGTTCAAACAGGGTACGAGCTGAGCAGCAGGCGGCTGCGCCGTCCCGCGATGAGGCGCCCGAAATTACTGCGAATTGATTTGGTCCTTCAATTGTTTGTAACTACGCTTCGCAAGTGAACTCGCGATCGAGGAGTGGGATATGCCGAAGACCCCAGCACTTTCTCGCCGTGCGACGTTCGCGGCTCTCTCGGTTACCGCGTTGACTGCGTTGACCAGGAGGGCGCACGCGCGGCGTGCCGAGATCGATATATTTCGCGATGTCTGTTTCCTGACGCCGCAGTCGATCGAGGGGCCTTTTTATCTCGATCCCAGGCTGGTCCGCACGGAAATCGCGGAAGGCCGCGGGGGCGTCCCGCTCCGAGTCGATCTGCGCGTGATCGACGGCGCCACCTGCAAACCCAGCAAGGGCGCCCGTGTCGACATCTGGCATGCCGACGCGCAGGGTATCTATTCCGGATATCAGGGCCAGGGCGACAAAGGGGACCTCACCACCGTCGGACAAAAATTTCTCCGTGGTACGCAATTCACCGACAGCAGAGGCGCGGTCAGCTTCAAGACGATCTATCCGGGCTGGTACACCGGCCGCGCCACGCATATTCATTTCAAGGTGCTTGTCGATGACCGCAACGTTCTCACCGGACAGATGTATTTTCCCGACGCGATAAACGAATTCATCTATGCGAACATTCCCGCCTATGCGGGCCGCCGAACCCCCCGTACGGTCGTCAACGCCAACGATCGGTTTGCAAATTTCAACGATCCGAATCGATTGAGCTTCTGTGCCGTCAAGGAGGAACGCGATTGTTATGCAGTTTCGCTCGTTCTGGGCGTGGATCGTTTCGCCGTTGCGCGAGTGGGCTTGCCGCCGCGCGCGGGCCAGACCCCGGAACAGCCCGCTGTCGAGCGCGTACGGCTGCTGATACCGGGGCTTGGCGTTGACTGAAGTCTGTAGCGACGCGGTCTGGTACCGTGTCTACGCTTAGTCCTGGGTGTAATAGCCGCGCGGCTGATAGTATTGCTGCCGCGGCTGGTAGTAGGCGCCCGGCTGCGGCTGCGCATAGGCTGGATTGTCATAGCCCTGATATTGCTGCTGCGGATAGACCTGCGCGCCGAACAGCCGGCGGGTCGGCGCCGGATAGCGCTGGTCGCTCGCGCTGCCGTCGGCCGGATAGATATAGCCGTCGTCGGGCCGCTGCTGCGCATAGGAGCGGCCGTACTGCTGCGCCTGCGGCGTGATGTCGACGGGTTGGCCGGTCGACGCGTATTGCTGCTGGTCGTCGGGTTGGGCTTGCTTCTGGTCGTAGGGTTGGGCTTGCTGCTGCTCATAGGGCTGCGCGTTCGGATCGCGCCGCGCCACCGCCGTGTTCGGGCGCGGGTTGCGCGCCAGCGCCACTGCGGCGGAGCCGGTCAAAGTCACCGTGGTGTTGAGCACGCCCTGTTCTTCCACCAGCGCGTAAAGCGTGGTGGCGTTGGCGCGCGACAGCCGCACGCAGCCATGCGAGGCCGGCGTGCCGAGCCGGCCCTCCGACATGGTGCCGTGGATCGCATGCCCGATCTTGGTGAAGAAGATCGAGTGCGGCATCGGCGCGTCGTCGAATTCCTTGGAGAAGTGGTCCTCTTCCATCCGGAACGCCTTGAAGGTGCCGCTGGGCGTCTCGCGCGAGGGGATGCCGGTCGACACCGGCCAGCGATATTTGGTCACGCCGTCGACGGCCACCGTCATGGTCTGGGTGTCCTTGTTGACGGTGATGGCGACATTGGCCAAAGCGGGGGAGCCGGCGAGCATCAGGCCGGCAATGGCGACGAGGAAGGTACGCATCAGACTTTCGGCCTCCGGGCTAGGGCATGATCCGGAAAAGTGTGAAGCGGTTTTCCGATAAGATCATGCCCAAACAAGACACTTTGCGCCGCGAACTCTCCCTCCCCGGCATCCACTATGTCCGGGACCGGCCTTTGGTTCCAGGCACCTCAGCGGACATCGTTAAGCGCGCATCAAGTATTGGTCTCGCGAACAAGGCGGAGGTTTGATGCCCGCGGTGACATTTTCGCGAGGAGCGGGCGGCCGGCGCCGTTCATATTGATGACCGTCGCCAGTTCGTCATGCCGGGGCGGCTCGCAGAGCCGAACCCGGAATCTCGAGATCCCGGGTTCGCTAAGCGCGCCCTCTGATGCGCAATTGCGCATCGGAGATGACACGCTTTCGCGTGTCAGACTTTCAGCCGATACCCGGTCTTGAAGATCCACCAGACGATGGCGAGGCAGATCACGAGGAACGTGACGGTCATGCCGACGCTGACGCCGACATTGACGTCGGCGATCTCGTAAAAGCTCCAGCGGAAGCCCGAGATCAGATAGACCACGGGGTTGAACAGGGTGATGGTGCGCCAGGGCGGCGGCAGCATGTTGACCGAATAGAAGCTGCCGCCGAGGAAGGTCAGCGGCGTCACGATCAGCATCGGGATCATCTGCAGCTTCTCGAAGCCGTCGGCCCAGATGCCGATGATGAAGCCGAACAGGCTGAAGGTCACCGCGGTCAGCACCAGAAAGAGGACCATCCAGACCGGATGGGCGATGTGCAGCGGCACGAACAATCCGGCGGTCGCCAGGATGATCAGGCCGAGCATGATCGACTTGGTCGCGGCAGCGCCGACATAGCCGAGCACGATCTCGAGATAGGAGATCGGCGCCGACAGGATTTCATAGATGGTGCCGATGAATTTCGGGAAGTAGATGCCGAACGAGGCGTTCATGATGCTCTGGGTCAGCACCGAGAGCATGATCAGTCCCGGCACGATGAAGGTGCCGTAGCTGACGCCGTCGATCTCGGCTGATGCGCGAGCCGATCGCGGCGCCGAACACCACGAAATAGAGCGAGGTCGACACCACGGGCGAGACGATGCTCTGCCCGATGGTGCGCCAGGTGCGTGACATCTCGAATTTGAAGATGGCGCGGACGGCACGGAAATTCATGGCGCTTTCACCAAACTGACGAAAATGTCTTCCAGTGACGATTGCGTCGTCTCGAGATCGACGAAACGGATGCCGGCGTTGCGGAGGTCGCCGAGCAGACGAGGTAATGCCGGTGCGCTCGCTCCTGGTGTCGTAGTCATAGATCAGATCGCGGCCGTCGTCGCCGAGTTTGAGGTGATAGGCCGCCAGCGCCGTCGGGAACGGCGTCGAGCCTGCCCTGCAGATGCAAGGTCAGCCGCTTGCTTGCCGAGCTTGTCCATCAGCTTGGCTTTCTCCTCGACCAGGATGATTTCGCCCTTGTTGATGACGCCGACGCGGTCGGCCATCTCCTCGGCTTCCTCGATGTAATGCGTGGTCAGGATGATGGTGACGCCGGACGCCTGCAGCGTGCGCACCACTTCCCACATGCCCTTGCGCAGCTCGACGTCGACGCCCGCGGTCGGCTCGTCGAGGAAGAGAATCTGCGGCTCGTGCGACAGCGCCTTGGCGATCATCACGCGGCGCTTCATGCCGCCGGACAGCGTGACGATCTTGTCGTCCTTCTTGTCCCATAGCGACAGGTCTTTCAGCACCTTCTCGATATGGGCGGGGTTCTTCGGCTTGTCGAACAGGCCGCGGCTGAAGCTCGACGGTCGCCCACACCGAGCTCGAACGCGTCGGTGTGCAGCTCCTGCGGCACCAGCCCGATCAGCGAGCGCGCCGCGCGATAGTCGCGTGCGATGTCATGGCCGCCGACCGTGATCCTGCCCTGGCTCGCATTGACGATGCCGCAGATGATGCCGATCAGCGTGGTCTTGCCGGCGCCGTTCGGTCCCAGCAGGGCGAAGATCTCGCCCTTGTTGATGTCGAGGTTGATATCCCTGAGCGCCGTGAAGCCGGAACTCGTAGGTCTTCGACAGATTGGCGACGGAGATGATGGGGGCCATGCGGGATTTTAATTGAGCCGAAACGGGACGCGGCACTTTGGACCGCTTTGAGGCAGGAGAATGGCGGGTGTTCTGAGATAGGAAGCGCCAGGGGATTGCACAATCGTTTGGTAGGGGGCGCCTACTCGGCTGCGTGTGCGCGTTCGGGCAATTCGATGAGCGCAACCATGTGGTTTCTGAGGTCGTCTGCGATTTCCGGATCGGCCCTCAGCTCCGACAGCGTTCGAGGGCGCGGCAATGGCTTGCCATGGTTCTCGGCATAGAGCTCCAGGGCCTCCGGCGCGTTGCGCACGGCCTCGTCGATATCGTCACCACCGGACGTGCAGCCCGGCAGGTCCGGAAACCAGACGCCGATGGCGTGGTCCGGTCCGGCATCCTCGATAATGGCGACATAGTGGGCCATCTTTAACCTCAATCAGGCTTCCAGCCCGCGCCTTTATAGATGGCACGGACAAGACCCTTTCCCAAGTCCTTCTTGGGATGCGGGACAACCAATGTTTGGCCGGAAGCAGGGCTTTTGAAGATGTGGTGAGAGCCGGTAACCCGAACAAGGGTCCATCCCTCCCGTTCCAGGCGCCGGATGATATCGCGGCTGTTGGTCAGCACGGCAGCAACTATTTCTTCTTCTTCGCGCCCTTCTTGGCAGCGGCAGGCGCGGCCGCCGTGGGCGCTTCGGTCTCCGGCACCTTGCCGATCGTGACGATCTGGATCTGCTGGTTGACCGCCGAGGTCGGGACGCGCCTGGTCGATGAACTGCTCCTCGCCGACGCCGAGCGACTGCAGCCGCTTGGACGAGATCTTGAAGGTGTTGACCAGCACGTCGCGGAGCGCATCGGCGCGGCGCTGGCTCAGGATCACGTTGGCCTCGCGGTTGCCGTTGGACTCGGTGTGGCCGACGATCAGGAAGGTGTAGGACAACAGCGGCGCATTGACGATCGCATCCGCGATGCGGCCGACCGTCTCGTAGGATTCGGGCAGGATGATCGGCGTGTCGACGTCGAACGGATCGCGACATTGAAGGTCGCCGGCAGGTTCATGAGCTCGGGCACGACAGGCGGCCGCTTGTTGGCCTCGGGCTCTTTCTTCGACCGCGCATCTTCGATCGCTCGGAGATGGCCTGCTTCAGCGCGGGAATGTCGAGCTCGGGGCCGGTGTCGAACTTGCTCAGCGCGTTGACGATGTCGTCGCGGGCCGGCGCGGCGGCGCCGCCGTCTGGCCGCGCGAGGCCGGCATGGCGAAGGCGAGAAGGCAGGTCAGGAGCAGACCAAGGCGGGCAGGGCGCATCAGCGGTACCCCGCATCGACGGTGGCCTGGGTGCAGTTGCGGCTGACGCCCTTGGCGGTCAGCAGGCACGGCACCGACTTGCTGGTCTCCTTGGTCGAGCCGTGGCACAGCTTGATGATTTCCAGCCGGCAGGACTGCGCGACCGTGACGCGCGCGTTGATCCGCTTCTGGATCTGGTCGAACGGCACCAGGTAGTTCGCCTTGCACTGCGGCGACATGACGTCCTGGTTGCGGGACAGGCATTCCTTGAGCGGTTGGAGTCGAGATTGACGCCGCGGCAATTGGCGGTGATCTCGGCGCCGCAGCTTTTGGCGAGCATCGCGGTGGACTTCCGAAAATGTCATGATGTTGTCGGCGCGCGCCAATGACGGCGCCGCGAGCGCGAGCAGCAAAAGGATCGTCCGGCCCCGAACCATGGGCCGCATCTCATACGATGCAGTCGCGGGCTGGTCAAGACGCTGACGAAGGGCAGGCCCGGCTGTGTCCACGGCGCCGTCGAGATTGAGCCGGAAGCCGAACACGTCGAGACTGCCCTGGCGAAAATCGATTTCCGGAAAGCGGACGAAGCCGAGGCCCTCATACATCGCCCAGGCGGTCTGCATCGCCCGCGTGGTGTGCAGCACGACTCCGGCCTTGCCGAGCTGCCGCGCACGCGCGATGCAGAACTGCGTCAGCGCCTTGCCGATGCCCTTGCCGCGAAAGGCGTCGTCGACGGCGAGCAGCCGGATACCGACCGCGTCCGTTATCGTCGAGGCGGTGCCGCCCGAGCCGTATGGCGTCATGTCGTCGATGAAATCGACGCTGCCGAGAGGGTGCCGGCATCGCTGGTCGCGACAAAGACAGTCAGCGACGGCCGGCGGCGCGCGCCGCGACATTGGCGAGCATGGCGTAGTAGTCCGGCTGCTCGTCGGGCTGCGGCATGCCCGGCAGCGCCGCATAGACCTTCACGAGGAGCTTGCCGAGATCGTTATGTTCCTCAGGTCGCACTGGCCGGATGGTCGGACCTGGGGCGGGTGGCGTCATAATGCCGCCCTCACGCCTTCTCGACAAAGCTGTCGACCACCTTCTTCTCGCCGGCCTTGTCGAAGGCGATGGTGAGCTTGTTGCCGTCGATCTTCACCACGTGGCCGTAGCCGAATTTCTGGTGGAACACGCGGTCGTCGAGATTGAATTCGGACACCGTGCCGGTGGATTTCGCCACCAGCTCGCCCTCGATGGTCATGGGCGCGCGCTTCTTGCCGCGCGCGAAGCCGAAATCGCCGCGACCTGAGGCATCGCGATGCGAGCCTGAGGTATCGCGATGCGAGCCTGAGAACGGGGATTGCTCCTCATCAAAGCCGCCGCGCGCCTGCCCGCTGCCATTGCGGCCCCCGCCGCCGCCACGCCGGGCCTGCGCGCGCTGCCAGCCCGGAGTCGTATAGCTCGATCCGAAAGACTCCACATTGTCGAAGCGCGACGGGCCGTAACCGCTGGCGCCGCCCCAGGCGGTGCCGCCTTTGGATTCCGTGATCTCAACGCTCGCGACCGGCAGCTCGTCGAGGAAGCGCGAGGGGATCGTGGTCGACCATGTGCCGTGGATGCGGCGGTTGGTGGCGAAATAGAGTTTTGCGCGCCGGCGCGCCCGCGTCAGCCCGACATGGGCGAGGCGGCGTTCCTCTTCCAGACCCGCTCGGCCCTGTTCGTCGAGGGTCCGCTGGCTCGGAAACAGCCCTTCCTCCCAGCCCGGCAGGAACACGTTGTCGAACTCCAGTCCCTTGGCGGAATGCAAGGTCATCAGCGACACCGCGTCCTCGTCGGCGCCGCCGTCGCGGTCCATGACCAGCGCGATATGCTCGAGGAAGCCCTGCAGGTTCTCGAACTCCTCCATCGAGCGCACGAGCTCCTTGAGGTTGTCGAGCCTGCCGGCGGCGTCGGCGGAGCGGTCCTTCTGCCACATCTCGGTATAGCCGCTCTCGTCGAGCACGATCTCCGCAAGCTCGGTATGCGCGGTGACGTCCTTCCGCGCGCGCCAGCGGTCGAACTGCGCCACCACGCCGCGCAACGACCCGCGCGCCTTTGGCTTCAGTTCGTCGGTCTCGACCACGGCGCGCGCGGCCTCGAACAGGGGAATGCGGCGCTTGCGGGCGTGGTCATGCAGCAGCTGCACGGTGGCGTCCCCAAGCCCGCGCTTCGGCACATTGACGATACGCTCGAAGGCAAGGTCGTCGGCCGGCGAGTTGATCACGCGCAGATACGCCAGCGCGTCGCGGATTTCCGCGCGCTCGTAGAATCTGGGGCCGCCGATCACGCGATAGGGCAGGCCGAGGGTGACGAAGCGGTCTTCGAGCTCGCGCATCTGGTAGGAGGCGCGCACCAGAATGGCAATCTCGTTGAGCTTCTCACCCTTGCGCTGGATATCCTCGATCTCCTCGCCGATCGCGCGGGCTTCTTCCTCGGAGTCCCACGCGCCGGTCACGGTGACCTTTTCGCCGTCGACATCTTCGGTGCGCAGGGTCTTGCCGAGCCGGCCTTCGTTATGTGCGATCAGGTAGGACGCGGCAGCAAGGATATGGCCGGTCGAGCGGTAGTTGCGCTCGAGGCGAATGACTTTTGCGCCGGGGAAGTCGTGCTCGAAGCGCAGGATGTTGTCGACCTCAGCACCGCGCCAGCCATAGATCGACTGGTCGTCGTCGCCGACGCAGCAGATGTTCTTGGGGGGCGGGGCGGTAGCAGTCTGCTCCCTCTCCCCGTCCTTCACGGGGAGAGGGCTGGGGTGAGGGGCTGCTTCCAAGAGTGCGATCTGTGGAGAGTCCCCCTCACCCGCATCGCTTCGCGATGCGACCTCTCCCCGCACGCGGGGAGAGGTGGTAGAGGGCGCCTGCGAGAGCAGCCGCAGCCAGAGATACTGCGCGACATTGGTGTCCTGATATTCGTCGACCAGAATGAATTTGAAGCGCTGCTGGTATTGCCGCAGCACATCCGGGTGCTCGCGGAAGATGCGGATGTTCTCCAGCAAGAGATCGCCGAAATCGGCGGCGTTGAGGACTTTCAGCCGCTCCTGATAGGCCGTGTAGAGCTTGCCGCCCTTGCCGTTGGCGAACACGGCGGCTTCGCCTGACGGCACCTGCGACGGCGTCGAGCCCGCGATTCTTCCAGCCGTCGATCAGGCCGGCCAGCATCCGCGCCGGCCAGCGCTTGTCGTCGATGTCCTCGGCCTGCAGCAATTGCTTGAGCAAGCGCACCTGGTCGTCGACGTCGAGCACGGTGAAATTGGATTTCAGCTGCGCCATCTCGGCATGGAAGCGCAGGATGCGCCCGCCGATGGAGTGGAAGGTGCCGAGCCACGGCATGCCCTCCACCGCCTGGCCCAGCATCTGGCCGAGCCGCAGCTTCATCTCGCGCGCGGCCTTGTTGGTGAAGGTCACCGACAGAATTTCGTTCGGGCGTGCGCGGCCGAGGCTGATGATATGGGCGACGCGGGTGGTCAGCACGCGCGTCTTGCCGGTGCCGGCGCCGGCCAGCACCAGCACGGGGCCCTCGAGCGTCTCCACCGCCTCGCGCTGCTCGGGATTGAGCCCGTCGAGATAGCGCGCGCCGCCCGTTGCCGCCGCACGCGCGCGCGCAGCGATGCCGCCGGAAGCCGGCTGGTGATCGGGGGCGCTGGAAAACGGCAGTTTGCTTGGCTCGGTCATAACGAATCGTGCTTTCCCCACGATGGCACTGCGGGGCCGTGAACGGGAGCTTTCTTAGCAGGGATTACAGATGATATGGGGCCGCAGCGGCCCGTTTAACAGACTTATCCTGCCGTCGACTCGCGCTGAGTTTTCGGTCGCAACGGCCGATTTTGGTTCCTTGACATGCGCAATTTTTCGCGGCCTCTCACCCCGGAACCTTCAGTTCCTGCCTGGATTATTTTTGCAAGCGGCGCCGAAGTCGGCGCTGGATCGCAAACAGAGGTTTGGACCATGTTAGGCTGGGTTGTCACTTTCCTGATCATCGCACTGATCGCCGGCGTGCTCGGCTTTGGCGGCGTCGCGGGCGCCTCCATCGAAATCGCCAAGATCATCTTCTTCATCGCCGTCGTGCTGTTCCTGGTCTCCGCGCTGGTCGGCGTGGCCCGCGGACGGACGAGGATCTAGCAAACTCGTCATGCCCGGCCTTGAGCCGGGCATCCACGTCTTGCTTCAGTCGAGCACGAGAAAAAGACGTGGATGGCCGGGACAAGCCCGGCCATGACGAAGTCCTGCTACTTCCCCGGCATCGCCACCTTGCGGCCGATGCCCTCGGGCCGCGCGATACTGGCGTGGCTCGCCAGCACGATGGCAATCCGCGCGCGGATGTCTGATGGAAACGCCGCGGTCTTGCGCGTTGTCATGTCGATATGCATGGTCATGTTCTCCGAGGTCGCGGAGACCCAGCCGTCCCTGGCGTGACGCAGCTCCTCGAAGGTGTGCAGCCGCTTCTGGTCGGCGCCGAGCAGCCACACCGCGACCTGCACGGGATCGCCGAGGTGGATCTCACGCAAATAGCGCACATGGCATTCCACCGTGAAGGTCGAGCCGTGGCGCTCCTTCATATAGGCAGGACCGATGCCGAGCTGCAGCCACAGCTCGTCGATGGCGCGGTCCATCATCACATTGTAGTAGGCCATGTTGAGATGGCCGTTGTAGTCGATCCATTGCGGCTCGATCTGCATCACCGAGCTCAGAAACGGCGCTGGCGGGATATCCTTCAGCGCAGGCGCGGTCGTCATTGCTGCATTCCTTGAACGTTTCGTCAGGCTCAAACGGCTCTCTTGACCCCTTATATATCCTTTGCCACCGTCACCAAAAATCCGGAGGACACGCCGTGGCGACGCTGACCAACCACAATCTGAAACGGCCCAAGCCGCAGGCCCTCGCAAGCACGCTGGAAAAGCTCGCGGCGCGGTTCGGCAATCGGCTGATCACCTCGCAGGCGGTGCGCGACCAGCACGCCCATACCACCACCTGGCTGAAGCCGGAGCCGCCGGATGCGGTGGTGATGGCGCAGGAAACGGCCGACATCCAGGACGCGGTACGGATTTGCGCTGCTCATGGCGTGCCCGTGATCGCATACGGCACGGGCACCTCGCTGGAAGGCCATGTCAACGCGCCCGCCGGCGGTATCTGCATCGACCTGCACGACATGAACCGCGTGCTTGAAGTGCATGCGGACGATCTCGACTGCGTGATCGAGCCCGGCGTCACCCGCAAGGCGCTGAACGAGCATCTGCGCGATCAGGGTGTGTTCTTCCCGATCGATCCCGGCGCCGACGCCTCGCTCGGCGGCATGGCCTCGACACGCGCCTCCGGCACGAATGCGGTGCGCTACGGCACGATGCGCGAGAACGTGCTGGCGCTGAAGGTGGTGCGCGGCGACGGCGAGATCATCACCACGGGCACGCGGGCGAAGAAGTCCGCTGCCGGATATGACCTAACCCATCTCTTCATCGGGGCCGAGGGCACGCTCGGCATCATCTCCGAGCTCACCATCAAACTGCGCGGTATTCCCGAGACCATCGCGGCGGCGTCGTGCTCCTTTGAAACGGTGCGCGGCGCCTGCCAGGCCACCATCATGGCGATCCAGACCGGCATTCCCGTGGCGCGCATCGAGCTGCTCAACGCCGAGCAGGTGCGCTGCTGCAACAATTACTCGAAATTGTCGCTGCCGGAGACGCCGCTATTGCTGCTGGAATTCCACGGCACCGCGGCCGACGTCGCCGAGCAGTCGAGGAATTTCGGCGAGATCGCCAGGGAATGCGGCGGCGGCGATTTCAACTGGACCACGCGGCCGGAGGACCGCACCAAATTGTGGCAGGCGCGGCACGACGGCTACTGGGCGGTGAAAGCGTTGCGCCCCGGCGCCGGCGTGGTCGCCACCGACGTCTGCGTGCCGATCTCGCGGCTCGCCGATTGCGTCACCGAGACCGAGGACGACCTGAAACGGCTCAATCTCTTGTCGCCGATCATCGGCCATGTCGGCGACGGCAATTTCCATTGCTCGCTGCTCTGCGACGTCGACGACAAGGAGGAGATGGCGCGCGGCGAGGACTTCATGCATCGCCTGGTCGAGCGCGCGCAATCGATGGGCGGTACCTGCACCGGCGAGCATGGCGTTGGTCAGGGCAAGCAGAAATATCTGCAAGCGGAACTTGGCCCCGAAGCATTGGACGCCATGCGTGCCTTGAAGCGCGCGCTCGACCCGCAGAATATTTTCAATCCCGGCAAGATCGTGCCGGCGGCATAGGGCATGATCTGGAAAAAGCCTGCCCCGCACTTGATGCGGGGTGTGAAGCGGTTTTCCGAGAAGATCATGCCCAGATAAAAAAGCTCTCGGGAACCTTCGGTTCCATCGCGCGTTACTTCTCTCGCGGGAAAATCCGCGGGGAGAGTGCCAATGTCGAGGCTTGTCATGGCAGTCGCCGTGCTTGCGGTCGTCTTTTCCGGCGGCGCATTTGCGCGGGGCGGTGGTGGTGGGGGAGGACATGGCGGCGGAGGGGGACACGGCGGCGGAGGCGGACATGGTGGTGGCCATTTTGGCGGTGGACATGGTGGCGGACACTTCCATGCCGGTGGGCACTTCCATGGTGGCGGCGGACATTTTGCCGGCGCGCATCATTTCGGCGGCGGAAGAATGGCCTCGCATGGCGGGCAGGGCTTCCGAAGCGCGCCGGTCAGTTCCCGCAACGTTCGATCTGCCCTGAATTCGTTCTCTCACGGTCACGCGCTGCGCAGTGCGCGCATTCTCTCAAATCCGATGGCGCGCGCGCAGTTGGCTGCCGGCGCCGCGGTGGTCGGCTGGCACGGTGGCGCCCGTGGATGGTGGCAACACCCGAACGGCGGCTATGGCTGGGTCGGCCCGCTGTTCTGGCCGTTCGCCTATTACGACATCTACGACTACACGCTCTGGGGCTATGGCGCCGGCTTCTGGGACTATGGCTATCTCGATCTCTATGCCGGCCTGTTCGGACCCTACGGTTACGACAGCCTCTCCGGCTACGTTGAACCGCGTCCGCGCGGACGAGCGCAGCGCAGCGCAGCTTCATTTGCGCAAATGTGTGCTGACGACGGCCGCGAGGTCGCGGGGCTTCCGATCGATGAGATTGGGCAGGCGATCGCGCCGACTGAAGCCCAGCGCGCAGCGCTTGACGACCTCGCCGACGCCTCGATCAAGGCGGCGCAGGCCATCCGCGCAAGCTGCCCGGCGCAGGTCGCGGCCACCGCGCCGGGCAGGTTGGCCGCCATGCAGCAGCGCATCGCGGCAATGATATCGGCTGTCGCACTGGTGCATCCGCCGCTCGAACGGCTCTACGGGCTGATGGATGATGAGCAAAAGGCGCGGTTCAACGCGCTGGCCGTGGACGAACGCAAGAAAGCTCCGGCAGAACTCCGTCGCGTGTGGCGGTCCGACCGTGGCGCTGACCTGGCCGGCCGACGAGATTGAAACGAGATTGCATCCCAATGATGCACAGCGCGCCGCGCTCAAGACGCTTGGGGATGCGGCGGCGCGTGCCGCCGACGCGCTCAAGACGGCGTGCCCACCCGCCGATACGCTGACGCCGATTGCGCGCGTGGACGCCATCGCCGGGCGCCTCGACACGATGCTGCAGGCGGTCAAATCGGTCCGTGCCGCACTTGAGGATTTTTACACGACACTCAGCGACGAACAGAAAGCGCAGTTCGAGGCGATCGGACCCAGGCGAACAAGTTGACGATCGGCCCGAAGAGTGCCGGCCCAGGAGGGTGCCATGTCAAAATTCCTCGTTGGAATTGCCGGTTTGGGAGCGTCGCTTCTGCTTGCATTGCCGAGCGCAGCCGAGGCGAGGGGCTTGCACATCGGCTTCGGCGGCGGCCCGATCGGTGTGGTGAGATCCGTTGCCTCGATGATTGCGCTGCGCCACCTGCACGGCCGTCATGCCGGTCGCATCCGAATGGCCAATGACAGGATGGCGGGCGAGGCGGCGGCCCGTTCATCGGCGCGCGCCGATCCGACTCGCAGTCCCGACTGGATCACGCGGCCCGTCGCCCGCGTCCAGGTCGCGGCCGGCGCGGCGCTCGCCGGCTGGCACGCGCGCCGCGGCACCAACGGTTGGTGGCAGCACGGCGACGGCGGCTATGGCTGGGTCGGTCCGCTGTTCTGGCCGTTCGCATATTACGACATCATCGATTACACGCTCTGGGGCGACGGCATGGGTTTTTGGGGCTATGGCTATCGCGACATCTATGCCGCGATTTTCACGCCCTATGACGAGAACGAACTTGCCGGCTACATGACGCCGCCGCGTCACCGCAGGCCGGGCCGGATACCTTCGCTGGCGCAAATCTGCGGCGATGATTTCAGTGAGCTTGCCCGCCTGCCCGTCGAGCAGATCGGGGGCGCGATCCGCTCGAACGAGGAGCAGCGCGCGGCGTTCGAAGAGCTTGCCAACGCCTCCAGTCGAGGCGGCCCAGGCCGTGAGCGCGGCGTGCCCGACGCAGGCCGCCACGACGGCCTCGGCGAGATTGACCGCGATGCAGGGGCGGCTCGAGGCGATGAAGACCGCGATCGCGCGTTTGCGCACGCCGTTCGAGAAATTCTGGGAGATGCTGGACGGCGACCAGAAGACGCAGCTCAAGGACCTCGCCAGCCAGCGTGCGCCGTTTGCCCCCAAGGTTCCCTTCGCGCAAAGCTGCACGCCGCCGGACGCGCTGCCGTGGCCGGCCAGGGAGATCGAGGCGCGGCTGCATCTGAACGACGACCAGCGCCATGAGCTCGGCGTGCTTCAGCGCACGAGCGTGCTCGCCAGCAACACGGTCAATTTCGATTGCCAGCCCGACGAAAATCTCACGCCGCCGGACCGCCTTGCGACCGCCGAAACCCGGATCGACGCCATGCTGGATGCGATCAAGCAGGTAGCGCCCGCGCTCGACGATTTCCTGTCCTCGCTCAGCGACGAGCAGAAGGCGCAGTTCGAGAGCATCGGGGCCAAGCGCACGAGCTGACGGATCGGCCGGACGAGGGCTTGCATTCGCGCTCGCGGCAAATGACGATAGGCGCCGGTACCCTTGGGGGCGGCGTGATGAAGTGGTTCGGCAAACCAAAGTCCGGCGAGGTGTGGGACGAGCCGGTCGAAGGTCTCGGCGACATCGAGGCGGCAGAGCGCGTCCGCAATATCTGCCGATCCGCCGCCGATAGCGCCGAACGGGCCATGCAGTTTGCCGGCACTGACAAGCGTTCGGCGCAGAAGAAGCACAAGACCGAAAGCGATCGCTACGAGCGCGCCGCAAAGGCCGCGATGGAAATCGCCATGAAGATGTCGGACGAATTGATGCGCGACGCCGCCGTCCGCGAGATCGTCGATCTCTGCCTCACGGCGAAGAACACCAAAACCGCGACGATTCTGTTCCGCGCCATCCAGGCGCCTGATATCCGCGACATGGTGCTGCGCGATCATCCCGAGTTGGAGAGGTAAACGCCATGAAGACGCCCGCCAACCTCGCCGAGAAGCTCGCTGGTTTCACCGACCGCTTTTCGCCGCGCACGGTCGCGACCTACAACGCCAATGACATCATGGTGGCGAAGCTCGAAGGACCGTTCCACTGGCACAAGCACGACGCGACCGACGATTTCTTTCTCGTGCTCAAGGGCACGCTCGACATCGAGCTGCGCGATCGCACTGTCACGCTCAATCCCGGCGAGGTTTTCGTTGTTCCCAAGGGGTTCGAGCACCGCCCCGTTGCGCGCGGCGAGGTGCATATTCTCCTGATCGAGCCGACCGGCACGCCGAACACTGGCGATGCGGCGACTGCCGCACCGCGCATTCTGGCGTGATCAAAGCCGCAAGTTGATCCGAAACGGATCGCTAGCCGAGTTCCACGCATTATGATCAACTCGCTCTCAACGTCCGGTCTGGCGGGGCATTGTGATGCGGCGGCGACAATTTCTTTCTTTTGTCTTGGGAGCCGCACTCGCTCGGCCGCTCTGCGTGCGTGCACAGCAGCCGGCCCGGCCGGTCATCGGCTTTTTGAACAGCGGATCGCCGGAGCCGTATCGGCATCTGGTGGCAGGCTTTCTGCAGGGCCTGAAGGAAGCAGGCTACGTCGAGGGCCAGAACGTCCTGATCGAATATCGGTGGGCCGAGGGCCGTTACGCCAATCTGCCCGCGATGGTGACCGATCTCATCCACCGCGATGTGAATGTCATTGCCGCGTTGTCGACTCCTGCAGCCTTGGCGGCCGAAGCTTCAAAGACCACAATCCCGATCATTTTTGATACGGCGGGCGATCCGGTCAGGCTCGGTTTGGTGGCAAGCTTGAACCGCCCGGGCCGGGACATCACCGGCGTGTCCCAATTGGGTTCGGAGTTGGTAGCGAAGCGGCTGGGATTACTGCATGATTTGCTGCCCGCGGTCACGACAATCGGGTTGCTTGTAAATCCCGCCGATCCAAGATCGAGCGCACAAGTGAAGGACATGCAGGAAGCGGCGAGCGCAGTTGGATTGCAAATCCAAGCGTTGCCTGTCAGCGCGGAGAGCGAGTTTGGCGCGGCGTTCGAGAGATTAGCCGAGTTGCGGGCGGGTGCTCTCGTCGTCGGAACCGGCGAGCTGTTCAACAGCCGTATAGAACAGCTGGTCGAACTGGTGGCACGACAGCGCATACCCACGATCTATCAAGCGCGCGAGTTCGTCGC
The DNA here is from genome assembly GCA_963821965.1 of uncultured Alphaproteobacteria bacterium. Lineage (GTDB taxonomy): Bacteria > Pseudomonadota > Alphaproteobacteria > Rhizobiales > Xanthobacteraceae > Bradyrhizobium. The sequence continues at coordinate 472,959 of CAWGFY010000005.1, forward strand.
GGCTGGCGGCCTGATGAGCTATGGGGCGAGCCGAGTTGATGCATATCGCCAAGTCGGCATTTATGTCGGGCGCGTGCTCAAAGGTGAGAAGGCAGCTGATCTGCCGGTCGGGCAATCCACCAAATTCGAATTGGTCCTGAATCTGAAGACAGCCAAGTCACTCGGCCTCACGATTCCGTCTGGCGTGATGGCCATCATCGATGACGTCATCGACTAGCTCTGTTTCCCCAGCTTCCGCACCGCCTCGTCCACGCTGTGGAAAACATGATCCCTCGGCAGCGTCTCGTAGATTGCGAAGCGCTCGAAGGCGTCCTGCGCGCGCACCGACTCCAGCCGCGCCAGCGCCACGGTGACAGCCTGGTCGCTGCAATCCCGGAACAGCTCGATCAGCACTTGCGCCGCGGTGAAGTCGATTTCGACCATGCCGCTTGCTTCAATCACCAGAAGCTTCGGCTTCGTCTCGTTGACGACCTTTATCACATCGGCCCGGAAACCGGGCGCGTTGAGAAACGACAGCGGCGCCTGCTGGCCGACCACGACGATGCCGGGCAGCCGCTCGCCCTTCAAATGCGGATGCGGCGAGGCGGGCCACCAGATGGTGGTGCCGGGTACGCGCTCGAAGGTCGTCAGCCGCGCCCGCGTCGTGCTCCAGATGCCGTGCACCAGCGACAGGATGATGCCGAGCGCCGCGCCCTGCTGGATCGGCAGCGCGATGATGCAGGCCGCCGTCGCCAGGATCAGCGCGAACTCCCAGATCGACTGCCGATAGATCAGCGCGATCTGCTTGATGCGGATGATGCGTAGCGCGACGAACAAGCAGGATGCCGCCGAGCGCCGCGTCGGGCACGTGCTTGAGCAGTCCGGTGCCGAAGGCGAGCAGCGCAAGCACGATCGCCGCGGCCGCAAGGCCCGAGAGTTGCGAATGCCCGCCGGTCTCCGCGACGATGCCGGTGCGCGGCGGGCTGGCATTGACCGGAAACGCGCCGAAGATGCCCGCGAGCACGCTGCCCGCGCCGGCGCCGAGGAAATCGCGGTCGACGTCGGCGGGTTTTTCGGGATCGGAGAGGAACGAGCGCGTGGTCGCCGCGGTCTGCACCATCACCACGATCGCGATCACGAAGGCGAGCGGTACCAGCCGCAGCCATCGGTCCGGCGCAAGGTCGGGCAGGGTCGGCATCGGCAAGGTTGCCGGCACCGTGCCGACCACCTTGACGCCCTTGCTCTCGAGCCCTGCCCCGATCACCGCAAGCGTTGCGGCCACCAGGCCGATCAGCGCGCCCGGAATTTTCGCGCTGATCATCTCGGAGACGAATACCGCGGCGAGCACGCCGAAGCCGATCAGGATGGTGACGGGATTGGACTGGCCGAGCTCGCGCGCGATCACGCCGATGCGGTCAAGCGTCGATCCCGACGGCGAGGGCAGGCCGAGCACGCCCGGCAATTGCGACACCATGATGTGCACGGAGATGCCGAGCAGGAAGCCGACGGTGACCGGCACCGACAACAGATTGGCGACGCCGCCGAGCTTGAACAATCCGCTCGCGACCAACATGATGCCGACGATCAGCGCCAGCGCGATCGCAAATGCCTGATAATCGGCCGAGCCAGTGGCGGCGAGCGCGGCGAGCCCGCCGGCAAAGATCGGCGTGATGGTGGAGTCGGCGCCACAAGACAAAAAGCGGTTGCCGCCGAGCATGGCAAACCCGACGCTGCCAGCGATGAAGGCGAAGAAGCCGATCTGCGGCTCGAAGCCGCCGAGCCGTGCGGTCGCCATCTGCTCGGGGATCGCGATCGCGGCCAGCGTCAGTCCCGCGATCAGATCGCCCGGCAGGTCGGCCGCCCGCCACGAGGCAAGCGAGCGGAACAGCGGCCATGATTTTTTCGCGTCTCGCGCCATCGCGTTCCCCAAGACATCGTCGGCGGGCAGATTACAGCATTTCGGGATCGTACAAGCGGGAGAGGTGAGGGGACGCGCCCATCATAGCGCGGGCACGGCCCCGCGCTTTGGGGGCGTCAAAGGTGCGGCGAGGCCGTGCAGGCCAGCGGTGTGTGGGGACTGGCCTGACGATTTAATCGCAAGCGATGCCGCAGGTTCCTGCGCCGCATGCGCATCCGTCGTTGGTCGAATTCGGCGCTTAGCAACCATTGCCGCTTCTTCCCGTTGAACAGCATCACGATTTCAGGAGGGTGATCATGAAGAAGACTGCACTCGTCCTCGCCACCGTGGCCGCGCTCGCCGTCGGCACGATTGGCACAGCGACGCCGGCGAAGGCCTGGCACGGCGGCTGGGGTTGGGGGCCGGGTATCGCCGGTGGTCTGATTGCCGGCGCCGTGATCGGCGGCATCGCCTCGTCAGCCTATGGCTGGGGGCCGGGCTACGGCTATTACGACGGCTACGCGCCGGCCTATTACGGCGGCTATTACGGCCCTTACGCCTATGCGCCAAGCTATGCCTATTACGCGCCGGCTTACGGCTATCGCTATCGCCGCGTGTTCAGACCGGCCTACGCCTATTATGGCGGACCGTACCGGCATCATCGGTGGCATCACCGTTGGCGTCACTGGTAGCTAAGCGCGCGTTCATCGGCCAGAAAAAAGCCGCCTCGCGAGAGGCGGCTTTCGAGGTGACCTTGCGTCGGGAGACGACCAAGCCGGTGTACCGCCGTTACCTTGTTTGCGGCCATACACCTCATCCCATATCCGACTTGCATCGATTCGACTGTGACTCGGACAACACAGCGTCACGTTGATCGATGACGTGTGCAGCGCAACGCGTGTGGGCTGCGGCGTCGTCGCTGCGCCACGCCCCACCATCATCGACGCGACTGCTCTCAGAAATTCCGCTGGGCTCGCACCTGCAGCAGGAACGTGTCCTGATCCCTGAACTCGTAGACCGTCGTCGGCTTTGGCGCCGTCGCCGCCAAAGTCGCAGTGCCCGCGAATTTCTGGTCCAGATGCAACCACTGCGCTTCGGCAGTGAACGTCAGATTCTTGACCGGAGTCCAGCGCGTGTTGATGCCGAGCTGCGACACGTTGAAGTCCGGATTGCAGACATAGTCCGCGCTGACCGCCTTGGCCGGCGTGGTGTAGTTCGCACAGATGAACAGCTTGGCGGTGGCGTCATAACGAACCGCCGAATAGGTCCCGAACAGGCTCGTCGCCCAGTGCGCATCCCAGTTGTGGTTGAACGCGCCGCGAATGCCGTAGGACTCGGTGAGATGCAGCGAGCCGTCACCGCCGAACGACGTCGGAAGGTAGACTGCGTCGGTCGTGGCGCCAAAGCCGATGCTTTGATAGGCTCGCGACGAGCCGCCGAACATCGCAAAGCTCGGTGAGGCCGCATCGGTGGAGATGATGTACTTCGTAGCGCCCTTGGCGTAGCTCGCATCCATCTTGATGTCGTCGCCCGTCCCGGTCGGCAGGTTCTTGATCTGCAGCGAGGCCATCACGGCGCCGCCCCACCTGGTGTCGGGATGACCGGAGATTTCCGACAGCGTGCTCGGAGCGGCCAGGGGCGGACCAAGCGAGCCCGCCGGGACGGCCGTGACGGGGACCGGATTCAACAGATTGTAGGAGCCGGAGACCTCGTGGGCCGCGGCCGAAATCTGGAACAGTCCCCAGGCCTGGTCGACACGGACGTTGCCGACGATTTCGGGGGCATGCACGCCGGCATAGGCGTTGCCGGTGTTGAGTGTCGCATTCAGCGGCAGCACCAGATTGTAGACGGCGGTACGGTCCCAAACGACGGGGTCGTCAAGGCCGATCGTGGCCGACACGCCGTTGCCGAATTGCGCCGTGTACTGGATGTTGTTGGGTCCGGTGCCGTCGTTCTGGTGGCCGCCCAGCAGGAACGCCGTGATGTTGCCGGGCGTACCTTGCCACGGGTTTGCATAGGCGGACGCCGATTTGCCGAAGGTGAATCCCGCGAACTGCAGGAAGAGATCCGTGACGGCGACATAGCCCTCGCCCGGTTGGTTCAACAGACCGGTGTTGGTGCCGAGCAACGGCGAGCCGGTGAAGTTCGCGGGGTTGACCGTGCCGCCGCCTTGGGTGGTGAACTGGAATTTGGCCGCGCCGTAGGTGCGGACCGTGCCATATTCGGTGCCGGTCCGGGTATCGATCGTAAGGAACATGCGCGAACGGTCGATGAAATAGTTATGATAGCGGTTCTGCTCCCCGGGGTCGCCGTTCCACGACGGCTGGCCATGGGCGCCGCCGGCGTTGAAGGTGACGTCGGCGCGCAGATAACCGCCGAGCTTGATGCAGGTGTCGGTGCCGGGAATGTAGAAGAAGCCGGCACCATATAGAGAGCAGATCCGGACATACTCGATCGGCCTGGCTTTGACCGGCAGGTCGGCGGCCTGCGCGCCGCCGATCATTGTCAGACACGCCGCTGTCCCCAAAAGGAGATGCTTCGAGATTCCCATCCTGAGCGCCCCGGACACGAGATTCGGCCAAGCTTACACATAAATGACATGCTCGAGTGTTGCCCCGACGACACGACCGGTAGACGAAAAGCACCCCGCCTGTTTGGCCCGACGTAGGGTGCCGCGGATGCAGCGCAGCACGGCAGAGCCCTCGCGCGTTGAAACCGGATCATCCTTGCCACGTTCTCTCTGACATGAGCAGCCATATCGACCGCGTCTGGGATATCATCGAGAAGGTCGGTGTGTGCATGCTGACGACGCAATTCGCCGGTGGATTGCGTGCGCGCCCGCTCGAAGCGAGGCCGGACCGCGACGCCGGCCTGATTTTCTTCGTGACCGATATCCGCAGCGCCAAGGAAGATGAGATCGAGGCCGCGCCCGATATCGGCCTCGCCTTCGTCGATACGGGCGACAAGGCCTACCTGTCGATCACCGGCCGGGCCTCCGTCCTGCGCGATGCCGAGACAACGAAGCGGTTCTGGCGAAACACCGACGAGGTGTGGTGGCAGGGCCCCCACGATCCGAACGTGTGCCTGTTGCAGATCGCGCCTTTGACGGCGGAATTGTGGGACGGCCCCGCGAGCGCTGCTGTGACGGCTTTCGAGTTCGCCAAGGCGAAGCTGACCGGTCAGGAGCCGAAGCTCGGCGAGAACCGCAAGGTGACGGTCAAGATGTGAGCCCGCCCTTGGTGCGGGTGCGACGGGGCGTGTTGCCGCGGCGACACGACGGGCAAAACACCTGCGGATTTGCAGAAAAGCATGTCAAGCCCTTTGCGCAAAAATATTTATCTTTCCGAAAGGCCGAAATTATGATTTAACGAAACCATCCCGCGCTCGCCAAAGAGGCGCTTCGCGGTCGTCACGAAACGTGGCGCGGGATGCGATGAACGCGGTCGTGCCGCAAGACGTGCGGCAGGGTCGCGTACGGTCAAGCCGTGTGGTCCTGTCCCCTCGATGCTGGGGTCAAGTTGTGCGAAGCGATTTGCGCAGCGACGGTGACTAAAAAGCCCGATACACCGGGGAGAGCGCGGAGTAAGCCGTAAAGCCATTGCGCAGGGAGTGCCGGATGTTTCGGCCTACCTGTACCGACTTGTGGGCACCTTTCCTTTTCAGCCCACAGGGCCTACGGGTGCGGCCAGCGCCCGGCATTCCCCGCGCCCTCTTACTTCAAGAGGACGTGCTTCTCGCAAGACCCGGACGCAAATCGCGCCGCGGGAATGCGAGCGGTTGTTTGAAAATTTGAATCAGAGGGTCCCGCGAGTTCAGATCACCTCGCCCCGCACGCGGGGAGAGGTGCAGCGAGCAGCCGATGCCCGCCTTGCCCACGCACTCACTTTCCCCCTACAGTCCGCCGAACGCGCGACACGATCGCGCCACAAAACACTTCGGGGAGAAAGCTCATGACGACAGCGCCGCTCAACCGCCGCCGCTTCATCCAGTCATCGACGGCAGCGGCCAGCCTGCTCGTCGCCTCACCCGCGATCATCGGCCGCGCCGAGGCCGCGACGTTGAAGCTGAAATGCTCCTCCTCGCTGCCCAACGATCCCAAATACGCCAACGGCCGCGTCTACTACGACAACCTCGTCAAGCAGATCAAAGGCAACGGCCTGGTCGAGCAGATCGACGTCACGTTCTTTCCCGACAACCAGCTCGGCCAGGAGATCGACGTCATCAACTCGGTCAAGCTCGGCGTCATCGACCTGATGGTGTCGGGCTCGTCGATCTCGGCCAATCTCGTGCCCGCTGGTCGGCACCTTCGACCTCGGCTATCTCTTCACCAGCTATCAGCAGCAGACCAAGGCGTTCGACGGCGGCGCGGCCAAGCCGATCGAGGACGCGCTGCTCAAGGGCGCCAACATCCGCATCATCGCCTGGGCCTACAATTTCGGCGCGCGCAGCGTGCTGTCGAAGAAGCCGGTGAAGACGCCGGAAGACCTCGCAGGGCTCAAGATCAGGACGCTGCCGAACCCGATCATCACCGAATGCCTGCGGTTGATGGGCGCGGCGGCGACGCCGCTGGCGTTCGGCGAAATCTACACCGCGCTACAGGCCGGCGTGCTCGACGGGCTCGAGCATGATCCGCCGACCATCCTCGCCAGCAAGTTCTACGAGACCGCGAAGAACTACGCGCTGACCCAGCACATCTTCTCGCCGCTTTCGATCTATTTCAGCGACGCCACCTTCCAGCGCATGGACCCCAAGCTGCGCGAGGGTTTTCTCGATGCCGCGAAGAAGGCCGCGGCCGACAGCCGCGCCCATGGACTTTCCGTGGAGAAGGAGGCGCTAGCTGCGATCGTCGAGAAGGGCGTCACCGTGGTCGAGGTCGACCGCGAGGCGTTCCGCAAGCGCGTGTTGCCGCAGACCGACAATTTCATCAAGGCGCATCCCGAGGCCAAGGCGGTCGTGGACGCAATCCGGGCGACCCAGGCGTAAGATGGAAGCAACGTCAGGCGCGTCTACCACGCGTCCGTGGATCATGAGCGCATTGCTCGCCGTCAGCGACGCCGTCGCCGCGGTCCTGCTCGCGGCCGATCTGCTGGTGGTCTGCGGCTCGGTGCTGCTGCGCTTCCTGTTCAACGCGCCGGTCGAATGGTCCGACGATGTCGCGCGCGGGCTGATGGTCGGCTCGAGCTTCTTCGGCGCGGCGAGTGCGCTGGCGCGCGGCGACAATCCGGGCGTCGCCTTCTTCATCGACCGCCTGCCGGCACGAGTCCGCACGGTGGTCGATTCCGTTGCCGCCGTTTTGATGACCGTGATCACGGGCTATGTCGCCTTCAACGCGCTGAAGATGGGCGGCTTGACCGCGGGCCAGACCACAGGCTCCGGCCTGCCGCTGGAATTGACCTTCTATCCCATGGGCGTCGGTGCTCTGTTCATGACGGTGTTCGCGCTCGACCTGTTCCGCGCGCGGCCGTTGCGCGACATGATCTCGGGCGTGGTCGCAACCGCCGCGATCGTCGGCCTTTATCTCGCCTGGGATTATCTCGCACCTGACACGGTGCCGTCATCTGGCACGCTGATGCTGGTCGGCTTCTTCATCACGCTGTTCTGCGGCCTGCCGATCGGTTTCGCGCTGGCGCTGGCCGCGCTGACCTTCATCTGGGTCGAGGGCACGCTGCCCGGCGTGATCTTCGCGCAGCAGATGGCGCGCGGCATCGACAATTTCGTGCTGCTCGCGATCCCCTTCTTCATCCTGGTCGGCTACCTCATGGAGGCCAACGGCATGTCGGTGCGGCTGATCGAGCTGTTGCAGCGCGCGGTCGGCCACATGCGCGGCGGGCTCAATGTGGTGATGGTCACCGCGATGGTGCTGTTTTCAGGCATTTCCGGCTCCAAGATGGCCGATGTCGCCGCGGTCGGCTCGGTGCTGATCCCTGCCGCGCGCCGCAGCCGGCAGAATCCGGGCAGCGCGGTGGCGCTGCTTGCGGCCTCCGCCGTGATGGCCGAGACCATTCCGCCCTGCATCAACCTGATCATCCTCGGCTTCGTCGCCAATCTCTCGATCGGCGGCCTGTTCGTCGCCGGTGTGTTGCCGGCCGGATTGATGGCGCTGGCGCTGATCGCAGTCTCCATCATCTTCGGCCGCAAGGCGGTCGCGGATGCGGCGGAACTTCGGACGGAGATTTCGGGCCTGTGGACCGGCGCGATTGCGTCCTTCGGGCTGATTTTCATGATCTTCGCCGGCTTCAAGAGCGGCTTCGCCACCGCGACCGAAATCTCGGCCTTCGCCGCGCTCTATGCCATCGTGATCGGCGCGGTGGTCTTCCGCGAGCTCGGCCTGAAGTCGGCCGCGCAGAGTTTCGTCCATGCCGCGACCCGCTCGGGGCTCGTCCTGTTCATCGTCGCCGCCGCGCAGTCGCTCGCCTTCATTCTCACCCTGCAACAAGTGCCGCATGTGGTCGGCGACATGATGCTGGCGCTGTCGAAGACCAACGGCGTCTGGCTGTTCATGCTGCTGTCGATCGCGGTGCTGATCGTGATGGGCTCGGTGCTGGAGGGCGCGGCGGCGCTGATCATCTTCGGGCCGCTGCTGCTGCCAGTTGCCGTCAAGCTTGGCGTCGATCCCCTGCATTTCGGCGTCGTGCTCGTCATCGCGATGGGCATCGGGCTCTTTGCTCCTCCCTTAGGCCTCGGCCTTTACGGCGCCTGCCTGATCGGCAATGTGCCGATCGAGCAGACGGTGAAGCCGATCCTGGGCTATCTCGGTCTGCTGTTCCTGTGTCTGCTGGTGATCGCCTTCGTGCCCGGCATCAGCACTTATTTGCCGCGCGCTTTCGGTTATTGAAGTGAGGACGTGTTGAAAGTTCTGCTCACCCCCACGCCCGACTTCCGGCGGCAATATTACGGCGAGCGCGCGCTCAAGGGCCTGCAAGCCGTCGCCGAGGTCAAGCTGCACGACGGCGCGGCGGCGCTCGATGCCGCCGGCCTCGTCGCAGCAGCAAGCGATGTCGACATCATCGTGGCCGATCGCGTCACCGAGGGCAGGGGCGAGATCTTCCCGCAACTGCCGAAACTGCGCGCGATCGTCCGCTGCGCGGTCGATATCCGCAACATCGATGTCGCGGCAGCGTCCGCCGCCGGCGTGCTGGTGACGCGGGCCTCGCCTGGCTTCGTGCCGGCGGTGGCCGAACTCGCCCTCGGCTTCATGGTCGATCTCTCCCGCGGCGTGTCGCGCGCGACTGCGGATTATCACGCCGAGCGCAAGCCTGAGGTTGTCATGGGGCGGCAGCTGTCCGGCAGCCGCATCGGCATCATCGGCTATGGCAGCATCGGCCGTTATCTCGCGCCACTCGCCAGGGCGCTCGGAATGGAGGTGCTGGTCGCCGATCCCTTCGCGATTCCGAACGATTTCGACGATCCAGCACGTTTCGCTCGATGAGCTGATGATGCACGCCGATTATGTCGTCTGCCTTGCCATCGCCAATGAGCAGACCGAGAACCTGATCAACGCCGCAACGCTGGCGAAGATGCAGAAGCACGCCTTCTTCATCAATCTGTCGCGCGGCAATCTCGTCGACGAGGCCGCACTCGCCGCCGCGCTTCTTGACGGGCGCATCGCCGGCGCGGCGATGGATGTCGGGCGCGCGCCGGACCAGATGCCTTCGCCGGAGTTGGCGAAATTGCCGAACGTCATCGCCACGCCGCATGTCGGCGGGCTGACGCCGCAGGCGATCGAACATCAGGCGCTGGAGACGGTGCGGCAGGTCGCCGCGATCATCAAGGGCGAAGCGCCGGTCGGCGCCGTCAACACCGAGCAGTGGACGCGCCGGCCATGAAGGACAAATCACTTCCGTTCTTCTACGGCTGGGTCATCGTCGTCGTGGTCTTCGTCACGATGGCGATCGGCGTGAATGCGCGCACGGCGTTCTCGCTGTTCTTCCCGCCGATCCTCCAGGAATTCGGCTGGGAGCGCGGCATCACCGCGGGCGCATTCTCGTTCGGCTTTGTCGCTTCCGCGATCATGAGCCCGTTGATCGGGCGCCTGATGGACCGCGCCGGGCCGCGCGCGGTGATGGAGGTTGGCGTTTTGCTGATGGGCGGCGGGCTTTTGCTGGCGCCGCTGACGCGCGAGCCCTGGCATCTCTATCTCACCATCGGTGTGATGGTCGGCGCCGGCAGCGTCTGCCTCGGCTATTCCGGTCAGTCGCTGTTCCTGCCGAACTGGTTCGTCCGCCGCCGCGGCCTTGCGATCGGCATCGCCTTTGCCGGTGTCGGCATTGGCTCGGTGACGCTGCTGCCCTGGGTGCAATACGTGATCGAGCAGAGCGGCTGGCGCACGGCCTGCACCACGATGGGGCTGATGGTGCTGATCGTGCTGGCGCCGATCAATCTGCTGTTGCGCAAGCGGCCCGAGGACATCGGCTTGCTGCCGGATGGCGACGCGGCGCCGCATGCGTCCGCCGCCAAGCCCGTTTCGAACATCGTCGATCCGGTCTGGGTCGCGACCGACTGGACCTTGCCGCGCGCGCTGCGCACGGCGCGGTTCTGGTGGATTTGTCTCGGCTATTTCTGCGGGCTGTACATCTGGTACGCGGTGCAGGTGCACCAGACCAAATTCCTGCTCGACATCGGCTTCTCGCCGAATGTCGGCGTCTGGGCGCTCGGCGTCGTCAGCCTGCTCGGCATTCCCGGCCAGATCGTGCTCGGCCACGCCTCCGACCGCATCGGCCGCGAGGCGATCTGGGCGATCTCCTCGCTCGGCTTTGCGATCTGCTTCGCGGCGCTGATCGCGCTGAAATACGAGCCGAGCCTGTGGCTGGTCTATCTCATGGTGTTCACGCAAGGCGCGCTCGGCTACGGCCTGACCTCGATCATGGGCGCGGTGGTGCTGGAGATTTTTCAAGGCGCGCATTACGGCAGCATCTTCGGCACCATCATGCTGGCGGCGCTGGCGGGCGGCGCGGCCGGACCGTGGGTCACCGGCGCTGCTGCATGACGTGACCGGCACCTACACGATCGCTTTCGCGATCGGCATCGCCGTGAGCCTGCTGTCGGCGTTCGCGATCTGGCGGCCTCGCCCGGCAAGGTTCGCGCGGTCGCGGGAAAGTCACGCTGATGAGATGCCGATCGTTCGTTGCAGGTCGCCGACGGCGCGCACGAAACTGTCTGCTGGCGTGGTCTCCGGATCGATCAGGCGATGCAGCCGGAAGCCGTCCTCCAGCGCCAGCAGGATCGCGCCGGTCCAGGCGGGATTGACCAGCGTCTTGCGAATTCTTCAAGACGGTCTCGACGATCTTGGCCGTCAGCGCGCGCCGCGCGCGCAGGCGCTTGGCGAGTTCGGGCCGGCGCTTTTCGGCGCGCGCCACGAACAGGATCATTTCCATGTGGAGCAGGGGCGAGCGGCCGAGCGGATCCTGCCGCTGCGGTCCATGCTCTTCAGCGCCTCGAGGAAATCGCGGGATGTTCTGATGCAGCGCCAGCAGGTCGAGATTGCGCTGGATCGATTGCTCGACATGGTCCTCGAGCATGGCGATGATCAGCTCGTCCTTGCTCTCGAAGTTCGAATAGAACGCGCCGCGGGTGAAGCCGGCCGCGGCCGCGATCGCCTCGATGCTGGCGCCGCCGATGCCCTGTTCCTCGAACACGCGGGCGGCCGCCTCGAACAGCTTGTCGCGGGTATCGTCCCGGGTCGGCCTGGTCCTGAGCTCTTGACATCGGCGCAGTTTAGGGCAGAATGCAACTCGATACAATAGTGTATCGAGTTGCAGGTCAGGCGAAAGCAAGCGAGGTCACCATGAACGAGCATGTGCAGACCGCGCAAGCGATCCGCTGTTCAATCCGCTGTCGCCGGATTTCATCCGGGATCCCTATCCGCATTACGAGCGGCTGCGGAACACCGATCCGATGCATGTCAACGCGCATGGCGCCTTCGTCGCGAGCCGCCATGCCGACGTCAGCCTCGTGCTGCGCGACAAGCGCTTCGGCAAGGACTATGTCGAGCGCACCATCCGCCGCTACGGCCCCAAGATCATGGACGAGCCGATCTTCCGCAGCATGAGCCACTGGATGCTGCAGCAGGATCCGCCGGACCACACCCGCCTGCGCGGCCTGGTGGTGAAGGCCTTCACCGCGCGCCGCGTCGAGGACATGCGGCCGCGCATTCAAGCAGGTCGTCGACCAGACGCTCGATGCCGATCGTCCCGCAGGGCCAGATGGACCTGATCGAGGATTTCGCCTTCCGCCTGCCGGTGACGATCATCTGCGACATGCTCGGCATTCCCGAGGAGCATCGCGAGATCTTCTACAAGGGCTCGCGCGACGGCGGCCGCATTCTCGATCCGGTGCCGCTGACGCCGGAGGAGATCGCAGCAGGCCAATGCCACCAGCGCGATGGCGAGGATGTATTTCGAGCAGCTGTTCGAGATGCGCCGGCAGCAATCCCGGCGACGACCTGACCACGCAACTGGTGCAGGCCGAGGAGGCCGGCGACAAGCTCACCAATGAGGAGCTGACCGCCAACATCATCCTGCTGTTCGGCGCGGGTCATGAGACCACGGTCAACCTGATCGGCAACGGTCTGCTGGCGCTCTATCGCAATCCCGACCAGCTCGCGCTGCTCAAGGCCAATCCGTCGCTGATCGGCAACGCGATCGAGGAATTCCTGCGCTACGACTCCTCGGTGCAGATGACCGGCCGGGTCGCGCTGGAGGACATCGAGGACCTCGGCGGCAAGCGCATCCCGAAGGGCGAGAGCGTGCTCTGCCTGCTCGGCTCGGCCAACCGCGATCCCGCGGTCTATCCGGACCAGCCGGACCGGCTCGACATCACCCGGCCCAACGTCAAGCCGCTGTCGTTCGGCGGCGGCATTCATTTCTGCCTCGGCGCCCAGCTCGCGCGGATCGAGGCCGAGGTCGCGATCTCCACCCTGCTGCGCCGGCTGCCGGAGCTGCGGCTGGATGACGCGGAGAACCCGGAGTGGCGGCCGACCTTCGTGCTGCGCGGCCTGAAGCGGCTGCCCGCAAGCTGGTGAAGAAGTCCGGCGTCAAGCTGTCACTTTAGCTTGCTGTGACTTCGCCATACTTGTCTCTATATATGGTGCTGCTCCGGCGGTGAGGCGCGGATGGGCCGCCCCCGCCGGAGAATTGCCCAAGAGGAGACCCCGTGCAGACGACCCTGCTCGGATTGGCGATTGCCTTCATTCTTGCGCTGGTCGCCGCGCTGGTCGGGCCGTATTTCATCGACTGGAACCAGTTTCGGCCGCAGTTCGAGGCCGAGGCCAAGCAAGATCATCGGCGCCCCGGTGCGGGTGGCCGGCGCGCTCGACGCGCGGCTGTTGCCGACGCCGACCTTGCGGCTGCGCTCGGTCGTGGTCGGCGGCGCCAACGATCTCGGCAAGGTCCGCGCCGACAAGCTCGACGTCGAATTCTCGCTCGGCGAATCTGATGCGCGGCGAATGGCGCGCCAACGAGCTCACCGTCGACGGCGCTGGCGCTCGATCTCGGTCTCGACCCGCAGGGCCGGATCGACTGGCCGGCCTCGAACGGCACCTTCAATTTCGCCTCGCTCGCGATCGACCGGCTCAACCTCACCGGCCGCATCGCGCTGCATGACGCGGCAAGCCGCGCCACGCTGGAGCTGAACGACATCGCCTTTTCCGGCGACGTGCGCTCGCTCGCGGGCGCGGTGCGCGGCGACGGCAATTTCACGGTCGACGGGACGCGCTATCCGTTTCGCGTCTCCTCCGGCCAGAGCCCCGACGGCAACAGCACCCGCGTTCACCTGACCATCGATCCCGGCGAGCGTCCGCTTGCCGATCGATCTCGAAGGCCTGCTCAGCTTTCGAGTCGCGCGCGCCGCGGTTCGACGGAATGGCGGTGCTGGCGACGCCGCCGCCGAAAAAGGGCGGCGAGAGCGCCGCCACGCCGTGGCGCGTGTCGGCCAAGGTCAAGGCCGATCATTCCGCCGCGCAGCTCGACCAGATCGAGGCGAGCTATGGCGCCGAGGATCGCGCGATGAAACTCGCGGGCACCGGCGATGTCAGGTTCGGCGCCGCGCCGCTGCTGCGCGCCGCGCTGTCCGCACGCCAGCTCGATGCCGACAAGTTTCTGGCACGCGACAACGACTACGGACGCCGCGCGCCGGCGCACCTGCTGCCGGCGCTGCCGCGCTGCGCTCGCCGAATTGCCGCGCCGCCGATCGGACCAGGATCGAGGCGAGCGCCGAGCAGATCATGCTGGGCGGCCGTCCGCTGCAGAACCTGTCCGGTCGACCTGCACGGCGATGCCGCGTCCTGGGCGATCGACCGGCTCGATTTGCGCGCGCCCGGCTCGACCCGGTCTCCTTCACCAATGCCGCAGCGCATCCAGTCGGCGCAAGGGCAATTTCTCCGGCGCGCTCGACATCGATTCCTCCGATCCCGACGTGCTGCTCGGCCTGGCTGCAGGGCCGCAACGACGTGGTCCACCGCACCCAGAAGCCGCTGCGGCTGCATGGCGACGTCAGCGTCACCGCCGACCGTATCGCGATCGATGCGCTGAAGGCCGAGATCGATGGCGGCACGGTCGAAGGCCGCGTCGCGCTGGCGACGCTGCCGTCCGGCGGCGGGTCGCGGCTCGAGGCGGCGCTGAAGGCGGACCGTCTCGATCTCGATGCGGCCGGCGGCATTCGTCCGTTCGCTTGCGGGCCGGAGCGAATGGCCGGAGGAAGCGTCGGTTTCGCTCGACATCGGCCGCGCCATCTCGGCCGGTCAGGAGCTGAAGCCGTTGACGGCGCGGCTTGGCTTACACGCCAAAGGACATCATCCTCGACCGCGTCCGGATCGGCTCGCCCGACAACGTGATGCTGGAAGGCCGCGGCAATTTCGACCGCGCGCATGCGACCGGCAAGCTCACGCTCGGCGCGACCTCGGCCTCGCTCGTCCAGCTCACCGGGATGATGACGCCGATCGCGCCACAAATCGCTGCGCGGCTCACCGCAGCGAGCGCGGCGCCGGGACCGGCGCATGCCAATCTGGCGCTCGAGCTTGGGACAAGCAAGGCCGCGTCCGGCGATCGTATCGCTGCGTCAGCGGAGCTCGATCTCGACGCGCCGCAGCTCAAGGGCCATGTCTCGGCGACCGCTTCGCCGTTGGCGTCATCGATCCGAGGCATCGATCTCGATGCACTCAGCCGCAGCGAAGTGAATCTCCGCTCGAAAGTCTCGGCGGAGCGGGGCGATGCCTTGCTCGCGCTGCTCGGGCTCGATCATGCGGTCGCCGCCGACGGCAGCCTGCAATTCGAGGGATCGGCGAGCGGCGTGTTTCGCCAGCCGCTGCGGCTGAGCGCGAAGATGTGGGGCGCCAACATCGATGCGGAGGCGCAGGGCACCGCCGAACCTTCGTCGCAAAAAGCCAACGTCAATCTGAAAGTTCGCAGCGTCAATCTGGCGCCACTGTTCTCGCTCAAGCCGTCGGACAGCGCGACGCAGAACGTGCGGCTGTTCGCCAACGTGTCGCTCGCCGGCAACAAGCTCAGTTTCGACGATCTCGACAGCGTCGCGGCGGGCTCGCGGCTGCGCGGCCATATCGCGTTCAATCTGGACGAGCCGCGCGAGATCGACGGCGAAGTCGGCGCTCGACACGCTCGCTCTTGCGCCGGCCTTTGCGCTCGCGATCGGCGCCGCCGGACATGAGGCGGCTGAGCCGCTCGGCGCCGGTCTGTTCAGGGGATGGCGCGGGCATGTCGGCTTCGAGGCGCTGAGCGCCACGCTTCCCGGCGGCATCGAGTTGCGGCCGCTCAGCGGCACGGTGAAGAGCGACGGCCAGTCGCTGCAGCTGGAGGCGCTCAAGGGCAAGATCGGCGGCGGCGATGTGAGCGGAAGTCTCGACGCGCGGTCGAACGCCAACGGCATCGCGCTCAATGCGCGCGTCGAGTTCGCCGGCGTCGATGGCACGGCGTTGCATTATCGCGGCCTGAAGATGCCGACGGGGCGCACCTCGGTGCAGATGACGCTGATGAGCCAGGGCCGCAGTCTTGAAGCGTTGACCGGCGCGCTGTCAGGCAACGGCACGGTGACGCTCGAAGCCGCGTGCATCGCCGGCCTCGATCCGCGCGCCCTCGATGTCGCGATCCGCGCCAGCGATCTGAACCAGATGCCTGACGACACCAGGCTTCGCCAGGTCGTCGATTCCGCGCTGTCCGCGGCCGGCTTTCCCGGTCACATCAGCGGAATTTCCCTTCATCATCCGTGACGGGCGGCTTCGCGTCGACGCCACCACGCTGGAGACGCAAGGCGCGCGCGCCATCGTGTCCGGCGGCTACGACATCCCGGCCGATCAGGCCGACATTCGCGCCAGCCTCGCATCGACCGCGATCGGCTCGGCGACCAGCCGTCCGGAGATTCAGCTGTTCGCCGCGGGACCGCCCGATACGATGAACCGGACGGTCGACGTGACCGCGCTGTCGTCCTGGCTTGCGGTGCGCACGATCGATCGCGAAACACGCAGGCTCGATGCGATCGAGCGCGGCGAGCCGCCGCCGGTCGAACCGCCGCTGCCGCCGCCGCGACGGCGGCATTGCCTTTGCCCGCTGCGCCGGACATCGTGCCGCCGAACCCGCCACGGGTCGACGTGCCGCTGCCCGGCCGCGATCCGCGTCGTCTGCCGCCGAAGGCTGCGATCGCGCCGCTGCGGCCGCCTGCGCCGGGACCCGCGCTTCAACCGCCAGCCACGCGTCCGCCTGCGCTGTAACCCAGCAGGCCGCGCCGCTGCCGCCGCCGATCGAGGTGCGGCCGGCACCCGGCCCCGCGCCGCTGCCCCCAAAACCAAAGCCCAAACCGCCGCTGGTGCTGACACCGCCGGCGCAAAATCCTTGAGGCCGATGCCGCATGGTTAACGGATCGCAGCCGTGATCGCGTTTTTTTATCGGCAATCCTTAGCGGCTGGTTTTACGGAACTCTCGCACTCGCCGGCTATGGTTCCATGCCGCGTGCGCGCTCTTGCGCGGCCGGAGCAGGGCAGGGGTTAGACGAGATGAGTTTGTCGAAGTCGTATCTGGAGGATCTCGACGATGCAATTTTGCGCGGCACGGACGAAAGCCGGACGCGCGCGCTGTGGCATGCGACCGATCTTCTGATCCGGGACGCTACAGCGACGAGGAGATTCTGACCTTCGGCAAGGTGATCGGGCGGCTCGCGGACGAGATCGAGGTCGAGGTTCGCGCGCAGCTGTCGGAGCGGCTTGCGCATTTCGACGGCGCACCGGTCAATGTCATCCACAAGCTTGCATTCGACGATGCGATCGAGGTGGCACGGCCGGTGCTGCGAATCCTCCAGCCGGCTCGACGACGAGACATTGGTCGCCAACGCGAGCACAGGGAGCCAGGCGCATCTGCTGGCGATTTCCAGGCGCAAGTCGATCGGCGAATCCGTCACCGACGTGCTGGTGACGCGCGGCGATCAGGCGGTGGTGAGCTCGGTGGCCGGCAATGCCGGCGCGCGCTTTCTCCGGCACCTCGCTGCTGCACATGGTCAAGCGCGCCGAAGGCGACTCGATCCTCGCCGAGCAGCTCGGCCTGCGCAAGGACGTCCCGCGGCACCTGTTCCAGCAGCTGATCGCCAAGGCGTCCGACGACGTGCGCAAGCGGCTCGAGCACGAGCGGCCGGAAATGTGCGAGGCAGATCGGCTCGTCCGTGGTCGACGTCGACGGGCTCGCTGCAATCCATGTTCGGTCCGGTCTCGCGCAGCCATTTCGTGGCCAAGCGGCTCGTGACGGCGCAATTTCGCGAGGGCAATCTGAACGAGGACAGCATCGCGGGCTACGCGCTGGGCGCACCGGCTCGAGGAGGTCACGATCGGACTGTCGCTGCTGGGCGCGCTGCCGGTCGACGTGATCGAGCGCGCGCTGATCGACCGCAATCGCGAGATGCTGCTGATCATCGCCAAGGCGCTCGACTTCAACTGGAGCACCACCATGGCGCTGCTGTTTCTCGGCGCCAAGGATCACCGCATCACCGCGCGGGAGTTGAGCGACCTGGAGCGCGAGTTCGGCCGCCTCAATGTCGCGACGTCGCGAAGCGTGCTGTCGTTCTACCGCTCCCGCAAGAACGGCGACTCCGGCCGTCAGCCGCGAAGCCCAGCTGGCGGTCAACTGAGACCGCCGACCTGCAACAGCCTGGAGATGTGATCATGGACTCTTCTCTTGCTGCGCAACGACACAAGCGAAGCGATGGATCGATCTCCGGTCGACATGGCCTGGCTCGTGCTCGAAGCGGCCAACGATCTCGGCGACGATTCGACCGTCGAAGCCTGTCGCCGGGTCATCGACGCGAGCCTGAATGGCGCGGTCGTGGCGCCCGCCGATCTGCACGTCGTGCAGCATTATTTCCGGTGAGAACGCGCGATCAGCCGAGACCCGCCGCCACCGCGATGTTGTAGGTGGCAAGGCTCGCGAGATAGGCCAGCGCCAGCATGTAGACGAAGGTCACCGCCATCCATTTCCAGCTTCCGGTCTCGCGCCGGATCACCGCCAGCGTCGAGGCGCATTGCGGCGCGAAGATGTACCAGGCGAGCAGCGACAGCGCGGTGGCGAGCGTCCATTTGCTGGCCAGCGCCTCGCCGATCTGGGCGGCTGCCTCCTTGCCGCCCTCGATTGCATAGACCGTGCCGAGGGCGGCCACCGCGACCTCGCGTGCCGCCATGCCCGGAATCAGCGCGACCGCGATCTGCCAGTTGAAGCCGACCGGCAACAGCAACGGCTCGATCGCTTTTCCGATCATGGCGGCCAGGCTGTAGTCGATCGCGGGATCGGTCGCGCCCGCGGGCGGCTGCGGGAATGACGCCAAAAACCAGATCAGCACCATCATCGAGAAGATGGTGGTGCCGGCGCGCTGCAGGAACATAAGCGCGCGGGTGTAGACGCCGATCGCGACGCTGCGCAGCCGCGGCATCTTGTAGTCGGGCAGTTCCAGCATGAACGGCGCGGGCTGCTCAGTCGCGCCACATGAAGAACTTGATCAGGAAGGACATGCCGAGCGCGCTGGCGATGCCGGCGACATAGAGGCCGAACATCACCAGCCCCTGCAGGTTGATCCAGCCCCAGATCAGCTTCGGCGGGATGAAGGCCGAGATGATCAGCGTGTAGACGGGAATGCGCGCCGAGCAGGTCATCAGCGGCGCGATCAGGATGGTGGTCAGCCGGTCGCGGCGGTTGTCGATCACCCGCGTCGCCATGATGCCGGGGATCGCGCAGGCGAAGCTCGACAGCAGCGGGATGAAGGCGCGGCCGTGCAGGCCGGCGCCGCCCATGATGCGGTCCATCAGGAACGCGGCGCGCGCCATGTAGCCGAAATCTTCCAGCAGCAGGATGAACAGGAAGATGATGATGATCTGCGGCAGGAACACGATGACGCTGCCGACACCGGAGATCACGCCGTTCTGCAGGAAGCTCTGCACGAGGCCCGCAGGGATCGCGTCGTGCACAAATTGACCGAGACCGTCGAAGCCCGCCGACAAGAGTTGCATCAGCGGCTGCGCCCAGGCGAACACCGCCTGGAACATCACGAACAGGATCAGCAGCAGGATCGCGAGCCCGCCGACGGGATGCAGCACCACGCTGTCGATCCGCGCCGTCCAGGTGTCCGGCCGCGCCGGCAGGCTGACGGTGGAAGCGATGATACGGTCGGCCTCGCGCTGGGTCGCGCGCAACTCCGATACGTTGAGCGGCTGCCAGAGGTTTTCGCGCGGCTTGGCCGGCGCCCGCGCGAGCAGATCGTCGGTCAACCGCAACAGATCGGCGGTGCCGCCCTTGCGCACAGCGATCGAGGTCACCACGGGCACGCCGAGCGCCTCCGCGAGCTGCGGCACGTCGACGGTGACGCCGCGCCGGGTCGCGATGTCGAACATGTTGAGCACCAGCATCAGCGGCCGGCCGGTGCTTTTGAGCTCGAGCAGCAGGCGGATGGTCAGGCGCAGATTGGTGGAGTCGGCGACGCACAGCACGAGATCGGGCAGCGCTTCGCCGGTGGTACGCCCAAGCACGACGTCGCGCGTGATCTCTTCGTCCGGGCTGCGGCCACGCAGCGAATAGGTGCCGGGCAAGTCGATCAGCGACACCTGACGGCCCATCGGCGTGACGAAGGCGCCTTCCTTGCGCTCGACGGTGACGCCCGGATAGTTCGCGACCTTCTGCCGGCTCCCGGTCAGCGCATTGAACAGCGAGGTCTTGCCGCTGTTCGGCGTGCCCACGAGGGCAAGATGCATCAGAGGAGCTTCCATGGTGCCTTCGATCCGGCCGCCTCAGGCGACGATGATGGCCATCGCTTCGCGCCGGCGCACCGCGATGGTGACGTTCTCGACCCGAACCGCGATCGGATCGCGGCCGACGATGCCTTCGTGCAGCACCTCGACCTTCGCGCCTTCGACAAAGCCGAGCTCGATCAGCCGGCTTTCGAGCTCGGTGTCGGACAGCGCCGAGTCGGCGTGGCCCGCGGCGAGATGCTGGATTACGCCGGTGAAGCCGCGCCGGGCAAGCCCGAGCGGCAGTTGCGGTCTGTCGTTGTTTTCGCTCATGGCCTCTAGATTTCAATCGAGAGGCGCAAGGTCAAGCGCGGGGGTCGGAATGCCGCCGACCTTAGAACGATTATAAGCGTTCCCGCCGTCGTTCTCGCTTGAGATATCGTCGGCACGAACATTTTCGAACCTCGGGAATGTGGCGACGCGCGCGGGGTTAGAACCTGCGGCTGGTGGAGCGTTGGTTCTCGCGGGAGGCGCGCATGACCAAATCGATCTCGGCAATTTTCTCCGCAATTTTTCTGCTTGCGCTGTTCGTGGACCCCGTTGTGCCGTCGGCCTGGGCCGCGGGAGGCGGTGGGGGCGGCGGCGACCCGAGCGTGGACAACATGCGGCCGGCGCCGCCGGCAACGAAACCGCAGCCGGGCGTTCGTTCGAGCCATCGCGGCAAGAAAGCTCCCGACAAGCAATCTTTGTTCGAGGATCCGGCCTTCGCCAAAGGCTATCGCGACGCCTATACCACGATCTACGACCGTCATGACTATGTGAGCGCGATCGAGCAGCTTCGGGCGCTCGGTCACGACGATTTCGCCAACGTCGCCAATCTGATCGGCTACTCCTACCGCAAGCTCGGCGACTACCGGACTTCGCAGGTCTGGTACGAGCGCGCGCTGAAATCCGATCCGAACCACGTGCTGACCTGGAACTATTACGGGCTTTGGCAGATCGAGCAGGGCAATCGCGACCAGGCGCAATATCACTTGACCCGGATCGCGGCGATCTGCGGCACCGGATGCGAGGAATATCGCACCCTCGCGGCGGCGCTGGAGCAGCCGCCAGGCACGACGCTGGTGTACTGATTGAGGGGGGAGGCGCGCTCGCCGGGACGAGCAAGGCACGCGTCAGGCTTGCAGCTTGGTGTCCTGCGTGGCGCCGTTCGCGCGGCTCTTGAAGTAGTCGAGCACGAACAGCCGGATCGCGGACGAGAGATTGCCCTGCTGACGATTGCTGTCGATCTCGCCGACCAGCTCCGACAGCGTCATGTTGCGGAGACCCGAGATCTCCTTCATGCCGTTCCAGAACGCCTCTTCGAGGCTGACGCTGGTCTTGTGGCCGGCGACCACAATCGATCGTTTGACGACGGGAGATTTCATGACGCGTCCCCGCCGTCGATACGATGCTGGTCGAGATTTTCGTTGGCGCGTTTGGCACGCATCGCCTCAGCGGCGCGCTCGGATTTGGTGCGGCCGAACCGCGCGCGGTTGGCGTCGGCGTCTTTCGCCGCCTGCTCGCGCTTGCTGCGCTTCCTGAAGCGCTTCAGATTGACAATCTCCCCCATCGCCATGCCCTCAAGATCTTGCAATGTCGCGAAGGCGCGAATGGTTGGCAAAACCGGTACCCGCCCCTGCGGAATACGCGGTCACAAGCTCGATCGTCATTTTCGGAATTCCCCGTCAATCGCTCTCTGATAGCAGAGAAAAGTATGTTCCGCTCTGCGAAAACGAAAATAATACGTGCTCTTACCACGCTCGAGCATCACGGCGGTAGTTGAGCAGCCTCGGCCGTTAGGCGTTATGCTCTATAATTATATCGCAGAATCGTAAATCCACGCTGAACCCGTAAGTTTCCGGGGGACGTTGCTGGGTGTGTCATTTTGTCTCCGTGCGCGCGCGCCGCAGCGCACCGTTGCGCGATTTCAAGAAAGCCCCGGTTTACGGGCACTTCTCGAACATCCGGTCCTGCCGTTCGCATTGTTCGGTATGCGACCGGTGAATGCGAAAGGCATGCCGCCATGCGCGGATGCGTTTTTCGCCAACGCGCATTCCCGGAGCGCAACGCTCGAACGATACATGAGCAAGGCGATGAGATGGAATGCATCATACAATATGCCAGCCTTTCCTGGCGGGCCTTTCGGCGATCAGGCCGAATGTGTCCGACGGCGCGAATCAACGTGCCGCGCAAAACGCCGGTCTCGCGCTGGGGTTTACTTCTTGCGGAAGCGATCGAGGCGCACGACTTCCGCGCCCTCGCTCGGTTTCGCCGGCTCCTCGGTCTTCTCGGAAGCCGCAGGCTGAGACGCGGCGGCGAGCGCGGATGGAGCGGGGGAGGCCGGAAGATTTTTCGCGGGAGCCTCGGCGTCCACCATCGTCTCCGCCGCCGCATCCGCCGTCTCGAACTGCAAGCCGAATTGCACCGAGGGATCGAAGAAGCTCTTGATGGCGGCAAACGGCACCACCAGCCGTTCCGGGATGCCGCCGAACGACAGTCCCACTTCGAAGTGGTCGTCATGCACGACCAGGTCCCAGAACTGATGCTGCAGGATGATGGTCATCTCGTCGGGATATTGCGCGAGCAGCCGCGGCGACAGCTTGACGCCTTCGGCGGTCGACAGGAACGTAATGAAGAAATGATGCTCGCCCGGCAGCCCATGCGCGGCCGCATCGCTCAAGACGCGCCGCAGCACGCCACGAAGCGCGTCGCGCGTCAGCACATCGTATCGGATATGGTCGGTCGCCATGGTCGGTCCTGTCGCATCCTCAAACGGCCGGCGGGGGTTGCCCAACTCGCCAGTTCCCCATGCTACTCTCCCGGCAGGCCGAAATCAGCAGGGCTCATGGCGTGAAATTGCGGCAGGCGAGGTCGAACAGAGGGCAAAAAACAAAAGATAAGTGGAGGCTTCTGTTGCCAGGTGCCTCCGAACCCCGCCTGACGGAGCTTAACCCGTCAGGACTTCAAGATGGTCTTTCAAACTGCGTTACGCAGCCTGAGCAACCGGAGCATAGTTGTCGTTTGCAACTATTGCATAGCCCGATAACGGCGGAACCATACCGGGAAAAAACACGCCCTTTACGCCCTCGTCGATCCTATTTCGCCCCCGCCGAAGCCCACGCAATGAGGTGGGCTTGGGTGGAGGCGCCGGGTACCGCCCCCGGGTCCGAATGGTTTATTGCGACGGCGATTTATTTCCATAGCCGGCGAACCGGCACTCTCAATATAGGGTGCAAAGCTTGAGAAAAACAGTGCTGTATTGAGCACAGTCTCGGGACTTCTTGTCCCTATTGCCTTGAAAACACGGCAAATTGGCTTGGCCCCGGCCGAAGCCGTGCTCTAGATTTTCCCTATGCCTTTGGATTCCTCGCCGGCCACGGTTTCAGCGCCGGAACTCCCGACATCGTCCCCACCCAATAGTGGTCCGGTTCTAACATTCGCCCTTGCCCGCGGATACACGTTGCGAATGTTAGAACCAAAGGACCACTAGCAACTAATATTCGGTAATGGAGCTTTGGATTTGACGTTCGCATGAGAGAATCGCAGCAAACCAGTGGCGAACGTCAAATCCACTCCATGACCCTGATCGCGCTGTTTTTCGCGTTCGCGAAGATGTCGGTCGCGGGCTTCGGCGGCGTTCTCTACTGGGCTCGCCGCGCGATCGTCGATCAGAAGCGCTGGCTGACTGCGGACGAGTTCAACGAGACCTACGCACTGTGCCACTTCCTGCCAGGGCCGAATATCGTCAACTTCTCGATGGTGTTCGGCGCGCGGCTGCGCGGGATTGTCGGCGGGATAGCGGCCTTTGCGGGACTGCTGGTGCCGCCGATGCTGATCATGACGGCCCTTGCCGCACTGTATGCGCGCTACGGCGAGATCGATGCCTTGCGGCGGATTCTCGCCGGCATCTCTTGTGCGGCCGTGGGCCTGTTCATCGCCAACGTCCTGCGAATGGCGACGCCGTTGGTTGCGCGTCGCGATGTCGTGGGGGGCGCCATGCTGGTCGTCGTATTCGTCGCGATCGGCGTCGTGCGGCTACCGTTGGCAGCGGTCTTGCTCGCCGCGATCCCCCTCAGCATCGTTGTTACGCTCTTGATGCAGCGAAAGGGTTCGGCATGAGCCCGGGCACGGTCTGGACACTGGTTTGGACATTCGGAGTGATGTCGCTGTTTGCGGTCGGCGGCGCCAATGCCGCCATTCCCGAGATGCAGCGCCTCGCGGTCGATATCCACCACTGGATGACCGCAAAGCAGTTCGCCGACATCTTCGCTATCTCTCAGCTGTCGCCGGGCCCGAACGTCCTGATCGTTACCTTGATTGGCTACTCGGTGGCGGGAGCTGCGGGCGCGTTCGCCGCGACCTTCGCGATGTGCGCTCCGACGGCTGCGCTTGCCTATTTTGTGAGCCGCCTGCTCGCGCGGAAAAATCAATCGCGCTGGCCGGCAATCATCAAGGCAGCGCTGGTGCCACTCTCCATCGGGTTGATGGGAGCCGGGGCATTGATTTTGGTGCAGACCACCGATCGGAGCATGGTTGCGGCGCTGATTACCGCGGTGGCCGCGGTTTTGGCTTTCGCAACGCGGCTCAATCCGCTCTGGATGTTCCTGGCCGGGGGTATCATTGGTTTTGCTGGCCTTATCTGACGAAAGTCGTTAGGCAAGGTGTTCGAAGCGGGGCGCCAGACCTGTACAATGGCGGAAAGCCGGGGTCCCGATAACGACCCGACTCAATAGGGGGGAGTTCGATGAGTGACACGCCAAGCGCCAGCGCTGGCAAATCCATCATGCCGAGTTGGGTCAAGTGCCCGCAGGATTTCGTCGGCGGCCTCGTGCTGATGGCGGTTGGCCTCTTCGCCCTGTGGGCGTCGAGCGACCTGCAAGGCATGCACGGCTTCTCCTTTGGCGCCGGCACAGCGCCGCGCATGTTCGCAACCCTGCTCCTGGGCCTGGGCCTCGCCGTGATGGTGGTGGGCATCGTCAGCGACGGCCCCGGCGTTGCGCACTATGCCTGGCGCGGGCCGCTGTTCGTCATGGCCGGCATCGTCTTTTTTGCAATTGCGATTCGCCCCTTGGGCCTCATCGTGTCGGGGCTGGCGACCTTTTTGATCTCTGCGCTCGGCTCGGATGAGTCACACTGGGTCGAAGCCATCGTCGTCGGCGTCTGCCTGACGATCGGATGCGCGTTCCTGTTCCCCTACGTATTGGGACTGCCGATGCCGCTGTTCCCGCGCTTCCTGGTGCAGTGAGGTCGCAATGCTTGAGCTGTTTCAAAATCTCGGTCTCGGCTTTCACGTCGTATTCCAGTTCGTCCATATCACATTGCCGTCGTGGCTCGGCGGGTTCTCCGTTCCGCTGCCGATGAACATCATTTTCTGCCTGATCGGCGCGCTGGTCGGCACCCTGGTGGGTGTGTTGCCGGGCATCGGTACGGTTGCAACGGTGGCGATGCTGTTGCCGATTACCTTCGGCCTGCCGCCGGTGGGCGCGCTGATCATGCTCGCCGGCATCTATTACGGTGCGCAATATGGCGGCTCGACCACGTCGATCCTGGTCAACATACCCGGCGAAGCGACCTCGGTGGTGACCACACTGGACGGCTTCCAGATGGCCAAGCAGGGCCGCGCAGGTCCCGCGCTCGCCATCGCCGCGATCGGCTCCTTCATCGCGGGCTGCGCCGCGACTGTGCTGATCGCCGTGCTCGGTGCGCCCCTGACCAAGCTCGCGCTGGCGTTCGGCCCTGCCGAATATTTCTCGCTGATGGTGCTCGGCCTGATCTTTGCCGTGGTGCTGGCCAAGGGCAGCGTGCTGAAGGCGATCGCGATGATCGTGCTTGGCCTGCTGATGTCGATGGTCGGCTCCGACATCGAGACCGGCGCCTCGCGCATGGCGTTCAACATTCCCGAGCTTGCCGACGGCCTCGGCTTTGCGACGGTCGCAATGGGCGTATTCGGCTTTGCCGAGATCATCCGCAACCTCGACGCCGGCGCGGCGATGGATCGCAATCTGGTGCAGCAGAAGATCACCGGCCTGATGCCGACCAAAAAGGACTTTATGGATTCGCTGCCGGCGATCGCCCGCGGCACCGTGCTCGGTTCGATCCTCGGCATCCTGCCCGGCGGCGGCGCGGTCATCGCCTCGTTCGCGGCCTACACCTTCGAGAAGAAGATCGCCAAGGACCCCTCGAGGTTCGGACGCGGCGCGATCGAAGGCGTCGCGGCGCCGGAAAGCGCCAACAACGCAGCGGCGCAGACCTCGTTCATCCCGCTCTTGACCCTCGGCATCCCACCGAATGCCGTGATGGCGCTGATGGTCGGCGCCATGACCATTCACGGCATCGTGCCGGGTCCGCAGGTGATGCAGAAGCAGCCCGAACTGGTCTGGGGCATGATCGCCTCGATGTGGGTCGGCAATCTGATGCTGATCATCATCAACCTGCCGCTGGTCGGCGTCTGGGTGCGCCTGTTGCGGGTGCCGTACCGGCTGATGTTCCCCTCGATCGTGGTGTTCTGTGCGATCGGCATCTACTCGATCAACAACGCACCGGTCGACGTCGTCCTTGCCGGCCTGTTCGGTCTGATGGGCTACTGGCTGATCAAGCACGATTTCGAGCCGGCGCCCTTGCTGCTCGGCATGGTGCTGGGTCCGCTGATGGAAGAGAACCTGCGCCGGGCGCTGTTGATCTCGCGCGGCGACTGGAGTGTGTTCATCACCCGTCCGCTGTCGGCCGTGCTGATGGCCGCCGCCGCGGGCCTGCTGGTGCTGGCGGTGCTGCCGACCTTGCGCAAGAAACGCGACGAGGTGTTCGTGGAATCCGAGGGCTGAGCCTTCCGAAATCGCAGACAATGCAGGGGCGGGACGGCTCGTGTCCCGAACCCGAAGTTCGCCCTGTATCGAGGCGGGTGCTTTTTGCGAACTTCGGGTTCGAAGGACACTAGCAAACCTATGATTCCAGTGTGGTTTGGTTCGGAAGTTCTCTTGACGCACTCGCGGCAAAACCGAAGAGAACTTCCTAACCACCACACTGGAGTTCCGCCCTTGTTGTTTATGGGTAAAACCCACACTTTTGGCTGTATAATTGTCCGGCCAGGCCCGAATCGGAGCTATCGAAGCCGCTTCAGGCCGCACCTCATCGTGGTCCCGCAGAAGGCACGCCATGAACCAGTACCACGACCTGCTCGAACGCATCCTCGCCGACGGCGCGGCGAAGCACGACCGTACCGGTACAGGCACGCTGTCGATCTTCGGTCACCAGATGCGCTTCAATCTGGCGGCGGGCTTTCCGATGCTGACCACCAAGCGGTTGCCGCTGAAGGCGATCGTGCATGAACTGCTCTGGTTCCTGAAGGGCGACACCAACGTCAGATATCTCCAGGACAACGGCGTCAGCATCTGGGACGAATGGGCCGACGAGAACGGCGACCTCGGGCCGGTCTACGGCTCGCAATGGCGGTCGTGGCCCGCGCCCGACGGACGCGAGATCGACCAGATCGCCAACGTCGTCGAGATGATCAAAACAAATCCGGACTCGCGGCGGCTGATCGTGAGCGCGTGGAATCCGGCCGAAGTCGACAAGATGGCGTTGCCGCCATGTCACTGCCTGTTCCAGTTCTATGTCGCGAACGGCAAATTGTCGTGCCAGCTCTACCAGCGCTCGGGCGACGTGTTTCTCGGCGTGCCCTTCAACATCGCCTCCTACGCGCTGCTCACCATGATGGTGGCGCAGGTGACAGGCCTGAAGCCGGGCGACTTCGTGCACTCGCTCGGCGACGCCCATCTCTATTCCAATCACCTCGAGCAGGCGCGGCTGCAGCTGACGCGGCCGACCCGGCCGCTGCCGACCATGACGGTCAACCCCGACGTGAAGGACATCTTCAGCTTCCGCTACGAGGACTTCAAACTCGGGGGCTACGACCCGCATCCGCACATCAAGGCCGAAGTCGCGGTGTGAGCGACTGATGGCGCTAGTGTCCCGGCTCTAACATTCGCATTGTCGTAGCCGCAAATTCTCTTGCGAATGTTAGAGCCAAAGGGACACTAGCAGATATGATTCTAGTGCGGCTTAGGATTTGACATTCGCCATGACAACTCGCGGAAACTCTGAGGCGAATGTCAAATCCGCCGCACTAGCCATTCGCCGCGCGCGACCTGACGAGGCGGGACTGGTGCTCGCGCTGGTGCGCGAGCTTGCCGACTACGAAAAGCTGTTGCACGAAGTGCGCGCGACCGAAGCGGAGATAGCAGAAGCGCTGTTCGGCAAGAGCCCGCGGCTGTTCTGCGACATCGCGGAGTGGAACGGCGAAGTGGCCGGATTTGCGGCGTGGTTCGTCAACTTCTCGACCTTCGCCGGCCGCCACGGCATTTACCTCGAAGACCTGTTCGTACGCCCGGCCTTGCGCGGCAACGGCATCGGCAAAGCGCTCTTGGTGAATCTCGCAAACGAATGCGTCGCCAACGGCTGGGGCCAATTGCAATGGGCGGTGCTCGACTGGAACGCGCCTTCGATCGCCTTCTACAAATCGCTCGGCGCGGTGATGTTGGACGAGTGGACGCTGTGCCGCCTCACGGGACCGGCGCTCGCTTCGCTTGCCGGGGGCGCGTCATGACGCAGATCGTGCTGGTCGCGGCGGTCGCCGACAATGGTGTGATCGGCGCCGGCAACGCAATTCCGTGGCGGCTGAAAAGCGATATGCAGCGCCTCAAGGCGATCACCATGAACAAGCCGGTGGTGATGGGCCGCAAGACCTTCGCCTCGCTGAAGCGCCCGCTGCCTGGGCGCACCAACATCGTCATCACCCGCGATGCCGGATTCAGCTACCCTGGCGTCCTCACGGCCACATCGTTCGCGCTCGCGCTCGCACTCGCGCGCGCGGATGCGTTGCAGCGCGGCGCTGATGACATCGCCGTGATCGGCGGTTCGGAGATCTATGCGCATTTCCTCGAGTTCGCCGATCGTCTCGAAATCACCGAAGTGCACGCCACGCCTGGGGGCGACACGCATTTCCCTGCTATTGACTGGACTATGTGGGAGGAGGTCGCTCGCGTCAGGCACGATGCCGGTCCGGACGACCATGTGGCCTTTTCCTATGTGACATATCGCCGTCGAAAGCGGACGGATTAACTGCATTCATCAATGTTTACATTGACAAAAGCCGGCGCGGGCATAGCTGTTTCAGCCCTGACGGCTGCGTTGTAAGGGCCGGACACCTCCCTTATAAAGCCTGCCACGCCAGGAGCCCGGTCTGGGCTCCCAGGTCCCGCCTTAGGAGAAGCGTTTATGCCGTGGAAGAATTCAGGGCGGGGGCCCGTGGGGTTCGGGTCCGAAAGGACCATGGGGCTCCGGTCCGCAACCGGTCGGCCCGAGGCCGCCCGATCTCGAGGATCTCCTGCGGCGCGGCCAGGACCGGCTGCAGCAGCTGCTTCCCGGCGGCTATTTCTCCGGGCTCGGCATTGCATTGATCGTGGTCGGCGCGATGGCGATCTGGGGCATGTCCGGCTTCTATCGCGTGCAGTCGGAAGAGCTCGGCATCGTGCTGCGCTTCGGCAAATATGTCCGCGACGCGCAGCCCGGCCTGAACTATCACCTGCCGTATCCGATCGAGAGCGTGCTGCTGCCGAAGGCGCTGCGCGTCTCCACCATCTCCATCGGCATGACCCTGATCGACGATCCCTCGCGGCGCGGCCGCACCATGCGCGACGTGCCCGAGGAAAGCCTGATGCTGACCGGCGACGAGAACATCGTCGACGTCGACTTCACCGTGTTGTGGCGCATCAAGCCGAAGGGCGCGGCCGACTTCCTGTTCAACATCCAGAATCCCGAAGGCACCGTGAAGGCGGTGGCCGAGAGCGCGATGCGCGAGGCCGTCGGCAAGGCCAACATCCAGCCGATCCTCACCGGCGCCCGCACCACCACCGAGCAGGGCGTGCAGCAGCTGATGCAGAAGACGCTCGACAGCTACGGCTCGGGTATCGAGATCACCCAGGTGCAGATGCAGAAGGTCGATCCGCCCGCGCAGGTCATCGATTCCTTCCGCGACGTGCAGGCGGCGCGCGCCGACCTCGAGCGGCTGCAGAACGAGGCGCAGACCTATGCCAACCGCGTCGTTCCGGACGCCAAGGGACGCGCCGCGCAGATTCTGCAGGTTGCTGAAGGCTACAAGCAACAGGCGGTCGCCGAGGCGCGCGGCCAGAGCGCTCGCTTCCTCAAGGTCTTTGACGAATATGCCAAGGCCAAGGACGTGACGCGCGAGCGCATCTATCTCGAGACCATGGAGCGCATTCTCGGCAGTGCCGACAAGCTGATCTACGACGGCGGCTCGTCGGGTCAGGGCGTCGTGCCCTATCTGCCGCTCAACGAGTTGACGCCGCGGCGTCCGCCGGCGGCGGCGGCGACGACCGGCCAGCCGCAGCAGCAGAGCGGAGGCACGCGATGAGGTCTCCCGTCACAGGCATCGTCACGCTGATCCTCCTGTTCGTGGCCGTGATCGTCGCTTATGGCTCGGTGTTCACCGTGCAGCAGACCGAACAGGTGCTGGTGGTGCGGCTCGGCGAGCCGCGTCCTCCCATCACCGAACCGGGCCTGCATTTCAAGGCGCCGTTCATCGACACCGTGATCTCGATCGACAAGCGTATCCTCGATCTCGAGAATCCGTCGCAGGAGGTGATCGCCTCCGATCAGAAGCGGCTCGTGGTCGACGCCTTCGCGCGCTATCGCATCAAGGACGCGCTGCGCTTTTACCAGAGCGTCGGCTCGATCCAGGCCGCCAATCTGCAGTTGACCACGCTCCTGAATGCCTCGCTGCGCCGCGTGCTCGGCGAAGTCACTTTCATCCAGGTGGTGCGCGACGAGCGCGAGGCGCTGATGGGACGTATTCGCGACCAGCTCGACAAGGAGGCCGACGGCTACGGCATCCAGGTGGTCGATGTGCGTATTCGCCGCGCCGATCTGCCGGAGCAGAACAGTCAGGCGGTCTACCAGCGCATGCAGACCGAGCGCCAGCGCGAAGCGGCCGAGTTCCGCGCACAGGGCGGGCAGAAGGCGCAGGAAATCCGTTCCAATGCCGACCGCGAGGCGACGGTGATCGTCGCCGAGGCGAACTCGAAGGCCGAGCAGACCCGCGGCGAGGGCGACGCCGAGCGTAACCGGCTGTTTGCCGAGGCCTATGGCAAGGACCCGGATTTCTTCGCATTCTACCGCTCGATGGCGGCCTATGAGCATGGCTTGAAGGGCAGCGATACCCGCTTCCTGCTCAAGCCCGATTCCGATTTCTTCCGTTACTTCGGCAATCCGTCGGGCGCGGCGGCGGCGAAGCCTTAGGACGACCAACGGCAGGAACAAAAGTCCCGCCTATAAAACGACAAAGGGGAGGTTCCAGTCCGATGAGGTCCATAGCGTTCGCCGACTTCCTCATCGGCCTCGGAATCCTGTTCGTGCTGGAAGGGCTGATGTTCGCGGCTAGCCCGGCCTGGATGCGCAAGGCAATGAAAAGCGCGCTGGCGACGCCGGACAATATCCTGCGCGCGGTCGGCATCGGCTCGGCGGTCGCCGGCCTGATCCTGATCTGGGTGGTCCGCCGCCCGATTTGAGCCTGAACATCCTCGGGTCCAACGGCATCGTGAGGGCTTACCGTCGGCTTTTTGCCGTATTAGATAGCGATTCATGGCTCGGTTACCGTGAGCCGGCCTGCTTGCGCCGCGGCCCCGTTCGGGCGCAGTGTGGCAGGACATTCCGACACCGCTGGAGAAGAGCCGATATGACCGCTGTCACAACAGCCCTGAGCCAACGCCTGCGCCCGCTGCTGGCGGCGGCCTGCCTCGGCGCGGCATCGACGCTGATCGCAGCACCGGCGCTCGCACGCGGGCCCGAGGGCATCGCCGACGTCGCCGAGAAGGTGATCGATGCGGTGGTCAACATCTCGACCTCGCAGACGGTGGAGGCCAAGGGCGGCGGCGATGGCCGGGGCGCGGTGCCGCAACTGCCGCCGGGCTCACCATTCGAGGAGTTCTTCGAGGATTTCTTCAAGAACCGCAGGGGCGGCAAGGGCGGCGGCGACCTTCAGCCGCACAAGACCAACTCGCTCGGAAGTGGCTTCATCATCGACACGGCCGGCATCGTCGTCACCAACAATCACGTCATCGCCGATGCCGACGAGATCAACGTCATCATGAATGACGGCACCAAGATCAAGGCGGAGATCGTCGGCATCGACAAGAAGACCGATCTCGCGGTGCTGAAGTTCAAGCCCTCGAAGCCGCTGGTCGCGGTGAAGTTCGGCGATTCGGACAAGCTCAGGCTCGGCGACTGGGTGGTCGCGATCGGCAACCCGTTCAGCCTCGGCGGCACGGTCACCGCCGGCATCGTCTCGGCAAAGAACCGCGACATTTCGTCCGGTCCCTATGACAGCTACATCCAGACCGACGCCGCCATCAATCGCGGCAATTCCGGCGGCCCGCTGTTCAACCTCGACGGCGAGGTGATCGGGGTCAACACGCTGATCATCTCGCCCTCCGGCGGTTCGATCGGCATCGGCTTCGCGGTGCCGTCGAAGACGGTCGCGGGCGTGGTCGATCAGCTGCAGAAATTTGGCGAATTGCGCCGGGGCTGGCTCGGCGTCAGCATCCAGAACGTCACCGACGAGATCGCCGAAAGCCTGAACATCAAGCCGGCGCGCGGCGCGCTGGTCGGCAAGATCGATCCCAACGGTCCGGCGAAGGCCGCGGGGATCGAGACCGGCGACGTGGTCGTGAAGTTCGACGGCAAGGACATCAAGGAGCCAAAGGACCTGTCGCGCATCGTCGCCGATACCGCGGTCGGCAAGGACGTCGACGTGGTGGTCATCCGCAAGGGTGCGGAGGAGACCCGCAAGGTCACGCTCGGCCGGCTCGATGACAACGACAAGACCCAGCAGGCTGCGCTGAAAAAGGACGAACCGGCAGAGAAGCCGGTGACGCAAAAGGCGCTCGGGCTCGATCTGGCCACGCTGAGCAAGGATCTGCGCACGCGCTACAAGATCAAGGACAGCGTCAAGGGCGTGCTGGTCACCGGCGTCGACGCTTCCTCGGACGCCGCCGAGAAGCGGCTGTCTGCGGGCGACGTCATCGTCGAAGTCGCGCAGGAGGCGGTCGCCAGCGCCGCCGACATCAAGAAGCGCGTCGATCAGCTCAAGAAGGACGGCAAGAAGTCGGTGCTGCTGCTGGTCTCAAATGCCGACGGCGAGCTGCGCTTCGTGGCGCTGGGCGTGCAGTAGCGTTAGCCACGGAATTGTGGGTGGCCACGCTTCGCTTTGCCCACCCTTCTGTAACGGGCCTCGATCAGTCAATCCCTTTTGCGTTGTCCGCTCGCCGGGGTCTCGCTTCTGTACGGGGTCGGCGCAAGGCCGCCACCTGATGGGGTTGGAAGAGGATGGGCCGACCAATCTACGTTTTGCGTGCTCAGGAAGCTACCTGGTGGGCAACGGTCTGACCTGATCCATCGTCCCGGCGAAGGGACTTCGCTTCGAGGAGGCCTGGTGTCGTGGCCCGCCCGAAAACCGGTTGCGTTCCTCCTGTCAGGCTGCCGCGGCGGCGGCGTTGAACGGTGTTGCGTCGGCGAGCATGCGATGCAGGATGACCGCGAGCCGGCGCGCGAGTGCCACCTTGGCCTTGCTCATGCCGGCGCGCCTTGCGATGCGCATTGCCCAGCTCTTCAATTGCGAGCAGCCCTTGAGCGGCTTGGTCAGCATGATGTGGGCAGCTTCGTAGAGCGCTGTGCGTACTGAACTGTCGCCGATCTTGCTGATCCGCCCGGTGTAATCGGTCTCGCCGGATTGATGCTTCTTCGGTGTCAGCCCGAAATGGGCTCCCGCCTGCTTGGATGACTTGAACCGACTGGGATCGTCGACCGCACTGGCATAGGTCAGCGCCACGATCGGGCCTACCGCGGGGGTCGACATCAGCAGTCGGGTCCGCGGGTCGGTTTGCGCCATCTTGCGTGCCTGCTTCTCGAAAGCCGCAAACTCCTGCCGCAGCACCGCTCGCACCGCCAGCAGCGCTTGAGCGATCGCTTCAAGGCGTGGATGGCCCGAGACAAGTTCCGCGATCCGGCCCGCGAACTCCCGCTCAGTGGCCTTGCCAACCTTCAGCCCGAAGCCGCGCAGGATCCCGCGCAGGCTGTTCTCGACGTCGCGAAGCTTCGATTGCACCAGCTTCCGCGCCGTCAGCATCGCCCGGACCTCTTGCGCCTCCATCGACTTGCAGTGCACCGGCCGGAACCAGCCCAGCCGCATCAATTGCGCAATCCCCCGCGCATCGTTGCGATCCGACTTCACTGGCATCGCCTCAAATGCTTTGCGCACGTGCCGCGTCTCCAGCAGCTCCACGGCAAGCCCCTCCGCCTTCATCGCCGCAAACAGCCACTGCGACAGCGGGCCGGCCTCCAGCCCGATCCGCTCAAAGCTCAAGCCCTGCGAACCGAACCAGGCGATCAGCGCTTCCGGCTCGCTCGCTACCCTCGCTTCGCACAAAATCTTGCCGCTTGCGTCAACAACACACACACTCGAGCATTCCAATGACACGTCGATTCCTGCATAGTGGTTCATGGTCGTTCCTCATTGATGTTTGGAGCGGGCCTTGGCCCGACTCCGTTCACACCATCAATTTGAGGGACGACCGCCTTCCAGGCCAGCCGCGCGACGCGCGCTTACCAAATAGCGCCGTAGCTAGCGCGGCTGCCTTGGAAGGCCTCGGTCCGCCCGTTACCCCATCTACGATTTCGAGTGAGACGTCAGCCGTCGACAAACTCGTCCCTGCGATACCCCTGCGCATACAAGAGCGCGGTGAGATCGCCATGGTCGATCCGCGCGGCGGCGGCAGCAGCGACCGCGGGCTTGGCGCGATAGGCGACGCCGAGCCCGGCGTTCTGGATCATGCCGAGATCGTTGGCGCCGTCGCCGGCCACCATGGTGTCGATGTCGTCGAGGTCGAAGGTTTCGGTGAGCTCGATCAGCGTCGCAAGTTTGGTCGCACGGCCGAGGATCGGCTCCTTCACCTCGCCGGTGAATTTGCCGTCCCGCACCACGAGCTCGTTGGCGCGGTTTTCCTGAAAGCCGATGCGCGCCGCCACCGCATTGGTGAACAGCGTGAACCCGCCGGAGATCAGGCAGGTATAGGCGCCGTGCGCGCGCATGGTCATGACCAGCTCGCGTCCGCCGGTTGTGGCCGTGATGCGCGTCTTCAGCACCTCGTCGACGACGCCGACGGACAGGCCCTTCAGCAGCGCAACGCGTTCGCGCAACGCCGGCTCGAACTCGATCTCGCCGCGCATCGCGCGCTCGGTGATGGCAGCGACGTGCGCCTTCAGGCCGACAAAGTCGGCGAGCTCGTCGATGCATTCCTGGCCGATCATGGTTGAATCCATGTCGGCCAGAAAAAGCTTCTTGCGCCGGGCCGCGATCGGCTGCACGACAATGTCGATCGGCAGGTCGCCGCGGGCTGCGCGCAGCCGGTCGGCGATGGCGCGGATGTCGTCCTTGCTTTTGGTCGGCATATCGAAGGGGATGTCGGCCGCGACCTCGTCCCACAACCAGTGCGCTGGCCCGGCCGAAGGCAGCACCGCGCGCGCGCCGTCGAGGATGGTGGAATCGAGCGCGGGGTTGTCGGGATTGCAGATCAGCGTGGCGACAAGAGACATCGGGTGATTTCGAAGGGAACGAGCAATGCGGTGCTTATCGCAGGGCCGACCGCCAGCGGCAAGTCGGCGCTCGCGCTCGATCTTGCCCAAAAGCATGGCGGCATGGTGATCAACACCGATTCCATGCAGGTCTACCGCGATCTGCGCGTGCTGACGGCGCGGCCGACGGTGGAGGAAGAGGCGCTCGTGCCGCACCGTCTCTACGGCCATATCGATGCCGCCGTGAATTTCTCGGCCGGCAGTTTCGTCGCTGACGCGGTGAAGGTGCTGACGGAAGCGCGCGCGCTAGGCCGCATGCCGATCTTTGTCGGCGGCAGTGGGCTCTATTTCAAGGCAATCACGCGGGGACTGTCCGCTGTGCCGCCAATTCCATCGGAGGTGAGGGACGGCGTGCGTGCGCAGCTCGATCGCGACGGAGTCGAGGCGCTGCATGCCGAACTGGCGCGGCGCGACCCCGTTTCAGCTGAACGGCTGAAGCCGCGCGATCGCACCCGCATCGCGCGCGCGCTCGAAGTGGTGGAGGCAACTGGCCGCTCGCTCACCGACTGGCATCGCGAGGGCCTGCCGCCGATCCTGCCTGCGGGAGAGTTCGTCGCGTTGTTCCTCGCGCCCGAGCGCGATCAGCTCTATGCGCGCATCGACGCGCGGTTCGATGCGATGCTGAAGGCCGGCGCGCTGGAGGAGGTCGCTGCGTTGGCGGCGCGCAATCTCGATCCGCTGCTGCCGGCCATGAAGGCGCATGGCGTGCCGGCCTTGATGCGCCATCTCAAAGATGAGATCACGCTGGAGGAGGCCGCCGAGATCGGTTGCGCCGACACCCGCCACTACGCCAAGCGGCAGTTCACCTGGTTTCGGCATCAACTGCCGGAGTTCGAATGGGTGAATCCGGAAGCGGTGAGGGCGTGGTTGGGAGCGCGAGCACTATCTTGATGACCAATCGCGTCGCTTGAGGGTAATGTGGAAGATCAACATGCAATGAGTGATCATGGTTAAGAGACCCCCAAAGCGCGGCTTGCAGCCCATGCATCCCGGCGAACTCTTCAGGGACGAGGTCTTGCCCGCCTTGGGCCGATCAAAGACCGAAATCGCGAAGCTTCTCGGTGTTTCGCGCCAGACACTGTACGACATCCTGGATGAGAAGCAGCCGGTAACTCCCGGTATGGCGTTGCGGCTCGGGAAACTGTGCGGAAATGGTCCCGACCTCTGGCTCAATCTGCAGAAGCGCTACGATCTGCACCGCGCGGAACGAGAACTCGGCGACAAGATCAAGGCCATTCCGACCTTGGAAGTGGCGTAGCGGAGTCCTTTCGTCGCCCCGCAATGACGCTCTTTTGTGCCAGTGCAGCATTTTCGCACTCGCCGAGCGGCAGGAACCCCGCTAAGGTATGCAAAGACAGGCAGAACGACCCCGCGCCTTGACATTTGGGTGACGGTGGCTATGTTCGCGCAACCTTTGGGAAGTCCGAGCGGTCAGATGTGTAATATTATTACCAAACTCCTTATCGCCGTCGTACCCAGGCGCATCGCCGGGGGTGGCTGAACGCCATCCGAATGCAGGCGGTGCGCATGGGGCCTCTTAGGGGCCCTTTTTTATTTCCCGAAGCCAAGAACCAGGCGGCCCAGGCCGTAGCGATCCAGGAAGCAGACCATGAGCAGCAACAGCCACGATCCGAACCAGATGACCGGCGCCGCGATGATCGTCCGCGCGCTGATCGATCATGGCGTGAAGCATCTGTTCGGCTATCCCGGCGGCGCGGTGCTTCCGATCTATGACGAGATTTTCCAGCAGGACGCGGTGCAGCACATTCTGGTGCGGCATGAGCAGGGCGCCGGCCACGCCGCCGAAGGCTATGCGCGCTCGACCGGCAAGCCCGGCGTCGTGCTGGTCACCTCGGGGCCGGGCGCCACCAACATGGTGACGCCGCTGACCGACGCACTGATGGATTCGATTCCGCTGGTCTGCATCACCGGGCAGGTGCCGACGCATCTGATCGGCAATGACGCGTTCCAGGAATGCGACACCGTCGGCATCACGCGGCCCTGCACCAAGCACAACTGGCTGGTGCGCGACGTCAACGACCTCGCCAAGGTGCTGCACGAGGCCTTCTATGTCGCAACCAGCGGCCGGCCCGGCCCGGTCGTGGTCGATGTGCCCAAGGACGTGCAGTTCGCCACCGGCACCTATCACCCGCCGCGCAAGTCGGACGTCCACATCTCCTACGCGCCGCGTGTGAAGGGCGACGCCGCGCAAATCCGCAAAGCGGTGGCGCTGCTCGCCAACGCCAAGCGGCCGGTGATCTATTCGGGCGGCGGCGTGATCAATTCCGGCCGCGAAGCCTCGAAGCTGCTGCGCGAGCTGGTCGAGGTCACCGGCTTTCCGATCACCTCGACCCTGATGGGGCTCGGCGCCTATCCGGCTTCCGGCAAGAACTGGCTCGGCATGCTCGGTATGCACGGCACCTACGAGGCCAACATGGCGATGCATGATTGCGACGTCATGCTGTGCGTCGGCGCGCGGTTCGACGACCGCATCACCGGCCGCACCGACGCGTTCTCACCCGGTTCGAAGAAGATCCATATCGACATCGATCCGTCCTCGATCAACAAGAACATCCGTGTCGACGTGCCGATCATCGGCGATTGCGGCAACGTGCTCGGCGACTTGCTGCAGGTGTTCAAGGCGGAGGCGAAGAAGCCCGACGTCAAGGCCTGGTGGGCCGAGATCGCGAAATGGCGGGCGCGCAACTCGCTGTATTACAGGAAGAACAACGATATCATCCTGCCGCAGTATGCGATCCAGAAGCTGTTCGAGGCTACGCGCGGCAAGGACACCTACATCACGACCGAAGTCGGCCAGCATCAGATGTGGGCCGCGCAGTTCTTTGGCTTCGAGGAGCCGCACCGCTGGATGACGTCCGGCGGCCTCGGCACCATGGGTTACGGCCTGCCGGCGGCGGTCGGCGTGCAGGTCGCTCATCCCGACAGCCTCGTCATCGACATCGCCGGCGACGCCTCGGTGCAGATGACGATGCAGGAAATGTCGACAGCGGTGCAGTACGAACTGCCGATCAAGATCTTCATCCTGAACAACCAATACATGGGCATGGTGCGGCAGTGGCAGCAGCTCCTGCATGGCAACCGGCTGTCGCATTCCTATACGGAGGCCTTGCCTGATTTCGTCAAGCTCGCGGAGGCCTATGGCGGCGTCGGCATCCAGGCGATCAAGCCCGCCGATCTCGACGGCGCGCTCAAGGAGATGATCAAGGTCAGGCGGCCGGTGCTGTTCGACTGCCGCGTCGCGGCGCTGGAGAACTGCTTCCCGATGATTCCGTCCGGCAAGGCGCATAACGAGATGCTGCTGCCGGAGCAGGCAAACGATGAGGCGACCGCCACCGCTTTCGCCGGCGGCAAGGCGCTGGTGTGACCATGTTCGATCTCAACGAACTCGAACGCGCGCATCAAATCGTCGGGCAGGCGGTGCCGCCGACCCCGGCGCATGCGTGGCCGCTGCTGGCCGAGCGGCTCGGCACAGAGGTCGTGGTCAAGCACGAGAACCACACGCCGATCGGTGCTTTCAAGGTGCGCGGGGGGCTGGTCTATCTCGATCGCCTGAAGCGCGAGCGGCCGAACGTGCCCGGCATCATTTCAGCGACGCGCGGCAATCACGGCCAGAGCCTTGCGTTCGCGGCAAACCGCCACGGCGTGCCAGCTGTCATTTACGTGCCGCGTGGCAATTCGGTCGAGAAGAACCGTGCGATGCGCGCCTTCGGCGCCGAGCTGGTCGAACATGGCGAGGATTTCCAGGCCGCGCGCGAGGAAGCCGAACGCCGCGCGCAGTTCGCCGGGCTGCACATGGTGCCGTCGTTCCATCCCGATCTGGTCCTGGGGGTGGCGACCTACGCGCTCGAACTGTTCAGGAGTGCTGCCGATCTCGACGTCCTCTATGTGCCTGTTGGCCAGGGCTCCGGCATCTGCGGCTGCATCCTGGCGCGCGATCTGCTGGGCCTGAAGACCGAGATCGTCGGCGTGCAGTCGACCGAGGCGCCGTCCTATGCGTTGTCGTTCGCGGCTGGCAAGATCGTCACCACCGAGACCAGCAACACCCGCGCCGACGGCATGGCGACGCGGATTCCCGATGCCGATGCCTTCGAGATCATCCGCAAAGGTGCCTCCCGCATCGTGCAGGTGACCGACGACGAGGTCGGTGCCGCGATCCGGGCGTATTGGACCGACACGCATAATCTCGCCGAGGGCGCGGGCGCCGCGCCGCTGGCAGCCGCACTGCAGGACAAAAAGAAGCTCGCGGGAAAACGCGTCGGCCTGATTCTGACCGGCGGCAACATCGATTTCGATCTGTTCCAGAAATGGGTCGCGACGGATGCGTCCGTTGCTGCGGCGAGGGCCGTGGCATGAGCGCTTCCCGCGATCTCTTTCTTCACCTCTCCCCGCGTGCGAGGAGAGGTCGCGCCGAAGGCGCGGGTGAGGGGGGCTCTCAGCGAGTCCGTCTTTCACCGCCCCTGCGGATGCTCCCCCTCACCCCAACCCTCTCCCCGCAGGCGGGGAGAGGGGGCGCACCTTTCGTGGGACAACCAAAATGAACCAGCCCGCATCGGCCTATTTCCTCGAGGATCGCCACGATCCGAACGAGACGCACACGCTCTCGGTGCTCGTGCAGAACGAGCCCGGCGTGCTCGCGCGCGTGATCGGGCTGTTCTCCGGCCGCGGCTACAACATCGACAGCCTCACGGTCTCGGAAACCGAGAGCCAGAAACATCTCTCGCGCATCACCATCGTCACCACGGGCACCCCGATGGTGATCGAGCAGATCAAGCATCAACTCGACCGCATGGTGCCGGTCTATCGCGTGGTCGACATGACGCTCGAGGGACGCTCGATCGAGCGCGAGCTTGCGATGGTGAAGGTGCGCGGTACCGGCGACAACCGGGTCGAGGCGCTGCGGCTGGCGGACGCGTTCCGCGCCCGCGTCATCGATGCGACCACGGAAAGTTTCGTGTTCGAGATCACGGGCAATACCGCCAAGATCAATCAGTTCATCGACCTGATGCGCCCGCTCGGCCTGGTCGAGGTTTCCCGTACCGGTGTCGCCGCGATCGGCCGCGGACCTGAAGGGATGTGAGCCATGCTGTCGCGCGACTGGTACTACAACCAACGGGGCGGGATCGGGCTCGACACCGCGGTCGCCGCGATCTACGACCGGCATGACGACAGCGACATCCGGGCTCGCGCCGCCCTGAAGATGCTCGGTGTGGAGAAGGGCTGGCGCGTGGCCGACATCGGCTGCGGCAATGGCGTACTCGCCACCGAGGCGGCGCTGATGGGCGCCGAGGTCGATGCGGTGGATATCTCGCCGGCGATGCTGGCGCTGGCGGAGGTCTATGCCCGGGATCGCAGGACGCAAATCCGGACCCAGCCGGCCGGCCTGCTGAGCTTCGCCTACCAGCCCAATTCATACGACCTGATCGTCAGCGAATTCACGCTGCACCATCTGCCGGATTTCTGGAAGGCGGTGGCGATGTCGCGCATCTTCGGCGCGCTCAAGCCAGGTGCCAATTTCTATTTGCGCGACATCGTCTTCGTCAGCATGCCTGACGGCAGCGAGCGCGACGTCGAGCAATGGGCGGACTTCCACATCAAGAACCACGATTTCGCCCGCGACAGCGTCGTCACCCATATGCGCGACGAATATTCCACCTTCGGCTGGGTGATGGAGCGGATGCTGACAGAGGTCGGATTCGAACTGATCTCGGTCGACTATCACGCGCCGATGCACGGCACGTATCTTTTGCAGAAACCGAAGCCCGGCGGGCAAGGCTGAACGAACAACAATGAAGCCGGCCGACGTCTGCATCGCCGTCCTGGTGGCGGTCATCTGGGGGCTTGCCTTTGTCGCGAGCCGGCTTGCACTCGACGAATTCTCGCCGGAGCTGATGACGACGCTGCGTTTCTCGATCGCCGCGGTGCCGTGCCTGTTCGTGCGCAAGCCCAACGTCTCCTGGCCGTTGTTGATCGCGATCAGCTTTACGCTGTTCCTCGGCCAATTTCTGGCGCAAGCCTTCGCCGTCGCCCATGGTGTGCCCGTTGGTCTGTCCAGCGTGATCGTGCAGAGCCAGGCGCTGTTCACCATCGGCTTTGCCGCGCTGATCTTCCGCGAACTGCCGACGCCGATGCAGGGCGCAGGGATAGCGATCGCCACGGCCGGCCTGCTGATGATTTGCGGCACCGTCGGCTACGATTTCAGCGTCGGCGCGTTTGCCGTGATCATGATCTGCCCGGTCAGCTTTGCGATCGGCAATCTGCTGCTGCGGCGGGCGCATGGCGCGCCGATGTTCGACCTGTTCGCCTGGCTGTGCCTTACCGCCGCGGTGCCGCTCGCCGTGATCGCCCTCATCAGCAATGGCCCGGCACCGACCTGGCATGAACTTAGCCAGGCGTCACTGACCGGGATCGCCTGTATGCTCGCGCTCGGCGGCATCTCGACCAGCATCGCCTATTGGCTGTGGGGGAGATTGCTGCGCGATTATCCGGCGGCGCAGGTGGTGCCCTTCGCGCTGCTGGTGCCATTCGTCGGCTCCGGCGCTTCCAGCATCGTGTTCGGCGAAAAGTTCGGCCCGCTTCGGCTCGCCGGCATGCTCACCGCGATCGGCGGCATCGCCATCATGCTGCTGGCCAGGCGCGCGCGGGCGCTTCCGGAAGCGGCGGGAGCATGACGATGTCGCACCAGCTCCTGTTCGCCTTTGTCGTGTTCGCCGCGGTGATGTTCTTCACGCCGGGACCGAACAACATCATGGTGCTGTCGTCGGGTCTTACCTACGGCTTCCGCCGCACCATGCCGCATATCCTCGGCATCACCTTCGGTTTTGCGTTCATGGTGGGCGCGGTCGGCCTAGGCTTCGGTACCGTCTTTCTTGCGTTTCCCATCCTGCAGACCATCCTGAAATATGCCGGCGCGGCCTACCTGGTCTATCTTGCCGCTGCCATTGCGATGTCGGGTCCGCCCAAGCCGGGCGAGGTCGGCAAGGGGCCGATGACCTTCCTCGGCGCGGCGATGTTTCAGTGGGTCAACGTCAAGGGCTGGGTGATGGTGATCGGCACCATTACCGCCTATGCGGCGATCGCCGCCTTCCCCTGGAATATCGCGATTCAGAGCGTCCTCAGCCTCGCAATGGGCATCGTCTCGACCTCGATCTGGACCTTGTTCGGCAGTGCGCTGCGGCCGGTGCTGACCTCGCCGACCGCGGTTCGCGCCTTCAACATCGTGATGGCGATCCTGCTGCTCGCCTCCCTCATTCCGGTCTTAATGGAAGCATGAGCCCGGGGCACCCCATGCGAGAAGAGGGTTTCCACGCGATGCGAAAATGTTCTAGACAGCGCCGGAAATTCTGTGGGCGACCGGGCGGTCCAATCCACCTAACAGCCTGACCAACCGGCCGATTTGGCCACGATAAGGAAACGACCCATGCGTGTTTATTACGATCGCGACGCCGACCTCAACCTGATCAAGGGCAAGAAAGTCGCCATCGTCGGCTATGGCAGCCAGGGCCACGCCCATGCGCTGAACCTGAAGGACTCCGGCGTCAAGGAAGTCTCCATTGCGCTACGCAAGGGCTCGGCCTCGGCCAAGAAGGCGGAAGCCGCGGGCTTCAAAGTGCTCGAGGTGGCTGACGCCGCCAAATGGGCCGACCTCGTGATGATGCTCACCCCCGACGAGCTGCAGGGCGATATCTATCGCGAGCACCTGCACGACAACATGAAGAAGGGCGCCGCGCTCGTCTTCGCCCATGGTCTCAACGTCCACTTCAATCTGCTCGACCCGCGGCCCGATCTCGACGTGCTGATGATCGCGCCGAAGGGCCCCGGTCATACCGTGCGCTCGGAATATCAGCGCGGCGGCGGCGTGCCCTGCCTGATCGCGATCGCCAAGGACTCCTCCGGCAACGCCCACGACCTCGGCCTGAGCTATGCGTCCGCGATCGGCGGCGGCCGCGCCGGCATCATCGAGACCTCTTTCAAGGAAGAGTGCGAGACCGACCTGTTCGGCGAGCAGGTAGTGCTGTGCGGCGGCCTGGTCGAGCTGATCAAGGGCGGCTACGAGACGCTGGTCGAGGCCGGCTACGCCCCGGAGATGGCCTATTTCGAGTGCCTGCACGAGGTGAAGCTGATCGTCGACCTCATCTATGAAGGTGGCATCGCCAACATGAATTACTCGATCTCCAACACAGCCGAATACGGCGAATACGTCTCCGGCCCGCGCATCGTCACTGCCGAGACGAAGGCCGAGATGAAGCGGGTTCTCGCCGACATCCAGTCCGGCAAGTTCGCCCGCGACTGGATGCTGGAGAACAAGGTCAACCAGACCTCGTTCAAGGCGACCCGCGCCAAGCTCGCCACCCATCCGATCGAGCAGGTCGGCGAGAAGCTCCGCGACATGATGCCGTGGATCAAGAAGGGCGCGCTGGTCGACAAGACAAAGAACTAGACCTAACCCTCATGGTGAGGAGGTGCGTTAGCGCCGTCTCGAACCATGAGGCCCGGACCTTGGCCTCATCCTTCGAGACGCGCGCAAGAGCGCGCTCCTCAGGATGAGGGACAGGCAACGACACCGAAAATTAAAGCCTGATCGCTACAACTAAGGGCGAGATCGCGAAACGCGGTCTCGCCTTTCGCGTCTCACGAAGCATTGCGGCTTCATTCAAATTCTTCGCCGACGCGCCCCGCGAAGAAATGAGACTTAAACCACATTCTTGATCTGAAACGCTTCGCGCGGACTCTCGCGCATAGAAATCCCAATCGTATCAAGCCGAAAGACTTAGGTACTCATCCGGATTCTTTCTCACGCGATCAGGTAAATCGGGCT
This sequence comes from uncultured Alphaproteobacteria bacterium, assembly GCA_963821965.1. Classification (GTDB taxonomy): domain Bacteria; phylum Pseudomonadota; class Alphaproteobacteria; order Rhizobiales; family Xanthobacteraceae; genus Bradyrhizobium. Next base: position 517,617 of record CAWGFY010000005.1, read on the forward strand.
CGACCAAGCCTGATGGCCGTCGGCTTGAGTCACCCGAAGATAAACCGGAAGATCAGCGCCGCCGGCAAAGCTCACGATATGATCGATCCTCACCTTGCGGCTCCAGTCCGTTTCCGGGAGGCGATAGACGCTGAGCTGCCGGCCGAGCCCGCCGCCGTCGAAGGTGCGGGTCTCATCGGCGAGGACGGCAAGGTCGACCTTGCCGGACATGATATTGGTCTCGATGTCGAGCGCGCCGTGATGCGCCTCATCGAGCCAGAGATCGATGCCGGCCAGATTGCCCGTCGTGACCGAATTCCAGGATAGCGCCGTTCCGGCTGCGATCTCCTGAACGACCCGCTCCGGATTGAGGAAATTGACGACCGCGAACCGCTCGATGCGGTTTCCACTTAGCGTCAGTTTGCCCTGCCACAGCGTCTCGCGGCCGCGGCCGCGGTACTCCGCGCCCTGCCACATCACGCGCACGCGCCGCCCGAGATCGGTGGCGCGATAGGGACGCACTGTCTGCGCGACTGCCGTCCCGTGCATGATTTCGACACGCTCGACTGGCGCGGTCCCGATCACTTCTGCTGATAGGTGCATCGGCGCGCGGCCCGGGCGGATGATGTCGCCCATCGTCGCGCGCTGCACCGCCATCTCCTTCGCCGGCCCGAGCAGCGGGTCGTCGGAAAATCCGGTGACGGGCCGATCGAACGACGCGTGCAGGTCCACAAAAATCCGCGCGCCGGTCGTTCCGTAATGCCGCCGTTGCCGCAACGCCGCGAACAACGCGTCGCGCGTCAGCTCGGGCATGAAATAGCAGGTGAGGCCGCCGATCGCGCCAAAGCTCGACGCGCCCGGACGGGTCGCTCCCGGACGGCCCTTGTGGTCGTCGCTGTGACAGACGACGCCGACGCGAAAGCCCTTCTCGAAGGCATCGTGCAGCAGCCATTCGAACGTGCCCCAGGTCGAGTGCACCTCGACGGCGCGTTCCAGCCGCCCGTCATGGGCATAGTTCAGGTCGGCGTAACGCCCGCCGACATGGGCGATGACGATGGCGTCCTCGCCTTCCAGCGCGCGGAACAATTCGTCGGCAGTGTAGATGGCCTCGGTCGAGGTCTGCCCCTGCACCAGGATGTGCGAGGAGCGCCGGATCGGGCGGCCTTCGCGACGGTAGAAGATGTTGCGGTCGCCGCCCATGCCGGTATTGCCCGACCATTCGTAGCCAGGCAGACAGACGAACCGGCCGGGCGCGTCGAACGCCGCGGTGAGCCGGTTGAGCTCGTTCCAGAACGCGTCGGTGATCTGGAAGTCGTTGCCCTGGTGGCCGACCATGTCGATGAAGGCGGCGTCGCGCGCGTAGCGGAAATAGGCCTCGGCCGTTCCCATCCCGATGGTCTCGCCGCTCTGTCCGTGCAGATCGCCCCAGTAGCGCCGCAAGCTTGCCTGCTTCACCACGCGAAGCGGATTGGCGCGGGCGAGTTCTTCGCCGTCTGCCATCAGCCGCAGCTCAACATCGCCTTCGGCGTCGGCGATCAGATTTTCGACAACGCGCGGGCCGTCGCCGTTCCTGATATCGAGCTGTGCCGGCAGGCCGCGCAGCGGCTGCGAGGCAACCAGCTCAAAACTCCCGTTGCCGTCAGCTGTGGGATTTCCCCATTTGTCTTCGGCGACGATGGCGAGCCGAAACGCTTCGCCGACAAGTGCGAGCGACGGCAGGATCGCCTTCCAGCTTGCGGCCGGCCCCGGTACCAGATCGAAGGCGGGCTGCACCGGCAGCTCGCAGAATTCGTAGGTCGCAAATGCGTCGACCGAAGTCTTCAGCTCCACATTGGCTTCGACATTGGTCTGCAGCCGGTAACCCGGCGAGCCCTGTCTGCGATCGCCCAGCCGTATCGTCAGCGTGTCGCCTTCGCGCAGATAGCCGCGCCCGACGCGAATCAGCAGCGTGTTGGCATAGGGCCGGACATTGAGCCGGTCGAACCACACCTCCAGTTTGGCGCCGTTGCTGGCTTCCACGGTGGTGAAGTTCGCCGCCTGCGGCTTGTCGAATTGCGGCTTGCTCATGTCGGAGGTGGTCCGCCACGAGATCTTCACCATGCCGGTGTCGTCAATGCCGAAGGTCCCCGCGGTGTAGACCAGCACCAGCTCGGCATGCGCGCCCGCGACGAACGGGCCGGCAGGCGCGAGCGTGATCGTTCCCATCCTTTCAGGGAGATAGGTTGAAAAGGGCATGTCCTATTCTGCCTTGATGTTGAGATCCTTCACCAGGCGCCCGAGCTTGGCGTAGTCCTCGCGGACGAGGCCTGCGAACTGCTCGGCCGTGCCGCCGATCGGCTCCTGCGCGGAGTCCTGGAGATTTTTGCGCACCTCGGCATCGGCAAGCGCCTTGCCGATCTCGCCGTTGAGACGCGCGACGATGGCCGCCGGCGTCCCTGCGGGCGCAAACACGCCGAGCCATTGATCGAGCACCAGACCCTTGATGCCCGCCTCCTCATAGGTCGGCACTTCGGGCAGGCTCGGCGCGCGCGCCTTCGTTGTTTGCGCCAGCAGCCGCAAAGTGCCGGCCTTGTAATGCGGTATCAGCGGCGTCGACCCGAGCGAGCCGATCTTCACATGACCGCCGATCAGGTCGTTGATCGCCTGCCCGCCGCCGCGATAGGGCACCTGTTCGAGCTTGATGCCGGCGATCTCTGCGAACCATTGCACGGCGATGTGTTGCGGCCGATCCCAGTCCGCTGCCGGTCGCGTAGGGCAGCCCCGGCTGCTTCTTCGCCAGCGCGATCAGTTCGGCGACCGAGTTGACGCCGAGCGAGGGATGGACCGCCAGCACGATCGGCTGGCGCGAAATCTGGATGACCGGCACCAGGTCCTTCGAAGGATCGATGTTGCTGTGATAGACGTGCGGATTGCTCGCGACCGAGTTGGTGGAAACCAGGATCGTGTAGCCGTCCGGCTTGCTCTTGGCGGCGTCTTCGATGCCGACGGTGCCGTTGGCGCCGGATTTGTTCTCGACATAGACCTGCTGGTGGAACACCCGGGACAGCTGCTCGGCGATGAGCCGCGCCGCGACATCGGTCGACCCGCCGGCCGGGAAGGGCACCACGACCCGGATCGGCCGTGTGGGCCAGGATTGCGATTGCGCGAAAGCGGACGTCGTTGCCAGCAACGGCAGCGCGACCGCGAAAGTCCGCCGGGTGATCATGGGTCCGCTCCCTGTGGAATCGAGGCCGCGCATGGGGAGTGTAGCGGACCGATGCGGGACCAACCAGCATCGCGAGAGATTGCGATCCCTCCTAGACACGCCGCGCCACGGCAAACAACTCGACCGGCGCGGCGCGGCCACGCAGCTCGGTCGGCCCGAGCGGCTCGACAAGAAAATCGTTTGCTTCCGGCAACAGGCGAACGACTTCAGCGGATACCAGCAAGCGCCGGCCCGCCTCCTTGCAATGCGCCTGCAGCCGCGCGGCCACATTCACGGTGTCGCCGAAATAGGCGACCTGCCGGCGCGAATCCCCGCATTCGCTGATCACGACAGGTCCGGCATGGATGCCGGCGCGGAATTCCGGTACCAGCCCGAATTCCTGTTTGTAGCGATCGGCCAGCGCGTTGATCAGGTCCTCGATCGCAAAGAAGCAATCGACATAGCTTTGCCTGGGCCTCGCACCGACCGGCCATGTCACGATGACCTCGTCGCCGACATAGGCATGGACCTCGCCGCCATGGCTGACGATGGCCTCATCGATGTCGTAGAAGAAGCGGGTGAGCAGGTCCTGCACCCGCAGTTCTCCCATCTGCTCGGCCAGCGTGGTCGAGCCGGCGACATCGAGAAACAGCAGCACGCGCTGCTCGCGAACCGGCCGCCGGTAGCGCCCGAGGATGACGTTGACGAGGACGCGGCCGCCGACCAGCCGGATCAGCTCGTAGATCGCGCCGATCAGGATCGAAAAGGCGAAGGCGACGGCGACGATGAAGGGAAGGTCGTTGACCAGCCAGTGGTGGCCGACGCCGTAGGGGTAGATGACGGCCTCGCCCACGACCGTGATGGTCGCAACGGCGACCGCCATCGCGATGGAGCGGATGATCAGCTCGACCACCAGCGGCCATCGTCTGACCCAGGCGCTGCTGCGGGAGGTGAAATAGAGCTGAACCGCCCACGCGGCGAGCGTGACGCCTGCGCCATGCAGGCTGCTGCGCAAATAGTTGGCCAGCTCGGCTTCGTCCGGAGGATCGAACAAATAGCGATAGAGCCCGCCAAAGACGAGGCCCAGCACGGCCAGCACGATCGTTGGCGTCAGATATCGCCGCATGGTTCCTCCCGCCGAATGAAATATCTGCAGCGCAGCAAACTGGCCAGCGACAAATCGCCTCCGCATCGGCACTTGTCGTTGCTTCCGGCGGCGTCACGCGGCTGCTATGTTGGCGCCCACAAAGAAAAGCCTTGAGGAAACTGCCGATCCAGAAAAGTCACGCCTTGCCCGAGGGGAAAGCTCATGCAGCACCGCGCCACGCCGTTCGTCCGGAGCCGTTTCACAGGTATCGCCGCCAAGCTCGCGCTTTCGGCAACCGTACTGGCGCTCTCGGCGGCGCCCGGTTTGGCGCAGAAGAAATACGATACCGGCGTCACCGACACCGAGATCAAGATTGGCAACATCATGCCCTATTCGGGGCCGGCGTCTGCCTACGGCATCATCGGCAAGACCATGAGCGCCTATTTCCGCATGATCAACGACAATGGCGGGGTCAACGGGCGCAAGATCAACTTCATCACCTATGACGATGCTTACAGCCCGCCGAAGACGGTGGAGCAGGCGCGCAAGCTGGTCGAAAGCGACGAGGTGTTTCTGATCTTCGCCTCGCTTGGCACCGCGCCGAACGCGGCGATCCAGAAATACATGAACAACATGAAGGTGCCGCAGCTTTTCGTCGCGACCGGCGCCTCGCGTTGGGGCGACCCCGAGCATTTCCCCTGGACCATCGGCTGGCAGCCGAACTACCGCGCCGAGGCGCGGGTCTATGCCACCTACATCCTGCAGCATTATCCCACCGCCAAAATAGGCGTGCTCTACCAGAACGACGATTTCGGCAAGGACTACGTACTCGGCTTGAAGGATGTGCTGCGCGACAAATACGACAAGATGGTCGTGAGCGAGATTTCCTACGAGATCGCGATGCCGACGGTGGATTCGCTGGTGGTGGCCATCAAGACCGCCAACCCCGACATCTTCATCAATGTCGCCACGCCGAAGTTCGCGGCGCAGGCGATCAAGAAGGTCGCCGAGCTCGGCTGGCATCCTGTCCATATCATGACCAACGTCGCGGCCTCGGTCGGCGCGGTGCTCAAGCCCGCAGGGCTGGATCACTCCAAGGGCATCCTCAGCGCCGGCTATCAGATGGACGTCACCGATCCGCAGTGGGATTCCACCCCGGGCATGAAGCGCTTCCGCGCCTTCATGGAGAAATACTATCCCGAAGCCGACAAGTCCGAGAGCGGGCCCTTGACGGCCTGGAACACCTCGACGGCGCTGGTCGAGGTGCTCAAGCGCTGCGGCGACAATCTCACGCGTGAGAACGTGATGAAGGTGGTCGCCAACATGGATTTCGAGATCGACACCTACATTCCGGGCATCCGCATCAAGACCACACCGACGGATTTCTATCCGATCGAGCAGGTGCAGATGATGAAGTTCTCCGGCGAGAAGTGGGAGCTGTTCGGCCCGATCATCGACGGCCACGCGGAGTAGGAGGACGGCTGCGCCGCACGACGTCGCCCGTGGGGAGATCCAGCGCCGCCTTCCTACTCTTCGACAAGATGAAACTTGCGCCCCAACTGATGATGCACTGACATGACGGCGCGGTCGACGTCGCTGATCAGGCTGTCGCCGAGCACGACGTTGGGGATTTCCCAGTTGCGGCCGGCCTTCGCATGTGGCAGCGGCGCGAGCGAAACCACACGCGCGGTTTCGCAGCCCGGCTGGCTGCGCAGCGCGTCGTCAGCGAGCGTGAGCAGCTCCGATTGGCTCTTGGGCGTCGTCACGCCGGCGGCAGCAGGCCGACGCGCTTGGCGATGATCCTGTCCACCATGCGCTTGGGCAGCCATTGCGTCACAAGGTGCCGCATCGGATCCGGCGCGATCTGGTAGCGCGTCTTCGGCTTCGGCAGGGTCAGCGCGTTGTAGACGCACTCGGCGATCTTCTCCGGCGGCAGGCCGATGGAATCGAGGTGCTGCATATAGGCCGTGACCTTCTGCATCGACGCCAGGTAAGGCGAGTTGTTGTATTTGGACGTGTCGAGGTCGCCCTGGCCCTTGGTCCAGATCGGCGTCTTCACCGGTCCCGGTGCTACGATGATGACGTCGATGCCGAACAGCATCAACTCGCGGCGCAGGCTTTCGGACAGGCCCTCGACCGCGTGCTTGGAGGCGCAATAGGGCGCCGTCAGCGGGTTGCCGTTCCTGCCGGCGACCGACGAGATCATCACGATCCGCCCTTTCGGCCCTTTCAGCGATTGATCGACGCCCAGCAGCGGCCCGAAGGCTTGCGTCGATATGATCGGGCCGATGACATTGACGTCCATCTGGCGGCGGAATTCATCGACCGACAATCCAAGCACGGGACCGGTGACCGCGATGCCGGCATTGTTGACGAGGCCAAACAGCGTCTCGCCATTGAGCGCGGCGCGGACGTCGCGCGCGGCCGCCAGCACCGCCGGTTCGTCGGTGACGTCGAACAGCAGTGGCGTGAAATTGGCGCCGAACTCGTTTTTCAAGCGGTCGGCATCGGCCTGTTTGCGGATGCTGCCGAACACGCGATAGCCCTTGTCCAGCAGGAATTTGGCGGAGGCGTGCCCGATGCCGGTGGACGCGCCGGTGATGACGACTGATTGCATGTGTGATCCCGCCCTGTTGATGTATTCTGGTTCCATTTAAGCCAAGCGACGGGAAGCGCAATGGCGGGCGGGAGGCGGGCGGCGATCGAATGCAATCGCTGACCTGGCCGCAACCGGCCGGGCGTCCCGCCGCCGCCAAAGATCGTTAACGCCGCCATGGGTGAGTGGACTTATCCGGATACGCCGATAAGCTGTGCACTATTTCCGTGACTACCATGGGGAACCATGCTGCCATTTGACGAGGAACAGCAGCTCAACAAGAGCCCGCTCGATGAAGAGACCCTTCTAAGCGGACAATTCTGGGCCGAGCTTCGGGTCTTCCTGGCCGTGGCCAAGACCAAGTCGTTCAACCGCGCAGCGGAAGTGACCAACACAAGCCAGCCAACGGTGAGCCGGCAGGTCAAGCGGCTCCAGGAGGCCGTGGGCTCGCAGCTTTTCATCTCGACCCCACGCGGCGTCAAGCTGACCAAAAAGGGCGAAGCGCTCGCGCAGGCGCTGTCGCGGCTCGACCACACGCTCTATTCCATCACCAGCGACTTGAAGGCGGAGAGCCGTGAAGCGGAGGGTCTGGTGCGCGTCAGCATCACGGACGGTCTGAATGCGCTGTTTGCCGCGCCGGCGCTCGTACGCTTTTATAAGCAATATCCGAAAATTCAGTTGCACCTTAAAAGTCCCCTCAACATGATAGACCTTCGGGAAAATCAAGCGGACATGATGATCAGTATGATCCCGAATCAATCATCCGGTATTCGATTCAAAAAGCTGGGTCAGCTTCATTTCATTCCCGTTGCTGCGAAAGACTATATTCACAACCACGGCCTGCCGACGCGGGGCAATCTGGAGCAACACGTCTTCATTCAAACGGAATACTACGCCGCCAAAACCGGGTGTGGGATGATTGGCAGCAGGCCGTAGCGCGGGGACGCATCGCGCATTACTGCGATAACTCTTTTGCATATGGCATGCTGGTCAAGGCGGGACTCGGAATTGGGTTGCTAGGCAGCTATACGCTTTTGGAGCCGTGTGCCGTACCCTTGGAAATCGACATAAGAATTTCCGTTCCTCTCTACCTGATCGCGCTCACGGAGCGCCTGAATGCTCGCCCGGTCCGTCTTGTCTTCGATTGGCTCAGTGAAATCTTTGACAGCAAGAATCCGTGGTTCAGCGACGAATTCAGATTGAACAACCCGCCGAGTGAATACGACGCCGGTTTCAGGAAGATGTTTAATCTTGAAGCGAAATGATAGGAACGGTCATTGATCTGGTTTGATATAGACAAGTTTCACGCTATCCTTCGATCCGAGAGGAACCATGCTCCCGTTCGATGAGGAACAGCAGCTCAACAAGAGCCCGCTCGATGAAGAGACGCTTCTGAGCGGACAGTTCTGGGGCGAACTTCGCGTCTTTCTGGCCGTGGCCAAGACCAAGTCGTTCAACCGGGCCGCAGAGATCACCAACACGAGCCAGCCGACGGTGAGCCGGCAGGTCAAGCGCCTCCAGGATGTGGTCGGCTCGCAGCTTTTCATTTCGACCCCGCGCGGCGTCAAGCTGACCCAAAAGGGCGAGGCGCTCGCGCAGCGCCCTGTCGCGGCTCGACCACACGCTCTATTCCATCACCAGCGACCTGAAGGCGGAGAGCCGTGAAGCGGAAGGAACCGTGCGCGTCAGCATCACGGACGGACTGAACGCGCTGTTTGCCGCGCCCGCGCTCGGTGCAGTTTTCGGCGCAATATCCGAAGATACAGTTGCATCTGAAAAGCCCGCTCAACCATATGGACCTCCGGGAAAATCAGACGGACATGATGATCGGATTTGTACCGAGCGTGTCATCCGACATTCAATTCAGAAAACTGGGTCAGCTTCATTTCATTCCCATCGTCGCAAAGGACTATATCCGCGAAGCACGGCTTGCCGACGCGCTACAATCTGGAACAGCATCTTTTCATTCAATCGGAGTATTATCTCGGCAAAAACCGGGCTGTGGGACAGTTGGCAGCAGACCGTGGCGCGCGGACGCATCGCGCATTACTGCGACAATTCGTTTGCCTACGGCATGCTGGTGAAGGCAGGACACGGAATTGGGTTGCTCGGCAGCTATACGCTTGTGGAGCCGTGCTTTGATGCCGCTGGAAATCGACGTGAGGATTTCGGTTCCTCTATTTCTGATCGCGCTCACCGAGCGTTTGCAGGCCCGTCCGGTTCGCCTCGTATTCGACTGGCTCAGCGAGGTCTTCGGCGGCAACAATCCATGGTTCAGCGACGAATTCAGACTGAACAATCCGCCGAGCGTATACGACGCCGGGTTCAGGAAGATGTTCAATCTTGAAAGGCTTGCTGGGACAGACAACGATCGCTGATGCGCTCGGCGATTTGCAGGTAGGTTTTGCCGGCATCCTCGAAACAGTTCGGCGAGTTCCGGACCCACATCCGAGTCCTCCTCGAACAGCAGCTTTTCGAACATGACGCCGGTGGATGCTGACCACCTGCTTCAGATGGGCTCGGAAAAAGTCCACGACGATGCCCGCCTCGAATGTCTGGTCCGTATGGCGTCGTTGAAGATTTCCGCCGATGCCATCACGCCGCGGCGGTCTCGTACTCCGATGGCGCATCCCAGTATCCCTCGGTCCGGAACAGGACAGCCGCATCCGTGCGTCTCCGATATGGCGTTGGGCGGAGGAGTGAGCTCCTTGACGAGTTCGATGTACGGCTCCTCGTGGCCGTCGAAATAGACCGGCTTTTTGCCTTCGGCATTCTTGAATCCGAGAATCATCCTCCACAGCCGCGCATACTTCGGCTGCGCGTGGGTGATGACCTTGTCGTATCCCTTGCGCGCGACATGATCGAACACGAAGAACGCAAAAGCCTTGAGGACGTGGGGGTTGCGGTAGTGTCTCGCGGAAGGCGGTGCGCTCGAGCTTGGCGAAATCCTTGAACCATCGGATGCGCAGGGTGCCGATCGGCTCATCGCCGGCGTATACGATCATGTGCGTGGCCTGGTAGTCGTTGCCGTCGAAGGTCTGCCGCGCCTTGACGCCATGCTCTTCCATGAAGCAGATGCCTCGAATGGCGTACGCATGCAGCATCTGCTCGTAGGTCGTCACAACCTCGCAGCGGATCTGATTGTGGTCCGGAGTGATAGGGCTCATCTTATGTTCCACAATTTGTCTCCTCACTACGTCAGGTAGTAGCGAGTTAGAGCGGACCGGCCCGACCTGCGGAAGGCGGTAAGATGTGCCGCTGTTCAACATCAGTGATGAACTGGCCGGATGGTGTTTTCTCAGGGATGGGGGCTGTCGGGGCCGAATGCCGGTATCGGAGTGCCTGAAAAACTGCTGATAATCGCAGCAGGCACCCGGAAAACCACGGGGGAAGGTCCGTCGCACTATCTACAAACGAGCAGAACGGCTCAACCCCAAACGTATCTAAGATTGTACGGATTCAGAAGGCTCCTCTAGAGGTCGTACATTCTTTCCGATGAAAAAACCGACACACTCCCCTCAAGACCGCTCATTCAGCGTCGCTCGAAGCCCAATGATGAAGAAAAGGAGCCCCAACGCCGCGGATACCGAGGTCGGCGAATCCATTCGTGCCCACCGCCTGATCGCGGGCATGTCCCAGACCGATCTCGCGAACAAGCTGGGCGTGTCGTTTCAGCAGGTGCAGAAATATGAAAAGGGCGTGAACCGGGTCGGCGCCGGGCGGCTGCCGCAGATCGCCGAGATCTTCAACATTCCGATCGACGCGCTCTTCAAGGATTATGCGCAGACTTCGCCCGCCAGGGGTAAGGCCAGCACGGCGCCTGTCAGGCTCATTACCGACCCGAACGTGCTCAAATTGCTGACCGCCTATGCCGATATCACCGACCGTGCGGATACGCCGCTGCCTCGCCGAGTTGGTCGAACGGATTGCCAAGACCTCGAAGAAGAAGTCCCGGAGGTAGCGGACTGAGCCGGAGACCAGGCTCAACCGGACCGGAACCGCGATGACGGACTCTTCTTCCAGGATTGCCATTTTTGTCGACGGCGCCAATCTCAACGCAACCGCCAAGGCGCTTGGCTTCGATATCGACTACAAGCGCCTTCTCAATGAGTTTCGGAGCCGCGGCAGTGTGATCCGGGCGTTCTACTACATCGCACTCAGTGAAACCCAGGAATACTCGTCGATCCGGCCGCTGATCGACTGGCTCGACTACAACGGCTACACGGTCGTCACCAAGGCGGCCAAGGAATACACCGACGCGAGCGGCCGCCGCAGGGTGAAGGGCAGCATGGATATCGAGCTGGCGGTCGATGCCATGGAGCTCGCCAGGCATATCGACCAGATGATCCTGTTCTCCGGCGATGGCGATTTTCGCTCGCTGGTGGAGGCCGTGCAGCGCCGCGGCGTCCACGTCACGGTGATCTCGACGATTGCAATTCAGCCACCGATGATCGCCGACGAGTTGCGTCGCCAAACCGATGTGTTCACCGACCTCGTGGAATTGCGGTCCATGCTGGGCCGCGACCCCTCGGACCATCCGACTCACCGGCCTCCGCGGCAGGGATGAAATTTGTTTCCACCTTCGCCGCCGGGGCCAGGTGACGGAGTGTACGGCGGATCCATACGGGCGCACTCATCACGCGCTAAGCCGCGCTAAATCCGCCGTCGACCACATGCGAGGCGCCGGTCATGAACGACGCCCTGTCCGAGCACATCCAGACCACCGCTTCGGCGATCTCCTCAGCACTGCCGAGGCGATGCATCGGCACCTTGGCCATGATCTCCTCGTAGCGGGACTTCATCATGTCGTCGGTCATCGGCGTCTTGATGTAGCCGGGATTGACGCAGTTCACCCTGATGCCGTCCTGCGCATATTCGATCGCGGCGGTCTTGGTCAGCCCGACGACGCCGTGCTTGGCGGCGACGTAGTGACTCGACGTCGGCAAGCCGACCAGGCCGGCGATCGAAGACGTGTTGACGATCGCGCCGCCGCCGCCCTGCTTCAGCATCTGCACGATCTCGTGCTTGAGGCACAGGAACACGCCCATCAGGTTGACCGAAAACATCCTGGCGGCGGCCGGCTCAGTCACCTCATGGAGCCGCGTGCCGGCCGGACTGTCGGCACGGCTGGAAATGCCGGCATTGTTGTAGGCGCAGTCGAGGCGGCCATAGGCCGACACCGTGCGCGCCACCATGTTCGCAACATCGGTCTCGTTGGCGACGTCGCCGGCGATCGCGATTCCCTGGCCGCCGCTGGCGTTGATCAGGCCGACCGTGGCCTCGATGCCGTCCTTGGAGAGATCGGACACCGCGACGCGCGCACCTTCGCGCGCCATGATCACCGCGGTCGCCCGCCCGATGCCGGAGCCGCCGCCGGTCACCAGTGCGACCTTGCCTTCCAGAATGCCCGCCATGACCGAACTCCCATTGCTTGCGATCTCGCGTCGCATGTGACTGCGCGGGGCATTGTGAGGGAGGCAATCGTGTTCGGCAAATCATGGCAATGCCGCAGCCTGCACATGTCTTCAGGGCTCGCGGCTCGGTCAGTGCGTCGGGCGCGTTCTCGTGACATCAGCGATATCAGGCTTCCGGGCCCGCACGGGCTGCGCGCCCGGGCCCAAATCTACCAGCCCCAAATCGACAAGCGTTCGGTGGAATTGGCGTTTTCGTTGCGAGGCCGACGCGAAGTAGCTCGCGCCGCATTCCCCGAGCAGGCTGGCGCGGGTCGAGAATATCGGATCGAGCGGCAGTCCCGCCGCTTGCAAGGCGACCGTTCCAAGGAAAGCGATATCGAGCTCCGCACCGCGCCCGCGGCCGATCAGCCAAGGTGCGATGTTCAAGCCTTCGATGGCATAGAATGTGCGGAACGCGCGTCGTGCGTCGCTCGCGAGCCGATCATCGAGCCGTCGCGTCAGTACGGGCTGGTGATCGCCGTAGTGAACGATCAGCGTGGGCCGCCCGGAAAGAGCAAGCTTGGACTTCAGTCTTTGCCAGATGGACGCAGTCTCGGCCAGCCGCGCGTAATATTCGGCGTAACCGGCGTCTCCGCAGTTGGCCATGGCATAGGCGCGGGCCTCGCATTGTCCCGCCAGCCTTCGATCGTGCGGGCCGTGATTGTAGTTCGTCAGCGCATAGAGAAAGCGGGGCGACGGGTCGTCGGCGATCCCTCTGGCATGAGCGTCGATCACCGCTTCCAGAAACATCGCATCCGAATTGGTGGCTTCGAAGCGCCCGATATCGAAGGGCGGCGGAAGATCATCGGTGAAAATGCGTTCGTCGATGCCGATCGAGCGGTAGAACTCATCATAGTGCAGAAAGTCGCGGCGGCAGCTCGAGATCAGCGTCGTCCTGTAGCCGAGCGATGCCAGCGAAGTGGGCAGGCTGGTGTGGAATCGGCCCGCGCCCTTCTTGAAGAGGTAGTAGGCGCTCGAACCGAAGCTTGCGCTCGACAGCCCGGTCAGCAGGCTGAACTCGGACTGCCACGAACCGCCGCCGAAGATGTCGACGTTGAGGCCCCCGTGCCGGCCCTCGGTCGGCGACAGGAATTCCTCGACTGACGGTTCGACCGGCAGGCCGAAGATTCGGGGATCGAAGATCGATTCATGCTGGATCACGATGATGTCGGCAGACGCGGGCGCGCGCGCCGGCGTCGCCCGCTTCAGCGGCAGTGGCTCATCTGCGATGTCGCTCATGGCGAGGCCACCGAACTGCTGCCACGACATGGGATCGATCAGCGAGGCGATGAAGGTCGAGTAGAAGCACCGCCGCTGGCTCAGGCTCGCCCGAAGGGATGTGCCGTTCGTCACGGCAATGGTTGCGAAGCCAATGAGGGCAAGGCTGAGCAGGATAATTCGACTTTCCAGATCAATCGGAGGTCCGGCGGCGGTGAGCAGAACCGCAGTCGAAGCCGCAACGAGCGCGACACTGCCCAGCAGAACACCCAGCATCATGCGCGGGTATTGCAAAACGAGAAACGGGACCGTGCCTGCCAACGCCAGCGGCAGATCGGAAACGGTCAGCTTGAGTGCGCTGTGATCGGATTTCACCATCGATGCGCCGGCAATTGCCAGCGCGATGATGCCGGACAGCAGGATCGCGCGCTCGACGTCGCCGACAAAAAGCAGCAAGAGGGCGGCGTTGAGGAACAGCGCTGCGATGGTGAATGGAAGGTGCTCGACGCTGCGCTCGGTCAGCGCGACGGCGCCGATCACGGCCATGAGGATCAATGCCAAAATCATGAGAGGCGGTTGCCCTCAATGTTCGATGCGGTCTCGGCGCCGGGCCGACTGCCGGCCACCACCTTTGATTAGATGCGGCCGGCTGGCAATGGTTCCCACCGCTCATCGCCGCACACGTGAAGGGAGGTAGTCTAGCCTGCTTCGGCCATGCGCGGCGTCCGCCGCGAGGTCATCGCGATCATCCTTAGGGCGAACACGAGCGCGAGCGGGATCAGGAACAGCGCATAGAGCGGCATGTGCGGAATCCGCTTGCCGAACGACACCGTGAACTGCAGCAGCAGATAGTAGCCGCCGACCAGATGCAGCGTGCGCCAGGCGGGTGGGCCAAGCCATGCTGCGGTGCGGTCGAACGAGGTCGCAGCTATCGCGATGATGAAGGCGTAGCCGACGCCGCCGAAGACGTAAGAAGCGAGGCTGGTCGCCGTGGCAAAGCCGATTGGGTCGACGGCGGCGAAGGCGACGATCGGGAGAGGCGATCGGGTGGCGGAGGCGGTGGTGGACCTGTTCATCGCAGGGATTGGCAAGCCCTAACCCCTCATGGTGAGGAGGCGCGGAGCGCCGTCTCGAACCATGAGGCCCGGTGGCCGGCCTCGCCCTTCGAGACGCTCGCTTCGCGAGCTCCTCAGGGTGAGGGGAGAAAGAGTGCCCCGCTAGTAACATTAAGCGAAGGTCTGAACGCCCGTCCATTGCTCGTTCATGACCGTTCCACTACAGTTTTATGACATGCCGCGCTCCCGGCTGCGGCGTCCGCCTCCTGGTCCTGCGCCAGCGAAAGGTTCTTCCGCGCCGGTTGAGTACGCGTTCCGACAATGGCGCCGGCGCCGAACCCAGGTCCGTCCACCGCGGTTGCCACAACCGGCCTCGGCTCGTTCGGCATTGTCAGGCTGTTCGCGGTCGCCGCGCCCCAGCTCGCCGCACTTGGCCTGATGCTGCAGACCGAGACCGATTTCGGCTCGCGGCTCTGCTTCATCCTGAGCCTGGGGCATCCTCAACCTCGTCTGGATCGCGCTGCTGCGCCGGCCCGCGCTGTCGGGCGCGCTGTCGCTGACCATGGTCGTGGTGCTGGTGTTGCTGTCGCGGCTCAAGCACGACGTGGTGCAGATGACCGTGAACTTCGTCGATCTGATGCTGATCGACCGCGACACCACCGCGTTTCTGTTCACGATCTTTCCGGACCTGCGCTGGTCGGTGATCTCCGCCGGCCTCGTCACGCTTCCCTTGATGTATGCGCTGTGGTGGCTCGACCCCTTCCGCATCCGCCGCCTGCCGGCACTCGCCGGCGCGCTCGCCTGCCTCGCCGCACTGACGGGGTACTCGCTGGAATATCCGGATGAAGTCATGGCGCGGCTATTACGACGACGGCTATCTCTCGAAGTTCTCCCGTTCCGGCGTCACCGCCGTGTCCGATTTCATGAACTACGGCTTCATGGAGAAGGATGCGGTCGCGACCGGTCGCCTCAATATCCCCTTGCGGGATTCCTGCCATCCCGCCGGCCGCCGTCCCAACATCATCATGATCCATGATGAATCGAGCTTCGACATCCGCGAAGCCGGCAACGTCAAGGTGCCCGCGGGCTACGGCAGCCACTTCAAATCCTTCGACGGCAAGGAACGAATCTTCCTCGCCGAGAGCAATGGCGGTCCAAGCTGGTACACCGAGTATAATGTGCTGGCCGGATTGTCCTCGCGCTCGTTCGGCCGCTTCGCCTATTTCATCACCCGCATCGCCGCCGGCCGCGTCGAACGCGGACTGCCGCTGTCGCTGCGCCGCTGCGGTTATGAGACGACCTCGCTCTATCCCGCCTTCGGCGCGTTCATGAGCGCGCGCAGCTTCCAGACCACGACCGGCATCGAGCACTTCTATGACGCGCAGGATCTCCGCGCCAAGGATGTCGAGCCCGACAGCTTCTTCTACGACTCCGCCGTGAGGCTGATGTCGGAGCGCCCCGCGCACAAGCCGCTCTTCATGTTCGTCTATCTCGGCGCCAATCATTTCCCCTGGGAGACCAAATTCCGCCCCGACCTGTTGGCCGGCTGGCGCGCGCCGGGCAACGAGCCCGTAGTCGACGAATATCTGCGGCGGCAGGCGATGAGCGCGAACGACTATGCCGGCTTCATCGCGAATCTGAAAAAGCGCTTTGCCGGCGAGCCGTTCCTGATCGTGCGCTACGGCGATCACCAGCCGGAATTCTCGCCGCACTTGCTTGACCCCGGCCTCGACGAGGGCGGCGTCGGCAAGAAGCTCGATGCCTATGATCCGCGCTACTACGCGACCTATTACGCCATCGACGCCGTCAATTTCGAGCCGGTGAAGAGTCCTGCGGTGATGGACACGATCGACGCGGCCTATCTGCCGCTGGTGATCCAGGAGGCGGCGGGCATCCCGCTCGATCCGTCCTTTACCGAGCAGAAGGCGATCATGTTGCGCTGTAAGGGGATTTTCTATGCCTGCAGGGACGGCGCGGAGGCGCGCCGGCTCAATCGCCTCCTGATCGACGCCGGGATGATTCACGGGCTCTAGAGCGTTAGCCGATCGGGTTGCAAGTACCCTGCGGCCACGAAGTAATTTGTGGATTCTGTCGGCGTGTAGGTGTCGACGATGCGGCCAACGGCATCCCAGAGACCATTGACCGTACGTTCGGCGGCCTTTCGCAAATTTGCTTTGAGCTTGGCGAAGGCATTCTCGATCGGGTTGAGGTCGGGGCTGTAGGGCGGAAGATAGAGGAGTGTTGCGCCGGCGGCTTCGATCATCTCGCGTATGCGCGGCCCTTTGTGGCTGGAGAGGTTATCCATGATGACAATCGCATCTTGTGGAAGTTCGGGGACGAGCACCTTTTCCACATAGGTCTCGAAGGCATCACGGTTAATAGGGCCATCGAGCACCCAGGGCGCGATGATGCCGCGCGTGGTTAGAGCGGCCACGCAGGTTGTTGTTTTCCAGTGGCCGTGCGGAACGGCGGCTCGCAGACGTTCGCCGCGCTGGCAGCGGCCATGTGTTCGCGCCATGTTGGTCGATGCCCAGGTCTCATCAATGAAGACGAGCCGGTCCCGATCGAGCTTGCCTTGGCTCTCACGCCAGGCTTCCCGCCGCGTCAAGACATCCGGGCGATCCTGCTCTGCGGCATGGGCGGTTTTTTTTGCGCGTGATGTTGTGGCGCTCGAAGAAGCGACGGATCGTCCCATAGCCGAAGGAAAGACCTTCTTTGCTCAGGCTGTCACGCAATTCTTCGATGGTGATGTCAGGGATTGCCTTGAGCAAGGCCAGGATCCTCGCCTGATGGGCATCGATCCGGTGGGACTTGCGATCTCCGCCCTGACCTCTCGGCTGGGCATCCCCTTGCTCTCGCTCGCGCATCCGCCACCGGCTGACGCTCGCCGCGCTTACTCCAAACCGCTCGGCAGCCTGCCGGCCGGACGCGCCGCCCGCAATGGTGGCAAGCACTCGTTCACGAAGGTCCATCGACAGCGGTTTCGCCATACCCGCCGGCCTCCTGTCCCGGCGGGTAGCTTAAATCACCAAACCGCTGATTTGTGAATCCCAACAATTCAGTCAGATGGGCTAACGCTCTAGTGGTCCGATTCCAACATTCGCACCCCCGTTGCAGCAGGCACTTTTTGCGAATGTTGGAATCAAAGGACCACTAGAAAATATTGATTCTAGTGGAGCTTTGGATTTGACGTTCGCTTACAAGTGCCCGGCTGGTGGGCAGCGAACGTCAAATCCGCTCCACTAGCGCGGTTCCTCCGGGTTTCTCCGCCTTGAGTGTTGCAGCGCAAACCTGCTAAACGGCGGTATTAGCGTTCAGGGCAGGCTTTCCACCATGGTGATGCAACTCCTCTCTCCGCAGTTCCTCCTGCTCTGGGCCTTCATCGGCTCGGCGCTA
The DNA here is from genome assembly GCA_963821965.1 of uncultured Alphaproteobacteria bacterium. Lineage (GTDB taxonomy): Bacteria > Pseudomonadota > Alphaproteobacteria > Rhizobiales > Xanthobacteraceae > Bradyrhizobium. The sequence continues at coordinate 535,585 of CAWGFY010000005.1, forward strand.
ACCGTGCACTTGCGCGGCAAGGTGCGGCTCGGATTCTGGCGTCAGGTCTCCGATCACTCCACCCTCATGGCCCCCTACAACGTGCTGATGTACATTTTCTCCGGCGTGCCGAACCGGCCGATCCTCGAGGTCGGCATGGTGCCTGAGCTCAACGTGCTGCGCGACAATTGGGAGACCATCCGCGAGGAAGCGCTGGAGTTGTTCGCGCAGGGTCAGATCAAGGCCGCCGACAAATACAACGACTGGGGCTTCAACTCGTTCTTCCGAACGGGCTGGAAGCGCTTTTACCTGAAATGGTACGAGGAGGCGCTGCCGTCGGCGCTGGCCAACTGCCCGAAGACCGTGGCGCTGGTGAACTCGATCCCGACGGTGAAGGGCGCGATGTTCGCCAACCTGCCGCCGGGCGGCAAGCTGGTGCAGCACCGCGATCCCTATGCCGGCTCGCTGCGCTATCATCTCGGCCTCGTGGTGCCGAAGTCGGCCGGCGAGTGCCGCATCTTCGTCGACGGCCAACCGTACTCCTGGCGCGACGGCGAGGATCTGCTGTTCGACGAGACCTATCTGCACTATGCCGAGAACACCACCGGCGACGAGCGCATCATCCTGTTCTGCGACGTCGAGCGTCCGCTGACCTCGAAGGCGATGACTTCGATGAACCGCTGGGTCTCGCGCAACATCATCAACGAGAGCGCGACCCAGAACGAAGAGGGCGAGCGCGTCGGCTGGCTCAATCGCGTCTTCGGGTCCGTCTATCAGGTGCGCCTTGCCGGCAAGCGCATGAAAGCCTGGAACAAGCGCGTCTATTACGCGGTGAAGTATCTGATCATCGGCGGCATCCTCGCCGCGTTTCTCGCGACCGCGTTTGCGTGATTTCACCCCCGCAACGGCATCGCATCTAAAGTCGGACGCCTAAAGTCTGACCTTCGATTACACGATTGTAATCGCGCTGCCCGCACTTCGTCACGATTGCATCCATCATTCGGCGCACCGCTGCCACGGTTGTTGAGACGACCGCGCGCGGCATCATCCGATTTGAAATTACTTGCAGGAGTGTCCGCCATGCGAGCGCTGGAAGTTGCGCGCCTTGCGATTGTCTTTGTTCTGGTCACGCCGGCGGCTTATGCCGCCGAGCCGGCCCACGCGGACATCAAGGGCCTTTACCTGATGACCGACTATCCCGCCATCACGGTGAGGCCGGGCACCACATCGAACATTCCGATGCGTTTGCAGAACTACGGACTGAGCCCGGAGGAATACAAACTCTCGGTGACGGGCGTGCCGAAGGGCTGGACCGCGACCATCCTCGGCGGCGGTCAGCCGGTCGCGGCCGCGATGCCGGCGCCGGACAACAACGTTTCGCTGCAGCTTCGTCTCGAAGTGCCTGCCGGCAGCGATCTCTCGGCGCAGACGCTGACCGTGAAGGCGGAAGGGCAGGGCTCCAGCCAGGCTTCGCTGCCGCTCGATGTGTCGCTCGCCAAGGAATTGCCGGCCAAGCTCACGGTCTCGACCAAGCTGCCTGACCTGCGCGGCAGCCCGAAATCGAATTTCGAATATACGCTGACCATCAAGAACGACTCCGGCCGCAATCTGACCGCAAGCTTCGCAGCCGATGCGCCCGACAATTTCGAGACCTCGTTCACCGAGGCCTACGGCACGCAGGAACTGTCCGCGATTCCGATCGACGCCGGGCAATCCAAGGACATCAAGCTGAAGGTGCGTCCGCCGAGCTCGATCGATGCCGGACATTTCCCGGTCACCGTGACGGTCAACGCCGAGGATGCCTCCGCCAAGACCGATCTCGCGCTCGACGTGGTCGGCCAGCCGCAACTGCAAGTCGCCGGTCGCGACGGCCTGCTCAGCGCACGCGCGGTCGCGGCCCAGCAAAGCTCGATTCCGGTCGTCGTCACCAACAGCGGCACCGCGCCTGCCGACAACGTCAAGCTCAACGCCTCGGCGCCGACCGGCTGGAAGGTCACCTTCGAGCCCGAGACCATCGAGCGCCTGGTGCCCGGCAAGGATGCCGAGGTGCAGGCATTGATTACTCCAAGCGAAAAGTCGCTCGCCGGCGACTACATGGTCTCGGTCCGCGCCAATTCGCGCGGCGAAAGCGCCTCCAGCCAGTTCCGCATCACGGTCGCGACCTCGACGGTGTGGGGCATGGCCGGGGCCGGCGTGATCGGCGTCGCGCTTCTCCTGATGCTCGGCGCAGTCGCGAGGTTCGGACGCCGATGAGCGCGCAGAACGAGAAACTCCCTCCGCCGCTCGATGCCGTGATCGCGGCGCAGGGCCTGACCAAGCGCTACGGCAAGGCGGTTGCCGTCGACGCGATCTCGTTCGGCATCCGCAAGGGCGAGGTGTTCGGCCTGCTCGGGCCGAACGGCGCCGGCAAGACCACCACCATCCTGATGATGCTGGGCCTCACCGACATTTCGTCAGGCAGTGTCAGCGTGCTCGGCTTCAATCCGGCGCGCTCGCCGCTCGAGGTCAAGCGGCATGTCGGCTATCTGCCCGACTCGGTCGGCTTCTACGATCATCTCACCGCGGTGGAGAATCTCGTCTACACCGCCAAGCTGATGGGGCTGTCGCTGCGCCGAGCGCGCGCTGCGCATTGCCGACGCGCTGTCGCGGGTGCGGCTCACCGAAGTCGCGCACAAGCGCGTGGCGACCTTCTCGCGCGGCATGCGGCAGCGGCTGGGTCTGGCCGAGATCATCGTCAAGCGCGCCGAGATCGCGATCCTGGACGAGCCGACCTCAGGCCTCGATCCGCAGGCGACGATCGAATTCCTGGAATTGATCGGCGAGTTGAAGCGCGGCGGCACCACGGTGCTGCTGTCCTCGCATCTGCTCGACCAGGTGCAGCGTATCTGCGACCGCGTCGCGTTGTTCCAGGCCGGCCGCATCGTGATGATGGGCACGGTGGCCGAACTTGCGGTCAAGGTGCTCGGCGCCGGCTTCGTGGTCGAGGTCGAGGCCGAAGGATCGGCATTGCGCGGCGGCTGTCGACCATCCCGGGCGTGACCAAGGTCGAGACGCGTCGCCGCCGACCGCTTCCGCATGACGGCCGAACGCGACGTGCGGCCGGATGCGGCGAGCGCGGTCGTCGCCGTCAACGGCGCGCTGCGCCGGCTGTCGGTCGACGAGCCGAGCCTCGAGGCGATCTATGCCCGCGCCTTCCAGACCAAGCCAACAGGAGTGCGTCATGCGGCGTGAGGGATCGGCATTCGCGGGACTTGGCACCGTCTTTGTCAAGGAGCTCTCCGACAACATCTCCAGCGTCCGCATGCTGGTGCTGGAATTGCTGGTGGTGTTGACGGCGCTCGCCGCGCTCTACGGCGCGATCGACAGTCTCCGGCAGCACACGGCGGAGGACCCGTTCCTTCTGCTGCGGCTGTTCACGATGTCGCGCGAGCCGCTGCCGTCCTTCGTGGCGCTGCTCGGCTTCCTCGTGCCCTTGATGGCGATCGGGCTCGGCTTCGATGCCGTCAACAGCGAGCATAACCGCCGCACCCTGTCGCGCATTCTGGCGCAGCCGATCTACCGCGATGCGCTGTTGATGGGGAAATTCCTTGCCGGCCTTGCCACGCTCGCGGTCAGCCTCACCGCGCTGTGGCTCTTGGTGATCGGGCTCGGGCTGATCTTCCTCGGCGTGCCGCCGGGCACGCGAGGAGATCGCGCGCTCGCTGGTGTTCCTGGTGATCGCGATCTTCTATGCCGGCGTCTGGCTCGTCGCTCGCGATGCTGCTCTCGATCGTGTTCCGCTCGCCGGCGACCGCGGCGCTGGTCGCGCTCGGAGTCTGGCTGTTCCTGACTGTGCTGTGGCCGATGCTGGCGCCGGCGCTGGCGCAAGGGATCGCGCCGCCCGATCCGCGCTACACGGCGCTCGGGCTGGAGACGCCCGACACCGGGCTGTGGACGCAATTCCTGATGCGTATCTCGCCCAACGATCTGTTCGCGGAAGCGATGCAGGCCATTCTCTCGCCCTCGACCCGCACGCTGGGCGCTGTGTTCCTCGAGCAGCTGCGCGGCGCCGTGATGGGCGCGCCGCTGCCGCTCGGCGAAAGCATGCTGATCGCCTGGCCGCAGACGGTCAGCCTGATCGCCGGCACCATCGTGCTGTTTGTCGTTGGATACGTGATCTTTCAGCGGCAGGAGGTGAGGGCCTGAGTTCCTCCACCAGGTCCTCACCACTATTCATCCGGCCAATAGAGCCGCAGCGGATTGTCCACCAGAAGCTTCCGCTGCAGCTCCGCGGTAACGGCGATATGCGGGATGAAATCGACCAGCAGGCCATCATCTGGCATGTGGCCTTTCAGGTTCGGATGCGGCCAATCGGTGCCCCACAGCACGCGATCCGGAAACGTCTCGACGATGCGCCGCGCGAACGGCACCACGTCGCGATAGGCGTCGCGTTCGCCATTCAGCGCCGGTGGCCCCGACGCCGACAGCCGCTCCGGACATGTGACCTTGCACCATACGTTCGCATGCTCGCGCATGAAGCGTACGAACAACTCGAACTCGGGACCGTCCACCGGCCTGCGCACATCCGGCCGGCCCATATGGTCGACCACCACTGTTGTCGGCAGGCCAGAGAAGAAATCCCACAGCTCCGGCAGGTCGGGTGCTTCGAAATAGATCACCACATGCCAGCCGAGTTTTTTGATGCGCCCGGCTATTTCCATCAGCTCGTCGCGCGGCGTGAAATCGACCAGCCGCCTGACGAAATTGAAGCGCACCCCGCGCACGCCTTGCTCGTGCATCGCCCGCAGTTCGGCATCGCTGATATCGCGCCTCACCGTGGCGACGCCGCGCGCGCGGCCGTTCGCATGCACCAGTCCGTCGATCATGGCGCGGTTGTCGGCGCCATGACAGGTCGCCTGCACTATGACGTTGCGAGAGAAGCCGAGATGGTCGCGTAACGCATAGAGCTGCTCGTTCGACGCGTCGCAGGGCGTGTATTTGCGCTCGGGCGCGTAGGGAAAATCCGCGCCGGGGCCGAACACATGGCAATGCGCGTCGACCGCGCCCTCGGGCAGCTTGAAGCGCGGCTTGCTCGGATTGGCGTACCAGTCGAGCCAGCCCGGCGTTTTCTCGAAGGCGGCTTTGTTCATTTCTTTCCGATCTTGTCCCACAGCCAGCACGCCACTGCGTCCGGCGAGGACGTCGCGTCATTGCCGCTGGCGCGTAAGTTCGCCGCGCGCATGTCGGCGATGTCGATCTTGCCGAGCAGCGGCTTCAGTGCCGCCTGCAATGCCTGATCGTCCGCACGTTTCGGCGACAGCAGCACGATCGCATCATAGGGCGGGATCGCATGTCTGGGATCGTCGAGCACGACCAGATCGTACTTTGCGATCAACCCATCGCTGGTGTAGCCCGCGATCGCGTCGACCTCGCCGGACGCCGACCGCGGCATACATGAAGTCGGGCTGCATGGTGCGCTGGGCGCGAAAGGACAGCCCATAGGCTTTGCGCAGGCTTGCCCATTCCGGCCGCGAGAAGAACTCGTAGTCGCCCGCGATCGACATGACAGATGCATGCGACGCGAGATCGGCGATGGAACGGATGCCGAGCGCGTCGGCGCGCTTCTTCGGCATCACGAGCGCATAGGCGTTCTCGAAACCGAGCTCGCCGAACAGCGTGATGCTTCTGCCTTGCGAGGATCGCCTTCAATTCGGCGAGCAGTTGCTCGCGCGGCAGCATGTCGCTGCGATGGAACTGGTTCAGCCACAGCGTGCCGGAATAGTCGATGTAGACGTCGATATCGTCAGCGGCGAGCGCATCGAAGATCACGCTGGAGCCGAGCCCTTCGCGCGAACTCGCCGACAAATCCGCCGCGCGCAGTCGTTCGGCGATCAGTGCCGACAGCACATATTGTTCGGTAAAAGTCTTGGCGCCGACGATATAGCTCGACGGGGAGCGCGCCATGGTCGGCACCAGCGTTGCCGCGATCAGCGCCGCGATGCCGATGCCACCGAGTGAGGCGCGCAAGGAGCTGCGGTTGCGCAGGCCGTTCTCGATCAGCGCCAGCAATTGATCGACCGCCAGCGCGAGTATGGCGGCGGCGATGCAGCCGAACAGCACGAACACCCAGTTCTGGGTCTGCAGCCCCGCAAAGATGTAATTGCCGAGGCTGGTCTGGCCGATCGGCGTCGACAACGTCGCGGTGCCGATCACCCATACCGCCGAGGTGCGGATGCCGGCCATGATGATTGGTAGTGCCAGCGGGAGCTCTACCGTGAACAGCGATTGCCGCGGCGTCATGCCGACGCCTTGCGCCGCTTCCAGCAATTCGGGAGCGACGCCGTTCAGTCCCGTGATGGTGTTGCGCAGCACCGGCAGCATGGAATAGAGCGCGAGCGCCAGCACGGCGGGCAGGAAGCCGAACGCCGAAAAGCCGAACCCGAACCAGGCAAGCGTGACGGAGGCCAGCGCCAGCAGCAGCGGATAGAACAGCGCGAGCAGTGCCAGCCCGGGCACGGTCTGCACGATGCTGGCGATGCCGAGCAATAGACCGCGCAAAACCGGCGCCTTGCGCGCGGCGATCGCCAATGGAAAGCTGACCACAAGTCCGAGCGCGAGCGCAGTGACGCTGACGCGCACATGATTGCCGAGATAGTCGGAGAGATGGGTCAGCGCCTCGCCCCAACGCGGATCGGACAACAGGCTCATGCCGCGCCATCCCGCGGCAGCAGCGCGTTCAGCCGCTCCGCCTGCCGGCGCGGCGTGCGCAGCAGCTCGGCGACGTAGGCATCGTCGCTTTGTGTCAGCTTCTGTGGCGTTCCCAGCGCCAGCAGTTTTCCCGTGCGCATCACCGCGACGCGGTCGGCCAGCAGCAGCGCCTCGGTCATGTCATGGGTGATCATGACGGTGGTCAGTCCGAGCTTGCGATGCAGCGCGCGATAGTCGTCGCCGAGCGCGTCGCGGGTCAGGGGATCGAGTGCGCCGAACGGCTCGTCCATCAGCACGATGCGGGGCTTTGCGGCGAGCGCGCGGGCCACGCCGACGCGCTGGCGCTGCCCGCCCGACAATTCCTGCGGCAGGCGGTCGCGATGCTGCGTGCGGTCGAGCTGGACCAGGTCGAGCAGTTCGTCGACGCGCGCGGCGATCTCGGCTGCCGGCCAGCCCAGCAGCTTCGGCGTGATGCCGATATTGCCGGCGACGGTGATATGCGGAAACAACGCGCCGCTCTGAAAGACATAGCCGATGCGGCGGCGCAATTGCACGGGATCGAGCGCGCGCACGTCCTCGCCCTCGACTTTGATCGTGCCGATGTCCGCCTCGATCAGCCGGTTGGCGAGCCGCAGCAGCGTGGTCTTGCCGGAGCCGGAACCGCCGACAATGGCGAGGAATTCGCCTTGCGGTGACTTCGAGCGAGACATCGTCGACCGCGACCACGCGTTCATCGCCGCGGCCGGCAAAGTGCTTGCCGACATTGACGTAGGCGATCAGCGGTGTCGCTGTCATTCGGGCGGCCTCAATTTCGTTCAATCCACCGGTATAGTGGCCGTTCCCGGCGGAATTGTCATTGCGGAGCGGCGCGACGTGTGCGACGCTCTGTAGCATTACGAGAAGCCGCACACTGCAAGGTAGCATTATGAACGAAAGCCTGCCCGAACTGGGAGACCTCGAACGTGAGGTGATGCAACTGGTCTGGGCCAACGGTCCGGTGACGGCGGAAGCCGTGCGCGAGCAGCTGTCGCGGCCGCTCAAGGAATCGACGGTGCGAACCGTGCTGCGCCGGCTGGAAGAGAAAGGTTACACGACCCATACCGTCGATGGACGAACCTACGTCTATCAGGCGGCCGAAGATCGCGGACGGGTTGCGGCAAAGGCCGTCCAGCGTATCGTCGACTGGTTCTGCAACGGGTCGGTCGAAGAGGTGCTGGTCGGCATGGTGGACCGCGCCATGCTCGACCAGAAGCAGTTGCGAACGCTCGCCGACCAGGTCGCGCGGGCCAAGGCAAAGGGGAGGAAGAAATGATCCTCGCGATTCTTGCGGAGTCGGCGCTGCGCTCGCTGTTGCTCGGAGGCGCCGTGTGGATTGGCTTGAATCTTCTTCGCGTGCGCAATCCACACGTCCACATGACGTCCTGGATCGTCGTGCTGGCGGCCTCGCTTGCGATGCCGCTGCTGATGCGCTGGACCACGGTGACGGTCACCCTGCAGGCCCTGCCGATGTCGGCGCCGGAGGATTTTTGGCCGGCCAACCCGGCGTTGCCGGAGTCTCAGCTCCCGCTCGATACGGTCGCGCCGGCCGCGGCCGCCGCAAGCCATGCCGCATTCAATTGGCTTGGGTTCGCGACCGCCGTCTATGCCATCGTTGCCGGCATGCTGTTGTTCCGGCTGGCGGTCGGCGTATTCCTGACCTGGCGGCTGGCGCGCGCCGCAACGCCGATCAGCGAATCCTGGACCGGCGGATGGCGCGTGCGCGTCAGCGATCTGATCGGTGGTCCCGTGACCTTCGCATCGACCATCCTGCTGCCGCCGCATTACCGCGACTGGGATTCGCGCAAGCGCCGCGCCGTGCTTGCCCATGAGGGTGCGCATGTCGCCAATGGGGATTTTTACGTCCTGCTGCTGGCCAGCCTCAATCGCGCGGTGTTCTGGTTCAGCCCGTTCGCGTGGTGGCAGCTGACACGGCTGGCCGAACTCGCCGAGGTCATCAGCGATGCCCGCGCGATCGAAGTCGTCGAGGACAAATGCTCCTATGCCGAGATTCTGCTCGATCTCGTGCAGCGGGTTCGCTATGCGCCGGCCGGACTCGAAATGGCGCGCGCCTGCACGGTGGGTGCGCGCGTGGAGCGCGTTCTCGCCGCCGACGCGCCGCCCGCGCATCTCGGCTGGCGCAAGCGAACCTGGGCGGCTGCGGCCATCCTGCCGCTGGTCGTCGCTTCTGCGGTGAGCGTTGCCTACAGCAGGCCGACGGCACCGGCCGTTGCGGCCGGCGGCGCGCCGGAGATCGCAATACCCGAACTCGTCTCGTTCTATGCGCTGGGCCGCGATTCCATTTTCGCGATCTCCCGGAGCAGCGACGAGGTGTTCGGTCAACTCAGCGGCCAGCGCAGGGTGCGGCTGGCCGCGGCAGGCGATGGAACCTGGTCCTACGCGGCGCCTTCGGGTCAGATCACCTTCGCCATCGACGATGCCAAGAAATCCGAGCTGACGCTGACCCAGAACGGCCGGACCATGCATGCCGCCCGCATCGCCGAACTGGCGTCGCGGGACATTGCGGTCGATGCGCAGACCCTCGACGCTTATGTCGGCTGGTACGAGTTGACGCCGAGCCGCGTTCTTGCCGTCACGCGCGAAGGCAACCAGTTGTTTGTCGAAGAAAGCGGACGGCCGAAATTTCAGGTGTCGATACGCGGCGTCGACGCGTTTTCGGCTGCCAGTGGCCATTTCTTGATTTTCCTGCGCAACGATCAGGGCAAGGTGAAGCAGGTGCTGCTTCAGGAGCCGGCATTCGGCGCCGGACTCGCGCGTTGGGTCGGCCCTGCACGCGCCAAGGTCGTCCAGGAGGAATTCGCGCGGCGAATGGCCGATGTGCCGGAGCGGTTCAAGGATCAGGTGCCGCAGGCCGGCAGCAAGGAGGCGATTCTGCGCGGGATTGCGGATATGCAGCGCGGCTCTCCGAACTATGAACGCATGAGCCCGTCGCTCGCGGCGAAAATCCGTCGTCAGGCCGCCGAGGGTCAGGCCATGATGAACGCGTTCGGCGCGGTCGAGTTGATCTTTTTCCGCGGCGTCGGCCCCGGCGGCTATGACATCTACGGTGTGAAGTTCGCCAAGGGATTTGCGGAGTTTCGTATCCTGCATGGCCGCTGACGGCAAGGCGGACGACGTGATCTTCCGGCCCGATGGCAATGAGGCGCAGGGCGGCATTGCCGCCTGCACCGGTGAGGCCGGCCTGAAGGCGAGGGACGACACCGCGCCGATCAAGCTGTTCGTCTACAACGGCACCGGCGGCAAGCTCCAGCTCTACAGGCTGGATGCCGACGGCAAGCGCCTGGCTCAAGGCGCGATCGGAGAGGACGCATCGTCCCAGATCCTGACTTATGTCGACAATCCCTGGATCGTCGCTGATGCGTCGGGCAAATGCCTGGAGATCGTGCTGCCCGGACAGCAGACGCGCTTTCACACGGTCGGAGAGGGCCGGGCGGACGGTCAGCTCGAGCGCGCGGTGTCGCTCCGCACGGCGCCGCAGCAGGGGAGCGAGGCGATGCTGCGCGGCTATATCGAGGCGTTGGCGCGCGGCGAGCCGGACTACGATCGCATGACCTCGGAAGTGGCGGCGCAGACGCGCCAGCAGCTTCCGTTCAATCAGGCCATTCTCTCCAGGTTTGGCGCGTTACGGTCCCTCACGTTCCGCGCCGTCTCGGCGATGGGCAGCGACGTCTACATCGCTCATTTCGCCAACGGATCGGCGGAATGGCGGATCGGCCTCGCCAAGGACGGCTCGATCGGCCGGATTGCATTGGGGCCGCAGTACTAGGACCGGCCGGCGAGACGACATCGGTCGGTGCCAACCGTCGCTTGCGCTGGTCGGCTGTTAGTGCTACAAACGGTAACACTACGAGACGTAGCGAGGCAATGCGATGAGCAATTCCGCGAAGGCCGAAGCCGTGCTGGCCCTACACCGCTTCGGCATGGGTCCGCGGCCGGGCTCGATTGCGGCCATCGAGTCCGATCCGCGCGGCGCGCTGATTGCCGAGCTCGAGCGGCCGTCCGCGGCGCAACTCGCCGCGCCCATGCTGCCGTCCAGCGCCAAGGCCTTTCGCACCGTCTTCGATGCGAATGCGAGGCGGCAGGCCAAGGCGATCGTGGCCACCAAGCAGGAAGCCGCCAAGCGGCAACAGATGGCCGAAGCATCGGCCATGACGGAGGGGACCACGCCGGGCATGAGCGCGACGGCGGAAAAGATGGCCGCCGACGCCGTCCCCGATCCCGGCCGGCCGATCTATCTCCAGGAGGCAAAGCTCCGCACCGAAGCGGCGCTCAGCGCCGAGATCGGCTTTGCGGAACGGCTGGTCTGGTTCTGGTCCAATCACTTCTGCATCTCGGCGAACAAGATCCAGAGCATGTCGGGCGCCTACGAGCGCGAAGCCATCCGTCCGCACGTGCTGGGCAAGTTCGTCGACCTGCTGCTGGCCGCCGAGGGCCATCCGGCGATGCTGTTCTATCTCGATCAGGCCGCATCGATGGGCGCGAATTCGGTCGCCGGCATCAACGGCTCCCGCGGCCTCAACGAAAATCTTGCGCGCGAGATTCTGGAGTTGCACACGCTCGGCGTTCGCAGCGGCTATACCCAGGACGACGTCATCGCTTTTGCCAATGTGCTGACCGGGTGGACCTACGTACCGCCCGGCGGCGATCCCGAGCACGGCGGCGACTTCACCTTCAACGCGCGCCTGCACGAGCCCGGCCCGCAGAAGGTGATCGGAAAGACCTACGACGACGAAGGCGTCGAGCAGGGGCGCGCGGTGCTGCGCGATCTCGCGGTGCATCCGGCGACCGCCACGCACATCGCCACCAAGCTGGCGAGCTATTTCGTTGCCGACGCGCCGCCCGCGCCGCTGGTCGAGCGCATGGCCAAAACCTTTCTCGATACGGGCGGCGATCTCAAGGAGGTCGCCAGGACAATGATCTCGTCCGAGGAATCCTGGACGGCGCCGGCCACCAAGCTCAAGCGCCCGGCCGAATGGGTCGTCGGCATGGTGCGTGCCACTGGCATCGTGCAAGTCGATGCCGGCCGCTACACCGGAGGACAGGCGCTGCTTGGCGAGCCGTTGTGGCGGCCGTCCTCGCCCAAGGGTTTTCCCGACGACGAAGCGTCATGGATCGACGGCATGGGCCGCCGGCTCGACGTCGCCAACAATTTTGCCGAGCGCGTGGCGACCACTGCCGATCCCCAGGACATCATCGAGACCGTGTTCGCCTCGACCGTATCGGACGAGGTGAAGCAGGCGGTCGGCCGCGCCGAGAGCCGCCAGCAGGCGCTGGCGCTGCTGTTCATGTCGGCCGAATTCCAGCGGAGGTGACCATGACCCTTCACCATCACCTGCCCAGCCGCCGCGAAGCGTTGCTCGGCGCCGGCGCCCTGTTTGCGTGGAGCCAGATGCCGAGGCTGGCGCGGGCGGAAGGCCGCGATCCGCGCCTGCTCGTCATCGTGCTTCGCGGCGCGCTCGACGGGTTGGGCGCCGTGGCGCCGGTCGGCGATCCCGACTGGATTGGCCTGCGCGGCGATCGCGCTCTTGTCCTCGACGGCAAGACGCCGGCGCTGCCGCTCGACAGCTTCTTCGCGATCAATCCGGCGATGCCCAATCTGCACCGGCTCTACAAGGCGCAGCAGGCAACGATCGTGCACGCCACGGCGACACCCTATCGCGAACGCTCGCATTTCGATGGCCAGGACGTTCTGGAGAGCGGGCTCGCGCGCCCAGGCGCCAGCGCAACCGGATGGCTCAACCGCGCGCTGCTCGAAATGGCATCGGATGGCCGGGTGAATTTGCGCGATAGCCGCGTGCTCGGCGTCGGCTCGGTCACGCCGCTGGTGGTGCGCGGCAAGGCGCCGGTCATGTCGTGGGTGCCGCAGAAATTGTTGCCGGCGAGCGAGGATACGCAGGCGCGATTGCTGGATCTCTATCAGCACACCGATCCGAAGCTCGCGGTCGCGCTGGAAGCGCGCATCCGCCTGGCGGCGATCGCACGCAACGCCGGCATGGTGACGGAGCCGGACGAGTCGACGCCTGTGCCAGGCATCGCGGGCGTCCGCGCCTATTTCGCGGAAGCCGCCGGCACCGCCGCGCGTTATCTGGCAAGGGCCGACGGTCCGCGCGTCGGTGCGATGGGCTTTGTCGGATGGGACACGCACATCAATGAAGGCGCCGCCTCGGGCCAGCTGGCCAACCTGCTTGGAGCGCTCGACGGCGCGTTCGCCGCCATCGAGACCAATATGGGCGACGCCTGGCGCGAGACGGTCGTGGCCGTGATCACCGAGTTCGGGCGCACCGCCAAGATCAACGGCACCGACGGCACCGATCATGGCACCGGCACCGTTGCTTTCCTCGCCGGCGGTGCGCTGCGCGGCGGCCGCGTGGTCGCCGACTGGCCGGGCCTGAAGCTCGCCCAGCTTTACGAACAGCGCGACCTCGCGCCGACCACCGATCTGCGCGCCGTGCTCAAGGGTCTGCTCAGGGATCATCTGCGAGTCGACGAACGCGCGCTCGCAAGCAACGTTTTTCCCGACAGCGCCGGCGTCACGCCGACGTCCGGTCTTGTCGGCTGACAAAGGAGGCCCATCATGAAGTCATCCGCCATCGTCCTGCTGGTCGCCGCTGTCGCCCTGCCGTCCGGATTCACGGCCGTTTCTGCCACCAAGATGGACGGCAAGTGCTGCACGTCGTCCGACGGCGGTCGCTCCCATCGCTACAGGATGGCCATCAAGCGGCTGGCCATTCCCCACACATGCAGCGCCTACGCGGCCTCGTGCATTCGCGATTCCACCGCGTGCGCGGACAGGGTCGAGATGTGCCAGGCCGCCAAGGCCCAGTGCATGCAGACCGGCGTTCACGTCGGCCCGTACAGCGGCAGGCATTTCGGCGGAATGCAGCGGATCTAGCTGTCCGGTGCCCCGCTGCCGCCCCGGTCGTCGAATTCGGTACTCAGGCGCTCTCATGTCAACCTTCACGGGCCGCGAGCTTGAATTTCTTGCCGGCTTGAACAAGAGCTGGTGGACTCTCTACTGGCGAGAGCTCGCGCGCCTGTGCATTCGCGCCGGAATTGCGCGCATTTGCGGAGCGCGCCACGGGTCCGTTCCGCCGACACAGGCAACGGAGGCTGATCCTGCCGCCGTGCTGCAGCGCCGCGTTGAACTCGCCGCCGCTAACCGCTAAGGCATCCTCCTAGTGGTCCGATTCTAACATTCGCATCCCTTCGCGGAAATCACGTTTGCGAATGTTGGAATCAAAGGACCACTAGCAAAATATTGATTCTAGTGGAGCTTTGGATTTGACGTTCGCTCGCGAACTCGCGGCAAACACTTAGCGAACGTCAAATCCGCTCCACTAGGAACGGGAGGATGCGGTGGCGACGGCAGGGCAGGTGGCAGTTGCGCTCGACGACGCCACGGTGGCGTTCGGCCTCGGCGACGGACGCGTCTACACTGCCGTCGAGCAGGCGCAGCTTGCGGTCGCCGATGGCGAGTTCGTCGCCATCGTCGGCCCGACCGGCTGCGGCAAGTCCACTTTGCTCAACGTCGCCGCGGGCCTGCTGCGGCTCGCCACGGGTCAGGTGCGGATTTTCGGCCGTCCGCTCACCGGCCTCAACGGCGACGCCGGCTATCTCTTCCAGGCCGATGCGCTGTTTCCCTGGAAGACCGCGATCGACAATGTTGCGATCGGCCTCGAAGTATCGGGCACGCCGCGCGCCGAGGCGCTCAAGCGCTCGCAGGACTGGCTCACCTCCGTCGGCCTCGGCGCGTTCGCCAACCGTTATCCGCATATGCTCTCGGGCGGCCAGCGCAAGCGCGTCGGCCTCGCGCAGGTCCTGATCCGCGATCCCCGCATCCTCCTGATGGACGAGCCGTTCGGGCCGCTCGACGCGCAGACCCGGCAGATCATGGGCAATCTGCTGCTCGATCTCTGGAGCCGCAATCGCAAGGCGGTGCTGTTCGTCACCCATGATCTCGAAGAAGCGATCGCGCTGGCCGATCGCGTCGTCATCATGTCGGCAGGACCTTCGGCGCACATCATCGGCGACTGGAGAGTGCCGATCGAGCGTCCGCGCGACATTTCGGAGGTGCGAATGCAGAAGCAGTTCCACGAATTGCACCGGGAGATCTGGGCCGTGCTGAAGGGCGAAGTGATGAAGGGCTACGCGCAGTCCACACAGGCGGGAGCTACGTGATGTCGCGTCTCTCCCTCCTCGCGCTCCAGCTCCTCGTCGCCGTCGTCGCACTGGCGCTGTGGCAGTTCTTTTCCACTGTGCCGGTGTTCGGCAAGATGCTGCTGCCGCCGTTCTTTTTCTCGACCCCGGTCGATGTCTTCAGCCAGGTGATCGACTGGTTTTCAACCGGCGTGATCTGGAAGCATCTCCTGATTACGCTGTGGGAATCCATCCTTGCCTTCGTGATCGGCTCGATCGGCGGCGTGCTGATCGGATTCTGGTTCGCGCGCCAGCCGCGCGTCGCCGCCGTGTTCGATCCCTATGTCAAGATGGCCAATGCGCTGCCGCGCGTGGTGCTGGGGCCGATCTTCACGCTTTGGCTGGGGCTCGGCATCTGGTCCAAGGTCGCACTCGGCGTGAGCTTGGTGTTCTTCATCGTGTTCTTCAACGTCTACCAGGGCGTCAAGGAGGTGAGCACCACCGTTCTCGACAACGGCCGCATGCTCGGCATGAGCGAGCGGCAGCTGACGCGGCACGTCTATTGGCCGTCAGCGCTGTCCTGGATGTTTTCCTCGCTGCACACCTCGGTGGGATTTGCCGTGGTCGGCGCCGTGGTCGGCGAATATCTGGGATCGGCGGCGGGCCTCGGCTACATGATCCTTCAGGCTGAAGGCACTTTCGACGTCGCCGGCGTGTTCGCCGGCATGTTCGTGCTCGCGGTCTTCGTCATCCTGATCGACCTCGCGGTGACGCTGGTCGAGCGGCGGCTGCTGGTGTGGCGGCCGGCGGTGGAGGGAAGGTGATTTTGTAGGGTGGGCAAAGGCGCTGTTGCGCCGTGCCCACCACCACAAATCACGTGCCGCGGGTGGGCACGCTTCCGCGTTCGCTTGTTGAAGCTACGGCGGACGAAGTCGCTTTGCCCACCCTACAATTCTTCGCAATGACGCGTTCGCCGTCAGTTCAGCAACTTGATGTCATCCGGCGCCTGCGGCGGCGACTTGATCGCGATCGCCTTGATGGTGCGGCCCGTGACCTTGGTGCCGCCATGCGGCGTGCCCTTTGGAATGATCACGAGATCACCGGGCTTCACCGGCACTTCCTTGTCGCCGAGCCAGATCGTGCCGGTGCCTTCGAGGATGTACTGCATCTCGTTGGCGTTGGAATGCAGATGCTTCGGCGTGTTGCCGTCCTGGATTGCGATCGTGATGCCGTCCAGCGACACCAGCGGCTTGTTGCGCATGCCCGACGGGTTCGGCGCGGACAGGGCGTCGCCTTCGAGCTCGGCGGTGTGGATCACCTGTGCGCTGATATTGTCGGCGGCGTAAGCCGGCCGCAGCACATGCGTGACAGCGCAGCCGGCGGCGAACGCGGCTCCGATTGCGAGTGTGGTTGCAATACGATTCATGGATAGCCTCCCCGTTTGGTGGTTTCTTGTGCCGGTCATGCTAGGCCTTCAATTTGCCGCTGGCCATCAGACCCTTGGCGGGTGCGACGAAAAAACTTCAGCCCACGCGGGCGGAATAAGCGGGCGGCCAAGGGTTTTCACGTCGCACACCTCGCACCAAAGTCGCCTTCTCAAGCGCGCTGCGCCGCATTATCGTGCTGCCAACTTAAAGGGAGGACATCATGCAAACCATCCTGAGCCGGCTCTCGGGTGCGCTGTTGGCGCTGGCCCTGATCTCTGGCCCCGCCGCGGCCCAAAGCAAGGTCACCATCGCCGTCGGCGGCGGCGGCTGCCTGTGCTACCTGCCGACCGTGCTGGCCAAGCAACTCGGCGAATACGACAAGGCGGGCGTTGCGGTCGACCTGGTCGACCTCAAGGGCGGCTCGGATGCGCTGAAAGCCATGCTCGGCGGCAGCGCCGACGTGGTGTCCGGCTATTTCGACCATTGCGTCAACCTCGCCGCCAAGAAGCAGGAGCTGCAGGCCTTCGTGGTCTATGACCGCTATCCGGGCCTCGTGCTGGTGGTCGCGCCTTCCCATTCGAAGGAGATCAATTCGGTCAAGGATCTGGCCGGCAGGAAGGTCGGCGTCACCGCGCCGGGCTCCTCGACCGACTTCTTCCTGAAGTACCTCTTGAAGAAGAACGGACAGGATCCGGCCGGCACCGCGGTGATCGGCGTCGGCCTGAACGCGACCGCGGTTGCGGCGATGGAGCAGGGCCAGATCGATGCGGCTGTGATGGCCGAGCCCGCCGTCACCGTGCTGGCAAAGAACCATCCTGACCTGAAAATCCTCGCCGACACGCGCACGCAAAAGGACACGCTCGCCATCTTCGGCGGCGAATATCCGGGCGGTTCGCTGTACGCGACCGCGGCCTGGGTCAATTCGCACGAGAAGGAAGTGCAGGCGCTGACCAACGCCATCGTCTCCACGCTGGCCTGGATCCACTCGCACTCGCCGGAGGAGATCATGGCGAAGATGCCGCCGGAGATGGTCGGCAAGGAAAAGGACCTCTATCTCACCGCGCTGAAGAACACGATTCCGATGTATTCGGAGACCGGCAAGATGGACCCCAAGGGCGCCGACGCCGTGCTTGCGGTGTTTTCGACCGGTTCGCCCGAGGTCGCCAAGGCCAATATCGACGTCAGCAAGACCTTCACCAACAAGTATGTCGAGCAGGCGAAGAAGACGACGGGGATGAACGCGAAGTAACGAAAGGTGGTGACTGAACCGGTCATACATCGCGTCACGACGCTTGACCTGACATACGAGCCCTGGGACTGGCCGTTTGCGACAAGGCGGCGCGCCGACATCGACGCGCACTTTGCCGCAAAGAAGCGCGAGAAGCCGAACATCTGGAACGGGCAGGTGCTGCTCGCGCGCCGTCCCGCCTGCGTGGCGGATCGCTTCAGCGCCAGCTATTTCGCAACCGATTTCGCGAGCTTCCTCGCCTGGCGCGACTGGGGCTTCGTCGATCCGTCCGTGTTCAACAGTTTTGGGATGGGCGCGCTGCGCTGCGCCGACGGCGCCTTCGTCATGGGTGAGATGGGAGCTCACACCTCGACCGCGGGGCGCGTCTATTTTCCGGCTGGCACGCCCGATCCCGATGATATCGTCGGCGACCGCGTCGATATCGCCGGTAGCGTGACCCGCGAACTCAAGGAGGAGACCGGGCTGACCCCGGCCGACTACGAGGCGGCCGCGCATTGGGACTGTATCACCACGGGCGCGGCGATTGCGCTGATCCGCATTCTCGACGTCGGAATGCCGGCCGACGCCTTGCGCGCGCGGATCGAGGCCAATCTCGCCCGGCAAAAGCAACCGGAATTGTCGGCGGTCCATCTGGTGCGCGCGACGTCCGATCTCACAGCCGCGATGCCAAAATTTGTCACGGCCTTTATCGAGAAGTATTTGGGAACTTCGTCCTGAGACCCAAAAGCCGGCTATCCATGTTTTCAAAAGGCGCTGGCGAACGTCCGCTTTATACGCGTAACGGACTCGGGGAACGTGGCGCCGCGGCATTGAACAGGATCGCTAGTCGGTGGAGAGCCGGGACCACTTCGCGCGAGCGGCGCCCGTCGTAATTCCACGGCCGGGAATTCCGGTGTCAAAAATTCTCGCGGACGTGCTTGCGTGCAGAGTTGATTGCCGTCATCCTCGCGTTGCCGGCAAGACTGCTGGCAATGGATGACCGGCGCCACAGAAGCTCGCCGGGAAAAAGCCGGTAATGCCGGCCTTACAAAAAAGGGGGATGCCTATGAGAGAGCAGTTACGGTATTTCCGGCTTGGCGTAATCGGCGCGATGAGCGTCGCTTGCATCCTGGCTACCGCGCCAGCGGCGAATGCGGTCGAGCTGACGGCCCTTGTCACCACGACGACCGGCACCTATCAGGGCCTAAAGAACTTCCAGGAACAACCGGGAGATCCGGGGGTCAACGCCTTTTTCGGCATCCGCTACGGCCAGGCGCCGGCAGGCACATTGCGCTGGAAACCGCCCCAGGCGCCCAATCCTGGCCAGGGATCGATCATCGCAGGAACCTTCGGCCACACTTGCCCGCAGGGAAGGACAGCAACAGATTCCGAGGATTGCCTGTTCCTCAATGTCTATGCTCCGTCCGCCGCCACTGCGGGGTCCAAGCTGCCGGTTTTCATATGGATTCACGGCGGCGCGCTCAACAACGGTGCAGGGTCTGACTACGACCCGTCGGTGATGGTGGCCGAGAACAATATCATCGTCGTCACGATCAACTACCGCCTCAGGAGCCTCGGCTTCCTCGCGGCCAGCGTGCTGGCGGCGCCCCAGGCGAACGCCTTCCAGAACGTCGGCGACGCCGGCAACTACGGTCTGATGGACCAGCAATTCGCGATGGCCTGGGTCCAGCAAAACATCGCGGCTTTCGGCGGTGATCCGCAGACGGTGACGATCGGCGGGGAATCAGCCGGCGGTCTCAGCGTCTCGACGCATCTTGCCTCCACGAACACCTTCAAGGGCCTCACTAACCGGGAACTGTTCGGCGGCGCGATCATCGAGAGCGGCGCGTACATGTATCATGACCTGCCATCGCTCGCCACGTACCAGACCCTCAGCGACAATTTCGCCCAGAAAGATGCCAACTCATTCTGCGGCGGTAACGTGAGCCTCGCCTGTCTCCAGGGATTGACCATCGTACAACTCTTCGCGAATGAAGCCGTCTTCGGCGGCTTCGGCATTGCGCCCAATTTCAACACGAAAATCCTGCCGCTTGACCTGCATACGGCCTTCTCGACCGGCCGGTTCAACCAGGTCCCGGTGCTCCAGGGTACCAACGCCAATGAGGGCCGGCTGTTCGAGCCGAGCTTCTTCCCCAGTCAGGTCACCGCTCCCCAAGGCAACACTTCGACGATCTTCGCCGCCGGCGGTCCGGCGAGCTTCGACCTTCAGGTCCCGAACATTCTGTGTGCGACACCGCAGTTCACCGGCACGCCGGCGATCTGTTCCTACTTGCAGGAGATCCAGTTCTTTCTCGCCACCCTCGTGACGGCCACACCGTCCACACAGACCCTGGCCTCGCCCTTCACCCAGGCCGTTGTCGCCGCCGCGACGACCGCGAAAACCCAATATCCAATCGGTAATTTCCACAACTTCGTACCGCAGACAGTCTCAACGATCCCCAACCTCAACAACAACTTTGGCGGTGGCAACGTCGATGAGGCGCTCTCGCAGATCTTCACCGACTTCGTGTTCGCCTGTAACGGGTTTGATTCAAACAGCGACCTGTCCAGGCGAGTTAAGGTCTTTGCTTACGAGTTCGACGATCCAAATGCCCCGAGTGCGGTCGGTGTCCTGGGTCCGGGGTCGAATCGCTCAGGCTTCACGACGGCTTCTCAGCACGCAGCCGAACTCCAGTACATCTTCAACTTCGGTTCGGCGTTCACCTCCGCGCAAGCGGCGCTGGCGACCGATATGAAGACCTACTGGGCCAATTTCGTGAAGACCGGCGATCCGAACAGCAGGGGTAGCGATCGTGATCTTGCCGTCCTTGTCAGCCTCAAGACGCCGGGCGACCGGTTGCCGGCCTGGCCGCAATTCAATACCCAAGCTGATCAGGGCCTGGGCAAGGGCAATCAGAAGGTCCAGTCGCTCTCACCGCAAGGGCCGCAGCCGTTCGAAAGCTTCAGGAACGACCATTTCTGCGGGACTTGGGAGCCGCTGCTCACCTTCAACAACGGCAATCAGCCGCAGCAACCCTGACCTGAACTCCAATCGGCGATCGACCAAGCAAAGCAATCGATCGCAAGAGCCTCGGACGCCCTGCCTCACGGCAGGGCGTTTTTTTGGGGGCGCCGGACATGGGGCGGAGCACTATTTTGGCAAACTACGAACGACGCGGGCCGGCAATGTCGGCGACAGGCCGAGCGCGATAGCAGTCTTTAGTCGCAACCTCGGACGCCGCCCTGGCGACGCCAGCGCCGGGCGGCGGCATATCCATTGCGCTTGACATCGCTCTCTGCTGTCAATGTGATAGGCCCTAATAATAAAAACAGACGCAACGCACAATTCTCGGAGGGAAAGAATGCTGGGGCAGAAAGCTGCGCGCCTGGTAGCAGGGCTGTTCGCCGCAATCGCGGCGCTGACGATGGGCGTATCCGCCCAGGCTCAGGACAAGAAGATCAAGATCGGCGTGGTTTACGACCTCACCGGCCCGCTCGCCGGCGGCGGGTCGGAGTTGCAATATATCGGCGCCAAGATCGTGCTCGACCAGTTCGCCAAGACCGGCGTTGAGGGCTATAAGATCGAGGCGATCTATGCCGACGCCCAGAGCAAACCCGACGTCGCTATCAACGAGGCGGTCCGCCTGGTCGAGCAGGAAAAGGTCGACATGCTGCTCGGCTTCTTCTCCTCGGCGCAATGCGTGCCGGTGGCCGCCCGCGTCGAGCAGCTGAAGAAGTTCATGTGGATCACCACCTGCATCTCCTCGGCCGTGCTCGCCGACAAGAACTACAAATATGTGTTCCGGCCGCAGCCGAGCGGCGACCAGTTTGGCATGATGACGATGGATTTCATCGCCAATGTCTCGAAGGAGAAGTTCGGCAAGGATCCGCAGGATCTGCGCGTCGCCATCATCCATGAGGACGGCGCCTATGGCGTCGACGTCGCCAAGGGCAACGAGGCGGGCGCCAAAAAGGCCGGCTTCCAGATCGTGCTGAAGGAAGGCTATTCAGCGACGGCGCCCGATCTCTCCGCGCTGGTCACCAAGCTGAAACGCGCCCGGCCCGACGTGATCTTCCACACCGGCTACAACCCCGACATCACGCTGTTCGCACGTCAGGCGCGCGAGCAGGGGTTGAAGTTCGGCGCACTGGTCGGCCATGGCGCGGGCTACGGCGTCTACGACAAGCTGAAGGAAGGCCTCGGCGCCGATGCCAATTACCTCTTCAATACCGATCCGATCTCGATCTGGCTCGCCAACCAGAAGACCATGGATCCGAAGCTGCCGTCGGAGATCAAATTGGTGGGCGAGGAGTTCGACAAGCTCAAGCCGGGTGTTGCCATCCGCTCCGCCCATATCGGCATGGCGGCCTCCAACACCTACGTCTTCCTCACAGATGTGCTGCCGCGCGCCATCAAGAAATATGGCGGCGTCGATCCGGAGGCGCTGCGCAAGGCGGCTCTCGAGGTCGATATCCCCGAAGGCGGCACCATGCTCGGCTTCGGCGTCAAGTTCAACGGGGAGGAATCGCCGACGCCCGGCCAGAACCAGCGCTCCCATCCCGTGGTGCTGCAATACATCGACGACAAGTCGTATGTGGTGTGGCCGAAGAGCCAGGCGCAGCGCGAGGCCGTATTGCCGTTGCCCGCAGGCACGACCTACAGCTACAAGTAACACTGTCCCGTTCGGACAGAGGGGTCGCCGTGCTGGTCGTTGAAAGTCTGGTCAAGCGGTTTGGCGGCTTTCGAGCCGTCAACAACGTGTCGTTCAAGGTCGAGAAGGGCGAGATCCTCGGCCTGATCGGCCCGAATGGATCGGGCAAGAGCACGATCTTCAACATGCTCTCCGGCACGTTTCCCCCGAGTGCAGGCTCGATGACCTTCGACGGCCACGAGCTTGCGGGCCTGCCGCCGCACCGGATCATCAATCGCGGCATCGGCCGCACCTTCCAGATCCCGCGGCCGTTCCATCGTCTCACGCTGTTCGAGAACGTCGTGCTCGCCGGCTATTTCGGCCAGAACAGTCACAGCCGGGCCAAGGCGGAGGAGTCGGCCGAGCGCGCGCTGGCGATGGTCGGCCTGCCGATCGATCGTCACGCCAGCGTCGACGGGCTCGGCGCCGCCGGTCTGAAGAAGCTCGAACTGGCGAAGGCGCTTGCGACGGGGCCGAAACTTTTGCTCGCCGACGAAAGCCTCGGCGGTCTCGACGAGACCGAAATGGATCAGGCCGCCGACATGCTGCGCAAGATCCGCGACGAACTCGGCATCACCATCATCTGGGTCGAGCACATCATGGGCGTGTTGATGCGCGTGGTCGACCGCGTCATGGTGCTCGATCACGGCGTCAAGATCAGCGAGGGGTTGCCGTCCGAGGTGGCGAGCGATCCGAAGGTCATCGAGGTCTATCTCGGCACCGACGCCGACGCGACCCAGGCCGCGGCAGCGCTGACGCGCGTCCGGACGGGGGCGGGGGCGTGAGGCATGCTTGAGCTCAGATCGCTCGACGCCGGCTATGGCACGTTCCAGGCGCTTTTCGGCGTCAATCTCGACGTCAAGCCGGGCGAGGCGGTCGGCGTGATCGGCCCGAACGGCGCCGGCAAGACCACCTTGATGCGCGTGATCTCCGGCCTGATCCGCCCGACCAAAGGTTCGATCAAGATGCAGGGCGCCGATGTGCTGGCGACACCGGCGCATCGCATCGTCAGCCTCGGCATCGCCCATGTCCCGGAGAACCGCCGGCTGTTCCCGCGTCTCACCGTCGACGACAATCTGAAGATGGGCGCCTACATGAAGGATGCGCGGGGCAAATATGCCGAGCGGCTGGATTTCGTGTTCGAGCTTTTCCCGCGCATGAAGGAGCGCCGCACCCAGATGGCGGGCACCATGTCGGGCGGCGAGCAGCAGATGTGCGCGATCGGCCGCGCGCTGATGTCGGATCCGAAACTGCTCTTGCTGGACGAGCCGTCCGCGGGGCTCGCGCCGGTCGTGGTGCAGCAGGTGTTCGAGCTGGTGAAGCGCATCCGTGGCTCAGGGCTCACCGTGCTGATCGTCGAGCAGAACGTGCAGCAGGTGCTGAAGGTTGTCGACCGCGCCTATCTGCTGGAGGCCGGCACCATCCGCGCGTCGGGGACCGCGGCGGAGATGCTGTCCACCGACACGATCAAACAGGCTTATCTCGGGGTGTGACGATGAAGCTGGAACCAGTACTCGCAACATGCGCGGTCTTATCCCTCCCCCCGCGAGCTCGGCAGCGCACTTGCGCGCCAGAGCGAGTGGTGGGGGAGGGTGCCGAACTCGGCAGCGCACTTGCGCGCCAGAGTGAGGCGGGTGGGGGGCAAAACTACACGCACCGTGCGAGTGAGACGCCCCCCACCCCGACGCTCGCTGCGCTCGCGTCGACCCTCCCCACCGCTTCGCGGGGGGAGGGATGGGTGCCTGCGTACGATAGCACTTCGAACAAACCGCATGCGAGCATAGGGCACACACCGATGCAGGCATTCCTCGACATCTTCGACATTTACCTGCTTGAGGCGATGGTCAACGGCATCCTGCTCGGCGGCGTGCTGGCGCTGCTCGCGCTCGGGCTCAACCTGATCTTCGGCGTCATCGACGTCACCTGGATCTGCTACGCCGAGCTCGTGATGATCGGCATGTATGCGATGTACTTCCTGGTTCAGTATTACGGCCTGTCCTATTTCGTCGCCGCACCCCTGACCATTCTGCTGGTCGCGCTGCTGGGCGCCGCGCTGCATTTCTTCGTGATCGCGCCGCTGCTTACTGCGCCGCCGATCAACCAGCTGCTCGCCACCGGCGGCGTGCTGTTCGTGCTGCAAAGCTTCGCCACCGTCGCCTTCGGCATCAATTTCCGCAATCTCGGCATCCGCTTGCCGGTGCTCTCGCTCGGCGACATGAATTTCTCCTATGCGCGACTGTTATCGTTCGCGGCGGCGCTGTTCGGCATGGTGGCGGTCTATTTGTTCATGACCCGCACCTTCACCGGCACCGCGATTCGCGCCATCGCGCAGGACCGCCAGATCATGCCGCTGATGGGGGTCGATGCGGGTCGAATTTATCTCATCACCTCGGCGATCGGCGGCGGGCTCGCCGGTCTCGCCGCGTGCCTCCTGGTGCTGCAATATGACGTGCACCCGTTTGTCGGCCTGTCGTTCGGGCCGATCACCTTCCTGATCTGCGTGCTCGGCGGGCTCGGCAATTTCATCGGCGGCTTCATCGCTTCGTTCGTGTTCGCCGAGATCATCTCGCTCGGCGGCCTGTTCTCCGATCTCGAATGGGGCTACGTGCTGGCGTTTGCCTTCTTCATCGTCATGATGTTCATCCGGCCCGCAGGGTTACTGGCGAGGCGCCGATGAAGGCGCGGTACATCGGCTGGATCGTTGGATTGGCGATCGCGGTCGCGCTGCCCTTCGTGCATCGCGACCCCTATCACCTGCACATCATGGTGCTGATCCTGATCTGGTCGTTCGCCTACACCTCGTGGTCGGTCATGGGCCGCTTCGGCCTGGTGTCGCTCGGCCATGGCGGCTTCATGGGCGTCGGCGCCTATGTCACCGCGCTGCTGTGGAACCATCTGGGGATCACGCCATGGATCGGCATACCCCTCAGCATGGTCGCGGCAGCCGCGTTGGCGCTGGTGGTGGGCTATCCCTGTTTCCGCTTCCGCATCACCGGACATTATTTCGTGCTGGTGACCTTGGCGCTGTCCGGCATCGTGCTGCAGGTCATCACGGCCACGCGCGACTGGACCGGCGGCTCGCTCGGCTACACGCCGAACCGGGCCCCGAGCTGGTTCGCGCTGCAATTCGACGACAAGATCACCTGGTACATGATCGCATTGTTGGTCTGGCTCGGCGGCATCGTGATCTGGCACTGGATCGACCGCGGCATGGGCCGCCACGCCATGGAGGCAATCTCCGAGGACGAGGACGCGGCCGCGGCGGCCGGCGTCAACGTCACCGCGGAGAAACTGAAGATCACGCTGATCAGCGCGCTGATGACCGCGCTCGCGGGCGCGCTCTACACCCAGTATCAGATGTTCATCTCGCCGGACACGGTGAGCGGCATCGCGGTATCACTGCAGATGGTGTTCGCCGCGATCGTCGGCGGGCTCTATGTCGCGCTCGGCCCGACGGTGGGCGCGATCATCACCATCCTGATGGCGGAAACGCTGCGCATCTTCTTCGGCACCGGCGCGGTCGGCTGGGACAATCTGATCTACGGCCTGCTGCTGGTGCTGTTCATCATCTTCCTGCCCAAGGGCATCCTTGGCAGCATCTCCGAACGGTTCGCCGCCGCGCGCAAGCCGTAGAGGGTCGCAAATGAACGCCGCTGAAGTCCGCTGGCCGGACTCGCTCTGGGCCGCGGTGACGCCGCAAGGCCCGGAGCTGCCGCAGCTTGCAGGCAGCGCGGAAGCCGATGTCGTCGTCATCGGCGCGGGCTTCACCGGCTTGTCGGCGGCGCTGCATTTGCGCGAGGCCGGTGTCGACGTCGCCGTGATCGAAGCCGCCGAGCCGGGCTGGGGCGCCTCGGGCCGCAACAACGGCCAGGTGATCCCGACGCTGTCGCGGCCGGACCCCGACGATATCGTCGCCAAACACGGCGCGGCCGGCGAGCGCTTCGTGGCCATGCTGCGCGACAGCGCGAACGGGCTGTTCGATCTCGCGCGCCGCTACCAGATCCAGGCCGAGCAGGAGCAGACCGGATGGATCCAGCCGGTGCATTCGCCCGGGCGCATTGGGATCGCCGAGCGCCGCGTGCGGCAATGGTCCGCGCGCGGTGCGCCCGTCGAACTTCTGTCGCGCGAGCAGATGAAGGCGATGCTCGGCTCGGAGGCGTGGTATGGCGGCTTCTGGAATCGGTCGGGCGGTCACGTCAATCCGCTGGCGCTGGCGCGCGGCATGGCGCGTGCCGTGCGCGACCGCGGCGGCCGTATCTTTGCGCGCTCGCCGGCGCAAAACTTCGAGCGGCGCGGCCATCGCTGGGTTGTCAGAACCGCGACCGGCGAAATCTCGGGCCGCGCGCTGATCGTCGCGACCAATGCCTATACCGGCGAATTCTCGAAATCGCTGCTGCCCGCGGTCGCGCGCGAAGTGATTCCCGTCTTTTCCTGGCAGATGGCCACCGAGCCGCTGTCCGAGGCGGTGCGAAAGACCATCATCCCCGGCCGGCAGGCGATGTCTGACACCCATGGCGAGCTCTATTTCGCCCGCTATGACGCACGCAACCGCCTCGTCACCGGCGGCGCGCTGATCAGCGCGCACGACGGCGCCGCACGGTTGAAGCCCGTCGTCGCCGCGCGCCTGCAGCAGCTGTGGCCGCAGATCGGTGCGGTCAAATTCGACTATGTCTGGAACGGCTATGTCGGCATGACCACCGACTTCCTGCCGCGCATCCATCGCCTTGGTCCCGACGCCTACGCCTGGACCGGCTGCAACGGCCGCGCGGTGGCCCTCTCGATTCCGCTCGGCGCGGAACTGGCGCGGGCGGTGCAGGGTTATCCCGATCATGAGCTGGCGCTGCCCTTCACCGCGCCTGCGCCGCTCATGGCCCACGGACTGCTGCGCCGGCTTGCGCCGCTACGGCTGATGCTGTTCCGGCGCAACGACGCCAGAGAGATATCCTAGAAAAGGAGCGTATCGATCATGAGCAAGCGACCGGCGAAATCGCTCGCCTCCGAGCTCGATCGCTTCATCTCGCCGTTCCGCGTCGACGGTTCGTCCCGCTTTCATCTGAGATCGCACAAGACCGCCGGGAAAGGCGGGCTCGACAAGGAAAAAGGCGAGAAGATCCTCGACGCCAATCGCAAGCGGCTCAGCGATTTCCAGGAGCGGCTCTATGCGCAGGACCGCTGGTCGTTGCTGCTGATCTTCCAGGCGATGGACGCGGCCGGCAAGGACAGCACGATCAAGCATATCTTCGACGGCGTCAATCCGCAGGGCTGCGAGGTGGCCTCGTTCAAGCAGCCGTCCACGCTCGAGCTCGATCACGATTTCATGTGGCGCGCCATGATCCGGCTCCCGGAGCGCGGTCACATCGGCATCTTCAATCGTTCCTATTACGAGGAATGCCTGATCGTGCGCGTGCATCGCGAACTGCTGCTGAAGGAGAAGATCCCGCCGAAGCTGGTGACCAAAAACATCTGGCAGCAGCGTTTTTCCGACATCTCGGCGATCGAGCGCTATCTGACCCGCCAGGGCACCGTGATTCTGAAATTCTTCCTTAACGTGTCGAAGGACGAGCAGCGCGAACGCTTCCTCGACCGTCTCGACGAGCCCGCCAAGAACTGGAAGTTCTCGATGGCCGACGTCGCCGAGCGCGCGCTGTGGCCGCGTTATGCGGCCGCCTATCAGGACATGATCCGGCATACCGCGACAAAGGAGGCGCCGTGGTTCGTGGTGCCGGCCGACCATAAGTGGTTCGCCCGCGTGGTGATCGGCTCGGTGATCGTCTCCACCCTGGAGAGCCTGAACCTGCGTTTCCCCCGGGTCGACAAGGCGTCGCTGGAAGAATTCGCGCAAGTGCGCAAGGCGCTGGAGAATGAGGGCAGGGCAAAACTCCGCGCGAAGGCCGCGAAGAAAAAGTAAACCGGTGTTTGAAGGTAAGGCCGACCTCAAAGGACATGCCCCGGCAATCGATATATTTTGAGCCGACTTTTTAATTTCGCCGAAGTGAAACCCGCCTTATCACTTTGGGAATATGCTAATTGGTCGGAAGCAATTGGGCCATCATGTCTCGCGCCTCACCAGTGACGAACCTCTCTCTGGCCGACAAGATTGCGCTGTGGCTTTCGACGAGCCGCATGGTCGATGGACTCTGGATCGGAAGTGCTCAGTCGGATTCGGAGCCCGCGCTGCAACGCGTTGAAGCTGCGCTTCGGCTGATCCAGCGCTTCGCTCCACTTCACTACCAACGTGTCAAGAATCATCTATCTCGAATCTGGGTGCAGTTGGTTCCGCATGGAGCCGGCTGCTATCTTCATTCCTTCAATGCCTGTCTGCTCGACGAACGTGTCGTCACATCTGAAACCACAACGGTCGAATGGATCGCATCCGCTATCGTGCATGAGGCGACCCATGCAAGGCTGGAGAAGCGGGGTATCCGCTACAACGAAGCGGTCCGACTGCGGATCGAACGGATTTGCGTTCGAAGAGAGCTCGATTTTGCCCGGCATCTGTCAGGAGTCGACGCTCTGCAAGAAGAGATCGCTCGGAGGCTCGACTGGTGCAATGACGAGAATGCGGACTTTACCGACCGAAACATGTGGCAGAAGATAGATAAGGGCCACGCTGAGGCACTTCGTCATCTGGGAGCGCCGGAATGGGTGATAGCTGCAGCGTTTAGGGCGAGAAATCTGGTCAACGGGATCCGCCGCTTCACACGACGTATGGCGGGTGCTCCCGTCCGATAAAAGCAAGCAGGAGACCGGAACCCCGCTTGGAATCAGATCAGCCCGCCGATGAACCTCAACACGCTGACGAACAGCGCGGAGGCGCAGACCGCGGTGCCGAGGTCGGCGACATAGAGCAGGGCAGCGCGCTGCTCCTCATCCAGTTCTGCGATCGCTTTACGCATTGTCCCTCTCCTCTT
Organism: uncultured Alphaproteobacteria bacterium; assembly: GCA_963821965.1. Taxonomy (GTDB): domain Bacteria; phylum Pseudomonadota; class Alphaproteobacteria; order Rhizobiales; family Xanthobacteraceae; genus Bradyrhizobium. The sequence goes on from CAWGFY010000005.1 coordinate 564,701, forward strand.
TTCTCACAACGGAGAGAGGCGGCGCCGGTTCCCTTAACGCTTTCTTAACCGTGTGCCGGACCTGATCGGCACGGCCGGTCGTCTGCGTCGCGCCGGCGTCGATTCCAATTCCCTGTGACTGTGACTTTTGCGCCACGCCGTTTTAACGGTTTGGTTCGTTGTGGATGCGACGGTCGCCGCGAGCAATCTCGCGTTTCGAACATGGGGAGTAGTCACATGAAAAAGTTGGTTTTCGTTGCATCCATCCTCGCAGCCACCACGGTTGCGGCCTCCGCCGCCGACATGGCGCCGCGCTATTATTCGAAAGCGCCGCCGCCGGTCATTGCCCCGATCTACAACTGGGGCGGCTTCTACGTCGGTGTTAACGGCGGCTGGGGCTCCAGCCACAATTGCTATAGCAACACCGGCGTCTTCGGCGTCGCGTTCACCCCCCTCGGCGAAGGCTGCCACGACGCCACGGGCGGCACGGTCGGCGGCCAGGTCGGCTACCGCTGGCAGGCCGGCAACTGGGTGTTCGGTCTGGAAGCGCAGGGCAACTGGGCCGATTTCTCCGGCTCCAACACGAGCCTCGTGTTCGCGGGCTTGACCAACCGTACCCGCATCGACGCCTTCGGTCTGTTCACCGGCCAGGTCGGTTACGCCTGGAACAACGCGCTGTTCTATGTGAAGGGCGGCGCTGCCGTCACCGACAACCGCTATGACGGCGTCATCACTGGAACCGGCGTGGTCCTCGACCATGCGTCCGACACCCGCTGGGGCGGCGCGGTCGGCGCCGGCGTCGAGTACGGCTTCGCCCCGAACTGGTCGGCCGCTATCGAGTACAACCACCTGTTCATGGGCACCAACAACTACACCTTCACCAGCGCTGTCGCGCCGGTCGGCATCGTCACCCGTAACGACGATGTCCGCCAGGACGCGGATATGGTCAACGTCAAGGTGAACTATCACTTCGGCGGCCCGTTGGTCGCGCGCTACTGATCCAAAAAATTCGAGCGTCAAACAGCGAAAGCCCCGCGAGAGCGGGGCTTTCTTTTTTGCGAGCGCATGATCCGGGAAAGTGGGAATCGGTTTTCCCTCGCGACAAACGCAAAGCGCTTGCGCGAAGATCATGCGCCAATAAGTCCGCTTACCCGATCGGCATCGCGAGATAGCGGGTGCTGTCGGCGCTCTTGATCCGCATCAGCACGCTGTGCTTGCCGGAAGACTTCGCCTCCGACAACGCGCTGCGCAGCTCGCCGGCATTACCGACGCTCGTGCCGCCGACGTCGAGGATGACGTCGCCGGACTGCACGCCGTGCTCGGCCGCGGGGCCTTCCGGATCGACCGCGGTGACCACGACGCCCTTGCCGCCGGCTCCGGCCACGTCGCTCGCGGGCGCAACCGACACGCCGAGGTGCGGCGTGCCCCGCATCGAGCCGTTGCCGAAGTCCTCGGCGCTCGCCTGCTTCTGATCGTTCGGCATCGCCGTCAGCGTCACGGTGATGTTCTTCTGCTCGCCCTTGCGCAGGATATCGAGCTTGGCGGTGCTGCCCGGCGCCATGCCGGAAATCTCACGCGCCAGCGACCGCGAGTCCTTGACCGCGTTGCCGTTGACGGCCGTGATGACGTCGCCGGCCTCGATGCCGGCTTTGGCCGCCGGCGTATCGGCCTTGGCCTCATCGACCAGCGCGCCCGAGGCAGTCTTCAATCCCAGGCTTTCGGCGATGCCCGCGCTGACCGGCTGCACCTGCACGCCGATATAGCTGCGCGTCACCACGCCGTTGTCCTTCAACTGGGCGACGACCATCTTCGCGGTCGAGGCGGGGATGTCGAAGCCGATGCCGACCGAACCGCCCGAGGGCGAATAGATCGCGGTGTTGACGCCGACCACGTTGCCGTTGCCGTCGAAGGTCGGGCCGCCCGAATTGCCCTTGTTGATGGGCGCGTCGATCTGGATGTAGTTGTCATACGGGCCGGAGCCGATGTCGCGCCCCTCCGCCGAGATGATGCCGGCCGTCACGGTGCCGCCGAGGCCATAGGGGTTACCGACTGCGACCACCCAGTCGCCGACGCGCGGCTTGTCGGTGGCGAAATTGGCAAAGGCGAAGTCGGTCTTGCCGTCGACCTTGATCAGCGCGAGGTCGGTCTTGGGATCGGTGCCGATCACCTTCGCGGTATAGGTCTTGCCGGCATCGGTCGTGACCTCGACCGAGCTCGCGTGGTCGACGACGTGGTTGTTGGTCACGGCATAGCCGTCTGCCGAGATGAAGAAGCCCGAGCCGACGCCGGTGATCATCTGGTGCGGGTGCCGCTGGAGACCGCGCGGGCCGTTCTCGCCGAACTCGTGGAAGAATTTCTCGAACGGCGTTCCCGGCATGAAAGGTTGCAGATCCTGCCCGCTCGTGTTGGGGCCGGCGTCTTCGGTCGCGCCCTGGTCGACCTTCACGCGCACCGAGATCACCGCCGGCTTTACCTTGGCGATCAAATCGGCGAAGCCCGCCGGTCCCTGCTGGGCTTGCGTGGTCGCCGCATTGGCTTGCGAGGTAAAGTGGCCATATTCCAGGGGGCCACCGAGCACCAGGGCGGTGCCGACCACCGCCGCCGAGCCGAGCAGCGTCAAGCGCCGCAGCGACAGAATCCCGCGATTGGGCTCATTGAATTGTCTCATCGTTCGTCTCTCCACATCTGAATTTGCCCGCCACTTGATGCAGAGATAACGCGCGGTTCATTACGGCGTGCTGTCGGGTGAATTAAGATTTGCTTGCGGCCGGCTTAATTCGCGGTAAGGCGGGAGGCGCGTACCCCCGCCGCCTTGAAGCGTCCACATTGCCGATGGAGAAGCGCCGGGCAATCATCGGTGGGAACTGGACTTTCGGGGGACGATGACTTCTCGGGCAATCGGCGCGGCGATCGCGGGGCTTGTACTGCTGGCCGCGCCCGCCGTCGCGGCCGAACCGCCGGCCGAGCTGATCTCGAGCTATCGCCTCAAGCATGGCGAGGTCCGCGTCGTGCGCGACGCCACGCTCGACCGTATCGCCCAGGAGCAGGCGCGCGCCATGGCAGGGAAAGACACGCTCAGCCACGAGGTGCTCGGCCAGTTCTCGCGGCGCGTCGCGCCGGCGCGCGCTGGCCGCGCGGCCGAGAACATCGCCTATGGCTATGAGAGTTTCGAGAAGACGCTGGGCCAGTGGATCGATTCCTCCGAGCATCGCAAGAACCTGCTGTTGCACAACGCCTCCAGGGTCGGGATCGCCAGCGCAAAAGACGCGAGCGGCAAGCGGACCTATTGGGCGATGGTGATCGCCGGCGATTACGAGCCGAAACCGCCGAAGGGCAGGAAAGACCGGGAGCCGCTGGTTGCGGTGAGACGCGAGACAGCGCCCGCGAGCAAGCCGAAATCCGGCGACTGCCACATCAGGGTGCTCAGTCTCTGCATTTGAGCTGATCTTGCCCCGGATGCAGCGCAGCGCTCCTTCAGCGTGCGCTGCTGATCCGGGGCCCATGCGCGGCTGTGGGTCCCGGGTCTGCGGCGCGTCATTGCATGCCGCACCGCGCCCGGGACATGCGAGGCGTGCTAGCATATAGATGTGGGCGAGCGCGCGAAACACGCGGGCAGGGGATTGCAATGTCCGATCCGACGACCATGAACGGGAAGATCGACAAGCAGGCGCTGCTCGCGAAATACATCGCCGAGCGCGACAAGCGGCTGCGCGCGGACGGTAATGCGCAGTATCTGCGGCTCGACGGCCGGCTTTCGCACTACAAGAAGGACCCCTACGCCGAGCCGATCAACCGCGAGGCCTTGTTCGATCACGTCACCTTCGCCTTTGTCGGCGGCGGCATCGCGGGCCTCGTCACCGGCGCGCGGTTGGTCGAGGCCGGCATCGCCGACGTCCGCATTGTCGAGAAGGGCGGCGATTTCGGCGGCACCTGGTACTGGAATCGCTATCCCGGCGCGCAATGCGACACTGCCTCGATGGTCTACATACCCCTGCTCGAGGAAACCGGGCACATGCCGTCGGAGAAGTATGCGCATGGGCCCGAGATTCTCGAACAGTGCCGCTGCATCGGCCGCAAATTCTCCCTCTACGACAATGCGCTGTTTCAGACCGAGGTGACCGGTCTTGAATGGGACGAGAGTGGAAAGCGCTGGGTGATCTCGACCGATCGCGGCGATCGTTTCACCGCGAGCTACATCGGCGTCGGCACCGGGCCGCTGCACGTGCCGAAGCTGCCGGGCATCCCCGGCATCGAGACCTTCAAGGGCCATTCCTTCCACACCAGCCGCTGGGATTACGATTACACCGGCGGCGACGCAGCCGGCGCGCCGATGACAAGGCTGGCCGACAAGCGTGTCGCCATCATCGGCACCGGCGCCACCTCGGTGCAGGCCGTGCCGCATCTCGCGCGCACCACGGGCCGGCTTTATGTCGTGCAGCGAACGCCGTCCTCGGTCGATATCCGGGCCAATGCGCCGATCGATCCCCAATGGTTTGGAGGCATCGCCACGCCGGGCTGGCAGGCGCGCTGGATGAAGAATTTCACCGACAACCAGGCCGGCGGCGGCGCCGCCGAAGACCTGGTGCAGGACGGCTGGACCGACCTGTCGCGGCGCATCCGCAGCAAGTTCAAGGATCTGCCGCGCGAGAACCTGACGCAGGCCGCGATGCTTGCTGCCTTCGAGGACACCGATTTCGAGAAGATGGAAGAAATCCGCGCGCGCGTGGATTCCATCGTCGCCGACCGCGAGACCGCGCGGCGGCTGAAAGCCTGGTACCGGCAACTGTGCAAGCGGCCGTGCTTCCATGACTCCTATCTGCAGGCGTTCAACAACCCCACGACCACGCTGGTCGACACCGATGGCAAGGGCGTGGAGCGGATCACCGAAAACGGCTTCGTCGTCGCGGGCCGCGAATATCAGGTCGACTGCATCATCTATGCGTCGGGCTTCGAGGTCGGTACCGAATTTCGGAGCCGCGCCGGTTTCGATCTGGTCGGGCGCGATGGATTAAGGCTGTCGCAGGCGTGGGGCGAGGGGATGAAGTCGCTGCACGGGACGCATGTGCACGGCTTTCCCAACGCCTTCTTCGTCCAGCCGGCACAGGGCGCCAATCTCATCTCCAATGTCCCGCACAATCTCACGGAGGCGGCAGCCACGATTGCTGCGATCCTGCGCCACGCGATCGACAACAGCGCGCGCGAGATCGAGGTGACGAGGGAGGCGCAGCAGGCCTGGGTCGATCTCTTGCTCACCGCGCCGCCGCGCCTGATCGGCTCGCCCGACTGTACGCCGGGCTATTACAACAATGAGGGACAGGCGCCGACACTGGCTTCGAAGCTCAACGTCGGATATCCGGCGGGGCCGAGCGCCTATTTCCGTTATCTCGGCGCATGGCGCGGCGCCGGCGATTTCAAGGGGCTGGCGTTTCGGTAACGTGCCCCGGATGCAGCGCAGTGCGCCACGAAGTTTGATGAGTTGCTACGTTCTCGCGCGCGGTGCGCTGCTGATCCGGGGCCCATCAAATTTTGAGTAATAGTGGGTCCCGGATCTGCGTCGCGTCATTCCATGCCGCGCCGCGTCCGGGACACGAAAGGGAGGGACAAATGTCTGCAGCAGCGCGCGATGGTTTCGCGCTCATCAAGCCGGGCCAGACCTATGTCGGCAAGCAGGGCTTCACCTATGGCGCGGGCGTATCGACAGAGACTGCCGGCGCAAGGAAAGTCTGCATGAACGTGCTGCCGATGCCGCCGGGCGCGGTTGCGAAAGCGCATTACCACGAGGGCATCGAGACCATCGCCTATCTGCTCGACGGCGAATGTGCCGTGTATTACGGCGACGATCTCGAGAAGCGGGTGGAGGTCCACAAGGGTGACACCTGTTTTCTCGGCCCCGACATTCCGCACGCGCCAAGCAACGAAAGCGGCAAGCCGTGCACCTGGATCGTGGTGCATTCGTCCGGCAGCGATCAGGACGGCATCGTGCTGCTGCCGGAGCTCGACGCAAGGCTGCGGGCGCGGATGGGCGCGGCTTCGTAGCTTCGTAGGGTGGGCAAAGGCGCCCTTGCGCCGTGCCCACCAACTTCAACTTTGCTTTGAATGGTGGGCACGCTTCCCGCCTGCTTGCGGAAACACTGTCATACGTGACCCGCTTTGCCCACCCTTGCTACGGCACGTCATTGAGGATCTCGATCAGCCGGAAGCGTTCGCACATCAGCGTCATGTCTTCGCTGAACCGTCCGAGCCGGCCGAAATAGCGGCGATGCGCATCACGCCAGTAGGCAAGGCTGCGGTCGCCTTCGCCCTCGTCATGCGCGAACGCGGCATCGACCTCGCCGAATTTCCGATAGGTGACCTCGGTGGTTTCGATCACGCAGCGGGGGTCGCCGCGACTGTCGAGCACGATCCACTGTTCGCCGGGTGAGGAGGTGTTCGGCTCGTCCTCGGTGCTGCAGGTCGCGGTCTTGACGCCTTTCATCACGAGGTCGAGCAGTTCATCGGCCAGCGCCGGACCGTCGCCGAAAGCGAACCTGCGGAGATGCTGATAGCGCTCGGGGACCGGCCTGGTCATCGATTGCTGGCCTTCGGAATGGCAGAGCGGAGCTGGAATCACATCCCCGATCACGGCATATATCCGGAAATCCCGTCCCACAATAATTTCGCTGCTGTCGACGCGCCCTTCATGAAGCAGATCAGGAAGACGCCGGCAAAGGCGACCAGGACCGTCGCAAGCGTCAGGTCCGCCGGAGAGGAGATCGTCATGACATCCTCCCCCGGTCGGGCAGGGCGATGAGGCCGTGAACCGCGGCTTCGATCTGGCTCCGCGCGATGCCGATGTCGCGCAATGCGCGGTCGTCGAGTTCGCGCAGTGTGGCGATTGCGCTGCGGCGGACGACATAGCCTGACACCGCGTCCCAGCAGGCGAGACAAATCCGGGAGACTATAGCGGGCCGCTTCGCGCCCGCGGGCCGGGCGATGGCTGAAAAAGTTGCAGACATTTGCGCTCTCCGTTGCTGGCTCCGGACCATGCGGCGCCGTCGGCGCAAACGGGGTCGCGCCGGCCGCTCGCTCAATGGCCGCGGAAAACCTGGTGATGTCCCGGTGCAATCCGGTTGATATCGGCATATTGATCCGATACAATCTCGGATCAATTGAAACATTGATCTCGGAGCAATAAATGCCGCAATCCGAATATCTGAAGCTGGCCGACACCATCGCCGCCGAGATCGCCGACGGCACGCTCAAGGCCGGCGACCGCCTGCCGCCGCAGCGCAATTTCGCCTGGGAGCGCAAGATCGCGGTCTCGACCGCGAGCCGCGTCTATTCCGAGCTGCTGCGCCGCGGCCTCGTCGTCGGCGAAGTCGGCCGGGGCACCTTCATCTCGGGCGAGGCCCAGCGCGGTGTGACGGCGCCGAGCGAGCCCAGCGGCATCCGGATCGACCTCGAGTTCAACTATCCCTTGCGTCCCGACCACACCGCGTTGATCGCAAAGAGCCTGGACGGTCTGCAGACAGCTGCGGCGCTCGAATCCGCTCTGAGACCAGCCGCCAGCGTCGGAACACCCGCGGTCCGCAGCGCTGCTGCCGCCTGTTTGTCGCAAGGGCCGTGGTCACCTTCATCAGATCAACTCGTGTTCACCGGCAATGGGCGGCAGAGCATCGCGGCGGCGCTTGCCAGCGTCGTCCCGGCTGGCGGCCGCTGCGGTGTCGAGCCGTTGACGTATCCCTTCATCAAGGGCATCGCCGCCCGGCTCGGGATTTCACTGGTGCCGCTCGCGATGGACGAGGACGGCGTGCGCCCCGACTCGGTGCAAAAGGTGCATCGCGAGGGCCATCTCTCGGCCATCTATATCCAGCCGGTGGTGCAGAATCCGCTGGGCATGACCATGCCGCCCGCGCGCCGGGCGGATCTGTTGCGCGTCGTTGAAAAGCTCGACCTTCCGATCATCGAGGACAACGTCTATGGCTTCCTCGATCATGAGATTGCGCCGCTGGCCGCGCTGGCGCCTGATAGATGCATCGTCATCGATTCTCTCTCCAAGAAAGTCGCGCCGGGCCTGTCGCTTGGCTTCGTCGTGCCGCCGCGCCGGCTGCGTGAAACCGTGATGGCCGCGGTGCGTTCGGGCGGATGGACCGCGCCGGGATTTGCGTTTGCAGCCGCGCAGCGGATGATGGGCGACGGCACCGTCGCCGAGCTGTCGCGGCTGAAGCGCGTTGACGCGCGCGCGCGGCAGAAACTGGCGATCGAACGTCTTTCGGGATTCGACATCCAGACCAACGGAAAATGCTATCATCTGTGGCTGATGCTGCCGCCGCACTGGCGCTCGCAGACTTTTGTCGCGGCCGCAGCGAGGCGCGACATCGCGCTGACGCCCTCGACGACCTTCGCCACGACGCCCGGCCACGCGCCGAACGCGGTGCGGCTGGCGCTGGCGGCGCCGACCATGGATCAACTCGACGACGGCCTGCGCACGCTGGCCGCGATGCTCAGTGCCAGCGAACACGATTTCGATTCGACGGAGTGAGCGGTCCGATCTCTTGCGTCAGCTTACTTGCCACTCAGTGACAGGCTGATGCGGGTGACGATGCCGTCCCAGGCCCGCTCCTCCTGTGCAGGATAATTGATCATGACGCAATGAACGGAACCGTTCGAGAAATTGCAGCGGTCGTACCAAATTTTGTCGCCCTTATAGCCTGATACGGCAAAAAAACGCGGGGTGATGCGCTTGTATTGAATTTGCTCCGGCGGATGCTGACGGGCGAGAAACGCAGCAGGCGAAACATTCGAACCGATGGCCGCGGCCTGTATCGTAAGTTCGGCGCGGCCGTCGGCGCTCCGAAACCACTCGCCGTCGCCTTGCGGCGGTCGTCCAATGTGTTCAGTGAAGATCGACGAAGGAATATCGACGGAAGTTCCCGTCTCCGGGATGTTGTAGGTCTGCCATCTCACGGGCTGCGCAGAGGCAATCTGGGTCGAGCCGGCGAGCACCACGACAGCGGCATTCAAGAGTATCTTCATCGCCCGCTCCATTCAGAAGTCGATCCGACAGCAACAGCAGCGCTTGGGAAAAAGCGGTACGTCGGCGTTGGTTCCAACATCGCCTGCGCTCGAACGTTGCCGATCGGGCCTTCGCACCGCAATCGCGCCGTCGCCCATGCAGGCGATCACGGTGCGATCGGGATAGGCCATCTTGCCCGCCACCGCATAAGGCGTGCCGGCGCCGAGCGAGGCGAGGCCGCCCGACAGCGACGCCTTCATGCCGCGTCGCATCTTGAGGTCGCGCGCGTACCAGTTGGCGACGGAGCCGGAATCGGCCGTGATGATCGCGTTGTCGGGCAGGCGCGGCGACAATTCGTAGAACACGCGCTGCGGGTTCAGCGGCTCAGCCGCATTCATCGCGCGTTCCTTCAACGTGTCCCACCAGTCGGCCATGCCCTTCTCGATATCCGCGCCGCCACGACGAGTCTTCTTCTGTTTTAGGAGCGGCAACAGGGCGCGCAACGTCGTCGCGCTGTCGCCGACCATGTTGACCTCCATCGGATAGCGGAGGCTGAGGCGAGCTGCCGTCGATATCGATCTGAACGCCGCGCGCCGCGCCCGGCTTGGGCAGGAATTCGCTGTAGGGGAAGGCGGAGCCCACCATCAGGAACGTGTCGCAATTCTGCATGAGGTCCCAGCTCGGACGCGTTCCCAACAGGCCGATCGAACCGGTGACGAACGGCAGATCGTCCGGGACCGCGGCCTTGCCGAGCAGCGCCTTGGCGACGCCGGCCTGCAAGCGTTGCGCAACCTCGATCACCTCATCGGTCGCGTCGAGCGCGCCGGCGCCGACCAGCATGGCGACCTTGCTGCCGGCGTTCAGGACGTCCGCAGCGCTGCGAAGCAGCGCGTCGTCCGGAAGCTTGGCCGGACCGGCATAGCCGACGCCGGTATGCGTGGCGCCGTGGGCAAGCGGCGGATCCTTGTAGTCGAGCTCCTGCAGGTCGTTCGGGCAGGATGACGCAGGTGACGCCGCGCTTGTTGTGCGCGATGCGCACGGCGCGGTCGATCAGGTGCCGGATTTGCTCGGGGACGCTGGCTATCGCCACATATTCCGTGACGTCCTGGAACAGCGTGTGCAGATCGACTTCCTGCTGATAGCTCGCCTGCCAACGGAGGCATCGGCTTGGCGGGTATTGCGGCGGCAGCGCTTCACGCGGCCGATGATAAAAGCGCTAGCTGGATGAAGCTTCGCCGAAACGATCGAGATCCGAGATATCGGGTGCGATCGTCATGCTCGCCCTGTAGGGCGAATGAAGCAGGAGCGTGAACAGCGCCCGGTTGGCCTGATATCGCGCGCCGATCCTGCTAGAGTCCGACCCCAGCATGACGAGGTCGCCTTCGGCCGTGCAAATATACCAGCGCCAGGTCCGCCGGCGCTTCCGCACGATCGCTTCAAAAGTCTGGAATTGCGCCGTCATCGTCCCCAACGAAGCTGTCCGAACCTCAAATGTGTCATTTTTGCCATGGCGCAGGTTCAACGATTCCTGCAAATTATCTTGGGTTAACAAATGTTAGACACACGGGTGATGCGTAACGGCAACACCCAAAGTAGTTGGGGTTTTCGAATACAATCGCAAAGAAATTATTGGAAACCCCTGAAATCGAAGAGTAGGTCTGGTCGACGTGAACGATGCTGGCGCCGATTACGACAAACGTACTATCATTGATTTCATTCGCCTCAGTCGCTTGTCAGCCCTTTGGGCCTTTTTGGAAAAATAGATGACCGCATCACAAAGCCGCATCGCGTTGTTTATCGATGGCGCAAACCTTTACTCGACGGCCAAGACGATTGGATTTGATATCGACTACAAGCGCCTGCTCCGCGAATTCCAGGCGCGTGGCGAATTGTTGCGGGCCTTCTACTACACCGCCGTGGTCGAGGATCAGGAGTTTTCCTCGATCCGCCCGCTGGTCGACTGGCTCGACTATAACGGCTTCACCGTCGTCACCAAGGCGACCAAGGAATTCGTCGACTCTTCCGGCCGCCGCAAGGTCAAGGGCAACATGGATATCGAGCTCGCGGTCGATGCCATGGAGCTTGCCGAACATATCGACGAGATGATCCTGTTCTCCGGCGACGGCGATTTCCGCTCGCTGGTCGAGGCGGTGCAGCGCCGCGGCGTGCGCGTGACGGTGATCTCGAGCATCGCGAGCCATCCGCCGATGGTCGCGGACGAATTGCGCCGCCAGGCCGACGTGTTCATCGATCTCGTCACGCTGCAGCCGAAAGTAGGCCGCGATCCCTCGGAGCGGGCGGCGCCGCGCGAACCGCGCGGGGCGAAATTCCGGACCGGCACCCCGGTGCCCCAGGGCAACGACACCGATTTCGACAATTGACGCGAGGCGGCTCGACCCGATCGGGATAGATGCGGCATCGCGGCAGAATGCGAAGGCCGTAGTTGTCGCACGAAGCGCAAAGTGAGCCGAACGCCCTTGGCTTGCGGGAACGCGGGTCTTACATCTTCGTTGAAGGTTCCGGAGTGGCCTGATGTCCCGCATGACGGCGGTTGTTCTCGCTTTGCTCGGCAGCCTTGTCCTGTCGGAGCAAGCCTTCGCCCAGTTGACCCCGCCCGCGGGATCGGCCGGCGCCGGCAATGCGCCGATCAGCGGCGTGCCCTATGGTCCTGCCAATCCCAGAAGCCTCTCGGACCCCAGCGGTATCGGGAATGCGGCGAGCGCGCCGGCGCTGCGCAGCAACACGCCGGCCCCCGTGGTCAACTCGTACCAGACGGCGCCCATACGCAGTGTCACGCCGCCGCCGTCTCTCGGCGGTTCATCGCCGATCAGCAGCGCGCATGCGATCGAGCCCAAGAGCAAGACCCCGTCTCGCCGGCGCGCCCGCCCCGAGGTCTCCCACTTCACCGGCATCTGCCGGGGCTGCTAGCGCGGGTGACGTCACGCCTCGGGAAGCGCAACGCCCGTTAGCTCGGCCAATCTTGCAACCAGTTGGTCCTGAAATTCCGGGCCGGTCGCTTCACTGGCCGGCTGCTCCTGCCGGAGGTGATGCCAATAGCGACCGCTGACCAGGGCGGCTGGTTCGTTGCTCACGGCCAGCCAGCGCTGGGTGCGTTGTCCGGTGTCGAGGTCGACCGGCGCTCCCGGACCGCCCATCCTGGTGCGCACCCAACCGGGATCGACCGCGTTACTCAAGACCTGCGGCCAGCGCCGCGCCAGCGCAAAGACGAGTGCGACGACATGCAACTTGCTTTCGGCGTAGGCGCGGCCCGAATCCCATGGCCGCTTCGTCCAGTCGAGGTCGTCCAATGAACCCTGTCCTCCGCGATGCAAGCCGCTGCTGAGATAGACCAGCCGAGCGGGACGCGCGATCAACGCCGTCAGCGTGTACGGCGCAAGGGTATTGACCGCGAGGATGCCGGCATGGCGTTCGGGCGTGGCCCCGCGCCCTCGCTCGGCGTAGACGCCGGCGTTATGGATGATCGCATCCATGCGCCCGATTTCGTTGACCTGATCGGCAATGCGTCTGGTCTCGGCAGCGCTGCGGAGATCGCCGACGACAACTCCGGCAGCACGCGAAGCCAGGGCAGCGATCGTCGCGGTGCGTTCCGCCGAACGGGCGTGCAGCACGACCTTGTGGCCGTCATCGAGAAGCGATTGTGCGGCGGCGCGGCCGAGGCCGTCGGTGCTGCCCGTGATGAAGACAATCGCCATTTCGGTGCTCCTCAACGCTCGGAAGCAGTCACTGCCGAATTGATGGTCTCTCGCAAAATTATCTATCTTCCGAAAGACAGAATCGGTGCCGCGCCACGCGCGATCTAGTGGTCCGATTCCAACATTCGCATCCCCATCGCAGCGGGCACGTTTGCGAATGTTGGAATCAAAGGACCACTAGAAGATATTGATTCTAGTGAAGCTTTGGATTTGACGTTCGCTCTTCGAGACCGCTTCTATCAGGGTAGCGAACGTCAAATCCGCTTCACTAGCCGCCATCGCTTTCAACGTCCTCGGACATCACCCAATAGCAATCTGAATCATCGAGGCGCCTCACACATACACAATCATTCTGGCGCTGGCCTATGATGACAGTTTCTCCCCCATGCAACGCCACGCAATTGTATCGTTGAAACGCGGTTAGTGCCTGCTCGTTTCCAGCAAGCGAGAAGGTGATCAGGAAATTTTTAAGGTATCGATAGGACGGACAGCCGGGGGTGGTCTTTTTCACCGTTCCCTTTTCCCCAGCGGCGGCCTGAGCATGTGCATCCGGCGCGAAGCTCGCAGAGCCGATCAACCAGGCGGCAAACGCGACGACTAGAGATTTTCGCATGCGATCCTCCTCTGACCATCACCGCGCCAGTCCCGATACTACTACTGCGTGTTAATGGCTGTCGACTATTGTTGAGCCGGGGCAAATCGCCTCGGCCGGCGGCCATCGGCTTAAATGAGGCTCATCCCCATCCTCACCCGCCGTCATGAACGCGTTTGCGCGGAGATCATGCGCAGACAATAAAGCGCATCTGACATTCCCTTTCGCATGTTTGTTGCGGGTGCCGCCGCCTTCTCGTGTCGTGGGAACTGGCGTAGGCTCGCCGCAACGAAACGGGTCCGCGGCATCAAGCGCGCGAACGGGAGGCTGGCATGCACGACATCGTTATTCGCGGCGGCACGATTGTGGACGGCACCGGCAAGGCCGCCTTTTCCGGCGACGTCGCCATTGCCGACGGCAAGATCGCGGCGGTCGGCGGCAAGCAGGGACCGGGCAAGCGCGAGATCGATGCCAACGGGCTGATGGTGACGCCCGGCTGGGTCGACGTGCACACCCATTACGACGGCCAGGCGATGTGGGATCCGCTGCTTGCGCCCTCGTGCTGGCATGGCGTGACCACGGTGCTGTTCGGGAATTGCGGCGTCGGTTTCGCGCCGGTGAAGAAGCATCATCGCCAGGCCTTGATGGATCTGATGGAAGGGGTCGAGGAAATCCCGAACCCGGTGCTGGCGGCGGGCCTGACCTGGGAGTGGGAGACCTTTCCCGATTTCATGGATGCGCTGGACCGCCGCGAGCGCGCCATCGACATCGCCGCCCAAGTCGCGCATTTGCCGATGCGCGTCTACGTGATGGGCGATCGCGCCGTCCGCCGGGAAAAAGCCACGGCCGACGACATCGCCGAGATGCGGCGCATCACGCTCGAGGCGATGCGATCAGGCGCGTTCGGATTCACCACCTCGCGCACGGATTCGCACAAGACGCCCGACGGCGAGCTGGTCGCCTCGCGCGATGCCGACGATCACGAGCTGCTTGGGATCGGGTCAGCGCTCGGCGAGCTCGGCAGCGGCACCTTCGGCATGAACAGCGACTTCGACGACGAGGATTATGAGCTGCGCTGGATGCGCAAGCAGGCCAAGGAAACCGGCCGTCCGGTCTGGTTCCTGCTCACCGATCGGTTCGAGGATCCGGAGCGGTGGCAGCGTCTGATGAAAGCGGTGCATGCCGCGCGCGCCGACGGCTTGCCGCTCACGGCACAGATCGCCGGCCGGCCGATCGGCGTGATGATGGGGATCGGCACCGCGCTCAATCCGTTCACGGTGCGGCCAACCTACAAGACGCTGGAACACCTGCCCATCGAGGAGCAGCGCAGGCGGCTGCTCGATCCGGAGCTGCGGCGGAAAATCCTCGCCGAGAAGCCGTCCGAAGCCGAGGTCGCAAAACTCTCCCAGTTCCGCCAGCTCGTCACCAGCCGCTGGGACAAGTTCTTCACCATGGACGACCCGCCGGATTACGAGCCGGGTCCGGAAAAGAGCGTCGCCGCGATCGCGGCGCGCACCAACCATACGCCCGATGAAATCGCCTACGACTACATCGTCGAACAGAACCAGTATCTGTTCTTCCCGGTGGTGAATTACGTGACCGGCGATCACGAGCCGATCCACCGGATGCTCAACGATCCCGCCTGCCTCCTGGGCCTCAGCGACGGCGGCGCGCACTGCACCTCGATCGTGGATTCCGGCCTGCCGAGTTTCATGCTGGCACATTGGGGCCGCGACCGCCGCCGCGGGCCGCGTCTGCCGATCGAGCAACTGGTCAAGCGGCAAACCAGCGAGACCGCCGACTTCTTCGGCATGTCCGACCGCGGCCGGCTGGCGCCGGGGATGCGCGCCGACGTCAACCTGATCGACTTCGACCGGCTGCAGTTGCACAAGCCGGAGCTCGTGCACGACATGCCGGCCAACGGCCGGCGCTTCGTGCAGCGGGTCAACGGCTATGAAGCGACGATCGCGGCCGGCATTCCGATCTTCGAGCGCGGCGAGCATACCGGCGCGATGCCGGGGCGGCTCCTGCGCGCGAGCCATAACGGGCATCGTTGAGCCTTGAACCCGACGGCAGCTTTCGGCGCTCATATGAGGCGACGCGCGTTTTTGCAAGCGGCAGGCAGCGCGGTCATCGCATGGCCGATACAGGTGCGCGCCCAAAAGGAAGCGAAGTTACCACTGGTGGCGGTGCTGTTTCCAGGCACTGAAGAATTTTTCAAACCTAGATTGGCGGCAGCGCTTGATGGCCTGAAGGGCGAAGGGCTGGTCGAAGGTCGCGACTACGTCCTTGAGGCACGCTTTGCGAGCGGCGATTTTTCGCAGCTGCCTCGCCTCGTCCAGGAGCTGGACGCCTTGAAGCCTCGAGTGTTCGTAGCCGCCGCCCATGCGGTTGCCGCTGTGCGTAAGCTGCGACCCGACGCCCCGCTGGTGTTTACCGCCATCGCCGTCGACCCGATCGCGGTAGGACTCGCCGAGAGTTATACGAGGCCGGGCGGGACAGCCACCGGTAACGTGATGAATGCAATCGGCGGAGAGGAGAGCCTGACGGCAAAGCGACTTGGCTTTTTCAAGGACCTGGCCCCGGACATCCGGCGGCTCGGCATGATCGGGGTTGCGGATTACGGCGTGGCGCGGCTCGAGACGTCCGAAGAAGCCGCGCTGCGCAAGGCTACGGCGCAATTGGGGATCGGCTTCGAGAGTTATGAGATCAAGCCTACTCTCGAAGATCTAGAAGCAATACTTGCAAGAGCTGTGAGTGATGGTGTCAACGCATTCTACATTTCCGGCGATCCAGTTCTGACTTATAAAATTTCCTTCGTGATGCCGCGTATTCTGTCGACGGGAAAGCCGACATTTGGCCCTTATCCCGATTGGGCGCGGGCCGGTCTGCTCCTGACCTATTCCCAGGATCCCCTAGACGGCTTTCGGCGTGCCGGCGCCTATGCCGCCAAGATCATCCGGGGCGCAAAGCCGGGCGATCTGCCGATCGAGCAGGCGAGCAAATTCTGGCTGGTGGTCAATCTCAAGACCGCAAGACAGCTCGGCATCAAGGCCCCCTCCAACTTGCTGACGCTGGCTGACGAAGTCATCGAATAATCCGGTTCTGCCGCCGGCCGTTTCAAGGCCGGCGGACTGCCTGTTTGGCTCGGCTCGGCGCGCGCCGCTCACGCGTTGCCGTAGTTCGCCTCGTGCGAAATCTCCTTGTTGGTCTGGTCGGGAAGCAGCAAGGCTGAGCAGATGCTGATCGCTGCGCAGACGCAGACATAGATGCCGATCGGCGTCGCGGACTTGTAGGTCGAGAACAGCCAGGTCGAGATGAACGGCGCCGGCCCACCGGCGATGATCGAGGCGAGCTGGTAGCCGATCGAGGCGCCGCTGTAGCGCAGCCGCGGCGTGAACGCCTCCGCGATCAGCGCGGCTTCCGGACCGTACATGATCATCACCGGGATGAACGAAAGCGCCACGGCGATGAAGATGATTGTCGGATCCTTGGTATCGAGCATCGCGAAATAGACGAAGGTGAACGCGGCAACGAGCACGCAGCCGAAAATGTAGACCTTCCTGCGGCCGACGCGATCGGACAGGGCGCCGGCGATCGGGGCCGTGACGAAGCCGAGCGCGGTCATGGCGACGAGGCCCGAGAGCAAGAGATCGCGGGAGGCTCCCACCACCAGCGTGCCGTAGGTGAGCACGAAGGCGTTGAAGATGTAGCCGGGGGTCTGCTCGGCCATCCGCAGCAGCGCCGACAGGATGACTTCGCGCGGCTGGCGCTTGAGCACTTCGAGGATCGGCGCGCGCTCGATCTTGTTCTCGGCAACGAGGCGCTGGAACACCGGCGTCTCCAGGATGCCGAGGCGGATCCACAGCCCGACGGCCACCATCATGATGCTCATCAGGAACGGGATGCGCCAGCCCCAGGTCAGGAACTGATCGCCCGAGTACCAGCTGAAGAACAGCACCGCGACATTGGCAAGGAACAGTCCGGCCGGCGCCCCGAATTGCGGCCATGAGGTGAGGAAGCCGCGGTTCTTGTTGGTCCGCGCCCACTCCATCGCCAGCAGCACCGAGCCGCCCCATTCGCCGCCGACGCCGATGCCCTGGATCAGGCGCAGGAAGGTGAGGATCACCGCGCCCCAAATGCCGATCCTGTCATAGCCGGGCACGAGACCGACCGCGGCGGTCGCGATGCCCGTCATCAGCAGGGTGACGATCAGTGTCGCCTTGCGGCCGATGCGGTCGCCGTAATGGCCGAAGATCACGGCCCCGACCGGCCGGGCGACGAAGCCGATGAAGTAGACGCCGAACGCCTGCAGCGTGCCGATCCATGGGTCGGAACCGGGGAAGTAGACCTTGTTGAAGACGAGGCCGGTCACCGTGCTGTAGATCAGGAAGTCGTACCATTCGATGGTGGTCCCCACCGTGCTCGCGATCACCGCGCGGCGCAGCGCCGCCTGATGATCGGCTTCCGACATTGGACCATTGACGATTGCAGTCGCAGTCATGGCATTGCCTCCCTCATCCAGTGTTCGATGGCATTTCCCCGCAGGTGCTGGTTGTTTTTGGTTGTGTGGCATCCCGGCGGTCGGCCGGGTATGCGACGGGATCATGAACCAAGTCGGCGTTTTCGGCCAGAACTTTTGGTTCGAGCCTTTCGCTGTGGGTGCGGGGGGCCGGGCCATCGAATGGTTGACCATCTGGACGCGGCCGAAAGCGCCGCCAACGTCAGCTTGAGGGAGTGCGCAAACGAGTGCGCGACTATGATAAGCTGAGTTCGTCGGTGCGCGGAGCGGCTCATGAGGCGGCGAGAGTTTATCGCACTTTTCTGCAGTGCAACTGCAATTTGGCCGTTCGCGGCGCGCGGGCAGCAGCCGACGGCGAAACTGCCGGTGGTTACGCTCATCAACGCCAGAAGCGCGGAGGCAGCTTCCGCTCTCACGGCCGACTTTCGAAAGGGTCTGAGCCAAACAGGGCTCACGGAAGGCAAGGAGATCGCGGTCGAATATCACTGGCTGGATGGTCACTACGAGAATCTTCCTGCGATCCTCGACGACGCTGTCAGGCGCCAGGTTGCGGTGATTGCTACGCCTGCCAGCACCCCAAGCTCATTGGCGGCCAAAGCCGCCACTTCGGCAATCCCGATTGTGTTCGGAGTGGGTGAGGACCCGGTGGCACTCGGCCTGGTCGCGAGCCTTGCGCAGCCCGGCGCCAATGTGACCGGAATCAATTTTTTCGCCAGCGAGATCGATTCCAAGCGGCTGGGTCTCATGCGTGAACTCCTGCCCAAAGCGAAGCGTTTGGCAGTGCTGATCAACCCGGCCAACGTTACAAGCGCAGAGGCAACCTCGAAGGCCCTGAAGGAAGCTGCTCCCGGTCTCGGCTTGCAGCTAGTCTTCTTCAAAGCCAGCACCACGGCTGAGATCGATTTCGCGTTCGCCGCAATTGCCAGGGCGCAGGCGGATGCTCTGTTCATTTCGCCCGACGGTTACTTCGCAAGTCAGCACCTGCAATTGGCCACGCTTGCAGGACGCGGCCGAATACCGGCCAGCGACTTTGTGAGCTACTCTGTCGCGGATGGATTGCTGATGAGTTACGGGACCAGCATTCCAGACGTGTTCCGGCAAGTCGGCGTCTATGTCGGCAGTATCCTGAAAGGTGCCAAGCCCGCCGATCTACCCGTGTTGCAAGCGACCAAATTCGAGCTGACCATCAACCTGCAAGCCGCGCGTTCGCTCGGGATCGAGGTGCCCCCGACATTCCTGGCTCGTGCCGACAGCGTCATCGAGTAGACGCGATTTTTCGCCGCGGCGCAGCGCTTCGCGAGCGCGGTGCTCGACCAAAGCGAACCCCGGCCACATCCATTCGAGTTCAAATGCGACAAAACACCAAAAAAGCCGTGGCGCGAAGCCGCCTCAAGCCGAGAATGTCCGCAAGTGGACCTGAAGCGGACTCGCCGGGGATCATCCCCGAAGTCCGCTAATGACCCGAGCAGACCTCTCATGGGGCTTCGCCGGCGACATCGGCGCGGTGCTGACAAGCCAAGATATTTCGACTAACCTTCAATGCGGCCAGCAAGGCTGGGCAGGACAGGGCCCCTCGAGAGGGAATCGATGAGCACAGTAAAAAGCGCTCTGGCCCAGAAGAGTGGCTCCCTGATCCATGTTCGTTCCGGCGACATGGTCGTCGAAGCATTGCGCCAGATGCGCGAAAACCGGGTCCGGTCGGTGCTGGTCATCGACGACGACGTGCTGGTCGGTATCGTGACCCAGGGTGACTGCGCGATCAAAGTGCTGCTGCCCGGGCTCGATGCGAAGCAGACGCCGGTGGGCCAGGTGATGACGGGCAACCCGGTGACGGTCAAGCCGGACGATCAGCTGAAAGACTGCATGGCAATGATGGCTGAGCGCGGCTTTCGCCATCTGCCAGTGCTGGATGCGGGCAAGGTCGTAGGCGTGATCTCGATCGGAGACGTCGTAAAAAACATCATCCGGGATTTGGAGCACAACGTGGGCGACCTGATGGGCTACATCATGACGGACAGCCCCGGGGGCTGACAGACGAACCGCGGTGCCGTCGCCCTCCGTCACCGATTTTGCGGCGGGCCTGGTTCTTGTGCGATTGAGAACCGCTTGCCGAGGTGGTCCTAGCCGCCGCCACGGGAAAGGTAGTTTTCTCCTCTCGCGCAACAGACTTTGGTTCAGCCCGGCCCCTGCGGCCGGTTTTATACGTCAGCAATGCGTCAGACGGTCACCGCGACCGCCCGCTTCACCGTCATCGGATGCCACCGCTTAGTTAAGTGACCTGCTGAGAAATGACCGCTTGTGGCACGAAGCGGACATGGCGACCTGCATCGCTGATGTCCATTCCTGGGGGTAAAACGGACGTGGTCTGGCCGATGTCGCCTTCTGACCCCGGAACAGACATGGGCCACTATTGCCAACTCGCGACAGGTTGCTCAGAGCGCGCTAGCCTCATTTCACTCGGTATGCGCGGCGCGAGTTCATCTATGGCTGCTACCACGGCTTCAGGAGCCGCATGGTGCGGCATGTGCCCAATGCCTTTGAGAATGACCAGCTTGGCACGCGGTAATGTTGCAGCGAGTGCGCATGCATTTATTTTTGGCGACACCAAGGGATCGCAGTCGCCGGTGATGATGATGGTCGGCGAGCCCAACTTGACGTAGCTCGGCACCTGGGCGGTGATGAAATCGGTGAGCAGGGCAAGGTCGCGCGCGTTCGCAAAGAAGGTCTTCGGACGCAGCACAAGCCGAATGGCGGCCCGCCGCACGTAGTCAGGGGGCTCGATCTGGGGTTCGAACACGCTGCGCGACACGCCGCCAATGAGGAGCGACCCCAACGGATAGACTAGCGTCTGCACAAAGACCGGGCCAATGCCACGCAACGAGGCGAGGTTGTTGTACCACCCGGGATCGGCGGCCCAGGGGTGGGTAACCGCGGACAGCAGGACGAGACCGGCCGTGCGGTCGGGGAACGCAATGGCGTAGGCGGTCGCTAACGCACCACCCCAAGAGTGGCCCACCAGGATTGCGCGCCTGACCGCTAGTCGCCGAAGAGCCTCTGCGACCAATCTCGCCTGATACGCGGGCGAAGCATAAGCGTCACCCACCGGCCGCGAGCTCCAACCGTGGCCCGGGCGATCGATCAGTATGACGCGATGCGACTTTGCGAGTTTCGCGCCGAGCGCGAGCCGCATGTCTTCCATATTTCCGCTTGCGCCGTGGATCAAAACGACGGCGGGCTCAGCGCCTTGGCTTCCGCGCGCAAGACCGAGCTCGGCGACGTGCAGCCTGACGTCCCCTATCTCAATAAACTGACCAGCCGGCGGATGCGCAGCCTCGATCTGCGCAACACCGAAACTGGTCATAGCCACCAGCAGGCTGAGCGCAAAGGCGATTGCGATGACGGAGGCCGCGGAAAACATAGCCGTTCACGATCTCTGATTATCAGTTAAAGCCTCCAGTGCCGGCTGGTTCCTTTCTTGGACGTGTTGAAAGGGTCGACCGCTCTTGTGTCGGCTACCGGACGCCAGGAACCGCTCCGGGCATTGCCCAGCCAACGAGTTTGCTTGCGGCACGTCTCGGACATACCGTGACGGCGGACTTGGTCCGCTTTCGGGTGCGAACTGGAAATCGGATTTTTCCGATCAGCGCCTTCTTCCGGCGCGGAAACGGCCATCGCCTCCGTCCGGATGTGGTTGCGCCTGCGATTTGATCGAAATGTTGCCGGCGCAGCACGACGCACGAAATACCCAAAAAGTCACCGCCTGTTTTGCCCGACGCGTCAAGCGCCCCACGCAAAAATATTTCTCTTTCCGAAACACAGAATTTATGATTTAACGAAGCCACCCCGCCTCGACTGTGGCGCGGCGATTAGACCTGGCCAACGCGATCCTAGAAATTATCAGGAAATTTGATCTGCCCGTTGGTCTCGGCTGGGTTCATCGTGCCGAGTTCCCACGATCTTTCGATATTCCTGCCGACTGGACTGAAGATCAGAAAAATGTGGCAGCGCACGTATCGACATTCATCAATTGCGCCATGATGGTTGAGCATTGGCTGAGATTGCGTCCCAAAAACGAAAATTGTGTTCTAGTGGTCGAAAACAACGACAGGGCCAAGAAGATGATAACCGACGTGCAGCGGTATCATCAGGAAAAGAAAATTGAGAAGATATTGGACGCCAAGGAGTTCGGTCCACTTCCCATTCCGCAAAATACAGGAAGACCCGCTCTTTCAGGCTAAGCGACCTTCCAATCCAATGATACTCGCGGATTTCTGCGCCTACGTGTTCAAGAGATTTCTAATGAAGGATGACAAGTACGACGCGTCCTTCGAGATGTTCAGGAAGCAAGTTTTGTTTTTCGATCTGGAGGCTCTGGAACAACAGTCCGCTCGAAGGCGCGCTCAAAAGCAGCGCCAATCCCATCAACGCCGAGCCTCCTAGCGGTTAGGCTCTCCCTTCTTTTGCGTGGAAATCGTGGGCGCTTTTACAGGCGGCCTAATTTGGGAGGCACTCTGCCGTTGATTGAAATTAACAGCAATCCAGTCGCGTATTATGGGTCACCCATCCTGACCATCTTTTGCCATTGCGGCCGCTCGGCTTTCTCGTCTAGAAAGACCGCCACGGCGCGCCTCTCGGCAACCAAGCGTCAACGGTTTTGGCCGAGGATTTCCGCGTCATCCAAGGGTTTGGCATGCTGATTCGCAGCGATATGTCGGGAGTTCGGGTCGGGGCAGAAGCCGCCGCCTGCGATTTCCGCTGCGTCGGCGCCCACCCGGCTTCTTCGGGCTCCTGCTTCTTATCTGCCCCTGAGGGCCGACTGGGCGTTTGCGCCTGGGCACTCAGGGGTTGTGTGAGATCACCGGAACCCTCAGCGCCCCCAAAGAGACGGCGCATCACCCAAAAGGAATTTTTGCAATGACCACCGCCAACAAGTCCGAAAAGGACCGCGTCATCATTTTCGACACCACCTTGCGCGACGGCGAGCAGTGCCCCGGCGCCACCATGACCTTCGAGGAGAAGATCGAGGTCGCCGAGATGCTCGACGACATGGGCGTCGACGTCATCGAGGCCGGCTTCCCCATCACCTCCGAAGGCGACTTCCAGGCGGTGAGCGAGATCGCCCGCCGCTCCAAGAACGCCGTGATCGCCGGCCTGTCGCGCGCCAACCCGAAGGACATCGATCGCTGCGCCGAAGCGGTGAAATTCGCCAGGCGCGGCCGCGTCCACACCGTGATCGCGACCTCGCCGCTGCACATGCGCGTCAAGCTGAACATGACGCCGGAGCAGGTGATGGAGCTCTCGATCGCCAACGTCACCCGCGCCCGCAACCAGATCGACGACGTCGAATGGTCGGCCGAAGACGCGACCCGCAGCGAGATGGACTATCTCTGCCGCATCGTCGAGGCCGTGATCAAGGCCGGCGCCACCACCGTCAATATTCCCGACACCGTCGGCTACACCACGCCCGAGGAATATGAGCGCTTCATGCGCACGCTGATCGAGCGGGTGCCGAATTCCGACAAGGCGGTGTTCTCCGTGCATTGCCATAACGACCTCGGCATGGGGGTCGCGAATTCGCTGGCCGGCATCGCCGGCGGCGCGCGCCAGGTCGAATGCACCGTCAACGGCATCGGCGAGCGCGCCGGCAACGCCGCGCTGGAAGAGATCGTGATGGCGATCAACGTCCGCAACGACGTGTTTCCGTGGTGGAACAAGATCGACACCACGCAGCTGACCCGCGCCTCCAAGCTGGTGTCGGCGGCGACCTCGTTCCCGGTGCAGTACAACAAGGCGATCGTCGGCCGCAACGCGTTCGCGCATGAGAGCGGCATCCATCAGGACGGCGTGCTGAAGGATGCCTCGACCTACGAGATCATGAAGCCCGAGATGGTCGGCCTGAAGCAGTCGTCGCTGGTGCTCGGCAAGCATTCCGGCCGCCATGCCTTCGTGCACAAGCTGGAGGAGATGGGCTACAAGCTCGGCGCCAACCAGCTGGAAGACGCCTTCACGCGGATGAAGGCGCTCGCCGACCGCAAGAAGGACATCTACGACGAGGACATCGAGGCGCTGGTCGATGAGGAGATGGCGGCGTCGCACGACCGCATCAAGCTGACCTCGCTGACGGTGATCGCCGGCACTCACGGCCCGCAGCGCGCCACCATGAAGCTCGACGTCGACGGCCAGATCAGGATCGAGGAGGCCGAAGGCAACGGACCGGTCGATGCGGTGTTCAACTGCATCAAGGCGCTGGTGCCGCACGAGGCCAAGCTCGAACTGTACCAGGTGCACGCGGTGACCCAGGGCACCGACGCGCAGGCCGAGGTGTCGGTCCGTCTCGCCCATGAGGGCCGCTCGATGACGGCGCGCGCGGCGGATCCGGATACGCTGGTGGCGTCCGCGAAAGCCTATCTCGGCGCGCTCAACAAGATCGTCATGAAGCGCCAGCGCGACACCGTGTCGACGGCGGCGGCGGGTGAACGCTCGTTCGTCATTGCGAGCGAAGCCGAACGCGATCGCGCCCGATGCAGGCTGCCGCGACGGATGAATCGCGATTGCCTTCGTCGGAAGACTGGATCGCTCGCTTCGCTCACATGACGAGTGTCCATATTGCGCTGCAACAACGACGCATAAGCCCCTGCTAAAGGGGCAATAGCGTTCCAGCCTGCGCCTCTGTATTGGATGCCGCAGGTTGTAGACACGGGGGCGGCGAGATGTTCGCGCGCTCCCCAAAAGCGCGGGAGGAAACATGCGTAACATCATTCTGGCCGCGGCATCGATCGCGGCGCTGGCGTTCGCCGGCCCGGCTTCGGCCGCCGATCAGCCTGTCGTCATCAAGTTCAGCCACGTGGTGGCCGCCGATACGCCGAAGGGCAAGGCCGCCGACAAGTTCAAGGAACTCGCCGAGAAGTACACCAACGGCAAGGTCAAGGTTGAGGTCTATCCGAACTCGACCCTCTACAAGGACAAGGAAGAGCTGGAAGCGCTCCAGCTCGGCGCGGTGCAGATGCTGGCGCCGTCGAACTCGAAATTCGGCCCGATCGGGATCAGGGAATTCGAGGTGTTCGACCTGCCTTACATCCTTCCCGACCTGAAGACGCTGCGGAAGGTCACCGACGGCCCGCTCGGCACCAAGCTGCTCAAGCTGCTCGATTCCAAGGGCATGACCGGTCTTGCCTATTGGGACAACGGCTTCAAGCAGATGAGCGCCAACAAGAAGCTGCTCGCGCCCGCCGACTACAAGGGCCTGAAGTTCCGCATCCAGTCCTCGAAGGTGCTGGAAGCGCAGTTCCGCACGCTCGGCTCGATCCCGCAGGTGATGGCGTTCTCCGACGTCTATCAGGCGCTGCAGACCGGCGTGGTCGACGGCCAGGAGAACACCTGGTCGAACATCTACACCCAGAAAATGCATGAGGTGCAGAAGTACGCGACCGTCACCAATCACGGCTACATCGGCTACGTCGTGGTCGTGAACAAGAAGTTCTGGGACGGCCTGCCGGCGGACGTCCGTCCGCAGCTCGAAAAGGCGATGAAGGAAGCCACCGAGTTCGGCAACAGCCAGTCGCAGAAGGAAAACGACGACGCGCTGGAGCTGATCAAGAAGAGCGGCAAGACCGAGATCATCACGCTGACGCCGGAGCAGGACGAGGCGATGCGCAAGGCGATGATGCCGGTCTACAAGGACGTCGCCTCGCGGGTCGGCCAGCCCCTGATCGACGAGTTCCTGAAGGAGACCGGCCGCGGTCCGATGAACTGAGCACGTCGATCGCGTGCCGCCTGCCGCGGCTCGCGAGGGAGCGATAAGCGTCGGGCGGCCGGTGGGCCGCCCGAACCGTCAATGGGGACGGGACCTGATGTTCTTGCGCATTCTCGACCGGCTTGAGGAGATCATCATCGCGAGCCTGATGGGCGCTGCGACGGTGATCACCTTCATCACGGTCGTCCATCGCTACCTGGTCGATGTGCCCGTCCTCTATCCCTATCTGTTCGGGATCAACCTCGCCTGGTCGCAGGAACTCTGCATCTACATGTTCATCTGGATGGCGAAGTTCGGCGCCGCCTATGGCGTGCGGACCGGCATCCATGTCGGCGTCGACGTGCTGATCAACCGCCTCAAGGAAGGTCCGCGCAAATGGGTCATCCTGTTCGGCCTGTTCGGCGGCGCGCTGTTCACCGCGATCGTCGGCACCATGGGCGCCAAGTTCGTCTTCGAGCTGATGCACACCGACCAGGTCTCGCCCGACCTCGAGATTCCGAGCTGGATCGTCTACGCCTGCATCCCGCTCGGCTCCTATCTGATGTGCTTCCGCTTCCTGCAGGTGATGTGGGCCTATTACTGGACCGGCGAGCTGCCGCATCATGACCAGGCCCATGTCGAGGGCATCGAGACCTCCAAGACCGCGCCGATCGCGCTCGGAGAAGCGTGATGAGCGCGCTGCTGATCTTCGGGCTGCTGTTTGCGCTGATGCTGACGGGCATGCCGATCTCGATTTCGCTCGGCCTCACCGTGCTGATGTTCCTGTTCACGATGACGGAAGTGCCGATCGAGAGCGTCGGCCTGAAATTGTTTTCCGGCCTCGACAATTTCGGCATCATGGCGATCCCGTTCTTCATCCTCGCCGGCACGTTCCTGACCCGCGGCGGCGTGGCGCGACGGATGATCGCGTTCACGACCTCGCTGGTCGGGCATCTGCCGGGCGGCCTCGGCCTCGCCGGCGTCGCGGCCTGCGCGATGTTCGCGGCGATCTCGGGCTCGAGCGTCGCGACCGTGGTCGCGATCGGCTCGATCATGATGCCGGCGATGGTCGAATACGGCTATCCGCGCCGCTTCGGCGTCGGCGTGATCTCGACCTCGGGCGCGCTCGGCATCCTGGTGCCGCCCTCGATCATCCTGGTGCTGTACGGCGTCTCCACCAACACCTCGATCGGCGCGCTGTTCATGGCCGGCATCGTGCCCGGCGTCATCCTCGCGCTGATGCTCGCCGCGGTGACCTGGTTCGTCGCCTGGCGCAACGGCTATCCGAGGATGAAGAAGGCGACGATCGGCCAGCAGTTCAAGGCGTTCCGCGAAAGCCTGTGGGGCCTGCTTGCTGATCGGCATCGTGCTCGGCGGCATCTATGGCGGCATCTTCACGCCGACCGAGGCCGCCGCCTGCGCCGCGGTCTATGCCTTCTTCATCACCGTGTTCGTCTACAAGGAGCTGAGGCTCGTCGACGTGCCCAAGGTGCTGCTGCAGGCCGCGAGCATGAGCTCGATGCTGCTCTACATCATCACCAATGCGGTGCTGTTCTCGTTCCTGATGACGCATGAGCAGATCCCGCAGGCGATGGCGGCCTGGATCATCGACAAGAATTTCTCGGTCTGGGTGTTCCTGCTTGGTCGTCAACGTGATCCTGCTCGCGGCCGGCAACGTGATGGACCCGTCGTCGATCCTGCTGATCATGGCGCCGATCCTCTATCCGCTCGCGACCAAGCTCGGCGTCAATCCCGGTGCATCTCGGCGTCCTGATGATCGTCAACACCGAGGTCGGGCTGTGCCATCCGCCGGTCGGGCTCAATCTCTATATCGCCTCGAGTATCGCCAAGATGGGGATCAGCGAGATCACCATCGCGGTGCTGCCATGGCTGTGCGCGATGCTGGTGTTTCTCGGGCTGATCACCTACGTGCCGGAGATTTCGCTGTGGCTGCCGAGGCTGCTCGGCATGATCTGAAAGGTTAGCTGAAATCGTTCATCTTGATTAATCTCGGATTACATCTTGGTAAGGAAGCGCTCTCTGTCCAAACTGTAAGTTGATTGCATGTCTCGTCGCGCTCATCCTCACGGCCAACCTGCCGAGGAGGTTCACATGAGAAGGTTCGCCATCGCCGCTGTCGCCGTCCTTGCGATCGCCGGCACGACCGCGGTCTATGCCCAGTATCGTCCCTGGTTCCACGACCATATGCACCATATGCGGATGAACCCGGAGGACCGGGCCGCCTTCGTCGATGCGCGGATCGCCGCCGTGCATGCCGGGCTGAAGCTCAACGCCGATCAGGAAAAGCTGTGGCCGCCGGTCGAGGCCGCGGTGCGCGATTTCGCCAAGCTCAGGATCGATCGCGCCAATGCGCGGATGAAGGCGCAGGACAATGCGCAAGGACAGCGCCAACGGCCAGCAGACGCCGGATGATCCGGTCGCGCGGCTGCGCGAGCGCGCCGACAACATGGCGGCTTCGGCCGCCGCGCTGAAGAAGATCGCCGATGCGGCCGATCCGCTCTACAAGACGCTCGACGAGGGCCAGAAGCGGCGGCTCACGATGCTCACCCATCACGGCCGGTTCGGCGGCGGCGAAGGCTGGCGCCATCGCTGGATGGAACGCGGCATGGGCCGTGACGGGGATGGCGACGGCGGCCGCGGCGAGCGGCTCTGAGGGCCTTGCCCGCGCGCTCGGCGTGCGCAGCAGCTAAGCCGCCGGAATCCGGCGGCTTTTTTGCCTCGGCGCAGGCGCCGGGCAGGGGAAAAATCCGCCCGTTTTGCTGGACATCGCGGGGTCGCTTTGCTAAACGACCGGCCTTGCAAAGGCTTTCCCGATCGAAAGTTTTCCGGGCGCATAGCTCAGTTGGTAGAGCAGCTGACTCTTAATCAGCGGGTCCCAGGTTCGAGCCCTGGTGCGCCCACCACCCAGTCCTAAGAAACCTGGATGTCGAAGGCCGCAAGCAGGAAGGCCGCTTTTGCGGCCATTTTCCGTGATCCGTGCTGGCTCATTCGTCGTCTCCACATTGAGAGACTGTCTCCGGGGTGCTTTTGGCCGGTCTGTCTCCGGCGTCGAAAGTCCCGTTCCTCGCGGCGACAATGTGAGACGTGTAGGGACGTGCGGCGGGCAGCTATCGGGACAGCTGTATTTACGGAGACTGACTTCTCAGTTTGGATTCAACCCGAGGTCTCTGAATTTCGCGGCCCAGTTCATTTTCTGCGATCTTATGACCTGCGTTTATGGTCCCGGCGGCAGGTCAGAGTTTCTGTGGGGCTTTTAGAGCGTCCGTTTCCGGCCTCGAAAATTCCGTTCCTGATCGCCCTCCCGGTTACCTGCTGGAGCCTTTTGCAATTTCGGTAAGTAGCCGGATTGGTCGCGCGTCCAAAGAGGAAAGGGAAATGGCTTTCAGGAAACTGCCTAGGGGCTGCTTAGCGCTGTCGGAGATCCTCGCGAGGTTGCGTGATCGCCGGTCTGCCTCCCAAGCTTCCGAATACAATAACTCTATTATTGACGCCAAAAATACCATCTGCAAAGGCACTTAGGCCGAAAGCGGAGTTGTACTCTGCTTTTGCTACGCCATCCTCGCCCAAACGGATAATAGAAAACTCGAGCAGCTCCTCGTCATTGTCACCCCATCTCTTTGACCATCCTGATGTAGTATCGGGCTTGTGACGCATGACCCCGATGGGGCGTCGCCGCTTAACGTCCAAAACGATGCCATCATAGGTCTGCGCGATCGATTGCACAGCCGACCGGCTTCGATCAGGTCATCAATGTGACGCCAATCCATAAAAACGAAGTGGACGGCGCCTTCGAGGGACACATCGATGCCGTTCGACAGTGTCGCTGCTAGAAATCGCCGGAATTGTAGTTGTTTCATTTCGCCCGAAGCAAACGCGAACTCGGCGTGTCGATGTTTGCCGCGGCCCATGATTGAGCTGACACGAACGTTGAAAGGTGGGGCATCGCGTAACTGCCTGTGTGCGTTCACCGTATGTTGATCCACAACGCAGCAAGGAATGGAAGGGCGTGCGGTTGCTTCGGCTGTGGACCGTGCGCAGCACCTATTTCGAGACCTTGCTGCACTCGCTGATCTGCGCGGTGGTGGCAGGAGTTCGCAGACCGCAAATCGTGCACATCCAGGGCATTGGCCCGGCTCTCGTTACACCCGTGCTTCGCATTCTCGGCTTACGAGTTGTCGTCACCCATCACGGCGAAGACTACAACCGCGAGAAATGGGGGTGGGCGGCTCGCACTGTATTGCGCCTCGGCGAGACACTGGGGATGCGTTTCGCGCACAAACGGATCGCCATCAGCCACAGCATTGCGAAGCTGATCGCCGCCAAGTACGGCAAGTCGTGCGAGGTCATTCCCAACGGCGTCGTTTTTGCCGATCCGCCGTCACAGAAAGACAAAATTGCGGAACTGGGTTTGGAGCCAGGTCGATATGTTTTGACAGTAGGCCGGCTTGTTCCCGAGAAGCGGCAGATGGACCTCTTGCGCGCTTTCCGCGACGCCGGACTAAAAGGCTGGAAGCTGGCAATCGTTGGCCGGATTGATCACAAGAACAAGTACGCCGATCTCCTTGCGTCGGAAGCGATGGTGATGGAAAACGTCGTCATGGCGGGGTTTCAGAGTGGTGAATCTCTGCGCCAGCTCTACGCTCACGCGGGAATGTTTGTTCTGCCCTCGTCGCACGAAGGGCTGCCGATCGTACTTTTGGAGGCGCTCAGCTACGGGGTGCCCGTTCTGGTCAGCGACATCCCTCCGAATTTGGAAGTGGTCAGCGATCCCTCTCATATTTTTCCAATGGGCGACGTCGCGGATCTAGGCGCCAAAATGTCCGCCTTGGCCGAATTGAGATTGAGCCCGGCGGAGCGCGAGGCAATCAGGCGCGGCTGCGCCCATCGGTATGACTGGAACGAGATCGCGGCAAAGACCTCGGCGGCATATGATGAACTCGTCGATGCGAAAGCGAGCCCAGCGCTCACGCGTTCGAATCCGGCGCAGGCGTCAACAGGGCAGACGACCATAAACGTGCATGAATTCAGACGCGTATCCCGACCCGCTCGCCACCGGCGCTCACGGCAATGAGTGAAAAGGGTCGCATTCTCGTCGTGGGCGGAGCGGGCTATATCGGCTCTCATTGCTGTAAGGGTCTCGCAGAGGCCGGGTATGAACCGGTCTGCTTCGACAATTTCTCGACCGGGCATCGGAGTTTCGTCAAATGGGGACCCGTCGTCGAGGGCGATATCAAGGAGCAGTCACTTCTGGCGAACAGCATCGAGGAGCATGGGCCGATCGCGGTATTGCATTTCGCTGCGTCCAGCCTCGTTGGTGAGTCCGTCAGAGACCCTGAAAAATACTATTGCAACAATGTCGAAGGAACCTTGTCGTTGCTGCGCGCGATGCGCCAGACAGCGTGCAAGACGCTGGTCTTTTCGAGTAGCGGGGCCGTCTACGGCGAGACGTACCAGGGCCTGATCAGCGAATCCGATTTTCCTCGACCGGTGAACCCCTACGGCCGGACAAAAGCAATCGTCGAGCAGATTCTGGCAGATTTCGAACGCAGCTATGGATTGTCCTCAATTTGCTTTCGATACTTCAATGCGAGCGGCGCAGATCCGGCAGGAGAGATCGGCGAAGCCCACGATCCGGAAACACATTTGATACCCCGCGCGCTGATGGCCATACAGGGCGAATTGAATGACTTCGCGATCTATGGGGACGACTACGATACACCCGACGGTACGCCAATCCGTGATTACATCCACGTCACCGATCTCGCTCGCGCTCACGTGCTGGCGCTGGATAATCTGCTCTCGGGACGGGAGGGAGGATGTTTCAACCTCGGGACGGGCCGAGGGTATTCGGTCAAACAGATTCTGGGACAGATTTTGGCTGAGACAGGGAAGAGTACGTCATACACCATCCGGGACCGTCGCCCCGGGGATCCGCCGGTTCTTGTTGCCGATCCAACCAAAGCGAAAAAAGTCCTCGGATTCGAGCCGCGATACTCCGATCTTCCGACCATGGTGCGGACGGCCTGGAACTGGCATCAGAAATGTCATCGTCATGCGGGGTCCGGTGCAATACAAGTTGCGGCGACGCCCGATCACGCGCGCGTCGTTTAGAGCCCAACTCGCGTCATCCTCGAGAATAGCAAACTTCCCATTTTCCAGGTGCGATTGCGGCGAACACACGCGGCTTGCGCCGACCGGGACGGGCATGATGATGACTGCTGTGGTTGTCGTGCTCCGCTATGGAGGTGTGCGGTCTATCATTGCGACAAGTCGCGGTTCTAATGTCGTGCCGATGTCCCGCGTGCCACCTGCAGTCATGCGGCCCGCGTAGGCAAAAAAGAGCGTCATGGACGTAAAGCTGTCCAGAAGATTTTCCGAGAAAAAGTATATACAGAGAACAACGAACAGAATTTTTGCCGCTCCTATCGTAAGCGCGGCTCGTACATAGGCGAGGAAGCAGACGAATATCGCAAGATTGAGCGGGCCGTACTCGACAAGAATCCGGAGATAATCATTGTGCGGCACCATCCCGGCGTATGACAGTGCGGGAGTTTCGCCAGGCCCGTATCCGAAAATCCACGTCCCTATGCTGCCGCCGGAATAAAGTTCCCAAATGTTCGTCCAATGGATCAGGCGGAAGAATCCTGAAAGGTCGGTCGAACCTGTGAGCTGCACTAGCTCTTGGTATGACATCAAAGTCACGGACCGTGGATCGAGGCTGAGCGCGAATAGCAAGCCGTCGAAAGCGATAATGGCTCGATCGAAAGCCCCGAACAGAAACGCGATCACGCCAAGGGTGAGGATGACAGCTCCCGATATGATCGATTCCTTTCGCAGCGGAAAGGCGACCCACATGAAGATCGCGATCACCGTCGCCACAATGGCGCCGATCTTGTTCATGAGCGCGGCATTCAGAAGCTGCAGGAGAATGACTTGATTTCCGTAAACCGGCACTGCGGCAAACAGCAACGCACAGAAATGCAAGACCGCGATGTTGGCGTTGGGAAAATATCCGAAGGCGTCGACGTCCCAGATCTTGCTGGTACCTGCCGCCATGAATGCCACCGGCAAAGCCGCCAGGGCGTAGAGGCAGTACAACTCTACCGAGCGAAACGGGGTTCTGCTGCAACGGCCGGCGGCATAGAAGATGTAGAGGGACAGGTACTTCAGCACGTCCGTCATTGAAACGTTCGGAAGATTGCAAATGACACTCAGGAAAGTTGCCACCACCGATACCACCAGAAACGCCCTGCTTGCCGAGCCTTCGTATTCCGATCGGAGAACGACGACCAGGGCATATCCAATGAACACAATCGCAACGGTGTTGCTTATTGCGTAGAATG
Source organism: uncultured Alphaproteobacteria bacterium (assembly GCA_963821965.1). Lineage (GTDB taxonomy): Bacteria > Pseudomonadota > Alphaproteobacteria > Rhizobiales > Xanthobacteraceae > Bradyrhizobium. The sequence goes on from CAWGFY010000005.1 coordinate 597,598, forward strand.
TTGACGAACCCGACAGATGATAGAGGAAGGTGAAGAGGCTCTGTACAACCAACGCGCTGCACAACACTGAAAAGAAGGGGCCGCCGCTCCGCTTCGCGACTGCACTTCCGGACCCTGCCGTCGCATCAAGCGTCAAAGATGACATCGACTCACGCCCGGTTGATAATCAGGTATGATTTCGGGATGAACAAGAAGCGCTCCACGACGAACTCGCCTTCGGGAAACAGCGTTCTGAACTCATTTGCGGACAAGATGTTGACTTCGTCGAAGAAGCTTTGCGTAAGAGCCGGGTCTCGGTGAATCAGCCCAAATGGCGAGAACTTCACCACGGCACGTCCTATGCGCCGGGGCAGCCAATGCAAGAACGGCATTATGAAGTGTGGCTCGAGCGGGAACACCTTTGCGGGCGTTTGGATCACATAGTTTCTGGCGACGCGTACGATCTCGCGGGCCAGACCGACCCGCTCACTCGGTGGGACATGCTCGATCACCGAGTTGCAGATTAACACATCGATCTGCTTGTCACTCGCGGGAATGTGCTTACCGTCATAGACGCTTGCCTGGATGTTGGTCGGCGCCTCACCGACAGTCGCGGCATCAAACTGATTGTCCAGGGCAATGTTGTAGATCGTAATCTGCTTCGGCTGAATCTCCGATTTGACGTGCCGCCAATAATGAAGAGAGCCTCCGATGTCGACGATTGAACGGTTGTCGATATCCGGGAATATGCGTTTGATCTTTCGGGCGCGCGCTATCCGAAACCGCCTCATGAATGGCGATAAGGCATAGAGCCAAAGCCGCATGGACTGTCTCCTCGGGTGGCATCTCGCTAGCATCTCCGCAATGCCCGCGCGGCGGCAGGCACAGGGAGGACAGTCGGAAAGTAATGCTGCAGCGCTTTGGAATATTGACGGGCGTCAAGTCGCCCGCGATTGCGGGGCGCGCGAGCGCACCGGTGGGGAACGGTGCGGCGTTGGCGGAGAAACGGGATCGGCGTCGTTAGTTCGCCGAACGAGCGGCCGAGGGAAGGGGCCGATGACAAACGCCCGCCTGCGCGAGCGCAAGCACTTCGCCGCCGCAGCGGCGCCTCCGGGATGACCGGCCAGCCGAAATGCAAGTGCGCTACATTCGGCCGCGCTGTGTCAGGGCTTCACATATGACCAGCCTTGCTCTTGCAACTGCATGACACGTACGACGCCGGACTTCACGACTGTCGCCTCGGGAATGAGGGGAATGTCCTTGTTCTCGGCCTTGTGCATGTTTTCCTGGGTATTGCCGCAGGCCTTGAAGGAGATCGCCGGATTGGCCTCCTTGATCGACTTGATCCGCGCCTTGACCGGCGAGGTGTCGTCGCGCAGCATATGCAGGCCGGGACCGAACGTGACGACCTCGATCGTTACTTTTTCGCCGAGGTCCTTGTAGTATTGCGCGACGTTCGTCGCATTGTTGAGCGCAAGATTTATCATTGCCGGGTCGTTCGCATTCACCTGCAGGACGAGGTTGTGCGGCTTCTTGTTGGCGGCCACAAATCGCTTCAACGTCTGCCTCACCGGTTGCTTCTGCTCCACCGCGGCTTCCGCCGGCGGAAGCGCGACCAGGAGCAACGCTACGACGCCGACCGCTGTTCTGACGGAGTTCTCAATCGCTCTCATCGTGCATCTCCCGTGATAGTTCAACGACCGTTAGTTTCCCGGCCTGGCAACGGCGTGTGGCCATTTGCACGTCGCCGCCAGCTTCTCCCGCACCTTGTTCAATCCGCCGAGCAAGAAATCGCCGTCCTGGGTGGCACCCGATCGGGTGGAGATGCGGACGGCGATGTGCCCCTCCTCGGGGAGCGATTGCAGCAGGCGTACGACATCGCCCGTGAACGCAGCGCCGGTTCCGAACGATGGCAAGCCCGCCGCAAGTTGCACCGGCTGACCGTCATTGATGCGGTAGGATATGGTGTAATCGGCGCCGCCGCTGACGACAGCCGGTCCCGAGACCACCAGCTCAGTGCGGCCGCCGCGGCAGTGAATGGAGAGCTGCATCCCGGAGAAGCTATCGGAGCCACCACGCGAAAATGCGGTAGCGGCGACCAACGGCGCATAGTTTACCGGCGAGGTGGTCTCGCTGATGATCCAGTTGTCGCCGTCCCGCGCTGAGCGATCCGACGACGCGATATCGCGCGACTGCCTGTTGAGGCATTCCGGCCGCTCTGCACGCTCTATCAGGGAGCAGTTGCGAAGATTCGCTATCGGATCGGCCGCACCTTGTGCGAAAGCCAGCCTGCTTGCGACCTCGAATGCGACGGACAGGGTGATCGCTTTCATCGCGACGCCTGCGGTGCGCGCACCTGGCGATCCAGCCATTCCTGCACCGCCGCAAAGCGGTCGAGGCCGGGGACTGTCGCGGCCAGATTGATCGATTTCCATTTCTGGTCGAAGCCCGGTCCCTGCAGTCTGTCGATACGGGTGAACAGGATATCGACGAAGCGGGCGACGCGCTGATAGCGGTTTGTTTGTGCCGGCCAATTGAATGCGACCAGAGCGGTCGGCACCGCAATTGTAGGCACACGTTCGCCTTGCTTGATCAGACCCGGATATTCGCTCGCCTCCAACGAGGCAGGAAGATAGTAATCCTCGAACTTGCTTTCGTATTTGACTGAAAGGAACTTGAAGCCGGGCTCCCATTGTCCCTTTACGAATGCGTCGACCGGCTTCGATGTGATGAAAACCACGGCCGCCATCTCGCCCCTGCGCATCTGCTCCAGCGCGACCTGATGGGGAATGAAAATCTTTTCTGCGTCGATGCCGAGACGGCTGAAGATCAGCGGTCCCGAATAAGCGGCCGCCGTGCCCTGGGTATTGAAATTGACCTTCTTGCCGGCGAGATCCTGCAGGCTTTCGATCTCTGGCCGAACAAAGATATGCAGTTCCGACGGGAACAGATTGAGCAGGTAGGTGATTCGGCGCCGGATTTGCGGCACCTGAATCTTGTACTCTTCCAGCGCGTCGGAATTGATGATCGCCGCATCGACGCCGCGCAGATAGAGCAGTGAATTCAGATTGTCCGTTGCGCCCCGGGTGACGATCGGAAGGACATGCAGATTCGGCCCGTCGTCGACCACGCGGGCCATCTCTGCTGCGAGGCGAAGGGGAGCACCCTCGAGCAAACCGCCCGCGAGGCCGACGGTCCATGAGTTCATCTTGTCTTTTTCCGCCCTCGTATTCGTGCTCAGCGCTTGTGCGCCCACGTTGGCAGGCTGAAGCGCCAGAATGACCGGCGCCACCGCGAGCGCGAGTAAGAAACGCGATCTGGGAGCCGTACTCATCCGGGAGCTCCGTTGTGCGTCAAATTCGTTTTCCGGGCCATTGCCCGTAAGGCCCGACGCCCGAATGCCATGCTGCGATCCTCTCATTGATCCAATGCGTCGACCCGGTTCTTCGCTTCCTGAATGCCGCCGGCATGCGCCCTTGCATAAAGCTCGCGCGCCTTCGTCACTTCGCCGCGCGTTCCGTATGTTCCCCATGCGGACAGAATGGTGGGATCATAGGTCTCTGCGAGCATGAAGCTTGCTTGCGCGCTACCCGTCTGCGCGGCGCGCTCGAGCACGGTCCGCGCCGCTCCGATATCTCCCTGGCCAAGGAGTGCGCTGGCGCGCGCGATGAGCCGCTTCGCCTCGGGACTGGCTTGCGCTTCTGCGGCCACGGGCTGCACCATCGCAGCAAGCTCTACCGCTTGTGCTGCCCTGGAAATTGGGCTGTTGGCAAGCTCGGACGTAACGCGGTTGTCGATCGTACGCCGGACGGGCTCGCGATCGCGTGCTATTACCTCGGACTTGTCGCGCTCTTGCTGCAGGATGGCGCTCTCCGCCGCCTGCTTGGGCTGCCTTGTTTCGTCGCTGGCGTCGCGCAGTTGCGCCACCTGCGTCTCGATTTCGCGCCGTGCCATCGCAAGCTCGCTTGCCAGTGCCGCGCTGCGTGAGCGCTCGTCGTCGAGCGCTTGACGATGTTGCGTCTTGTCCGTGGTCAGTTCTTGTCGCGCGGCCTCGGCCTCCTGCGCGAAGGCGGCTGTTTTCTGGCGCTCCTGTTCGAGCGATTGTGCAATGTTCGCGGCCTCCGCCTGCTTGATCTGCGCTGTTTCGTCGCTCGCCTTGCGCAATAGCGCGGCCTGCACCTCGATTTCGCGCCGCGCGGCCGCGAGCTCGCTCGCCAATGCGACACCGCGGGCGCTTTCCTCCTCCAGCGCTTGACGATGCCGAGCCGTACTCGTGGTCAGCTCTTGCCGCGCGGCCGCGACTTCCTGCGCGAGTGTGGCCGTTTTCTGCCGCTCCTGTTCGAGCGATTGTGCGCCCTTCGCCGTCTCGGCCCGTAGTTGTACATCGAGTTCCTGAATGGCGTGCCGGGCCTCCTTCAGCTCTTGCGCGAAAGCTTCGGCACGTTCCTCCTTCGCCGGTTGTAGCGCCTGCGGTGCGGACGCCAGCGCGATCTGCGTAACCTCCTGCGCCTGCGTTGGCACGCTGGCTTGATTGGTTTCGGTCTGCCGGGACGCGGACGCCGGGAGGGTGGACGTCGGGTTCTGGTTCGGTAACTGGGTGCCTTGCGCGACGAGCTGACCACCGATCGTGCTGATTTTGGCGAGATCCTGGTGGCGGGAGTTTTGGATCACATGGAAAATCAGACCGATGAGCGCCACCGCTGCAATGACGTCGACGAAGAGGCTGTAACCGCGCCGCCATGCCTTCGGTTCGGCCTGCGGGTGGCTAGTGAAGTCTTTGTTCTCTTGCAGGAGATTCTCATTGTGTGACATTTGGACACCGATGCGTTGGGATGGTCTCGCCTGGCTCGCCGTTTCACTGACCATTCACTCGCCCTGGGTGACCAGGGTGCGACGTCGCGGGTTCTTCGCCTCATCATCGAGGATGACGACATTCTCATCTCGCGGTGCGATCTCCATCAAATGGCGCATGTCGGTAACGCTGTTCAGGCGGTATATCGGTCGTTTCTTCATTTCGTTGCCGGCACCCGCATAGCCGAGAACGCAAGTCACTTGGTAACAAGCCTCGCCAAACTCCGAGGAATGCTATCGTATCGCCCACAGAGGTGCGCCGACTTGCGATTCGGCAAGTTCGGCAGCCGCCGAATGCCGGCGGCAGCTGCTCCAATCCAATCACGAGGCTGGTGGGTTAAAATCCAGCGCCAGCCGTTGATGCAGCAGCAAGGATCTAGCGCGTTTCATCTCCAGGACTCAGACCGGCTGGATTGGCGGCTGCAATTGGTCGCGACCGCAACGGTCTTCGTATCGATCGACGAAATCCTGCAGGAACACTGGAATGGCGCGCATTGAACGTATTAGGTGTCGATCGCGCGCAGAGGAAGCGGAGGACCGAACACACGCGGTCGACCTGCGCCTCCGTGAGCGTCAGCCCCGACGGAAGATTGATGGCCCGCTCGGCGAGATCGTAGCTGACCAGGTTGCTGTCGGCGGCTCGTGCCGCGTCGGGAGAGGTGGCGTAGGCCAGCAGTGAACTCAGCGGAGAGAAGAAGGGGCGGGTGGCGATGTTCTCGGCGGCCATCGCGGCAGCGACCATGTCCGCTCGCACCCCCGTGCCACGGTCGAACACGACTGTATTCATCCAGTACGTGGCGCGATCGTCCTCGCGCTCGAAGTTGAGGGCGATCCCCAAGCCGTTGAGGCGGTCAGCGTACCACCCGAAGATGGTTCGCTTCCGCTCGATGAGCTCTTCCAGGCGATCGAGCTGCACGCGCCCAAGCGCAGCCTGCAACTCGCTCATCTTGTACTTCCATGCCACCTCGACGCTGCGGAAGGAGATGTCGCCCGGGAGCCGACCGTGGTCGCGCAGGAAAAGCATTCGCTCGTGCAGCCGGTCGTCGTCGCACAGCACCATGCCGCCTTCGCCAGTCGTCAGCGTCTTCGAGCCGTGGAAGCTGAACGTCGACGTTCGACCGAATGCGCCGGCCGGGCGTCCGGCGTGCCGGCCTCCCGCCGCCTCCGCCGCGTCCTCGATCAGCGATACGCCATGGGCGTCGCACAACGCCTCGAGGGCGACGAGGTCGGGAAACCCGCCGTAGATGTCGACGGCGATCACCGCCTTCGTTCGTTCGCTGAGCATTGCTTCAACCGACTTTACGGACATGCACCAGCTGTCCGGCTCGACGTCGACGAAGATAGGTGTGGCGCCCACGTAGGTGATCGGGGCCGCGCTGGCGATCCAGGTCGTCTCTGGCACGATGACCTCGTCGCCGGGACCGATCCCCAGGGCGAGCAGGCTCAGATGCAGTGCCGAGGTGCACGACGGAAGGGCGATGGCGTGCGCCCGGCCGGTTGCCGCGGCGAACTCGGCCTGGAACGCCCGGCTCTCGTCGGTGGCGTGCTCCAACCATGAGTGCCGAGCAGCGCGAGCAACGGCCTCCACCTCGCGGTCGGTAATCCACGGTCCGGCGACCGGGATGCGCTCGCCGGCCGACGGCGGCGGCACCCGCGTTCGGGTGTTATTGCTCACTGTCTACTCCTCGATCGCTGCGGGCCTGGCGAAGCACCTCACGATGCCGGGTTAACGAACTTGATCCGCCGAGTGCCGATAGTCACTCCCGAGCTGCATGGCGAACTCCGACGCCTGTGGCTTGTACAGCGTGAAGTGCGGATCGCTCATGTTCTCGTCGCCGCGGCGAGTCGTGTAGTAGTAGAGGTTGAGTACCTTACGATACGTATCCGGAGGGCATCGGTTCGGTTCCCGCTGACCGTGGTTTGAATGTTCGTTGGTGGTGAACACGACCAACCGGTTGTGAATGGGAAGCGCGCTCGACTTGACCTGCGTCATGTCACGGTTCCAGAACTCGATCGCTCCCTTCCACTCCGGCTGCCAGTCGTTGGACAGGTAGAGCAGGGCGTTGACACGGCGGTACGCCTGCAACTTGTGGTGCCAGTTGAAATCGGCGTGAATCTTCAGGAAGTCGCCGCGCCCGCTGACATGCACACCGCCGCCGATGTAGTACGGGTCGGGGAGGAGGCCCTCGATGCCGGTGAGGGTCTCGAGGAAAAGCACGAACTGACGACCGTTCATCTCGCGCAGCATCTCCCGCAGCAGCGTGGGAACCTTGGTCTCGTCGTGCTGGTAGCGACGACGGTTGTTCTCGTTGTCACGTATCACCCAGGAGATCTCGTCCGGACCTGGAAAGGCGGCCGAGAGCGAGCGCGCCAGATCGACGTTTATGAAATCGTCGAGGACGATGTGCGGGAACGGATCGGCCGCCCGGTATCGTGCAGCGTTGTCGAGTGCGAGCCGCGCGTAGCTCGGGTCGTCGAATACCCCCATGGGGGTGACCCTGGGCCGACTGTCGATCTCGATGCTCACCGCTCAACCTCCTCTTGCAAAACTTCCACCCACAATTTGTGTTATAATGAAGAGAGGAGCTTTCGTTATTGCGTTTTGTCAAAAATCGCGCTTGGGGACCGGCAAAATCATTGACCTGCGTGTGAGCAGCGCCCTGTGGACCTGGAGGTGACCGGCGGTTGTTCCAAGTTGGCGGGGCGGCGGCCTGGATTGTCCTGCGCGAGGTAGATAAGGCCCCGGATCGCTCCGGGGCCTTATGGAAGAAGGGGTACATCCGCCCTTCGCCCATTCTAACCAATAAACGGCCCGAGCCCGGGGCAAGGACTCGGGCCGCCTTACCTAAGAAACGTGCCGGTGCGGGACCGACACTGCGCCCAAATTACCTCGTCACCGAGCGTTCGATTTGCGGAATCGCAACTTTCTTTCTGATTCTTTGTGGGAAGACCGATGGTCGGCGGCGAGGTGTCGTCTTGCTACGGAAGCGCGAATCTCGGCCTGTTTGCCAACGTCCAATAGGGCGTGTCGGCGAAAATCGCGATATCCTCGGGGCGACCGTCGCAGAATGCGGCGATCGATGCCGTAACGGCGGACTAATCTCAGCGGGCACTCGCTCCGTCTTGCCCAGCCTGATCAAGAATCCGGCGTTTTCTTCAGAGTATCCAACGCCGCACCGGGGCGATTCCTGTTTCGGCTTCTGAAATTCCCCGATATCTTTCGTAGGGAATTGATCGAGAAACCGCTGTGGCACAGGGCTTTCTTCGCAGCCCCGAGCGTCGAAAGGACCAAAAATCCACCAATACCCTGTTATTTTCCCTGTCAGCACGGAAACGGCCATCGGAGACGGGTTTCGCTGGACCGCAACCGCCATCAAGCTTCCTCAAAGACGTAAAGCACGGACCGCCGAGAACAGGACGGGTCGTGCGCATCCCGGTGTCGCACCGTAGCGAAGTTTGACGGCGCATTCGCCGGCTGTTCTGCTGGAGCAGGACTCGCTGCGTGGCGAGGAAGCTGCTTGCTTGCCAAGGGGAGGGATATCGATCGATGGGGGGAGTTCTGGAAGGCGTGCGGGTGCTCGATTTCGGGCGCTACATTGCGGGGCCCTATTGCGCGACATTGCTCGCGGAATTCGGCGCCGAGGTGATCCGCGTCGAGAAACGCGACGGCAGCGAAGACCGTTTCGTGGCGCCGGTGGGCGAGGGCGGCGAGGGCGCGCTGTTCCTGCAGATCAACCGCAACAAGAAATGCATCACGCTCGACCCGATGAAGGCGCAAGGGCAAGAGGTGCTGCGCCGGCTGGTCGCGAGGTCGGACGTGGTGGTCGCCAACCTGCCGCCGCAGACGCTGCGAGCGATGAAGCTCGATTACGAATCGCTGAAAGCGATCAAGCCCGACATCATCCTCACGACCGCCACCGCATTCGGCGGGCCGGGGCCGTGGTCGGATCGGGTCGGCTTCGACGGCGTCGGGCAGGTCATGTCGGGCGCGGTCTATATGACGGGCGCGGGCGATCCGCCATACCGCGCGGCGGTGGCCTGGGTCGACTTCGGCACGGCGCTGCATTGCGCCTTCGGCACGCTCGCCGCCTTGATCGAGCGAGGCAAGTCGGGCCGCGGGCAGATCGTGGAAGGCGCGCTGCTGGCGACCGCGCTGTCCTTCACCAATGCAACCCTGATCGAACAGGCGGTGATCGCGGTCAACCGCGTTCCGACCGGCAATCTCGGCCAGACCGCCGCGCCCGCCGACATCTACCGCACCACCGACGGCTGGGTGCTTTGCCAGGTCACGGGACAGCCGCTGTTCGTTCGCTGGGCGCGGCTGATGGGAGAAGAAGACAGCTGGCTGAAGGATCCGCGCTTTTCCACCGACATCAAGCGTGGCGAGAACGGTCCTGTCATCAGCGAGCGGATGGCGCGCTGGTGCGCCGAGCGCACCACGCAGGAAGCGGTCGACACGCTTGGAAAAGCACAGATACCGGCTGGCCCCGTGCTGAGCCCCCAGCAGGCGCTCGATCACCCGCACATTCGTGCGGCGGGTTTCATGACCGATATCGACTATCCGGGTCTGCCGAACCCCGCGCCGGTCGCGCGCGCCGCGGTGCGGCTTTCGCAGACACCGGGCGAAATCGTCAGCCGCCCCCCGACGCTCGGCGAGCACACCGATCTCGTGCTCGGAGAACTCGGCTATGATGCTGCAGGGATCGCCGCGCTGCGCAAGGCAGGAGCGATTTAGGCGCCGTCAATGCGACACGAGCGACGGGGCGAACTGCACGGCAATGATCAGAACGATGACCGCCAGCACGGCGAGGATAACGGCCTTGCGCATTGGCTTCTCCAATAAAACGAATGGCGACCCGAGGATCCCCAATACCGCCGGTCCCCGGATCCCATAATCATGGCAATCAGTTCTCCGCGATGTCGACGACGGCCTCGGCAAAGGCCTGCGGGGCTTCCTGTGGCAGGTTGTGGCCGATACCGCCGGTGATGTTGCGATGCTCATACTTGCCGGAGAACTTGTTGGCATAGGCGGCCGGCGGCGGATGCGGGGCGCCGTTGGCATCGCCTTCCATGGTGATGGTCGGCACGGTGATGACGGGCGCGGTGGCGAGCTTCTTCTCGAACGCGTCAAGTTTCGGATCGCCTTCGGCAAGCCCCTGCCGCCAGCGATAATTGTGGATGACGATCGCGACATGGTCGGGATTGTCGAAGGACGCCGCGCTGCGGGCGAAAGTGGCGTCGTCGAAATGCCATTGCGGCGAGGCGAGCTGCCAGATCAGCCGGTTGAAGTCGTTGCGGTACTTCTCGTATCCCTCGCGGCCGCGCTCGGTGGCGAAATAGAACTGGTACCACCACTGTAGTTCGGCCGTCGGCGGCAGTGGTTTCTTGCCCGCTTCCTGGCTGCCGATCAGATAGCCACTGACCGAGACCATCGCCTTGCAGCGCTCGGGCCAGAGCGCGGCCATGATGTTGGCGGTGCGCGCGCCCCAGTCGAAACCGGCAAGCGTCGCCTTCGCTATTCCGAGCGCATCCATCAGCGCGATCATGTCGAGCGCAACGGCGGAAGGCTGTCCGTTCCGGAATGCGTCGGCCGCGAGGAACCGGGTCGTTCCGTAGCCGCGGATATAGGGCACGATCACGCGATAGCCCGCGGACGCCAGCACGGGCGCGACATCGACGAAGCTGTAGATGTCGTAGGGCCAGCCGTGCAGGAGCAGGACGGCGGGACCGCTCGCCGGTCCCATCTCGACATAGCCGACATTGAGCGCGCCGGCGTCGATCTGCTTCAATGCCGGGAACGAGGTATGCGCGCCGGCTTTCGTGGTCTCGAGTTTTGATTTGGTTTCCGCCCTGGCCGGCCCGGTGAGGGCGAATTGAGCGGCGGCCAGCGTGATTGCGGCGTTGCCGAGGAAACGGCGCCGGTCGAGATCGAATTGATTGATCATCTGATGCCTCCAATTCCCCTGTCGGCCGCCTCGTTATTCGGCGACGTAGGGCTTCACCATCTTGCTGGGGTCCACGACGCGATCGAAGGTCGCCTCGTCGACGAATTTCAGCTCGAGCGCCGCCTGCTTCAGTGTGAGGTCATGCTCCATCGCGTGATGGGCGATCTTCGACGCCTTGTCGTAGCCGATCACGGGCGTCAGCGCGGTCACGAGCATCAGGGACCGGTTCAAATCTTCGTTGATCTTCTTCAGGTTCGGCCTGGTGTCCTCGATCAGATATTTGCGGAAGTTGTCGCAACCGTCGCTCAGGATCGTGATCGAATGCGCGATGTTGTGGATCATCAGCGGCTTGTAGACGTTCATTTCGAGATAGCCGCCGGCGCCGCCGAAACCGACCGCGACGTCGTTCGCCATCGCCTGCACCGCGATCATGGTCAACGCCTCGGCCTGCGTCGGGTTGACCTTGCCCGGCATGATCGAGGAGCCCGGCTCGTTCTCCGGCAGTATCAATTCGGCGAAGCCGGCGCGCGGACCGCACGCCATCAGGCGGATGTCGTTGGCGATCTTGTAGAGCGAGACGGCGAGCGTGCGCAGAGTCCCGGAGAGCTGCACCAGCGCGTCATGCGAACCCTGCACGGTGAATTTGTTGGGCGCGCTGACAAAGGGCAGCTTGCTGAGCGTGGCGATCTCCGCGGCCGCGGCCTCGGCAAAGCCGGGCGCGGCGTTGATGCCGGTACCGACGGCCGTGCCGCCAAGCGCGAGGTGATAGACCGATTTCAGGGAGTCCTCGATCCGCACCAGATCGTCCGCCAGCATGCCGGCATAGCCCGACCATTCCTGACCGAGCGTGATCGGCGTCGCATCCTGCATATGGGTCCGGCCGATCTTGACGATGTCGTCCCATTCGGCCGCCTTTTTGGCGATCGCGCCTTGCAGCGCCGCGACTGCCGGCATCAGCCGCGAGATGGTATTGGTCGCGGCCGCGATGTACATCGCCGACGGAAAATTGTCGTTCGAGGATTGCGACATGTTGACGTGATCGTTCGGATGCACCGGCTTCTTGCTGCCGAGCGGCGTGCCCACGATCTGGCAGCAGCGATTGGAGATCACCTCGTTGACATTCATGTTGAATTGGGTGCCGCTGCCGGTCATCCAGACGTGCAGCGGGAACATGTCATGGTGCTGTCCAGCGAGGATCTCGTCGCAGGCCTGCACGATCAGTTTGTGGATCGCGCCGTCAAGCCGCTTGCCGGCGTGGTTGGCGTTGGCGCAGGCCTTTTTCAGCACGGCATAGGCCGTGATCATCTGGCGCGGCATCAGGTCGGTGCCGATCGAGAAGTGCTCGATCGATCGTTGCGTCTGCGCGCCCCACAATTTGTCGGCGGGAACCTCGACCTCGCCGAGACTATCGGTTTCGATGCGGACCTTGCTCATGTGGCTTCCTCCGGCATGACGCGCCAAACCAGCTCCCGGAAAGGTGTGCTTGTGAGGCCGCGCGGTCAAGCGCCCAACCTTCGGAAGTCATTTGCGGAGCAGGCATTGCGGTGATACCAGCCTTCTGCATGATGACTGAAATGAAGCAGCGGCCGCCGCGCTTCGATGCCGCCTTCAAGGCGCAGTTCGCCGAACTCGTGCGCTGGCGACGAGACGTGCGCCGCTTCCGCAACGATCTGGTCGATCCTGCGCTAGTCGCGCACCTGCTGGCGCTGGCTTCGCATGCGCCCTCGGTCGGTCTGTCGCAGCCATGGCGTTTCGTGCTGGTGGAGACGCCGGCGCGCCGCGCAGCAATCCGCGACAATTTCGCGGCCGCCAACAAGTCGGCACTCGACGGTTACGCGGGGGAGCGGCAATCGCGCTATACGCGGCTGAAACTCGAAGGCCTCGACCAGGCGCCTGTACATCTCGCCGTGTGCGCCGACGAGGCGACCGCGCAGGGCGCGGGCCTCGGACGGCGCACCATGCCGGAGACGATCCGCTATTCCGTGGTCGCGGCGATCCAGACGCTGTGGCTTGCGGCGCGCGCCGAAGGGCTCGGCGTCGGCTGGGTCTCGATCCTCGATCCCGAGGCGGCGCGCGCCACGCTGGAGCTGCCCGCCGATTGGAGTTTCGTCGCCTATCTTTGCCTCGGCTGGCCCGAGCAGGACCAAGACGTTCCCGAGCTCGAGCGGGAAGGCTGGGAGCAGCGTCAGTGCGAGGGGCAGGTGACGGTGTTGCGGCGATAGGCGGACCATCCTATTAGGAGATGTCGACGCGATCGGAACCGGGAGACTTCAATGTTCATTGCGATGAACCGCTTCAAGGTCATCAAGGGCTGCGAAGCCGACTTCGAGCAGGTTTGGCTGTCACGCGACACCCATCTCGACAAGGTGCCGGGCTTCGTGGAATTCCACCTTCTCAGGGGACCGGAGCTGGACGATCACACGCTCTATGCCTCGCACACGGTATGGCAGAGCCGCACCGCGTTCGAAGCGTGGACCAGATCGGAGGCGTTCCGCGCGGCGCATGCAAAGGCCGGCGGCAACAAGCCGCTTTATCTCGGCCACCCCCAGTTCGAAGGCTTCGAGACGCTTCAGACGGTCGGTCGCGGCAAGTCGGCGGTCGCCTAGCCCATTAAGCTGCGATGAACGCCAGCAGCGTGCCGTTGGCTGCGGCCGGCGGCACGCAGATGCTTGCGCCGCTGCGAACGGCCGCAGCGCCGAGCGCCTTCTCCGTCTTCGCCAGCTCGGCCGCGATGACAAGCCCGGCGGCGCCGCGTTCGGGCAGGGCCGCCAGCGATACGCCCGGATAGCGCGCGCTCAATTGCTCTCTTGTCATGAACACGAAGTCAGCGCGGTTGCTGCCCGAGGCCACTGCGATGGCGCCGTCGCTGTCCTTGCGTGCTTCGCGATCGGTCAGCCGCGACAGATGCGCGGCCTCCTTGGCGGGATCGGGCGCGACCAGCAGCACTTGTGTGAGGTGCTTGGCGCCATTGGCATGCTGCATCAACTCGGGGATCCACACGGTCTCTCGGGTCTTGTGTTGGCAGGCGAAGATGCGCATGCCGGCCGGCGCTTCCTTCACCGGCCACTGGAAGGTGCGGAATCTTGCGGCCGAGAGCTTGCCGTCCGGCATGGTCACGGGCCGCTCGAAATCGTTCGGTCCAAGCGGCGCATATCCGCGCGTACGTATTTCATCAGCACCCGCGGCCGCGTCGATCGCGGTGAAGGCGACCCGCTCGATGCCTTCACGCGTGTCGAGGAACGCGCGGGCCGGCGCGTTGTGCTCGGTAGGCGCGAGTACGCCGAGCAGCTCGATGTAATCGGGATCGAGCATGATGGTGTAATTGCCCGTCCCCATATGCGTGCTATGGGTGCCACGCGGCGAGACGGTGAAGCCGAGCGACCGCCAGCTCTCGGCGGCCTTGTCGAGATTCTTGGCCATGACCACGGCGTGGTCGACGCCGATGACGTTTTTCAGTGCCACGCGCGCTTCCTCAGGTGTTTTTACCAGAATAGCGAAGCCACCCCTGACTCCGCAACTCGCAGGCCGGGCACGTGCCGCAGCCAAAACCCCAGTCGTGCCGGTGCGCGCGGTCGCCCATATAGCAGGAATGCGTGTGCTCGAGCACGATACGCATCAGCTTCTCGCCGCCAATCTCGTCGGCAAGGGCGAAGGTTTGCGCCTTGTCGATCCACATCAGCGGAGTCTCCACCACGAAGCGCTGCTCCATGCCGAGATTGAGCGCGACCTGCAGCGCCTTCAGCGTATCGTCGCGGCAATCGGGGTAGCCGGAGTAGTCCGTCTCGCACATGCCGCCGACGAGATGCTTGATGCCGCGACGATAAGCGATCGCGGCGGCGAAGGTGAAGAACAGCAGATTGCGTCCGGGCACGAAGGTGTTGGGCAGCCCGCTCGCGGCGAATGCGATTTCTTTTTCCTGGGTGAGCGCGGTCTCGCTCAATTGGCCGAGGATCGAGAGATCGAGCATATGGTCGTCGCCGAGCCGGGCCGACCATGATGGAAAGTCGCGCTTCAGTGCGGCGAGGATGTCGGGACGGCAATCGAGCTCGATGCGATGCCGCTGGCCGTAATCGAAACCGACGGTCTCGACATGCGCGTAACGTTCCAGCGCCCATGCGAGGCACGTGGTGGAGTCTTGTCCTCCGGAGAAGAGGACCAGCGCGGAGTCCGTCATCGCCACGTTTCAATCCCGAGAAGTCACCTCGGCCCAGCAGTCATCGTTTTCCCAGACCCGCACCCTCTCACAATTGGCGATGCGTTCAAAGAACCAGGCGGCGATTACTTCCGCGGTGGGATTCTCGAGGCCCGGTACATCGTTCAGCAGCCGATGATCGACGGTCTTGACGAGCGGTGTGATCTCGGCGTCGATCTCGGCAAAGTCCTCGACGAAGCCGCGGGCGTCGGGCGTGCCGCGTTTGACGATCTCGACGCGATAGTTGTGACCGTGCAGGTTCTTGCATTTGTGGCCGTCGGGCAAATGCGGCAAATGATGCGCGGACTCGAACCGGTAGGTCCGGCCGATCCGGGTGGTGAGCTTCGCGGACTTTTTCGTCGCGCGCGACGTTTCGTCCAGAATGAGATGTTTGGACTCGACATGCCTGGTCATGGAATTCCCATCAGTTTGTGCGTCTGGAGGCTGATCCTCCAGCGTGGGTGCTGCTTGCAATAGTCGACCACAAGCTCGGTGTTGCGGTCGCGCTGCGGCCCGTCCATCGGCTGCAGGAAGAAGTGCTGGAAGTCGAGATGCGCGAAGCGATCGGGCAGGGCTTTCGCCTGCGGATAGACCAGCTTCAACTCCTGGCCCGATAACTGCAGCAGCTCGGCGTCGGCCTTGGGGCTGACGCAAATCCAGTCAATGCCATCAGGTGCCGCGATCGTTCCGTTGGTTTCGATGGCGATCGTGAAGCCGCGCGCTGCAACGGCTGATATCAGGGGCGCGTCGAGCTGCAACAGCGGTTCGCCGCCGGTGAATACGACATAGCGAAACTCGCGCGCGCCATTCCATGCGGTCTCGATGGCATCTGCCAGTTCATCCGCGTCCTTGAAGCGGCCGCCGCCCTCGCCGTCGGTGCCGACGAAATCCGTGTCGCAGAACTGACAGACCGCGGCAGCGCGATCCTCTTCGCGGCCGGTCCAGAGATTGCAGCCCGCAAAACGGCAGAACACCGCCGCGCGCCCGGCCTGTCCGCCTTCGCCCTGCAGTGTCTTGAATATCTCCTTGACCGAATAGGTCACGTGGCAGTCTCGAAATTGCTGGTGTGCCGTGTCGGGGCCGTCCGGGCACCGCGCCGTCCGCCCCTTGGACGTCGGCGTCGACATTTCCTTGCCACCGAACGGGTCCCGAAGCCATAGCTCAGATAGGGTTTCCGACACTAGCGAAAAAGGGCGGTAATGCATTGAATTTGCTTGAAATAGCGAGGGCGCTGGTTTGCCATATCACCGCGCGCGCCGGCGGCTGAACGGATTTAGCACCGCGACTCCTGCGGGCGCACTGGCGGGCGGTTGGCTGGCCGATCGCTATGGCCGCAAGCCGGTGATGGTCTGGTCACAGCTGCTGACGTTGTTGCTGACCTACCCGGTATTCCTGTGGATCGTCAATGCGCCCGGTGCGATGTCGCTGATCGCCGGTTTCGGATTGCTGTCGCTGGTCGGCTCGATACCGTACACCGCCTTCTACGCCACCTTCGCCGAGGGCTTGCCGCAGAACATCAGGGGCGGCGTGTTTGCGACGATCTATGCGGTCGCGATCGCGACCTTCGGCGGCACGGCGCAACTGGTCGTCACCTTGCTTTTGCACATCTCCGGCAATCCGCTGGCGCCGGCCAGGTATCTGCTGCTGGCCGCAACCGTCGCGCTGGTTGCGATGAGCCTGATGCGCGAGACCACGCCGGTCAAGGTCGGCGGCTCCTGATGCAATCTTTCGATTCGTTCCGAAGACCGCCACTTCCGTCACACTTCAAGGAAACAACCATGTCAGCCATCGCCACCATCGAAGAGTTAGAGGCGATCTACGGCCACCCCGGCGAAACTTCGACCGTGAAGGTAGCCGACCGGATCACGCCGTCCTATCGCGCGCTGATCGAGAGATCGATTCAGCTCGCGAGGTCGAGCAGTTGCGGGGAACCACGCAGCAACACGCTACGGCCTTTCGCCGTGATCCGCGGAATGCCGTCATCGAAGCTGGCGAGAGCGAGTGCGACGAGCTGGTCCAGCACGAAGCCACTGAGCGCACGACCTTGCGGCGCGCCGCCGCGCAGCGCCTTCAGGGTTTCCCACTGATCAAGCGTCAGATCGTAGTCGGGTTCACTGTTCATGTGGCCTCAGCGACGAAGGAGGTTGTGGACGTCTCTTAGCTGCGCCAAGTGAAGAGGATGCGACCGTATTGAGTCCGGATTTCGACTCGCGATCTCTTGCTAACGTCCACATCCCGCTTGCAAAATCGGAGGAGTGAGTTACGCAACTGTCACAACATCGTGTCACATCATTTCATCCTTCACGAATCGGTCGGCGGACCGACCGGCGCCGAAAGATGGATTGGACCAGTGCCCTGGATATTCCTTCCTTGACGAAAAAACTGGGCGGAAGCAGCCGAGTCAAAGGCCTCGGCGGCGCCATGATCAGCATCGTGATCGGCACCGCGGCGATATTCGGACTGACGCACGCGCTCAGGAATGTCGATTACGATCTGGTCTTCGATGTCATCCGCGCCACCGACTTCTCAACCATCGCGCTGGCGCTGGTGCTGGTGACCGCGTCCTATGGCAGCATCACGCTGTACGACTGGCTCGCGTTGCACACCATGGGCCGCAAGGACGTGCCGTACCGGATCGCGGCGCTGGCGAGCTTCACCAGCTATCCGATCGCGCACGGCATCGGCGCGGTAGCGCTGATCTCGCCCGTGATCCGGTACAGGATCTATTCTCGCAACAATGTCGGCGCACTCGGCGTAGCCAATATCTGCTTTCTCACCGGGCTCACCTTCTGGCTCGGCAACATGACCGCGCTCGGTTTCAGCCTGCTGTATGAGCCAACCGCGATCAGCGTGATCGATCACCTCTCGCCAGGCATCAACCGGGTGTTTGCGGTGGTGCTGTTGTGCGGCGTCACCGCCTTCCTGGTCTGGAGCTGGCTGCATCCGCGCAGCCTCGGCAGGAGCCGGTGGCTGGTTCGTCTTCCCTCGGGCCCGTTGGTGCTGGTGCAGATCGTGGTCGGCCTGCTCGATCTCACCGCCGCCGCGCTCGCGATGTATGTGCTGATTCCGTCCGGTCTCGACATCGGGCTGTTCCGTCTGCTGGCGGTCTTCATCGCCGCAACATTGCTCGGCTTTGCCAGTCATGCGCCCGCCGGTCTCGGCGTGTTCGATGCCACCATCCTGATCGGGCTCGGCAGCGAAGACCGCGAGCAGCTGCTAGCGGTGCTCCTGATGTTCCGCTTCCTCTATCATCTCGTGCCGTTGTCGATTGCGCTGATGTTGTTCGGCGGTGTCGAGGCCTGGCGAAACCTGCGCCGGAAAGCGACGGGCGCTGACGGCGCCGAGTTCAGACCGGCGAGTTGAGCTTGAGCCCGACCATGCCGACGACGATCAGCGTGAGGCAGACGACGCGGACCGGATCGGTCGGCTCGCTGTAGAGCAGCATGCCGATGATGATGCTGCCGACGGCGCCTATGCCGGTCCACACCGCGTACGCCGTGCCGAAGGGTAGCGATCGTAAGGCCACCGCCATCAATGCGAAGCTGAGCGCGATGGCGCCCATCGTCGCGGCCGTCGGCCAGAACCGGGTCAGCCCGTCGGAGTATTTCAGCCCGAGCGCCCAGCCGACTTCGAGCAGTCCCGCGGCGAGAAGTGCAGCCCAGCCGCTCACGTCGTGATTCCGTCCATGGCACCGTCAATTCGAAAGCGTCGCGATTCCTCCTTGCGATGTTCGCGCGACAGGCATGTGACAGCGATCGGGCGGCTTCACGGCTGGACGTAACGAATGGAGCGACGGATCCGCGCTGTTTTCGATGGTCTGTGAAATTTGAGTCAAAATCGCAGACCTAAAATCGCTTTGCTGCATTGCGGTGCCTGCTCACGGCGTGATCACGGAATGCTGTTGGTTTGGGCCAAGCAGAGTGAGACAGCGTCGCCGTGTTTCTGCTAGGCTGGGGTCGTGTCATTGGACTTCACACCTTAAGGAGTGGAGGGTTCATGAACCGGCTCGTCGAGATACGCAGTCAAGAGCAGATTTGTCGCGAGCGTGCCGCGTTTGATTCCGAGCGCAGGATTTTCTGGCTGGCCCAGGCCGAGGAATGGGAGCAGCGCGCGCTCGACGAAATCGCGTATCACTTCAGAGAGTGCAATCTCGATCATGAGGATACGCCGGCGCTGGCGCATTAGGCCCTCGGATCGAACCGAAGCGAGTTATGGAGTTGCTGGGCCTGCCTCGCGCGGGGCCGCTAATTGTTGCCGTCTGAACGATCGGCCCTCTCCATGGTCGTGAAGATGATGCCGGTCATCGTTGCCCCGGTGCCGAACAACAACGCGAAAAAGCTGGCAAGCATCACGGCGGTGGTTTTCGGCTGGTCGGTATGGCTGATCAGCGCTCCGACGCTCGCCGGCTCGATGAGCAGGAGCGCAAAGCAGAAGCCAAGTCCCAATGCGATGCCCATGGCCGCATGGCTCGCAAGCTCAAGCGCAAGGGAGGAGGCGGGCGGTCGGGGCCTGTTGCGTTGCATCGTTATAGGTCCCTTCAGCGCCAGACGCTCAGAAGCAGTCCAAGGATCACCGCGCCGATGAGCCCGGCAGCGAACACCCATCGCTTGAAATGCGTGTCCAGGATGATCTCGCCCCCGCGCGCCTTTTCGGCGGGATAGGGCTGTTTCGGCGGCGGCGCCGGTTGCGGTGGACCCTCTCTGACCATGGTACGGTCCTCGTTCGGTCGCGCCCTGCAAGGCGCATATCGGGAACGCGAGGAGGGCTTCAGGCGTTCCCAGGAACGCGCTGCAACATCGGCCGCCGTGGCCGATGGACGGCATCAAGAGGCGGTGAGCGCGAGAGGGTGGCTGCGCAGCGCTTGCGCGTTGTGCTAGGAACCTTCAAAACCTGCTGGCGCGAATGAAGAAGTCAGGGATCATCGGGGGCGTTGTGGCTGTGCTGCTTGTTGGCGGCGCAGCGGCTGCCTTTGCAGTCGCCTGGCGGCCGGCGATTGCCGCGATCGATCCGGCGGCCAAGCCGCAGCGTTCGATTCCGCCCAGGTCAAGCGCGGCCGCGAGCTCGCCGCGCTCGGCAATTGCAATCGCTTGCCACACCGTGCGCGGCGGCAAGAACTTTGCGGGCGGCTTGCCGGTGCCGACGCCGTTCGGCACGATCTTTTCGTCCAACATCACGCCGGATCGCGGAGACCGGCATCGGCCGCTGGCCGGAAGAGGCGTTCCGGCGCGCCATGCGCTTCGGCGTCGATCGCGAGGGCAGGCATCTCTATCCGACCTTTCCCTACGACCATTTCACCAATGTCAGCGATGACGACGACCGCGCGCTCTACGCCTTCCTGATGACGCGCGAGCCGGTTCGCGCGCCCGCACGCGAGAACCAGCTTGTCCTTCCCGTTCGACCAGCGCGTGGTCGTTGCGGGATGGAAGCTGCTGTTCCTGCGCGCGCGACACCTACAAGCCGGACCCGGCCAAAAGCGCGGAATGGAATCGCGGCGCCTATCTGGTCGAAGGCCTCGCGCATTGCGGCGCCTGCCACACGCCGCGCAACGCGCTCGGCGCCGAGCGGACGACCGCGAGCTTTGCCGGCGGCGACGTCGACAACTGGAAGGCCTATGCGATCAATGCGCAATCGCCGTCGCCGGTGCCCTGGGATGCGGACGCGCTCTACGCTTACTTGCGCGACGGCGTCCATCCCGATCACGGCACCGCGCGCGGGCCGATGGCGGAAGTGGTGAGCAATCTGTCGGCGGTGCCGGCGGGTGATGTCCGCGCCATTGCGATCTACATGGCCGATGTGTTCGGCGCACCGTCGCCGGATCGCAAGCGCCAGGGCGAAACGGTGCTCGCGCAGGCCAGGCAAGGCGCGGCGGCTCCATCGGAATCCGAGGGCGGCAAAATCTATGCCGCGGCCTGCGCGGGCTGTCATGAGAGCGGCCGGCCGCCGCCCTATGGCGGCATCCATCTCGGCCTCAGCACGGCGATCAGCGGCCCGATCCGCGCAACCTCGCCAACATCGTGCTCTCGGGCGTGCGTCCGGTCGAAGGCGAGCGCAGCCCGATCATGCCGGGCTTTGCCGCCAGCATGAACGATGCGCAGATCGCGGCCTTGCTGAGATATCTGCGATCGCGCTTCAGCTGGCAACCGGCCTGGAGCGACGTCGAGAAGACGATCGCGGAAGCAAGACGCACTCAGACTGCATATCTCGAGACCTCGGCGGGCGCACTAATGCGCCGGCCGATCCAGCGCAGCGAGACAAGCCATGATGACATTGAAGGTCAACGGCAGGGATCACCAGGTCGACGCGGAGCCGGATACGCCGCTGCTCTACGTGCTGCGCGACGATCTCAAGCTCAACGCGGCAAAATTCGGCTGCGGGCTCGGCCAGTGCGGTTCCTGCACGGTGATCGTCGACGGCAAGGCGGTGCTGTCCTGCGTGACGCCGATGGTGCTGCTCGAGGGCAAGCAGGTGACGACGCTGGAGGGACTCGGCAGCATCTCGACACCCGCGCCGATCCAGCGCGCCTTCATCGAAGAGCAGGCGGCGCAGTGCGGCTATTGCATCGCCGGCATGATGATGCGGGCGCAGGCGCTGCTGCAGCGCGAACCGAAGCCGACCGACGAGCAGATCCGTGCCGAGCTTGCGCCGCATCTCTGCCGTTGCGGCACCCATATGCGCATCATGCGCGCGGTGCATCGCGCCGCGCGGCTGATGGATACGGCTGCACTGGCTCCGACCAGCGAGAGGAGCGCGCGATGAACGCCCCTGTCATTCTCGACCGCCGCAGGCTGCTTGCAGGCGGTGGCGCGCTGATCGTCAGCTTCTCGCTCACAGGAGCGTTCGCGCAGGATCAAGGCGCGCAGGCTGCCTCCCGCGCCGAAGCCGCCGGGAAGCCTGGCGACCTCGCCTTACCTCGATTCCTGGATCCGGATCGATGCCGATAACAGCATCACGGTCTTCACCGGCAAGGCCGAGCTCGGGCCAAGGCTTCAAGACCGCGTTCCAGCAGATCGCGGCCGAAGAGCTCGACGTTGCCTTCGATTCGCTGAAGGTCGTCACCGCCGACACCAAGCTGACGGCCAATGAAGGCTACACCTCCGGCAGCCATTCGATGCAGGACAGCGGCGTCGCGATCCAGAACGCGGCGGCGCAGGCGCGGGCATTGCTGGTCGCGGAAGCCGCCAAACGGCTCGATGTTGCCGCCGACAGCCTGCGCACCGAAAACGGCAGCGTGATCGCGCCGGATGGACGGCGGCTGAGCTATGGCGAGCTCGTCGCCGACGACATGCTGCATGTGCAGGCGCAGCCGACGTCGAAGCTGAAGGATCCCGCGACCTTCAAGGTGATGGGCCAATCGATCCCGCGCGTCGATATTCCGGCCAAGGTCACGGGCGGCGCCGCCTATGTGCAGGATTTGCGACTGCCGGGCATGGTGCATGCACGCGTGGTGCGGCCGCCGAGTTATGGTGCGCAGCTCATCGATTGTGATACCGGTGCCGTCGAGCAAATGCCGGGAGTCGTGAAGGTGGTTCGCGACGGCAATTTCCTTGCCGTCGTCGCCAAGAAGGAATTCCAGGCGGTCAAGGCCATGCGGGCGCTCGCCGCGGTCGCAAAGTGGCAGGAGAACGCGCAACTGCCGAAGCAGGATGATCTCCCGGCCGCGTTGATGGCGTTGCCGTCGCAAGACACGACGATATTTCGAGCACAGCGATGCTTCGGTCAGCGGCCGCAAGACGATCGAGGCGACCTATACGCGGCCCTATCAGTCGCACGGTTCGATCGGGCCGTCCTGCGCGGTCGCGCAATTCGTCGATGGCGCGATGACGGTGTGGTCGCATACGCAAGGCGTCTATCCCGATCGCGCGGCGATCGCCGAGATGCTGCGCATGCCGCCCGCCAGCGTCCGCGTGATCCATGTCGAAGGCTCCGGCTGCTACGGCCACAACGGCGCCGACGATGCCGCAGCCGATGCGGCGCTGATCGCGCGTGCCTTGCCGGGCCGGCCGGTTCGCGTGCAATGGATGCGCGAGCAGGAGCACGCCTGGGAGCCGTTCGGCCCTGCGATGGTGACGAAGCTGAAGGCCTCGCTCGACGACGACGGCAAGATCGCCGACTGGAATTTCGAGGTGTGGAGCAACACCCATTCGATGCGGCCGGGCGGCGCCGGCTGCATGCTGGCGGCTCAGCACATGGCGCAATCGATCAAGCCGCCGGAGCCAAAGCCGCTGCCGTTGCCCGAAGGCGGCGGCGACCGCAACGCGATTCCGATCTACAACTTCCCCAACGCGCATGTGGTGCATCACTTCATCCCGGACATGCCGGTTCGCATCTCGGCGATGCGGGCGCTCGGCGCCTATCACAATGTGTTCTCGATCGAGAGTTTCATGGACGAACTCGCCGATGCTCGCGAACGCCGATCCCGTCGAGTTCCGGCTGAAGCATCTCGATGACCCGCGCGGCCGCGACGTGATCGAGAAGGCGGCGAAGGAGTTCGGCTGGCGCAAGGGCCAGCAGGCGCCGCCGGACCGCGGCTACGGCTTTGCCTTTGCGACGCTACAAGAATCTTGCGGCCTATTGCGCCATTGCCAGCGAGGTCGAGGTCAATCGCGAGACCGGCCGCGCGCGGCTGGTGCGCGCGGTCGCGGCCGTCGACAGCGGTCAGGTGGTCAGTCCGGACGGGCTGACCAACCAGATCGAGGGCGCGATCATGCAGTCGACGAGCTGGACGCTCTATGAAGCGCGTGACCTTCGACGACAGCGAGGATCACCAGCATCGACTGGCAGACCTATCCGATCCTGCGCTTCGACGCCGTCCCCGAGACGATCGACGTGCACATCATCAACCGGCCCGGGCAAGCCGTTCCTCGGCAGCGGGGAGACCGGGCAGGGACCGGCGGCGGCATCGCTTGCAAATGCGATTGCCAATGCCACCGGTAAACGGCTACGAAACCTGCCGCTGACGCGCAAGCGCATCAAGGATGCGATCGACGCGTGAGCTTGTCCGCGCCGGCAGAAGCGGGCCAGCAACATTTGATCAAAGGGAGTAACGCATGACGCATGCCATCCGCTTTCACAAAACCGGCGGACCTGAAGTCCTGGTCTGGGAAGAGGTCAAGGTCGGCAAGCCCGGTCCCGGGCGAGGCGCGCATCCGCCACACCGCGGTCGGGCTGAACTTCGTCGACATCTATAACCGCTCGGGGCTTTATCCAGCGCAGTTGCCGAGCGGGCTCGGCGGCGAAGGCGCCGGCGTGGTCGAGGAAGTGGGATCGGGTGTGACCGATCTGAAGCCGGGCGACCGCGTCGCCTATGGCGCCGCGCCGATCGGCGCCTATGCCGAAGCGCGGCTGATCCCGGCCGATCGGCTGCTCAAGCTGCCGGACGGCATCGACGACAAGACGGCGGCGGCGATGATGCTGAAGGGCCTGACCACGCAGTACCTGATCCGACAGACCTATCGGGTCAAGGCGGGCGATACCATCCTGCTGCATGCCGCGGCCGGCGGCGTCGGCCTCATCCTGTCGCAATGGGCGAAGCATCTCGGCGCCACCGTGATCGGCACCGTCGGCAGTGACGAGAAGGCGAAGCTCGCGAAGGCCCATGGCTGCGCCCATACCATCGTCTACACCCGCGAGGATTTCGTCAAACGCGTCGACGAGATCACCGGCGGCAAGAAAGTGCCTGTCGTCTACGACTCCGTCGGCAAGGATACGTTCCTGAAATCGCTGGATTGCCTCGCGCCGCTCGGCGTCGTCGCGCTGTTCGGACAGTCTTCCGGAAGCTGTCGATCCGCTGAATCTCGGCCTGCTCGCCGCAGAAGGGCTCGCTCTATGTCACGCGCCCGACGCTCAACACCTATGCCGCCAAGCACGAGAGCCTGGTGGCGATGGCAAAGGAGCTGTTCGAGGTGGTGCAGTCGGGCGCGGTCAAGATCGAGGTGCACCAGACCTACCCGCTGAAGGACGCGGCCAAGGCGCATGCCGATCTCGCCGCGCGCAAGACCACGGGATCGACTGTATTCATGGTCTGAGGTTGGTGGGGCGCGTTGCTTGGAAAAAGCAACGCGCCATTGGGCAACACGCGTGCGACGCAAAAATGCGGTTCAAAAGCCCGCGTGAGCGAGATCCGGATCGTTGAAGACCGAGCCGCCCCGTCACACCCTCTCGTGCTTGCGCATGTCATGAGTATGATCGAAGCGGTCGGCCTCCGGGTCGGCTTCGTCGGTCGCGACTTCGGGGAGGGCCGCTTCGGCCAGAATCTCTTCGGTGACGTCCTCAACCGAGCGATCCACGATCTCGTGAATGAAACTGACATTGGTGTACTCGCCCGAGGCGATCCGGGCGATCACCTCGCGCCGGGTGACCTCGGGATCGACCACGGCCTCGCGGCCACGGCGGCCGTAGTCGATCATGACGACGAAATACTGCATGGCGGCAGTATTTACGAAAATCAGAAGAAAGTCAAGCGTTCTCTTCCGACCTCCGGAAAGGACGGCAGCGACCTGCCCGAATCGGCAGGTCGCGCCCCGCCTATCGGCCGGATTTGGCCCTGCGGGCGCGGGCCGCGGCCTTGGCCCGCAACCGCGCAATCTGCCCGCGCGGCAAGCTGACGCAGATTTCGCCGATCCAGTCCAGTTTCACGCCATTGATCGGCTTGGCGTTGAAACTCGAGAGGTTGACGAGGCCCGTGCCCTTGCCGCGCTCGATGGTCTTCAGATAGCGCTCGCCGGTCTTGAGCTTCACCGCCGCCTCTTCCCCGTAGAAGCTCGAGAGCGGGTGGCGCTGGTCGCGATAGCACACGATCACGTCGCCGTTCTCGTATTTCGGCAGCATCGAATCGCCCGACACCTCGAATGCAACCAGCTCATCCTCAATCGGAAACGGCAGATCGATCTCGCCGAGGCCTTCCGGCGGCACCTGCTCCTGGTCCGGCTCGATCACGGCGCCGGCGCCGACCCGGCCCATGATCGGCACCGCGTTGAGACCGAGATATTCCATGATCAGGGGGACTTCCGAGGCCTTGATCAGCCGTATTCCCGACAGGATTTCCGAAATTGCCCCGGGTCGCACGTCCAGCAGCCGCGCCAGGCCGCCCTTGCTCTTGCCGGTCCTCTCGAACGCTCGCTCGATGATTTTTGCATCCAACACGATTTTGTCTCCCCTTTCCAATTCCCGGAACGGTATACCGTGACGATTTTCAGAAATCAAGCTTGACTTTTGCTTCTGAATATCGGAAGGTCTGTGCGATGGCGAGGCGGCTGGGCCTGTCGCCAGGGAAGGCAAATTTCATGCAATCGTTCATCTGGGCGCCGGAGCACTCCGACGCGCTGCGCGACTGCCTGTCGCGGGGGATGTCCTATGGGCAGGCGGCCAGTGCCATCAACACGAGATTCGGCACCGAATTCACCCGAAATGCGGCCATCGGCCGCGCCAAGCGGCTGGGAACTCAAGACCGCCCCGGTACCCAAGGTCGCATCGAGACCGAAGCGCCCCGCCCGATGGGGCGAATCGGCGCCGAAGGCACCCGAGACAGTCGTTCGCCCGGCCGCATCGGCGCCGCCGGCTCCCACGCTAGAACCGGTCAAGCCGGTGAAGTTGCGCTGCGTCGGGGTCAGGCCGCGCCTGCTTGCCTTCGCCGATCTCGAGCCCGGTGACTGCCGATACCCTTATGGCGGCGAAAGGGAGGGGGAGGCCTATGCTTTTTGCGGCCATCCACGCCTCCCGCACTCCAGTTATTGCCGGCCGCATCACGCGTTGACCCATGGTCCGGGAACGGTGTCCGAACGCATGGCCGTTCCGGTCACCTTGCGACTGATCAACGCCGCCTGATCTAGTGCCCACTTTTCGAAGTCCGCGCCACATCGCCGCAATGCCTTTTGCGGACTTCGAAAAGTTATGGGCACTAGCAAATCTATGATTCTAGTGCCGCTTCGATCTGAAGTCCCTGAACCCTATTTGCCGCAAGTGAGTCAGGGACTCAGATCGGCGGCACTAGCCCCTACCCAACCCTTTCATCTGCAACAGGAGACAAGATGCCGCGCATCAAGCGTAAATCGTCCCGCATCGGCAAAATTCACGATCGGCGCTCACACGATTTGCCACTCAACGCCGAAGTCGTTGCCGTCGAGGTCGACGATCCCATGGCGCTCGAGCCCGGTGACAAGATCGTTGCCCTGCGTTCGGTCCGCGGCGACCCGCTGGGCTGGCTGCATTCGCATCATCAGATCGACGATGCGCAGTATCGCGGCGGACGCGCGTTCCAGAACGACTGGGAGCGGGCGGAGCGGGGGCCGCAGGCGGTCGATCCCACCCGCGAATATGTCGATGGTGTGCAGCGGCGCGAGCCGATCACCGAAGGCCAGCGCAACGCCGTGCTGCGCCTCAATCGCGCCGAGCGCGAGCTTGGCGCCGACGGATCGGCACTTGTCCACGATGTCCTGATCCAGGGCATGACCATGCCGCAGGTTGGGGAACGGCGAGGGCTGCACACCCAGCGCTGGCGCGATTACCTCGCGAGGCGACTTCAGGAATGTCTCGACCGGCTGGCGCTGGTTTACGGCTTTGCGACCGAGAAGGCGGCGTCGCGCCGTCGCACGGTCTGAGTGGTGGTGCCGGAGCGACCTGTTCCGGTTTTCCGAGCGTTAAGTGACCCGATCACAGTCCTGTTTGCGCCTGGCGCGCAGGTGACTTTTCGACCCGTTGCTATAAGCTTGCGGCTTTCAGAGTGGAGATTTCAGAATATGCGCAAGATCCTGTTCGTTGCAGCTACGGCCCTGCTTTGCCAGGCTGCTTACGCCGAGGATGCCGTCGCTCCCGCGCCACCGCCGCCGCCTCCTCCGGCCGCTGCGCCCGCACCGGCGGCGCCTGCGCCGGCCGCGGCAGCACCTGCCGCTCCCGCACCGGCCACCGCAGCCGCCCCTGCAGCAGCGCCGGCCGCTCCCGTCACGGCGGCCGCGCCTGATGCCGCACCCAAGACGGCCGCCAAGCCCGCGAAGAAGAAGGCCGCGCGCGGCGGCGGCCGCAACTACCAGTCCGACGAGGCGAGGGCGCGCGCCATCGCTTCCAAGTACGGCGTGTCCTGGTAATTGCTGCGGGTCAGCCAATCAGCAATTGGAGCCGCGCGAAGACGTGCGGCACCAATGCGAACTTGCCGCCGACATGAGAGCGTTTAATTCGGCTCCGGCGCTCCGCTTTGGGATTGATGGGCCTGATCGGCGTCATACAGCAAGAACAATTCGAGCGCGGCGAGGAAAGTGATTGCGAGACCGATGCCGATGCTGAAATGCATCGCGCGGCTTTGGGCGAAGCCCAGGATCCAGGGCGAGGCGATCAGCCAAATTCCCAAAATCAGGTTTGCCCACTCCTCCCACTTCGCAAAGGCGGCGATCGCCGCCAGCGAAATCAGGATGACCGCGAGGCTGCTCGCCCACAGGTCAATCCTTGCCGTCGTGTTCGTCAGCGTGAACAGCCACGGCGAGATCAGCAGCATCGCTGCCAGCACGAGGTTGTACAGATCGAGTGCGGATTCACGTCGCCATGGCTTCATGACCAACCTCCCTGGTGTCGGGCAGATGCGTGCGAAAGCAAAACACGACCAGGATACTGGCGGTTCCGTCGCGCGTGGTCATCGTCCCCCAGACTTTGGATCTAATCGCAGCGCACAGCAGGTCAGAATGGACTGGCGCTGAAGTTGAACGGCTGCACATTGTCGTAAGAGGCCTTCGACAGCGGGACCGCATAGCTGGCAGTGAGCGCGCCGAACGGCGAGGCCCAGGTCAGGCCGACGCCGACCGACGAGCGGATCACGTTCCTGTCGGCGACCTGCACGGTTTGCGATCCGAAGGTGGTCGGTCCGCCGTAGCCGAACACGGTGCCGGCATCGACGAAGGCGGATGCGCGCAAGCCATACTCCTTCGGCACGCCGGGAATCGCGCTCTGCAACTCGGCGCTCGTCGCCCAGTACATGCTGCCGCCGACATTATCCATGGTCGAGCCTGGGGTGAGGTCGCGCGGACCAAAACCGTTGGGCGCAAAGCCGCGCACGACAGTGGGGCCGCCGAAGAAACTGTTCATCAGCGGTACGCCCTGGCCGCCCCAGCCGGTGATGTAGCCGCCTTGCGCGCGCACCATGCCGACGAGGTCGCCGCCGAGCGACTTGTAGTAGCGCACGTCCTCGGTGGTGCGCAGGAACCTCACGTCGCCGCCCAGGCCCGCGATATCCTGGCGGAGCTGAGAATTGACGCCGTTGGTCGGCAGCTTGTTGTTGTCGAGCGTGTTGTAGGTGACGGTGTCGCCGGCCGCTGAGACCAGCTGCCGGCCGGCAGCGGCGGCCTGCTGCACCGGCAGCGAGACCGTCGCGCTCGAGGCGCTCGGATCGAGCGTGACATTCTGGTCGTAGAGCGAGTAGCGCCACTGCACGGTGGTCTGCTCGGAGATCGGCGTGCCCAGCGTGAGGGTGCCGCCATAGGTGTTGCTGCCGTAGGACTGATAGGGGCTGGCAAAGGCCTGCCGGCCGAACAGATCGATGCCGCCGGAGACGTGATTGCCGAACAACGCGGGATTGACGAAGGAGAGGTCGCCGCCCTGGGCGTATTGACCGTAGCTGACGGTCGCCTGCACCGCGTTGCCGGTGCCGTAGAAATTGCGGTCACCGACCTTGACCTCGGCCAGCCA
This sequence comes from uncultured Alphaproteobacteria bacterium, assembly GCA_963821965.1. Classification (GTDB taxonomy): domain Bacteria; phylum Pseudomonadota; class Alphaproteobacteria; order Rhizobiales; family Xanthobacteraceae; genus Bradyrhizobium. Next base: position 627,232 of record CAWGFY010000005.1, read on the forward strand.
GCCGTCGGTCGTCGAATAGCCGCCGGAGACGAAGAAATCACCGGTCGACTGATCGACCGCCTCGACATCGAGGATCACGCGATCCGGCGTCGAGCCCGGCCGCGTCGAGATCTTGACGGTCTTGAAGTAGTTCAGGTTCTTCAACCGCCGCTCGGCGCGGTCGATCAGCGTCTTGTTGTAGGGATCGCCTTCGCCGAAATCGAACTCGCGGCGGATCACGTAGTCGCGGGTCCGCGAGTTGCCGTGTATCTCGATGCGCTCGACATAGGCGTGCTGACCCTCCTCGACCATGAACGTGACATCGACACGCTGCGCGATGGCGTCGCGCGACATCCGCGGGGTCGCATGAGCAAAGGGATAGCCGAGCTTCGCCATTTCGATGGCGAGCGCATCGGTGGTCTTGTCCAGTGCCCCGCCGTCGAAACTCGCGCCATCCTTCACCAGCACGAGGCTGCGCAGCTTCTGCGGATCGAGGCCGGGCACGTTGCAGGCAACGTCGATCTTGCCGAAGCGGTAAGGCTGGCCTTCGTCGATAGTGAAGATGACGGCAAATCCTTTTGCCGCCGGATCGTATTCGGCGTGCGCGTCCGGCACGCTGGCGTCGGCATAGCCGTGGCTGCGATAGTACAGCCTGATTTGCTCGCGGTCCTCGTTGATGCGGTCTGGATCGTAGACATCGCCGCCGGTGAAGAAGCTCAGCATCGAGCTCGTCGAGGTCTTGATGATCGCATTGAGCTGGCGGTTGCTGAAAGCATGATTGCCGACGAAGTTGATCTTCTGCACCGGCGTTTTCTTGCCCTCGGTGATTGTAAAGACGAGATCGACCCGGTCGCTGCCGCGGTCGATGATCTCCGGCACCACGCTGACATCGTCGCGTCCCACGCGCTTGTAGGCCTCGACGATGCGGTTGACGTCGCCTTGAACGGTGGCGCGCTGCAGTGGGCCGCGCGCTTTTGATTGCACGGCAGCCGTGAGGTCGGCGTCCTTGACCTTCTTGTTTCCCTCGAAGGTAACGCGCCCGAGCACCTTGGCCTCGGTGACACGCACGACCAGGCCGTTGCCAACGCGGTCGATCGTCACCTTGTCGAACAGGCCGGTCGCGATCAGCGCCTTCAGCGCCATGTCGCGCGCGGCGACATCGTATTGTCCGTCGGTCGAGGGATGAAAATAGGAGCGCACGGTCTCGGCATCGACGCGCCGATTGCCTTCGACCGTAATGATCTCGCCGGCGATCGACGGTGCCGCGAGCAGGCAGAGCGTGCCGACAAGCAACGCAGCCGCGATCAGCGGCCGGCGATTTCGTTCACCACGCACCGGATACTCTGTCGTCACGTCCCGCCTGTCCCATTGTCGACGAGGGTTAAAGGGAAGAATTTCCCGAGGGCGAAACGATGTCGGCCGCAAGGTCAGTTGCGGGCCAATCGTTAACGCCGCCACAATTTCGACGCCGTCCCGCACCGTCCATTCCCTGAATCGTTCGCATAGCCGCTTTAAATGCGCGCTAGTCGAGACAGCGGGAAAGGTCCGCGTTGTGCTAGCTCGCAGCGCCGACGCCTCGTGGGAGCATCACATGCGTAGAGTAGCCCTCGCCGCCGTCTTGTTGGTTCTGTGTCAGCCGGTGCTGGGCGCGGTTACATCTGAAATCGATCCGCGCGCCTCGCTCGGCGTGGTGCAGCAGTGGATCTACAATTATCGCGCCAAGCCCGATTACGCTCATGTGCCGGCAGCGGTGCGCGTGCTGTTTCACTCGCAGACTTTCAAGGAGCCGGAGAACGCCGGCATCTATCTCGGCTTCATTGCCGGCGCGATCGGATCGAACCCGGCCAAGGCCGAGCAGCTGGTGAACAGTTTCTTCCCGGTGCCGCCCGAAGACGAGTGGGTGGTGATCCGTGCCGTCGCCTATTCGGGACTCTCGGACTGGCGCAACCTGTTGCGCCGGGTCGCGGCGAAGATGCCCGCGCGTCGGGTGATGATCGACGCCTATCTTGCCGGCTCGCTCCCGACGCTGACCGACATCCCGCTCGAGGACAAGAAGCCGGGCATGATGGACAAGCTCAAGAACGTGTTCTCGCGCAAGAAGGACGACAAGAAGCTCAACATGGCGATGACCTATGCCGGCAACCAGGATTTGCTGGACACGCTGTGGGGCTATTATTTCGCGACCGGCTCGCATTTGCCGATCCTGCGCATCATGCAGATGCTGCCCTGGTCGAAGAGCCGCGACACCGTGGAGAAGCTGACGGTCGGCAGCATGGCGCGCTACACGCTGGCGAGCTATGCGGTGCGCGACGCCAACTTGCGCGAATTCCTGCGCAGCGAATTGCCGAACCAGCCTGAGGCGATCAAGGTGCCGCTTGCCGAAGCGATCCAGGCCGCCGACACCGTGCAGCTCGGCGCGGTGCGCAAGGACGCGCTTGCGGCGGTGGAGGAGCTCAAGACCAAGGGCTCGGACGCGCGGCGCAACCTCGATTTCTGGGGACAGGTCGGCGTCGGCGCGATTGCGCTGGGCTGCGTCTCGGCCGCGGCGCTCGGGCAGATCGAAGTCGGCATTCCCTGCGTGATCGGCGGCTCGGCGTCGCAGGGCCTGCTGTCGTTCTGGGAAAAGCAGCAATAGTCTGGTCGGCAAAGGCGAACGCGGTCTCCGCAATATCTTGCGGAGACCGCGAGCCCGCCTGACAAATTTCGAGTGAACGACAAGGCCGTGGTCAGCGCACCTTGAAGTCAGTGAGCCTTGGCGTGGTGCACCGGCTTCACGGAAGCCTTCGGTGCGTAAGCGTAGGCGTCGTTGGCGGGCAGGAACGGGTCGCGGAAGCAATCGCCGCCGCGGCCGGAGGACATCGCCTGGCATTGCTCCATGGTGCTAAAGCTGCAGCCGACGATGCCGGCGGTCACGTCCCTGCGGCAATACTCGCCTGCCGAGGCCGGTGTCGCGAAGCTGACAAAGGCCAGGGCGCACAGCGCGGTTGCGGGCGCTGCCAATTTCAAAAACGTCTTCATGTTGCTCTCTCTGTATTCGCTGTTGCTGCGTGCTGTTTCCAGCCGCTGTGAATCGACATGGGCGCGCTTGAAATGCCGCGCCACGCACGCATGGCTGTTCCGCTCGCAAGCCCGTTATTGGCTGGCGCGCGTGCGCGTTCCTACGTGCGTTGCTTTGGTTTGAATGAATTGCGCGCGACGAGGAAGGGTATCGGAGCAGGCAGGAGAGGATTTTTTCCCGGCAAGCCGGGCTTCGATCGAATTTCGCCTCGCGACCACGGTTTTAAAGTATAATCATCATATTATGAAGCCGATTCCGCGGAAGCATCACCGCCAGACATCGGGACGAAAACGTCCAGCCGATCCTGCCGGCCGGCGCCGTGCCGCGATTTCATCGACGCCTGGTCTCGAAGACGTGATCGTGGCGTGTGCTTGTCGCGACCGATGGCGCGCCGTGATCGCGGGGGCGCCGACCGCTCGCGGATTTAGTCTAGCCGCCGTCGCTCGATCTGGGCTCCACCAGTTCGCGGTGAATTTCAGCGCCGGATTGGTCGATCACGACGATGGAGAATGCGCGACCGCTGGCGCGGGGATCGTCGTGCATCTGGCGCGCCAGGCGCTTGCTGTGCTCGATCGCGCCGCTGGCGTTCGGAAACTCCAATCCCTTCCTGTCGCGGATCGGGATTCCGTCTCTGATGTCGAAATAGTAGGTGCGCACCATCTTCCTCGCAGCTCACAACAATTGAGCGACGGAGTCTGATTTACAACCCAACATAGTGCTAATGTCCAGCGCCAACCGGCCAAAAATACGGTCAATTGATCGGTTTTGGGCGGTTAGTTCGGCTTGCGTTCGGGTTGTTCCTTGGCATACCTTCAACCTCGTCAGGTTCAGCTCGGCAATCGGGTCGGAGATCGGTCCGGATACCGCTGAGCACGCTGCGATGTGCCAGGTATTCCCAATCGAAGGTGCGAGATGAAACATCTGCCATCAATTGCGGAATTGCGCGAGAAACTGGGAGCGCCATCAAGCGAAACAGTCGAAGCCGTTCGTCTTTTGAAGGCGTTTCTCAAGCTCGCGCCGAGACAACGCTTCGAGGTGATCCAATTGGTCGAGCAATTGGCTGACGACCCCAGGCCGGATCGTCGCTTGTCCTGACGGACGTCCGCCAAGGCTCTCCTGCCCTGATATCGTAGCTGCTCTGCTGCCCCTTCCCAGTACCGCTGACGCGTTTGGGTCTTCGCTCGGAGATGACGAGCGCAGGTGGAGCGCCCTCATGCCACCTCGGCGTTCTCCCTCGGAGTACCGGCGGCGGCTGGTGCCGCCGATTTGTAGTCCCTGCACAGCAAGTGGCAGAATCGAGCAGGGACTTCAAATCGAAAGCGGCACTGGAATCATATGCTTGCCGGTGCCCATGACTTTCCGAAATTCGTGGAAATTTGTGCGGCGAGGGAGCACGAACTTCGGAAAATGGGCACCGGCGCATCGCGGGACGGCGGCCTCAGAAATGTGCTAACGGTCGGGTTCGATAAAAGAGGATAGCGCCCATGGTTGAACCGAAACTGGAAGTTCCCGCCGAATTGCGCGATTTGGCTGAGAAAACGATTGAACAGGCGGAAAAGGCATTCGGGATGTTTTTCGATGCCGCCGGCAAGTCGATGGCGTCAATGCCCGGCGGAGGAACGGAGATATCCAAGCAGGCCCTGAACTTTACGGAACAGAATATGAGGGCGGCGTTCGAACACGCGCGAAAGCTGGTTCACGCCAGCGATCTGCAGGAGGCCATGCGGATCCAGTCCGAGTTCCTCAGAAGTCAGTTCACCAGCGCCGGGGAACATATGCGGGAGATCACCGGTCAGGTCATGTCGGCTGCAAAGGACGCGACCAAGATCAAGCTGTGAGCAATGCTGCACTGCCCACAAAATGGTCTTGCGTCGTCGGGCGCAGAAGATTTCAATCCCAACGCAGGTCCATGACGGGCCACCGGGTGCTCCATCCGCCGTCCGTCATCCTTTCTGCTGATCCCTGTCGGCTCAAACCGGCAGGGATTTGCATTTTAAGGCCTTAGTAGTCGCCCGGATTGGCGATCATCGGCGCGGTAGTATCGGCAGGCGCCAGATCGCTCACGGCGGCGTCCTGCAGGAACTTGTCGAGCGTCGCCTGGATCTTTTCCTTCACGCTGTCGGGACCGCGGTCGCTGAGCTCGGTATGCAGCGCGCCGGTATTGATGATGTCGATGCCGTCCTTCGTGGCCTGCGCAGCCGAGGGCAGCACGCCGGCGTCGGTCCTGAAGTTCGGATCCTTGGAGCGGAACGAGAGGATTTTCAGATTCTTGCTGAGCACAAAGGGCACACGCAGATTGTCCAGCGTCACTACCTTCGAAACCAGTTCGGGATGCTGGTGCGCGACATACATCGCAACGTCGCCGCCATTGGAATGGCCGACCAGGGTCAGATGGTCGTAGTCGGCGTTCGGTTGCATTTTCTGCAACGCGCCAAGAACGAACAGGATGTTCGCCTCACAGCGCATATAGACTTCCTTGCGGCCAACATAGGGCTCACCGACTTTCGTCATCAGGGGCGGGTCGCTCGGCAAATCCTGCTGGATACTGGCGACCAGATAGCCCCGCGCCGCAAGTACGTTCGCCAGGAACGAGTATTCGGTGTTCTTGACGGTGTTGCCGTTGCTGATGATGGCAATCGGGAGCTTGTTGAAGCCATTGTCCGCCTTCATCTCGTAGTCGCGCCGGACCGCGAGGTCGACCGCGACAGGACGCTGCCGCGCCTTGTCGTACAGATTCAGCGTTTCATGACGAATGGCCCATTTGCTGATGGCGTAATACTCGCCTACCGCCAGCAGGCAGAGACAGGCCAATATGGCAAATGCCCTCTTCATGGTTCCCAACCCGATCAACAGTCGCTCAAGAGATAGTGTTGATACGTTTATCGGGCGAGATCGGATCGGTGCTTGCCGGAATTAAATTTCGGAAAACTGGGTCGAAATCGCGGGTTTTTGGCCGCAATTTACCTGTTTTCGGCTGGTTGGCGTCCTTTGGGCATGCGTTGGTTCGCTCGAACCAGAGGGACCTCAGTGGCGCCGGGTCAGCGCGGCGCCCAAAAGGAATGCAATCGCCAGGCTGGTCAGCGGCGCTTGGCGGGTCACCGTGCGAAGTCTCGCCAAGGGCTGTCCGGGTCGTTGGGCGGCCTCGATCGCCGACCGTAGCCGGTCGACGGCGATCCGCAGACCTTCAGTCACCTCTTCGATCGTCCGCGAGACCTCGGTTGCCGTGTCGATGGCGCGATCCGCGATGCTCGGCGAAGGGACGGTCTGCGGTGTCTCGTTGTCCAAGGCCAGAACTCCGATAGAGAGTGCCGAGGCAGCCACCTTTGGCTATCCGCCGCGTGCGCGTGTTTGAACAGCGGGCCCGAAGACCTTTGGCTATCCGCGACAGGCGCCGTTGTGAACGGCGGGTGGCTGCCTCCAGCGGAAAATGCGGGACCGTGAATTTTGTTCCGTCAATTGATATGTCTCTGCACGCGGCGGCCGCGAAGCGGATCGTGTCAGGTTTTGAGGAGACGTCATGACTAATACCAATGGATCGCGCGCGCCGCGGCGCATCGCGGCGATCGGTGCGCCGATCGATATGGGCGCGTCCCAGCGCGGCACCTTGATGGGCCCGGCCGCGCTGCGAACCGCCGGTCTCCTGAATGTGCTGAGCAGCCTCGGTTTCGAAGTGACCGACCATGGCGATGTCTCGGTTGCGGATATGACCGATCTCGCCGATCCACCGCCCGAGAGGGCCAATCATTACCGTGAAATCCAGCGCTGGACGCGCGCATTGAGCGGCAGGGGCTATGAGCTCGCGCGCTCCGGCGCCATTCCGATCTTTCTCGGCGGCGATCATTCGCTCTCGATGGGATCGGTGAATGCGATGGCTCGGCACTGGCAGGAGCAGCGACGCGAGCTCTTCGTGCTTTGGCTCGATGCGCATGCCGACTACAACACGCCGGCGACCACGCTCACCGCGAACATGCATGGAATGGCCGCATCATTCCTTTGCGGCGAAGCCGGCCTCGATCGTTTTTTGGGTGATGAGCCGCGCGTCTCCATCGACCCCGACCACTTGGAGCTGTTCGGCACGCGCTCGATCGACAGGCTCGAGAAGGAGTTGATGCGCCAGCGCCAGATCAGCGTCGCCGACATGCGGGCGATCGACGAGTTCGGGGTCGGCGTGCTGATCCGCCGTGTCATCGACAAGGTGCGCGCCCGCAACGGCGTGCTCCATGTCAGCTTCGATGTCGACTTTCTCGATCCCGCTGTCGCGCCCGGCGTCGGCACCACGGTGCCAGGCGGCGCGACTTATCGTGAGGCCCATCTGATCATGGAGATGCTGCACGATTCCGGCCTGGTGCGCTCGCTCGACATCGTCGAGCTCAATCCGTTCCTGGACGAGCGTGGCCGCACCGCGCGTACGGCGGTCGAACTGGTCGGCAGCCTGTTCGGCCAGCAGATCATCGACCGGCTGACACCGAGCAACGCGATCACGCCGCAGGATTGACACGGCTCAGGGCGCCGGCCGGATGCCTTGATCCCCAAAGTAGCGCTCGAGCGCATCGGTTGTACCGCTCGGCTCCGCCAAGGCTACATAGGTGTCGGGCCGCAGCAGATAGAGCGCGTCGCGTGCAAGCCCCGCCGCTTCGTGCTCTGCGCGCCAGTCGAAAACATGCAGGGGAACGCGTTGCTGTTCGCACCACGCGGCGAGCGCGGTCCTGGCCGCGCCATAGACATGGACCTGCCAGCCGATGGCCGTCAGCGGCGCGAAATTGTCCACGCCGTCGGCTTGCACCCATGGCAGCCGGTCGCCGCCTTGCACGCCTCCGGCAGAGCCGCGGCTCAGGCGGCTGCCGCGGTAATTGATCACGGTCTGCGAGACCGTGCGGAACGCAAACTTTCGCACGGCCTCGAATTTGAATGCGGCCGGGATCACGATTGGCGCGAGATGCGTGCGTACAAAGGCCGCAAGCCGTCCTTCGCTGGTCGCAAAGGTGAAGGCGCGATCGGTGGTCGCGACCAAACGGCGCGCAAAGCCGATCCGCTCGGCCTCGTAGCTGTCGAGCAGGGCTTCCGGCGCGCGGCCGTTCACGACTGCCGCCAGCTTCCAGGCGAGGTTGATGGCATCGCCGATCCCGGTGTTCATGCCCTGGCCGCCGGCGGGACTGTGGATGTGCGCGGCATCGCCGATCAGGAAGGCGCGGCCCTTGCGGAAGTGCTGCGTCACCCGGTGATGCACGTGATAGGTCGAGAACCAGTTGACCTTCCTGATCGACACCTTCATCTGGCCGATGGCGTGATCGCTGATGTCGTCGAAGGTCAGCGTCTCCGCGCGATCGGCGCGTTCGTCGCGCACCGTCCCGATCAGCCGCGCGCGGCCCTCTCCGGCGAGCGGGAAGATCGCGACGAAATCGGCCTCGTCGAGATCGATGTGCAACTCGCCGTCCAGCGCGGGCCCTTCGCCGTCGACGTCGGCGACGTAGAAGACCTGCTGGTAGGTGCCGCCGGGAAAGCCGGTACCGATGGTCTCGCGCACTTTCGACCGCGCGCCGTCGCAGCCGGCGAGATAGCTCGCCTGGTGCTCATGTTCGCTGCCGTCGGGTCCGCGCAGGCGCGCGGTGACGCCGTCTCCGGTTTCGGCAAAGCTCACGAGCTCGGTCTGCCGCTCGACGGCGACGCCGAGCGCTTCGAGCCGTTCGACCAGGAGCTTTTCGTGCTCGTCCTGAGGAAAGATCTGCAGGAAAGGGTAGGGCGTCAGCCCCTTGCCCATGTCGTTCAGCGAGATGCGCGCCTTTCGCTCGCCCTTGACCCAGAGATTGGCGGCCGGTACGCGGTGGCCTCGCGCCACGACCGCCTCGGCGAGATCGAGCTGCCGATAGAGCTCGAGCGTGCGCGCCTGCACCGCAAGCGCGCGCGAGGTCGTGCCGGGGCTCGCGGTCTTGTCGATGATGCGCACCTTGACGCCGGCCTTGGTCAGCCAAAGCGCCAGCACGAGGCCGGTCGGGCCGGCGCCGACAATCAGGACATCGCTCTGTTCCATCTGCTACACTCCGGGCCAACGAGCATAACGTACCGTCACTCTGACGGAACGGTATGAAAACCTTTGGGGAGACGCCATGCGCAATCGAAAATGGTCGAGGCGCGATGTTCTGAAGACTTCGGCGGCGCTTGCGGCCGGGACGCTGTTCGCCGAACCGGTCCGCGCGGCCGCGCCGCCGCCGACCGGTGACGCCGGAACTGATCGAGGCCGCGCGCAAGGAAGGCAAGATCTCCTATTATTCCGCGCTCGAGCTCAATATCGCCGAACGGCTCGGCAAGGCCTTTGAAGCCAAATATCCGGGCATCTCGGTGCGTGTCGAGCGCTCCGGCGCCGAGCGGATCTATCAGCGTATCGCGCAGGAGCAGGGCAGCGGCATCAACGCCGTCGACGTCGCCAACTCGACCGATCCCGCGCATTATCTCGACTGGAAGTCGAAGGACTGGCTTGCGGCCTATCTCCCCGACGACGTCGCCAAACATTTTCCGGCCGACCAGTTCGATCCCGGACGGACCTATGGGCGACCTCCTGCGCCTGGATCGAGGCCATCGGCTACAACACCACTCTGGTGAAGCCGGAGGACGCGCCGAAGAGCTATGCCGACCTGCTCGATCCGAAATGGCAGGGCAAGATCGTCAAGGCGCATCCCGGCTACAGCGGCGCGATCATGACCGCGACCTTCGTGCTGTCGCGCGAGCTCGGCTGGCAATTCTTCGAGAAGCTCGCGCAGCAGAAGATCCTGCAGGTGCAGTCGGCGGCCGATCCGCCGAAAAAGCTCTTGCTCGGCGAGCGCGCCGTGATGGCCGACGGCAACGACTACAATCTTCAGCTGCTGAAGGAGCAGGGCAAGCCGGTCGAGGTGGTCTATGCCAGCGAAGGCTCGCCGCTGATCATCGTGCCCTCCGGCGTGTTCAAGAACGCGCCCAATCCGAACGCGGCGCGGCTGTTCCAGAGCTTCTTCTTCAGCCTCGAAGGGCAGCAATTGCTGGTCGACAATTATGCCCACCGCTCGTTCCATGCGCCAGGTCAAGGAGAAGCCGGGTCGCCAGCCGCTGTCGGCGCTCAAGTTGTTGAAGTCCGATCCGGCGGCGGTGCTGGCGCAGAGCGAGGACATCAAGGCGCGCTACGCCAAGCTGTTCAAGGTTTGACTGAACCGATTGTGAGCGGGTCATTGCACAAAATTTCGTCGCCCGACGCGCGTCGAGTGATTCGGCGATTCAAATTTCCAAACATCTTCAATGCGCGGCTGTGTTGGTACGCATCTTGCTGAACCTGGTATGTACGACAGTGTGATCGTCACGTCACTCTCGCTTGTGTGACTGCGATGTCGCAAAACTGAAAGCTGGCGCCGCATCGTGGGACCGACCCAGCTCACCAAGCTGTCAGTGCCGCACGCGCCGACGTCGCCGCGCACCAACTAGAGGTCCAAGCGGCGAGGCGATCATGTCGTGGGTCGACGGCCTTGGCTTTTGCGCTTCTTTCGCGGTTCTTGCCAGTTTCTGCATGACCACGATCGGATCGCTCCGGATGTTCGCACTGGCGAGCAACGTCTTGTTCAGCACGTACGGCTTGCTCGCGCACATCTATCCGGTCGTCTTCCTGCACATGATCCTTCTGCCGATCAATCTTTTGAAGCTCTACCTTCAGCACCGCAAGCAGGCGCAAGCGTGAAGCCTGTGCCGCGGTTCGGCTAAGTCTTGCGGCCATAGTTCAACAGCCCGCCGCTGCGTTTTCGGCGGATGCGCGCGCAGTGCCTCCTCGTTCGGCTCGGTGCCCCAGCCCGGCCGATCGGGAAGGATCAGATGGCCATCCTGGATGTCGGGCACATGGGTGAAGAGCTCATGATCCCAGGCGAGGCGGTCGATATCGATCTCCATGATGCGCAGGTTCGGCACCGCGGCGCTGAAATGCGCGTTCATCATCGAGCAGAGATGACCGTAGAAATTATGCGGCGCGACGTTGACCTCATAGGCCTCCGCGGCGGCCGCGATCTTCATGGATTGCCACACCCCGTTCCAGGGCGTGTCGATGATCGCGACATCCATCGCCTGCTCGCGGAAATAGGGCATTGAATTCGCGCAGGCCCAGCAGCGTCTCGCAGGACGAGATCGGATGCGGGCTCTGCCGCCTGATCAGGCCCAGCGCTTCCGGATTGTAGGTGTCGATCTCGATCCAGAACATGTCGAGGTCCTTGATCGCGCGCAGAATCTTCAGATAGCCCTCGGTCTTGGCGTTGAAATTGAGGTCGAGCAGGATGTCGACGTCGGGGCCGGCGCCGTCGCGGATGGCTTCGAGATGCATGCGCAGGTCGCGCAGCACCTTGCGCTCGACATTGATCTCGGGCTGGAACGGTGAGCCGAAGCCGGGCCGCCAGCCGGTGGGCTTGCCGTTGTCGTAGGTGAAGATGTTGGTCTTCAGCGCGGTGAATTTCTTCTCGCGTACTTCGCGACCGATCGCCTTGACGCCGTCGAGGCTCTCGATCGGCGGCTTGTACCAGGACGGATGATTGATGCGCCAGGTCGCGCAATGCGACCAGTACACGCGAATGCGGTCGCGGATCTTGCCGCCGAGCAGTTCATAGCAGGGCACGTTCAGCAGCTTCGCCTTGGCATCGAGCAGGGCATTTTCGATCGCGCCCATGGCCAGCGCAACGACACCGCCGGCCGCCGGACGCGTCGCGGCGTAGAGCTCGGCATAGATCCGCTCGTGCTGGAAGACGTTTTGTCCGACCACGCGGGTCGAAAGCCGCTGGATCGCAGCGCCAACGCCGGGCGCGCCAAAGCCTTCGTCATACTCGCTCCAGCCGATCACGCCGTCCTCGGTCGTGACCTTGACGAAGTGATAGTTTCGCCAGCCGGCGTCGCAGGCGAGGATTTCGACTGACGTCACCTTTGATGTCTTGGTCATCGTTCCTTCTTTCGCTTTCAACGGGCTCGGTAGGGTGAACAATCGGCATTTCGCCGCCCGGCATCGATCTCAGCAAGACGATCTTCGTGATCGACCAGGGTCCGGAACAGAACGATGCCGCGGCTGGTGGGCGCCGTGACGACGGTCAACCGATCGTTCGGCAGCCGCGCGCCCGGCGCCACCAGCAGGAAGTCGGCGGCGCCGTTGCCGGCTTGGCGGTCGTTCAAGGCGTAGAAATTATCGGTGCCGGCGTCGAAAATCGACACCGACCAGTAGGCATCGGGCATGTCATGCGTGGAGACGCGCAGCGCACCATTGGCGGCCGTCAGGTCGTAGATGCAGATCGAATAAAAGAAGTCCGGCGAAGGACGCACGACGCCGCGCGACCGCGCAGTCGGCCGGGGCGGATAAAGCATCGTATTCGCGGCGACCAGCCGCGTGATCGCGCTCATGGTGCGCATCATGATCAGCCGCGGCAAGGCCAGCAGGGTTGCGACGTGCACGACGATCGCGATCGCCAGGGTGGCGGCGATCCATTTCCACTGTCGCGCGATCATTCGCAACTCTCCTTGCTGATTGTGGGCAGGGCCACATGCGCAGGATCGGCGATGACTTCAGCGGCGGGGTTGTAGAGCCGGATCGTCAGATTGAAGCGGCCGCGCGCGATCGGGATCCAGTTGCCGTCGGCTTTGTCTTTAGACAACGTTACCGCAAAGCTTCCGTCGGCGTTGCGCGCAACCGAGTTCTTCGAAACGGAATAGAGGTTGGCCTCGTTGGGAATCAGGAAATCGTCGGAGCCGTAGGCCGTGATGCTCCACCAGCGTGTCGGCGGATCGCGGCCTTCCAGACGGTAGCTGCAATCGCCGGCGAGATCGGCGCCATCGCTGTCGCGGAGCGCGCTATAATACACCGTTTCCTCGCGGCTCAGCGCGAGCAGGCCGTGCACGGCAATCCGCGCACGCAAATAGGGGCCGCCCTCGCTCGATCCCGTGTCCAGGCTGGTGCTCCAGGGACCGTCGCTGACGCCGCCGGACATGGTGCCGCGAATGACGGTGGCCCATGTCGCGGCCAATCCGAGCGCGATGCCGATCGCGATCGTTGCGGCAATCTTCAACGCCCGACGCATATTGCTCCCCGGACCCTTTGGTCCAGACTATGCCGAGGGGCTTGGTCTCGCCAACCTGATTGTCCGTGCCGGCGAGAGGATGGTTGACTTAGCGCCCGTCGGCGCAGGCCGCGGTGGCGGGGCTGGCAGTGGCCCTGCGTGCGCTCGTCGGAATTGCAGCGGTACATCGCCGCGTTCTGAGCGTCCGGATAGGTATTGCCGCCCGCCGTGAACGACAGATTCCAGCGGCGGCGCCGGTAATTGCCGATGAAGGTCGACAGTGCCACGCATTCCTGCCCGGAGAAGGTCACGACCTCGCACCCACCGCGGCCGAAGCGCGCGCACTCCCGCAGGACCTTTGCTTCGGCTTCGGGCTGCGAGCCCATCTTCCAGGTGGAGGAATACGAGCCGTCGGCCGTGAAGGCGATGGCGCCCCAGGAAGCGTCGGACGGGGAACTCGGCGAGGAAGAAAGAGAGGGGGGCCGTGGCTGGCTGTAGTCGCGTTGTGGCTGCACCGGCGCCTGCTGGGGTCCGTCCGGCGAATAGGGGGTGGGCGCGATAGAGGGCGGCAGCTTTTCGAATCCGCCTTCAGCCAACATGAAGCCTTGCGTGTCTTCAGCCGAAAAAACGGGCGACACAGGACGGCCCGCGACCAGCAGCGCGACCGTCACGGCTATTGTTAAACGAGCGATGGATCGGACGGTCTGCATCTCCCCAGTTCCCAATGTGCAGACGTTTGATTTCGGCAATTTCCCAAGAATTCCAGTTTCAAACAAGGGGCTGCGGGGTGGCCCGCGACCTAGATTTTTGGACGAGGCCTCACCGCAACGCCGCATGAACGAGCAGCTGCGCAGGCATGATCTAACGCTGCGGCCGCGTGCTCCTATGTGACGTGGGTCGCTACCTGAACAAGCCGTCGATCCGGAAGGAATAGCCGACGCCGACAATGTAGCTGGGCGCGTTGTGGTTGAGGCCGATCGCGACGTGAAAGTCGACCTGGTGGGTTTTGTCGAGGTGATAGCTGCCGCCTGAATTCCAGAGTTGGCTCGGGCTGCCGCCTTGCGGATAGTCGCCGACATATTCTGTAAAGACGCTGAAATTCGCCGCCAGCTTTTTCTCGATGACGAATGTCGTCTCGGTGATCGCGCGGGTCGGGTCTGAAGGACGGAAGAACTCGGTGAACATCCCGCTCAGGCCCCAGCCGTCATGGAGCTCCCAGGACCAGGGAAATTGCAGGTAAGGCTGTGCGCCGCGACCGGCGATCGTCTCCGATCCCGTCGGCAGCGCCACGCCGGCGACGACAGACAGGTCGAACTTTCTCGGCACCGGGCTGATCTGCCATTTGATCGCAGGCGACACGTCGGTGAAGCCGGAATTGCCGGGGCCGCGGACATTGGCGAAATAGGTCGGCACATCGACCAGCACCTCGAGGCAGGGAGCAATGCCGAGCCGCCAGCGGCTGTTGGTGCCGTCGATGCTCTGGCCGCCGTCCCGCGCGCTGACGTTGACGCCATTCTCGTTCTGCAGGCTGCCGACGGGCACGACCAGGCTCGAATTGGTGACGTCGGGACGGTCGGTTGCGATCTCGTCCTTGGCAGTCGGGCAGGATTCTGCATGCGCGGCGACCGATCCGGGCATCGCGAAGGCGGACAACGCGCAAAGGCTCAGATGCCAACTTCGTGCGCTCACGACAAATCCAAGGGAAATCTCTGAAGACCAGAAGGCATCTGGTTTTGACCCGCCCGGCTCGCGGTTTATTCCCGCCCGATAGTTCTTGCCATGGATGTGGCGGGATTGGCAAAGCGGCCATCATGTTTCGCGGGATCGTCCTGAAAATGCACGAAACGCAGACGTTTTTGGCCACAATCAAAAACGACCATGGAACCCATGAAAACGCTGGCTGTTATCTGCCTTCTCGCGCTGCTGACGATTACCGGGGCGGCCTATAGCGACCAGCTTTTCACCAGCGAGCAGGTGACCGCGCAGCGGACGAATTAGGCGGGCACTGGAATCGCGTTCTTTGGGGGACTAGGGCGATGCTTTCCGTTGATCAATTCCTGAGACTCGTCAGCGTGCCGGCGGTGTTCGCGGCGTTCCTGATCGCATCGCAGATTTCAGCTGCGGTCACGCCTCAGACCAATCCGATGGTGATGGCGAGCGAGTAGCGCCGCAATTTCGCGGCTCGCATTCCGAGATAGGTCAATCTGGTGATGGTCCGGGCACGGCAGGTATTGCCGTGCAAGCGTCGATTCGGGCTGGCGCCCCGGTCCGAGATGCGCTCTACAGGCATTTTCGATTGGCCGGTGAATTTCTCGAATGCCATCGCGGCGCAATGTTCTTGGTATGACTGCAGCGGCAGCCATGACGGCTGGCTGGGCGCCCGTTCGTTCTTGGGCGCAAGGTCCCGGCTCCGGTCCGAGCGCGACAATGAACGCGTTGAGCGCCTTCATGAGCGCCGCACAGTCCCGTCCGTTGCCGGAGGACGTCGCGGAGCAGGCCAAGTATCATCTGCTGGATACGCTCGCCGCGATCGTCTCGGGATCGGAATTGCCGCCGGGGCAGGCGGCCCAGCGCTATGTCCGCGAGCATGGCGGCGCCGGCCCGATCACGGTCATCGCGACCTCCTTGACTGCCCCGCCGATCGACGCCGCACTGGCCAACGGCATGATGGCGCATGCCGACGAGACCGACGATTCCCACAACGAGTCGCGCTCGCATCCGGGCTGCGCGGTGGTGCCGGCAGCGCTTGCGGCGGGCGAGGCGTACGGTATCGATGGCAAGGGATTGCTGCGCGCGGTGACGCTTGGCTATGACATCGGCCCACGCGTGGTGATGGCGATGGGCGGGGCCGCCTTCAGTTATGACAGCAGCCTGTCGACGCACAGCATCGCCGGGACGTTCGGTGCGGCGGCGGCTGCCGGCTCGGCAGCAAGCCTCGATGCGCGCCAAATGCGCTGGCTTCTCGACTACACCGCGCAGCAGTCGTCCGGGATCGCGGCGTGGCGGCGCGATACCGATCATATCGAGAAGGCCTTCGTGTTTGCGGGCAAGCCGGCCCGCGACGGTGTCACCGCCGCCCTCCTGGTGAAATCGGGCTGGAACGGTGTCGACGACGTCTTCTCCGGACCTGACAATTTCTTTGCGGCCTACGCGCCGAAGGCGCAGACCGACCGGCTGATCGAGAAGCTCGGCGAGCGCTATGAGATCACCCAGACCGATATCAAGAAATGGACCGTGGGCTCGCCCATCCAGGGGCCGCTCGACGCCATCGAAGCGATCCGCGGCAAGAAGTCGTTCGACGCGGATCAGGTGAAGAAGGTGACCGTTCGGTTGGCGCCGTCGGTCGCGAACGTGGTCGATAATCGCGACATACCCGACATCTGCCTGCAGCACATGGTTGCGGTGATGCTGATCGACAAGACGGTCTCGTTCCAGGCCGCGCATGACAAGCCGCGCATGCAGGACGCCGCTGTGCTGAAGCAGCGCGCCAAGGTCAATCTCGTGCGCGACGAGGAGTTCGCCAAGCTGCTGCCGGCGCGCGAGACCGTGGTCGAGATCGACCTGAACGACGGCACGCATCTTTCGGAGCGCATCTCCGCGGTGCGCGGCACGCCGCGCAACCCGATGGGACGCAACGAGGTGATCGACAAGGTCCGCGACCTGACCGCGCCGGTGCTTGGGCGCGATCCGTCGGCGCAAGCTGATCGAGACCATCTTCGAGATCGAAAAGGTCGCGGATATCCGCACGCTCCGACGGATGTTCCAGCGCGGCTAGTAATTCGGGTCGTACATCTGCGACTGAATGAATCCGATCAGATCATTCGGTGGCGGACCTACAGCCAGCCCGTTTTGATAGGCGACGTCGGCGACGGCCGCGCCGATCTGCGCCGAGACTTCGCGGATCCGCGGCAAAGCAGGGTAGATGCTGCCCTGCCTCAGATCAGCCTCGCTCACGGAATTGGCGAGCGCGTGCGCGGCCGCCATGAACATCTCGTCGGTCACGAGCCGGCTTCCGCTTGCAATCGCGCCGAGGCCGACGCCGGGAAAGATGTAGGAGTTGTTGCCTTGCCGCGGCACGAAGGTCGTGCCGTTGAGCTTGACCGGATCGAACGGGCTGCCGCAGGCGAAGATCGCGCGGCCGCCCGTGTGCCGATAGGCTTCCTCTGCCGAACATTCCGACTTGGAGGTCGGATTGGAGAGCGCAAACACGATCGGCCGCTCGTTCAGCTGCGCCATGGTCTCAAGCACGTCGGGCGTGAAGGCGCCGCCGACCGCGGCGACGCCGATGATGGCAGTGGGCTTGAGCGCCTCGATCGCGGCCGGGAAATTGTCGATCGGCTGCAGCTCATGCGCGTAGCGCAACTTGTGGCCGCTCAGGCCCGGCGCGGCCCTTCACCACCAGACCGCGGGAATCGACCAGCCAGTTGCGGCGCAGCGCCTCGGCTTCGGAGAGACCGTCGGCCATCATGGCCGATACGATGAGGTCGGCGATCCCGGTCGCGGCTTCGCCGGCGCCGAGGAAGAGGACTCTCTGGTCGGTGAGCTTGCCGCCGGTGACCCGCAGAGCGGAGAAAATGCCGGCCAGCGCCACGGCCGCCGTGCCCTGGATGTCGTCGTTGAACACACAGGCGTCCTCGCGATATTTGTGCAGCAGGCGGAAGGCCGAGTGATTGGCGAAATCCTCGAACTGGATCAGCACACCGGGAAAGGCCGCGCGCGCCGCTGTCATGAACTCGTCGACGAACTCGTCATAGGCCGCGCCGGTGAGGCGCTTCTGCCGGAGGCCGATGTAGTAGGGGTCGTTGAGAAAATCCTCATTGTTGGTGCCGACATCGAGCATGACCGGCAGGCAAAGCTCGGGATGCACGCCTGCGCAGGCCGAATAAAGCGAGAGCTTGCCGACCGGGATACCCATGCCGTGGGCGCCGAGGTCGCCAAGACCCAGGATGCGCTCGCCATCGGTCACGACGATCAGCTTGGTGCGATAGGGCCAGTTGCTCAGGATTTCGGCAATGCGCCCGCGATCCCTGGCGGAAATGAAGAGACCGCGCGGGCGCTGGAAGATCAGCCCGAAGCGCTGGCAAGCGAGACCTACGGTCGGCGTGTAGATCAAGGGCTGGATTTCATCGATGTTGTCGCAGACGACACGGAAGAACAGTGCTTCATTGCGATCATGCAACGAGTTCAGCGCGACGTATTTTTCGAGATCGCTCGGCAGCGTGCGCAAGTTCGTCATCACGCGCTCGGTCTGCGCTTGCATCGAAAGCACGGCCGCCGGCAGGAAACCGCGAAGCCCCAGCGCTTCGCGCTCCTCTTCGGTGAACCCGGTGCCTTTGTTGAGCAGCGGATCGCGCAACAGTGCAAGTCCGTGCGGCGAATAAGCAGGCATCGAGCGGGCACTCATACGGTCGGGTTTACTCAAGACCTTCCCCCAAATCACACACATGTTTCTTCTAGCGCCGACGATTGAGACGCGACGCGCTTTAACAAGATCGATCAACATTAGCACGGAAAGATGATGTGGCAGCGCACCAATCCTGCGGCGGCCTCATCAAAAAAGGTTAAAAGGGGACGGGAATTTTGTGCGCGGCATCGGACGCTCGACGAGCTCTGGCGTCAACCCGCGAGCGTCGACCAGAACAGCGCGATCACGGCTACACCCATGATCGCGGTGCCGAGCCAGCCTAGCACGACCAGCCAGGTTCGGGCCTTGAAGCGTCCCATCAATTTGGTATTTGCGACGATCACCATCATCATCGCCATGATCGGCACGGCGACGATGCCGTTGAGCACCGCGCTCCAGACCAGCATGTGAATGGCATCGATCCCGGTGAAGCCCAGTCCGAAGCCGATTGCGGTCGCGGCTGCGATGATGCTGTAGAAACCAACCGCATCCGGCGCCTTGGCTTCCAGAGTCGCGGGCCAGCCGAAGACCTCGGACACCCCGTAGGCTGCGGAGCCTGCCAGCACCGGGACCGCCAGAAGACCGGTGCCGATGATGCCGAGCGCGAACAGGGCAAACGTCGCGTCGCCGGCCAGCGGCCGCAATGCTTCCGCCGCCTGTGTCGCGGAATTGATGTTGGTCACGCCGTGCGCATTCAGCACGGATGCGGTCGTCAGGATAATGAAGAAGGCGATGATGTTCGAAAGGAACATGCCGACGGTCGTGTCGACCTTGATGCGATCGAGCTCGACGGAGCCGCCGCGCGAGAGCTCGCGCAGCGGGCGGTGCACCTTGCCTTTATTCATCTCCTCGACTTCCTGCGAGGCCTGCCAGAAGAACAGGTAGGGACTGATAGTCGTGCCGAGCACGGCCACCACCATCAAAAAATATTCGGCATTGAAGGTGGCTTTCGGCCAAACCGTCGCAAGCAGCGCGGTGGACCACGGGATTTCCACCGTGAAGGCCGTCGCGACATAGGCAAACAATGTCAGCGTCAGGAATTTCAGCACCGGCGCGTAGCGACGGTAGGGCACGAACACCTGCAGCAAGGTCGACGCCGAAGCGAAGATCAGGGCATGCTCGTGATTGAGTCCACCAATGACGAGCGACAAGGCTTCGGCCATCGCGGCGATGTCGGCGGCGATATTGAAGGTGTTCGCCGCGACCAGGAGGAAGACCAGCCCCAGAACCAGCCATCGTGGCGCGACTTCCATGACGTTGGCGGCGAGGCCCTTGCCGGTGACCCTGCCGATCAGCGCGCTCACCAGCTGGATGGCGATCATGAACGGGAGAGTCAGGAAGACTGTCCAGAGCAGGCCGTAACCGAATTGCGCGCCGGCTTGCGAATAGGTCGCAATGCCGGATGGATCGTCATCAGCCGCGCCGGTCACCAATCCCGGACCAAGCAGTCGAAGCACCACGCCACGGGAAGGCTTGGATACCGGGCGGGTGATTTCGGTCATTGCGCGTCTAGAGCCTAAAAACGATGCCGAGAAATCTCGGCGGCTCCCATCAAATCGTTTTTTGCGAAAAAGTTCCAGCTTCAATGCGCGCGGCTGCGTTCGGCCGGGCGGTCTTGCCTCAAAGCAGCGTTATTTGATGCTGACGAAAGCGCCCCAGGCCGCGGCCAGACCGGAGCCGACCAGCACGTAATGCGGATTGTCGCAGAACGTGCTGCCGTAGCGGCAGACGTCCGAGCTATATGAACCGATCTCGTGATGGCCCGCGGCATAGAACAGGCCGGCGAGCACGGCGAGCACAGCGGCGACGAAATACATCGATGATCTCCTCGATGCCGGCTGTGCGTGTTTAAAAAATCCGAACTTGACCCGTCGGGCAAAACAGGCGCATATCGACATCATTGCGAAGATCATAAAGCCCGCGCCGGAAAATCCGAAGCGGGTTTTGTGCTTAACGAGCCCGAAATTGCGGATGCGGTTCGAGTCCGACGAATTCTGTTTGCTGCAATTTCGTCAAATTTGACTCGTCGGGCAAAACACCTGCATACTGACATCATCGGAAAAAGTTGACCGGCCCGCGCGAGAGATCGCCGCGGGCTTTTTGATTTACGGAAATCGACCGACGACTCCGGTCGGCTTGCCGCATTTCACGGAGGAGACCGCGAGTTCGCAATTTGCGATTGCAAAGACCTCAGTTGACAACGTTCGCTATTTGTTCTAGTGGCATGGCCGCGAATTGAGGTCGTTGTCTGTACTCGGCATGAGAGAAATTGTCATCGCCCGGCTGATGCTGTTGTTGTGTTTGGCTCCGCTCGCGGCGCTTGTCCTGGTATCGTTTGGGCTTGCCGTACTGAAGCGAAGATCGGGCCTTTCGCCTTGGATAGCGCAACTGGCGGCCCCGCCGTTCTATCTGGTGTCACTGCCAATCGCGACGCTGACCGCTGGGGCGAACATGCTGGGAGTGTATTCCCTCGTGATCCTAGACGGGCTTTTGTCGCCTTACGGGTTTTCCTGGAATGTGGTTTTCGAGCGCTTTTTCAATGTGGCTCTTGCCGCGTTAATCGCCGTGCTTTTTTCTCCTTATATATCTTTCGAACTCTTCGGGCTGATGATTGTCGCTCTTCCCATCGGATTTTGGGCTGCGGTATTTGTCAGTGGTTATTTGTTTTGGCGGACGGTTTGGCACGAGGATCGTGGCCAAGCATCGTCAGACGTTACCAGGCAGCGCCGCAGAGGAGCGCTTCTCCTCGTCGTTTTCGCGTGGGCATTCATATACCTTGTGACCTTTATCAACGGGTTGATGGCTCCTTGGGGCCCGTCGAGTGTCGGCTGACGTTTCGTTCGGCCCGTCGAGCTAAAGCGGAAGGCCTTCGCCGATTGTGTTGCAGCGAAGGCGCCAATTGTTGGTCCGGTATTGCCGCGCGGCGCGCTCGCGCGCGAAGGCCAGTGCAGTTCGCGCGCAGCTCAAAAATCTTAATCACGAGGGATGCCGCCGTGGCTCTTCGGTTTGCCGGATCGATCCGCGGCGAGCGGCAACGACGTGGACGACTGGTACACGCGGTGGGTAAAGCCGCTTCTCCAGCCGTGAGCCGCTGCGGCGACCTTTACGCAGGTGCCGGAAATTCCTGTTCTTTCGTGTTTTCCTAATATCGCTTGACCCGTCGGGCAAAACACCTGCATACTGACATCATCGGAAAAGTTGCCGGCCCGCGCGAGAGATCGCCGCGGGCTTTTTGTTTGCCAAAATTCGCCAATCGGACGGCGGTGCGTGCTTCAGGCGCCCTCACTCTCCCCAACGCGCTTGCCTGAGCGCCGCAAGCCGTGTCGCCGTTCGAACCTTCGTCTTCCGATGCGTCGGACGGCGATGTTCCAACAAAAGTATTTTGCGACGGACGCGTGCCTGTGAGCCGCGCCTCAACGCTGCCGGACTGCGTGAGAACCGCCCCGGGGCGAAGGTCTCGGATGATGCTGACGGGGTTTGCGTTGGTCCTGGATGAGGGCGACCCATCGCTGTCCAAATCGGGTCGGCCACAAAATTCCAGGTAATTGGGGGGGGCAATCGTCACCACGCCCGGTTCTCATCCTTGAGAGCTCAAATTTGACCCGTCGGGCAAAACACCTGCATACTGACATCATCGGAAAAAGTTGACCGGCCCGCGCGAGAGATCGCCGCGGGTTTTTTGTTTGCCAAAATTCACCAATCGGACGGCGGTGCGTGCTTCAGGCGCCCTCACTCTCCCCAACGCGCTTGCCTGAGCGCCGCAAGCCGTGTCGCCGTCCGAACCCTTTCATCTCTATATTGGCCGGTGCGCGCGAAGGCACTGGCCGGGCGGCGTGTCGTCACCGCCGCCTGCGGCCCTCTGATGAGGATAGGGTTCGCGCCCGAAACGATCGCGTCCCCTCCGCGATCTGCCGCGCATTTATTTTCCAGGAGAGCGTATGACCGCGTATCTGATATCGCTGGCCCTGCTCGGCCTTGTTGCAATCTTCGTCGCGGAGATTCTGTCGTGAGCGCCGAAATCATCCGCTTCATCGCGCGGCCAAATCGCGAGCGGACCGATTTTTCCGACCATCGCGTTCCGCTCTGTCGTTCAGTCCGAGAAATCTGCAACGGAAGAAGCCGATACTGCGCCTTGCGAATATGTGCCGCCAGAGACCAGCGAAACCTGATTCAGTCCGGTCGTTTCGTCGGTGATCGGTAGTTGGAAAGGATGATGAATGACCAGAGGTACGTACTTTGGAGGGACATGGGGATCGCCATGGGGTCTTGGAGGCGGAGTCTACATCGACAACCATGGGAGGATTTATCCTCAGGGTTACTTCGGTAGCGCGGGTCTCAGCATCTCATCGGGCTACACCCCCGATCTTGAGGGATTTCTGACCGGCCCGTCGGTATCGAGGAGCTTCGGAAGAGGCCTTATCCAGGGCAACATTGGCACAAGCGCGCTTCCGGCGACAACATGGATGACTGGTTCTCGCGCTGGATCAAGCCGCTCATTCGGCAATAGGGGATTGTTCCCAAGTCCGCTATCCAGAGATATACTGACCATGCAATGTCGCATTGAAAAGCTCCAAGAATCAGGCTCATGCCCGTTGTCCTGACATTCGCGATCATCGCTGCGCTTGGCTGGTCGGCTCTCAACTACTTTTCAGTATGCTCTGCGCTGAAGGAATCAATGCCGGCGGAATGGCGCGAACTTCGATCACGGCGCGCTTCGCGCTTGATCATATTGCACTAAACCCTTCAACACCCCTGCCGGTTCAGGCCGATTATATGGCGTCGCTGGTCGGTGGTTGCCTGGCGGGGTTCTTCATCACGTTGCTGGTCTTCTCTGTTGGCGAGACGAAAGGTGGTTGGCTCTTCCTTGCAATTTTGGTGGTATGCGTGGCATCGACAGTCAAAAGCGCGATGAAGTATTGGAAGAATTGTAACCGCGCGGCATTTGGCCGCGAATAGCAAGCGACCGAGAGAGCAGGCTCTAGAATTGGTCGCGCTCGTCGAATGCGAATGCGCGCTTGCAGGACGATGACCCAGGTTCAATTCAGTTCTTGGCGCGGTGCCACGAAGGTGTTGGCCGCGAGGCGTGAGCTTTATGTCGAAGACCATCACCGAAATCCGCTCGCTCGCGCGCAGCCACACCAGGACAGCGATCAATGTCCTTGTCGGCGTCATGAGGGCAAAGGACGCGACCCCTGCGGCGCGCGTCTCGGCGGCGACCGCAATCCTCGATCGCGGCTGGGGCAAGCCGGTACAGGCCCTCGGCAACGGCGACGATCGCGCCCTCGAACTCGTTCACCGCATTGAGCGCGTCATTGTCGATCCTGAAAATACCGACGGCGCGGGTCTTTGAGCCATTGCTCCAGGCCGCCCGTTACAAGGCCGCGTTCGGAGGACGCGGCTCGGGCAAGTCGCACTTCTTCGGCGAGCTTCTGGTCGAGACCTGCCAGGCCGAGCGCGGCACGCTCGCGGTCTGTATCCGCGAGGCGCAGCGCACGCTGGCGCAGTCCTCCAAGCGCCTGATCGAAAGCAAGATCGCTGCGCTCGGTCTCGGACACGGCTTCAAGGTGTTCAACGACAAGATCGAGACGCCGGGCGACGGCCTCATCATCTCTGGTGGGCGTGAAGGTCGTGCTCGGCAAGTGATTCCGACACCCACGGGATCAGGCGCAGTTTGAGACAACAGGTGAGCCAACGGGATGCGGCATCTATCGGATACGTGAGGTCGACGGGGAAGACGAGGAGATATCCGATACGCTGATCGACCTGCATCGCCTGACATTCTTCGAGAGCGCCCCGTTGCCGCCGTTCGATTGGGGCATTGGTGGCTGGCGTTTCACGGAGACGTCCCGGTCGGGTTTGCGGGTCTGGTACCTTCGACGCACGCCGACAATGCGGATATTTTTGTCGCGTGGGTGTTGCCAGAAGCCACTGCGGAAACTCGCTGCAGTTCCGGTTCATGCGCGCGCTGGAATTGCGAGCGCGACGGAACGGGTGGTCCTCGATCGTCTCGGACACGACCGACAATGTCGCATCGGCCAATAACTTCATCAGGGCCGGCTATCAGCTCTACCACCCTCGGGAGCCCTGGGCGCTGGCCTCATACGCTGTATTGGCGCAAGCACATCAGTGATTCGAGGATTTCGACGATCCAGGCGCTCGCTCGTCAGCGCCGATGGCTCTCCAGATGTTTTCCGCCCGGTGGCCAATGCCACCGGGCTTTTTTGCGTTTTTGGGGTGGGCGTGCTGATACGGAATGTAATGCCCGGTATGCGTTGCCGGGAGGCCAAGGGCGGCGAACTCTTGTGGAGCCGCCGGAATAGACCCTACACTCCGTGCTGAAGAACGTTAGTTAAAGGGAACGCCCCATCATGACTTCCAGAGTGCCGCTGCCGGACCGCTTGCCTCGCGCAAAGGACGCTCCGACCGCCCTTGACGGCCTGTTGGTGGTCGATTTTACGCGCGTTGTTGCCGGTCCGGCGTGCACGCAAACCCTGGCCGATTTCGGCGCCGAGGTCATCAAGATCGAGAACCCGGAAGGGGGGGACGATACGCGCGCCTATGAGCACGCAGAGATCGGCGGCGAAAGTGCCGCCTTTCTCAGTCTGAATCGCAACAAGCGCGACATCGCACTCGATTTGACGCGACCTGAAGCGCGTGACGTGGCGCGCGATCTGATCGCCAAGGCCGATGTGGTGGTCGAAAATTTCTCGGCGAGCGTGATGGAGAAGTTCGGTCTCGACTATCCGTCGGTTGCGCCTTCCAATCCGCGTCTGATTTATTGTTCGATTTCGGCATATGGCCGCAAGGGACCGTTCGCGTCGCGCCCGGGCTTTGATCCGATCACGCAGGCCGAAAGCGGCTTCATGTCCCTGAATGGTTTTCCCGACGGGCCGGCGGTGCGGACCGGGCCCCCGATCGTCGACATGGCGACGGGAATGTCAGCCTGCAACGCCATCTTGCTGGCGTTGCTTGCGCGCGAACGGCTCGGAAAGGGCCAGCAGGTCGAGGTCGCGCTGTTCGACGTCGCAATGTCGATGACGGGTTTTTACGGCATGGCGTATCTGATCAACGGCACAAATCCCGGCCGCTTCGGAAATTCGCCGAATGGTTCGCCGACGGTCGGCGTTTACGAGGCATCTGACGGGCCGCTCTACATGGCCTGCGCCAACGACCGGCTCTATCGCCGACTGGTCACCGAGGTGCTCGAGCGGCCGGATCTGATCAGCGATCCAAGGTTCGCGGATCGCAAGAACCGATCGGCCAACAAGGAAACGCTGCGCGCGATCATCGCCGGCGTGTTTGCCGGTGACAAGCTCGAGAGCTGGATGGCCAAGATGAAGAAGGCCAATATTCCCGTTGGCTATCTTCGAACGGTTGAGCAGGGCTTCAACGCGCCCGAAGCGCGCGAACGGCACCGCGTCAGCAAGATATCTCATCCGACGGCGGGCTCGGTGCCGAATATCGAGACGCCACTCAATATGCAGCTGACACCGCCGATCAATCCTGTTGCGGCTCCCTTGTTGGGCCAACACACGAGGGATGTCTTGCGTAACACGCTCGGCTACGACGAGGCTCGCATTGCTGCACTCGCAAAGGCCGGTGTGTTCGGCAAGGCAGAGGTGGGCGGTCAGGCTGCCTCTTAGAGAAATCCTTCCGTTGTTGGGGCGGCAGCCCAATGACGAGCGACTGAGGTGCTGACTTGCAAATCTGCGCTGGCATTGCAGCTGTCTGTCATGCTTTGATGAGGCCGATCTAGTGCCTTCATAAACCGTGCAAAACGGTGGTTGGCGGCTGACGCCGCCGGCCTTGAGAAGCCGAAGGGAGAAGTGCCTTGGGAAAGCCCGGCCGTACGATGCTGGCCAAGATCTGGGACCAGCACGTCATCGCCAGCCTCAGCGACGATACCGATCTCCTCCATGTCGACCGCCATCTGCTGCACGATCTCGGAGGCTCGCGCGGGCTGCTTGATCTCAAGAGCCGGGGACTGAGGGTTCATAATCCGGAACTGACTTTCGCGACGCCGGATCACGCTATTTCCACGGCACATGGTCGCGCCGGCACCAGCAAGATCGGACAGGAACTGCTCGCTGCGCTTCGGGTCGAGACCACGGCCAGCGGCATCCAGATGTTCGATATCGATCAGCCGGGGCAGGGTATCGTTCACGTCATCGGCCCCGAGCTTGGCTTGAGCCTTCCAGGCTGCCTGATCGTCTGCGGCGACAGCCATACCTGCACCCATGGCGGACTCGGTGCGCTGGCGTTCGGCATCGGCTCGAGCGAACTCACCCACGTGCTGGCGACGCAAGCTTTGATCCAGCGCCGGCCAAAAACCATGCGCGTTAAGTTCGATGGCGGGCTTCCGCTTGGTGTGACTGCCAAGGATCTCATCCTGTCATTGATCGGGCATATCGGTGCAGCCGGCGGCACCGGCTACGCCGTTGAATACGCCGGCAGCTGCCATCAGCGATATGCCGGTCGAAGGCCGGCTGACAATCTGCAATCTGTCGATCGAACTCGGCGCGAAGATCGGCATGGTTGCGCCGGATGAAAAGACCTTTGAGTTTTTGCGGGGGCGTCCCTATGCGCCGCGGGGCGACATGTGGGAGCAGGCGCTCGACGCGTGGCGACGGCTCCCGAGCGATGCCGACGCCATTTTCGACAAGGAGGTCGTCATCGACGTCGACAAAATCATCCCGCAGGTGACTTGGGGCATCAGCCCCGAACATGTCGTCGGCGTCGATGGTCGAATTCCAGATCCGCGGGCGATCGATGACCCCTCGCGTCGGGCTTCCGTTGAAACGGCGCTCGAATATATGGGCCTCAAGGGTGGAGCGCCGATCGCCGGCACGCCGGTCGACTGGGTCTTCATCGGTTCATGCACCAATAGCCGTTTAAGCGATCTGCGCGCCGCAGCCGACATTGCGCGCGGCCGCAAGGTCGCGCCGGGAGTGCGGGCCTGGGTGGTGCCGGGCTCGGAGACCGTCAAGCGGGAGGCGGTCGCCGAGGGACTCGACAAGCTTTTCACCGACGCCGGCTTCGAATGGCGAGAACCCGGTTGTTCGATGTGTCTTGCCGCCAATGGCGAGACCGTGGCGCCCGGACAGCGTTCCGTCTCGACGTCGAACCGGAACTTCGTCGGGCGCCAAGGGCCGCGGGCGCGCACTCATCTGGCGAGCCCGGCGAGTGCCGCGGCGGCTGCGATTGCCGGCGTCATCACCGACGTCCGGGCGATGGGGCGTTAGCATGCCGAAGCCCTTCAACAAGCTGACCGCAGTTGCCGCGCCGATCATGAGGGCCAACATCGATACGGACGTCATCATTCGGATCGAGCGTCTCGTTGGTAATTCGGTCCGCGGCACGCTCGGCAAATGGGCCTTTGGCTCGCTGCGCTATCTGCCCGATGGTTCGGAGAACCCGGCATTCATCTTGAACCGCGAGCCTTACCGGCAGGCTGAAGTCCTGGTCACAGGGCCGAATTTCGGCTGCGGATCGTCCCGGGAAGGCGCAGTGTGGTCGCTCCAGGAATTGGGTATCCGCGCGATCATCGGCTCAGGGTTTGGCGACATCTTCTTTGCCAATTGCTTTCAGAACGGGATTCTCCCAATTGTAGTCGACAAAGAGATCGTCGATGCACTCGCAGCGGAGATCGAAGCCACGCAGGGCGCCGGACGAGTCAGCATCGACCTCGAGGCGCAGACAATCGTTGTGCCGTCTGGAAAGCAGCACACCTTCGAGATTGATCCGCGGCGGCGCGAAGGCCTTTTGCAGGGGCTCGACGAGGTTGCGCTGACATTGCAGCGCGATGACGAAATCAAGGCGTTTCAAGCTGCTGACCGCGTAGCTCGGCCCTGGATCCATTTTGCAAGGACGACGGCATGAACACGCCATCCAACATGGTCAAGGTTGCCGTCGTTGGCGGCGAGGGTATTGGCCCGGAAGTAACGGCGCAATCGCACCGCATTCTCAACTGGTTTGCCGCCAAGCGCGGCATTCCGGTGACGTTGCGCGAAGCCCAATATGGCCTCATTCCTTACCTTGCGACCGGCAAGGTGCTGCCCGAGGATACAGTCGAGGCGATGGACGAGGCCGACGCGATCCTCTGGGGCGCAACCGGAGGGCCGGAGACCAAGGAAGTGCCAGCGGCGGCGCGCAAGGCGGGAAGCCTGCTGTCACTGCGCAGCAAATACGATCTCTACGCCAATCTGCGTCCGATCGTCGCCAGTCCGGCGCTCGCCAGTTCGGCACCGCTGAAGACTGAGGTGCTGAAGGACGTCGACTTTGTGATCATTCGCGAACTGACCAGCGGTATCTATTTCGGCGAACCGCGGGGCATCGAAACCCTTCCCGACGGACAACGGCGCGGTTTCAACACCGAACAATATACGACGAACCAGATCCGCCGTGTTGCGCGGGCTGCGTTCGAGCTTGCGCGAACGCGGAGGAATAAAGTTTGCTCCGTGGACAAGGCGAACGTGCTCGAGACCAGCGTGTTGTGGCGTGAGGAGGTGATCTCCCTGCACAGGGAAGAGTTCTCCGACGTTGAGCTTACCCACCTCTATGTCGACAACGCGGCCATGCAGATCGTCCGTGAGCCGCGGCAGTTCGACGTCATGGTCACGGGAAATATCTTCGGTGATATTCTCTCGGACTGCGCTGCCATGGCGTCGGGCTCGCTTGGAATGCTGCCATCTGCGTCACTTGGGTCGGTCGATCGCTTCGGCCGGCGAAAAGCCCTCTACGAGCCGGTGCACGGCAGCGCGCCCGACATCGCGGGCAAAGGCATTGCGAACCCGCTCGGATCCATTCTCAGTGTGGCAATGATGTTGCGCCTGACCCTGAATCGACCGGATGATGCGGACCTGCTCGAAAAGGCGGTGCAGACAGCGCTTGGCGCTGGCGCACGCACCGCCGATATTGCTGAGCCGGGGACAAGGAAGCTTTCGACGGTCGAAATGGGCGATGCGGTGTTGAACGCACTTGATAAGGTTGCCGGCAGGGAGAGGGAGCACGCCTGATGGCCTATATCTCGAGACGATCCGCGCTGACGATCATTGCGGGCGGCGGCGCAGCGCTCACGGGCGGCGCTGCGAGAGCGATGGAGACAAGCGGGCGGGTGATCTATCCGGTGGCTGTTCCCATCTATCAGACCCAGTTCGTGGCCGACCGTATCGGATATTTCAAGGAGGCCGGTCTCGATTGCAAGCTGATCCAGGGCGGCAGCGGGGTGAAGACGCGCGAGATCATCGCGTCGTCGCAAGGCGATATCGGCATCGGCGACATTACCCATCCCATGCAGCTCAGCAATCATGGCCGCGCCGGTCGCGTGCTGATGCCGGTCGATACCCGCTCCAGTTCGGTGATGTTCATCATTCGCAAGGACCTCAAGGACCAGGGCATCAACACGTTGGAAGCGTTCACAGAGTGGAAGCGGCCGGACGGTCGCAAACCGATCATTTCCGTTTCGTCGTTGGGCGGCACCAACCACGTTTGGGCCTCCTACTACATGGAGGTCATGGGACTTGATCAGAAGGTGACATGGATCGGAACGGGCAATGTCGACACGATGCTGGGTTCGCTGAAGTCGAAGCAGGTCGATATCCTCGTGAGTTCCTTGTCGTTGCTG
The DNA here is from genome assembly GCA_963821965.1 of uncultured Alphaproteobacteria bacterium. Classification (GTDB taxonomy): domain Bacteria; phylum Pseudomonadota; class Alphaproteobacteria; order Rhizobiales; family Xanthobacteraceae; genus Bradyrhizobium. Next base: position 657,333 of record CAWGFY010000005.1, read on the forward strand.
AACGAGTCGAAGGCACAGGGCTGGGGCGAACTGTTGTTCGATGGCACCGACGAAGCAATCTGGAACAAGTATATCGGTGGCAAGGTGCCGGTCACGTCCCATTTCACCTTGCAATCGACGATCGACAGGGATCCGGCGAAGATGCAGGCCTTCGTCACGGCGATTTGGCGGGCGACGCAGTGGATCAAGTCGCATAAGCCGGAAGAAATTTACGATACGATAGAGCCCTATGTCGGCAGCACGTCACGAGCGGCCAATCTTCTCGAGATCACCGCATTGCAGAAGGTCGCCGATTATGATGCCACGATCAATTCCGCGGATTTTTCGCGTGGTGAGAAAGTCTGGTTCCGGGACATGACGGGGATCAAGCCGCTGACCATTGCCGAAGTCGTCAGTCCGGCGTTCATCGAGGTGGCGCGAAAGGCGTACCCGGGTTGAACGTCCAGCCGACGACCGCAGCGCCATCGGCGCGAACGCCTGATGTCCAGCGGATCGATGTGCGAGGGCTGAGCAAATCGTTTCAACTTGGCGATACAGCCATCGAAGCCGTGCGCAACGTCTCGTTCAGCGTGCGACGTGGCGAATTCGTCGCATTGCTTGGACCGTCCGGCTCCGGCAAGAGCACCGTGCTCAACATGATCGCGACGCTGCTGAGGCCCAGCGGCGGAGAGATACTGATCGACGGCAAACCGGTTGTCGCCGGCAAGGCGACCCCGAACGTCGGCTATGTATTCCAGCGCGACACGTTGTTTCCCTGGCGGACCGTTGCGGACAACATCGGTTATGGTCTGCAACTGGCCGGCATCGCCGAGGCTGAGCGCAGAGAGCGTGTCGCGGCTTCCGTTGCACAAGCCGGCCTCAAGGGCTTCGAGAACGCCTATCCGTCGGCCCTGTCAGGCGGGATGCGTCAGCGCGCGGCCTTGATGCGGACATTAGTTGTCGAACCGCAGATACTGCTGATGGACGAACCGTTCGGGGCGCTCGATACCCACACCAAGATCGATATGCACCAGGTCCTGCTACGCATCTGGGAACGTGAGCAGCAGACGGTTCTGTTTGTCACTCATGATCTCGGGGAGGCCTTGACGCTTGCCGATCGTATCATCCTGTTTTCGGCGCGCCCCGGTGAGATCAAGGATATGTTTGCGGTCGACTTCGCCCGGCCACGCGACGCGGTCAAAGTCCGGGAGACGCCGCGATATGCCGAGCTGTTCCAGCATATATGGCACTCGCTCGGCGAGGAATTCGTCAAGGGACGGGGCGCATGAAAGGACGCTTTACAGTCAGCACGTTTACCTGGCAGCTCTCGATCTGCATCGTCGTGCTATCGATCTGGCAATGGGGATATGATCTTCATGCCAAGGTTCCCTGGCTGATACCCGATCTGCTCGATCCCTATTTCATCTCGAAGCCCTCCGACATATTCGAGAATTTTCTGCTTCTGAGCTGTATCAAATCCAAGACGGGCGTCTTCAACGGATGGCTGAATGGCGATTTCGCAAAGTGTCTGGCGCGAAATCAGAACAATCTCTGGGCCGCCACGGCGATCACGCTGAAGAATACGTTTTTCGGTTTTGTGACGGGCGTCGTGAGCGGATTTGTGGTGGGGCTCATCCTTGGCCGTTCGGACCGACTTAGCGCGATCTTCCAGCCTTTTATCACCGCAGTAAACTCCATTCCGCGGATTGCGCTGGCGCCGATCATCGTTCTGGCGTTCGGGATCGGCGACATGTCGAAAGTCGTGACGTCCTGGATCGTGGTGGTGTTCCTGGTGTTTTTCAACACGTTCGAGGGGGCGCGCTCAATCGATGAGGGTTTTGTCAACGCGGCGCGGCTGCTTGGGGCCAGCGAGTGGCAAATTACCCGCACCGTCGTGATCCCGTCGACCATGGCGTGGGTTTTTGCCTCGCTGACGCCGGCAATCTCCTTTGCGCTGATCGGGGTCATTGTCGGAGAGTTCATCGGCGCGGAACGCGGCATCGGTCGCCTTATCATCGAATCAGAGGCGCGCGGGGAGGCATCGGGCATGATGGTTGCCGTCGTCATCTTGATGCTGGTCGGCGTCATACTGTCGGCGTTGATCTGGCGACTGCAGGCCTATCTTTTGCGCTGGCAACGACACAATATGGCGGAATAGGCAATGGTGCCTGTTCAAAGGTGAGATCGGTACATGGGTATTCAGATTTATGGATTTTGGCGATCGATCGCGACATTTCGGGTGAGGGTGGCGCTCAGGCTCAAGGGCTTGCCGTTCGAGGAAACGCCGATCGACATTCTCTCGGGCGAGCAATTCAAACCGGAATATGCGGCCGTGAACGCCGAGCGCGTCGTCCCGACTTTCATCCACGACGGCCATTCCGTGTTCCAGTCGCTCGCGATCATGGAATATATCGAAGATATCAGGCCGGAGCCGCGGCTGATCCCATCAGATCCGAAGGAGCGCGCCTATGCGCGTTCGCTCGCCTTGATGACGATCGCGGATGCCCATCCGCTGGTGGTGCCGCGGGTTCGCAATCATCTCGCGAAGGCGTTCGGTGCCGATGCGCACGCGGTCGAACAATGGGGCACGCATTGGACGACCGAGGGGCTGGCGACCTATGAGCGACTGCCTGACACGGACGGGCTCCGGCGCCGTTTGCGCTTGGCGCCGCGCCCGGCCTGGCCGACATTTGCATCGCCGGCCAGGTCGTCGGAGCTCATTTCCTCAAGCTCGACCTCGCGCCGTTTCCGATCGTGGCGAAACTCGCCGAGCGTTGCTTTGCGTTATCCGCCTTCGCGACCTCGCATCCTTTCGAGCAGCCGGGCTACAAGGCCGCAAATACGCCTCGCTAGATGATCGTTGGATTTATAGATCGAGGCCAAGCACCCTCGCGGCGTTACCGCCGGCGATTTGCGCCAGCGTCGACTCGTCCATCCCCTCGACACCGGCAACATGTCCGATCGGATTGTATTCGGCCATGTCGAAGGGATAGTCGGTCCCCATCAGGATGTGGTCCGGACCGAATACGTCGATCAGGTAGGCCAGTTGATGATAGGTGAAAACGATGGTGTCGAGATAGACCTGCCTCAGATAGGTCGTTGGCGGCAACGGTAACTCGGCATGGCAATCCTGCCGGGCGCCCCAGGCGTGATCGATCCGCCCAGAATAGCTCGGAAGATAGCCGCCGCCGTGCACGGCCATCAGCTTCAGCTCCGGGAAGCGCGCGAGCGTTCCCGAGAAGATCAGATTGTGAAGCGCGAGTGTCGTGTCGAGCGGGTTGCCCAAGACATTGCTGAAGTAATAATGGGTCAGACGCTGGCCGTGAGTAAATCCGTTCGGATGCATCATAACGAATGCACCGAGCTGCTCGGCTTTGGCGAAGAACGGACGAAACTTCGGATCGGATAGTTCCTGACCGTCGACATTGGTCAGGATTTGTACGCCCTTCAGTTTTAAGGTGTTCATGACGTAGTCGAGCTCACCAACGGCGAGTTCGGGCTCCTGCAATGTAACGACGCCAAGGCCGACAAAGCGGTCGGGCTTGCGCGCGCAGTATTCAGCGACGCCGTCATTGGCGAGGCGATGGCCGTTTTCTGCGATCTTGGGATCGATCGTGTAGTAGCACTGTCCCGGCGCCGGTGCGACGACCTGGATGTCGATGCCCATCTGATCGAGATGCTTGAGCCGCCGGTCGAGCGTGGTCATCACCTCGCGAACGTCCTTTTCCTGCTGGGCGTTCACCTCCTTGGTGGGACCGTCGGCGAAATAGGCGAGGGGGATGCGGCTCAGGTCGACATGCGGCTGCGCCACTGCCGCGGCTTGGGGCACAATGATATGCGCGTGGATATCGATGGTCGGAGACGAGGGACGGCGCGCGAGACCGTCGGCGTCGTGGATGCGGGCAGCTGTGCGGCCATAGCGATTCTTGCTATCGATCATGTTTGGGACCTGTGGGTTGCACAAAAATATTGACGGACGGCTTTACGACTTGGCTTTTCGGTTCGGCCAGCGGCTCGAGATGGCGGTAGCGTCGGCGTCGGCCAGCCCCGCAGTTTCGGCCTCCTCGTAGCAGCCGAGCGCACCGGCCGCGACGGGTAGTTCGGCATTCAAGGTCGCAGCAAACTGCACAGCCGTCGCGAGGTCTTTCTTGGCGGCGCTCAGGCCAAAGGCCGTCGGACCGAGGGGAGCGCCACCTAGAACCTTGGCGATCACGGCACCGCGCCCCTTCATGGCGGTCGGCGCGCCTGCTGTATCTGACAGGATATCGATCAAACGGTCTGCAGGAAGATTGAGCGGCTTGCAGATCGTCAGAGACTCGCCCAGCGCTTGCCAATACACCAGAAGCGGCAGATTGACGGCGAGCTTCATGGTCGCGCCGGAGCCGAGCGCGCCGATATGTTCGATGCGCCTGCACAATTGCTCCAGAATGGGCATCGCGCGGGCGACGTCCGCGTTCTCACCGCCGACCAGCGCAAACAGCTTGCCTTCTTTCGCCGGAGCCGTGCTTCCACCTACGGGACTTTCGACAAAGGCGCCGCCTTTTTGGACGACCGCGACACCGATCGCCTGCATCGTGTCCGGCCGAAGCGTGCTCATATCGATGATGAGCTTACCGGCCAACTTCGCCTGCAGAATGCCGTTGGGACCGCGATAGACGGCTTCGCTCGCGGCATCGTTGAGCAGCATGACGACGACCGCATCGCAACCGTCTACGAGTACGGCGGGCGCAGACGATGCCTTTGCGCCTGCATCAACAAGCGGTTTGGTCTTTACCTGATCGCGGTTCCAGACGCTGACCTCATGTCCAACGGACATCAATCGCTGAGCGATCGCTGATCCCATCCGACCTGTCCCACATACGCCGATTTTCATCGTTCGCCTCAACCTAAGATAGAGTTTGTTTTGCTTGATAGACACCGAGATGCTGCGCGATCAGATCGTCGTTGCCTTGAAGCTCACTAACGCTCCCGGCAAACACGCAGCGTCCGGTATTGAGAACGACCGCTTCGTCGGCAACGTCGAGCGCAAGTTTGAGATTTTGTTCGACGAGGATGGTCGATTGTCGTTCTTGTTTGAGCCGCTGAATCGTTCGGCCGACCTCGGCGACAATCAATGGTGCTAAGCCCTCCGACGGTTCATCAAGCAGGAGGACGCGGGGATTTCCCATTAGCGCTCGTCCGATTGCAAGCATCTGTTGTTCGCCACCCGACAAGGTGCCGGCAAATTGCGCGTGACGCTCACGCAATCTTGGGAACAAGTCGTAGATGCGATCAACCGACCATCGCTCCGTACTCATTTGCCGGCGCTGCTCAGCAACGAGCAGATTTTCCCGCACGGTGAGGGACGGAAAGATACGACGGCCTTGCGGCACGAGGCCAACCCCGAGATGCGCGATGCGCTCCGGGCTGAGGCCTGCTATTGGCTCGCCAAACAGCCGGATTTCGCCTTCGCGCGGTGTCAGGAAACCGATGATGGTGGAGATGCAGGTGGTTTTGCCAGCACCGTTACGTCCCAACAGCGCCAGTACGCCGCCGGGTTGCAGCGCAAAGCTGACTCCGTGCAGGATATGGCTGTCTCCGTAGAAGCTGTGGACGTTGGTCAAACTGAGCGCGTCAGGTGCCAAGGTACACCTCCCGCGTTCGCTCGTCGGCGACAACGACATCGCGCGCCCCGTCGACAATGACGCGTCCATAATTGAGCAGGGTTACGGTTTCGGCAAGATCGAGGGCCGTATCCATGTCGTGCTCGATGGTGACGACAGTGGTCTCTCGCGGAATAGATGCGATCAGCGTCTTCACGGTGGACCGCTCCGCGTTCGACAGGCCGGCGAGCGGTTCATCCAGCAGCAAGACCCGCGGTCTTTGCGCCAGCGCCACGGCCAGTTCGACCCGCCGTCTCTCGCCGTAGGCGATATCGGAGATCGGATGATCGGCGAGTTGCAGGAGCCCGACGGCATCGAGGGCGCGGCGGGCTTCAGTCGCGATGTCGGGGTAGCGTGACATCGGCCAACACGGTTGCCAGCGTGACGGCCGGAGCCCCAACAAACCCAGCGAGACGTTGTGCTCGATTGTGTCGCCGGCAAACAGCGTGATGATCTGGTAGGTGCGGGACAAGCCGCGTTGCGCGCGCTTGTAGGGCGGCAGCCGCGTGATGTCGGCGCCGAACAGCTTGATCTGCCCGGAATTGGGTCTGAGGTCGCCGCTGATCTGGTTGAACAGAGTGGTCTTGCCCGCGCCATTCGGTCCGATGATCAGCCGCCTCTCGCCCGGCTGAACCACAAGCGAAACGTCTTGCGTGACGGCCAAGCCGCCGAAGGCCTTTCTCAAGCCAATGACTTCAAGCGCGGGGCCAGTCATGGGCTCTTCCCGCGTAAAGCCGCCGTCAGCCGGCTGAAGCCAGGTACAATTCCGGCTGGCATCACCAGGACGATAAAGAGGAAGACGAGGCCCAGCAGCATATTCCATCGTTCGAGATAGGCGGACGCGTAGTTCTTCAGAAGCAGCACAAGAGCCGCACCAACCGCAGGGCCTCCCAGTGTTCCCGCGCCGCCGGCGATCACACCGAGCAGTGCTTCGGCCGAACTTGTGATCGAGAGCGAGGTCGGATGGATGTACTTGTGATAATAGACGTAGAGCAGTCCGGATACGCCGCCCCAAAAGCCGGCATAGACAAAGGTGATCCAGCGGATCAGCCAGGGATTGAAGCCGAGTGCCGCCATTCGGCGGGGCTGATCGCGCACGCCCTTCAACGACGAGCCAAAGGCTGAAGAGACGAACACGGCCATCGCCATGAAGGCGATCGTCGCCACGATCAGTGCAAACCAGTAGAACGACACGGGGCTGTCGAGCGAAATGCCGAAAGGCGCAGGGCGTGTAATGCCGGTGATGCCGTTGTCGCCGTTGGTCACGTTCGACATGCGGTAGGCGAGACCCCAAAGCACCTGTGACAACGCCAGGGTAATCATCAGGAAACCAAGCCCCGTGGCGCGCAGCGCGATCACGCCGAAGAACGCCGCCATCGCGACTGTTCCCAAGATTGAGATGATCGCAGCAGTGCCGTGCCCGAAGCCGTATCGGCTGGTCACCAATGCCGAGATATAGGCGGCGACGCCGAGATATGACGCATGTCCCAGCGACGTCATGCCGCCAAAGCCGACCAGCAGATTGAGGCTGAGTGCGAAGATCGCCGCAATCAGGATCTGGCTTGCCAGATTGATGTAGAAATCTCCGGCCAGGAAAGGCGGCAGAAGGAGCGATCCGCCGATCAAGGCTGCGGCGGTCCAGTTCATGCGCCGACGCGTCCGAACAGGCCTTGCGGCCGGAAGGCGATCACGAAGATCATCGGCAGGAACAGGATGATGTAGGCCAGCTCCGGAAACAAGGCGATCCCGAACGTATAGATGAAGCCGATCACGAAGCTGCCGACAAATACACCAAGCAGGCTGCCGATACCTCCCAGGATGACGACGATCAGCGCCAGCGGCAGCATGTCCGCGTCAAGTCCCGGATAAGCGGAGAGGATCGGACCGCCGAGAACGCCGGCGGCGCCCGCGATGCCGGCACCAAGGCAAAATACAATAGTGAACAGGTTGGAGACGGGAATTCCGACCGCGCGAGCCATTTGCATGTCGTCGACGCCCGCCCGGATCATGGCGCCGAGCCGGGTGCGTTCCAGCAGGAAATACAGCGCAATGGCTGCGACGATCGCCAATCCGACCAGCACCAGGCGATAGGTTGGAAACACGAAGCCAAACATGCGGGTCGGCGCCTGCAGATTTTGCGGGGTCGGCACCGGAATGGAATCGCCGCCCCACAGCATCAGGCAAGCGTCCGAGATGATGAAGGACATTCCGAGCGTGACCAGCACTTGTCCAAGCGGGTTCGTCTTCAACCGCGTCAGCACCAGACGCTCGAACAGGCCGCCGAGGGCGGCGACGGCAAAACCGGCAGCAATCACCATGACCCAGAGATTCAGACCGTCATAGGCGCGCAATGCCGTTGCCGCGATGTAGGTGCCGAGCATGAAGAACGCGCCGTGCGTCAGGTTTGCAAGCCGCATCAATCCGAAAATCAGTGAGAACCCGGACGATAGCAGGAACAACAGCCCGCCAAGCGACAGGCTGTTGAGACCTTGAATGATCCAAAACTGCATCGTTGGCCGGCTCTGTTCTCGATTGCTGCGCTACGGCGTTGACCGTGCAGCGAAATTACGGCTCCAGGTTCTTCGCCGGCGGATAGTCGCGCGAATAGACCGGGTTCTTCAGGAAAGCCGTCTTGTCATACGTCCAGAACTGGCTAACGTCCGGATAGGTCTTAATGACGGAGTTGACCAATCGTCCGTCGATCTTGGTCACCTTACGAATGTAGACATTGCCGATCACGTTGCCGAACTCATCGAACTTGACCAGCCCTCGCACCGTATCCGCATTGCTGCCGCGAATCGCCGCTACCAGCGCTTTCTTGTCTTCTATGTTTCCCTTCGTGGTCTTGAGCGCTGCCTCGAGAACTGCGCCGGAAACATAGGTACTGGCGGCGTAGAAGCCGGGATCATATTTGGTCTGCTTGCGGAAGGCCGCAGCGAACGCCTTGTTCAGGGGATTGTCGAGTTCGGCGGAGTACCAACTCGTCGTCAGGATACCCAAGGCCTCATCGCCCATGTTGCGGAGCACGGACTCATCGAGCGCCGTCATGCCGCCGATCACGGCGATCTTGTCCTTGAGCCCGTATTCGATGAATTGGCGCAGGAAACGGAAACCGTTCGAGCCGGCGGTGCCGAGAAAAATCGCGTCCGCGTTTTTGACCTGCGCGACATAGCTGCCGTAGTCGGGCGTCGCGAGCGGCGTGAATATCTTTTGGACGATCTTGCCGCCGCCGTCTTCGAAGGCGCGCTGGAAGCCGGCGCACATTTCGTGTCCGTAAGCAAAATCGTCGGCGATCGTGACGATCTTCTTGTACTTCAGTTCCTTCACCGCATAGTCGGCGAGGGGGTAGGCGCATTGCGCGGAAGTCGAGGTCGCTCGCACGAACCATGGGCTTGGATGACGCTGCGTCATGTCTTCGGCGGCAGCAACACCGAGCGTAGGCACTTCCTTTTCGGTGATGTAGTCGGCGATCGCCAGCGCTTCAAAAGCCGCGAGCGGGCCAATCAGGCAGTGAACCTTGTCTTTTTCGATCAATTCCTGCGCCTTGGTGCGGGCCGTCGCGGGAACGCCGGCCGTATCGGCGACGATCAACTCGACCTTGCGGCCGGCAAGGGTGTTGTCGCGCTCCTTCAGGAACATCGTCAATCCGATGTCCATGTCGATGCCGCCGGATGCCAGCGGTCCGGTCTTGGCAGCAAGCAAACCCACGCGGATAGGTTCACCGCTTTGGGCAAGGCCGAGATGCGGAGACGCCATACTGGCGACACCTGCGCCAGCGATCCCACCAACAAACTGCCGTCGCGATATCGTCATGAAATCCTCCCCGCGGAACGCTACAAACGAGTGCCGGCTTTGTTATTGATTGAGCGATTTATCCGACGGAAGTCATAAATGATCAAGTGATAACCAAGGTGCAGCCACTTAGACCAATGACTTCCTGCGGTCTTGGCCGCAGTCATGGGCCTCGCTTTTGACGCGGTGCGGAATCTGTGTTGGCTCAGGGCCTGATCAGGCCAGGAGACGCGCAACCCCGATCGTGAGCCGCTATTCCCGTTACTTCGCGTCGGATTTCGGCGCCTTGAGAATGCTCTTCTTCAGCACCTCGAATACGGACGCCGTATCCTGATCGCCCAGGCCCATGGCCATCGCGTCCGAATAGACCGGCTGGGTCAACGTAAACAGTGGCGTGGAGCAGCCAACGTCGTCGGCAAACTCGGCGATGATTGCCATGTCCTTTTTCCAGGTCGAGACCTTCATGGTTGCGGGCTCGTAGACGCCCCGGACCATCATGGGTGCCCGCATCTGGAACATGCGCGAGCCGCCGGCACCAGGGCCGACCATCTCGACCACCATTTTTGGATCGAGCCCGGCGCGCTCGGCAAGCAACATCGCCTCCGCGGTCGCGACATTGTTGATCGCAACCAGATGATTGGCGACGAACTTCATCCGGCTGCCATTGCCGTATCTGCCGAGATCGGCGCTCTGCTTGGCAAAATCTGCAAATAGTCCCATGCAGCGTTCGATCGCCTGGCTGTCACCGCTGGCGTAGACCACGAGATCACGCATCTTGGCCTGGGCACCGGTTCCGCTGAGCGGACAATCCAGCGCAATATGGCCGGCTTTACGAAGAATAGCCTCGAAGGCGAGTTTGTCGGCGAGACTGAGCGTGCTGAGTTCAATGACGATTCGCTGAGATTGTCCGGATGCGGCAATCTCCTGCGCGACGTTCTCGACAGCCGCTGGGGTAGGGAGACTGGTCATGATAACAGATGTGTCGCGCGTCACCTGAGCCACGTCGTCGGCGATCAACACCTTTGCCTTCGCAAGTTCGGCATTTCGTTCCGAATTGACGTCGAATCCGATCACGCGCCATCCGCGTTCGATCAGATTGCGCGCAATGGCACCCCCCATGATGCCAAGCCCGATGATCCCAACGGTCTTGTCCATAGCTGTGGGCTCCCATCCGCTGATTTTCGATTGACGGGCAAAGCCAGCCGCGCCTTAATTGCTGATCAAGCGATAAACAATCGCCAAGGACGTCGGGGCGGTCAAGCGGAGGAATAAGGGATGGCAGGTGTTGGTCGAAAGCCAAGCACAGGCCAGGCTGCGGGGCCGGAGACAGATGAGCGCGCTTTCGCCACGATGGCGACCCGCGCGAAGGCTCTCATTCCGCAACTTCGCGACCGTGCCGCGCGCACTGAGGAACTGCGGCGGCTGCCGCCCGAGACGGAGCGCGATTTGCACGAGGCTGGCTTGTTCAGGATTGTGCAGCCCAAGCGCGTTGGCGGTTCCGAGTTCGACTACGTCGCCCTGGTCGATTGCGCGGAAATCCTGGGCAAGGCCGATGCTTCGGTCGCCTGGAATTTCGCCAACCTCGCGAGCCATCATTGGATGTTGGGCATGTTCGACAAACGTGCCCAGGACCAGGTCTGGGACAAGGATCCGAACGTGCTGATCGCATCCTCCTTCATCTTTCCGGCCGGCCGGGCGCGAAAGGTCGAGGGCGGATATCAACTCCGCGGCCGCTGGCCATTTTCGTCAGGGGTGGCCTCCTGCGAATGGAATATGCTCGCGAGCGTGGTCTTTCCGGAAGACGAAGCTGACGGCATCGAGTACCGCCTTTTCCTGTTGCACAGGGACCAGTACAACATCGTCGATACCTGGGATGCGGCCGGGTTGCGCGGTACCGGCTCCAACGACGTCGAGGTGAAGGACGCTGTCGTCGCCGACGCGTTGTCGGTCGCCGTGAACGATCTCGCCGGCGGGCCGACGCCTGGCAGCGCCGTCAATCCGAATGCGCTCTATGCGCTACCGGCTTTCTCGCTGTTTCCCTTTGTTCTGTCGGGTGTGGCCCTCGGCAATGCGCAGGCCTGCCTCGACGATTACATCGAAGTCGCCCGGCACCGCGCATCCACGTCCAATCGGGCCAAACTGGGCGACATGCAGAGCACGCAGATCAAGATTGCGGAGGCGTCAGCCAAGATTGACGCCGCCCGTCTGATTATGCGTTCTAGGTGCATCGAGGCGATGGCCGACGCCATTCGCGGCCATATTCCCGATATGGCAGCCAAGACGGCGTTACGGCGCGATGGGGCTTTTTCTGTGAATCTCTGCACCGAGGCGGTGTCGCTGCTGTTTGCCGCCAGTGGTGCGCGTGGGTTGTTCACGAGCGGAGCGCTACAGCGGCAGTTCCGCGATGCCCATGCGATTAATTCCCACCTCGCATTCAATTTTGACGCTGCCGGCACCAACTACGGACGCGTGGCGCTCGGCCTTCCGTCCGAAAACCTGACGCTTTGAGGCGATATGAACGACGCCCCGAAGCATCCGGTCGGACCTGATCCAGCCAGTGAACTCGCCGCCGACCATTCGCCGATCGATCCGCGCGATTTTCGCAATGCGCTTGGCACCTACGCCACCGGCGTTACCATCATCACGGCGGCCGGCAGCGACGGGAAGCCCTACGGGATCACCTGTAATTCCTTTGCTTCGGTGTCGCTGAACCCGCCCCTCGTGCTGTGGAGCCTTGTGCTCTATTCGTCGAGCCTGACCGCGTTCCAGAATGCCACTCATTTTGCCGTCAACGTGCTCGGCGCATCGCAGCAAGCGCTCGCGAACAAGTTTGCAAAATCAGCGGACGACAAGTTTGTAGGCGTCGAATGGACGCCGGGCCTCGGCGGCGTCCCCTTGCTTGCTGGAAGCGTCGCGAATTTTCAGTGTCGCTCGGCTAATCGATACTATGGCGGCGATCATGTGATCTTCCTCGGTGCAGTTGAAGCCTATTCTTACAACCGCAACGAACCGCTGCTTTTTGCGCAAGGCGGGTACGGGAAGTTTGTTCCCGACAAGAAGTCATGAACAAGAAACCCCGACCCAGGCGTGCGCCGTCGAAGCAGCGTCGGCTTTCCCCGGACGAGCGCCGCAAGGAATTCGTAGCCAAGGCGACCGAGTTCTTTGCCGAAGAAGGATTCGCGGGCGGCACACGCGATCTTGCACGCCGTCTCGGCGTGACCCAACCGCTGCTCTACCGCTATTTCCCGAGCAAGGACGATCTGATCAAGGAAGTCTACCGCACAGTCTATCTGGAGCCGCTGGATCAAGGTTGGGACGGCCTGCTTGCGGATCGCTCGCGTCCATTACGGGATCGCCTGCTCGAGTTCTACCACGGCTACACCAAGGTGATCTTCCGGCGAAAGTGGCTGCGCATCTATCTCTACTCGGGCCTGAAGGGCCTCGACATCAACCGATGGTATGTCGGTGTCGTGCGCGACAAGATACTCACGCGCATCATAAGGGAATGCCGCCATGACTTGGGACTTCCCGCACAAAGCAGGCCAACGGCGCCCGAGATCGAGATGGCTTGGGTGTTTCATAGCGGAATCTTCTACTACGGCGTCCGCAAATATATCTACGAATCCCCGGTGCTTGAGGACCAGGAACAGATGATCCGCGACGCGCTGGATGCGTTCCTCGCCGGCTATGCGCATGTTTTCGGACGCGCGCGGCTGGTCGGCATGCGCCCGCCCGTTGAGGCGGTTGGATAGGATTAAACCTTCGCCATTTCAGTCCGATACCAATCGCCGATCTCGCTTGCGGTCATCAGCGCGACACCATCATGGCCAAGCACGTAGTCGAGCAGTTCCTCGAGATACTTGATGCGATGCGGCACGCCGGTGATGTAGGGATGGATCGAGATCGCCATCACTCGCGAACTGGAGCCGCCTTCGAGGTAGAGCCGATCGAATTGATCGGTGCAGCGCTTCAGGAACTGATCCGAAGGCAAATGCTGTAGCGCGTGGATCACGATGTCGTTGGTTTCGACCGAATAGGGGATCGTGATGATTGGGCCGTGAGGCGTGGCGATGTCTTGCGGCAGATCGTCGATCACCCAGTCGGCGACGTACTCGATGCCGTTCAGCCGCAGCAGATCGAGCGTCGCTTCGGTCTCGGTCAATCCCGGACTCTCCCACGACCGCGGAGGTCTGCCGGTGAATTTGGCAATCGTTTCGACCGAGCGTTTGATGGCGTCCGCCTGGTCGGTGAGCTTATGCATCGGGCCCTGAATGAAGCCATGGCCCATGAACTCGAAGCCGGCGTCAAGCGCCGCGGACGCCACGCGCGGATATGAATTACAGACATTGGCATTGAGCGCCAGCGTCACTGGAATCTCGCGGTCCGTGAGCGCCTTGAACTGCCGCCAGAAGCCTGCCCGCATGCCGTATTCATGCCACGACCAGTTCGGCACGTCAGGAAGCAGCGGCTGTCCCATCGGCGGACTCAGGACTGTGCGGGGCATGGCGTTCTCGATCCGCCATTCTTCGACATTGAGAATGACCCACACCGCGAGCCGCTTTCCATTGGGTAGCTTGAGCCGGGGGCGATCTACCTGGGCCTGATAGGGAATACGATCGGAGAAAGCCACGTTGCGCACTCGTTATTGGCTGCGGATCATTCCGCTGCGTTGGATTGCTTGGATCGTCCGGCATTGATGCGCGGCATCACCTTCTCAGCCATCAGGATCATCGATTGGCGTCCGAGTTCGCGATCTTTCCAGTCCTTGCCTGCGTAGAGCAGGGTGCCGAACTGGCCAACCTCCTGCTGGAACGAAAGCAGCTGATCTGCGACGCTCTCGGGTGTGCCGTAGATGATCAGTCTGTCGCAAATCGATTCAAGCGTCACCTCATCGTCGGGCTGGTCGCGCCGGGTCTTGAAGAGCTCGATCCGGCCGTTCTTCTTCAACTTGGTGAAGAGAGAATGGTAGTAATAAACATAGGGGCTATTCGGGTCTGTGGCGTAGGCCTTTGCGGTCGCCGCGTCTTTGGCGACAAAGACACTTTTTGCGATCCGCCAGTTGGTGGGATCGGCGGCGCGGCCCCCGCGCTCGCAGCCTTCGACGTATTTCGGCCAATGACTTTTTACCCAAGCCGGCATCAGGAAATTTGCCGAAATCGGGTCCCAGCCGCGCACTGCTGCTTCCGTCACGCCTTTTGAAAACGGCGCGACCGCCGTAACCACGATGGGCGGGTGCGGCCGTTGCAGCGGGCGCGCAATAAAACCCTGACCGATGTCCGTCATCAGAGTTTTTTCGATCGAGATGTCCCAGTATTTGCCCTTGATGTTGTAGGGCGGCTCACTCTCCCAGATTTGCAGAACCTGGTTGATTGCCTCTAGGAACATCGCGTTGCGATCCGCATCGAGATTGCCGAACAACTCCGCGTCCGACAGCAGTCCGCCGGGGCTGATACCGAAGATCAGCCGCCCGTCCAGCATGTGGTCCAGCATCGCAATCGAAGCGGCGACGGTCGCCGGATGCGTGTTGGGCATGTTGACGGTGCCGGTGCCAAGTTTGATGCGCTTGGTCGAGGCCGCGATCCAGGCGAGGAAGGCGACCGACGAGGTAATGTTCTCCGCCTTGTCCGTGACGTGTTCGCCGACGTACGCTTCGGTGAAGCCCAACTCGTCGGCCAGCAGGAACGCTTCACGATCCTCCTGCAGCGACTGCCGCCAATCCTTCTCCAGCGGATGGATCGGCATCGTAAAGAAACCCAGCTTCATCGCCGGCGGCTCCCCAAAAGCCTCTGCTCTTCCGAGCAACGGTGCGTCGTTCAAGCCTTCAAGACAAGCCCAAAAGGTCGGATGTCCCGAAATAATCGTTCGATAAACAAACTTGACCTTTGATGGTTGCCACCCTCTAATCCGCGAAACGCAAAAACCGGCCGGGGAGGATTGCATCCGTGAAGGCCTCGGCTTTCGCTTACGCACGTGCAACCAGCATCGACAACGCGCTTCAGTTGCTTGCCTCGCACGGGCAGGGGACAAAGGTCCTCGCGGGTGGTCAGAGCCTGATGCCGGCCATGAACCTGCGCCTGATTTCTCCAGACCTTGTCGTCGATATCGGCGGCCTCTCCGAGCTCAAGGGGACGGCGGTGCAGGGAAGGGTACTGCGTATCGGAGCGCTCACCCGTCATGCCGATCTCTTGCGGTCGTCCGAGATCGCCGCGCATGCGCCGATGCTGGCCGAGGCGGCCGCACATGTTGCGCATCCGGCGATTCGCAACAGAGGAACGATCGGCGGTAGCCTTGCCCACGCCGACCCAGCCGCCGAGCTGCCGGCCTGCATGCTCGCACTCGACGCGACGATCGTCGTTCGCGGCAGCCACGGCGAACGGCGGATTGCCGCAGTTGATTTTTTCACCGGAATCTTCGAGACAGCGCTGATGGCCGACGAATTGCTGGTCGCCATCGAAGTGCCGATCGCGCGGAAGAACTCGGCACACTTCTTTCACGAATTCGCACGCCGTCAGGGCGATTACGCCATTGCTGGACTGGCCGTGCAGGCCGTTGTCGAAAGTGGTCGCTTTGCCGTCCTTCGCCTTGTGTATTTCGCGCTTGGCGACAGGCCGGTTTTGGCGAAGGCCGCCGACAAGCTCGTCAATGTCATCGTAACGCCGGCGCTCGTTCAACAGGCGTCGGCGACGCTCGCCAAAGAGCTGCATCCTTATGAAGACCAGCAAGCCTCGAAGGCGATGCGCCATCATCTGGCGCGGGTGCTTCTCACGCGTGCAGTGGCCGCGTTGTTGCATCGCCCCGAACTCGGGAGGGCGATCCAGTGACTGCGCCGATATCCATTTCGCTTCGGGTTAATGGCGAACGCGTCGATGCGCACGTTGTGCCACGGCTCAATCTTGCAGATTTCCTGCGCGAGCATCTGCACCTGACCGGGACGCATGTCGGCTGCGAGCATGGCGTTTGCGGCGCCTGCACCGTGCGGGTCAACGATGAAATCGTTCGCGCCTGCCTGCTGCTCGCGGTCCAGGTACAGGACGCGTCGGTGCAGACTATCGAAGGTCTATCCGACAGTGGTGAAATCAGTGACCTGCAGGAGGCCTTCCGTGCGCGCAACGCCCTGCAATGCGGTTATTGCACGCCGGGCATGTTGATGGCAGCGCAGGATTTGCTGAAGCAGCAACCTGAGCCAAGCCGTGAGGACATCCGCGAGCATCTCTCCGGCAATTACTGCCGCTGCACCGGCTATCAAGCAATCATTGATGCGGTCGAGGCGACTGCGCATGCGCGCCGAGGGTCTACGCGATGACTGAAGCATCGGCAAAGCAGGAAGGCCTGTCCGTGCTCGATCGGCCTAATTCGTACATCGGCAAGACCGTGCCACGGCCGAATCTGGATCGCTTGATGCAGGGCCGCGGGGCCTATGTCAGCGACATGGAATTGCCGCGGATGGCGCATGTCGTCTTTCTGCGCTCGCCGCATGCGCACGCCAGGGTGCTTGGCATCGATGCGACGGCGGCAAGGGGGATGCCCGGGGTCGTTGCTGTCGTGACCGGCGAGGAATTGGCGGATGTCATCACGCCGTGGGTCGGCGTCCTCTCCCATCTGAAGGGCCTGAAATCGGCTCCGCAGCATGCGATCGCGATCGACCGTGTATGCTGGCAAGGCGAGGCCGTCGCGGCGATCGTCGCGACGAGCCGGGCTCTTGCCGAGGACGCGGCCGAGCGTGTCGATGTCTCGTACGAGGAACTCGATGCGGTGACGGATATGTGCACCGCGCTCGATCCGACAACGCGTGTGATTCACGCCTCGCTTGGCGATAATCTTGCTTTCGAGCGGGTGCACAATGCGGGCGAGGTCGATCGGGCTTTTGCAGCGTCGGACGAGATCGTGGAAGCCGACTTCATCTTCGGCCGTCATACCGGCGTGACACTCGAGCCGCGCGCGGTCGTCGCCGACTGGAATGCCGCCGAGGCGCGGCTCACGATCTATCAGGGCACGCAGGCGCCGCACATGGTGCAGAATATCGCGGCGCTGCATCTCGGTCTGGAGGAGCGGCAGGTTCGCGTCGTCTGCAAGGACGTCGGCGGCTCTTTCGGCATCAAGGTTCACATCTATGCCGACGAGATGGCGACCTATGCGCTGTCGAAGCTGCTCAAGCGTCCAATCAAGTTCGTCGCCGATCGCGTTGAAAGCTTCAACACCGACATTCATGCGCGCGATCACCGCTGCAAGGGCAAGATCGGCGTCAAACGTGACGGTACGATCATGGCGTTCGAGATCGACGATCTTACGGGTATCGGGCCCTATTCCATGTATCCGCGCACCAGTGCGATCGAGGCCAATCAGGTCGTCAACCTCGTCGGTGGGCCCTACATCACGAAGAATTATCGCGCACGAGCCCGTGTGGTCTTTCAGAACAAGAATGTCATGTGCCAGTACCGCGCCGTCGGCCATCCCATCGCGTGTTCGGTGACGGAAGGGCTGGTCGACCTCGCGGCCATGCGGATCGGAATGGATCCGGTCGATATCCGCCGCCGCAACCTCATTGCCGATGATGCCTATCCGTGTGGTTCGCCGGCAGGGCTGAAGTTCGAACGCCTGTCGCACCATGCGTCTCTGGCGAAGCTTTTGCAAATGATGGACTATGATCGTTTGCGGGCCGAACAGGTGGAACTGCGCAAGCGAGGTATTCATCGCGGCATCGGGATCGCGAGCTTCATCGAGGTTACCAATCCCAGCGCAGCATTTTACGGTGTCGGTGGCGCGAAGATTTCATCGCAGGATGGCGTCGCGGTGCGCTTGGATGCGCAGGGCTCCGTAATTTGCCAGACGAGCATCACCGAGCAGGGGCAGGGATCGGAATCGCTGACGGCGCAGATCGTCGGAAGCGTGCTCGGCGTTTCGATGGATCGCGTCCGTGTCATTCTCGGAGACACCGACAATACACCCTATGGCGGGGGCACTTGGGCCTCGCGTGGTGCCGGCATCGGCGGGGAGGCTGCACTGCAGGCGGCCAAGGTTCTGCGCAAGAACATCCTTGATGTCGCAGCAGCGATCCTGCAAGCGACGTCGGCTGAGCTCGATATCGTCGGGAACGCGGTCGTGAATACGGGTGATGGCGTGCCGCGCATCGAGCTCAAGGAGTTGTCGCGGATCGTCTACTTCCGGCCCGATACGCTTCCACCGGGCATTCAGCCGGAACTGATGGCAACGCGGCATTTTGTGCCGCGCGACTATCCTTTTGCCTTCACCAACGGTGTTCAAGCCTCGTGGCTCGAGGTCGATACCGAGACCGGTTTCGTCAAGCTGCTCAAGCATTGGGTGGTCGAGGACTGCGGCACCATCATCAATCCGCAGCTGGTCGACGAGCAAATCCGGGGTGGCGTGGTGCAGGGGCTGGGCGCAGCCCTGTTTGAGAAGTGCATTTATGACGAGCGCGGTCAGCTGACCAACGCAAATATGGCTGACTACCTCGTTCCGATGTCCGGCGAGATGCCCGACATCGATGTCGGCCACGTGGTGTCGCCGACGGCGGAGGGCGAGCTCGGAGCCAAAGGAGCGGGCGAGGCCGGAACGGCCGGCGCGGCTGCAGCAGTCGCCAATGCTGTGAACGACGCGCTGAAGCCATTTGGCGTCGTCATCACCGAAATTCCGCTCACTCCACAGATCATCCTGACGGCGCTCGGAAAAATCTGAGGGACGACGATCCTATTCTGCGGCGCTTGCGATCGCTCTGGCCTGTTGAGTCGTGACCACCACCTTGATGGCGTCCTCGACGCGTTCGCGGGCATAGCGCAGCGCAGTCGGCAGATCGGCCAGCGGGAAGGTATGGGTGTGGATCCTGGTGGCATCGAACCGCTTTTCCGCCATCAGCTCCATTGCCCGATGCGTCGCGCTCCGGCCTTCACCGCGGATGCCATAGACGTAGATGTTGTTGCGCACGAGATGTGCGATGTTGGTGGTGACCGGCTCATGTGGAAACGCGGCAAGACAAATCTTGCCGCCGCGATTGGTCATCTGAATGGCCTGATTGATCGTGGCTTCCGAACCTGCGCACTCGATCACGTAGTCGGCGCCGATTCCTCCAGTGAGCTGCTTGACGATATCGACCGGATTTTCGTTGCCGATATTGATGACTCGGTCCGCGCCCAGTTCCTTGCCGATCGCGAGTCGCTTGTCGCGCGTTCCCGTCAACACCACCGGACTTGCGCCAAGCGCCTTGGCCACCGCGACCGCAAGCAGCCCGATCGGACCGGGGCCGATCACCACCACACTCTCACCCGCAACCAGTCCACCAAGCTCGGTAAGGCCATACATCGATGTCCCAGCCGTGACGACCAGCGTCGCCTCCGGATCGCTCATGCCGTTCGGCACCGGGATGATCGTATTGATGTGGTTGACCGCGTATTCGGCAAACCCGCCGTCGGTGGTGAAGCCGTTGGCGCGGTGGCCCTTCTCCGGCTTGCCGTAATTCAGGCATGAGGTGTACATGCCCATACGGCAGCGCTTGCATTGGCCGCAACCGGCGTGGATTTCCACAGTGACGCGCTGGCCGATCTTGAACTCGTCGACGTGGGGCCCGAGCGCCGCCACCGTGCCCATATATTCGTGGCCCGGCGTGAAGTTCTTGTTGAAGGGCAGGCCGCCCTGAATGCTGGCCGGCGATCCCCGATGGATGATTTCGAGGTCGGTTGCGCAAATCGCGACGGCATCGATGCGAACCAGGACTTCGGCGCGCCCCGGCACCGGTGTCGGCTTTTCGCGTAAAAAGAGCTCATCCGGGCCGCCGAGCACCCACGCCTTCATCTGGTCCGGAACGGGAATTTCGGGGGACATCTTGACGCCCGCGGGGTTATACATGGCAGCGTTTCCTGGATTTGGAGGCCTTGATGCGGAAGGTAGTTCTAACCCTCCTTGGGGCGGCTGCAATCGGAATCTCTCATGCATCTGCGGCTGCGGCACAGTCCACAACGGCTACGCCGACCGCGGGGTTGCATTCGTCCAAAGGCCACTTCAGTTCCGTTCCAAAGTTGAAGCGGTCGAAGACCGGCGTGGATCAGCCGAACAAGGCCGATCCCCGATTTGAACAAATGCGCGATCCCTGCACCGTCGAGGGTTAGCCGCTTTTTGCAGCAGAAAGCTTGTAGATTTCGAGCGCGTCGACATCCGCGCCTCGCGCCGCCTTGCCCAATCTGAAGATTTGTCCGGCGAGCGTCGCCATCGGCACCGGCGTGGACGTCGCTTGGGCGACGTCGGCAACCGTATCCAGATCCTTCAATATCGTGGCGATGTGGCCGAGCGGCGGTGAATGGATGCCCTGCACCATGCGCGGCACAAAGAGCTGCAAGGGAATCGAATCGGCAAATCCGCCGGCGAGTGCCTCCGGCAGCTTTCCTGCATCGATCCCGGCATTGCTCGCGAGCCGCGTCGCTTCCGCCAGCACGGCCATCGCGCATCCCACGATCACCTGATTGCAAAGTTTGGTCGTCTGTCCGGCGCCAATCGGTCCCATATGAGTGAGGCGCCGCGCCATTGCGACCACGTAAGGCCGCACTCGCGCGATGTCGGCGGCCTCTCCGCCCGCCATCACGGCGAGCGTACCTTCCTCGGCGCCCTTGGTGCCACCGGAGACCGGCGCATCGATCCAAGCCATGCCGTTGGCTGCTTTCAGTCGGCCTGCGATGTCGCGCGCGGCATCCGGGTGGATCGATGAGAAGTCGACCACAAGCTTGCCGGCGCCTGAAACGCTCGCGAGGCCGTTCGTGCCGAACACGACGTCTTCAACTGCTGTGGCGTCAGTCACGCACATGAAGAGAATGCTGGCGGATTCCGCAACGCTACGCGGGTCACAGGCGAGTGTTGCGCCGGCGTCGACCAGAGCTTTGGCCTTGCGGAGAGATCGGTTCCAGACCGCGACTTCAAAACCAGCATTGACGAGGCGCTGCGCCATTGGGATGCCCATCATGCCGAGCCCGAGGTAGCCGAGCCTTTCGGTTTTCGATGCCTTGCCATCACCCGTTCCGCTCATGCCGCCATTCCCTATTCCAAGGTCCAGTCCCTATGCGTCCTTAACGAATATCCCTGCCGGATCAGGCGAATACAAGCGGCATCTCAATGGCTTGCCTGATTGTTTGAACCGTGAAAGGCTTATGGCCGAAAACGAGGGCGCTTGTGCCTTTTTGGGCGGAAACAGCTGGAGCGGGGATGATGCGGGTGGTTTCGAAATGGACTTTGGCGGCGGCGACGGCGGCATCGGTTCTGGCTGGCGTGAGCGCGGCGCAGGCGCAGCAAACGATCCGCGTCGGCTGGACCATTCCGGCCGAGGAATCCAAGTACTGGATGATGAAGCGACCGCAGGAATTCCCTGATCTCGGCAAGACCTACAATATCGAATGGACGCAATTCCAAGGTACCGCACCAATGACGCAGGCGCTGGCCGCGGGTGCGCTCGATTGTGCGACGCAGGCGCCCCTGTCGCTCGCCAACGGCGTGGTCGGCGGCAATCTCAAGGCCTACATCGTGGCCCAGCATGTGTTCGAGAAGCCGGGCGGCTTCTCGGTCTATTGGGCGGTCATGGACGACTTTCCGATCAAGACCATCGCTGACCTGAAGGGCAAGACCGTCGGCATCTCCGTGATCGGTGGCGGCACGCAGGGACCCTTCAACATGTTGCTGAAGCAGAATGGGGTCGATCCCGCCAAGGACATCAAGCTGGTCGAGGTTGGTTTCGCCGTGTCAGAAGACGCGCTGCGCCAAGGCCGTGTCGATGCCGTCAACATGAACCAGCCCTTTGCGGCGCGCGCCGAAGCCAAGGGCGGCACGCGAAAGCTGTTCTCGCTGTCGCAGGCGATGCCGAACATCGTCCACATTCTCGAAGCCTGCCGAGCCGATTTCGTCGACAAGAATCCCGATCTGGTAAAGGCTTACGTGCGTGACATCACGTCGGGCATGAAGAAGGTGCTGGCCAATCGCGAAGAAACTTTAAAAGTCGTGAATGAAGTGCTGAAGGCGCCGATCCCGGTGCTCGATACATATCTCTTGAAGGACAACGACTTCGGTCGCGATCCTGGTGCTGCGCCGAACTTCCCGGCGATCCAGAAGATGCTGGACATCTATGCCGAGACCGGGATGTTGCCCAAGCTCGATGTCGCGCAGTTCAAGCATCCGACCATCGTTGCGCCGCTGCAATAGGCGCCCGATGCGAGGTGAGGAGCGTCGCGTCCGGACGACGGTCCGGACGCCCTGCGGAGATTTTTTCGTATGAAAAAGTGGCGATCCCGCGTCACGACCGACGGGCTCGATCGGGCACCGCATCGCGCCTTCATGCGTGCGATGGGACTCGACGATGCTGCACTCGCGAGACCGATGATCGGCGTGGTCAGCATGAAGGGCGAACAGACGCCCTGCAACATGACCCATGATTTCCAGGTCGAGGCGGCTAAGCAGGGGATCGCGGAGGCCGGTGGCACGCCCCGCGAATTCACCACGGTCTCGGTCTCCGATGGCATCAGCATGAACCACGAGGGCATGAAGTTCTCCCTGTTCTCGCGGGAGCTGATCGCCGACTCGATCGAGGCCATCGTCCATGGCCTTGCCTATGACGCGCTAATCGGCTTCGGCGGCTGCGATAAGACCTTGCCGGGCGTGATGATGGGCATGATCCGCTGCAACGTGCCGTCGATCTTCATCTATGGCGGCAGCGCGCTGCCCGGGCGCTTTCAAGGCAAGACGCTGACCGTGCTCGATTCCTATGAGGCGGTCGGCAGCTTCATGACCGGGGAGATCGACCAGGCGACGCTCACCGGGATCGAGCGAACCTGCCTGCCGACCATCGGCGCCTGCGCCGGGCAGTTCACCGCGAACACCATGGCGATGGTGTCTGAGGCGATGGGGTTGACCATCCCCAATGTCTCGATGATCCCGGGCGTCTATCCCGAGCGCGCACAGGTGGCGCGGCGTGCCGGGCGGCTGGTGATGGACATGCTGGAGCGCGGCGGGCCGCTGCCACGCCAGATCGTCACCCGCAAATCCCTCGAGAACGGCGCCGCCATCGTCGCCGCGACCGGCGGCTCGACCAACGCCGCGCTGCATCTGCCGGCGATGGCCAACGAAGCCGGGATCAGCTTTACCATCGACGATGTCGGGGAAGTCTTCGCTCGGACGCCGTTGATTGGCAATCTGAGGCCGGGCGGCAAGTACACGGCCAAGGATGTCTACGACATTGGCGGTACGGCGGTCGTCATTCGTGCGCTGATCGAGAGCAGGCATATCGATGGCAGTTGCCTGACCGTCACCGGCCGAACGCTTGCGGAAGAATATGGAAATGCCGATGCCCCCGATGGCGAAGTCATCTTCCCGACCAGTAAGCCGATCATGGCTGACGGTGGCGTAGCCGTGTTGAAGGGCAATCTTTGCCCGGACGGCGCCGTGATCAAGGTGGCGGGTCTAAAAAGCCTCGTGTTCGAAGGTATTGCACGTGTGTTCGAGGACGAGGAACACTGCGTCGATGCCGTCCGCAAGCGCAATTATGCCGCGGGCGAGGTGCTGGTGATCCGCAACGAAGGTCCGGTCGGCGGTCCCGGCATGCGCGAGATGCTCGGTGTCACCGCGCTGATCTACGGCCAGGGGATGGGCGAGAAGGTCGCGCTGATCACTGATGGACGCTTTTCCGGTGCGACCCGGGGGATGTGTATCGGCTATGTCTCGCCGGAATCCTTTATCGGCGGTCCGTTGGCGCTGGTGCGCGATGGTGACCGCATCAGGATTGATGCCGGAACACGTCGCATGGATGTGCTGGTTGGCGATAGCGAACTTTCGGAACGGCGCAAGGCCTGGCAACCTCGGCCACCGCGGCATCGGGCGGGCGCGCTTGCCAAATATGCGCGATTGGTGGGGCAGGCGCCGGGTGGCGCGGTCACCCACGACGGCGCGGCGGAATGGCCCTGGTTCGATGAACCGCAGCATTGACCGGAAGCCGCATCGCCATATCCGTGCTTGTTCCGCTATGCTAGCAGCGCCGGTGACGCCATGTCGGCAAGAGACGCGGGAATGACGATTTTGCCATCACGATCGGAGCTTCGCCCAGAGTTGGCGCTGAGGTCGGCTCCCGCCATGATCGAGATTGAAGGCGTCTCACAGGTATTCCAGACCTCGACACGTCAGGACCACGTTGCGCTATCGGATATTTCGCTTTCTGTTGCCGACCGCGCATTCGTTTCCATCCTTGGCCCTTCCGGCTGCGGAAAGTCGACGCTGCTCTATATCGTTGGCGGCTTCGTACGGCCGACCCGTGGCGTCGCGAAGATGAAAGGCAAGCCGATCACGGGACCCGGGCCCGACCGAGGGCCCGTCTTTCAGGAGTTCGCGCTGTTTCCCTGGAAGAGCGTGCTTGGAAATGTCGTGTACGGTCCGCGCCAGCAGGGTGTAAAGTTGGCGGAAGCCGAGGCGCAGGCGCGCGCTCTGCTCGAGATGGTCGGCCTCAAGGGGTTTGAGGAATTTTATCCGAAGGAGTTGTCCGGCGGCATGAAGCAGCGCGTCGCGCTGGCGCGTACGCTCGCCTACCATCCCGAAGTGCTGTTGATGGACGAGCCGTTCGGCGCGCTTGATGCGCATACCCGCACGCGGCTTCAAAACGATCTTCTCAACATCTGGGAGCGTGACCGCAAGACGGTGCTGTTCGTGACGCATTCGGTCGAGGAAGCCGTGTTCCTTTCCGACAAGGTCGTGATGATGACGCGCTCGCCTGGCCGCATCCGGCAGATCGTCGATGTCGACCTGCCGCGGCCGCGTCGCCGCACCGAGCTGTTGCTCGACCCACGCTACCAGGAATATGTCGTCGAGATCGAGCGGATGTTCGACGACAGTGACGAGCTAAAGCCATGATCTCGCGCGATGTTGTCATCAAACGCGTTGCACCTATACTTGCTTGCATTGGACTGCTCGCTGTCTGGCAGATCGCCTCCCTGGCTTTGCACAATGACAGCTTCCCGACCGCGATCGAGGCGATCCACGCCATCCCGTCGATCCTCAGCGACAAGGACTCGCTCGTCAATTTCGGCGCGTCGCTGCGCCGGATGGCGATCGGATTCGGCGTTGCCGTGGCGGTTTCGATTCCCCTCGGGCTTTTCATGGGACGCAGCCGCGTCGTGGCGTCGTTCTTCAATCCACTATTGATGGTGATCTATCCCGTGCCGAAGGCGGCGCTGATGCCGATCATCATGCTCTGGCTCGGCGTCGGCGATATCGCAAAGACGCTGGTGATCTTCCTTGGCGTCAGCCTGCCGGTGATCTACCACAGCTTCGAAGGCGCCAAGGCGGTCGAAGAAAAGATGCTGTGGTCGGGCGCGGCGATGGGGCTTTCAACCGGGCAACGCATGCTCCGCATCGTATTGCCGGCCGCACTTCCCGAAATCCTCACGGGCTGCCGCACTGGCCTGGTGCTGGCGCTGATCACCATGATCACCAGCGAGATGATCGCGCGCCAATCCGGCGCGGGCAACATCCTGTTCAATGCACTCGACATGGGCCAGTACGATACCGTGTTTGCGATGATCATCATCGTCGGCGCGATGGGTATTTGCCTCGACGCCCTGTTCGAGCGGATACGTGCCCGGCTGGTGCGCTGGTCCGAACCGCAATTCGACATTCCCCTGAGCTTCGCATGAACGCGCGCGCCGTCACATCCGATCTGATCCTGGGCGTGATCCCGATCGCGTTGATCATCGCGGTGTGGCAGGCGCTGGTGTCTTTCGATTATGCGCCGGTGACGCTGTTGCCGCCGCCCGGCCAGGTGTTTACGCGCCTGGTCCAGCAGCTTTTGACCGAGACTTTCAGGCAGGAGATCGCAGCGACGCTGTTTCGCCTGTTTGCCGGATTTTCGATTGCGGTAATCCTGGGCGTCGGCGTAGGCCTTGCAGCGGCGGTCAATCCCGCCTTCAACGCTGTCGTGCGTCCGATCGTGCGCGTGCTGGCGCCGTTGCCGAAGGTCGCCCTGTACCCCGCGCTGCTGTTACTTGTCGGCTTCGGCCATGAATCGAAGATTGCGCTGGTCACGGCCGATGCGCTGTTCCCGATCCTGCTCTCGACCTATTACGGCGCTTCGACCGTCGAGCAGAAGCTGATCTGGTCGGCAATGGCGGCGGGAACGCCGCGCCGCGAAATCCTGTTCAAGGTGGTTTTGCCGGCGGCTGCGCCGTCGATCCTCACGGGCTGCCGCATCGGTCTCGTGATCTCCTGCATCGTCGTGTTCCTCGCCGAGATGATCACCTCGACCGACGGCCTCGGCCACGTGCTGGTGACGGCGGCGCGCACCTTCCAGGCGGTCGATATGTTCGTGCCGCTGATAACGATCTCGCTGCTGGGGTTGATCCTCAACGGTTTGCTGGAGGCGGTGCGGTCGTATCTATTGCGCGGGTTTCCCGAAGGCTAGGAGAAGAGCATGCTGGCGGATCGCATCGAAGCAAAATGGATCGACGCGTTCTGCGAGGTTTTCGAGCGTTGCGCGGTCAAATCGGGCGATACCGCGGCGATCTTGTCGGAGACGCAGTCGCGTGCGCTCAATGTGCACTTGGCCGAGCTTGCGCTCTTGCGCTTGGGTGCACGGCCGTTCCACGTGGTCGTGCCGACGCCGCGCAACCGGCAAATTGTCCCGATCCGTTCTACCGGCGCGAGCGAGGCGATCCAGCGGCTTGGGCCCGTGGTGACCGCGCTTCAGCAGGCGGGCTTCGTGGTCGATTGCACCATCGAAGGACTGATGCATGCGCCCGAGACGCCTGACATCCTCAAAGCCGGCGCGCGCATCCTGGTGATTTCGAACGAGCACCCCGAGGCACTCGAACGGATGGCGCCGGACACCGCATTGGAAAAGCGTGTGCGCGCGGCTGCAAAGATGCTGCGCGGAACGAAACATATGCGGGTGACATCGAACGCCGGCACGGCGCTCGATGTCGACATGGTTGGCGCCTCGACAGTGGGGGTCTGGGGCTGGACCGACCGGCCGGGCACGCTGGCGCATTGGCCGGGCGGAATCGTTGTGAGCTTTCCCAAGAGCGG
This sequence comes from uncultured Alphaproteobacteria bacterium, assembly GCA_963821965.1. Lineage (GTDB taxonomy): Bacteria > Pseudomonadota > Alphaproteobacteria > Rhizobiales > Xanthobacteraceae > Bradyrhizobium. The sequence goes on from CAWGFY010000005.1 coordinate 684,794, forward strand.
CACCGTCAACGGCACTCTGGTGATGGCCCCCGGCGACATCAACCTCACCTTCAAGCGCTATCTGACATCGCCCGTGAAGATGACCCTGAAGAACGACTACGTCACCGATCTGGAAGGCGAGGGTGCGGATGCCGCGATGATGCGGGCCTATCTCGCGGCGTGGGGCGACCGTGAGGCCTATGCGGTGTCCCATGTCGGCTTCGGCATGAATCCCGGCGCGCGTTACGAGTCGCTCTCGATGTACGATCAGCGCGATACCAACGGAACGGAGCTTCGTGCCGTCTCCGGCAACTTCCTGTTCTCGACCGGTGCCAACGAATTTGCCGGCCGTTACACCGCCGGGCATTTCGATCTGCCGATGATGGGCACGACGATCGAGCTCGACGGCGTTGCCGTGGTGCGCGAAGGCGTGCTGCAGGACGTGTTCGGCTAAACCACGGGCGGCCGCGCCAGGCCAAAATGCCTGAGCATACCGACGAGCGCAGCAAGGCGTTGCTCGCGATAGGCATCCACGTTCATGCCGGAATAATCGAGGAAGCCCGCACCGGTGCGCAAGCCGATGCGTCCGTCGCGCATGTTGTTTCCGATCACGTCGGGCGCGCGATAACGGTCGCTGCCAAGCGCACCCTCGAGATAGCGGCTCGCATAGTAGAGAATGTCGCCTCCGCCCATATCGATGAACTCCAATAGCCCCAGCACCGCGTAGCGGAAACCGAAACCGTAGCGGATCGCCTTGTCGATATCTTCAGCGCTGGCGACGCCTTCTTCCACCATGCGCGCAGCTTCGTTCATCGCGAGTGTCTGGATGCGGGGCACGATGAAACCCGGTGTCGCTGCGCACACCACCGGTACCTTACCGATACCCTCGAGCAGGGTTTTCACGCGCGCGATGATGGCCGGGTCGGTCACCTTGCCCGGCGAAATTTCGACCAGAGGGATCACATAGGCCGGATTGAGCCAGTGAACGTTGAGGAAACGCTCGGGATGGTCGATCGCGTCCGAGAGATCGTCGACCAGGATCGTCGACGTCGTCGATGCGATGATGACATCAGGCGCGACAGATTTCGATGCCGTGCCGAGCACATCGCGCTTCAATTCGACCACCTCAGGCACGCCCTCGAACACCATACCGGCCTTGCCGAGCGCGGCCGCGCTGGCGCTTTCGGGGACGACCGCGACACGGGCGATGATTGCCTCGACATCCACCTCTTTCAGCAACCCCAATCGCGCCAGGCTGGCCAGCGTCTTCCTGACCTCATCGAGCGCCTCCGCTTCGAGCCGCACGAACTGCTCGGCTGCGCGGCCAGCCTTGACGTCGATCATCGTGACCGTGTGGCCGGCATAGGCAAAGGCAACCGCGATGCCGCGGCCCATGCGGCCGGCGCCGAGGCAGGCGATCGCTGGCCGGACGTCGTTCATTCGCCGAATCCTTCACGCAACAGCGTCTGCAACTCTGCGCGATGGAGGCCGCCGAGACCCAGGTTTGCGAGCGTACGGCCGGTTGCGGCGAAATCCTCGCCGCAGATTGTTCCGCCGATTGCAAGGAACGATCTGGCGAGTGGCGTCTCGACGCCCGCCAGCTCCGCTACGGAGATCAGGAACGACAATCCGAGTCGCAAATCCTCGCGCATATAGCGGTGCTCGGTCAGCACCAACTGCTCGCGCCAATCGCCGGAATCCGTCAGGCGATCATGCGACCCGCGGCCGTACATCCAGATCTCACCTTCCTTGGCATAATGGTTCGCCAGCGGAAAATGTGGCGGGCCGTAGCCGAGAGCTTGGCGCACCTTGATGCGCTCGGCATCGAGTGCATCGGTGACGCGACGAATGGCCGCCTGCGTGCCTTCCTTGTGGATGTCCCAACGCTCGAAATGCTCGATCGGCCCGGCATTCATCACGATCAAGGGCGGATGGATGATTGGTCCGGCGTTCATCAGCGCGCCTGACAGCGCATCGCCGCAGGGTTCGATCATGCCGGGAAACGCCCGTGAGATCACCGCGAGCGCCTGCTCGGCGTTGCGCAACGGAAATACCCCGACGGGGAGCCGCTTGGCGCCAATCGTGATCGCGACTTCGAACGGGCCGTGCTTTCGCGCCAGCCAGGGCAGGGTGCCGGTCTCGGCAAAGCTCGCGTCGGCGCGGTTCCCGGCGTCGTGCGCGGCGCTGGCAAAGACCATCGAACCGAAAGTCGCAGGCGGCAGGAACACGATCTGACCGTCGCGCAAATGCGGCGCAAGCAGTTTTGCAATATCGCCTTGGGCAAAAGCCGGAGCAGGGCACAAGATCAACTCGGCGCCGCCGACAGCCTTGGCGATATCGGTCGTCACCAGCGCGAGCCTCACGTCGTGCCGGCCATTGACGTCCTTGACCAGGATGCGCGAGCCCGCCGCCTGGTGTGCCGCGACCTGGTCCGCGTCGCGCCGCCACAAGCGCACCTCGTGCTTTTGAAGCGCAAAGTCCCCCGCGGCCGCAAACGAGCCATTCCCCCCGCCCAGCACCGCTATCTTCACGAGACGCCTCCCCGCACAGGCGTGTTCGCGTCGATCTGCTTCAGCATGAAATGCTGAACCTTACCCAACGCGGTGCGCGGCAAATCCTCCACAAACACGATCTCACGCGGTACCTTGAAGCGTGCCAGTTGCGACTGGACATGCGTCTTCAGGCCGTCGGCGTCGACTGAGCAACCTTGTCGCCGTATGACGTAGGCGATCGGGATCTCGTCCCAGTGCGAATCGGGCCGGCCGATCACGCCGCACTCGGCGACGTCGGGATGATCCAGCAGAACGCGCTCAACCTCGGCCGGATAGATGTTTTCCCCGCCCGATATGATCAGGTTCTTCTTGCGGTCGTGGACCCAGAAGTAGCCGTCGGCATCGCGGCGGCCGATGTCGCCCGAGCGATACCAGCCATTATGCAGCGCTTCGCGAGTCGCGGCTTCATTTCCCCAATATTCGAAGAACACGTTGGGACCACGTATCGCGATCTCACCGGTCACGTCCGGAGGCAACTCGTTGCCGTCGTCATCGATGATGGCCGCTTCGCAGCACAGGCCGGGCAGGCCGGTCGAACCCTCGCGGCTGAGATCGCCGCCAAGGCGCGTATAGACCGCGATTGGACAGGTTTCGGTCGAGCCGTAGACCTGCAACACCGGTACGCCGCGCGCAACGAAGCGGTCGATCAGCGGCTGCGGTACGATGGTCGATCCCGTCGAGATGGCCTTCAGAGACGACAAATCGGTGGTCTGCCATGCAGGATGTTCGGTCACGGCCTGGATGATCGCGGGCACCAGCACAGTCAACGTCGGCCGATCTCGCTCGAAGCTGGCTAGTGCCCCATCCGGGGCAAAGCGCGAATGAATGGTGACGGTGGCGCCATGATGCAGCGCGGGCGTTGTCTGGATATTCAGTCCCCCAACATGGAAGAAGGGCAGTACCGTCAGCACATGATCGTCCGAGGTGAGGCCGTGCATGTGCTGGCTCATCGCGCCGTTCCAGAATAGCGCCTCCTGCCGCAGCACCGCGCCTTTCGGCCGTCCGGTGGTACCTGAGGTGTAGACGATCAGCAGCGGGCAGGAGAGGTCAGTGTGCGGATTGCGACTGTCGCCGCGGCCTTGCGCGAGCAAGGCATCAAAAGCGATTCCCCGTTGCGGAGCGAAGTCGAAACCGACAACGCTTGTTTCCGGTTGTCGTTTCTCCAGCTCAGGCAGCACCGCGGTAAAAGCCTGTTCCAGCACCAGCATCTTGACGCCTGCATCGGCCAGGATGAACAGCTGTTCGGCGATCGCCAATCGCCAGTTCAGCGGCACGAGCACCGCGCCCAGCCGCGCACAAGCGTAGAGCAGCACGAGATAATCCGGCCGGTTCAGGCTCAATATCGCCACGCGATCGCCGCGGCCGACACCGAACTTCGATTTCAACGCCCGCGCGGTCTGCGCGATGCGCTCCACAAGCGCCGCATAGCTCAGCGTCTTGCCTTCGAAATGCAGCGCCGGCTTGTTCGGAGCAAAGGCGGCGTTGCGCTCGATCAGACCTGAGAGATCCACCTTCAGTCGTCCGTCTCGCCGGGTTCGTAGAGCGCTTCGCGGCCGATGCGGTCGAGGCAAAGCTCGGCGGTCCACGGCAGCATCAGCGAGCCGCAGCGGCTGTCGCGATAGATGCGCTCGAGCGGCAGCGATTTCAGCATCGCCTGGCCCCCGCAGGTGCGAATCGCCAGCGTCGCAAGCTCGTTGGCGCCTTCCATGACCGAGTACTGTGCGGCGTAGGCGCGCAGTACCTGCTCTTTGCTCGGATTGGCGCGCGCTTCGCTGATCGCCTGAAACCAGATCGCCTTGATCTGCTCCAGATTGATCTGCATCTGTGCGACCGCAATCTGCTTGGTCGGATACATCCGCCGCTTCACAGGCGGCGTACCCGGCACCTCGCCGCGCAGGTAGCGCACGGTGAAATCGTAAGACGCCTGCGCCAGGCCCATATACGTCGGCGACAGTGTCAGGAACATGTGCGGCCAGCGCTGCGCCGCCTGGAAATAGACGCCGCGCGGCATCAGCGCGGCATCTTCCTCAACGAAGACATCCTTGAAGAGCAGCGTACGCGACACCGTGCCGCGCATGCCCAGGGGATCCCAGTCGCCGACCACGGAGACGCCATCGGCCTTGGCGGGCACGGCGAGATAGAGCGTGTTGCGCCGCGACGCCTTTTCGCCCTCTGCGATCTCGGTGCAGAGTACGCCGTAGTAGTCGGCATGGCCCGAAAGCGAGGCGAAGATTTTCTTGCCGTTGACGAGCCAGCCGCCCTTGACCGGTTTGGCTTCGGTGCCGAAGGCCACGCCGCCAGCTGCGGCCGCACCGCCTTCGGAGAAAGGCTGCGAATAGATCGCGCCATCATCGATGATGCGCCTGTAGTGGATCGCGCGCCGTCGCTTATGCTCGGCGCGGATTTCAGCATCCATGTCGAGATCGTCGGCAAGCGGGCCGGACCAGAGCGTCGAGCAGACATGCATGTTCCAGGTCAGCGCGGTCGCGCCGCAATAGCGGCCGATCTCGGCGGCCGCGAGCGCATAGGTCTGGTAGCCGGCGCCAAGACCGCCGTTCTTCTTCGGGATCGAAATTCCAAGCAGACCCGTACGGTGCAAATCCCCGTAGTTTTCTGTCGGGAATTTTGCCTCGCGGTCGTAGGCCGCAGCGCGGTCCGCGAACACGGTCTGGCCCAGTTCGCGCGCCCGCGCAATGATTCCGGCCTGCTCGTCGCTCAACCGGAATGCGGCGGGATCGAAGATCGGATCGTCGAGTGCGACCTTGCCGAGTGTGGCTGCGTTCTTGCTGACTGGTGCGGTCATCTAGGCCGTCACCTCGATTGTCTTGAGGAATCGATCGAGCGCCGCGTTGAAAGCCTCGGGACGCTCGAGATTGACCAGATGACCAGTGCCTTCCAATTCGACATAGGTGGCTTGCGGGATATAAGTCGCCATCTTTGCCATCATCGGCGCGGGCGCATTCTTGTCCTTTGACCCTGAGAGCACCAGCGTCGGCACCGTGATATCCGCGAGCGCCTTGCGCTGATCGAAACCGAGCAACGCCAGCATCATGGCGCGATAGCTGGTTTCCGGCACACTTCCCATGCACTCCCGGGCAATGTTCATGCCGCTTGCATCGGGGTCGTCGCCGACCAATTCCTTCACCAGCACAGGCGCGAGCGACTTCATCGTTTCGCCGCGATCAAGCGGACCAAGCCGCGCTTCGATGAACTGCTTCTGCCAGCCTCCCTCCGCCTTGCCGAAGGCAGGGCTGGTTTGCGCAAGCACCACGGCCGCGGCATCACGCGGATACCGGGTCAGCCATTGCTGCACGATCATGCCGCCGATGGAGTGGCCGACCAGTACGGGGCGCGGCCCGCCGATCGCCTGCAGGAAGTCCTGCAAGGCATCGGCGAGCGTGGCAATGCCAGCGCTTGGCAGCGGCGCTGAACCGCCATAGCCCGGCATATCCCAGGCGAGCGCGCGATAGCGATCGCCGAACGTCGCGATTTGCCCGCGCCAGGCGCGCGCCGCGCCGCCGATGCCATGCAGGAAGACCAGCGGCGTCTTGTTGGGATCGCCGGCAGCTTCATAGGCGAAACGGCCATCTTTCGTTTTGAGCGACGTCGTCATGGACGCGATGCTAACAGGCCCGCCGCTTTCTTGCAAAAGCTTGAAGTATAAAATATACGCGGAAACCTCTGTTCTATTGATGGGAGTCGGCGCATGTCCGGACTGCCGCGTTCTGCGCATGCGCTGGTGACCGGCGGCGGCCGTGGTATCGGCCGGGCCATCGCGTCGCAATTGGCCGGTGCAGGTGCGACCGTCACAGTGATTGGTCGTAGCCGGTCGACGTTGGACGATGCCCTCGCGGCAGGTGACGCGCATTTTGCCGATGTCGCGGATGTGGCGGATCAAGCAGCGATCGGCGCGGCGATTTCGAAGGCCGCGGCGCGCCAGCCGATCGATATTCTGGTCGCTAACGCCGGAATTGCGGAATCCGCGCCGTTTGCGAAATCCGATGCAGCCCTGTTCGAGCGCATGATCGACGTCAATCTCATGGGCGTGGTGTATGCGATTCAGGCAGCCCTGCCGTCAATGCGGAATCAGCCTCATGGCCGCATCGTTGCGGTGGCATCGATTGCCGGTCTCAAGGGCTATGCCTATGTCAGCGCCTACAGCGCGGCCAAGCATGCGGTTGTTGGCCTGGTTCGGTCGCTCGCGCTGGAGCTTGCGAACACGGGCACTACAGTCAACGCCGTGTGCCCTGGTTTCACTGACACTGATTTGGTGGCCGGTAGCGTCGAGAACATTATGGCGAAGACCGGCCGCAGCCGCGAGCAGGCGATCGCGGAACTGGCCAAGCACAATCCGCAGGGTCGCTTGGTGACGCCGAGGGAAGTTGCCGACACCGTGTTGTGGCTTTGCGGCGAGGGTGCGAGCGCCGTCACCGGCCAGGCGATCGCCGTCGCCGGCGGCGAGATTTGATCAGGGAGTTTCCATGTCCAGACCAGCCAATCCCGTCACCTTGCCACTTGCCGACTATTCGCCGAAGCATTTCCTGCTCGCGGTCCTCGATGGCGTGGCGACGCTGACGCTCAATCGTCCTGAGCGGAAGAATCCGCTCACATTCGACAGCTATCGCGAACTCACGGATTTCTTCCGTGCCTGCGCCTTCGACGACGAGGTGAAGGTGGTCGTCGTCACCGGCGCTGGTGGCAATTTCTCCTCCGGCGGCGACGTATTCGAGATTATCGGCCCGCTGGTGAAGATGGATACCAAGGGGTTGACCGCCTTCACCCGCATGACCGGCGACCTCGTCAAGGCGATGCGGGCCTGTCCGCAGCCGATCGTGGCCGCGGTCGAAGGCATCTGCGCGGGCGCGGGTGCGATCGTCGCCATGGCCTCCGACATGCGGTTGGCCGCCACCGGTGCCAAAGTCGCCTTTCTCTTCAACAAGGTTGGGCTTGCCGGCTGCGACATGGGGGCTTGCGCGATCCTGCCGCGCATCATCGGGCAGTCCCGTGCGTCCGAGCTGCTTTATACGGGCCGCTTCATGACGGCGGATGAGGGCGAGCGCTGGGGCTTTTTCAGCCGCATCGTGACGCCGGAGCGGGTGCTTCCCGAGGCGCAGCTGCTGGCCCGGCAGGTCGCGGAAGGGCCGAACTTCGCCAACACCATGACCAAGCGTATGCTGGCGATGGAATGGGCGATGTCCGTCGAGGAAGCGATCGAGGCCGAGGCGGTGGCACAGGCACTGTGCATGACGACGGCCGATTTCGAGCGTGCGTTTGTCGCCTTCTCGAACAAGGTCAAGCCGGCCTTCCAGGGGAATTGACCGCCGAGGCCAAAACGGGGGCTTGTCACCAGATACTTTAAGTTTAAAATATCTCGATCCGATAGCCCGGAGGCGCGCATGAAGGTCGCGATCATCGGCGGCGGCCCCGCCGGCCTTTACGCCGCGATCCTGTTGAAAAAGCAGCGGCCGGAGGCCGAGATCACGGTTTATGAGCGCAACCGTGCCGACGACACCTTCGGTTTCGGCGTGGTGTTCTCCGACGCCACCCTCGACAATTTCGAGACGTACGATCCGCCGAGCTATCGCCGCATCACCCAGGAATTCGCCTATTGGGATGACATCGCCGTGCACTTCCGCGGCACGGTGCATCGTGTCGGCGGCAACGGTTTTTGCGGCTGCTCGCGGCGCAAGTTGCTTCTGATCCTGCAGGAGCGGGCGCGCGAGCTTGGTGTCGTCCTTCGCTTCGAAGTCGAAATCGACGACGAGGCACATTTCGCCGACGCCGATCTCATCATCCTGGCCGACGGCATCAACAGCCGCTTCCGCGAGAAGCATATCGACCACTTCGAGCCCGAGGTCGATGTCCGTTCCAACCAGTTTGCGTGGATGGGCTCGACCAAGCCACTCGATGCCTTCACCTTCATCTTTCAGGAGACGGAGTGGGGTCCCTTCATCGCGCATGCCTATCAATATGAAGCGGGACGCTCGACCTGGATTTTCGAGACCGACCCGGCGACGTTCGGGCGCGCCGGGCTGAAAGGACTCGACGAAAAACAATCCGCCGACCGCATGGCGCAGATTTTCGGCTGGTTCATCGGCGGACACCAGCTTCTCACCAATCGCTCGATGTGGCGCAACTTCCCGATGGTTCGCAGCAAGCGCTGGGTCAAGGACAACATGGTGCTGGTCGGCGATGCAAAGGCGACCGCGCATTTCTCGATCGGCTCCGGCACTAAGCTCGCGATGGAGGATGCGATCGCGCTGGCGGAAGCCATGGAGCGGACGCCGACGGTCGCGGCGGCGCTCGCGCAATACGAGCAGGGGCGGCGCGAGGAGGTCGAGAAGACCCAGCACGCTGCCGATGTGTCGCTGGTCTGGTTCGAGCATGTCGACCGGTTCTGGGAGTTCGACCCGGTGCAGTTTGCCTTCGGCGTGATGACCCGCTCCAAGGCGATCACGTACGACAATCTTAATCTGCGTGCGCCCGACTTCGTCGCCGAGGTCGACAAGGCCTTTGCGAAACAAGTCCGCGCCAAGGGATTTGACGTCGATGTCGACAGGCCGCGCGCACCCATGTTCCAGCCGATGCGGCTGCGCGAGATGGAGGTCGTCAACCGCGCGGTGGTATCGCCGATGTGCATGTACTCGGCAAAAGAGGGCGTGCCCACCGATTTCCATCTGGTGCATTATGGTTCGCGCGCGGTCGGTGGGGCCGGCCTGATTTTCACCGAGATGACTTGCGTCGGACGCGATGCACGGATCACACCGGGTTGTACCGGCCTCTGGAATGACGAGCAGGAAGCCGCCTGGAAGCGCATCGTCGATTTCGTCCATGCCAATTCGGCGGCGAAATTCGCGCTGCAGCTCGGCCACGCCGGTCGCAAGGGTGCGACCAAGCTGATGTGGGACGGCATCGACCGGCCGCTGGAAGACGGCGGATGGGACGTGATCTCGGCCTCGCCGATTCCCTATTTTCCCGACAGTCAGGTGCCACGCGAGATGGACCGCGCCGCGATGGATGCGGTGAAGAAGGCGTTTGTCGCAGCTAGCCAGCGCGGCGAACGCTGCGGCTTCGACATGCTCGAGCTGCATTGCGCCCACGGCTATCTGCTCGCGAGCTTCATTTCGCCGCTCACCAACACGCGCACTGACGCGTACGGCGGCTCGCTGCAAAATCGCATGCGTTTTCCCCTTGAAGTTTTCGAGGCCATGCGCGCGGCCTGGCCCGCGCACAAGCCGATGTCGGTGCGCATTTCCGCGACAGACTGGGCCGAGGGGGGCATTGTCGGCGACGACGCGGTCGCGATCGCACGCGCCTTTGCCGAGGCCGGCGTCGATCTGGTCGATGTCTCGACGGGCCAGACCGTGCGCGATGCGCAGCCGGTCTACGGCCGCATGTTCCAGACGCCGTTCTCCGATCAAGTGCGCAACGAAGCCCGGGTTGCCACCATGTGCGTCGGCAACATCACCACGGCCGACCAGGTCAACACCATCCTCGCCGCCGGCCGCGCCGATCTGGTAGCGCTCGGCCGTCCGCATCTGGTCGATCCGGCGTTCACCATGAAGGCGGCGGCATGGTATGGCGCGGACGTGTTCTGCCCGCCGCAATATCTGCCCGGCAAGGAGCAGATTTTTCGCAACAGCGTGCGTGACCGGCAGGATTTCGAGGACCTTAAAATTAAGGCTAAGCCGAAAACCCGCGCCGAGCTCAAGGCAGAGGCCACAAAGCCGCTTGCGGCCGAATAACGGGCTATGCGACTTTAACCCTGTCTGGTTGCGTCCGGGTTGGAGTTTACGCCATGAAGGCGATCATCGTCGGCGGCGGTATCGGTGGCCTCACTACCGCGCTCATGCTGCGGGCCCGCGGCATCGATTGCGAAATTTACGAACAATCGGATTCCATCCGCGAGCTCGGCGTCGGCATCAACACGCTGCCGCATGCGATCCGTGAATTGGCCGGCATTGGCCTGCTCGACCGGCTCGACGACGCCGCGATCCGCACCTCAGAGCTGTTCTATCTGACTCGCCACGGCCAGCAGGTCTGGCATGAGAAGCGCGGCCTCGATGCTGGTCATGAGGTGCCGCAATTCTCGATTCATCGCGGCCGCCTGCAGGGCGTGATCCATCAGGCCGTCATCGAACGTCTCGGCAATGACGCGATCCACGCCGGCTGCCGGCTCGGCTCGTTCACGCAGGACGAAGGCGGCGTCACCGCTTATTTCTTCGATCGTACCGGCGGCCATTCGCTCACCGCGCGCGGCGACATCCTGATCGGCGCCGACGGCATCCATTCCAAGGTGCGGCAGACGCTGTTTCCGGAGGAGGGCCCGCCCTGCTGGAACGGCCTGATGCTGTGGCGCGGCGCGACTGACTGGCCGGTGTTCCTGACCGGGCGCTCGATGATCATCGCCGGCGGTTTGAACGCCAAGGCCGTGGTCTATCCGATCGCGGAAGGCTCGAGCCCGGCAAGCCGCCTGACCAACTGGGCGGTGCTGGTGAAGGTCGGCGACGGCAGCGCGCCGCCGGCGCGCCGCGAAGACTGGTCACGGCTCGGCCGGCCGGAAGAGCTGATGCCGCATGTTGCGGGCTTCTCGATCCCGCAGGTCGACTTTGCGAGCCTGGTGCGGGCGACGCCCGAGTTCTGGGAATATCCCTGCTGCGATCGCGATCCGCTGCCGCATTGGTCGAGCGGCCGCGTCACGCTGCTCGGCGATGCCGCCCATCCGATGTATCCGGTAGGCTCGAACGGCGCCTCGCAGGCGATCCTCGACGCGCGCTGCCTGGCCGACGCGCTGGCGCGCTCCGAGCATCCGCGTCAGGCGTTGGCGGCCTACGAAAAGCAGCGTTTGCCGATGACCGCCGATGTCGTCGCCTCCAACCGCCGCGGCGGCCCGGAGGGCGTGATCGACGCAGTCGAGCAGCTTGCGCCGCAAGGCTTCACTGACGTCGAGACCGTCCTGAACTACGAATCGCGCGAGGCGATCGTGCGCGGCTATGCGGCCAAGGCCGGCTTTGCCGCGCGCGTGGTGTCGCGATAGTACCGAGCAATCAGCCCGGAGGCGGCGGCAGGAAGTGGATGTTGTGCTCGGCCGCGAGCTTCACGACGTCGTCCGGGTTCTGCTGCTTCATGTTGTGGATCGCCCAGAACAGGTCGTAGAGCCGCCGCGTCGGCGACACCCAGAACAACGTCTTCGCGTTCTGCTGTGACTTGTTGAAGATGCCGTGCGGCTTGCCCATCGGCAGCCGCACCGTGTCGCCAGCGGTCGCAAACTCCTCTGCGCCATCGAGGAAGAAGTCGAGCCGGCCTTCGAGGATGTAGAGATATTCGTCCTGGTCGGGATGAATGTGCGGCGGCACGAAGGTGCCGAGCGGAAACGTCGCGTGCCAGGAGAAGCTGTGCTCGGTGCGGCTCTTCGGCACATAGGTCTGGCCGAGGATGTTCCAGGTGATGCCCTGGATGCCGTCGTTGGCCCGGGTGATGCCGGCGACTTCGGTTTTCATGTCTGCACTCCCTGTGTCTGGTCTTACTTGCCCGCCGTGCAATCCTTGGCGTAGCCGTCGCCGTACTTCTCGAAGACCTTCTGCACGATCTCGGTCTGGAATTTGCCGTCAGGACGCTTCGCGACCTTGGTCAGGTAAAAGTCCTGGATCGGATAGCCGTTGGTGTTGAACTTGAAGCCGCCGCGCAGCGAGGTGAAGTCGGCCTTCTTCAGCGCAGCCGCAACCGCGTCCTTGTTGGAAAGGTCGCCCTTCACCGCCTTAACCGCGCTGTCGATCAGCAACGCCGCATCGTAGGCCTGCATGGCGTAGGTGCCGGGCACGGCGTTGTAGGCGGCCTCGTAGCCCGCGACGAATTTCTTGCTCTGCGGATTGTCGAGATTGGGTGCCCAGTCGGCGCCGCCGAACATACCGACCGCGGCGTCCTGCTGCGCCGGCAGGGTCGATTCATCGACGGTGAAGGCGGACAGCACGGGAATGCTGTCGGCAAGCCCGGCCTGCCGGTATTGCTTGACGAGGTTCACGCCCATGCCGCCCGGCATGAAGGTGAAGACGGCATCCGGCTTCTGCGACGAAATCTTGGACAGTTCGGGCTGGAAGTCGAGTGTGCCCAGCGGCACGTAGGATTCTTCGACGATCTCGCCCTTGTAGTCGAGCTTGAAGCCGGCCGCGGAATCGCGGCCCGCCTGATAGTTCGGCACCAGCAGGTAGATGCGCTTGTAGCCGCGATCCTGCGCGACCTTGCCCAGGATCTCGTGCACTTGATCGTTCTGGTACGAGGTCACGTAGAAGAACGGATTGCATTCCTTGCCGGCGTAGCTCGATGGTCCTGCGTTCGGGCTGATCAGGAACGTCTTTGTGTCGATGACCGGCTTGTGGATCGCCAGCAGGATGTTGGAGAAGATCGGGCCGACGACGAAATCGACCTTGTCGCGCTCGAGCAGGCCCTTGACCTTGGTGACGGCGGCGTCCGGCTTCAGTTCGTCGTCGGCGACGACGACCTCGACATCCTTGCCGCCCATCTTGCCGCCGAGGTCCTTGACCGCGAGCGCAAAGCCGTCGCGCACCTGTCCGCCGAGCGCCGCGGCCGGTCCCGACAGGGTGACGATCACGCCGATCTTGATCTTGTCCTGCGCGGTCGCCGGGCCGATCGCGAGCAAGGCCACAAGTCCCGCCAACCCCAAACGCTGCTTCATCGCTTCCTCCTCGCGGCTCTTGCGCGGCCACAGTGAACATTAACCCCGTGCGCGCAAGCTTATTCTGATGACGGTCGCCGCTGCAAGCGATGCGACGCCGGCATGGACAGTCCATGCAAGCGGCGCGCCAATTGCTTGAAGCCTAAAGAAATGACCGGCGAGTGGGCTTGCGTAAATCTGCGAATTATTTGAAGGTCAAAACGATCGATCGAAGAGCCGCGCGATCGGTGTTTCGTCGATGGCAAGCCTGTATGATCGTAGCACCATGCTTGATTCCGAGACCAAGGCTGTCGAACACGATCACGCCGACGAGCTTCGGCTGTGGCTGCGGCTGTTGACCTGCACCACGCTGATCGAGGGCGCGGTGCGCGGCCGCCTGCGCGAGCGGTTCGACGTCACGCTGCCGCGCTTCGACCTGATGGCGCAGCTCGACCGCGCGCCCGACGGCATGACGCTGTCGGACGTCTCCAAGCGCATGATGGTGTCGAACGGCAATGTGACGGGGCTGGTCGAGCGCCTGGTCGGTATCAGGCCATCTCGACCGGCGTACGTCGGATTCCGATCGCCGCGTGCAGGTGATCCGTCTGACCAGGCTCGGCCGCGCCGAGTTTCGCCGGATGGCCGCCGAGCACGAGACCTGGATCGCCGACATCTTTTCCGAGCTGACGCCGAAGGATGTCCGCGAATTGATGCGGCTGCTCGCCAAGGCCAAGGGCTCGGCGCAGAAATCCGCCAGCCGCCGCGCGCCATAATCCGCGTGGCCGGTATCGACTACGAGGTCGAATACAACAACCGGGCGCGGGTTCCCGAGAACCCGGCATTGATGGCCGGATGGGCAAGGGACGCAGCGGCCTATCGTGCCGAGCATACGCCGCGGCAGATTGCCTACGGAGCGGGCCCGCGCAACACGATCGATCTCTTTTCCGGCGACGGGCAGGGGCCGATCGTCGTTTTCATCCATGGCGGTTACTGGCAGGCGCTGGATGGCTCGTCCTTCAGCCATTGCGCGCGCGGGCTGAATGCGCATGGCATCGATGTTGCCGTTCCCAGCTACGATCTCTGTCCGCAGGTGGCGGTCGATACGATCATCGATCAGATGCGCGCGGCGGCGCGCGAACTGGCCAGGCTCGGCCGGCCGCTTGTCATCAGCGGCCATTCGGCGGGCGGACATCTCGCGGCCTGTTTGCTGGCGACCGACTGGCCGGCGCAGGATGCCTTTCTGCCGAAAGACCTCGTGATCGCGGCCTACGCCATCTCCGGCCTGTTCGATCTGGTGCCGCTGGTCGAGACCTCCATCAACAAGGCGCTGGGGCTCGATGAGGCGGCTGCAAGGGCCGCCAGCCCCTTGTTCTGGAGACCGCCGGCTCATGGCAGTCTCGATGCCGTGGTCGGCGAGACGGAAAGCGCGGAATATCACCGCCAGAGCCGCATCGTGACCGAGACCTGGGCAAGGCAGCGGACTTCCGACCCGCTATGGCATTGTCGCCGGCGCCAATCATTTCACCGCGATTGCGCCGCTCGCCGATCCTGCCTCGCCGATGGTGCTGCGGCTGAAGGAACTGGCGCGGCGGTAGGCCCTGACAAGCCCCGCGTTGGATGGCCCGGATTTCCGCTCTTGCGTCCAATTATTTTAAGTTTAAAATGTTTAAGGCTAAAGCGCTACCGGGCGCCTTTCATCCCCGAGAGGAGGCGATGAAAATGTCGGGAAATCCAACCCTTGGCCCATCCGGGCATGTCGACGATTTCGCGCGGCGCAATCTGCCGCCCGCCGATCAGTGGCCGGAAATGCTGCTGGACCGGCCGGAGTTTCAATATCCGGACTATCTCAACGCCGCGGTCGAGCTGACCGATCGCATCGTCGAGAAGGGGATGGGCGATCGCATCGCCCTGATCGGCAACGGCCGCCAGCGCACCTACAAGGAACTGGCGGACTGGTCGAACCGGCTGGCGCATGCGCTGGTCGAGAATTACGGCGTCAAGCCCGGCAATCGCGTGCTGATCCGCTCCGGCAACAATCCGGCGCTGGTCGCCGCATGGCTCGCGGCGACCAAGGCGGGCGCGGTCGTCGTCAACACCATGCCGCTGCTGCGCGCCGGCGAACTCAGCAAGATCGTCGACAAGGCCGAGATCGCGCTGGCGCTGACCGACAGCCGCATCGCCGACGAACTGGTCGCCTGCGCCAAGACCAGCCGCTTCCTCAAGCAGGTCGTCAATTTCGACGGCACGTCGAACCACGACGCCGAACTCGATCGCGTCGCGCTGAACAAGCCGGTGCGCTTCGATGCGGTCAAGACCGGCCGCGACGATGTCGCGTTGCTCGGCTTCACGTCGGGCACCACGGGCGAGCCCAAGGCCACCATGCATTTCCATCGCGATATCCTGGCGGTCGCGGACGGCTATGCGAGGGAAGTGCTCAAGGTGACGCCGGACGACGTCTTCGTCGGTTCGCCGCCGCTCGCCTTCACCTTCGGCCTCGGCGGGCTCGCGGTGTTTCCGCTGCGCTTCGGCGCGACCGCGACGCTGCTGGAGAATGCCGCGCCGCCGGAGATGATCAGGATCATCGAGACCTACAAGGCCACGATCTGCTTCACCTCGCCGACCGCCTATCGCGCCATGATGGCGGCGATGGACAAGGGCGCCGATCTGTCGTCGTTGCGCCTTGCGGTCTCGGCCGGCGAGACCCTGCCGGCGCCGGTGTTCGAGAGCTGGACCCGCAAGACCGGC
Organism: uncultured Alphaproteobacteria bacterium; assembly: GCA_963821965.1. Lineage (GTDB taxonomy): Bacteria > Pseudomonadota > Alphaproteobacteria > Rhizobiales > Xanthobacteraceae > Bradyrhizobium. The sequence goes on from CAWGFY010000005.1 coordinate 700,742, forward strand.
AAGCCCATTCTCGACGGCATCGGCAGCACCGAACTGCTGCACATCTTCATCACCAATCGTGAAGGCGACGCGGTGGCGGGGACGACCGGGCTTCCGGTCAGTGGTTACGAGGCCAAGATCGTCGACGACGACATGAACGATGTGCCGCCGGCACAGTCGGCAAGCTCGCGGTGCGCGGGCCGACCGGCTGCCGCTATCTCGCCGACACCAGGCAGTCGAACTACGTGCGCGACGGCTGGAATCTGACCGGCGACGCCTTCGTGCGCGACGAGAAGGGCCGCTTCTCCTTTGTCGCCCGCGCCGACGACATGATCATCTCCTCCGGCTACAACATCGCCGGTCCCGAGGTCGAGGCTGCGCTGCTGTCGCATCCTGCGGTCGCCGAATGCGGCGTGGTCGGCGCGCCCGACGAGGCACGCGGCATGATCGTGAAGGCCTATGTCGTCGTCGCCGCCAATGCGACCGCAGATGCCGCGCTGGCGACCGCGCTGCAGGAGCATGTCAAGCAGGCGATCGCGCCCTACAAATATCCGCGCGCGATCGAGTTCGTGACGCAATTGCCCAAGACGGAAACCGGCAAGCTGAAGCGCTTTGCGCTGCGCCAGAAGGCGCAGGCGAGATGCCGCGTCGCCCGGTGTCGCCGCGGAATAGAGGAGAATTGTCGTGAGTACCACTGACGCGCCCGATCTCGCCATACCGGCCGCCGCAAGGAGCGGATCAAAGGCGGCGCGCATCCTGCAGCCGAGCGGCTGGCCGGCGCCGAAGGGTTATGCCAACGGCATGGCCGCGGACGGCCGCATCGTGGTGACCGGCGGCGTGATCGGCTGGGACAGCGAGGAGCGACTTGCGACGAGCTTTGTCGCGCAGGTGCGGCAGGCCCTGTGCAACATCGCGGCGATCCTCGCCGAAGGCGAGCGCGCGGCCGGAGCATCTGGTGCGCCTGACCTGGTATGTCGTCGATATGGACGAGTATCTCTCGAACCTGAAAGAACTCGGCCAGGTCTATCGCGAGATTTTCGGCAGCCATTATCCGGCGATGGCGCTGGTGCAGGTCGTGCGCCTGGTCGAGAAGGCCGCGCGCGTCGAGATCGAGGCGACCGCGGTGGTGCCGCGCTAGAGCATGATCCGGAAAAGTGGAAGCGGTTTTCCGAAAAGATAATGCCCAATAGAGCTAAAGCGCGATGCCGATCGTCATCGCGCTTTAGCGGCACCACCGTAGACCGATCCATCAATTCCGGTACGACGGGTCGATGCGGTCGAGCTTGCGCAGCAGCGCCGGCCAGGCGAGGTCGCCATTGCGGTTCGGCTTGTCCGGCCACGGCCTCACCTTGTCGAAGGTCTTCTCCAGGATCTCGGTCGAGGGAATGATCAGCTTGGTGTTGCAGGACAACGCCATCACCTGCACCTCGCAGGCGCGTTCCATGCGGTACAGCAGGTTGAAGGCCGCCGGGATGGTGCGGCCGACCACCAGCAGGCCGTGGTTGCGCAGGACCATCGCCTCGTGCTCGCCGAGGTCGCGCACCAGCCGCTCGCGCTCGTCGAGGTCGTCGGCGATGCCCTCGAAATCATGATAGGCGATGTGGACGAAGCGCATCGAGGTCTGCGCCAGCGGCAACAGCCCGCATTCCATCGCCGACACCGCCATGCCGGCCGGCGTGTGCGTATGCGCGACGCAGTCGACGTCGTGGCGCGCCATGTGGATCGCGCTGTGAATGACGAAGCCCGCGACATTGACGTTGTAGTCGCTGGCGTTGAACAGCGTGTTGCCGTCGACGTCGACCTTGATCAGGCAGGACGCGTTGATCTCCTCATAGAGCATGCCGTAGGGATTGATCAGGAACTGATCGTGATGGCCGGGCACGCGGCAGGAGATGTGGTTCGCGATCCTCTCGGTGTAGCCGTACAGCGCGACGAGGCGGTAGGCAGGCGGCGAGATTGACGCGCGCATCCCACTCTTCGGGGCTGACTTGCTCGCGGACCGATTTGACGACCTTGATGGCGGGGGCGCTGACGGGCGGATTTATGAGGTTGTCTCCGTTGAGCGGAACGTCTTCTGCGGGCGTTCCTTTGGTCTGAAGCAGCGTAGGCGCAGGATATCTGCAACTGTAGTTGCGTCGCAAGGCGGGCAGGGCTTGTCATGCACTCCCCAGCTTTGTTGCAGGGCAAAGAGGCCCGTCGCAAATCCTTCATCCGTGGCCTATAGTTGGGGCCCGAACACCCGTCTTGATCCCCCAGAACCGGAGCATGTCTCATGAGGACCATCCGTTTTGCCCTGATCCTGCTTGCGCTGTCGCTATTGGCGCCATGGCAGTCCGCCAAAGCGGCCGACGTCATCTGCTACAATTGCCCGCCGGAATGGGCGGACTGGGCCTCCATGCTCAAGGCCATCAAGACCGACCTCAAATACGACATTCCCCACGACAACAAGAACTCCGGCCAGGCGCTGGCGCAGATCCTCGCCGAGAAGGCCAACCCGGTCGGCGACATCGGCTATTTCGGCGTCACTTTCGGCATGAAGGCCAAGGCGCAGGACGCGCTCGAGCCCTACAAGCCCGTCAATTGGGATCAGGTGCCGGCCGGCCTGAAGGATCCGGACGGCTACTGGACCACGATCCATTCCGGCACGCTCGGCCTGTTCGTGAACAAGGACGCGCTCGGCGGCAAGCCGGTGCCGGCCTGCTGGAAGGACCTGCTCAAGCCCGACTACAAGGGCATGGTCGGCTATCTCGATCCGACGTCGGCGGCGGTCGGCTATGTCGGCGCGGTCGCGGTCAATCTCGCGCTCGGCGGCTCGTCCAAGAACTTCGATCCCGCGATCAGCTTCTTCAAGGACTTGCACAAGAACGATCCGATCGTGCCGAAGCAGACGTCTTACGCGCGCGTCGTTTCGGGTGAGATGCCGATCCTGTTCGACTATGACTTCAACGCCTATCGCGCCAAATATTCCGAGAAGGGCAATTTCGAATTCGTGATCCCCTGCGAGGGCTCGGTGGTCTTTCCCTATGTCATCGGCCTCGTGAAGAACGCGCCCGACAAGGACAAGGCCAAGAAGGTTCTGGACTATCTGCTGTCCGACAAGGGTCAGGCGATCTGGACCAACGCTTACCTGCGCCCGGCACGCCCGATCGAACTGCCCGAAGCCGTCAAGAAAAAATTCTTGCCTGACAGCGACTACGCCCGCGCCAGGAGCGTCGACTGGGGCGAGATGGAAAACATGCAAAAAGGCTTTGTCGACCGCTATCTCGCCGAGGTCCGCTGAGGCAGTATGGTGCCCCGAGTTAAGGGCAGGGCAGCAATTCCTTGATGTCGCACAAATCTTTTGTCTGGCTGTGCCTGCTGCCGCTCGCGGTGGTCACGGCCGCGTTCTTTCTGTTGCCGATGGCGCGCCTTGTCGTCACCGGTGCCGAAGGGCCGCAGGGCATTGCGGGGTATCTCGCGATCCTCGTCGAGCCCCGCTACCGTGCGACGCTGATCAACACGGTGTTGCTGGCGGCTGCGACCACGGTGGTGACGTTGATCGTCGCCACCATCGCCGGCATGTTCCTGCAGCGGCATCGTTTCCCCGGCCGCGCCGTGCTGATCGCGATGCTGACCTTTCCGCTCGCCTTCCCCGGTGTGGTCGTCGGTTTCCTGATCATCCTGCTCGCCGGACGCCAGGGCCTGATCGGCGACATCTCCAACCGTCTCATCGGGCAAAAGCTGGTCTTCGCCTATTCGATCTACGGACTGTTCCTCGGCTATCTCTATTTCTCCATTCCGCGCGTGATCCTCACCATCATGGCGGCGGTGCAGAAGCTCGACACCGGCCTCGAGGAGGCCGCGCGCTCGCTCGGCGCGAGCCCCTGGGCTGTCCAGCGCGACGTGGTGCTGCCGGCGCTGGCGCCGGCCTTTGTCGCATCCGGCGCCATTGCCTTTGCGACCGCGATGGGCGCGTTCGGCACCGCCTTCACGCTTGCAACCAATATCGACGTGCTGCCGATGCTGATCTATACCGAGTTCACGTTGGCCGCGAATTTCGCGACCTCTGCCGCGTTGTCGGTCGGGCTCGGCATCATCACCTGGTTCATCCTGGCGCTGGCCCGTTCGTTCTCGGGCAGCGCGGTCGCGGCGTCCGGATGAGGCCATGCGAGACCGCCTGATCTTCACCGGCCAGCTTCTGTTCACGCTCCTGGTCGCCGCGTTCCTTGTGGTGCCCGCCGCGCTCTCGATCACGGCCGGCGTCACCGCGAACTATTTTCGCGGGATTTCATCGGGCTTCACATTGCAATGGGTGGCCCAGGTCTGGGATCTCTATGCCGACACCATCTGGCTGTCGTTCCTGATCGCGTTCGCGACCTTGGCGGTGACGCTTCTCGTCGGCGTGCCTTCGGCCTATGCGCTGCATGTGCGGGGAGGGCGGCTGTCGCGCATCGTGGAGGAAATCATCACGCTGCCGCTCGCGATCCCCGGCCTTGCAATCGCACTGGCGTTGCTGCTCACCTATGGCAGCTTCGGTGAATTCCGCCGCTCATGGCTGTTCATCCTGGCCGGCCATGTCGTCTTCACCATGCCGTTCATGGTGCGCTCGGTCGATGGCAGTTTTCGCAACCGTCGACATCAAGACGCTCGACGAAGGCGCGGCCTCACTCGGCGCCTCGCCATGGCGCCGTTTCCGCGACGTGATCGTGCCGAATGCGATTCCCGGGATTCTCGCCGGCTCGCTGATGGTGGTGACGCTCTCGCTCGGCGAGTTCAACCTGACCTGGATGCTGCATACGCCCTTGACCAAGACGCTGCCGATCGGCCTTGCCGACAGCTATGCCTCGATGCGGCTCGAGGTAGCATCCGCGTACACGTTGATTTTCTTCGTTATGATCATTCCGCTGCTGGTCGCCATGCAACTCTTTGCCGACAGGGAGCGCTCGCGATGAGCGAGGCCGCCGGCCACGGCGCCTCCGTGCGCATCGAGAATTGCGGCAAGACCTTTGCCGACGGCACGCGCGCGCTTGAGCCCGCGACGCTCGATATTGCACGCGGGGAGACGCTGGTGCTGCTCGGCCCGTCCGGCTGCGGCAAGACCACGATGCTGCGGATCATCGCCGGCCTTGAAGTGCCGGACGAAGGCGGCAAGGTGCTGTTCGACGGCAAGGACATGACACGGGTGCCGATCGAGAGGCGCAATGTCGGCATGGTGTTCCAGTCCTATGCGCTGTTTCCCAATATGAGCGTGGCCGAGAATATCGGCTATGGCCTGAAGATCCGTGGCGTGGCGAAACAGGAGCGCGCCGCGCGCGTCGCCGAGCTGGTGGCGCTCACCAACATCACCGGGCTCGAGAACCGCAGGATCGACCAGCTCTCCGGCGGCCAGCGCCAGCGCGTCGCGCTGGCACGCGCGGTTGCGATCAGGCCCGGCATATTGCTGCTCGACGAACCCCTGACGGCGCTCGATGCCGCATTGCGCGACCGGCTCCGCGCCGAGCTCAATCGCCTGCTGCGCGCGCTCGGCATCACCGCGATCTACGTGACGCATGATCAGTCCGAGGCGATGGAGCTCGGCGACCGCGTCGTGGTCATGAACAAAGGCACGATCGCGCAAATCGGCACGCCGCGCGACATTTACTTCACGCCGCGCAATCGTTTCGTCGCCGAATTCATCGGCGCCGCCAACATCATCGAATCTTCGGTCGAGGACGGCCATCTGATGTTGCCGGGCGGAAGGCAGCCGATTACGAGCCACGTCAATCTGGCCGTCGCGGTGGCCATGGTGCGACCCGAGTCGATTCATCTGGCGGATGCCGCAGCTGCGGCTCTTACTGGTACCGTCGACAGCGTCAGCTTCAACGGCGACAGGCAACGGCTCGTGGTCAGCGGCGCCGCGGTGAAGCCATTGACTGTCGAGGTATCCAACACGGTACAAGCCAAGGCAGGCGAACGCGTCGGCCTGTCGATTGCGCCGGAAGCCGTCCGTCTGCTGCCGCTGGAAGATTTGTAACGATGACGTCGAAACCTGTCTACATCGCCCAGATTTCCGACCCGCATATCAAGCCGCCCGGTACGCTGGCCTATGGCAAGGTGGATACCGCGAAAGCGCTGGAGCGATGTGTCGCAGCGTTGAATGCCTTCATTCCGGCACCCGATTTCGTCGTGATATCCGGCGATCTCGCTGACACGCCGAACGCCGAGGAATACGGTTATCTCAAGCGATTGCTGGCGCCGATGAAGTTCCCCTTCGCTGGTATTCCCGGCAATCACGACTCCCGCGAGTTGATGCGTTCCGCGTTTCCCGACGCGCCCTATGCCTTTTCATCAGGTGCGCTCAACCAGAAGATCGAGCTCGGCGAGCTCGACCTGCTGCTGCTGGATTCCAGTGTGCCGGGCAAGCCGCATGGTTTGCTCGAGCCGCCGACGTTGCAATGGCTGGAGCAAAGCCTGTCGTCGTCCGCAAGCCGGCCGGCGCTGCTATTCCTGCATCATCCACCCTTCATCGCGGGCATCTGGCATATGGATCGTCAGAACCTGCGCAACGCGTCGGATCTTGCCGATATCGTCAAGCGCCACCCGCGTGTGCGCCATGTGGCGACGGGCCATCTTCATCGCGCGATCGTCACGATGTTTGCCGGCGTGCCTTGCACGATCTGTCCTGCGCCGAACCACGCGGTCGATCTCGATCTCGTACATCTGCGTCAGCCGTCGTTCCGGATCGAGCCGCCCGCCTTCCATCTGCACGCCTGGTTTCCCGATGAGGGCGGGCGTCTGGTGACGCATCAGGTGCCGATCGGGGAGTTCGACGGGCCGCATCCGTTTTTTGCCGCTGACGGCAGGCTGATATGACTATTTCACCTTGTCGAGCTTGCGGTAGGCCTTGGCAGCCTTCTTCAGCAGGCGCTTCTCCCGTTTCTTCTTCAGGAAACGCACCTGGGTTTGCACGCCGCGGTCTTTCAATTCCTCGGCAAGCGCTTCGCCCCGGGCGCCGTCGTTGAGCTGACCGAGGGAGCGCTGCGCCTTGCGCAATTGTTTGAGCGCCGCCTTCTGCTTGGCGAATTTCTTGTCGTCGAACAGATCTTCGAAGGAATTGATGGAATAGGTCAGCTTCTTGTTGAGAAGCCGCAGCCGATGCCGCTTCTTCGTTCCCATCTTGCGCAGCTTGCGGCTGCGCTCGAGCAGTGCGTCCTCCCACTCCAGCAGCTTGTCGATCGTGTAATCGCCGATCGGTTTGGCGCGTTCGGTTTCCGACGGCTTGTCGCGCTTGGTCGACCACGGGCCGTTCTCGATCCAGCCCGATGTCTGGTCGATCAGCCACTGATATCTGACCGAGTGCAGCATGCGCGTGAGCGTGCGATGGCCCTCATTGCGCTTCTCGCTCCAGGCGCCGACGGCGGGCAGGATTTGCGACCGCTTCTTGTTCAACACCTTCATGCGGTCGACCGCGACGTCGAGGTCGCGCACCGCGCCAAGCTCGCCGTTCAGCCATTTCAGTTCGTCCCTGACTTCGTCGCGGATCGTGTCATCGACCATGGGCGAGAAGAACAGGATGGCGGTGCGCAGATGCGTCAGCGCGATCCGCATTTGATGCAGCGCGGTCTGGTCGCCGCCGGCGGTCGCTTCGCGGTTGGCAATGAGGGCATCGAGATGCCGCCGCGCCACGATGCGAAAGGCGGTGTCGCAGGCCATGGCACCGTTGAGCCGGGGTTTCGGCGGAGGGCGCAGCGGCCGCACCGGTTTGGCGCGGGACGTTGTCTTGGCGGCTGATCTGGGGGAGGGCGGCATGGCTCGTTGCGGGGCCTCAAAGGCGATCATTTTATAGTCCCCGCAGGGGGCGGCAACCTCGGGCCGGGCATTTAGAGGGCCGGTCTGCCGTCTTAACGGCGCATTGCCAAGACTTATGTTGCAGAGCATCTTGCGCGGGCAGCCGGCAGCCGCTCCAGGACGCCGGTCAATGGGAGGAAGTATGCGTCTCGTCGGTTGGTTGGCTGTGGCCCTGATTGCCGGCAACTCCTGCGCGTTGGCGCAGGGCAACTATCCCGATCGTCCGATCAAGATGATCGTGCCGCTCGCCGCTGCCAGCGCCGTCGACGTCGCCGCCCGCATCGTGACGCAGAAGATGGCCGACAATATGGGCCAGCAGATCGTGATCCTGAACCAGCCCGGCGCCTCAGGATTGATCGGCGCCGAGCAGGTCGCCCATGCCGAGCCGGACGGCTATACGATCGGCGGGTTCAACGACAGCATCATGACCATGGTGCCGAACCTGCAGGCGAAGATGCGCTGGGACATCCTCAGGGATTTCGAGCCGGTGTCGCTCGTCGCAACCGTCGAGTGGGGCCTCGTCACGGGAAATCAGACCCCTTACAAGTCTGCCGCCGATCTGATCGCCGCCGCCAAGGCCACGCCCGGGAAGATCGACTACAGCTCCGGCGGGCCCGGCAGCCCGCAGCATCTGGCCATGGCGATATTTTCCTCCGCCGCCGGCATCTCGCTCACGCATGTGCCCTACAAGGGCGCGACCCAGGCGGCGACCGACATCGCGGCTGGCCAAATTCCGGTGGGCTTTCAGGGGCTCGGCACCGTGGCAGCGCTGGTGCGCGGCGCTCAGCTCCGCCTGATCGGGGTGGCCACACCAAATCGTTTGCCGCAATTCCCCGACGTGCCGACAGTGTCGGAATCCGGGATGCCCGGCTTCACCTTCAACTCCTGGTTTGCGATTCTCGCGCCTCACGGCACTCCCAAGGAGATCATCGCCAAATTGAACGCCGAGGTGCTCAAGGCGTTGGCGGATCCAGAGGTCCACAAGAAGCTCGAAGAGCTGGGTTTTACGATACGGGGCTCGTCCGCCGAGGAATTGGGCTCCATGACGCGCGATCAACTCGCCAAATACGCGCGCATCATCAAGGAAATGGGTATCGGTAACGAATAAGAAACGCTGACACGCTTCCCGCTTTGCGGAAATTCGCCCGCGGGCACGTTTATTGTTGAAAATACCTGACGTGTTGACTACGGAAATGATGGGGATGGGCAGCAGTCGCCTCGGGAGTTCTACGGCGTGCCTCAGGACCAGACAGCAGACGCCCGCCGCGTCACCAGCGGCAAATTGTCGGTGCTGCGCAAGCATCCGTATTTTATCGACCTCACGCCCGAGGCCTTCGAGCAGCTTTGCCGTTACGCCAAACACACGGTGCTGAAGCGCGGCACGACGATTTTCTCCAAGGGCGATCCGGGCAACAGCTTGATGGCCGTGATCTCGGGCACCGTGAAGATCAGTATCTCCTCCCCCGACGGCCGCAACGCGATCCTGAACCTGATCGGTCCCGGCGAGGTGTTCGGCGAGATGTCGGTTCTCTCCGGTCAGCCGCGATCGGCCGATGGTACGGCAAGCACCAATTGCGAACTCTTCGTCATCGACCGCCGCGAATTCCTTCCCTTCGTGCGCAGCCAACCGTCGCTGGCGATGAAGTTCATCGAGCTGCTTTGCGAAAGGGTGCGCCAGACCAGCGATCAAGTCGAGCAGGTGATCCTTCAGGATCTGCCCGGCCGCCTCGCCAGCGCCTTGCTTCGCCTGAGCGACAAGTCCGAGCCGAAGGGGAGCACCATCTCGATCACCCAGCAGGAGCTCAGCGAAATGGTCGGCATGACCCGCGAGAGCATCAACAAGCAGCTTCGCGCCTGGGCCGCGCACAACTGGGTGCGCCTCGAGCACGGTGCCATCGTCGTGCTCGATGCCGCGGCGGTCAAGGAGCTTGCCGAGTTTGGCGTGGACGAGGACAACTGACGCACGGTCTGCAGGATCGCTCCACGGCTTGTCTCACATTATCGAGAGCTTGTTCGACATGTGATGCAGTTCGCATTCTCGTGCGAGGATGCAGGCTATTCACACGGTGCGATCCCTGAAAACCAGGAGGCATCGATGCAGCACTACCAGGACAAGGATGACTTGCGCGAGACGGACGGCTGGATTCCCCTCGTCCTTGCGGCACACGGCGTCATTTTGCTCGTGATCGTCGCACTGGTGGCGAACTTTCCGATCGTGTCGGAATGGGTATCGGCCGCGGCGCAGGCCGAGTTCGTCAACCCCGACATGACGTCGGTCGGTCCGACGCAGCTCGCGCAGCCGGCCGAGCAGACGCGGATCGTCAGGAACAATTGAGGTCGGGGCAATGGCGTCGCGATCAGCCGTCGATGATCGCGACCGCCCGGGTCCAGCCGGCAGACGCCCGCTCGATCTTGACCGGAAAGCATGACACCATGAAGCCGCTCGAGGGCAAAAGCTCCAGATTGTGCAGCTTTTCGATGTGACAATAGCCGATGTGGCGGCCGGCCTTGTGGCCCTCCCAGATCAGGCTGGCATCCCTGGTCTCGGCATATTTCTTCGCCGTGTACACGAAGGGTGCATCCCAGCTCCAGCCGTCGATGCCGGTCAGCCGCACGCCGCGTTCGAGCAGATACATGGTCGCCTCATAGCCCATGCCGCAGCCTGAAGTGACATAGTCCTGCCGGCCGTACTTCGCGCCGGCCGAGGTGTTGACCACGACGATCTCGAGAGGCGACAGCGTATGTCCGATGCGCTTGAGCTCGTTCTCGACATCCTTGGCGGTGGCGACATAGCCGTCGGGCAGATGGCGGAAGTCGAGCTTGACGCCGGGCTGCAGGCACCATTCCAGCGGCACCTCGTCGATGGTCCATGACCGCTCGCCGCGATTCATCGTCGGGTGGAAATGCCAGGGAGCATCGAGATGCGTGCCGTTGTGGGTGGAGAGCGAGACCTGCTCCACCGCCCAGCCCTGGCCATCGGGGAGGTCCTCCGCCTTCAACCCTTCGAAGAACTGCAGCATCCGCGGCAATCCTTGCTGGTGGTCGATGTACTGGATGGTCGGATGATTGCCCGGCGGATCGGCCGGCACGTCATTCTGCAATGGCACGGAAATGTCGATCAGCTTTCGCGCCATTGCGCTTTGCTCCGCTTCTTTCGGTTACACCTGGACGCCGAACAGTTTGGCCGCGGTACGGCCAAGGATATCGGCCTTCTGGTCGTCGGTGAGCGACTCCGTCGCGAAGATCGGATCGACCGGGTGCATTTCCCATTGATAAGGATAGTCGCTGCCGAGCACGATCTGGCTTGCGCCGACCTGCGCGACCAGATGGCGAATCGCCTCGGGTTCGAAGACCAGCGAGTTCGAAATAGATCTGCTTCAGATATTCGGTCGGCTTCTTCTTCAGCTTGATGTCGGGATTGCAGCCCTTGGGTCCGACCAGGCAGGCGTGGTCCGAACGATCGGCGTAGGAGCCGAGATAGCCGCCGCCATGTGCGGCGACCACTTTTAGGCCAGGGAAGCGGTCGAAGGTGCCTTCGAAGATCATGTGCGACAGCGCGATTGTGGTCCCCAGAGGATTGCCGATGGCGTTGGACAGCCATCCGTTGCCGGCGAGCCGCTTGCTGAGCTCAGGCTGCGCCTGCGGATGAATGAAGAGCGGCACGCCGAGCTCCTCGGCCTTGGCCCAGACCGGATGGAGTTTCGGATCGGAAAACTCCATGTCACCGACGCGGTCGCCAATCGCCACGCCTTTCAAGCCCTGCTTCTTGACAGCGGTTTCCAGCTCCTGCACCGCGAGGTCGGGGGCCTGCAGTGTCAGCGATGCGTTGCCGACAAAGCGATCCGGCTTCGAGGCGCACAGCTCGGCGAGCTTCTCGTTCTGGATCTTGACGATTTGCGAGGCGAGATCGCGGTCTTTGCCGTACCAGAACGGGTTGATCGACAGCACCTCCATGTCGATCGCCTGCGAGTCCATCGCAGCGAGTCGCTTCTCGACTTCGATGAAGGCGTTTTCGGCGCCGTTGACCGGCGGGATCTGGACCTTGGGCGCATCGGCGCCGAGCAACGCACCGGCCTCGTGGAAGTGGCAATGGGAATGCACGTCGATGGTTTTGACCCGCTTGCCGTTGACGCTGACGGGCAAGGTCTTGCGCGTCGGCTGCTGCGCACGCGCGCTTTGTTGCAGCCCGCAGCTGCAGAACACGATGCCGGCGGCGGCCCCGACGCCGGTTTTCAGGAAATCTCGGCGAGTGGTCATGACGGTGTCCTCCCAAGGCTTTTGTTTTGTGCGCGGAGCCTATGTCATGCCGCGGCGCGGCGGCAAGATGCTCGCGCTGCGCGAGGCGGAAATTCCGCATCGCGCGGCCTTGATGTTGCCATTCATTGGAGGCCGAACACCGCGACCGCGCGGATGGGCGAGGCCGTGCCGTCGCGCCATTTCATCGGCAGCCCGATGAAGGTGAACTGGCCCTGGCCGAGCAGGGTTTCGAGATTGCACAGGCTTTCGATGTGGGTGATGTCGAGATCGAGGCAGGCCTTGTGCACCCACAGATTCACGTCGCTGTCGGGGCCCGGCCGCATCGAGTCGATGCCGAAATGCACGATGCCCTGTTTGGCGAGCCATTCGGTGGCGGCGACGTTCACCCCGGCATTGTCGGTGGAATACGCCCGGGACGGAAAGGTGCGGGCGTGATGGCCGGTGCAGAGCAGGACGGTGCCGCCCCTGGGTACGCCGACGCCCGCCTTCTTGACCGCGGTCTCGAGGTCTTCAGGCGTGATCTCCATCCGCGGTGGAATGTGACGCAGATCGAGGCAAATCCCCGGCACGATGCATTTCTCCAGCGGGTATTGGTCGATGGAAACTCCCTTCGGGCCGAAGTGCCGGGGCGCATCGATATGCGTGCCGCCATGGTCGGGCATCGAGATGAACATCGACGATAGCCCCCAGACATTGCCGGAATCTTTCAGCGAGTCGGCATGGTCCTTCCACATCCCGTGCATGATCGGCGGATGTCCAGGATAGCTCGGAGTGCGGTGATAGAGCTCGCGGCTGAGATCGACGATTTTCATGAAGGGGCTTTCCGGAGTTACACGCCGACTTTAACGCAGCACGTGGCGTGGCAGCCACAGCGATATTTCGGGAACGTAGGTCACGAACATCAGCACCACGAACATCACGGCATAGAACGGCCAGATCTTGCGCATCACCTGCTCGATCGTGACTTTGCCGACCGCGCAGCCGACGAAGAGGATGGCGCCGACAGGCGGATGGCATAGTCCGATGCCGAGATTGAGCAGCATGATCATGCCGAAGTGCACGGGGTTGACGCCGAAATTCTGCATGACGGGCAGCAGGATCGGGGTCGCGATCAGGATCGACGGCGCCATGTCGACGAGCGTGCCGAGCAGCAGCAGTAGGATATTGATCAGAAAGAGGATGACGTACTTGTTCGACGAGATCGACAGGAAGAACGCCGTCATCTTGGCCGGCATCTGCGTCAGCGCCATGATGTAGCCGACGCTGGAGGCGCAGGCGATCAGGGTCATCACCATCGCAACCGTGCGCAAGGTCCGGTGCAACAGCACCGGAAGGTCGCGCCAGCGATAGTCGCGGTAGACGAACATGGTGACGAAGAACGCCCAGAGGCAGGCGACTGCGCCGGCTTCGATCGCGGTGAAAATGCCGCCCAGGATGCCGCCGAGGATGATGACCAGCGTGATCAGGCCCCAGGCGGCATCGATGCTGATCTTGACGGCGTCTTTCGCCGCAACCGTCTGTCCCCGGGGGTGACCCTCGCGGTAGGCGATCACGAGGCAGAGCATGATCAGCGAGAAGCCGAGCAGCAGGCCCGGAAATACGCCGGCCATGAACAGCGCGCTGATCGAGATGGTGCCGCCGGTCGCCAGCGAATACAGCACCGCATTATGGCTTGGTGGTACCAAGAGCGCCTGCACCGAGGAGGTGATGGTGAGGTTGGTCGCGAACACGCGGGGGTAGCCGGCCTTCTCCATCTGCGGGATCATCACCGAACCGATCGCCGAGGTGTCGGCCACGGCCGAGCCGGAGATGCCGCTGAGAAACGTCGTTGCCAGCACGTTGACGATGGACAGCCCGCCGCGCAGGCGGGTGAAACCGACCAGCACGTCAGCGAAGGCGACCAGCCGCCGGGCCATGCCGCCTTCCGCCATGATCGCGCCGGCCAGTACGAAGAACGGGATGGTCAGCATCGCGACCTTGCTGACGCCGTCCGAGATCTTCAGCATCAACGCTTCCAGTGGAATGCCGATCGACAGCGCGCCCGCGATCGCCGCCATCGCCAGCGAATAGGCAATGGGCATGCCGATCAGGAAGCAGGTCACCATGGTCGCTAGCAGGATGAAGATGTCCATGATCTGCGCTTCCGCTCAGTCGAACGATACGTCTTCGCGGTGCCCGCCAATCGGATCGGACGGCGCACCCAGGAAGATTCGCTCAATGATGAAGAGCAGGAGGCAGGCTCCGCCAACCGGGATCGGCAGATAGGTGACGCCGACCGACAGGAACGGGAAGTCGGCGATGGTGTTGTGCCAGGTTACCTCGACCAGCTTCTCGCCATAGACGATCATGAACAGCGCGATCAGCGCCATCAGCAACTGCACGAGGATGTCGAGCATACGTTGCCCGCGCGGAGGCAGGCGCTCGGCGAAATAGGAGATATTCATGTGCAGGTTGAGCCGGTAGCCGGCCGCAGCGCCGATGAAGGTGAGCACGATGGTGAGCAGGATCGCCAGCGGCTCCGGCCATGATGCCGCGCTGTTGAGCACGTAGCGCGTGAACACCGCCCAGGGGATGACGGCGGAGATCAGCACCAGCGCGACACAGCCGACGATGACGCAGGCGAGATAGAGTGCGTCCATGCTGCGGCGAAACAGTCCGTCCATGTCAGGGACTCCGGCGCGATTTCAGGCGATGCCCTGGATGCGCTTGATCATCTCCTGGTACTTGGGGCCGTATTTGTCCCATACCGGCTTCACCGCATTCTGGAATGGGGTCTTGTCGGCAATCGCTGTAATCTCGCAGCCGGCGGCCTTGGCTTTCTCCATCGCCTGCTGCTCATATTTGTTCCATAGCTCGCGCTCCTCCATCTGCGCCTCGCGTGCGAATTTCTTGATCAGCCCTTGATCGTCAGCCGACAGCGCAGACCACGCCTTCTTCGAGAACAGCAGCACCTCGGGAATGATGAGGTGCTCGGTCAGCGAATAATATTTCGCGGCGGTATAGTGATTGCTGAAGACGTAGCTCGGCGGATTGTTCTCGGCGCCGTCGATCACGCCGGTCTGCAGCGCGCTGAACACCTGGTCGTAGCCCATGGCGATGCCGTTGCCGCCGAGCGCGTTCATCATGTCGATGAAGATCGGGTTGCCGATCACGCGGATCTTCATGCCCTTGAGATCGTCGATCGCTTTGACCGGCTTCTTGGTGTTGTAGATGCTGCGGGCGCCCGCATTCATCCAGCACAGCGCGACCAGCCCGGCATTTGCGTTCGCCGTGATCTTGTCCAGCAGGTTCTGTCCGATCTCGCCGTCCATCATCTTTTCGGCATGCGCCATGTTCTTGAACAGGAAGGGCATGTTGACGACATTGATGTCGTCGACAATCGGGCCGAGCGCGCCGGCCGAGACGCGCAACAGCTGGATCGCGCCGATCTGGGTCTGCTCGATGGTCTCCTTCTCGCCGCCGAGCTGGGCGGAGGGAAACATCTGCACCGACAGTCGTCCGCTGGTCGCGGTTTCCAGCTTCTTGCCGAGGCTATCGACTGCCGTGACCGTCGGATAGCCGGCGGGCTGGACGTCGGAGGCCTTGAACGCGGCTTTGGCCTGCGCGGACGCCGATGACATCGGCGGGAGGGTCGCGGCCGCGCCCAAGGCTGCGCTCAGCTTGATGAAGTCTCGGCGTTTCATGCGATCCCTCCCATTTGTTACCCGGCTCTATCCAGCGAAGCCCGCGCGACTGCGCAACTCGCCGGAATCGGCCTTTGTGAGCAACTCTATCAGGATTTGGGCCTGATTGGGGGAGGCGGCCGACGTCGTCACGGCTGCCGTGTACGTGGTTGCTAGCTCGCAGCCTTTCGGCAGCGCGCCGCAGAGCTGCACGCCTTCAGTGCTGATGATTTCGGTCGATTGCGTGCAGCCGATCGGGTGCGTGGCGCTCGACGACGCAAGCTCGCGCATCGCGGTCGCGCCATTCGGATAAATCTTCAGCCGGGACCTCACGTCATCGGCAATGCCAAGCTGCGCCAGCACCTTCGCAACGTGAATACCGGCGGTCGAGGCCTTGGTGTTCGGCACGTAAATCTCGTCCGATGCCAGCAACACTTTGCGCAGATCGTCGGCATCGCTCACCGTGACTTTGGAGTCTCGCGCGCGAACCGCGAGCGCGGTCTCGACCAGACCCACGTCCTTGATGGAGGAGGGAACGACCAGCTTTTCATCCGCGAGCTTTGCGACCAGCGCAGCTGTCAGGATGACGATGTCGGCGGCAACGCCGTTGCGCAGCTTGTCGGCCATGGCGCCGACCGCGCCGAATTCGCCGGCGATGTAGCAGCCGGTTTTTGCCTTGAGGGCCGGCGCGAGGTTCGTGACCAGTCCTTGCGCGGCGCCGCCGCTCAGGATGTTGAGGTTCATCGCGACAGGTCCATTGCCCTGATCAGGGCATCGCGCGTGATCGGCAGGTTGCGCACGCGCACACCAAGGCAGTCGAACACGGCGTTGGCAATCGCGGCGGTCACCGGGCCATGTGCGGCTTCGCCGGCGCCGACCGGATCGATCTCGGAGCGCTGGATCACGTGAACCTCGACTTGCGGCGTCTCGGAGAATGTCAGGATCGGATATTCCGTCCAGCTGTTGCTGGTGATGCGTTCACGGTCGAAGCGCACGCGTTCCTTCAGGACCCAGCTCGTTGCCTGGATCGCGCCACCCTCGATCTGGTTGATCACGCCGTCGGGATTGATCGCCTCGCCCACATCGGTTGCGAGCCAAAGCCTTTTGACCCGGATATCCTCATCGCCCTCGATCTCGGCCACGGCCGCGCAATAGGCGCCGGTGTTCTTGTAGCGGGAGTAGCCGACGCCATAGCCGATGCCAGGCTTTGCCGCAGGCTTCCAGTTCGCGAGCCGTGCGGCGGCACGGATCACGTCCCTGGCGCGCTCGTCTTTCAAATGCCGCAGGCGGAACGCCACCGGGTCCTCGCCACGCTCGGCCGCGATCTCGTCAAGGAAGGATTCGATCGCGAACGCGTTGCCTTGACCGCCGAGCGTCCGCAGCGCAGAGGTGCGAACCGGCATCGTCAGCAGGCGATGGCTTTCGATCTTCCACGACGGCAAGTCATAAAGCGGAATCGAATTGCGGTCGGCGCCACCGCCATTGGCTTGCGGCGGATTGCCGGAGATCGTCCGCGGGAACGGCTCGGCGAGTTCGTAGCCCGCGAGCAGCGTCGGCTTGGTGCCGCGCCCCGGCCGCGCCGCGTGACCGTTGCTCCAGATTGCATGCCGCCACGCGACGATCTCGTTCTGCGTGTCGAGATCGGCCTCGATCTCGATTGCCATCGCCGCTCCGAACGGCCCGTGCGTCATCTCGTCCGCCCGCGACCATTGCACGCGCACGGGCCTGCCACCGGCCGCCTGCGCCAGCAGCACCGCGTCGAGCGCGACGTCGTCGGCCGCATTATGGCCGTAGCAGCCTGCGCCCTCGAGATGTTCGACCGTGATGTTCTCAACCGGGATCTTCAGGACCAGCGCCATGTCGGCGCGCAAGAGGTAGACGCCCTGGCTGTGGGTCCAGACATGGACGCGATCGCCGCTCCATTGCGCGATCGCGCAGGACGGCGCCATCGCGGCATGCGCGATATAGGGGCGGGCATATTGCCGCTTGATCGTGCGTGCGACTTGGCCGGGATTGACCGACGTCCTGATGTCGATAACAGTCGATTCCACCGGCTGCGCTTTGAGGAAATCGGCCAGATTGTTCTCGTCGGGCAGTGCTTCGCCTGCCGACCACGTCGCGCCCTTGCGCAACGCTGTAACCGCAGCTTCCGCGCAGGCCTCGCTCTCGCAGACCATGCCGGCAAAATTGCCGTCGCGAACGACCGCGACAAAGCCCGGTGATGCACGCGCCGCATCATCCTTCAAGGCAAGTAGCTTCGCCTGCGAATTCTCCGGCCGCATCACCCGGCCATGAAGCATGCCGGATAGCGCCAGATCGTGGATGAATCGCCGATGACCGAACACCTTATCGGGGATGTCGAGCCGCTGCACCGGCTGGCCGGCGAGCGCGCGCTTCGCGATCGGCTTGGCCTTCGCGCCCGGGGTCGCATCGCGATCGAGTGAGACGTCGCCGGCCAATTCCCAGTAGCTGGTCCTGACGTTGCCCGGGCCGGAGATGGTGCCGTCGGCGATATCAAGCGCGGCTGCTGCGACGCCGAGCTTGTCGGAGGCTGCGGCAAGAAAGATCTGCCGGATCTCGGCACAGGCCGCCCGGATCGCGCGGCCCGATTGCTGGATCGAGAGGCTGCCCGAGGTGACGCCTTCGTTCGGGCTTCCCGCGGTGGTGGCGCGCACCATCTGCACACGCGCAAGATCGATATCGAGTTCGTCGGCTGCGATCTGCGCCAGCGCGGTGACGATGCCCTGTCCGATCTCGACCTTGCCGGGCGAGAGGGTGACCTGTCCGTCCGCGCCGAATTTGATCCAGGACGACAGCTTAGGGTTGGCCGCCAAACTGACCGGCAGGGTCGGTGTGGTGCTGCTCATGATACCGCCATTTCGTTCGCCGCGCGCAGCACCGCGCGCACCATGCGGTTCTGCGAGCCGCAACGACAGAGATTGCGGTCGAGCGCTGCGCGGACCTCTGTCTCGGTCGGCTTCGGATTCTGCTTCAACAGCGCCGCAGCGCTCATCAGGATGCCGGCGACGCAGTAGCCGCATTGCATCGCCTGTTCCGCGATGAAGGCGCGCTGCAGCGGATGCGGATTCTCGAGGCTCCCGAGGCCTTCCAGCGTCGTGACGTCCTTGTCCGCGACCGACCACAACGGTGCATCGCAGGACGTGATTGCGCGATCGCCGACAATGACGTGACAGGCGCCGCATTCGCCTGCGCCGCAGCCGAAATGCGGTCCGGTCACGCCGAGCCTGCCGCGCAAAATATCGAGCAACGGCCGGTCGGGGTCGGCGTCGACCTCGGTCGGCGCGCCGTTGAGGCGAAAGCGAATGACGGGCATGGCGGGCGAAGTGGCTTTCAGGTTTTATTGAATTTCTTGACCACTTCCGCCCATTTCGCAATATCGCCGCGCAGATATTTGTCGAATTCCTCAGGAGTCATCGACATCGGCAGCGCGCCCTGCTCCTTCCAGAGTTTCGCGATATCCGGCCGCTTGACGAAGGCGTTGGTGGCAGCCGCCAGCTTGTCGATGATCGGCTTCGGCGTTCCCGCCGGCGCCATCAGCCCGAGCCAGATCGTGGCCTCGTAACCGGCCACGCCAGCCTCGCTCGCGGTCGGCACATCGGGCAGCACGTCGGAGCGCTTGGCGCCGGTGGTCGCGAGCGCGCGCACCTGCTTCTCTGCGATGTTGGGCGCCATCGCCGGCACGGCGTCAATCATCATCTGCACCTGGCCGCCGATCACGCCCGATCGCGCCTCGCCGCTGTTGCGATAGGGCACGTGCAGAACGTCGATGCCGGCCATGGCTTTGAACAGTTCGCCGGCCATGTGATAGGGCGTGCCCTGGCCGGAGGAGGCATAGTTCAACTTGCCCGGCTGCGATTTCGCCAGCGCGATGAACTCGGCCAGCGTCTTCGCCTGCACCGACGGATGCACCACGATGACCAGGTCGGAGTAGTTGATCGGCGCGATCGGCGCGAGGTCCTTCATCAGATCGTATTTGCGCTGCGCCGCCGGTACCAGCGACTCGTTGGCTGTCTGCGTGTTCGACATCATCAACAGCGTGTAGCCGTCGGGCGGCGACTTCGCGACCTCCTGGGTGCCGATCACGCCGCCGGCGCCGGTGCGGTTCTCGACCACGAAGGGCTGGCCCATGGCTTCCTGAAAGACGTTGCTGACCAGCCGTGCCGCGACGTCAGCCGGCCCGCCCGCGCCGAACGGCACGATGATCTTGACCGGCCGTACCGGATAATCCTCGGCCTGCGCGCCACACAGCGGTGCCGCCAGCAGCGCGGCCACCAGCACAGTTGCGAACCTTGGGGCGGTCATCTCATCTCTCCCGGAAAGCTTTGTTTGCTCACTCTAGCCTAGTTGCCATGCAAACCGGCTGTCGACGATAGACTAGGTTTACGGCCTTGGAATAAAAGATAATTTGCGGGGTCCCATCGCCAACCAACGGAAACGCCCCATGAAGACCAGCAAGTTCTCGCGTCGCGACCTGCTCAAGGGCGCTAGCGTTGTGGTGGCCGGCTCGACATTTTCGACGCGAGTGATGGCCAGCGCGCCGCCGCCGGAGCCGGTGACGCAGGCCCTGATCGACGCTGCGAAGAAGGAAGGCCAGGTCAGCTATTACACGTCGACCGATTTGCCGGTCGCCGAGAAGGTGGCGAAGGCCTTCGAGGCGAAATATCCGGGTATCGCGGTGCACACCGAGCGCACCGGCGCCGAGCGCGTGTTCCAGCGGATCGGCCAGGAATACTCCTCTAACATCCATGCCGTCGATGTCGTCAACTCCTCCGACGCCGCGCATTTCATCGTCTGGAAGCGCGACGGCATCCTGTTGCCTTACGTGCCCGAGGATGTCGCGAAATATCCGGCCGAGCATCGCGACGTCGACGGGCAGTTCACGAGCTTCCGCGTCTGGCTCTCGATCATCGCCTACAATACCAACCTGGTGAAACCAGAGGAAGCGCCGAAGAGCTTTGCCGACCTGCTCGACCCCAAATGGAAGGGCAAGATCGTCAAGGCCCATCCCGGTTATTCCGGCACCATCATGACCGCGACCTACCAGATGCAGCGCGATCTAGGCTGGACCTTTTTCGAGCAGCTGGCCAAGCAGAACATCATGCAAGTGCAGTCTTCCGCCGATCCGCCGAAGAAGCTCGATCTCGGCGAGCGCGCGGTGATGGCCGACGGCAACGAGTACAACATCTTCCAGCTCAAGGAGGCCGGCCGCCCCGTCGAGCCCGTCTATGCCAGCGAAGGTTCGCCGCTGATCATCGGCCCGAACGGCGTGTTCAAGGACGCGCCGCATCCGAACGCCGCAAAGCTGTTCCAGTCGTTCTGCCTGAGCCGCGAGGCGCAACAGCTCATCATCGACGTCGGCGGTCTGCGCTCGGTACATCCGGACACAAAGGACAAGGCCGGCCGCAAGCCGCTGAAGGATATCAAGACCATGAAGGACGATGCCGCGGCGGTCGAGAAGGAAGGCGATGCGATCAAGTCGCGCTACTCCAAGATCTTCCACGTCTGATCGCCGCTCATGAGTGCCGGTCTGCCGAAGGTGTCGGTTGCGCAGACGCTTGCGCAGAAGATCGTTGCGCTGACGCCGGGCGGCCTGCCTGAAGTGACCGCGCGCAAATGCGAGGATTTGCTGGTCGACGTGGTCGGCCTCTGCGTCACCGCGCGCAACGAGGACTACGTCGGCAGCGCGCTCGCCGGCTGGGACGATGACGGAGCCTGCACCGCGATCGGCCATGCGCGCACGCTGTCCGCGGCAGGCGCGGCCTTTGTCAACGGCACCGCTGCTCATGGCGAGGATTTCGACGATACCTTCGAGGGCGGCCCGGTCCACGCCGGCGCGGTGATTGTGCCCGCGGTGCTCGCGGCCTGCGAGCGGCATAATCCCGACGGCCGCGCGGCCCTGACAGGGATTGCCGTCGGCACCGAGGTGCTGTGCCGGCTCAGCCTCGTGGTGCCCAAGGCTGTGCACAAGGCGGGCTTCCATCCGACCGCGATCTTCGGCGCGATGGGCGCGGCGGCCGGCGTGGGCGCCACGCTCGGCCTTGACACCAGGCAGATCGTGGATGCGCTCGGCATTGCCGGCAGCATGGCCGGCGGCATCATCGAATACCTCGCCGAGGGCGCCTGGACCAAGCGGCTGCATGCAGGATGGGCGGCGCAATCCGGCTTGCGCGCGGCTTTGCTGGCTCGCTCCGGGTTCGTCGGGCCGAGGACCGTGTTCGAAGGCGTGCACGGCCTTTTCCACGGCTTCGCGCATACCACGCAGGGCGACTACGCCGCGCTGACCGGCGATTTCGGCACGCGCTGGGTCACCGACACCCTGGCGTTCAAGCCCTATCCCTGCGGGACCATGGCGCAGCCCTATATCGACTGCGCGCGGCGGCTTGGCGCTCGCGTCAACCCGGAAGACGTCGGCGAGATCGTCTGCGAGGTCGCCGAAGGCACGGTGCACCGGCTGTGGGAGCCCTTGGCCTCCAAGCAGCGCCCGCCCAACGGCTATGCCGCGAAATTCGCGGTGCCGTACCTGCTCGCGACCGGGTTCGTTCACGGCGGCGTCGGCTTGTCGGCCTTCACCGACAGCGCGATCCGCGACCCGCGCGTGCTTGAGCTGGCGGCCAAGGTGAAGTTTGTCATCGACCCCCACAATCCCTATCCCGACAATTATACCGGTCACATCCGCGCCACGCTCAAGGATGGAAGCGTAGTCGAGGAGCGGCAGCCCCATTTGCGCGGTGGCGCGCAGGAGCCGCTGACGCGACAGGACGTCGTCGACAAATTCCTGCTCAACGCCGAACATGGCGGCTGGACAAAGCCTCGGTGCGATGCTGCGCTGAAGCTGATGGCGGGTCTGTATCAAGGCCGCGTCGATCTCTCCTCGCTGCGCGGATAGGCGTTCATGACCAGGGAACTCCACGGCAAGGCCGCCATCGTCACCGGCGCGGGGCGCAATATCGGCCGCGCGATTGCGCTCACCCTCGCCGAAGCCGGCGCTTCGATCCTTGTCAATGCCCGCAGCAACCGCGCCGAGGCGGACGCTGTCGCGCGCGAGATCGAAGCGGCCGGCGGCAAGGCCGTGGGCCATATCGGCGACGTCGCCGATGCCAAGGCGGTCCAGGCAATGGCCGAGGCCGCAATCAGAGCCTTCGGCCGCATCGATATCCTCGTCAACAACGCCGCGCTGCGGCGGGAGAAATCCTTCGACGAGATGAGCTACGCCGATTGGCGCGAGATCATGGACGTCACCCTCGACGGCGCCTTCCATACGACCAAGGCTTGTCTATCGGCGCTGCGCCAGAGCGGGGCGGGGACCATCGTCAATATCGGCGGCCTCAGCGCCCATAGCGGCGCCAAGAACCGCGCTCATGTCGTCACGGCCAAAGCCGGCATCGTCGGCTTCACCCGCGCGCTGGCGCATGACCTCGGTCCCGACGGCATCACCGTCAATTGCGTGGTGCCCGGCTTCATCGGCACGCCGCGACCGAAGGACGCGCCCCAACCCGCACATCACCTCACGCACAGCACCATTTCGGGCGCGCGCGGCAAGCCTGACGACGTCGCCGCCATGGTGCGGTTCCTGTGCGGCCCCGCCGCGCGCTACATCACGGGGCAGGCGATCCACGCCAATGGCGGGGCCTATCTCGGCGCGTAAGCGCCAACCCCCGCGGATTCGCATGGGAATTGCCGGATAAATGCACTCGGCTGGCCCTGCTTTTGATGTTACCGTTTTGGCATGAACCAGCACGCCAGGGTCGACGCGAAGATCGACATCCGCCACTCCACCTGTCCGCACGACTGTCCGTCGGCCTGTGCGCTCGACGTCGAAGTGCTCGACGGCCGCAGCATCGGCCGGGTGCGCGGCTCGAAGCAGCAGACCTACACGGCCGGCGTGGTCTGCGCCAAGGTCGCGCGCTACGCCGAGCGCATCCATCATCCCGAACGGCTGCTCTATCCCTTGCGCCGCACCGGAGCGAAGGGCTCCGGCCAATTCGCGCGCATCTCCTGGGACGAGGCGCTGGACGAGATCGCCGCGCGCTTCGATCAATGCGAGCGCGAGTTCGGCGGCGAATCCGTCTGGCCTTATTATTACGCCGGCACCATGGGCATCGTGATGCGCGACGGCATCAATCGCCTCGCGAACACCAAGAAATATTCGCGTTTCTACTCCACCATCTGCGCCAACATCGCCCGCATCGGTTTTGCCATCGGCACCGGCAAGGTCGCCGGCGTCGATCCGCGCGAGATGGGCGTCTCCGACCTCGTGGTGATCTGGGGCACCAACCCCGTCAACACCCAGGTCAATGTCATGACCCATGCCGCGCGCGCCAAAAAGGAGCGCGGCGCGCGCATCGCGGCGATTGATGTCTACAACAACGACACGATGAAGCAGGCCGACATCAAGATCATCCTGCGGCCGGGCACCGACGGCGCATTCGCCTGCGGCGTGATGCATGTGCTGTTCCGCGACGGCTATGCCGACCGCCCCTATATGGACAAGTACACCGATTGTCCGGCCGAGCTGGAAGCACATCTTGCGACGCGCACGCCGGAATGGGCCTCCGCGATTTGCGGCGTGCCGGTCGCCGAGATCGAGGCTTTCGCGCGCGCCGTTGGCGAAACGAAGCGCAGCTTCTTCCGGCTCGGCTACGGCTTTACCCGCAGCCGCAACGGCGCGGCGCAGATGCATGCCGCGCTCTGCATTCCCGCGGTGACCGGCGCCTGGCAATATGAAGGCGGCGGCGCCTTCTTCAACAATCTCGCGCTGTGGCATTTCAACGAGTTGATCATCGAAGGCCATGACGCGATCGACCATTCGACGCGCTGGCTCGACCAGTCCCAGATCGGCCGCATCCTGACCGGCGATCCCGTGGCGCTGAAGGGCGGCGGCCCGGTCAAGGCGATGCTGATCCAGAACACCAACCCGGCCACCGTTGCGCCCGAGCAGAATCTCGTCCGCCAGGGCTTTGCCCGCGAGGACCTGTTCATGGTCGTGCATGAGCAGTTCATGACCGAGACCGCGCAGATGGCCGACATCGTGCTGCCGGCGACCATGTTCATGGAGCATGACGACCTCTATTACGGCGGTGGTCATCAGCACATCTCGGTCGGCCCGAAGCTGATCGACCCGCCCGGCGAGTGCCGCAGCAATCATGAGGTGCTGCAGGGTCTGGCCAAGCGGCTCAAGATCAGCCATCCCGGCTATGAGATGACGCCGCGCGAGTTGATCGACGCGACTCTCAAGCTCAGCGGCCATGGCGACATTGCAGGCCTCGAGGCCGATCTCTGGCGCGACCTGCAGCCGGACTTCCGCACCTCGCATTATCTCGCCGGCTTTGCCCATGCCGACAGGAAATTCCACTTCAAGGCCGATTGGGCGTGTCCGCCGTTGGGGTTGAAGATGGGCGATATCGACGCGATGCCGGGCCTGCCCGATCACTGGCGCGTCATCGAGGAAGCGGACGAGGCCCATCCGTTCCGGCTCGCGACCAGCCCGTCGCGCTCTTTCCTCAACACCACCTTCAACGAGACGCCGTCGTCGCAGGCCCGCGAGGGCAAGCCTTCGGTGATGATCCATCCGCTCGATGCCGCTTCGCTCGGGATTGCCGATGGCGATGCCGTGACGCTCGGCAACACAAGAGGCGAGACCTCGCTGATCGCGAAATACTTCGACGGTGTCCGCCGCGGCGTGCTGATCGCGGAATTGATCCATCCGAACCGCGACCATATCGGCGGCAAGGGCATCAACACGCTCACCGGCGCCGAGGTGGTAGCGCCGATCGGCGGCGCCGCGTTCCACGACAACAAGGTCTGGATCCGCAAAGCGCACGCGGCCTGAGAAACACGCTTGCAGTCGGCGGCCAATCCCGCGAATGTTTCCACAGAAGGAAACACACGAGCGGGTAAATCATGGCCGACAACTCCGTCATCCTCGAAAAGCGCGGGCAGGCGTTCTGGATCACCATCAACCGGCCGGACAAGCGCAACGCGATCAACGGCGATGTCATCGCCGGCATCTCGCGCGGTTATCATCAGGCGCATGAGGACAAGGACGTTCGCGTCATCGTGCTGACCGGGGCAGGCGACAAGGCATTCTGTGCCGGCGCTGACCTCCAAAACTCCGGCGCGGCATTCGCGCGCGATTTCTCCATGCCCAACTCCGACTATGCCGATCTGCTGCGGCAGTCGCAGAACGCGACCAAGCCCGCGATCGCGCGGATCAGCGGCACCTGCATGGCCGGCGGCATGGGGCTGTTGTGCATGACCGACATGGCTGTTACCGCCGATCACGCCATCTTCGGCCTGCCCGAAGTCAAGGTCGGCGTGTTCCCGATGCAGGTGCTGAGCCTGCTGCAATCGATCGCGCCGCCGCGCCAGGTCAGCGAGTGGGCGCTGACCGGCGAGCCGTTTGACGCGAAGGCCGCGCACGCCGCGGGCCTCGTCAACTACGTCGTGCCCACGGCGGAGCTCGACGCCAAGGTCGATTGGCTGATCGGCCGGCTCGTCGACAAGTCGCCGACCGCGATCCGCCGCGGCAAATACGCCATGCGCGCCATCGCCTCGATGTCGTTCGACGAGAGCATCGCCTACACCGAGAGCCAGATCGCGATCCTCGCCATGACCGAGGACGCCAAGGAAGGGTTGAAAGCGTTCGGCGAGAAGCGCAAGCCGGTGTGGACGGGGAGGTAATTGCGGTCGGTTGCGTGTCCCGATTCACCTGTCAAACAGCACATTCGTCATTGCAAGCGAAGCGAAGCAATCCATCGATCCACTTGCGGCGCTATGGATTGCTTCGTCGCTTCCGCCTTCGCCCTTCGGGCTACGGCGGACAAGTCGCTCCTCGCAATGACGAGAAGACATGAAGCATCATCCCCGCGGCGCGATTTGCGTCCGGGTGATGCGTCAGTCGGTGGCCCTCGAAAGATAGAGGGCGCAGGGAATGCCGGGCGCTGGCCGTACCCGCAGCCTTGTGTGCTGAAAAGGTAGAGTGCACACAAGTAGTCAGGTAAGGCCGAAACGATCCGGCACTCCCTGCGCAATGGCTTTACGGCTTACTTCGCGCTCTCGCCGGAGTACCGGGCTTGTTAGCCTCCGTCGCCCGTGATGTCTGCGTTTCGGCCGTAAGGCCGAAATCGCATGTCCACGGACTTGATCCCAGCGTCGGGGGAGCCAGCGCCCGCTTTCCGAAGTTCGCCCGCTATCGCGACATCTACCTTTCGCGAACTTCGGAAAGCAAAGGGCGCTGGCCAAACAACATTTTCGAGTGCCGCTTTCGATTTGAAGTTCCTGAACGAACTCTCGGCAAGCGCTGCAGGAACTTCAAATCGGCGGCACTCGTACCACGCAACTTGACCGTACGCATCGGACACGCATCGTCTGCATACCTTTGCGTCCATCGCATCCCGCCCCACGTGTCGTGACGATTGGCCGAACGTCCCTCGTGTTGGGGCGAGGTGGCACGAGTAGACCATACATTCCGAATTTCGGAAATATAAATATTTTTGCGAAAGGGGCTGGACATTGCGCATCACTTCTGAAAGGCAGAAGTGTTTTGCCCGTCGTGTCGCACGGGCAACAGTGCCCTGGAAGCCGACGTCAACCTTCAGCCAGCATAGCGCTTGCCGGCTTGACATTGGTAACCGTTAGGTTACTGTAACCAAATGGTTACATTAAACCGCAAACAGCAAGATGCGGTCTTTCGGGCGATCGGCGATCCGACCCGCCGCAAGATTCTCGGAATGCTGCGCGGCCGCCCCTACAGCGTCGGTGATATCGCCGCAAATTTCCGCACCAGCAGGCCGGCTATTTCCAAGCACCTACGGATGCTGCGCGAAGTCGGTCTGGTCGCCACGACACGGAAAGGCACCGCACGAATCTGCGCGCTCAACGCCGAACCGCTGCGCGCAGTGAGCGACTGGATTGGCGACTACGAGGCATATTGGGGCAAGACCTTGCAAAGCCTGAAACTCTATGTCGAGGACCAGCGATGACGGCAATAGGTGCGGACAACACGGTCGTTCGGGAAATAACCATCAGGGCGCCGGCCAGACGTATCTTTGAGGCGCTGACCAATCCCGAGCAACGCAAGGAGTGGTGGAGCTCTGAAGGCCGGTTTCAAACCACGCTCGTTGAGTCCGATCTGCGGGTTGGCGGCAAATGGAGCATGAGCGGCACCGGTTTCGGCCGGCCTTTCATCGTGAGAGGAGAATATCAGACGATCGAGCCGCCCCACGTGCTGGCTTTCACCTGGCTGCCGGACTGGCAGCAACATCCAACGGAAACGCTTGTGCGCTTCGACCTGACTGAAAAAGACGGGCTCACAACCGTTCGCCTGACGCATTCAGGACTCACGCCTGAAGGGTTGCAGGCGCATGAAGGCTGGCCACGAATTCTCCAGCAGCTTCGGGGTTACGTCGAGCACTGAAAAGCGCAACGCCGGGCCAGCGTTCCACCCTTGCTCCGATGCCTATGATGCTAGCGGCCGCGCGAAGCTGAGCTCGTGACCGTCGGGGTCGGTCAGATGAAAGTAGCGCTCGCCCCATTCGGCGTCGTACGGGGCCGTCAATGGCGTGAAGCCTGCCGCCAACGCACGCCGGTACATGGCATCGACGTCGCTGACATGGAAAATAGCGCGACCCCACCATGACCATTGCTTCTCCTGGGGCTGGGCGACCACATTGAGATAGCCGGTGCCGGCGCGAAAGCTGGTGAAGGAGGACGCCTCGCCGCCATGAAGGATGTCGAAGCCAAGCGCGACGTAGAATCGCACGCTGCGCTGCATGTCATGGGTCGCGAGCGTGATTGCGCTGATTGATTCGATCACGGCGATGCCTCCACAGTTTTAACTCGTCATGCCCGGCCTTTGAGCCGGGCATCCACGTCTTTGGACGTCGTTGAAAGGAAGACGTGGATGGCCGGGACAAGCTCGGCCATGACGAGACTATCAACTCGTGACAGCGCCCGCCGTCGTCTCCTGTCCGCGCCCCTTGCGCCAGACCGGATCGGGGCGCGACCACAGTGTCTTGTTTCGAATTGCCTCCGCCAGCGCCTCCGCCTGCACGGCGAGGAACCGCGCGCCCTTCTCGGCCGTGGCACTCCGCGGGTCGCCCCAGGTACCGGTGACCGGCGCACGTTCGGAGAAGGAGTAGAACCGCGAGAACCCCGCCGGCGGGTGGACCGGCGCGGGCGCCTGCTGCATGGCTTCGTCCAGCTTGTCCTTTTTCACGATGTCGCCCGCGATCGCCATCATGAGCGAGGTTTCGCCCTCGCAGGCATGTTTGGGCGCGGTATCGGATTCGAAAATCGCGGCGATCTTGTCGCGCGCCAAAAACCACGGTGTGGTCGCCACGATCGGAAAGTCATACGCCACCGCCAGCTCGCGCGAGGCCACCGCGAGCGGATCGATGTTGCCGCCATGGCCGTTGACGACCAGCAGGCGGGCAAAGCCGATGGCCCGCAGCGAACGCACGATGCTTTCGAGGATCGCGCGATAGGCCGCATAGTCGACGCTGATCGTCCCACCGAACGGCAGATGATGCTCGCTCAGGCCCAGCCAAAGGCCAGGCAGCACGGCGACGGGGACATCATTTGCCACCAGCCGGGCGCCCGCAACCGCAGCGGCGCTGGCGCTGGCCGTGTCGGTGATCACGGGCAGATGCGGTCCATGCTGCTCCAGCGATCCCGCAGGCAGGATCGCCAGCGCGCCCTCGCGTGTGGCAATTGCGCGCAGCTCCGGCGCGGTCATGCGTGCCCATTCGACTTCAATGCTCATGGCGGTCTCCCGGGATTTTTCGATGTCATGATGGTATGAGCCCTTCCAGCTGTCCAATATCTTGGACATGTTCCGCTTTGGTTCAGTCGGAGGCGACCAGAACTGGTGTATTGTGGCGGTGATTTTTTTAGGACTGGTTCATTGAAGCTCAAATTGGACACCTCTGTCGGCTTTGTCCTCTGTCATTCGCTGGCAGCGCTGGCGTTGCTGCCCGGGTTCTTCAGCTGGACGGGCGTCCTGGTCGCGCTCCTCGGAATGTTGGTGTTCGGCGTTCTCGGCATCAACGTTGGATTTCACCGTCTGCTGACCCACCGCAGCTTTTCATGTCCGCTCTGGCTTGAACATACCTTGGCGTTGCTGGGGACGTGCAGCCTGCAGTTCTCGCCGGCGTTCTGGGTCGCGGTCCATCGCAGGCATCACCATTACGCCGACGACGAGGAGCAGGACCCCCATTCTCCCCTGCGCAGCTTCTTCTGGTCCCATTTCGGCTGGCTGCTGACGGTACGATCCGCGGACATGAAACCCGCAGCGATGATCGATCGCTATTCAAGGGATCTCATGCGCGATCCCCTGTACGTCGCGCTCGAGCGGCGAAAGAACTGGATCAAGCTGACGCTTGTCTCGTGGCTATTGTTTTTCATTTCGGGATTTGTTGCATCGCTCGCCGGCGGAGGAACCGTCAACCAGGCGCTGCTTTTTGGTACGAGCATTTTTCTCTGGGGCGGCCCGCTCCGGATCGTGCTGGTGTGGCACGCGACATGGTCGGTCAATTCGGTGACCCACCTGTGGGGTTATAGAAATTACGAAACCAACGACGACAGCCGCAACAACGTGTTCGTTGCCATCGTCGCTGCGGGCGAGGGATGGCACAACAATCACCACGCCGATCCCGGATCGGCGCGGCACGGTCACAAATGGTGGGAATTCGATCTGACGTGGCAAGTCATCAGACTGCTGATGCTGCTTGGTCTCGCAAGCCGAGCCGCTGTACCCGCTGCTGGCCTGTCGGCGAGCTTCAGCAAACCCCGGCGGGCCCCGAACTGAGCCTTGTCTTCGCGTGTCGTGTCGGGCGCCGTTACCCCGGATTAGCCTTCAGCCCTGCGGCCTCGATGCCGGCGATCGCGCAAATCTCGTCGTTGTCGGAGGTGTCGCCGGAGACGCCGACCGCGCCTCACGCGGGGTGCCGTTCTTGATCTGGTGCCGGCAGGAGGTGCCGTCGGCAACGATGATGGTCGAGGTGTCGGCGCGGCGCACTGAGGGGCGCAACTGCCCCACCTTCACCATGATTTTGTGCTGCATCCGACCAACGTCTGCTGGGCAGGGCAGCGCCAATGACAGCTCCGTTCCGTCCGACAACAGAAGAGGAGTACGAGGCGCAGGTTCGCAACCTCTTGCGCATCGTATCAGCCTGTACCTTGGGGCTTTGGTCCTTTTCCGCGGGCCTGCTGATCGGGAGCTTTTGTCTGTTTTGAACAGTATCGCAGGCGCCGTCAGCAGCAGCCACCGATGGCCGGCCGGTCGGAATATGCGACGGCTTAGTTGTTGATCACCGGCTGGCCTGGCGCGCGATCCAGGGGCGGGCGTGGCTTGGCGAGGCCCGTCGTCCCGGGCGGGGTCTCGTTGCTGGCCGTCCTTGTGTCGCCCCGCTCGAATGTCATCACGGTCACCGCGAGTAATGCGATGATCACCGCCGCACCGAAAAGCACCACCGGGGCACTGTGCTCCCCATTCCGCTTGTTACTCATGAGGGAGCCTCCAACTCGAACGTGAGAGCGATCTACCGGGAAAGGTGCGGCCCCAGTCTCTCAACCGGAGCCGCTAGGGAAGAACCTGGTGTACCCATGGGGTGGGTACACAGCGATCTAAACTCGAGAAGCAGGTTGGCGACAATTGTCCCGAAGGACAGTGTCCCGAGGTGCATGAGGGGCTTCTCGCCAGCGCCTGCCACGCAATGTCCCCGCCCGACAGGTTCACCCCTTGATATCCCTCAGGCGTGTGCCAACGGCGCGGTGGGCGGCGAAGCCAGTTCGCGGAGTATGGCAACGAGCTCAGCGTGCACAGGCGATGTCCGGTCACTGAACGCCTCGATTGGATTTGCTTCAGTGAGCCGATTGAGACGCGTTAGCAGGCGAATGCGTTGACGACGTGTGAGTTTGGCCTCGGACGAACGCCAGCGGAAGAATAAGCGATACAGTTCACCGTTTCCGAAGAGCTCGTTAAGTTCGTGTATCGTGACGTAGACAAGGAACAAGACCATCAACCATATCTGGATTGACAAAAACCGCGCCAGCGAAAAGTGATCAACGAAGTGATCCCCGAAACCGGCGATTGCGCCGCCTGCAGCGACGAAATGGACGACCTCCTCGGTCAACCGCACGATCAGCACGCACAGCCAGTAGATCGCGCTCTTGAACAAGATGGGCTGGATCATTGGCGCGCCGTCGAAGCGGCGCATCAAGGGAAGATTGTCTGTTACCAACACGGCTTTTCCGACCAGCAACGCCGCAACCAGCGCGGTGAAGAAGCCACTGAACTCAATGCCATGCTCTTGCAGGATCAGGCGTTTGGTCCATAGGATCAGATTGAAGCCGACGAAGAAGAAGATCGTCGGCGGAAGCGCATGCTCTACCTGTTCCAGCCACCAAGTCACGGCACGCCGCAAGAACGAAGCCGGCGTAGAGCCGGCAATAGCGGGTTAACTCATATACTACCTCTTCACTGGCTGATCGTGCTGCCAGCGGCCGACCACGCCGGCGACCGCTGCGGCCGATCTAGGGGAGCACGCGCTCCCAATCCAGAAAATCGATCTCGTCGAAGGACCGACGCGGCTCCTTGAGAAACAACACCAGCCGCAGGCCATCGGTCAAATAGGGCTCGCCGGTGAGATTGACGCGTGGATCGGGCATCGAAGATACGCCCACGCCACGTGCAAAGCCAAAGCGTGAAACAGCTCCCGACAAGATCAAGTCCTGCACCAAATAGAAGCGGTCCTGGTCCACGTCAGGGCTGATAATATGGGTCGTCAGATACCAGGATTGCGTGGTCAGCTTGATGCCGATGTCGCGACTGATTTGGCCAACCCAAACCTGAAGTCCATCAATCGCGAACGGCGCCAGCCACAGCCGCAGATGATTGCGCTGGCTGACGGTGTCGCGCGCCTTCTGCAGCGCGACATCCTGCTGGCGTCCGAAAACATACAGCGGGCTGACCGGCGCGTTGAGATACTCGCTGCCGAACAAGAAGGCCCGTATCGTGCGGTAAACGCTGTGGAGATCGAAGGGCTCGTCAAGCCTCCAGCCCCGCTCGATGAAGGCAAACAGCGCATCGATGCCGCGCCCGACGACGACAATATTGAGCGGATCTCCGTCGGTGCTGCCCGCCTTGTTGGTCACGCAACGGCGCAACTGCAGCAGCTTTTCCCGGAGTGCCGCGAGATCGACGGCTTCGACCGTACCGGGCGGGTAAATATTTCCAAAGTCGACTTTTTCGATCGCGTATGAGGAGCCGCCGACCGGCAGCACGAATCTGAACCGAAGCATCTGCCGATCGGTCTCGAAGCCGACCTCAAGCAGCTTCAATCCGCCTTCACGGTGCGTGAAGACGAACCCGGCAGCGGTTTGCTTTTGCGGGATCACATCCGGCATCGGGGCGTGCGCGACTAGCGATGCAATCGATGCATTGGTATTGCTGCGCCACCAAACGCGAAGCAATCGTTCGACTTCCGCGGCCGAGAAATAGTTCGGGTCTGTGACAATCGGCAGAAAGCGAAGCCGTAAATCGCTGGCGTTGTCTACGCTCAACCAAACGGCCTGGATGCCTTGGTCGGCAAGCGATGCGCCGAAATATCGTTCGCTTTCGTCGTCGGTCAACACCGCAGCGCGAACGGTCACTTCCCCCTGCTGGCGAACGTCAGTGCGCGACCTGAAAGGTTGCTCCGTTGGACCGGCGCCGCCGGATCGACTGAAGGCTGCGAACAGCAAAAGCACCACCACGGCTATGAACGGCCTGCGCGATGTCTTCATGATCTGCTGATCCGATGCAGCCCATTAGCCCGGGCTCGGAAGGCCTGACAGCATTTTGTGTATTTCGTGCTCTCGTTTCACTTTTGCGTGCAGAATGCCCGAAGTGTCTCTTCGGCACCGCGGGCTTTGGCGTAATCGATCAGTGATAGTCGGGCTGCATCGCAACTCTCCGCGCTCGTAAAATCCTGTGTCGATATCGCGGCGCCCTGGACGGCCCCGCCGAGCCAACTGACGATGATCAGAACGTGGGTCAAAATATCCTCCTCGCTCTCAGGGTAACCACCCGTCAAACAAGCAGCAGCACGCCGACGCAGACGAGCCCAAGAAATGCCAGCCAAACGACCGCGAAGAGACCTCTTGCTTGACGGGACTTCACGCTGGTTTCTGCGAAGGGGCAATTGTCAATCGCGGGAAGTCTCTTTGCGTGAACCACGACATTGACGATCTTTGGTGATTGACACATCGGCACGACAGCGTTCTCCAGCAAGCGTTTCCGTGTCGGGAAAGATCCGCCAGATCGGATAATCATGCGCACCCGACCAGGCATGGATCATCTCCCCGCAATCGATACAGTCGAAGCGCCCGGCTATCTTGTCCGGGCGCCGTTCTTGCATAGCGACGTACAGCAAGGTGCATTTCGGGCACGAAAAAATGACGCCAATGATGGCCCGGCCGAACGTCACACGCGCACGTCCTTGATCCGCATCCGGCGGGAGCGGGGCTCCGACAATTCTAGTAGCAAGGTCCGTAGGGATAGTATCCGCAGCGTTGCGTTCCGTAAGCTCCGTAGGCAGCGGCACCGACGGCAGCAGCGCCGACGCCTACCGCCACGCCACGGCGAACGGCTGCGCCACGGTAAGCGCCGCCGTGATAGGCGCCGCCGTGATAGGCGCCGCCGTGATAACCGCCGGCGCGCCCAACACCGGCGCGCCCACCACGATATGCAAACGCATCAGTTGAAACCGTCGCGACGCACGCGATGCCGATGATGACCGATGCGGCCAATGAGAAGATCGTTCGACGTGACATGATGACTGTCCTTTCCACGGTTGCCGAAAAAAGCGTAGTCCGCCAGCCGGCCGACCAGGCAATTTTGGACAGGTTACAGCGGAGAGCCGCGACCTGTTGCAGCAGCGTTTGCTCCTTCGTCATTGCTTCATTGATCTGGATCAATCCAGCACCCTGGAATCGCATGCATCAGATTAGCAGCGGATTCTGTCGGTCGTTCTTGCGATGACGGCGTTGCTATCGGCTACTGGATGTTTGCTCTGGCTCGCCGCGAAGCTCTCGTTCGACAGGCGCGACCAGTTTTCCGCCTCGGCCATCCAGAACACCCGGTTTTCCGGCTCACGCTTTGCAAGCTGTTTGCATAGCGCAGCTCGGGAGCGAAGCTCCAGTTGAGTGGTCATTTTCATCCCTGCCTGAGGTTTATTTCCCTCCATAGTACGGCCGGCGCCGTTCTCGCGGCTACTGTCCTGACGGCCACTGTCACAAGGGACATGTGACGTTGACCAAAGCCAATGGTGTGGCGCGGCCCCCGGGGTTGATCTTGCTTTGATCTGGCTCAAGCCTTCCCATCGTTGTCGACTGACGGTGCGCTGATCGCGCCGGGGAACATCACCATCAACCCGTCGTAGCCGGCGGTCAGTTTCGCTAGTCGGCTCGGAATCAACTGCCCATACCGGGCTTGACCTCGTAAATTCGGGTGGTCTGCGCATGAGCAAAGTGCCACAAAGGACCTATGCACCGCAGCATGATCGCTTGAGCGAAATGCGGGCCCATGGTCGGTTAAGCCGCTGCACAGGCAGTGCGGTGGTTCAACCCGGACGAGCGGAGGGAAGACTGGGCGCGCCTGCAAAACAGACGGCATTGTTGGCTCCCCACTCGCTTGCAAGCGGGGCCAACGCCATTTCGGCCGTTGGACTGGCGCTGGCCTATTTTTTTACGGCGCGCCTGAGCCTTGCCCTGCTGGAGCCGGTCGATGGCGTTGCCGTATTCTGGCCGGCCGCGGGAGTGGCTTCGGGGATTTTGATCGCGGTCGGTTCGGCAGCTCAGCTGCCTGTCGTCGTCGGGGTGCTAGCTGCAACGATCGCTGCCAATTTGCTCGGCGATCGCAACATCGGGATCTCGGCGTTCTCCGCCGTCGCGAACGCGGGTGAGGCCGTCATCGTCGCAGGCCTGATCCACCGCTTTTGCGGCTCTCCATTCGAGTTAAACGAACTGCGAAGGGTGCTGGCGCTATTTGCTGCGACCGTTGTCGGAACGAGCCTCTCGGGCATCGCGGGCACGATAGGCTTTGTACTGTTTCACGGGACAAACGCCTTTCCCCCGGCGATCTGGCTTCACTGGTTCTCATCCGACGCTCTCGGGATCATCGCGGTGGCGCCTCTCGCGATCGGGGTGGCATCGTTGATGCGGAACGTCCCGCCGCGGCGCGAGATCGCGGAAGGCACTTTGGCGCTCGGTGTGGTGTCCCTCGTATGTGCCTTGCTGGTTTATTTGCCCAATGAACCCTGGACCGCGGAACTGGCGATCGGCGCGCTCTGCCCACTTCTGCTCTGGATCGCAGCCCGCCTTGGTCCAGCGTTCACCGCGATTGCCACCTTCATCGTTGCGATCACGATCCTTTGGACGACAATTTTCGCAATCGGCATTTTCGGAGACTTGCAGTTGTCGGTCGCAGAGCGTGTGCTGGGCGCCCAGGCGACCATCCTGGCGGTCTCACTGGGTGCCCTGGTTCTTGCGGCCCTGTTCAGCGAGCGGAGGCTTCACGAAAGCGCCATTGTGGAGAGGGAGGCCCGATTACAGGAGGCGTTGCGGGCCGGCGGTGTCATGGCTTTCGATTGGGACGTGCCTGCCGACAAAATAGGGTTCAGCCAAAATGCAACCGAGATCCTCGGTCTCACCTCGCAACAGATTCTTCGCGGGGCTGAATGGCTGAAACATATACATCCCGACGACAGCCCCCTGGTGGCATCCAGCCTCGACGGTGCTCGTCCGCGCCAGCCCTCGCATTCGGTCGCATTCCGCTGCCGGCGGCCGGATGGCGGTGAAGTCTGGCTGGAACAGATTGCGATCGTCCAGCTCGATTCGGCCGGAAAACCTGCGCGCATCAACGGGCTCCTGACCGATGTCACCGACCGCAAACGTTTTGAGGAAGAGCTTTCGCTCGCGTGGAGAACGGCACAACTGGCCGATCGCGCCAAATCGAGTTTTCTGGCCGCCGCAAGCCATGATTTGCGACAGCCGTTGCAGACCCTGAAATTCCTGCTGGCAGCGCTTGAGCCGCATCACCCGGGCAGTGAGGCACGCAAACTTGTCGCTGGAATGGGTCAGTCGCTCGACACCATGAGCGGCATCCTGTCGAGCTTGCTTGACGTGAACAGGCTTGAAGCCGGAAACCTGCGACCGTCTGTGAGCGAGTTTTCGTTGAACGAAATCTTCGAGCCGCTCGCTGGAGACTTCGTCGGGCTCGTTCAGGAAAGAGGGCTCCGCCTGCGCATCGTCCGTTCCGAGCTCATCATCCGCAGTGACAGGCGTATGCTGGCGGAGATGATACGCAACCTGTTGTCGAACGCCCTCCGCTACACCGACAGGGGGCGAATTCTGCTTGGATGCCGGCGCGCCGGCGACAACGTTCGCATTGAAATCTGGGACAGCGGCGTCGGTATCACCGAAGATCAGCTCCCGCACATTTTCGATGAGTACTATCAGGGGGCCGGCGGCGCGGACCGGGGCGGGTTTGGGTTGGGCCTTGCGATCGTGAAGCGGCTCGGAGACGTCCTCGATCACAGGGTCGAGGTGCGCTCGATTCCGGGGAAGGGTACGCGTTTTTTCATTGAGGTTCCGCGCGGTCGAACCGGCGTCAACGTGCCGGAAGCAGCGCCGCCGGTGCATCCTCATAACGAGGCCTTCCTGGGCAGCGTTCTCGCAATCGAGGACGAGGCTTCCGTGCGCGCGGCGCTCGGGAGACTGTTGAAAGCGAGGGGGGTTGAGGCCACCATTGTTGCAACGGCGGCGGAAGCTTTGGCTCTGGTGAGAGAGCAGGGCCTGCGGCCGGATGTCCTTTTGTGCGACTACAATCTGCGTGGCTCTCCGGATGGCGTCGAGACCATCAAGCGCCTGCGCGCCGCCCTTGGCCGGGACGTACCAGCCGTCGTGATGACCGGCGACACGAGGTCGCAAACGGTGGACTCGATTTCCGCGCAAGGCGTCTCTGTCCTGATCAAGCCCTTCCTGGCCGAAGAGCTTCTGGAAAGCTTGAGATAGCGGACG
Source organism: uncultured Alphaproteobacteria bacterium (assembly GCA_963821965.1). Classification (GTDB taxonomy): domain Bacteria; phylum Pseudomonadota; class Alphaproteobacteria; order Rhizobiales; family Xanthobacteraceae; genus Bradyrhizobium. The sequence goes on from CAWGFY010000005.1 coordinate 738,526, forward strand.
CCGCAGCCCATTGAGACGTGCATCAAGCGCACCCTTAGTTCAGTCACACATGCGCCCTTTTTGAAATCGCGTTTGCCATTTTTGAGAAGCGGATTGTTGCTTTCAGGTGACGGGTATGCCGCCGCAAATCATATAGATTTAAAGTTGCAGTTCGGAAGTTCCAATTCAACAAGCGCTTGGGGATGGAGAATACGATGAAGAAATCTTTCTTGGGTACGGTTGGGTTGCTCGCAATCGGCGCGATTGGCCCGGCAATGGCTGCAGACATGGCCGTCAAGGCGCCGCCGCCGGCCCCGCTACCGATCATCTACAATTGGAGCGGCTTCTATATCGGCGCGAACGGAGGATGGGGCAGCAGCCACAATTGCTGGGATTTCGTGACACTGGCCGGGCCCGTGTTCAGTGACGGCTGTCGTGACCGCGACGGAGGCCTCCTCGGCGGCCAAATCGGCTACCGCTGGCAAAGCAATCAATTTGTCTTCGGACTGGAAGCCCAAGGCGACTGGGCCGATCTCAGCAGCACGCGCGTCAGCGTTTTCAACCCGGCGCTCTCAACCCGCGTGAAAACTGACGGCATCGGCCTGTTCACGGGCCAGATCGGTTGGGCATGGAACGCGGCGCTTCTCTACGTCAAGGGCGGTGCGGCTGTAACCGACAATAGCTTCACTATATTGGATACGGTCACCGGGGCCGGTCTGGCTTCGGCAAGCGCGACGCGCTGGGGTGGCACCCTGGGTGTCGGCTTTGAGTATGGCTTTACCCCCAACTGGTCGTTCGGTGTTGAGTACGACCATCTCTGGATGGGAACTGCAAACAACTCCTTCACGGCGACCGATCCGCGCCTTGTAACCATACTCAACGACCGGATCAGGCAGGACGTGGACATGCTGACGTTGCGCGTCAACTATCGCTTCGGTGGTTACGGGGCACCTGTGACCGCGCGCTATTGATCAACCGCTTGTCTCCAGCAAACCCAAAGCCCCGGCATCGTCCGGGGCCTTGGCCTCCTTGCCTGATTCAAACTGCGGCGGACCTTTAATGCCCCCCGGGCGTTGAGGTCTTGCAGACGGGGCGACCACGAACCGCTGGTTATGGAAATTCCTCGTGATCTGGAAAGAAGGTTACAGCGGCGGTGGGCTGCCAAATTCACCACGCTGCGCCCGAAAGGCTCGACCGAATACCCGCCCGGGAAAAGAAAAATACCCACTGGGTCGGTTGCCAGCCAGAAATGGGCGACCAATGGCTTGGGCAGCGTCAAGAAACCAAGAGCGGCTCCATGAGTTGGCCGAGAGCGTCCTCTTGGTGAGACATCGACGCCCCTAAACTGAGCCGGTTAGCTCCCGAGGCGGCGCTTGCGTCGCGCGGAGGAATACGGGCAGGCCGACAGTAGCTCTGGAATTGGAATTCCACGGCTGACAGGGGCGTATCTTCAGAATCTCCTACCAACCGCCTGGGCAAATCGGGGCAGACGGAACGCATAACCAAGATGGCTCCGCCGACTTTTCATTGAGCTTTCGGCTCTCCGGCGTGCGCGACCGGTGTCATGCATGGCCTCTGTCCCGAGTGGGCTGTCGCTTCAGTCCCAACGTCAACGCCATGTTCGCAAACCGAGCCTGCTTCCTGGCTTCGGGCCGCGATCACGGAACCGTCACGGTTTCGAAACGGATTGCTTCGGCGCACATTCAATCGGGCCAGCTCGTACTTGGTCAGGAATGCGATCCTGGCGGGAGGCGTCGCTACGATCTTGCCGATAATGGAATGCGGCACTCCGAGTCCGGCGAGAAGCCGCGAAACCATTACCGTACTGCGCGCGGTCTCTGCGTCTTCCTTTCCGCGTTGGTTGGAAACGGAATGCACTCCGATTTTACATTTCCGGCCGATGTAGCGTTCCTTTGCGGCAAAGAAAATGAAGGCGCATACCGAGTTGCATTCCCTCGACGCGTACACGACCAGGCCCTTGTCTCGAATGATGGTCGCGATCTCAAAGCCGACTTTGAGAGAGCCGCCACCGGACCTGATATCTAGGCCGACAAACGATCCGTCTTGCAGGATCGATTTCAATCGGCCGTAATCTCCGTCTTTCACGTCACCACGCAATCTGAGAACCATCCCGAGGTCGGTGCGCACGCGGTTTATCTGAATGGCGCCGGCCGGCTGGAGAAGCGCGACCAGCACGAGGAGCGCAACCAGCTTGAGTTCCATTTTCGGCTTGAAGAGCATCGCACGAGACCAATGTTACGGGCGTTGCTGGCAGAGCAAACATCGACGCGCCCGGTGTATTGATCTAGGTCAACTGATGCGAGCGCCCATGATTCATTTCTGATCTGGAAGGCGTCGGTCTTGCATGGACCAAAGACTGTGTCGCGCTTGCGCCATGGCCAAAAGCTTGGCCGGCATAAAGATCGATTCATCGACGAAGGAGGTTCTCATGCGCTGGGTCTACCTCGCTATCATCATTCTGTTCGCCGTAGCGACGATCGTCTTCGCGCTGCAAAACTTCGAAATCGTCACGGTATCGCTTTTCGGCTTCGATACTCGCGTCCCGCTCGCGCTGTTGGTCGCTGTCGCCTACCTGCTGGGTGCGGCGACAGGCGGCAGCCTGTTCGCACTGCTACGCCGGTCGTACGAAGGTTCAAGGCGCAGGTTAGCGGGCTCGACGTAACCCTGTCACTTCATTTCCGATCAATTCGCGGCTGCGGGGATGCCATTCCTTTCGCCGCAGCATTCATAAGAAGTTGCCGCCTCTCGGAAGCACCGAGGCGTCCGCCAGGCTGCGTGCACGAGTTTCGCCAGCAGAAATCTGACCGGGGCGTCATCCGCTTCGTGCCATGCGTGGACATTCCGATCTTCATTCGATTAGCACATCGGCGCGCTGCTGCAGGCCGAATGGTACTTCAAGGCCGAGCGACTTTGCGGCTTTGAGGTTGATGATCAGATTGAACTTGGTTGGCGCTTCGGCTGGTCAGTCTCCTTCGAAGGTTCGGGGACGAGATGCGGCGGATACCAGCGCAACTCGACATAAGCTCTGCCGTCGGTCTGGGCTCCTTGTGTGAAACCTAGCCCGCGGCACATTTTCAGGCACGGCTCATTGTTGAGCATCACTTCGACCCGTGTACCGCGGCCGCGGCCGGCCCATTCCTCCATCAGGGCGCGGGTCAGCGCCGTACCTAGTCCTTTGGTCTGATGTTCGGGAAACAATGCGAAATCGACGAAGTAAACGACTTCGGTCTCGTCCTGTTCGATGAACCGCCCCACCTCCTCGCCGCCGAATTCGATGATCGAATAGATTGCATTCGGAAACATCCCGCGATGAGTCGCGGTCTGCGAGCGGTGCTGCAATGTTATGAGTTGATCGACCGCTGCATCGGGCAAGTCTGCCAGATGCAATGACCTAACGCTGTGGGCCCTGAACAGGCGGTACAGAAACGGCGCATCCTCCGGGACTTCGGGCCGAAGCACGAAATCGCCGCGTGGAGTAACGATGACACGACGCTCACTCATTGCGCGTCTGCATATCACAACGGCATGGAAATTTCTGCGTGGTTGCGGCATAGTTTCGGCCGTACGCCCATCAGGGAGGGAGCGGTCGAATGGACGATCTTTTGCAGATCGATGATTTCGAACCCCATGTCGGCAAGGTTTTCCACTTCAAGGGCACGCGCCATGCGTTTCCGCTCGACCGCATCGTCAGCAATGGCCAGCCTTTGCCCAAGGGCATGCAACGCCAGCCGTTCCTCTTGATCTTTCGCGGCCCGAAGGAGCAGGACTATCTGCCCGAAGGCATGTATGACTGCGAGGTCGAGGATGGACCGAACTATCGGATCTATGTCAGTCCGATCCAGACCCCGGAGCCCGGCCGCCAGGAATATCAGGCCGCTTTCAACTAAATCGCGCCGTCAGTTACGAGATGGGAAGATGCCGACCAGCGCTATGCAATAGGACAGCGTGAGAAAGGGCTGCCGGTTCTCGTGCGGCTGGCTGCCGCCCACACTGCTTATGGTGCGCGAGTCCAATGGGCTCGAATTAGTGGCCGAAGAGTTGTAGGCGTTGATGGCAAGCGCCTGCCCGGTGCTTGAAGTGCCGGATGATACGCCCAGCACCGTAGATGTCGTGGGCTTGTTGGCGGCCCCCGCGGTCGAATCGGCGTTAACAAGATGAATGTGTGCCGGCATCTCGCTCAGGTTCAACACATGCGCCTCCTCGCCGCCGGCCTGGCCGAGTTGGAGGTTTTGGCCAAGCACGCCTTGGCCCATATGTGCCGGGACGCGGCCCTGCAGATTAGGCAGGGCGAAGGTGGTCTGACCGTTGCCACCATAGGTCGTCCCGAGCAGCGAAAAGAGCGCCTGGTTCTGGTTGATGGGCAACAACTGCCCGTTGCAAAGGGCCCAGCCCTTGGGTGGGAAATTGAACGCGAATGCCTCGATCTGGGCGATAAATGCTTGGGCCATCGTGAAGCCTCTCTGTCAGGACCGCGCTGGGAAGATGCCCTGCAACGCGATGCAGAAATTTAGCGTAAGATACGGCTGCATATTGTTGTGCGGCTGACTGCCACCAGCCACGCTGAGGGCAGACGGATTGAGCTGGGTATTGGGCGCGTTGGTGCTGTAAAACTTTGCCACCGTTGGCCTCTGCGGCGTGCCGGCCGCACCGGTCGCAGGCACGTTGCCCGTGGCCACCGTCGTATTGCCCCGATCCGTTGTGGCATTTGCGAAGTGGGAATGAATCGGCATTTCGCTGCTCAGCAGCGTGACGTCTGTCGTGCCTCCGGCCTCACCCAGCTCGTATAGCTCGAGGCCGGGCCCTTGGCCGGCGCCGATCGCCACCGAACCCTGCAGGTTCGGAAGACCGAAGGTCGTTCTGCCGTCACCGCCATAGTTCGTGCCGAGCAGCGAGAACAGCGCCGTGTTCTGCGTGATCGCCAGCAATTGTCCGTTGCACAAGGCCCAACCCGTGGGAGCGAAATTGAACGGGAAAATGGCAATCTGGGCAAGGAAGGGTTCGGCCATATTGCTTTACTCCGCAATCAAGTAGTCGTTTCGCCACATCGACGGCGACCTAGTTTTGGGTTGGAAAGACACCCTGCAGGGCGATGATATAATTGATCGCAAGATAAGGTTGCCGGTTTTCATGGGGCTGGCTGCTACCCGCGCTTGCAAGGCTGGTTGGCAGCAGCGCCGTCATGTTTGCCGATGTGGCGTCGAACGGGGCGTAAATCGAAACCTTGCTCGCGTCCGCACCGCCCTCACTCGCCAGAACCGTGTTGGCGGGTGTACTTAAATCGGCTGAAGCAGCCGCCCCAAGCGTATGAGTGTGGGTGGGAAGCTGTTGCGTCGTCAAAGTGACGCTTTCGGCGCCGCCGTTTTGCCCTTGGACAAAGCCCGAAAGCCCCGGGCCCTGGCCCTGATGCACGGGCACGCGACCCTGCAGGTCGGGCAAGTTGAAGGTCGTCTGGCCGTCGCCGCCGTAGGTCGTGCCGATGAGCTGGAACAGCACAGGGTTTTGGTCGATCGCCAGCGCTTGGCCGTTACAAAACGCCCAGCCCACGGGCGCAAAACTGCCGGCGAAGATTGCGAGTTGTCCAACGAAAGGCTGTGACATGGCAACGAACTCCGAACTAATGTTCTGAAGCTAGCGCACTACCGCGAAGCACACAATCAGCCGATGCCACTCAGGTATTTTTCATCAACCCGAGTACAAGCACCAGCATCAAAACTCTCTATGAATGGCTGTTGACGATCGAGCGTCCGCGCGTGATAATCATCATTGGTACAGCTAATATTATTTTTCGTACAGCCTTTTACTGGAATAGCAATTTCCTCGGGCGCAGGGGAGTATTCATTATGGCCAATTTCAGTCGGCGCGCCTTTCTTGGCGTGTCTTTGGGTGGGGCCGCAGCAGTACATCAAACCACTCCGGCGCTCGCGGCGGCACAATGCGTGACCGGTTCACTGCCGCGTTTTCTGCCGACCCGGCTGAGCGTCGATTGCGCCTCGCGCATGAACTTCCGTCTGTTCAGGAAGAACCCCGCTTATCTCGGACTGGCGGGCGTGGTCAGCATGACATTTGTCCGCGGAGGCCAGGGCTCTTACAACGCGGGCAACCTGTTCCTGTTTCCGTGGCTCAAACCCAAGGGGGCTGCTCGGGGCATCGCGTGGCCGAGTGTCGTACCTGTGGACGCGACGCAATATGTGCAGGCGGGCCCGATACCGAATGAAAATCTTCCGGTCGACGAATATTTTTGCCGTATCGTTCTCCAGGCGCCGTGGTCCAACTTCATCGGCTTTGCGCTGGAGGCGTCCGCTGCTCAAAAGGCAAACAGTCCGCCGCAACCGGCGTGGGCAACCAGGCTCGACAAGCTCGCCGATGGCGCCCCGGTAGGTATCGACTGGACCAGTTCCAACCTCAATCGCGCCTGGTTTGGCGGCAGCAGCTGGATTCCGAAGGACGAAACATGCAATGGCGCCGCATGGCGCAAGGTCATTGTCGATGGATTGAACCAGGCGTCGGTTGCCGCATGTTGATCATCGGCGACGCATCTTCAGGAAGGAGATCGCCGTGAAGCGCTTTGTTCCGACCGCCGTTCTCGTCACCACGGCGGCGCTGATTGCCGGTGGTGCCGCTCCTGCCCCCGTGCCGGACGCGCCGTTCGGATGCGATGCGCGTGCCCCGAGCGTCTGCTATTTCCGCATTTATTACCAGCCGCGCGGGACCCGCGCTGTCGTGATGCCCGCCGGTATGAAGGAAAAGATCCCCGGCGTAAAAATCGGCAGCGATCGCTATTGTGTCAATGTGGGTGCGCCGCCCGCAAAAAAATGCACCCAGAAGATCATCAACAGCGACTATAACAGCTGACGTCGGCGCAGCATCCGTCGCGAAGCCCAGGCCGGCGCGCGCCGCCCGCAGCTCGGCGCGGCAATAGATCGATGGGAACATTCCATGGCCGCGGACCCACAGCAGCCACCGACAAGTCGCTTCGTCGATCTGCCGGATCTGGCGGAGACCTTCGCCGACTCCATTCATACGATGGTCTGGGACGGCCAGACTCTGCGGATTGAATTTACGGTAACGCGATTTGCGGACTCCGCGGCCGTAGCGAAAACCAGGCGGCATCCCGCCTGCAGGCTGGTGCTGACTTCTTCAGCTACCGTCGAACTGTTCAACCGGCTTCAGCAAACGATGGCGGCGCTGAAACAGGCAGGCGCCGTTTCGCAGCGGGAGTCGCGGCCCTAGCGTCACATCAGCGTCACGTATGGAACTTTCGGAACTGGCTTGGTCGTTAACCACGCATTAACTTAACCTTGTTCGCGCTGCGTTCCGCTGATAACCTGATCCGCAATTGCGAATTGCGCCGCTGAGCAAAAAGCGCGGCGTTTGATGTGAAATTTGCATTGGCGAGTTGGACGTTCATTTCGTCCTGGTGAGTGGGGGGTTGCGTCATGGCAGGAACCAATACCACCCAGTTTATTTTCATCAAGCACGGCAACACTACCGACGAAGCGATCGACTATTTCAACTCGGGCGACACCAGTGTCACGAATTTCGCGACCGGCGGCCCCACCGGCACCAACACCGGGATCGTCTCCCCGATCGCTATTCAGGCCGACCTGACTGACGGATTCTACTACATCATCGATCCGCAATTCAGCGGCGACGGCAGCGCCGACGGGCAAATCCATCTCGGAAAAATCGCAACGCCAACCGCGGCCCCGACCACCGTGTATACGGTCCCGGACAACAGCGGACCGGGAAACGAGTTCAGCGAAGCGAACGCGATCGCCATCGATACCACCAACCACGTTCTCTATCTCGCTCAGGTGGTCTACAACAACAGTCTCGACGGTCTGGACTCGCAGACCGGCATCGTCGCGTTCAATTACGACCAGACCACCGGCGCTCTGAGCAGCGCGAGTCCCATCCTCACGCGCGGCGCGCCGGGCACTCAGGCAACCGACGCCGACATCGACGAAGTCGCCCAACTCTCCCTCGATTCCGCTCACCACGTTCTCTACTTCACCGACGACACGTTCGGTAAGGGGGCCTTGGTCGGCGCCAATGAAACCAATTCGGTCAAGGCCTACGATACCGTGACCCACGTGGAAACAACCGTGGTCACCTTCCCGTCGGGAAGCGACCCCAACGTCGAATTTCCCACCGGCTATACCAACGGAACCATCGAGGGCGTTGCCGCCGATCCGACCGACAACCTCGTCTTCTTCTCGACCGCCAGCGGATTTGTCGGATCCGAAAGTCTGAACAGCATCTATGTGATTTCGGCGGGCGGCACCGGACAGGTGAAGCTGACTGAATCGGCCACCTACGACGCCCTGGCGCCCTTCAATCTCACTTTCGACGACGTCCATAACAAGCTCTACGTCTCCTACGAATCGACAGGTTCGACGCCCGGTCATCTCGTTGAGTACGATGTGAATATTCCGACGCCGGGCAGCACCGTCGGCATCACGCTTTCTAATCCCATCGATATCGGTCTGAGCCTGAACGATCCGTCGCCGAGCAGCGTGGATTACCCGCTTTCCGGCATCCTCGATCAGTTGCCGGTGCTGACCACAACCGGCACTGCGACGCACGCGACCGAGCAAGGCTCGGCCGTGACGCTGCTGGCTGCCGGCACCACCATTACCGACGCCGACCAAACCCAACTCGTCAGCGCGACGGTCAAGATCACCGGCGGCACGTTCACCAGCAACGAGAACAGCACGACCGACGATCATCTTGGTTTTGCCGCCGCGAACGTGACCGGCACTCTCATCAACGGCACGAACGTCCACTTCAGCTATGACGCCGCCAGCGAGACGTTGACGCTCACCGGTACGGACAGTCTGGCCAACTACAATCTCGCTTTGAGCGAGGTCCAGTACTTTACCACCGGCGACAACCCGACCAATTACGGTAACAACGCGACCCGCACCATCACCTGGCACGTCGATGACGGCGCGATGGGCGACCCCTCCGGTACCAACACGACGACGACGACGCTCAACATCGATGCCGTGAACGATGCGCCGGTGGCGACGACCCCCGCCGCGCACTATGCGGCGACCGAGCAGACCGATCTTTCCCTCAAGAACACCGGTCTTTCGGTCAGCGACGTCGACGGCGGTATCACTGGCCAGCCCGAGAGCGTGACGCTGTCGGTCGGTGAGGGCGTGCTCAACGTGACCTCCGGCGGCACCCTCGTATCGGTGGCGGGCAGCGGCACCGCGTCGGTCACGTTGAACGGCAGCACGGCGGACATCAACGCGCTGCTCAACACCGACGGCACCTCGACCGTCAGCTACATCGATAATAGCGACACTCCGGGCGCGAGCACGACGCTGACGTTGACGATCCACGACGGCGGCCATACCGGCGGCGGCGACCCGGTCGTCGACGGACAACGCCACGATCGACATCACGGCTGTGAACGACTCGCCGGTGGTAACGGCCGGCGGCACGCTGGCCTACACGGAGAACGATGCGCCGACGGTCATCGCGGCGGGGGCGTCGGTGACCGACGTCGATTCTGCCGACTTCAACACCGGCTCGTTGACGGCGGCAATCTCGGGCAGCCACGCGGAGGATCAGCTCTTGATCCTGCAGGACGCGACCGTCGACGTCGCGGCCGGCGGCATCGTGAGCGTCAACGGCAACGCGATCGGCACCATCGATGTCACCCATGACGGCGTCAACGGGGCTTCGCTGGAGATCGATTTCAACAGCGCCAATGCGACGCCCGGTGCCGTCACGACGCTGATGGATCACATCGAGTACACCGACAGTTCCGACGATCCCTCGACCGCGGCCCGTACGGTGACGTTCACCGTCAACGACGGTGATGGCGGAACCGCGACGGGCAGCGCTACATCGACTGTGAATGTGACGGCGGTGAACGACGCGCCGGTGGCGACCATCACGCCGCCGAGCTATTCGGGCCAGCCCAGCATCGCAATCGACCTCAAGAACAACGGCCTTTCGGTCGCGGACGTCGACGGCGAAAACGGCAGCGAGACGATGACGCTTTCGGTCACGTCAGGCACGCTGACGGTGACGGCAGGAACGAGCGGTGCGGGCGTGTCGAATAGCGGCACCAGTTCGGTGACCATCACGGGCACGATCGCAGAGATCAACGATCTGCTCAATACGGATGCTACCTCGACTGTGAGCTTTGTCGACCCGACCGGCGGTGTGAGGACGCTGACGCTCCTTATCCACGACAATGGGAACACTGGCGGCGGCGACCAGTCCGCGCAGGATACGGCTCAGATCGTGCTCGATCAGCCGCCCGTAGTCGACCTGAATGGCGCGCCGGCGGGTACCGCCGTGACGTTCGCCCTTACGGAGAACGATCCGGCGACGGTGATTGCGCCGGCCGGCTTCACAACGGATTCCGACTCGACTGACTTCAACGGCGGCTCGCTGACCGTCCATGTAAGCGCCGGCGATGCACAGGACCAGCTCGCGATCCAGACGGATGGCACCGTGACGGTGTCATCCGGTACGGTCAGCGTCAGCGGGCTAGCGGTCGGTATCGTGACGGGCGGCGCCAACGGCGCCGACCTCGTCGTCAGCCTCAATACGGCCGATGCCACGCCGTCGGCGATCTCTACCCTGATCGAGCACATCACCTACGCGAACTCATCGGACAATCCGGCGGCATCCCGCAGCATCACGTTCACCGTGGACGACGGCGACGGCTCCTCGGGCAGTGCGATCGCGACCGTCAACATCACACCCGTCAACGACGCCCCGGTCGCGACCATTACGCCCACGAGCTATGCGGCAACCGAGCAGACCGCATTGAATCTGAAGAACAGCGGCCTGTCGGTCAGCGATGTCGATGGCAATGCCGGTCCGGAGAGCGTGACGCTGTCGGTCGGTGAGGGCGTGCTCAACGTAACCTTCGGCGGCACCCCCGTATCGGTGTCGGGCAGCGGCACCTCGTCGGTCACGTTGAACGGCAGCACGGCTGATATCAACGCGCTGCTCAACACCGACGGCACCTCGACCGTCAGCTACATCGATAATAGCGACACTCCGGACGCGAGCACGACGCTGACGTTGACGATCCACGACGGCGGCCATACCGGCGGCGGCGACCGGTCGTCGACGGACAGCGCCACGATCGACATCACGGCGGTCGACGATGCGCCGGTGCTGACTGGCTTCGGCGATACCCCCGCCTTTACCGAGCAGGGCACGCCGGTCCTGCTCGACACGAATCACGATGCTGCCGTCAGCGACGCCGAGCTCAACGTCTCGCCCAACAATTACGCGGGTGCGTCGCTCACGATCGTCCGCGACGGCGGAGCGAATCCCGACGACTCGTTCGCTGCGATCGGCTCGCTCGACCTGGTCGACAGCAACGGACTTGGCGAAAACGTCTCGCTCGACGGCGGCGCGACCTTCATCGGCACATTCGCGAACCCCGGCGACGGCTCGGTCACGTTCACTTTCAATGCCAACGCCGCGGGGGCCGATATCAATTCGGTGATACGGCAGATCGTCTATTTCAATGGCAGCGACAATCCACCATCGACGGTGCCGGTCGACTTCATCTTCAACGACGGCAATGGCGAACCCGGCGGGCAGCCACAAGGCACAGGCACGGGCGTGACCACCGCGACCATCAACGTGCAGGTTACGCAGGTCGACGATGCTCCGGTCCTGCTCAACGTGGCGCCTACTCAGGGCTACGCCGTGGGATCCACTGGCGTCATCATCTCGCCCGCGCTCCAGGTGTTCGATCCCGACGCGGCGCCGCCATCGCCTCTGCCCGGCATCGTGAGCGCCACGGTCAAGATCTCTAGCGGCTTGCTGGCGGGTGACGAGCTGTTCGTCAATCTGACGACCTCGGGCGGCCACTTCATCGTTGACGACGGCTCAGGCCCGGTTGTGACCAACATCGCTGTTGCCGGCAATGTCGGCGGCGTGCTGACCCTCGGCGGGCAGGACACCACGCAGCACTACCAAGAAGTGCTCGATGCGGTCGCATATCGCTCGTCTGCGGCCGATCCGACCGCGGGCGGCACCGACCCGAATCGCGCGATCGACTGGCAGGTCAGCGATGGTCTCCTCAACAGCGGTACTCCCGGGCCGGGCGTCAACGAAACGCTCCTGAACTTCAATGCAGCGCCGCAACTGGATCTGGATGCTTCCGGCGCCGGAACCGGTTTTACGACGACCTTCACGGAGAACGGCGCCCCGCTCGCAATTGTCGACACCGACGTTTCGGTGACCGCCTCCGGCATCACTGATCTCGAGTCCGCGACGATCGTCTTGACGGACGCCAAGGCAGGCGACAGCCTGTCGATCGCTGGAACGCTCCCCGGCGGAATTGACAGCAGCATCGACACATCAGTGCCGGGCAATATCACGATTCACTTGGCCAACGCGGCGTCGGTCGCAGACTATCAGACCGCACTCAGCCAGATCAGGTTTGTCAATACCAGCGACAATCCCGACACGACCGACCGCGACATCACCGTGCAGGTGTCAGGCGACGAGGCCGACAGCAACGTCGCACACGCAACGGTCCATGTCGTGGCCGTGAACGACCCGCCCGTGAACACGGTCCCGGGCTCGTTGACCGGCGTAGTCGGCCAACAGGCCGAATTTGCGGGTTTGTCAGTCAGCGACCCCGACGCCGTTAGCCTCACCACGCAGCTTCACGTTGATCATGGTATCCTCAATGTCGTCGGGGTCAGCGGCGCCGTGGTCAGCGGCAGCGGCACTGCAACCGTCACTTTGACGGGCAGTGTTGCTCAAATCGACGCGACGCTCCATGCAACGAACAATGTTCTCTATCGAACCAGTTTCAGTTTCGACGGTGGCACCGACCATCTCACTATGACGACTAACGACGGCGGCAGTTCCGGGATCGGCGGCCCGATGACCGATACCGACTCGACCATCATCAATATCGGGCCGCTCATCGGCGGCGCGGCCGCTGGGCCGCCCCTGTCGGGCGTCAATCCCCCTCCCGCGGCCACTATCGCGGGCGACGGCTTTATGTTCGCGCCATCGCCGACCGCGCCGGCCATCGATGTGTTCCATCCCGTGAGCTTTGCGGAAACGCCGCTTGCGCCCTTGGCGGATGCAGCACCGCATACGGCGGTGGGATCAATCGGCGGCTTTATTGGGGGATACGTCGACCTGCACGACGGCTTCCACCTGATTTGACAGGAAACCGTTCACAAGATTGCTCGCCACCCCGTACAACTCATATGCCCCCAGCCTGTCGAAACTTCGGCAATGGGCGAGGCCCGGAAGTGCGCCGCCGCGGTTAAGGGCATGGTTCGTGCTCTTGTCCAAGCGCGCGCCAAGCGAAATGTCCGCTTCGGGTCACAGCAGAGATTCCCGCGGCTTGCAGAAACGTCCGCTTTACCCCCTCGATAGCGGACGTCGCGAATAAGCTACCCCGGATTAGCCTTCAGCCCCGCCGCCTCGATGCCGGCGATCGCGCAAATCTCGTCATTGTCCGAGGTGTCGCCGGACACGCCGACCGCGCCCAACAACGTCGTGCCATCCTGGATCAGTACGCCGCCGGGCACCGGCACCAGCCGTCCCTGCGCCAGCGTGTTCACCGCGCTGACAAAGTACGCCTGCTCCTGCGCACGCTGGAACAGGGCGCGCGAGCCCATGCCCATCGCGAGCGCGCCCCAGGCCTTGCCGTGGGCGATCTCCGCGCGCATCAGGCTGGTGCCGTCCTGCGCCGCCGTGACCTTCACCGCGCCGCGCACGTCGAGGATGGTAACGACCAGCGGCTTGAGTTTCTTCTCGACCGCCTTGGCAAGCGCCGCATCGAGGATCTTGCGGGCGACGTCGAGGGCCAGTTCAGCCATGGAGTTTGTCCTTGTTGAGAGATGAGTTCTTCGCGCGATCGAGACTGATGGCGAGCACGCGCGCGGCATGAAGCGCCTCGCGCGGCGTGCCGTCCTTGATCTGGTGCCGGCAGGAGGTGCCGTCGGCGACGATGATGGTCGTGCTGTCTGCTCGCCGTACGGCGGGCAGCAGCGACAGCTCGGCCATTTCGATCGAGGCCTCATAGGTATCGGCGCCGTAGCCGAAGCTGCCTGCCATGCCGCAGCAGGAGGACTCGACGATCTCGACATCGAGATCGGGGATCAGCCGCAGCGCCTGCTCGACCGGCTTGAACGCGCCGAAGGATTTCTGATGGCAATGGCCATGCAGCAGCACCTTGCCGCCGATCGCGCCAAGCGGAAGCTTGAGCCGGCCAGCCTTCGCCTCGCCCACCAGAAACTCCTCGAACAGCAGCGCTTGCGCGCTGATCGCTTTGGCTGTCTCGTCCTTGCGCAGCGCCAGCAGTTCGTCGCGCAGGGTCAGGAGACAGCTCGGCTCGAGGCCGATGATTGGGACGCCACGTGCGGCGAACGGCGCGTAAGTCTGAACCAGCCGGTCGAGCTCGGCGCGCGCCTCGTCGACCAGCCCGGCGGAGAGAAACGTGCGGCCGCAACACAGCGGCCGACTTCCATCGGCCGGCTTCGGCAGATGCACGCGATAGCCGCCTGCGATGAGAACACGCAGCGCGGCGTCGAGATTCTCGCGCTCGTAGGTGCGGTTGAAGGTGTCGGCGAACAGCACGACCTCATGGCCGTCGGCCGGGCCGACGACCTCGGCATCGCTGTGGAAGGTGTCGCTGCGGAACGCGGGCAGCGCGCGTTTGGCGCTGATGCCGGCGGCCTTCTCGAACAGCGCGCGCAACAGTGAACTATGATTGCGCAAATTGGCAAGCCAGGCAAAGCGCGCGGCCAGCGGCGCATAGCGGGGAAGATAGCCAACCAGGCGATCGCGCAGCGAAAGCCCGCGGCTTGCGACCCGCGCGGCCAGCACCTCGATCTTCATCCTGGCCATGTCGACACCAACAGGGCATTCGTGCCGGCAAGCCTTGCAGGAGACGCAGAGTTTGAGCGTCTCCATCATTGCGTCGGAGGCGAGCGCATCCGGACCCAACTGGCCGGAGATCGCCAGCCGCAACGTGTTGGCGCGGCCGCGGGTGACATCCTTTTCGTCGCGCGTCGTGCGATAGGACGGGCACATCACGCCGCCTTCGAGCTTGCGGCAGGCGCCGTTGTTGTTGCACATCTCGACCGCGCCCTGGAAACCGCCGCCCGCGCCTGAAAAGGCCGACCAGTCGAGCACCGTCTTCAATTCGCCGACGCGGTAGTCCGGGGGATAGCGGAACAGCGTGCGGTCATCCATGCGCGGCGCATCGACGATCTTGCCGGGATTGAGCAAATTGTCGGGATCGAAGCGACGCTTCACTTCCCTGAAGTCGGCGACGATGCGCGAACCGAACATGCTCTCGTGGAATTCCGAGCGCACGATGCCGTCGCCATGCTCGCCGGAATGCGAGCCCTTGTACTCGCGCACCATGGCAAAGACTTCCTCGGCGATGGCGCGCATCGCGTGCACGTCTTTCTCCAGCCGCAGGTTCAGCACCGGGCGGACATGCAGGCAGCCTTCGCTGGCATGCGCATACATGGTGCCGTGGGTGCCGTATTTGGCGAAAATCCTGTTGAGACGATCGGTGTAGTCGGCGAGGTGCGGCAGCGGCACCGCGCAGTCCTCGACAAAGGAGACCGGCTTGCCGGCTTCTTTCATCGACATCATGACATTGAGGCCGGCGGCGCGGAAGTCCGCGATGGCAGCCTGCAACGCGAGCTCTGTTATCTCGACCACGCCGCCCCATTTGCGCCGGGAATTGTTCCAGCCGAAACCGAGATCGGCCATCAACTCGGTGAGCTGCTTCACGCGTTGCAGATTCTCGGCCTGCTCTTCTTCGGCGAACTCGACCACCAGCACCGCGTCGGGATCGCCGCGCACGGCGGATGCGATCACAGGCTTGAACATCTCGATGTCGCGGCCGAGCGCGATCATGGTTCGGTCGACCAGCTCGACCGCGATCGGCTTCAGCTTCACCAGATGCTGGGCGGCGTCCATTGCCTCATAGAAGCTGCCGAAATGGCAGACACCGACCGCTCTGTTGCGGATCACCGGCCACAGCTTCAGCTCGACCTTTGTGGTGAAGGCCAGCGTACCTTCCGAGCCGACCAAAAGATGCGCCATGTTGTTGGCGGCATTGCGCGGGGTCAGCGCATCGAGATTGTAGCCGCCGACCCGGCGCTGCACCTTGGGAAATCTGTCGGCGATCTCGTCGGCCTCGCGGGCGCCGAGGGAGAGCATGTCGCGAAACAGCGCAAGCCCGGAATCGGGCGCGTTGCCTTGCATATTAATTTGGGCAAGGTCGCGCGGCACCTCGCCGAAATGCATCTGCGTGCCGTCGGCCAAGGCCGCGTCCATCGAGATCGTATTGTCGCGCATGGTGCCGTAGCGCAGGCTGCGCCCGCCGCACGAATTGTTGCCGGCCATGCCGCCGATGGTGGCGCGCGAGGCCGTGGAGACATCGACCGGAAACCACAGGCCGTGCTTTTTCAGTTGCCGGTTGAGATCGTCGAGCACGATGCCGGGTTCGACCACGCAGGTGCGGTTGGCCACGTCGAGCGAGACGATGCGATTGAGGTGCTTGGAGACATCGACAACGATGCCGTTGTTGACGGTCTGGCCGCATTGCGAGGTGCCACCGCCGCGCGGGGTGACGATGCGTCCGTCGTCGCGGGCCATTGCGAGCGCCCGCAGCGCCTCCTCCATGCTGCGCGGCACCACCACGCCTGCAGGCATGATCTGATAGAACGAGGCGTCGGTGGCATAGCGGCCGCGGCTGAAAGAGTTGAACAGCACGTCGCCCGTCATTTCGCGCCGTAGCCTCGTAGCGAGGGCGCTGTCGTCGGCCGATTTACTGTTGTTGCCGGCCTGCGCCGTCATGGGATTGTCTCGTGCTTTCGTCTCGCCTCTCTTGCCCGCCGCGCCACCAGTTGGCAAGGCAAAGGCCCCGATCACCTATGCGTTTCAGGGCCCGCCGAATTCAGGACAGAGCTGTGGGATCGTGTTATTCGGGAGACTAGCGACGCCAACGAGGGATGCCCGCCATGACCGCGCACCAGGGACGGCACTTTCTGCAAATTCCGGGGCCGAGCCCGGTTCCCGACCGCGTCCTGCGTGCCATGGACATGCCTGTCATCGACCACCGCAGCGCCGAATTCGGCGAGCTCGGACGCAAGGTGCTGGAGGGCAGCCAGAAGGTGTTCCAGACTTCGGGCCCCGTCGTGATCTTTCCGTCGTCAGGGACGGGCGCGTGGGAGGCGGCGATCGTCAACACGCTCTCGCCCGGCGACAAGGTGCTGATGGTCGAGACCGGCCATTTCGCGACGCTGTGGCACAACATGGCCAGGCGCTGGGGCATCGAGGTCGATTTCATTCCCGGCGACTGGCGCCGCGGCGCCGATCCGGCCGAGCTCGAGGCCAAGCTCACCGCCGACAAGTCCCACGCGATCAAGGCGGTCATGGTCGTGCACAACGAGACCTCGACGGGTGCGACCAGCCGCATCGGTGAGATCCGCGGCGCGATGGATCGCACCTCGCATCCTGCACTGTTGATGGTCGACACCATCTCCTCGCTCGGATCGGTCGACTACCGGCATGACGAATGGAAGGTCGATGTCAGCGTCAGCTGCTCGCAAAAGGGATTCATGCTGCCGCCCGGCCTTGGCTTCAACGCAATCTCCGAGAAGGCGCGCGCGGCTTCGAAGACCAACAAAATGCCGCGCTCCTATTGGGATTGGGAGGAGATGCTCAAGCCCAATGCGAAAGGCTTCTTCCCGTACACGCCGGCGACCAATCTGCTCTACGGCCTGCGCGAGGCGCTCGCGATGTTGCTGGAAGAGGGGCTCGACAAGGTGTTTGCGCGGCACCAGCGGCTTGCGGCCGCGACGCGCGCGGCCGTCAACCATTGGGGCCTCGAGGTGCTCTGCCAGGAGCCGCGCGACTTCTCGCCGGTGCTCACGGCTGTGCTGATGCCGCCCGGGCATGATGCCGATCAGTTCCGCAAAGTCGTGCTCGACAATTACAACATGTCGCTGGGCTCAGGCTTGTCCAAGGTCGCCGGCAAGGTGTTCCGGATCGGCCACCTCGGCGAGTGCAATGAGCTGACCCTGCTGGCGGCGCTGACGGGCGTCGAGATGGGCCTGTCGGTGGCCGGCATCCCGCACCGCTCCGGCGGAGTCGATGCCGCCATGAGCTATCTGGAGCAGCGCTCGCAAAGCAATGTCGCGCAGTTGAAGGTGGTCGGACATTAAGCCTCGGAAGGGCGTGATTAACCCCGACCGCGGAGAAGCGATTTTCCGGTTCAAGCCCTGCGTCCAGGGCATTGACGAAGCTTGGTGATCGCGGGACAAGGCCGGCGAATAATGCTATTCGGACCGCCCCGCCGCGACCCGATCGGCGGGACAAGCCAGGACCGGGAAGGACTCACATGACGACCGTGCATACTGGAAGGCATTTTCTCCAGATTCCAGGACCGACCAACATTCCCGACCGGGTGCTGCGGGCCATGGACATGCCGGGTCTGGATCACCGCGGTCCGGAGTTCGCCGAGATCGGTTTTGCCGTGCTGGCTGGCATGCAGCGGATGTTCCGCACCAGGCAGCCCGTGATCATCTATCCCTCGTCCGGCACCGGCGCCTGGGAAGCCGCGATCGTCAACGTCTTGCAGCCCGGCGACAGGGTTCTGATGTGCGAGACCGGCCAGTTCGCGGTGCTGTGGCGCGGCATCGCCGACAAGTTCAAGCTCGATGTCGAGTTCATTCCGGGCGACTGGCGCCATGGCGCCGATCTCGATCAGGTCGAGGCACATCTCGCCGCCGACAAGGCGCACAAGATCAAGGCCGTGTGCGTGGTCCACAATGAGACCTCGACCGGCTGCGTCACGTCTCCGCTGGAGGTGCGCAAGATCATGGATCGGGTCAAGCATCCTGCGCTGCTGATGGTCGATACCATCTCCGGCCTCGGCTCGATGGAATATGAGCATGACGCCTGGGGCATCGACATCTCCGTTGCAGGCTCGCAGAAGGGCCTGATGCTGCCGCCGGGCCTCGGCTTCAACGCGGTGTCGGAAAAAGCGCTCGCAGTCGCCAAAGCCAATCCCGCGCTGCGCTCCTACTGGGAGTGGGAGGAGGTCATCGCCTTCAACAAGGTCGGCACCTTTCCTTACACGCCCGCGATCAACCTGCTGTTCGGCCTGCGCGAAGCGATCAAGATGCTCGAAGAGGAGGGCATGGAGAAGGTGTTCGCCCGCCACCGGCGCCACAGCGAGGCGACGCGCGCGGCGTGCAAGGTGTGGGGGCTGGAGACGCAATGCCAGGAGCAGGGCGCGCATTCGCCCGTCCTCACCGGCGTGCGGATGCCCGACGGCCACGACTCCGACGCTTTCCGCAAGGTCGTGCTGGAGAATTTCGACATGTCGCTCGGCACCGGCCTCAACAAGGTCAAGGGCAAGGTGTTCCGCATCGGCCATATCGGCCATTTCAACGACTTGATGCTGATGGGCACGCTGTCGGGCGTCGAGATGGGTCTCGATCTCGCGCACGTGCCGCATCGTGCGGGCGGCGTGCTCGCCGCGATGGACGTGCTGAAGCGCCGCGAGGCGGCGCCGATGCCGAAGGCCGCGGTGGCCTGACTTCGACAACAAGCTTCGATCAAAAGGAAGAGTGCGATGAACGCTCCATTGTCTACCTCCGAGGATCTGCTCTATTCCGTCGAGGACGGCATCGCGCGGCTGACCTTCAACCGTCCGCAGGCGCGCAACGCGCTGACCTTTGCGATGTACGAGCAGATGGCCTCGATCTGCGAGGCCATCAACACGGACCGCTCGATCAAGGCGCTGATCATGACCGGCGCCGGCGAAAAGGCGTTCGCCTCCGGCACCGACATCTCGCAGTTCCGCGCCTTCAAGACCGCGCAGGACTCGCTCGACTACGAGGCGCGGATCGACCGCGTGCTCGGCACGCTGGAGAAATGCCGCGTGCCCGTGATCGCGGCGATTGCCGGCGCCTGCACCGGCGGCGGCGCGGGCATCGCTGCCTGCTGCGACATCCGCATCGGCACCGCGTCGGCCCGCATCGGCTTTCCGATCGCGCGCACGCTCGGCAACTGCCTGTCGATGTCCAACATCTCACGTCTGGTTGCTCTCGTCGGACCCGCGCGCACCAAGGACATGATCTTCACGGCGCGGCTGGTGGAAGCGCCGGAGGCGCTGGCGCTCGGTCTGCTCAACGAGATCGTGCCTGACGTCGCGACCTTGCATCGCCGTGCCGACGAGACGGCAAAACTCGTTGCGTCGCACGCTCCGCTGACGATGGAGACCGCCAAGGAGGCGGTGCGCCGCATCCGCCGGACGCTGTCGCGCGACGAAGGTGAAGACCTCATCCTAAAGGCCTACATGAGCGAGGATTTTCGTGAGGGAATGGATGCTTTCCTGAACAAACGCACGCCAAACTGGAAGGGCAGATAAGTCGTTCTCGTAACGCGTGTATCTGTTCCCGAATGGAACCCTCTCTAGTATCGCTCGGCACGTCAATATTGACGCCGACGCAACCTCAGGAATAAGATTACCCTGGTTGTGTGCGTAGTCCCCGCGTTTTTCAGCCAGTAAATGCGTAAGTAATTTGAATTTCGTTGTGGCCGCGTTTTACAACCAACAAGTCATTAAACTGAAAACAGAAGCCGATAATTCTTGACCACGCGACCGTGCCGGCCCGCATCATACCTTTCCTTCTCTCCTGACGCCGAACACGGCTTGCGATTACGCCAAAGCTGATCACCGCGCTGCCACGCGTTGTGTGGTGGCGTGCCTTATGGCAACGCACGCAGGGGCTCTTAATGACCAACGATAATCCCGTTTCCAGATGTTTGTCCGCGATCGGAAACTTCCGCGAACTTGCCAATACGGCGATACCCACATCACGACGAGCTATTTGACGGCATTGGAACGGCTCGGCCGTTTCGGCGCCAATGGCATGCGACCAGGTCGAGACGTCTCCAATTCTTCGACGCCACGGACCTGCATGTCGCGGGTCACGCCTGAACCGGCCCTGAGTTCTCGACTCTGCAGGTAAAATCAATTCCATCAAGGGAGATCGCAATGACGACCATCACCGGAACCAACCAGAACGACACTATCGTCGGGACCGATGGAGACGATATCATCAATGGTCGCAACGGCAGCGACGTCATCGCGGGCCTCGCCGGCAACGACACTATCATCGACGGCAACGGCAACGACACGATTTCCGACGGTGACGGAAACAACAGCATTACGACCGGCAATGGGAACAGCACGATCACCGTCGGCAACGGCAACAATACGGTCACGGTCGGCAATGGCGTCAATCACATTACGGTCGGAAACGGCTCGGACACCATCACGGCCGGCAATGGCGGCAACACGATTACCGCCGGTACCGGCGCCGACACGATCCATACCGGCGACGGTAACGACACCATCAATGCCGGCGGGGGCAGCGATCACGTCTTTGCAGGCGGTGGCACCGACGTCGTCACCTTCAACATCGCGGCGGATCCCGCGGCTCACGCCACCGGTGACGGCGGCCTGGGCGACGATACGCTGGTACTCCAGCTGACGCACGCCCAGTTCAATAGCGCGGCGGTGCAGACGGATCTTGCGAACTACAACAATTTCCTGGCGGCGAATGCGAATGCCAATACCGCCAACGGACCGACCTTCCATTTCACGGCATTCGATTTGTCGGTCGCCAATTTCGAGCACGTCAATATCGTTTTGGTCAACTCGCCGCCGGTGATCACCAGCGGGCCGGAATCGACCACCGTCGCCGAGCAGGACAACACTACGGGGTCGGCCGCAAACGACACCGCGCCGACGACGACGATGAACTTCACCGACGCCGACACCGGCGACACCCACACCGCGGCAGTTCATTTGGCGTCCACCTCCATCGCGGTGCCGGCCGCGACGCAGGCCGACCTCGCCACCGCCCTGACCACCGTCCTTCACGACTCCACAGGCACCGGCTCCGGCAGCGTCGACTTGACGTTCGGCATTCCCGACAAGGATCTCGATTTCCTGTCGCAGGGACAAACCCTTGCCGTCGACTACAATGTGACGGTCAGTGACGGCTCCGCCACCGCGACCCAGACGTTGGAAGTTGACATCACCGGCTCCAACGATCCGGTGGCGATCACCAGCGGCCCGCAATCGGCGTCGCTGACCGAGCAACCCGACACCGTCGGATCGCCGACGCCCGACACCACGCCCGTACAAACGCTCGCCTTCACCGATGTCGATCTCGCGGACGCCCACAATGTCAGCGTCGCGCTCGACTCCGCGGTGTGGTCGGCGAATCCGGACTTCGTGCCGGGCCAGACGCTCAACGATCTGCAGAGTGCGATCATCACCACGCTGCATGATTCGACCGGCACCGGAAGCGGCGGCATCGACTGGAATTTCAGCCTGCCGGACAAGGATCTCGATTTCCTCGGTTCAGGCGACACTTTGACGGTGACCTACGACATCACGGTCGGCGACGGCGCGACGATATCGACCCAGCAGGTCACGGTGACCGCGACCGGCACGGCCGATCCGTCGCTGGTCCTTCCGGCAAGCAACGACATCTTCGACTACGTCTTCACCGACGCCGGCAATCTCGTGGCTGTGGGCAACGCCATCACCGACCCGGGCGACCAGCCCGGCGATGCCTCCACCACGCTCGCCATCACGTCGGTCAACGGCTCGTCGGCCAATGTGGATACCTTTATCAATACCACCTATGGCCAGCTGTTCGTCGATTCCAGCGGCTTCTACGAATTCGTGGCGAACGCCGCGTTCGATGCGCTGACGCCCAGCGACAATCCGACCCTGGTGTTCGACCTCACCGTCACCAACAGCTTGGGCCAAGACTACCACACACCGCTGACCCTCAACATCCATGGCGCCGACGACGCACCGATCATCACCTCGGCCGACGTCGTCGGATCGATCACGGAAGATGCCGGGCCGACGTTGATGACCAACGGCGGCTTCGAGACCGGCGATCTCACCGGCTGGACCACGACCGGTTCGGACATCCAGGCCGAATTCCTCGGCCTCGGCAGCGAGTTCGGCAACTACAGTGCCGTGCTCACGCCGCCCGGCGGAATCGAGCACGGACACGCTCAGCCAGTCCGTCGCCACGACGGCCGGCACGCACTACCTCGTCTCTTTCACTGCCTTTGGCGATCCGGAATCCGGCCACAATGAATTCATCGCAAGCTGGAACGGGGCGAATCTCGTCGACGTCGTCGACAACAACTCCGGCGGGCCCGTCACCTATACGTTCGATGTGGTCGGCGACGGCGGCAACGACCCGCTGTCGTTCACCTATTCCGACGACGGCAACGGCATCATCCTGGACAACGTGTCGGTCAATACCGAGACGCCTCCGGCGGTCCAGACCACTGGCGGCCATATCGCCTACACCGACGTCGAGACCGGCGATACCCACACTGTGTCGGTCACTCCCGATAACGCCGGCTATGTCGGCACATTCACGGTCGATCCGGTGACGGAATCCGCTGGCAGCGGTTCGACCAACTGGCACTTCTCGGTCAACAACGCGGACATCCAGTTCCTGGCGCAGAACCAGGTGCTGACCCAGACCTACACCGTCGCCATTACGGACGAGAACGGCGCAACCACCGTCCAGGATATCGCGGTGGCGCTCCACGGCCAGAACGACGCGCCGACAGCCGTCGGCGAAACCGTGGTCACCGACGCCGGTGCTTCCGGCACGGTCGACATCCCGACCTGGGCGCTGACGGCCAACGACACCGATCCGGATACAACGGATCACCTGTCGCTCAGCCACGTCGTCTCGGCCAGCGGCGGAGCCACGACCAACAACTCCACCGACGTCTTCTTCTTCGACGATGCGACGCCGGGCGGCTCGTTCGATTACCAGTCGACGGACGGCATCGCGACCAGCAACACGGCGACCGCGACCGTCGTCAACAATGCGACCAACGCGTCGACCTTGACGGCGGCCGGCAGCGGCGACTCGATCCTGATCGCCACCAACGGCACCGAAGCGTTGAACGGCGGCTCCGGCAACGACATCCTGATCGGCAATTCCGGCAGTCATGTCATGAGCGGGGGAGCGGGCAACGACACGTTCGCGTTCCTGCACACCACCGACGGGCCGGGCATCATCACCGACTTCAACAACACGACCCAGCAAGACCATATCGCCGTCTCCGCCAGCGGATTTGGCGGCGGGCTGACGGCCGGGATGGACGTATCGTCGACCTTCGAGACGTCGAACGACGACCAGTTCACCGGCAACGGTGCCGAGTTCCACTTCGACACCGCCAACCAGACGCTCTACTTCAGCGCCGACGGCAGCCAGACCAACGCGCATGCGGTGACAAGCGTCCAGGCCGGCGTCGTGCTCACTCCGCACGATCTCATCATCGTGTAGGCACCTCGTCGCGTCGACATCCTCAACGCGGGCTTGGAGCGCGATGGCAATGCCATCGCGCTCCAAATTTTTGGTTGAGCATGATCTCCGCGCAAACGCGTTTCCGCGTTTGTCGCGAGGGAAAACCGCTGTCCACTTTTCCGGATCATGCTCGTGAGCCCGCGTTTTGCTTTTCAGGTCTTCGGCGACCTCGCGCGGGCTCTCATTCCAAAGTCATACGGCCGACACCCGCTGGCGGCTTGAACTGGCGGCCATTATCCGCACAATGGCAGGCCAACCGATCTTGGTGGAGCGGATTTGACGTTCGCTACCTCTGCTGGCCGCGGGTTCGCAAGCGAACGTCAAATCCAAAGCTTCACTAGAATCAAAATATTGCTAGTGGTCCTTTAATTCCAACATTCGCAAAGTGCTAGCCCCAATGGGTTGCGAATGTTGGAATTGGACCACTAGGTTTTGTCAAGCCAAACAAATCGATAGGGAAGAAACGCGTGCGAAACATCATGACGGCGGCCGCCGCCCTTTCGGCCATCCTCGCCAGCGCGCCGGCGCTCGCCGCCGGCTGGGAGCCGACCAAACCGGTCGAGATCGTGGTCGCGGCCGGCGCCGGCGGCGCCTCCGATCAGATGGCCCGGATGATGCAGGCCGCGATCCAGAAGAACAATCTGATGAAGCAGCCGATGGTGGTCTCGCTGAAGGGCGGCGCGTCGGGCGCGGAAGCCTTGATGTACATGAAGTCCAGCGAGGGCGACGCCAACAAGATCCTGATCGCCTATTCGCTGATCTACATGCTGCCGCTGTCGGCCAAAATCCCCTTCAACTGGCGCGAACTGACGCCGGTCTCGGTGATCGCGCTCGACCAGTTCGTGCTGTGGGACAATGCCAACGGCCCGAAGAGCGTGAAGGAGTTCATCGAGGCGGCGAAAGCCGCGAGCTCGCCCTTCAAGATGGGCGGCACCGGCTCCAAGCGCGAGGACCACGTGCTGACCGTGTTCATGGAGCAGAAGACCGGCGCGAAATTCTCGTACCTGCCGTACAAGTCCGGCGGCGAGGCCGCGACCCAGCTGGTCGGCGGCCACACCGAATCCAACGTCAACAACCCCAGCGAAAACCTCGAAGTGTGGCGGGCAGGGCAGGTGCGCGCGCTCTGCGTGTTCGACAAGGAGCGCATCTCCTACACCGCGAAGGTGACCGACACCCAGTCCTGGCATGATATCCCGACCTGCAAGGAGCAGGGGCTCGACGTGCAGTATCTGATGCTGCGCGCCATGTTCCTGCCGGGCAAGGTCACGCCGGAGCAGCAGGCGTTTTACGTCGACCTGTTCCAGAAGGTGACGCAGACGGCGGAATACAAGGACTATATGGAAAAGCAGGCGCTGAAGCCGATCTTCCTGACCGGCAAGGACATGGTGCAATTCCTCGAGGAGGATGACACGCTCAACAAATCCTTGATGACAGAGGCGGGATTTGTTGCCAAGTAGGCGTTCTCCTTCCCCTTCCCGTTCTTACGGGGAGAGGGCAGGGGCACACCAACCAGTCCGGTATCGATGTCCGAGTCCGACATAGAGATCGTCGTCGACGATCCCACCGCGCCCGAGGACGATTCGCCCGCGGTCACCAACAACCGCACGATCGAGATCGCGGTCGCGCTGCTGCTGCTCGCGCTTGCGGCGACGCTCGGCTGGGACAACTGGCGCACCGGCATCGGCTGGGATTCGACAGGCCCGCAGCCGGGCTACTTTCCCTTCTATCTGTCGGTGATCCTGGCCGGCGCCAGCCTCTACGGTCTGGTCGCAGCCGCGTTGTCGCGCGAGGACGCGCTGAAGACCTTCGTGACGCGGGCACAGCTTCGCCGCGTCATGGCGGTGTTCGTGCCGACCCTGCTGTTCTGCCTGGTCACGCAATACCTCGGGCTCTATGTCGCGAGCTTCCTCCTGATCGCGAGCTTCATGCGCCTGGTCGGCAAGATTGCGCTGTGGAAGTCGCTTCTGACCGCCTTTGTCTTCACCGCGGCCATGTTCGTGACCTTCGATATCGCGTTCGACGTCATCATGCCGAAAGGGCCGCTCGAAGCGGCCTTCGGCTACTAAGAGGCCGGGAAGCGTCATGGAAGCCTTCGGCCTGCTCCTGCACGGCTTTGCCGTCCTGCTGACCTGGAAGACGCTGGCGCTGATGATGGTCGGGCTGGTGCTCGGCGTATTCGTCGGCGTGCTGCCCGGGCTCGGCGGGCCGAACGGCGTCGCGATCCTGTTGCCGCTCACCTTCAGCATGGACCCGACCTCGGCCATCGTGATGCTGTCCTGCATCTACTGGGGCGCGCTGTTCGGCGGCGCCATCACCTCGATCCTGTTCAACATCCCCGGCGAAGCCTGGTCGGTCGCGACCACCTTCGACGGCTATCCGATGGCGCAGCAGGGCAGGGCGGCGGAAGCGCTGACCGCGGCGTTCACCTCCTCGTTCATCGGCTCGCTGGTCGCTGTGCTGCTGATCACCTTCCTGGCGCCGCTGATCTCCACCTTCGCGCTCAAATTCGGACCGCCGGAGTTCTTCGCGGTTTATCTTTTGACCTTCTGCTCCTTTGTCGGCCTCGGCCGCGAGGCCAAGCACAAGACCGTCATTTCGATGGCGCTCGGGCTGTTGCTCGCCGGCGTCGGCATGGACACGGTGTCGGGCCAGCTGCGCATGACGTTCGGGTCCGCGGAACTCTTGCGCGGCATCAACTTCCTGGTCGCGGTGATCGGTCTGTTCGGCATCAGCGAGATCCTGCTGACGATGGAGGAGCGCCTGGCGCTGCGCGGCCACGCCGCCGCGATCAGCCTGCGCGTGGTGCTTTCGGTCTGGAAGGACCTGCCGAAATACTGGGTGACGCTGCTGCGTTCGTCCTTTATCGGCTGCTGGCTCGGCATCACGCCGGGCGGCGCGATCGCGGCGTCGTTCATGGGCTACAATCTCGCCAAGCGCTTCTCGAAGGATCCGGACAGCTTCGGCAAGGGCCGCATCGAAGGCGTGTTCGCGCCGGAAACCGCGGCGCACGCCTCGGGCACCTCCGCGCTGTTGCCGATGCTCGCGCTCGGCATTCCCGGCTCCGGCACCGCCGCGATCCTGCTCGGCGGGTTGATGGTGTGGGGTCTCAATCCCGGCCCGCTATTGTTCGTCGACCACAAGGATTTCGTCTGGGGCCTGATCGCCTCGATGTATCTCGGCAATATCGTCGGCCTCGTGCTGGTGCTCACCACCGTGCCGATCTTCGCCTCCATCCTGCGCGTGCCGTTCGCAGCGGTCGCCCCGATGATCGTGGTGTCCTGCGCGATCGGCGCCTATGCGATCCAGAACGCGATGTTCGACATCTGGCTGATGCTGGGCTTCGGCGTGGTCGGTTACGTCTTCAAGAAGATCGGTATTCCGCTTGCTCCGTTTACTCTCGCACTGGTGCTCGGCAGCAAGGCCGAGGACGCCTTCCGCCTGTCGATGATCGGCTCGGGCGGCGACATGCGGGTATTCTGGTCGAACTGGCTGGTGGGCTCGATCACCACGCTCGCCATCGTCCTGCTGTTCTGGCCGGTGATCGACAAGGCGATCGCGGGCGCGGGCCGGATGTTGCGGCCCTCAAAGGCTTAAAATCGAAAACCACCGCGAAATCAGCCATCTGCACGATTTCGTAAGGCATGCTGCCGGTTTTCCATCGACGGTTGTTTTATCAGGGGATGTGGCTTTGGCGCGACAGTGGTCGGCCGGTTTCGGGCGTAAGGTCTTGCCCATGGAATTCGGTTTTTGGCGTGCCTGCTTCTCCCGAAACTAAGCCCGGCCTGGTCGCCGGGCTTTTTGTTTGAAGCATGATCCGGAAAAGGCGTGAAACGGCGCTGCGAACGGTTGACGCCCGAACAAGCATCTGAAGCGTGATGATGGGATGTCCCGATCTCATCGCGTTTCACACCACCTTGCGCTCCCGCAGATCCCTGATCTCCTCGGCGGCAAAGCCGAACTCGGCCAGCACCTCCTCGGTATGCTCGCCGAACTCCGGCGGCCGCGCCGCCATCTTGCTCGGCGTGCGCGACAGCGTGACCGGCTGGCCGACCAGCTGGATGTGCCGGTTTTCGTCGTTCGGCACGTGCTGGGCGATGCCGAGATGCTGGACCTGCGCATCGGCGAACATCTGGTCGATCGCATAGATCGGGCCGCAGGGCACGCCGGCGGCGTTGAACTCCTTGACCCAGGTCTCGCTCGATTTCTTCTCGGTGTATTTGTTGATCTCGGCGTTGAGGGCTTTGCGGTTCTTCGAACGATCCGGCGCGGTGGCGTATTCCGGCCGGTTCGGCAGATCGGGCGCACCGAGCGCCTCGGCGAAGCGTTGCCAGATCCGTCCGCCTGTCGTGGCGATGTTGATATAGCCGTCGGAGGTCTTGAACACGCCGGTCGGGATCGAGGTCGGATGATCGTTGCCGGCCTGCTGCGCCACGTCCTTGTCCATCAGCCAGCGCGCGGCCTGGAAATCCAGCATGAAGATCTGCGCCTGCAACAGCGAGGTCTGCACCCACTGGCCTTCGCCGGAGACTTCGCGCTCGAGCAGCGCGGTGAGGATGCCCATGGCGCAAAACAGTCCGGCGGTGAGATCGGCCACGGGAATGCCGACCCGCATCGGCCCTTCGCCGGGCGCGCCGGTGATCGACATCAGCCCGCCCATGCCTTGCGCGATCTGATCGAAACCGGGCCGCTTGTGATAGGGGCCGTCCTGGCCGAAGCCGGAGATGCTGCCGTAGACGATGCGCGGATTGATCTTCTTCACGCTCTCATAGTCGACGCCGAGCTTGGTCTTCACGTCGGGGCGGAAATTCTCGACCACGACGTCGGCCTGCCTGACCAGACGATTGAAGACCTCGAGACCTCTGGGGTCCTTCAGGTTCAGCGAGATGGCCCGCTTGTTGCGGTGCAAATTCTGGAAGTCGGCGCCGTGGCGCGGC
The DNA here is from genome assembly GCA_963821965.1 of uncultured Alphaproteobacteria bacterium. GTDB lineage: Bacteria > Pseudomonadota > Alphaproteobacteria > Rhizobiales > Xanthobacteraceae > Bradyrhizobium. The sequence continues at coordinate 767,882 of CAWGFY010000005.1, forward strand.
CCGCCGAGCTGCTCGCCGCCCGCATCTTCCAAAATCGCGTCGATCTTGATGACATTGGCGCCCCAATCCGCAAGCTGCCGCACGCAGGTCGGACCGGCCCGGACGCGTGTGAGGTCGAGCACGGTGAAGCGGGACAGGGCCTGCGAAGCTCTGGGAAACGTCATTTGAAAAATGCTCCGGAAGGGTACGGATATGCACTTGTTGATCGGCCAGAATGATCGCAAATTCAATAGCGGTTCAGGGAGGTGCCGGCTGTCGGGAACGCAAAGCAGCGCTCCACTCGTGCTCGCGCTGCCGCGAAACATCCGCAATTGTAGTATTGATATCGACCGCAGGGGCACTGCCGCCGGTTCCGAAGTGCAAGATGGAATCTGCGGCCCGGATCGATGGCATTTGCAGCAATTGCGAAGCTGTCCGAAACCGCAAATTAATGCGCTGGCGCGATCCTGCCGGATGGTCTTGGGGCCGGTGATTCGTGGCTATTTCTCCAACAGCATTGGAGCTGCGAAGGAATTTCATCCGGAAAGATTCTTGAGCGAAATCAACGGCTAAGAGATGAAGAAACCCAACGACGACGGCTCTGATTTCTCCGATTTCCTCGCTGTGGCCCCCACCACGGACTTTCCCGGTCCGCTTGGCGGTGCATTCAGCCCCTCGCCTTCGGTGCTGGGAGCGCCGATCGACGTACCCCAGGAAGAGCTCGAGGCCGAGGCGGCCGTCACGGCGAGCGGCACGGGGGCGCCCGGTTCCGTGGTGGCGGTTGGATCGTCGGCCGGGCTGACCATCAATCTGCTTTTCGACAATGCCGCGATGGCAGCGCCGCAAAGTTTCCGCGACGGCATCACGGCGGCCATGCAGCAGATCTGCGCCGCGGTGACCGACAAGATCACGCTCAACATCCAGATCGATTACAGCGGAACCGGCGGCGGTGCTGCCGCTGGACCTTCCGGCGGCAACTACGTCGGCTATTCGACGGTGCGGGCCGATCTGGTCAACAATGCGTCGCCCGGCGACACGACCTTCAATTCATTGCCGTCGACGTTCGCGAGCCAGGTCGCGGTCTGGTATTCGCAGGAAAAATTGTGGGGCCTGATCAGTCCCACTGGCACCGAGGTTGATGGCAGCGCGACTTTTGCGACCGACATCGATCCGAGCCTGCTGGTCGGCGTGGCCTTGCACGAACTCACCCACGCGATGGGCCGGGTGCCCTACGCGGGGTCCACTGGACAACCCGATATTTTCGATTTCTATCGCTTCACCTCTCCCGGCAACATGCTTGTCAACGGCAATTCCACGGCACCTGCGGCTTACTTCTCATTGAACGGCGGAACTACCAAGATCGCCGATTACGGTCGGACCTCGGACCCCAGCGACTTCCTCAACAGCGGCCTGGCGGGACCGAGCGACCCCTTCGACGAGTTCTACTCGAGCGGCACGCAACAGTCGCTCACGGCGATCGACCTGCAGCAACTCGATGCGCTGGGCTTTCATCTTGCGGCCAACCAGCCGACGACGGTTATCGAGGCCAAGGGAACAACCGAACTGGTGCAGGTCGGCAGCAACTATTTCTTTGATCCGGTTGCGGGGGGAGCGGGCCCGGAGCTGATGTATCAGGGTTCGCCGGTGACCGTGGGCGAGTTCAGCGGTTGGACGCCACTCGGCGTCGAACCGATTACGAACGGATACGAGTTGGCTTGGCACAACACGGTCACGGGCCTGTACACGATCTGGAGCACGGACAGTCAGGGAAACTATATCGCCAATACCTATATGCCCGGATCGGGCACGAGCGCCACCTTCGAAAACCTAGAGGTAAGTTTTCAGCAGGATCTGAATGGCGACGGTGTAATCGGCGTACCCCTCTCGACCATTTCCACAGTCATCGAATCCGTGGGTTCAACCGCGGTCGTGCAGAACGGCAACAACTATTTCTTCAATCCCGTTGCCGGGGGAACGGGACCCGAGCTGAGTTATCATGGTGTGCACGTCACCGCAGGGCAATTTGCCCCCTATGTGCTGATCGGCGCGGAGCAGGTTACCGGCGGATATGATGTAGCCTGGAAAGATCCGGGAAGCGGTCTCTACATCATCTGGAATGTCGATAGCAGCGGCAACTATGTCAGTCATCTGGTTGCAGGTGCTACGGGGACGGGCGTGTTGGGCAACACCACCACGCTGGAGTCCTATGAGCCGACCTTCCATCAGGATCTGAACGGTGACGGCGTGATCGGCGTGCCCGGCTCGGCAGGGGCGGGGACGGCGATCGAGGCCTTTGGATCAACCGCGCCGGTGCAGATCGGAAGCAATTACTTCCTCAATACGATTGGCGGTGGCGCAGGCCCGGAGATCAGCTACCACGGCGCTCCAGTCACAGCCGGTCAGTTCGCGCCCTACACGCTGATCGGTGCCGAGCAGGTTGCCGGCGGATACGACATAGCTTGGAAAGACCCGGGAAGCGGCCTCTACATCATCTGGAGTCTCGACAGCGGCGGCAACTATGTCACTCACCTTGTTTCCGGCACGACAGGGACGGGCGTGCTGGGCAACACCACCACGCTTGAATCCTATGAGCCGATCTTCCATCAGGACCTGAACGGCGACGGCACCATCGGGATACCCGCACACACCTCGCCCGCCGCGCAAGCGGCGAGCACTGCGCCGTCTGAGCCGGCCGCTTCGGTCGGCGGCGGTGATGCGTTTTTATTCCGCTCCGATCTCGGTGGCGGAGCGGCTCCAAGCAGTGCTGCGTCCGCGCCCCAACAGGCCGGAGAGCTGCTTGTGTCGGCGTTGGCGCATATCGGCGATGAACTGCACAATATTATCGGAGACGTGCAGGATTTGACCGGGAGTCACGATAACGCTGCTCACACGCCGGTGCTCGATCCACTCCACGGTTTCATCATTCACTAACTTGCGGGCCAGGCTGACGGCAGCGCATCCGCGTTGCCGCGCTCCGATATCGGCGACGAGCCACTCGCCTTGAGTTCGTTGTCTTCCGTCTCGTAGGATGATACCCGCTGCCCTCATTTTAGCAGCGCGGCGCCAAATCCGTCCTTGCCGTAGGCATTGCCGTTATAGAGCAGATAGTTGCCCTGCGCGGTGTCGAGCCGGCTGCCGTAGCAGACCATCTCGGAATCCCAGCCCGACGCGGCGACGTCGATCGTCGGCGCGCTGTCACGCTGCCAGGAAAGCCCATCCGCCGAAGTCGCGGAGTAGATGCGATAGGTCTCGCCGAGCCTGCGCGCCGAATAGATCATGCGGTAGCCGCGATCGGTCTTCGTCACCACAGGCCGCGCGATGGCGTGTTCGTTCTCGAGATAAGGTAGACATAGCCGGTCGTTGGTCTGCCAGACGATGCCGTCATCGCTGGTGGCGTGCTTGATCGTGTAGTGGTGGACGGGACCGGGATCGCCGGCCGACGGCGGCGTCCAGGCGGTGCCCGAGACGTACCACATCCGGAACATACCGCCGTCCTTCAACACCGATGGCGCGCCGGCCAGCAACGGATCGTGCCGGTTGCGGCCCAGTACGGGCGCCTCCGACACGCGCTCGAAGGTTTCGCCATTGTCCGACGACAGCGCGAGCCCGATGAAGAAATGGAAAGGGACCGTCCTGCCGAGGGTCCACCCGCTGTAATACATCATCAGGCGGTCGCCGTTCCGGACCATCGAGGAGGGCATCGCGCCGGCGTCGTCGAATGCGCCGAGGCGTCCCGGTTCGATCGAGGGCTTCGGTGCAAAGCGCAGGAACGACAGCCCGCGAGCCGTCGCCTCGAATTCCGCCCAGGCGCCGGACGACCGGTTTTGTGCGTCACGCGTCGCGAAGTGAATTCGGTAAGTGGACGGTGAGAGCGGCTGGACAGACGGTACCGCACAGTGCGAGCGCGACCAGGGCAGGCCGGCCGGCCGGCAGATCAGGCCGAGCCTTTCGATCGGCGGGCTATTTGGTTCCGTCATGTCGGACCAGCACGGTGAATTCGTAAGGGGGATTGCCATGCATCAGCGATGTGCGACGTCCGTAGCGGGAAATGCAGCGATTCAGGATCGCGCCGGGATCGGCGTAATAAAGCCGCGCTTCCTGCCGGTCGCGATCGGAATGCGAGGTCAGGCAGTTGAACGCGAAGCCGCGGCCTGCGATCGCAGCCATCAGATCGGTGGTCGCAAAGACGTAGTCGAGCCAGACATCGTCGGGAATGTCGAACCGGACATTGAAGACGCCGCTTGCCACACAATAGTCCGCGCGCCGCCGCGGCAAGTCTGCGGCGTCCATTCGCGCGAACTCCGCGGCCGGATAGGCCGTGGTTGCGGCTTCGATCATTTCGTCCGAAATATCGTAGCCGAAATAGGAGAGATCGAGACCGGATTCGCGGACGTACCCATAGAGCGCGCCATAGCCGCAGCCCAACTCGACAAGGCTCGCTCCCGGAGAATCGACTATTTCCAGCAGTGCAGCGAACCGCGCCTCCTGGCTCTCGCGGTCGCGCCAGTCCACGCCCCGTGGCGTGGGTCCATGCTGGCGCAGCTTGTCCGCATAGTAAGCGGCGACGCGCTGATGGATCGAGCTTCGGGCAGGCTTGCTTGCGCCATCAGATATCATGGCGCAGCAACTTCAGAAACCGCACACTGTCCATGCCGACCGCCTGTGTGGGTTCGATGACGTGAACCGCACCTTCAGCGGTATCCGAGGCGATCAGCGCATTCGCACCGATGAACGAACGTGCCCCGATCTTGACGTGGTGGACCAGCGTGCAATTGCTCGAGAGATATGAACCGGCCCCGACCTCGACAAAGCCGTTGACCACGACATGCGAGCCGAGGAAGCAATTGTCGCCAATGCGGCTGCCGTCGCCGATGTGACAGCCGCTCCACATCACGACGTTGTCGCCGATCGCGCAATCGTAGTTCGTGGTCTGCCGCTCCAGGATGAAGCAGTTCTCGCCGACCGATCCTTTTCCGTAGACGTCGTTCGAGGAGTGCACGTAGCTCACGAACCGGTAGCCCATCGACTTCATCAGGGAAAATTTCTCGGTGCGAAGCGCGTTCATCCGCGCGGCTCCCATCGGGACAAAGGCGTGGCACTGGTCCGGCGGAAACCTCGCGATGACCTCCTCGACGGCGACCACGGGAAGTCCGAGGAAATCGCTACTTGCGAGAAATTCGGCATCGACGACATAGCCGGCAACCCGATGCGCGGTGTCGGCGTGAAAATAGCGCGTGGCCGTCGCCGCCGCCTGGCCGGCGCCGAAGATCACGATCTGCCTGGACATCTCCGATCGGGTTTCCGCACTCATGATCGCACGAACTCGTCCCAGCGCACGACGGCTCGCTCTTCCTTGGTGAACCGCATCTCTCGTTCAGCTCCAGATCCCGTCCGCCCAGCTGATAACCTCGCCCGCGAGGGGGGACAGCCTCTCACGAAGGCCGGCCTGACTGACCGGATTGATACCCAGCACGATACAATCGCCTTTTGCGAATTCCAAATCCGCGGGCGAGACAACGGGTTTTCCGACACACTGGCCGGAGCCTCCGTCGACGAGACAGGCGTGTACGGACTGCCAATAGTTTGGGCAATAGCCTGCCAGCAGCCAGCTCCACATGCTGGCGCCGAAATTGAAGACGCGCGCGTGACTAGTGATGCGTCGCATCAGCTCGCCGTCGAGGGCCTGCCATTTCGCCAAATAGGCGGAGCGCCGGCCGAACAGTTCTTCGGTGGAAATCGATGGAGCAGAGAAATGGTGATCGGGGCCATTCGCGCGTGTCAGAATGACCATCTGCTTGTTGAGCAGGGAGTTGATCGGCGGGTTGGACTTCCATGTCTGCACACGCAGGCCCACCCGCGTGGCCAGACCGGCCAGATCGCGAGGACGGAATGAAAAATTGTGATCGCACCACATGATCTCGTGGCTTGGTTCCGAGGCGTCCGGCAATAGCAACAGGAGGCGGCCCCGCGGGGACAGGAAACCGGCAAGATCCCCGAGGAACGCGATGGGGTCGGTCACATGCTGAAGCACGTTGTTCGAATAGATCAGGTCATACGTTCGATCGCGACGCACGTCGCCGAGCCGCGCTTCAATAACGTCAAAGCCGGCAGACCGGCTCTTTTGTGCGTTGACGGCGGAAGGCTCGATTCCCGTGAGCGATGCATGAGGATACATTTCCCTTGTCAGTAGCATCGACCAGCCGGCGCCGCACCCTACATCGAGAATTGACTTTGGCGCGAAGTCGGGCGGCAAGCACGACGCCATCCACTCCGCCATCGCAACATAGCGGCCGCGGTCAAACGTCTCAATGGCTGGACGCTCGAAGTAGCCTTGATAGCTTTCTTCGTAAAACCGGCCTTGACCAAGAAAATTGCGACTTTTCTTTTGAAGCAGGCCGCAATGCATGCATTGTTCGCGTTCGAGTTGCTCGTTGATGACAATGCCCGAGGTGGTGACGGACCGGCCGGCGACCGGCACGGGGAGCGGCTTCCAGTTGCTTTCCGAACAAACAACGCAGTGCATCTTCCCGGCTCCATACCGCGCCCGTTAACCGTCACGGAACCGAATAGAGATTCACGAAGGCAGCAAGGCGTCCGTCGCTCCGGGAAAAATCAATGACCTGATCCAGGTCGACGTCCTCCACACCATGATACGTCCGGCCGTCAAATAGGATCAGCGATCCGAATCCGCCCGCCGTTTCCAGATCGATCTTGTTCCGCTCGTTGTCGTAGACGACGCCTCCGCCCGAGAAGAAGTCGCTGTTCTTGCGGCTGAGCAGAGCGCAAACTTGGTAGAACGGTTTTCCGATCTGCGCGCTGATGACCTGCGGGAAATGCGTATCCTGATGAGTCGCCATGAAGCCGCCGCCGCGCGGATAGTGATGAACGCGGCAAGCGTTCCAGAAACGGTCGCGCCCGGGATTCGATCCGAACGACGGGTCTACCCCCATCAATCTGTTTCTGATCAGCAACATGGTCTTGAACAAGGAGCCCAGCGTCGGATAATTCGGGTCACTTGCATCGAAATAGATCGATTGCAGATTCTGCGCGTAAGGGTTGCCAAGCCCGTTGGTCGAGCCGATCGCCAGCTTTCGCCACGGCTCCTTTGCCAGCACGCTGTAGTGAAATTTTGCGCGTGTCGGATTCAGCTTCGAGGATTGCAGGCAACGCAGATATTCCTCACGCGCGCCGACACAAACGCGTTCGATCCCCCCCTCGCGGATGATGAAATATCCGCAACGGTTGAGCTCCCTGTCCACGTGATCTGTATCGACGGCTATATCCATTTTCCATCTCGTCCCGGCGCGTCGGATGCGGCTCCGGGAGCGGCAGTTATCGATTTACGATTTTGTCCCTGTAGCATTGTCGAGGTCCGGCGTCGATCCGGAGGCGACACCCGTTTGCCCACCGTGGATTCTGCGAACGATCGTATATGGACGGCCTTTTGTTTCGATGAAAATCTTCGAAATGTAAATGCCAATCACGCCCATGCAGAAGATCAGGATTCCACCCAGAAACCACACTGACAACATCACCGACACCCAGCCGGGCCAGACCTGGCGGCGGAAGATCTTCTCTGCGACGAGGACCACGCCAATCAGGCCGGACAGACCCGAGATGGTGATGCCGAAATAGAAGATGGCGACGAGCGGCACCTCGCTGAAGGAGGTAATGCTGTCTATCAACGTGATCCAGCGATGCCGTACGCCGTATGTCGGAACACTGCGAGATTGCTTCTTGAGGGGAACACCGACCTGGCTGAAGCCGGCCAGGACCCACAGTCCTCCGATCACCGTCTGTTGTTCGCGGTGGAGAAGCAGCGCTTTAACATATTCTCTTCGCATCAGACGAACCGTCATCGCATTGAGCGGAATACGAATTGGGAGAAGCAGATCGAAAAGGTAGTAGACTATCTTGCCGGCCGTGCGTTCACTCCAGCTGCCTTTGCGTTCACTTTGAAACCCGTAGATGACATCGGCATCGCTTGCCTGCAACTTCTCGTAAAAGATGCCCAATGTCTCCGGGTCCTCCTCGAGGTCGCTGTCGATCAGGAAGCAGAGGTCGCCCTGCGCATGATCGAGCCCGGTCATCAGCGCCTTGTGGTGACCGAAATTGCGCGACAGCTCGACGACGCGAACGCGGCTGTCGGCCTGCGCGATGCGCGCAGGCGATGTCGAGCGAATTGTCGGGCGAGCCGTCGTCGACCATGACGATCTCGTAGTCGTCGGTGATGCGCTCGCGCGGCTTCCGACGCGCGCCGATGAAATTCCTCGACATAGGGCAGCCGACTTGTAGAGCGTGGTGACGATCGAAAGCTTCATCGCTGATCCGCCTGCTCCAGAAGCGCTCTTGCCGCCTTGCGGTCGACCTTGCCGTTGGCATTGCGCGGCAGTTCGTCGAACTGAACGACCTGCGCCGGCCGCATATAGGCCGGAAGCTTCTCCTTGCACACTGCCAGGACTTCCTCCGCGGCGAACGGCCCGCGTCGGCCACGTAGGCAACCGCGATTTCGTCGCCGTCGACCCCGGCCAGCACCACCGCGACGGCGCGCCGAACGTCGGGAACGCTCTGCACCGCAAGGTCGATTTCCTCGAGCTCGATCCGGTGGCCGCGGATTTTGACCTGATTGTCGACGCGGCCCTGAAACCAGAGCCGGCCGCTGGTCATCCTCGCGCACGCGATCGCCGGAACGATAGATAGATCGCGCGATAGCGGTCCTGCCGCGGATCCTGGCGAAATCGGGCCGCGGTCTCCTCCGGGTTGGCATAATAGCCGAGCCCGACGCAGGGGCCGCCGATCCACAGTTCGCCCGGCTGTCCCGCGGCGACCGGTCGCTGCTCGTCGTCGAGGATCGCATAGCTCGAAATCGGGGTGCATGCCGCCGAGCGGCGGAAATTCACTGTCGGGGGCGGCCAGAATTTCCGGCGTGATCTTCGATGCTCGAGCAGATGCAGCTCGTCTCGGTCGGACCGTAGACGTTGATCAGCCGCGCGCTGACCGGCGAAGCGGGCATGGAATTCGCGCAAGCTTGCCGATCGGATAGCCTTCGCCGCCGAACAGGAAGGTGCGCACGTCGGGCAGCGGCTTGCGGCGTCAGCAGGCCAAGCTGATCGAGAATCAGAAACAGCGTCGGCACCGCGAACATGACGCTCGCCTTTCCGGCGCGGATGATCCTGACCCACGTCGCCGGATTGGCGATCTCGGAGGTCTCGACCGGCACCAGCGCCGCGCCATTGAGCAGTCCGCAATAGATGTCGAACACCGAGTTGTCGAAATGCAGCGGGTTGATGTTGGTGAAGCGTTCGCCGGGCGAGGCGCGCACCATCTCGCTGCCCAATTGCATCAGGCTGAGCACGCCCTGATGCGGAATGACCGCGCCTTTCGGCTCGCCCGTCGAGCCCGAGGTGAACATGATGTAGGCCGGATCCGTGCCGGTTGCGGGCGACGGAGCGGTGTGCAGCGTCGTCGCTCGCCAGCCAGCGCTTCGTCGTCCGTGTTCGCAAGCATCAGCACCTCGCCGAACGGATTGATCGCGTCGCCGGAGGTCGTGAACAGAATCTTCGGACGCAGCTGCGCCACGATGCGGCCGGTGCGCTCCGGCGGATTCTTCGGATCGAGAAACACATAGGGCGCGCCAAGCCGCAGGCAGCCGAGCAACAGCGCATAGGCGATGCGGCGCTTGGGCAATTGCAGCGCGACCACGTCGCCCTGCGCGACGCCGCGCGCGGCGAGCGCCGCCGCGCAACGCTCCGCCAGCGCCTTCAACTCGCCGAAGCGAGCAGACGTCGTCGCCGAAGATCAGCGCAGGCGCCGCACGGATCGGCATCGGCGTTGGCCGCGAACGCGTTCCACAAATTGGTCATCAGAGACGCAAGCCCCCGTCCAGCTTCACGATGGTGCCGTTGGCGAAGGTGTTGGCCGCCAGGAATTCGATCGCGCCGATGACGTCGTCCGACCTGGCCGAGGCGGCCGAGCGGCGTCTTCTGCGCGTAGGTCTGCAATCGCTCGTCGGCGACCGCCTCGCGGGTGGTGGCGACATCGATGAAGCCGAGCGCGAGCGCGTTGACGCGGACGCCGAGCGGACCCAGTTCGATCGCCATGGTGCGGGTCAGTCCTTCGATGCCGGCCTTGGCGGCGCTGTAGGCGGCCTGGCCGGCGTTGCCTTCGCTCGCGATCGAGGAAAAATTGACGATCGAGCCGCCGCCGCGCCGCGCCATGCGGGCGGCGACCTGGGTGGCCACGACGAACGGCGCGGTGAGGTTGGCGTCGATCACGTCGCGCCAGGATGTCGAGGCCATGCGTGACGAACTTGGCGCCGCGGAAGGCCAGTATCGGTTCGTTCCAGATCAGCCCGACGGCATTGACCAGCAGCGCGATCGGTTCGCTTGCGGGGATGGCGTCGGCCAGCGCCTGGCGCACCTCCGCTTCGATCAGAAGATCGAGCGTCCGCGCGGTCACGCCTCGATGGCGATGGCGGCGCGCCGTCGAATTTCCGGTCGAGCGCCAGGACCGGGGCCGCCCTTGGCCGCGAAATGCGACACGATAGCGCGCGTCCGATCGCGCCGCCGGCGCCGGATACGACAACCCAGCGATCGATCGATCGGGGCCATGTTTCAGGCGGCCTTCAGCAACCGATCGACGTCGTCGACCGATTGCAGCGTCTCGATGTCGTCCTCCGACAATTCCCGGCCGACGATTTCCTCCAGCCGCAGCACCAGCCGGACGCCCTTCAGCGAATCCCATCCCTGAAGCTCGGCGAGCGGAATGTCGCCATCCGGAACTGGAACCCCGCTTCGCAGCACTTCGGCTAACAAATCAGTCGCTCGCATCTTCTTCTCTGGGGAGAGTTGGCTCTCGGCGCCCCGGTCCTGCAACGCCGACGGCGCGGTCGAAACCCGCTCGCAGCACAGGCGCGGCCCCCCGTCAGGGCCTGTGGTGGCCGAAATTTCAGGACAGGTCAACGACGACGGCGCGAGAATCTCCTGCCTGCAACTCAAGCGTGAGAGAAGCCGTCATTTGTCACCCGCGCCTCGATGTCGCAGGCGACGCAAGGGGTGGCCTTCGCGGCCGACGGTGCATCGTCGTCAAGCCAGGAGCGCCGCCGGAATTTCACTGAAGGAATTCGTCCGGCGTCAGCACCGGTGCCAGACCGTTGTTATCTCAATCACATGGCAGAATACAACCTGGATGGAACTCGCCATTTGCGGGAATTGCAAAAAGTGTTGAACCTCTGTTTGATTTGTGTGACCTATTCCAAGAGGGGGTTCGGCTTTCCACGGCTCGTGTGGCGCAAAGACAAGATCGCTCTTGATCTACGGCATTTTGTTTGTTGTTCTGTCGGATGCCTGTCGTAAAAGGCGTAACATCAGAGCCTATTGTTTTGGGGAAGGCTGGGCATTTCTCACAAATCGATTGAACCCGGTCCCACCGGGCACGGAAGTGCAGTCTAACTGTCGCGGCTCAAGACTGGCTGAAATAAAATCAGCGCATAACAAAGGAGGTAGACCATGCGTCGTATTGCTACACTGGCGATATTTCTTGGATTTTTGACTCCCATGCTGGCATCGGCTCCAGCTCATGCCCAGGCGACCCGAACCTGGATCTCCGGCGTCGGCGACGACGTCAATCCCTGCAGCCGTACCGCGCCCTGCAAGACCTTTGCCGGCGCCATCTCCAAGACCGCCGCCGGCGGCGAAATCGACTGCCTCGATCCGGGCGGGTTCGGCACCCTCACCATCACCAAGTCGATCACCCTCGACTGCGGCGGCGGTGGAATCGTCGGTTCCATCCTCGCCTCCGGTGTCAACGGCATCAACATCGTGACTGCCGGCGTCAATGTCATTATCCGCAACCTCAGCATCAACGGCGCGGGTAGCACCCAAGGCGTCAGGGGTATCAACATCACCGGGGCGAACAGTGTGGTGGTCGAGAATTCGCATATCATGAACTTCACGCAGCAGTGCATCGCCGATACCCGTCCCACTGCCGGCAACCTCGTCGTCAACAACGTCGACATGCGTTTCTGCGCACTGGCCGGCATCGGCACCGTGACATCAGGAGGTACGCTCAGGCTGGTGGCGAACAATATCCGCGCAACAAACAATGGCGCCGGCGTCTCCGTGTCTACCAACACCAATATGACGGTCACGAATTCCGTCCTGTCGGACAACACCGGCTCCGGACTCGATAGTCAGGGCGCCACCATCTTTGCCGACAGCAACTCGATGGCCAGCAACGGGACGGGCGTGTCGAACAACGGCGGCGGCAACGTCCGGCTGTCGAACAACAACATCTCGTTGAACACTACGAACGGTATCAACAACGTTAGCGGAACGGTGACCACTTACGCCACCAACCGCAACACCGGCAACACGCTGGGTACTGTGACCAGCGCCGGTGCCGCGGGTGCACCTCAGGGCCAGCAGTAGGGCTCGGCTACAGGCGACAGGCGGCCAGCTTCACCCCGCCTGACTGCAAGCTCAGTGAACCTCGGGCTCCGGCCCGAGGTTTCCTTTTTTGAGATAGCGCGGCGCTTCAGGCCCGGTGTTGAACAGGAGATCGAGCACCGTCACGGCATGCTCGAAGCCGCCATGAAGCTGGGGATATTCCGGGTATCCGTCATAGCTCATCCATTCGGTCGTAATTCCGGCCGCGCGAAACATCGGTTCGTCGAAATAGTCGCGCGCCGAGGGCCCGCTGAGATAGGTGTCGGCGCCCACAGCTTTGGCGATGTCGAGCAGCCGCCCGGTTTTGGCGCCGGATGACGGGTAGGCCATATCGCGGGTGAAGCGGGTGTCGAGACCGAGCAGGGCCGCGATGCCGCGCAAAAAGATCTCGTTGACCTCGGTCAGGCGCGTCAATGTTCCGGCGCGCTCATACAAGGCCCTCACATCGGGCGCGAGCGCCTCGAAGAAGGGCGCGCGCCGGTAGGCAAGCTCGAGCGCGCGCCAGTGCTTCTCGGCCCAATGTTTCCCAGCTCCCGCCTTTTCGATTTCGACCTCGTCGATCGGCTGGTCGAAATGTCCCTTGGTGACCACGGGGATCGTCAGCCATTGAACGCCGTTGGCGGTCTTGATGCGATTGCGGTTGTGCCAGTGCCGCCTTGCATATTGCACGCGGTCGAGGATCACATACTCGTCGCATCGCCCGATCAGGTCGAAGAAACCCTTCCAGGGAATGTAGTTGGACTGGATGATGCAGATGCGCATGGTATGGTCGGCCGAATTGCGAAGTCCGGCGAGAGGCTTCCGGCCAATGCCGCGCGGGATTGTTTATAGTGATCCGATGCCGAAATGACGAGCGATCATGGTGCCCTTTTGGTGATGACACGATGACACGTCTTGCGTCCGCAATGAAGATGCAGGTTTCCCAACGTCGAGCGAAATGACGAAAATGTTGAACCTCTGGGTGACTTGCGAGACCTAATCGAAGAGGGGGGTTCGGCTTTCCGGGGCTCGCGTGGCGCCAAGACGGATGCCTGTCGTAAAAGGCGTAACATCAGGGCCTGATATCCAGGGATGGCTGGGCATTTCTCACAAAGCGATTGAACCCGGACCCACCGGGCACGGAAGTGCAGTCCTGCCATCGCGGCTTGAACTGGCTGAATACAGAATCAGCGCGCAGAACAAAGGAGGTAGACATGCGTCGTATTGCTTCACTGGCTATACTTCTTGGATTTTTGACACCCCTGCTGGCATCGGCTCCGGCCCATGCCCAGGCGACCCGAACCTGGGTCTCCGGCGTCGGCGACGACGCCAATCCCTGCAGCCGTACCGCTCCATGCAAGACCTGGGCAGGCGCTATTTCCAAAACTGCGCCCGGCGGAGAAATCGATGCACTCGACCCAGGCGGATTTGGCGCAGTGACGATCACGAAGTCGATAACCCTCGACGGTGGCGGTGGTCAGGTCGCTTCGGTTCTCGTCGCAGGAACAAACGGCATCGTCGTTGCCGCAGGCGGGACTGATGTTGTCATCCTCCGGAACCTGCGGTTCAACGGCATATTGGGCAACGGCTCGAACTCCGGCAATGCCGGCATCAACGGCATCCGGTTTATCTCCGGCGCCTCCCTCACCGTCGACAAATGCGATATCTTTGGGTTCAATACCAACGGCGTCGACATTGCCCTTGGCGCAACAGGCATGACCGTTATACGCAACTCGACATTCAGGAATAACGGCAACAACGACGTCAACGCCACGGCGACGGCGGGCACGGCCGTTGTTACCGTTGTGAACTCAACGTTTGATGGGCCGTTCCATGGCGGCGCTTTGGCTGGAGGCGGCGTGCTTGCAGCGGCCAACAGCGTTGTCAGCGTAAGCAATTCTGATTTCTCCAATTTCACGACGGCGCTTGGGGCCACAGGCAACGGCAATCTTACGGTCGATCATTCGCTCATCATGAGGAGCAACACCGGCATCAACTCGGCAGTGGGATCAACCGTCAACGTGACCAACAATACGCTCGTCAACAATGTGACCGCCCTTGCGGTGGCGGGAACGATGGCAAGCGCGGCCAACAACGTGATTGTGGGTGCAACTCGAGAATCCGAACGGCACATTGCCGCTGAAGTAACACTTCGGCGATCAAAACCTGCCCGATCGACAGCGACCAAGAGGCGGCCAACGCGGCCGCCTCACTTGCTTTGAGATTGGCGGTTCATAAATCGGTGTGCTTCCAACTCGGTGTTGAACAAAAGATCGAACACCGTGACGGCATGCTCGAAGCTGCCATGGAGCTGGGGGTATTCCCCGGGGCCGCGCCTTCCGATCGTCACGGCGGCAGCCGCGCAACGGCCTGTCCCAAGGTGTAGATTTCCACGGTCTGCGCGTCTAGTGTGCGGACCATGGTACAGGTTCAGACGGGATCGGCGATGAACGGCGGCAAGCATGGCGGCGAACGGAGGCTGTGGCGGGCGCTTTGCGGTCTCGGACTTGCTGCGGTGCTGTGGCTCGCGTCCGGTCACGCCGGCCACGCGCAATCGCTTCGCGACGGTGTCGCCGCCTATAATCGCCAGGACTTTGTGCGCGCCTCGAACATCTTCATCCCGCTCGCCGAGCGCGGCGTCGCGCCGGCGCAGACCTGGCTCGGCTTCATGTTCCAGACCGGGCGCGGCGTGCCGCAGAATTACACCGAAGCGGCGATGTGGTATCGCCGCGCTGCCGAACAAGGCGACAGCCTCGCGCAATATTCGCTCGGGCTGCTCTACGACAAGGGGCAGGGCGTGCCGCGCGATGTCATCGAGGCAAGCAAGTGGCTCAACCTGTCGACCGCCGCGGCGCCCCCGCGCGCGCGGGAGGCGCGGGCCCGGATTCGCGATGCGGTCGGCACCAAGATGACCCGCGGCGAGATCGCCCGGGCGCGCGCGCGGGCGCTCGGATGGGCGCCGGTTCACGAGCATTAATTCAGGACCGCCTCCGCCAGCCAGCCGAGCCAGATCGCCGGCGCGAGAAATGTGCCGAACGGCAGGAACGCGGTCGTCCTCAGCGGCCGGCGCTTGATCGCGGCGTTGAGGATATAGGCGCCGATTGCGGCCAGCGCCGCGACCTCGATGGCGGCAAACAATGCAGGCAGGTCGAGCCAGGCGCCGGCCACCGCGGCGAGCTTGACGTCGCCAAGCCCGAGACCGTCGCGGCCGCGCAATGCGCGGTAGCCGGCCATCAGCCCCAATAGCGGCAGGGCGATGATCAGCGCCCGTCCCATGGCCCAGAGCACGGCCAAGGCGCCGGCATCCGGGCCGATCGCCGCAGCGCGGACCAGCGCCAGCGCGGCGGCGGCGGCCGTGAGTTCGTTCGGGATCAAATAGCGGCGCGCATCGGTAATGGCGATCGCCAGCATCAGCGCGCCCAGCAGTCCGCCTGCGAGGCCATCGGGGCCGAGCGCGGCAACGAGGCTCGTCCCCACCATCGCCAGCAACACGCCGGCGAGGCTCGCTTGTTGCAGCGGTCCGTCGGTCGTCACGGCGCCTTGTCCGCAAGGCGCATGGTCGGTCGCGGGAGAGGGCGCCGCATGGCGGAGATGGGAATTATCGCTGCGCGCCGGGCGGGTTGACCACGACCACCGGGTTGGAGGTACCGACCAGGCGGCTGTTCATCTTGCTGCGCATCTCCTCCGCGATCACATGCGCATCGACGGGATCGCGGATCATGGTCGGGCGGATGAACAGGATCAGCTCGGTGCGGGTCCGCGTCGTGTTCTGATGCGAGAAGGCATCGCCGACGCCGGGAATCGAATCCAGGATCGGAATGCCCTGGCGCTGCTTGTTCTCGCTCTCGCTGATCAGGCCGGCCAGCAGCACGGTCTGGCCGCTGGTCACCGCGATCGAGCTCTTGACCTTGCGTTGCGAGATCGTCGGCGTCAGCGCGCCGACGCTGGCCGGCGATACGCTCGAGATCTCCTGCTCGATGTCGAGCACGATATTGCCGTTGGCATTGGCGCGCGGCAGCACGCGCAGGATGATGCCCGTATTCTTGTAGTCGATGGTGTTGACCACGGTGTTGTTCGAGGTGAGCACGGTCGCGCTGCCGGTCGAGAACGGCACCTGGTCGCCGACCTGCAACGTCGCCGGCTGGTTGTCGAGCACGACCAGCGAGGGGTTCGACAGCACCTTGACGTCGGTCACGTTGTGCAGGGCGTCGAGGATCACGCGCGGCGAGTTTTCCGATCCGATCAGGAAATTGAAGCCGGGCAGCACGCGGCCGAGCAGGGCGCCGGCGGCGGCGTTGACCGCGTTGCTGGGCGGGTCGATGCTGGTCGATGCGCCGGATGTGCTGGCGCCCGTGGCGATCGTGTTGACCACCGAGCCCTTCTGGCTCGCCACGAAGAACTGCACGCCATACTGCAGGGTATTGTTCAGCGTCACCTCGGCAATCGTCGCCTCGATCGCGATCTGGCGCTGCGGCCGGTCGATCTGGCGGATGGTCTGCTCGACGACGCGTTGCGAGTCCGCGTTGGCGTAGACCAGCACCGCATTGTTGGTGACATCGGCGGTGATGCGGACGTTGGGCAGGAAGTTGCTGCCGCTGACGGATTTGATGGCGGAGCTGGCGAGCGGCGCGTCGGACACCGCCGGCGCGGGTCGCGCATTGATGGGAGAGCCGGGGGGACCTGTGATCGGCGTTGACGCGCCCGCACCCGCCGTCGGCAGCCCGCTCAGCTGCGCCACGGGATTGGTGCCCGAGGAGGACGCTGATAGGCCTGAGCCCGGCGCGATCTGGCTGATGCCGCTTTCGAGGCCGGTTGCGGCGCCGCCGCCCGACGACCCGACCAGCATGTCGTTGAGCAGCGTCACGACGATCTTCGCGTTGCCGTAGCGCAGCGGATAGGACTTCAGGTTGACGGCTTCCATGTCGGCGCGGTCGAGCCGCGAAATCCACAAGGCGGCGCGCTTGAGATATTCCGGCTTCCGGCTCACGACCAGGATGGAATTGAGACGGCTGATCGCCTGGAACTTGACCATGCCCTGGGTCATGCCGCCTTCGGCGGAATCCATGATCTTGTCGAGCTCGGAGATCAGCGGATCGGGCGCGGAGTTGCGCACCGGGAAGACGCCGACCGATTGTCCCTTCATCCAGTCGGCATCGAAACTCAGGATGGTATCGATCGCGGCTTCGCGTTCGGAGCCGCTGCCGGTGACGATCAGCGTGTTGCGGCCGTTGTCGGGGCGTAGCGTGGTGGCCTTGACGGCGAAGCCATCGAGCAGCTTGAACATGTTCAGCGCCGACACGTAGCGCAGCGGCACCACGCTGATGCCTTGTCCGGCCTCGGCGCCGTCGCCGCGGTCGATGCTGCCCGGACCGGCCTCGGCGGACGGGATCAGCCGGTAGCCGCCGCCGCGGTCGCGCACCAGCGAGACGCCGGACATCTTCAGCGCGTTCTCCAGCACGTAAAGCGCATCCGCCTTCGGCACCGGACGCACTGACGCCAGCGTCACGGTTCCTTGCACGCGCGGGTCGATCGCATAGCCGACCTTCAGCACGTCGCCGAGGATGACCTTGGCCACCGTCGCCACCGGCGCGTTCTCGAAATTGAGATCGTAGCCGCCGCCTCCGCCGTCGCGCTCGGCGAGCGCGGCGCCCGGAGGTGTGGTTCCATCCGACAGATAGATTGCCGGCCGCGACGGGCTTTGCTGCCTGATGCCACCGGCACCGGCGTCCGCGACCTGACGCGGCTGGATGTCGAGCCCGTTGATTTTTTCCAGGATGTCCTGCGCGCGCGGGTCCTTGGGGTTGCGTTCCACCGATTGATCGGCGGTGACGATGCACGCGGTCAGCGCGAAAGCGGACAAAAACAGAACCAGCGCTCCAGCCAAACCGGAACGTAGGCGCGAAAGCGGATGGACCACTTTTGACAAAATACGCCTACCAAACGCTACGGTTGATCTGGAAAAATACGTCCGGTCCCCGTGGCCCGGACGTTCGTTAATTTGCGCCACGATTATGTTTTTGCTAGAGAATATGTCAAGCGCAAAGGTCTTTTGTTGCAATTGTCGACTGTTGTATTCCTGTAACAAGGTTAGCGATGGGAATTGGATGCGCGACCTGTCCGCAGAGACCTTCCGGCAGCACCTTCTGGACAAGTATGCCTTGCCAGTGCGTGCGCGCGCCCGTGTCCAAAATCCAGCCAATTCAACCCTGACGCGTCCCTTGCGCGAGCTGTGGGAGGCGACCGACCTGTCGGCGGCGGAATTCGCCGACGAAGTCTCGAACTATTTCGGCGTGGTGCGGATCGGTCTGCCCCAATTGCTCGCTGCGACACCATGTCTCGACGGATTCTCCCGTCGTTTCCTCCGCGAGTCCACGATCTTTCCATTCCGCGCGCCGAACGGCGGCTATCGCCTCGCGGTCGCCGATCCCTCCGATACCGCAGCCATTCGCGCCGCCGAGATCGTGTTCGGCGAAGCGATCGAGGTTGCGGTCGCCTCCTTCGAGGACATCACCACCATACTGGACCAGCGCATCGAGCACGATGGCGCGTCGGCGGACGAGGGTTTGAAGACATCGAGCCAGCAATCCGACGACGACATCGAAAGCCTGCGCGATCTCGCCAGCGGCGCGCCTGTCGTGCGCGCGCTCAACGACATGCTGGAGCGCGCCGTCGAGCTGCGCGCCAGCGACATCCACATCGAGCCGTTCCGCACCGGGCTCGTGGTTCGCCTGCGCGTCGACGGCCTGCTGCGCGCGATCCCCGCGCCGTCGGGGATTCCTCCGCAAGCGCTGATCTCGCGTGTGAAAATTCTCGCCGGCCTCAACATCGCCGAACGCCGCTTGCCGCAGGACGGTGCGGCGCGCGTCCGCGTCAGCCGCGCCGAACTCGACGTCCGCGTCGCGACCATGCCGACGCAAGGCGGCGAAAGCGCCGTCATTCGCCTGTTGCCGCGCGACCGCGGCCTGCTGGAGATGGGCAAGCTCGGCTTGTCCGCGCGCGACGAGACAATCATGAGCCGGTTGCTGGCGCTGCCGCATGGCATGATCGTGATCACCGGGCCGACCGGCAGCGGCAAGACCACGACGCTTGCCACCATGTTGTCGATCCTCAACGAGCCGACGCGAAAAATCCTCACCATCGAGGACCCCGTCGAATATGAAATCCCGGGGATCAACCAGTCGCAGGTCAAGCCGTCGATCGGGCTGACCTTTGCGTCGGCGATGCGCTCATTCGTCCGCCAGGACCCCGACGTGATCATGGTCGGCGAAGTCCGCGACGCCGAGACCGCGCACATCGCGATCCACGCGGCGCTGACCGGCCACCTCGTGCTGACCACGCTGCACACCGAGACGGCGGCCGCCGCCGTGCCGCGGCTGATCGATCTCGGCATCGAGGGTTTTCTGTTGAAATCGACGCTGCGTGCGGTGGTGGCGCAGCGGCTGGTGCGCGTGCTCTGCGACCGCTGCAAGCAGCCGCACAGGTTGACCGCGGGCGACATCGCCGAGGATCCGCGCTTTGCCGTGATCGGCTTCAAGGCCGGCGACGTGGTGCATGAGGCCGCCGGCTGCGAGCGCTGCGGCGGCACCGGCTATCGTGGCCGCAACGGCGTGTTCGAGATCCTCGAAATGACCGACGAGGTGCGCAAGCTGGTCGGGCCGCAGACCGATTCCCACACCATCGACACGGCGGCCATGGATGGCGGCATGACCACGATGCTGGCCGATGCGGTTGCCAAATGCCGCGCCGGCGTGACCACTGTGCCCGAGGTGTTCCGAGTCACGACGGTCAGGTGATGTGATGCCGAACTATCGCTACCGCGCGATAAACGCCAGCGGCGAGCTGGTCTCGGGCGCCATCGCCGCGCCCGCGCCGGGCGACGTCGCCGCCCGCGTCGAGCGGCTCGGCCTCGTGCTGGTCGACAACGTCACGCTGGAGGAGGGTGGCCGTGCGGCATGGACGTTCAACCTGTTCGGCAAGCCGAAGGCGGAAGACGTCACCATCTTCACCCGCGACCTCGCGCTGCTCTTGCGCGCCGGCGCGCGCATCAATGACGGGCTGGAGCTGCTCGCGGCCGACAGCGATTTCGGCCGCCTGCGGCCTGTCGTTGCCGACATCCGCTCGCGCGTTGTCGCCGGCGAGAGTTTTGCCGAAGCGCTGGCGCGGCACCAGGGCTTGTTTCCGGCGATGTATGTGGCGCTGATCCGGGTCGGCGAGGCCTCTGGCTCGCTCGACCAGGTGCTGGAGGTGCTGGCCGACGAGCGCAGCCGCACCGAGGCGCTCAAGCGCAGGCTGGGCGACGCCATCCGCTATCCGCTTTTCGTGCTGAGCGCGGCCGGCTGCGTGCTGCTGTTCTTCCTGACCTTCGTGCTTCCGCAGTTTGCCAGCGTGCTGCAGGATTTCGGCGCCAAGGTCGATCCGTTCATCCTCGGCTTCCTCAACCTCTCGACCTTCCTGCGCGCCAATTCGGATGCGGTGCTCGCGATCCTCGCCGCGGTCATTGCCATCGCCTGGCTGTCGTTTCGGCAGGAGAGCGTCCGCCGCGGCCTGATGAACCTGTTGACGCGCCTGCCGATGGTGCGCGAGGTGATGAAATACTACCGCACCTCGCTGTTCTGCCGGAACCTCGGTCTGCTGCTCGGCAGCGGCGTGAACCTGACCACGACATTGCGTATCCTCGTCGACATGATGGCCTCGGTCGGATCGCCGGTGATATGGACCGAAGCTGCCGATCGCGTGCGCCATGGCGCAAAACTCTCGGATGCGCTCGCTGAAACCCAGGCGCTGCCGGCGATGGCGGTCAGGATGCTCCGGCTCGGTGACGAGACCGGGCAGTTGCCGGTGTTATCGGCCCGCGTCGCCGAATTCTACGAGACCAAGCTGCAGCGGACGCTCGACCGCGTGGTCGGCATTGCCGGTCCCGCGGCCATCATCGTCATCAGCCTGGTCGTCGGCGGATTGATTGTGTCGGTCATGACGGCATTGATGTCGGTCAGCCAGATTATCGGGTGAGGTCTAGATGAGCATATTTCAAAAGTTCCAGAGATCGCCGCGCCGGCGGCGGCGCCGCGAGGGCGGCTTCACGCTGGTCGAAATCCTCGTCGTCATCACCATCATCGGCCTGATCATGGCTCTCGTCGGACCGCGTGTGCTGAACTATCTCAGCGAGTCCAAGGCCAAGGCCGCGAAAATCCAGATCGAAAGTTTTGCAAGCGCGCTCGACCTCTACTACCTCGATCTCGGCCGCTATCCGACCACCAATGAGGGGCTTGGTGCGCTGACCCAGGGCAACAACGCGCCCGGCTGGAACGGGCCATATTTGCGCGGCGGCGTGGTGCCCAACGATCCCTGGGGCCACAGCTATGTCTATCGCTCGCCGGGCCAGCGCGCGCCCTACGACATCGTCTCACTCGGCTCGGACGGCCAGGAAGGCGGCACTGGCGTTGCGGCCGACATCGCCAGCGGAACGCGCTAATGGTCAAATTTCGACAAGACCGCAACGGCGAAAACGGCTTCGCGCTGATCGAAATCCTCTGCGTGCTCGCCATCATCGGCCTGCTCGCGGCCATCATCCTGCCGGGCTTTCCGCGCTCCACCACGCGCGCCCGGCTGGAAAGCCTCGCGGTCGAGACCGCGGCGATCCTCAAAGCCGACCGCAGCGCGGCGCTGCGCCGGCACGCCCAGGTGGCGACGATCGTCGACGCGCCCGAGCGGGCGATCCGATCCGGGGCGACGGGGCGCATCCTGCGCCTGCCGAACGACGTCACGGTCGACGCCGCGCTGGCAGTGCGCTGCGCGGACCGCGAGGCCGGCCGCTCCATCGATTTCTTTCCGTCCGGGATGTCCTGCGGCGGCACCATCGCCCTGGCGCGGCCGGGCATGGGATACGAAATCCGCGTCAATTGGCTGACCGGAGGCGTCGAGATTGTGCAAAAGCAAAAGCTGCTCTAGTGGTCCGATTCCAACATTCGCATTCCATTGCAGCGAGCACTTTTGCGAATGTTGGAATCAGAGGACCACTAGCAAATATTGATTCTAGTGGAGCTTTGGATTTGACGTTCGCTTTGTGGATTCCTGGCTGGCAGGGTAGCGAACGTCAAATCCGCTCCGACTAGTGCCGCCGATCTGAAGTCCACTAAAATCATAGGTTTGCTAGTGCCCATAACTTTCCGAAGTTCGTGAAAGGGTTTACGGCAATGGATCACGAACTTCGGAAAGTGGGCACTAGCGGCGAGCGCGGCTTCACGCTGATCGAGGCGCTGGTCGCGCTTGCGATCATCGCCGCCGTGCTCACCTCGATCGGCATGGTGATCGGCACCACCGTGCGCGGCACGCGCGCGATCGACCAGAAGCTGGCGCTGAGCGGCGCCGCCGAGACCGTGCTCGCAAACTTGCCCGAGCGCAACGCGCTCAAGGTGGGGCGCCAGACCGGCATGCTTGCCGGTCATCGCTGGCGCATCGATGTCGGTCCGATCAACGCTGTGGCGGCGAGTGCGCCGCAAAGCCACTTCATGCCGCTCGCGGTCAACATGCGGATGCAGGGACCGGGCGGCGCGGCGTTCCAGGTCACGACCGTGCGCCTCGTGCCGAAGGCTGCCGAATGAGCGCGCGGCGCCGATCGCATGGCGAGGCCGGCTTCACGCTGCTCGAAGTGTTGCTGGCGACGCTCCTGATGACCGTGATCCTCGGCGCGCTCGCCACCGTGACCGCGCAATGGCTGCCGAACTGGAACCGCGGCATCGCCCGGGTGCAGCAGGCCGAGCGTCTTGCGATCGGGCTCGAGCGGGTGCTGGCCGACCTCTCGGTCGCCGAGATGGTGACGATGAATAGCGACAACAACCACCCGCTGTTCGAAGGCTCCGAGCTGTCGGTCACGTTCGTGCGCAGCGCGGTCGGCCCGAACACGCGCCCCGGCCTTGAAGTTATCCGCCTGATCGAGAAGGCCGACGAGCGGGGACTTGCGCTGGTGCGCGAGCGTGCGCCGTTCAATCCGATGCCGTCTGACGCCCAAATCCGCTTCATCGACCAGGTGGTGCTGGTGCGCGCGCCATTCCGCGTGAGCTTTGCCTATGCCGGCCCCGACCAGAGCTGGCAGCCGACCTGGCGCAACCAGATGCAATTGCCGAATGCGATCCGCATCTCGGTCCGCGATGCCGGCACCGGCCAGGTGCTTGCGGTCTCCAGCGCCGCGATCGTGCATGTCAATGCGCCCGCCGAATGCGCGCGCGCCAAGAACATCACCGCCTGTCTCACGGCGCGATTGAAGGGCGATGCCGACAAGAAAGAGGAGCAGCTCTGATGCCGGCGGCTGCGTGATATGAGACCGGCAGGCGGCGCGCGCGGCTTCATCGTCATCGCCGTGCTGTGGATTCTCGCTGCGCTGTCGGCGCTGGTCCTGATCTACCTGACCTATGTCACCAACACCGCCGTGATCGTGGCCGGAAGCACCGACCGCATCCAGACCGAGGCGATGGTGACGGGCGGCGTCGAACTCGCCGCCTTGCAGCTTGCAGGCCTGGGCGATGCCGCGCGCCCGTCCAGCGGCACCTTCAACGCGCGGCTCGGCGCCGGCCGGGTGTTCGTGACATTCCGTTCCGAAGCCGCCCGGGTCGATCTCAACGCCGCACCGAAAGGCCTGCTCTCGGGGCTGATGGCCGGGTTCGGTGTCAGCGCCTCCAACGCGGCCGTCTATGCCGACCGCATCCTGGCCTGGCGGGCGTCGACCGAACTCGGCGACGGCGATCCCGAGAACTCCTTCTACAAGACCTCGGGCGTGTCCTATCTGCCGCGCCACGCGCCGTTCCCTGCCGCCGAGGAATTATGGCTGGTGCACGGGATTCCCTCGGCGGTGATCGGGCGCATGCTGCCGTTCGTCACGGTGTTCAGCAACATGGCAGCGATCAACGTGCTCGACGCCGCGCCGCAGGTGCTGGCGGCGTTGCCCGGCATGACGCCGGAGAACCTGCAATCGCTGCTCGCCCAGCGCAGCGATCCCTCGATCGACCCGCATACGCTGATCGGATTGTCAGGCGGCGAGGGCGCCACGCTCGCAAGCTCCAAGGCCTACCGGATTTCGGTCGAGGTGGAACTTCCGGACGGGCAGCGCCGCGGCGGCGAGGTCGTGATCCTGCTTCTCGAAAACAGCGATGAGCCTTATCGTGTATTGTCGTGGCGCAACAATTCCGACGGCAGCACGGTGCCGCAGAAAGTCTCCTCGCGATGAAAGTTTTCCCGAGCCTCAGCGCGATCCTGAACGCCTGGACCGGAAGCGTCGCGAGCGCCGTCATCGCCGGCCTCAACCGCATCGTTTCGCCGCGCGTGGTGCGGCTGATCGAAGGCGATGACGGCAGGTTTGCCGTGGAAGCCGAGGCCAAGGCAAGACAGGCCCGGCGACATCCCGTCGACGCATCGCGCTTGCGGACGGCGCCGCGCCTTCCGGCCTGGCTTCGGTGGTCCGGGGCAGCCGGGTCGAGATCGTGCTGCAGCCGAAGCGCTTCCTGTTTCGTCCGCTGGAGCTTCCGGCGCGCGCGGCCGACTTCATCGAGGGCATCGTGCGCGCGCAGATCGACCGCCTGACGCCGTGGAGCGCGAGCGAGGCGGTGTTCGGCTGCACCGTGCCGTCAGCCGAGCGGCGGCGAGAGCATCACCACGACGATCGCCGCGACCACGCGCAAGGCGGTGACGGGCTATGTGCAGGCGGTGTCCGCGTTCCATCCGTCTGCGGTTGCGATCTGCACGGACGTGCCGAAGCCGGCGGAGCGCGCGTGCAAGTGTTCGAGCAAAGCGCGCGCGGATCGCTCGACGCGGCAAAGCTGAGCCGCATGCTGCAGCTCGCGCTTGGCGCCGTGGCCGTCGTCGCGGTCGTCTCCGTTGCGGCCTCGACCTGGATCGCGAGCAGTCTCGGCGGCCAGGAGGACGAACTGGCGCGCCAGATTTCGGAGCGCCGCGCCGCCATTCGTGCCGGCGCCGACGGCGGCGACCGCTCGCCGGTGGCGGTGCTCGAACGCCGCAAGTACCAGACGCCGGCCAGCGTCATCGTGCTGGAGACGTTGAGCCAGGTGCTGCCTGACAACACCTATGTCACCGAGCTGCATCTGACCGGCAACAAGCTGCAGATCGCGGGCATCACCACCGATGCGCCGTCGCTGATCTCGCTGATCGAGCAGTCGCACCATTTCACCCGCGCCACCTTCTACGCGCCGACCACGCGCTCGCCGTCCGATCCCGGCGAACGTTTCCATATCGAGGCGCAGGTCGAGCCCAGGAACACCGTCAAGAACACGGTGGCGCCATGAGCGCGAACAATGTCATCACGCGCACGCTGTCGCAGTCGCCGCTGATCGCGGTCGTGCTTTATCTCGCCGTGCTCGGCGGCCTCACCGTCACGTCGGCGATCGCGATCTCGAATATCTTCGATCACCAGCGCGCGCTGGCGCAGACCTCCGATCTGCTGGACCAGTTGCGAGGGCGCAAGCCGCGCAGTCCGGCGCAACTCTCGGCGGAGCATCCCGGCACGCCGTTCCTGGAGGGACCGACGGTGACGGTGGCCGGCGCCGCGCTACTGCAGCGAGTGGCCGCCGCGGTGGCCACTGTCGGCGGCACCATCCAGTCCTCTCAGGTCGACGTGCTCGGCAAGGAAGCCAAGGACGGCTTCGTCGGCCTCGTGGTCAGTTGCGAGATGGAGCAGCCTGCCCTGCAGAAGGTGCTGTACGACCTCGAGGCCGGCATGCCCTTCCTGTTCGTCGATCAGCTCGACGTGCAGGTGCCGCAGACCACGGCGAAGAACGAGGCAGGGTCGGGACGCATCCGCGTCATGCTCGGCGTGTCCGGGCAGTGGCAGGGCAATAAATAGGCTCTAGTGCCCACTTTCCGAAGTCCGCGCTCCATGTTCGCGAACATAATTTGGTCCGTGACGCTTTTGCATTGGAGAGGAATTCAGTCTTCTGAAAGTGCGTGATTTCCGCTGGGTGGAGATTTATTCCACCCGTCATGAAATTTTTTTTGTTTGGTTTTGCACCGCGTGAAAACATCGGCGCACCTGTCGCGGCATTTGCCACATCTATAATGGGTCCGCGCGTCATCAAAATATGATCTGCAACATTGTTTGTCATGTCGGCTATCATCATTCGCCGACCAATATTCTTGCACCGGGGTGGAGATCAGAAATGCCGTATTCACACCAGCACCGCGAAAAAATCCGCGAAAGAGTTGTCCAGAGCGCGCGACTGCTTTTTAATCGACACGGCTTCAACGGGGTGTCGATCGACCAGATCATGGCCGATGCCGGGCTGACCCGGGGCGGCTTCTACAGTTACTTCAGGAACAAGACCGAACTCTACGCCGAGTCGGTGACACGTATTGTCTGCGAAAGGGCCAATCAAAGTCGCGACGGCCAAAGCCTTGAGCCTCCCGAGGCCGCGGCGCAGGTGGTGCGTGATTATTTATCACGTGAGCGTTTCGAGGATATCGACGGCAGTTGCCCGATGATTGCGCTGCCGAGCGATATTTCGCACATGGATCCGCGTATCCGGGAAGCGTTTGAAACCGCGTTGAAATTGATGATCGATGTGTTCGAGGTTGGATTGGGACGAGGCCGCACCGAGGCGCGAAAAAAGGCGCTTGCGATTTCGGCGCTGTGCGTCGGCGGAATGGTGCTGGCGCGCTCCATCGAAGATCGTGCGCTGGCGAACGAATTGTGCGAGGGGGCGATGGCGGCGGCGCTCGCGCTGGGGCAATGGCAGTAGCACGCAACCAGAACCGCGGCTCAGCGGGTGCAACGGAAGCGTCACTAGGTAATATATCGCACCACGCTCTTGCCGGCGTAGGAGCGTGTGACATTGGCGCGTGGGCGATGGCCTGTTCACGGGGGACAGAATTTCACCTACGACCTTGGCGAGCTTGGGCGCTATTACCGCAGATATCCGAGTTGATGGCACATTGGCGTGGTGTGTTGCCTGACGGCGAATCCGCTAGGAAGCTCGAGCGCTGGCGAGCCTGTGAGCCGCATCTCGCACCGCTGCTCGCCGAATTGGGCGTTCGGCAAAGCCCGCACCGACGCTGACTAGGTTGCGCCTGGATGCGTTGATCCGGCTCGGCCGGCCGCCGACAGCCTTGAAGCCTACCAGCTGTATTTGACGACGCCCTTGCCGGCATAGCTCGTGACATTGCCGGAGAACTCGCCCTCGAAGACGCCGGCAATCGAGAAGCCATTGAGCCATTTGCGCTCGGCCGAGGCCGAGACCAGTGCCGAGTCGGCGTCGGGACGCGCGCCGTTGACCACGAAGCTCGCGCCGGGCAGGGCCTGGAAGATCGCCGTCACCGCGCGGTTCGGATCGTAGTCATGCGCCCAGGCGGCGCGGCCGCGCAAGGTCAGCACGCCATCAGCCATGGCGAAGGATTTGTCGCTGCGCAGGCCGAGCTCGGTGCGGGTGTCGGTGACGGTCTGGGACGCATAGTTCAGCGCGAACAGGCCACCGGTCTGGCTGACTTCCGAATAGTTCGGCAGGTGGACGCTGATCGCCTGCGCCGCCGCATAGGGCGTGATGCCCACGAATGGCGTCGCAAAGCGGTAACCGCCCTCAAACCGGCCGGAGAAGGTTTCGGCCTGGAAACGGCCCTGCAGCATGTCGAAGCCCGCTATCGCCACATTGCGGTTGGTGGTGACGTCGTGCCAGCCATAGGCGAAGGCGCCAGAGAGATAGGCCGCACCGAAATTCTGCCGGCCGTAGACGCCGGCGTTGAACATGTCGGTCCGGCCCGAGCCCATGGCGTTCGCGAGCGAATAGTTGGTGCCGCCGCCGCCGAGCGCAAAGCCAACCAGCGTGTCGGGCGAGATCTTGTAATCGGCACCCGACGCCACGCCCCAGACGCGCGCCGTAAGGTCCTGTGAGCCGACCACGGCGTTGCCGCCCACAGTCTCCGAGCCGCCATAGCCGGAGGCCCAGACGCTCCAGCGGTGCAAGGGGACCAACGGCGGCGCTTTGGTTGCCATGGCGAAGGCGTCAGTCGCGGTCCCTGAGCGCCGCGCCGCATAGGCGAGCGCCTCTTCGTCGGCGTAGCCGGTCGGCGTCACGCTCGAGGCGGTGAAGCCGCCGGAGCGGCCGGCGATGGTGGGATCGAGCAGCAAATTGAGGAACAGGTCGGACGCCTTGATCGAGGACTGGATTATGCCGGTGCCGAGCTCTCCGGAAGCGATCGTCAATCCGAGCGGGCTGAGCGACGCAAACGCCATCGGGATGCTGCCGGTGCGGTTGAAGAAACTGGTCAGCGCATTGGCGACGTTCTGTTGGTTGATGGTGAGGCCGGCGCCGCCTCCACCGCCGCCACCCGGCGGGGTGAAGTTCAACTGGGTATTGAGGAAGACGTTGTTGGCGTCATAGGTCAGCGTCGAGGTGACGTTGGAATTGTTGGACACCACGGTCGGATTGAAGGTGCTGATGATACCGCCGTTCGCGTGCAGGATGGTGTATTGCGACTGCAGCGTCGAGCTCAGGTAATTGACGTTCACGGTCGCGGTGCCGAGGTTCGCGGTGCCCGTCACGTTCGTAAGGCTGCTGCTCGTGGAGTTGACCTGGATCTTGTAGGTCGACGCCGCGGTGAAGGCGAGCCCGCCGGCCACAGTGAGCGTTCCAATACCGTTGAGCGGACCCGGGGCGAGCGTTCCGCCGGGGAGAACACCGGTGTCGCCGACCGTGCCGGTGCCGGACAGCGTTCCGCTCCCGTCGACTGTAGTGGCCGAACTCGCAGTCGAGCCGTTGACCACCAGCGTGCCGGCGTTAACGGTCGTAACACCGGTGTAGGTCTCGATGTTGGTCAGCGTCAGCGTGCCGGTGCCGACCTTGGTGAGAGAGCCGCCGGGACCGGAGATCACACCGCTGACCGTGGTCGACAGATTGTTGCTGCCGACCGTCAGCGTGTTCGACCCGAGGATGTAGTTGCCCGCGCCTTCGATCGAGCCCGCGGTCATGCTGCCGGAGGTCAATCCCGACATGTCGAAGGTGCCGCCGGCATTGGTGATGAAGCGAGCATTGCCGCCGGTGCTGCGGTCGAAGAAGAAGACGTTGCCGCCACTGTTGGTCGTGATCACGGCGCTTCCGGCGGTCGTGAAGGCATTGAAGCTGGTCGTGCCGTTATTGGTGATGATGGAATTACCCGCCGTGGCGGTCGAGAACCCGATGCCGGAATCGCCAAACTGCAGGAAGCCACCTGCGTTGTTGGTGATGACGGCGTTGGCGGCCGTGGTAGCCGCAGTGAATTCCGTCGTGCCACCGGCGTTGTTGGTGATGTTGGCGCTGCCTGCGGTGGCGGTATCGGTGCCGACGATCGGAACGCCGAACGTGGTCGTGCCACCGTTGTTGTTGATGATGGTGGCGTTCGCCGCGGTGCTCTGATCCTGGAAATTGGTGCCGCCACCGGCGTTGTTTGTGATGGTGGCATTCATCGCCGATGTCTGGGCAAGGAAGCTCGTGGTGCCCGAACTGTTGTTGGTGATGTGAGCGGTTCCGGCGTTGGCGGTGTCGGTGCCCCCTAGAGTGCCGAATATGGTTTGTCCGCCGCTGCCGATACCGGGATTGTTGGTGATCGTGGCGTTGCCCGCGGTGCTGGAATCCAGGAAGCTGAGCGAACTGGTAATGCCGAGCGATCCGACCACCGTGATATTCGAGTTGGCGGCGGTGCTCGTGTTGTTGAACGTGATCGTGCCCGGATGCGTCGCATCCGGCATGGTGATGACAGCCGAGCCGGCGCTTGCCGAATTGTTGAAGACGAGATTGGACTCCTTCAGCACGATGTTGGCGCTGCCCGCGGTGCTCGTGTCGTTGAAGGTGATGGTGCTGCCGACCAGCGAGGAGTTGATGGTGGAGCTGCCCGCGCTGCTGGAGTTGTTGAAGGTCAGCGTGGCGTCGTTGTTGAGGGTGATTGTCGAGCTGCCCGCCGTGGCATTGTTGTTGAAGGTCGTCGTCGAACCGGTCTGGCCGGTGATGTTGGCCGAGCCGGCAGTGGCTGAGTTGTTGAACTGCAGCGAGTTGTTGTTGTTGATCGTGGACGAGCCGGCCGAAGAATTGAGGTTGAAGCTGGTGAAACCCGTGGTGGAATTAAAAATGTTTGCAGTGCCGGCAGACGCGTTGTCGTTGAAGTTCAGCGTGGCGTCATTCGTGATCTGAGCCGATCCGGCCGTGCTGCTGACATTGAACTCAAGATCGCCGGCGTTGAAGATGTGGGCGTTGCCGGCTGTGCTCGTATCCTGGAAATTGATGCTGCCGTTGTTGTTGTAAGTGACCGGACCGGTGCCTGCGCTCGCAGAGCTGGAATTGAGAAACACCGCCGTATTGTTGATGTTGAACGTCTGCGTGTTAGTTGAATGATTGGTGACGCCCGTTCCGTTGATAAGGGTGACGTCGTCCATGTCGATGGTGTAGGCCGGCGCGTTGTTGGGCGCGCCGGTGAAGAAGATGGCGCCGACCGATACGGAGCCGGTCGCCGTGACACTTGTTGGAGCGCCGTTATTGGTGAAAGTTGCTGTTCCGCTCGGGATCGTAGCCGGCGTCCAGTTGTTGCTTTCGTCCCACTCGTTGGGGTCGCCGACATTGCCGCCGCTCCATGTCGCGTCCTGCGCGCGAGCCGACACGCCGAGCGCTGTGCTTGCCAGCAAAATTGCCAGGCAATGGCGTGTCACCGTCCGCAATCCCCGCTGACTGTGCTGTTCAGGGAATTTCGGAGCGTTCATGGCGCAGGCTCAAAAGCTCGGGTCGAGGAATCCGGGGAGCGACAAGAAATCGTGGACGCTACCGCACTGATTTGTCCCATTTTTCCATGTCGCCGAAGCTGCACGCAACGCTTGCAGCGACGGTTTCACCCGGGTCGTGTTCGTTGCGGCGACTATTTCGGGAAGCGTGGCCATTGGGCAACAATTTGTCGGCAAAGTTCCCGAGAGCGCGGCTGCGGGCCGGTGTGATCTTACAGCCGCGGCCGGGATTTTTGACGGCGTTGCCGGCCGTGGGCGTTCGGGCTAGATTGCCGTGACGGAGGCTGCGGCCGGCAGGGAAACATGAGCAGGGGGTTACAGATTTCGGCAACGGCGCTGCTGGCCGGCGCGCTGCAGGTGCTTGGTCCGTCGCAGGGCCTGCGCGCCGCTACCTCGCCCACGCCAGACATCCTGTCCGATGACCGCAGCCCGGATGCGGTCGATGTCGGTCGCCTCAAGCCGTTGGCGCGGCCCAAGGCGGAGCCCGCCAAGGTGCTGCCGAGCGGAAACCCGCTGTGGGCGGTGCCGCTATCGGCGCTGACGGCGACCCAGGGCCGCCCCATCTTCTCGGCCTCGCGCCGGCCCCCGCAGCCCGCCGTGGTGGCTCCGGCCCCGGAGCTGGCGTCTGCCCCGCCACCGGCTCCGCCCAAGGCGGAGCATCCGCCGTTGGCGCTGATTGGCGCCGTCGTGGGCGTAGGCGAGGCGATTGCCGTTTTCCTCGACCGCGCCACCCAAAAGGTCGTCCGCCTGCGGCCGGGCGAAAGCCATGGCGGCTGGAAATTGAGCGGCGTGGAAAGCCGCGAAGTCACTTTCAAAAAAGACGATCTCAGCGAGACGCTGGCGCTCCAGCGCCCCGACGGGGCCTCCGCGGCGCCCGAAGCCAATGCAGCCGCCGGCGAGCCCACCATGCCGGCCGTGCCGGTTGCGGGCGTCCAGGATAGCTCGTATGCGCCGTTTGTGCCGCGTCACACGCCAAAGAACGGCGAGTCGGACGGGCTCTGACTTTTCAAGGTTAGTTCAGCAGGATCGCGCGCAGGACCTCGCAGACCCGCTGCTGCTGCGATTCCGATAGTCCGAGCCACATCGGCAGCCGCACCAGCCGTTCCGCCTGCGATGTCGTCATCGCCAGGTCCCCCGCGCTGCGGCCGAACCGCATCCCGGCGGGCGAAGAATGCAGCGGGACGTAGTGAAACACGGCATGAATATCTTTCGCCTTCAGGTCGGCGAGCACGCGCCTGCGCTCGTCGGCGGTCTCGAGCAGGATGTAGTAGATGTGCCCGTTGTGCTGGCAGCCGGGCGGAATGACCGGACGCCGCAGCACGCCGCGCTGCTCGAGCGGGGCGAGCATCTCGTGATAGCGGCGCCAGATCGCGATCCGGTCGGCCGTGATCCGCTCGGCCTGCTCCAGCTGAGCCCACAGAAACGCCGCCGTGATCTCGCTCGGCAGGAACGAGGAGCCGACGTCCTGCCAGGTATATTTGTCGACCTCGCCACGAAAGAACCGGCCGCGGTCGGTGCCTTTCTCCCGCATGATCTCGGCGGTCTGCACCAGCCCGGGATCGTTGACGAGCAGGCTGCCGCCTTCGCCGGAAATGACGTTCTTGGTTTCGTGAAAGCTGAAGCAGCCGACGTCGCCGATGGCGCCGAGCGGGCGGCCCTCGTAGCCGGCCATGATGCCCTGTGCCGCATCCTCGACGATTCGCAGATCGTGCCGCGCGGCGATCGCGGCGATCGCGTCCATTTCGCAAGCGACCCCTGCATAATGCACCGGCACGA
Source organism: uncultured Alphaproteobacteria bacterium (assembly GCA_963821965.1). Taxonomy (GTDB): domain Bacteria; phylum Pseudomonadota; class Alphaproteobacteria; order Rhizobiales; family Xanthobacteraceae; genus Bradyrhizobium. Next base: position 800,801 of record CAWGFY010000005.1, read on the forward strand.
TCGCCCGCGTCCGCGGCGTGATTGCCGCCTCGATCAGCCTTTCATCGAGATTGAGCGTGTCCTCGCGGATGTCGACGAAGACGGGGATGGCGCCCCGCAGCACGAAGGCATTCGCCGTCGAGACGAAAGTGAAGGACGGCATGATGACTTCGTCGCCGGGCGCAAGATCCAGCAACAGCGCGGCGAGGTCGAGCGCCGACGTGCATGACTGCGTGAGCAGCGCCCTGGCGCAGCCGGTGTGCTGCTCGATCCACTGGTGGCAGCGTCTGGTGAAGGAGCCGTCGCCGGACAGATGCCTCTGGCGCTGCGCTTCGGTGACGTAAGCGAGCTCGTTGCCCGTTGCGTAGGGCCGGTTGAACGGAATTGTGTCTGGTGACTGCATCTTTCGATCGGCGGCCGCGATTGGGGACTTTCGTTGAAGGATGCAATCTCTCAGCTGCGCGGCCGGAAAAGCTCCGGCCTCGGCGCGGGGTCGATATACATGGTAATGCCCTTGCGACCAAGCTCGACCGCGCGTGCGATGAACGGTTTGGCGTCGCCGGCAAGAATCCGCAGGTTGGATATTTTCGCATCGACGCAGACGTCCGGAAAGAAATAGTGCCGCAGCCGCAGCGGCCGGATGTCGCCGATCCTGCGCCGGTACTCATGCTCGCCGGTCTCGCCGTTGGCCCGCTTCCAGCGATATTTGATGGTGCCGTCGAACACCTGGCGGAAGAACGGAACCTCGTCGTAAAGCAGGCATTCCACGGTGTGCATCAGCGTCATGTATTCGAAACCGGCCCCGAGCCCGAGCATGCGCGCGTCGAGCTCCGCGAGCCGGCAAAACGGCGTGTTCTCGCCCCACGGCAGGTCGGTCTTGTGATGGTCCTTCAGCAAATAGTCTGCGCCGGGGCCGAGCGCACAGACCGACGTATTGAGGTGAATGCTGCGCTTGACCTCGGGATTGCGGCGGAAGATCTCGCACAGCATGCCGGTATAGGTGGGAGCCCTGTCGACGAGGAACACCTTGTCGGGATTCTGGTCGATCGGAAAGGCCGGCATCGCCAGCGTGCCGTCCGGTCCGATCAGGTCGCGCAGCAGGGCGATCATTTCGGTCGGCTTGAGCGGCACGTTGTAGAACTCGTTCCACGACGAATGAATCCAGACGGTCCGTCCGCGTGTGACGCCGAGATCAATCAGTTGCTGCCGCAACTCCGCGATCACAATCGGGCGGCGATAGATCCGCTTCGCCAGCCGCAGTTTCTGTTTGCGTACGAACCCGCGCAAATCGTCCTGCCCCAGGAGCTTCTGGGCAAGGCGTTTCACTCCGCTACGGATCGGCCCGGACATGGCAGCGTCATCCTGTGCCGGCGCGTGTGACCGCGCCATCGTCCGCGCGTTCGAGATTCTCGATGGCTGACCGGACGCAGCCGGTTACGGCGGCAAGAATCCGGTTCGAATCGAAGCGGCCCGACATCCCGAACAGCGACTGGAAACCGTTGACCTCGTAGCCGCCCTCCGTCACCTGCCTGGCCGTCGGCAGATAGCCGAAGACGTCGCCGAGATAGCCGGTGTAGAGACGAATGGCTTGCGGGGAGCCGGGAACCGCGTCGTCGAGAATGGTCTGCCATTCCACCGTCGGCTCCGCCGACAGCGCGAAGATTTCAAGCTCATCGCCGAGCCGCAGAATCCGGACGGTCAGCTTCTTGTCGGGTGCGGTACCCGCGAAGAATGCGCCGAGCGGAATGGCCGACGATCCCGTTCGCAAACGCTCCGGCTGCAGTGCTTGCAATGGAGCGCCGGTCATGATCGCGTCGAGCCTGGCAATGAGGCTTTCGCGCCACGCAACGGAGTCGGCGGAGGTGACGGTCGGGACCATGTAGCCGGCGATCACCATGCGCCGCAGCTTGGCGAAGCGTTCGCGCAAGGTTTGCGGCTGAACCGATGGTACGAGGCGCGGGGTGACGTCGCCGCAAAAGCCCGGCACGAACAGACAGGGGATTTTGCCGAAGCGCGCACGCAGCAGGCCGCGGATCGCGCCGGGATAGTCGGCGCTGATGACCTCGTTGGGGACGACCGACGTCGGGTGACAGGCATAATGCGAGAAAGCCGCGAGCGGCGCGCGGTCGTCCGCCGCCCGGATCAGGATGACGGTCGCCCGCTCGTCGCGCGGACCGGCCGGGTAGGGCGAAAAGGTCACGCTGGCCCATTGCAGTCCCTGTGTCCTGTCCCAGGTCGGGAACGGCCAGTAGCGGCGGCGATTGACGGCGTGGTCGAGGTCCCCATGAAAAATCTCGAGGACGATGTCGCGCGGCTGTTCCCCCAGCAGACGGCGCACCAGCGCCTCCACAGCGGCGACGGCATCGTGAATGAATTGCAGGTCGGGCGTGCCGAGGCGTGCGCAGGCGGAATCGGTGGCGGGCGCGCAATGGGTGTGCGACGCCAGCATCATCACCTCGTTGGGCCGGAATCCGAGCTGGCCCAGCCGGGACTGGATCAAATCGACAAGCTCCGCGCCGACGATCATCAGGTCGAAGGCGAGCATCAGGCAGCGGCTGCCGCGGCCCTCCAGCAGCAAAGCGGCGATTTCGATGGTGTCGAGGACGGCGGAGACCGGCGTCTGGCGCGCGGCATAACCGGCCAGCCGCACCGGGCGATCTCTCGGTGTCACGTCGCAATGGGCCGCACGCGCAAACATCTGCCGAACTTTCGAAATCTCGCGCCGGGATGCGATGCAGGAACGGTCGACACGACCGGTCAAAGTCCTTGTCTGATCGAGCCCGGCACAATATGGCTCTGTACCGACACCGGCCGTGGGTGTCCAGCGAGCGCGGCGCGGGGTCGTTAAAACCCTTAAGAGGACGCGTGACGTCTTTCACCTCGAGCCGCGCACGTCGAATTTTCGGCGGGTGGTCCGCCAACGTCGCCGGGCTCGTGCTCGCGCTCACGCAGCAGATCGTCCTCATTCCGCTGTTCCTGAAATACTGGAGCGGCGAGACGCTGTCGGCGTGGCTCGCGATCTTTGCCGCCGGCATGCTGGTGCTGACGCTCGACGCCGGATTGCATGCCTGGTCGTTGAACCGCTTTCTTCAGTTTAAGCCGCGCGCCGACTGCGATCGCCGTACCGACCGGTTCTACGGTGCGATGCTCCGGCTCTATGCAGTCTATTCCGCGCTGCTGATCACGGCGATGCTGGCGATATTCAGCGCTGTCGCCCCGTCCCGTGCACTCGGATTTTCGTCCGAACCTCGCTTCGATCTGTCGTTCGCCATCATGGCGATCGGGATGGTGGTGATGATTCCGTCCAATCTCGTGTCCGCCCTCTATCGTGCGCGCGGGCTCTACGGACGCATCGGCTCCCTGCAGGCGCTTGGCCTTGCGATTGGACAGATCGGTCAGGTCATCGGGATCGTGGCGACAGGCAGCCTTCTGGTCGTGACCATTGCGTTCGTTGCAGGCCAGGTCGCGGTCGCGATCTTCCTCACCGTCATCGACGTGCGCCGGCAATTCCCGTTTCTCGGGCGCGTCCGCGGCGGGATTTCCCTGCGCTGGTCGTTCGCGCAGCTGGTCGGCGCCCTGCCGTTCTCGGTTACCAACTTTGTCGAATTGGGCCTGAGCTATCTCTCCGTGCTTCTGATCGGCTTCTTCGTGACCGATCGCATCGCCATCGCGCAGTGGAGCCTGACGCGAACCATCGTCAATCTGCTGCGGCAGGTGAGCTATCAGACCACGCTGCCGCTAGCCGCCGAGCTCGGGCACGACCGCGCGATCGGGGCGCGCGACAGCCTGCAACGGCTGTATGTCAGGGGATCGGTGATCCTGGTCATGGTCGCCGCCATGGCGACGTCGGGCGCGCTGGTGTTCTGGCGGGATTTTTTCGCGCTCTGGACCCATGGTGCAATTCCCTATGACGCGACATTGTCGGTCACGCTGCTGATCGGCACCTGCGCCGCAACGCCCGCGCTGCTGGCGATGAGCTATGCCAATTACAGCAACCGCGGCCCGTTGCTGCTGCGCGCCAAGTCGGCGCAGCTCGTGCTGTTCGTCGTTCTCGCCTTGCTGCTGATTCCGCGATCGGGTCCGCTCGGCGCGGCGATTGCGATGATCGCGAGCGAATTGGTCGCGCAGTCGGGTTTTCTCGCCGTCGTCATCGTGGGCGAAACCCTGCGCCGGCCGGTGCGCTACGCGCTGATGCTCGCTGCCATGATGGCAACGATCGTTGCGGCCGGCGCCGCGTTGGGCGAGGCGATCGGCCGTCTCGTGCCTGGCAGCGGACTGCCCCACTTCGTCGCCGAATGCGCCATCTGGCTCGCCGCGATAGCGATCCTCGCGGCGCCGCTGCTGCGCGCGCAACTCCGCGAGAGGCTGTCGGCTGCGCTGTCGCGGATTTGAGTTACCGCATTCCGGCCTGGCGGATCAGGTACTGGCCATAGCCGGTGTTCTTCAGCGGCTCGGCTAGCTTCAACAGCTGCTCGGCGTCGATGAAACCCTGCAGGAAGGCGATCTCTTCGGGGCAGGCGATCTTCAGGCCCTGCCGTTTTTCGATGATCTGGATGAATTGCGAGGCTTCGAGCAGCGAGTCATGGGTGCCCGCGTCGAGCCAGGCATAGCCGCGGCCGAAACGCTCGACGTGGAGATCGCCGCGGTCCAGGTACCATTGATTGAGGTCGGTGATCTCGAGTTCGCCGCGGGCCGACGGCTTCAAGTCACGCACCGCCTCGACCGCGCGCTCGTCGTAGAAATAGAGGCCGGTCACCGCATAGTTCGATTTCGGCGCCTTCGGCTTTTCGATGATCTTCAACGGGCGATATCCGGAATCGAATTCGACCACGCCGTAGCGCTCGGGGTCGTGGACCCAGCAGGCGAACACGGTCGCGCCGCGCGTCTGCTTCGCGGAATTCTGCAGCATGACGCGCAGATTGTCGCCGTAATAGATGTTGTCGCCGAGGATCAGGGCCGACGGGTGGCCTGCGAGAAAGTCGCGGCCGATCAGGAACGCCTCGGCGATGCCGCCCGGATGCGGCTGTATCGCGAAGGAGAGCTCGATCCCCCAGCGCCGTCCGTCGCCCAGCAGTCGCTTGAACTGGTCGATTTCCTCCGGCGTCGTGATGATCAGAAACTCGCGGATGCCGGCCAGCATCAGCGTCGTCAGCGGGTAATAGATCAGCGGTTTGTCGTAGACTGGCAGCAACTGCTTGGAGGTCGCCAGCGTCAACGGATGCAGCCGTGTTCCGCGGCCGCCCGCCAGAATGATGCCCTTGCGGTTCATACGTCAGGTCTTTGAGGTGGTGTGCCGCGCCCGTCGCGAGCGGCTTCGTTAGCACGCGCACGCGGTGTTCTCCAATCGCTTTTCGGGATCAGACAAGCTGATTTCTCGCTGCGGCCTTAACCTTTTCCGGCGCTGGCAATGCTTTTCGCCGATGAAGTTTACGCACGGTATTTCAACAATTTAGGAGGACCTCATTGCGCGTTTTTGACCGCTCCTATAGAAGGGGCTTCAATGGCGCGGGTCGTGAACCGCATTCGCTCTCGACCGCGCGTGACGCGGGGTGACTGACACGTCGATCATGCTGAACCGCGTCTACTGCACCTATTTCGACCACAACTACCTGCCGCGCGGGCTCGCTCTCCATCAATCGCTGCAGCAGCATGCCCCAGGGGCCCGACTCTGGGTGCTGTGCCTGAGCGAAGCCTGCTACCGGACGCTGACCGCACTCAACCTCCCGAACCTGGTGGCCCGGCGGCTGGCGGATTTCGAAACCGCCGATCCCGCGGTCGCCGCGACGCGGCCGACGCGCAGCATGATCGAATACTATTTCACCTGCTCCGCGGCCTGGATGCTGCACGTGCTGGAAAACGAGCGCGACGCCGAGTGGGTGACCTATCTCGACAGCGACCTGTTCTTCTTCGCCCCGCCCGATCCGATCTATGACGAGATGAAGGACGCCGCATTCGGCATCGTTCCGCATCGCTTCACCCGTCGCCTCGCCGACCAGCGCCGGTTCGGGCTCTACAATGTCGGCTGGGTCAGCGTCCGGCGCTGCGACGAAGGGTTCGCCGCATTGCGCTGGTGGCGCGAACGCTGCATCGAGTGGTGCTACGACCGGGTCGAAGGCGACCGCTTCGCCGACCAGCGCTATCTCGACCGGCTACCCGAGCTGTTCAAGAACGTTCACGTCATCGGCCATCTCGGCGCCAATCTGGCGCCATGGAATCTCGAGGATGTGCGCGTCGAGTGGCGGGATCGATCGGTGCGGATCGAAGACCGTTACCCGCTGCTGTTCTTTCATTTTTACGGCGTCAGGCGCCGCGGGCGGCACTACTTCAACAGCCATCGGGTGTATCACGCGCCGTTTACGGACGTCATGCGGCACCGGATCTACGAGCCCTATACCGTGGTTCTCTGCAATTCGGAGGCGCTGGTCGCGCCCTATCTCGAGGGAGAGCGCACCGACACCATTCGCAGGCCCTCGGTCGGCGCGCCACAGGACCGCGTGGTCAACGTGTTGCGTTCCATGAGAGGAATGCTCAATCGCGGCCTCGACATCGTCACCGGGCGGACGATCACCGTTCCGAAGCCCGTGACACGTTGATCTCACCTCATCCCGCCGGACGCCCTGTCCAATGCGCCTGCTGATCCTCGGATTTTCCTCGATCGCCGAGCGGCGGGTGATTCCCGCAGCGGCCGCCGTAGCTGCCATCAGCGAGATTTCGATCGCGAGCAGAAGCCGCAAGGCGCCCGTGTCCTGGCCGAAGCAGGGCCGCTTCTTCTCCGACTACGAGAGCGCCTTGCGCGAGAGCGGCGCGGACGTCGTCTATCTCTCGCTTCCGAACGCCATGCATGAAGCGTGGACGATGGCGGCACTTGCCGCGGGCAAGCATGTCATCGTCGACAAGCCGGCGCTGATCGCGTGCGAAGCCGCAGAGCGCGTGGTTGCCGAGGCGCGGCGCGGGAAACGCCTGCTCGCCGAGGCGACCGTGTTCAGCTGTCATCCCCAATTTCAGGCGCTCGGCAGCTTCATCATGGAGCAGGGGCCGCTCGCGATCGTCGACGCCCAGTTCGTCATTCCGCCGCTGCCGATCGGAAACTTCCGCAACCATCGCGAGCTCGGAGGCGGCTGCCTGCTCGACATGGGGCCCTATGCCGCCGCAACGATGCGCCTGCTCGGCGGCGGCCCGCCGTCGCAGGTGGCCGCGCTCGCCGGCGGCGTTCATCCCGAGACCCGGGTCGACATGGGATTTTCGGTGCTGGCCCGGCTGCATAATGGCGCGGCCTTCTCCGGCCATTTCAGCTTCGAGGGCGAGTACCAGAATCGCCTGCTCATTGTCGGACGCTCGGGGTCTGTGTTAACAGAGCGCGTCTTCAGCGTGCCCGCCGATCACCGCATGGAATGGCGCCGGCGCATCCGCAATGCCGAAAGCGTCGTGACATCAGAAGCGGCCGATACCTTCGCAAAATTCCTGGAGGCGGTGACCGGCGCTCTGGCCGGCGGCGATTACGAGGGATTTTATCGCGATCTGCTCGCCGATGCCGAGTGTCGCGCGATGATCGCGAACGCGCTGGAACGAGCCTGAGAGAACGATGCCGATCAACGTCTGGGATTACCTTCGGGAATATGACGAGTTGCGCGAGGAGATCCTCGCGACCGTCGATCGCGTGTTCCGTTCGGGCCGGCTGATCCTCGGCCAGGAGGGGATCAAGTTCGAGCGCGAGATGGCCGCCTTCCTCGGCGTCGCGGGCGGTGTCGGCGTCAACAGCGGCACCGATGCGATCTATATCGCGCTCGCAGCCATCGGCGTGAAGTCCGGCGACGAAGTCATCACCGTGCCCAACACGGCGGTGCCGACGGTGTCGGCGATCCGCACGCTCGGCGCTACGCCGGTTTTCGTCGACATCAGGGACGACGATTTTCTGATCGACACTGTTCAGGTCGAGGCCGCGATCACCCCGCGCACCAAAGCGATCATTCCCGTGCATCTCTACGGCCAGTGCGCCGATCTCGATCCCTTGATGGCGCTGGCCGAGAAGTACGGACTCAAGGTGATGGAGGATTGCGCGCAGGCGCAAGGCGCACTCTACAAGAACCACCAGGCCGGCAGCGTCGGTCACGCCTCGGCTTTCTCGTTCTATCCGACCAAGGTGCTGGGCGCCTATGGCGACGGCGGCATGGTATTGAGCAACGATGAGGCCGCCATCAAGCTCGCGAAGAGCCTGCGCTTCTACGGCATGGAGACGCAGTATTATTCCGAGCGGCACGGCTACAACTCGCGCCTCGACGAGGTGCAGGCCGCCATCCTGTCGCTGAAACTTCCCCGCATCGAGGGCTGGATCGAACGCCGCCGCGCGATCGCCGCGCGCTACAATCAGGCGCTCGCCGGAACCGGGCTCGCGCTGCCGCGGGAAAACGCCCACAGCCGCCACACCTATTACGTCTACGTCGTCGAGCATCCCTCCGACCGCGATGGCGTGCTGGAGCGGCTGGCCAAGCGCGATATCAACTGCAACGTCTCCTATCGCTGGCCGGTCCACACCATGCGCGGCACCGCTGATCTCGGTTATCGCGAAGGCCAATTCCCGGTCACCGAGCGCAAGGCACGGCGGATTTTCTCGCTGCCGATGTATCCGCACCTGAAGGATGAGGAAGTCGAGACCGTCATCGACGTGCTGAAGGACGTCGTCTGATGGCGGGGCGCGACCATCTCGACTGGTTTCGCGAGCGCCTCGCGGCATCGCGCGCCATCGAGCCAAAGGATGCGGCGCCGCTGCTGGCCTGGCGCGAGCGGAAGCGCAATGAGATCCACTTCAAGGCCGACCTGATCGGTCTCGACGAGGTGCGCGGCTGGTCGCGCGACGCGCGCGGCAATGTGCGGCACAAGAGCGGACAGTTTTTCGGCGTCGAAGGCGTGCGGATCGAGAGCGGCGATCTGCGCGAGGTGGCCTCATGGGACCAGCCGATCTACACCCAGCCAGAGGGCGGCATTTTGGCGTTGCTGGCGCGCGAGACGCCGGTCGATGGCGTGCAGTTCCTGCTCAACGGCAAGCCCGAGCCCGGCAATATCGGGACGATCCAGTTCTCGCCGACCATCCAAAGCACCTGGTCCAACATCCGCCGCGCGCACGCGGGAAAACGTCCGCCGATGGTGGAGGTGCTGACGGCCGAGAAGGGCGTGCGTTTCGTCTACCGCGCCGAGCACAATGAGGAAGGCGGCCGGTTCTGGCGCAAATCGAACGAGAACATCATCGCGTTCCTCGACGACGAAGGCGTGATCGAGACCGATATGGCGATGTTCTGCTGGGCGAGTCTGGCCCAGATCAAGGAACTGGCGTTGATCGACAATGTCGTGAGCCCGTTCGTCAAGACGATCGTGGCGCCGCTCTAAGCGCCTGCTTCAACGCTTGGAGAACAGATAGGTCTCGGTGGTCGAGTGATGACCCGTGATGCCTGAGACGTCATAGGGGATGCATGGCCATGTCCGCTCGAGCTGCAGGCCGGACTCCTTGCACAGCGTCATCAGCTCGGCGCGCCCGAACACGATCTCGACCACCGGCGCGCCGTAGGCATATTTGCGCAACCAGGTCGTGCCGTGGTCGTCGAAGACCGGCACGGTGTGCAGGATGCAATAGCGCGAGGCCACGCGCGCCATCTCGCGGATTGCCGCCGCGTAATCCACGATGTGCATCAGCGAGACGCCGTTGAAGGCGATGTCGAAGCGCGCGTCGCCATAGGGCAGGCGGGTGGCGTCGGCGACCTCGAACTGGACGGCGGGATATTGCGCGCGGGCGCGGTCAATCATGGCTGCCGAATAATCGACCCCTGTGTACGTGACGCCACCCGGCAACAACGTCGCGAACACGTCGGAGTAATAGCCGCTGCCGCAACCGATCTCGAGCAGGCTCGGCTTGACTGGACCTGTGGCGGCAACGGCTTCCGCTGCCACCGTAAAGTCGAGCCGGGGCTCGCCGCGCTTCATCGCCGCGATCAGATTGCGGTAGGCGCGCTCCTGGCGCGCGACCGTGCGTGAAGCGAGCCAGCCAAGTGACGACGCCTGCGCCTGTCGGGCGTCTTCGACGCCACCGAGCACCTCATAGTCGGTGGACGTCAGGATATGCCGGCGCAGAAGTGGCGTTGTCTGCACGACGTGCTTGCCGATCTGCTTGACGAGGCGCGGCAGCTTCATGACGGAGGTCTCCTGCCATCGACGAAACCGAGAATTTCCGATACGCGATGGCGATAGGTGTGCTGCGCCATGGTCCTCGTCTGTCCCGCCTGCGCGATCTGCGCGCGCGCGCCGTCATCGGCAAGATAGCGCCCGATCGCCACGAGAGAATCGTCGACCGAACGCCAGGCGACGACTTCGCGGTTCGGCGCGAACAGCGTATGCAGATTGTCCTTGAAGTCGGTCAGGAGGAACGTGCCGACCCCGGTCGCCTCGAACAGCCGCATATTGCCGGCTTCGCGGCCGGCCATGTCGATGTGGGAATTGAGCGTGATCTTCGAGCGGCGCAAGGCCTGGTACATGGCGGCGCCCCAGACCTCGCCGCGAAAGCAGCGATGCAGCGGCGAGGAGGCCGGTAGCGCCTGCGGCGGGTTGCCGAACAGCGCAAGCTGGTGACGTGCGGCAACGGCCTCGAGCAGGGCGATGCGTTGCTTGTGATCGGGCGAAACCGTGCCGACAAAGGAGATGTCGATGTCCTGCGCAGGTTTCGCGGGTAGTGCCTCGAGCACGGCGGGCTCGAAGGCAAGGTGGTTGACCTCGGCGCGCACCCCGGCGCGCCTGAAAAGCTGCACCGTTGCCGCGAGCTGCGACAGCATCAAATCGTAGACCGTCCAGTCCTCGCCGCGGCTCGGCGCGATGCCGACCTGGCCGAGCAGGATCGGCTTGCCGATCCCCTTGATCCGTCGCATCAGGGCGGTGTCGACATGGAACGCATCCTGGTTGAGGATGAGATCGGGCTTGAACGCCTCGATCTGCGCCAACAGGATCGTCTCTGCCGCGGAATCGAGCCTGGGACTGAGGCCGACCTTGCGCGCCAACGGCCGCAGCATTGGCTTGAAGGGCGGGACCGCGCGCTGCAGCCATCCGGGGATCGTGCTGCCGCCTCTGGGCGAGGGCGCAGCGAGCTCGACGCCCAGTCCATGCTCGCGCGCCCAGGCCGATTGCAGCCACGGATTGTTGACGTGGATCTCGGCTGCGCTGTGGCCAAGTGCCGTGAAGTTGCGTGAGTAAAAATCGGCGACGCCGAACAGGCTCTCGTTCCGCGCCGTCATCTGCGCGGCATAGGTGGCCGTCTTCAGCTCCGGCTGCCGTTCGTAGAACCAGTCGAGGAAGCGCGGGTAATCCGCATTGAGCACGAGGATGCGCATGGCCCCTCAGACCGCGATCCGGTAACCGTAGTTCTTGTCGATCCAGGCCTTGTAGGCGCCGCTGGTGACGTCGCGCCACCAGGCTTCATGGTCGAGATACCACTGCACGGTCTGTGTAAGCCCGCCGTCGAAGGCGACGCGGCCGTTGAAGCCGAGCTCGCCTGTGAGCTTGCTCGCGTTGATCGCGTAGCGGTGATCGTGGCCTGGGCGGTCGGTCACGAACGAGATCAGCGTGCGAGTGCTGCGGCCGGATACCGCCGGGCATGACGGAAAACGCGCTGCAAGCGCGGCGTTACCGGCGAAAGCGCGGTCGATGGTGTCACAGATCACGCCCACCACGTTGCGATTGTTGCGCTCGTTGCCGCCGCCCACGTTGTAGGTCTCGCCGATGCGGCCGCGCTCGACCACGGCCATCAGCGCGTCGCAATGATCCGACACGTGCAGCCAATCGCGGACATTCGAGCCGTCACCGTAGATCGGCAGCGGCTTGCCCTCCAGCGCATGGATGATCATCAGCGGGATCAGCTTTTCCGGATGTTGATAGGGACCGTAATTGTTCGAGCAATTGGTGATCAGGGCGGGCATGCCATAGGTCGCGACAAAGGAACGAACCAGATGATCGCTCGCGGCCTTGCTGGCGGCATAGGGGGAGTTCGGCCGGTAGGCCGAGGATTCGGTGAAGGCGGGATCCGCGGCGCCGAGCGAGCCGTAGACCTCGTCCGTCGACACATGAAGGAACCGGGCGCTCTCCATCGTGCCCGTGGCGCGCCATGACTCGAGTGCGGCCTTCAAGAGCGCAAAGGTGCCAAGCACGTTGGTTTGCAGAAAGGCGCCGGGATCGACGATGGAACGGTCGACATGGAACTCGGCGGCAAGATGCACCACGCGCGTGAAGCTGTTCTCGTCGAACAGACGCCGCATCAGCGCGGCATCGCCGATATCGCCCTTGACGAAGGCGATCTCGCCGCTCCCGATCAGCGGCTCGAGGCTGCGGATGTTGGCGGCGTAGGTCATGGCGTCGATCACGACCAGGCGGTCGGAGGGTTTCGCCGCGCGCCAGGCATGCACCAGATTCTGGCCGATGAAACCGGCGCCTCCGGTGATCAAAACGCTGTGCATGCACGCCCCTTGCTGGTCTGATGTTGCGCCGTGGTAGCACGCGGATTTGGCCGGCAAAAGCAGCTTTGCCCGCTCATTTTTCGTCGAAAACGGACCGCGGCGTCACGTACCACAGCAGGAACAGCAGCGCGCCGCCATAGGTCGCCATGCCGATCGTCAGGGGCAGGTTGAGAAGGACTTGCACCAGCATGCCGGACGAGAGCAGGACGAATCGCGCGGGCAGACCGGCGGAGGCGCGGTTGCCCAGCGCTATCACAAATCCGCAAGCCAGCGCCGCTATCGGTGCGAGCGAAGTTCCGACTGACGCGACGCCCTCGGTCGCAAAGAGCGAGGCGTTGAGATTGCCCAGCTGGTAATTGTTGGCCATCACCAGCGCCAGCGGCTCGCCGTACGGGCACGCGACAATCGCCTTCAGAACCGAGATTTGACAGAAATACGTGACCGGGTGCGTGGCGAAAAAGTCGTTGTAGACGTCGATCGACAGGGAAGGGACGGCGATCATCCGGAAATTCAGCGCGCCGAAATAGGGGAAGGCCAGTTCATATGGGAGCGTGCCGGTTTTGTAGAGCATGCCCAACACTACGCCGATCGCGATCGGCGCGGCGAGCGACAGCACGATTGCCATCCGAATTTCGATGAATCTCGACAGCAATGCCAGGAGCAACAGCCAGAACGGTGCAAACAGCGTCAGCTTGGTCAGGGTGACCGGATAGAACAGCAACAGCAGCGCAAGCGCGGTCGCCGCGCGCCAGCGCGCACCACGCAACAGAAAACCGGAAAAGGCGAAGGGCAGCAACACCATCGACGTCGCGCCGATCGCATATCCCATCGGCGCCGAAAAGTGGATACCTTCGCGGAACGCGTAGATCTCGCCGATCCCGACCAGCCTGAAATTGGCGAGCGCGCCGGCGGCGACGATCGCTGCGCTGACGAAAAGGATCGCCATCAACAGGTGCTCGAAAGCGCGCGGCGACAGCGTGAAGCGTTGCCGAAGCGGCGAGGCAGGTATCAGCGCCGGGAGCAGGAAAAACAGTCCGGACAACGCGGCAGACACTGCGGGCCAGCGATGGTCGTAGGTGAACACCGAGAACTCGACCAGCCAGAGGTAACCAAGGATCACGGTGTAGAGACAGAAACCGAGGAAATAGCCGAAGCAAAACCGGCTGACGGCAAACAGCGCGACCGTGATCGCAAAGGGTGCGGCGATCAGGATCGCCGGACCGATGCGATCGCTGCTGAAGGCGACGAAGGTTGGCGCGTAGAAGTAGGCGACGTACGTTAACGACACACACCAGATAATGACGTGGAAACCCAGAAGCAGCGCGAGGGCGAAGCGATCCCTCAAGAAGGGAACCTTCGCGGGGTTGCCTGCCGTACCGGCCATGTTGGTCTATGCCCGCGGTTCGAAGATCGTGCGCGGCGTAACGTACCAGAGCAGAAACAGCAGCGCGCCGCCATAAGTCACCATGCCGATCGTCAACGGCAGGTTGAGGAAGGTCTGCGCCGCCATCGCCCCCGAAATCAGGATCAGGCGCGGCGGCAGGCCGGCCGACATGCGATTGCCGAGACCGAAGATCAGGCCGCAGATGAGCGCCGACAGCGGCGCAAAGAACGGACCGACCGAGGCGACACCCTCCGTCGAGAACAGCGAGGCGTTGAAGTTTCCGCCGATGCCGAAGGCGTTGTAGATCACGGCCGGCAGTTCATCTTGATAGGCGCAGCCCATGGTCGCCTTCACGGCCCTGACCTGGCAGAAAAATGTCAGATCGTGCCTGGCGAAGAAGTAGTTGTAATAGTCCATCGCTAGCGACGGAATGGCGATCATCCTGAGATTGACCACCCTGAAATAGGAGGGCGCCGCCTGGACGCTGATGAGGCCGGTGTTGTAGAGACCGAGCAGCACGAGGCCGATCGCGACGGGCACCAGCATCGTGACCGTGATGGTGGTCTTCGGTTGGAGGAACCGCGACGCCGCCAGCATGACGAGGAGCCATGCCGGGGCGAAGAAGGCGGTCTTCGTCAGCGTGACCGGATAGAACAGCACGAGTAGCAGCAGCACTGCCGCCGCGCGCCAGAGGGCGCGCTTCTCGACGAACATGGCGAAGGCGAACGGCAACAGCGCGGTGGAGGTTATTCCGAACAGGTAGAGAAGGGTGCGCGGGAAGTCGAGTTTCTCGCGATATTCGTAGATGTTCTCGATGCCGACGAACATGAAATTGTAGCTTGCGCCCACGGCGATGGTGGCCGCCGAGAGCACCAGGATCAGGATCAGGACGCGATCGATCGCCTTCGGCGACAGCACGTAGATCTGGCGCAACGGCGAGGACATGAACAGGGCGGGCAACAGAAACGCGAGCGCGGATGCCGCGGCGGACAGCCCGGTCAGCGTGTGATTGTAGGCGAATTCCGAGAACGCATTGAGCCACAAATAGCCGGCGACCATGATGTAGAGATAGAAGCCGGTCATGTAGCCGAAACTGAACGGCGCGAGCGCAAACAGCGGCATGGCGGCGGCAAACACCAGCACGACGATGATGGCTCCGGCCGCTCCCCTGGCGTCGAACAGAATATGATATTCCGGGAACACCAGCGCGGTGAGGACAATGGACAGGCAGCATGCGACAAGATAGACGCAGTTCAGAACAATCAGCCTGAGCTGGTCTCCGCTCAAGGAGTCGCCGTCAGTCATTCCCGTCCTGCCAAGGCTCGCGCGCCGGATTGCGGTAGCTCAATTGCACCGGCTGCACAATTGCAATCGAGACGCCGCTAGTGCCCACTTTTCGAAGTTCGTACTCCATTTCCGCACTACCGTTCACGAACTTCGAAAAGTCATGGGCACTAGCAAATCCATGATTCCAGTGCCGCTTTCGATCTGAAGTCCCTGAACCCGATTTTGCCGCGAGTAAGTCAGGGACTTCAGATCGGCGGCACTAGTTCGCGACCAGCACGCGATAAAGGGTTAATTGGGGGCCGGGCGGGTCAAGCGCCTTGATTCGCGACCGCCTCTGTTAATATAGAACGACCTGGTCCATTGAACCTGCCGGCCGACCCGCACGCGCCCGGGTCTTTCGAAAGCTGTGAGAGACGTCCGGATGATCAGATTTGGCCTGCTCGGCTGCGGACGCATCGCAAAGCGTCACTCCGACCTGTTGGGTGGCAACCACATCGAGGGCGCGCGCCTGATCGCGGTCTGCGATCCAATTCCTCCGCGCGCCGATGCCATCGCCTCGAAATTCCGTGTTCCCGCTCATTACGACATGGACGAATTTCTCTCGCGCAAGGATATCGACGCGGTCTCGGTGCTGACGCCGAGCGGACTGCATCCGCAACATGTCATCGCCTGCGCGAAAGCCGGCAAGCATGCCATCGTCGAGAAGCCGATGGCGCTGCGGCTGCAGGATGCCGACGACATGATCGGCGCCTGCGACGAGGCCGGCGTGAAGCTGTTCATCGTCAAGCAGAACCGCTTCAATGTTCCCGTCGTCAAGGCGCGCGAGGCGCTGGAGGCGGGCCGCTTCGGCAAGCTTATCCTCGGCACGGTCCGCGTGCGCTGGTGCCGCGACCAGGCCTATTACGATCAGGATAGCTGGCGCGGCACCTGGGCCTATGACGGCGGCGTATTGACCAACCAGGCAAGTCACCATGTCGACATGCTCGAGTGGTTCTTCGGCGACGTCGTCAGCGTGCATGCCCGCGCCATCACCGCGCTCGCCAAAATCGAGACCGAGGACACGGCGGTCGCCACGCTGAAGTTCAAGAGCGGCGCGCTGGGCATCATCGAGGCCACCACCGCAGCGCGGCCGACCGATCTCGAAGGTTCGCTCTCGATCCTCGGCGAAAAGGGCATGGTCGAGATCGCGGGTTTCGCGGTCAACCAGATCCGGCACTGGCGTTTCGTCGACGAACTGCCTTTCGACAAGGACGTGATCGAGAAGTTCTCGGTCAACCCGCCCAATGTCTATGGCTTCGGCCACCAGGCCTACTACCGGCACGTGGTCGATTGCCTGACCAACCAGAGCGCGGCGCTGGTCGACGGCCTCGAGGGACGCAGAAGCCTCGAGCTGATCACCGCGCTCTACGAATCGATCGAGACCGGCGAGGAGGTGCCGCTGCACTTCACGCCGAGGCTAAGCCGGCTCGGTGTGGTCTCGTGACGACGCCCGACATCAAGCAAGTGAGCATCCGCGACGTCGAATTCGGCGCGCGCGTGAAGGTCATGGAGCCCTGCAATCTCTATGAATGCAGGATCGGCGACGATTGCTTCGTCGGCCCGTTCACCGAGATCCAGAAGGGGGCCGTGATCGGCGCGCGCACGCGCGTGCAGTCGCATGCCTTCGTTTGCGAGCTGGTGACGATCGGAGAAGACTGCTTCATCGGCCATGGCGTGATGTTCATCAACGACACCTTTGCGACCGGCGCCCCCGCGCACGGGAAAAGAGAGCATTGGCGCGAGACCGTGATCGGCAACCGGGTTTCGATCGGATCCAACGCCACGATCATGCCGGTGCGCATCGTCGACGATGTGGTCATCGGTGCCGGTTCAGTGGTAACCAAGGACATCATGGCGGCGGGCAGCTATGCCGGGAACCCGGCGCGCCTGCTCAAGCTGCGCTAGTGGTCCGAATTCCAACATTCGCATCCCCTTTCCGCGGGCGCTTTTGCGAATGTTGGA
Organism: uncultured Alphaproteobacteria bacterium; assembly: GCA_963821965.1. Classification (GTDB taxonomy): domain Bacteria; phylum Pseudomonadota; class Alphaproteobacteria; order Rhizobiales; family Xanthobacteraceae; genus Bradyrhizobium. The sequence goes on from CAWGFY010000005.1 coordinate 817,937, forward strand.
ATCAAAGGACCACTAGCAAATTATTGAATCTAGTGGAGCTTTGGATTTGACGTTCGCTTGACGTATGCTCGGCTAACACTGTAGCGAACGTCAAATCCGCTCCACTAGTGAGAATGTTCGATGCCGGTACCTTTCGCTGACCTGCAGCTGCAGTATCAGACCATCAAAAGCGAGATCGACGGCGCCATCGCCAATGTGATCCGCGACAATGCCTTCATCCGTGGGCCCTATGTCGACGCCTTCGAGCGCGAGTTCGCCGAGGCCGTCGAGGCCAAACATTGCGTATCCTGCGCCAACGGTACCGACGCGCTTTATCTCGCCATGGCAGCGCTCAAAGTGAAGCAGGGCGACGAGGTGATCACCACGGCGCATTCCTGGATCTCGACCTCGGCGATGATCACGCATGCCGGCGCAGCCCCGGTGTTCTGCGATACCGACGGCTCGACTTTCACCATCGACCCCGAAGCCATCGAGGCCGCGATCACGCCGCGCACCGTCGGCATCATTCCTGTTCATCTCTACGGGCAACCCGCCGACATGGACGCGATCATGGCAATCGCGGAGAAGCACAAGCTGTGGGTGATCGAGGACTGCGCACAGGCGCATCTGGCACGCTACAAGGGCCAGCAGGTCGGCACCTTCGGCGTGGCTGCAACCTACTCATTCTATCCCGGCAAGAATCTCGGCGCGATGGGCGACGCCGGCGCGGTCGTCACCGGTGACGCCGCACTAGCCGAGCACATGACGATGCTGGCGCGCCATGGCGGCCTGGTGAAGCATCAGCATCAGATCGAAGGCATCAACAGCCGGCTCGACGGCATGCAGGCTGCGATCCTGTCGGCGAAACTGCCGCATCTTGCCGCCTGGACCAAAGCGCGCCAGCAGGCGGCGAAGATCTATGACGACGGGCTCAACCAGATCGAGGACGTCGTGGTGCCCGAGGTCGCGCCCGACCGGGCCCATGTCTATCATCTCTATACCATCCGGCACCCGCGGCGCGACGCGCTGGTGGCGCATCTGAACGCCAACGGCGTGCAGACGGTGGTCAATTATCCGACCGCGCTCCCGTTTCTCGCCGCCTACGGCCGCTTCAAGCATCAGCCCGGGCAGTTTCCCAACGCCTATGCCGATCAGAGCCGCATTGTCTCGCTGCCGATGTTTGCCGAAATCACGCGCGAGCAGCAGCGGACCGTGATCGACCTGATCCGCAACTTTTGAACCGTCCGAGGCCGTCCGTCCGGCGCCATCCGGTTTCGGGCATGGGAGGAATATTATAGATATTTCAAATTGTTATCGATAGAGGTGAAGGTCCGCCGGGAACGGCAGGACGTCTCATCCCTAAGTTTCGAAATCGCTGTGCGTTTATCGCCTCATTCGATCTGGCGCTGGCCCGCCGTTCTGTCTAGAAGCTGGCACGTCTCGACTTCGGCAACCTGACGGTTTCAGGGGAACACAAACTTTGCGAAAAGTGCTGGTCACCGGCGCCGCCGGGTTCATCGGATCGCATCTCGCGGAAGAACTGGTTCGCCGCAATTTCGGCGTTCGCGCCTTCGTGCATTACAACAGCCAGGGCTCGCACGGCTGGCTGGATTCCGTCAGCCCCCGCGATTCGCGATCAGCTCGATGTGTTCGCCGGCGATATCCGCGATCCGAACGGCGTGCGCACGGCGATGAAAGGCTGCGACGCGGTGCTGCATCTGGCGGCGCTGATCGCGATTCCCTATTCCTATCATTCGCCGGACACCTACGTCGAAACCAACATCACGGGCACGCTCAACGTGCTGCAGGCGGCGCGCGATCTCGACGTCTCCCATGTCGTGCACACCTCCACCAGCGAGGTCTACGGCACGGCGCAGTTCGTGCCGATCACCGAGGAGCACCGGTTGCAGGGCCAGTCGCCCTATTCGGCGAGCAAGATCGGCGCCGACCAGATCGCGCTGTCGTTCGAGCGTTCGTTCGGCACGCCGGTGACGGTGGTGCGGCCGTTCAACACCTACGGTCCGCGGCAGTCCGCGCGCGCGGTGATTCCCACCATCATCACCCAGATCGCGGCGGGCAGCCGCAAGGTGAAGCTCGGCAGCATCCATCCGACCCGCGATTTCAACTACGTCGCCGACACCGTCGACGGCTTCATCGCCGCGCTCGGGAGCAAGGCCGGCATCGGCGAGGTCATCAATATCGGCAGCGGATTCGAGATTTCGATCGGCGATACCGCAAGGACGATCGCCGGGCTGATGGGCGCGACGATCGAGATCGAGCAGGATGCCGTGCGCTTGCGCCCGGAGCGCAGCGAGGTCGACCGGCTCTGCGCCAGCAACGCCAAGGCGCAAAAGCTGCTCGGATGGTCGCCCCGCATCAGTGGCCTCGAAGGATTGCGCAACGGTCTCGAGCAAACCATTGCCTGGTTCACCGAACCCAGGAACCTGTCGCGCTATCGCGAGAACGTCTACAATCTGTGACGCGATGACCAGTCCTTCCATCCTCTCCAACCGTCCTGCCGCGCTCGATACGCGCGCAATTCTCGACGCCGTCGACGCCGTGCTCGCCGATGCCGCCCGTCCGGTCGAACTGCACGAGCCGCGGTTCGGCGCGCGCGAGCGGGAGCTGGTGCTCGATTGCATCGATACCGGCTGGGTGTCGACGGCCGGCAAATATGTCGGGCAATTCGAAGAGATGGTTACCTCGGCGACCGGCGTCCGCCATGCCGTCGCCATCGTCAACGGCACGGCGGCGCTGCATGCCGCGCTGCTGGTCGAAGGCGTCAAGCCGAATGACGAGGTGATCCTGCCGTCGATCACCTTTGTCGCGACTGCGAATGCGGTCAGCCATGCGGGCGCGATTCCACATTTCGTCGATTCGACGTGGGAGACGCTCGGGCTCGATCCCGCCGCGCTGGAGCGGCATCTTCAGGAGATCGCGACGTCGCGCGGCGGCGAGACCGTGAACCGGCAGACCGGGCACGCGATCCGCGCCATCGTGCCGGTGCATATCTTCGGCCACCCGGTCGACATGGCGCCGCTGCTGGCGGTCGCCGCCAAATACGGTCTTGTCGTGGTGGAGGATGCCACCGAATCCTTGGGCTCGACCTGGCAGGGCCGGGCTTGCGGCTCGTTCGGCCATTCCTCGGTGCTCTCCTTCAACGGCAACAAGATCATCACCACCGGCGGCGGCGGCATGATCCTGACCGAGGACGACGAGTACGCGCGCCGCGCGCGGCATTTCACCACCACCGCGAAGAAGGCGCACGCCTGGTCGTTCGACCACGACGAGGTCGGCTACAATTATCGGCTGCCCAACATCAACGCGGCGCTGGGCTGTGCCCAGATGGAGCGCCTGCCGGCATTTCTCGCGGACAAACGCAGGCTTGCCGAGCGCTATCTCGAGATCTTCGACGGCGTTGCGGGCGCGCGGATCTTCCGCGAGGCCGAGGGCGCGCGCGGCAACTACTGGCTCAACACGCTGGTGCTGGACGGCGAATTTGCCGGCGAGCGCGACCGCCTGCTGGGCGAGCTGCATGCGCATGGCGTTCGGTCCCGCCCGCTATGGACCCCGATGCACCTGCTTGCGATGTACCGCGATTGCCCGCGCGCGCGGCTGGATGTCGCCGAGGACATGCACGCGCGCTGCATCAACCTGCCGAGCAGTCCGTTCCTGGCTTCGAGCGCGATTGAACGTTGATGCCCCGGTTGGTTTTCTTCACGATCCACAGCACCACACCCTGGTGGAAATATCTGGCGTCCCGCATCGATTTCGCCGATGTGACCGTGCTGAGCGATCATGCGCGGCGACGGCGACTATTCGCTGGTCGACGATTTCTATCGCTTTCTCGGCAAGGGCGACGCCGCCTCAGTGGCGATCGCGCGCTTCGGCGAGGACGGCTGCGCGGACATCATCCTGCGCTGCCGCGTGCTGCGAAGCCTGGATCGCGACCTCGCGATGAGGATGATCGGCGGAATGGCCCAGGCGATCGAGGTCGCGTTCGACCATCTCGATCCCCGGCTGATCCTGACCTTCACCATGGACCGCTACGTCATGGACGTGATGGAGCGCATCGCGCGGTCCAGAGGTATCGATTTCCTGGAGATGACGACTTCGACCATTCCCGGACCAGGTCATTTTTCATGCACCGGGGACAGCCATCTTTACTTCGCGAGCCGTCTGCGGCAGGAGCTGGACGAGGCTGTGACGGTTCTGTGCAGCCAGGATTTTGCACCGGTCTATGTCAGGGATGCCAAGAAGTTCTCGCTCGGAAAATTCTGGCAGGTGTTTGTCTACTTCGCCGTGCGCGGAGCTTTCTTCAACATCTGGCGTTTCTTCAGGCGCGACCGCTACAACTGTCATTATCTCGATGCCTTGAAGCGGTTGAAACACAAGGTGAGAGTGGGGGATGTCGCTGCCCTCGGACTTCTGAGGAAGGACTGGCAGGCAAGGCTGGACGCCGTTCCCAAAAATCGTCGCGTATTTTGCGGCCTTGCAGCTGTTTCCTGAAGCTTCGCTGGACTATTGGCTGAAATCGCCGGACATGCTCGCCCATGACGATGCTGTCGTCCGCTATTGTGAAGTTCTGGGCAACGCGGGCTACCATACCTTTATCAAGGATCATCCCTTGCAGTTCGGCTTCCGACAGCGAGAGCTTCTCCAGCGGCTGTCGAGGATTCCGTCCGTCACCTGCGTACCTTACGACGTGGCCGCCAACGATCTCATCGAGAGGTGCGACGTCAGCGTCACCTTCACGGGGACGATTGGATACCAGGCGGCGCTCGCCGGACTTTGTTCCGTCGTCACCGAAGCCTACTATGCGGATGAGGAACACTACCTGCACGTGCGCAACTTCAATGAAATCGACCACATCGTGGAGCGGATCGAGAAATGGCGCCCACCCGCAAATCTCGATGTCGCGCGCCGGGAGATCGTCCGGAAGCTGGTCGCGGCGGGCGCAATCGGAAATTACTTTACCTGGAAGAACTTCGATCCGAATGATGAGCAGGCCAGACAGGCGGTCCAATCGCTTGTGGACTCATTCAATCGATATCTGCCCGCTTTCATGAGGCCCAAAAGCTCTGCTTTGAAGGTTGAAGCGCAGCCGGCCAGCTAACAACAGATTGCCTGTCTGTTTGTTGCGCCGGGCGGTTTCGTCAGACAGGTTGATTTGCGCCCATTATCAGCTATTCAGTCGGCTCATGAGCCGCTGAAATCGCAGAACGGCCAAGTGGTACGTCCAATGCTGACACGACTCGGAACGCTCACCCCCAGGATTTCGGAGCAAAGGTCATTGAGCATTTCGCTCTCCGACTATCCGGAGGGGATCCACGCGGTCGGCGACATATTCTTCCGCAAGACGAGCGGAAACAATGTGGCCTTTGTCATCTCGCGCATCTGCGATCACGCGGGCGGAAAGCTTATTCTTCGGAACGATCTCGGTTGCGCCGTCTGTCCGATGCACGGCTGGCGCCTCGATCTCAATACGCTCAGCTATCTGAATGTCCCTGAAAAGAAGCGAGTGCTTCCCTTTGAGGTGAAGGCCGGCGTTCTCCATGTGGACTTGCCGGAATTTTCAATCGAATTGCCGTCCTCCGGCCCGGCAGCCCCGGCACGGGTGCGGCTTTTATCGCATGCTTGCGTGGAACTGGAGGTCGGCGGCGTCAAGATCGTCACCGACCCGTGGTTGGTCGGCCCGGCCTTTGTGACCGGGTGGTGGCCGAGCTTCGCTCCGAAGGATGACGTATTCGACGTCGTGCGAGACGCGGACCTCATCTACGTATCTCATAACCATCCGGATCACTGCAATCTGGAAACGCTGAGCTTGATACCCAAGGACAAGCCCATCATCGTGCCTGCATTCCAATCCGGTTCGGTGACGACGATGTTGGACATGGTCGGGCACCGTGCGGTCGTTCCGCTCGATCTTGGAGTGGGCTACCAGGTCTCGGGAACGGACGTTTCATTGGCGATTTTGAAGTCGGGTGACTTCCGCGATGACAGCGGCCTCTACGTTGCCGGCGGGGCTTTCCAGGGGTTGCTTACGGTCGACGCCAATTACCTGAACGGGCATACGTTGCCCCGCAACATCGATCTGCTGATGACGAGCTTTGCCGGTGGAGCATCGGGCTACCCCGTTTGCTTCGAGATGTACTCTGCCGAACATCGCGACATCCTGGTCGAACGTCGTCGAAAATTCGTGGCAAGTGCTGCACTGAAATATGTCGAGATCGTCAAGCCGCGTGTCTACGTGCCCTATGCGGGGTTTTTCAAGGAATCGGCAAGCCGCGACCGGGACGTGCGCGACTCCAACCGCAAGAATACCGCGGCCGAAATGCTCGAGCTTGTCGGGAAGATGGTCGCGGATACCGAAGCTTTCGATCCGACAGTGACCGACGAAATATCGATCGGCCCTGACGGGATATCGGCCAAATGGATCGACCGCTCCAAACTCTATGAGGTCGATGATGCTTACGTCTCGCACTATCTCGAACAGCATCGTCTGGCATTTGGCGGAGTGATGCCCGAAGCCGTCGTCGAGTATTTCGAGGAGAGCGGCTTCCGTGATGATTTTCGGCTGCTGCTGGTACTGACGGATGGCGACTTCAGTCCGCTCGGTATCGCATTCGATGTCGATTTCTCCGGCGATCGTCCCGTTGTGACGACCATCTCGGCGGCCGATGCCGAGACTCGCTTCAGAAACTACGAACCCGTTGCCGAAGGCTCGAGGCGCATCAAGCTTATCAAGGTGCGAGCGGAAAGCCTGGGCTACGTGATCAGCAATATGATGCCCTGGGAAGATCTCTCGATCGGTTTCCAGTGCCGCATCGATCGAAAGCCCGATGTTTATAATGCGGACTTTTGGTACCACTTCACGAACTCATATGTCGGCAGCGAGCATCGCCGCAGCACAACACGGTGCGATGGCTGCACCAAGATCATCCAGGGGCTGGATTCACATTTGCTTGCGGCACCTCGGCGGAGCGCCGGCCGGGCCGCGCCGGCGGTCGGCGCGTGACAAGGAGGCGCCGGCTCTCTCGATTCTTGAGGGTACGTCCCGCCCTCGCTGGTCGTCGAGGAGACGAGATGTGAGCCGGCCTTGCTCAACCGCTTTCGGTGGCGCCGCGAAGTTGCGATCCTTCACGGTATTGGCTTCGCCTTGTCACCTCTTCCAAAAGCCTGGGATGCGGTCGATCTTCGGCCTTTGTCAGCATGCTCGGTCCACCCGGCTATGCGAGCTCAGTCGATGAATTGGATCAAACGACCCGTACTGGTGGCGGCGATGTCCGTGCTGTTGCTGCGCGGACTTACGCTCGCCAGCCGCTTTCTGCTGTCGGTCTTGCTCGCGCGCACGCTGTCTCCGGATGCGGTGGGCGAGTACGGCTTGATCACGGCGACCCTTGCCTTCGCGCTGGTCGTGCTCGGTCTCGAATTCTACTCGCATACGATGCGCGAACTGGTTCCGGCAAGCCCGGCACGGCGCGTCGAAATCATCGCAAACCAGCTCGTGCTCGCGGCGATCATTTTTGCCGTCGTGGTGCTCGCGGGTGCGCTGGCCGTTCTCGTCGGTCTGTTTTCGCCGAGACTGGTCGCGTGGTTCCTGTTGATTCTCGCGACGGAGCACCTTTCGATCGAGGCGACCCGCATTCTCATCATCACCTCGCGGCCGGTCCGCGCCTATATCGGCGTATTCCTGCGCGGGGGAATCTGGGTTTATGTCATCGCGGCCCTGATGCTCGCGATTCCGGGGTTCCGCTCGCTGGAAACCGTGTTGACCTGGTGGGCCCTCGGCGGCGCGGCATCGATTCTGTTTGCGGCCTTTTCGCTGCGCGAGTTGCCGTGGCGCGAACTCAGGAACAAGCGTCCCGACTGGAGCTGGATCGCCGACGGTCTTCGCGTCGCGCGCCCGTTCCTGCTGACCGCTGCCGGCGCGCTGACGATTTCCTATGTCGACCGCTTCATGATCGATGCCTGGGTCGGCCGGGGTCCGCTCGGTATCTACACGTTCTACTCGACGATCATGATCGGCATGCTGTCGCTGGGCGCCTCGGTCTCTCATCAGTTCCTGCCCAAAATCATCGAAGCCTGGTCTGCAGGCGCCGACGCCTACCGCAAGGCCGTGCGCTCGTTCTTCTGGTCGCTCGCTAGCGTCGCCGCCGGAATGCTGGTGCTCGCCGCCGGACTGATCACGCCGTTGCTCGCGATGCTGCAGTTGGACCAATACGCGGCCAGTGTCGGCGTGTTTTTCCTGATGCTGCCGGGCGTCCTGCTGCGGATTTTGGCCGATGTTCCTTCCTATGCACTTTATGCGGCGAAAGCCGATACCAGTCTGTTGATCTGCAATCTCGGCGCCGCAATCGTCGCCATTCTGCTCAATCTCCTCCTTGTTCCCGCATTCGGTATCCATGGCGCCGCATTGTCCGGCACCATCGCCAGTGGCGCGCTTTTGGCTGCGCTGTCGGCGCTGGCGTTGCGCAGGATGCGACAAGCAGGACGGGAACCCGGAGTAACCGAAGCGGTCGGTCTTCCGACGGATGCCGACCTGCTCTGTCCCTGACGACCGGGCGTTGCATGTCTGTCAGGCGGCGTTGCGGCGCGGCATTGCCCTTGCTACACAGCGCCGGATCATCCCGAATATCCCGAAGGTGGAATGCAGCAACTTGCAAGGTCAGCGCGGATATTCTCCTCGCCCACGGTCGTCATCGTCACCGTCTGGAGCGTGCTTCTGGTCGTCATCGCGATCGGGCCGATCGATTATTCAAATCAGCCGTCGGGTGCGGTGCTGGCGATCGTGGGCATCGGCGTTTCGCTGTTCATCCTGGCCCAGCAGGCGGGCGCCTGGTGTTTTCGGGCCTGGTTCGTAAATCGCGCGGAGGAGCCGGCGCCACGCCCGGACCGGCTCAGTCTCGTCGTCGGCGTCTCGTCATGTGCCGGCATTGCCGGCATCGGGCTTATCGCGCTCGATCGCATCGTGTTGAGCGGCGTCAGCAACAGCGCATATGCGGAGCTGCTGCGTTGTGCGCCGGACCTGATCGATATCATCGAGATCAAGCGCACGGCGCTGCTCTATGTCGGGTACCTGCTGTTCTCCTTCGGTTTCGCCTCGGTTGTGCTGTTTCTCCTGAGGGGTGAACAGATACGCGGCTGGGCGGCCGCGCTGGCGCAGCTCTCGATCCTGTCGCCGGTCGGCTACGCGCTGCTCTATGCCGGACGGATGCCGATCCTGTTCGTCATTCTTCTGACGATCGCCGCGGTGCTGGTGCGGCTCGCGCAGGGGCGGCGGGCCTTGCCGGAAGGACATCATCTTTTCATCAAGATGATCGCGCTGGTCCTGATGTTCGGCATCTACTCCAGCGCGATCTGGCTCAGCCGGCGAAGCTTCTGCACGCAGATGAGCGGAGTGGTTCGGGAGTTGCATTATCGGATGCAAAAGCGGGAGGCCGATCTGGCCAAGGCCCGCGAGGAGCAGCGGGCCGACATCGGACAACAAGCTTCGACGGTCGAGCCCGAAGCAGAGCCGAAATCTCCGGTTTCATCGTCGTCGCCGTCACTTGGCCCGCCGCCGTCGGCGGGCTCCCGGCTCGCACCGACCAGGAAGGAGGCCGCCAGTCAAGGCGCCGGCGAGAAGCCGCCAGCGGCCAAATCGCCCGCCGGTGCCAGGCAGCCTGCCGTGCCTGAAGACGCGATCAGCGCGGACGATATCGGCAAGATGATCGTTGCGGCGGTGACCGGCCCGAAGGGGGACGGCCGGGATGATGTCGCTACATTGCTCCTCACAATGGACCAGGCATGGCACACGAAGCCGCGCGGTTATGTCATCTCGGCGATCGAGTCAGGCCACTTCTCCCCGGGAGCAGCGGTCACCGTTCTCAGCACCTATTTCTATCTGACGCATGGCGTGCGGATCCTCGACACCACCTGGCGCGAGCGGGACCGGCTCTCGCCGCATTGGGGCGTCTATCAGATCGGGGTGCTGTCGCCGATCCTTCGGGTCTTCTTTCCGCAAAGCGATGAATTGCTGACATTGAAGAATGAGCTGCAGTCCGCGGGACTGCATGGATTTTTCCCGACGGTCTGGGCCGCCGCCTATATCGATTTCGGTGTAATAGGCGCGGTGATCTATATCCTGATCTGGGGATTTGCCGCGGGCTGGAGCGCGTCAGGCGTGCGGCATTCCACCCTCGCCACGCCGGCGCTGCTGTTGACCTTCATCATCGCAACCGTCCTGCTCAGTCCCGTCCAGGGCCCGTTGGGAATTGCCAACTCAGCGCTGGTGCTGGTATCCATCATCATCGTTGGGCTGGCCGCGGACCTCGGCGAGGTGCAGAAGGCGCCGAAGCCGGCTGCGGCCAGCGCATGATCCGGAAAAGTGTGAAGCGGTTTTCCCTCGCGACAAACGCGGAACGCGTTTGCGCGGAGATCATGCGCAAACAATAGGCCCGCGGAGCAGGCGCCGGGCGCTAGCTAGCCGCCGGCGCCGTTATTCTGCGGAGCCAGGCCGCGGTTTCGGCGACGCCTTGCTCCATCGTATAGGGCAACCGTCCGCAGACCGCCTCGGTCGCCGCCGTATCAAACCGGTATTGCGTCAGCACGTTGTTGAGCCGGAACGAATTGAACGGAAAGCTCCGGATGCCGACGGCGTTGACGGCGTCGCCACACCGGGCCAGCGCCCGGGCGAGGCCGATCGGTACATGGCGGATCGGCGGCACATCGAGCGCCCGCTGAAACGCATCGCACCACGCTTGAAGATCGATCGGCTCGTAGTCGGCGAGATAGAAAGTCTTGCGCTGCACGAGTTCGGCCGGCGCTTGGAGCAGACGCATATACTGGAACGTGATGTTCTCGATATAGCTGTAGGACTTCCAGAGCGGCTCCCGGCCGACATGTACGTAATAACCGCCCTGGACCATCCGCAGGAACAGCTGGTAGTGCGCGCTCATGCCCGGTCCCCACACGGTGGTCGGACGCACCAGGCACCATTCGCACCCTCCGCCGTCCTGCTCGCGGACGATCTGCTCGGTGAGGATCTTGCTCTTTCCGTAAAGCGTGTCGGCGTTGTAGTCGGTCTCGTCGCGCGGCACATAGCCGACACGGCACACCAGTTGCGAGGAGGTCCAGATCGCTCGCTTGATCGACGGTGTCGTTCGTACCACATCGATCAGATTGCGCACGCCGTCGATGTTGGCGGCATAGCCGCCGACGAGGTCGGTTCTTTCGTCGAGGTCGGTGCGCGCCGCCAGATGAATCAATGCGTCCGGCGCAAAGTTTCCCACGATCTTCTTCAGCGTTGCCGAATCGAGGATGCTGCACACATAGTGGCTCGTCGCGCTTGGATCCTTGTCGAGGCCTGAGACCGCGAACCCTGCGGCCGTTAGCCGCCGCATCAGCGCTTGGCCGATGAAGCCAGCGCTGCCGGTGACGAGAACCTTCATGCTTGCTTCGCTGAGTTTATCTGCTTTTCGCCCAAGGGTTGGTCGCTTGACCGGCCTGTCCCGCTGATCTACCAAACCGACCCATCAATTGCAAATTGCGATGCCTTTTCAGCGGTCGGCGCTGCATGGCGCGCGTGTGGAGATTCATGAGGGCCTTCATCTCAGCCGCTTTCCAGGGCATCAATCGTGTGCTGGAGGTTTTCGGCCTTCGATTGCTGCGAACCAACGCGCCGGTGCGCAGCTTTGGCCTATTCTTCAAGCACCTCAAGTCGCTCGGTTTCGACTTTCGTACGGTGATCGATGTCGGCGTGGCCTTCGGTACGCCCCCTATATATCAGGCCTTTCCACGCGCGCGCTATTTCCTGATCGAACCTGTCGCCGAGTGCCGGCCGGTGCTGGAGCAGCTCAAGCAGCGGCTCAACGCCGAATACTTCCTGGTTGCCGCCGGCGCCGAGAACGGCGAGGTGACCTTCAACGTTCACGACGACGTATCGGGTTCCAGCCTGTTTTCCCAGGCTGAGGGTGAGCAGCTCGACGGCGAGGCGCGCCGTATCCCGATGCGAAGGCTCGATTCGCTGTTGCCCGAAACGCTCGAGTATCCCGTTCTCTTGAAGCTCGATACGCAGGGCGCGGAGATCGAGGCGCTGAAGGGCCTGGGAAGCCGCGTCAGTGAAATAGACCTGTTGATCGTCGAAGCCGCGATGATGGAGGCCCGCCGCGGCATCCCGCAATTCGCTGACATCGTGCGCTTCTGCGATGAGGCCGGCTTCGTGGTGTACGACCTGCTCGAGGGCCACATGCGCGAGCTCGACGGCGCGTTGGCGCAAATCGACCTGGCGTTTGTCCGCAAGGACAGCGCGTTGCGGCGCCAGCACGAGTTCGTTCGATGCCGCGCAGCTGGCCGCCTATCTCAATCGCCCGAGCAGGCTTCGGGCGGCGCAGAAGGTGCCCTGATCTTGCGGCGGCCGGCGGAATCAGATTTCCGCCAGCAGAATGAAGAGGCAGCGCCGCTCGCCCTGGTTGACCATCCCGCCGCGGTGAATGCCGTTGCCGTCGAACAGGATGCAATTGCCGTAGTTGGACGTTGCGCTGAAGTGTCCCTCGCGAAGCCGCTCGGCTTCCACGGAATCATCCAAAATGTCGGCGCCGAATTCCGCCTTCTTGCGCAGGAACGCGGGCAGCGCCATGAATTGCTTGCGCGCCTCGACCTTGCGTCCGGAATTGCCGCAGAAATCGTTGGTGCGCCGGACCATGCCTTCGAACCAGCCGACCTTCGCATTCTGGCTGCCGCGGACATAGCAGAACGGGCCGCCGTCGGGGCCGATGTCGTGCATGTAGATGGCGCATTTCAGCATGCCGTAGGTGGCGTCGATGTGCAGGTAGCTGCCCCAGGGGTCCGCCAGCTTGGTGTCCGGGAATTGACGTTTCCAGAACGCAAATTGCGGGTCGTTGATCTGCGCATTGACGTGCTTCACGCCGACCGGACGGCCGAGATAGGCACTGGCCGATCGCACGATGTCGTAGCGGCCGAAGACCTTTTCGACAGTGGCGAATGCCCGCGGGTCGGCCGAATGCGTGCACCAATAGACGTTGTCGTCGAACTTGCGCTTCTCCAGCGGAATGCCGGCGCGACGTTCGTCGAGCTTGGCGAACGCGGCAGACGTGGCCGCACGAATCTCGTCGATCTCGTTCGGCTCGAGTGTCAGACAGACAACGCCGTCCGACTTGAGCTTGTTCAGCAGGGCCGGGTTGGCGGGAATTGCGGGACGGCGTTGTCCCGTCAAGGTGCGGACTATCCGCGAAGCGCGGATGGTGGCGTACATCGACATGAAGCGCAGCGCGGTCGAGAAATTCAATCCCTTGAATCCGGCTTCCTTGGTCAGGAGCGGCATGTTCTCGTAGTCGACGATACGGCGAATGGTGATGAAGCCGAAGGTGCGCAGGAAAACATTCAGCGCATGGAGGCGCTCGCGCAGCGTCGGCCTGGAAAGGAAGCCGCCATAGGCGGGATGGGCGTCATAGTCGATCGCCGGAAGCGTAGCGCTGCCGTAGGGCGGAATCGGCAACTCACGAATATCGGCTGCCGGCGCCGCGTCGGTCAGCGAGTCGAGTGTGGTCATGTCGCAATCTCCGGCGATGCGCGGACGTCTGAAGCCGGTCCGATCTATACAACCTGCGGCGCGGTGCAAGCAATCATCGGTGCGGGGATTTCGGTCCGTGGATTTACGGAGCTAAGTCGTGGAAATGCTTCGGAAATGCGGCGCGGAGGTCGACCTTTCGAAGGGTTCCGGCGATCTTCTCCGAGGCGCCACCGCGCCCGTACGGCAGTTGCTGTTCCGGATCGACGCGGAACCGTCCCTCGAAGACGGCCTTGAGCGCCGTGACAATGGCGGCCGAGTCGGCCGGACAATCGATGATCGAGCCGGCGCGAAGCCGTCCCTGCTGCCGATCGCCGATATTGATCGAGGGGATGCCGATCGCGGGTGCCTCTACGATGCCGCTGGAGGAATTGCCGACCACCGCATCCGCAAGCCGCAGCGCGGCCCAGTAGCGCTCGCTGCCGAGTGAAGCGAATAGCTTGGCCTGTTTCGGACGAGCGGCGACGAAATCACCGATCGCGTCGTCGATCGCGCGATGGCCGGGATCGGCATTGACGCCGGTGAAGACGAAGCTGCAATCGTTGATGTCTGCGAGCGCACCCAAGAGCGCAGCAACGTTGGCCGCGTCTGCATCGGGCCTTGCGGTGGTCGGATGCAGCGTGACCAGCAGGAATCGCTCGGGACCCGTCAGCCCGAGCTGCGCGAGCAGCTCAGTGCGCCCGATCGCAGGCGTGGTATTGGCGAGATCGAGGCCGGGTGCGCCGACGGTGAAGACGAAGTCGGGATTTTCGCCCATCTGGATGACACGGCGCCGATAGGGCTCGGCCGCGACGAAATGCAGGCAGGCCATTTTCGTGATGGCGTGGCGGATCGCATCGTCGAAGGCGCCGGCAGTGACCTCGCCGCCATGGATATGCGCAATCGGAATGTTCAACAGCGTCGCGGCGACCGCGGCCGACAGGATCTCGAAGCGGTCGCCGAGCACCACCAGCACGTCGGGCGCTAGATTCGGCAGCGCGTCCGCTAAGCCGGAAAGGCCGATGCCGGTGCCGCGCGCCACCGTCTGCGCACGGTCATCGTCGAGCTGAAAGTCGATCCGCGCAGCGATCGGAAAACCGTCTGCCTCGATCGCACGCCAGGTCTTGCCGAATTTCGACGCCAGATGCATGCCGCAGGCGATGACGCTGAGGTCGACGTCGTCAGCAGCCTTGAGTCGCGTGAGAACGCCACGCAGCAATCCGTAATCCGCCCGCGAACCGGTGATGACGGCGATGCGGCGCGGACGCGTCATGTCCGGCTCCGCCACGGCGAGGCGTCGAGCATGCCGTGCTCGATGACGTAGGAGGCGTAGGCGAGGTCGGCGGCGCTCTCGATCTCGATCGAATGCAACCGGTCCATCAGGATGCCGTAGCTCGCAGCCGGGTCGGCGTAGACCTTGCGGTGCTGGCGCATCGCCTCCCAGCCGACGAGGTAGAGCGCGCCGTTCATGGTGACCTCCGGCGGCTGGTCCTGCCGCCGCTGCGCCGGAGTCCTCAGCATCTTCTCGACGATGTTTCCGATCGATCCGTCGCGACCGAGGGTGCCGACGAAGACGGAAGCGACCTCGGTCTCGCGCATGCCGACCACCAGACTTGCCTTGCGCGCGACGAACAGCTCGATCGCCTTGTCGAAATGCTCAGGCCGCGCGAACGGGGAGGACGGTTCGAGCAGCATGATGGCGTCGTAGCGCCGACCCTCATTTGCTTCGATCCAGTCCATGGCGTGCAGGACCACGTCATTGGAGGAGGCCGTGTCGGTCGCAAGCTCGGTGGGCCTTTCGAACAGCATCTCGGCGCCATGGCGCATCGCCTCGTTCCGTATATCGGCGCTGTCGCTGGAGACGATCAGCCGCGTGCAGTAGCGCGACTGCAGCGCCGCGACTGCCTTGTAGCCGATCAGGCTGAGGCCGCCGATCTCGCGCAAGTTCTTGCCCGGCAATCCCTTCGAGCCGCCGCGTCCAACCAGCAGGAACAAAACTTGCGCCAAATCCGCCATCTGCTTTCGACACCTCTCGCAACCGGTCCCGGCCGAGGGCGAATGATCGTTAATTGCAAAGGGTTAGGCTTGCCGCCGCCGCCCGCATGCGTTGCTTTTAGCAGTGTAGTCGACTAAGACAACCGCTTGATGAGAGGGCGATTTCGATTGCCCGCGCGCTTGAGCCCATGCATCGCCGAACCCTGATCATTGCCGAGGCTGGCGTTAACCATAATGGTGACCGCGGACGCGCGCTTGCCCTGGTGGAAGCCGCCGCGCGGGCAGGCGCCGATGTGGTCAAGTTCCAGTCGTTCCGCGCCGACAGGCTCGCAACCGCCGAGGCCGCGAAAGCGAGCTATCAGCAGGCAACGACCGGTAACGCGCAATCCCAGCTCGAGATGCTGCGCGCGCTGGAGCTCAGCGGCGACGACGAGGAAAGCATTGCGGCCGCCTGCACTGCTGCTGACATCACCTATATGTCGACCCCGTTCGATGCCGACAGCGCCACGCATCTGGTGCGGCGGATCGGCGTCTCCACCTTGAAGGTCGGATCGGGCGATCTCACCAACGCGCCGCTGCTGTTGCATCTCGGGCGCTTCCGGCTGCCGATCATCCTGTCCACCGGCATGGCGACGCTCGCCGAGGTGGAGCAGGCGCTCGGCGTCATCGCGTTCGGCTATCTCGGCGACGTCGACGCGAAACCGGCGCCGGCCGATTTCGCAAAACTGTTGCTCGACCGCGCGACCTGGACGGAGCTGCGCGGCAAGGTCACGCTCCTGCATTGCACGACCGAATATCCGGCCGATCCGCAATCGATCAATCTGCGCGCGATGGCGACACTGCGCGACGCCTTCGGACTTCCGGTCGGGTTCTCCGACCACAGCCGCGGCATTCATGTCGCGGTGGCGGCCGTCGCGCTCGGCGCCACCGTGATCGAGAAGCATTTGACGCTGGACCGCAATCTGCCGGGGCCCGATCACCGCGCCTCGATCGAACCTGACGAATTGGCCGCGATGATATCTGCCATCCGCGATGTCGAGGCGGCCCTCGGCGACGGACGCAAGGTTCCCGCGCCGGAGGAACTGCCGAATCGCATTGTGGCGCGCAGGAGCCTCGTCGCAACGCGCGGCATCGGCCGCGGCGAGCGCTTCACCGAGGATAATCTGGGGGTCAAGCGGCCCGGCGACGGAGTTCCGCCGATCGAATATTGGAGCTATCTCGGCAAGACCGCGCAGCGTGACTATGCGGCCAACGAGGCGCTGGACCCATGAGCCTGATCGTGCTCTGTGCCGGTGGCCACGCCCGCGTTGTCATCGAAGCATTGCTGAGCCGTGGCATACGGCCCGCTGCTGTGACCGATAGCGACGCCGCGCGTGTCGGACAATCGGTCGGCGGCATTCCGATCACGGGACCGGACGAAGATATCCTCAAGATGGACGCCAACTCGGTTGAACTTGCCAATGGTCTCGGCAATCGCGCCTCGCGCGCGGACTCAGGGCTCGCCGGCCGGCGCGCGCTGTTCGACCGCTTTGCCGCCGCCGGCTACAGGTTTCCGGTGATCGCGCATGCAAGCGCCGTGATCGCCTCCGATGCCTCGCTCGGCGACGGCGCGCAAATCATGGCCGGCGCGGTGGTGCAGCCGGCGGCGACGATCGGACGCAACGTGCTGGTCAATTCGCGCGCCGTGGTGGAGCACGATTGCCGCATCGGTGATCACGCGCATATCGCGCCGGGCGCGGTGTTGTGCGGCGGCGTGTCGATCGGCGAAAGCGTGCATGTCGGTGCGGGCGCAGTGATTCTCGTCGGCGTCAATGTGGGGGCGGGGGCCGTGGTTGCGGCCGGCGCCGTGGTTACGAGGAATGTCGCTCCCGGCGCGTTCGCCGGCGGTGATCGGGAATAGCGGGATGAACGGAGCATTCGTCGTCAGCGAAGACACGGCCCTGATCGAGGCGCTGCGGCGCATCGATCAGAACACCATGCAATTGGCGATCGTCGTGCGCGACGGCACGTATCGTCGGCACGGTCACCGACGGCGACGTGCGGCGCGCGTTGCTCACGGGTGTCGGGCTCGACGCCTCCGTCAGCCTGGTGATGAACCGCACGCCGATCACCGCGCCGATCGGCACCTCCAATCCCGCGGCGTTGAGCCTGATGCGCAAGCACGGCATCCATCAACTGCCGATCGTCGATGCTGATGGCCGCGTCATCGAGGTCAAGCTGATCGACGATCTCGCGCTGGCGCAGCAATCCGACCACTGGGTGGTGCTGATGGCTGGCGGGCTCGGCTCGCGCCTGAAGCCGCTCACCGACGAGATCCCGAAGCCGCTGATCAAGGTCGGCGACAAGCCGATCCTCGAAACCGTGCTCGGCGGCTTCGCCAAGGCCGGCTTCGGCAAGTTTTTCATTTCGGTCAATTACAAGGCGGAGATGATCCGCGACTATTTCGGCGACGGCTCGACCTGGGGCGTCGAGATCGACTATCTGCAGGAGAACGAGCGCCTCGGCACCGCCGGCGCGCTGTCGCTGTTGCCGGAGCGGCCGAGGCGGCCGTTCTTCGTGATGAACGGCGACCTGCTGACGACGGTGAATTTCGACCAGATGCTGAAATATCATCACGCACATCAGGCGTTCTCCACCGTTTGCGTTCGCGAGCATTCGATCACGGTGCCGTTCGGCGTGATCGATTTCGACGATCATCGCCTGCTCGGCATCCGCGAAAAGCCGACCCAGAAATTCTTCGTCAATGCCGGCGTCTATCTGCTCGATCCCGGCGTGCTGGATCATCTCTCCGCCAACGAGGCGGTCGACATGACCACGCTGATCGAACGGACGATCGCCGCAGGCAAGCCCTCGGTGGTGTTTCCGTTGCGGGAATACTGGATCGACGTCGGCCGTCTGGACGACCTGCAACGCGCCTCCGACGAATTCCAGAGGTTCTTCCGGTGAGCGCCGAGCGGTCCCTGCGCGAGATGATGTCGCTGGAGGGGCGTGTCGCGCTCGTCACCGGCGGCGCCGGCCACATCGGCCGTGCGGTGTCAAACGCCCTTGCCGAGCTCGGCGCCAATATCGCGATCGCGGATATCGCAGCGCCCGGCGCAGAGGCGGCAGCCGCGGGATTGCTTGCGAACTTCCCGGTGAAGGCTGCAGCATTCGCTTGCGATTTCGAGCAGCCGTCGGCGGTCAATGAGTTGCCTCGGCGGGTCCGCGAAAAATTCGGCCGCATCGATATCATCGTCAATAGCGCGGCGTTCGTCGGCACCAGCGGTCTCCAGGGCTGGGCGGTACCGTTCGAACGGCAATCGCCGGAAACCTGGCGCCGCGCGCTGGAGGTCAACCTGACCGCGCCGTTCATCCTGGTGCAGGCGGCGGCCGACGACCTCGCCGCTTCCGGTCATGGCAGCGTGATCAACATTTCCTCTATCTACGGGCTCGCGGGACCGGATTGGCGGCTCTATGAGGGTACCAGTCTGGGCAATCCCGCCGCCTATGCTGCAAGCAAGGGCGGACTGATCCAGATGACGCGGTGGCTAGCGACCACCATGGCGCCAAAAGTTCGCGTCAACGCGATCGCGCCGGGCGGTGTCTTTCGCAATACGCAAGAACCTTTTCTCGGGCGATACATCTCACGGACACCGATGGGACGGATGGCTACCGAGGAAGACTTCAAGGGGGCGGTTGCCTACCTCGCCAGCGATCTCTCTGCGTATGTCACCGGCCAATGTTTGGCAGTCGACGGAGGGTGGACGGCGTGGTAAGCCCTCGCCAAATCATGCAATCACGAGAAATTCTGAAATGTTGAGCTGTAACAATTGCTTGCTGCCCGAGACGGCGGACGCGACGTCGTTCGATGACACCGGTTCCTGCAGCGTCTGCCGTCAGATCGAGGTGCGCGACACCCAGATCGACTGGGACGACCGCCACAAGCAAATGCTCGAACTGGTCGCACAGTATCGCGACAAGGGTTTGTACGACTGCATCGTGCCGTTTTCCGGCGGCAAGGACAGCGTGTTCCAACTCTGGTACGTCGTGCGCAAACTCGGGCTGAAGCCGCTGGTGGTGCGGTTCGATCACTGGTTCTACCGGCCTCTCGTCGACGAAAACAACACCAGCGTTTTCAAGCAGCTCGGCGTCGACGTGCTGAACTTCACGCCGAACTGGCACGTTGTCCGTGAGCTGATGCTGGAATCGCTGAAGCGCCGCGGCGACTTCTGCTGGCACTGCCATACCGGCATCTATGCCCATACCATGCAGATCGCCATTCGCTACGAGACGCCGCTGCTGTTCTGGGGCGAGAGCCTCGCGGAATATCAATCATTCTATTCCTACGACGAGATGGAAGAGGTCGACGAGAAGCGCTTCAATCGCGCCATGAATCTCGGCATCACCGCCGACGACATGTACGAATTCCTCGGCGGCCGCGTCGCCAAGCGCGACCTCTATCCATTCGTCTATCCGCCGCGCAAGGATCTGATGCGGATCAAGTGCCGCTCGATCTGCCTCGGCAGCTATATCAAGTGGGATACCAGGAAGCACGTCGAGATCATCAAGCGTGAGCTTGGCTGGAAGGGACAAGAGGTCGAGGGCATCCCGCCGGAATACGATTACGAGAAGATCGAGTGCTTCTTCCAGGGCGTGCGCGATTATCTGAAATACATCAAACGCGGCATGGGACGCACAAATCACCTCGCCAACATCGATATCCGCAACAAGCGGATGACCCGCGCGGAAGGCGAGGCGCTGGTCCGCCAATATGACGGCAAGCGGCCGCCGAGCCTCGACTTGTTCCTCGACTACCTCAACCTCACCGAGGAGCAATTCCTCGGAATTGCGATCAAGCACGAGGTCTCGCCGTGGCAGTTCTCGCCGAACCAGGTCGAGCCCGGCCGGCGCATGCCCGACATGGACAAATGGGATAATACCAAGGTGCCTTGGCCGAACCATCCGGGGGTGGAGATCAAGGGCTAGGGCTGGGTCAAGCGCCCGGGGGTAGGTGATGTCAGGCGTTGCTATCGTCGACTACGGCATCAACAACGTGCGGTCGGTCCGCAATGCCGTGGAATATTGCGGCTTCAATCCCGTCGTCACGCATGACGCGGGTGCGATTGCGGATGCCTCGCATGTCATCCTTCCCGGCGTCGGCGCCTTTGGCGACGCCATGACCAATATCCGCGCCCGCGGTATCGATGAGATGCTCGACAGGCATGTCCGCGAGAAGGGCAAGCCGTTTCTTGCCGTGTGCCTCGGCATGCAGCTTCTGGCCAACACCTCCGAAGAGCATGCCGACGACGGCGTGCTGCATTGGGGACTCGGCTGGTTCGATGCCGATGTTGTGCGGCTGATGCCCAATGATCCCGCGCTGAAGATCCCGCATATGGGCTGGAACGTGGTGGCCAAGGAGCGCGACCATGCGATCCTTGCCGGTATTCGCGACGATAATCTGGCGTTCTACTTCGTGCACAGTTTTGCCATGCGCTGCAACGAGCCGCGCGACGTGGTCGGCTACGCGCAATACGGCCAGCAGGTCACGGCTGTTATCGCCAGGGACAACATTGCCGCCACCCAGTTTCATCCCGAGAAGAGCCAGGACAGCGGCATCGAGCTGGTCGGCAATTTCCTGCGCTGGAATCCCTGAACCGGCCACGCGATGCTCAAGAAGCGACTGATCCCGAAATTCCTGCTGCGCGACGGCAGGCTTGTCAAATATGTCCGCTTCTTCGACAACGAGCGCGCCGCCGGCAATCCGGTGACGACGGCGAAAGTCTACAACGACTACGGCGTCGACGAGCTGATCGTGCTCGACATCGTGCCGAGCGCGGCCTCGCGCGGCCGCGTCGTCGAGATCATCGA
This sequence comes from uncultured Alphaproteobacteria bacterium, assembly GCA_963821965.1. Lineage (GTDB taxonomy): Bacteria > Pseudomonadota > Alphaproteobacteria > Rhizobiales > Xanthobacteraceae > Bradyrhizobium. Next base: position 839,307 of record CAWGFY010000005.1, read on the forward strand.
GCGGATGTCCGAGGAAATCTTCATGCCCTTCACGGTGGGCGGCGGGGTGAAGACGCTCGACGACGTCAACATGCTGCTGCGAGCCGGAGCCGACAAGGTGTCAGTCAACTCAGAGGCGGTGCGGCGTCCGGAGTTTCTGCGCGAAGCCGCGCGCACCTTCGGCGACCAGTGCATGACCGTTTCGATCGACTACAAGATGATCGGCGCCAACCAGGCCAGCGTCTTTATCGACGGCGGCCGCGAGCAGGTTGCGCTCGATCCGATCGAATGGGCCAAACGCTGCGAGGATCTGCATTGCGGCGAGGTGCTACTCGGCTCGATCGACCGCGACGGCACCATGACCGGCTACGATCTCGACATGATCAACAAGGCAGCCGACGCGCTGAGCGTGCCCTTGATCGTGTCGGGCGGCTGCGGTTCGCTGCAGCATGCGATCGATGCGCTGGAGGCCGGCGCCTCGGCGGTGGCGATCTCCTCGATGTTCCTGTTCACCGACAACAGCCCGATCAAGCTGCGCAGCCATCTGGTCTCGCGCGGCCTCGACGTGAGGGCCGGGCGAGGGAGCCGGAACTAGCCCGTCAGCCGACATCCGACGCGGATCACGTTTCCGGCCGGTCGCTCGCCGACACCGTCGCGAATCGTCTCGACGAGCACGCTGCCGTCCCGGCAGGCGACCTCGGCCGATCCATTCTTGCTGTGGGCAAGAACCACGCCGCAGGCGAGTGGATGCAGGCCTTGCGACGGTCCGATTCGAACGCGCGCGAGCTGGATGTCGCGGCGCCTGTCGCGATCGGGCGACACCAGGACGCTCCTCGCACCTGCATAGGGCCAGCCGAAGGCGCGAACGCAGCGTTCGATTTCGCTTGCGGTCCAATGCCAGTCGATCTTTCCGTCGACGTCGGTCTTGAGCGCCGGGAAGTACGGCCGTGCGTTGCCCTGCGGCCGGCTCGCGACGGCGCCGGTGAAGATCGCGGTCCGGAAACCCGCGATCAGCGCAGGAATGCTAGCGCGCTGCGCCGACATGATATCGATCGGGTAGGCGGTCTTCGGCCATGTGAAAGGCTGCTCGACGATCGCCGCACCCGTATCGATGCCGGCGTCGATCCAGTGCAGCACCCAGGCGTCCTCGCACAGGCGATCGTCATTCAGGATCAGCCAGCTCAGTCCGGCACGGCCGCGGTAGCGCTTGGAACCGTGAATGTTGAAGACAAGCCCGTCGAACGCTTCGAGAAAGTTGCTCCGGATGATTGGGGCCGACACCGAGAAGGCGGCATTCGCGCCGGTCTGCTTGATGGCTGTGATGGCCGCCGCGTCGTTCGGATCGGGCGTGTGGATGAACGGAAGCCGAAGCCTGCTGACGAGAACGCCGAGCGATTCATGCAGGCCTTTGGTCGCCAGATAGGTTTCGATCGGACCGTCCAGTTGATCCTGCACTGTCTGGCTTGCGATCGAGACGACCTTGAGTCCTGCCTGCAACAGCGCATCGACCGCCGCGCCGAGAAAACTGGATGCGCCGATCACGCAAAAGCGCAAATCGCCGTGAGGGATGGGCAATCTGCGGTTGGTCGGAGCAGTTTCGTTCAACATCGTCTCCGCGATATCGGCGGCTGATCAGGTCAGCCGCTTGAAGCCGGAATGGGCGACCGGGCCGCGCAGCAGCTGCCTGACCGCATTCTGGTCGACCGCGGCCCGCAGGTCGCGGAAAACATCGTTCACCGCTTCCAGATAGCGATCGACATGGGCATCGGTGTGCGACCACATCGCGTAGAACGAACCGGTGGCGAAGATGCCGCGGTCGAGCATCATCTGCGTGAACAGCGTGCGTACCTCCTGGGCCTCCGGCAGATCGAAAGCGAAATGCCCGAGCGGCGAGATGCCGGAGATCTGCAATGGCAGGCCGGTCGCCTGCGATGCGTCCATCCAGCCCTTCTGCACGCGCGTACCGATCCGCATCAGATGCCTGGCGACGTTCTGCTCGCGATGCTTGTGCAGGGTGGCGAGCGCCGCGACCGGTCCGACGCGTTCGGTCCAGGCCGTCGAGCTGACGAAGGTCTCCTGCGCGGCGTCCATCACCGAAGCGCGGCCGACGATCGCCGCCATCGGATATCCGTTGGCGATCGCCTTGGCGAAGACAGCGATATCGGGATCGACGCCGTAGGCGAGATGTGCGCCGCCCGAATTGATGCGGAAGCCCGACGTCACCTCGTCGAAGATCAAGACAGCGCCGCAGCGGTCGGCCAGCGCGCGAACCCCGTCGAGGAATTCCGGCGCCGGCTCGCTCGAGCGCACCGGCTCCATCACGATCGCGGCAAGGCGCTCGCCGTGCTCGGCGACGATTGTCTCGATCTCGTCGAGCCTGTTGTAGTGGAACGGATGCATCAGTCCGGCAAGGCCGCGCGGCACGCCCTTGGTGTCGAGGCCCGGCAGAAGATGTCCGTCGAGCGCGGTCGTGGTGCCCAGATTGGCGGAAAGATACCAGTCGTGCCAGCCGTGATAGCCGCAGAACGCGACCATGTCGCGGCCGGTTGCGGCGCGCGCGATGCGCACCGCGATCGCCATCGCCTCGCCGCCGGCGCGCCCGAAGCGTACCATGTCCGCCCACGGATGCAGCTCGACCAATAGCTCGGCGAGCTCGATGTCCTCGGCGCAATTGAGCGTCGACATCGAGCCCATGTCGATCGCGAGCTTCACCGCGCCGTCCACGTCGGGATCGGCGAAGCCGAGGATGGTGGCGCCGATGCCGCAATAGCTCATGTCGAGATAGGTCCGGCCGTCGAGGTCGACGATTTCGGCGCCCTTGGCCGACTTGAAATAGGTCGGCCATTGTTCGGGGAGGAACATTTCGGGGCGCTTGGACAGCAGCTGGGTGCCGCCCGGCATCACTTTCCGCGCGCGCCGGTAAAGCGTTTGACCAGTACCCGACATCGCATTCTTCTCCCGCGGAAAGTTCGCGGTGGATACCGCATGGCCTCCCGCGAGGCAAGGTGGCCGGCGGAGCAGGGCGCACGCTTGAAATCGGCGCGCGATGCTGCAAGAAGGCTTGGCCCTTGGCGGTACGGGGGCGGGGAACTGTAATCATTATGGACGCTTCGACGGCCGATCGACGCTTTCACGCCGCCGGCACCGCGTTCCTTGTGGCCGCCGTGCTGGGTTGGCTGGCTTTGTCGGTCATCGCGGTGATGCGGCAGGGCACCTGGGCCGACGAGACCAACTACATCATCAAGTCATGGTGGTACGTCAGCGGGACGGTGAAGCCCTATACGGCCGAGGACGCCACCTGGTACCAGCCGCTGATCTTCTACACGATCGGGGCGTGGCAGTGGATCGCGGGCCATGGCGTCGTGGCGTCGCGATTGTTGACGCTGCTGATCACGGGCGGCAATATCGCGTTGCTGGCGTGGTTGCTGCGCCGGCTGGACTGCGGCGTATGGCCGACCGCCGCTGCTGTCGTCATATTCGCGCTGACGGAAGACAGTATCTTCTATTTCAGCAGCGCTTCGCCTTATGCGCTGGCGATCAGCCTGCAGCTTGCGACTTTCCACCTGCTGCTGTCGATGAACAGGAGCGCGAGCCCGAGGGTCGTGCTCGGCTTTGGCGCCGTCCTGACCTCCGCGTACCTGCTGCGGATCAATCTGGTCTTCTTCATCGCGCTGGCGCTTGCGATCGCCTGGGAGAGAGCGGGCAAGGATCGCTGGCGCGTCTACCTCGCCTCGGCGGCGATTGCCGCCGTTACGTGGTCGTTGCTGGCGCTGCTGTGGGGGCGCCGCTTCATCTACATTTCGCTATGGCTGCCCGGCGTGACCGACTGGCTCGTGCGGGTGGGCCTGTTTCCGGATTTCTATCCCAACATGCCCGCATTCAGCAGCCACGTCCTGGTGGTCGAACGCGAACCCGGTCTCGCCGGCTTTCTGGGTTATGTTTTCGGCTGGGAAATGCTGCGAGACTGGATTCTCGCTCACCACGTCATTCCGATCGCCGCCGCCCTGTTCGCCGCCGTCTTCGCCTCGGTGCGCAACATCCCCAATCGCGGCTGGACGCTGCTGTTTGCGGGCTCCTACTGGGCGATGCTCGTCTATCACCATCTGGGCGGGCAATCCTTCTGCCCGATCTGCATTCAGGCCTATGCCAATTACTTCGACTATCTCGCGGCGCTGGCGGGCGGCCTCGCGTTGCAGGGGCTGCTGCAACCCTCGGCAAATCGCGTGGCGCAGGCGGCCGTGATTTGCCTCGTCGCGGCGTCGGTTGCGGTTGCGGCGGTGCAGTCATGGAGCCTGACCGGCGTCAACCGTCTGCCGTCGATCCGCAACCGGGCGGATTCACTGCCGGCCGAAGTCGATCGGGCCGGTGCAACCATGAAAACTTTGCTTCCGCGTGGCACGGTGGCGGGCATCGTCGGCTTCGATCCCCGAATCCCGCTGGCGTTGCAGGAGGCGGACGTTGGTATTCCGCCGGTCTTTCTCACCTTGCCATCGACCTATCGCAAGCTGAACCAGGGTTTGACGCCGGAGCTACAAGCCAGCACGATTGCGGAGCTCGCCGATCTCTCCGCCTGGACGGACGCGATCGCGCGGCAATGGATCGAGAATGATTTCGACTGGCTGGTGGTGCAGCGGCAGCCCGATCCACGCTACCCCTCATGGCTGATCTGGACGCCGGATGCGCCTCTGATCACGAAGGCCCTCGAAAAATGCTTCGAGCGGGGCGCGGCTCCGGCTTTTGCGGATTTCGATCCGCCGCTCGCAATCGAACTCTACAAGCGCGTCCGCCGTGGCAAGATTTGCCTTGGTGAGTAGGCAGCAGAGATTCCCGCGAACGCATTATTGACTTCGCGCCGCCCGGTCATGCTAACCACAGGCCATGTTGCACTGGAGCCGGACGATCAAGACGATGGCCGCGGTCGCCGCGTTCGCGATCTATTTCGTGTTCGCCGGATGGAGCAAATTGACCTGGGTCGATCCGGTTCCCAGGGGACGGGTGTTGTTCCGCCTGGAGCGGCCTTTCGAGCTTTACGGCACGCATGGCGTGTCCTGCTATCAGCTGCGGACGCAGGAGGTTTTCGAATCTGTCGCCGATACGACCGACGACCCGAAGCGTTCGCCCATCCTGGTCTATGAAGAAAATCAGTTGCTGGGTCCGCCACACAGCACCGTCGAAGACGTTGGGCAATTGGGAAAAGGCCGTTACTCGCATTCGAAGCGAGGGCTGGTGTTCTCGGCGAGCGACAACAGCGACATCAATACCAACAAGCGAACCTACTGGGCGGTGCTGCCGAACTGATCGCGGGCGCTTTTTGTTTGGGATGATCTCCGCGCAAACGCGTTCCGCGTTTGTCGCGAGGGAAAACCGCTTCACACTTTTCCGGATCATGCCTGTCAGCGCTCGTCTGATATCACCTTGCCGTCGTTGGGTAGCGATCCCATCGCCACGAGCGCGACATTACCGCCGAGCTTGGTCACGGTGCGGAGCGTCGCGGCCAGTTCGTTTTTGATGGCATCGCCGGGTGAGGCACATTCGGCCTTCAGCGTCATCGCGTCGGCCTCGTCGTCGCGGGTGACGACAAGGCGCAGCCGGCCCAGTTCGCCGTGACGCTTGCCGATCTCGGCGACCTGCTCGGGACGCACGAACATGCCCTTGATCTTGGTGGTCTGATCGGCGCGGCCCATCCAGCCCTTGATACGCATATTGGTGCGGCCGCACGGGCTGGTGCCGGGCAGCGCCGCGGTGAGATCGCCGAGCGCGAGCCTGATCCAGGGATGATGCGGATCGAGCGATGTGACGATGATCTCGCCGACGTCGCCCTCGGCAACGGGATCGCCGGTGCCGGGCCTCACGATTTCGAGGATCAAATCCTCGTTCACGACCATGCCCTCGCGCGCCGGCGTTTCGAAGGCGACAAGCCCGAGATCGGCGGTGCCGAACGCTTGATAGGCATCGATGCCGCACGATTTGATCTCCCGCTGCAGCGAAGGTGGAAACGCCGCCCCCGATACCATTGCGCGCTTGATCGAAGAGACGTCGCTGCCGGCGGTAGCGGCGGCATCGAGCAGGATCTTCAAAAAGTCCGGCGTGCCGCTGTAGCCGACCGGGCGATAGGCATCGATCAGCTCGAACTGCTGTTCGGTATTGCCGGGCCCGGCGGGGATGACGGCGCAACCCAGCGCGCGCGCGGAAGTGTCGAAGATGAAGCCGCCGGGCGTCAGGTGATAGCTGAAGGTGTTGAGCACGACATCGCCCGGGCGGAAGCCGACCGCGAACAGGGCGCGTGCGCCGCGCCAAGGGTCGTCGTGCCGTCCCTCCGGCTCGAAGATCGGCCCCGGCGAGGTGAACAGCCGCGCGAACGATCCCGGCGCATCCGCGACAAGACCGCCGAAGGGTGGTGCAGCCTTGTGCAGGGCAGGGAGTTCCGATTTGCGCAGCACGGGCAACTGCGCCAGCGCGGTTCTGTTCGTGATCTTGGCGGGGTCGATGCCCTTCAGCCGCTCCGCATAAGCGGGCGCGGCCGTCGCCTTGCGCAGCACTTCGGGTAGCCGCGCGAACAGGTCCTTCTCGCGCGCGGCGGGCTCGCGGGTTTCGCGGGCGTCGTAGTGTTCGGTCATCTGGTAGCTCGCATTCCGCTGTAGCATTCACCTCTCCCCGCGAAGGGCGGGGAGAGGGAGAAGAGCCCTTCACAACCATCGCTTCCGCCGCTTGAAGCTTTTCAAATTTTTGAAACTCTTGCGCTGATCGCCGGCGCCGCCGAGATAGAACTCCTTGACGTCCTCGTTGTCGCGCAGCTCGTCGGCGGAACCGTCGAGCACGACCTTGCCTTGCTCCATGATGTAACCGTGGCTCGCGACCGAAAGCGCGGCGCGCGCGTTCTGCTCGACCAAGAGGATGGTGACGCCGAGGTCGCGGTTGATCTCCCGGATGATCGAGAACACTTCTTTCACGAGCAGTGGCGACAGCCCCATCGACGGCTCGTCCATCAGGATCATCTTCGGGCGCGCCATCAGCGCGCGGCCGATCGCGAGCATCTGCTGCTCGCCGCCGGAGAGATAGCCGGCAAGGCCCGTGCGCTCCTTCAGCCGCGGGAAATATCTGAAGACCATGTCGATGTCGGCATTCACCTCGCCGTCGCTGCGGGTGAAGGCACCGAGCCTCAGATTTTCCAGCGAGGTCATGTCGGCGACGATGCGGCGGCCCTCCATCACCTGGAAAATGCCGCGGCGGACGATCTTGTCGGGATCGATGCCGTCGATGCGTTCGCCGTCGAACATGATCTCGCCGCGCGTGACCTCGCCGTCCTCGGTCTTGAGCAGGCCGGAGATCGCTTTCAGCGTGGTCGACTTGCCGGCGCCGTTGGCCCCCAACAGCGCGACGATCGCGCCCCTGGGCACTTCGAGGCTCAGGCCGCGCAGCACCAGGATGACATCGTCATAGACCACCTCGATGTTGCGCACCGAGAGGAGGGGGGCAACCTTGGCGGATGATGTCGTGGAGAGCGTGCCTTCGGCGGTATCGATCATGCATGGCACCGTGTTGACAACTTGTCATCGCCGGGCTTGACCCGGCGATCCATCCCTTGGTGAAAAGTCCTTTTGCGATGGATGCGCGGGTCAAGCCCGCGCATGACGATTTGCAAGTGGGAGAGCTTCAGCTCACCAGCCGAACCATTCCGGCTTGCGCGGCAACTCGACCGTCTTGACCTTCTCGAGCTTGATCGTGCCCTTGCCCATCAGGTCGTTGAGGTCGCCGTCGGTCGCGCCGGCGACCTTCATGCGATAAAGGTCGACCTTCATGCTCCCGCGATGGTCCTTGTCGGTCCAGGTCGAGGCGTTGCAGACACCTTCCATGCCGGCCGGCACCCAATCCTTCTTCTGATAGAAGCCCTTCGCGACGTTCTCGCCGGTGGCGCCGCCGTTCCTGGCAGCCCAGTCGAGCGCTTCGCGCGCGTAGAGCGCGCTGCAGACGCCGGCGATGTAATGCACGGGGCGATAGGCCTTGCCGCTCGCGTCGGACATTTTCGAGATTTCCATCACCGTCTTCATGCCCGGCGCGTTGCCGCCCCAGGTGACCGCCGTGCGCAGCGGGAATACGACGCCGTCGGCCGCATCGGCCGCGGTTTTGGCGGCGTTCTCGTCCATGCCCCAGACATTGCCGAGGAACTGCACGTCGACGCTGGCGGCCTTGCAGGCCTTCAGCACCGAGATGTTGGAGGCCGCCGTGTTGCCGAGATAGGCGTAGTTGGCGCCGGAGCTCTTCAGGCTCAGGCATTGCGCGGAATAGTCACCGGGCGTCAGCGCGAACACGATAGGCGGCAGCACCTCGAAGCCGAGTTCGGTTGCGAGCGCTTCGCCCGCGGCCTTCGGCGCGTTCGGATAGGGATGGTTGGCGCCCATGTGGACGAACTTCGGCTTGCCGGATTTACCCTTGGCTTTCCAGTCCTCTGCAGCCCAGGTCACCAGCGCGCGCATGGCGTCGGAATAGCTTGGACCGTAAAAGAAATTGTACGGCGCAGGCTTGGCCTTGCCGCTCACGCCTTCCGGATCGGTCAGAGCCGCCGCGTAGGAGGCGGAGACGTAGGGGATCTTGTCCTGCGCCACGAAACCGGTCAACGCTTCAGTGTCCGCAGTGCCCCAGCCCATGATCGCCGCGACCTTGCTGTCCGGCGCCGACCACTTCTTGTAGAGCGCGATCGCGCGCGGCACCTGATAGCCGTAGTCGTTGCTGTCGAGATTGACCTGCTTGCCGCCGATGCCGCCATTCTTGTTGATCCAGGCAAACGTATCGACGACGGCCTGGCCGTAGGGTGTTCCGACGTCGGCGGTGCCGCCCGAGAGGTCCTCGAGATGGCCGATCGCGATCTGCGCCTGTGCGGTCGCGGACGCGGCGGCGGTGATGATGAGCGCGAGCGAGACCGTGCTCAAGAGTGATTTCAGTTTCATTGGTCTTTTCCTCCGGTTGTTCGTTGATGACGATCTTAGTCCGTTCCGTTCCCGCATCAATGCGAAAACGGGTAGAGCTTCCAGTAGGTCTTGATCTGCCGCCAGCGATGCGCGAGCCCGTCGGGCTCGAACATCAAAAACGCGATGATGATCGATCCGATCGCGATCTCGCGCAGGAAGGTGATGTTGTTGTTCAGCGCCAGTGCGCGATCGATCGCGCCGCCCTTCAGACCCAGGCTGATCCACTCCATGAATTCCGGCAGCAGCACCACGAACGCGGTGCCCATCAGCGAGCCCATGATCGAGCCGGTCCCGCCGATGATGATCATGGCCAGAAAGAGTATCGAACGCTCGATGCCGAAACCTTCCTGCGAGATCACGAGCTGGTAATGCGCGTAGAGCGCGCCGGCGATGCCGGCGAAGAACGCGGCGAGGCCGAACGACAGCGTGCGGTATTTCGTCAGGTTGATGCCCATGATCTCGGCGGAGAGATAATGGTCGCGGATCGCCACCAGCGCGCGGCCGTCGCGGGTGCGCATCAGATTGGTGACGAGGATATAGCTGACCAGCACATAGGCGAGCACGACGTAGAAATATTGCCGGTCGCCGCGCAGCGTATAGCCCAGAATCGAGAACGGATTGGCGCTCGCCGGCACCGAGCCGCCGGAGAACCATTCCGCACGCGAGAAGAAGTCGAGCAGAATGTATTGCGCGGCAAGCGTGGCGATGACGAGATAGAGGCCCTTCAGCCGCGCGGCGGGCACGCCGAAGATCAATCCGACCAGCGCGGTGACGACGCCGGCCAGCGGGATCGCGAAGAACACGGGGATCGGGAAATTGTTGGAGAGATAGGCGGAAGAGAAGGCACCGAGCAGGAAGAACGCGGCATGGCCGATCGAGATTTGTCCGGTGAAGCCGACCAGGATGTTCAAGCCCAGCGCTGCGATCGAGAAGATACCGATCTGGATCGAGACCGACAGCCAGTACTCGCTGAAGAATTTCGGCGCAAAGCACAGCAGGATGATTCCGGCTATCGCGAAGTTGCGGCTCATCGTCGTCGGGAAGATCGTGGTGTCCGCGGCGTATGAGCTGCGGAAGTCGCCGGAGGGGATGAGGGAGGGGCCGGCCATGATCAGACCCGCTCGATGTCGGCGGTGCCGAACAGGCCGTAGGGCTTAATCATCAGGATGATGATCAAGACGTAGAACGGTGCGATCTCGTAGAGATTACCCCAGTGCAGGTACTCGCTGTCGACATATTGCGCGATGTTTTCCAGCAGCCCGATGATGATGCCGCCGAGCACGGCGCCGCCGATCGAGTTCGAGTCCGCCCAGGATCGCCGCCGGAAACACCTTGATGCCGTAGGCCGAGAGGCCCGACGACACGCCGTTGACGACGGCGACCACGACGCCGGCGACCGCGGAGACGGTGGCCGAGATCGCCCAGGCCATCGCGAACACGTTTTTCACGGAGATGCCGAGCGACTGCGCCACCTGCTGATTGAAGGCGGTCGCGCGCATCGCCAGACCGTATTTCGAGGAGCGGAAGAACCAGGCCATGCCGGCCATCATCAGAAGCGACACGATCAGGCTCATGACGTAGACGGTCTGGATCTGGCGCGCCGAACAAGTCGACGCTCTGGTTCTGGAACACGCGCGGGAAGGGCTGCGGGTCGACGCCGAACATCCATTTCAGCGCCGCCTGGAACACGGTCGACAGTCCGATCGTCACCATGATCACCGAGATGATCGGCTCGCCGATCATCGGCCGCAGGATCACGATCTGGATCGCGATGCCGAAGACGAACATGAACACCAGCGTCAGCGGCATGCCGAGCCAGAACGGCACCTGGAACTTGTTGAGCATGACCCAGCACACCCAGGCGCCGATCAGCAGCAATTCGCCCTGCGCGAAGTTGACGACTTGCGTCGCCTTGTAGATCAGCACGAACGACATCGCGACCACGCCGTAGAGCGTGCCGACCACGAGGCCGTTGACCAGGAGCTGGATGAGGAAGGCGGCGTTCATGTGGGCGTGCCAGACTTACAGTTCGTCATCGCCGGGCTTGACCCGGCGATCCATCGCCTCGAGAAACACTCTTTCGAATGAAGATGGATGCGCGGGTCAAGCCCGCGCATGACGATTGAATTTGTGGAAGCAGCGATACCTAACACCATCACTCCGCGGCCTCCGCGAGTTGCGTGCCGCCACCGAGATCGACCACGCGGAGCGTGGTGCGGATGCGCTGGGTGGTGCCGTCCTGGAAGCGGATCACGGTGTCGACAGGGATGTCGCGCTTGCCGCCATAGATGCCGTCGATGATGTCGGCGTATTTCTCGTTGATGACACTGCGGCGCACTTTTCGCGTGCGGGTGAGCTCGCCGTCGTCGGCGTCGAGTTCCTTGTAGAGCAACAGGAAGCGCGAGATGCGCTGCGCCGGCGGCAGCGTGCCGTTCACGGTCTCGACTTCCTTGCGCAGGAGGTCATAGACCTCGGGCCGCGATGCGAGATCGGTGTAGGTCGTGAACGCGATGCGCTTCTTCTCCGCCCATTTCGAGATGATCGAGAAGCGGATGCAGATCATCGCCGCCAGCGCCTCGCGGCCTGCGCCCAGCACCACCGTCTCGGCGATGTAGGGCGAGAACTTCAGCTTGTTCTCGATATATTGCGGCGAGAAGCGCGCGCCGCGCGAGGTCTCGGCGAGATCCTTGATGCGATCGATGACGACGAGCTGCTTGGTGTCGTTGAAATAGCCGGCGTCGCCGGAATGCATCCAGCCATCCTTCACGTCGGCGAGGGATGCTTCCGGGTTCTTGTAATAGCCGTGGAACATGTTGGGATGCCGCACCACGATCTCGCCGACGCCCTGGCTGTCGGGCTGCTCGATGCGGATTTCGATGCTGTCGGCCATCACGACCCCGGTGGTATCGGGATCGACCTTGCCTTCCGGATGCAGCGTGTAGGCGCCGAGCAGTTCGGTCTGGCCGTAGAGCGTGCGCAAGGGCACGCCCATCGCCTGGAAGAACTTGAAGGTGTCGGGCCCGAGCGCGGCGCCGCCGGTCGCGGCCGAGCGCAGCCGGGTGAAGCCGAGCCGGTCGCGCAACGCGCGGAACAGCAGCGTGTCGGCGACAGTCGAGCGCCGGCCTTTTTCGAGCGCCGCAAGCCCGGTCTTCATGCCGAGATCGTAGAGCCGCTGCTTCAGTGGCGAGGCGTCCATCACCCGCGCCCGGACATCGGCGGCGATCGCTTCCCAGACCCGCGGCGCAAACAGCACGAAGGTCGGCGCGATCTCGCGGAAATCGCTCATCATGGTGTCGGCCTGCTCGACGAAGTTGATCTTCATCCGGCACAGCAGGCCTTTGCCGAGCACATAGACCTGCTCCATGATCCAGGGCAGCGGCAGCACCGAAACGTATTCGTCGTCCGGTCCCTTCGGATCGAAGGCGAGATAAGTCGCGCAATGCTTCAGCACGCGGCCCGCCGAGAGCATCGCGAGCTTCGGATTGGATGTCGTGCCCGACGTGGTGCAGAGGATTGCGACGTCCTCGCCCTTGGTCGCATCCGCGAGCCTGTCGTAAAGACCGGGCTCGCGCGCGGCGCGCTCGCGCCCCATCGCCGCAAGCTCGTCGGCTTCCATCAGCCGCGGATCGTCATATTTGCGCATGCCGCGCGGATCGGAATAGACGATGTGCTTGAGATGCGGCACGCGGTCGGCGAGCGTGAGCAGCTTGTCGACCTGCTCCTCGTCCTCGGCGAATACCAGCCGCGCCTCGCCGTAGTTGAGCAGATACGCCGCTTCTTCGTCCAGCACGTCGCGATAGAGCCCGAGGCTCAAGCCGCCGATTGCATGCGTTGCGACTTCGGCCGCGACCCAGTCGGGGCGGTTGTCGCCGATGATGCCGATAACGTCGTCACGGCCCAGTCCCAGCTCGACCATGCCGAGCGCAAAATCATGCACGCGCGTCTGATAGTTGTTCCAGGTGAAGGTGCGCCAGAGGCCAAAGTCCTTTTCGCGCAGCGCGATCTCGTTGCCGTGCTCTTTCGCATTCAGGCGGAGCAGTCTTCGGATAGGTGTCGGCCTGCGCGACGCGGGCGGCGTAATCCATCATGCCGCATTCTCCGCGACTTCAGGCTTGTCGTCGGGATCGACGAGCACCTCGTCCTCTTCACCCAGATAGGCGCGCCTGACATGGGGATCGGCGAGCACCGCGGCCGGATCGCCTTCGGCGATCTTGCGGCCGAAATCGAGCACCATGACGCGTTGGGAGATGTCCATCACCACGCCCATGTCGTGCTCGATCATGACCACCGTCATGCCGAACTCCTCGTTGAGGTCGACGATGTAGCGGGCCATGTCCTCCTTCTCTTCGAAGTTCATGCCGGCCATCGGCTCGTCGAGCAGGATCAGCTTCGGCTCCAGCGCCATGGCGCGCGCCAGCTCGACGCGCTTGCGCAGGCCGTAGGGGAGAGTGCCCGCAGTCGCCTTGCGCACCGCCTGCAGATCGAGGAAGTCGATGATCTCCTCCACCTTGCGGCGATGCTCCAGCTCCTCGCGCCGCGCGCCGGTCAGCCAGTACAGCGAGCCCGTGATGAAATTGTTCTTCAGGAGGTGATGCCGCCCGACCATGATGTTGTCGAGCACGCTCATATGGTGGAACAGCGCCAGATTCTGGAAGGTGCGGCCGATGCCGAGCGAAGCCCGCGCGTTCGGATTGAGCGAGGTGATATCCTTGCCGCGATAGAACAGTTGGCCTTCGGTCGGCCGGTAGCGGCCGGAGATGCAATTGACCATTGAGGTCTTGCCGGCGCCGTTCGGCCCGATGATGGAGAACAGCTCGCCGTCGCGGATGGTGAAGCTGACATCGGTGAGCGCGCGCACGCCGCCAAACCGCAACGATACTCCGCGCACGTCCAATGTGGTGTCCACCCAAACCCTCCCGGAAACGGCGCTTGTTGCGCTCTTTGTCTTGTTCGCCGCGATCGCTTGGCGATCCTATCCCGGCCAAACCGCCAAGACCATGCGACCATTCATGTTTGCGCTGCTGGCACACGAGATGCCAAGCGATTCACGCCATGCGCCCAATGTCGCCGTTGGGCGAGCGGCTTCCATAGGGTAAAGCCGTCTGATGAAATGTCTTGCGTCAGACAATTGGCCGGCAATTTTTCGGTGTGATGACGAGGAAGCTTTGTTTGCCGCGATCGGCGCTGTTGCTGCGATGCAATATCCCGGCCGTCTGCCATCGGCAGCAGCATGATCACGCCAGACCATCTCAAGCGCATCGCGATCTGGTCGCGCGACCTCAATGAGCGCGAGTTGGATCGGGCGCGCGCCGGCATCATCGAGAAATCCTACCGCGCCGACGAGCTGGTGTTCATGCGCGGCGACCAGTTCGACTTCTGGTGCGGCGTCGTCTCGGGCCTGCTGCGGATGGGAACGGTATCGCGCGGCGGCAAGGCCATGAGCTTCGCCGGGCTCACCGCCGGCGCCTGGTTCGGCGAGGGAACCGTGCTCAAGAGCGAGCCGCGGCGCTACGACATGGTGGCGCTGCGCGACTCCCGCCTGGCGCTGATGGATCGTGCCACCTTCTTCTGGCTCTACGAGAACAGCGTGGCCTTCAACCGCTTCCTGGTCGCGCAGCTCAACGAGCGGCTCGGCCAGTTCATCGGTCTGGTCGAATATGGCCGCACGCTGGATGCGACCGGGCGGCTGGCGCGCTCGATCGCCTCGCTGTTCAACCCGCTGCTCTATCCCGATCCGACGCGTCACCTGGAGATCACGCAGGAGGAAATCGGAGCGTTGTCAGGCATCTCCCGGCAGAACGCCAATCAGTGCCTGAAGCGGTTGGAGAAGGAAGGTCTTCTGAAGCTTGAATATGGCGGGGTCACCATCGTCGACCTCGACCGGCTTCGCAGCTATGGCGAGTAAGGATCAATCCCATCGCCGAATTTGTGCGAGCGCAAAACCTTCCGATGCTCGCGCCATGTGTTCGGCCTGATACGGATCGTCTTGAAAACGGAAGGGATCGGTGGTATTGATACGGTACCGTATCGCGCTTGGTGATAGCCGTGATCCACGAAACCGGGAGGTTTCCGATGAGCAGGCAGGCAGAAATCCAGATCCTCAAGCGGCTGCTGCATTACGTCGACACCCGCACGACTGCGATGGCAGATAGCCCCTGGCGCAACGAGGTGTCGGTCTACACCGACAGCGCGCGCCTCGCCGAGGAACAACGGCTTCTCTTTCGCAAGCATCCGCTGCTCATGGGCTTTGCTTCGGAGTGGGCTGCACCGGGCAGCTTTGCCACCGACGATTATGCCGGCGTGCCGATCCTGATCGTGCGGGGACGTGACGGCAAATTGCGCGCATTCCTGAACGTGTGCCGGCACCGCGGCGCCAAGGTCGCCGCCGGCTGCGGCAGCGCCCGACTGTTTTCATGTCCCTATCATGCCTGGAGCTACGACCTCTCGGGCAAGCTGATGGGCATTCCGGACGAGCGCTGCTTTCCCGACGTGCGCGACGAACGGTCGTCGCTCATCGAACTGCCGTTGTGTGAAAAGCACGGTCTCGTGTGGGTGATCCCGACCGCGGATGGCTCGACGGGTTTTGACATCGACCCGTGGCTTGGCGGCCTGGCGGACGAACTCGCCTCGTTCGGACTTGGGGCCTGGTCGTTCTACGACCGGCGCGTGATCCCCGAGACCATGAACTGGAAGATCATCGTCGACACCTTCCACGAAAGCTATCACGTCGGCTTCCTGCATCGGGATTCGCTCAGGGAGGTGCTGCACGGCAACGTGTCGGACTTCGAGGCCTTCGGTCTCAATCAGCGCCTGACCTTTCCACGCAAGAAGCTCGAGCGCCTGAAGGCCGAGCCTGAAGACAATTGGGACCTGATGTGGAATACGACGCTGGTCTATTCGCTATTCCCCAACACCCTCCTGATCGTTCAAGGCGACCATGTCGAGCTTGCGCGCGTGTTTCCGTGCGAGGGGCGGGTGGATCGGGCGGTGATGGAGCTCGGGCTTTATATCCCCAAGGCTCCCACGACCGATGAAGAGCGGGCTCATTGGGACAAGAACATGCAGCTTGTGCTCGATGTGGTGACCGGCGAGGATTTTCCGGCCGGACGCACCATGCAGATTGGATTTGCCTCCGGAGCGCAGACGCACGTCGTTTACGGCCGCAACGAGCCGGGGATGATCCACTACCATCAGTCGATACGGACAGCGCTCGGCCTTGATGCACGCGCGGAGAGGCCGCAGGCCGCGGAGTAGGCGGTGTCTCCGGCTGCGAGCGTCCGACAGATTCCCGGAAACCCGCTGCGTTCGCTGTCACAGAACCTCTGAAATCAGGCCTAGGGGTCTGATTTTCCACCGGCTTTGCGTTAGACTTGGCGGAACACGGATGCTAAGGGCTGCCTCCGGCGTTCAACTGGAGAACCCATGTCGGCTCAGGATTCGAAACGGCGCGTCGCGCTGATCACCGGCGTGACCGGGCAGGACGGCGCCTATCTCGCCGAATATCTGCTCGGCCTCGGCTACACCGTGCACGGCATCAAGCGGCGTTCGTCCTCCTTCAACACCGCGCGCGTCGATCATCTCTACGAGGATCCGCACCACGGCAACGTGCCGTTCCTGATGCACTACGGCGACATGACCGACTCCACCAACCTGATCCGGCTGGTGCAGCAGATCAGGCCGACCGAGATCTACAATCTCGCCGCCCAGAGCCACGTCGCAGGTCTCGCTTCGAGAGCCCGGAATACACCGCCAATGCCGACGCCATCGGCGTGCTGCGCCTGCTGGAAGCGATCCGCATCCTCGGCATGGAAAAGGAGACGCGGTTCTATCAGGCCTCGACCTCGGAGCTGTACGGCCTGGTGCAGGAGGTTCCGCAGAAGGAGACTACGCCGTTCTATCCGCGCTCGCCCTATGGCGTCGCCAAGCTCTATGGCTACTGGATCACGGTGAACTACCGCGAGGCCTACGGCATGTTCGCCTCGCAACGGCATCCTGTTCAACCATGAGAGCCCGATCCGCGGCGAGACCTTCGTCACCCGCAAGATCACCCGCAGCGTCGCGCGCATCGAGCTCGGCCTCGAAGAGACGCGTCTATCTCGGCAATCTCGAAGCCAAGCGCGACTGGGGCCATGCCCGTGACTATGTCGAGGGCATGCATTCGATCCTGCAGGCGGATGCGCCCGACGATTTCGTGCTGGCGACCGGCGAGACCCGCTCGGTGCGCGAGTTCGTCGAGCTTGCTTTCGCCGAGGTCGGCCGCAAGATCGAGTGGCGCGGCAAGGGCGTCGAGGAGACCGGCGTCGACAAAAAGTCCGGCAAGACCGTGGTGCGCATCGATCCCGCCTATTTCCGTCCGACCGAGGTCGATCTGCTGGTCGGCGACGCCAGCAAGGCGCGGCAAAAGCTCGGCTGGAAGCCGAAGACGAGCTTTGCGCAGCTGGTGAAGGACATGGTCGCCAGCGATCTCGATGAGGCCAAGCACGAGGCGGCCAATGGCAAGCGTTCCGTTTGAGCTGAAGGGCAAGACGGTCTTCGTCGCCGGCCATCGCGGCATGGTCGGCAGCGCGCTGGTGCGGCGGCTTGGCGCGGCGAGAATGTCGAGCTGCTCACGGCAGGACGCCGCGAGCTCGATCTCTGCGATCAGGCCGCGGTGTTCGCGTGGTTTGCCGAGCAAGCGGCCGCAAGCGGTGTTTCTCGCGGCCGCCAAGGTCGGCGGCATCGTCGCCAACAACACGCTGCGGGCGGAATTCCTCTACGACAATCTCGCGATCGCGGCCAACGTGATCCATGCGGCGCATCTGCACGGCACCGAGAAGCTGATGTTCCTCGGCTCGTCCTGCATCTATCCGAAGCTCGCAGCCCAGCCGATGCGCGAGGATGCGATGCTGACCGGCCCGCTCGAGCCGACCAACGAGCCCTATGCGATCGCCAAGATCGCCGGCATCAAGATGGCCGAGGCCTATCGCAGCCAGTATGGCAGCGACTTCATCAGCGTGATGCCGACCAATCTTTACGGGCCCGGCGACAACTATCATCCGGAATACAGCCACGTGGTCGCGGCGCTGATCCGGCGCTTCCACGAGGCAAAGGTTGCCGGCGTTCCCAACGTCGTGGTCTGGGGCACCGGCAAGCCGCGCCGCGAATTTCTCTATGTCGACGACATGGCGGATGCCTGCGTGCACCTGATGAAGAGCTATTCGGCGAGCGAGATGGTCAATATCGGCACCGGCGAGGACATCGCGATTTCAGATTTCGCCCGCGTGGTCGCCGCGACCGTCGGCTACAAGGGCACGATCAGCTACGACATTTCGCGTCCCGACGGTACGCCGCAAAAGCTGCTCGACGTCGGCCGGCTTGCCGACGCTCGGCTGGCGCGCACGCACGTCGCTCGAGGACGGCATTCGGCTGGCCTATCAGGCGTATTTGCGGGAGCAGCAGCAGGCGGCGGAATAGCCGTCGCTCTCTCCGTCGTCATTGCGAGGAGCGAAGCGACGAAGCAATCCATTCTTTCTTCGTGAGGAGAGATGGATTGCTTCGCTTCGCTCGCAATGACGAAATAACTACTGTCTTACCTTGGCGGCTTCTTCCCCAACTCCGCCGCCATCGCCGAGATCAGCGGCTTCATGAAATAGGCACCTTCGGAAGGCGAGATGCTTGCGCGCAAGCCATGCGACGCCAGTTCGTCCGACACCACAGGCCCGACCGAGGCAATCGGCGTCTTCGAAAGCCCTTCGCGCAGCCGCGCCGCGCAGCCATGCGCCTTGGCGACATCGAACAGGCGGCGCGCCTGGCCCGAGCTGGTCAGCGCGATCGCATCGATGCGGCCCTGCGCCATCTCCTCGATCGCGGTGACGATATTGGTATCGGCGGCCTTGGCGTCATAGACATAGGGCAGCACGGGATCGACCTCGGCGCCTTGCGCCGCGATGGCGCCGATCAGTGCGCTGTGATCCTTGTCGGGATAAAGCTGCAGCCCGAGCCGATGGCCTTTCAGGTCGAGGCGCGAGAGCATCTCTGCCATGCCCTCGGAGGTCGGCTTGTCCGTGGTCTGCTGCGGCTCCAGGCCGATCTCGCGCAGCGCCCGACCAGGTTTCGGGCCGCGCGCGAATTTTCTCGATCTTCCGAGCGCGGCGACGAAATCCTTTTCCACGCCGATCCGCCGTACCACCTTCATCAGCCGGCGCAGGCCTTCGCCGGTCATCAGCACCAGATCGTCGAAGGGTTTGTCGACGGCGCGCCCGATCCAGGCCTCGATCGGCGCGGAATCCGGCGCATCGTTGATGGCGAACATCGGACATTGCAGCACGTCCGCGCCCTGCTCGGAGAGCAGGCGCGAGAACTGCGCCTCTTCGCGCGTCTCCAGGATCAGGATGCGGTAGCCGTTGAGCCGGTCAGCCATGATTTCATCTTAACGGCGATTGACGTCGATTTGTTCATCCTGACTCTCAAGTGCTGGTTGGCGCAAGCCGATCAGCGGTGATAGAGCAGGGCGCAATTCTGCCCTTCTGCTCAAGACGTCATCATCACCCATGCCCGATCATCAATATGTGTTGACGCTGTCCTGTCCGGACCGCCCCGGCATCGTCTCGGCGCTCTCGACTTTCCTTGCCCATAACGGCCAGAACATCCTCGACGCGCAGCAATTCAACGACGTCGAGACCAGGAAATTCTTCGCGCGCGTTGTGTTCACGGCCGCCGATCTCGCCGTCGAGCTGTCGGCGTTGCAGACCGGTTTTGCCGCGATCGCGGAGCGCTTCCACATGGACTGGCAGATGCGCGACCGCGCCACGCGCAAGCGCGTGATGCTGCTGGTGTCGAAATCCGATCACTGCCTCGTCGACATCCTCTATCGCTGGCGCACCGGCGAACTCGCGATGATCCCGACCGCTGATCGTCTCCAACCATCCGCGCGAGACCTATGCCGAACTCGATTTCGGGGACATTCCGTTTCACTACTTGCCGGTCAGCAAGGAGACCAAGCGCGCAGCAGGAGGACAATATCTGGGAACTGGTCGGCGAGACCAAGACCGATCTCGTGGTGCTCGCGCGCTACATGCAGATCCTGTCGGACGATTTGTCGGCGAAACTCTCCGGCCGCTGCATCAACATCCATCACTCGTTCCTGCCGGGCTTCAAGGGCGCGCGGCCCTACCACCAGGCGCATGAGCGCGGCGTCAAGCTGATCGGCGCCACCGCGCATTATGTCACCAGCGACCTCGACGAGGGCCCGATCATCGACCAGGACGTCGAGCGCATCAGCCATCGCGACACGCCCGACGATCTCGTGCGCAAGGGCCGCGACATCGAACGGCGGGTGCTGGCGCGCGCCATCCGCTATCATCTCGAGGACCGCGTGATCCCGAACGGCCGCAAGACCGTGGTGTTCGTGGACTGATGCAGCGTTATTTCACCGGCAGGCTCGCCGCGAGGGTCTGAACGACGGCCTTCGGCAATTCGATGCCGGCAAGCTTCCACTCAAGGCCTTCGAAATGCAGGTTGATCGCCGCATAGTCATCCGGCGCGGAGCTGTCGCTGACCCGAACGCCGAGCAGCACCGGCTGGATGAAGTGAAGGCGACCCAGCATCGACAGACCGGTGTCGAGGTTGGCAAGCGTCGGCATCTCCGACAGCGCCGGTAAGTCTCCAGCGCCTTCGAGCTTTCCCGTCTTCAGCATCTGCGTCAGCCGGTCGGCAGTCAGCATCTTGGCGACCATCGCGTCGGCAATCGTTGCGCCATAGGTATTGACCAGCATTTTTTCCATCGGGCTGACGGCGCGCTTCGCGCCGATACGCTCGAGATAGGCTCTGACGATCTGATCCGTCAGCGAGCGGTTGAGCGCCCTGACATTGGTGCGTTCCAGCACCTTTGCGCCGTCGCCCGCCCGCGCAGCCGAAGCCAGCGCAGACAGCGAGTAGACCGCCGTTCCCAGATAGAACACGGCGGCGGCGAGGATGCCCATTACTATGGCAAGAGACCATCGCATCTGAAGATCCTGATCTGACGACAGATAGTCGGCGTTCACGCGGAGAATGCGACCGGAGTTGCTGCAGATTGACGCAGCCCGAAGGGTTCCCGCCGAGCCAGCGCCGGCCTCCAGACCTCCGCCGGGACTAGATCTAGTGCACGGGATCGAGCCCGGACTGATCCGGCTGCGTCGCCTTCTGCTCTTTTTCGCGCTCGGCCGCCGGCATCAGCCGCTGCCGTTCCCGTTCCGCCATGAACGCATCGTATTTCGCCGTGCCCGGGCGCGGCGGCGCGTCAGCCGGCAGGCCGCCGGCCCATCGCGGTATGTAGTCGCCCATCCCGGCCGAGAGTTTCTCGTTGATCGTGCCGCAGCCGGCCACGGCGCCGGCGAGCAGCGCCACGGCACACAGGATCGCAAGCTGGCGAAGGCTGACGGCCATCTGCTGATAGAAGTCTCCAAATTATGCTCGCGCAGGCTGAGCCCGCAGAGAGGCTACTCCTAAACGGTAAAATTGACTTATTGCGGCAAAGCGGAGGTATCAAAATACCAAATTTGGTTGCCTTCGCAACCTTCAAACCAGCGCGCTGGCGAATGGGGCCGACGCCCCGCCTATCGTCGCAATTGACAACCAGCTGCGAAAAAGACGCCATGCGCGGCTTCACCGTCCCGCAAAAATCTGGGTTATGGTGAGGCCAAGGCCGGGGACAACAGCCGGCGAGGGGAGGGAAATGTCGATGTCCACTCGGGTGAAATTGCTGTCGCGTGTCGCGCTCGGCCTGGTCGCCGCGGGCGCGCTCATGCTGGCGCCGGCGCGCGCCGAGGACGCCGTGAAGATCGGCCTGATCCTGCCGATGACCGGCGGCCAGGCCTCGACCGGCAAGCAGATCGACAATGCGATCAAGCTCTACATGAAGCAGCATGGCGACACCGTCGCCGGCAAGAAGATCGAGATCATCCTCAAGGACGACGGCGCCGTGCCCGACAAGACCAAGACCGCGGCGCAGGAGTTGATCGTCAACGACAAGGTCAATTTCATCGCGGGCTTCGGCGTCACGCCGGCCGCGCTCGCGGCCGCGCCGCTCGCGACCCAGGCCAAGATCCCGGAAGTCGTGATGGCCGCAGGCACCTCGATCATCACCGAGCGCTCGCCCTATATCGTGCGCACCAGCTTCACGCTGGCGCAGTCCTCCACCATCATCGGCGACTGGGCGGTCAAGAACGGCATCAAGAAGGTCGCGACGCTGACCTCCGACTACGCGCCCGGCAACGACGCGCTGAACTTCTTCAAGGAGCATTTCGCCGCCGGCGGCGGCGAGATCGTCGAAGAGGTCAAGGTGCCCTTGGCCAATCCCGATTTCGCGCCGTTCCTGCAGCGCATGAAGGACTCCAAGCCCGACGCCATGTTCGTGTTCGTGCCGGCCGGCCAGGGCGGCAACTTCATGAAGCAATATGCCGAGCGCGGGCTCGACAAGGCCGGCATCAAGGTGATCGGCCCCGGCGACGTCATGGATGACGATCTGCTCAACGGCATGGGCGATGCGGCGCTCGGCACCGTGACCGCGCATCTCTATTCGGCCGCGCATCCGTCCGCGATGAACAAGGATTTCGTCGCCGCCTACAAGAAGGACTTCGGCAACCGCCCCGGCTTCATGGCGGTCAGCGGCTATGACGGCATCCATCTGATCTACGAGGCGCTGAAGAAGACCAACGGCAACACCGACGGCGACAAGCTGATCGAGGCCATGAAGGGCATGAAGTGGGAGAGCCCGCGCGGCCCGATCTCGATCGATCCGGAGACGCGCGACATCGTCCAGAACATCTACATCCGCAAGGTCGAGAAGGTCGACGGCGAGCTCTACAATGTCGAGTTCCAGACCTTCGAGGCCGTGAAGGACGCCGGCAAGACCAAGAAGTGACGCGCGAAAGCGCGTCATCCCGGGGCGCGCATTAGCGCGAACCCGGGATCTCGACGTGATTAGTGCAAGATTCCGGGTTCAGCGCTGCGCGCTGCCCCGGAATGACGCGTATAAAGACTTCGATGACCTCAGTCCTCACCAACCTGTTCGACGGCGTCGCCTACGGCATGCTGCTGTTCGTGCTCGCCTGCGGGCTTGCGGTGACGCTCGGGCTGATGAATTTCGTCAACCTCGCCCATGGCGCATTCGCCATGGCCGGCGGCTATGTCTGCGCGGTGCTGGTCAACCGCTTCGGCTGGCCGTTCTTCGCCGGCCTGCCGCTGGCCTTTATCACCGCGGCCGTGATCGGCGCGGTGCTGGAGCGGCTGCTCTATCGCCACCTCTACAACGCGCAGCCATCTCGACCAGGTGCTGTTCTCGATCGGCCTCGTCTTCATGTCGGTCGCGGCCGTCGACTACATCATGGGCTCGTCGCGGGTCTTCATCAATCTGCCCTCGGTGCTGGAAGGGCAGTTCGATCTGTTCGGCGTCGGCATCGGCCGCTACCGGCTGATGATCATCGTGATCTGCGGCCTGCTCACCGCGCTGCTGCAGCTGATCCTGGCGCGCACGCGCTTCGGCAGCCGGCTGCGCGCCGCGGTCGACGATCCCCGCGCGGCGAGCGGGCTCGGCATCAACGTGCCGCAGGTGTTCGCCTTCACCTTTGCGTTCGGCTGCGGGCTCGCCGGCCTCGGCGGCGCGCTGAGCGCGGAAATCCTCGGGCTCGATCCGTATTTCCCGCTGAAGTTCATGATCTACTTTCTGATCGTGGTCACCGTCGGCGGCTCGTCCTCGATCACCGGGCCGTTCCTGGCCTCGCTCCTGCTCGGCATCGCCGACGTCGCCGGCAAATATTACGTGCCGAAGATGGGCCCGTTCGTGATCTACACCGTGATGATCGTGATCCTGATCTGGCGCCCGAACGGCCTGTTCGGCCGCACGGCGGCGCGGTGAGCGCTGATGAGCGCGCCGGACCGACGTCGGACATCAGCGCCATCGCCGCACGCGCGCTGGCATTGGGGCGAGGCCGCGTTCTGGATCGCGGTGCTCGCCTGCGCCTTCATCTTTCCCTCGCGCTATCTGATCATGACCGACATCGTGCGGCTGGCGCTGTTCGCGCTGTCGCTCGACCTGATCCTCGGCTATGCCGGCATCGTCTCGCTCGGCCACGCCGCCTTCTTCGGCGTCGGCGCCTATTGCGCCGGGCTTCTTGCCCTGCACGGCATCATCAACGAGCCCGTGCTGGCGCTGGTCGTCGCCGGCCTCGCCGCGATGGTGCTCGGCTTCCTCACCAGCTTCCTGGTGATCCGCGGCGTCGACCTGACGCGGCTGATGGTGACGCTCGGCATCGCGCTGCTGCTGGAAGCGCTCGCCGAACGCTTTTCCAACATCACCGGCGGCACCGACGGCCTGCAGGGCATCGAGATGCAGCCGATCCTGCGGACCTGTTCGCCTTCGACATGTTCGGCAAGATCGGCTTCTTCTATTCGCTCGCGGTGACGTTCCTGCTGTTCCTGCTGGCGCGCCGCATCGTGCATTCGCCGTTCGGCCTGTCGCTGCGCGCGATCCGCAACAATCCGCTGCGCGCGGCCGCGATCGGCATTCCCGTCAACCGGCGGCTGATCGCGATCTACACGGTCGCGGCCTTCTATGCCGGCATTGCCGGCGCGCTGTTCACGCAGACCACGGCGCTCGCCTCGCTCGACGTGTTCTCTTTCGAGCGCTCGGCCGATCTGATGCTGGTGCTCGTGATCGGCGGCACCGGCTATCTCTATGGCGGGCTGATCGGCGCGGTGGTGTTCCGCATGCTGCAGGAGGTGTTCTCCACCATCACCCCGCAATACTGGCAGTTCTGGATCGGGCTGGTGCTGGTCGTGATCGTGCTGGTCGGCCGCGCGCGGCTGCACCGCTGGGTGCTGTTTCTGCCGAACCTCGTCATCACGCAGGTCGCCGGCCGCAAGGCCGCGGTCGCCGTGCCCGAGGAGCGACGCGCCATGACGATCGCGCTGGAAACCAAAGGCCTGGAAAAATCGTTCGGCGGGCTTGCGCGTCACGCGCGATCTCTCGCTGCAAGTGCAGCAGGGCGCGCGCCATGCGCTGATCGGCCCGAACGGCGCCGGCAAGACCACCGTCATCAACCTGCTCACCGGCGTGCTCAAGCCCAATGGCGGCCGCATCCTGCTCGAAGGCCACGACATCACCGATCTCGCCGTGCACACGCGCGTGCTGCGCGGGCTGTCGCGCACCTTCCAGATCAACCAGCTCTATGCCGACCTGACGCCGCTCGAGACGATCGGCCTTGCCGTCTCCGAGCGCATCGGCCGCGGCGGCGACTGGTGGCGGCGCATGGGCACGCGCGACGACGTCAATGCCGAGATCGCCGAGAACCTTTCGCGCTTCCGTCTGCTCGACGTCATGAACGAGCTGACCGCGACGCTTGCCCTATGGCAAGCAGCGCCTGCTCGAGATCGCGGTCGCGATCGCCGCCAAGCCGCGCGTGCTGCTGCTGGACGAGCCCGCCGCCGGCGTGCCCGAAAGCGAGCGCCACGACATTCTCGCCGCGGTCGCGGCACTGCCGCGCGACGTCACCGTGCTCCTGATCGAGCACGACATGGACCTCGTGTTCTCCTTTGCCGACCGCATCTCGGTGCTGGTCAACGGCGCGCTGCTGGTCGAGGGTCCGCCGGACGAGGTGGCGCGCGATCCGCAGGTGAAGGCGGTCTATCTCGGCGAGGCCGCCGATGGCTGACCTGCTGCGCATCGACGGCCTGCGCGCCGGCTATGGCGAGGCCGTGGTGCTGCCCAACATGTCGCTGCGCGCTGCCGGAGGGGCAGGTGCTGGCGCTGCTCGGGCGCAACGGCACCGGCAAGACCACGCTGATCAATTCCATCGTCGGCATCACCCGCCGCTTCGGCGGCACGCTCGCGCTCGGCGGCGCCGACATCACCGCGCTGCGGCCCGACCAGCGGGCGCGCGCCGGCATCGGCTGGGTGCCGCAGGAGCGCAACATCTTCCGCTCGCTGACGGTGGAAGAGAACATGACCGCGGTGGCGCAGCCCGGGCCGTGGACGGTCGAGAGGGTCTACGAGATGTTTCCGCGGCTGAAGGAGCGGCGGAGCAATTTCGGCAACCAGCTCTCCGGCGGCGAGCAGCAGATGCTGGCGATCGGCCGGGCGCTGACGCTCAATCCGAAGGTGCTGCTGCTGGACGAGCCGACCGAGGGGCTGGCGCCCATCATCGTCGAGGAATTGCTGAAGGCGTTGGGCACGATTACACGTTCGGGCGGCATCTGCTCGATCATCGTCGAGCAGAACGCGCAAAAGATTCTGGGGCTGGCCGACCGCGTTGTGATATTGGAGCGCGGAACGATCGCCCATGATGCGGCAAGCCGCGCGCTGAAGGCCGATCCCGCGGTGCTCGAA
Source organism: uncultured Alphaproteobacteria bacterium (assembly GCA_963821965.1). Classification (GTDB taxonomy): domain Bacteria; phylum Pseudomonadota; class Alphaproteobacteria; order Rhizobiales; family Xanthobacteraceae; genus Bradyrhizobium. The sequence continues at coordinate 865,596 of CAWGFY010000005.1, forward strand.
CGCTATCTCGGCGTCGCAGGCGCGGCGGCACACAAATAAGACAATAGACCGGGAGTTATCGACCATGCAGAGAACCAAACCGCCGTTCCGCGCCGACGAGGTCGGCAGCCTGTTGCGGCCGCCGCGCATCAAGGAGGCGCGCGCGAAGCTGGAGAAGGGCGAGATCGGGGCCGACGAGCTGCGCAAGATCGAGGACATGCGAGATCGAGAAGGTCGTGCACAAGCAGGCCTCGACCGGCCTGAAGCTCGCGACCGACGGCGAATTCCGCCGCTCCTGGTGGCATTTCGACTTCCTCGCCAAGCTCACCGGCTGCGAGCTGTTTCACCCCGACACGGGCATCCAGTTCGCGGGCGTGCAGACCCGGCATGACGCGGTGCGCGTGATCGGCAAGATCGACTTCCCCGACAACCATCCGATGCTCGATCACTTCCGCTTCCTGAAGAAGTTCGCCGACCAGGCCCACGTCACGGCGAAGATGACGATCCCGTCGCCGACCGTGCTGCACTTCCGCGGCGGCCGCAAAGCGATCTCCAAGGAGGTCTATCCCGATCTCGACGCTTTCTACGAGGATCTCGGCAAGACCTACCGCAAGGCGGTGAAGGCGTTCTACGACGCCGGCTGCCGCTATCTGCAGTTCGACGACACGGTGTGGGCCTATCTCTGCTCGCAGGAGGAATTGCAGAAGTCGCGCGAGCGCGGCGACAATCCCGACGGCCTGCAGCAGATCTATGCGCGCATCATCAATTACGCGATCGCCGAGAAGCCGGCCGACATGGTGATCACCACCCATGTCTGCCGCGGCAATTTCCGCTCGACCTGGATTTCCTCGGGCGGCTACGAGCCGGTGGCGGAGACCATGCTCGCCGGCACCAATTACGACGGCTATTTCCTGGAATATGATTCCGACCGCGCCGGCGGCTTCGAGCCGCTGCGCTTCCTGCCCAGGGGCAACAAGGTCGTGGTGGTCGGCGTCATCACCTCGAAATTCGGCGAGCTCGAGAAGAAGGACGACATCAAGCGCCGGCTGGAGGAGGCCTCGAAGTTCGCAGCCCTGGAGCAGCTCGCGCTGTCGCCGCAATGCGGCTTTGCCTCGACCGAGGAGGGCAACATCCTCTCCGAGGAGGAGCAGTGGGCGAAGCTGAAGCTCGCGGTCGATATCGCGAACGAGGTGTGGGGGAAGTGACGCGCGGCGGCGCATGACTTCCAGCTCCGACGCCATCGTCATCGGCGCAGGGCCCGCGGGGTTGTCCTGCGCGGTGACCCTGCGGGCGGCGGGACTTGATGTCACCGTGCTGGAGAAATCCGACTCCGTGGGCGCGGTGTGGCGGCGCCACTATGACCGGCTTCATCTGCATACCGACCGCAATCATTCCGGTCTGCCGCGCATGCCGATGCCGCGCGACTATCCCCTCTATCCGTCACGCGCGCAGGTGGTCGACTATCTCGAAGGCTATGCCGCGCATTTCAACATCGATCCGGTCTTCGGTGCCGACGTGACGGGCATCCGGCGCGACGGTGCGCGGTGGTTTGGCCGAAACCAGTCGAGGCTCCTTTTCAGCGCCGGTCGTGGTCGTTGCAACCGGGATAGCCGACGCGCCGTACCGGCCATCATGGCCTGGCATGGAGACCTTCCGCGGGCCGATCGTTCACAGCAGCTGTTATCGCAACCCCGATGCGTTCAAAGGCAAGCGCGTGCTGGTGGTCGGCTTCGGCAATTCCGGCGGCGAGATCGCGCTCGATCTGGCCGACGCGAAGATCGACGTCACTATTGCCGTGCGCAGCCCGGTGCAGATCATTCCCCGCGATCTGCTGGGGCTGCCGATCCTGACCTGGGTGATCCTCTACCGGCATTTGCCCGCGCGGCTGGTCGACATCATCAATGCGCCGGTGCTGCGCCTTGCAGTCGGCAATTTCGAGAAGCTCGGCCTTCGCCGCGCCGCCAAGGGACCGCGGCAGATGGTGGAAGAGGACGGCCATGTCCCGCTGATCGATATCGGCACGCTGGCGAAGATCAGGGATGGCAGCATCAAGGTGCGCGGCGGCATCGATCGGCTGACCGCCGATGACGTGGTTTTTGTCGACGGCACACAGGAACGGTTCGACGCCATCATTCTGGCGACGGGTTTCCGGCCCGACCTGCGGCGGTTGCTGCCCGGCGTCGACGTGTTCGACGCGCAGGGAATGCCGCGCGTCACGGGCAAGCCAAGCGCGCCCGGCCTCTATTTCTGCGGCCAGATCACGGTGCCGACCGGGCAGTTGCGCGAGATCGCCATCGAGGCGGAACTCATCGCAGATCACGCGAAGTCCTGCGTCAGGACAACTTTTCGCTGAAAATGGCCTCTCTCTCTGGTTGCTTGTCGGGCTGTCACGAGGCCGTTAAATGTAAATAATGGGTCGAACTGGATTCTCGGGCTGGAGACTGGTGTTGAATCGTTCGTTTGCTGCGGGCATGCTGGGTTTTGCAGCTCTTCTGGTTGGCGTATCGTCGGCAATGGCCGGCCTTGGCGTGCCGGCGCCGCTGGTCGGTGTCACCGGCCCATTCGGTCTGTTGGCGATCGGCGCCGCTTACGGCGGCTATCTGGTCTATCGGCGCTATCAGAATCGCCCCTAGCGCATGATCCGGAAAAGTGTGCAGCGGTTTTCCGAAAAGATCATGCGCAAACAATAGGCCGGGCTTCACCCGGATATCGGGGACCTGAGGTGTCGTGAGCACCTTCATTCATGACTATGGCTGGTTTGTTGCCTTCTGGAGCACGCTGGTCGCGCTCGGCGCGGTCGAGCACCTCGCGCCTGAAATGTTTAGCGAGGCCAGCCGGCGCCGCCGCTGGTTTGTCAATGTGGGCCTCGGCACCATCAACGGCCTGATCGCGTCATCTCTTCCGGTCCTGACGGTCGCGTCCGCGCAGTGGGCCGTCACGCATCAATTCGGATTGTTGAACTGGCTCGCCGCGCCCCTGCTGGTGGCGTTGCCCATCACGATCCTCGGGCGCAGCTTTGCGCAATATGCGTTTCACGTGCTGTCGCACAAGGTTCCGCTTCTGTGGCGCCTGCACCGCGTGCACCATTGCGACGAGCATCTGGACGCCACCTCGACGCTGCGCAACCACCCGCTGGAACTGATCGCCAGCGCGATCTTCATCAGCGCGATCGTGGCCATGCTCGGGCTCTCGCCGGCGGTGCTGATCGCTTATGAGAGCATCGAGGCGCTCCTCAATCTGCTGGCGCATGCCAATATCAGGCTTCCGCCAACGACCGAGCGCGTGGCCCGCGCGCTGTTCTTCATCACCCCGGCCGTGCATCGCATCCATCATTCGGCGCGGCAGGAAGAAACCGACTGCAACTACGGCGCGGTGTTCTCGTTCTGGGATCGGCTGCTCGGCACCTATCGGGACAAGGCCGCCGAAAGCGAAGCCTTTCGGTTTGGCCTGGACGAGATTGGTCGCGAACGCGCGCAGAGCCTCGAGGCGCAATTGGCGCTGCCTTGGTGGCCTTAGCGCACGATCCGGAAAAGTGGTGGCGAGCCGCTGGCCGGTAAACACCTTCAGCGCGATGATCTTGTTGCAGGCGTCGATCTGCGCATCCGCCGGTGTGGTGTCGGTGGTGCAGAGCGGCCCGAGTTGGCTGCGTGACTGGGCGAGCGAAGGCTCCGACCGGAGCGCGGCAATCGGGCGACAGGAATGCCTGTCGCTATTTTCGCACGATGCCAAATACACGGCTCTGCGCTGGGGGAACGCGTATCGGTGCGCCGTCGAGCTTCAGGACTTTCGAATTTCCAAACGACGGGATCGAGGTGATCGTCCGCCGGTCCGTCGGCGAGATCAGGATTTCGTCTCCCGCCTTGATCAGTAGCCGGCCAAAATAGTCGGCGTCCAACATGAGGTCCGGGCTCGCGCCCCGGCTGATGCCGCGGTCCCACTCCGCGTTGGAGAAAGCGGCTGGACTGAGTGTGTCCGGCAGCGCGACGCTTACGTCGCGATTCCAGCTCCGGCCGACGGCGGAGCTTTCGCCGATGTGCATGCGGGCAATCGGCGCGCCGGACTTGGCCTGCGCGGCTATGCATCTGCCGCCGCTCGACAACACCAGCTTTTTGGTCTCATCGAAATCGTAAGCGACCGTCTTGCCGTCCTGTTGTTCCGCCTTGATTTCGAACGTCCGGTCGGGCGGCCGGGCGGAGCACGGATAGAGCAGCGTGAACCACTGATTGCTCATCCTGAACTCGATGCCCAGCGACGGGTTTTCGAACACGGGAAATGCGTTCGCATGTTCGGTAATGACCCAGGTGCCCGCGGTCTCGATCTTCTTGTCGATCAGCCGGATCGCGCCGGCCGCACCGACGATGACGAGCGGTATCGAGCCTATCAGAACGCTGAGCAGGGCATCGCCGTGCCGCAGCCTCAGATATTGCACAAGGCTGACGCTGCCGGCGCCGAGCATCGCAAAGCCGAACGGGATGGTCGGCACGTACCACATGGCGAGGTCGTACGGCAGATGATCGTAGGAGTGCGCCTTGCCGAGAATGAACCAAGACAGCGGAGCGGCGAAGGAGGCCAGCGTGGCAAGCGCCAGCACCTGGAGCCTGCGGCGTCCTGCGCCGTAGAACCAGTTGAACCGTTCATCGAGCAGCACCAGGATCGCATACATGGCGATCAGAGCCAGCACCAGGCCGAAGCTCTTGGTCAGTGTGATGAGGTTGCCGCCGAGATAGAGCGAGATGACCGCGCCGATTGGCTCGAACTTGCCGAAGATCAGTTCGTCCGCCAGCGAAGCGCTGTTGCCGGTCATGCGGTTGGCAGCCTTTTGCGCGAAGACGGCAAAGCCGCCTTCCTTGGCGGCGTGAAGCATCATCGCGACCACGAACGCCGCGATGCCGACGGCGACCATCAAACTCGCATTTCGCAGCACATGCCGGAAGAGGTCCGGCCTCTCCTTCACGGTGAGAAGGCAAGCCGCGGCGGCGGCCAGGATTATCGTTGACGTAAATTCGTAGCCCGAGAGGAATCTGATCAGAAACGCCAGGAACGCCAGCGCGAGCAACATGCGCCTGCGCCGCAGGTCGTCCTCGTCGGCGAGCAGCATCCCGAACGGAATCGGAAAGATGCAGCTGCCGAGGAACCAGGCGAGGCTCGGCGCCATCCCGCTGAACATGGGCTCAATGGCCGTCGGCAGCACGAATCCGGCGAATGCGGCCCAGCCGAATTTCGCGCGCAGGATGGCGGCCATCCAAACCAGCACACCCGCCGTGAACAAGGATGCGAGGAGATGATAGAATGTGATCCGGATCGTGCGCGGCATCGGATTGATGGCATCGATCGCCGCGAACAAATATCCCTGCAAGGCGAAATGGCTGGGATAAGCAGCCCATTTCAGGCCGAGACTGTGGATGAGATCCGGATGCTCGAAATATTCGACCTGCTTTTGGTACTTGTCCGTCTCCGTGAGCGGATTTTTCGGGTCGATGTTGAGGCCAAGGTCGGTGTTGTTGAAATAGCCATCGGCGGCTGCGCGCGCCAGGCGGCCAACGACGAAGGCCTCATAGGTGGCGTCGTAGACCGGCTCCATCAGCGCCGGAGAAAAGCGAAACAGATTGCCCCAGAAGATGGCTGTGAGGACGATGCAGGTGACCACCGCGATCCACACAGGTCGGAGCCTCTGCGACGTGCCAGCAAGCATCGGACAGGCCTCCCTCCTGGCCGCAACGTTCGGCATTCCCTAAACATGTATTTGTCGTTTGAACAGCCCGTAGAAATCGGAGGGCCAGGGGGTTCGAGTTTGAGTGCTAATCCCGAGAGGCTGTCAGACAGGGTAAGGCTTTGGGGACGCTCCGATTTCTGCTTGCCGTGCGGTCGCCGGCGGTCCGCCGTCGAGCTACCACGTTCGTCGAGGGCACGACGGCGGTCCAGGTTCTTCATCATCTCCGGATTTTCATCACGCTCGTGCTTGCGAATCCGGCCTACCAGGACGAGGTTCTACGTGAGCCGTTACCTTCGGCTCTGGCCGATGTATATCGCTGCGCCGTCCCGCCGAAGCTCGCTGCTGTGTTCGGCGGCGCAGTAGCGCTCGGCTGCCGAGACCTTCGCAGCTGATTGGTTCGGCTACGTTGTTCTTCAACCTGACGATGTTCTTCCAGGAGTGGACGCTGTTCCTGTCAGGCGAACTGGCAAGCGGCGTTTTCACCTCCGACTTCAACGCCGGTACCACGCCCATCATGTACAAGATGCTGTGGGATGTGCCGGCGTGGAGCCTCAGCATCGAGCTGGTTTTCTACCTGATCGCGCCTTTCGTCGTTCGCAGCCCCGGCCGCGTCGTTTGCTCCACCGTGGCATCGCTGGCGATCCGGATTTTCACGGCGCAAATGTTCCCGCTGCGCGATCCATGGGGCGGTCGCTTCATGCCGTCCGAGCTGTGCATGTTCGGCTTTGGCAGCCTGGCCTATCATTTTCATCGAAAGCTCATCCCGTGGGCGTCGATGGCGATCCGGCGCGCGGCGATGACGATGGCCGGAATTGCCGGAATGTGTTTCCTGATTGTCGCCATCATGTTCCACCGTGACCTCGGCGGGCTGTGGCGGTCGTCGGAAGCGTTGCTGATTTACTCGCCGGTGTTCTTGCTCGCGGTCGCGGCGTTCGTCGGGCCGATCTTCGCGCTCACCCGGTCGAGCAAGCTCGACCGGTGGCTGGCATAGATGAAGTTGGCTGAACTGCCATGTTGGCGTGATGGCGATGGCGAGCAGTCCAGCAGAACGGCGATTCCCAGATCCAGACGAACAGCGGATTGGCACGCCGGACCGCTCGAACTCGAACGCCGCGCATGAGCATTGTGCCTGCGCTGCGGCCGGCCGATGATGGCGACGCAGAGAGTCGATCGACCAGTTGCAGGAGCGTCAGCCGAACACGATAACATCGTCAGGATGTCCGATGCGTTCAGGGAGCTTTCGGGCGATGACGCCGCCACACGACGAAGGCGTTGTGTTCGAGGTCGGGGCCGATGGTGCTCCATGGGCTCGTGAACGTCTCCGCGATGAAGCGCTGCGCGGACGCAAATCCCTGGCGCATGTCTCTGGCTGAAATGCGATATCAGCTTCAGGAATCTGCGCGAGCGATCTGCCGAAGAGCGGAAGAAAATCCAGGCGAAGGTCACGAAGTGAAAGGTCAACAACCACGACAGCCAGCGGGGCAGGGTGGCCGTGTATCGCGAGACCAGATGCGCGAAGCCGAGCGCTGGACATGCGGTACGCACGCTGGGTCGCGCGAACTGTTTGAGGTCGCTCGCGGATCTATTAAGGCTCGGCTTCGACATAGCCTAGCGCTGAAATTCCAGTCGCAGGGCGCCATGCGCAGCAGCGCCATGCAGCCCTCCGCCAGATCACGAAGGTCCAGTTGGCGCCATGCCAGAGACCGCCGAGCAGCGTGCGATTGCTTGCGGAATGGTGATCAGGATATTGCGGATTTGCCGCGCCTTGCCGCCGCGGTTGCCGCCGAGCGGAATGTAGAGGTAATCGCGCAGCCAGTGCGACAGGGTGATGTGCCACCGCCGCCAGAAATCGACGATCGAGAGCGCGCTATAAGGCCGCAGGAAATTGGTCGGAAGCCGGACACGCAACAGATAAGCGAGCCCGATCGCCATGTCGGTGTAGCCAGAGAAGTCGCAATAGATCTGCACCGAGAAGCCGTAGAGCGCGACAAGGTGCTCGAAGCTGCTGCCACCATGCTGGTAAACCTTGTCGACCGCCTGCGCGATGGTGTCGGCAAAGATCAGCTTCTTCACCAGTCCCATCGTGAAGATCGCGATGCCGAGCTTGAAGCGTGCACCTGGCGCGGGTGAGGGATGCCGCAGCTGCGGCATCAGCTCGTGCGGGCGCAGGATCGGCCCCGCGATCAGATGCGGGAAAAACAGGACGTAGCCGAGCAGGATTTTGAGCGACGGCTCCAGCGGATATTTGCCGCGATAGACGTCGATGACATAGGCGCTGAGCGTGAAGGTGATGAAGGACAGGCCGAGCGGCAGGGGATAGCGCAATTGCGCGGTGTCGATCACGCCTCGCAGGCCGAGCACGTCGTTGGCGAGGAAGAACGCATATTTGATGAAGGCGAGCGGCAGGAAGCCGATGACCAGCGTGGTCGCGAGTCGCAGTCGCCGAACGCGCTGCTCCTTGCCGGCGTCGATCCAGGCCGCGCCCGCAAAGGCGCCGAGCGCCATCGCGAAGGGCAACCAGACATAGGCGGGACGCCAACCAGCGCATGAAAACACCGCGCTGCCGGCGATGATCAGCCAGATCCGAAAACGCGCGGGCAGAAAGTAATGGCAGGTGAAGTAGACGGCAAAGAAGATGAAAAAGACCGGATCGGAAAACAGCATTATCTGCTCGATCCGAGCTCGGTCTTGGCGCCCTGCCGCAGCATCGGATACATCGCTTCCGCCATCAGGCGGTGGCCCAGTGCGTTCGGATGCGGATCGCCCGGCATCGCCCAAACCTGCTCGGGCGACAGCTTGCTGAAGGCCGGCAGCAGATCGACGAAGACGTAGCCTTCGTCTCTGGCGATACCCTCCATGCGGCGATGGATATCCTGAAGGGATGATCCTTCAGATTAGATGTCGGTCGTCAACGACATCATGCGGGATTCGGAAGCCGGTACGCCTTGGCGTAGCCGGCGAGCGGCTTGCGCAGCGAGCAAACCGGGCGATGCCTGGCGACCCGCCCCATAGCATTGGTCAACTGCCGGCGGACGCGATGCTGCCGCTGATAGTGATCCTCAGGCGCAGGGATCGCTCGAAAAGTGACCGCGCCGGTGGCGAAGACGGACGCGAGCGGGCGGCTGTCATGATCTTCAGCACGCCGGTCTTCTTTGCTTTCTTCGTTGTCTATTTCGGACCGACTTTGCCGTGCCGCGCCAGCACCGGCGAGGCAGATCATCGCCGGCAGCTCGGTGTTCATGCGCGGCAGATCATTACCCTGGATCCCGTTTATGCGAGGCGAGCCTGCTCGGCGGACGATGGTCGTCCGCAGGAAATCTGGACGACGATGTCGGAACGGGATCGAGGTCTTTCAGCTGCGGTGGCGCTCAACATAGCGCTTCGTCTATCGCGATGTCTTGGTCCGATTCCGGCATTGACCACGGCCTCTTGAACCTGCCCTGCCGCTCGGCATCTCTTCGCAGCTGCTCGGTCTCGGCGTCCTCGTCGACATCTATCGCGAAGCCTTTTCGGCGGACCACCGGCCGAAGACCGTCCTGGCCTATGTGCTGTTCTTCCCGCATCTGATCGCGGGACCGATCCTTCGGCCCTACGAGCTCATCCCGCAACTCGAAAACCCGCGCGCCGCAACGCTGCGCGGCTTCGCGGCGCCGTTGGCGATCTTCACGCCGGCCGTCCGAGCGGTAATCGGGACAGCTGCCGAGGGACCGGATACGCCGGACACCACGAGCAGTGCGCTGGCGGCAACGCTTGCGATCATCGGCTTTGCCGTACAGGTCTATTGCGACTTCTCGGGCTACACGGACATGGCGATTGGCTGCGATGTCGGGATCGGGCGCCGACACTTCGGGCCCGCCACGCAAGCCCCATCAGCAGCCGTGGGTCCTGGCAATCACGACGGACTGCAGCAGCGAGGATGTCTACCTGCCGTTGTTGATGATGGTGGCGCGTTTCGCCGAGCGCGCCGTGCCGGAATGGTCGCTCCTGTTAACGTCAGGTGCCCGCGCATAGCGTTCCGCCGCATCTCGATGTCGGGGTTGGATTTCATCGAGCGGCTTCTTCACCGGCCTGGCATGACGGTCGAATTCGCCGACGCCGAGCTAATCAGCACGACGGAGACGACGACCATGATGGCCGACAATGCGAAGTTGCGCAGATTCATGAGACGGGGTTCGCTCTGGACGAGAGTGTCTTATCGTTGTTCAGCCACCCATCGCAAGCCGCAACCGGACCCGGCCGCTGCCCTGAAACGGTACGGATTGCATTGATATTGGCTTGTCTGCAGGATAAACGGTGCGCGGCGAACGACCGTATGAGCGTATGCCAGATCGGCTGAGGACGCCTTCGGGAACCTTGGGGAGCAGTGATGTCGTTCCTTGTCGAGCTTTGGTCGTTCATGAGGGTGCGGAAGAAGTTCTGGCTTCTGCCGATCCTGATCATGATGGTGCTGCTCGGCGGACTCATCGTGCTGACGAAGGGCAGCGCGGTCGCGCCGTTCATCTACGCGCTGTTCTGACTGTCACGCCATGAGCATCAGGAACAGAATTCGAGCCGGGTTTTGAATATGGGCTCTGCCCTGATGGAGCGGCTGCCGGTCGCCAAGGATGTGCTGTCGCGCTTCATGCGCGCCGCGTTGAAACTGATCGCGGCATGGCTCGCGATTTTCGTGGCTCTGGCGCTCTGCATCGAAGGCGTGACCCGGCTTGTCTTCCCCTATGTCCCGCCAAGCCCGAAGGACTACCGGAGCACGCGGCCGCCTGCCTATCGGAACTCGCCGTTCTTCTCCCAGGCCTTCATCGACGAGCAATTTTCGCATCGTCCCTGGATCGTCCTTGCTGAACGACGGATGGTCTATCCCGGCGACTATCACGGGCGCTGGTACAATGACGAAAACGGCATGCGCAGGACGGCGAATTCCCCTGCAACGGACCGCCACATCCTTCTCGTCGGCAGCTCGACCGTCTATGGCGCCGAAGTCCCGGATGAATACACGATAGCGAGCTATCTTCAGAAACGGATCAACGACCAGGGCGGCGGCAAATATGCCGTCCAGAACGTCGGTGCCGAAGGCGTCAACGTCACGCAGCAGCTCGAGCGGCTGAAGACCCTCGAATTCGGCGACCGCGACATCGTCCTCTTCTATGACGGCACGTCCGACGCGATGCAGGGCGTGTTCTACGCGAACATCGATGGCTGGATCGTCGAGGAAAACCGCAAGCATCTCAACGACTACATCGTCAAGCATCAAGCCCAGCTCGAACGGTTCGCCAGATATTGCCGCTTTTGCGACTGGCTGTACGTCCAAACCACGGATTATCTGCCGGAACACATGGAGCATCCAGAGAGGATCAAGGCGCTGGCGTTGGAGACGCGGGACAAGATGTTCGACCGTTTGCTGCAGTCCGACGAATATGTGCGCTCCCGCGGCGCCCGCTTCATCCACGTGTTGCAGCCCGATCTCTTCAGCAGGCCGTTACGGGATTTCGAACGCCCGCTCGTGGACAATCACTTCCTGACCATGAAGGGCATGGGCACGGTCTTGCTGGAGGCGCACCGGGAATTGGCGCCGCTGACGCAGATGCTGGTCGACCGCAAGGTGAGTGCCTACGACGCATCGACGATATTCGATCAGGTCAACGATCCGATCTTCCTCGACTTCGCCCACACCAACGAGCTCGGCAACCGGATCATCGCGGACTTCCTGTTCGACGTGCTGGTTCGCGAAGGCGTCGTTTCCATCGAGAGGGCGGCGAAAGCGCCGGCCCCGGCGGGCGATCACGAACGCTGATCGCTCCTGCGCGAGCCCACGGCGAACGGCATAGGCGGGACTGCATTCCCCGGTTGGGCAGATGGTGGTAGGACAGGCGTCCGACAAAACCCTGCCCACCAACCACTCCCACCCGCCGCCATCCATGCGAAACGACGAGATTCTCGCCCGGATTACCGAGTTCTGCCGTCAGGCCGACATGGCGGAATCGACTTTCGGCCGGCGCGCGGTCAATGACGGCAAGCTGGTCGCGCGCCTGCGCGAGGGCAAGCGCATCACCATCGACACGCTCGACCGCATCCAGGCCTATATCGCGGCCTCGACGCCCGGCGGGGTTGTGCCGCCGCGCGGTCTCGAGGTGCGTGAAGAGAAGCGCGACCCCCGCGGCAATTTCCGCTTCTTCGAGAACCGGCAGAAATATTTGCTGTTCGTCCACACCTGCAGCGAGAAGCGGGTGGTGGCCGAGCGCATCGGGCTCGAACTCTCCAGCATCCATCCGCGGCCCGCCGCGCTGCGCGTGTTCGATGCCGGTGTCGGCGACGGCACGGTGCTGGCGCGGGTGATGCGGCTGATGCACGGCCGCTTTCCCCACATGCCCTTCTATGTCGCGGGCAAGGAGCTCAGCCTCGAGGACGTCCGGCTTACGCTGGAAAAGGTCCCGGACCGCCTCTTTGAGCATCCGGCGACGGTGTTCGTGCTTACCAACATGTATTACGCCGAGGCGCCCTGGCTGACGCCGCGCTCGCCCGCGGCGGCCGCCGGGATGATCTGGCACGAGGTGCCCTTGCAGGGCGCTTCCTCCGGCGATTTCGAGGCCCAGATCGCCGATTTGCGTTCCTTCCTGGATGAGAACTGGCGGGCTGCCGTATCGCCCCGCACCGGGATGCCGCTCTACGAGAGACCGGTGGCGCTTGTCCTCTATCGGGAAGACCATCGTTTCCTGCTCGATTCGATCATTCCGCGGGCAGGGCGGGTCGAGGCCAATTTCGACCTCGTCATCGCCTCCCAGCCCTACCGGGCCAAATCGAGCGTGAATTTCCGTGCAAAACGCATCATCGCCCCACTGGCGCGCGCACTTCGCGCGGGTGGGAGATTGATTGGGATTCACTCCCACGGAGAGGATCCCGGGCTGGAGATGATCCAAGCCGTCTGGCCCGGAGAAAATCCTTTCTCTGTTAGCCGTCATGAGCTATTGCGCGCGGTAAAATACGAACTGGGCTCGGCCGGGCGTGACCTCAATTTTAACGCTTATGCCGATAACCGTTCGATCTTCCGGTATGATATGGAAGCGCTGCCCAACGAGGTCACCGGTACGATCGGAACCTCGACGGCCTTTGCAGCGTGGAACGCGGCGGTGTATGTCGCCCAGATCGAAGACGACCGGTTGACGGATATGGCTCAAAGCGGCCGCACTCTCGACGCCGCCAGGGGCGTGCTGCGGAAGCATAACGGGCTGTGGTTTTACGACGAATCCTACGTCATCTCGCGGCGGCGGGACTGACACCTAGTGGTCCGATTCTAACATTCGCTCCCCATGCGGGAGCCACGTTTGCGAATGTTAGAATCAAAGGACCACTAGCAAACTTTAATGCTAGTGGAGCTTTGGATTTGACGTTCGCATGACAAACTCGCTGCAAATGGGGTAGCGAACGTCAAATCCGCTCCACTAGGACATACAGGAACGAACCCGCTCCAGTGAGCGGAAACAGGGGTCTGCTTGATGCGCGAGTCTTATCTGTTCACCTCAGAGTCGGTTTCCGAAGGCCATCCGGACAAGGTCTCGGATCAGATTTCCGACGCGATCCTCGATGCCTTCATCGAAAAGGACGTCAAGCTCGGCATCGCCGACGACAGCCTCGTCAACACCCGCCTCGGCTGCGAGACGCTGTGCACCACCAACAAGATCGTCATCGCCGGCGAAGGCCGCGGACAGCTGTTCCGCACCATCCACGGCAAGTCGGTGGTCGACCGCGAGCTGATCACCGAGATCGCGCGCGACGTGGTGAAAGACATCGGCTACGACCAGAACGGCTTCTCCTATCACGGCGCCGACGTCGAGGTGCTGCTGCATGGCCAATCGCCCGACATCGCGATGGGCGTCGACGCCAAGAGAAAGAAGAGCGGAGAAGAGGAGGGCGCCGGCGACCAGGGTATGATGTTCGGCTACGCCTGCACCGAGAGCGAAGTGTACGAGAAGGGCTCGTACATGCCGGCGCCGATCTATTTCGCGCACAAGATTCTGAAGGTGCTGTCCGAGAAGCGCCGCAACGGCCAGCTCGCCGATCTGCAGCCCGATGCCAAGAGCCAGGTCACCGTGAAGTATGTTCAGGGCAAGCCGACCGGCTGCACCAAGGTCGTGGTCTCGACCCAGCACAACGAGAAGAGCCGCAACAACAAGAAATACACGCCCGGCCTGATCAAGGAGATGATCTCGACCGCGGTGGAGTCGGCGCTGCCCAAGGGCTGGATGCCCTCGAGGCCCTCGGACTTTCTGGTCAACCCAACCGGCAATTTCGTGGTCGGCGGCCCCGACGGCGATTGCGGTCTGACCGGGCGCAAGATCATCGTCGACACCTATGGCGGCTACGCTCCGCATGGCGGCGGCGCCTTCTCCGGCAAGGACCCGACCAAGGTCGACCGTTCCGCCGCTTACGCCGCGCGCTACCTCGCCAAGAACGTGGTTGCCGCGGGACTAGCCGAGCGCTGCACCATCCAGGTTGCCTACGCGATCGGCGTCGCCGATCCGATGTCGCTTTTGGTCGACACCCACGGCACCTCGGAGGTCGACGAGAAGAAGCTCGAGAAGGTGTTGCCGGAATTGTTCCGGCTGACGCCGACCAACATCCGCCGCTCGCTGAAGCTCAATCGGCCGATCTACCGCCGCACCGCGGCCTACGGTCATTTCGGCCGTGCCGCCGAGAAGGACGGCGGCTTCTCCTGGGAGCGGACCGATCTCGTCGACGCGCTCAAGCGCGCGGTGTAATTCCTTCACCTCTCCCCGCCTGCGGGGAGAGGTCGACGCGCTCTTGCGCGGCGGGTGAGGGGGAGCTTCAACGAGTTGCGCTCCTTGTAATAGCCCCTCACCCCAACCCTCTCCCCGCAAGGGCGGGGAGAGGGAGTAGACCGCGTCCCGCTTCGTTCCGTATCGCCACGTCCATATCGACAGACAAGCCCGAAATTCATCCGTTCAGGAACACATCACATGACCGCCGCCGCCAAGAAGCCCGCCTTCACCGACTACATCGTCAAGGACATTTCGCTGGCCGAATTCGGCCGGAAGGAAATCTCGCTCGCGGAGTCCGAGATGCCCGGCCTGATGGCGACGCGCGAGGAGTACGGTCCGAAGCAGCCGCTGAAGGGCGCGCGGATCGCGGGCTCGCTGCACATGACGATCCAGACCGCCGTGCTGATCGAGACCTTGGCCGCCCTCGGCGCCGACATCCGCTGGGTCTCCTGCAACATCTACTCGACCCAGGATCATGCCGCTGCCGCGATCGCCGCCGCCGGCATTCCCGTGTTCGCCGTCAAGGGGGAGACGCTCGGCGAATACTGGGACTACACCGCAAAACTGTTCGACTGGCACGGCGGCGGCACGCCGAACATGATCCTCGACGACGGCGGCGACGCCACCATGTTCGTGCATCAGGGCCTGCGCGCCGAGAACGGCGACACGGTGTTCCTCGATCAGCACAACAGCGAGGAGGAAGAAGTCTTCTATCGCGCTGATCAAGCGCATGCTGAAGGAGAAGCCCAAGGGCTGGTTCGCCGAGATCGCGAAGAACATCAAGGGCGTCTCCGAGGAGACCACGACAGGCGTGCACCGGCTCTACGACATGGAGAAGGCCGGCACGCTGCTGTTCCCGGCGATCAACGTCAACGACAGCGTCACCAAGTCGAAATTCGACAACCTCTATGGCTGCCGCGAGTCGCTGGTCGACGGCATCCGCCGCGGCACCGACGTGATGATGTCGGGCAAGATCGCGATGGTCGCGGGCTTTGGCGACGTCGGCAAGGGCTCGGCCGCCTCGCTGCGCCAGGCCGGCTGCCGCGTCATGGTCTCCGAGGTCGATCCGATCTGCGCGCTGCAGGCGGTTATGGAGGGCTATGAGGTCGTCACCATGGAGGACGCCGCGCCGCGCGCCGACATCTTCGTGACCGCGACCGGCAACAAGGACATCCTCACCCTCGAGCACATGCGCGCGATGAAGGACCGCGCCATCGTCTGCAACATCGGCCACTTCGACAACGAGATCCAGGTGGCGTCGCTGCGCAACATGAAATGGACCAACATCAAGCCGCAGGTCGACGAGATCGAATTCCCCGACAAGCACCGCATCATCCTGTTGTCGGAAGGGCGGCTGGTGAACCTCGGCAACGCCATGGGCCATCCGTCCTTCGTGATGTCGGCCTCCTTCACCAACCAGACGCTGGCGCAGATCGAGCTGTACGCCAACAACAAGGGCGGCAAATACGAGAAGAAGGTCTATGTGCTGCCGAAGTCGCTGGACGAGAAGGTGGCGCGGCTGCATCTCGCCAAGGTCGGCGCCAAGCTGACCGAGCTGCGCAAGGACCAGGCCGATTATATCGGCGTCAAGCCGGAAGGCCCGTTCAAGAGCGATCGCTACCGGTATTGAGACGGGTGCGATCGGGGCAAGGCCTGTTTGGCTTGTCGCGGCCCTGCCGGCGATCAAGCCTTCGTCGCCGGCGGGACGCCATCGGCCCTTGTCAGTATCCGCGTCCCCACCAATAGCAGAACCGTTCGATGTTCCCGGGCAGGCTGGCGTCGTAGTTCGCCCACTTCTCGTATTTCGGCAGCTTGATCTCCTTCATCGCCGGATCGAAGCATTTGCCGGCGTCCGCCGCCTTTTTCACTTCGGCGGAGAGGTCCTGCATATAGGCGATGTCGTCCTCGACATCCTTTTTGGTGCCGAACCGCCCGCCGGCATAGGGATGGCCGGGTATCATCCGGTCCCAGTCGAGTGCGGCGAGCTTCTTCAGTGAATCGATATATTCCAGCGGCGACGCGTTATCGGGGATGTTGCGAAACTGAACCGACTCGATCGGCGCGAAATCGACCACGAACACCAGCTTTTCCTTGGGCAGCCGCATCACCAGCGAATTGTCCGAATGATTGCGGCCGACATAGATCAGTTCCAGCGTGGTATCGCCGAGCGTGATGGTCTTCTTGCCGTCGACGACCTGGTCCGGCATCACGACGTCTGAAAGCAGCGCATTCTGCTTCTTGAGCTCGAGCAGGCGCTCCTTGGCGCGCCGGTGTGCGATGAAGGTCGCGCCAAGATCCTTGAACGGCTGTCCGCCCGCGATGTGATCGTAGTGGTGATGGCTGTAGATCACGTATTTGATCGGCTTGTCGGTGGTGGCCTTGATGGCGTCGATATAGGGCTTGGCCGGACGCAGGTAGGAAATCGGGTCGGTGGCGATGACGCCCTTTGATGTCACGATGAACATCGCCTGGTGGCCGCCATAGCGGAAGATATAGACGTTGTCCGTACCGTCCACCTTCCTGGTCGAGACCTGCGGGGCGTTTTGCGCCGTGGCAGCCTGGGCCGCCGCGAGCATCGCCAGCACCGCTATTGGTTTCAGCATGTTCATCCCCGTCCTCCCATGACAATCGCGTTGCTGGGATAAACGCCGGCGCCATGGGAATATTCCGCAACCGGTCAGCGATCACATCAGGTATCGATGGCGGCCCTAGGGATGACCGATCCTGCGCGGTGAAAGCGCCAGCGATCCCGCCGCGGCAAACGCCAGCAACGCTGCAAGCTGAAAGGTTGTCTGGAAGGCTTCCAGGAAGCCGTCTTTGACGTTCAGGATGTCGAACACCATCAGGACGACCGAGGCTGATGTCACGGTGCCGAGCGTTCGCGTCAGCAACACGAGGCTGCCGGCGACGCCGCGGTCCCTCAGCGGAAGTGCCGCCGTCACGATGTCCGAATAGGCCAGCTGGAACAGGCCCAGTCCGACGCCTTGCACGACGAGTGCCGCGATCCGGAGCCACGTCGGGGTTTGCTCGGTCCACGTCCCGAGCAACAGCAGGCCGATGCCGGATGCCGCGGCGCCGGCGATCGCCAGACGTCGGGCGGACATGCGCGATCCCACAAGCCGGCCGCCGATCGGTGCTGATAGCGCAGCCCCGGCGGCGGCGGTTGCCAGGATGGCGCCGCTTTCGGTCAGGCTGTAGCCCGGCACGCGCGCCAGGACATAGGGCACCAGCAGCCAGACCGAGAAGGCCGCGAGATTGACCAGCACGCTGACGAGATTGAGCAGCGCAAACGCCGGCTGCCTGAGAATGCCGACGGCGATGATCGGACGCGCCGCGCGCGACTCGCGGAAGATGAATGCCGCGAAGGCCAGCGCGGAGAGCAGCGCGAACCAGATGGCGGACAACTCGCGCAGGCGATTGAGCGCGAACAGCATCGTGACGAGGCCGAGCACCAGGGCTGCGCCACCGGGGACATCGAAGCGATCGGCTACCTCGCGCTGCGGCAATGCCGGCATGCCGCGCAACAACAGCAGCGATGCCACGGCGATCGGGACCCGGAACCAGAACACCGCCGGCCAGCCCCACGCCGACGTCAGCGCGCCGCCAATCAGCGGGCCGAGCATCAGGCCCACCGCGAGCATCATGGTGTAGATGCCGAGCGCCCGACTGCGCCGCTCCTCGCCATGGAGCGAGATCACCAGCGCTGCGCCGCAACTCAGCACCAGCGCTGCACCGATGCCCTGCAGGACAGCGGAAAAACAGCATGGCGCCGAAGCCCGGCGACCAGCCGACGAGCAGCAGCGCAACTGTGCTCCAGATCAGGCCGATCCGGAAAACCCTGATATGACCGACCGTGTCGCCGATGCGCCCCAGCGCCAGCAGCAGGCTGGCATAGGTCAGCACGTAAGAGATCACGACCCACTGGATGTCGGCGATCGAAAGACCGAATCCCCGGGTTATGGCGGGGAAGGCGATATTGACAGACGTATCGAGCTGCGTCGCGGCCGTGCCGAGCCCGATCATGGCGACCTGCCACGGCCTTGCGTGGAGCAGGCCTGCTGGCGGATGCGGCGGATCGCTTTTGGAAATCGCAGTCACGCGCAAATTGTGAGGGTTTGATTTCGAGACGGCAATCGATAACTACCGGCCGACGTGCCGCGTCATGTTGATCACAAAGGCTACGGGCGCGCCAATCAGCGCGCCGAGGCACCCATAGAGCAGGCCAAACAGAATGGCCGGGAAGGTGCTCGACGCAGTCACCGCGCCATAGAGCACCCCGGTAACTGTACATCCGAGTACAGCAATAAGGACCGTGTGGTCGTTCCCCGCCTCGCCTCGAAAACGGCGCCGCTCACGCCTGCTATGAACGTACGGTCCGTCAGGCTCCAGCGAGCCACAGTTGGGACACGTCGCCGCGGAGAAGGAAATCGGCCTCCCGCAATCGTGGCAATTGATCAGTTCGGTCCGGGCTGCATGCATCCTGGACGTGTTATAGGGTGATTTTCGACTATTCAAGGCAGATCGTGGTGACGACCCCTGATCCCGACACTGAGTTCATCCTGCAAAACGCTGACCGGCTGGTCACAAGTGACGGCGCGGTGCGTAATTTCCTTTGGCCTCGCCGATGGCTTAAACGAACTACTGTTGGAAGGTTTGTCCGACCCTAGAGGCGATTAGACTCTGGACGACGGTGGGTCTCCAGCGCGATAGCCTGATGATGACGGCGCTTCCGATCCGCGCCGCGGCAACGTGAGGCCGTGTCCGTACGGGCTTTTCCTTGGTTGCTTTTCGGTTCCACGCCGCCTAACGGTCACCTCTTCAAGCTCGTCATGCCCGGCCTTGAGCCGGGCATCCACGTCTTGCTTCAAGTCGGCAAGAAAGACGTGGATGGCCGGGACATAGGCGGAGCGGAAGCGACGCCGTTCTTCGAACGGCTATGCCCGGCCATGACGAAAGGAGATCAAGATGGCAGAACATTTCGACGTGGTGATCATCGGCGCCGGCCTGTCCGGCATCGGCGCGGGCTATCATCTGCAGACGAAATGTCCATCCAAGAGCTTCGTCATCCTCGAAGGCCGCGACGCGAGCGGCGGCACCTGGGATCTGTTCCGCTATCCCGGCATCCGCTCCGACTCGGACATGTTCACGCTCGGCTATTCCTTCAAGCCGTGGACCGAGCCGAAGGCGATCGCCGACGGCCCGCGCATCCTCAATTACGTTCGCGAGACTGCGGCCGAGAACGGCATCGACAGCAAGATCCGTTACCATCATCGCGTCAGGCGCGCGTCATGGTCGACGCCGGATGCGCGGTGGACGGTGGAGGCCGAGCGCATCGTGGGCGAGGGCGCAATGGAGACCGTGACCTTCACCTGCAATTTCCTGTTCTCCTGCGCCGGCTACTACCGCTACGAGGAAGGCTACACGCCGGAGTTTTCAGGCACGGCCGACTTCGCCGGCCAGATCGTGCATCCGCAGAAATGGCCCGAAGACCTCGACTATGCGGGAAAACGCGTGGTCGTGATCGGCTCGGGCGCGACCGCGGTGACGCTGGTGCCGGAGATGGCGAAGACCGCCGATCATGTCACCATGCTGCAGCGCTCGCCGACCTATGTGGTGTCGCGCCCGGCACAGGATCCGCTCGCCAACAAATTGCGGCGCAAGTTCTCGGCCAAGACCGCCTATCACGTCATCCGCTGGCGCAACGTGTTGCTGGGGATGTATTTCTTTCAGCTCTCGCGGCGCAAGCCTGACCGGGTGAAGAAGCTGATCCTCGGCGGCGTGCGCATGGCGCTCGGCCCCGATTACGACGTCGATACGCACTTCACCCCGCGCTACAATCCCTGGGACCAGCGGCTGTGTCTCGTGCCCGACGGCGACCTCTTCAATTCGATCCGTGAGAAGCGTGCTTCCGTCGTCACCAGCGAGATCGATACGTTCACCAGGAACGGTATTCGCCTGAAGGACGGCAGCGAGCTTCCGGCCGACATCATCGTCACCGCGACCGGGCTCGTGCTGCAGGTGCTGGGCGGCGTCGAGGTCAGCGTCGACGGCCGCGCGATCGATTTTGCGAAGACGCTGAATTACAAGGGCATGATGTATTCCGACGTGCCAAACCTCGCCTCCGCCTTCGGCTACACCAATGCGTCGTGGACGCTGAAATGCGATCTCACCTGCGAATATGTCTGCCGGCTGCTCAATTACATGGATCGTCACAACTACCGGCAAGCGATGCCGAAGAATAACGATCCCACAATCGAGGCGCTGCCTTCGCTCGATTTCTCGTCGGGCTATGTGCAGCGCTCGGTCGCGAAAATGCCCAAGCAAGGCTCGCGGCGGCCGTGGCGGCTGTACCAGAACTACGCGCTCGACATCGTCTCGCTGCGCTTCGGCAAGGTCGACGACGGCGTGATGCAGTATTCGTGACGATTGTGCGTCAGGCGATGTGGTCCGAGTCCTGCGCCGGCGTCACATACCAGAGCGCAAACAGCAGCAGGAGGCCGTTTGACAGCAGGCTCGCCGACAGCGGCACGTTGACCAGCACCTGCATTGCCACGCCTGCCGACGTTGCGACCAGTCGCTTCGGCAAATGCGCCGAGACGCTGTTGCCGATCGACAGAATCAGACCGCAGACGAGTGCGGAGAGCGGCGCAAATTTCGGACCGACCGAGGCGATGCCTTCGGTCGCAAACAGGGAGCCGTTGAGATTGCCCATGTGATAGTGCGCGTCCATCTCGGCGCCGAGCTGGAACTGATACGGGCAACCGGTGAAACTTCTGATGATGCCGATCTGGCAGAAATGCGTCAGGTCGTGATGAGCGAAGAAATCGAAATAGCGCTCCAGCGCCCATGCGGGAAACGCCAGCATCCGGTAGTTCACGCCGCCAAAGACCAGGGCGAAAATCTTGTTGGGCAGACCGACATAGGTCAGCAGCACGACGATGAGCCCGGTCAGCATCGGAAGCAGCAGCGACAGAACCGACGCGCGCCGCGCCTCGATCAGGCTGAACAGGATGAACAGGAACGGCAGCCATACGCCCGCGAATGCCACGGTCTTGTTGAGCAACACGGGATAGAAGGCGGCGATCAGGATGACGCTCAGCGTCGCCGCCCAATAGCGTCGCTGTGTGGCGAACCAGGCGAAGGCGAACGGCAGCAGTGCGCCGACCAGCCAGCCGTCGAGATAGCTGAGCACGGTGGGGCGCGACAGCGTGCTGCGCAGCCGGTCGGCCTCAGCCGTCGAGACTAGGGCGAAGCCGTAAAAGGCGTTCCATGCGAGCACGATGAGCGCGAAGGCCAGCAGACCCAGCATCAGGCGATTTATCGTCTGTCGCGACAGCGTGAAGCGCGGTCGCAGCCGCGTAACCTGAAACAGCAGCGGCACCAGCACCAGCACCAAGGAGGCGGCAGCCGACAACCTGGCTTCGGTGCGGTTGTAGTAACCGATGGTGAAATAGCTGAGCCACAAATAGCTGACGATCAGGCAATAGAAATTGAAGCCGATGAGGTATCCGAAGGAAAAACGCGCCCGCACGAACAGCGGGATGAATATGACGGACGCAGCCACGAGGCCTACCGCCGGCCCGAACTTGGGATCGCTGGGAGTGCTGCTGTGCAGCACTGCGGTCAGCGACAGACAATTCAGGATCAGGAAAGCGACGAACGACAGCGCCAGGATCGGGTCCCATCTGGCATTCGCAGGCTCGAATGGCTTCATCGAAAAATCCCGTCACCTGGAGGGCGTGGACGAGCTATAGCAAAGCTTCATGCCGATTTGACCGACGCGGCTCCAAAAAAACAAAAGGCCCCGAATGTCATTCGAGGCCTCGTCGTCCGGTCTGCCAGGTCCGGCTTACGCCGCGGGCTGGCCGATCGCGACCTTCAGCGTGCCGACGCCGTCGACGCCGCATTCGATCTTGTCGCCAGGCTTGAGTTGCGACACGCCGGCCGGGGTTCCCGTCATGATGATATCGCCGGCGGCAAGCGCGACTTGCTGCGAGAGCTGCCAGATGATCTCCGGCACGTTCCAGATCAATTCCGTGAGGTCACCCTTCTGGGTTTCGGTGCCGTTCACCGTCAGCCAGATCTTGCCCTTGGTGGGGTGACCGATCTTGGCGGCAGGCTGCAGCGCCGAGCAGGGCGCGGAATAGTCGAACGACTTGCCGATCTCCCAGGGACGTTCCTTCTTGCGCGAGGCAATCTGCAGGTCGCGGCGGGTGAGGTCGATACCCACACCATAGCCATAGATATGGTCGAGCGCCTTGTCGGCCGGGATGTTCAGCCCGCCGCTCTTCAGCGCCACCACCAGTTCGACCTCGTGATGCAGGTCCTTGGTCAGTGGCGGATAAGGGATTGTGGCGCCATCGGGCACCAGCATGTCGGCGTGCTTGGCGAAGAAAAACGGCGGCGCGCGCTCATCATTGCCCATCTCGCGGATGTGCTCGAGATAGTTGCGTCCGACGCACCAGATGCGGCGCACGGGGAAGGATTTGGACTCGCCGGCAACCGGGAGCGCGGGTTGCTGGGGAGCGGGAATGACGAAGGCGGAGCCGTTCATGAAAACTCTCGGGAAGCCGGGTTGGGAGGGAAAATCGGGGTGCTGTTTACGCGGTTGCGCTGGCGGGCGCCAGTGGTCCGGTTCGAACGTTCGCATCTTCCTGAGGCGGGCACGTTTGCGAACGTTAGAACCAAAGGACCACTGGAAAACATAGATTTTGGTGGAGCTTTGGGTTTGACGTTCGCTATCCGAACTCGCGGCGGCATGGGAGCGAACGTCAAACCCGCTCCACCAGCGCGGCTGTTTCCCGCTGCTGGAGACGGAAGAATGAGGCGTAGCGGCCGCCGCGGCGCAGCAGATCCTCGTGCCTGCCGCGCTCGACGATCTCGCCGGCCTCGACCACCAGGATGGTGTCGGCATGCATGATGGTGTGCAGGCGATGGGCGATCACGATGGTGGTGCGGTTCTGGCAGAGATGCTCGATCGCCTCCTGCACCTGCTTCTCGGATTCGGAGTTGAGCGCGGCGGTCGCTTCATCGAGCAGGATGATCGGCGCGTTCCTGATCAGCGCGCGGGCGACCGCGATGCGCTGGCGCTGGCCGCCGGACAGCTGCGTGCCGAGCTCGCCGACCGGCGTGTCGTAGCCGAGCGGGAAGCTCATGATGAAATCATGGGCGCAGGCGGCCTTCGCCGCCTCGACGATCTCGGCCTCGGTCGCGCCGATCTTGCCGAAGGCGATGTTGGCGCGGATGGAGTCGCGGAACAGATAGACGTCCTGGCCGACATAGGCGGACTGCTCGCGCAGCGAGCGCCGCGACACCTGCGAAATCAACTGGCCGTCGATCAGGATGTCGCCCTGGGTGACCTCGTAGAAGCGCAGCAGCAACGCCAGCACGGTCGACTTGCCGCCGCCGGAGGGACCGACCAGCGCCGTCACCTTGCCGGGCTCGGCGACGAAGCTCATGCGGTTCAAGACAGGTTCGCCCGGCCGATAGGCGAAGCTGACGTCGCGCAACTCGACCCGCGAGTCCGTCAGCTTCAGCGACGGCTTGTCGTCGTCGGAAATCTCGGTCGCCGGGCTGTCGACGACCTCGAGCAGCATGCGCGCGCCGACCAGCTGGCTGTTGAGATCGATGTTGAGCCGCGCCAGCCGCTTGGCCGGCTCATAGGCCATCAGGAACGCAGTCAGGAAGGAGAAGAACTGGCCGGGCGTCGCATGCAGCGCCACCACGCCGTAGCCGCCATACATCAGGCCGCCGGCGACCGCGAGCCCGCCGAGCGTCTCCATCAGCGGGCTCGCGCGGTTCGACACCCGCGCCATCTTGTTGGCGTTGCGCTCGACCGCCTCGATATTCTCGTTGATGCGCTCGCGCATGGTCTCTTCCAGCGTGAACGCCTTCACGGTGCGGATGCCCTGCAGCGACTCCTGCATGGTTTCCAGAATGCTCGCGGTGCCCGTGAACTGGTTGTAGGCCAGCCCCTTGATGCGCTTCACCAGCTTGCGCAGCACCAGCATGGCCGGCGGCGCGATCAGGAAGCCGAGCATCGCCATATAGGCGTCCTGGACCAGCATCACCACGATGAGGCCGATCAGCAGCAGCAGGTCGCGCCCGAGCGCGTTGATCAGCAGGTTGAGCACCTGCGTGACGGAGTTGGCGCCGGCGGTGAGCCGCGCCAGAAATTCCGACGAGTGCCGCTCGGAGAAGAAGCCGATGCTCTCGCTCATCAGCTTCGCGAACAGCTTGCGCTGGTTGTTGGCGAGGATCGCGTTGCTGATCTTCGACAGCGTCACGGTCTGCGTGATAGATCGCGATGCCGCGGATCAGGAACAGGAAGAAGATGATCGTGGAATAGACCGCGATGCCCGGGAT
The DNA here is from genome assembly GCA_963821965.1 of uncultured Alphaproteobacteria bacterium. Taxonomy (GTDB): domain Bacteria; phylum Pseudomonadota; class Alphaproteobacteria; order Rhizobiales; family Xanthobacteraceae; genus Bradyrhizobium. The sequence goes on from CAWGFY010000005.1 coordinate 890,424, forward strand.
ATTCTTCTCGATATAGGCCTTGTTGATGGCATCGCCCAGCAGATAGGCCGACAGCGAGGTCGCGCCGGCTGCGACGGCCATCAGCGCGAAGGCGGAAAGATAGCGCCGCCAGTAGACGGCGCCTTGTTCGGTCGCCAGGCGGCGAATCAGGATCGCCGCGCCATAGGGGTCGTCGGTGATTTTGCGCGGAAATTCGGCCATCCCAAATCCTTCGGCGCCGGGCGGGATTCACCCGTGCACCTCAGGCTCCTTGCCCGCTATGGGCAAGATTTTCAAGTCCAATTAAGGGCTTGTGGCGGATGGGATTTAGGCAGACGCCGCGTGCTTGATATCGCCATGGCGTTCGCGGAGCAGCATTTCTTCCCAGGCCAGCGCATGCCGCGCGATCGTTTCGAGATCGTCATATTGCGGCGTCCAGTCCAGCGTGGCGCGCATGCGGCTGGTGTCGGCGACCATGGTCATGATGTCGCCGGGCCGCCGCGGCGCGTACTGGACCGCGAAATTGCGCCCCGAGACGCGGCGCACGGCCTCGATGGTTTCGAGCACGGAATAGCCGCGGCCATAGCCGCAGTTCAACGTCACCGACGGGCCACCATCGCGCAGATAAGACAAGTGCCGCGCGATGCGCCTGCGCGAGATCGCTGACATGGATGAAATCGCGGATGCAGCTGCCGTCCGGCGTCGGATAGTCGGTGCCGAACACGTCGATCTTGGCGCGCTGGCCGGTGGCGGCTTCCATCGCGATCTTCAGCAGATGCGTCGCGCCGACGGTCGCCAGCCCGATGCGGCCCTGCGGATCGGCGCCGGCGACATTGAAATAGCGCAGCACGACGTAGCTCATCTCGTGCGCGGAGGCGACGTCGTGCAGCATGATCTCGGTCATCAGCTTCGACGAGCCGTAGGGCGACAGCGGCCGCGTCGGCGCGTGCTCGGGCACCGGCATCTGGTCCGGATTGCCGTAGACGGCGGCGGTCGAGGAGAAGATGAAGCGGCTGATGCCGCACTTGACCGCGGCGTTGAGCAGGCTGCGCGTGGTCATGGTGTTGTTGCGGTAGTAGCCGAGCGGATCGCGCATCGAATCCGGCACGACCACCGAGCCTGCGAAATGGATGATGCTCTCGACGCGATGCTGCGCGATCACGCCCTCGATCAGGGTCTCGTCGCCGGCATCGCCGACGATCAGCGGCAGGCCCTCGGGCAGCATGTTGGCAAAGCCGGTCGAGAGATTGTCGACCACGACGACGCTTTCGCCGGCTTCCGCCAGCGCCAGAACCATGTGGCTTCCGATATAACCGGCGCCGCCGGTGACAAGCACGGTCATGTCTTCACCCGTCCCTCGATAACGCGCGATGCTATCGGCGGTGCGGTGAAGAGCGGGTTTCGGGGGGGCTGAACTGGTCACTATGCTTAATGTTGCGTATAGGACTTCGGTAAAATCGGAGATTTCGTGCCGAAACGACGCCAGATATCGCTGGAAATCTGCAGGTGATCGTGCCGAACCTGCACTGGCGCTATACCGGCGTCACCGCGACCAACCGGATGGTCTCGCCGCAGCCTCGCGACGCTGTTTCGCGCCGCCTGGCTCGGGACCGACGCGCCCGAGGGCATCGCGCGGATGGGCTTCGGCGATCTCTTGCGCCTGTGGCGGCGGCCGGCGCCACTGGTCTGGCACGCGCGGCGCAACGACGAGATGATCGCTGGGCTCTTGCTGCGCGCGCTCGGCTGGCCGCTGAAGCTGGTGTTCACCTCGGCTGCGCAACGCCATCACACGTGGCTGACGCGCTGGCTGATCCGGCAGATGGACGCGATCATCGCGACGTCCTCGATCTCGGCGTCGTATCTGAAGCGCGAATCCACCGTGGTGATGCATGGCGTCGATACCGACGTCTATGCGCCGCCGGCCGATCGCGCCGCGGCGTTCGCCGAGAGCGGACTGCCGGGACGCTACGCCATCGGCTGCTTCGGCCGCGTGCGCGCCCAGAAGGGCAGCGACGTCTTTGTCGATGCGATGCTGCGCTTGCTGCCGCGCTATCCGGATTTCACCGCCGTCATGGTCGGCGCGATCACGCCGGACCAGATGCTGTTTGCAAACGATCTGAAGAAGCGGATCGAGGCCGCCGGGCTCGCCTCGCGCATCGTCATCACCGGCGAGTTGCCGATCGAACAGGTGCAGCGCTGGTACCAGCGGCTGACGATCTACGCCTTCACCTCGCGCAACGAAGGTTTTGGCCTGACCCTGATCGAGGCGATGGCGGCGGGCGCGGCGCTGGTCGCGTCGCGCGCCGGCGCGGCCGAGCTCGTGGTCGAGGACGGTGTCACCGGCGTGTTGACGCCGCCGGGCGATGCCGACGCGCTGGTCGCGCGCGCTTGAGCCGTTGATGCGCGATCCGGCGTCAGCCGCGGCAATGGGCGCGCGTGCGCGTCAGCGCGTGCTGGACAAGTTCAGCCTCGATGCCGAGGCCGAAGGGATTGCGAGGGTCTATCGCACGCTGGTTTGAGCCATGACGTCAGTGACGAAGGCGTCGAGATCGCCGCCCGCGAACAGGAAGCCGGGCAGGCCTGCGGCCGCCGCCGCCTCGATGTCGGTCGGGCGGTCGCCGATCACAAAGCTGCCGTCGCGGCGCACCGGCCAGTGCTGCATCAGGTCGAGGATCATGCCGGGCGCGGGCTTGCGCCAATGATGGTCCTCGAGATAGCCCGCGACGTGCCGTCGGGATGGTGCGGGCAATAGCGGATGTCGTCGATGCGCGCGCCCTGCGCCAGCAGCTCGGCGCACATCCAGTCGTGCAGCACGTTGAGCTCGGCCTCGGTGAAGAAACCGCGCGCCACGCCGGACTGGTTGGTGAAGAAGAACACGAAATAGCCGGCGTCGTTGAGCCGGCGGATCGCCTTCGCCGCGTTCGGCATCCAGCGGATGCGGTCTGTGTGCCCATGTAGCCGTCGTCGTGATTGACGACGCCGTCGCGATCGAGGAACGCGGCGGGCTTTCGATGGTCGCGCCGGTCATTTGCTGCATCAGGGCCTGCTCGACCTCGTCGCAGATGCCATGGGCGACGGCGAGATGGATCTGCTGGATCGACAGGCGTGTCGTCGCTGGGCGCGACCAGCAGATGATCGCAGGCAACGCCCATCGCCGCGCCCTTGGTGCCGGTGAAGCCGATGGTGATCAGGCCGTGCTCACGCGCGACGCGGAGCGCGGCCAGAATGTTCGGCGACCGGCCGGAGGTCGACAGCGCCAGCAGGATGTCGCCGCGGCGGCCGAGGCCGGCGACCTGGCGGGCGAACACCTGCTCGAAGCCGTAGTCGTTGGAGATCGCGGTCAGCGCGGAGGTGTCGGTCGTCAGCGCGATGGCCGGCCAGGCCGGCCGTTCGCGCTTGTAGCGGCCGACGATCTCGGCGGCGATGTGCTGGGCGTCGCCTGCGCTGCCGCCATTGCCGACGAGCAGGAGCTTGTGACCGGTGCGCAAGCCGGAGACGATCACCTGCGCGATTTTTCGCGCAGCCGCCAGCATCGCTGCATCCTGCGCGGCGCGTTCGAACGCCGCGAGCGAGGTTTTGAGATGGGCTGCGATCAGGTCTTTGCTCAGATCTTGGCTCAAGCGGCACCGACTCCGTTGTTGGCCTTGGTAGCGACGGCGTTGCGGGCGCGCAAGCGCCGCAAATCGTTAATGCGATGTATGCGCGGTTTCGCCCAGCACGCGCTGCGCGATGCTGACCACCTCGGCGGCGGAAATGTCGCGCATGCAGCGATGGTCGTTCATGGTGCAGATCGTGCGCTGGCAGGGCTGGCAGGAGAGCTGCGTCGTGGTCTGCTGCACGGTGGCGGCGAGGCCGTTCAGCGGCGCCCAGAGATAGGGGCTGGTCGGACCGAAAATGCCCATGGTCGGCGTCCCCAGCCCGGCTGCGATATGCATCAGGCCGGAATCGTTCGAGATCGCGACGCTGGCCGCGGCCATCGCCAGGATGCCGTTGCGCAGATCGGTGCCGGTAAGGTCGCGCACTCCCGGCCCGCCGACCGCGACGATCTCTTGCGCCATCGCCGTCTCGCCGGGGCCGCCGACCACCCAGACATCGAGGCCCTGTTCGGCCAGCAGTCGCGCGGCTTCGCCATAATAGGTCCAGCGCTTGGAGGCGCCGACCGAGCCCGGCGCCAGCGCCACGGCCTTGGCCGTACCGAGCCCGTGGGCCTGTCGCCAGCGCTCGGCCTCATCGGCGGCAACCCGGAGCTGCGGCACCGGCCATTCGTCCGGCAGCGGAGCGCCCGTCGGGCAGGGCGAGCGCGGCATTCTTGTCGATGAAGCGGGGAAAACTCTTCTCGCGCCATCGCAACCGGTTAACGAGCCCGAACCGGGCTTCCCCAACAAAGCCGATCCTTTCAGGGATGCCGGCCAAAGCCGGCGCGATGGCGGATTTCCAGGTTCGCGGCAGGATCAGCGCGGTCCGGTAGTCCCGCGACCTCAGGAGGGCCGCCAAGCCCCATTGCCTGGCGACCGCCAGCCGGCTGCGCGGCAGGTCCCAGACGATGCCGGTGCGCACACCGGGCATGTAATCGACCAGCGGGGCGCAGAGGGATGTCGTCAGGAGGTCGATCGGGCGGTTTGGCCAGCGCTCCTTGAGGACGCGCACCACGGTGTGGCCGCGGACGAAGTCGCCGATCCACATATAGGGGACGATCAGGATCGGACTGGTGTCGTCCGCATCCTCGATCGCTCCGGTATGTTGTGAATTAATGTTCATTATTTAGCTGCTCGGCCAACTGTCTCGTCGGTAATGGCCTTCACGACGGCGCGCAACCCAAGTTGCCTCACGGGCAGGAGTGGGGCAAAGCTGACCCAATCTGGCAAGGCGGGATACGAAATGTTGCTGGTGACCGGGGGCGCCGGTTTTATCGGATCGAATGTCGTGGCCGCGTTGAACGACGCCGGCCGCGCCGATGTTGCGGTCTGTGATCTGCTCGGCGATGCCGGCAAATGGCGCAATCTCGCCAAGCGGCGGCTTGCCGACATCGTCCCGCCGGCCGAGCTGCCCGCCTGGCTCGCGGGGCGCAAACTCGAGGCCGTGATCCATCTCGGCGCGATCTCGGACACGACCGCGACCGACGGCGATCTCGTGATCGAGACCAATTTCCGTTTCTCGCTTCGCCTGCTCGACTGGTGCACGGCGACTGCGACGCCCTTCATCTACGCCTCGTCGGCGGCGACCTATGGCGACGGCGCGCAGGGATTTTCCGACGATGCGTCGCTGCCGGCGCTGCAAACCTTGCGGCCGATGAATCTCTACGGCTGGAGCAAGCATCTGTTCGACATGGCCGTCGCCGAACGCGCAGGCCGCGGCGAGAAGCTGCCGCCGCAATGGGCGGGCCTGAAATTCTTCAACGTGTTCGGCCCGAACGAATATCACAAGGGCACGATGGCGAGCGTGCTGGCGCGGCGCTTCGACGACGTCAGGGGCGGCCGCGTGGTGCAGCTGTTCAAGTCGCATCGCGACGGAATTGCCGACGGCGACCAGCGGCGCGACTTCATCTATGTCGACGACGTGGTGCGCGTGGTGATGTGGCTGCTCGCGACACCAAAGGTCTCCGGCCTGTTCAATGTCGGAACCGGCAAGGCGCGCAGCTTCAGGGATCTGATGCTCGCGGCCTATGCCGCGCTCGGCAGCAAGCCCAACATCGAGTATATCGACATGCCCGAACAGATCCGCGGCAGCTATCAGTACTTCACGCAGGCCAAGGTCGATCGGCTGCATGGCGCCGGTTACAATGGCGGCTTCACTGCGCTGGAAGATGCGGTCGGGCTTTACGTGAAGGGCTTCCTCGATACAGCCGACCGCTTCCGCTGAGAGACGATGAATGTTCGATTTTGACGCGCTTGCGGATGCCTTTTCACGCCAGACCGTGCTCTGCGTCGGCGATCTCATGCTGGACGAGTTCGTCTATGGCGAGGTGTCGCGGATTTCGCCGGAAGCGCCGGCGCCCGTGATCGCGGCGCGGCGCAGCGAAACCAATATCGGCGGCGCCGGCAATGTCGCGCGCAATATCGCCTCGCTTGGCGCACGCTGCATCTTCGTCGGCCTGATCGGCGAGGACGAAGTGGGTGTGAAGCTGGCGGTCACCTGGCGCAGGAACCGGGGATCGAGAGCGTGCTGGTCCACGATCCGGCGCGGCCGACGACGCGCAAGGTGCGCTTCGTCTCCGAGCATTTCTCCACCCATATGCTGCGCGCCGATTGGGAACTGGCAGCGCCTGCCTCAGGCGAGATCGAGCAGAAGCTGATCGACACCATCCTGCCGCAGCATCGCGCGCGCCGATATCGTTCTGCTGTCGGACTATGCCAAGGGCGTCCTGACTGCGCGCGTCATCCGCAATGTCATCGATGCCGCGCGCAAGGCCGGCAAGCGCGTCATCGTCGATCCCAAGAGCGCGAATTTCGCGATCTATCGCGGCGCCACGCTGCTCACGCCCAACCGCAAGGAATTTGCCGAGGCGACCCGCAGCCGCGCCGACAGCGACACCGAAATCGCCGAAGCCGCGCGCGACGCCATGATCCTCGCCGATTGCGAGGCGATGCTGGTGACGCAGAGCGAGCACGGCATGACGCTGGTGCCGCGCAAGGGCGATGCCGTGCATGTGCCGGCGCATCCGGTGAAGGTGCGCGACGTCTCCGGCGCCGGCGACACGGTCGTCGCGGCGCTGGCGCTTGCGCTCGCCGCGGACGCGGACTGGGAGACGGCGTTGCGGATCGCGAGCGCGGCCGCCGCGGTTGCCGTCAGCAAGAAGGGCACGGCGATCGTCACCGCCGCCGAGCTGCGGCGAAAGATCCTGCCGCATGCCTATCTCGCCGCCGAAGAGAAGATCGTCACCGCGTCGGGCGATCTCGCCGTTCATCTTGCCGATTGGCGCAAGCAGGGCCTGCGCATCGGTTTCACCAATGGCTGCTTCGACATCCTGCATCCCGGCCACGTCAAGGTGCTCACCGCGGCGCGCGGCGCCTGCGACCGCCTGATCGTCGGGCTGAACAGCGACGCTTCGGTCAAGCGGTTGAAAGGCGAGGGCCGTCCTGTTCAGAATGAAGGCTCGCGCGCGGAAGTGCTGGCGGCGCTGGAAGCGGTCGATCTCGTCGTCATCTTCGAGGAGGACACGCCGATCAGGCTGATCACGGAGATCAAGCCGAGCGTGCTGGTGAAGGGCGGCGACTACACCCGCGAAACCGTCGTCGGCCACGAGATCGTCGAGGCCCATGGCGGCACGGTGATGCTGGTCGACATCCTGCAAGGCCACAGCACGACATCGCTGGTGAACCGCGCGCGAGGAGGCGTGGCGTGACGGCGATTGCCGGACACTCGCCCTTCGCTGCGCTCTGGAGATTGCTGCGCGATCCCGCGTCCTGGATGGCGGCGGTCGACGTGTTTGCGATCCTGACCGCGATCGTGCTGCCGTTCTCGACGTCGCTGACGGCGATCTTCGTCGTCGCGATGCTGATCGCCTGGGCGCCCTTTCTCGATCTGCGCGCCTTTCTGCACTCGCTGCGGCGTCCGATCGCCGCGGTGCCGATTGCGTTCTTCGCGTTGGCGGTGGTCGGCACGCTCTGGTCGGACGCGGCGTGGGGCACGCGGCTTTACGCGGTGTTCCCGACGGCGAAGCTCCTGATGCTGCCGGTGTTGTTCTATCATTTCGAACGTTCCGGACGCGGCATCTGGGTGATGATCGCCTTTCTCGTCTCCTGCACGCTCCTGATGATCATGTCCTGGGCCGTGACCTGCGCGCCAGACCTGACACTGAAGCCCGCCGTGGACGCCTCGCGCGGTATCTTCGTAAAAAACTACATCGATCAGAGCCAGGAGTTCACGCTGTGCGCGGTGGCGCTGGCCTATCCCGTCGTGCAGCTTTCGCGCGCCGGTAAAACCTGGCAGGCGCTGGCGCTCTGCGTGATCAGTCTCGGCCTGATCGGCAACATGGTGTTCGTGGTGGTGTCACGGACCGCGCTCGTCACCTTGCCGATCCTGTTTGCCGGTTTCGGCCTGCTGCATTTGCGGCTGCGGAGCAATCTCTTGATGCTCGGTGCGGCAATCGCCGTCGGGCTTGTCGCCTGGCTCGTTCCTTTCGGAACGATATGGTCGAGCGTCGCGCCCAACCTCTGCGCGGCGCACCCCCTGCTGAAACCCGAGATGACTGCCGCGCGGCGCGAGATGCTCACCTCGCCGTCGCTCGAATGGACTTTCAAGACCTTCTCGCGCGACTACCAGCTCTACGAGGAGGAGCAGGTTCCGACCTCGTTCGGGGAGCGCTCCACATACTGGAAGTATGCACTGAAGTTTATCGCTGACGCGCCGCTGGTCGGGCATGGCACCGGATCGTCCAAAGGCCTGTACGAGCAGGCGGCTCACGAGCCCGATTGGGCTCGGGGCATCAGGGTGTTTCCCAATCCGCACAACCAGACGCTCAATGTCGCGATCCAGTGGGGAGTGCTCGGCGTCGTCGTGCTCTACGCGATGTGGGTGGTGCATCTCCTGATGTTTCGCGGCGGCGACTTTGCGAACTGGATCGGGTTGCTCGTGGTGGTGCAGAACATCCTCACCTCCGTGTTCAACTCGCACATCTTCGATTTCCACGAGGGCTGGATGTACGTGCTCGGCGTGGGAATTGCGGGCGGTATGGTGTTGAAGTCGAAAGCCGCCAAAGTGGCGGACCACGCAACGAGTTCCTGAGCTTTCCTGCACTGGTAAGGGCATTCGAGATGGGCTATCAGCAGCGCGGGAACGTGTCGAAAAACCCGTCCCGCCAACCGGTTATTGAATGACGCGTTTCTCGCATCTCACGCTGCGCAATGTCCTGATCGCGGTTCACGACGTGATCGCGACCGGCTGCGCGCTGCTTTTGGCGTTCTATGTCCGCTTCGACGGCGGCCAGGGCTTCTATGATCGTTTGCCGCAGCTGCTGCGCATCCTGCCGTGGTTTCTCGTCTTCGGTGTCATCGTCGCCTACGTCTTCAAGCTGACCACGACCAAATGGCGCTTCATCTCCTTGCCCGACGCGATCAACATCGTGCGCGTGGCCACGGTGCTGGCGCTGGCGCTGGTGGTGCTGGATTGGATCATCGTCGCGCCCGCGGTCGGCACCTTCTTCTTCGGCCGCGTCACCATCATCCTCTACTGGTTCCTCGAGATATTCTTCCTGAGCGCGTTGCGCTTCGCCTATCGCTATTTCCGCTACACCCGCGTGCGTCATCACGCGCGCACCGAGGCGGCCTCGCCGGGCCTCCTGATCGGCCGCGCCGCCGATGCCGAGGTGCTATTGCGCGGCATCGAGAGCGGCGCGGTGAAGGGACTCTGGCCGCTCGGCATCCTCTCTCCGTCGCGCGCCGACCGCGGGCAATCGATCCGCAACATTCCGGTGCTCGGCGACATCGACGACATCGAGGATGTGATCGCGGATTTCGCCCGGCGCGGCAAACCGGTTGCGCGGGTGGTGATGATGCCGTCGGCCTTCGAGCCGGACGCTCATCCCGAGACCATCCTGATGCGGGCGCGGCGGCTTCATCTGATCGTGAGCCGGCTGCCGTCGCTGGAAGGCGGCGATGCGCCGCGTCTCACCAATGTCTCGGTCGAGGATCTCCTGCTGCGGCCGAGCGAGACGATCGACTATGCGCGGCTCGAAGCGCTGGTGAAGGGCAAGGCGGTCATCGTCACCGGCGGCGGCGGCTCGATCGGCTCGGAGATTTGCCATCGCGTCGTGACCTTCGGTGCCGCGCGGCTGCTCGTGATCGAAAATTCGGAGCCTGCGCTCTACGCGGTGACCGAGGCGCTGGCCGCCGGCGGCGGCGAGGCTGTCATCGACGGGCGGATCGCCGACATCCGCGATCGCGATCGCATCATCCGCCTGATGGCCTCCTTCAAGCCGGATCTGGTGTTTCATGCCGCCGCGCTGAAGCACGTGCCGATCCTCGAGCGCGACTGGAGCGAGGGCGTCAAGACCAACATCTTCGGTTCGATCAATGTCGCCGACGCGGCGCTTGCCGCCGGCGCCGAAGCGATGGTGATGATCTCGACCGACAAGGCGATCGAGCCGGTCTCGATGCTCGGCCTCACCAAGCGTTTCGCCGAGATGTATTGCCAGGCGCTCGACCACGATCCGGCAGCGCAATCGGCGAAGCGGCGGATGCGGCTGATCTCGGTGCGGTTCGGCAACGTGCTGGCCTCGAACGGCTCGGTGGTGCCGAAGTTCAAGGCCCAGATCGAGGCCGGCGGCCCGGTGACCGTCACCCATCCCGAGATGGTCCGCTATTTCATGACCATCCGCGAGGCCTGCGATCTCGTGATCACGGCGGCGACGCATGCGCTCGCCGCCGAACGTGCGAGCGTCTCGGTTTACGTGCTGAACATGGGCCAGCCGGTGAAGATCGTCGATCTCGCCGAGCGCATGATCCGCCTGTCCGGCCTCGAGCCGGGCCACGACATCGAGATCGTGTTCACGGGCATGCGGCCGGGCGAGCGGCTGCACGAGATCCTGTTTGCCAATGAGGAGCCGCCGGTCGAGATCGGCGTCGCCGGCGTGATGGCCGCCAAGCCCAACGAGCCGCCGATGCAGTCGTTGCGGAAGTGGATTGCCGCGCTGGAGCAGGCGATCGAGCGCGACGATCCCGCGACCATCAAGGCCGTGCTGAAGGATGCCGTTCCCGAATTCGGCTCGAACGCGGCGTGATGTGCGGGAAGAAACATTGATGGCCGCGTCCGGAAAGGTCGTCGTCGTCAGCCAGCATTATCCGCCGGACCCGAGCACGACCGCTGCCATCATGGCCGAGATATCGGAGCATCTGGCGGCCCGGCATCCCGTGCTGGTGTTGTCGGGTACGCCGGGCTCGGCAACGAGCGATGCCGTTCCGAACCGGCCCGTCGTGACCGAGATCAGGAATCGCATTCCGGAAAAGGGCGCGCTGGCGCGTCGCGCCTTCGCCGAGCTTGCCTTCACCACGCGCGCCTTCGTCACGGTGCTGCGGAAGGCGCGGCGCGGCGACGTCGTGCTCACGGTGACCGCGCCGTTCATGCTGCCCTATGCGATAGCTTTCGCCGCGCGATTGAAGGGCGCGAAATCGGCGCTGATCATGCACGACCTCTATCCGGACGTTCTTGTCATGGCTGGCCTCATCGGAAAACGATCGCCGGTGACCTCGGCGATCCGCGGCGCCAACGCGCTGATGTTTCGCATGCTCGATGCCGTGATCACGATCGGCCGCGACACCGGTCGCCTGCTGTTGCGCTATCGCGGCGTGACGCCCGGCAAGATCCGCTTCATTCCGAACTGGGCGACGCTTGCGCCCGCCGTGCGGCCGGTCGCGACCGACAATCCGTATCGCGACAATCCGGCGCGGTTTGTCGTGGGGCTTTCCGGCAATCTCGGCTTCACCCACGATCCCCTGGTGGTGTTCGAGGCTGCGCGCTTGCTTGTCAACGAGCCGGACATTCATTTCCTGCTGTCCGGCTGGGGCGTCGGCTATGAGCGGCTGAAGCAGCTGCAATCGGATGCGCGGCTCGCCAATGTGACGCTGGTCGATCGCGTCGCCGACGGCGACCTCGAAAAGTTCCTCACCGCCGCCGATGCCTGGATCATCCCGTATCGGAAGAATGTTGCAGGTGTATCGGTGCCCAGCCGGTTCTATAATCTGCTGGCGGTCGGCCGGCCCGTGATCCTCGTCTCCGAGCCGGACGCCGAGGCCGCGATGACGGTGAGCGAAAACAACCTTGGCTGGGTGGTGAGGCCGGGCATGGCCGATGAACTGGCAGACGCGATACGCAGGGCGTCCGTGTCGGCGGATGCGTCCATGGGTGAACGCGCCGTCGCCGCGGCCCAGGCCTTCTCTCTGGATCGCGCGATGACGGGTTACCGCGCGCTTGTCGACGAACTTCTGCGGGCAGAGGCGTCCTCATGACAAGCGATCGTCCCCTTGTTCTCGTGACCGGCGCGAACGGCTTCATCGGCCGCCATGTCGCGCCGGTGCTCGCGCGGGGCGGATGGGCCGTCCGCCGCGCCGTGCGGCACTCGATGGGAACCAAGGACGAAGTGGTGATCCAGTCGCTCGGCGGCGCGACCGATTGGCGCGCGGCGTTGCAGGGCGTCAACGCGGTCGTTCACCTCGCCGCGCGGGTGCATCAGCGCAACGAGGGACCGAAATTCGACCTTTACCGCGACATCAATGTCGACGGCACGCTGCATCTGGCGCGCCGCGCGGCCGAGGCCGGCGTGCGCAAGTTCACCTTCGTCAGCACCATTCTGGTGCACGGCCGCAGCAATGACGGGCACGCACCGTTCAGCGAGAAGGACGTGCTGACGCCACGCGGATCGTACGGAATGTCGAAGGCGGCCGCCGAAGCCGGGCTGCGCGAGTTGTCGTTGGAGACCGGCATGCAGGTCACGGTGATCCGGCCGCCTCTGGTCTACGGCGCTTGGGCAAAGGGAAACTTCGCGTTCCTGGCGCGCGCGGTGAAGCAACGCATCCCGCTGCCGTTTGCGTCCATACGCAATCAGCGGGCGTTCCTGTCGGTGGAGAATCTGGCGTCCTTCATCCTGCAGAGGCTGACCGAAGCCGACAAAGGATTTGAGGTATTCCTGGTGGCGGATCAGGAGCAGGTCTCCACGCCCGAATTTGTCGAGCGGCTGGCAAAGGCCGCAGACATGAGGCCGCGAATGTTTCCGCTGCCGACGCCGATGCTGAAGGCCTTGCTCACCCTCTCCGGGCAGCCCGAAGCCTATGAAAGTCTGATCGGATCGCTGAAGCTCGATCTGTCCAAGGCTGCGGCGACGGGTTGGCGGCCGCCGATCACGCTCGACGAGGGACTGAAGCGTGCGCTCGCCGAGCCGGAGATGTGATCAAGACGCTCGCGGTCGCGCAAAACGGATGAGCAGCAACACGACGGCGGCCGCGCCGATGGCGAGCAAGACACGGCTGTAGCCGGTCGAGTCGGTCCTTGTCGAGATCAGCGCCAGCAGTGCGAGAACGAGATTGAGGGCGAACACTTCGCTGACAACGCGTGGCACCGTAAAGCCATTGTCGGTGGCGCGCTGATAGTAATGGCTGCGGTGCGCGGCCCAGAATGGCTCGCGCCGCGCGATCCGCCGAAACAGCGTGATGGTGGCGTCCGCGAGATAATAGAGCGGAAGCAGCAGAGCCGCGGTCAGCTGTTGATGCCAGGCAAGTTGCAGCAGGCACCAGCCGAGCAACAGGCCGATCGGCAGGCTGCCGACGTCGCCCAGAAAAACCTTCGCGACCGGACGATTGAACGGCGCAAATCCCAGCATGGCGCCGCAAAGCGCGGCCGCCACGAGCGTGGGCACCAGCGGATATGTGCCGCTCCAGCCGAGCAGGACCATGGCGGTGGCGAGGGGCACGACCTCGGCGACCGTCATCAGATCGAGCCCGTCCATGAAGTTGACGAGATTGACGAACCAGACACCTGCAATGAGCAGGAAAGCACGTTCGATCCACAGCGGGCAGGCGGGAATGATCCGTAGCTCAGTGGGGGCAAAATAAAGGACCGCGCCGACGGCGGCGGCCTGGAGCAGCAGGCGCGGCAGCACCGGGATGGACCGGATGTCGTCGGCCATTCCGACCAGCGCGATGAAGATGGTGGCGCCGAACAGCACGACAGGCGCGGAGAGGCCGAGCACGACTGCGCACGTGCCGGCGACAGCCAGGGTTGCCGATATCACCGCAATCCCGGCGCCCTGCGGGGTCGGGATGCGATGCGAGGAGCGCGCATTCGGCCGCGCCAGCGCGTAGCGCTGCAGCAGCGGCATGATGGCAGGAATGATTCCGGCCGACAGCAGCGCGGCAGCGGCGATGGCGAGCAGTGATGTGACGAGCCCGCTCATGATCGCAACTCGCGGCTCCGGCCCGCCTGCAGGATCACGTGGCGATAGCGCGCAAGCGCGACGTCCGGACTGTACTTTGCCGCCGCCTCCGCGGCGCGCCGACCCTTGTCGGCGACGTCGGCGCGATCCCTGGCGGCGCGCGCGATCGCGTCCGCCAGAGCGGCCGGCTCCTCGGGCGGCACCGTCCAGCCGATTTTCTCCTCGCCGATCACCAGCGCCGCTTCGGTATTCTCTTCGGCGGCGACGATGATCGCGCGCCCGATGGCGAGCAGATTGTAGAGCCGGCTTGGAATCGACACGCCGGCAATGTTGCGGCGGTATGGAATGATCCAGACGTCGGCCGCCGACAGGAACTCGATCAGGTCGTGCTGCGGCACCGGCGGCAGCAGGGTCACGTTGCCGAGCTGCTCCTTCGCCTGCAACTCGCCGAGTTCGTTCCAGCCGACGCCCCAGCCCGACAGCAGAAAATGGACATCGCCGTTGTCGCGGAGCAGGCGCGCGGCGGCGAATACGGTGCGCGGATGATGGGTGAAGCCGAGATTGCCGGACAGGCCGACGATGAGCTGTGTTCGCCGTCCGGTGCGGAAGCGGTTATCGGCCGCGATGGCGCGGTAGGCGGCCGGCAGCAATGTCCAGTTCGGAATGAAATGGATTTTCTCCCGCGCCACCCCGGGATAAGCGAGCAGCAGCGGCGCGACATCGCGGCCGATGGTGATGATCGCATCGAGCCGGCGAAACAGCATCGCGTTGGCGCGGCGGATCAGCCGCGCCGTCAGCGACGACGGTCTCGCAAGTCCGGCCGCCTGCAGCGCCTCGGGGTAGAGATCGTAGACCAAGAGCACGGTCGCCGCGCCTCGCAAGCGCGCTGCGAGCATCACGCCGTAGGGAAGCGTGAACGGCGTCGTGACGCAAAACACCGCATCTTGCCGCCGCGCGCGCCGCAACGTTGCAAGGAACATCCTGATCGCAAGCCACGAGATCGCGATCGCCCGCCGCACCAATGCATCTTTTGGCGCAGCCGCGCCTGCAAACTCGATCACTTGCGGGTTCGCAGCGTCGCCCGAGGCGGAATTCGGTGAGCCCGACAGCACGATCACGCGGCGGTCAGCGGCGAGCGCGCGGGCGATGTCGCCGATATAGGTCGCGGTGGTGGTGGAATCAGGCGGATAGTGCTGACTGACCACGAGGATTTTCCCGAGCTCACGCATGTCGCGTTCCTCAGACGGCGTTGTCGGGAACCTCGATCGGCGCCGAGCCCTGCGCGGCTTTTTCCGCGCTGAGGATCCAGACCAATCCGCCGCAGGCGCCGACAATGAAGGAGACCGCGCCGAACAGCAGCGAGATGTTGACGCCCTCATTCGGCAACAGCCCGGCATAGCCGAAGGCCAGCCCCATGGTCGCCTCGCGCACGCCCCAGCCGGCGATCGAGATCGGCAGCATCGTGATCAGCATGACCGGCGGCAACAGCTGGAAGATCTGGCCGAAGGCGGCCGGCGCCGCGATCGATTGCACCACGCACCAGGCGATCACCACGGTGAGCACGTGCACCAGCAGCGACAAAGCCGCGACCTTGGGCCCGCGCCGGACGCTGAACAGAACGCTGTCGGCGATGACGGCGCAGGCATGAATGTGGAGCGTGCCCCACCATTTCTTCAGCCAGGCCCATTGCAGATAGCCGAAGGCGAGAAATCCGAGGCCGCCGGCAAGGGCGGCAAAGTCGACGAACAGCAGCGCGATGCGCCCCTGCGGATCGCCGATCAGGCGGTAGCTCCAGGGCAAGCTCGCGACGATGATGACGGCGAGCGCGATCAGGCCGATGGCGCGGTCGACGAAGATGGAATAGGTCGCCGCGCGCCAGCCGGCGCCGGCGCGCGCCACCAGCCACAGCCGGACCGCGTCGCCGCCGATGGCGGACGGCAGTGTCTGATTGAAGAAGGTGCCGATCACGTTATAGCGCATCGCCTGCCGCAACCCGAGCGGTGCGCCGCATTCGGCGCTGATCTCGCGCCATCTGAGCACGCCGATGAAAATCTGGAAGAACATTACGCTGATCGCGAGCGCGATCCACGTCAGGCTGCCGAGATTGTTGATGCGCGAGAACAGCGCGAGCAAATCGATCTTGCGCAGCGCGAGATACAGCAGCGCCGCGGAGACCAGTATCTTTGCCGCCGAAAGCAGGAACTGGCGCATCTCGCCCTGATAACCCGTGGTTTGAGGAGGAACAGACGCAAAACAGCTGCGCTAGTGCCGCCGATTTGAAGTCCCTGACTCACTCGCGGCACAACCGGGTTCAGGGACTTCAAATCGAAAGCGGCACTAGAATTCTAGTTTTGCTAGTGCCCATGACTTTCCGAAGTTCGTGGCGGTGGTCGCGGCAAGGGAACACGAACTTCGGAAAGTGGGCACTAGCGCGCCTTGGTATGGTTTTGCGGCGGATATGGCAATAGCCGGCGATCTTCTATTGCGACGGCCTCAACAGCACGGCTAAACAGGCCCCGGCCGGCGCGGGCATAGCCGATCCGGCTAGTGTGGCGGTTCAGAAGTCCGCATCATTGCTGCCGCGAGTTCCTCATGCGGACTTCTGAACCAAAGCCACACTAGATCAATAATTTGCTAGTGTCCGTCGATTCCGAAGTTCGCAAACGAAGACGCCGCAAGATGATGCGAACTTCGGAATCGGGACACTAGTATCGGAGATAGGATGTCGGAACAGGCCGTATTGGTCACGGGTGCTGCGGGTTTCATCGGCTTTCATGTCGCGCGTCAGCTGCTGGCCGAAGGCCGTCATGTCGTCGGGCTCGACAATCTCAACGACTTTTACGATCCCGCGCTCAAGCAGTCGCGGCTCGATCTGTTGCGGCCGCAGTCCGGATTCGAATTCGTTCATGCCGATCTTTCGAATCGGCCGGACATCGCGGCGCTGTTCGCCAAGCACCGGTTTGCGCACGTGATCCACATGGCGGGACAGGCGAGCGTCCGCCATTCGATCGATCATCCCCACGCCTACGCCGATGCCAATCTCGAAGGCTTCCTCAATATTCTCGAAGGCTGCCGGCACAACCAGTGCCGCCATCTGATCTATGCCTCGTCGTCGTCGGTTTACGGCGCCAACACCAAGCTGCCGTTCTCGGTCGCCGACCGCACCGATCATCCGGTCAGTCTCTACGCCGCCACCAAGAAGGCCAACGAGCTGATGGCGCATGCTTACGGTCATCTGTACCGGCTTCCCACCACGGGCCTGCGTTTCTTCACCATTTACGGCCCATGGGGCCGTCCCGACATGGCGGTCTTCCTGTTCACCAGGGCGATCGCCGAGGGAAGGCCGATCAAGCTCTTTAACCATGGCAAAATGCGGCGGGACTTCACCCATATCGACGATGTCAGCCGTGTAGTATCGAAGCTTGTCGAGCGCGTTCCGTCGGGCGATGCGGCGTCCGCGGGCGCGCCGGCGCGGATCTACAATGTCGGCAATCACCGTCCCGAGGAATTGACGCATGTGGTCGCCCTTCTGGAGAAGGAGCTCGGCCGCACCGCGCAGAAGGAAATGCTGCCGATGCAGCCGGGTGACGTGCCGGAGACTTTTGCCGATATCGGCGATCTGATGCGCGACACCGGCTTTGCGCCCTCAACTCCGATCGAAGAGGGGATACGCGGCTTCGTTGCGTGGTATCGCGAGCACTACAGGATTTGAGCGCCGATGACAGAACGAATTATTCCCCTGATCATGTGTGGCGGCGCCGGAACGCGGCTGTGGCCGGCCTCGCGCGAGGTGCGGCCGAAGCAGTTCCTGCCGCTGTTCGGCGCGCGCTCGACCTTCCAGGACACGCTCGCGCGCGTCTCCGATCCGGCGCTGTTCGCGCGGCCGATCGTCATCACCAACGCAGCCTATCGCTTCATGGTGCTGGAGCAGCTCACCGAGATCGGCATCGAGGCCGACGTGCTGCTCGAGCCGGTGCGGCGCGATAGCGGACCTGCGATCGCGGCCGGTGCGGCCTTTGCGCAGGGACGCGATCAGGATGCGGTGGTGCTTGCGCTCGCCGCCGATCACGTGGTGCGCGACACCGCCGCCTTCATCGCCGCCTGCCGGCAGGGGCTCGTGGCCGCGAGCAGCGGGCGCATCGTGACCTTCGGCATCAAGCCGGAGCGCGCCGCGACCGAATATGGCTATATCAATCCGGGCGAGGCCGTCTCCGGCGAGGTGCGCGCGGTCAAGACCTTCGTCGAGAAGCCGGATCAGGCGACCGCGGCCGACTACGTCAGCAGCGGCTATCTCTGGAACAGCGGCAACTTCATGTTCCGCGCCTCGGTGCTGCCAGACGAATACCGCAAGTTCGATGCCGCAAGCGTCGAGGCCGTCGGCAATGCCGTCGCCCAGGCCGGCCGCGATCTCGGCTTCGTCACGCTCGAGCCCGACGCGTTCGGCGCGGCGAAGGCGATCTCGATCGACTATGCCGTCATGGAGAAGACCGCGCGCGCCGCCGTCGTGCCGGTGTCCTGCGGCTGGTCCGACGTCGGCTCCTGGCACGCGGTGTGGGAGTTCTCAACCAAGGATGCGCAGGGCAACGCCGCGCAGGGCAGGGCGGTGTTCGAGGATTCCCGCAACTGCAACGTCTCGACCGACAAGGCGCTGGTGGCGCTCGAAGGCGTCGACGATCTCGTCGTGGTGGCGACCGAGGATGCCGTGCTGGTGTCGCGGCAGAAGGATGCCAACGGGTTGAAGCGGCTGGTCGGCAGGCTCAAGAGCGTCGCGCCTGAGGTCACCGAAGATCATCTCAAGGTGCATCGCCCCTGGGGCAGCTATCAGTCGGTCGACAATGGCGACCGCCACCAGGTCAAGCGCATCATCGTCAAGCCGGGCAGCCGGCTGTCGCTGCAGAAGCATCACCATCGCTCCGAGCACTGGATCGTGGTGCGCGGCGCGGCCAAGGTGACGATCAACGATACCGTCAAGACCGTGCACGAGAACGAGTTCGATCTATATCCCGATCGGCGCGGTGCACCGGCTGGAAAACCCCGGCAAGATCCTGCTCGAACTGATCGAGGTGCAGACCGGCAGCTATTTCGGCGAGGACGACATCATCCGCATCGAGGATGACTACCGGCGCGAGTGAACCGCGCCGGTTCCGCATCGGCCCTGTCCTGCTCAGCCGCCTGCGAGACGTGCGGCGCCGACGATGCGTCCATCCGGGGCCTGGAGGATGACGGCGGCATCCTCGCCGTCGGGAAATTTCTCGCTGATGCGAAGCGCCTTGCCCTGCCAGTCGCCGACCTCGCGGACGGAGCGAACCACGTTGGACTCGCGCAGCGTGCGTCCGCCATTTTCGCCGCGGCGGATCGCGGTCTCATGATCGTGGTCGAAGCCGACCAGCAGCACCTTGCCGTTGCCGCTGCCGTCGCCGACGTCGATCATGAGCTGGCCGCCATCCCTGTTGACGCTGACGTTTGTCGCGGTCCGGCTCTGCCGTTTCGCGGCATCGATTGCCGGGCCGACCTCGTCGCGGCGCGAGCCGACATGGCTCGATGCGCCGTCGACCACGATCTCCGGCGTGTAGGATCCGTCGCCGAAGCGGTGGCCATAACGGTCCTGCCGCTCAGTGGCGGCCTCCATCGAGAACGGGTCCTTCCAGCCGAGCCTGTCCCAATAGGTGACATGGAAGGCCAGCGCCAGCACGTCGCTGCGATCACGCACCAGGTCGTTCAGATAGGCATTGGCCGGCGGGCAGGACGAGCAGCCCTGCGAGGTGAAGAGCTCGACCACCACCGGCCGGTCCGCGGCGACGGCGGCAACAGGCGCAAGCGCTGCGGCGAGGGCAAGCGGGGCGATCAGGCGAAGCGACATGAGGGTTCTCCGGGGTTATCCCGGGAATCTTCGCAGTCGCGCTCTGCGGTGTTACGCGTGCCATTCACACGAATTGTTGAAGCGTTATGCGCGAAGGTCCGGCAAGGCTCGGTGCGCGCGTCAGAGCTTGACGACGTTGTCGCCGCCTTCGCCGCCGTCCCAGGCCAGCCCCTCGAACAGGTTGACCAGCGGCGGGCCGTGATAGTGCGCCGGCAGATCGCGCGGATGGATGAACTCGTCGCGGAACCAGGGAAAGATCTTGGGATCGAACTGCTCGATGATCCAGTCGATGATCCGCCGTACCCGCGGCACGCGCGCGGAATCTGGGGTGGTAGGTCAGCCAGATATCGAACGGGAAGATCAGGTCGAGATCGAGCGCGATCATCTTCGGGCCCATCGCATGCATGTAGGTCGGCGACCAGCCGATGCCCGCGCCCTTGATGATCGCCCAGAGCAGTGCGCTGGAATTATTGGTCGAGAATTTCACGCATTTGCGCAGCTCGGCCTCGGGGAACATCCCGGTCAGCAGCTCCTGGCTCTTGGTCTGGTCGGCGAATTGCATCGCAAGCCGATGCTTTCGCAGATCCTCGATCGTCTTCGGCGTGCCGTAGAGCGCAAGATAGGAGGGCGCCGCCGCCGCCATCGAATGGATGCGTCCGAGCCGCACTACCTTGACGTCGGGGCTGGTGGGGCGATCGAGCTGGATCGCGACTTCCGCCTCGAGCCGCAGCACGTCGGCCGAGCGCATCGCGCACATCAGGTCGACCGCGAGTTGCGGGTAGGCGCGCTGGAATTCGACCAGCCGCGGTCCCAGCCAGAAGGTGCCGAACGCCTCGGTGACGGCGATGCGCACCTCGCCGCTCATGGCGGCGGGCACCGCGTTGTTGCGCGCCCGCATCAGGCCGAAGGCGGCCTCTTCCATGCGTTTGGCTGCGAGCAGGATTTCGGCGCCCTCTGGCGTGGGGCGGATGCCGTCGACATGTCGGGTGACCAGCACGGTTCCGAGGGTGCGCTCGAGATCGTCGATCTTGCGACGGAGCGCATTAGGCGAAAGTCCCATACGATCGGCAGCCGAACGGATGCTGCCGCAACGCGCCAGCTCGAGGAACGTGCGAACCGATTCCCAGTCCGGGCCGCCCGGCAACGAACTTAGATCGATGTGTTCGTTTTCCGGACCGCCCCGGTTCACAATTATCGGCATACGGTGCCCCTGCGATCTGAATAATCTATTCGCAGATCGCTGTCCTTGGCAACCGGAGCGCCCCCATGACCGTCCACGACCGGTATACCACGCGTAGAGCGCGAGTGCTGTTTTCCGAGCCAAAACAAGCCAAATTCAGGCTTGGAACGCCCCGAGCCACCGATATTTCGCAGCGGATGGTTGTATTTAATGCGACCTACGAGGATATCGAAACGCTGCTGCCGAGGGCCCGGCAGGCCATGGGCGGCGGCGCGACCAACGAGGTGATTCACCGTATCGCGCAATATAATCCGGACTGCTTCTGGGGTCTTGCCCGGCGCGAGCGTTACGCCGCGGGCGATATGGCGGCGGAAGGATATCTCGCCTTCCTGATGTTGAACGGGGCGGGCGCCGATCTGTTGATGGAGGGCAAATTCCCGGCGACCAACCCGCCGTTGCACCTTCTGACACGCCAGTACGAGAAGCCGGCGGCGGTCTATTGCTGGGGCGTCTACGCACCGGGCGCGATCGCCGCCGGCGTGCCGCTCGCGGTGGAAAAGGTCTCGACGCCGCTCTATCGCGACGCGCCGATCCTGGGGCGAACCATCACGCTCGGCGGATTCCGGATTGCGGAAAGTCTGGGCTTCCGCCAGGGCGCCACGTTCCGCGGCAAGACCGCGCCGAACATCTGCATCTTTCCGCGCGGCGAGTCGGTCAAGGAGACGCGTGCGATCTACGACGACTATCTCGGCGTCGAGGACGCCAGGCACGTCTCGATCACCGTGGTGCGCTCGATCGAGGATTTCATGCGGGTGGTCTCGGTGCGCAGCGCCACCTTCGTGGCCGAGCAGGAGTGTCCCTATGAGGAGGAATTCGACGGCAACGATTTCTCGGCCAGCCACCTGCTCGCCTATGTCGGAAGAGAGCCGGTCGGCTGCCTGCGCATCCGCTATTTCGCCGGCTTCGCCAAGCTCGAGCGGCTCGCGGTCCGTCACGAATTCCGCAACCGGCAGATCGGCACGCGGCTGATGAGCGCCGGCGTCGAGTTCTGCCGCATGAAGGGTTACCGGCGGATCTACGGCCGCGCGCAAAAGGACCTGTTGAACTATTACGTCGGCATGGGGTGGCGGAAGCTCGAAGGGTCGTCGGAGTTCTTCTTCTCCGACCACGCCTATATCGAAATCGTCATCGACACCGATCCGAATCCGAACGCGATCAGGCTCGGCGTCGATCCCTACGTCTTGATGCGTCCCGAGGGCCGATGGGACGAGCCGGGAATTCTGGATCAGTCGGCCAAGCGGGGCTCCCAACGCGCAGCAGCAGGCAAGAAGAAATGAAAAACGTCGTCAATCTGCGTTCCTACTCTACCGTTTCCCGGATTCCGACCCTGGTGCTGCTCGATTTGCAGCAGGAATACACCGCCACGCCAAGGCTGTATTCGATTCCGAAGGCGGAAGCGGCGCTCGAGAACTGCCGGATGGCGCTGGCGCATTCGCGCAAGATGGGTTTCCCCGTCGCCTTCCTGCGCATGGTCGGGCGCTCGCCGTTCTTCAATCCGGCGCTGTCCTATTCGCGCTGGATTCCCGGATTCGAGCCGCTGACGTCGGAGATGGTGTTCGAGCGCAGCATGCCGTCCTGCTACGCCAATCGCGAGTTCGGTCACGCCATGACCGAGAGCGGCGGCCATTTCGTGCTGGCGGGTTTCTCGGGCGAAGCAGGTTGCCTTGCGACCGCGGTCGAAGCGTTCCACCGCGGCCACTGCGTGACGTATCTGGCCGATGCATCGGCAAGTCTCGGCCTCAATCAGATTCCGGCGGCTTCGGTCCATGAGACCGTTGTCGAATTGATCGGCCTCTATGGAGAGGTCACGACGACCCGAGAGTGGATCTCGGAACAGAGTGCAAGCGTTTTTCGTCAGGGGGTATGATGAAGAGTACAATCGACCGCAAGCTCGATCTGATGGCGCGATCGCTTCAGGAGCACATCGACCTCGCACGCGAGCTGAAGCTCGATTTCGTGGCGCAGCTCCTGACCATGACGGCCATGGAGATCAAGCTCAAGCTGCACGGCATCACGGAGCAGGAGATCGATACGATCTGCGCCCGCGCCGAGCGCAAATCGCCGCCGGAGCAGCGCGAGTCCGCGCTGGTGATCAACTTCCCGACTCGCACCCAGTAACCTGACACGTGAGAGTCCGGTGCTCGCGAAAGAGGGGAGACCGGATTCGGGGCGAGAATTGCGCACGCGTGGCCTTCTCCCGATCGCCCGGACCAACGCAGAACGCGCGATGGGCGGGTGTAATTTTTTGCAGCAAATCGTGTCCGGGACTCATTTCAGGCATTCGCCACATATGTGGCGACGTGCTAGACAGCGCCGGGGTGTTGTTTTGCGTCGCATGCTATCGGGGTCGATGAAATGAGTTCCAAGGGGGCCCGATCGGGCGACAATCGCGCGATTCGTGTCGGCGTGATGGGCGCCGGCGTGATGGGCAGCAACCACGCGCGCGTGCTCGCGGGCCTGCCCGGCATCGACCTGGTCGGCGTGGTCGATCCGCTGGAGGCGCATCGCGCGCGCGTCAGCCAGTTCACCGATTGTCCGACCTTCGACACGCTGGAGCAATTGCTCGCTGAGGGCGTCGACGCCGTCACGGTCGCGGCTCCCACGCATCTGCATCACGAGATCGCGCTTGCCTGCATCGCGCGCAAGATCCACGTGTTGGTGGAAAAGCCGATCGCATCCACGGTCGAGGAGGGACGTGCCATCGTCGACGCCGCGCGGCGCGCCGGCGTCACCTTGATGGTCGGTCATGTCGAGCGGTTCAATCCGGCGGTCGCCGCCATCAAGCAGGCGCTGACGGGCGAGGACATCCTGTCGATCGCGATCACCCGCGTCGGTCCGTTCCCGCCGCGCATGTCGAATGTCGGCGTGGTCATCGACCTCGCCGTGCACGACATCGATCTGATCCGCTGGTTCACGGAGTCCGATATCGTCGAGGTGCAGCCGCAGCTCTCCAGCGCGGTCGCCGAGCGCGAGGACATCGCGCTGCTGCAGTTTCGCACCGCCTCGGGCGTGCTCGCCCACATCAACACCAATTGGCTGACGCCGTTCAAGGCGCGCAACGTCACGGTCGCGACCCGCGGCAAATATGTGATGGGCGATCTCCTGACGCGTCAGGTCACCGAGTGCTTCGGCTTCAAGCCCGACGGCAGCTATTCGATGCGTCATCTGCCGGTCGGTCACGACGAGCCGCTGCGCGCCGAGTTGATCGCGTTCCTGCAGGCGGTGCGCTCCGGCGCAGTACCGGCGGTGACCGGCGATGAAGGCGTCGCCAGCCTCGAGATCGCCACGCGGTGCCTTGAAACCTCGGCCAGGCCTGTCGCCACGTCGCCCGCCCGGAAAGGGCCGCGCCGCGTCGTCGGCTAACTAACTCATGTCCTCAACGCAATCGTCGCAAGGCGCCATGAACCAGCTCTCGCGTGCACAAGCCATTCCCTTCATCGACCTCGCCGCGCAGCGCCGGCGGATCGGCAAATCGATCGACGATGCGGTGGCGCGCGTGATGGCGCATTGCCAGTTCATCAACGGTCCCGAGGTGACGCAGCTCGAAGCCGCGCTGGTTGCCTTCAGCGGTGCGAAGCATGTCGTGACTTGCGCCAGCGGTACCGACGCCTTGCTGATGGTGTTGATGGCAAAAGGTGTCGGCCGCGGCGACGCCGTGCTGTGCCCGTCCTTCACCTTCTCGGCCACGGGAGAGGCCGTGGCGCTGACCGGCGCAACGCCGGTGTTCGTCGACGTCGATGAAGCCACTTTCAACATGGATGCGGCGTCGCTCAAGCGCGGCATTGCGACCGCGCGCAAAGCCGGCCTCAAGCCGGTCGGCGTGATCCCGGTCGACCTGTTCGGTCAGAGCGCCGATCATGACGCGGTCGCTGGCGTTGCCGAAGCCGAAGGCCTGTTCGTGCTTGACGACGCTGCCCAGGGTTTTGGCGCCAGCTACAAGGGCCGCAAGCTCGGCACGTCAGGGCTTGCGACCGCGACCAGCTTCTTTCCCGCAAAACCGCTCGGCTGCTTCGGCGACGGCGGTGCGATCTTCACCGATGATGCGAACTTGGCCGAGACCTTGCGCAGTATCCGCGTGCACGGGCAGGGCGCCGATAAATACGACAACGTCCGCCTCGGCCTCACCGGCCGCCTCGACACCATGCAGGCCGCGATCCTGATCGAGAAGCTGAAAATCTTCGAGGACGAGATCGCCGCGCGCAATCGCATCGCCGACCGCTATGCCCGAGGCTTCGGCAATCTCGTCGCGGTGCCGCGTCTTGCCTCGGGCTGCAGCTCGGTGTGGGCGCAGTACACCATCCGCCTGCCCAAAGGCACCGATCGCGACGGCTTTGCCGCCGCGCTGAAGACGCAGGGCATCCCGACCGCGATCTATTATCCCAAATCGATGCACCAGCAGACCGCTTACCGGGATTTCCCGGTCGCCGAGGGCGGCTTGCCGGTCAGCGAGCGGCTGTCCGACGACGTGATCAGCCTGCCGATGCACGCCTATCTGGACGAGCCGACCCAGGACCGGATCATCGCGGCTGTGCGTGGCGCGATTTCAACCTGATTTCGCCGTTTTGAAGAACGGTTCGATGGGATAGAAAGCGGCCCATGCTCGGGCGCATCTTCACCGTCGGCTCCTACACCCTGCTGTCGCGGCTGACCGGCTTTGCCCGCGACATCATGCTGGCGGCGATCCTCGGCGCGGGTCCCGTCGCGGACGCGTTCTTTGTCGCGTTTCGCCTGCCCAACCATTTCCGCGCGATCTTTGCCGAGGGCGCCTTCAACGCCGCCTTCGTGCCGGCCTATGCCCATGTCCATGGCGAGAAGGGCGAGGTGTCGGCAAAACTGTTCGCCGACCGCATCTTCACGCTGCTGTTCCTGTCCCAGGTGATCCTGCTCGTCGTCGCCTGGCTCTTCATGCCGCAGGCGATGAGCGTGCTGGCGCCGGGCTTCTCCGAGGACGCCGAGCAGCGCCGGCTTGCGATCGAGCTGACGCGGATCACTTTTCCCTATCTCCTTTTGATCACGCTGGTGACGCTCTATGGCGGCATGCTCAACGTGATGCATCGATTTGCCAGCGCCGCGGCCGCCTCGATCTTCCTCAACATCGCGATGATGGCGACGCTTGCGGTGGCGGTGTGGTTTCCGACGCCCGGACATGCCGCCGCCTGGGGCGTGCTGATCTCGGGCTTCCTGCAATATTTCCTGCTGGCCGGCGATCTCGCCACCCATGGCGGCCTGCCGCGCTTTGCGCCGCTCAAGCTCGACGAGGACATTCGCGCCTTCTTCCGCGCGGTGGGGCCCGCGACCATCGGCTCGATGGGCACGCAGGTCGCGATGTTCGCCGATACCATCATCGCGACCTTCCTGCCGGCGGGCGCGCTGTCGGCGCTTTATTATGCCGACCGGCTCAATCAGCTGCCGATCGGCGTGATCGGGATCGCGGTCGGCACCGTGCTGCTGCCGGAAATGGCACGGCGGATCACCGCAGGCGACAACGCCGGCGCGATGGCGGCGCAACGCCGCGCCTTCGATTTCACGCTGCTGCTGTCGGTACCGTTTGTCGCGGCCTTCCTGGCGGTGCCCGAGGTGATCACGCGGGCGATGTTTGCGCGCGGCGCCTTCTCCAGGGCCGATGCGGCCGCGGCTGGTGCTACGCTTGCGGCCTACGCGGTCGGGCTCATTCCTTTCGTGCTGATCAGGAGCGCGGTCGCGACCTTCTATGCGCGCAAGGATACGGCCACGCCGGTCAAGGCCTCGCTCACGGGATTGACGATCAACATGGGTCTGAAATTGCTCCTGATGGGCGCGTTCGCGCAGATCGGCCTTGCGCTTGCCACCGCCGTGGGCGCCTGGGTCAATCTGTTGCTGGTGCTCGGTTTTGCCGTGCGTGCCGGTTACCTCGAACTGAATCGGGAGCTCTGGCAATCGCTGCTGCAATTCGCCGTCAGCGGCGTCGTGCTGGCTGCCGCGCTTTGGGGCGCCGCCCGGTTTGCTGCATCGCATTTCGAGGCCATCAGGTTTCGCGATGAGACGACGCTGCTGCTGCTGGTCGGTGTCGGTGCGGTGGTCTATGCCGCCTTGGTGTTGCTGCTGTTCGGACCGCGCTGGTTGAGGGGATTAGTCAAGGGGTAATCCGGTTTGCGCGGGCTCCCGATCCGCTGCAATATGGTAGGGTCTGGAAGAAGATAATCGGAGACAAGATGACTGCTCCCATCAAATTCGGCGTCGGTCAAAGCGTTCTTCGCAAGGAGGACGACGCGCTCATCCGCGGCAAGGGCCGCTACACCGACGACGTCGCGCCGCAGCCGGCGCTGCACGCGCTGGTGCTGCGTTCGCCGCATGCGCATGCGAACTTCACCGTCGACGTCGCGCGCGCGAAGAGCTTGCCGGGTGTCTCGCTGATCCTGACGGCCGCCGACATCGGTGATCTCGGCGACCTGCCGTGCCTGTTCAACTTCGAGGTCGATCCTTTCACCGGAACGCCGTATCCGATCCTCGCCAAAGGCGAGGTGCGCCATGTCGGCGACGCCGTCGCCTTCGTGGTCGCCGATACCATCGATCACGCGCGCGACGCCATCGAAGCGATCGAGGTCAAGTGGTCGCCGCTCCCTGCGGTGACCGGCGTCGTCAATGCCGTGAAACCGGGCGCGCCGCAGGTCTGGTCGGAGAAACCCGGCAACATCCTGTTCGACGTGCCGATCGGCGACAAGACAGCGACTGACGCAGTCTTCGCCAAGGCGCATGCGGTTGCCGAAATCTCCATCGTCAATCCGCGCGTGGTCGCGAGCTTCATGGAGACCCGTGCCGCGATCTGCGAATACGACGCCAAGCGCGATCATCTGACGCTCACCGTCGGCAGCCAGGGCAGCCATCGGCTGCGCGACATCCTCTGCCAGAACGTACTGAAGATTCCGGTCGAGAAGATGCGGGTGATCTGTCCCGATGTCGGCGGCGGCTTCGGCACAAAACTGTTTCCCTATCGCGAATATGCGCTGATGGCGGTGGCCGCGCGCAAGCTGAAGAAGACCGTGCGCTGGGCGGCCGATCGCTCCGAGCATTTCATGAGCGACGCGCAGGGCCGCGACAACGTCACGACCGCGCGGATGGCGCTCGCCGAGGACGGCAAGTTCCTCGCCATGGACGTCGACCTGATGGGCGACATGGGTGCGTATCTGTCGACCTTCGGGCCGTACATCCCGCATGGCGGCGCCGGCATGCTGCCGGGGCTCTACGACATCCAGACCTTCCACTGCCGGGTCCGTACCGTCTTCACCCACACCGTGCCGGTCGATGCCTATCGTGGCGCAGGGCGGCCGGAAGCAGCCTACGTCATCGAGCGCCTGGTCGATGCCTGCGCGCGAAAGCTCGGCATGTCGCCGGAGGCGATTCGCCGCAAGAATTTCATCTCGCCGCGGGCGCTGCCCTACAAGACCGTGACCGGCAAGGTCTATGATTCCGGCGACTTCGCCGCGCATATGAAGCGCGCGATGGAGGTGGCGAACTGGAAGGAATTTCCCAAGCGCGCCAGGCTCGCGAAGAAGGCCGGGCTGGTGCGCGGCATCGGCATGGCAAGCTACGTCGAGGTCTGCGGCACCATGGGGATGGATGAGACCGCCAATGTGCGGCTCGATCCGAACGGCGACGTCACCATCCTGATCGGCACGCAGTCGAGCGGGCAGGGCCACGCGACCGCGTACGCGCAGATCGTGGCCGAGCAGTTCGGACTGCTGCCGGAGCGCGTCCATATGCACCAGGGCGATACGGACGAGATCGCGACCGGGCTCGGCACCGGCGGCTCGTCCTCGATCCCGACAGGCGGTGTCTGCGTCGAGCGCGCCACGAAAGAGCTCGGCGGCAAGCTGAAGGAGCTCGCGGCCGAAGCGCTGGAGACCAGCGCCAGCGACCTCGAGATCGGAGATGGCCGCGTGCGCATCGCCGGCACCGACCGCTCGATCAGCTTTGCCGATCTGGCGAAGCGCGCCGGCGGCGACACCTCGAAACTCAAGGGCAGCGCCACCTTCAACAGCGCCGACGGCACCTATCCGAACGGCACGCATGTCGCCGAGGTCGAGATCGACCCTGCGACCGGCATCATCAAAATCGTCAACTATGTGATTGTCGACGATTTCGGCGTCACCCTCAATCCGCTGTTGCTGGCGGGCCAGGTCCATGGCGGCGTGATGCAGGGCATCGGCCAGGCCCTGATGGAGCAGGTGGTCTATAGCCCGAGCGACGGCCAGCTCATGACCGCGACCTATATGGACTACGCGCTGCCGCGCGCAGCCGACGGCGCCGCGTTCCATTTCGAGACCCACAACGTGCCCTGCAAGACCAATCCGATGGGGGTGAAGGGCGCGGGAGAGGCGGGCGCGATCGGCTCGTGCCCGGCGGTGGTCAACGCGATCGTCGAGGGCCTGTGGCGCGAGTACAAGATCGACCACATCGACATGCCCGCGACTGCCGAACGGGTCTGGATCGCTATCCGCGAGCATCAGCGCCGCCATAGCCTCTAGCCGGGAATAAAACGCCGCGGACGGGTTACTGAAGAATGGGCCGCGACCCGCGTGAAGGCGGGATCGCGGCTTGTTTGGAAACGTTTGCGAGACGGAGAGTTCGCCAATGAAAAGAGCGGTTATTGCGGTCGGAGCCGTGTTGTTCGGTGCAGGCGCGGTCATGGCCGATCAGAAACTTGCAGTCGAGCAGGACAATCTCATGCGGGCGCAAGCCAAGAGCGTCTACGTGGTCATGCTGAAGATGGCCAAGGGCGACCTGCCATATGACCAGAAGGCGGTGGACGACGCGCTGGCGCAACTGGAAGCCAGTGTGCCCACGATCCCGAAGGTGTTCGAGCAGAATCCGAAAGAGGACGTCGTCAACGCCACCTACGGATCGTCGCCGAAGATCTGGCAGAACAAGGCTGATTTCGACTCCAAGGTGCCGCCGGTCATCAAGGCCATTGCCGATCTGAAGGGCAAGATCAAGGATCAGGCCAGCGTGAAGATGGCATACGACCAGCTGAACGAAAAATGCAACGGCTGCCACGAGACCTATCGGCTCAGGCTGAAATAGGCCGCGCGAATCCGGTCAGGCGAGGTCGAAGGCGCTCGCTTTCGAATCCGCGGTCGCCTCGTCCGCTTGCGCATCGAGCAGGCTCCCGAGTGTGGTCGCGTCGACGGCCGTGCACACCGTCATCGGCTGATCGCGGCCGCGGATCGGCACGTCCGTCCGATCGAGCTTCTCCCATGCGACGCCTGCGTTCTTGCAAATCTCATCCGAGACGACGACCGTGCAGTTCAGGGTCTTGGTCAGGTCCTGAAGCCGCGCCGCGACGTTGACGGCGTCGCCAAGCGCGGTGAACACCGTGTGGTCGCGAAAGCCGATGTCGCCGATGATGACTTCGCCGCCATGAATACCGATGCCGAACTGCACCGGGTGCTCCAGTTCGGTCGCGAATTCATGGTTCATGTATTCGACATTCGATGCCACCAGCGCGGCGGCGCGTAGCGCTTGCCGCGACGCCGTGGTCGGATCGGCGTCGAGCCCGAACAAGGCGAGCAGTCCATCGCCGACAAACTGGTTGGGCTGGCCGCCGGCGTCGATCACCGCTTGTGACGCGGCTTCCAGGAAGCGGTTGACCAGAAATACGGTGTCGAATGGTAGCCGGGTCTCGGCCAGCTTGGTCGAACCGCGCATGTCGATGAACATGCTCACAATGTAGCGCTCGTCGCCGATATGGACGCGGCTGCGGTTGCGCACGAAGTCGGCGCCGACGTTGGCGGGCAGGACGGGGATGACCGCGACATCGGTCTGCGGTCTGAGTTGGCAGGCGAGCCGGATCGCCGGATTGGCGCCGGCGCCGACGCGTGACAGCACGAAGGCCTCGCGGCTCGAGGGTCGCGGGAGCGCGGTACGGTCGCTGACGATGCGCACCCGGCAGGTCGAGCAGCGCGCCCGGCCGCCGCAGACGCTGGCATGGGGCAACTTGAACCGCAGGCTTGTTTCCAGAATGCTCAGGCCCTTCGGCACCCGCACCTTTCGGTTCGGATAGGACACCGTGATCGACCCGCGCTGGCGTTCGATCACGGCGCGAACTCCGCGCGCGGCAAAGACCAGCAGGATCGCCACGCCATAGAAGATCGGAAAGTAATAGAGCGAGATTTCCTCGATCGCGGCCCGCTGCGGCGGTGGTGTCGGCTTGATATGATCGGCACGCCATTGCGGCTGCGCCGCCAACTCGACCGCTTCATGCCCGCCGCGATGGGTGCCCGTCATCGCAAGCGGCGGCAGCAGCACCGCAACCGCCAGCAGGAACGGAGACGCCCAGCGGAAGAACGGCTTCAGCCGCAGCCAGAAATACAGACCGATGCAGGCATGGGTCCATGCCACCGTCAGCAGCACGAACTGCACCGCGATCATGTAGGGCCGCAGCGACCAGTAGGCCACCAGCACGCCGGCGTAGGTGGGTGGAGCGCGATCGAACATCGCCCCGCCCAGCCGCGCAATGCCGAAATGTGAGGCCAGCAGCAGCGGGATGCTCAGGCCGAACACCAGCTGGGTGATCTCGATGGCCGTATAACGAAAATGCCGCCGCCGGTAGAGCGCCCACAGCCCCAGCATGAAATGCGTGAAGGCTGCCGTATAGAGCGTGTAGTTGATGATCCGGGTGCGCCAGAACCAGACGTGAAAGCCGAGCCATGTCTCCATGGTTGCATAGGAGATGTTGCCGAGCGCGTGATTGAAGAAGTGCGAGAAGATGTAGGCGAACATCACGAGCCCGCAGGCGAGCCGCACCTGGCGGACGCCGATGCCGCGCACCCAGCTCGCGGCGCGGCCGGCTTGCCCGGCCTCCGCGGGGCGTACGTCGAGGATCGCTGGGGCCTGCGCGGTCATGATTAGGGACATCCGGGAAGAGCGAAACGGACAGCGTCAGAAAATCAAATAGCGGCGGACCACGGGTACGAGCGCCAGAAGCGGCTATCAGGCTAGCGTAATCAACCGGCATTGGCGAGGGGGACGGACGCCTCCCCGGGCCTCCCGGTAAATACGGAAAGGGTGGACGCCCAGGGCGACGTCCACCCTTCCTTGTTTTGCGCGAGCGGGCTCAGCGCTCGCGCAATATCTCCTGCCGATAGCGGCGCAGGGGCGACAGGAGATAATCCAGGATCGTGCGCGAACCGGTCTTGATCTCGACGGTGACCGCCATGCCCGGCGCGAGGCTCACCATGCGGTCCTCGACCTGCATTTTGGTACGATCAAGAGAAACGCGGGCGCTGTAATTCAATTCCTGACCGTTTGGCTCGCTGGTGTCGTGTTGCGTGCCGAGCGCGCGCTCGTTTGATCGCTCCGGCGGCCGGTCGCGAATGATGGCGTCCTGCGAGACGCTCGCGACCGCTCCATGCAGCAGGCCGTAGCGGGTGAAGTTGAAGGTGTCGATCTTGATCTCGGCTTCTTGGCCTGGCTGAACAAAGCCGATGTCGCGGTTCGAGACCATGGCCTCGATCTCCAGCATGCTGTCATCGGGTACGATCACCAGCAGCGACTGCGCGGGCGTGACCACGCCGCCGACGGTATGGACTGCAAGCTGCTGCACCACGCCGTCGACCGGCGAGGTGAGTTGCTGCAGCCGGGTTTTCTGCTGCGCCTTGATCAGGTCCTGCGCGAGCCCGTTGGCCTTCTGCTCGCTCTTGGCGAGATCGTCTGACAGGCCCTTGCTGTACTCGGCGACGGCCTGCGCGCGGGTCTCCTGGATCGCGGCAACCGCGGCCTCGGCCTCATGCAGATGGCTCTTCTGCACATTCAGCTCTTCCTGCTGCTCGACGAGAAGCTGCTGGATCTCGTAGTAGGTGAGCTTTGAGCCGATTTCCTTCTCCATCAGGATTTTACGAATCTCGACACGCTGCTGGATCACCGGGATCAGCGCTTCCAGCTTGTGGATGGTGGCGAAAATCGTCTCGTGCTCGGCTTCCTTTTGTGCCTGTTGCCGCGCGAGGGAAGCGACCTTGGCGCGATGCTCGCTCACCTGGTTGGCGAGTAGCTGGCGTTGGGTCGAGACCAGCACGGGGTCGGCGTCGACGGGCGCGACGAAGTCGGTGATGGGGTTTTCGTCGCTGGCAAGCGCCGCGCGCAGGCGGGCGATGTTGAGCCGTTCGGCCGTGAGATCGTCGTGCAGGTGATCGCGCTCGGCTTCATTGACGGTCGGATCGAGCTCGATCAGCACGTCGCCGGCCTTGACGCTCTGTCCGTCCTGGACGCGGATGGCGCGCACCACGCCGGTCTCGAACGGCTGCACGACCTTGCTGCGTCCGCCTGAAACCACCTTGCCGGCCGCGGAGGCGACGATGTCGATGGTGCCCCAGGCCGACCAGACAAGCGCGGCGCAGAACAGCGCGATCAGGACCGCGCCGATGGCGCGGCCGATCGGCGAGGGCGGCGTCTCCACGATTTCGAGCGCCGCCGGCAGGAAGGCCAGTTCGTCGGCGCTTCTTGCTTTCACGTTGCGGAAGGGGACGACCTGCGCCTGCCGCGCAGGCAGGGCAGCGTTAGCCGACTTCATGGAGGCCTCCCTGCAGCCGATGCAGCGCGGCATAACGCCCACCGGTCTTGATCAGCACCTCATGCGTGCCGTCCTCCACCAGACGGCCGCGCTCAAGGGTGAAGATGCGGTCGGCGTTGCGCACCGTTGAGAGGCGGTGCGCGATGATCAGCACGGTGCGGCCTTTGGCGATCTCCTTCATGTTCTGCTGGATGATGCGCTCGCTCTCATAATCGAGCGCGCTGGTCGCCTCGTCGAAGATCAGGATGCGCGGATTGCTCACCAACGCGCGCGCGATCGCGATGCGCTGACGCTGGCCGCCCGACAATGTCGAGCCGCGCTCGCCGACAAGCGTGTCGTAGCCCTCGGCAAGCTCGAGAATGAAATCATGCGCGCCGGCGAGCTTTGCGGAAGCGATCACGCGCTCCATCGGCATGGCCGGATCGGCCAGCGCGATGTTGTCGCGCACTGAGCGGTTGAACAGCATGTTTTCCTGCAGCACGACCCCGATCTGCCGCCGCAGCCACGCCGGATCGGCCATCGCCAGATCCATGTCGTCGATCAGCACGCGGCCGCCCTGCGGCAGATAGAGCCGCTGCACCAGCTTGGCAAAAGTGCTCTTGCCCGAGCCCGACGGTCCGACGATACCCACCGTCTGTCCGGCCGGCACCTCAAAGGACACGTCATGCAGGATTTCCGGCCCGTCGACGCGGTAGCGGAACGAGACGTGCTCGAATCTGA
Organism: uncultured Alphaproteobacteria bacterium; assembly: GCA_963821965.1. GTDB lineage: Bacteria > Pseudomonadota > Alphaproteobacteria > Rhizobiales > Xanthobacteraceae > Bradyrhizobium. The sequence goes on from CAWGFY010000005.1 coordinate 924,628, forward strand.
TATTGCCACGGATCGCGGGCAGTGCGGCGCGCGCCGCCGCGTAAGTCGGCTCGGCCGCGGTGTTGAGGATATCGCCGAGGCGGGCGATCGAGAGCCGCGCCTGATGGAAATCCTGCCACACCTGCGCCAATCGCAGCACCGGCGTCGAGACGCGGCCGGCGAGGATGTTGAAGGCGACGAGCTCGCCGACTGACAGCGTGCCGCCGATCACGAGCCTTGCACCGAAATAGAGGATGCTGGCCGTGACGACCTTGCTGATGAATTGCACAAGCTGGCTTGCGGTGTTGCCGAGGCTGGTGACGCGAAAGCTCGCGGTGACGTAGCCCGCAAGCTGCTCTTCCCAGCGGCGCTGCATCTGCGGCTCGACCGCCATCGCCTTCAGCGTCTCGATTCCGGTGACGCTCTCGACCAGGAACGCCTGGTTCTCGGCGCCGCGGCGGAATTTTTCGTCCAGCCTGCGGCGGAACAGCGGCGTCGCCGCCGCGGAGATCGCGATGTAAAGCGGGAACGAGCCGAGCACGATGAAGCTCAGCAGCGGTGAATAGGCGAACATCACCGCCAGGAACACCGAGGTGAAGAACAGGTCGATCACCAGCGTCAGCGACGAGCTCGTGATGAAATTGCGGATGTTTTCGAGCTCGCGCACCCGCGCCACGGAATCGCCGACGCGGCGGGCCTGGAAATAGGCCATCGGCAGCGCCAGCAGATGATGAAACAGCCGTGCGCCGAGCTCGACGTCGATGCGGTTGGTGGTGTGCGCGAACAGATAGGTGCGCAGGATGCCGAGCACGGTCTCGAACAGCGAGATCGCGACTAGGCCGACGATCAGCACATCGAGCGTCGAGAGCGAGCGGTGCACCAGCACCTTGTCGATCACGACCTGGAAGAACAGCGGAGAGACGAGGGCGAACAGCTGCAGGAAAAACGAGGCGACCAGGACCTCGCCGAGCAGGCGTTTGTATTTCCTGATCGCGCCGAGGAACCAGGAGATGTCGAAGTGGCGCGTGAGGTCGGTTAGTCCCGCGCGCCGCGTCATCAGGATCAGCCCGCCGTCCCACACCGCGTAAAGCTCGTCGCGGGTCATCAGCATCGGGCGTAACGTCTCGGGCGATTGCACAAGAATTTTTTCGCCCGAAGCCTTGGCGATCACCATGAAGCGGCCGTCGCGGAGCATGGCGATTGCCGGCAGTGGCGTATTGGCAAGGCGCGGCCAGCCGGTGCGAACCGCGCGCGCCTTTAGTCCCAAGTCCTTGGCGCAACGGAGCATCTCCGCTGCGCCAATCGTCGTCGTGCCGAGGGCGTGCCTGATTTGCTCGCGGTCGGCCGCGACACCCTGGAGGAGCAGCAACGTCAGGAGCGAATCGAGCCCCGTGTCAGCTGCTCTTGCTTCCGCATCCGTCGTCATCTGCATTCTCCAGGGCGCGGCTTGCGGCTCAGGCGTGCTGCGAAGCGGCCAGCACCGGCTGCTGCGCCATGTGCGGATCGGGCATCGGCATGCCGCCAAAGCCTTCACCGGTCGGAACGAGGCTCGATGCCATCGCTTGGCTTAGCAATGCCGCGCCTCCGATCGGCGGTAGGACCGGGCCCGGGGTCGGAGTCGGGTCCGGAGTGGGAGTCGGGTTCGGCGGCGGGGCCGCCCCGCCGTTGATCACGACGTTGTCGCCGGGACCGCCATCGAGGATGTCCTGGCCGCCGTTACCGATCAGCACGTCGTCGCCGTCGCCGCCGTGCAGCTCGTCATTGCCCGGACTGCCGATCAACACGTCCGCGCCGTTGCCGCCATTGGCCACGAGCTGGATGCCGCCATGAAGGCCGGACGCCTGGATCACGTCGTCGCCGTCGAGACCGTTGATGACGAGCTTGTCGCCGGTGCCGGCATTGCTGATGTTCACCACCTCCGACAGGCCCGTCACCGTGATGATGCCGTCATGCTCGGTCACCGTGATGACGTCGCTGCCGGCGGTCGCGTTGACCGTCACCGTATCCGCGGCGCCGTCATTGGCGCCGAGGTCGAGATTGACCTGCTGCACGTTGGTCCCGGTCAGATCGCCGACCGTAATGTTGTCGGCGCCGCCGAGAGCGTTGAAGTTGATATTTTCAACGCCGTTGAGATCCATGGTGATGGCGGCGACGTCCCGGGTGAACCGCACCCGGCTGCCATTGGCCGTGATGTTGACGTTCTCGCTGATGTTGGCGCCGTTGAACTGCAGGGTATCGATACCCGCCTGGCCCTCGACGGTGTCGCTGCCGTCACCGGGATTCCAGATGAAGGTGTCGTTACCCGCACCCATCTGCGCGACGTCGTTGCCGCGGCCGCCGATCACGGTGTCATTGCCGGCGCTGCCGATGACGGTGTCGTTGCCGTCGCCGCCATTGATGGTGAGATTGGCGAGCTGCCCCGCCTTGATCGCGGACGCATCGATGGTGTCGTTGCCGGCACCGCCGTTGACGGTGAGCGAGTCGCCGGTTTCGGGATGGGCGATCGTCACTTGCGCCGCGAGACCATTGACCTGGATCGATCCGTTGCTGTTGACGACCTTGATATTGTCATTGCCGGCTGTGCCGTTGACGGCGACGGTGTCGGCTGCGCCGTCGCCCGTCGTGCTGCCGAGCCCCGCGCTCAGATCAATCGCGACCTGGGTGACGCCGGTCCCGGTGAGATCGTTCACCGTAATGTTGTCGGCTCCGCCGGCCGCATTGACCTGCAGGTGCTCGACACCATTGAGCACCATCTGGACGTTGCCGACGTCGCGGGAGAGCAGCGCATTGACGCCGTCGGTCCCGATGACCATGTTCTCGGCCACATTGGCGCCGTTGAACACCAGCGTGTCCGTTCCGGCGCCGCCGAGGACCGTGTCGCTGCCGTCGCCGGGATTCCAGGTGAAGGTATCGTCGCCGGTGCCGAGGTCGGCAAAATCGTTGCCGAGGCCTCCGGTCACGGTGTCATTGCCGTCGCCGCCGTCGAGCGTATCGGCGCCCTGGCTGCCGGTGATCGTATCGTTGCCGGCGCCGCCGTCGATGGTGAGGCCGATGACAGCAGCGAGCGCGGACGCATCGATGGTATCGTTGCCGCCCTGGCCCTGGACGATCAGACGATCCATCGTCTCCGCGTTGCTGACGACGACCGTTTCCGGCGTGCCCGTCACGGAGACCGTGGTCCCCGTATTGGTCACCTTGATCTTCTCGGCTTTGTCGCTGCCGTTGACCGTCACCACGTCGGCCGCGCCGTCACCGCCTGGGTTTCCCGGATTCGCGCCGAGATCGATCGAAACCTGCTTGACGCCGGTGCCGGTGAGATCACCCACCGTAATATTGTCGGCGCCGCCGCGCGCGGTGAAGTCGATATTCTCGACGCCATTGACATCCATCGTGATGTTGGCGACGTCGCGGGTGAACCGCACCCGTTGACCGTTTGCCGTGATGTTGATCGTCTCGTTGATGTTGGCGCCGTTGAACAGCAGCGTGTCGTTGCCGGACTGGCCCTCGATGATGTCGCTGCCATCGCCGGGATTCCAGACGAAGGTGTCGTCGCCGCTGCCGCCGAACAGGTTGTCGTTGCCGCGGCCGCCGGTGATCAGGTCGTTGCCGTCGCCGCCGAGCAGCGTGTCGTTGCCATCGCCGCCGGTGATGGTGTCGTTGCCGGTGCCACCGTCGACGGTAACGTTGATCAGGCTGGCGAGGCCGTTGCCGGCAGTGAAGGTGTCGTCGCCGCCGTTCATGTTGAGCACGAAGTTTTCGGTAGTGCCGATGTCGAGCGAGAACGGAGCAGGGTTGGTGCGATCGAACCGCACGCGGGTGCCATTGGCAGTGAGCGTGAAAACTTCGGCGCCGTTGCCACCATTCACTTCCGCGGTATCGACGCCATCGCCGCCTTCGAACAGGTCGGTGCCGTCGCCGGGATTCCAGATCATCTGGTCGTTGCCGGCCTCGCCGAACACCTGGTCGTCGCCGGCACCGCCAGTGAGTGTGTCGTTGCCGTCGCCGCCGAACAGGAAGTCGTTGCCGCCCTTACCGAGGATGGTGTCGTTGCCGGCCTGACCGAACAGCAGGTCGTTGCCCGATCCGCCGGTGATCGTGTCGTTGCCATCGCCGCCGAAAATGTTGACCGCGGGCATCACACCGTTGGCCTCATCGACCGAAAGAGTGTCGTCGCCGCCCTGGCCGAAAATGTCGATCAGGCTGGTGTTGGCGACGGTGGGAGTGCCTCCGACCGTCGTGACGGCGCCGCCATTCACCAGAATGCGGCCCGCAGCGTCACGACTGGTCACGATACTGTTACCGAGGGAGTCGCCGAACACGGTGAGCTGTCCGGTAGCGGGGGAGAAAGTCGAGGTGGTAGCCATCCTGAATAATCCTTCAAACGATTCTGGCCCCCCGATGTGATGCTTAGCGGCGGCTTGGATGACACGCTTGAGGCTACCCTTGAGATGGCCATGATTGTTCTGAAGATGCGCTTCAGATTTCCTGACGGCGGCATGTCGCCGCCACCTGTGCGCGAGCGCACATTGAAAATTCCGGCTTGCCTGATTAGCTGTTCTAGTTCGACCCGGGGCTTTTGATTTGCAGTTTGTATTTGACGATCACGTGCTCGATACCAACACGCGCGAGCTGCGGCGCCGCAGCGAGCATATTGCGATCGAGCCGCAGGTGCTCGATCTGCTGATTTATCTCGTCGAGCATCGCGAGCGCGTCGTCACCAAGGACGATCTGATTGCCTCGATCTGGGGCGGCCGGGCGGTGTCGGACACCGCGCTGACCAGCCGCATCTATGCCGCGCGTAAGGCGATCGGCGACACCGGACGCGACCAGAAGCTGATCCGCACCATCGCGCGCAAGGGATTGCGCTTCATCGGCACGCTGGACGCCCTCGCCAACGGCAGCTCGCTTCCCGCGGTGGTGCCGCCGCCGGCCGATGCTCTGGCGGAGCTGCGCCGCGCGGCGCCGGCGCCGGACCGTCCCGTCATCGCCGTGCTGCCCTTCAACAACATGAGCGACGATCCCGAGCAGGAGTATTTCTCCGACGGGATCAGCGAGGATCTCATCACGGCGCTGTCGAAGCTGCGGTGGTTCTTCGTGATCGCCCGCAACTCCTCCTTCATCTACAAGGGCAAGGCCGTGCATGTGCGGCAGGTCGGTGAGGAGCTCGGCGCCAACTACGTGGTCGAAGGCAGCGTGCGCAAGAGCGGCGAGCGCGTGCGCATCACTGCGCAGCTCAACGACGTCGCGAGCGGCAGCCACGTCTGGGCGGAGCGCTACGACCGCGATGCTGCCGACGTGTTTGCGGTGCAGGACGAGATCACGGAAGCCATCGTCGCGGCGATCGAGCCGCAGCTCTATGCCGCCGAGAATTTTCGCGTGCGCTCCAGGCCGCCGAGCAGCCTCGATGCATGGGGGCTGGTGATGCGCGCGCTGTCGCACTGGGCCCAGGTCTCGCCGCAAGATCACGCCGTCGCGCTCGAATTATTGGAAAAGGCGGTCGCCATCGACCCTGACTATTGCCAGGCACTTGGCGTGCTGAGCGCGGTCTACAGTTTTGGCGCGCATATGGGCTGGGGCGATGCCGCCATCGTGGTGCCGCTCGCCGAGTGCGCGGCGCAGGCGGCGGTGCGGATCGACGGCGAGGATGCCTGGGCGCATCACGCGCTCGGCAGCGTGCATCTGATCCGGCGCCGCTTCGACGATGCGTTGGCTGCGACCGAGCTGGCGCTCAATCTCAATCCCAGCTTCTCGCACGCCCAGAATTATTATGCCGCCGCACTCGCGTTTTCCGGGCGCTGGGAGGAAGCCACCGAGGCCACCAAGCGCGCGCTGCGCTTGAGCCCGCGCGATCCGTTCCTCGCGCTGATCTACGGCTCGGCGTCGCTCGCCTACTATATCGGTGGCGAATACGAGGAGGCGATCCGCACGGCACAGACCGCCGTCCGGCTTCGCCCGGATTTCGCCAGCGCCTATCGCGTGCTGGTCGCAGCCGCGGGCATGACCGGGCGGAAAGAGCTGGCGACAGCGGCGCTCCAGCAGCTGCGCCGCACCCACCCCAACATCTCCCGCGCCTGGATCAAGAGCCACGTTCCGCTCAAGCTCGACACCGATCTCGTCCATTATCTCGATGGCTTCCGCCGCGCCGGACTGGAGTGATCGCCTCTCAAACGAAAAGGGGCGGATGCTTTCGCATCCGCCCCTTCGTAATTCTGCGCGGGCGAAATTTTACTTCATGACCTGGCCGCGGATTTCGCCGCCTGGATTGGCCGCGGTATGGACGTTGACATAGAGCTTGCCCCCCGTCAGGTCGGCGGCCTGGGCGTCGGTCAAGGTCGCGCTGCCTTCGACCGGGCTGGTTCCGGCATTCGGGATCGGCACCTCGACGCCGGCGTTCTTTCCGGCTTCGGCGGGACCATGGAAATGCGCCGCGGTCGCCGGACCGGACAGGCCGGAATAGGTGAGCTTGTAGGTCATCTTCTTGGTTGCCGCGTCATAATCGATGTCGGCCGTTCCCTTGCCGGCGCTGGTGTTGGCCGGGACTTCGGACTTGCCGTCCAGCGCCGCCTTGAATTTGTCGGCGAAAGCGGGGCCGGAAAATGCGACGGCAGCTGCGAACGCCAGCGTGGCATAGATGGTCCTGGTCATGGTTTGTCTCTCCCTGTTGACGTCGGTGATGGTGCCAAATTCACAACAAAGCGGATTGGACTTTATTCCCGAAACCGGCCTTTTGCGCCGCAATATTTTCCGTATCCTATGGCTGGAGTGCGTAGGCCGCAAACCATAAGGTACGGCGCATCATGATGGTGGTTGAATGCCGCGACGAATTTTTCTCGTGCTATTTTTGGCGGGGGCTGCCGCCCTCGGCGTGTATTGGTGGCTTTCGGCGCCGCCGGTGCGCTGGTCCCAAACGGTCACCGCGGGGCCGCCGAATGCGGCGAATGGCGAGGCCATCTTCAATATCGGCGGCTGTTCCTCCTGCCATGCCGTGCCGAACCAGCCCGATCGCCTCAAGCTCGGCGGCGGCCTGCCCATACCATCGCCCTTCGGTACCTTCTATGCGCCGAACATCTCGCCCGATCCCAATGATGGTATCGGGCGCTGGAGCGAGGCCGATTTCATCAACGCCGTGATGAAGGGTGTTTCACCTGGCGGAACGCATTACTTTCCGGCGTTTCCCTACACGTCCTATTCGCATGCGACAGTCAAGGATGTCCGAGATCTCTTTGCCTATCTGAAAACGCTCGCGCCGGTGTCCGGCAAGGTGCGCGACCACGACCTGCCGTTCCCGTTCAACATCCGCCGCAATGTCGGCATCTGGAAATTGCTGTTCTTCGACGGCGGGCTCATCATTCCCGACCAGTCGCGCTCGCCGCAATGGAATCGCGGCGCCTATCTCGTCAACAGTTTCGGCCATTGCGCCGAATGCCACAGCCCGCGCAATTTTCTCGGCGGCATTATAGCGAGCCAGCGGTTCGCCGGCGGGCCCGATCCGGAAGGGCAGGGTTGGGTCCCCAACATCACGCCGAAGGGGCTCTCTGACTGGAGCGCGAAGGACGTCTCCTACTTCCTTGAGACCGGCGCGATGCCGGACGGCGACAGCGCCGGCGGCTCGATGGCGCGTGTGATCAAGAGCACCTCGCAGCTCAAGGACGACGAGCGCGACGCGATCGCCGACTATGTGAAATCCCTACCGCCGGTCGAGGGCCCGCCGAGGCCGAAGAAAAAATCTGGAAATTAATCCAGCGGTGCGATCTTTAATTCGTCCGCGAGCGCATCCAGTCCGCGCTTCAGCGCGGGCGCGAGCGGAATACCGTCGCGGCCGCGTTTGATGCGCGTCGCCTCGCTGCGCTCGCCCGGCATCGCAATTCGCTCCACGCCGGGCATGCGCTGGCTGCCCCTGATATCGCGCGCAAGGGTGTCGACCGCGGCCTTGAAGGTCGCGACATCACCGAAGGCTGCGATGTCGATGGCGCAGATCGCCTGACCGGTGTTGGTGACGCTGTCGTCGTCATGGTTGAAGTCGATCACGTCCTTGCCCATCGCGGCTCCGCCGAGCGTGCCGGCGAGCAGGCCGATGATCATGGCAAGCCCGTAGCCCTTGTAGCCGGCTTCCATGCCGCCGAGCGGCAGCAGCATGCCTTCCTCGGCGCGTTTGGGATCGGTCAGCGGCTTGCCTTCGCGATCAATCATCCAGCCCACCGGCATGGTCTCGCCGCGCAGCGCCTTGGTCTTGACCTTGCCGTAGGCCGCAACCGTGGTGGCCATGTCGAGCACGATCGGCTGCTCGGTGCCCGCCGGGATCGCTGCCGCGATCGGGTTGGTCGACAACAGCATGTCGAAGTCCGCCCCAGGGCGGCAGGTGGTTGGCGTTGCCGACCGCGAAATAGAGCCCGATCATGTCGTGGGCGAGCGGCATGCGCGCATAGAGCGAGGCGGGGCCGGCATGGTTGGAGAACTGCGCGTTGACCCAGCCGATGCCGGTCGCGCGGGCCTTCTCGATTGCGATTTGGGCGGCGCGGCTCATCACCAGATGACCCATCCCGTTGTCGCCGTTGACCAGCGCCGTCGATGCCTGTTCGCGCACCACGCGGATGTTTGGTCTAGTATTGAAACCGCCGGCCTTGATGCGGCGGGCATATTGCGGCAGGCGGCTGATGCCGTGGCCGTCGGAACCCTGCAGATCGGCCTGCGCCATCAGCGCAGCGACGACAGCGGCATCGGCATCGGGCAGGCCAAGCTTGACCATCGCCGCGTGGATGAAGGACTGCAGCCGCTCGAAAGTGACTGTCGACACTACCGCCCGCCGAACGCCTTGAAGGTGATGATGGTCAGCGTGTCCTGGATACCCGGGAGCACCTGCACCTTCTCGTTCACGAAATGGCCGATGTCGGTGTCCTTGTCGACATAGAACTTGACCAGCAGATCGTATTGCCCCGCGGTGGAATAGATCTCGGAGGCGATCTCGGCCTCGGCCAGCGCATTGGCGACCACATAGGACTGGCCGAGCTTGCATTTGATCTGGACGAAGAAGGGCACCATCGCGGTCGTCTCCGGACATTTGACGTTTTCCAGATAGGCCAGATTTGGGGACCTTAGCAAGCCAGCTTGCTGGCCGGGAAGCATCGCGGTAGGACGGGCCAAGGAAATCCCATGACCACGCCCGTCGCGCTCACCATCGCAGGCTCGGATTCCTCAGGCGGCGCCGGCATCCAGGCCGACCTGAAGACCTTTGCCGCGCTCGGCGTCTATGGCGCCTCCGCGATAACAGCACTGACCGCGCAGAACACGCAAGGCCTCACCGGCATTTATCCGGTGCCGCCGGAATTCGTGGTGGAACAGATCGACGCCGTGTTCGGCGATCTTAAGGTCGGTGCGGTCAAGATCGGCATGGTGGCGCAGCTCGCCGTGATCGAGGCTGTCGTGGCGTCGCTGAAGCGCTGGTCGCCGAAACACATCGTGCTCGATCCCGTGATGGTGGCGACCTCGGGCGAGCGGCTGCTCAACCTCGGCGCGGTTCACGCGCTGCGCAGAGAACTCGTTCCGATCGCTTCCATCATCACGCCGAACCTGCCGGAAGCTGCCGCGCTGCTGGATGAACCGGTTGCGTCCAGCGAGGCCGCAATCGAAAGCCAGGGCAAACGGCTTCTCGCGATGGGCTGTCCCGCCGTGCTGATCAAGGGCGGGCATGGCGAGGGCAGCGAGAGCATCGACTATCTCGTGCGTGCCGACGGCGTCATCGCGCTGCCGGCGCCGCGCGTTGCCACCCAAAACACCCACGGCACCGGCTGCTCGCTGTCATCGGCAATCGCGGCGGGACTCGCGAAAGGCGAGGCGCTGGAGACCGCGGTACGCAACGCAAAGAGCTTTGTCAGCGCGGCGATCACCGCGGCAGACCGCTTCGCCGTCGGCCATGGCCATGGTCCGATCCATCATTTCCACCGGCTCTATTGAGCAGTGTGGCTTTACCCGTCGCCGATGCAAATTCGCGAAGCAAATAATCATCATACTAACTATCGATTTGCGGAATGCTCGGTGGCGATGCCATGATGCCCGGAACTTTGCCGGGTTCCGTTCTCTACATTCGCCATGACTACAAGATTCAAAGGGCTTTTGCTCGCAGCGATGCTGCTTCTCGCGGCAGCGCCTGCAATATCGGCGCACGAACGCGCGGTGACGCTCAGCCTCGGCACGCCGTCGCGGCTGACGCTCGACCGGGCCTACGAAACGGTCATCGTGGGCGATCCCAAAATCGTCGATGTGAAGACCGGCGACAGCCGATCCGTGTTGATCGAGCCGCTTCGGCGGGGCAAGACCAATCTAGTGTTCGTCGACGGGCAAGGACGCGTGATTGCCAACGTGAGCGTATCCGTCTGCGGCGCTTCTGAGCCCTGCGAGGCTGCGGGAATCTGATCGCGCGATCCAGGCTACTTCGCCTTCTCCGGCTGCACCTTCTGCTTCCACAAATTCCAGACGCGGTCGAGCACCGCGAAGTTGACCTGATCGGCCTTCGCGCCTTCCTCGGGGCTGAGGTAAGTGATTTCGCTGCCGAGCCCGATCGCCTGCGCTTGCAGTCGCGCGTTGACGTCGGTGTAATAGGCGCGGAACACCGCGATCCTGACGTTCGGCCCGACCGTGACGTCGCCATGGCCGCGCATCAGCACCACGGATTTGTCGCCGAGCGCCGCGGCCAGCGACTTTCCCTTCGCATTGTCGGCGACCAGCATGTTGGTCACGCCGAAATCCTTGGCGATGTCCCAGACCGGCACGCCGGCGGCAAGGAACGCGGTGTTGTGAAACAGCGGTCGCAACGGCGTCTTGCTCACGCTGAAGGGAACGACGCCGGGCGAGTGCGCATGCACCACGGCCATCACATCCGGTCTCGCGCGATAGATCTCGGCATGGATGAAGCGCTCAAGGAACACCGTGCGGCCGCGCGCGTCCACCGCGTTGCCGTCCTGATCGAACTCCATGATGTCGTCGGCGGTGACCAGCGCCGGCGCCAGCGAGCGCGACATCAGGAAATGCGACGGGTTCGCCGGGCTGCGGGCGCTGACATGGCCGAAGGCGTCGACCACGCCGAATTCCGCGAGAATGCGGCTGCCCAGCACGAGGTCCTCGATCAGCTCAGCCGGAACGCCGGCAATCGGGGAGGGGGCCTGCGCATAAGCGGCGAAGGCCGACAACCAGAATGTCAAGAAGGCGACGGGGAAGCGCATCATGCAGTCGTTCCGGTGCAACGCGGATGCGCCAGCAAGCCGTCTGGCCGCGTGTCCGTCAAGGCCTTCACGTGATGTTTGAGGGACGCAGCTGCATTTCCCCTAAAGTCGTAGCGGCGCAATAACCCAGCGCAAGGCTGATCCAAGCCTTTTGTCGGTCGCCAATGGGCTAATTGACCTCTGCGGATGCGCCGCGTTCAATGCATCAGCCCACAGCCGGGCAAGACGAACACACGATACGTCGAAGTGGGTGCAATCGATGGCCTCTGCGCGGGTTTGGCTTGCATTTGCCGCCATGTTTGCCGCGCCTCCGGCGTTCGCCGCGAGTTTTGCCGGCGATCCGGCCGCGACCTGCATCGGCCTTGCGGGAGCCGCGTGGCAGGCGGTGCGGATCGACAGCGCCGCCATGCAATCGCCGTCGCATCTCGCGCTGTCCGAACACGCGCCGACGCCGGCCGCCCGCGTCTCGCCCGCCAATCCCGCCTTCTGCAAGGTGCTCGGCCACATCGAGCCGACGGATCCCAAGGCGCCGCCGATCAAATTCCAGGTCAATCTTCCCGCGGAATGGAATAACCGCTCGCTGCAATATGGCGGCGGCGGTTTCAATGGCGTGCTGATCACCGGGCTCGGCCTGCCGCCGGCCTATCCCTATGACAAGCCGTCGCCGCTGGCGCGCGGCTTCGTCACCTACGGCACCGATTCCGGTCACGCCACCAGGAGCGGCGAGCCGCCGCAACTGTTCGCGCTCAACGACGAGGCCTTCGAGAATTTCGCGCACGTCTCCTACAAGAAGGTGCGCGACGCCGCCGTTGCCCTGATGACGCGCGCCTACGGCAGGAAGCCGGACAGGATGTATTTCATGGGCTCCTCCGAAGGCGGCCGCGAAGGCCTGACCATGGCTCAGCGCTACCCCGAGGATTTCGACGGCATCTTCGCGCGTGTGCCCGTCATCAACTGGGTCGGGCTGCAGCATGCAGGCACGCGTGCGGGACTGGCGACCATGGGCGAGGGCTGGATCAAGCCTGCCCAGGTCAAGCTCGTGGCGGATGCGGTGCTGAAGGCCTGCGACAAGGCCGATGGCTCCGAAGACCTGCTGATCGAGGATCCGGTCGGCTGCAAGGCGAGCTTCAAGGCCGAGACGCTGCATTGCATCGAGGGCCAGAAGCCGGACCAGTGCCTGAACGAGGCGCAGATTCAGGCGATCAACACGCTGCATTCGGCCTACAAATTCTCCTTTGCGCTCGCCAACGGCCTCGACGATTATCCGGGCTGGGGCATCTCGGGCGAGGACAATCCGTCCTTCGGACCGACCGGCGGCTGGATCGCGTGGTGGCTCGGCAAGGCCGCGCCCGCGCTGCCGCCCGCGCCGAACAACGGCATCGCCTGGGTCTATGGCGCCGGCGGCATGCAATATGTCTTCGCGCGCGATCCCAATCTCGACGTGACCAGATACAAGCCTGAGGACCACAAGGCGCGGCTAGAGCAGGTCTCGCAGCTGATGGACTCCACCGATCCCGATCTCGGCCGTTTCCGTGAGCGCGGCGGCAAGCTCGTGATCCTCGAGCACATGGCCGACTATGCGCAGAGCCCCTATGCCGGCATCCGCTATTTCGAGAACGTCGAGAAGAAGCTCGGCAAGGCCGGAGACGTCGGAGTTCGCGCGGCTCTATACCGCGCCGGGCGTCGATCATGTCGGTTCCGGCGGCGCCCGCCAATGTCGACATGCTGAGCGTGCTGGTCGACTGGGTGGAGAAGGGCAAGGCGCCCGGCGATCTCGAAGTCACCGAGCAGAAGGTCGAGGTGCCCGCAATTTGCGACCGTGCGCGCGCTGCCGCTGTGCCAGTGGCCGGCCTGGCCGCACTACAAGTCGGGACCGGCCAATGTCGCGACGAGTTTTGTCTGCGCGCGGTAAAAATTGAGAGGACCGGCGCTTGCCGGTTTTTCTTCAGCGTCGCAAACTCAGTCCAAACGCTCGAAGCCGAGATCGGGAGGATTCCATGCCGCGTCGTCCAATCGGGCTGATGATGACGTTCTGTCTGCTCGGCCTGATGACGATCGCGCAACCGGCGTCCGGGGAGGTCAGCCGGATCGAATTCACCTCAAAGCAGCCCTACGGCAATTTCCGTGTCGGAGACTACGTCATCTGGCAAGGCAAGGTTCACGGCGACCTGTCGCCTGCCGAGGCCATCCCGGGCATCGACAACGCCGCGCGCAACGAACGCGGCCGCGTCCCTTACTCGGCGAAGCTTGTTCTCATCATGCCGGCGGCTCCGCTCGCGGGCAACGGCGCGTTGCTGGTGGACGTGCCCAATCGTGGCCGTGCCTATGCCGAAGCACTCTACAACTCGCCGCGCGAGGCGCCGTTCATGTCCGGCACGTTCGAACAGGGCACCGGCTTCCTCCAGGACAACGGCTTCTCGGTTGCCGAAGTGTACTGGGAACTGGGGCAGGGCGCCGATCTTCCCACCTTCGTCGATGCCGACGGCAAGACACGGTATGTCGAAGGCGCGGGATTTGCGATCGTGCGCGATGCGGCGGACTTTTTCGCGCATGCCGCGGCTGACGCTGCGGGAACGCCGAACCCGCTGAAGGGAGCGATCAACCGCGTGCTGGCGAGCGGCAAATCCCAGGACGGACGATTCCTGAAGACCTTCCTGCTGAACGGCTTCAACATGGCGGGCCATCGCCGTGTCTTCGATGGTATGCACGTCTTCGTTTCGGGCGCGGGGCTACTGCCGATCCTGCAGACGGGCCTTGGGCCGAAATCGAGCGGCGACGAAGCGCCCACTTTCGCCAATCCGGACTTTCCCGGCGTCAACGACGGGCCGCTCACCATCGGCGAGATCACGGCCAAGGTCGAGGCGCGCGGCGAGGTGCCGCCGAAGATGCTGCTGGTCTCGTCGACCACGGACTATTACTCGCTGCGTGCCTCGCTCGGCCGCACCGGCGGATCCGGATCTGCGGATCAACCGCTGCCTGCCAACGTGCGCATGTACGACATCGCGGGCGGATCGCATGTGGTCGTTCCCAAGGCGCCGGCCTGCACATCGCCGCCGGGCCGGCTCGATTGGGCTCCGGTGTCGCGGGCGTTGCTGCTTCGTCTCGACGCCTGGGTGAGCCGCAACGCCGAGCCCCCCGCAAGCGAGTTGATGCCGCTCGAGCCCGCGCCCGCCGAACCGCCTGCGCTGCGCGCCCCGTCACGGTTTTCCGCCGCAATGATCCAGGTGCCGAAGCGCGATGCCGACGGCAACGCGCTCGGCGGCGTGCGGGTCCCGGATGTCGCGGCGCCGCTCGGCACCAATGGCGGGCAAAACGCGCCGCAGACATTCACCTGCTCGCTGGTCGGCTCGTTCTCGCCGTTCGCCGCGACGAAAGCGGAACGGGAGCGCACCGGCGACGCACGCTTGTCCATAGAGGAGCGCTACCACGGCCGCGACGACTATGTGAACCGCGTCCGGATTGCCGCGCAGAACCTCGTCTCGCGTGGATTCCTGCTGCCGGAAGATGCGGCCGTGATCGTTCAGCAGGCTGCGTCCACGAAGTTGTTCGCGCCCGCGCCTACCAACGACGCGCCGCGTTGAGAGTAAGCGTGTCCCTGCCATGGTCCGCTCTGCCATCAAGGGCGGACATTCGCAGCGCTATTCGATCACTTCGTCGGCGAGCGCAAGCAGCGTCGGCGGGGCGGCAAGGCCGAGGGCCTTGGCGGTGACGAGATTGAGGACCAGGCTGTACTTGGTCGCCTGTTCCACCGGAATATCGGCTGGCTTTGCACCGCGGAGAATCTTGTCGACGTAGTCGGCCGCCCGGCGGAAAAGGTCGGAAATGTTGGGCCCGTAGGCCATGAGGCCTCCCGAACGGATCGAGTTCGGTTGTGCCAAACATCGTCGCGATCCGGACGTTCAGAGCCAGTGCCGCGATGCGGGCATAGTGGGTGTTGGTCAGGGCATCGCTCGCAACATAAAGGGCCTCGGCGCCGGCGAGCGAATTGAAAGTCGTCGCGATATCCTCGGGTCCCCGCAGTTCCATCAGGGTGACGTCAAGGCCCAGCGCGCGAGCGGCGGTTTGACACTCTCTCAACTCCTTCCCGGCGGCAGGGTAGGCGACATTGGCCATGATCGCCAACCGCCTCAGTGCCGGGACGATCTCATGCAGCATCTGCAATCGCTTGCCGGCGACGTCGGTCCCCTGAATGGAAAGTCCGGTCGCGTTGCCGCCCGGCCGTGACAGGCTGGCGACGAACCCGCTGCCGAGCGGATCGACCGCCACCGGGAAAACGATCGGAATCGACGACGTGGCCTGCTTCGCCGCCGCCACCGCATTGCCGCCGGCGACGATGATGTCGACCTCGCGCTTCACAAACGCCTGGGCGATTGCGGGCGCCTGTTCGTTGCGGCCTTCGGTCCAGCGATACTCGATGGTGATGGTGCGGCCGTTGATCCAGCCGAGCTCGCCCAGCCGCTGCTCGAACGCAGCGATCTGTTCGCGCCATGCCGTCGGCGATGTCGTCCCGAGGAAACCGATGACCGGCACTTTCTGCTGCGCGCGCGCCGACCGCGGCCAAGGAGCAACCGCGCCACCCAGAAGCGTGATGAAGTCGCGTCGCCTCATGTGCATCCCCTCGGCCGAGGATCACACCTTAACACATGGTCCGCGGGGATGCCGCATTGGCGCGCTACGTCAATTCGGTACCTTGAGGCAGGTGGCCGCCAGCGCTCACTCCGACTTGTCGACGTTCCAGAACACCGGCGTCGCCGGGCCTTCGAGCACGCCCGACAGCGATTTCCGCCAGGACGCCGCCACGCGATATTGCCCGACCGGAATGTAGATCACCTGGTCGTAGGCTTCCGTCTGGATCTGGGTTGCGATCTTCTTCTGCTCGTCCGGCGATGACGAGCGCGCGAAGGCGTCGCGTAGCGCCTCGATCTTTGTATCGTCGGGCCAGCCGAACCAGCCGCCTTTCCTGCCTTTGCCGTTGATCTGCAGGTTGACGATCGGATTCATCAGATCGGCCGCGGTCACATTGGTGAAGAACAGGTTCCAGCCGCCTTCCTGCGGCGGCTTCTGGCTGCCGCGGCGGCCGACCACGCTCTGCCAGTCCATCGCCTGCACGTTCACGCCAAAGCCGGCCTGCCGTAACAGCTGCGCCGCGACGATCGGCTGCGTCTTCAGGGTCACTACGTCGGTCGGCGCCATCAGCACCACGGGCGTGCCGTCATAGCCGGACTCCTTCAGCAGCTTCTTCGCCTCGGCCATGCCATTGCCCTTCACCAGCACGTCGGAGCCGGTGCCGGTCTCCAGCGGCGTGCCGCAGACGAACAGCGCGCCGCACAGCACGAAATATTTGTCATTGCCGACCATCGCGTCCATGAAGTCCTTCTGGTTCATCGCCATGAAAGCGGCGCGGCGGATCTTGGGATTATCGAACGGCGGGTAGAGGAAATTCATGCGGCCGATGGCGTGGAAGCCGAGCTTGTTCAGCACTTCGACCTTGATCTCCTTGTTGGCCTCCAGCATCGGCAGCAGATCCCACGGCGTGATCTCCAGGAAATCGATGTCGCCCGACTGCAGCGCGTTCACCGCGGTCTGCGCATCCGGCATGGTGATCCATTCGACGCGGTCGACCTTGGCGATTTTGCCGCCGGCGGTCCAGCTCGCAGGCTCCTTGCGCGGGATGTAATCCTTATTTCTTTCGTAGACCGCCTTCACGCCGGGCTGGAATTCCGCCTGCACGAACTTGAACGGGCCCGAGCCGATCTGCTCGGGAATCTGCTTGTCGGGCGGCGTCTCGGCGAGGCGCTTGGGCATCATGAAGGGGACGTAGGACGACATCTTCGCGATCGATTCCAGCACCAGGCCGTACGGCTCCTTGAGCTTCAGTACGATGCTCTTCGCATCGGGTGCCTCGATGCTGGCGGTGAAATCCATGAGCTTCTGGCCCATGCTGTCGACCTTGCCCCAGCGCTTCAGTGAGGCGACGCAGTCCTCCGCCGTGACGGGAGCGCCGTCATGCCATTTCAACCCGTCGCGCAGCGTGAAGGTGTAGGTCAGCTTGTCGTCGGAGACTTTCCAGTCCGCCATCTGCGGCTGGACCTTGAAGTCGGAATCGGTCGCAAGAAGCGTGTCGTAGACCATGTAGCCATGGTCGCGGGTGATGTAGGCCGTGGTGAAGCCGGGATCGATCACCCGCAGATCGGAATGCATCACCGCGCGGATGGTGTTGCCGGCTTGCGCCGGCATCGCGAGCGCGAGGGCTGCGACAATGATGTGTATCCTGCGCGCGAAGAGAGACATGCGAAGCGCTCCTGCCAAAATTTGCGGCACTGGTCCCGGCAGGAGAGGCTATTGCAAGTCCCGGACCACCGGGAAGGCAGCACAAGGTCGCATGGGGTGCCTTCGCACCCCATTTTCCTATTCGATCACCTCGTCAGCTCGGGCGATGACTGCCGGTGCGATGTTGATCCCGAGTGCCTTTGCTGTTTTCAGGTTGATGGCGAGTTCAAATTTGTCAGGTTGAATGATCGGCAGATCAGCCGGCTTTTCGCCCTTGAGGATGCGGCCGACGTAGAGGCCTGATAAACGATATCCGTCGGAAAGGTTTGCCCCGTAGCTCGCAAGCCCACCTGCCGCCACATACTCGCGCCACGGATAAACGCCAGCCATGACATATCGTGCTGCGAGAGAAACGATCTGCTGACGATGATCATTGAAAAGCGCGTCCGCACCTACCAGAATCCCGACAATATTGCGTTTGGCTAACGTATCGAAGGCCGCCTCGATCGAAGGGCCGTCATCCGTGCGAAGCACCACGACTTCGCGGCCCAAATTCTTCGCCGCTGTGAGCAAGTCGTGCTCTTCAACCTCGACGCCAGGACGATTGGCGTTTACCAAGGCTCCGAAGACCCGTTCCTTCGGGACGAGCTCGGTCAGCAACTCAAGCCGCTTGGCATCGAGTTCTATGGTCAAGCCGGCGTTTCCGGTGACATTGCCTCCTGGACGATTGAGACTTGTAACCAAGCCGCTCCTCACCGGGTCGGATACGGCAGCAAATACAATCGGGATCGTATTTGTAGCGGACTTGGCCGCAAGCGCCGCCACCGGACCGCCGGCCGTCGCGATGACTGCAACTGACCGGCTGACAAGTTCAGCAGCCAGGGCCGGTAAACGGTCGTAATGATCATCCGCTCCACGGTAGAGGACGTTCAGGTTCTTGCCTTCGACGAAACCCGCTTCCTTCAATCCACGCCAAAGGCCAGCGGACTGATCTGCGCGCAATTTTGCGGGTCCGCTGCTGAGCACGCCGATCAAGGGCAATGATCCCTGCTGGCCACCAGCTATCCGGGGCCACGCAGCCGCCGCGCCACTCAAAAATGCAATGAAATCCCGACGTCGCATGCGTTTTCCACGATTGGCCTGACCGCAATTTAGCATGCGAGACCAGCAGCGGGATCATAAAAGTCGGCGCGACGATGCTAGCGCCATGACACGACTGGCACAGCCGAAAAAGCCGCCGCCTGTTTTGCCCGGCGAGTCAAGGTCGCCGCGCAATAATATTTATCTTTCCGAAAGTACGAAATTATGATTTAACGAAGCCATCCCGCCCGCATGAGGGGCGTTTCGCGATCGTCACGATTCGTGGTGCGGGCTGCGATGGACGCGTTGGGCCGCAAGACGTGCGGCGCAATGCGTACGGTCAAGCCGTGTGGTCCTGTCCCCTCGACGCTGGGGTCAAGTTGCGCAAAGCGATTTGCGCAGCGACGGTGGCTAAAAAGCCCGATACACCGGGGAGAGCGCGGAGTAAGCCGTAAAGCCATTGCGCAGGGAGTGCCGGATGTTTCGGCCTACCTGTACCGACTTGTGGGCACCTTTCCTTTTCAGCCCACAGGGCCTGCGGGTGCGGCCAGCGCCCGGCATTCCCTGCGCCCTCTTTCTCTTCGAGGGACACCGAATTGCAAAGCCCGGACGCAAATCGCGCCGCGGGGATGCTGCTTCATGTTCCTCCCGCTGTCGTTGCCCGCGAAAGCGGGCAATCCAGTATCCCAGAGGCTTCTCAGTTGAGCACTGCCGTCTCTGGAATACTGGGTCGTCCGGTCAAGCCGGACGACGACATCGAGCAAGTGCCTGTCGCCTCATTGTCGTAACGTCCTGCTATCGCGGATTCAAAAGTTAACGGCGTGATTCGTGCCGAAAGCCGCACAAAGACGGCTATTGGGAAGGACTCTTTTGGGGTCATCGCACTGTCATGCGAATCTGTTAGGGGCGCGCGTATGGGAAGCGACTTCTGTAAGCGAAGACAGCCCGGACCGGCGCTTTCGCACCCTGTTTATCTCCGACGTGCATCTCGGAGCCCGCGGCTCGCAAGCCGACCGATTGCTCGATTTCCTGCGCATCCACGACGCCGATACCATCTATCTGGTCGGCGATATCGTCGACGGCTGGGCGCTGCGCGGCAACTGGTACTGGCCGCAATCGCACAACGACTTCGTGCAGAAGCTGCTGCGCAAGGCGCGCAAGGGCGCAAAGGTCATCTACGTCCCCGGCAATCACGACGAGTTCCTGCGCAAATATTACGGCACGCATTTCGGCGGCATCGACGTCGTCGAGAACACCGTGCATCTCGGTGCCGACGGCAAGCGCTATCTCGTGATCCATGGCGACATCTTCGATCTCGTGGTGCAGAACGCGCGCTGGCTCGCCCATCTCGGCGACAAGGCCTACGACTTCGCGATCCAGATGAACCGCTTCGTCAACTTCTTCCGCCGTCTGTTCGGCGTGCCCTATTGGTCGCTGTCGCAATGGGCCAAGCTGAGGGTGAAGAAGGCGGTCAACTATATCGGCGCGTTCGAGGCGACGCTGGCCGGGGAAGCGAAGCGCCACGGCTGCGACGGCGTGATCTGCGGCCACATCCATTACGCCACCATCCATGACGAGCACGGCATCACTTACATGAATTGCGGCGACTGGGTGGAAAGCTGCACGGCGCTTGCCGAGCACGAGGACGGCACGTTCGAGATCATCATTTGGACCGATCCGCAGCGGCGCATTGCGCCGGTGCCGCAGGTCGCGGCCCGCGCCGCCTGACTAGTGCGGCGACTTTGAAGTTCCGATCAGTTTTGCCGCACGCTCGCCATCGGAACTTCAAAGTCAAAGCCGCACTAGAATCAAGGATTTTGCTAGTGCTCTTCGATTCCGAAGTTCGTAAACGAAGATGCCCCGATATGATACGAACTTCGGAATCGGAGCACTAGGAGCAATTGACGGCTTGCCCCGTTAGGGCCGGGCGCTATAAACCCAGCTATGACTGACATGACGAAAATGCCGGTCAATGCGGCCGATATCGAGCTGGCCGCGACCGTGATCGCGCCTTACGCCGTGCGCACGCCGCTGCTGTCGAATCCCGCGCTCGATGCGCGCGTCGGCACCCGCGTGTTCCTCAAGCCGGAATTGCTGCAGCGGACCGGCTCGTTCAAGTTCCGCGGCGCCTTCAACAAGCTGTCGTCGATCCCATTGAGCCGGCGCGCCGGCGGCGTCGTGGCGTTCTCCTCCGGCAATCATGCGCAGGGCGTGGCGGCCGCGGCGCAGATTCTCGACATGAAGGCGACCATCGTGATGCCCTCGGACGCGCCGGCCTCCAAGCGCGAGCGCACCAAATCCTACGGCGCCGAGGTCGTGCTCTACGATCGCGACAAGGAAGACCGCGAGGCAATCGCACGCGAGATCGCCGAGAAGCGCGGCGCGACCCTGGTGCGGCCGTATGACGATCCTTTCGTGATCGCAGGGCAGGGCACCGTGGGCCGCGAGATCGCCGAGGACATGGCCGCGCTCGGGCTGACACCTGATATCGTGGTGGCGCCGGCCTCCGGCGGCGGCCTCATCGCGGGCGTTGCGACCGCGGTGAAGACGCGCTTCCCGAAAACCGAGATGATCGTCGCCGAGCCCGAAGGCTTCGACGATCACACCCGTTCGTTGCGCGCGGGAAAACGCGAGCCGCATGCCTACGAGGGCCGCACCATCTGCGACGCGCTGATGGCCTCGATCCCGGGCGAGCTCACCTTCGCCATCAACAGCAAGCTGCTGTCGCATGGCGTCACCGCCTCCGATGCCGAAGTCGGCCATGCGATGGCGTTCGCGTTCCGCGAATTGAAGCTGGTGGTCGAGCCGGGCGGGGCGGTGGGATTGGCCGCGCTGCTGTCGGGCAGGATCGAGGCGCGCGACAAGACGGTGGTGATCGTGCTGTCCGGCGGCAATGTCGATGCGGATATGTATGCGAAGCTGATTGCGAGCTGAAATTGAAAAGGGCGGAGCAGTGCAGCTCCGCCCGGTGTTGATGATTGTATTGTCGCGCTCAGCGGCGGCCGCGTCCGCCGAACCCGCCTCCGCCCATGGCGAAATGCGAGCCGAAATTGCCGCCGCCGATCCGGGTCGGTGCGTCGGACACGCGCTTGAACGAACCGGAGTCCCGCGCCTCAACATGCTCGCGCGGCCTGGACGGAAGATCGACGTGCTTGATGGTATCGATCGTCTTGATCTCGTGATCGGCGCCGATCTTGCCGTTGTTGCCCGCGGGCAAGGTCACGATCTTGCCGACGCCATTGCTCGCACCGATGTTCTTGCCGGGTCCGGGCATGGTCACGATTTTGGGCGGCCCCGACTGCGTCGGGAGATGCACGCCTCCGTTGAACAGATGCGTGGGCTGGTTCAGCGCCACCATCTTCGGCTGCGACTGCAGGTGCAACGCCGCCAGCGCATAGGGGCTGTTGTTGTGGTGCTCGTAGAACGCCTTGTAGGCAAACGGCGAGTTCGCCAGTACCGCCTGGTGCCATGCCGCCGCCTCGTGCAACTCCCACAGCAGGTGGCGGATGCGCTCGCACAGGGGATCATACGGGAACATGGTGATGAACTCCTGATAGTATTGCGGCGAGCCCTCGGACACCACGTAGTCGTAGACCTGACGTACCGACCGCGACGGCAAGTTGGACGCCATCTGCACGACGGGCGCGTTGACGGGCGCGCGGGTCGCGGCAACCGCGGTGTCGCCGAAGAAAGTGAAGTCGCTCGTCAGCGACGTGCTTTCCCAGGGCGTCTGCACGCCGTCGGTGGTGTTGTTGACCTCGAGCCTGATGCGCTTGAACAGCGTTTCGATCGGCTGGTTCGGCTCGCGCGCAAGGCGCAGGAACGCGGACGTGTAGGGGCTGTGGCCGCCAGAGCCGTCGAGCGCTTCCGCGCCGGGCGCGGTGGAATAGCCGACGATCGAGCCGGCCGGTGCGTCGACGATCGCCAATCCGCGGCCGGCATCGTCGATGTTCGGGAATGGATTGTTGCGGCAGGCGTCGAGCACGACGATGCGCAGACGGCTCGGGATCGCCTGCAGCGTCGCCATGACGTCGACCAGGCGGACCGCGTTGCTCGCGAGGTCGGACGGGGTCGAAATCCTGGCGTCGACCGGGATCAGGTAGTTCTCACCGGCAAGCTGCACGCCGTGACCGGCGTAATACACCATCGCCACCGTGTTCGGTCCACGTGCCGCGACCTTGGCGGAGAAGTCCTGGACGACGCGGATCATGTCGTTCTGCGAGAGATCGGTCGCTGCGATCACCTCGAAGCCAGCCGAATTCAAAAACTGCGCCATCGATTGCGCATCATTGTCGGGGTTGGGGAGGACTTGCGTGTTCTGGTAATTCGAGTTGCCGATCACGAGCGCGACCCGCTGCTCAGGCCCGGGCAGCGGCTGCGCCGGTTGTGTCACGGCGGCCGGCAGCGGCGGCGTCGGGGCTTGCGTCACCACGGGTTGCGGCGGCTGCTGGATGGACGTGATGGTCTCGGAACTTGACGCCTGCGCGGCAAAGCCGAAGCAAAGTAGGCCCGCGCACAACAGCAACGATTTGAAACGGGACATGACGTCCTCCTCAACGGCGAATCTCAACGCGAGATTTGTGGTGCTGAGGCTAGGGTCAGGTTCACGCCTGGTGTGTGATGACAATCACGCAGGCCAATACGTCGCGGGGCGATCACGTTCAGGAGAAGAACGCGATCTTCTCGGCCTGGGTCATGCGCCGGATCGGCGCCAGCGGATCGTTTGCGGGCGTTTTCGGCCGCATCACGAGGCCGTTGGCGAGGATGGTCGCGCCGAGCGATGGCGCGGGCTCGGGCGCAACCGGCGGCGAGGGCAGCGCTACTTCCTCTACGATGGCCCGTTCAGGTGCGGGCCCGGCTTCCACGAGCTCGTCACGCTGCGGTTCGGTGACTTGAACCGGCGGTGGTTCGGCGACCTCGGCTTGTGGGGGGTCGGCGATGTCGGCCTCCGGCGCAGCGGCGGCGAACTCCGCGTCGGCGTCATCAAGGTCGGGCGCGGACATTTCCATCGCGACCCGATCGAGCATGGCTTCGTCGTAGGCGTCAGCCTCGTCGGCATCAGCCATCGCCACGGGGGCTTCAACGTCCACTGCCGCTTCGGGCGTCGAAGTCACCACGACGCCGTCCTCGACTGCTGCCGCGCCGGCGATGTCAGAGAAAGCCGAGATGCTCGCCTTGATGGTGTCGAAGGCTTCGCGGATCGCGACGCGCGGATCGGCTGCAGCGATTGTCTCGCAACCGGACTCGATGGCGCCGACTTGCGAATCCAGCAGGTCGCAGATGCGGCCGTCGGCGCCGATCTCGCGCCAGCGCCAGGAAATCTCCTTGATGATGCGCGCGCCCTTGCGGATCGGGGCAAGGCTCTCCTCGAGCCCGAGACCGTCAAGCGCGGCGGACGTTGTCCGCTCGGCTTCATCGACCGCACTCCGGAATCATGGCCAGCATTTCGGGGCGCTTGTCCTCGGGCGGCGGCGGCTGACGTTGCGCCGCCAGCGTCTCCTCGATCCGCGACACCGCGTCGAGCACCATGCTCGTATCGGCATTGCGGTTGCGCCGCGCATATTCGTCGAGGAACCAGCGGCCGCGCGCGGTCTCCATGAACGCCTCGCGGATCGCGTCATAGTCCTCCTCGCTCGGCAGGCTTGCGCGAGCCGAGATCGGCGACAGGGCGAAGGCTTGGTTGGCCATGGCAGACTCAATTGCCGCGCAAATCACCGCGCGTTGCGAGTACGATCACCAGAAAGCAGACCGAATCGCAATTGAATTGATGCCGGGCGAATCACAAATCCCCACCGCTTCCGCCGCCAGGCGATTCGCAGGCAGGCTGGCGCTGGTTTACAGCACCGGCTTCGGGCTGGTCGGCACCCACCTGCCGTACTTCCCGATGTGGCTGAAGGCGGTCGGCGTCGACGCCGGCTGGATCGGTATCATCACCGCCGTTCCCGCGGTGACGCGTTTCACGGTGCTGCCCCTGGTCACGGGCTTTGCCGAGCGGCGTCATGCGCTGCGCGGCGCCGTCATGGTGACGGCGTTTGCGACCGTGATCGGCCTCGCCGTCGTCGGCACGCAGCACCTGCCGCTGTTGATCCTGCTCGCCTATGCGGCGACCTGCTGCCTGTGGACGCCGATGGTGCCGCTGATCGACGCCTACGCGCTGCGCGGCGTCACCCAGTACGGTCTCAAATACGGACCGTTGCGGCTGTGGGGCTCGGCGGCCTTTGTCGTGGCGGCGCTGGCCTGTGGCCAACTGCTCGATGTCATCTCGGCAAGGCATCTGATCTGGCCGATCGTTGGGATGGCCGGACTTGGCGCGCTGATGAGCCTCGGGCTGCAGCCCCTCGGCGCTATCAAGACAGCACCTGCGGCACATCACGGCGCTGCCCGGTTGCTGCGCGATGGCGGTTTCCTCGCCATCATCCTGACCTCGGCGCTGATCCAGAGCAGCCATCAGGCCTATTACATCTTCGCCTCCATCGCCTGGCAGCAGGAGGGTTTTGGCGGGCTCACCATCGCAAGCCTCTGGGTGCTCGGCGTGCTCGCCGAGATCGTGGTGTTCGCGCTGTCGCCGCGCTTCACGCTAAAGCCGTCGACGCTGGTCGTGATCGCCGCGCTCACTGCAGTCGCGCGCTGGGTGATCACGGCGCAAGCGCCACCGATCACGATTCTTGCGGTGGTACAATTGATGCACGGCGTGACTTTCGGGCTCACGCAGGTCGGCATCATGGGATTGATGGTGCATCACGTGCCGCCGCACATCATGGCGCGTGGGCAGGGTTTTCTAGCGGCCTGTTCCGGCTTCGTTGCCGCCAGTGTCTCGATCCTGACAGGCGCGGTCTATGCCCGCTACGGGCAGGGCGTCTATTACGTGATGGCGGCGCTCGCGGGCATCGCCGCGCTCGTGATGTGGTCGGCGCGGAAGCGGCTCTCGGCGCATCAGCCCCAGAGTGAGGGTTTTGGCGGATGAACCAGGCTGCCCTCGTAGCGCAGGCCGTTATCGCGATCGCGTGCCAAGAGCAGCGGCCCATCGAGATCGACGAAACGCGCCATCGATGTCAGCAGCATCGCCGGCGCCATGGCGAGCGAAGTTGCGACCATGGAGCCAACCATGATGTCGAAGCCGAGCGCCGTGGCTGCATCCGCCATCGCAAGCGCTTCCGTCAGGCCGCCGGTCTTGTCGAGCTTGATGTTGACCGCGTCATACCGCCCGCGCAGTGCGTCCAGTGATTTCCGGTCGTGGGCGCTCTCATCCGCGCAGACTTTCACCGGGCGCCGGATGCGCCCGAGCATGTCGTCCCAGCCGGCGGGCAGCGGCTGCTCCACCAGCGTGACGCCGGCGTCAGCGCAGGCCGCGAGGTTGCGTTCGAGTCCGGACGGCGTCCACGCCTCATTGGCATCGACGATCAGTTCGCAACTGGGCGCGGCCCTGCGCACCGCGGCGATGCGCTCGCCGTCACCGACGCCGCCAAGCTTGATCTTGAGCAGCGGCCGGGATGCGGCCTTCGCAGTCGCCTCCGCCATCGCTGCGGGCGAGCCCAGCGAGATCGTGTAGGCCGTAATGCAGGGCGTTGGCCTGGGTCGGCTGAGCAGATCCCACGCACGGACCCCGGCGCGCTTGGCTTCTAGATCGATCAATGCGCAATCCAGTGCGTTGCGGGCGGCGCCTGCGGGAAGCGCGGCCTGCAGCGCCTGCCGGTCGAGTCCGCCGGCCAGCGCGCCGCTCAGTTCCTGCAACGCATTCAGCGCAGCTTCGGGCGTTTCGTTGTAGCGGGGATAGGGCACGCATTCGCCGCGTCCTCGGTTGCTGCCGTCGTCGAGTTCGGCCACCACGACCACAGCCTCGGTCTTGGCCCCCCGACTAATGGTGAAGGAACCGGCGATGGGGAAACGCTCGATTCTGGCCACAAGCGTTGGAGATTTGGCGGAAGTCATTTTAAAATCAGGCGATTTTTGAACCGGGCGCTTGCCCGATGCAACCAACTATGGCTGGTTAGAACGATGGCTGCCAGTGCTTCCTTATCCGCAAACGCGGGGAGTTCGCGGACGTGAATGGCGACCCGACTTTGGAGCGGATTGCGCATGGCAACGGGCTCGCGCTCTGTGCCGCGGGGCCGTGGATTGCGCGCTTTGCCACCTCGCTGGAGGCGATGGTTGCGGAGGCGGAGAAGCTTGCCGGCAGCCGGCCCAATATCTTCATCGACGTCTCGCAGATCTCGCGGCTCGACACTTTCGGCGCCTGGCTGATCGAGCGGCTGCGCCGCAGCCTGACCCAAGGCGGCATCGAGGCGAAGATCGCCGGGCTGTCGGCGAACTACGCCACCCTGGTCGACGAGGTCCGTCGCGTGAAAGGTGCGCCTGTCGTCGAAAGCTCGGCGGTGACCATCACGGGCATGCTCGACCAGGTCGGCCGCACCGTCACCGGCATCGGCGGCACTTTTGTCGAACTGATCGACATGCTCGGCGCAGTTCTTGCGGCAACCGGACGCGTGCTGATCCATCCGCGCAGTTTCCGCCTGACCTCGACCGTGCATCATCTGGAGCAGGTGTGCTGGCGCGCGGTGCCGATCATCGTGCTGATCACCTTCCTGATCGGCTGCATCATCTCGCAACAGGGCATCTTCCATTTCCGCAGGTTCGGCGCCGACATCTTCGTGGTCGACATGCTGGGCGTGCTGGTCTTGCGCGAGATCGGCGTGCTCTTGGTGGCGATCATGGTCGCCGGGCGCTCGGGCAGCGCCTACACCGCCGAACTCGGCTCGATGAAGATGCGCGAGGAAATCGACGCGCTGCGCACCATGGGCTTCGATCCGATCGAGGTGCTGATCCTGCCGCGGATGCTGGCGCTCGTCATCGCGCTGCCGATCCTGGCCTTCCTCGGCGCGATGGCCGCACTCTATGGCGGCGGCCTCGTCGCCTGGCTCTATGGCGGCGTCGACCCCGAGGCCTTCCTGCTACGTCTGCGCGATGCGATCTCGATCGATCACTTCACGGTCGGCATCATCAAGGCGCCGGTGATGGCGGCGGTGATCGGCATCGTCGCCTGCGTCGAAGGCCTCGCCGTGCAGGGCTCTGCGGAATCGCTCGGCCAGCACACGACCGCCTCGGTCGTGAAGGGCATCTTCTTCGTCATCGTGATGGATGGCGTGTTCGCCATCTTCTTTGCCGCGATCGGGATGTGAGCATGGCGCTGCAGCCGCAAGCCGTCTCCGACGCCATCATCCGGGTGCGCGATATCACCGTGCAGTTCGGCAGCACGCGCGTGCTCGACGGCCTCGATCTCGACGTCCGGCGCGGCGAGATCCTCGGCTTCGTCGGCCCCTCCGGCGCCGGCAAATCGGTGTTGACCCGCACCATCATCGGGCTGGTGCCGAAAGTCGCCGGCCGGATCGAGGTGTTCGGCGTCGATCTCGATGCCGCCGACACCGCGGCGCGGCGCGCGGTCGAGCGGCGCTGGGGCATCCTGTTCCAGCAGGGCGCGCTGTTCTCCTCGTTGACCGTGCGTCAGAACATCCAGTTTCCGGTGCGCGAATATCTCCAGGTCTCGCAGCGATTGCTCGACGAGATCACGGCGGCGAAGCTGGTAATGGTCGGCTTGCGGCCCGAGGTCGCCGACCGCTTTCCGTCGGAACTGTCGGGCGGCATGATCAAGCGCGTGGCGCTGGCGCGCGCGCTCGCGCTCGATCCGGAACTGGTGTTTCTGGACGAGCCGACCTCCGGGCTCGATCCGATCGGCGCCGGCGACTTCGACGAACTGGTCAGGACGCTCCAGCGCACTTTGGGCCTGACCGTTTTCATGGTAACCCACGATCTCGACAGTCTTTATACCGCTTGCGACCGCATCGCCGTTTTAGGGAACGGCAAGATCATTGCCGCAGGATCGATTGCCGACATGAAGGCATCGCAGCATCCCTGGCTCAAGCAGTATTTCAACGGCAAGCGCGCCCGCGCTGTCGTGAGTTAGTCCGGAGTAGTTGATGGAGACCCGCGCGAATTATGTGCTGATCGGCGCCTTCACCCTGGCGGTGATCGCGGCTGCATTCGGCTTCGTGCTGTGGTTCCAGAGCCTGCACACCACAAAGGCGCGCGGGCCCTTGCGCGTGATCTTCGAAGGACCGGCGTCGGGCCTGCGCAATGGCGGAAGCGTCAATTTCAACGGTATCAGGATAGGGGAAGTCATCTCGGTCAAACTCGACAACCCGCGTCGCGTTGTCGCGCTCGCGATGGTCGAGAACACCGCGCCGCTGCGCAAGGACACCCTGGTCGGCCTGGAATTCCAGGGCCTCACCGGCGTCGCCGCGATCTCGCTGAAGGGCGGCGAGGAGGCCGCGCCGGCGGTACCGCTCGACGAAGACGGCATCCCCGTGCTGACCGCCGATCCGAACAAGCTGCAGGACGTCACCGAGGCGATCCGCGCGACCCTGCAGAACGTCAACAGGGTCGTCGCCGACAATCAGGAGTCGGTGAAGAACTCGCTGCATAATCTCGAGACCTTCACCAATTCGCTGGCGCGCAATTCCGAGCGCATCGACGCCATCATGGGCCGTGTCGACGGCGTGATGGGCAAGGCCGACAATCTGATGATAGGATTGAACTCGCTGGCCGGCGGCAAGGACGGCGGCGAGCTGTTCCTCACCGTGAAGTCGATCCGCGAGCTTGCCGAAGATTTCGACAAGCGCTCGGGCGCGCTGATGTCCGACGGCCGCAAGACGCTCGGCGACATCAGCCGCGCCGTGAACAATTTCGACCGCAACCCGACCCGGGTGATCTTCGGCGCCAGCAACGGCGCGCAGCAGCCGACCGCCGAACAGCCGAGGCAGGCCGCGCCGGCGGCGAGCGGCCAGAAGCGGCAGTGAGCTAACGCGAATGGCGAGTGGCGAATAGCGAGTAGGGTCTTCGTCGCCCAAAAAGAAAAACGGAGGCGCCAAGGCCTCCGTCTCCATTCGCTACTCGCTATTCCCTATTCGCTTCTCAGCCCAGCCGGCCCGCCGCATGCGCGAGCAGGGTGTAGACCAGCCCGGTCTCCGAGGTCAGGTGGTTGCGCAGCGCCTGCGGCCCGCGATCCTCGCGCGCCACCTCATCGAGCAGCCGCTCGAACTCGGTGATGTAGCGATCGACCGTCTGCTTGAAGCCGCGGTCGGCGCGGTATTTGCGGGCGACCTCGTCGAACGCCTTCTGGCCGGCCGGCGTGTACAGGCGCTTGGAAAACGCCTTGCTCTCGCCGCGCTGGTAGCGGTCCCACATCTCGGCCGCGAGATTGCGGTCCATCAGCCGGCCGATGTCGAGCGACAGCGACTCCAGCGGATTGCCACCGCCCTGTTGCGGCGGGCGACCGCCACGCTGGGGCGGGAGAGGCGGATTGCCGCCGGCGTCGGTACGGCTCAGCAGGTCGGAGAGCCAACCGTCGGAATTCGCGGGGCTGACCGGCGGCGCCTCGGTGCGGCGCGAGGTCGGCATGCCCAGATCCGGCGGCGGCAGGTTGGATGCGCTGCCGCTGTCGCGCATGCGTACGTCGCCGCGACCGCCGGCGGTCGCCATCACGGGCTCTTCCTGGCGCTGCACGCTGCCGCGGTTGGTCGCAACCACGTCGAGCCCGCGGCCGTGATGGGCCACGATCCGGTTGAGCTCGGCGAGCGCCTCGATCTGGTCGACGATCACCTTGCGCATCTGCGCCGTGCTCTCGGCGGCCTCCTGCGGCATTTCCAGCACGCCCCGGCGGAGCTCGTTGCGGGTGGCCTCGAGCTCCTGATGCATCTCGCCGGCCATCTGCTTCATGCTCGCCACCAGATTGGCGAATTTCTCGGCGGACTGCTTGAACATCGCATCCGCCTCGTCGGTGGTCTGGCGGTAGATCTCGTGCATGGCGTCGACGGTCTGCCGATGCTCCTCTTCAGATGCCGAACGGACAGCCTCGAACTGCCGGCTGATGGCGGCAGAGCCCGCGCCTGCGGTCTCCGCCACAACACGCGCGATGTCGCGTGCGCGCTCTTCGGCGGCGGCGAGCGATTCATCCAGCAGGCTGGTGAAGCGCGACAGCCGCTGATCGAGATCGGCGGTGCGCAGGTCGATGGTGGTGACCAACGATTCCAGCGTCGCCTTGCGCTCGTTGACGGAGGTCGTGGTGGAACGGTTGGCCTGCTCGACCATGCCGGCAGCCTCCACCAGCGTCTTGCCGTGCGCCTCGAAATGCGTGGAGAGCGCGTTGAGATCCTCCAGCGCCTTCGACGTCTTGTCGTTGAAGATGCCGAGTTGGTCTTCCAGCGTCTGGGTCGCCGTGCCGTTGCGGGTAGTAACGTCGTTCATCGCCGAGACGAAGTCGGCGACACGCGTCACCAGCGCGCGCTCCAGCGAGTTGAGATTGTCGTGGGCGCCGGTCAGCACTTCCTGCAACAGGATGTTGCCCTCGCGCAGCCGCTCGAACAGCGCAACCGTGTCGGTCCGCAGGATCTTGCTGGTTTCCTGCATCTCGGTCACGGCCTGGATCGAGACCTGACGCGACTGCTCGATGGCGGTCTTGGAGGCCTGCTCGAGGTCCTTCAGCGACTTGGTGACGGCGCCGGTCGCCAGCTCTCCCGCCGAGGTGATGGTGCGCGCCACGTCGGACCCGTTGCCCATCAGAGTGTGCGAGAACGCCTGGCCGCGGGTCTCGATCGATTTTAGCGCATCGGTGGTGACGCGGTCGATCTCGATGGTGAGCTGGCTGGTCTTGGCGCTGATCGCCTCCACCAGCGAGCCGCGCTTGCCGTCGATCATCTGTGACAGGCGGTCCGTCTGCTGCTGCACGAAGCCGACCATCTCGTTGGTCTTGCCGCTCATCGCCGAATTGAAGCTCTGACCGGCGGCGAGCACCGAGCGCTCGATGTCGGTCGAGGTCGACTTCACCTTCGCGGTGACTTCGTTGGAGGCGTTGATCAGCGCGTTCTGCGCGTTGGTCGCGCTGACCTGGATGTTGTCGGTGGTGTTGCCGGTGACCGAAGCGAGCGAGCGCTCGATGTCGGTCGAGATCGCCTTGATCTTGCTTGCGGCATCGCCCGCGGTCGACGCGAACGAGCTTTGCGCCTCGCGCGCGCTGTTGAGGATCGTGGCGGCGGTGTCCGCGCCCGCAGCCGACAGCGTGCGCTCGACGTCGGAAGCCAGATTCTTGACGTGGCTGGCGGCATCGGACGACGCCGTCACCAGCGTGCTCTGGGTCTCGCGTGCGCTGTTGAGAATTGCAGCCGCGGTATCCGCGCCAACGGCCGTCAGCGTGCGTTCGACCTCGGCGGCGAGTGATTTGACGTGGCCGGCGGCATCGGAGGATGCCGTCACCAGCGTGTTCTGGGCTTCGCGTGCACCGGTCACGATGGACTCGGCGGTGGCAGTGCCGGCGATGGAGAGCGAGCGCTCGATGTCGGTCGCCAGCGTCTTGACCTGGTTTGCGACCTCCGTCGACGCGTTGAGCAAGGTGCTCTGCGCATCGCGAGCGCCGGCCGTGATGGCTTCGGCAGTCGCGGTGCCCGCGATCGACAGCGAACGCTGTACGTCGGCGGTGAGCGTCTTGACGTGGGCTGCGGCCTCCGAGGAGGTGTTCACCAACGTGTTCTGGGCATCGCGCGCTCCGGCCAGCACTGTGGCCGACGTCGACGAACCGGCAGCGGTGAGCGTCCGCTCGATTTCTCCGGACAGTGTCTTGATCTGGTCGGCGGCATCGGTCGACGCCGTCACCAGCGTCGCTTGGGCGTCCCGCGCGCTGGTCAGGATGGTGTTGGCGGCGCCGGTGCCGACCGCGGTGAGCGCGCGCTCGACCTCCGAGGAGGTCAGCTTCAGCTGTGCGCCGACATCCGACGAGACGCCGAGCAGGGCCTGCTGGGCGGCGCGGGCGCCGGTCTGAATGGTCTCGCTGGTGTTGACCACGAGATTGGTGAGCGAGCGCTCGGCGTCCTCGACATGCGACTTGATGCCGGCGGACAGCAGCTCTGCGCGCGCCATCAGGTCTTCGCTGGCCTGGCGGCCGCTGCTCTCGATGCGGCCGGCCACGGCTTCGACGCGCGAGCCGAGCAGGTCCTCGAACTGGGTGACGCGGGTGTCGATGTCGTTGCCGATGGCGCCGACCTTGGTCTCGATGCCCTGATGCATTTCCTGGAAGCGCGCGGTGATGGTGTCGCTCAGGTGCTCGCTGCGGCCGTTGATGGTCTCCGTGACGGCGGCGATGCGGCGGTCGACCGACTCGATCGCCTGCGCGGTGCCTTCGGTCAGTGAGGTGGTGAGGCGGGTAAGCCGCTGGTCGAGCGACTGGATCACCTGCGCCGCATGGTCGGTCATGGTCGAGGACAGCGCGCCGATCCGCGTGTCGATGGTCTCCGTGACCGCCTTCGAACGGGTGTCGAGCGTCTGCTCGATCGCCTTGGTGCGCGTGTCGAGCGTCTCGTCGATCGATTTCAGCTTGCCGTCGAGCGAGGTGTCGAGATGCTCGACCCGGCCGCGGAGCGTGGTCTCGAACTGCGCCAGCCGCTGGTCGAGCGCGCCGGTAAGCTCGCCTCCATTGGAGGTGAGGCGGGTGTCGAAATTGTCGACATAGCTCTTCAGCGACTCGGAAATGTCCTGGGTGCGCTGGCCGAGGCGATCGACGATCTCGCCGCCAAAGGTCTTCACGGTGCGATCGAACTCGGAAATGTGGCGGGTGATCAGCGCGCCCAGCGTGCCGAAGTCCCGGGAAAATTTCTCCGCAAGCTCGGCGCCCTGGTTCTTCACCAGCTCGTCGAAGGCGCTCATCTGCAGCGACAGCGTGTCGTGCGCGGTCTCGGTCTGCCCGACCACCTTGGCCACCAGCGAATTGACGGTGACGTCGAGCGCGTCGCTCGCCTTGTCGCCGGAGGAGAGGATGTGGGTCGCGAGCCGGTTGCCGGCCTCGTCGATCTTGGTGACGAGGTCGGTGCTGCGCAACTCGAGCTCGAGCAGCAGCGAGTCCGAGGAGTTCTTCAGGGAATCGTGGACCTGCTCGGTGCGGTCGGAGATGCCGTCCACGATGGTGGCGGAACGCGTCTCGAACTCGCCGGTGATGCGGTCGATACGGTCATTCAGCATCTCGTGGACGCGGTCGGCGAGATCGACGAACTCGTCGTGCACGTGGCCGGTCTTGAAGTTGAGGCTGGTGGTCAGCCGCTCGGAGGCGTCGAGCACCGCGCGCGTCGTCTCGGCGCTCGCTTCCTCGAGGCGGTCGAGCAGGTCGCCGCCGCGCTCGCCGAGCGCGAGGATCATGTTGTCGCCGGCATTGGACAGCGCCGAGGTGATGTGGGCGCCGCGCTCTTCCAGCGCGCTGGTGATGCTCTTTGCGACCTCGTCGACGCGCGATGCAATCGCGTCAGAGATCAACGCGATATCGTGGCGCAGGTCGATCTGCACGCCGGAGATGGCGCTGCGCACCTGTTCGGCCTGACCGACCAAATTGTCGCGCTGGTGCGCGATGTCCTGCAGCAGCGCGCGGATGCGCACTTCGTTGTCGGTATAGGCGCGTTCCAGCGCCGAAACTTCGTTGGCGACCAGCGTTTCCAGCTCGCCCGCGCGCGCAATCGCACGCTCGATGCCGTCGCCCATCGCGGCGACCTCGCGGCGGATGGCCTGGCCGACCGTCACCATGGAGTCGCTTGCGGAGGTTTCCGGGTCGGAGAAGCGCATCGCGACCTGCGCCATCGACTGCGCGATCATTCGCAATTCCTGGCCGCGCCAGGCCAGGCTCGCGAGGAAATAGAACAGCAGCACCGGCGCGAAGAACAGCGCGGCAAGGCCGGCGATGACGAGCACGCCGCCCGGTCCCTGGCCGATCGCGGCCTGCAGCGAGGGCCAGAAGGCGGCCGTCAGAAGCGCACAGCCGATCAGCCAGACGACGCCGAACAGCGTCGCCAACGTGTAGACGCTGCGCGCGGGCCGGCCCTTCTGGATGGCCTGCAGCATCTGGCCGATGGTTTCGCGGTCATCATTGGCGGGGCGGCGCGATGACACGCGCGGCTCCTCGATCGGCTCGAACATCGGCCGCTCGGGTGCGCTCTGGCGCACGTCGAAAGTCGGTTCGTCGAATGTGGGCGTTGCCGGCGGGGGAGGCGGCGCGACCTCGCCGCGGGATGCGCGTGGACTTTCCGCATTGTTGTCGCCGCTGATATTCAGGGCTTCCTGAATGGCAGAAAGCGCTACCTCGGTCGGGTCTTTGACCTTTTTGGGATTGTTCGCCATGTCAGCCTGAGCCCTCTTACTTTTACGCATCCCCGTCGGGCTTTGTGCGGGCGCCACCCGCGCAAAGCTCCAGCCGGCATCATGCAATGCAGCCCAAGCGCGATTTCGCCGCCTGGTCAGCGATGCCGGAAAAACATCCTATTGGTTGACCGATACGAATGAAATGGCCGCGATTAAGACAATCTTAATCATCGTTAATAGGAGACGGCCTTAAGGTATTAATGGTGCACAGGTTTCTTGCGGGAACCGGCGAATTGCGGCGACTCTTGGCCGAAAACAAGGCGAAGAGTGGGCGGGTACGTCAAACGTTCCCTTAACCATCTTTGTGTTTGGCTGGTCCGCCCGTGCTGTCTGTGACGGGAAAGCAGGACACCAGCCACGCCAGCATGCCGCTTCACGCACAACGGATCGAATGGATGCCATCTCCGCCACTCGCCCCCGATGATGGTCCGATCGATCTCGCACATCTGGCGCGAATGACGCTCGGCGATGCCGCTCTCGAACGGCAAGTGCTTGGCATGTTCGCAAGCCAGTCCGCCAACCTGATCGAAAAGCTCACGGCGCTTCCGGCCGAGGCCGGTGCGTTGGCGCATACGCTGAAGGGTTCGGCGCGCGCCATCGGCGCGTTTCGCGTGGCCGAATGTGCCGAGGCGCTGGAGGTCGCAATCAGGCAAGGCGAGAATTGCGCAAACTGCCAGATCGAGCTCAGGGGCGCGGTGGCTGACGCGCGCGCGGCGATCGACGCGATGTTGACGCGCTCGTAGCTGCCTTCAGAAGGACCATCGGTTTTCCTCGCTCGGAGCGCCGGCGTCCCTAGCCTTGGCCGGATCGACCCGTTATAGGACAGCCCGGACCTCCCTTATTTCTCCCCGCATTACGAGCGAACATGGCCAAGATTACCTTTGTCGACCATAACGGCGAATCCCGCACCATCGACGTCGAGAACGGCGCCACTGTCATGGAAGCGGCCATTCGCAACGCCGTTCCCGGCATCGAGGCCGAGTGCGGCGGCGCCTGCGCCTGTGCGACCTGCCATGTCTATGTCGACGAGGCCTGGCGCGAGAAGGTCGGCTCACCCTCGCCGATGGAAGAGGACATGCTGGATTTCGGCTTCGACGTTCGGCCGAATTCGCGGCTGTCGTGCCAGATCAAGGTCAGCGACGAGCTCGACGGGCTCGTGGTCTCGACGCCCGAGCGCCAGGCTTGATGTCCGCTGCATGATCTCCGCGCAAACGCTTCGCGTTTGTCGCGAGGGAAAACCGGTTCCCACTTTTCCGGATCATGCGCTAAATTTCGGTCGAGCGATTTCCATGCCGCGGCGCAGCCAGGGCTGAAACGCCGCGACGATTCCGGGCGTGAGCGGCTGCGGCTTGTGGCTCACTGCGTCGATCAAAACGCTGACCGATTGTGCCGAGGCCACGCATTTGCCTTCAGAGAAGACCACCTGGTCGAACGTCACCGACGTGCGGCCGAACTTGACCAGCCCCAGCCCCATCTCGATCGTGCCCGGCCAATGCAGCTGGGCGCGAAAATGCATGTCGAGCCGTACCATCATCCAGGACAGGCCGGGCGGCGTCAGTCCGTTGCCGTGGTCCTTCATCAGGGTGACGCGGCCGGTCTCGAAGTAGCTCGCATAGACGGCGTTGTTGACGTGCTGGTTCGGATCGAGATCGGCGTAGCGCACGTTGTCGGCGATCCGATAGGGAAAATCTTCCAGGCGCGGCTCGGCGCTCGAACGTAGCGGTGCATTCACGAGGCGGCCTCCAAAAAATCTTCCTCGTTACAACTGGTTTGATGGCCTCTCGCAAGGGGGCCGACAGCCTAGCTGACGGCCATTTATGGGCTTTCCTCTGGCATCCGCCTTGGCTAGACAGGCGGGCGCCCTCTCGGGGTGCGTCCAATTGAAAAGAAGCGATATGAGCGACGTGATCAAAACCGATGTGCTGATTATTGGCGCGGGTCCCTGCGGACTGTTCGCCGTGTTCGAACTGGGCCTGCTCGACATGAAGGCGCATCTCGTCGACATCCTCGACAAGGTCGGCGGCCAGTGCGCCGAGCTCTATCCGGAAAAGCCGATCTACGACATTCCCGGCATTCCCTTCGTCACCGGCCAGGGCATCACCGACGCGCTGATGGAGCAGATCAAGCCGTTCAACCCGGCCTTCCATCTCAACGAGATGGTGGAGAAGATCGAGAAGATCGGCGATCCCGGTTTCCGCGTAACGACCGACGGCGGCAAGGTGTTCGAGTGCAAGGTGGTGGTGATTTCCGCGGGCGGCGGCTCGTTCCAGCCGAAGCGTCCGCCGGTGCCGGGCATCGAACCCTACGAAGGCACCTCGGTGTTCTACTCCGTGCGCAAGATGGAGCAATTCCGCGACAAGGATCTGCTGATCGTCGGCGGCGGCGACTCCGCGCTCGACTGGACACTCAATCTGCATCCGATCGCAAAGCGCGTGACGCTCCTGCATCGGCGCGACGATTTCCGTGCGGCGCCGCACAGCGTCGAGCAGATGCGCGCGCTGGTCTCTTCCGGAAAGATGGAATTGAAAATCGGCCAGGTGACCGCGCTCGAAGGTGAAGGCGGCAAGCTGACGGGCGCCACCATCAAGGCGAACGACAATTCGGTCTCGAAGATGTCGTGCGACACCCTGCTGCCGTTCTTCGGACTGACCATGAAGCTCGGCCCGGTCGCGAACTGGGGCATCGAGCTCGAGAACAATCTGGTGCCGGTCGAGACCTCGGCCTTCGAGACCAGCGTGCCCGGCATCTTCGCCATCGGCGACATCAACACCTATCCGGGCAAGCTCAAGCTGATCCTGTGCGGCTTCCACGAGGGATCGCTGATGGCGCAGAAGGCGCACCGCTACGTGTATCCGGACAAGCGGCTCGTGTTCCAGTACACGACCTCGTCGACGAGCCTGCAGAAGAAGCTCGGCGTCAACTGAATTCCTGCGAAATTATGGCCCGATGGTAATGTTCGGGCTCGCTTGCGCACTGGAACCGTCCGTGAAATGGCCGTAGTCTGCAGCCATTCAATTTGTCGATTGGCCAGGTGATGACGATGCGGAAGACGCTCTCCAAATTTCGATGGCTGCTGCCTGTCGCGACAGTTGTTGCGATCACCGCCGCCGATGTGCCGAATGCGCGGGCCTTCGATGCCACGTCGGCTGCCGGTCTCTGGCAGAAGGTCGAGGACGGCAAGCCCACCGGATGGTTTCTGGTGATCGATCACAACGGCGTTTTCGAGGGCGTCATCGCCAAGATGTATCCTTCTCCGGGCGATCCGCCCAATCCGACCTGCTCCAAGTGCACCGACGATCGCAAGGACATGCCGTGGCTCGGCATTCCCTTCATCCGTGACATGAAGCGCAATGGCTTCGTTTACGAGAACGGCAACGTGCTCGATCCGCGCGACGGCAATATCTACAACGCCAAGATGACGCTGAGCCCCGACGGACAGACCCTGACCATGCGCGGTTATCTCGGCATCTCGCTGTTCGGCAAGGACGAGACCTGGAACCGGTTGCCGGATAGTGCAATGGCGCA
This sequence comes from uncultured Alphaproteobacteria bacterium, assembly GCA_963821965.1. GTDB lineage: Bacteria > Pseudomonadota > Alphaproteobacteria > Rhizobiales > Xanthobacteraceae > Bradyrhizobium. The sequence continues at coordinate 962,919 of CAWGFY010000005.1, forward strand.
GCTCGATCCCGCAATCGTCTCGAAATATCTTCCCAAGCAGGCAACAACCGCGAAGTCGGGCAAGAAGGCAGCGCCCGCGCCTGCGGGAGCGATGGCGCCGGCGCACTGACGCGGGCCGCGTTACTGCTGCAGCGCGCGGCGCCGGGGCTGCCGGCTCTGCAACCACGTCCGGAACATTGATGAGCTGCAGCACGTTGGCGGCGGCGGGTACGGCTGCATCGGCCATCGCGGCATGGCCTTCGGCGGAGGGATGCAACGCGCCGCCATAGACGGCTGACAAAACGCCCCAGGTCGCGTCGTGGATGTCGGAGGGTTGCATCGACGACGGCAGCCCCTGCGGATAGGTCATCGCCGCGAAGTAGCTGTCATTGGCGTCGCGAATCCAGCGCGCTCGCGGCAGATAGGCGCGATATTCGCCGGCGCTGCGGCCGCACAACAGCGGCTGATTGGCGGAGTTGACGATGTCAGGATCGAAGCTCTCGCCCTTCGGCGAGAAGCATTGCCGGTCGAACTCCGGATCGGTTTCCGCGCGGGCGCAGAATCCATGATCGGCGAATGCGCCCTGATGCGCCTCGACGAAGGTCATGCGGTCGGACGCGGGATCGCGGCACAGCACGCCGGACTGGCAGGTCGCGAGCGCCTTCAGCGCAGGCAGAAATTCGTTCTGCACGAAGCTTGCGGCGTCAGTGAGCCGCTGCGGATTGGCGTTGAAAGACGGATGAATGTCGAAGCCGGCGCGGCCGCCCGGACATGGCGTACCGCCATTGGCGAGCGCCGGGTTGGCATAGGACGTATAGACCACATGCGAGAGATCGCCGCCAAGCATGCGGCTTCAGCGCGGCGCGCAGCTTGCCGAAACCCTGCGGCAGATCGCGCGCCAGCGCGCCGCGCGAATCGTCCACGGAGGCCATCACGCCGGTGCGGCGGAACAGCGCCCGCTCGGTTGCGGTGTCGACGATGACGTCGGCCACGAGGCCGGAGAAGTAGATATCGTTGGCGCCGACCGACAGCAGCACGAGATCGAGCTGGCGATCCGGCTCGCGCTTCTTCGCGGCTGTCATGGCATCGCGCAATTCGGCGAGCTGGCCGTTGACGCCGGCCTGGCAACTCGCGTTCGACTTGGTCGGCGGGCATTCGCGGGCGCGCTGACTGCCGAACAGGCCGTCGGCGATGGTGGCGCCGGTGCAGGCCAGCGGTAGATAGGTCACCGCGATGTGCGGGTACTCCACGGCGAGCGCCAGCGCCGTGCGGGTCTGATAGCTGTAGAGCGAACGATGGCAGGCCGCGTTGAACCAGAGCGCGCCGTGACGCTGCCAGTTCTGCAAGGTGTCCGGCGCCTCGCAGGCGCGGCCGCCTTTGTAGCCGTTACGGCTCGGCCGGTAATACTGCGCGGCCGCCGATCCAAGATAGTAGCGGAAGCAGAAGCCTTCATCGGCAAGCGCGACCGGCCGGTCCGGATTGCCCTCGCCGGAGGCGACGCTGTCGCCGAGGCCGGCGATCAGCACGTCGCGCACCTTGATCTCGGTCGAGATTTTTTGCGAAGTGTCTTGCCCGCTCGATACGTCAACGGTGGCGACGGTCGTCTTGCCGTAGCGGACGCGCAAGTTGACGGGCTCGGCACAGTCGAAGGTGGATTGCTGCGGCCCGTCGCCGTCGTCGAACGACCAGGCGCAGGTCGCACCGACCGGCACCGCGCCGGTCAGCCGCACCACGATCGGATGATCGGTCGGCGTGAGATAACTTTCCTTCACATTGTCGCGGGTGCAGGGCTCGTTGACGCGCCCGGTGAGATCGATGCAGAGGCGATTGACCATGTTGCGCGCCCAGCCGCGGCCTTCGCTTTGCAGCTCGAGCGATTGCTCGGATGCAAGCACGCCGCGCTCGCGCATGGCGTCGACATGCAGCTGAAAGTCGCGTTGTTCGCGGAACAGGCGAAAGCGGTTCTTCACTTCCCAGCTGATCTGCAGCGGCGCGTCGGTCGGCGCCTGGGCGAGCGGCGCGTCAGCAGGCGCCTGCGCAGCGGCGCGCGGTATGCATGCAAGCAGTCCCGCGAGCAGCACCCCCGGAAGGATCGAACGATACAAGAGGATCATAGCCCGCGCGTTTGACGTTACAGTTGGGGCGGAAATAAGAGTATCCGCCGAAAGCCAACATAACGTGACGATTTACGCCTTCGAGTTCAAGCGCTTCACCGGCTGCGGCAAGGCGGCCGGCGCCGGCGTCACCCTGGGTGGGACTTCGACCGGCGCGCAATTGTCGTTGCCATTGCCGTTCATGCCGCGACGCCTCTGCCAGGGCGCCACGACATTGAGCCACAGCTCGCGGGTGCCCATGATCGAGATGGCGATCGTGAACGGGATCACGAAATAGAGCACGCGAAACACCAGCAGCGTCGCCAGCAACTGCTCCCGGCCGAACTGCGGCAGCGCCACCAGCATCGCGGCATCGAACACGCCGATAGAGCCGGGCGCGTGGCTGGCAAAGCCCAGCAGGGTCGCAAGGATGAACACCACCGCCAGCGACAGGAAGTCGATGGCCGGGTTTGCCGGCATCAGAAGATACATCGCCGTGGCGCAGAACGAGAGATCGACCACGCCGATCAGCACCTGCACCAGCGTCAGCCGCCAGGAAGGCAGCACGACCTTCCAGCCATGTTGGCCGAGTTGGCGCCGTCCCTCGCCGGACATCAGCCAGACGAAATACATTACGATGCCGGCGAGGCAGCCGATCCCGATCAGCCGGTTCATGGCCTCCGGCAGCAGATCCATCGCGGAGGCTGCCGACGGGTGATAGGCCATGCCGATGCCGAGCACGACCAGATTACCGAGCCAGAACGTCAGGCCGGAGAGAAAGCAGATCTTGGCGACGTCGATCGCGTTCAGCGCGTAGTCGGAATAGATGCGGAAACGGATCGCGCCGCCGGTGAAGACGGTCGCGCCGATGTTATGGCCGATCGAATAGCTGGTGAAGCTCGACAGCGCGGCGATGCGGTACGGAACATGCCGCTTGCCGATCGTGCGCAACGCGAAGAAATCATAGAAGGTCAGCGTGCCGAACGCGCAGCCGACGCAGAGCGCCGCGAGCGCGATGTGGCCCGGCGGAATCTCCGTTAGCGCGGTCAGGATCACCCCGGTGTCGACGCCCTTCAGCGTCCGGACCAACGTCGTGATCGCGAACGCGATGATGAAGAGGCTCGCCGCGATTCCGAGACGTTTCCAGCCGATCCATTTCTTGAAGCCGCGCCCAAGCGCGGCCAGCAGTCCTTGCATTCATCCTCCCGGCAGGGCGGCAGAGCTTTTGCGGCCGAACCAATCGGCGAGGCGGCGCTCCCTTACAGGTTCCTTACGGTAAAAAGGCTGCCTTGTGCAGCCCTTGACAATTGTCCCTCGGTCTTGACCAGCGGCTTTGGGCGAGGCGCAAATTTGGATGCATTGAGCGCTGCTCTGATACGCCTCCTGCTGGATTAGGCGTGCGAGATGACATCCGTTCCATGCGCTGGCGAGTTCCCCCAAATCTGGTTGAGACATAACGCCGCGTACACTCAATACGCGAGATGGACCGGTTCGCCCGTCGTTCCATGCCGTGAATCTACGTGGAGTTGGCGCGTTTTCGGCCGCCATCAAAGCATCATTCACCATCAGATCAACGAATGAACCCTCATTAACTCCAATGTATCCAAGCTTGCGTTTGTTTCCTGCCCCAGGGGTGGGAGACGCGATGTACCAGGTCCTGAATTGTCTGAGCACCGAGCATGACTGGCGCCTGGTGGCGCTCGCCGGCACAATCTGTTTTCTCGCGAGTGCGGTAGCCATCAGCTTGTTCGATCGCGCCCGCTCCTCCCAGGGACGCTCGCGCCTGATCTGGCTCGGGCTGGATGCCTTCGTGGCGGGCTGCGGCATCTGGGCCACCCACTTCATCGCGATGCTCGCTTATGATCCGGGCACAGGCGCGGGTTACAGCATTCGCATCACGGCCCTGTCGCTGGTGTTCGCAGTGGCGGTCACGGGCGCCGGACTTGGTCTGGCGTTATCAAATCCGCGAAAATCGTTCGCGGCGATCGGTGGCGCGATCGTCGGCCTCGGCGTCGCCGCCATGCACTATACCGGCATGCTCGCGCTTGAGCTTCCTGCCCGCGTCGAGTGGTCTCCGAGCATCGTGGTGGCTTCCGTCGTTTTCGGCAGTGTATTCGGCGCGCTCGCGCTGCTGGTTGCCTCGCTCCGCGACAGCGCGCGCCGCGCCATCCTCGCAACCGTGCTGCTGACCGTCGCGATCGTCTCGCATCATTTCACCGCGATGGGCGCGCTGACATTGATTCCCGATCCAGGCATCGTGTTCACGGGAATGCAGGTCTCTCCGGGAGCGCTGTCGTTCCTGGTCGCAAGTGCCGCCTTCGTCATTCTCGGCGTCTCGCTGGCTGGCGCCATCATGGACCGCCGCGCCAAGGGCGCGCTGCGCCAGCAGAAGGTGCTGCTCGACACCGCGCTCGAGAACATGTCGCAGGGATTGTGCATGTTCGATGCGCGCGGCCACATCGTGCTGTTCAACGAGCGCTTCACCGGCATGATGGGCGAGATGATCCTCGCCTTCCGCGGCAAGTCGCTGCTCGAGCTGCTGCGGCTTGCGAAAGCCGCCGGCGAATGGGACGGCGATCCCGACCATTTCTTCGCCAAGCTCTTGGCGGAAGCCCGCGGCGGCGAGTCCGTTACACGCGTCTTCGAGCGCAGGGCGCGCGCGATCCGCATGATCAATCAACCGATGAAGGGCGGCGGCTGGGTCTCGACCTTCGAGGACATCACCGAGTGGCAGCAGGCGCAGGAGCAGATTTCGCACATGGCGCGCCACGACGCGCTGACCAGTTTGCCGAACCGCACCCTGTTTCGCGAACGGCTCGAGCGGGCGCTGCAGCTTGCCAAGCGCGGTGACCAGTTGGCCGTGCTCTGCCTCGATCTCGATCATTTCAAGGAGATCAACGATTCCCTCGGTCATCCCGTCGGCGACGCGCTCCTCAACGAGGTCGCTTCGCGCCTGCACGACTGCCTGACCGAGAGCGATACCGTCGCGCGGCTGGGCGGCGACGAATTCGCCATCGTCCAGCTCTGCGCCAATTGCGAGCCGACTGCGGTTGCCGCGCTGGCGAGCCAGATCGTCGAGATCGTCGCAGCACCCTATGACATCGACGGCCATCATCTCGTGATCGGCGTCAGCATCGGCATCGCGATGGCGCCGGACGACGGCAACCATCCCGACGAGCTTCTGAAGCGAGCTGATCTGGCACTGTATCGCGCCAAGGCGGACGGCCGCGGCACCTACCGCTTCTTCGAAGCAGGAATGGACGCACGCGCGCAGGCCCGCCGCCTGATGGAGCTCGACCTGCGGGCCGCGCTGCGCCGCCAGGAATTTGAAGTCTACTATCAGCCGATCTGCGACCTTGCCTCCGACGAGACCGCAGCGTTCGAGGCATTGGTGCGCTGGAATCACCCCGAGCGCGGCCTGATCGAGCCCGGGCAATTCATTCCGATCGCCGAAGAGACCGGCCTGATCGTGCAACTCGGCGACTGGGTATTGCGCACGGCTTGCAGGCACGCCGCCGGATGGTCGAAGCCGGCCTGCGTCGCCGTCAACCTGTCGCCGGTGCAATTCCGCAATCCAAATCTCGCGGCCTCGGTCAAGTCGGCGCTGGCCGAACTCCGGCCTGCCGCCGCATCGCCTCGAACTGGAGATCACGGAATCCGTCTTGTTGCAGAACAGCGAGTCGACGCGTGCCGTCCTGCTTGAGCTGCGTGAGCATGGCGTGAAGATTTCGCTCGACGATTTCGGCACCGGCTATTCGTCGCTGAGCTATCTGCGCAGCTTCCCCTTCGACAAGATCAAGATCGACCGCTCCTTTGTCAGCGAGCTTGCCTCCAGCGACGATTCGATGGCGATCATTCGCGCGGTGACCGGGCTCGGCAAGAGCCTTGGCATGGTAACAACCGCCGAGGGCGTGGAAAACGCCGAGCAGCTTGCGCTGTTGCGCCGTGAGGGTTGCACGCAGGCACAAGGCTTTCTCTTCAGCAAGCCGCGCCCGGCGAGCGAAGTGGAACGATTGCTGTCGGGCACGCGCGCCAGCGCAGTCGCTTGATCCGCCGCGAGAGATTTCCAAACAAAATTCGTTGAAGCCGGGTTCCGGCGGCTTCCTCGCTGTTCCCAGGAACAACCGCGTAAGCGGCCGGTTGTCGAGGGACAGAAAACCCGAACATCACGGCCAGCGTTGAGGGGCCGCCGCGCGGTGAGTTCCAACGAAGAGGGACATTGCCCGATGGGACTGTTTACCAAAGACATCAAGACCATGAATGACCTGTTCGCGCATCAGCTGCAGGACATCTACTACGCCGAGAAGCAGCTCGTGAAAGCGCTGCCGAAGATGGCCGACAAGGCGACCAACAAGCAGTTGAAGGAAGGCTTCCTCACCCATCTGGAGGAAACCAGGGGCCATGTGCAGCGGCTCGAACAGGTATTCAAGGGGCTCGGCTTCGAAGTGAAGGCGGTCGACTGTCCGGCGATCGACGGCATCATCGAGGAAGCCGAAGAGGTAGCGAGCGAGGTCGCGGACAAGAAGGTGCTGGATGCGGCGCTGATCAACGCCGCGCAGGCCGCCGAGCATTACGAGATCGTCCGCTATGGCAGCCTGATCGCATGGGCAAGGCACCTCGGCCGCAACGATGCCGCCGCGCTGCTGCAGAAGACGCTGGATGAGGAGAAGATGACGGACAAGAAGCTGACCTCGCTGGCCGAAGGTCAGGTCAACCTCCGCGCCGCGAGTTGATGCCGCGGCCTGATTGAAGAAGACGCCGTGCGCTTTTTCGCGCGGCGTTTTCTTTTGCTCGCGGCGACGTCATGCTTCGACACTCAACGAAACGTCCCATTGCAACTGCGGGTTAATCCTCGTGTTGGTTCGCCACACGGAGGTGATCCATGCGTAGCGCAGCTCTCAAGTTCCATTCGATCCAGTCCGGCGCAGAGCCCGTTCCATCGAAGCTCGCGACGTCGCTGACCTTGGCGGCGATGAGTCTCGGCTATGGCGTGGTGCAACTCGACGTCACCATCGTCAACACCGCGCTCTCCAGCATCGGCGATTCGCTCGGCGGCGGCGTCGCTGAATTGCAATGGGTGGTCAGCGCCTACACCATCGCCTTTGCCGCCTTCATTCTGACTGCGGGCGCGCTCGGCGATCGCATCGGCGCCAAGCGTATTTTCATGGCGGGCTTTGCGATCTTCACCGCGGCTTCAGTCGCCTGCGGGCTTGCGCCCGACGCATGGAGCTTGATCGCCGCGCGCGCGGTACAGGGGCTGGGCGCCGCCATCCTGGTTCCGAATTCGCTGGCGTTGCTCAGCCACGCCTATGGTGACGACAAGTCGCGCGGCCGCGCCGTCGGCATCTGGGCGGCCGGTGCAAGCTTGACGCTGACGGCGGGGCCGCTGGTCGGCGGCGGCCTGATCGCGCTGGCCGGCTGGCGCTGGATCTTCATTGTCAACCTGCCGATCGGCCTGTTGGGCTTGTGGTTGACCTGGCGCTTTGCCGCCGAGACTACGCGCGCGCCTCAGCGCGAGGTCGATCTGCCCGGACAGATCGCCGCGATCGCGGCGCTCGGCTGTCTCGCCGGCGCCATCATCGAGGGCGGCGCGATCGGCTGGCGCAACCCGTTCGTGATCGCGGGCTTTGCCGCCGCGATTGTCCTTGCGCTGCTGTTCGTGCTGCAGGAACGCGGCGCGCCGCAACCGATGTTGCCGCTGACGCTGTTTGGCAATCGCATGTTCTCGGTCACCGCGCTGGCGGGATTGCTCGTCAACGTCGCGTTTTACGGGCTGATCTTCGTCTTCAGCCTTTACTTCCAGCGCATCAACGACTGGTCGCCGTTCATGGCCGGCCTGGCCTTCCTGCCGATGGTCGGCGCGGTATTGCCCATCAATCTGCTGGCGCCGCGTCTGGCCGAGCGGATCGGCGCGCCGCAGACCATCGCGCTCGGCTCATGCATTGCAGCTTTCGGCAGCCTCGGCCTGCTGACGGTCGCGCCGGGCACGAGCTATTGGGCGTTGGGGCTGCAACTGGTCGCGCTGGGCGGCGGACTCGGCCTGCTGGTGCCGCCGTTGACCTCGACCTTGCTCGGAAGCGTGGAGAAGTCGCGCTCGGGCGTTGCCGCCGGCGTGCTCAATTCGACGCGGCAGACCGGAAGCGTGCTGGGCGTCGCGCTGTTCGGCTCGCTGATCGGGCAGGCAGACGCCTTCATGGCCGGCACGCACGCGGCGCTGGCGATCTCGGCCGCCGTCCTGCTGATAGCCGCGGCTGCGATCTGGTGGAGCGGAGCGTCAAGGTTGCGAGCTTAAAGTCTCGCAATGACGCGCGTCGCCGTTGCCGGCCACGGCGGCACAATTATGCTGCCTTCGCTCGCCGGAGGAACATCTCCGATGCTTTTCAAATCCAGTTGATCGCCGCGTCTTCCTGAAAGGCAGCGCCGTAGCGAGTTTGACCCTTCCGTTTGCGGGCGCGGTCCGGATCGAGGCGCGCGAGGCCGATCTGATCGCGCGCAAGATCTTCTTCGACAACGCCGACTGCTACAATGTTCGCCTCAGTCCCGACGGCAAAACCCTCGCCTGGGCCGCGCCGGTCGATAAAGTCATCAATCTGTTTGTCGCGCCGGTCGGTGACCCCGGCGCGGCACGCCCGGTGACCCGCGTCACCGGTCGAAGCATTTCCACCTATTTCCGCTGGGCGCACACCAATCGCCATCTCGTCTACTTCAGGGATCGCGAGGGTGATGAGAATTATCGCGCGTTCAGTGTCGACATCGAGAGCGAAGCGGTCACCCCGCTGACGCCGGAAGGCGGGGCCAAATCCTTCCTGCAGGAAATCAGCCACAAGTTTCCTCAGGAGATGCTGATCCGCCACAATCAGCGCGACAAGCGCTATTTCGATGTGTTCAGGGTCAACGTCATCACCGGCGACAGCAAGCTGGAATTCGAGAACCCGGATTTTTACAGCATTTTAAGCGACAGCGACCTGCGATTGCGCCTGGCGGCGCGGCTCAATGCGCAAGGCACCATCGAATGGTTCGAGCGGCAGGCCGACGGGACTTGGCAGCCGTTTACGCAGATTCCGATCGGCGACGTCGATTCGACGCATTTCGTCGACTTCAGCGCCGACGGCAAGACGCTCTATCTGATCGACTCGCGCGGGCGCGACAAGGCGGCGCTGTTTGCGATGGACATGGCGACCCGCAAGACGACGCTGCTGGCCGCCGACGATGAGGTGGATATTGTCGAGGCCGTTTTCGACCAAGAGAGCCGTCGGCCGATCGCCGCGAAGGCGATCAGGGACCGCGTTCACTGGTATCCCGTCGACGCAAGCGCGAAGCAGGACCTCGCAAACCTTGCCCGCCACGGATCGGGTGACGTCGTCTTCGTCAGCGACAGCCTCGATCGTCGGCTCGGCAGCATCTACTATCAGCGCGATGCCGAAAGCTCCGAATTTGCGCTGTTCGATCGCGCGTCACGGCAGGTGCGAAAGCTGTTCCTCGATCGGAAGGATCTGACCGGATTGCCTTTGCGCAAGCTGCAGCCGGTGATCATTCCCGCGCGCGACGGGCTCAGGCTCAACGGCTATCTGACCATGCCCGAAGGCGCCGGCGGCAGGGTGCCGCTGGTGCTCGTGATCCATGGCGGGCCTTATCTGCGCGACACCTGGGGTTTTAGCCCGACGCATCAATGGCTCGCCAATCGCGGCTATGCCGTGCTGGCCGTGAACTATCGCGGCTCGACCGGCTTCGGCAAGGCGTTCATCGCCAAGGCCGACAAGGAGTGGGGCGGGCGCATGCACGACGATCTGATCGATGCGGTCGATTGGGCGATCGGGCAGGGCATCGCCGACCCCAAGCGCGTCGGCTTCTTCGGCGGCAGCTATGGCGGCTATTCGGCGTTGACGGCGGCGACCAGGACGCCGGAAGTGTTCGCCTGCATCGTCGATCTCTTCGGCATTTCCAACCTCAACACCTTCATGAAGACGATCCCGCCCTATTGGGGACCTTGGATGAGCGTATGGAAGAACCGCCTCGGCGATCCCGACACCGAAGAGGGCCGCGCCTTCCTCACCGAGCGTTCGCCGCTCACTCATATCGATCGCGTGGTGCGGCCGATCCTGATCGCGCAGGGCATGAACGACGTGCGGGTGGTGCCGGCCGAATCCGAGCAAATGGTGACAGCGTTGAAGGCGCGCGGCGTGCCCGTCACCTACATCACCTTCTCCGATGAAGGGCACGGCTTCGTGCGGCCGGAAAATCGTCTCGCCTTCAATGCAGTCGCGGAGGCGTTTCTGGCGAAGCATCTCGGCGGACGCAGCCAGCCGATCGGCGATGACTTTGCCGGCTCGACGCTGAAGGTGGAGACGGGCGGGGAACTGGTGCCGGGATTGAAGGCTTGATGACGCTTTCGGGCGATTGCCTTCGCAGTCAGCTCATGCCTTGCGCAACGCGAAGTACGCGCCGCAAAAGGCCACGACCGCGCCGAGGCAAAGTGCTGCGATGCCGGCGAGCACGCTGGAAATAGTCGGGATCGGGCTCGGCGCGGCGGCCGCCTGGCCCGCGCCGGCCAGCAGCAGGACGCCGACGGCGATCAGGAACTGGCGCATCCGGCGCGGAATTTGTCCCTCGACCGCGCTGTGCATCAACGTCGCGGTGAAATAGCCGCCGCAGAAGCCGACGGTTGCGATCAGCCACCAGGCGATTGCAGCGCCCGCAGGCATGAATTCCTTGGTGTCGGAGCGCCAGAGGCCGCCGAGATCGAGCCCGTAGCGCGCACCGAGCATGTGCACGGCCAGCGCCAGCAGCACGCCGGAAACTACGGCACCGCCGAGAATGAGGCGGCGGGGAAAAAAGGTGGTCGTATCGGCCATGCGTCACTTGTAGAGTAAAGCCGGTCGGGACCGCAAGACGGCAGGTTTCAAGGGATTACAACATGATGATCGGTCTTCTCGCGCTGATAGCGGCTGCAATCTTCTTCGGGGCCGCATTCTACGTCAACGTCGCGGAACAGCCCGCCCGGTTGCTGCTGGATGATCGCGCTCTGCTCAGCGAATGGAAGCCCTCCTACAAGCGCGGAGCCGCCATGCAGGCGCCGCTCGCGCTGATCGGATTTGTCCTGGGGCTGATCGCATGGTGGCAGACGTCGCATTCCGCCTTTGTGATCGGGGCAGTGGCCATCGTGGCGCCCTGGCCATGGACATTGATCGCCGTCAAGCCGGTCAACGATGCGTTGCTGGCAAGCAATGTCGAGACCGCGGGTGCGCAATCGCGGGCGCTGATCGTCAAATGGGGAGGTCGTCACGCGATCCGTACCGTGCTCGGCGGGATTGCCACGATCGCTTTCTTCTGGGCATGCCTGTCGCGCTAGGCAATTCACCAATGACCGCCGACCTCCCCGAGCACATCACGCCGACCCATTACGCCTTCAAGCCGTCGCTGATGGGCGCTGCCCACCAGTTCGAGCTGACCGATGGCGGATTGTCGTGGCGGCTGGCCGGCCGTTCGGGCGTCTGGCCCTACGCCGACATCGCGGGCATCCGGCTGTCCTATCGGCCGGTCACGATGCAGGCTGATCGCTTTCGCGCCGACATCCATCATGCGCGCCGCGCGCGCATCACCGTGGTCTCAACCTCCTGGCAGACCGCGGCGCTGATGGCTGCGCAAAACCAGGACTATCGGACGTTCATCCTCGAACTGCATGAACGAATGGCAAAGGCAGGAAACAAGGCGACCTTGACCGGCGGGCTCAGCCGCAACCTCTATGCCGCGGGATTGACGCTGGTCATCCTGCTAGCGATCGGGATGGCCGCACTCTTCATTCGCGCGCTGGTCACCGGCGAATTTTACGGCGCGTTGTTCCTGCTCGCCTTTGCCGCCCTGTTCGGTTGGCAGATCGGCGGCTTCCTCCGGCGCAACCGGCCGCTGGTCTACACGTTCTCCGACATACCCGCGCGGCTGTTGCCGTAGGACGTCAACATGGACGATCGATCGCAGCGATTGCCGAGCGTGGCCGAAATCGCCGAGATCAATACAAGGCATCTGATCCAGACGCCGCTGCGGCCGGCTGACCTCTTGTTCGTGTTCGGCACGCGCGACGACGAAGCATTGCGCGCGGAGACGGCGTGTCGCTTGTGGCGGGAAGGGTTGTTCCGCCGGGCGATCGTCTCTGGCGGTGTCACACCGGGCTCCGAACTGTCGGAATGCGCCGTGATCAAGCCGCTGATGGTGGCCGGCGGCGTGCCGTCCGATCTCATCCTCGAAGAGCATCGTGCCATGAATACCGGCGAGAACGTGATGTTCTCGCTACCCATCATCGATGCCGCCCTGGGGCTGAAAAACATCCGTAGCGTGATCTGCCTCGGCAATACCTGGACCGGGCGGCGCTATGCCATGACCCTGCACCGCCATTGGCCCGAGGTAGAGAAGTTGCTGCTCACGGTCGACAGTTTTGCGACGCCGCGCGAGCGCTGGCACGAGGATCCAGAGTTTCGGCGCCGCATGCTGGCGGAATGGGACAAGATCGAGCCTTACAAGGCGATGGGATTTATCGCGGAATGGCCGGAGTGACCGCGCGCCATGTCAATCGCGGTCAGGCGCATGGGCCGCGTAGCGCGTCTCCATCAGATCGAACTCCGGTTTGCCGACCAGCCTCTGACGCTCCGCGAATGAAGTGACGGCGGCTTCATCGAGCACGCCCTTTTGCTTGAGCGCCGACAGCGCCGTCTGCATGCCATGCACCGCGCCTTGCAAGGCGGCGTTGGCGTAGAGCACAAGGCTGAAACCCATGTCGGCCGCCGCCTTCGCGTCGATGATAGGCGTCTTGCCGCCGAGCACCATGTTGACCAGCTGCGGCGCCTTCAGGCGGCGCGGCACCGCCCTGAGGTCGCCGAGGGTTTCGGGAGCTTCGACGAAAGTCACGTCCGCGCCCGCGTCGATGTAGCGGCCGGCGCGCTCGATGGCCGCCTCGAAACCTTCGACGGCGCATGCATCGGTGCGCGCGATGACGACCATGTCCTGGCGCCGCGTGTCGACCGCGGCCCGCACCTTGGCCACCATCTCTTCAGGCGGGACCAACTCCTTGCCGTCGAAATGACCGCAGCGTTTCGGCGCATGCTGGTCCTCGATTTGAACCGCGCTGGCGCCGGCCTGCTCGAGAATGCGAACCGTGTGGGTGACATTGATCGCGTTGCCGAAGCCGGTGTCGATATCGACGATCAGCGGCAGGTCGATCACGTTCCGGATCGCCATCACATGATCGGCGACCAGGTTCAGGTCCATGAAGCCGAGGTCCGGCAAGCCGAGATGCATATTGGTGAGGCCGGCGCCCGTCAGATAGACCGCCCTGAAGCCGAGATCGGCGATGATCCGCGCGGCGAGCGCATTCGGCGCCCCGGGCAGGATGACGCCTTTCTCCTCGCGCAACATCGCGCGCAGCGTCTGGATGTGAGAGTTCGGCATGCTGTGTCAGCTCAATGCCGCACCACCAGTACCGAGCACTTGGCGTAGCGCACCACATGGCCGGCATTGGAGCCGAGGAAGTAGGTCCGCATCGCCGGCCGATGCGAGGTCATGACGATCAGGTCGGCCTTCACGTGCGCAGCTTCTTCGAGGATCTCGTGATAGATGCCGCCCTGCCGGACCACGCTCGAAATCCTGGACGGCTCGATGCCGGATTCGCGCGCCACGATCGCAAGCGCTTCCTCGGAAGTCTGGCGCTGCTGGACGTCGAAATCCGCCGGCACATATTCGGCCAGCATCACTGGCGTCATCGGCAACACGTTCAGCAGGCGGACCGAACCGCTCCAAGTCTGCGAAAGCGTCGCGGCGGTCGCAATCGCGGGCTTTGCCAGATCGGTATCGGCGAGATCGATCGGCACGAGAATGGAATTGAACATCTGCGCCTCCCCTGTGTCGTCATACTAACACGAATTGCCGTGTTACAACCTCATGCCTGCTTCAACAGCTTCGGGCTGACGAACAACATCAGTCGTCCGCGGCGGAATGCCACGTCGTTCCAGTCGTCTGTCACAAAGTCGAACAAGGCAAGCCCCGAGGTCGGCAGATTGTCCGACAGCGCCTGCCGGGAGGCTGGATCGGCGGTCCCGATCAGCGCCAGCGCCAGCTCGTGCATTCCGGGATTGTGGCCGACCAGCAGCAGCAGCTTTGGATCGGTTGCCGCGGCCTGGCGGATGCTCAGCAACAATTGCGTCGCATCGGCGCCGTAAAGTTCCGGCACCAGCTCGATCTGCGGCTGTGGCGCGTGTTCCTTCATTGCCTCCCAGGCGATGTCCCAGGTCTGCACCGCCCGCACCGCTGGTGAAACCATCACATGGTCGGGAAAGGGCGGATGCGTTCCGATCCACTCGCCGATCCCGGCGGCATCCCGGTGGCCGCGCGCGTCGAGCCGCCGGTCCTGGTCGCGGCCCGAAGGTGCGTCGGTTTCGGTCTTGGCGTGACGCAGCAGCATCAGACGGCGCATGGGCGGTAAACTCGATTCGTTTGGTTGTATTTAATGTATAGCTTCAATGCCGGGACAAGGTGACAAGCAAGCCAAGTGTTCGTAAGAAACAACGGATGGGTGGGTCAAGAAAACGACATGGATGAGACTTCCACAAGCAGGGGAGCGGATGCCGCCGCGCGAGATCGCGCACGGCTGTCCTTCGATCTTGACGTCGATATTTGCGTGGTCGGGGCCGGCCTTGCCGGTTTGACGGTGGCGCTGGAGGCGGCGCGGCTCGGCGCAAGCGTTGCCGTGCTCGAAGGCCGGCATGTCGGCTGGAACGCCTCGGGCAATCAGCTCGGCACGGTCATGCCTGGCTATGGCCTGCCGATCGGCGAGCTGATCGAGCGCATCGGCTTCGAAGACACCCGCGAATTGTGGTCGCTGTCGAAAGAGGGCGCCCAGTTCGTCCGCGCCACGGCAACCGAAGAACAGATGCCGGGCATCGGGCTCTCCGAGGGTGCGCTCGAAGTCTCCAATGTCGATGTCGGCGATCGCCTGATCAGCCAATTGCAGATGCTGTCGGAAGATTTCGAGACCGAAGTTGAAGGCTGGCAGGTCGACCGCGTGCGCAGCGAGCTCAAGACCGACCGCTATTTCCACGGCGTCTATTATCCCAAGGCGTTCCAGATCGACGGCCGCAAATATGTGCATGGCCTTGCCGCGATGGCGCGGCGCGCGGGGGCGCGTATTTTCGAGGACACCCCGGTCGTCAGCGTGGATTCCTCGGGGATCCGCAAGCGCATCGTGACGCCGTCGGCGCGTCTGCGCGCCTCGCATATCGTGCTCGCCGGCAACGTCCATCTCGGCGCGCCGCTGCGGCGCCTGTCGGATACGCTGCTGCCGGTCTGGCGCTATGCCGGGGTCACCGAGCCGCTCGGCGAGCGGCTGGGCGAGGTCATCGCCTTCAAGGGACCGGTGACCGATACCGACGGCATCGATCATTTCCGCATCGTCGACGGCGATCGCCTGATGTGGGCGAGCCCGGAAACGACGTGGGGCATGCGGCCGCGGCGCTATGCCGGCAGCATCGCTCGCAGAATCCGGACGATTTTCCCGCAGCTCGGCCGCGTGAAAATATCCGAAGTCTGGGGCGGGGCTGTCGGGCAGACCGTGCATGGCA
The DNA here is from genome assembly GCA_963821965.1 of uncultured Alphaproteobacteria bacterium. Lineage (GTDB taxonomy): Bacteria > Pseudomonadota > Alphaproteobacteria > Rhizobiales > Xanthobacteraceae > Bradyrhizobium. The sequence continues at coordinate 978,595 of CAWGFY010000005.1, forward strand.
TGCCGCAGATCGGACAGTTGCGCAAAGGCCTGTGGGTCGCGAGCGGCTTCGGCCGCCAGGGCCTCAACACCTCGGCGATGGCGGGCCAGCTGATCGCGCGAAGCATCCTCTGGGGCGACGAGCGCTGGCGGCTGTTCTCGCCATTCGAGCTGGTTTGGGCAGGAGGTCCGATCGGCCGTGTCGCCGGACAGATCGTCGGGATGTGGGGCCGGGGAAGCTCGGCGACATCTGGCGCGCTGGCGCGTTACCGCGAACGGGCGCGCATCCAGGAGCGTTTGCGCGAGGCGCGTCTGGCCGAGGCCAACCGCCAGGCTGCGTCGCGCCCAACTGCCCCACGGCGACCGCCGCCCGGCCGTCCGCGGCCGGTGCGTCCGCCGCCACCCGCTGCACCTCCGCCTGAGCCGCCTCCGCCTGCAAGCCAGGCCGGGGAGGGCGGCTAGGCCCGGTTATTCGCTCGCATGAAAGTGAAATAATTTCGCAAATCTCGATGTAACTTCTGCTGTCACGAACCGTAACTGGCTAGTGCGGCGACTTTGAAGTTCCGATCAATTGTGCCGCGCGCTCGCCATCGGAACTTCAAAGTCAAAGCCGCACTAGAACGATAGTTTGCTAGTGCTCTTCGATTCCGAAGTTCGCAGACGAAGGCGCCGCGATATAATGCGAACTTCGGAATCGGAGTACTAGGAACCGCTGTATGGAGACACCAGATGCTTGACCGCCGCATCCTGCTCGCCTCGCTGGCCAGCCTGTTTGGCCTTGCCGCATTCCGCTGGCTCAGGGCGACGCCAGCGAAGGCCGCCGAGAAGTTCGAGATCGAGAAGACCGACGCCGAGTGGCGCGCGCAGCTCACGCCGCAGCAATACGAGATCCTGCGCAAGGAGGGCACCGAGCGGCCGGGCTCGAGCCCGCTTCTGAAGGAGCATCGCAAGGGCATCTTTGCCTGCGCCGGTTGCGACCTGCCGTTGTTCTCATCCGACACCAAGTTCGAAAGCGGCACCGGCTGGCCGAGCTTCTATCAGCCGCTGGAGAACGCGGTCGGCAAGACCGAAGACCGCACCTTCGGCATGCTGCGCACCGAGGTGCATTGCCGCCGCTGCGGCGGCCATCTCGGCCACGTCTTCGACGACGGCCCGAAGCCGACCGGCCTGCGCTACTGCATGGACGGCTTCGCGCTGGTGTTCCATCCGGCGGGGCCGCAGGCCAGCTGAGAACTTCTTTCTTGACGCGTTTTCTTCACGCGAACCGGTACCCACTTCGCTCGAAAACGCTTTGTTTCGCCCGGCAAGAGTTGCCGGCCCGGCAATTGTGCCCCGGTCATTCGACCGGGGCATTTTCATTCAAGCATTTGATCTGACGCGCTTTTCCATCTTGGCATAACGCTTGCGACAGTCTCCAGCGAATTGCGGCAAAGCCTGTGATGGCCGCCCGATGAAAGTGGAGACATTGTTATGGGTATCTTCGACGCATTGAACACCTCGGTAGGCGGCCTGCAGGCGCAGTCCTTCGCGCTGCAGAACATTTCCGGCAACATCGCGAACGCCTCGACCACGGGCTACAAGGGCATCAGTACCGCCTTCGAGGATCTCATCCCTGACTCCACCGTCTCGAACAAGCAGGTCGCGGGCGGCGTGACCGCGCTCTCGCAGCAGACCATCACCACCCAGGGCACCGTCTCATCCACCACTGTCGCCACCAACATGGCGATCAATGGCGACGGCTTCTTCTCCGTGCAGAAGCCGACGGCGATCACCGACAACGTCCCGGTTTTCGACGGCGTCACCGATTACACCCGACGCGGCGACTTCCAGGTCAATGCCAACGGCAACCTGGTCAATGGCGCCGGCTACTATCTGATGGGTATCACGGTCGACCCCAAGACCGGCAACCCGACGGGCAACGTCCCGCAGGTCCTGCAATTCCAGAACAACTTCGTTCCGGCGCAGGCGACCACTGCCATCACCTATGCCGCGAACCTGCCGACCCAGCCAAATACGCCCGCAAGCACCACGGCTGCCACCGGCACGATCACGGCGGCCGGCGGCCTCAATCCTGCGGACTTTTCCAGCAACCCGATTCCGGTGGGATCGACATCCTTTCTCGACGCCACCACCTCCGGCACCACTCCGGTCCTCAACAAGCTCGGCGGTGACATCAGCGCGGCGACCTCGCTGTCCGGCGGCGCCGGTACCGACTCTCTCACCACCAACTTTGCTGCCGGCGACACGATTGTCGTCGACGGCCAAACCATCCACGTCGTTGCGTCAGGTGCCACTGGCAACGACGTCAACGTAACCGACACCGTCGGCACGCTGCTCGGCAAGATCGGCTCGATCACCGGCGTGAACCCAACGATCAGCGCGGCGGGGCAGATCACGCTGCACACGGGAACGTCCCAGACCCTGACCATCACCAGCGCTTCGGGTGGGTTTTCCGCGCTCGGCCTCACCTCACCGGTGAACCAGGCCCGCACCTCCGATCCGGGCACCGGCGTGGTCGTCGGCAACGACGTCACCACGTTCACCAATGAGAGCATCAGCGGCGGCGCCGTCACCACCTACAACTCCGCCGGCACGCCCGTGAACCTGCAACTGCGCTGGGCCAAGGTCGACAGCGCCACGCTCGGCGGCGGTCATCAGGACGTCTGGAACCTATTCTACCAGACCTCGACGACCCCGACGGCCACCGGCAACGCCTGGGTGAACGTGGGCACGAACTTCGTCTTCGCCGCCGACGGATCGCTGGCCTCCCCGAGCGGATCGGCGATCGGCATCCCCAATGTCACCGTGGACAACCTGTCGCTCGGAAATCTGAACATCAACGTCACAACCGGCGGACTCACGCAGTTTGCGAGCTCCAGCGGTGCCGCCACCGTCAACGGCATCTCGCAGAATGGCTTCGCGGCTGGTCAGCTCCAGTCGGTGGCGGTCAACAACAGCGGCCTCGTGGTCGGTACCTTCTCCAACGGCCAGAACATCGATCTTGCTTCGGTCACGCTCTCCCACTTCAACGGCACGAATTACCTCAAGGCGCTCGACGGCGGCGCCTATGAGGTGACCGATCTTTCCGGTCCGGCAATTCTCGGGGCATCCGGCTCGATCTCGGGATCGTCGCTGGAAGGATCGAACACGGACATCGCCGATGAGTTCACCAAGCTGATCGTGACCCAACAGGCCTACTCGGCGAACACCAAGGTGATCACCACGGCCAACAACATGGTTCAGGATCTCCTCAACGTGCTGCGCTGATCGAAAGGCCGGCGTTCCCTGATGTCATTCAAAGCGGGCGATTGAGATGGGTTTGAGTTCGTCCCTTGCCACCGCGATGGCAGGACTGCGCGCCAACCAGGCCGCGCTGTCCATCATCTCGTCGAACGTCTCCAACGCGCAGACGCCCGGCTATGTCGTGCAGAATCCCAACCAGATCGAGGTCGGCAGCGGCGACTTCGGATCGAGCATCATCACGACCGGCGTCAATCGCCAGCTCGACCTGTTCGTGCAGAACCAGTTGCGCACGGAGACCGGCGGTAACGGCTATGCTACCCAGATCTCCAACATCCTGAATCAACTGCAGAGCGTCTACGGCACGCCGGGCGGCGAGGGCACGCTGGAGACGGCACTCAACAACTTCACCACCGCGCTGCAGTCGCTGTCGAACAATCCCGGCAACTTCTCCGCCCAGGGCGTGGTGATGTCGTCGGCTCAATCGCTGGCGCAGCAGCTCAACACCACGACCCAGGGCATTCAGTCGCTACGCTCCAACGTCGCGCAGGATCTCGGCAATTCAGCGACGCAAGCCAATGCCGACCTGAACCAGATCGCGCAGATCAACACCAAACTCCAGGGATTGTCGTCGACCGACCCGCAAGCCGCCACGCTGATGGATCAGCGCGACAATGCCATCAACGATCTTTCCAAGCTGGTCGATGTCCGCGTCGTGACGGACTCGTCGAATTCTGCCAGCATCTTCACGACATCCGGCATCCAGCTTGTCGGTGCGGGGCTTGCTTCGCAGTTCGTCTATTCCTCACCGGGCGCGCTGACCGCGAATTCGCTCTACGACACGAACCCGGCCAAGAACACCGCCGGATCGCTGAACCTCCGTCTGCCCAATGGCGCCAACATCGATGTCGTCGCCAACAATGTCGTCAGCTCGGGTCAGATCGCCGCCGACCTGAAACTGCGCGACAAGACACTGGTGCAGGCGCAGACCCAGGTCGACCAGATGGCCGCGACCCTGGCGTCATCGTTGTCCGACCTGACCACGGCCGGCACGGCCGTAGCCGGTCCGCCGGCGCCGGGTTTCAGCGTCGATACGTCCGGTCTTCTTGCCGGCAACACGGTCAACGTCACCTACACCGACAGCGCGACGAACACGCAGCGTCAGATCTCGATCGTCAACGTGACCGATCCGACCGCGCTGCCGCTGCAGAACGGTGCCAACCCGAACCCGCTGCTGGTCGGCGTCAACTTCTCGCTTGGCACGGCCTCGGTACTGTCGCAGCTCAGCACCGCGCTCGGCGGACTCGGCCTGCAATTTACCGGCTCAGGCTCGACGCTGAATATCCTGGGATCGGGTGCGGCGAGCGTCAACGCGGCGTCGACCACCGGGACGATCACGTCCCTGACAAGCGGTAACCCGCAGTTGCCTCTCTTCACCGACGGCACGGCGCTCTACACCGGTCAATATACCGGGCGCGGCCCGCAGATGACCGGCCTTGCCGGGCGCATCACGGTGAATGCAGCCGTTGTCGCCGATCCCTCAAAGCTCTCGATCTACTCGACCTCGCCGACGACGCCGAGCGGCGACAACACGCGCTCTGATTTCCTGTTCACGCAGCTGACTTCCTCGACCTTCAGCTATTCGCCGTCGACGGGCCTGGGTTCGGCGACGCAGCCGTTCAAGGGCTCGCTCACGAGCTACCTGCAGCAATTCATCAGCCAGCAGGGCAATGCCGCCACGGTCGCCACGCAATTGCAGCAGGGCCAGAGCGTCGTGGTCTCGACGCTGCAACAGAAGTTCGACTCCACCGCCAGCGTCAACATCGACACCGAGATGGCGAACCTGATCCAGGTGCAGAATACCTATGCAGCCAACGCCCACATCATGTCGGTCGTGCAAAGCATGATGCAAAGCTTGCTGCAGGCCAACGGGTAAGGCGTAGGATATGTCAGTCAGCAGCATCAATTACGGTTCGTCCCTGCTCGGTCAGTCCGTGCAGAACATCAACAAGCAGTTGGCGGACCTGTCGACGCAGCTCTCGAGCGGAGTGAAGTCGCCCGTCTACTCCGGCATGGGCACCAACGAAGGTTTTGCCATCGCCGCACGCTCGCAGCTTGCCAATATCGCCGCGTTCGGCGACACCATGACCAACGTCAACACGATCGTCAGTGCGGCCAACACCGCGCTGCAGTCGTTGTACCAGACCGTAGGCCAGGTGCAGGGTAACGCATCGGCCACGCCGGTGGACGTGACCGCGAGCGGTCAGAGTATCGGCCAGGAGAACGCGTTGTCTGAGTTGTCCGCCGTCGTCGGCATCCTGAACACACAGGTCGGCGACCGCTATATCTTCTCGGGCAATGCGATCGGCACGCCGGCGGTCGCCTCCACCGACGACATCCTCGACGGCACCCCCGGCAAGGCCGGGCTGAAGCAGCTGATCTCCGAACGGCAGCAGGCCGACCTCGGCGCCAGCGGGCTCGGCCGTCTCGTCATCTCGGCGCCGACCACGACCTCGCTGAACGTTGCCGAGGACGTCGCGGGCTCGCCTTTCGGATTGAAGCTCAACTCGGTGTCGTCGTCGCTGACCAACGCTGTGGTCGCCGGGCCGTCCGGCTCGCCGGCGGCGGTGTCCGTCGACATGACCGCCGGAAATCCAAACCCGGGCGACCAGATCAGCTTCTCGTTCAACCTTCCCGACGGTACGACCGAATCCATTCGGTTGACGGCCTCGAGCAGCACGCCGCCGCCGTCCGGCAGCTTCACCATCGGCGCCACGACCGCGGCGACGGCGGCAAACCTGCAGACTGCGCTGACCTCGGCGATCGGCACCTTGGCCGGCACGTCGCTGGTCGCGGCTTCGGCCGTCGCAGCCGGAGACAATTTCTTCAACAACGCGGGTACGGCGACCGGCAGCGCCGTCAACAACCAGGTTGTTCCGCCGGCAGCGGTGACCGGCGCGACCGCGTTGTCGGGCGCCGCGGGCACCGACTCGTTGCAGGCGAGCTTTGCGCCGGGCGACAGCATCACCGTCAATGGCACGCCGATCACCTTCGTCGCTTCGGGCGCCACCGGCAACCAGCTCAATGTCACCGACAACGTCCAGACATTATTGTCGAAGATCGACGCGATCACCGGCACGTCGACGCCGTCGACCATTCATGGCGGTGTGATCAGCGTCCACACCGACAACGCCTCCAGCCTGTCGATTACGAGCTCGAACGCGGCCGCGTTCGCCAAGCTCGGCTTCAGCGGCACGGTGACCGCGGCCACCCCGCCGCTCCGGGTCGGCGGCACGCCGCTGGGCTCCGCGACCACCCTTGTCAACGGTTCGGCCAACACAGTCGCCTGGTACACCGGCAACTCCGGACCGGGGCCGGCGCGCTCGACCGCCTCGGTGCGGGTCGACTCCTCACAGACCGTGCAGTTCGGCGCGCAGGCCAATGAACAGGCAATCCGTCAGGCGCTGCAATCGATCTCGGTCTATGCAGCCGTGACGCTGCCGCCGAACGGGACCAATTCACCGAACGCAGTCGCGGCCTTGAGTCAACGTATCGCGGCCAATCTGACGCCGCAGCCGGGCCAGCAGACCATCCAGGATATGCAGACCGATTTCGCCACCGCGCAAAACTCGATGAAGGATGCGCAGGCGCGCCAGACCCAGACCCAGACGGCGCTGCAGAACCTGATCGCGGATACCGAGGGCATCTCGCAGGACCAGGTCGCGAGCCAGATCCTGGCGCTGCAGAACAGCCTGCAGGCCTCCTACCAAACCACCTCAATGCTATCGCAGCTCAGTCTGGTCAAGTTCCTGCCGATCGCCTGATCCGGAGTTCGACGGGGAGGGGCGTTAGGCTTCCATTAACCATGTCTATTTACGGTTTGGTGACAAGTGCGGGACGGATCGGTCCCGCGGCTTCGGAGCCAGTCATGACCGATCGCATTCATCTGGTGGTCGCAACGCCCTGTTTCGGCGGGCAGGTATCGAGCATTTATGCCAGCTCGGTCTTTGCCTTGCAGCGGGCGCTGCATGGCATGTCCAATGTCGATCTGACGCTGCACATGCGCGACGGCGACGCGCTGATCACGCGGGCGCGCGCCAATCTGGTCACGCTGTTTCTGGACGACCCCACCGCGACCCATCTCCTGTTCGTGGACGCTGATATCGGATTTACGCCGCAGCAAGTGTTCCGCCTGATCGAAAGCGGCGCCGAAGTCGTCGCCGGCGTCTATCCGATCAAGCGCGTGAATTGGGACAAGGCCACGCGCGCGATGCAGGCGGGGAGGGCAAACCTGCCCGCGGCCTCGCTCGATTACGTGCTCGAGGTCAACGACCCCGATCGCGTAGTGGTCGTCAGCGGTTTCACCCGCGTGCGCTACGCCGGCACCGGGTTCCTTATGATCCGCCGCCACGTGCTGGAGACGATGTGCGCGCACTACGCATCGCTGCAATTCCATCGCGAGCATTCGCATGATGCGCTGGCCGGAAGCCAAAACCGGTTCGCGCTGTTCGAATGCCTGATCGATCCGGCTGACGGCACCTATCTCAGCGAGGACTTCGCCTTCTGCAAACGCTGGACCGATATCGGCGGCGAGATCTGGGCCGATCTCGACAGCCGCCTCGATCATGTCGGGCCGTCGGTCTTCCATGGCGATGTCGCCTCGCAATTCGCACCGGCGCCCGCTTCGGTGGACGCCGCATGAGATTGTGCCGCCAGCGCAAGATGATCCTGCGGCGCCGCCACCGGCCCTTTCCACTTTCGGAGTTGTTGATGCAGCTTGATGTCGATGAACGCCTCGAAGTGACCGAACCGGCCTGCGCCGATCGCATCGGCATGGCGAAGCTTGCCAAGATGGCCTTCGACGGCAAGGACCTTCGTCCGCTCTGGCGCGAACTGATCGCGAAGTTGCATGACGGCACGGTGGAGGCGGGCGAGGGACTCGACCTCTCTCTGATCGCGCAGTTGCTCGGCGACAAGCCGACGGGACTGTCGCTTCAGCAGGAAGTCCTGAAATCGCACCGGCTCTATCGTTCGCCCTGTGCGTCGAGCAATCCACGGCTGCGGGTACTTGCGCTGGCGGCGCCGACCGACATGGGCAGCAACACGCCGATCGAATTCCTGCTGGAGGAATCCGCCATCGAGCTGATGGTGCTGTATGTCATTCCTGGCGCGGAGTTGCCGGTGCCGTTACCCGACCATGACGTCGCAATCGTGATCGCATCCGACTCCGAGGATTGCCGCGACGCGCTGGGCAAGATCGACGCCGTCGCGCCGCGCTGGCCTCGCCCGCTGCTCAATCCGCCGGCACTGGTCGGCAGTCTCGACCGCGACAAGCTGTATCGCCTGCTCGATGGCATCGATGGCCTGGAAATTCCGGCGACGCTGGTGGTCGCGCGCGAACGTCTCGAGGAGGTGACGCGCTCGGCCGAGATGCTCGCCGACATTGCCGAGGGCCTCGCTTTCCCCGTCATCGTTCGCCCGCGCGGATCGCATGCGGGTAATGGTCTCGCCAGGATCGACGATGCTGCTGCACTGACGTGCTATCTCGATGAGCACGAAGGCGAGCTGTTCTTCATCTCGCGCTTTGTCGATTATGCGAGCGCCGACGGCCTGTTTCGCAAGTATCGCGTCGTATTCGTCGATGGCCGCGCTTATGCCTGTCACATGGCGATCGCCGAGCGCTGGGACATCTGGTACCTCAACGCCGGCATGGCGGAGAGTGCGGCCAAGCGTCTCGAGGAAGAGACGTTCATGCGGACCTTCGACATCGGCTTCGGACGGCGGCATCAGTCCGCGCTGGACGCGATGGCCGACCGCATCGGCCTCGACTATTTTACGGTGGATTGCGCGGAAACGAAGGACGGGTCGCTGCTGATCTTCGAAGCCGACAACACCGCCGTCGTGCACAATATGGATTCGCCGGAGCTGTTTCCCTACAAGCCGCCACAGATGCGCAAGGTGTTCGATGCCTTTGCCGCGATGCTCGAACGGCATGCCGAGCGGCTCGCGGAGCGCGCGGCGTGACCAGGATGTTGCGCCAGACTGCGCAACTCGCCTCAGGCGAGACACTCGATCCGTCAGACTGGACTGAACTTCGCGCGCTCGGTCATCGTATGCTCGATGACATGATCGACTATGTCGCCACCATTCGCGAGCGTCCGGTGTGGCAACCGATTCCCGATGTGGTGCGTGCGCAGTTTCGCGAGGAGCTTCCGCGCAAGGCGAATGAGCCCGCCGACGTCTATCGTACCTTCACCGATTTCATCGCGCCCTATGCGACAGGCAATGTCCATCCAGGCTTCATGGGCTGGGTGCATGGCGGCGGCTCGGCGGTCGGCATGCTCGCGGAGATGCTCGCGGCCGGGCTGAACGCCAATCTCGGCGGACGCGATCACATTCCGATCGAGGTCGAACGGCAGGTCGTCGGCTGGGTCCGTCAGATGTTCGGTTTTCCCGCGGAAGCCAGCGGGCTGTTCGTTACGGGCACGTCGATGGCCAATCTGATGGCGGTGCTGGTGGCACGCACCTGCGCGCTCGGGAAGCCGGTACGTCAGCATGGTATCGGCGATCGGGGCGCGCTCCTGACCGCCTACACCTCGAAAGCGGCTCATGGCTGTATCACCAAGGCGATGGATATCGCAGGCTTCGGCAGCGACGCGTTATGCTGCGTCGCGACAGACGATTCACATCGGATCGACATCGACGCGCTGCGCGAGCAGATCGTTCGCGACCGCGCTATCGGGCTAAAACCGTTTCTGGTTGTTGCTTCTGCGGGCACCGTCGACATCGGCGCGATCGACGATCTCGAATCTGTCGCTGCGCTGTGCCGCGAGGAAAAACTCTGGTTTCACGTCGACGGCGCCTTCGGTGCGCTCGGCATTCTCTCGCCGGAGCTCGCGCCACGGCTCGCCGGTATCGAGCAGGCGGATTCGATTGCATTCGATTTCCACAAATGGGGCCAGGTGCCCTACGACGCCGGCTTTCTCCTGGTGCGCGACGGCGACCGCCACAAGGACGCGTTCGCGGCGCCTGCTGCCTATTTGCGCCGGGAGACGCGCGGACTCGCTGCCGGCTCCGAATGGCCCTGCGATCTTGGCGTCGACCTGTCACGCGGCTTCCGCGCGCTGAAGACCTGGTTCACGCTGAAGACCTATGGCACGGACAAATTGGGGGCGATCATCGCGCACAGTTGCGCGTTGGCTTCGTATCTCGAGGCCCGCGTGCGCGCCGAGCCGCGCCTCGAACTGTTGGCGCCGGTCAATCTCAACATCGTGTGCTTCCGCTACCGCGCAGCGGATGCAGACAGGGTCAATCGCGAGATCGTCGTCAATCTCCAGGAATCCGGCATCGCCGCGCCCTCGACCACGGTGCTTGACGGCCGGCTTGCGATCCGCTGCGCCATCGTCAACCACCGCACCGACGCTTGCGATGTCGATGCGCTGGTTGCCGCCGTGCTGGAATTCGGGGCGCGACGTGCCGCTAGTGGAGCGGATTTGACGTTCGCTATCCAACAGGCCACGAACTCGCGAAGCGAACGTCAAATCCAAAGCTCCACTAGAATCAATATTTTCTAGTGGTCCTCTGATTCCAACATTCGCAAAAGTGCCTGCCGCGAGGGGATGCGAATGTTGGAATTGGACCACTAGCCTCGGTCAACAGTCCGTAACCGAGGCGGCGGTAGTTTAGAGACGTGGCTCAGGCCGCGCTGCTGACGGCGCGTTCACTTGCGCGCAACTCCTCGATCTGGTCGAGCAGTTGCCTCTCGTACGCGACGAGCTTCCTGGCTTCCTTCAGCGCCTGATAGAGGTCGCCGCTGAGAATCTGGTTGTTGATTCCCTCTATGAGCGGCCAGGCGCTCGGCACCGCGGTGACGAGATCGCGAATCAGGTTGAAATAGGTGCCGTGACTGGCGTGAGCATCCGGCGAGATGTACATGAGTTGCACTGCCAGATAGATCAGCTTGGCCGGCGTATCCGCCGTCTCCGGCGTCAGGATGTCCTTCTCGCGCAGGATCGGGATGTTGTCGCCATCGATCAAGAGGCGCGCGCGCTGATCGGTATTGGTGATCACGCAGTTGCCGATGATGATGCGTTCGCGCGGTTTCAATTCGACTTTCAGGGCCATATTGCGCTCCGTTGCCTTCTGACGTCGGCGATCACTACAGCGAACTCGAAAGTATTGGCCTCGCCAGTATTTTGCCGGCGCTTGCGGTCCGGCCGGCGCAATCCTTTACGATCATGGTTAACGCCCGGTAAACGGAATTTCGATGCAACGACTTGCAGGCCGCTTTCTCTCACGCGCCGAAGCTATCCAGCCAGCCCTCGCGCCTGTCCATTAAGACGATCTCAACCATAGCAATCGCTCAGCGCGCGACTACAGCCTCCTTCAGGCTTTTGTTTACCTTCCGGGGCGTATCGGTTTTCAGGTCATAGAAATGACTCCAACAGCCAGAAGGAAAAGCCATGTCCGGTATTGTTCTCTCAGCCTCGGTTCGCCAGAACCTGCTCTCGCTCCAGTCGACCGCTGACTTGCTGTCGACCACCCAGAACCGCTTGGCCACGGGTAACAAGGTCAACTCGGCTCTCGACAACCCCACCAACTTCTTCACGGCACAGGGACTGAATAACCGCGCCGGCGACATCACCAATCTTCTGGACAGCATCGGCAACGGCGTGCAGGTCCTGCAGGCCGCCAACACCGGCATCACCTCGCTGCAGAGCCTGGTCGATTCCGCCAAGTCGATCGCCAACCAGGTGCTGCAGGCGCCCGCCGGTTATACATCCAAGTCGACATCAACTTCGACAGCCCTTGTTGGCACCGCCTCGGCGACCAATCTCGTGGACGGTGTCGGTTTCAAGGCCAATCAGACTCTTGCCTTCGCCGCGAGCGGGGAGCTCCCCGCATTCACCGTCACCTTCGGCGCCAGCGAGTCACTCGATCAGCTGAACACCTCTTTGGCGGCCGGCGGTCTGACGGCCAGCATTGCCAGCGGCACCCTCGTCATCACCACAACCAACGACTATGCTGGGCAAACGATCGGTACGATCACTCCCGGTTCAACTCCAGGTACTACGACGTTCGGAACCGCTGTTGCGCCGGTTGCCGATCCATCCTCGCAGACCATCCGCTCCAGCCTGGTCAGCCAGTATAACAACATCATCGCGCAGATCACCACGACTGCGCAGGACTCGTCGTTCAACGGCATCAACCTGCTGAACGGCGATACGCTGAAGCTGACCTTCAATGAAACCGGCAAGTCGACGCTCAGCATATCGGGCGTGACTTTCAACGCGGCTGGCCTTGGCCTTGGTGCACTGGTCTCGGGCACCGACTTCCTGGACAACACCTCCGCGAACGCCCAGCTGACCAAGCTCTCGGCCGCAAGCAGCACACTCCGGAGCGAAGCTTCGGCGCTCGGTTCGAACCTGTCGATCGTGCAGATCCGTCAGGACTTCAACAAGAACCTGATCAACGTGCTGCAGACCGGCTCGTCGAACCTGACGCTGGCCGACACCAACGAGGAAGCGGCCAACAGCCAGGCGCTGTCGACCCGCCAGTCGATCGCGGTCTCCGCGCTCGCGCTCGCCAACCAGTCGCAGGCCAGCGTGCTGCAGCTGCTGCGCTGATATCGCGCGAAACAGCAAAAAAGGAATGCAAACGGCGGGGGAAACCCCGCCGTTTTTGCTTTGGAGTGGAGCCCTCGCCCTATTGCGGCGGGAGGTAAGGATTCATTAACTCACTTATTTAAATCGCCATTAACCGTAATTTAAGCGTGCCTCCCTAGAAATGGAGACGGTCCACTAACAAGGTTTGACTCACATGTCCGGTATTGTTCTTTCGGCATCGGTTCGCCAGAACCTGCTCTCGCTGCAGTCGACGGCCGCGCTGCTCGCGACCACCCAGAACAACCTCGCCACTGGCAAGAAGGTCAACACGGCGCTCGATAACCCGACCAACTATTTCACGGCCCAGGGTCTCGATAATCGCGCCAATGACATCTCCAATCTGCTCGACGCCATCGGCAACGGCGTGCAGGTGCTGCAGGCCGCTAACACCGGCCTGACCTCGCTGCAGCAGTTGGTCGATACCGCCAAGTCGATCGCCAATCAGGCTTTGCAGACCACGGTCGGTTATTCGCCGAAGTCCACGGTTAGCTCCAATGCGGCCCTTGGAGTTGGAAGCACTGCGGCCAACCTGGTGGACGGCGTTACCATCAAAAACGGCGACGTTCTGGCGATCGCCGCGACCGGTGGTGGAACGGCGACCAGCATTACCTTTGGCGCCAGCGAGTCGCTGGCTCAGCTCAACGCCGCATTGGCGGCGAACAACCTGAGTGCCAGCCTCGACAACGCCAACAAGCTGGTCATCACCACGACCAACGACGCAGCTTCGTCGACCATCGGTGCCGTGACCTATACCAACACGGGCGGCGGTACCGTGACATTCGGCGCCGTTGCCGCCCCGGTTGCCGATCCGGCCTCGCAAACCATTCGCTCCAACCTGGTCAGCCAGTACAACAACGTCATTGCGCAGATCACCACCACGGCACAGGACGCATCCTTCAACGGCATCAACGTGCTGAACGGAGATGACCTGAAGCTGACGTTCGACGAAACCGGCAAATCCACACTCAAGATCAGTGGCGTCACCTACAATGCGACCGGCTTGGGCCTGAGTACGCTGGTCGCGGGGACGGATTTTCTGGACAACAATTCGGCCAACGCGACGATCGCCAAGCTCACCAGCGCGTCGAACGCGCTGCGCACGGAAGCCTCGACGCTCGGTTCGAACCTGTCGGTGGTGCAGATCCGCCAGGACTTCAACAAGAACCTGATCAACGTGCTGCAGACCGGTTCTTCCAACCTGACGCTCGCCGACACCAACGAGGAAGCGGCCAAGAGCCAGGCGCTGTCGACGCGGCAATCGATCGCGGTCTCCGCGCTCGCGCTTGCCAACCAGTCGCAGGCCAGCGTGCTGCAGCTGCTGCGCTAAGACCGGCAGTTCACCGAGGATACGCAGGACGGCGGGGGCAACCCCGCCGTTTTCGTTTGGCGCGGCGCCCGGCCGGTCGGTACCACCTGAAATTGCAGAGACCGTAAAAATACTGAAGCGCGCGCTAACCATATTTTAAAGGCAACCACGTACAAAAACTGGGCACTTTCGCCAGCGTTCTCAAGCGTCTTAGTCCGGGTGTTCTGAATGTCTCATGCCGCTCAAGCCTATGCTCGCACCTCTCATACGACGGCATCTCCCCGGGAAATAGAGGCACAGGCGCTGCTCAAGGCGGCAAGGCAGCTGCAGGAAGTCCAGTCCAACTGGAAGGGCCCGGACCGCAATCTGCACAATGCGCTGATGTTCAACCGAAGGCTGTGGTCGATCTTCCTCACCGAAGCCGAAGCCAACGAGAATCCGAACTCGCTGGAAGTCCGGCAGAACATCGCCAATATCGGCATCTTCGTGCTGAAGCAGACCATCGAGATGCAGATGGATCCGCATCCCTCGAAGCTGAAGTCGCTGATCGACATCAACTGCAATATCGCCGCCGGCCTCGCCGGCCGCGGCTAGTGCCCACTTTCCGAAGTCCGCGCTCCATCGCCGCGACACCTTTTTGCGGACTTCGGCAAGTTATGGGAACTAGCAAATCTATAATTCTAGTGCCGCTTTCGATCTGAAGTACCTGAACCCGATTTTGCAGCGAGTGAGTCAGGGACTTCAGATCGGCGGCACTAAGCCTTACGCCCGCCTGTCGGTCGGAATGACGCGCGGCGGCGTGCCGCGCGACAGGTCGAGCGCGTGGAAATAGGCGCGGCGCCGTAGCACCGCCTCGTCCGGATATTGCGTCACCACCTGCTCGGTCTTGTCGTTGACGACTTGATAGACCATCGCGTGCGCATCGCGATCGAAATAGGCCTGGTGCGAGACGAAATCCTCGACCACGTCGATCGGATCGTTGCGAACGGGTGCAGCCGCATCCGCGGCGGTCACGCTCTGGCTGGCGGGCAACTCGGTCGGAACAGCGTTGCTCGTCGCCTGGCTGAACGGCGCGACAACGGGCGAAGGGGCCGGCGACCCCACCGGCCTGATGCTGAAATCTGTGCTCATGGCAGCCCTCCTGGCGCCGCTTTACAGAGACAAATCCCAACCCGATCCCGCCGGCAATATTGGCGCGCAGACTTCAATGCTTTGTTAGAGAACGCGATGAATCGCGCGCTGAGATCAGCGCGCGATTTTGATGAAAATTGTAAGGGTCGTGTCGGCTCAGAGCGAGCGGCTGACCGACAGCGGCGTGATGTGGCGCGGCGAAGGCGCGGCGCGTTTTCCCGCCGCGGTATAGGTATTGGGCATGCTGCGACGCTGCATCTCGGTATTGACGCCACGCACGATGCTCTCGGACACCGCGTGTGCGGTCGCGAGCACCGTGAGATTGATCTGCAGCATCGACCGGAACAGGTCGTGATGCCGATGCAGGGTCTTGAGCAGTTCGGGCGCGGCCTGCGCCAGCTGCTTCTGGTTCGCCTTGAGCTGGCCGACGGCGTTGACATAGTTCTTCGACAGCTCCGCCTTGCGCGGTTCGAAGGTCATGGCCTCGCGCAGCTTGCCGGCGCGCACCAGCTCGGTCTCGCGCTCGATCACCGCGAGCAGCGCGCTCATCGCGTCCATCAGGTTCTCGGCGAGCTTGCGCGCCTCGGCCTGCGTCGCAGCGGCGGGGATGAGGGAGGGTACTTCGCGGCGTTGCGTGGTCGGGTTCATGCCGTCTTCCCCTGGTTTGCACTGCTGTTTGCACTCTTGGCCTGCGTCACGATCAGCGTGCGATAGACTTCGCTGGAGATGCCGATGCCGCCGGCCTTGGCGAACTGCCTGGAATATTGCTCGGTCAGCATTGAACGCCACACGCCGGTCGAGGGCGTATCGCCGAACGGCCCTTCGCCCTTCAGGCCTGCGGTCATCTGCGAGAACATCGAGTTCAAAAACATCGCCTCGAAGTCGGTGGCGGTGGCTTTTGCCTTGGCCTGCTGCTGAGGCGAGACCTTCTGCAGTGCGGCGGCGAATTCTCGGTCGGGCCGCCCGTTGAGCACGGGCATGGTGAACTGCGGAGGAATGCGGCTGGACGAGCCGGTCGCTACCGTCTGCATCACATCACCTCGATATCGGCCTGGATCGCGCCGGCGGCCTTGATCGCCTGCAGGATGCCGATCAGGTCGCGGGGTCCGATGCCGAGACCGTTGAGGCCGTCGACCAGTTGCTGCAGCGACACGCCGTCCTTGACGACCGCGAATTTCTTGCCATCCTCGGTGACGCCGACGCTGGTGCGCGGCGTCACCACGGTCCGCCCGCGCGACAGCGGATTGGGCTGGCTCACCTGCGGGCTTTCGGAGATGGTGACGGTGAGGTTGCCTTGCGCCACCGCGACCGTGTTCACGCGGACGTCGCGGCCCATCACGATGATGCCGCTGCGCTCGTCGATGACGATCTTGGCCGCAAGATCCGGATCGACCTGCAGCT
The DNA here is from genome assembly GCA_963821965.1 of uncultured Alphaproteobacteria bacterium. Classification (GTDB taxonomy): domain Bacteria; phylum Pseudomonadota; class Alphaproteobacteria; order Rhizobiales; family Xanthobacteraceae; genus Bradyrhizobium. The sequence continues at coordinate 995,316 of CAWGFY010000005.1, forward strand.
GCTCGATCTCGGTCAGGAACGCCACCACGTTGCCCTTAAACTCGGAAGGGATCGACAGCTGCACCGTGGAGGGATCGATCGGCTCGGCGGTCTTGACCCCGAGGAAGTCGTTGACCGCGGCGGCGATCCGCTTGGCGGTGGTGAAATCGGCGTTGCGCAGCGCCAGGCGCACATTGGGCAGGCGGTTGAGCGCGAACTCGACCTCGCGCTCGATGATGGCGCCATTGGCGATGCGGCCGACGGTCGGCACGCCGCGGGTGATCTTGGCGGCTTCGCCCTCGGCCTGGAAACCGGAAATCGCCAGCGAACCCTGCGCCACCGCATAGACGTTGCCGTCGGCGCCAAGCAGCGGGGTCACGAGAAGTGTGCCGCCCTGCAGGTTCTTGGCGTCGCCGAGCGCGGACACGGTGACGTCCATCCGCGTACCCTGGGTGGCGAAGGCCGGCAGGTTGCCGGTCACCATGACGGCGGCGACGTTGCCGGTGCGGATGGTGGCGCCGCGGATATTGACGCCCATGCGCTCGAGCATCGCTTGCAGCGACTGCTTGGTGAAAGGGATGTTGTTGAGGGTGTCGCCGGTGCCGTTGAGGCCGACGACGAGGCCGTAGCCGATCAGCTGGTTCTGCCGCACGCCCTCGATATTGGCGAGGTCCTTGATGCGGGACGTCGCCTGCGCGCACACGGCCGAGAACGCCAGCGCCAGCAGCGCGGCACAGGTTGCCCTCGTAAATCTCAAAACACGGATGCCGGGCATCCCAATGCTCCCCTCGAAACCTGGGGACCGCATAGCCACTCCCATAGCCATCGATCCGGGATTAACCATGCGAGGGCCGTGCCAAGCCCGGCTTGTGGCATAATTGATTGATTTTGTTCTAGAATTGTCGGGATGCGGTGATAAGTCATCAGCCCTGTCGAGGCAAAAACCGGCCCCATGCGGCAGTTTTTGCCGGGCCGTTTACGCCGCATTAACCATAAAACGGCGAAGCTCGCGGACGACCACACTGCACCCCGAAAGGGCCGAGGATGCGCATCTACGGACCGAACGGCACCACGATCGGATCGCCCACCGGCAATGCCAGGCGGACCGGTTCGACCGGCTTCTCGCTGCCGGATGATGTGTCCACCGCCTCCGAAACGCGGGCCGCGACTGCGCCGAAAGCTGCTGCCGGCATCGACGCGCTGCTCGCCTTGCAGGGTATCGAAGAAGACCCGGCGGAGCGGCGCCGGCGCTCGGTCGCGCGCGGCAAGGGCGCGCTCGACGTGCTCGACGACCTCAAGATCGGGCTGCTCTCCGGCAACCTCAACGCCTCCACCGTCAGCCGGCTGCGCGACGCCGCCGCCAATTTGAAATCCTCCTCCGGCGATCCGGGCCTCGACGCAGTCCTTTCCGAGATCGAGCTTCGGGTCGAGGTCGAACTCGCCAAAGCCGGCCAGTTTTAGGGGTCGCCGGGAGCGCCAGATCGGGCTGCCGCCGCTTCGGCTCCAGTTGCGCACAGGTTCCTGCCCGAAACCCCGGTAAGTGCCTGTTTTCGTGGTCGTCATCGATATTGTCTGTCACAGGACGCCGCTATATAACCCGCGCGCGAACGGACCCGTCCGGGCGCTTGGCGTCCCAAGGGAGAGGCGCCAGCACAAATGAAAATGGGCTGACCTTTGGAAAAACTGAAAAACTACAGGCCGTCCGAAAAAGAGCCGTTCATGAACGACCGGCAGCGCGATTATTTCCGCGCCAAGCTGCTGGCCTGGAAAGACGAGATCCTGCGGGAGTCGAAGCTGACCCTGCAGACGCTGCAGGAAGAGAACGTCAATCATCCCGATCTCGCCGACCGCGCTTCGTCGGAGACCGACCGCGCCATCGAGCTTCGCGCCCGCGACCGCCAACGCAAGCTGATCTCCAAAATCGACGCCGCGCTCCAGCGCATCGAGGACAACTCTTACGGTTATTGCGAGGAGACCGGCGAGCCGATCTCGCTGAAGCGGCTCGAGGCGCGCCCGATCGCGACGCTCTCGGTCGAGGCGCAGGAGCGCCACGAGAAGCGCGAAAAAGTCTATCGCGACGAGTGACACGCGGTCAGTCCGGCCTAGTTCCGCGCAAGTCCCGTGTGGTGGCAGAAACGGCCGTCGAACGTGCCGGTCTTCATGCAATATTGATATCGCGCCTGGCATTTTCCGGGGTCGCCGCCGATGGCGTCCGCCTTGTGGAGGCAGCCGCTTAACGCGCCGGAGCAGGATGTCGCGCCACAGCGCGATAGCTCGCCGCTGCCCGCTGGCGCGGCCGGTGCGCTCTTTGCCGTCGCGGGCGGCGCCTCGCCGGGTTTCGCATCGCCCTTCACCTCAACCGGCTTCTTCGTCGCCTTGCGGCAGCTATTGTCTTCGCCGAGCTCGTAGCCTGTCTGGCAGACGATCTTGACACAGCTGTCGCCGTTCGCCCGATAGCCGTAATCGCAGACCAATGGACATACACGGCCGCTTCTGCCGCGCACGAGATCGAGCGCATCGAGGCTCGCAAGCCTGGTGTCGAGCTTGGTGCCCGCACTTTTGTTGAAGAGATCGAGCGAGCGCTGGGCGTTATTATTCCAGTTGTCCTCGATCGAGCCGGTGAAGCAGCCGACCCGGCGCAGCTCGGTCAGCAAGAGGCGAGGGACCTGATCGGCGGCCGGCTTGCCGTCGTCGAGCTTGCCAGACGGGCTCAGCAACGCAAGCTTCTGCTCCTGCGCTTTCGCTTCGGCGCCAGCTCTGGCGCGCTCGGCTTCGGCGGCCTTCGCGGCGTCGATCGCCTTTTGCAACTCGGCGGCGCGCGCTTCCTCGGCGAGGCGGGCCGCCTCAGCGGCCTTTGCTTTCTCGGCAGCGGCCTTGGCGTCGGCCTCTGCCCTGGCGATACGCTGCTGCGTCACTTTTTCGGCAGCCAACCTTGCTTCCTCCGCGGCCCTGGCCTGGGCGGCCGCTTCCTGGGCCTTCTTCTCGGCGGCGGTGTGCTCGCGCGCGGCCGTCTCGTCATCCGCCTTCTTTGCCTTGGCGGCGGCGACCCTGGCTTCCTCTGCGGCTTTGGCCTGAGCCGCCGCATTGGCGCGTTCGGCCTGGGCGACCTTGGCCTCTTCCTGCGCCTTCAGTTTCTCGGCGGCGACGCGTGCCTCCTCGGCCGTCTTCGCTTGCGCGGCGGCCTCGGCCTGTTCGACTTGCTTTGCGCCTGCCGCCACGAGGCGCTCGCGCGCGTCCGATGCGGTGCGCGCCTTCTCCTCCGCGGCCAGCTTGTTGCGCTGAGCCTGCGCGAGATTCGAATAGAAGCCGTTCGGGTAGGTTGCGAGGAAGAAGTCCCAGGCTTCGCGCGTACCGACGCGTTCGGCGAGTTCGTAATCGCGCCGGATCGCCTCGTTCCGGTCAGCGATCGTCGGAGCCGCCGCCGGCGCTGGCGCCGTCACCAGCGCGACGTCGTTGCCGCCGAGCGAGCCGTAGATGAACGGCTCCTGCCTGTTGCCGGTCGCTTTCAGCACGTCGTCACGGACGAAGCCGAAGGCCTTGCGCACGTCGAGGCCCGACGTCGTCAAATGTGCCGTCAGTGCAGTCGCATAGGGGCTGTTCTTGCCATCGCCGTCGAAGGCGGTGAAACCGGCTTTTGCGGCGAATGCGATCATGGTGTTGGGGCTGGTCGGCTCGACCTTGGCGAGGCCCTGCCCGATCGCGCGCATGGCGATGGACCGCTTCATGGTCTTGGCAAAAGGGTTGTCCCGGCAGGCGTCGAGGATGATCAGCCGCAATTGTTTGGCCGGCTCGACCGCGACCAGCAGCCGGTCGATCGGGATCGCCTCGTCATAGACGTCGGTGTCGCGTTCGAGCACCGCGTCGATCGGGATCAGGAAGTTGTTGCCGTCGACCTCCATGCCATGCCCGGCATAGTAGATGACCGCGACGTCCGCATCGCGCGCCTTGTCGCCGAATTCGCGGAGCGCGCGCCGCATCTCGTTGCCCTTGAGGTCGATCCGCAGCATCACGACGTCGAAACGCGCCTGCTTCAGGGTATCGGCGAGCAGCGTTGCGTCGCTGGAGGGGTTGGTGAGATGGCTGACGGTCTGGTAGTTGCCGTTACCGAAGACCAGCGCAACGCGTTTCTCGGCGAGCGCAGGCGAGGCCAGCAGCCCGCTCAGGCCGGCCGCGAGCGCGATGATCCCGAACAAACGCATGAGAGAATCCGCTTTAAGTGTCCTCAAGCCTACACCTTCACCCCGAACCCCAATATCGTCCGCATCTCGCGAGCTTCCGTGACCGCAGTCACATTTTTCCAAGAGATTCCGCCGGAATTCAACCACTTGTTGCTTCGCGTGAAGGAAAAAGATGATGGATCGGATTGTCGCCGCCGCCCGGGTCATCGCCACCAGCCGGCGTAACCGCGTTGGGCTGAAAGCGCTGCCGCCCGACATTGCACCGAAGGACGAGGCCGAAGGCTATCACGTGCAGCGCGCGGTGCACGACCTGTTGCTGCCGCAGGCCGGTGCGCTCGTCGGCTACAAGATCGGCTGCACCAGCAAGGTGATGCAGCAATATCTCGACATCCAGCATCCCTGCGGCGGCGGCGTGTTCGCCCGCGGCGTGCACGAGTCCGGCGTGCGCCTGCGCGCGGCCGACTATGTGCGCGTCGGCGTCGAGTGCGAGATCGCCGTGCGGCTGGCGCGGAATCTGTTGCCGACCGAACGGCCCTTCACGGCGGAATGGATGGGCGAGGCGGTCGAGGCGTACTTCCCCGCGATCGAGATCGTCGACGACCGCTATGCGCAATGGGAGAGCTTGGGCGCGCCGACGCTTGTCGCGGATGACTTCTTCGCAGCCGGCTGTGTGCTGGGCGAGCCGATCGTGCGCACCGCGGCACCCGACCTGCTCGCGGTGGAGGGCCGCGCGCTGATCAACGGCGCGGAGGCCGGCCGCGGCACCGGCGCCGATGTGCTCGGCCATCCCCATCACGCGCTGGCCTGGCTCGCCAACCATCTGGCCGAGGAGGGCCGGGGCCTGCACGCCGGTCAGATCGTTCTGACGGGGAGTCTCGTCAAGACGGTGTGGCTGAAGGCGGGCGATCACGTCGTGATGGAGCTGGCGGGATTGGGACGGGTCGAGGCGGGGTTCGAGTGAGTTTCTCTATCTCCGTTGCGCCCGAACACCTTTGCTGATTGGCTGCGTCGATCATGCTCGAAACTAGCTTGGGACAGGAAAAATTTAGATGCGCGGACGCCGTGTGTTGATGGAATCGTTCGTGGCCCACGGCGTGCGCCACATCTTCGGCAATCCCGGCACCACGGAGACGCCGCTGCTCGACAGCCTGCCGGCATTTCCGCAGATCGAATATGTGATGGCGTTGCATGAGGGCGTCGCGGTCGGCGCCGCGAGTTTTTATGCGCAGGCCGCGGGACGGGCGAGCGTCGCCAACGTCCACGTCGCGCCGGGTCTCGGCAACGCGATCGGCGCGATCTACGGCGCGTTCAAGGCCAATTCGCCTGTGGTGGTCACTGCCGGCCAGCAGGATACGCGGATGCGGCTCACAGCTCCCGTGCTCGGTCATGACCTCGTGGCGATGGCCGCGCCCGTCACCAAGTGGAGCGTGCAGATCGAGCGCGCCGACGAGATTGCGCCGGTCCTGCGCCGCGCCTTCAAGGTCGCGACCGATGCGCCGCAGGGGCCGGTGTTCGTCGCGTTGCCGATCGACGTGCTGGAGCAGGAGACGGCGGTCGAGGCTGTCATGCCCGACCGGCTGTGGCGCGCCGCGCATCCCGATCCCATGGGTGTGCAGGCGATCGCCTCGCTGATCATGAAGTCGTCCAGTCCGACGATCGTGGTCGGCGACGACGTCGCGCGCGCGCACGCCACCGATGCCCTGGTTGCGCTGGCGGAGACGATCGGCGCATCGGTGTGGTTCGAAGGCTTGCGGGCGCACGCGCCGTTTCCGACCGGGCATCCCAATTACCGGCGCTCACTGCCCGGCGACGCCGCGCAGATTCGAAAAACGCTCGGTCAAGCCGATCTCGTGATGCTGCTGGGCGGGCCCTTCTTCGAGGACATCTGGTTTGCGCCGGGCGGCCATTTCCCGAAAGCCGCGGCGGTGGTGCAGATCGAGGAGGCGCCCGAGCGCCTTGCGTTCAACCATCGGCTGGACGCCGGCCTCGTCGGCGAGATGGCGGCGAGCCTGGCTGCGCTGACGGACGTCCTGCGGTCGCACGCGAGCGCGGAATACAAATCCGCCGCGCAACGCCGCAACGCTTCGCTGGCCGATCAGTCGGCGCAGGAGGCGGACGCGTACAAGGCGCGGCTGGAAAAAGCCTGGGACAGGACGCCGACGTCCATGCCGCGGGTCGCCGCGGAAATCCGGCGCGGACTTCCCGATAATGTCGTTGTCGTCGACGAGAGCATCACCGCGAGCCTCGATCTGGCGCAAGCCTTCGACTATCGCGGCTTTGGCGATTATTTCGGCGGCCGCGGCGGCGGCATCGGGCAGGGACTGTCGGGTGCGATCGGCGTCAAGGTGGCGATGCCGGACCGCCCCGTGGTCGCGATCTCCGGCGACGGCTCGGCGATGTACTCGATCCCTGCGCTGTGGACCGCGGCCCACCACAAGCTCGCGATCGTGTTCGTGATCCTCGCCAACCGCGAATACCGGATCCTCAAGCATAATGTCGACGTCTGGCGGCAGAATTTCGAGGCCGGCACGCAGCATCCCTATCAGCAGATGGATCTCACCGGCCCCGCGCTCGATTTCGTGCGGCTCGCCGAAGGCATGGGCGTCGAAGCCGTCCGCGTCGACAAGGCCGGCGACATCGCGCCGGCGCTGGCGAAGGCGGTGGCGGCGAATCGGCCGTACCTGGTCGAGATCGGGATCGAAGGGAAAAGGTGAGCGTGGTTCGTCATGCCCGGCCTTGTGCCGGGCATCCACGTTTTTGGTGCAATTTGTAAGAAAGACGTGGATGGCCGGGCCTTCGCCTCGCCGAAGCGGCTTCGGCCGCGCAGGCGGGACAAGCCCGGCCATGACGAAAAATGAGTCACTTTCCGTGCGGTAAGGACGGCTACACCACCTCTCGTTCCGGTGCCAGCTTGTCCTGTCCGATTGCGTCCAGCGAAGGAAGCGCACCGATGATCGCCTTCGGCTTGCGCAAGCGCACGTAGATCTGCCCCAGGATCAGCACCGCGCACAGGAACAGGAAAAACGCGCTGATCGGACGCTCGAGGAAGACCAGCGCGTCGCCGCGGGAGATCAACATGGAGCGGCGGAAGTTCTCCTCGAAGCGGGGACCGAGCACAAATCCGAGCAGGATGGAGGCCGGGTGGAAATCGAGCAGCAGCAGCAGGTAGCCCGCAAGCCCGACGACGACGGTCTCTGCGACCTGGAACATGTCGTTGTTGGTCGAGTAGACGCCGATCGAGACGAAGAACAACGCGCTCGGGTACAAATATTTGTAAGGGATCATCAGAAGCTTCACCCACAGCCCGATCAGGGGCACGTTGAGGATGACCAGGATGATGTTGCCGATCCAGAAGCTGGCGATCAGGCCCCAGAAAATGTCGGGATGCTCCCTGATGAGCTGCGGGCCCGGCACGATGCCCTGAATCATCAGGGCGCCGAGAATGAGGGCCATCACGGCGTCGCCGGGAATGCCCAGGCTCATCGTCGGAATGAAATCGCCCTGCACCGAGGAATGCGTCGCCGCCTCCGGGCAGGCGACGCCTTCGATCATGCCGGTGCCGAATTTGTCGGGTGTTTTCGAGACCTTCTTCTCGGCCGCATAGGCGATAAAGGAGGCGATGGTCGGACCGGTTCCCGGAATCAGCGAACACAGGCTGCCGACGATGGTCCCGCGCAGCATCGCCGGGATCGCGCGGCGGAACTCGTCGCGCGAGGGGCGCAGATCGCGAATCCCGACATGGGAGTAGCGTGTGTTGATGTCGGAATACTGGTTCACGCTTTTCATGAACTCGGCCAGGCCGAACAGTCCGAGCGCAAGTCCGACCAGCTCGACGCCGTCAAACAGGCTGCTGATACCAAAGGTGAAGCGCGGCGTTCCGGTCTCGATGTCGGTGCCGACGATGCCGAGCAGCAGGCCCACCAGCGTCATCGCAACTCCCTTGAGCGGAGAACCGCGCGCCAGTGTCGACCCCGCCAACAGGCCGAGCAGCATCAGCGAGCAGATTTCAGCCGGGCCGAACTGCAGCGCGATCCTCACCAGCAGCGGCGCAAGAAAGATCATCTCGGTGATGCCCCACGAAGCACCGACGAACGAGGAAATCACGGTAATGCCGAGCGCCGCGCCGCCGCGCCCCTGTTTCGTCAGCGGGAATCCGTCGAGGCAGGTCACCGCGTGGGGTGGGTGGCAGGGCAGGTTGAGCAGGATCGAACAGATCGCACCGCCATATTGCGCGCCGTAAAACACGCCTGACAGCATCAGGATCGCGCCGACGGGCTTGATGCCGAACGTCAGCGGCAGCAGCACGGAGATGGTGGCGAGTGGTCCCATTCCCGGCAGCACGCCGACCATGTTGCCGACGAGCACGCCGACGAAGCACCACATCAGGTTCTGCGGCTCGAGGGCGACGCCGAAGCCGTACCAAAGATCGGAGAGAGCGGTCGCCAGCATCTAGAATCCCCAACGGAACAGCGGGAAGGGCACTTTCAGGACATAGGAAAACAGGAACCCGCCGACGACGGTGATACCTGCCGCCAGCATCGCCGAATCTCTCAATGTCGCCGTTCGATCGCCGAGCGCCGATATGAAGACGCACATGAAGGTGGCGGCGGCCATGCCGAAATATTCGCCGAACAGGATGAACATCAGCGGTCCTGCAAGGATGCAGATCCAGCCGCGCCACTCCATGCTTTCGGGGAGGATCCGCTCACCATCATCGAGCGGCGTGACCACGCCGACGCCAAAGATCAGAACGCCGACAAAGGTCATGAGAATGCCGAGCATGAACGGGAACATGCCCGGGCCCATATGCGCCAGCGTTCCCAAACGATAGGTGGTGGAATTCAAGGTGACGCCGGCGCCGAGCAGCACCATGAACAGCCCGGCATAGAAATCCTTTTTTTGAAGCAGGTTCTGCATGCCCACGTTTCCCCAGTTCATCTTCTTCATTATTGGAACAGGCCGTCCTTCGTCCAAGCAACCTTAGACGAATGCGTCAAGTCATCGAAGCCCGCGGCCAGCAACGGCCGAGTGTGTGAAACACCGCCGCGGGCGTGGTGCGGCGAACATGAATTAAATTTAATCTTCCAGCCGCCACGTCACGGGCTGCCCCTCCTTCGTGGGCGCAATTCCCAGGCGGCCGCAGCAAGTCCATCAACGCATGTCGAGAGCCCATCCCAAAATACCACGGCCCTCGCCAGGGGAGCTGGCGAGGGCCGCGTTGGAACACTCTGCTGCGCCTAGGTTCGCAATCGAGTGCGGGAGCTCTTTTTTAAGTGCGCGCATGATCCTGATCCGAAAACCGGTGCCCGCTTTTCGGGGATCATGCGCCTAGAAGGGCAACAGCACGTCGGTCACCTGTTGGCCGTAGCGCGGCTGCTGGATGTCCATGATCTGGCCGCGGCCGCCGTAGGAGATGCGCGCCTGCGCGATCTTGGTGGAATCGATGGTGTTGTCGCTCTGGATGTCCTCCGGCCGCACGATGCCGGCCACGATCAGCTCGCGCATTTCGAGGTTGACGCGGATCTCCTGCTTGCCCTCGACCACGAGATTGCCGTTCGGCAGCACCTGGGTCACGACCGCGGCGATGTTGGTCGTCAAGCTTTCCTGGCGCTGGATCGAGCCCTTGCCGTCGAATTGGGACGTCCCGTTCGCGGTCAGGAGATTCCCCGGCAGAAACTTCTGTGCTTGCGGGCTCAGCGCCTTGGCGCCGATGAAGTCGCTGATCGTGGAGCCCGTCGAACCGGTCTGGTTGCGCTGGGTCTCGTTGGCGAAATTGGCCTGGTCGTTGATGACAACGGTCACGGTGAGCAGGTCGCCGATCTGGTGGGCGCGCTGATCCTTGAAGAAGGAGCGCGAGCCGTTGCGCCACAGCGAGTTGGGGCTGAACGACACCGTCTCCGGTTTCGGCATCGGCATCGATACCGGCTTGTAGCCCGGCTGCGTGGTCGGGTTGTCGATCGCGTTCAGTTTCGGCGTCTCGCCGATCTGCGACAGCCGGCTGATTGCCGAGCAGCCGCCGGCCGCGCTGAGCACCGCGAACAGCGCCCCGAGACGAACCACCTGACGGAGGAAGCGGTACCTGTACTTGCAACTGGACATGAACCTTACTCTGGTTTGGACGTGACGGGCGAATGGGTGTCGGCGGCGACCGCTGTCCGCGCCGGGCTTTCCGGCGCGACCGAGGCGGCCTCGGAGGCAGGCTGCGGGGTGGCGACCTGGATCGTGACCTGGCCGCGTCCGGTGACGGTGCCGGTCACGGTGCGCTTGGACTGGATGTTGAGCACGCTGACGACGTCGCCTTCGGTGCCGTTGTCGAGCGCCTTGCCGCGCGTGGTGAGATAAAGGCCGGCTGTCTGGAAGATGATGCTCACGGCCTGGTCGCGCTGCACCAGATCGGGCTTGGCGAGATCGGCGCTGTGGAGCGGCTGGCCGGCGCGGATCGAGCGGCGCATCTGCATGCCGACCGCTTGCCCACGCGCGGCGGCGTCGCTGCCGACTTCGGCGCGCGGGCGGCGCTCGACGATGACGTCGGCGGACTTGAGGATATCGCTGCGTTCGACGCTGCGGGTCAGCACCGCGACCTCGACGGTCTCGATCGCGCTGCCGGTGAAGCGAAGCTGCGTCGGGTTGCCGTTGTCGTTGGCGATCTGGAAGCTGACGTCGAAGCGGCCGTTGCGCGGCTCATAGCGTGCCGACGTCGCCAGCATGGCGCCGGTGTTGGAGGCATCGAGCCGCAAATCGGCCACGTCGCGGTCGAAAGTCAGGTTGATATTGGCGGCATCGCCCAAGCCGCCGCGATGCTCCAGCGCCTGCGCCACCGCGGTCTCGATCGCCTTGGCCTCGACGGTGCGCGCGAGCCGCGTCACCATGACCTGCTTGATCTCTTTTGTCTCGACACCGATCACGCCCTGCGCGCGCAAGACGTTGACCACCTGCGCCACCGACAGCGAGCCCGTGGTGCCGAGATCCGGCGCGCGATAGATCGGAACTTGCGACAACGATCCGGCATTGTCGACGACGTCGCCGATCCGCACCACGTCGGATGAGACGCTGACGTTGGCGCGCAGCAACGGCGGCGCGATGGTTTCGTCGCCGGCGCGCGCCGCTGTCGCGGCGAACAGAAGACCGGCGATGAACAGACCGGCGAGCAGCAGGGGGCGGAGCATCACAAATCCTCCGTCAGCGGAACAGCGCAGTCGTCGACTGCAGCATCTGGTCGGCCGCCGAGATCACCTTGGCGTTCATCTCGTAGGCGCGTTGCGCCGCGATCAGGTCGCTCATCTCGGAGACCACGTCGACATTGGCCTGCTCGAGGCTGCCTTGCGTGATCGTGCCGAAACCTTCGGCGGCGGCGATGCCGTCCTGCGGCGGGCCCGAGGAGGGCGTGTCCTGATACAGGTTGCTGCCGACCGGCAAGAGGCCGGCCTTGTTGATGAACTTGGTGAGCTGGATCTGGCCGATGATCTGCGAGTTGGTCGAGCCCGGCACCGTCACCGAGACCTGGCCCTGGGTGTTGACCGTGAGGCCGGACGCGTTCTGCGGGATCGTGATGGTCGGCTGCACCGGGTTGCCCTGCGCGGTGACGACGCGGCCCTGATTGTCCATCTGGAAGGTGCCGTCGCGGGTGTACTGGTAGGTGCCGTCAGGCATCTGGATCTTGAAGAAGCCGTCACCGGTGATGGCGAGGTCGAGATCGTTGCCGGTCTGCGACAGCGTGCCCTGCGTCATCGAGCGCGGCGTGCCGACCGTCTTGACGCCGCCGCCGAGATCGATGCCGATGGGCAGGATGGTGCCCTGGTCGGAGGACTGCGCGCCGACGCGCCGCACATGCTGGTAGATCAGGTCCTGGAACGCCGCGGTCTGTTTCTTGTAGCCGGTGGTGCGCAGGTTCGCGATGTTGTTGGAGATCACCTGAACGTTGAGTTCCTGTGCCGCCATTCCGGTCGCTGCGGTATGAAGCGCTTGCATGTCAGATACTCCTCAATCTCGCTCAGGCCGGAACGTCGGCGAGCTTGTCGATCGCGTTCTTGTGCAGATCGCTTTGCTGCTGAAGGATGTTGGCGATGTTGGTGTAAGTGCGCATCACCTCGACCATGTGACTCATTTCCATGACCGAATTGACGTTGGACTTCTCGACGAAGCCCTGCTGGAAGCTCGACTTGACGTCCTGTGCGGCGCCGTCGCCGGAATAGAGATCATTGCCCTGCTTGATGAGCTTCTGCGCGTCGGTGAAGCTGACGAGGCGAAGCTTGCCGCGGATCGAGTTGGCGCGCGCCGCGCCTTCCTGCACGGTGACGGTGCCGTCGGCGGAGACGACGATGTCATGGTCGGTCGGCTGGAACACGATCGGCCCGGAGGTGCCCAGCACCGGAGCGCCACCATTGGTGACGAGCTGGCCCTGGGGGTTGATCTGCAGATTGCCGTCGCGGGTGTATCGCTCGCCGCCTTGCGACTGCACGACCATGAAGCCGGCACCGGAGATCGCGACGTCGAGCGGATTGCCGGTCTGCTGCACCGCGCCCTGGCTGAAATCGCGGAACGTGCCGCGGTCCTGCACATAGGAGACGCGGCGGTCCTTGCCGTTGAAGTTGTCCTCATGCGCGCCCGAGGTGAGAAATTCCTCGAACAGCGGCCTGTCGGCCTTGAAGCCGTTGGTGTTCACGTTGGCGATGTTGTTGGAGATGACATCAAGCTGCCGCTCCAGAACCATCTGCCGTGACAATCCGACGAGAAGCGTATTCTCCATCGGTGGTGCTCCCCTTTTGCTCCGGGTCACTTCGCCGCTCTCCCAAGCGCCGCAGCGACCGCAATCGAACCGCGTGAAGCTCTCCCAAGCCATGGCGGTTCGGATCAATCAGAGCGAAAGCCGTGCCAACCCGGAAAATCGAGCGATTTGAATCGTTTAGGTGTTTCGCGCCGGCGCAAGGCAGGCGGCAGAAAGGTCTTGTTGACCATGTTTGCCCGGCAAGTTTTTCCTAGCGGGCCGCAATTCGAAAGATTCCATTAACCATTGTTACCTAGCGTTCACCATGAGCGGAGCGCGTGTGCGCTGGGGGCATTTGTATTGCGTGGGTAAGGCTGCCGGCCGGCATCGGGCTCATCCCTTTGAGAGAGCGGACGAGCGGCAATGGCAGACACCGAAAAAGAAGGCGCGGCCGAAGTCGAGGCCGCCGCTCCCGCGCCGAAGAGCAAATTCAAGCTGATGGTGATGGTCGTCGGGGCGCTCGCCGTTCTCGGCATCGGCGCTGCGACCTGGTTCGTCTTCTTCCGTCATCCGCCCGAGGAAATGCACGCCGAGGAGGTCAAGGCCAAGCCGCCGGTGTTCGTCGAGGTACCGGACATGATGGTCAACCTCGCGGGTGCGCCGGGCGAGCGCGTGCAGTATCTGCGGGTCAAGGTCGTGCTCGAGGTCAAGGAAGAAAGGCAGGTCGAGGAGATCAAGCCGACCATGCCGCGCGTCACCGACATCTTCCAGACCTATTTGCGCGAACTGCGGCCGGCCGACCTCGCCGGCTCCGCCGGGCTGTTCCGTTTGAAGGAAGAGCTGACGCGGCGGGTCAACGCCGCGGTCGCGCCGACCAAGGTCAGCGCGGTGCTGTTCAAGGAAATCGTGGTCCAGTGACCGGGTGGATGTGAGACGATGGCGGGCAACAACGACCAGGTCGACCAGGATGCCATAGCCGCCCAGTGGGAGGCCTCGCTCGATTCCGAGGACCCCGCGGCCGCGGCCGAAGCCGCGAGCGCCAACGAGCTCACGGAGTCGATGTCGCTGCAATGGGCCGCCATGGTCGAGGACGGCAGCCGCGACTTCGGCACCGGCAAGAACAACGGCGAGCGCGTCCTTTCGCAGGAAGAGATCGACAATCTGCTCGGCTTCACCGCGGGCGAGGTCAATCTCGACGACAATTCCGGCATTCGCGCCATCATCGATTCGGCGATGGTGTCCTACGAGCGTCTGCCGATGCTCGAAATCGTCTTCGACCGCCTGGTGCGGCTGATGACGACGTCCCTGCGCAATTTCACCTCCGACAACGTCGAAGTCTCGCTCGACCGCATCACCTCGGTCCGCTTCGGCGACTACATGAACTCGATCCCGCTGCCGGCCGTGATCAGCGTGTTCAAGGCGGAGGAGTGGGACAATTTCGGCCTCGCCACCGTCGACTCCAACCTGATCTATTCGATCATCGACGTGCTGCTCGGCGGCCGGCGCGGCAATTCCGCGATGCGCATCGAGGGCCGGCCCTACACCACGATCGAGACGAGCCTCGTCAAGCGGCTGGTCGAGGTGGTGCTGGCGGACGCCGAGCAGGCGTTCCGGCCGCTGTCGCCGGTGAAGTTTTCGATCGACCGGCTCGAGACCAATCCGCGCTTTGCCGCGATCAGCCGGCCTGCCAATGCGGCGATCCTGGTTCGCCTGCGCATCGACATGGAAGACCGCGGCGGCAATGTCGAGCTGCTGTTGCCCTATGCGACCATCGAGCCGATCCGCAGCGTGCTGCTGCAGATGTTCATGGGCGAGAAATTCGGCCGCGATCCGGTCTGGGAAGGGCATTTCGCCACCGAGATCGGCGGTGCCGAGATCGCGGTCGACGCCGTGCTCTATGAATCCGACATCCCGCTGAAGCAGCTGATGCAGCTCAAGGTCGGCGACACCTTGCCGCTGGAGATGCGCGCCGACGCGCTGGTGTCGGTGCGCTGCGGCAGCGTCACGCTGACCGAAGGGCGGATGGGCCGGGTCGGCGACCGCGTCGCCATCCGCGTCACCAAGCCGTTGCGCAAGCCGAAGACCACGCTCGCGATGTTCGAGAAGACGGACGAGCAGAACAAGATGCTGGAGGCCCAATGAACCATTCATTAGGTGTGGCGATCGAAACCCTGGTCGCGATCCTGCTCATGATGACAATCGGTTACTGCATGCTGCTGAACCGGCGGCTGAAGCGCCTGAAGGCCGACGAGCATTCGCTGAAGGCGACGATTGCCGAATTGATCACCGCGACCGAGATCGCCGAGCGCGCGATCGGCGGGCTCAAGCACACCGTGCGCGACGTCAACGAGAATCTCGGCAGTCAGCTCGCCTCCGCCACGCAGTTGTCGGAGCAACTCAAGCGTCAGCTCGCCGAAGGCGACCACGTGGTGCGCCGCCTCACCAAGATCGCGATTGCCGCGCGCCCCTCGCAAGGCGCGGAGGCCGAGACGAAAGAGCCCGCGCCGCGCGAACCTGCGTCAAGGGATTTCGCCTCGCGCGAGGCGGCAACAAAACCCTCGAACGCCAAGGCCTTGGCCGCCGCGGCTCAGGCCTTCTCCGAGCGTAGAAGGTCCGGTGGCCTCGCTGCATGAAGTCGTTTCGTAACATCCGCGTCATTCCCGTCGTCCTGGTTGCGGTCGCAAGCCTTGCGGTGCTGAAGATCGCCGGCCTCGTCGTCGACGGCGGCTATGTGTTCGACTATCAGCCGCAGCGCAAGCAGGTGTCCTGGGCGCAATCGATGCTGAACTATCCGGGCGCGCCCAAGGTCGATCCGAACGACGTCACGGGGTCGGTGCATGGTGCGCCGAAGGAGGCGAAGAAGGAGGAGGCGCCGAACGCCGGCCGCGCCCGACACCAAGCCCGAAGGTGTCGTGATCCATCCCGAGGAGAACCAGAATCCGGTGTCGCCGTCGGAGCGCGCGATCCTGGAGCGACTGCAGGCGCGACGTCAGGAGCTGGAAGCGCGCCAGCGCGAGATCGACATCCGCGAGAGCCTGCTCAAGGCCGCCGAGAAGCGGATCGAGTCGAAAGTCGAGGAGATGAAGGGGCTGGAGTCGCGCGCCGCGGCTGTCAACGAGCAGAAGGCCGAGGCGGAGAACGCGCGCTTCAAGGGCATCGTCACCATGTATGAGAGCATGAAGCCGAAGGACGCCGCCAAGGTGTTCGACCGGCTCGACATGGCCGTGCTGATCGAGATCGCGTCCCAAATCGCGCCGCGCAAGATGTCGGATATCATGGGCCTGATGCAGGCTGACGCCGCCGAACGGCTGACGGTGGAGATGGCGCGCCGCGCCGGCGGCGACAAGTCCGCGCCCGGCGCCGACCTGCCCAAGATCGAAGGCAAGATCATCTCGCAAAAGGGCCTGTGACGGTCCGAAAATCTGCTCGCGATCCCGGATTCGTGAATATCTGTTTAGGGCGTTCGACCGCCGCGGCTGGCGCCACTGGATTTCAGTACGCCTCGACCGGTTCTCCGGTTTTGAAAACGGACCAGCCGATCTTGATAAAAGTCTAGATCGTTCCATAATGAATTATGGAGTTCGACTGGAATCCGGCCAAATGCGCCAGGAATATTGACGAGCGCGGCATCGACTTTGCCGACGTTCTGGTGGGCTTCGCCGATCCCGCGAGAAAGGTGGTGCGGGACGACCGCAAGGACTACGGCGAGGAGCGCTTCAATATGCTCGCCAAGGTCCAGGGGCGGGTCTTTCATATCACCTATACGGAGCGCAGCAGGATCACCTGGATCATCTCCGCGCGAAAGGCAAACAAACGGGAGCAGCGGCGTTATGAAAAAAGCTAAAGCACGCGCCATCCTGGTCGACGGCAAGGTCTATCAAAAGAAGGCGGACGGCACCCTCGTGCCTTCGAAGGGTAAAACAGACTGGAAGCGTCTGGATCGCCAGACGTCCGCTCAGATCGAAGATATTGCGGCCGGGGATCGCGACGGCGCTCCCATGTCCGACACTGAATGGGCGCGGGCGGAGATCGTGCGGCCGGAAAAGGTTGCCGTTGGCATCAAGCTCGATAGCGATGTCCTGGACTGGTTCAAGGACCAGGGTAAGGGCTACCAGACGCGTATCAATTCAGTTCTGCGCCGCTTTTATGAGGTGCATACGGCGGGATTGGACGGCCGTCATCGCGGTCGGAGTGGCGCGATCCGGCAAAAACGAGGTGCGGCAGCTCCGCTGCGAAGAGCGAAATCAGTGCCCTAGTGGAGCGGATTTGACGTTCGCTACCCTCTTGACCGCACACTCGCAAAGCGAACGTCAAATCCAAAGCTCCACTAGAATTCAATATTTTGCTAGTGGTCCTTTGATTCCAACATTCGCGAAAGTGTTTGCCGAGAAGGGATGCGAATGTTGGAATCGGACCACTAGCGTTAACAAGTCCTTAATTCGCCAATCCTAGGATTCGTGAGGGGTTGTGTGGGCGCTCGCCGCGCCTAGTACCGCCGATCTGAAGTCCCTGACTCACCCGTGGCGAAATCGGGTTCAGGGACTTCAGATCGAAGCGGTACTAGAATCGTAAGTTTGCTAGTGCCCATGACTTTCCGAAGTTCGTGAACAGTCGTGCGGCAATGGAGCACGAACTTCGGAAAGTGGGCACTAGTGCATCGTTGCATCGGAACATCGCTCGTCATGGCGCGCAGGACTGCCGGAGGATTTTGGTCGCAGATCCGCGCCCGCGCGCGGGCCGTGCGGCTTTGCCTTGCTGCCGCGGTCCTGCTCTCGAGCGGCGGCATCGCGCAGGCCCAGACGGTCAAGGGCGAGGCGTCGTTTTCCGCCAGCGGCGGCTATGCCCGGCTGCTGTTCAAGCTCGCCGAGGACGTTCCGGTCGAGGTCACCACCGCCGGCTCCATCGTCATCATCCGCTTCGCTTCCCCGGTCGACATTCCCATGGACCGCTGGGTCGAGGGCGCGCTCGACTATGTCTCTTCCGCGCGCCGCGATCCCGACGGCAGCGCGATCCGGCTGTCGCTGGCGCGCCGCGTGCGCATCAACACCATGGCGGCGGGCGAGCGCACCTTCATCGACTTCCTGCCCGACAGCTGGACCGGAGCGCCGCCGAGCCTGCCGATCGAGGTGGTGCGCGAGCTCGCCGAACGCGCCCGCGCCGCCGAGAAGGCGCTGCGGCTGCAGCGCGCCGAGGCGATCGCGAAGAAGCGTCCGCCGATCCGCGTGCGCGCGCTGGTGCAGCCGACCTTCGTGCGCTTCGTGTTCGAGATGCCCGACGGCGTCGGCGCTTCCTCGGTGCTCAACGACGGCAAGCTGTCGCTGCAGTTCGGCGGGCTGCTGACCTTCGATCTCGCCGACGCCAAGATCGCCGCGCCGCCGAACATCGCCTCGATCAACCAGAAGGTCGAGGGCGACGCGACGCAGGTCGAGATCGCGTTGATCGGCGACGTCGACGTACACTCCTTCCGCGAGGAGAAGAACTACATCGTCGACGTCGGCTTCCAGTCGGACAAGCCAAAGGAGTCGCCGCTCGCCGAGATTTCGCGCGCGGCCGACAAGCCTGCGAAGGAGGCCGGCCATTCCGAGGAGATCAAGCCGCCGACTTCGGAAGCCATCGCCAAGGAGATGAAGGCGGAAGCCAGGCCCGAAGTCGCGGCGCCCGCGGTCAAGGAAGCCGCGAAGTCGCCGCCTCCGTCGGCGGAGCCCGCAAAGGAAGCGCCGCCGGCTGAAGCCGCGAAGCCTGCCGAGATGGCGAAGCCGGTCACGCCAGAGGTAAAGCCGGCAGCAGTCGAAGAGCACAAGGACGCCAAGGCACCTCCTGCGGAAGAACCCAAGGCGCCGGTTGCCGAGGCGCCCAAGCCTGCCGGCGAGGTATCGAAGCCGCCGCCTGCCGCGGAAGCGCCGAAGAAAACGGCCGCAGCGCCACCGTCGGATGCGAAGCCTGCCGAGACCGGCGCGGTCGACGTCTGGCGCGACAGCGAGGGCCTGCGCCTGACATTCTCGTTTGCGGCACCGACGCCGGCGGCCTCGTTCCGCCGCGGCGACACGGTGTGGCTGATCTTCGATTCCACAAAACCGTTCGACGTCGAGCCGATCCGCGCCAAGGGCGGCGCCATCATCGGCGAGGTCACCCGCCTGCCGCTGGAGAAGGGGCAGGCGATCCGCATCCGCCTCAACCGTCCGCAGATGCATTCGCTGACCAGCGACGAGCGCTCGAACGGCGCCAGCTGGACGCTTGATCTTCGCCGACAAGGTGCAGGCGCCGCCGCAGCCGCTGACCGTGATGCGCAACATCACCGATCCCGCGCTCGCCAACGTCGCGGTGCCCTACGCCTCGCCCGGCCTTGCGCACCGGATCGTCGATCCCGATGCCGGCGACACGCTCGTGGTCGTCACCGCGCTGCCGCCGGTGCGCGGCTTCATCAAGCGGCAGGATTTCGTCGACTTCGCGCTGCTCGATTCCGCCCATGGCATCGCCATCCGTCCCAACTCCGACGACGTCGGCGTCGAGGTCGCGCCCGGCAAGGTCATCGTCGGCAAGCCCGGCGGCCTGACGCTGTCGTCCGCCAGCATCTCGGCCGAGCGCGCGCCGATGGCGGTGCGCCCGCTGTTCGACGTCGAGGAGTGGCACAAGAACCAGGGAAGAGCGCTTCCTCAAGCGCGAGAACGCGCTGATCATGGCCGCGGCCAATGCGGCGCCCGAGAAGCGTTTCGATGCGCGGCTCGCGCTCGCCCGCTTCTACATGGCGCGCGGCTTCTACCCCGAAGCCAAGGGCGAGAGCGAGTTCCTGATCTCCGATCCCGCGCCGAAGACGGACGAGCCGGTGGCGGTGATGGTGCATGCGGTCGCGAGCATCCTGTGCGACCGGCCCGACCTGGCGCTGAAGGATCTTGCCAGTCCCGCGATCGGCAACAATTACGACTCGCAGTTGTGGAAGGCGCTGGCCTTTGCGCGCCAGGGCAAATGGGCCGACGCGCGCGAGAAGTTCAAGAACGTCGAGTTCGCGATCGCCTCGCTGCCGCTCGACTTGCAGCGCATCGTCACGATGGACGCGATGCGCGCCGCGCTGGAGGTCAAGGACTATGCCGGCGCCGCCAAGCGGCGCGCCGAGCTCGACGTGATCGGCGTGCCCGCCGAGATTGCACCTGCGGTCGCGGTGTTGCGCGGGCGGCTGGCCGAAGCGCTCGGCAACGAGCGCGACGCGCTCGACGATTACAAGCTCGCGGTCGACTCCGCCGACCGCAGATCGGCGGCCGAGGCCAAGCAGCGCGAGGTCGCGCTCAAGCAGAAGCGGGACGAGATCACGCCGCCCGACGCACTGAAGGAGCTGGAGACGCTGGCGGCGGTCTGGCGCGGCGACTCGACCGAGGTCAAGACGCTGCAGATGCTGTCGGTGATCTACAACGAGAACGGCCGCTATGCCGACTCGCTGCAGCGCGGCGCGGACCGCGACCCGGCTCGAGCCCAATTCGGACCTGTCGCGGCAGGCGCAGGACAACGCGTCGGCGCTGTTCTCGCAGATCTTCCTGACCGCCAAGGGCGACGACCTGCCGCCGATCGACGCGCTCGGCATGTTCTTCGAGTTCCGCGAGCTGACGCCGATCGGCCGCCGCGGCGACGAGATGATCCGCCGGCTCGCCGACCGCCTGGTCGCGGTCGACCTGCTCGACCAGGCCGCCGAACTGCTGCAATACCAGGTCGACAAGCGCCTCGAAGGCTCGGCGCGTGCGCAGGTCGCGGCCAGGCTCGCGATGGTCTATCTCGCCAATCACAAGCCCGATCTCGCGCTGACGGCGCTGCACGCGACCCGCATCGCCGATCTGTCGGGCGAGCTGCGCCAGCAGCGGCTCTTGCTGGAGGCGCGCGCGCAAAGCGATATCGGGCGGCATGATCTCGCGCTCGACATCGTCTCGAACTTGAGCGGGCGCGAGGCGATCCGGCTGCGCTCCGACATCTACTGGGCGGCGCGGCGCTGGCGCGAATCCTCCGAGCAGATCGAGCTCTATTACGGCGATCGCTGGCGCGACTTCAAACCGTTGAACCCCGCCGAGAAGAGCGACGTGATCCGCGCCGTGGTCGGCTATGCGCTGGCCGACGACACCATCGGGCTGGCGCGGTTCCGCGAGAAATATGCGCCGCTGATGAGCGGGGAGTCCGACAGGCTCGCCTTCGACACCGCGAGCAAGCCGGCCGCCGCCTCCAGCGGCGAGTTCGCCGCGATCGCCAAGATGGCGGCGAGCGTCGATACGCTGGACGGATTCATCCGCGAGATGAAGACCCGCTTCCCCGACGCCACCGCGCGGGCGCCGCTGGCCGATCCGAACCCGACCGGCTCGCTGCCGCAGATCGTCGGCGAGCCGCGGATACGGGGCTAACCCCTCGACAGGGGCCGTTCAAACCGGCAACCTCCAGCTTTCTGTTTGGGCATGATCTGATCGGAAAACCGCTACACACTTTCCGGATCATGCCTAATTCTGCCGGGAGGGACCATGAGCAAGCCGACAAAGACCCAAGCCGAACTGATCGCGATGGCGCGGGCCGAACTGAAGGTTCACGCCGACTGCCCCGACGGCATCCAGATTTCGATTCTCCGCGACGGCGACAGCTGGGAATTCCGCGCCGCCGCCGACAAGATGACCGAGGACAGAGCCGGCTACCCCGAATGCGTCGCGATGCTGGTGCAGATCGGCGACCATTTGTCCAAGCAGTATGATGTCGCTTAGCGCTCCCGCGCACCTGGCGTCATCCTCTCCATAAGACCTTCGAGGCGTTTCAACCGCTGCTTCGCCAGTTCGCCCTGGAGTTCACCGATCCGCTGCGACTGCGCGACGAAGGTCTCACAGGCCTGTTTGGCAAATTCCGCCTGGACCTCGAAGGCCGCACCGAGCGAGCGCACGCCCGCGAGCTTTTCGAAATAGGATCGCGTCTGTTCCAGTGACGTCCGCGAGTAGCTGCCCCAGGCATCGGCAAGCGTGCGATAGCTGACCGGCGCGCTTTCCGATGCGGACGGAGCAATGGGCGACGTATCAGCCGGAGCTGGAAGAGGTTCCGCGCTCTCAGTCGCGGCGGCGGGCGCGACTGTCTCGGCCAGAGCAACCGGTTCGCCAATCTCTTCCGCAACGCTCTGCGGCTGATCTGTTTCCGGAACCGGCGCGGCGGCTTTGCGTTTCCGCTGCCTGGCCTTGTCGCCGTCCTGCGCAGGCCTCGCCTTGCGGTCCTTCGGCTTTCCGCCGGCCTTGGTTTCGTCCGAACTCAACATATGCTGATCGCTCCGTGTGCAAAGTCATATTGACTCGCGAACATCTGCCACCTTTGCGCGCAAATCGCGATCAGCGCCTGTCGCTGATGCGGCAGGCGTGTGGTGACATTTGGAAGAATGAACAGCTGATTGCGGGACGCTGAGGAATTGCGAGCGTCAGCCGCGTCGCGCCGCCTCGATCGCGGCGACGTCGATCCTGGTCATGGTCATCATCGCCTCGAATGCGCGCTTTCCTTCGGCGCCGCCGGCCCGCAACGCCTCCATCAACACGCGCGGCGTAATCTGCCAGGAAATGCCCCATTTGTCCTTGCACCAGCCGCAGGCGCTTTCCTTCCCGCCATTGCCGACGATGGCGTTCCAGTAGCGGTCGGTTTCATCCTGGTCGTCGGTGGCAATCTGGAACGAGAAAGCTTCGCTGTGCTTGAACGCCGGCCCGCCGTTGAGGCCGAGACAGGGCACGCCGGCCACGGTGAATTCGACCGTGATCACGTCGCCGGCCTTGCCGGACGGGTAGTCGCTGGGGGCGTGGCTAACGGTGTGCACCGCGCTGTCCGGGAAGGTTTCGGCGTAGAAGCGCGCAGCCGCCTCGGCGTCCTTGTCGTACCAGATGCAGATTGTATTCTTGCTGTTTGCCATCGCGGGTCCTTTTGCATCACGCCAATCACGCGCGAGTTCCCTCGCGGTGCGCGTATTGTTTTGCGAGATGTGGGCGAACTAACGACGATCGTACTCGTCGGGTCCCATCGTCCAGGGCAACTCGTCGTGGCCGTGGGCGTAATTGCGGTTGGTCTGCGTGGGATCGCGGTTGACCAGCGGCCGTAGATACATCGGATGCGTCACGCTGCGCACCTCGTGCTCGACGGTGAAAAGATGCCGGCCGTCAGCGAGATCGACGATGTCCTTGAAGCGATACTGATACTGGTTGTCTTCCTGCGAAACGAGGCCGCGCTCGAGCAGGCGGCGATAGGGGCCCGAGAAATCTGTGATGTAGATCTGCACATGGTGGCCGTCATAGTCCGGCTGCTGCGTCGCGGTCTCGCGGAACTGCAGATACTGGTCCTTGCCGACCTTGGCGCGAGCCACCGTGCCGTCGCCGTTCTTGAGCTCGGCGGGAATCCCGACCATCGCCGGGTAGAAATCAGCAATCGCCTTCGCGCTGCCGACCGGCACATCGAACTCGACATAGGGAATGCCGAGGGAGATGCGGCCGAAGCGATCAGCGTCGGGTTCGTAGCAGCGGTAGCGATTGCCCCAGGGACAAGTCGCCTCGACATAATCGTTGTGTTCGGTGAACTTGAACGCTGTGCCTTCAAGTTTTTTGGCAACACCGGCGAGGCGGTCGAGCAGGGCACGGCGGCCTGGAATGATCAGGGCGGTATGGCCGCGCAACACCTGCGCAAGTCCCGCAGGCAGATGAAACTGGCTCTTGCCGACGTTCACCCACATGTTGGTGTCGCTCACCATCAGATAGGGATCGCGCGTCAGGCCGAGGCCCGCGACATAGAACAATGTCGCCAGCCGCTGGTCGGGCACCGTGACGTTGACGTGCTCGAGATGGATGGAATTGCCGAGATCCTCGGCGGCGCGGTCGAAATGTTGCTGCTGCATGGGGCGGGTTCCCGGGATGTGGCGGGCCGCATCATAAAGAAGGGCTACGCCAAGCCAACCCTTACGCGTCGAAAGCCCATGCGAATTCCGCAACACCCGCCGATGAGCGCTGCAATACGGACGTGCGGAGGTGATGTAGTCTGGCGTCGGGCATTGCCTTGGCGAGATGGTGAGGGAGGCAAAATGACGAACCATGAGCCCAAAGCGGCCTTGAAAAAGAGCGTGGACCGGCGGCCAACCGGGATAACAGCCAAGCGCGCCCTGTGTCTGATTTCGTTGGCCTCATTGCTGGCCCTGGTCGGCGAGGTCGCCTCGGCACAGACGGCGGACCGCACCATCGAGGAGATCAGGACCGAGACATTGGCGCGGGCGCAGACCGGCGCCTATCCGGCGCTTGGTATCCAGCCGGCCGACGCCACCGAGGCACTCGGCCGCATCAAGACGCGTGATCCCGATGAATGGGCCGCAGCCTGGAGCGCGGTCGCGGGCGGTTACATGGCGAAGGCCAGGGCCGCGGCCGATCCGAAGGAGGCGGACGCCAGTTTCCTGCGCGCATGGCGGCTCTATTATTTCGCGCAATGGCCGGCGCCGACCTCGGCGGGCAAGCAGGCGGCTTACCAGCGGGCGATCGAGGCGTATCTCCTGCATGCCCGATACTTCGATCCGCCGCTCGAGATCGTGCGCATTCCCTTCGAGGGCAGCGAGATCGTCGGCTATTTGCGCCTTCCCGCCAATGCGCCGCGCCCTGTGCCGCTGGTGCTGGCGATTTCGGGCCTCGACAGTCGCAAGGAGACTGTCGCCGAGACCTATGCCGCGGCGCTGGCGCAAGGCATCGGCTTCTTCGCGGTCGACAGTCCCGGCACCGGACAGGCGCCGCTGAAGGCGGGCGAGACCGCCGAGCGGATGTATTCGCGCGTGCTTGATTACCTGGTCACACGGCAGGACATCAACTCCAGCCGCATCCTCGTGCACGGCCAGAGTTTCGGCGCCTATTGGGCGGCCAAACTCGCGCACACCGAGGCGAAACGTTTGGCCGGCGCCGTCACCCAATCTCCGCCGATCCACCGCACCTTCCAGCAGGATTTTGTCCGCGGCCGTATCTACACCCGCGAATATCTGTTCGACCTGCTTCCGGCCAGTCTCTACGTTTACGGCCTGCACTCGACCGATGAGCTGCTCGCGTTCCTTCCCAGGATGTCACTGCAAGCCCAGGGGCTGCTTGGCAAACCGGCCGCGCCGATCTTCGTTGTCGGCGGCACGCGCGATACCCAGGTGCCAATCGATGATCTGGAACTCTTGATCAACAGCGGCAGCGAGCCGCGCGAGGCCTGGATCAATCCGGCCGGCGGCCACATGGGCCGCAATGCCGCGAACTGGCCGGATCCGGTCATCTTTCGCAAGGTCATTCTGCCCTGGGAGTTACGTCAACTGAGCCAGAAGCGCGTCGACTGAACGACGACGATCGGGCCAGCCTAGAGCGCGAAGGGAGGTGTCATTGGACTGCGGGACGGTCTGATATTTGACCCGTGGCCGCCATTTTCCGAAGAATGGCAACCAGCCATTGGAGATCCTCGCTTCCAATCTCTGTGCCAAGGTCACCATGAACGAGCTGATTGCGCCGTTCCGACAAAGTCCTCATTCGGTCGGCCTCCGTGGGAGTCAGCAGTCCTTCCTCACTCAATACCTGGACCAATCTTCCCGGCGTTTGCGGTCGATCGAATTTTCCAGCGGTTGAAGCTCGGCCCTCTGCCTCAAAAGTTGCCCACGCAAGCAGGAACGCCGCGCGCAAAGCATCCACTTGATGAAGCCGCTCGATCTCCTCAATCGCACCATCAATTGCTTGGCGAGACTGCACCGGGACGGTCTGACCTGATGATGTCGGCGTCACGAGCAGAATTTTGAGTTCCCATTCGCGTTGTTTTGCAAATCGTGCTGCTACCTCTTTCAGCTTCTCGCTTCCCAGCGACCTCGCTAATTCCAAGACGATTTTCTTGCCGTTGCCGGTCGCAACCGCGTCCGGTACGTAGTCGCCGAGGAATTCAGGGACGAGAGGCGCGCGAGGCTGCACGAACACGTCATAGCCTTCGGACTCAAGCCGTGCGATCTCACTCTGGAGCACTTGCTGTTCGCTTACGGTGTTGCTCATCGCAATTCCTCGAACGGATCATCCGATACCCGCACAAAAAGCACAGGTTTTGGTCCGGTAATCGCGTCGACGACGGCTGTCGACGGATTTGAAAAACTAAACACGTTGCCGGGTTCAAACTTCTGAACCACGACACGTTCGACCTGCACGTCATCAAGATAAATATGGGCGCTAAGTGCGTCCAAGACAAGCTTGACGATGTTGTCTACATCCCCTGCCATAGGTTCATTCGGCAGGTAGTACAAAGTCACGGCGATGCGTTGATCAGAGGCGAAATGCGGCTGAGGAATGACGTCTCGGCTGGCCGCCTTCACGCGGTCCTTCCAGGCATCTCGCGCATCGGCGTTCTTGGCTTGAAAAGAAACGGGCGTTCCATAGACAAGAAACTCTATTGGGAACGAGATTTCCATTCGCTTCGCCCGCAATCCTCGCGGAATATGCTAGTTGGCCGCACCGAGTTGTCAATTCGGGCGGTTGTTCTGACGGTCGTACCTGGATTTCTTGGATTGCCTCGACTTCGGACCGCTATCCCCCGTAACTCTGCACCAGGCTGCCGGCGACCAGCGACCAGCCGTCAACGAGCACGAAAAAGATCAGCTTGAAGGGCAGGGACACCACGACCGGTGGCAGCATCATCATGCCCATCGACATCAAGACCGAGGCGACCACGAGGTCGATGATCAGGAAGGGCAGAAACAGCAGGAAGCCGATCTCGAAGGCGCGCTTCAGCTCGGAGATCATGAAGGCCGGCACCAAGATCCGCAGCGACATGTCTTCAGGCGTTGCCGGAGGCGGTTCACCCGAAAGGTCCATGAACAGCTTCAAGTCCTTCTCGCGCACGTTCTTTTGCATGAAGCCGCGCAGCGGCACCGAGGCGCGCTGCAGCGCGTCCTCGACGCTGATCTGGTTGGCGATCAGCGGCTTGATGCCGTCGTCATAGGATTTGGTCAGCACCGGTCCCATCACGAAGGCGGTGAGAAACATCGCCAGCGCGATGATGACCGAGTTGGGCGGAGCGGTCGCCGTGCCCATCGCGGTGCGCAGCAACGACAGCACGACCACGATACGCGTGAACGACGTCATCATGATCAGGATCGACGGGGCGATCGACAGCACCGTCAACAGCGCGATCAGCTGGATCGCACGCTCGGTGACGCCGCCCTGGCCGCCGCCGAGATTGATGCTGATGTCCTGGGCGTGCGCCGGCGTTGCCAGCGTGGCCGCGGCGATCAGGGTTGCAATGAAGAAAACTCTACGCGGAAGTTTTGTGCGCCTCACGAAGACGGCGACTTCGGACGGCCAAGCAGGGAGGCCATCTCGTCTTCGAGATTTTCAAAGCTGGTCTTCGGCGCGGCCGGGGGCGAGGTGGGCTCCGTGCGCGGGCTGCGGCCGGCCGGCGGCTCCGGCGCAACCGGCGGGGCGTCAGCCGCGCCGGCCGGACGGCGAAGCGCGGCTTCGAGGCGCTGCGCCATCTCGGCAAGATTCTGGTCGGCGCTCGGCGGCGGCGGTGCCGCAGGCGGCGGCGGGGGCGGAGCGGGACGTTCGGCACGAAGCGGCGGCGCCTTCGGCGGCTCGGCGGGGCGATTGGCGCGCGGCATCAACGGTTCGCTGCGCGGCATCCGCGGGGACATCGGTTCCGGACGCGGTTCTGCGCGCGGTTCAGCACGTGGTTCTGCCCTGGGTTCGGCTCTTGGCTCAAGCCGCGGTTCCGGACGCGGCTCGCGCTCCGGGCGTTCGGGACGGCCAAGCGGCTCGGCGGCAAAGCCGGCCAAGGGATCGGTACGTAGATCGCTGCGGCGCTCGCGCTCGGCCGCGGTCGGCGGCGGTCGGCGGGCTTCTTCGGCAAAGGAGGGGCGGGAGGGGCGCGGCGGCGGCTCCGGCATTTGCGGCTCGACATGCGGCTCGGGGTGAACGGCATCGTCGCTCCAGCCGGCGGCATCCGGCAACGGGGCGATTCGCGGCGGCAGCTCGGTGCCGGGCGGACGCTGCGGCAGCGCCTCGCGGCCTGGCGTGGCGCGCACGATGTTCGGTTCCACCACGATATCGGTCGGGCCGCCGATCATCAGGAGATGCTCGACATTGTCACGGCGCACCAGCACCAGCCGGCGGCGGCCGTCGACCGCGGCGGCGTCGATCACGGCGAGGCGGGGCATGCGGCCGCGATTGGTATTGGCGCCGAGCCGGTTGGATGCGAATCGCCGCACCAGCCAGAAGCCGACGCCCATCGCGGCCAGAATGGCCACGAAGAAAAGTATGAAGGTGATATTCCCTGACATCGACTGTCCCCGGCCAATACGCTTTCGTCAGGCTCCGTTGTCGCGCCGCCGCCAAATCGGCCTGACCGGAGCTTGAGATACCTATCCTACCCCTCACGGCAGGACCTGCCGTTCGCCTGTTTCTTAATAACTCATGAATCGGCTGAACCAAAACGACTTCTTGGCCTTTTTGGCGTTCATGAATGGACGCGGTTAACGTGGGTAACGTGGCGAAATTGCGCGGAGAGCCTTTCGTGATGGCCATGTGACCGCTCGCGTGCCCTCGGCGAGAGCACATTCTTAACTCCCCATTAACCATACACGCGGCAAATTCTGCCTAGTTGTCGCGGGCACCGTGTCCGCATGAACATCGGAGCGGCGCGATGGCGATCAGCGATCTTCCGGTTCTGTCGGCGCTGCGCACCAAGATGCAATGGCATCAGGAGCGCCAGAGGGTGCTCTCCGAGAACGTCTCCAACTCCGACACGCCGAATTTCAAGCCGCGCGACCTGGTCGCGCCGAAATTCAGTCCCGCGGGAACGCGGAGCGGCACGATGGGCTCGCTCGCGATGATGCAGACCGTTTCGGGCACCACGATTACGGCTTCCGCAGGTGGGCAAAGCTTCGACGTCAACAGCCGCGCCGGCTTCGAGACGCGGCCCGCCGGCAACGCGGTGAGCCTGGAAGAGGAGATGATGAAGGTCTCCGCCAACCAGATGGACTATGCGGCCGTGACCTCGCTCTACAGCAAGAGCCTGCACCTTCTGAAGACCGCGATCGGCAAGGGTTAGGGGCAAAGGCCAGGAGAAGACGATGGCAGACGACGTCAGTGACTTCACCCGCTCGATGGGGATTGCGACCTCGGGCCTGCGCGCGCAGGCCGGGCGCATGCGGGTGATCTCGGAGAATATCGCCAACGCCGATTCCACCGCGCCGACCGCGGGCGGCGATCCCTATCGCCGCAAGATCCCGACCTTCGTCAATCAACTCGACCGCGTACTCGACGCCAAGACCGTGGCGCTCGGCAAGATCAAGCCCGACCAGTCCGACTTCCGCACCAAGTACGAGCCGTCGAATCCGGCTGCCGATGCCAACGGCTACGTCAAATATCCCAACGTCAATCCGCTGGTCGAGATGACCGACATGCGCGACGCCCAGCGCTCCTACGAGGCCAACCTCAACATCATCAGCGCGACGCGCCGGATGATCCAGCGCACCCTCGATATCCTCAAGGCCTGAAGGACCAGATCATGGCTTCACCGACAGTTGCCGCCAATGCCTACGCCAATCTCGCGAAGATCCTCGACACCGGCGGCGCCAGCAAGGGCGGCGAGACGCAGGGGCTCTCGTTCGCGTCCGTGCTGAAGGAGGCGGTCGGCAGCGTGCTGGAAACCGGCCGCAAGTCGGACGCGCAGACGGTCGCGATGGCCTCAGGCAAGGCGAATGTGATGGATGTGGTGACCGCGGTGGCGGAGACCGACGTCGCGGTGTCGACCCTGGTGTCGGTCCGCGACCGCGTGATCCAGTCCTACGAAGACATCATGAAGATGACGATCTAACGGGGGCGAATAGGGAATAGCGAGTAGCGAATAGGGAGTGGCGAATAGGGGGATGGCCGTGCCGACCCTATTCGCTACTCGCCATTCGCGACGACAGGCTCGACGCTAATTATGAAATGACAATGCAACTGCAAGTGAGAACGCAAAATGACCGGCCCTGAAACCCTCGACGTGGCGCGCGATGCGATCTGGACGCTGGTGGTGGTGTCCTCGCCTTTGATGGTGGTCGGCCTCGTGGTCGGCGTCGTGGTGTCGCTGTTCCAGGCGCTGACGCAGATCCAGGAGCAGACGCTGGTGTTCGTGCCGAAGATCCTTGCGATCTTCGTGACACTATTATTGGCGTTGCCGTTCATGGCGGACTCGCTGCACGCCGAGATGATGCGGATATCATCGCGAATCATCGGCGGCTGACCTACTGTGCATAACAAATGCGCATCGATATCTCGCTGCTGCCGGTGCTCGCCGCCGCCTTCATGCTGGCTTTCGCCCGCATCGGCGCGATGGTGATGCTGTTGCCGGGACTGGGTGAGTTCAACATCCCCGTGCGCATCAAGCTTGCGATCGCGCTGTTGTTGACCCTGATCATCCTGCCGCTGCACCGCGCCGATTACCACGTCGACATGGGCTCGATCGCCTCGCTCCTGACGCTGATGATGTATGAAATCTTCATCGGCATCCTGCTCGGCGCCACGGCGCGCGTGACGCTCTCGGCGCTGCAGGTCGCGGGCGCCGTGATCGCGCAGCAAATCGGGCTCGGCTTCGTCACCTCGGTCGATCCGACCCAGGGCGAGCAGGGCGTGCTGGTCGGCAATTTCCTCACCCTGCTCGGCGTGACCCTGCTGTTCGCCACCGACAGCCATCATCTCGTCATCGCCGCGCTCAACGACAGCTACAAGATCTTCTCGCCGGGCGAGAGCGTCGCGAGCGGCGATATCGCGGCACTTGCCACCAGGGCGTTCACGGCTGCCTTCAGGATCGGCCTGCAACTCTCTGCGCCGTTTCTGGTTTTCGGCCTCGTCTTCAATATCGGGCTCGGCGTGCTGGCTCGGTTGATGCCGCAGATGCAGGTCTATTTCGTCGGCGTGCCGCTGTCGATCTTCGCGGGCTTTTTGATCCTCGCGCTGGTGCTGGCCGCGATGATGGGAACCTTCCTCGATTACTTCATCGGCGTGATGCATTCGCTGATGCCGCTCAAATAGGCATGATCCGGAGCCGAAGGCCGCGTTAGCGCAAAGTGCGAAGCGGTTTTCCGAAAAGATCATGCCCAAATAGGAATTGCGCGCGATGGCCGACGAGGGCGATACCTCAGACAAGACAGAGGATCCGACACAAAAACGTCTCGACGACGCGCTTGAGCGCGGCGACGTCGCCAAAAGCCAGGAAATCAACACCTGGTTCATCATCGCCGGCGGCACGCTCGTGATGTCGACCTTCGGCGGCTCGATCGGCAGCGGCATGCTGGTGCCGCTGCGCAATCTGATCGCCAATTCCTGGATGATCCGCACCGACGGCCCCGGCCTGTTGCAGCTTGCCGGCCAGCTCGAGTTCGCCGTGATCGCAGCACTCGGCGTGCCCATGCTGCTGCTCGCGCTTGCCGCACTCGCCGGCAACATGATGCAGCATCGCCTGGTCTGGTCGGGCGAGTTCCTGAAGCCGAAGCTCAACAAGATTTCGCCCGGCGCCGGCGCCAAACGTATTTTCGGCAAGCAGGCGGCGGCGAATTTCCTCAAGGGCCTGTTCAAGGTCGTCGCGCTCGGGGCGGTGATGACCGCGATCCTGTGGCCGGAACGACACCGGCTGGAATTGATGGTGCGGTTCGAGCCGGCAGCGCTGCTCGGCGTCACCACCTCGATGACGATCCATCTCCTGGGCACCGTGGTTGCGGTGCTCGCGATCGTCGCCATCGCCGACTATCTGTTCCAGTACCGTACCTGGTACGAGCGGCAAAAGATGTCGCTGCAGGAGATCAAGGAAGAGTTCAAGCAGTCCGAAGGCGATCCCCACATCAAGGGCCGCATGCGGCAGTTGCGCGCGGCGCGCATGAAGAAGCGCATGATGGCGGCGGTGCCGAAGGCTTCCGTCATCATCACCAACCCGACCCACTATTCGGTCGCGCTGCAATACGAGCGCGGCATGGCCGCGCCGTTGTGTCTGGCCAAGGGCGCCGACCACATCGCCCTCAAGATCAGGGAGGTCGCGCGCGAGCACGATATCCCGATCGTCGAGAACGTGGCGCTGGCGCGCGCGCTCTACGCCACCGTCGAGATCGACGAGGAGATTCCGGTCGAGCACTACCACGCGGTGGCCGAGGTCATCGGCTATGTGATGGGGCTCAAGCGCAGTCTGTCGGGGCGGCGGGGGTGAGGGACTGGCCTTCACCTCTCCCCGCTCTTTGCGGGGAGAGGTCGGATCGCTCGGCAGCGCACTTGCGCGCCAGAGCGATCCGGGTGAGGGGCAAGCCGAGAAGCCGACGCGCAAATGGACTGACGGAATCTTTGGCTCAAAATTCAAGTCGGCGGGACTATTTGCGGAGGAACGGTGCCCGGCCCCTCACCCGCCGCCTTCGCTGCGCTTCGGCGTCGACCTCTCCCCGCAAAGAGCGGGGAGAGGTGTCCCCGGAATGCCGGCAAACAGGCGAATAATAGCCCGACGGGCTTGCGCTTGGCGGTGCGATTCAGGCACTTGAGGGAAGCGCGAGATTCGCTTCATCCTCACGCCGACGGACCATGAGCGCAACCAGCGACAACGATATTCCCCGCGAGCCGCCAGCGCATGAGGCGCCGCGGCGCGGGGGCAGCATCGTGCTGGTGCTGCTGGTTGCGGCCGTCCTGGTCGCGGTCGCCGTTGCGCTGATGACCATCGGCCGCTCGCACGCGCAGCCCTACATCCTCGGGCTTCTCGCCGTGCTCGCCATGGTCGGGCTGTTCAACCTGTTCGCGCTCGCCGCCGGCATGATCCGCTTCGCCCGCAGCGCCGACGATCCGGTGACGGCACGGATCGCCGATCATGCCTTCGACGGGCTCGCGGTGACGGACGCGCGCGGCCATGTCGTCTATTTCAACGCCGCCTATCTGACGCTGACAGGCGCCACCGGCACGCAGGACGTGCGCCCGGTCGAGCGCGTCTTCATCGGCAATCCCGATGTGTCCGAAGCGGTGTTCCGTCTGCTGAAGGCGGCGCGCGAAGGCAAGCGCCAGCAGGAAGAGGTGCGCATCGCCGGCCAGGACGGCGGTCACGGCCGATGGTTGCGCATGCGCGTACGTCCGCTCGGCGCGGGCAAGCGCGAGACGCGCTACGCGGTGTGGTCGATATCGGACATCACCCGCGACCGCGAGCGTCAGGAGGACGTGTTCCAGGAATTGCAGCACGCGATCGAATATCTCGATCACGCACCCTGCGGCTTCTTCTCGGTCAATCCGGCCGGCGATCTCGCCTATGTCAACGCGACGCTCGCGAACTGGCTCGACCACGACCTCGCCGAGATCGGCTCGGGCGGGCTGAAACTGTCAGACATCGTCTCGGGCGACGGCGCTGCGCTACTGACCTCGATCGTGGCGGTGCCCGGCGAGGTCAAGACCGAAGTCTTCGACATCGATCTGCGCATGCGCGGCGGCAAGACCATGCCGGCGCGGCTCTATCACAAGCTCGCCTTCGGCGCCGACGGCGCGCCGGGCCCGTCGCGCACGCTGGTCATCAGCCGCGCCCGCGACGAGCGCTCCGATCCCGAGCGCGCCGCGGAAGTGCGCTTCATGCGTTTCTTCGACCATACGCCGATGGCGATCGCCACCGTCGATCGCGGCGGCGCGATCGTCCGCGCCAATGCGCGCTACGCCAAGCTGGCGCAGGGCTTGAGCGGCGACGGCGCCGCCACCAAGTCGATCTTCCGCGCCGTCAATGCGCGCGACCGCAACCACCTGATATCGGCGATCAACCGGGCCGCCGAAGGGCAGGGCGACATCGCGCCGGCCGAGGTGATGCTG
This sequence comes from uncultured Alphaproteobacteria bacterium, assembly GCA_963821965.1. GTDB lineage: Bacteria > Pseudomonadota > Alphaproteobacteria > Rhizobiales > Xanthobacteraceae > Bradyrhizobium. The sequence goes on from CAWGFY010000005.1 coordinate 1,028,984, forward strand.
GAGGGCGCGAAGGAGCGCTGGGGCCAGTTCTTCGTCACGCCGGTGGAGCAGGACGAGCGCGAGACCGAGGCCGCGATCGTTTACATGCTCGAGACCACCGAGCGCCGCGCGCTGGAGAACCAGATCAACCAGTCGCAGAAGATGGACATGGTCGGCCAGCTCGCCGGTGGCATCGCGCACGACTTCAACAACGTGCTGTCCGCCATCATGATGGCGAACGATTTCCTGCTGAACGCGCACAAGCCGACCGATCCGTCGTTCCAGGACATCATGCAGATCAAGCAGAACGCGACGCGCGCCGCCACGCTGGTGCGGCAGCTGCTGGCGTTCTCGCGCCGGCAGACCTTGCGCCCGCAGGTGCTCGATCTCGGCGATGCATTATCCGACCTCACCATGCTGTTGCGCCGGCTGATCGGCGAAAAGGTCAAGCTCGACCTCGTGCACGGCCGCGACCTCTGGCCGGTCAAGGTCGACGTCTCCCAGTTCGAGCAGGTCGTCGTCAATCTCGCGGTCAACGCGCGCGATGCGATGCCCGATGGCGGCAAGCTGACGGTCAAGACCGCGAATCTCGGTGCGGCCGAATCCGGCGAGCTCGCCTACAAGGGCATGCCGGCCGCCGACTACGTGCGGATCGACATTTCCGACACCGGCACCGGCATTCCCGCCGATATCAGGGAGAAGATCTTCGAGCCGTTCTTCTCGACCAAGGAGGTCGGCAAGGGCACCGGGCTTGGGCTGTCGACCGTGTACGGCATCGTCAAGCAGACCGGCGGCTTCATCTATGTCGACTCCGAGGAAGGCAAGGGCACCTCGTTCCACATTTTCCTGCCGCGGCATCATGCCGAGCTGGAAACTCAGACCGAAGCGCCGGCCGAGGCGCATGCGGCGAACGGCGCGGCGAAGGATGCCGCGACTGAAGCGAAGCGCGCCGACTTCACCGGGCAGGGCACCATTCTCCTCGTCGAGGACGAGGAGGGCCTGCGCTCGCTGAATGCGCGGGGCCTGCGTTCGCGCGGCTACAGCGTGATCGAGGCCTCCAACGGCATCGAGGCCATGGAGGCGCTGGAGGAGAAGAACGGCGCCGTCGATCTCGTGGTCTCCGACGTCGTCATGCCGGAGATGGACGGCCCGACCTTGCTCAAGGAGATGCGCGGCCGCAATCCCGATCTGAAAATCATCTTCGTCTCCGGCTATGCCGAGGACGCCTTCGAGAAGAGCCTCCCCGAGAACGAGCAGTTCGCCTTCCTGCCGAAACCCTTCACGCTGGCGCAGCTCGTCGCGGCCGTGAAGGAGACGATGGCGGCGGGGTAGGGACGGCGGAAGAAGGGTTGTGTTGTGAGTATGATCGATGCTTTTCCCTTCCCGCGAGAAGCGAAACAGAGCGATGGCGGGGATTGGGGCTGTAGAAGCCCCTACCGACCGGGCCACCGCTATTCAGCCGCTTGTTTGCGTCAACAGGATCGGAATCTGACGCAGCGAATTCCAGAATGGTGACTTGATCGTCAGCGTCCGGAATTCCTCGCCGGTCTTTCCTAGTTGCAACATGCCGCTAGGCGTAAGAGTGATGTGAAACCTCGCAGGGCAATCTTTGTGCTTACCCCATCCGCGCAACGTCGCGACATTTTCGGGCGACAGGAAGCGCCGCACTTCCGTAGCCTCTGATAGCAGATCGTGAGCTTTCGACACCTCGACTTGAAACAATTTCGCAAGTTTCTTGCGGTCGTCCGAGGAAAGTGTTTCAAGACGCTCTTCAAACGCTTCGCCAAGATCGGCGAGTTCAGACGTTGAAGGCAAAGCCTGAGCTGGTCATAGATCGGCTTCGCGCCAGGTTGAAGCATGATATGACCCATCACAGGGCCGTATACGTTGCTCACGTGGTCGACTATTTCCCGCTCTTCACCAGTTCGGTCTTTGATGATCTTGCGAACCTCATGCTCCGTGCGGAGCCGCTGGTCGGATTTGACATGATTCCAAAGGTTGAATTCTATCAAAGCCGAAATGCGCCGTGCTATGATGTCGCGGACCCTGTCGATCTCTCTTATAGACTCAACGTTGAGTGCGAGAGGATTCTGCACGGACCGCTAAAAATTTCTTAAAAATCTAGCAGCTTATCGAGAATGGTTAATTTTTGGCTAAGTACGTCTTCTAGATTGAAGCCTCACCACCAATCCACCAATGCCGGTGAATATTTCCTTGATTATTTGCGGTGCGCGATAGGCCAGAACCGAGCAGACAAACGATGCGCAATACCCAATCCGGCTCGAAGTGAGCCAGCACCCTTGCAAACTCTGTCATTGCGTCACCCATTGAGTTTTCCGACTTCGTCTTAGCAAGTCCTCAGACTCAAAACGGCACTCCCGGAGGCTCAATTTGAGTCGCCCCTTGAACAAGTAAATGTACGGCTCGGATCGTTGTGTTGCCATTTCAGCACGACGGACAATATCTGCTCCTCGCAGGAACAGTTAAAAAGCAGCCACGCTCACCATACCTGATCTCAGGCGTCCTCCAGGACCATGGCTGCGCATTTCTCCCCGATCATGATCGAAGGAGCATTGGTGTTGCCGCCGACAACCAGAGGCATGATGGAGGCATCGGCAACGCGCAGCCCTCGAATGCCATGGACCCGCAGACGGGGATCCACGACCGCGTCGCGACCCGTGCCCATCCTGCAGGTGCCGACAGGATGCAGGTTCGAGACGCCGCGATTGCGGATGTCCTCAATGAGTTGCTCGTCCGATCGGACGGCGGGCCCCGGCACCACCTCTTCCGCGATATATGGCTTGAGCGCCGGCTGTTCGGCGAGCTTTCGCGCCAGCCGAACGCCGCGGATCATGGCATCGACGTCATTTGCGGTTTCCATGAACTTGAACTCGATCCTCGGCGGGGCGAACGGGTCGCGGCTTGCAAGGCTCACCAGCCCGCGACCTTCCGGACGCAAGTGAACGGGAGACATGCTGAACCCCGGCCATTTATGGGGGTGCATGCCGGTGCGGTCTCGGGTCTCGATCGACCAGAGATACGTATTGATCTGGAGATCGGGACGATCGAAGCGCGGGTCCGTGCGGGTCAGGATGCCGGCATGCGTGGCGATGGCTGTCATCGGCCCATCTCGTCCAACCAGGTATCTGGCGCCGGCCGCAAGCTTTCGGAGCGGCGAGCGATGCAGCTCGTTGAAGGTGCCGGTCTTGGTCGAGCGCCAGGCGACATACGAATTGAAGTGGTCGTGCAGGTTGGCGCCGACCGGAGCGAGGTCGTGCGTGACCTCGATACCCATCTCGTTCAGATGGTCACCCGGTCCGATGCCGGACAACAGCAGGAGTTGCGGCGAGCCGTAAACGCCGCCGGAGACAATCACCTCGCCCTTGGCCCTGGCGATCTCCATGCCACGGGACGTGCGGAACTCGACGCCAACGGCGCGGCCGTTCTCGATGACGATTCGTGTCGCATGCGCGTTCGGCTTGACCACCAGGTTCCGGCGGCCTCTAGCCGGTTTCAGATAGGCGGTCGCGGCTGCTCCATCGGCGCCCCTTGCCGACCGTTGCCTGATAGTATCCGGCGCCTTCCTGCGTCGCACCGTTGAAGTCGCGATTGCGCGGAATGCCGGCCTGGACGGCCGCTTCGATGATCGCATCAATGATTTCGTGCTTGTAGTGTGCGTCGGTTACATTGAGCGGGCCACCGACGCCGTGGAACTCGTCCTCACCCCGCTCCTGGTTTTCCGCCTTGCGGAAGAAAGTCAGAACGCTTTCGTAGTCCCAGCCGACACAGCCGAGCTGACGCCAGCCATCGTAGTCGGCCGCCGTCCCGCGCATATAGACCATGCCGTTAAGCGAACTCGTGCCGCCGAGCATTTTGCCACGCGGCTGGTAGGAGGTGCGCCCGTTGAGGCCGGCAACGGGCTCACTCTCGAACCTCCAATTGTAGGTTTGGTGTGTGAAGAGCCGGTAATAGCCGACTGGAATGTGTATCCATGGTGAGCTGTCGCGCCCGCCCGCTTCGAGCAGGAGCACCCGGTGGCGCCCCGTCTCCGAAAGCCGCGCTGCCACCGCACAGCCGGCAGACCCGGCGCCGGTCACGATGTAGTCGTAAATTCTGCCTCCATCTGGCTCCCCATCGCCCTACTCCATTTCAAGCCTGCTTTGCCGACACTTGGGCAGGTTTCGGAACCCTGTCGAGCCCAGGTGGCGGCGGAGGGAACGAAACGATCCAGCCCTTCGCCGACTCGGCCTTAAGCACCTTAGGCGAACGCTTTTCGGATGCGCGCCCAGTCAGCCAGCGCGTGTTCATGTCCGGGCACGAGCTGGATGGTGAACTGCGTGTAGCCCGCGCTGCGCAGCGCCTCGATGCGCTGCTTGATCTCGGCCTCGCTTGCCGTAAAAGAGGTGGCGCTGATTAACTCGGCGCTCACGAAGCGCTTCTCCTCGGGCTTCACGAACATCAAGTGCCCGCGATGGTTCTGCAGGTAGGGCGCATCCTTGGGCTCGAAGTCGCGCGCCAGGTCGACATAGCCTTGCATCTCGGGCCTGGTCCTGGACACCATCGTCACACCTGGCGCCAGTCCGGCCAGCGCCTCATCCGCCGCGCGATGCAGCATGACTGCCGCGCGCGGGCCCGCTTGTGCCATCGCACGCTCGGAGTCAGCGGGTTCACCGTCTTTCAGCACGCAGCCTAGCGCAAAGGCCGTCGCCTGAAGATCGCCCATCGCATGGCCGGCTTTCGACCAGGCGTCGCGCATGGCCTCGACTTCCTTGATGCCGTTCTCGACATTGCCGACGAAGTTGATCCAGCCCGCCTTGAGCCTGGCTGTCAGCGCCTGGGTGCGCGGCCCGAAGGCCGAGAGATGGAGCGCGATCGGATCCTTGGTGTTGAACAGAGGCAGCTCGGGATTGAGGAAACGAATCTTTTTCTTCTGCCCTTCCATCTCGAACTCGACCGTCTCGCGGCGCAGCAGGCCGTAGACCTGGTGGATGTAGGTCTCCATGTCCTTGACCTTGATCGCGCCAAAGCCCATCGCTCGCCGCGCGGTGAAGCCCGTGCCGACGCCGAAGTCGATGCGGCCCGGCGCGAGCTGGTTCAGCGTCGCCAGCGCATTGGCGGCGACCGGGGCAATGCGGTTCGACGGCACCAGCACGCCGGTGCCGAGGCGGATGCGCCTGGTATTCACGGCCGCCGCGCCCATGGCGACGAAGCAATCGGCGCTCAGCATCTGGGTGTCGTAGAACCAGGCATGGGTGAAGCCGAGCTCCTCGGCTTCCTTGGTGACCCTCCAGGAATCTGCGGCCGTTGGCAGGGCGATGCCGAAATCCATTCGTTTCCTCCGTCAACTCCTCGTTGTCTTCATGTCGTGCTCTCCGCGACTTGAACAGCCTACAGATTCTACTGAAATGTGTCCGGAACTGACAGTAAACCGGAAACGCCTGACACAAGGCCGAAAAGTCGCGAATACCCGAAACCGATATTTGAGATGTCAGGCGGGACTGTCGCCCCCTGAAAGATATCGCCTCGCCCCGCGTATCATTGCTGCGGCGTGATGCTGCCGATCTCGTGATGGGTGATCTCGACGCCGCCGATGGAGGACGGCAGCGGCAGGTTTTCCGGCAGCACGCGCCAGTTCACGCGCACGGAAAATTTTCCGTTGCTTTCGCCGATGCCGGCGCCGGCGAATTCCTTGATGTCCTGGAATTGCCGGACGATCTCGGTCTTGGCGTTGCGCACCTCGTCGAGCGTGGGGCCGTCCATGACAGGTCCAAAGCCGTTACAACGGGCTGAGGTTTAGCGCATCCATCACTTTCGGCAACGGGTTGGCGTAGGTGATGCCGAGCCCGTTATTGGCGAATTCATTGCCGCAGAACACGATGCCGATGCCCTGGTTCTGGTCGGTCACGACCAGCGAGCCGCTGTCGCCGAGCTGGCTGAAGGCGTGCTCGGTGCCCTTGATCTCGATCTGGCCGTCGAAGGTCACGGTGCCGATCTCGGAATCGACCGCTATATGGTCGACCTCGACGGCGGTCACGACGCCGCGCGTCAGCCCGGAGGTCCGGCCGACCTTGGTCACGCTGATGTTCGGCAGCACGTCGCCGCCGCCGGCAAGCGTGAAATTTCCGATCCCGGGAACGCTGTTCGGTTGCAGCTCGATTGCGGGATCTGGCAGCGCGATCGCGCCGTCGACCTGGTTGGAGCCGTCAGGCTTGAGCGGCACGTAATCCAGCAACGCGCCGATCGGCTCGGCCGTGCCGTCGACCCGGCCGGGCTGGGTGATGCCGTCGCCGATCTTGGCATTGCCGGAATGGGCGAAGACATGGCTGTTGCTGACCAGCACGGTGCGATTGGTCTTGTTGTGCCTCGCCATGAAGCCCAGCGTGCCGGCGGTCGCGGTGACATGGGCGACCGAGCAGCCGATCACCAGCGGCCTGCAGCGCGCCCGCAGGGTTTGCGGATCGATCGCGGGGGCGAACAAGCGAACTTGTCCGGTCTCGACGATGTCGACCTCGTTATGGGCCATCGCGATCAGCCGCTGCAGGATCTGGTCAATCTGCGGAATCCGTCTCCCTGATGCGGATCGCCAGCGAGAACTCGCCCGACAGCCGGCCGATTCCGATTCCGATGCCGATCCGGGTCGGCAGGATCGGCAACTGAAGGTGATCCAGCGTCGGCAGGGTCGAGCGCTGGATCAAATCGTTCAGATGCGGCGCGAACAGCTCAATCGCGATCTGCAGCTTGAGATCGCGCACCGACTGGACATTCATGGCCCGTCCCGTCAGCGTCGTTTGGTGACGATGTTCATCTTGTCGTATTTGAGCGGCGGGAAAGTCTGGTCGGCTTCGGGACTGAGGCGATGCGGGATCAGCTCGACCGTGATGTCCTGTCCGCCGAACCTGCGCGCTGCGTTGGTGATGTCGAACGCCAGCCGTCCGCTCGGCCATTCGATCCGGCCGCCGTTCTTGACCGCGGCGAAGGTGCCGATCTCGATGCCGGGGTCGGAGGCCGGCGCATTGGCCGGCTTCACCCTGACGCTCACCGTGAGCAGCGTGTCCGGCTTGGCGATGCCGGTGATCTCCAGATATTTGCGCGAGCCGTCGTCCGCGCCTTGCTGCGCAAGCGGCACCGCGAGCTTCTGGGTTGCGATCGGCGGAAGCGGTTCGGGGGCGGCCTGTTGAGCCATCACGATTGCCTGCGGTCGGTTCACGTCGAGAGTGTCATAGATATAGCCGAGTTTCGTGGTGTCGAGGATGTCGCTCATCGGAACCTGGACGTCGGTGCCGTCGAGCCATTTGAACACGAAGGCGTGGTTCTGGAAGGCGTCGACGGTCGGCTCCGTCGCCTTGCGCGTGGGATCGCGGCGCCAGGTTTCCCAGAGCCGATCCAGGTTGCCGTGGTGCGCGAAGAAGATCGGGTCGCGCCCCGCGGTCTCGAAATCGCTCATGTCGCCGGCGGAATTGCCGCGCGAACCGCCGACGTAATTATGCACCGGACCGTGCGGCGTGCCCTCGATCGCGTTGTTGTCGTAAGCGCCCTCCGCGTTGGGCCGGGCGATGCCGCCGAAGCTCGCGGAAATGTCGTCCGACGTCTTGGCCTCGAAGAAGGTGGCCGCAAGCGCTGCGACGCCGAGCTGCTCGATGGCGGGATCGTCATGCAGCAATCCGACCTCGCCGTCGGAGAGGCCCCTGTTCGGGGTGAAGCGCACGGCCTTGGCCAGCGACGAGCCATGCTTCGCATAGGCCGCCGGGATGCGGCGATCGGTGCTCCAGTTCCAGTAAGGATAGGAGAAACTATCGTCGCCCGAGATCTGCCTGATCTTGCGCTCGGTCACAAAGATGTAGGCACGGTGCCAGGCCAGGAACCACCAGCAGAAATGAATTTGCGTGGGATCGTTCGGTCCGGGCGTGGAGCAGAAGTCGCGATGCATGTTGGCGTTGGCAAGCCAGCCCGCGGGATCGCCGGGATTGGCGGCGGAAGCGTCCTGCATCTGCTTCAGCGCCGCCTCGAAGCGCGACAGCCGGTTGGCGTCTTGCGCGAAGGTCGCGATGTCCATGCGGACGCGCGGCGCGGTCTGGGAATGGACGGATCGGGTGGCGAGGCCGAGGGCGGAAACGCCGGCAAGGGCAGCGCTGCCTTTGACAATCGATCTGCGTGAAATTGCGGTGCGGGATAGATGGACGTGAGAGAACATCGGCGGCCTCCCAATATGGATTGCGGAACGAGGTGCGGAAAATGACAGTATAAATCAGAGATTGAATGCCTGACAGGCAAAGACATCCAAATTATGACCTCTGCGACGATAGCCCAGCGGCGACGGGATGCCGCAGCTGACGGGCCGGTCCCGCCCGCAAAACGACCGGGATTGCTCGCAAACGCACAATCCCGCGACGCAGAGCCGCAGCCATTCCTTCCGATAGTGGCTTCACATTTGGGCAGCACTGCCCATGTTAAGGGCGTTTCCCCCTACCGGGGATTTGAGGGACCAACATGACTTTCTCGCAACGTATGCACGGACTGGTGAAGGCGGTCGCCGTCGTCATGGCGTTGGCGCTCCCGGCCATGATTGCCGTCACCTCGGCCGACGCGCGCGTCGGCGGCGGGTTCTCGTCGGGCTCGCGCGGCGGGCGCACTTTCTCCGCGCCGCCGTCGACGCAGACTGCGCCCGGCGCGGCGCAACCGTTCAATCGCACCTTCTCGCAGCCGGGTAGTCCGAGCACGGGCTCACGAATCGGCGGCGGCTTCTTCAACCGGCCGGGCTCCGGCCTGCTCGGCGGCCTTGCCGCGGGCTTCCTCGGCGCCGGCCTGTTCGGCATGCTGTTCGGCGGCGGCCTGTTCTCCGGCCTCGGCGGCTTCTCGTCGATCCTCGGCCTGTTGCTGCAGATCGCGCTGATCGTGCTCGTGATCCGGCTTGCGATGTCGTGGTGGCATCGCCGCCAGGCGTCGGAGCCGGCCTATGCCGGTGGCAGCGCGGGTGGCGTGGGCGGCGGCACGCAGTCGAATTTCGGCGGCATGGGCTTTGGCATGGGATCAAGCAGCGCGCCGCTGCAGATCCAGCCCGCCGACTACGAGAGTTTCGAGCGGCTGCTGGTCGACATCCAGGCAGCCTATTCGAGCGAGGATATGACCAAGCTGCGGACGCTGGTGACGCCGGAAATGGCCACCTTCTTCAACGAGGACATGCAGCAGAACCGGCAGCGCGGCCAGGTCAACAAGGTGTCCGACACCAAGCTGCTGCAGGGCGACCTTGCGGAGGCCTGGCGCGAAGGCGACACCGACTATGCCAGCGTCGCGATGCGCTTCTCGATGGTCGACCGCTACGTCGATGCCGCCTCCGGGCGGCTGATCAGCGGCAGCGAGCAGCCGGTCGAGGTGACGGAGGTCTGGACCTTCGTGCGGCCGCGCGGCTCGGATTGGGAACTGTCGGCGATCCAACAGACCAACTGACCGTTTTTCAGAGTTGAACGAAGGCGCCGCGGCAACCCCGCGGCGCCTTTGCGTTGTCCTGTCGCATAACAGGAATAATCAAGGTCGCGGCGGGTTGATCCGATGCGGCGGCTCACGACCGCAGTTAAAGAAAAACAGACCGGAGGATTCGATGGCTCAAAAACTCCTTTCACGCCTTTGTCTTGTCACAGCCGTCTCGCTCGCGGCTTTCGCCGCGCAGCCCGCGCAGGCGCAATCGGCGGGCGCCAGCTTCTTTTTGACCAGCGCCGGCCCGGGCAAGGGCGCCGACCTCGGCGGTATCGACGGCGCCGACAAGCATTGCCAGTCGCTGGCGCAGGCGACCGGCGCCGGCACCAAGACCTGGCACGCCTATCTCTCGACCCAGGCCGCCGACGGCAAGCCCGCGGTCAACGCAAAGGATCGCATCGGCAAGGGGCCATGGCAGAACGTCAAGGGCGTCGTGATCGCCAAGGATGTCGCCGACCTCCACAGCGCCGGCAATAATCTCACCAAGGAAACCGATCTCACCGAAAAAGGCGAAATCAGCAATGGTGTCGGCGACAAACCGAATCGTCACGACGTGCTGACGGGATCGCAGCCGGATGGCACTGCGTTCGGACCCGAGACCGACCGCACCTGCAAGAACTGGACGAGCTCTACGCAAGGGGCCGCGATGGTCGGCCATTCCGACCGTAAGGGCTTGCGCGACGATGACGCCTCGCACTCGTGGAATTCGTCGCATCCCTCGCGCGGCCCCGACGGCGGCTGCTCGCAGGCCGACCTCAAGAGCACCGGCGGCGACGGCCTGCTGTATTGCTTCGCGGTGAATTGACGAAGTCATTCCGGGACGGTCCGCAGGGCCGGACCCGGAATCTCGAGATTCCGGATTCGCCCTTCGGGCGCCCCGGAATGACGACGCGTACCCTCGACCTCCGCCTTGAACGATTGTTTGATGCGCTCGTTATCGCCGCGAGAGCGAGAGGAGCGCAGGCATGAAATACGAACTCTACTACTGGCCGATGATCCAGGGCCGCGGCGAATATGTCCGCCTTGCGCTGGAAGAGGCGGGCGCTGCTTACGTCGACATCGCGCGCGGCTCGGGCGGAAGCTCGGTGATGATGCGGATGATGGAGCAGGGCGACACGCCGCCCTTTGCGCCGCCCTATCTGAAGGCCGGCAAGCTCGTGATCGGGCAGACCGCCAACATCCTGCTCTATCTGGGCCACCGTCATGGGCTGGCGCCGAAGACGGAAGCCGGGCGGCTCTGGGTGCACGGGCTGCAGCTCACCGTCGCCGATCTCGTGACCGAGATTCACGACACCCATCATCCGCTCGGGCCCTCGCTCTATTACGAGGACCAGAAGGCGCCGGCCAAAAAGCGCACCGAGGCGTTCTGGAACGAGCGCGTGCCGAAATATCTCGGCTATTTCGAGGGGCTGTTGAAAGGCAAGGGAAGCTGGCTCACCGGACGCCGGCTGACCTACATCGATCTATCGCTGTTCCAGATTGTCGACGGACTACGCTATGCCTTTCCGAAGCGGATGAAGGATTTCGAGGGCGAGATTCCGGGGCTTGTCGATCTGCACGACCGCGTTGCCGCGCGGCCGAACATCGAGGCCTATCTCGCAAGCGAGCGCCGCATCCCCTTCAACGAGGACGGCATCTTCCGGCACTACAAGGAATTGGATGGCTGAGTTGGCGACGGCGCGGGCGCATGATCCGGAAAAAGCCTGCCCCGCGCTTGATGCGGGGTGTGAAGCGGTTTTCCCTCGCGACAAACGCGGAACGCGTTTGCGCGGAGATCATGCGCAAAACAACGACCCTAGACCAGTTGATCGACGCGCGTGCCCTGTCCGGGCGGCAGCGGCGCGGGCGGTGTCGGTTGATGGATGGTGCCGGTATCGCTGGTGGCGGGCGCCGTATCCTGCGGCTTCGGCGATCCCGCATCGAGCGGGACGATCACAGGCGCGGTCGAGACGCTGGAAATGCTCATGGAAACGGAGTCCTCGGTTGCTCCGATTTTGCCGGGCTTCCATCAAGGCGAAGTCAAACAATTCATTAAAATGCGAGCGATCGGATGCAGGTCGCGAGGTTGGTGAACGATTGGCTCACACCGGCGCGCGAGCCGCCTATTGATCCAGCCCGCGCCGCACCACGATGGACGCATCGTTTTTGGTGCGATCGCAGACCATGTCCAGCCGCTTGTAGCGCAGCGTGATCTTGTTGCCGCGCAGGACGCCCATGCGCTTCAGGCAGCGCGAGGTGCCGGTCATGGTGTCGTCCTTGGGCAGCGTGAAGATCACGGCGGCAGCCGAGCCGACCAGGGTGAGAAACTCGGGCTTCAGCTTGCGGTCGCCCTTGGCATAGAGCTCGTTGGAATAGTCCTTGCCCCGGCAGCCGAGCGACAATTCGGTCGCCGCCGGATGCGTCAGATAGATGATGTTGGCGGCCTTGAAGTTGACCTTGAGCCCGTCGATGGCGCCGGCGAGCTGCTTGGCGATGTCGTCGCATTGGTCGCCGCGGGCGGGCGAAGTAGCGATGACGGCAAAGAGCCCGAGAATTGCCGCAAGGGTGATAGAGCGGCGAAACAGTCGTCGTGATGGCATGTGACGGCCCCTTTGGCACCTATTGAAGCCAATGGAGGCGGGGAGCGCAAGGGTGGGATTTTTCCTCTCCCGATGGTATATTGCACGTATGAGCAAAGAGCAGGTGAAGGCGATCCTCGACCGCGTGATGACTTGGCCAACCGAGCGCCAGGAAGACGCCGCAAAAATCCTGATGCTGATGGAGGCACAGGACGACAATGCTTATCGGTTGACGGAGGAGCAGGCTGCCGAAGTGCAGAGGCGAATTTCGGACCCGAACCACCGGCTTCTGAGCCTCGAGGAATTCAACGAGCGGCTCCGCGACCAGCTCGACGAATGAAGGTTGTCATCCACGAGGCGGCTGCAGCCGATCTCGACAATATCTTCGATCGGATTTCCAAGGATAGTCCCCGGGCCGCCGCCGAACTGGTCCGCCGCATTGGCGCACGCATCAACCGGCTCGGCATTGCAGGTCTTTCCCACATAGGGCGGCCGGGGCTCGTAACGGGAACGCGAGAGCTCGTCGAGGCGCCATACATTATCGTTTACTCGGTCGACGAAGCGGCAGATCGGATCGTTGTTCTAGCGATTGTCCACGGCGCGCGGGATCGCGAGATGTGAGGAGGTGGTCGTCCGCCAATGCTCACTTCCTTTTGCGGGAAAAATGCTTAGAACGGTTCAATTGCAGCGATCGCAAAGTGACGCTTTCGGCCACTAACCCACGAGCCTCCCATGAACGCCCCCACACCCATCCCGTCAGCCGCCGCCCCCGTTCCGCCCTACAAGCACACGCCGCTGTTTCCGCTTGGGCCGGACACCACGCCCTACAAGAAGATCACCAGCGAAGGCGTGCGGGTCGAGAAGGTGCTCGGCAAGGACATGCTGGTGGTGTCGCGGGAGGCACTGCGGGCGCTGTCGCGAGGCCGCCTTCGGCGACATCAATCATTATCTCCGCCCCGGGCATCTGAAGCAGCTGCGCAACATTCTCGACGACAAGGAGGCGAGCCCCAACGACAAGTTCGTCGCGCTGGATTTCCTGAAGAACGCCAACATCGCGGCCGGCGGCGTGCTGCCGATGTGCCAGGACACCGGCACCTGCATCATCATGGGCAAGAAGGGCTGCAACGTCATCACCGACGGCGAGGATGAGGCCGCGCTGTCCGAGGGCGCGCGTGACGCTTATCTGCGCCGCAATCTGCGCTACTCGCAGGTGGCGCCGCTCTCGATGTATGAGGAGAAGAACACCGCCAACAACATGCCGGCGCAGTGCGAGATCTACGCCGAAGGCGGCTCTTCAGAAATAGATTCGGCCTACAAGTTCATGTTCATGGCCAAGGGCGGCGGGTCCGCCAACAAGAGCTTCCTGTTCCAGGCGACGCCGTCGGTGCTGACGAAAGATCGCCTGCTCGCGTTCCTGAAGGAGAAGGTGCTCACGCTCGGCACCGCGGCGTGCCCGCCCTATCATCTGGCGATCGTGATCGGCGGCACCTCCGCCGAGCTCTGCATGAAGACGGTGAAGCTCGCCTCGGCGCGCTATCTCGACGCGCTGCCGACCCACGGCTCTGCCGACGGCAACGCCTTCCGCGACGTCGAGATGGAGCAGGAAATTCACAAGATGACGCAATCGCTCGGCGTCGGCGCGCAGTTCGGCGGCAAATATTTCTGCCACGACGTGCGCGTGATCCGGATGCCGCGCCATGGCGCCTCACTGCCGATCGGGCTTGGCGTGTCGTGCTCGGCCGACCGCCAGGTGCTGGGCAAGATCACAAAGGACGGCGTCTATCTCGAGGAGCTCGAGCACAATCCCGCGCAATATCTGCCGCAGGTCGAGCAGGCGCTCGGCGGCGAGGTGGTGCAGATCGATCTCAACCGGCCGATGAAGGATATTCTCGCCACGCTGTCGCAGCATCCGATCAAGACGCGGCTGTCGCTGACGGGCACCATGATCGTGGCGCGCGATTCCGCGCATGCCAAGTTGCGCGAGCGATTGGATAAGGGCGAGCCGCTGCCGGACTATTTCAAGAACCACCCGATCTATTACGCAGGTCCGGCGAAGACGCCGGAAGGCTACGCTTCCGGCGCGTTCGGCCCGACCACCGCGGGACGGATGGATTCCTTCGTCGACCAGTTCCAGGCGGCCGGCGGCTCGATGGTGATGCTGGCCAAGGGCAACCGCGCGCCCGCCGTGCGCGAGGCCTGCAAGAAGCACGGCGGCTTCTATCTCGGCTCGATCGGCGGTGCGGCGGCCAACCTCGCCGAGCACTGCATCAAGAAGGTCGAGGTGGTGGAATATCCCGAGCTCGGCATGGAGGCGATCTGGCGCATCGAGGTCGTCGACTTCCCGGCCTTCATCATTATCGACGACAAGGGCAACGACTTCTTCAAGGAGTTGAACCTGGGTTGATGCGTTCCCCGGATGCAGCGCAACATGTAATGTTGCGTTGCTGGTCCGGGGTCTATGTTTCGACGTGGGTCCCGCATCTGCGGTGCACCACTGCGTGTCGCACCGCGTGCGGGACACAAGGTAGCAAGCATGGTCGAGTGGTTCGACGACCTCAAGGTCGGCATGCGCTTCAAGAGCGATGGCGTCACGGTGTCGAAGGACGACATCATCCGCTTTGCGACCGAGTTCGATCCGCAGCCGTTTCATGTCGATGAGGAGGCGGCCAAGGACACGATCCTCCAGGGCCTCGCCGCCTCGGGTTGGCACACCGCGGCGATTGCGATGCGGCTCGCCGTCTCGTGCAAGCCGTTCGGCCCGCATCCAATGTTCGGCGCCGGCGTCGACGATCTGCGCTGGCTGAAGCCGGTGCGGCCCGGCGACACGCTTCATCTCGAAGGTGAGGTGGTGGAATTGGTGCCGTCGCGGTCGAAGCCGCAGGGCGTCGTCCGCATCAAATGGACCGCCTACAACCAGCATGGCGAGGCGGTCTACACTTTCAATCCGATCGGCATCGTGCCGAGCCGGCCGGGGTGAGACGGCGTTCCCCGGATGCTGCGCAACATGCAATGTTGCGCTGCTGATCCGGGGTCCATCACCTTATGGGTCCCGCATCTGCGATGCACCACTGCGTGCTGCATCGCGTGCGGGACACGAGGACCTCACGCCCGCTTTCCCGTGAACGGGAAGCTGCCCATCATGCCGATGCCCATCTCGCCGGACATCGCGTCGCCCGCGACCTTGCCGGTGAAGGCGAGCGTCAGCGGCATCGGGTTGGTGATGGAGACCTTCCAGGCGACGTCGTCGCCGGCCACGGTGCCGTCGAAGATCTCGGTCGAATTGCCGTCGGCGCCCTGCGTGCCCGTCAGCGTGCCGCCCGAGCTCTTCAGGTTCAGCGTCGCGTTGCGCTCGCCCATCGGCGTCGACATGACGAGATTCCAGTTTCCGTCCACGGCCATTCGTCCCTCCCTGCTATCGAAAGCTGCTCGCGCGCGGTATAGCCCATCTCGCGCGCGAAGCCCAATCCGTTGTCTTGCGTGAAAGCGTCTCAGGTACCGACGGCCGCCCGGGCCGCGCGGATGCGGCTGGTGACGAGCAACGCGGAACGCCACATACTGGATCGCGAAGGCTGCGATCTTGGCGCTGAGCAGCACGACGGAGACGTAGATCGTCCACAGCTTGATGTCGCCGGTCATGGCGATCGCGATCGTGCCGAGCGCCGAGCGCGAACATCAGCGCGGCCCAGGCGAAGCCCGCGAAGGTGACGTATTCGGGAATGGTCTCGGCGACGATCGGCGGCATGTAGCGCAGCATCCAGCCGCGCTTGAGCATGATCGCGCCGATGGCGAAATGCCCGATCGCGGGCTTCGCCAGCACGAAGCGGGGATCGTTGGTGAGGATGGTGGCGCTGCCGAGCACGATCACGAGCCCAAGGCTCGCCCAGGTCATGAAGCCGAGCTCGCGGCCTTTGATGTGCGACTAGATCACCTGGCCGATGGCGCCTGCGATCGCGACAGCCGTCGCCAGCACGATGTTGTCGGTCGATCGAGATAGACGACGAGAAAGACGATGGTCGAGAAGAAATCGGTGGCGAGCCTTGCGAACACGTCTTTCATCGGCGGGTCCTCTGTTGCGATCAATTCTGAGAGGACAGGGCGTCCGGCGGCGGCTTGCCCTGTCTCAGCTGGCGATAAGCCGGGTACCAGCGGGTGAAATACACCGCGCTGTTGCGCGCGGCAAAGGCGACCGCGAGCCCGAGCCAGATCGGCAGGCCCGGCACATAGAGGATCGCGGCGTTGGCGAGCAGCATCAGCAGCATGGATGCGGTCCACACGCTGGTGATGATGTAGTTCGAGCGCATGAAGCCCGGCATCGCCGCGATCTCCGGATGCACCCGTTCCAGCGCATATTGCAGCGTGAAAGGATAGCGAGCGAGGATCGAGCCGAGCGAGATAACAAGGATGCCGCCGTCGACCGCAACCTTCACCGCCTTGTCGCTCAGCGTGGGGTCGATCAGGTGCAGCCAGGCAATGATGCCGGCGAAGACGATCGCGGTGCCGGTGGGCAGGATTTTCAGCGAACGGCCGCGCGCTCTGTCGAACGCGATGGTGGCGAGGCAAACAGCGCCGGCGGCGACGAGGCTCACGGTCGCCGAGGTCACCAGCATCAGAGAAGCATAGACGCCATAGGGCGCCAGGATCAGGAAGAGCGTCATTACGGGCCTCTTTGGGCCAATCTTTACACTGTCAAGATGGATAGCGGCTGGAAGCGGTCGGGTCAAGGGAAATCTTTACAGTGTCAAAATTAGTTGATCGAGGTTGAAAATCGCCGAAGAAGTCAAGCGGTTGACGACGCCAAATTTTGGTTCGTCATGCCCGCGCTTGTCGCGGGCATCCACGTCTTACTTTTCCGACCAGAGCAAAAGACGTGGATGGCCGGGTCGAGCCCACGAGTGTCCGGTTAAGAAACTCAAGTGATTCAAATGACTCAAGTTCGCAATCGCGTGTCAAGATTGCCAGCGAATACTGTGAACCAAAGTCGTTTCAACCACTTGCAATGACTCTCGAATTTCTAAACCGGACAGGCCGTGGGTCGAGCCCGGCCATGACGAGTGGTGAAGAATTCAACTCGCCCCCACCCAATTGCCGTGGAATCCGTCGGGCACGCGATGGCCGAGATGCACCAGCGCCGTCGGCCCGGTCTCGACATCGCTCGCATTGAACACCGCGAGATCGCTGGTGTTGGTCCGCGCCCGCCAGACCACGGCGAGCAGCCACCCGTCGCCTTCCGCCGCGTCCTTGGCGCGCTCGACGAACACCGGCTCCGAGATCGTGTCGCCCGCAGGCAGATGATATTTGCCGAGCCGCTTTCCCTTGCCGTCGACATGGGCGATGCCGCTGAGGCCGCCGCCGATAAACGGCTGATCCGGATTGGCGCAGGCGTACCAGCCGTGCGCGCTCTTGAGCCCGGCGCGGCGATCGTCGATGCGCGGAAATTCGCCGGTGAGATCGTCGAGATAGGTCTGGCTGAAGCGGTCGGTGTTGCCCGCGAGATCGAAGGTCCAGCGGCAGTAGCGCGCGCGCGACTTCTTCGGATCCGTCGGCCGGCCGTCGGGATGCGGAAACAGCGGCGCTTCCTCGAACTGCATGACGTCGGCGATGATGCGGCTGCCGTCCTCCCAGGCGTTCATGACGTGGAAGACGTAACAGCTCTCGCCGCGAAACCAGACGATGTCGTTGGCCGAGCCGCTGCGCTTCAT
This sequence comes from uncultured Alphaproteobacteria bacterium, assembly GCA_963821965.1. Classification (GTDB taxonomy): domain Bacteria; phylum Pseudomonadota; class Alphaproteobacteria; order Rhizobiales; family Xanthobacteraceae; genus Bradyrhizobium. The sequence goes on from CAWGFY010000005.1 coordinate 1,046,691, forward strand.
GACGCCGACGTAAGCGCCTTTCTCCGGCTCCCATGCGTAGGCCGGCTGTCCGGCAAAAGCGCGCGCCATGCTGCCCGTGATCGGCAGCACCGGAAACAACAGATGGTTCTCGGTGACGATGAAGTCGTGCACCATGCTGGCATAGGGCGCCTCGAAACGGTCGAAGCGCGTGACCTGGCCGGAAGCCGCGACGGTGCCGAAGGAGAGGGTGGGTGAAAACGGACCGGACGCGTTGTAGCCGAAGAACACCATCTCGCCGGTCAAGGGATCGATCTTCGGATGCGCGGTGAACGGCCCGGAGATGGCTCCGCCATAATTGCAATATCCGCGCGTGGCGAGCGTGCCCGGCTCGATCTCGGTCGGCAGGTGACCTTCTTCCAGCGCGAGCAGGCGGCCGCCGTGAGCGACGATGTTGGTGTTGGCGACGCCGCCGTCGATTGCGCTCGCGGGCGCGTCCGGCAGCTTCTGGCCGAAGCCGCCGAACAGCGCGCGGCCGGCGTCGTGCTCGGACTGCCATTTCGGGGTACGGACCCAGCGGTTGCGATAGGAGGCGCGCCCCTGCTCGAGATGGAAGGCGTGCAGCATGCCGTCGCCGACGAACCAGTGCGCGCCGGGCGAGTCGAATTGCGGATTGGGGCCGTTGCGATAGAGCGTGCCGTTCAATTCGCGCGGCAGCTCGCCCGTGATCTTCAGGAAGGGTGCGTCGCACTCGAACGGGATCGGCCCGCGATTGGGCGGCACGGACCTCTTGACGGTGGCATCCTGCTGCATGGCCGCATTCCCTGATCTTTACAACGTAAAGATACCACTAGGCGCGATATGGCGTCCGGTCAAGCAAAATCTTTACACTGTCAAAATCGCGTCATATAACGCATTCATGCGCAAGCCCGAGAAAAGCGCGACCCGAACCACGAGCCAGAGCCGGCCCCGCAACGCCACGGGCCGCGCCGCGCCCTCGCGCGCGGGGCGGAAGCCGCGGGTCATCTCGGCAGAGGATACGCCCTATCACCACGGCGCGCTACGCGACGCCTTGCTGCAGGCGGCCGAGCGGGTGCTGGAGCGTGACGGGCTCGCAGGTCTCACCTTGCGCGCGGTGGCGCGCGAGGCGGGGGTCTCGCATGCCGCGCCGACCCATCATTTCGGCGATCTCACCGGCCTCGTCAGCGAGCTCGCCGCGATCGGCTTCCGGCAGTTCAACACGGCGATGGCGGAATCCTGCACACCGGACACGCCCTATCCCGCGCGCGGGCCCGCGCGCGCCAGGGCGTATGTCGCTTATGCCCAGGCCCATCCCGGCATGTACGGGCTGATGTTCCGCACCGAGCGCCTCGACTACTCCCGGCCATCGCTGCATGAAGCGGCCGAAGCCTCCTTCGCGGGCCTTGCGCATGCCATCGCTGCCAGCCGTCACGAGCAGATCGAGGAGGGGTCGTTGACGCTGGAGCAGGCCGCTGCGATCGCGCGCGCCTGGTCGCTGGTGCATGGCTTCACCATGCTGCTGCTCGACGGCCGGCTCACCGACATCCTGCACCGGCTGCCCAAAGGCACCGACAGCACCATGCTGCTCGATGCCATGCTCAAGGTCGCCATGGCGAAGCCGGCCTCGTAAGCTTGGGCATGATCTCCGCGCAAACGCGTTCCGCGTTTGTCGCGAGGGAAAACCGCTTCACACTTTGCGCTAACGCGGCCCTTCGGGTCGGGATCATGCCCTAACGCCTCGCGAGCTCCACGGCCCGGCCGTTGGCGCCGATGATCTTCACCTCGTCCTTGCCGCACTGGAAATCGCGTGCCAGCTCGTCGGCTGCCTTGCGCGCCAGCTCATTGGCGTCAGGATTGGCGGCAACATCGACATAGGCGACATGGCACACTTCCCCCGGCGGCAGGCGGGTGACCGCCAGCATCGCCTTGTCGCGCGGCCGGTCCTTGGCATCGCGGTCGGCATTGTCGGCGATCAGCCAGCGTTGAATGATCGCGAAGGGCTTGTTGCCGGCCATCCGCCACTCGACTGTCGTCACGCTTGAATTGAACGGTTCGAACCAGACTTGCGCCGCCGGCTCCTTGGCCGCGGCTATCCGGCTCTTGCCGACGGAGACGGTCTCGCGCAGATCGTCCTCGCGGATCAGCACCGAGAGACCGGCCTTGCCCGGGCAGAGCCGCGTGGTGCTGCCGTCGAGTTCGCTCGGCTTGCCGATCCTGTGGCAGTCTTTGGGGGCGGTGGAACTGTATCGGCTGCTGATGGTTTGGGCGTTTGCCCATGAAGCGGCCAACGCCGCAAGAGAGATGACGGCCGATGCAAATGTGACGCGCATGCCCGTCAGACGCTTGGAAGCTGGGGAAGGTTCATGGAGTTCGTCGACAGCACCTGACATTGCCCCGGAATCGTACTAGAAGAGCAACCTCGCCGCTCGCCCGCCGTTATCAGTGCGTCAGTTCTTCAACCGGTCATGCCCTCGATTTCCCCCAAAAAACCCTATCGCGTCGGCCGTTCCCGCACCGGGTTAGGCCTTTTCGCCACCAGACGGATCAAGAAAGGCACCCGGATCATCCGCTATTTCGGGCCGCTGCTGGATTCCAAGAAGAAAGAAGACGACATCGAGAACAAGTACCTGTTCGAGCTCGGCAACCGCTGGACCATCGACGGCTCGGTGCGCGAGAACATCGCGCGCTACATCAATCACGGCTGCAAGCCGAACGCGGAATCCGACGTCAAGCCGCGCAAGCGCAAGGTCTACATCCGCGCCATCAAGACCATCGAGCCAGGCGAGGAGATCAACTACGATTACGGCACCGACTACTTCAAGGCCTATCTGAAGCCGATCGGCTGCAAGTGCGACGCCTGCGAGAAGAAGCGCAAAAAGAAGCGCGCCGAGGCGCGCGAGGAGCGGCTTCGCCTGAAGGCGAAGGCCGAACGGAAGGCGAAACGCAAGGCGGAGAAGCGCGCAAAGGAAAAAGCAAAGGCGCGGGAGAAGGAGAAGCGCAAGCTTGCCCGCGCCAAGGCGAAGCGTGAGAAGGCGAAAGTGAAGGCCGCCGCCGACGTGACCGCGCCGCCGCAGCCATCGGAATTGCAGATCGCGGCTTAGGCCGCCGCGAACAAGTCCGCGGCGGCCGGAGCAGGACAGCCGGCTTAAGCGGCCAGTTCGGACATGCTCCTGCGCAGGCCGACATATTGCAGCTCGGCCAGCACGCCGGTTGCGATCGCCTGCGCCACCACGGCGATTTCGCCGAGCAGGTTCGGCGCCACCGCACCCGAGAACAAGCAGCGCGATGCTCGCAAGCGTCCACGCCGCATTGCCGGCGATGACGATCATGACCAGTACCTTCGGGACCGACGGCCGCGAGCAGAGCCAGCCGACCAGCGCGGTATAGGCGATCAGGAACAGGCCGGTTTCACGCAGCAACGCCTCGGGCAGGCTGAGGAACGGCGCGAGCGCGCCGGCATCCAGCGTCATCACGACAGCCGAGACGCCGCTGAAGACGGCATCCGCCAGCAACGCGCGGCGCAGGAACAGCGAAGACAAGATCATGACAGTTCTCCTTTGGTTTGGGGATCACCGCGCCTGACGGCACAATATGAGGAGGCGGCGCATGACACGCTTCGGACACAACGCCTTCAGAAAGCTGTTCTCGAAGGCCTGCACCTGCACGAACACGAACAGTCCGGTGGCATGCACCAGCGGCTCGGGCATGTTGAGGCTGCGCGCCAATAGCCAGGTTGCGAGGTTGAGCATCCACGGCAACAACTCGGCGGCGGCCGGCAGATAACGAACGAAGGCGCTCATGGTCATCTCCTGTGGTGCGGAAGATGACGTCGGCGAAAGCGCAATTCGATTACCTCAGACGTAATGGAAGGCATGAAATTCGCGTGCTAGGTTTTGCACCATGAACGTACATGCATCGACCAGAACCGAACGGGCACGGCCCGTTCATATCGGCGACCATCTGCGCGAATGGCGGCAGCGCCGCCATCTCAGCCAGCTCGATCTCGCGGGCGACGCCGACATCTCGGCGCGGCATTTGAGCTTTGTCGAAACCGGTCGCGCGGCGCCGTCGCGCGAGATGGTCCTCAAACTGGCGGAGCGACTCGACGTGCCCCTGCGCGAACGCAACGTGCTTCTGATCGCGGCTGGCTTCGCGCCGGCCTTTCCGCAACGGCTCGCTCGATGATCCTGCGTTGAGATCGGCGCGGCGGGCGATCGATCTCGTCTTGAAGGCGCATGAGCCCAATCCGGCGCTGGCCTACGATCGGCACTGGAATCTGGTGTCGGCCAACCGGATGGTGGCGCCGCTGCTCGACGGCGTGCCGCAGCGGCTGCTCGGGCAGCCCTTCAACATCCTGCGGCTGGCGTTCCACCCGGAGGGGCTGGCGCCGCGCACCGTCAATCTCGCCGAATGGGCCGGGCATCTCCTGGAGCGGCTGCATCGCCAGTGCGAGGTGACGGCCGATCCCGAATTGCTCAGGCTCTATCAGGATCTGAAGAGCTATCCGATCCCGGCGCGCGCTGGCCCGCTGCCGCCGGACAATGTCGCGATCCCCTTCAAGCTGCGTCATGAGGGCGAGGTGCTGAGCTTCATCTCGACCACCATGGTGTTCGGCACGCCCGTCGACATCACGCTGTCGGAGCTCGCGCTGGAAACGTTCTTCCCGGCGGACGATCTGACTGCCCGGCGGTTGCAGGAGATGGCTGCCCATATGAAATAGCGCCTTGCCTCGGGGCCTATTGGGCTTATTTTTGGGGTTCCCGGGAGGACACCCCATGAGCGCACTCAAGCCGCTGAAGATCGACATCGTCTCCGACGTGGTCTGCCCCTGGTGCTATATCGGCAAGAAGCGGATCGAGGACGCGCTGGCGCTGGCTGCGGACGTGCCGGTCGAGGTGCACTGGCGGCCGTTCTTCCTCAATTCCTGGGTGCCGCGCGAGGGCATCAGCCGTGACGAATATCTGACCGCGAAGTTCGGCTCGCCCGAGGCCTACAAGGGCATCGCCGGCCGCGTCGTCGATGCCGCGGGCGAGGAGGGGCTCTCCTATCATCCCGAACTGGTGAAGCGACAGCCCAACACCATCGACTGCCATCGCCTGATCCACTGGGCGGAAGCGATCGGCAAGTCGGCGGAGATGAAGCAGCGGCTGATGGAATTGTATTTCCGCGACGGCGGCGATCTCACCGACGCCAACACGCTGGTGCAGGCGGCGGCCGATGTCGGGCTCGATGCCGACGACGTGCGCAAGCGGCTTGCCACCGACGAGGACGTCGAGCTGATCTCGGGCCAGGCGCAGGAAGCCTCCGACAAGGGCATCTCCGGCGTGCCGACCTTCGTGTTCGCGCAGAAATATGCGGTGTCCGGCGCGCAGCCGGCCGACCTGCTGGCGCGCGCCATCCGCCAGGTCTCGGCGGAGATGAACGCGCAGGCGGCGGAGTGACGCGATAGCGCGCTTGAATTTGCGGAGATGCCGCGCGATCATTGCGGCTGGAGATCATTTATGAAGATCAAAATCGTTGTGCATGAAGCAGAGGAAGGCGGTTATTGGGCCGAGGTCCCCGCCATTCCCGGCTGCGCGACCGAAGGCGATACGATGGAAGAACTGATGGCGAACCTTCGGGAGGCGATCGAGGGCTGCCTTTCCATCGAGGTTGCGCCACCTGAGCCTGGTGGCACCGAACGGATGCTGGAGTTGCCTGCATGAAATCGATCGCCGGCCGCGACTTCGCTCGGATCATTGAGCGGCGCGGTTGGACATTGCTTCGCATCAACGGCAGTCATCATATCTACGGCAAGAGTGACAGTGTGGTTCGTCTATCGGTACCGATCCACAGCAACAAACCGCTCAAGGTCGGCCTGCTGAGACATTTGGCGAAGCTCGCTGAACTTTCCGACGACGACCTTTAGAAGTAATCTGTACTCTGAAGCAGAAAATCGAAACAGATTTGGGAGGGAAACATCATGCTCTACGAACTGCGCACCTACACGCTGAAGCCGGGCACTTCGGCGACATGGTCAAGGCCGCGAGCACGGTGTCGCGCGACATCCGCGGCGACAATTTCGGCAAGCTCGAAGGCTACTGGTTCACCGAGATCGGACCGCTCAACCAGGTCCTGCATATGTGGAGCTACAGCGATCTCGACGAGCGCGCGCAAGCTGCGCGCCGAGCTCGCCAAGAACCCGCGCTGGAGCAGCGAGTACCTTCCGCTGATCCGTCCGATCCTGGTGCGCCAGGAGGTGCGCCTGCTGCAACGCCATCAAGCCGCCGGTGGCGCCGGCCTCGACCGGCAACGTCTATGAACTCCGCAACTATCGCGCCAAGCCCGCTAGGCGCCGCGAAGCAATGGCTCGACGCCTTCACCGCGGCGCTGCCGGCGCGCGAGAAATATTCGAAGATCGTCGGGCTCTGGCAGACCGAGACGGGCCAGCCGAACGAGGTCTGTCACATCTGGGCCTATCCGAGCCTGAATGCGCGCGCCGAAGCCCGCGCCAACGCGTCGAATGATCCGGTGTGGAAGGAATTTTTGGGCAAGGGCCCGGCGTTCCTCGAAGAGATGCACTCGACCATCATGCTGCCCGCGCCGCACTCGCCGTTGAAGTGAGGTGCAGCGTCAAGTTCAGCGGGATTTTTCCGAATCTTCCAGGGCATGAAATCGAACCGCGCGTTGCTCGCGCGCGAGGCTTGCGCGCGACCAGCGCCGCATGGATCAGCGCCACCACCGGATCGTTCTGCCGCAGCGGGATCAGCACGTCGCCGATCGCAAAGCGGCCGCGCCAGATCGGGTTGATCATGGGATGATCGGGGCTCGCGGTGGAGTCGGCCGACGCGATGTCCGGATCGGCGCAGAGATGACGCGTCAGCTCCAGCGTGAGCTGCACGCCCGGTGAATATTTCGCAAAACGCTCGTCGACGCCGATCTTGAAGAAGAAGGCGCGGCTCTGGTGCCGCAGCACGATGCCGGACGGCGACCGGCGTGTCGCCGGCGCGCAGGGTCACGATCTCGCAGTTGGCCGGTTCGCGCGAGCGCTGGCGTGGCGCGGCGGATGAAGGCGGCGTCGCCCTCGACCTGCGCCAGCGCGGTGCCGCGCTGCGCCCTTCCAGCCGCTGGCTTCGAGCTTCAGGAAGACTTCGAGCGCGGTCGCGACCTCCTGCGGTGATGCGCGCGACGTCGAAGCGCGACATCGCCGTGCTCGGCGAGCCGGTGGCGCTGGCGGCGCAGCTCCTTCAGCTTCTTGGCGCTCAGCGCTTCGCGCAGCAATTCGTCGGCGTCGCGGGTCGCGTCGAGCGAGGCGCGCAGATGCCAGTTCAGGATGCGCGCGCGCAGACCTTCGCCGCGCAGCACCGTGTTGAAGGCCTTCATCGCCGCGCCGTCGAGCGAGACCTCGCGCAGCAGCAGCGCGCGCGCGCCGGCTCTGCCGCGCCGCCTGCAGCAGGCGCTGTGCCGCATCGTCGGCCACGCCGCGGTCGAGCAGCGGCGTGCACAGCGTGCCATAGGGATGGGCGCTCGCGAGCGCGGGCAGGGGAATCTCGGGGCGCGCGACAGCGGGACGACCGGCATCAGGCCGATCAGCCCGTTGTCGTTGCCAGGCAGACAGCGCCGATGCACCGGTGCGGCCGGGCGCGGTCGCATTCACCGCCAATTCCCAATCGGGCAGATAGTATCCGTTCGGCTCGATGGCGCGCGCGGCGAGCGCGCGCCAGTCATCGATGTCGAGGTCGGCGAGCGGCGTCAGCGCGTTGCGGGCGCGCCGCCGGTCGCACGAGCGCGCGCAGCCGCGGCATCCTTCCCGATGCACGGCGCACCACCGCCAGATCGACGATATCGGCCACGTCCCGCTTCCCCGATTTTGGCGGCGAACCTACCGGAAAGATTGGAAGAAGCCGGTTGGTTCGGCCGTGCAATTCGAGCGGTAATATTAACGGCTCGTTCAGCATGTCCACGCCAAGTCCGATCAGATCGGCTCGTAGCTTTCGGTCTTCGCAATTGTCGTCGGCATCGACGCGCCGGCGGTCGACGATGATCGCCGCCGGTGATGCTGATGCGGTAGGTCTGCGCGCCGATCGGCTTGCCGGTGGCGGAATTGACCTCGGCGCGGACGCAGGCCGTCCAGCCGGTGCCGCGCAGCTCATGATGCGGCGGCGAGACCCGCACGTCGCGCGGGTACGAGTTGGCGACGAACACCGCGTCGAGATGGTCGTGAACCAGCCGCTTGACGTCGGGCGGCGGCTCGGGCGGGGGCGGCTCGGCGCTCCTTGGCGCGCATGAACTCGGGCACCGGCGAGCGGACGTCGGCAAAGCCGCACGCCCGCCAGCGTCAGCGCCAGCCCCGACGGCAACGCGATATGAACGGAACCCACCCCGCATCGCCCTGATTTTATGCGCCGGCGGTAAAAAAAGCGCCCCGGGGGAACTTCACTTCGGCTCGGCCCGCCCGATCAACAAATCCTGATCGCGATGCGACACCAGTGGTCCGGCGTAGAACGGCTCGAACCGCTGCCAAACGAGGCTGCGTCCAATGGGCCATCATTCTCAGGGGAGATGGCCCATGTTCCGCACGCATTCTGCTCCGCGATTTTGCTAGGTGCTCTTGCTTGCGCGGCTCGAGCGCCGCACATGCCGAAAACCGTCTTGCGCTCGTGATCGGCGAATCCGCCTATCGCGCGGTGCCGTCGCTGCCCAATCCCGCCAACGACGCCAGGGCGATGACGCAAGCTGCTTGACCGAGTCCGGCTTCGAGGTGACGACGGCCTCCGACCTCTCGCAAAAGGAAATGAACCAGAAGGTCGGCGACTTCACCGCCGAGATCGCCGCCAAGGGACCGGACACGGTCGCGCTGGTGTTTTACGCCGGCCATGGCATGCAGATCGACGGCGAGAACTATCTCGTGCCGGTCGACGTCGACCCCAAGCGCGAGGCCGACATTCCGCTGCAGGCGGTGCGGCTGAACGACGTCCTCAACACGCTCAATTCGGTGCCGACCAGGATGCGCATCCTGCTGCTCGACGCCTGCCGCAACAATCCGTTCCCCGCGCTCAACCAGACCGCCGGCCGCGGGCTGGCGCTGGTCGACACCAAGACCGGCGCGCCCGGCACCTTCCTGTCCTATTCGACCTCGCCCGGCGCGGAAGCCGAGGACGGCGCAGGGCACCGACAGCCCCTATACGACCGCGCTGCTCACGGCCGCCCGCACGCCGGGCCTGCCGATCGAGCAGGCGTTCAAGCAGGTGCGCGTTGCCGTCAACAAGGCGACCGAGCGGCCGGCAGACGCCCTGGGAAAGCTCCTCGCTGACCGAGGATTTCAAATTCGTCGCCGCGACGGCCCGACCGATGCGAATGCCGCGCTGCCGGTCGCGAACGGTCAACGCCGCGCAAGCGCAGCGTCGAGCAGTGGAAGCGCGACCTGCAGGGCAAGCAGCCTGACGCGGCGCATGAGATGATCGTCGCCGACGGCACGCTGGAGGCCTATGAGGCCTTCGATCGCGCTGTTCACGCAGTCGCAATTTGCACCTGAGGTCCGCGAGCTGGGTCGTGCGCCAGCGCAGGATGCTGGCGTGGAATGAGGCCGTGACGATCAACACGGCGGCGAGCTATCGCGCCTTCCTCGCGCAATATCCCGACACGCGATCTGTCGGTCGACCGCGCGCACGCTGATCGAGCGACTGCGCTTCAAGCCGGCCGTGCTGCCCCAGGTCGCCGCCGCTCACGCCGACCAATGTCGCGCTCGGCCCCTGCACGACGCCCGCGCCTTCGACGCCGCCATCGCTGAAGAAGGCCGACGTGGCGCCCGCGCATCCAGTCCGGCGACGCCGGTCATCGTCAAGAAGGTCAACGTGACGCCGCACTGCGCGATCCCGATCCGCCGGTGCGCCGCTGCGACGCCTGCGCCGCGATCAGGCTGGTCGATGAGCCGGCCGGTCTATGGCGGTCCGCCGATGCGGTCCTACCGTCCGATCGGCGTCGGCATGGGCTTGCCGGCGGCTTCGGCGGTGGCGATGATGGGACGGCCGATGGGTTTTGGCCGCCGCTTCTGATCCGAACATGACCTGAGGCTTCGAAAGAAGACCGGCCTTGCGGCCGGTCTTCGATTTTGTGATCAACTCTGCCGGAGCCGACTTTGCTGGCCCTGCGATGCGCAGTAAGTCTCACTCCGGGCGACGGCGGGGAGATGCGTGCAATGAAAACCTTGACGGTGGCGGCGGCGCTGCTGGCGCTTCGGCGTCGCCCGCGCACGCGCAGATGAGGCGGCCAGCAGCGGCGATCGACGACAGAAGGCCGAAGACCGACAAGAAGCCGAAGATCGACGAAAAGGCCTACAACGATGCGCTCAAGCGCATTCCCGAGCCCAAGGAAAAATACGATCCCTGGAGCGGCGCGCGGCCGACGATGGCTGACAAGAAGGCGTCGAAATAGTCTGGCATCGTGCTCGTGCTCGAACGGATGATCCCATGCGATGCCTTGCCGGCTTGTTGATCCTCGTGGCATTCGCGGCGACGCCCGCGCTCGGCTGGGACTATTGGGGAGGCGATGCCGGCGGCACGCGCTTCTCGAAGCTCGACCAGATCACGCCGGCCAATGTCGATCGTCTCGTGCGCGCCTGGGACTATCGCACCGGCGATCTCGCAAGCCGCCCGCCGGATGCGATGAAGCGCACCAAGTTCGAGGCGACGCCGCTGTTCGTCGAGGACAGCCTGATCCTGTGCTCGCCGTTCAACGAGGTGATCGCGCTCGATCCGGGCACGGGCGCGCAGAAATGGCGCTTCGATCCGAAGATCAGCAACGCCCAGCGTCCGGGAAACCGCTTCAACTGCCGCGGCGTCGCCTATTGGGTCGACGACCATGCCGCCGACGGCGCGGTCTGCCGCAGCCGCATTTTCATGGGCACCAACGATGCCCGCCTGATCGCGCTCGATGCCAGGACCGGCGCGCCCTGCGCCGATTTCGGCAACAATGGCGAGGTCGGAATCGATATCGGCAAGAGCCTGCTGTGGCCGGGCGAATTCCAGATCACCTCGGCGCCGGTGGTGACCCGCGGCGTGGTCGTGGTCGGCTCGGCAATCTCGGACAATGTCCGTGTCGAGGCGCCGCTCGGCACCGTGCGCGTGTTCGATGCGCGAAGCGGCGCGCCGCGCTGGAGCTTCGATCCGCTGGTTCATGACGGCATCGATGCCGGGCACGCCAATGTCTGGGCGCCGATGTCGGCCGACGAGGAGCGCGGCCTGCTATTCCTGCCGACCACCTCGCCAAGCCCGGATTTCTGGGGCGGCAAGCGGCCCGGCAACAACGAGCATGCCAATTCCGTGGTCGCACTGAGGAGCGAGAGCGGCGAGCTTGCCTGGTCGTTCCAGACCGTGCATCACGACCTCTGGGATTATGATCTGCCGGCGCAGCCGACCCTGGCACGCATCGACACCGGCGACGGTCAGCGCGACGTCGTGATCCAGCCGACCAAGCAGGGCTTCGTGTTCGTACTCGACCGCGACACCGGCAAGCCGGTGTGGCCGGTCGAGGAGCGGCCGGTGCCGCAAGGGGGTGCGGAAGGCGAGAAGCTGTCGCCGACCCAGCCGTTTCCGACCCATGTGCCGGCGCTGATGCCGCAGCAATTCTCCACCGACGATATCTTCCAGTTTCCGCCGGTGATCGGCGGTCCGCCCTGCAGGGAGGAGCTTGCGGGCCTGCGCAATGACGGGCTCTACACGCCGCCGTCCACGCAGGGCACACTGATCTTTCCGATGACCGGCGGCGGCGTGAACTGGGGCGGCGCGGCCTTCGATCCTGTCCACCAGATCCTCTATGCCAACACCAGTTACGCGATTCACATCGTCAAGCTGATGCGCTCGTCGGAAGCAGAGGGTTACAACCCGCCGCCCGGCCATGATTTCGGCCGGCAGCGCGGCGCACCGTTTGCGATGACGCGCGTGGTGGCGATGTCGAAGCTCGGCCTGCTCTGCAACAAGCCGCCGTGGGGCGCGATGGTCGCGGTCGATTTGAAGGCCGGCAAGATCCTCTGGCGCACCACCGTCGGCACTACCGAAGACCGCGCGCCGCTCGGGCTCGCTTTCCATTGGGGCACGCCGCTGGTCAGTGGTGTCGCGATCACCGCGGGTGGCTTGGTCTTTACCGGGGCGATGGACGCTTACTTGCGCGCCTTCGACGCCAAGTCGGGCGAGGAGCTGTGGCAGGGCCGCTTGCCGGTGCCCGGCGTCGCCAATCCCATGACCTATCTCTGGAAGGGCGAGCAATATGTCGCGATCGCGGCCGGCGGTCACTCCGAGGCCGGCACCTCGATCGGCGACAGCGTGGTGGCGTTCCGGCTGGCGCGTGCGGGTGAGGCGCCGTCGCTGCGGTCCCGCACCATCGACCGGCCCGGCGGACGTTTTGCCAGCGGTGCGATCGCGGCGATCCTGGTGCTGGCATTGATGGTGATCGCGCTGTGGCGCTGGCGGCGGAGCAGGCGTCGCGAGGCGTCGATTTAGTCGAAGGCGACGCCGACGCGCCGGTCGTTGCACCACACCGGCCGGCAGCGGCGGATGAATCCGTCGCGCTCGATCATCAGCATGAAGGATGGCGGCAGGCTGAGCGCGTTGGGGACGTCGAGGCCCGCACCGGTTTCGGACAAGTTGCGCACGGTGCACGCGATGCCTTCATCGGCAAACGCGATTCGCGCACCCTTGAGCACTTTCCTTCGCGGCGATTGGCGTCTCTCGGTCATGACATAAATCCGGAGCAGGCAATTTACCTGACCAGGGACATTAACCGCGCGACATTACGGACGGTTGAATCCGATGCCCGCGCTACCGTTGCTGGAATTTAGCTTGCGTTTACCATCCGGAATCGGCGGATACTCACGACAACATCGCGAACGCACTCGAGACCATCGCCACCGGTTTGTTATCGGCGGCCGACAGCAGCGTAACGCGGCCAAAACTCATGGTGCGCCCGCGCCTGACCACGCGGGCATCCGCCAGCACGTCGGATGACATCACGGCGCGCATGAAATGCGTGGTCTGGTCGACCGTCGTCATCGGACGATAGCCGCGGTTGGCGGCGAGGTTGGCGATCACCATCGCGGTGTCGGCGAACGCCATCAGCGCCTGGCCGCAGACCATGCCGCCGTTGCGGCACAGCCGCTCGGAAAACGGCATGCGCAGGATCGCGCCGGGCTGCCAGTCGGCCGGCGCGTCCGCCGGCGGATCGTAGTCGATGCCTTCGATCGACAGGTTGAGATCCTTGACCCAATCCGCGAACACGTCGCCGAGCACGCGCCGCGCCTCGTCGATGCCGCCGAAGGTGTCGCCTGGCTGCTGCTGCATGAAGCCTTCCTTGCCGCGAATTAATGTTGACCTACTCCAGAATGGGTTTTTGTGAAAGGAACCCTCGTTCTCGACTGCTTGAAAAGCCCCACCCCGAGGCCGTATGATACGCCGCAAGGGGATGAGCCATGTTGCGTCGGTTGGCTGTCATCATCGGCCTGATTGGCCTCGCGCTTGCGCTCGGCGGCTGCACCAAATGCGGCCCGTTCTGGGATGACTGGATGGCGCCGGCGAAAGCGTGCAGGTCCGATCGCCTGTGAGGCCCGCCCGGTCGATACAAAAATAGGAAGAGGAGGGCACTCCATGCGGGTTGTTGGTGTGGCGGCGATGGCCGCGGTAATGGGACTGGCGGCCGTGCCGGCGCGCGCGCAGATGAGCGGCGGCGCGGACGGTCCCCATGTCAACCTGCTTTCGGACCTGCCCAGCAAGACGCCCGACCAGGTCGAAGCGGAGCAGGAGAGAGACCGAAAATACAAGGATTCGCTGCGGAAGATCCCGGACGCCAAGGTGTCCAACGATCCCTGGGGCGGCGTGCGCAGCGATGCGCCCAAGACGGCAACGACGAAAGCACCACCCGCCGCCAAGGCGAAGACCAAGACCGGCAGCGCCCAGAACTGACGCCGGTTGCCGGCCGATTTAACTTCGTGCCGCCGCGCCTATATTAATGGCCAGACGCATCTGTACGGAGTTGCGATATGGCTTCCCGCCCGCGGGACATTGCCGACCGGCTGGCGCAGCGGAAGAGCCGGGACGACGGCTTCCTGCGCGAGACCTTCACCCTGCCGCGCGATGCGGCGCGGCTGAAAGCGCGCGATTTCCTCTCCCGCTATCCCAAGGCCGGCTACATGAGCTCGGTGGAGAGCTGGCGCGAGCTGCCCGGCGGCGACATCGAGTTCACCATGCGCCGGTTGCCTAGCGCGGACTGACGCGGCCCCCGTGCGATGGAGCCGGTCTCGGCCGTAATTTCGGTTCCAAACGGCGGAGTTTGTTAACTTCTCGCGCTAAGGGGTCCTCAAGCGTTTCACCTTATGCTCGCTACCGGGGTAGCGATGGCAAGACACCGCAAGGACCTAGGCGCGCGCAAGCATGTGCGGGTCAATCTGCACAAGCCGGGATTCGTGATTCCGGCGCCCGATGCCCCATGGATCGAATGCACCATCGTCGACGTCTCCGAAAAGGGCGTCTGCCTGGAGGTCGGCTCGCTGCCGGTGCCGAAGCTGTTCGGGCTGGCCTTCACCGCCACCGGCGAGGTCCTGCGGGTTTGCTCGCTGATCTGGCGCAACGGCGAGATGGTTGGCGCCGAGTTCCTCAGCGCCAAGGAGCTGCGTGCGGGCGCCGTTTCCCCACCTGACGCGGCCAAGGCAAAATCGGCGGCTGCCGGCAAGGGGTCCGCTACGCCCGGTTCGAGCGGCTGGATATCGCCGGTCGCCTCGAGGGAGCGGCGTTAGCTAGCGCGCGCCTTCGGCTCCTGTCCGGGCGACTCCGCCACGATGCGGATGCGGAACACCGGCTCCTTGGACTCGTCCAGCAGCTCGAGCTGCCACTCGGCATTTTCCGTCAGCTTGCGCAGGATGCCGCCGGCCATGTCGGCGCAGACATTGGTCATCTCTTTCCAGGCGGCGCCATGATCGGGGCATTCGGTGCCCTGGTCGGCGGCGCCCGTGAAGGGACCGTTGCGGATGCGAAAAAAATATTGCGGCATGCGCGGAGTGGAGGCGCAACGGCCCGCCATGGCAATTCCGGGAGACTACGGAATAATCAGTCGAACAGCTTCGCCGCCGCCGCAAGTTATGTCTCGGCTTCCACGTCCGGCGCTGCCACGCTGGCGTCGGGCCGCTTGTCGGAGTCGATCTGCGCCTTGAGGTCGGCCGCGCGCTCGACCAGCGAGGCGGCAAGCGCGGGATTTGACGTGAGCTTTGCGAATTTGAGCAGCATGGCCGCCTGTCGCGTGAAATAGGGTCGACTCAACACGATGATGCACCCCCGACTGAATTACCCGCTCATGCATCACGCGGGAACAGCCGATTCCGTTCCATCGCTTGAGTTTAAAATTGTACACAACACCGGGTTCCGGATGGCACTGGAACGGGAACCTGTGTCGCCCGCGCCACGCACGCGAAGTTCCGCTCTGCGAAACCGCGTTTTTGACTCCACAAGACGGCGCGCCCGCGCGAGGCTGCGCGGGCATCCGGGGGCAGGGGGTGGCCATTTGGATATCGAAACACTTTTCCTCGGGAGGCCGTCGGCATCGCGTCGGCGGCCTTTTTGCTTGGCCCCGGAATTGCCCGCCCAAAGGCGTACGCGGCGCGTTGCCAGCCAGGGAACTCTGTTCATGGCCGGAGAACTACGGAGTTCCCGGCGGCAGCAGTCCAAACGACAATGGACGGCGCTAATGGGCCGTCTCCGATCCAGATCCACAAATGCAGAAAACAGACCGGCCTCAATCCCTGTTGCCGCTGTCATATTTCAGCAAATACCACGCACCGATACGCAACGACGAAACGATCAACGCTACCACCAGAAGTGCGGTTAGGAGCCAGATCATGCGAATCTCCTGCGTGTAGGCGGATTCTAGCACCCCATCGTGCGGCTTTGAATCCCCTCGAACGTATGAATGGACGCGGCGCGGGGCTGCGGCGATGTCGGGCTTCTGCTGCGGCTAGTGGTCCGATTCCAACATTCGCATCCCATCGCAGCGGCCACTTTTGCGAATGTTGGAATCAAAGGACCACTAGCAAAACTTTGATTCTAGTGGAGCTTTGGATTTGACGTTCGCTTTGTGAGTTCGCGGCCCCTGGGGTAGCGAACGTCAAATCCGCTCCACTACCTCCTCCCGCAGGTCATCGCCGCATCGCGCTGCTCGCTCGGTGGCATCGAGTCCGCCTCGGCTGAGGCTCGCATCCCACGACGAACTCAAGGCGCCGACTGGGGCGGCCTCAGGCCACCAGCCTGAATGCGGGTGCGGAAAGCTTGTCGGGCGGCACGACGACAACTTGAACCTTGGACGTGGTCCGGCCGGTTCGATTGCAGTTAGGGCAGAAAAACAGATGGCTGATCGTATCTCGCGCGACGAGGGCCGAGCGGGTCCATTGCATGTCGATGTTGCATCCCGGGCATATAGGCGGCTCCAGTTCATCGAATGCCCGCCTGATCCTGTCCACCATGAATATCGCCTCGGCCGCTTCTGTTTTGTATTGTTGTCTCTTCTTGAATGGCACAACCTTTACGACAGCGCGCTAACCTATGAAAGGCCGGTCGGTGCTCGCCGCTGGCTCTCAGCCCACGTATTCTTTTTCTTATAGGCACAGTCGTGTTCTTATAGGCACAGTCGTGCTCGCACTGTGCACTTTTGAACACTTGCCGCGACTTGAAAGAGGCCGCCGCCGAGGCACGGCTTTTACCGGGGCCTTGCCAAAATCAACTTCGGGACGCGGTCGATTTACAAATGATGTTGCGGCCGTTTCCCGGCTCGCCAGAATGC
This sequence comes from uncultured Alphaproteobacteria bacterium, assembly GCA_963821965.1. GTDB lineage: Bacteria > Pseudomonadota > Alphaproteobacteria > Rhizobiales > Xanthobacteraceae > Bradyrhizobium. The sequence goes on from CAWGFY010000005.1 coordinate 1,063,464, forward strand.
CCATGGGAGGGATGGGGCATGAACAGGATAGAGGCAGGTTTCATCGTGACAGCGATCACGAGCGGCATCGTGCTCGTGAGTTCAATCGTCTGGCTCGCGATCATGTAGGCACAGAAGGCCCCGTCCTGGCGGGCTCGGCGCTAGCGCGGACTTTGGAAGGTTACGGGCACTTCGGCTAGTGCTCCGATTCCGAAGTTCGCATCATATCGCGGCGTCCTCGTTTGCGAACTTCGGAATCAAAGGAGCACTAGCAAATCTATGATTTTAGTGCGGCTTTGACTTTGAAGTTCCGATGGCGAGTGTGCGGAACAATTGATCGGAACTTCAAAGTCGCCGCACTAGTCATCCCACACGATCTCGCCGCACTGGCACTCGAACATGCGGATCGTTTTGCCCTTGCGCGTATCGAGGATGACGACAGGCCGGGTCGGCGCTGACGCACATGCGGGGCACAAAAATGCGCGGTCGGTGCTCCGGGCTCCATCACCGCGGCGCTTGTCCGGATCGCGACAATCCATCGCGCGTCCTCACGCAAAACACCCCAAGCACCCACTTCGCGTATAGGCGCAGGGGCGCACAAGTCAATTAAACCAGGTTAATAGGCGACGAAATCGCCGGGCCAAGGCAAGCCGTGAGGGCAAAGTGGCCGCCAACCTGGTTGGCCTCAATCCCTGTTTCCGTCGCCCTTGAGAAGCAGCCAGGCTCCGAGCCGCATCGCGACAACGATCAAAGCAATACTCAACACCGCATAAAGCAGCCAATCCATGTCGCCCTCATGCGCCCGTAGGACGGGTATTTTAATCCACCGGCAGCTTGCGGGTATTGATGCAGGTTAAGCCGCGTACGCGCCAGCCGGCACCCGATCCGGTAGTGTCCTCGACAGAGGCCGCCAACTAGGGCGGCTAAGGCCGTTGCGAACGACGCTCTTCGACTGACGCAGCCGCCGGGTGACGCTCGCCCAGAAAAGTCGACGGCAGCGGCAAGCGCAGGACTTGCCTGGCTTGCGCAACGCACTCCCGGGCGCGCTCCAGCAATTGCCGGTCATAGAAAGTAGGACGAAAAACGACAGGTCCTGCGGGTTTTTGCGGCTTTTCGGGCATGGGTGATGAATCCGTGACCGTCCAAAAAATCCGAAAGCACCGTTTTAGTTCCCGGATCGCGTAGTTCCCGGGTCGTGCCGGGAAAAGCAGATCCAGCATCCTGCCACGGCGCCGCCTTTCGCATTCCGCGACGATCTCTTGCCGCTGCACTCTGAGGTCGTGGCTGTGCGCAATGGCGCGGTCAGCCGCATCCAACAGAATTTGAGTCTCCGTCGCTGAATGGCTTCGCCATTGCGCGCTCCCTTCCTTTGCAGGCGGGAGCGCGAACATCTCTCAGCCACCGACGCCCACGGACAGAGCCGAAGCCGGTGATGGAAGTAAACTACCCCGGATCGCGTTGGTTCGAAAGTTAACTTCCGGGCGGTCCCTGAACCCGGTCTGCCGCGAGTGAGTCAGGGACTTCAGATCGGCGGCACTAATCCACCCAGATCAGCGCATCGCATTGCGGGCAACGATAGAGCCGCACCATGGCGCATTCCCGCCTGGTGTCCGGCAGGGTCATGAGCAGGCGCGGGGCGCCATCGCACCGCGAGCAATGGCTGGGCCGCTCGCGCTTCAGGTCGGGTGCCTTGTCATCCATGCGCTGCCGCCGCAGAAGGAGTGCCCGGATCGGCGGCACTGGCGCTACCAAATGCCGGGCGCTTCCACCGTTCCTATTTCCGGCGAGGGATGCTGGATCAAATAAGCACACTCCAATTCGGAACTTTGTTCACGGCCGGAGAACTGCGGCGTATAAGGAGCCGCCCTTGGCGAGGTTCTCCGGTGAAGTTGCTGACCGAGTATATCGAGCGCGCGCTGCAATTCGAAGGCTTGGCGGAGCGGGAGACCGATCCGAACTTCAAAGCCGAGTTGCTCAAGCAGGCAAAGGCGTATCGCAAGCTGGCCGCGCAGCGAGCAGAGCAATACGGCCTTCCACCCCCAAGCGCGCCAAAGAACTCAGATTAGGCCACTCGGCACTTCAACTTGGGCCATGGGCACTGAGGCGGCCTTACTCGACTTCAAGCTCCTTGATGGCAAGCTCGGAAAGCTGCGTCGCCTCGCGCACGCCGCGCTGACCGAGCTCTATGACCTTCCGTGCGATCAATTCCGCAAGGGGGTCGCTGCGGTCAATAAGACCGAGCTTTCGCAGCGTGTGCTCGTAAGCGTCGGTCAGCACTTTGATCTCCTCCGGGCCTAACGGAGAGTTCTGCAACAGGCGGTAAATGGGCATCGGTACGACCCCGGACGGTCCACATCATGGGACAAGAGAGGCGGGAGCGGAAGATCGCATTATCCCGTCGGAGCGGTCGGCGGGCTGGCATTAAGAAGCTGGGCAACGGCGGTCACAAGCTGAACGGGCGCAAATGGCTTTGAAAGCAGGATGCTGTTGGGAACGCCCTTGGATGCCCATTCGTCCGCGTGCGCGCCGCTCATGTAGATAACCGGAAATCCGGGATCGGTCTCCCTGATCTGCGTCGCGACCTCCCAGCCGTTCAACCGGCCTTTTAGCGCAACATCGGTGACGAGCGCCTTGTAGTTCTTGACGCGGCCGCGGAACAGGGTCAGTGCTTCCTCGCCGGATGAAAGGATGTCGGCCGCAAAGCCGCCTTCGGTCAGCGCGTCCTCGACGACGTCCTGAATGGGATACTCGTCCTCGATGACGAGGATCACTGGTAGTTCGTCGTCCGTGAAGAACGCTGATCTCAGGCCTGATTGATCAAAGGCGCCGAGAAGAGTGCGGCCAGGATTTGGCGCAACAAAAGCCTGAGCCAGCGGATCAGACGGCGGAAGTTGTAGCCGGCGGCGGCGAGGACGGCGTTGGCGGTGTCGCCGCAGGCGAACCAGAGATAATTGCGACCCATACGGTGCTCGGCCTTGAGATGGCCGATGACGGGCTCGACGGCGGACCTGCGGCGCAATTGGCGCTTGATGTTCGGCGTCACGCCTCGCTTCTGGCCGGAGAGGAAGACCCTGAACTTGTAATCGGGTGGCGCATTGTGGCCGCGATATCCCTTGTCGGCGAGGATGCGCGCGAGGGTGCTGCCGACGAGCTTCTCCATGTCCGGGATCACGGTTGCCAGCGTGTGACCGTCATAGGGATTGCCGGGCAGCGCCTTCACATGGGTGACGAACTGACCGCCCTTGCAGTGCTTGAGGGTGGTGGCAACGCTGACCTTGACGCCGAACTCGTAAGGTCGATGGGCTTTGCCTTTGCCGATGCATTCGACCTCCGGCGCATGCAGCGAATAGACCTTCGGCCCGCGTTGACCTTGCTGCTGCTCGCGCACGCGGCGCGCCAGCAATAGCAACTTGGCGAAGGCCGCTTCGAGCCCGCCATTGCCCTCGATCTTGCGGCCAATGTCGCGGATGACGCGGCCGAGATAGGTGCGCAGCTTCTTCAGCATCCGGTTGGCGCGCTTGAACTGCTTGGCGTGGGCATAGCGCTGATGCTGGATCAGGGCGAACTTGCCAACTCGCGCATAGGATTGGCGCAAATCTACTCCGTGGCGCTGCGCCAGCCGCACCAGCTTCTCACGCGCCCGGTTCAGAAGCTTCGCATCGGTGGGGAACGTCACGTTCTTGGGTTGAACCGTGGTGTCGACGATCACCCGTGACAGCTCGGACGGCTTGATTGCCTTGGTCCTGGTGGCAACCGACAGGCTCTCCTGGAGCAGCGCCTGCAGCCGTTCCTCGCCCATCCGGTTGCGCCAGCGGGTCAGCGACGAGCGATCGAACACCAGCCGATGCTGGAAGAACTCCTCGCCGCAGAAGAATTGGTAATAGGGGTTCTCGACCCAGCGCTCGCACAGCACTTCATCGGAGAGATCATAGGTGTGCTTGAGGATCGCCAGCCCCGCCATCAATCGCGTCGGCAATGGCGGGCGGCCCGGATCATCCGTGTAGACCGCCCCAAACTCCCGTTCCAGGAACCCCCAATCCACCGTCCGTCCCAGCGCCACCAGCGGATGCTTCAGGTCGATGATCTGATCGAGCCGGGAGCGAAACAGATCCTGCTCGCCCGTCTCCCGTCGTTCCGGTGGCCGCATCTGGTCCCTCGCCAAATCGTTCCCAGGCGAGAGAATCACAAATCAAGTTTGCAAGGAATCCCCTTCCGCATCCCCGATATCCGGCAAATCCGACCACGCCAACGCGCCGTTTCCAGATTCCAAATCAATGACTTGGGAATTCTTCACGGACGACTAGTTCGTTCACGTCTTTTGCCCCACGTTGCCGACTGATAAGTGCACAAGTATACATTCGTTCCGCGGGGTCGGGAAAAGTGGATTTCGAAAACCCGGACATTGGCGAATTCAAATTAGGACAGCTGACGGATACTGCCAGCGGAAGCGATGGCTGTGCTGCCTCCGGCCCCAGAAGGGGCGCCGCAATAAGGAGGCCAAATGGGACCGCGTTACCGCTTGCCCGCCTCGATTTCCTTCAATGTGCCTTCGATAGCCCGCTTTGCGGCGTGAATGGCGAGGTCTCTGGATCGGGAAAAGCCGGTGATCTGCTTTGTGTGGCTGATGTGGGCAATCCACTTCCAACCGGAAGGATCGGCGGTTTGCAGCAATTCGTACCGAACGCCTTTGTGGTCCATGAAGAGACAACGGACTGCAAGTTCCCGAGTTGCAACCCTCCTAATCGAAATTAGGACACCCCGAATTCAACTTGGGCCACAAGGGGTTATGATGACGATGAGGCCGCCGACTGGGGCGCCCTCAATCCTTGTGCAAGTACCAGGAAAAAAATCTGGCTGCGATCATCAGTACGCCGGCGATAACGATCGCGATCAGTATGCCGTCCAGCAGCCAATCCATGTCCCCTCGCTGGTAAGAACGGGGAGCATCGTAGCACTGCTACGCGCCGAAGTTGTTTATCTATGATTTAAGACGCTTGCCAATTCGAGCTGGAGTACCCCCACCGGCCGGTGCTGACCTAATTTGACTGAGTGCGCGTCCTAATTAGGACAGCACCGGGTTTGGTGCTGGCCCCTTTATGCGGTGCAACATCCTGGAAGGGACCACCCACCCCATGATTGAAAAGGGAACCATTCGCGTCAGGAGCTGGTTCGCGTACTAATTGCACGCGATGGCGCGCGCGGAACGATCACCACGGCATGACGAGTAAATGAAAGAGGCCGCCAACTGAGGCGGCCTTAGTCGCTGATGTTTACGATCCCAAGCGTACCTAATACGAACACCACAACAACGATAGGCCAGAAAACGGCAATCGCCAGATGTTGTAGCCCCAGGTGTTGTGTCCCGAGTATCCAGTTGTGAAACGGCACAAGAACAAGCGCCATGAGAATCACGCCCGCTAGATAAATCCAACCTGCAATTCGAAGGGCTCGCTTCATGTCGGGTAATCTCGCAGGGCGAATTAGGACACTAACAAATTCCGAATAGGACACCGGGGGTTAAATGCGGCCAGTACCCACCCCCCACATTTATCCCTTTACAGCAAGTATTGCATCTGGTAGGCTATCCCTCAATCGCAGGTAGCAGGGGAAGCCCATGGGAATTTGTCAAGTTTGAAGGCGGAGCGCCGTTCGCTATTGCCGCTAGCGCAATCTGGCGAAGCAGATCCGCACAAGGTGATACCGTATTGCTGAAATGCCTGTGTCTCTACCGGGTGCTCGTGGCAAGGCTCCGGACGACTGTTTAAGTGCAGATTTGGCCCAACGCCTGCGATGTCGAAGGTCTGCGACCGCGCTGCGATTGGAGCGGCGGCAACTGCTCAGGCGGGCAAGGAAGAAGGCTTAACGATCATGGCCAAATACACCTTCAAACAGTTTCAGAACGAATATCCGGACGACGAGTCCTGCCTCGCCAAGCTGATGGAAATCAACTACGGCGGAACGGACATCGTTTGTCCGGGCTGCAAGCAGCGCGCTGTCGTTCCATCCCATGAGCAAGCGCCGCGCCTATGCCTGTCAGGAGTGCGGCCACCACATCTATCCGGCCGCCGGGACGATCTTCCACAAGTCGCGCACGAACCTCACCAAGTGGTTCTTCGCGATGTACCTGATGACCAGCACGCGCCACGGCGTTGCCGCGAAGGAAATCGAGCGCCAGCTAGGCGTCACCTATAAGTGCGCATGGCGGATGTGCCATGAACTGCGCAAGCTGATGGCTGCGGCCGATCACGACTTCGGCGGCGGTCCTACGCTCAAGGGCCATATCGAGATCGACGAAACGCTAGTCGGCGGTCGCCGCAAGGCCGATGAACCGGAAAACAAGACGATCATTTTCGGCATGGTCGAGCGCGACGGCAAGATCGTCGCTGGTCCGATCCCGGACGTGACGACCTACACGGTCGAAGGCATCATCAACGAAAACATCGTCGCGGGTTCAACGATCAGCACGGACGAACATCGCGCTTATCATGGCCTGCGCCATGCCTACACGCACGGCACGGTCAATCATTCGCGAGAAAGAATACGTCCGCGGCATCCATCACGTGAACACCCTGGAAAGCCATTGGTCGCTGATGAAGCGCGCCATTGCTGGCACGCACGTTCACATTTCAGCAAAGCACGCTTGGAAATACGTTTCCGAGTTCAGCTATCGCCGCAACATGCGGCACTCGCACTGGGCGATGTTCAATCTTCTTGTGCAGGCTTTCGCGCTGCCGCGTTTACAAGACGCGTGAAATCCTCTCGGTGCTTGGGGTTCGCGTCGTTGGCAGGAGGGGAAGCGACGGCGCTGTCGGAGCTAGAGACCGGAGGTCCGTCGCCCAAAACATCGCGCTCACGTTTCTTGCGTTTTTTCGTGACGGGTGGGTGCATCAGAATCTCGATCAATTTCCATGCGGGAACGACGCCCATCATACCAGAGTTGAGACCGACCTGCATTGGGTGATTTGATATTGGCCTTCCCGATGGATCACAGACGGGTTTCCACTCGTTAAGGTGTCCCCAATTGATGCCTAGAAGCCAAGGCCCATGCGATTAACTCGAAATCGCGGAACCCTGCTTCGGACGCTTCGCAAACGGCGGAACGTAGGCGAACACAGGTGAGCCGCTATAACCGGCGACGGATTTGCACTCCACCAGATAACTGTCCTGAAGATGCCCGTCGTCCTGCTTGATTGGCTCAATGGGCATTTGTGCGATGTTGCCGAACCGCACGACAGGATTGTTGCGCTGCTTGCCGTCGTGATTCACAAACCTTCCGACGGTGTAGACATCATCGCCAATGCCCAGATCATAATCCTGAATGAGTTTTGGCGTAACGACTGCCCCCTCGCTCAAATGCCAACCCTTGCACTCGAATGAGAATGGAATACACCAGCAAGCGAATTGCGAGATCGTCACCACCAGGATGGACCAACCATTCGCGTTCATCAGTATCGACGGGGACGGACGTGTCAGCAGCGATATTGATGCGGGCCGTGAGCCCGCCCCTTTCGATCACATGCTTGTTGGTCACCATGTAGAGGTGGTTGTTCGTCCCGCGCTCAAACGGCACCAGCACGAAAAACCCGCACCCTCCCGCAAGCTCGCCAGCTTCAGCAGACTGAAACGAGGGATAGAGGTAGAAAACACTCTTAGAACTTCGTCAGGAATGCGCGGCATTGGTGGTTCCCACGCTGGGACCTCCAACCCGTTTTCGAGCTTCCGAAGGTGCCAGTGACCGCGATGAGTAAAATCCGCGAGAGACATAGAGTACAACCGTTACTTGGCGTCAAGGGATAAATGTGCCCACCCCCCAAAAAGAACATATTGCGAACTGAGAACAAATAGGGTACAGTGCTCCCAGTCACGCCCAAGCTTCGCCCAACCGTTTGTCGCCCTAGCGAATCCCCGCCATAAGGAGCACGACCCTATGTCCGCCACCACTGCGCTACGTATCGTTGAAGGTTCGTCCATGGATAAGAGCAAGGCGCTGTCGGCCGCGCTGTCCCAGATCGAGCGCCAGTTCGGCAAGGGCTCGGTGATGAAGCTCGGCAAGAACGACCGCTCCATGGACGTGGAGACGATCTCGTCGGGCTCGCTCGGGCTCGACATCGCGCTCGGCGTCGGCGGCCTGCCGAGGGGGCGGGTGGTCGAGATTTACGGGCCGGAATCCTCAGGCAAGACCACGCTGGCGCTGCATACGGTGGCGGAAGGCCAGAAGAAGGGCGGCATCTGCGCCTTCATCGACGCCGAGCACGCGCTCGACCCGGTCTATGCGCGCAAGCTCGGGGTCAACATCGACGAGCTCCTGATCTCGCAGCCCGACACCGGCGAGCAGGCGCTGGAAATCTGCGACACGCTGGTGCGCTCCGGCGCGGTCGACGTTCTCGTGATCGATTCGGTGGCGGCACTGGTGCCGCGCGCCGAGCTCGAGGGCGAGATGGGCGAATTGCTGCCGGGCCTGCAGGCGCGGCTGATGAGCCAGGCGCTGCGCAAGCTCACCGCCTCCATCAACAAGTCCAACACCATGGTGATCTTCATCAACCAGATCCGGATGAAGATCGGCGTGATGTACGGCTCGCCGGAGACCACCACCGGCGGCAACGCGCTGAAATTCTACGCCTCCGTCCGCCTCGACATCCGCCGCATCGGCGCCATCAAGGAGCGCGACGAGGTGGTCGGCAACACCACGCGCGTCAAGGTCGTGAAGAACAAGCTGGCGCCGCCGTTCAAGCAGGTCGAGTTCGACATCATGTATGGCGAGGGCGTCTCCAAGATGGGCGAGATCCTCGACCTCGGCGTCAAGGCCGGCATCGTCGAGAAGTCCGGCGCCTGGTTCTCCTATGACAGTCAGCGGCTCGGCCAGGGCCGCGAGAACGCCAAGGCGTTCCTCAAGGCCAACCCCGATATGACCGCCAAGATCGAGAGCTCGATCCGCCAGAACTCCGGGCTGATTGCCGAGCAGATTCTGGCCGGCGCACCCGAGCGCGACGCCGACGGCGAGGAGCCGGCGGACGAATAGCGAGCCGCGTCCCGGACGCGGTGCAGCGCACTTCGCGCTGCACCGCAGAGCCGGGACCCACGGTCTGATGTTGGCCTTACTACCCGACAAATCGAACCCTGACGGCACCGCATAGCTTGCGCGATGTGTCGTGCTCATACGATGAGAGGCAATGGACGCAGCGTTCTTTGTCTATATTCTCGCAAGCAAGCGAAATGGAACGCTGTATGTTGGCGTCACCAATGATCTTGCGCGCCGGCTGTCAGAACACAAGGCCAAACTTGTTCCTGGCTTCACGCGCGAATACGACGTCGATCAACTGGTTTATTTTGAAGCTTACGATTCCATTCTTGAAGCTCGCGCGCGGGAGCATTCATTGAAGCGGTGGCGACGGGTGTGGAAGGTCGCTCTTATCGAGAAACTCAATCCCGATTGGCGCGATTTGACACACGATTTGAATTTATGAAATGAGAGCGGCTGTGTCTCGTTCCCCGGATGCAGCGCAGCGCGCCGCACTTGCGGCGTGGTGCGCTGCTGATCCGGGGTCCATGACTGCACAGTGAAGACATGGGTCCCGGCTCTGCGGAGCAGCGCGAAGAGCGCTGCACCGCGTCCGGGACACGATCCCCGAACTCACTCCGCCGCCTGCGCGTAATCCGCAACCGGCGGACACGAGCAGACGAGATTGCGGTCGCCATAGACATTGTCGACGCGCCCAACGGGAGACCAGTACTTGTCGGTGCGCGAGATCCCGTCGGGGAAGCAGCCCTCGGCTCTGGTATAGGCGCGAGCCCAGGCATCGTCGGCGATGTCGTGCACGGTGTGCGGGGCGTGGCGCAGCGGCGAAGCCTCTACCTTGAAACGCCCGCTCTCGATTTGTGCGATCTCCTGCCGGATCGCGATCATGGCGTCGCAGAAGCGATCCAGCTCGGTCTTCGATTCCGATTCGGTCGGCTCGATCATCAAGGTGCCCGGCACCGGAAAGCTCATGGTCGGCGCATGGAAGCCATAGTCGATCAGGCGCTTGGCGATGTCGTCGACGGTGACGCCGCATGTCGTCTTCAACGGCCGGGGATCGACGATGCATTCATGCGCGACGCGGCCTCTGTGGTTGCGGTAGAGCACCGGGAAATGCGCATCGAGCCTGGCGGCGATGTAATTGGCATTGAGGATCGCCACTTCGGTGGCGCGCTGCAGACCGTCGCCGCCCATCATCAGCATGTAGATGTAGGAGATGGTCAGGATCGACGCCGAGCCTGATGGAGCCGCCGAGACGGGGCCGACCGGATGCGGCGTGCCGCCGTCGGTCGCGGGATGGCCGGGCAGGAACGGCGCAAGATGCGCCTTGACGCCGATCGGGCCCATGCCGGGGCCGCCGCCGCCATGCGGGATGCAGAAGGTCTTGTGCAGGTTGAGATGGCTGACATCGGCGCCGTAGTCGCCGGGCCGCGACAGCCCCACCTGCGCGTTCAGATTGGCGCCGTCGAGATAGACCTGCCCGCCATGCGCATGCACGATGTCGCAGATGTCGCGAATGTGCTCCTCGAACACGCCATGGGTCGAGGGATAGGTGATCATGATCGCCGCTAGATTTTTCGAATGCGCCTGCGCCTTCGCGCTGAGATCGGCGACGTCGACATTGCCGCCTCCGTCGCAGGCGACCACCACGACCTCCATGCCGACCATGCTGGCGGAGGCCGGATTGGTGCCGTGCGCGGAGGAGGGGATCAGGCACACCTTGCGATTGGTTTCGCCACGCGACGCATGGTAGCCGCGGATCGCGAGCAGCCCGGCATATTCGCCCTGCGCGCCCGAGTTCGGCTGCAGCGACACCGCGTCATAGCCTGTGATGTCGCAGAGCCATTTCTCCAGCCGCTTGAACAGCGCGTGATAGCCGCGCGCCTGCTCGACGCGGCGCAAACGGATGCAAGGTCGCGAAGTCAGGCCAGGTCAGCGGGATCATTTCCGTGGTCGCGTTCAGCTTCATGGTGCAGGAGCCCAGCGGGATCATGGCGCGGTCGAGCGCGAGGTCGCGGTCACCGAGCTTGCGCATGTAGCGCAGCATCGAGGTCTCCGAGCGATGCGCGTGGAACACGGGATGAGTGAGGAAGCGGCTCGCGCGCTTCAATTCCTCAGGCAGCGCCGCGCGCGCGTTTGCTTCGATCTCGGCATAGGAAAGCTTGCCGCCGAAGGCGCGCCATATCGCTTCGACGATTGCGGGCGTGATGGTCTCGTCCAGCGCGACCCGAAGCGTCGCGTCGCCGAGGCCGAGATTGATTTTCTCGGCACGCGCCCGCGTAACGATCTCGTCGCGCTTGCCGTCCACGTCCACTGTCACGGTGTCGAAGAAGGCTTCGCTCGAAAGCGCAAAGCCGAGCTTGCGCAATCCTGCCGCCAGCACCGCGGCGCGCCGATGCACGCCGCGCGCGATCGCAGTCAGGCCCTCCGGGCCGTGATAGACCGCATACATCGATGATATCACCGCCAGCAGCACCTGCGCGGTGCAGATGTTGGAGGTCGCCTTCTCGCGGCGGATATGCTGCTCGCGGGTCTGCAGCGCCAGCCGATACGCCGGCGCGCCCCGCGAATCCACCGACAGGCCGACGATGCGGCCGGGCAGCGCGCGCTTGTACGCATCGCGCACCGCCATGTAGGCCGCATGCGGACCGCCATAACCCATCGGCACGCCGAAACGTTGCGCCGAACCGATGGCGATATCGGCGCCGAGTTCGCCCGGCGAGGCCAGCAAGGTCAGCGCCAGCAGGTCGGCGGCGACGATCGCCAGCGCGCCTTTTTCGCGCAACGCGGTGATCGCAGGCCTGATGTCGCGCACCGCGCCGGATGTACCGGGATATTGCAGCAGGCCGCCGAACACGTCCGCCTTGGCGAGATCGACCGCGGGATCGCCGACGATGAGCGTCCAGCCCAGCGGTTCGGCGCGGGTGCGCAGCACCGCCAGCGTTTGCGGATGCACCTCGCGGTCGACGAAGAATACCTTGGTCTTCGCAGCCGATGAACGCTCTGCCAGCGCCATTGCTTCCGCCGCTGCAGTGGCCTCATCCAGCAGCGACGCATTGGCGACATCGAGACCGGTGAGATCAGATATCATGGTCTGGAAATTGAACAGCGCCTCCAGCCGGCCCTGGCTGATCTCGGGCTGATAGGGCGTGTAGGCCGTGTACCAGGCCGGGTTTTCGAGAATGTTGCGCTGGAGCACCGCGGGCAGGATCGTGCCGGAATAGCCTTGGCCGATCAGCGAGGTGAAAGTTTCATTTTGCGCGGCCAACTCGGCCATATGCGCAAGCGCCTCGGTTTCGCTCAAGGCACGCCCGAGGTCGAGTGGCGCCTTCTGCCGGATCGAGGCGGGAAGCGTCTGGTCCATCAGTGCGTCCAGCGACGTGGCGTCGACCGCCTCCAGCATCGCCTGCACGTCGCGCGGCGAGGGGCCGATATGGCGGCGGACGAAGGAGGTGGCGGCCTCGTCGACCGGCTTGAACGGTGCATTCATCGTCGTTTCCTCGCTCACGCCGTGTGCGCCTTGTAGGCCGCTTCATCCATCAGACCGCCGAGCTCGCTTTTGTCCGCGATTCTCGAGCTTGAAGAACCACGCACTGCCGCCGGCATCGGAATTGACCAGCGCCGGCTCGGCCACGACCGCGTCGTTGACCTCGACCACTTCGCCGCTGAGCGGCGCGTAGACGTCGGAGGCCGCCTTCACCGATTCGACGATCGCTGCGGCCTCGGCCTTCTTCAGGCTGCGCCCGACCTTCGGCAGCTCGACGAACACGACGTCGCCGAGCTGCGACTGCGCGTAATCGGTGATGCCGATGGTCGCGACATCGCCCTCGATGCGAAGCCATTCATGGTCGGAGGTGAACAGCGTGGTCATGGGTGTCCTTCAGCGCTTGTAATTGTTGGAAACGAAAGGCGTGGCGGCGACCTTCACCGGCAGGCGCTGGCCGCGGACCTCCGCGAAGACCTGGCAACCGACGCTGGTCAGCGCGGCCGGCAGATAACCCATCGCCACGGGCGCATTGAGGCTCGGGCCAAACCCGCCCGAGGTGACTTTACCAACCGGGGTCGATGAATCGGCATCGGCGAATAACAGCGCGCCCTCGCGCACCGGCGCGCGGCCTTCGGCCTTGATGCCGACGCGGCGAGTGGGCGCACCGGCTTCGAGCTGATCGAGAATCCTGTCCGCGCCGGCAAAACCGCCGGCGCGCGCGCCACCCTTGCGGCGGCTCTTTTGTATGGACCATTCCAGCGCGGCCTCGACCGGGGTCGTGGACGCGTCGATGTCATGGCCGCACAGGCACAAGCCGGCCTCGAGCCGCAAACTGTCGCGCGCGCCAAGCCCGATCGGCAGCACGTCCTCGTCGGTCAGGAGCAGCCGCGCCAGCTGCTCGGCCTGCTCGGCCGGCACCGAGATCTCATAGCCATCCTCGCCGGTGTAGCCCGAGCGCGACACAAAACAGTCATGCGCGGCGACCTTGCGCGGGCCGGCGTCCATGAACTTCATCTCGGTTACACCGGCGCTGAATTTGCCCAGCACGCTTGCTGCCTTCGGACCCTGCAGCGCGAGCAGCGCGCGATCAGCAAGCGGTTCGATCACGCAAACATCCGAGAGTTTCTCGCGAAGGAGCGCCTCGTCGGTGTCCTTGCAGGCGGCGTTGACGACCAGAAACAGCGCCTGACCGAAATTCGCCACCATGAGATCGTCGAGGATGCCGCCGGCCTCGTTGGTGAACTGGGCGTAGCGCTGCCGTCCCGGTGCGATCGCGACGATGTCCTGCGGCACCAGCCGTTCCAGCGCGAGCGCCGCATCCCTGACGTCACCGGACTTCGCGCGCAGCAGGATCTGTCCCATATGCGAGACGTCGAACAGGCCGGCGGCCGCGCGGGTATGCAGATGCTCCTTCAACACACCGGCGGCGAACTGCACGGGCATGGCATAACCCGCGAACGGCACCATCTTGGCGCCGGAGGCGAGATGCAGGGCATAAAGCGGCGTGCGTTTCAGCGGAGTCTGGGCATCGCGCGCAAGCATCATGGGGCCCTCGCGGTCGCCGGGACCATCCCGAACGAACCATCGAAGCCCCATCTGTCGCTGTGCCTGAGAGTATTATCCCGTCGGCGGACACCGGCAGGGAAGACCCTCGGCGCCTCTTTCCAGATGCTGTCCTCGTCACGCGGTCCTTTTGCCTGAGAGTTTCCGGGGCGGTTGCTCCTTCGGCGCCGGCTAAAGGCCGGTCTCTCCCGACGCGACTGTTCTAGTGCCGCCGATCTGAAGTCCCTGACTCACTCGCGGCGAAATCGGTTCAGGGACTTCAGATCGAAAGCGGCACTAGAATCGTAAGTTTGCTAGTGCCCATGACTTTCCGAAGTTCGTGAACGGTATCGCCGCAATAGAACACGAACTTCGGAAAGTGGGCACTAGACAGATAGGAGGAAACACGACGATACCAAGACTGTCAACGCGCCGGCCGGCGTTCTCAAAAGCTTTAGCGTGCTGCAGCAAGTCCATGATCTCGCTGCACAGTTTCTGGACACTGCCGCGCACCTCCTCTAAAAGCGTTGCGCCGGAGCAGGGAACCGTTTTTGAGGCCCAAACCGGGAAATTGGATGAACATGAGCGGCGTCAACGACATCAGGTCGACTTTCCTGAACTTCTTCAAAGACAACGGCCACGAGATCGTGCCGTCCTCGCCGCTCGTGCCGCGCAACGACCCCACCTTGATGTTCACCAATGCCGGCATGGTGCAGTTCAAGAACGTCTTCACCGGCGTCGAGAAGCGGCCCTATCAGCGCGCCACCACCTCGCAGAAATGCGTGCGCGCCGGCGGCAAGCACAACGACCTCGACAATGTCGGCTATACCGCGCGGCATCTCACCTTCTTCGAGATGCTCGGCAACTTCTCGTTCGGCGACTACTTCAAGGAGCGCGCGATCGAGCTCGCCTGGACCCTGATCACCAAGGATTTCGGGCTGAAGAAGGACAAGCTGCTCGTCACCATCTATCACGACGACGACGAGGCGGCGCGCCACTGGAAGAAGATCGCGGGCTTCTCCGACGACCGCATCATCCGCATCGCGACATCAGACAATTTCTGGGCGATGGGCGATACCGGCCCGTGCGGCCCATGCTCCGAGATCTTCATCGACCGCGGCGAGCATATCTGGGGCGGACCTCCGGGCAGTCCGGAAGAGGACGGCGATCGTTTCCTCGAATTCTGGAACCTGGTCTTCATGCAGTACGAGCAGGTGACGAAAGAGGACCGTCAGCCACTGCCGCGCCCCTCGATCGACACCGGTCTCGGGCTGGAGCGCATGGCGGCCATCCTGCAGGGCGTCGACAGCGTGTTCGAGACCGATCTGTTCCGCAATCTGATCGAGGCGACCGCGTCCGCGCTTGGGCACGGGCCGCAGGAGAACGACGTCGCATCGTTCCGGGTGATCGCCGACCATCTGCGCTCATCGGCGTTCCTCATTTCCGACGGCGTGCTGCCGTCCAACGAAGGCCGCGGCTATGTGCTGCGCAGGATCATGCGCCGCGCCATGCGCCATGCGCAGCTGCTCGGCGCAGAGCAGCCGCTGATGCATCGGCTGGTGTGGGCGCTGGTGCGCGAGATGGGGCAGGCCTATCCGGATCTGGTACGCGCCGAGAAGCTGATCGAGGAAACGCTGCAACTCGAGGAAAGCCGTTTCCGCAAGACTCTTGCGCGCGGGCTGTCGATCCTCGATGAGAAGAGCGCGATCTTGAAAAAGGGCGACATGTTCGACGGCGACACTGCCTTCACGCTGTACGACACCTATGGCTTCCCACTCGACCTGACGCAGGACGCGCTGAAGTCGCGCGGCATTGGCGTCGACGTCGCGGCCTTCACCGATGCGATGGACCGCCAGCGCGAAAAGGCGCGCGCGGCCTGGGCCGGTTCCGGCGACACCGCGACCGAGAGCGTGTGGTTTCCGCTGCGGGAGAAACTCGGCGCCACCGAATTCCTGGGCTACGAGACCGAGAGCGCGGAAGGCGTGGTCACGGCGCTGGTGAAGGACGGCAAGGAGGTCGAAAGCCTCAAGGCCGGCGAGACCGGAAGTATTGTTCTCAACCAAACCCCGTTCTATGCGGAGTCGGGCGGCCAGGTCGGCGATACCGGCGTGCTCACGGGCGAGGGTGCGAAATTCCGCGTGACCGATACGCAGAAGAAGACCGGCGATCTCTGGGTGCATCAGGGCACGCTGGAGCAGGGCACGCTCAAGGTCGGTGCGGCGCTGCAGCTCGAGGTCGATCACGATCGGCGCGGCAATATCCGCGCGCAATCACTCCGGCACGCACATCCTGCACGAGGCGCTGCGGCAGGTGCTGGGCGACCACATCGCCCAGCGCGGCTCGCTGGTGGCGCCGGACCGGCTGCGCTTCGACTTCGCGCATCCAAAGCCGATCTCGGCGGAGGAGCTGGCGCGCGTCGAGGAGATCGCCAACGACGTCGTGCTCGAGAATGACGAGGTCACGACGCGGCTGATGGCGCTCGACGATGCCCGCGAGGCCGGCGCCCGCGCGCTGTTCGGCGAGAAATATGGCGACGAGGTTCGCGTGGTCGCGATGGGTACGAAGCCGCGCGAGCACGGCCGGAACGCGCTCGGCTGGTCGGTCGAGCTTTGCGGCGGCACGCATGTCAAGCGTACCGGCGACATCGGCCTGATCTCGGTCACCGGCGAAAGCGCGGTGGCGTCGGGCGTACGCCGTATCGAGGCGCTGACCGGACGTCATGCGCGCAAGCACGCCAATGACGTGATGGCGCTGGCGAAGAGCGCCGCCGCGGAACTGCGCACCACGCCTGATGACGTGCCGGCGCGCATCGCCGCGCTGATGGACGAGCGCAAGAAGCTCGAGCGCGAGCTGTCGGATGCGCGCAAGAAGCTTGCGATGGGTGGCGGCGCATCGGCCGGAAACGGCGCTGCGGCGGCCGGCGTGCGCGAGGTCGGCAATGTGAAGCTGATGGCGCGCGCGGTCGAAGGCATCGAGATGAAGGACCTCAAGAGCCTCGCCGACGACGGCAAGAAGCAGCTCGGCTCCGGCGTCGTCGCCATCGTCGGCGTTACCGAGGACGGCAAGGCCGGCGTGGTGGTCGGCGTCACGCCGGATCTCACCGCGCGTTTCAACGCGGTCAATCTGGTTCGGGTCGCCTCCGAGGCGCTCGGCGGCAAGGGCGGCGGCGGACGGCCCGACATGGCGCAGGCCGGCGGCCCCGATGGCGCCAAGGCCAACGCCGCGCTGGACGCGATCGCGGCGGCGATGGCCGCGGCTTAGGGTTTCTTCAGGAACACGTAGTCCGCCTCGTAGGGCATGCCTTCGCCGCGCTCGCGGTCGCAAGACCCCTTCAGCACGCCGCCCTTGGTGTTGATCCGCTGTACGGTCGTGACGCCGTCGAGTTGACCTGCGCCCTTGTGGGACGGTCACTTCGAGCTTGAGCCAGGCGATGTCGTTCCCGGTTGCGCCGGGCGCATTGGCGACGGCCTTGGCGGTGATGCCGCTGCCGTCGAGTAGTTCCCAGGTCGGTCCCGCGCCGTGCTTGCCCACCACTTTGCCGTCGACAGTCAGCGTCGCCTGCGGCGCGGTGAAGGTCCAGGCAAGCTTGCTGTCGGCGCCAAGCTTGCATTCGTAGAGCTGCAGGCCGACCGCATGGACCGTGAGCACCACGGTTTCTCCGGGCGCGGCGATCGCCGAGGGCAGGGGCTTGTCGTCAGCCATGGCGGGTAGGGTCGTCGTTAGCAGCAGAGCCAGGATCATACTTTCAGAAACTTGCATTTCGTTCTCCTCGTCATTGCGAGCCAACGGGTCCGCGCGAAGCGCGGCCCGATGACAGGCTCCGCGAAGCAATCCACATACCCGCTTGTAGCGCTATGGATTGCTTCGTCGCGGAGCCTGTCATCGGGCCGGCCCAAACGGGCCGGACCCGTTGGCTCCTCGCAATGACGGCGCGTTACGCCGCCATCGCCTTGCCGAGGTTGTCCGAGACCTTGTCGAGGAAGCCCGTGGTCGAGAGCCAGCGCTGGTCGGCGCCGACCAAGAGCGCAAGGTCCTTGGTCATGTAGCCGTCCTCGACGGTCGCGACGCAGACCTTCTCCAGCGTGTCGGCGAATTTCGCCAGCTGCGTGTTGTTGTCGAGCTTGGCGCGGTGCGCCAGCCCGCGGGTCCAGGCAAAGATCGACGCGATGGAGTTGGTCGAGGTCTCCTTGCCCTTCTGGTGCTCGCGGTAATGCCGCGTCACCGTGCCGTGCGCGGCCTCGGCTTCCACGGTCTTGCCGTCGGGCGTGAGCAGCACCGAGGTCATCAGGCCGAGCGAGCCGTAGCCCTGCGCCACCGTGTCGGACTGCACGTCGCCGTCATAGTTCTTGCAGGCCCAGACGTAGCCGCCCGACCATTTCAGGGCCGAGGCCACCATGTCGTCGATCAGGCGATGCTCGTAGGTCAGCGCGCTTGGCCTCGAACTCCTTCTTGAACTCGCGGTCGTAGATGTCCTGGAAGATGTCCTTGAAGCGGCCGTCATAGACCTTGAGAATCGTGTTCTTGGTCGAGAGGTAGACCGGGTATCCGCGCAGCAGGCCATAGTTCAGCGAAGCGCGGGCGAAGTCGATGATGGAGTCGTCGAGATTGTACATTTCCATCGCGACGCCGGCGCCGGGCGCCTTGAACACCTCGCGCTCGATTACGGTGCCGTCCTCGCCGACGAATTTCATCGACAGCGTGCCCTTGCCGGGAAACTTGATGTCGGTGGCGCGATACTGGTCGCCATAGGCGTGGCGGCCGATGATGATCGGCTTGGTCCAGCCCGGCACCAGCCGCGGCACGTTCTTGCAGATGATCGGCTCGCGGAAGATGCAGCCGCCGAGGATGTTGCGGATGGTGCCGTTCGGCGACTTCCACATGTCCTTCAGGCCGAACTCCTTCACCCGCCCCTCGTCCGGGGTGATGGTGGCGCATTTGACGCCGACGCCGACCTTCTTGATGGCGTTGGCGGCATCGACCGTGACCTGGTCGTTGGTCTTGTCGCGGTATTCCATCCCGAGGTCGAAATACTGCAGCTGGATGTCCAGGAACGGGGTGATCAGCTTGTCCTTGATGTACTGCCAGATGATCCGGGTCATCTCGTCGCCATCGAGCTCGACGACGGGGTTGGACACCTTGATTTTTGCCATGATCGGGAAGGCCTCTCGGGAACGCGCGTGTGATGCGGCGGGTGGGAATGGCGCGTCATAGCACCGCCGCCTGCCGGGCGAAAGCCAAGGGGTTATGCAGTTTGGCCCGATCTTTTGGCCGAGGACGCGGGGCAAGGCCGTGCTTCAGCGGCGATTCAAAGGGCGATTCTAACTCCATATTTCGCTTGAGAAATTCGCGAGCAGCGGGCAATCGGAGGGGCGAAAGCGCGTGCGTTGAATCAGCGTCTCGGCAAGCCGATTCAACGCCTTGAATTTGAATCGGAAACGATGTCGGGCACCGACAGAACCAAGACCGGCCTCGATCTCGAGGGACCTGCGATCATCCTGGTCGAGCCGCAGCTCGGCGAGAATATCGGCATGGCGGCGCGCGCCATGGGCAATTTCGCGCTTGATCGCTTGCGGATCGTCAACCCGCGCGACGGCTGGCCGAACGTCGCCGCCCAGCGGGCGGCGGCCGGCGCCGACCATATCCTCGAGCATGCCGAGCTGTTTCGAACGGTCGAGCAGGCGGTCGCCGATCTCGATCTGCTGTATGCCACCACCGCGCGCGCCCACGACCAGGCCAAGCCGGTGATGGGTCCGCAAGCCGCCGCGCACGAGATTGCAGCGCATGCCGGCGGGGGCGGCAAGGCCGGCATCCTGTTCGGCCGGGAGCGCTGGGGCCTGACCAACGAGGAGGTTGCCCGCGCCAACCGCATCATCACCTTCCCCGTCAATCCCGGCTTTGCTTCTCTGAACCTGGCACAAGCTGTGCTGCTGATGGGTTATGAGTGGTTCAAGCTCGCAACGGCAGGCGCGCTGCCGTTCGCGATGCCCGAGCGCTCCGAGCGCGCCTCCCAGCATCAGATGGACGCCTTCTTCGAGAATCTCGTGCGCGAGCTGGATCGGGTCGAGTTCCTGCGCCCGGCCGAGAAGCGCGAGACGATGCTGGTCAACCTGCGCAACATCTTCTTGCGGATGGAGCCAACCAAGCAGGACATGCACACATTGCACGGCGTGGTGATGGCGATCGCGGAGGGCCGCAAGGGGCCTGCCAAGGGCGGCGTGCTGGATGGCGCGCAGGCGACGCGGTTGCGCGCGTTGCTCGCCGAGCACGGGCAGGGGAAAGACGGCGATGACAGCAGCGGCACGGTGCGCGGGCTGGCGCGGCTGCTCCGTCGCAATCCAACGGATGCCGAGCGCTCGCTGTGGCAGGCGCTGAGGAGCGACCGCCGTTTCGCCGGCCAGTTCAAGCGGCAGACCCCGGTCGGCCGGCACATTCCGGATTTCGTTTCGTTCGTACATCGGGTCGCCATCGAGCTGGTGAACGCGAATGAGAGCGAGGCGATCGCCGCCGACCGCGCGGCGCGGCGGACCTGGCTGGAGCAACGCGACTACCGCGTGATCGAGGTGACGGTTGGCGATGTGGAAGCTGATTTGGACGCGGAACTTGCGGCTCTTGAGAGCGCTCTCATGGAACGCAAATAGCTGCACAATTTTTCGTGCAGCATGCAACGGGCTATGTTATCTCAAGCAACGAAAGGTTGCGGGGATGGGATGAAGCGAGTTGCATGCGCATTAGCCGGCGCAACAACTGTGTTGGCCACGAGTTTGCTGTGTTCAAGCGCCCGGGCCGATTCCAGAGCGGATTGGACAAAGTGCCTGAGCACGGCGGAAAACTTCGCCTGCCGAGCGGATTTCGAACTGCACCGCCGCGTTGGCGTCGGGAACCGATCAATGGGCCGCCAGCAGGGCTCATTACCTTCGTGGCCTGGCGCAATTTGCCAAGGGGGATTTTGAAGCCGCTGTCGCCGACCTCTCCCTGTTCATTCAGTCTTACCCGAACGACGAGAAGGGATACCAGGCGCGGGCAGCAGCGCATTTGAGGCAGCGCAAGCTCGACCTTGCGATTGCCGATTACACAAGTGTCATCGAGATCAATCCAAGTTCACCTGTTTCAACCTATTATGCTTACGTCTATCGTGCGGAGATATACTGCGAGAAGGATGACACCGATCGAAGTATCGCCGACGCGACCAAAGCAATCGGGATCAATCCCAAATTCGCGTTCGCATACGGCGTGCGCGGCGTTGCGTATGTCGCGAAACGCGACGTTGAGCCGGCCATCAATGACTTGAACCGGGCGATTGAACTCGACCCTGCGTACAAGGTGGCATACGTCGGACGCGCGGCTGCCTATAAGCTCAGGGGCGATATCGATCTTGCCATTGCCGACTACAACGAAGCTGTCCGGCTCGATCCCCAGTACAAGGCTGCGTTTGCCGGACGCGCTCATGCCTACAAGCTCAAGGGCGACCTCGATCTTTCGATCGCCGACTACGATCAGGTCATCCGGTTCGATCCGCAGAGTGCCTCTACCTATTTTTACCGTGCGCTGACCTATTGGCAAAGTGGTTTACTTTCCAGATCCTTGACAGACCTCGATCAGGCGGTGCGGCTCAATCCAAAGAGCGCCTACCCGGCGTTGTGGCGGGAAATCATTGGCAAGCGCAGCGATGAGCCCAGCCAGTTGGCAGATGCTGCAAGGCAGATCGACATGAAGAAATGGCCCGCGCCGATCGTCAACCTGTTCCTCGGCGCAGCGACACCGGAACAGGTGCTGGCCGCCGCCGACAATTCCGACCCAAAAAAGAAGCAGCGTCAGGTCTGCGAGGCGAATTTCTATACCGCCGAGCTCGCCATGCAGCGCGGCTCCCGCGAAGACGCGCGGCGGCCGCTTGAACTGGCTGCGGCCGACTGTCCGAAGACTTTCGTTGAAGGCTGGGCTGCCGGCCGCGAACTGAAGGTCCTGAGCGCGAAGCGTTGATGATCAAGGCGGACGATCGATGATGAGAGCTGCCGTGAGGCGAGGGGCACGCGCATTGGCCGTTTTTGCCACGATGCTGTCGTTTTCAAGCGCCCGGGCAGATTCCAGAGCGGAAACAGCAAAATGCCTGAGCCCAGCGAAAATTCCCGCCGACGAACGCATCGCGACCTGCACGGCCTCGCTGACGCGAGGAATTGACGGCGGGGTCTTCAAGAGAATGGCTTATTTTCGTCGCGGTATCGCGTATTTGGAGAACGAAGACTTTGCGGCATCGGTCGATGACTTCTCTCGGGTCATTCAACTCTTTCCGAGCGACCCGCAAGCATACCGCGCAAGGGCAGCAGCCTATTTCAAGCAACGCGACTTCGACAACGCGATTGCGGACTATACCCGTGTGATCGAGCTGAAATTCCACCGAGTTGCTTGCAAATACCTACTATGCTTACATAAATCGAGGCAAAGCCTATACAGCGAAAGATGACTTCGAGCACGGCATCGATGACTTCAACAAGGCGATCGACGCAAATCCAAATTTGAAATTCGCATATTGCGAACGCGGCATTGGATATACCCGCAAGGGCGACGTCGACCTTGCCATCGCGGACTTCGACCATGCGATTCGGCTCGATCCTCAGTATTTGGCCGCTTACGGCGCTCGGGGCGCCGCCTACAAGCTCAAAGGCAATCTGGATCTTGCGATGGCCGACTACGATCAGGTGGTCCGCTTGGATCCGAAAGATTTGCGCGGCTATCGTTCTCGTGCCATGGTTCACTGGGAAAATGGTTCACTTGCCAAATCCTTGATGGATTTCGATGAGGCGCTGCGGCTCAACCCAAAGAGCGCCTACCCGGCGCTGTGGCGCGAAATCATTGGCAAGCGCAGCGATGAGCTGAGCCAATTGGCAGACGCTGCAAAGCAGTTCGACATGACCAAATGGCCCGCGCCGATCGTCAACCTCTTCCTCGGTGCATCGACGCCCGAGCAGGCGATGGCGGCCGCCGACGATCCCGACCCGAAAAAAAGGAGAGGCCAGATGTGTGAGGCGAATTTCTATACCGCCGAGTTCGCCCTGCAGCACGGCTCCAGGCAAGACGCGCGGCGATTGCTCGTACTGGCGGCGGCTGACTGCCCGAAGACTTTCATCGAAAGTCAGGCTGCGAGCTTCGAACTGAAGGCGCTGGATGCAAGGCCGTAAGCCGATCGGCATGACCGGACAGCCGATCCCATGAGCTATGATTTCATGATGATGAGGCCGAAGCCCGAACGCGAGAGCGAGATCGAATTGCTGGAAGATCTCGGCGAGCACACGCTGCTGCGCCAGGATCCTGCCGCGCTGGTGGAGGCATTGTCATCGCTATTCCCTGACATCGCCTGGCGCAATGAAGATGGCGGCGGCTGGTTCGGCGCGCTGAAGGGCGACGACAGCTGGTATGAATTCCGAATCGAAGGAGCGCCCGACACGTCCTGGTCGATCCGCACGTCGCATCGCGCCGGCACACGCAACCTCGTTCCTGTTATCTGCGACACGCTCGGTCTGCTGGCGTTCGACGGGCAAGCCAATCTGCTGATCTGGCCGGCCAGAGGCGGATGACGCCGCCATTGTCGTCGCCGGTGGATTGATCGGCGCGGACAGGCTATCGTTGGAATTGCCGGGATCGTTGTGACCAATCCGCGCGGCGAAAGCGCGCGCGGCCTAGCAGGAGCGACCCATGAAGCGATCCGACCTCACCGAAAAACTGCTCGACATCAAGCGCGAGAAGGGCTGGAACTGGAAATATATCTGCGAGAAGATCGGCGGCTATTCCGAGGTGCTGATCGTTGGCGCGATCCTCGGCCAGCAGAAACTGACCAAGCCACAGGCCGCCAATGCGGGCGAGTTGTTCGGCCTCTCCAAGTCCGAGACCGCGATGCTCAACGAAACGCCGATGCGCGGCATGCCGATGCCGCCGACCGATCCCCTGATCTATCGCTTCTACGAGCTGGTGATGGTCAATGGTCCCGCCTGGAAGGCGCTGATCGAGGAAGAATACGGCGACGGCATCATGTCGGCGATCGACTTCGACATGATGATGGAGCGCCTGCCCAATCCGAAGGGCGATCGCGTCAAGATCACGATGTCGGGCAAGTTCCTGCCGTACAAATATTACGGCGCTAGCGGCAACGTGCCGGAATACGGATTCAAGGAAGGCTGAGAACCGAATAGTGAGTGGCGAATAGCGAGTAGGGCTTCCAATTCCCAATTCGCCATTCCCTTCAAATCCCCGCCTTACCTGCGCGACCGCGACCGCCAGCAATTCGTCCATCTTGGCGCGGACATCGCCTTCCGTGACGGCGTTGCCCTTGGCGGTGAGATCCTTCAGCACCTTGTGCAGCACATCGCCGACCTGAGCGGCCGCCACCGCCCCGAGCTCGTCGAATTTGGCGCGCAGTGCGGCTTCGCCGACGGATTTGCTCTTGGTCGCGAGATCGCCAGTGATCTTGCGGACGACGGCGGCTTCCCCGCCGTCGATCGCGGTCGCGACCAACTCTTTGGCATAGACCAGGGCATCGTCGCCGCTCTTGCCGAGTTGCTCCGCCACCCACAGGCCAAACAGCTTGTTGCGGCGGGCGACCGCCTTGAACTTCTCCTCCTCGTCGAGCGCAAATCGCTTCTCGAAGGCTTCTTCACGCTTGTCGAAGGTGGTCATGAACCGGTTCCAATCCTGGCCGTGCGGTCGGGGAATCGCCCCGCATTGCGGCGATCCCTTGAGCTGCCTAGATAAAGGCCTGATCGGCAGCGAACAACAGGCCCTTAAGCCGCAGGCAAAACGAGGGAATTCGGTCTGGACTGCGGCTCGGTATAAGTCGCCTGCAAGCGGCCGAATTGATTGTGCTGGATACGCCAATCAGTTAGGTTGCATGCAGGTTCGGTTCTTGTTCTGTTTCCCATGGTCCGGGCCTTCACGGCAGCTCCGTCGTGGGTCGTCAGTCCAGTCATCCGGAGCACACCAATTTCATGGATTTCAACAATACACGGTACATCCCAATGAGCCGTCGGCGCCGCATTTATGAAGGCAAGGCGAAGGTCCTGTATGAAGGTCCGGAGCCGGGAACCCTGATCCAGCACTTCAAGGACGACGCCACCGCGTTCAATGCCAAGAAGCACCAGGTGATCGAGGGCAAGGGCGTCCTCAACAACCGGATTTCGGAGTACCTGTTTCAGCACCTCAACGACATCGGGGTGCCGACCCACTTCATCCGCCGTCTCAACATGCGCGAGCAGCTGATTCGCGAGGTCGAGATCGTGCCGCTGGAGGTGGTGGTGCGCAACGTCGCGGCCGGCTCGCTGTCGCAGCGGCTCGGCATCGAGGAGGGCACGCAGCTGCCGCGCTCGATCATCGAGTTCTACTACAAGAACGACCAGCTCAACGATCCCATGGTGTCGGAAGAGCACATCACCGCCTTCGGCTGGGCGACGCCGCAGGAGATCGACGACATCATGGCGCTCGCCATCCGCGTCAACGATTTCCTCACCGGCCTGTTTCTCGGCATCGGCATCCGTCTGGTCGATTTCAAGATGGAGTGTGGAAGGCTGTTCGAGAACGAGATGATGCGGATCATCGTCGCCGACGAGATTTCGCCGGACTCCTGCCGGCTGTGGGACATCAAGTCGAACGAGAAGCTCGACAAGGATCGCTTCCGCCGGGATCTCGGCGGGCTGCTCGAGGCCTATACCGAGGTCGCGAGGCGGCTTGGCATCCTCATGGAAAACGAGCGGCCCGTGGGTTCTGGCCCGGTGCTGGTCAAGAGCTGAGGTTCGGGAGCCGTGAAAGCGCGCGTCACCGTTACGCTGAAGACAGGCATTCTGGATCCGCAAGGGAAAGCCATCGAGGGCGCGCTGAAATCGCTCGGCGTCGACGGCGTCGCCAGCGTCCGCCAGGGCAAGGTGTTCGACATCGAGCTGTCGGCGACCGATCGCGCCAAGGCCGAAGCCGCGCTGAAAGCGGCGGCCGACAAGCTGCTCGCGAATACGGTGATCGAGAACTATCGGGTCGAATTGCTATAAGATGAAATCCGCCATCCTCGTCTTTCCCGGCATCAATCGCGAGCGCGACATGGCGCGCGCGCTGAAGTTGGCCTCGGGCAAGGAGACCGCGATGGTCTGGCATGCCGAGACCTCTCTACCTGAGGGTACCGACCTCGTCGTGGTGCCCGGCGGCTTCTCCTATGGCGACTATTTGCGTTGCGGCGCGATCGCGGCGCGCGCGCCCGTGATGGACGCGGTGCGCGCCTTTGCGCGCGACGGCGGGCTCGTGCTCGGCGTCTGCAACGGTTTTCAGATCCTCTGCGAGTCCGAGCTTTTGCCCGGCGTGCTGATGCGCAATGCCAGGCTGAAATTCGTCTGCCGCGACGTGCATATGCGCGTCGAGCGATCCGATACGCCGTTCACCCGCGGCTACAATGCCGGCCAGGTGATCCGCGTGCCGGTGGCGCATGGCGAGGGCAACTATGAAGCGGACGAGGAGACGCTGAAGCGCCTCGAAGGCGAGGGGCGCGTGCTCTACCGCTACTGCTCGCCGGAGGGCGTCGTCGACGAGCCCTTCAACTTCAACGGCGCGGCGCATTCGATCGCCGGCATCGTCAACGAGCGTGGCAACGTGCTCGGCATGATGCCGCATCCCGAGAACCACGTCGAAGACATCATGGGCTGCACCGACGGCCGCGGGCTGTTCGCCGGGCTTGTCGCGCACCTGGAAAAAGCGGCCGCGTAGATTCTCTGTTTGCGCATGATCTTATCGGAAAACCGGTACCCACTTTTCCGGATCATGCGCTAACTCCAGATCACCGGTGGCCTTTCGTGCACGACCGGCTCCGACGCTGCCGCGGCATAGCCGAGGCAAAACACCGCGACCGGCGTCACGTTCGGCGGGATTTTCAGTTCAGCCATGACGTCAGGCATGGTGACCCAAAGCATCGGTGAGCCGACCCAGCACGTCGCAAGGCCGCGCGCATGCGCCGACAGCATCAGGTTCTGGCCGGCGCGCGAGCAATCGCCGACCGGTCCCGAAATGATGATGACAACAGGCGCGTCCCAGAACACCTTGAAGCCGGGCCTTTCGACCCAGTCCCAGCCGGGTCTATCGGGGCGGTGTTGTCGCGCATGCTCGATGGCGCGCTCGCCATAGGCAGCGATGCGCGCGACTCCCTCGATGACATTGAACGCCCAGGGGACCATGCCGCGAAACGGCGGCGGCGCCTGCGCGGCATCTGATATGACGGCGTCGATCAGTTCGCGCGGGACCGGTGTGGATTGATAGGATCGCACGGACCGGCGTCCGTGAATCGCCGCGATGACGTCCATTTCCCGCTCCATCGTTCAGGAGAAGGCACTATACGCTGAAATGCCGTCAGCCGCCTGGGGGCCGGGCGGTCGCCGTGCGCAATCGCTTCAACAATCGCCCATATTGCTCGCCCGGAATGGTCATCGCGGCCACGCCCGCCATGACCAGTACCAGTCCCAGCGCGAGGTTGGACGGCACGGTCTCGCCGAGCAGCAGCACCGACAACCCGACACCGATCGGTATGCGCAAGTAACCTTGCGCGTTGGTGGCGAGCGTGCCGAGCCGGGTCAGGCACATGTAGAACAGCATCAAGCCGAGGGCGCTGGAGAAGATGCCCATCGCGATGGTTGCGAGGAACGCGCGCATCGTCACATGCAGCGTCCAGGGGTGATCGACAATCAGCGATGCCGGCAGCAGGACCAGGCTGCCGAACACCAGCGAGCCGGCCGCGACCACCATCGGATTGTACTCCGTCAGCCGCAGCCCGAAGATGGTGGCGCAGGCAAAGGAGATGGTGGCGAGCAGGATCGCCATCTCCGCGACGATCTCGGTGCCGAGCCCCTGGATGGCGTCGAGCCCGATGATGACGCCGGTGCCGGCGAGACCGAGGATGGCGCCGGCAAGCTTGAGCAAGGTCGCTGGCTCATGACGCGTGATCGCCCAGGTGATGACGAAGGCGAAGATCGGCGTTGTCGAAGCGAGCACCACCGTGCTCGATGCCGGCACGTAGAGTTGCGCCCAGGTGATCATCAGGAACGGGATCGTCGAGTTGATGAGTTGTTGGAAGGCGAAAATCTTCCAGGACGAGAAATCGGTCGGCATCTTGATGCCGCGGATGCGCAGGATCACCAGCAGGAAGACTGCGGCAACCAGCGAACGCGCCGAAATGAAAGTGATCGGCGGGATCGCCTCCAGCCCGATCTTGGTCAACGGATAGGTCGAGCTCCAGCAACACGCGAGCGCCAGCAGCAGGGCGTAGTCGCGCAGGCCGTGTGCTCCGGGCCGGCCGGGCTGAACGGTGGCGGGAACGGGCGCCGCCTCGGTCTCGATCTCGGCTGCGTTTTCGGACAAAGTGGCCTGCTTACTCGGGAATGATGGTCGGGATCATCCGCCTGACGCGCTTGATCGTGCCGGAAAACGACAGTACCGGCCGCTCGTCCGATGTCAGCGTGCCCCGCATGAACAGCACGGATTTGCCGGCGCGCGTGACCTCGGCGCGGCCCTCGATCAACTCGCCCTCGCGCACGGCGTCGAGAAACTCGCAGGCGAACGACATGGTGACGCCCGGTCCCTGCAGGATGGTGGCCGCAGTCGCGAACAGGCAATAATCTGCAAACGACATGAAGCAGCCGCCATGCACGAAGTTGCCGCCGTTGAGATGCTTCTTCTCGACCCGGAACGCGCAGCGGATGCTGCCGTCGTCCTCCATGCGATGCCAGAACGGCCCGTTGTTGGTCTCGTAGGCGTCGCGGCTCCAGGTGCGCCAGCCCGCAAATTCGCCCTCGGTGCCGACATGCAGGTCGGGACGTTTGAGGAATGCAGATTTGGCGAGGTCGTTCACGGAGCTAGGCCTTCAATTACGCAGTTGGGCCGTTAAATCCGATCCATCCGCAATGTGCAAACCCGGGGCTTGCATACGGTCATGCAAAGCTCTGGACATGCGGGAAATGACCCGTAAAAGGCCTTTTCCCGCTGCTCCGATCTCCCTAAGAACTGTTCATGCCGAGAAACGAACCGCAGATCACCCCCGAGCTTGTCGCCTCCCACGGACTGAAGCCGGACGAGTATGAGCGCATCCTCAAACTGATCGGGCGCGTGCCGACCTTCACCGAGCTCGGCATCTTCTCGGCGATGTGGAACGAGCACTGCTCGTACAAATCCTCCCGCATCCATCTGCGCAGCCTGCCGACCAAAGCGCCCTGGGTGATCCAGGGGCCCGGCGAGAACGCCGGCGTGATCGACATCGGCGACGGTCAGGCGGTGGTCTTCAAGATGGAGAGCCACAACCACCCGAGCTACATCGAGCCCTATCAGGGCGCCACGACGGGCGTGGGCGGCATCCTCCGCGACGTCTTCACCATGGGTGCGCGGCCTATCGCCTGCCTCAATGCGCTCTCCTTCGGCGCCACCGAACATCCCAAGACGCGGCATCTCGTCTCCGGTGTGGTGGCCGGCGTCGGCGGCTACGGCAATTCCTTCGGCGTGCCGACGGTCGGCGGGCAAGTGCGTTTCCACACCCGCTATGACGGCAACATCCTGGTCAATGCGATGGCGGTGGGTCTCGCCGACGCCGACAAGATTTTCTATGCCGCGGCGTCAGGCGTGAACATGCCGATCGTCTATCTGGGCTCGAAGACCGGGCGCGACGGCATTCATGGCGCCTCGATGGCCTCGGCCGAGTTCGACGATTCTTCCGAAGAGAAGCGTCCGACCGTGCAGGTCGGCGATCCCTTTGCCGAGAAGCTGCTGCTCGAAGCCTGTCTCGAAATCATGGAAGCCGGCTGCGTGATCGCGATCCAGGACATGGGCGCGGCTGGGTTGACCTGTTCGGCGGTCGAGATGGGCGCCAAGGGCGATCTCGGCGTCGACCTCGATCTCGATCGCGTCCCGACGCGTGAGACCGGCATGAGCGCCTACGAGATGATGCTCTCGGAAAGCCAGGAGCGCATGCTCATGGTGCTCAAGCCCGAGAAGGAGAAAGAGGCAGAAGCGATCTTCAAGAAATGGGGGCTCGACTTCGCCGTGGTCGGCTACACCACGCCGAGCAAACGCTTCCGCGTCAAGCATGGCGGCGACGTGATGGCCGACCTGCCGATCAAGGAGCTCGGCGACGAGGCGCCGCTCTACGACCGCCCACACGTGGCTTCGCCGGCACTCTCGGTGATCGCGGCCCGCGACGTGAAGCCGCCGATGAGCAATTCCGCTGCGCTGGAACAGCTGATGGCGACGCCGGAACTGTGCTCCAAGCGCTGGGTGTGGGAACAATACGATCACGTCATTCTCGGCAATACCGTGCAGCGGCCGGGCGGCGATGCTGCCGTCGTGCGCGTGCAGGATGGACCGAAAGGGCTCGCGCTGACCGTCGACGTCACGCCGCGCTATTGCGACGCCGATCCTTATCAAGGCGGCGTGCAGGCGGTGGCGGAAGCCTGGCGCAACATCACCGCGGTCGGCGGCCGGCCGCTTGCGATCACCGACAATCTCAATTTCGGCAATCCGGAGCGACCGGAGATCATGGGCCAGTTCGTCGGCTGCCTGAAAGGGATCTCCGAGGCCTGCCGTGCGCTCGACTTCCCGGTCGTGTCCGGCAACGTCTCGCTCTACAACGAGACCAACGGGCGCGGCATCCTGCCGACACCCTCGATCGGCGGCGTCGGCGTGCTCGACGATTTCACCAAGTCGGCGACGCTGGCGTTCAAGGCGACGGGTGAGGCGATCCTGCTGATCGGCGACACCCAGGGATGGCTCGGGCAGTCCGTTTATCTGCGCGACATCTGCGGCCGCGAAGAGGGCGCTCCGCCCCCGGTCGATCTCGCCGCCGAGAAACGCAACGGCGACGTGGTGCGCGGCATGATCCGCGCGGGCACCGCGACATCAGCACATGATCTCTCCGACGGCGGGCTTCTGGTCGCGCTTGCCGAGATGGCCATCGCAAGCGGCATCGGCGCGCAGCTGTTGGCCGCGCCGGCAGCGATCGTGCCGCATGCCTGGTGGTTCGGCGAGGATCAGGCGCGCTACCTCGTCACGGTGCCGGCGCAAGAGGCCGGTCTGGTGTTGGCCAAGATGAAGGGCGCGGGCGTGCCCTGCGCGCGCATCGGCACCACCGGCGGCGATGCGATCGCGATTACTGGTGAATCGCAGGTTGCGGTCGCGGCGCTGAAGACCGCCTTCGAGAGCTGGTTCCCTGCCTACATGAACGCCGGCAACTGACTGTTATTGGCGCATGATCTCCGCGCAAACGCGTTCCGCGTTTGTCGCGAGGGAAAACCGCTGCACACTTTTCCGGATCATGCGCTAATCGATCGACATATCCGTAACCGCGACCAGCATGGTGAGGCTGAGTGCGGCGGCAATCAAAATGGCTGACAATCCCATTGGGGGCTTCCTTCTGCTGATTGGCCTTGGACGCACCTCCCTTGGTGTCAGGTTATGCAGGTTTGATGCCATAAATGGGCGCCTGCCCATAAATCCTGCCCATTCGGTTTGTGGTTGACGTCTCCCATCGCCCACTTCTTGATTGCTCCTCGGGAAGGAAACCGCGGGGAGACACCATGCGGATCGAGGAACATCAGGAGAGGCGTGCCAGCGGGACGTCCGAGGAGATCCTCGGCGAGATCAGGGAGTTTTGCCGCGCCACGCAAACCGCGGAGTCCACTTTCGGCCGCCTCGTCGTCAATGACGGCAAGCTGGTGTCGCGCCTGCGCGACGGCGCCAAGATCACGACCGGCACGCTCGACAAGGTCCGCGCCTATCTAAGCGAGCACCGGCCCGCGCCGGCCAACGGCAATGGCGCGGCTATCGCTGCAAAGCCTGCCAACGGCGTCGCGGCGCGCACGGACGTGGTGCCGGCAGGCTTCCGCTTCTTCGACAACCGCCAGAAATATCTGCTGTTCGTCTCGACCTGCAGCGAGAAGACCGAGATCGCCAACCGCGTCTCGCTTGAGCTGTCCAACCTGCAGCCGTCGCCGCCGGCGCTGCGACTGTTCGATGCCGGCGTTGGCGACGGCACCGTGCTGTCGCGGGTGATGCGCGCGCTGCATGCGCGCTTTCCGACCATGCCGCTCTACGTCGTCGCCAAGGAAATCTCCTACGAAGACGTGCGCATGATGCTGGAGAAGATGGCGGACCGGCTGTTCGAGCACCCGGCGACCGTGTTGGTCGTGACCAATCTCTATTACGCCGAGGCGCCATGGCTGACGCCGCGTTCGGTGACATCGGCGCAAGGCCTGATCTGGAAGGACGTCGCGCTGTCCGGTAACACCGCGCACGGCTTTGCCGAGCAGATCGGCGAGCTCGAAGGTTTTCTGGCCGAGAACTGGCGCGCCGGCATTTCCGCCAAGACCGGCAACCCCGTTTACCAGCGTCCGATCGTGCTGACCTTGCGGCGCGAGGATCATGCCTTCCTGCTCGATCCGATCATGCCGCGGCCCGGGCGCGTCACCGCCGACTACGATCTCGTCATCGCCTCGCAGCCCTATCGCGCGCGCATCGGCGTCGAGTTCAAGGCCTCGAAGGTCGTGACGCCGCTGGCGCGGTCCTTGCGTCCGGGCGGACGGCTGATCGGCATCCATTCGCACGGCCAGGACCCCGGCATGGAGATCATCGATCAGGTCTGGCCCGGCGAAGACCCGTTCAAGACCGACCGCTACGCGCTGCTGCGCCAGGTCAAGCATGAGCTGGGAGCGGCCGCGCGCCACTACAATTTCAATGCGTCCTCCGACGCGCGTTCGATCTTCCGCTATCAGATGCATACGCTGCCGGACGAGGTCTCCGGCCCGATCGGCACCTCGACCTTGTTTGCGGCCTGGAACGCCGCGATTTACGTG
The DNA here is from genome assembly GCA_963821965.1 of uncultured Alphaproteobacteria bacterium. GTDB lineage: Bacteria > Pseudomonadota > Alphaproteobacteria > Rhizobiales > Xanthobacteraceae > Bradyrhizobium. The sequence continues at coordinate 1,096,333 of CAWGFY010000005.1, forward strand.
GCGCAGATCGAGGACCACCGCCTGTCCGAAGCGGTGCGCGACGGCCGCTATCTCGAAGCCACCGACCGCGTGCTGAAGAAACATGGCGGCCTCTGGTTCAACGACGAGACCTATGTGATCTCGCGCCGCCGCGCGCCGGCATGACCGGTACGCCGATGACCGCACCGCGCGACCTCGTCGAGCTGTTACCCTCCGCCTCGGTGGAGGTGTCCTCGCACGGGCTCCAACTCGAGGCGCTGCGCGAGAATTTCGCCGTCGGATGCGACGTCACCATCACTTTCCTGCCCGGCGACAATTTTCGCAGCAATCTCGAGACGGCGGCAGCGTTGCGGCAGGCCGGTTACAATCCGGTGCCACACATCGCCGCGCGCGAAATCGCTTCGCGTGAGGTGCTGGACGATTTTCTGGCGCGGCTGCGCGGCGAAGCCGACGTGAAGCGCGTGCTGCTGATTGCCGGCGACGTCGCGGCTGCGCGAGGGCCGTTCAAGGCGAGCCGCGACGTCGCGGCGACCGGACTGCTGCAAAAGCATGGCATTGCATCGGTGAGCGTTGCCGGTCATCCCGAAGGCCACCCCTTTCTCGACGATGCCGCGACATTCAAGCTGTTGCAGGCCTGGCAGGAATTTTCCCGCGACACCGGCATTCACGTCGACATCGTGACTCAGTTCTGCTTCGAGAGCGCGCCAATCTTGAACTGGCTGGGTGCGCTTGACGCGCGCCGCATCACACTTCCGGTCATCATCGGCCTTGCTGGGCCGGCGACGCCGGCAACGCTGACCAAATTCGCGCTCCGTTGCGGCATCGGCAATTCGATGCGGGCGCTGCGCAACCAGATCGGCCGCTTCGGCCGTCTCTTGATCGACACCGGTCCTGACGACGTCATGCGCGGGCTTGAGACCGCACCGCGCGAGACCACCGCAGCGATATCAGGCTTCCACCTGTTTCCGTTCGGCGGCCTGCGCAAGGCCGGCAACTGGCTGCGGACGTATCCGAGCGAAGCGCTGCGCCAAGCCGCGACGCAAACGACCTAGAACCCGTACAGCCGCGCGGGATTGTCGACCAGGATCATCTTGCGGGTTGCCGCATCGGGCGCCCACACCGCAAGCTGGTTCAGCAGGCGGCCATCGTCGATCTGGAATAGCGGCGTCACGTCGGTGATCTGCTTTCCAGGCGGGGTGACGGAGTTCGGATGCGGCCAGTCGGTGCCCCAGATGATGCGCTCGGGGTTGGCCGCGATCAGCGCCTTCGCCAGCGGCACGACGTCGGCATAGTCAGGCGCCTTTTTCGAGGACCGATAGGCGCCGGAGATTTTGACATAGGCCTTGCCCGACTTGACGAGGTCGACGAGGTCCGAGAAGCCCGGCTGGTCGACGCCGAGCTCGGCCTGCGCGCCGCCGAAATGATCGAACACCGCCGGCACCGGCGAAGCCAGCACCAACGGTTTGATCGCCGCGATCATCGACAGCGTGGTGTAGAGCTGCACATGCCAGCGGCGCGGCGTCATGCGGTCGACCGCGGCCGAGAAGCGCGTTTTCCCGACATTGGGATCGTTGACGCCACCGGTCGCAAGATTGAGACGGATGCCGCGGAAACCGGCCTGTGCCATGGTGTCGAGATCGGCCTCGCTGGTCTTGTCGTCGATCACGGCAACGCCACGCGCGGTCGCGCCGCGCGCCTTCATGCCGAACAGGGTCGCCGAATTGTCGGGGCCATAGACGCTCGGCGTCACGATCACCACGCGCTCGATATGCAGCGCCTTGTGCAGCGCGCTCATCTCCTCGGGCGAGGCCGGCTCCGGGGTGTAGACGCGCCCCGCGAAGAACGGGAATTTTTCGGGATCGGCGTGGATGTGGGTGTGGCAATCGCAGGCGCCGGCCGGCACGTCGAAATTGACCGGCGTCGACGGCTGGGCCGCCTTGGCGGATGCGCTTTTGGTGTTCATGGCAACTCCCGCCGCTACGGAGGCAAGCAGGATACCGCGTCGCGTCAGCATGATTTCCTCCCTCGTCTTTTGGGAGGTACTCTATCGGGGGATGGCACGAGCGGGAAGGGCGCGCAGCGCGCAGCGCGAAAAAGGCGCGGCCGGGGCTGGTGACGCCGAATTCGCAGCGCCTCGTCACAAGGAGACGACGCCCCTCGTCGTTTCCTGCGATCGCGGCACGCTCAAACGCCAAACCAGCCCCGGCCTCAGCCCCCGCCGATGCGCACAACTTCCTTTAGCTGCTTCGTTAGGCACGCCGCCACAACTAATCAGCGTGCGGTCAAACTCGCTTTGCGCCTGTTGCGTGTTCGTCACATCGCATTTCGGCTACGATGGGCTGCGTTCCGACTCGGGAACGCTTCGATCCTGCGAGGCCGTTTCTCGATGCCAATGATGTTCAGCGATGCGGATGCGATTGCGGAGGAGATCATCCGCGACGTCGGCAACAAGCTCGTGGTCGGCCTGCCGCTCGGGCTCGGCAAGGCCAATCACATCGTCAACGCGCTCTATGCGCGCGCCGCAGCCGACCGTTCCATCGAACTCACCTTCTTCTCGGCGCTGACGTTGGAGAAGCCGAAACCCGGCAACCTGCTGGAGGCGCGCTTCATCACACCGGTGATCGACCGGCTCTTTGGCGGTTATCCCGATCTCGCCTATGCCGAGCCGCTGCGCCACGGCAAGCTGCCGCCGAACATCCGCGTCATCGAGTTCTTCTTCCTGGCCGGGCGCTGGATGCACGTGCCTGTCGCGCAGCAGAACTATATTTCCGCCAATTACACCCATGCGGCCTCCTATCTGCTGGCGCAGGGCCTCAACGTCGTGACGCAACTCGTGGCCAGGCGCGTGGTCGACGGCGTGCCGCGCTATTCGCTGTCCTGCAACACCGACACCACGCTGGACGTGCTGCGCGCTCGCGCGCAAGGGCCGCGCCGCGTTCAAGCTGGTGGCGCAGGTCAATTCCGAACTGCCGTTCATGCCGGGGCCGGGCGATCTGCCGGGGGACGAGTTCTCCGCGGTGCTCGACAGCCCTGCGACCGATTTCCCGCTGTTCGCGCCGCCGGCCGAGCCGATCTCGGACGCGAAATATGCGATCGGCCTGCATGCCGCGTCGCTCGTGCGCGACGGCGGCTCCTTGCAGATCGGCATCGGGCAGGTCGGCGACGCCTTGGCGCAAAGCCTGGTCGTGCGTCACAAGAACAACGCGCAATTCGACGATATCATGCGGCGGCTGTCGCCGAATGTGCAGCCGCGCGAGACCGCGCCGTTCGACAAGGGACTTTACGGCGTCAGCGAGATGGTGACCGAGGCCTTCATCGGGCTGATCGACGCCGGCATTCTCACGCGCGCGGTCGATGGCATCATCCTGCATGGCGCGTTCTTCCTCGGGCCGAAATCGTTCTACCGCGCGCTGCGCGAGATGAGCGAGGAGGATCGCGCGCGCATCTGCATGATGCCGGTGTCCTTTACCAACGAGATCTTCGGTGACGAAGAGAAGAAGCGCGCGGCACGCCTCGATGCCCGTTTCGTCAACAGCACCATGATGGCGACGCTGCTGGGCGCGGCGGTCTCCGACGGGCTCGATGACGGCCAGGTCGTGAGCGGCGTCGGCGGCCAGTACAATTTCGTGGCGCAGGCCTTCGCGCTTGATGGCGCGCGCTCGATCCTTGCGCTGGAATCCGACGCGGCAGGCGCGCGGCAAGGCGCAGTCCAACATCCGCTGGGACTACGGTCACGAGACCATCCCGCGGCATCTGCGCGACGTCTTCATCACCGAATATGGCGTCGCCGACGTCAGGGGAAAATCCGACGCCGACGTGATCGCCGCGATGCTCTCGATATCGGACTCGCGCTTCCAGGATGAGCTTGCGCGCACCGCCAGGGATGCGGGCAAGCTCGCGAAGAGCTACGAGATTCCGCGCGAAGTTCGCGACAACACGCCGGAGCGGATCGCTGCCGCTCTGAAGCCGGCGCGCGAGGCCGGGCTGTTGCCGTTGTTTCCGTTCGGCAGTGATTTCACCGAGGTCGAGCAGCGGCTGATCCCGGCGCTGCAAATCCTGCAGGAGGCGCAGAGTTCGCCGCTGCGGCTCGCCGCCTTGCTATGGACGGGACTGACGCGGTCGCCGGATGCTGCCGCACAGGAATGCCTGGCGCGGCTCGGGCTGGATCGGCCGAAGACGTTCGAGGAGCGGATGTATCGGGCGCTGGTGAGTGCGGCGTTGGGGGCGGATTGATGCTCTCGTGTCCCGGACGCGCCGCAGCGTGAAACGGTGCGGCGCAGATCCAGGACCTACCCGCCAAGCATGGACCCCGGATCAGCAGCGCATCGTGAAGAACGCTGCGCTGCATCCGGGGCACGAACCTACCTGTTCTTGTTCACCGGCTTGCGCTTCTCGATGAACGCCGCCATGCCCTCGGCGCGGTCTTCCAGCGCAAAGGTCGAGTGGAACAGGTTGCGCTCGACATTGAGCCCTTCGGCGAGCGTCGTCTCGAAGGCGCGGTTGATCGCCTCCTTCGCCATCGCCGCCGCGGGGCGCGACATCGCAGCGATCTTCTCGGCTGCCGTCATCACCTCGTCCATCAACTTGTCGGCGGGCACCACGCGGCTGACCAGCCCGCTGCGCTCGGCTTCTGCCGCGTCCATCATCCGTCCGGTGAGGCACAGATCCATCGCCTTGGACTTGCCGACCGCGCGCGTCAGGCGCTGCGTGCCGCCGATGCCGGGGATGGTGCCGAGCGTGATCTCGGGCTGGCCGAATTTCGCGGTGTCGGCCGCGATGATGATGTCGCACATCATGGCGAGCTCGCAGCCGCCGCCGAGCGCATAGCCCGCGACCGCCGCGATCGTCGGCTTGCGGCATCTGGCGATTCGGTCGCCGCCGATGGCCGCGAAGTCGCTGTTGAACATGTCGATAAAACCTTTCGGCTGCATCTCCTTGATGTCGGCGCCGGCCGCGAAAGCCTTCTCGCTGCCGGTCACCACAATGCAGCCGATCGCCTCATCCGCCTCGAGATCGTCGATGGCGGCGGCGATCTCGCGGAACACGCCGAACGACAGCGCATTCAGCATTTTGGGCCGGTTCAGCCTGACGATGCCGACCGCGCCCTTGCTCTCGACGATGATGTTTTCGAACGTTGCCATGACCCACCCCGCAAAACCATTTCAGCGGACAATGCCCGCTGCCGGGATGGGCTTCAAGCAGCGATGGGGCGCTTTTTGATTACGCCGTTCGCGACGGCCTCGCTGTCGCTCGGCCTGCTCGGGCGCTACGCCATGAACATGCGCGCGGCGGAGGCAATCGTCAGCAGCGTGCCGAAGGCGATGAACACCTTCCCGATCAGCGAGGTCTCGTCCCAGAGCGAATGATCGTTGCCGGCCATTGCCACGGTGCGCTGCGCCGGCGCGTCGTTGGAGGCGACCGCTACCGGCTGCGCGGGCGGCGGCGTCTCGCGCAGCGCGCGGTCGGCATCGCTAAGCTGATCGCTCGCGACCACCTTGCCGTCGGACGGCTGGGATTCACTCGCCTGCGCCTGCGCGCCGGCCTCGACCGCCGGCTTCGCGGTGCCGGCGCGCGCATCGGTTGCCGCCATCTGCACCCGCAGCTCCTGCCGGAAGACATTGTCGACTGTCGCCGGTGCGGCGAGGATATTTCCCGCGCTGACCGCTGCCTGCGACGGCGCCGCAAAGCCCGTCAGCATCATCACCACCGCCCCAACCATCCACCCGTTGCCCTTCATCCGGCAATCTCCCCAATTCACGGGCATGATCCGGAAAAAGCCTGCCCCGCACTTGATGCGGTGTGTGAAGCGGTTTTCCGGTAAGATCATGCCCAAAACAACAATTCAAAGCGTGATGACAATCGCGCTTTGGTCCCGACTTAAAAGAGACCTCGGGGCGTGACCGCAACGGGGCGAAATATGGGAATCTTCGGGCCTCCCACGGCAAAAGCTGGGCAGCTTCCGTCGCGCAATTTTTGAAGGGTGAGCGGTCGCCGGCGACGGGTCACCCTTCAAAAATGAGGCAGGTTGTCGTGCCGTGCGCGAGCAACCGGCCCTTGGTGTCGGTGACGCGGCCTTCTGCCGTACCGACGCGGCGGCCACAGTTGAGGACTTTGCCTTCGGCCCTGATCCGGCCCGTCTCCAGCGTGATGGCCCGGACCAGCGAAATCTTGAACTCGAGTGTCGTGCTGCCGATGCCTTTTTCGAGCATGGTCTGGATGGCCAGGCCCATGCAGCTATCGAGGAGGGTCGCCGTGAGGCCCCCGTGCACCGTGCCCGATGGATTGAGGTGAGCGCCGGTCGGATCGAGCGTGATGGCCACGCGGCCGCTTTCGGCCTCCACGACGTCGTAGCCCAGGGTCTGTGCGATCGTGTTGAGGGGTAGTTCTCCGCTGGCAAGACCCTTGACGAACTCCAGCCCATTCATCGCCATCCGCCGCTCGGGGCTGACCGTCCCGTAGGTCCTTGCCGGCCATGCTCTCTCCTCGGTTCTTCGGTGCTTTGATAATGATGGGACAACTGAGAGTAAGACGGCAGCGAGAGCCACCCGAAACCCGGCTCGCAGGCACCGTTTTCGGACTTTGAGACTGATCACGGTTTCGTGATTGGAGAATCCCCGCGTAACAAACTGATACATCGAGCGAATTGCATTGACGGGAGCGTGCGTGCGCGAACGTGAAGACGAATGGACGCCCCTGATGCGGGCGGCCATTTCCGGAGACAGCGCGGCGTATCACCGGCTGCTCAAGGCGGTCACGCCGGTCCTGCGGGCCGCGGCGCGCCGCGGGCTCGCGCGCGCAGGCCAACCGGTCGATCAGTCCGAGGATATCGTGCAGGACATTTTGCTGGCGGTGCATCTGAAGCGGCATACCTGGGACGCCAACGCGCGGTTCTCGCCGTGGCTGTTCGCGATCGCCCGCAACAAGCTGATCGACGCGCTGCGCCGGCGCGGCCGGCGGGTGTTCGTCAACATCGATGACTTCTCCGAAACTCTCGCCGATCAGCCGCAAGCCGAGACCGCCTCACCCACCGAGGTCGCGACGCAGCTGAATTCGCTGCCGGCGCGGCAGCGCGACGTGCTGCAATCGATTGCGGTCGAGAGCGCCTCGATCAAGGACACCGCCGCCAAGCTTGCGATGAGCGAGGGCGCGGTGCGCGTGGCGCTGCACCGGGGACTTTCGAGTCTCACCGCGAAGCTGAAGGAGCCCTGAGATGGATACCGATCATCTCATTCGCTCCCTTGCCGCCGACAATGCGCATCGCCCGCGCCCCGTCGGCTTCGTGCTCGCACTGGCGCTGCTCGCGGCCTTTCCGGTATCGCTGCTGATCTTCTTGGCGGAGCTTGGTGTGCGGCCGGACGTCATGACGGCGATGCATAATCCGTTCTTCGACCTGAAATTCGCGGTGACCCTGGCGCTCGCCGCCGCCGCAATCATTGTCAGTCTGCATTTGTCGCGCCCCGAAGCCGAGCTGCGCGGCTGGGTCTGGCTGTTGGCGATACCCGCCGGACTTCTGGTCGCGGGCATCTCCGGCGAGATGATGATGCCGCAGCGGCTGCCGACGATGACGCGGCTGGTCGGCAGCAATTCGAGAGTCTGCATGTCGGCAATCCCCGCGATGTCGCTGCCGCTCTTGATCGCTGCGCTGATCGGGCTCCGCCACGGTGCGCCGTCGCGCCCCGCGGTAGCCGGCGCGATTGCCGGCATGGTCTCGGCGGGACTGGCGGCGACGCTCTATGCATCGCATTGCACTGACGACTCGCCGCTGTTCGTCGCCACCTGGTACACGCTCGCGACCGCGATCGTGACGGCGGTCGGCGCGCTCGCCGGGGCGAGGGTGCTGAGGTATTAGGGCGACCGCAGCAGCAAAATCGTCTCCGCGCGCCCGGCCTCCGATAAAGCGAACGCCTTCAAGCCGGACCTCGTCAGCCGGTCATCCGGTTGCCGTGTTGAAAGCCATTTGAGCGGCGAAAGCCCGTTTGTAGGCAGGCCTTGCCTCGCCTCGCGCGAGATAGGCGGCCAGGTTCGGATATTCGTCCGGAATGCCCGATGATTTCAGCCTGAGCAGCACCGACACCATCATCAGATCGCCGGCACTGAACGCACCCTCGAGCCAGTCGGCATCGGCGAGGCGAGCGGAAAGCTGTGTCAGCCGGTCGCGAACGCGATTCTGGACCAGAGGCAGGCGCTCCTTGTTCCAGGATTTGTCGCCTTCCAGCAGTTTGGCGTTTGCAAGTTCAAGGATTGGTGGCTCCACGGTGTTGGCCGCGGCAAACATCCAGGCGATCGCGCGCGCCCGGGCATTGGCATCGTCGGGCAGGAGGCCCGCATGGCGCTGGGCGATATGGAAGACGATCGCCCCCGTCTCGAACAGGGCGAGATCGCCTTCCTCATACGTCGGAATCTGGCCGAACGGATGAAGAGCCAGGTGCGCGGGCTCCTTCATCGCACGAAACGAAACAGGGCGAACCTCGTGGGGTTGGCCCACTTCCTCAAGCGCCCAGCGAACGCGCGTATCCCGCGCCAGTCCCCTGCCGCCATCGGGGGACCGTTCAAAGGCGGTAATGGCGATGGTCATCGCGAGACTCCTCCTTGACCAAAATCGTCGGCTGCTTACGCTCGGGCCAAGACCAACAACAAGACCAACAATCATAGTCAGGGGCGAGGAAACAGATGAAAGCGTCAATATTCTGCCTGCCGAGCGTCGGTTCGCGCGCCGAGATCGAGGCCGGCATGGCCGCGACGCGGCCGGAGCTTTACCAGCGCATGCTGAAAGAGCTCACCGAGCTGGTCAAACTCGCCGACGACCTCGGCTACGATTCGGTGAGCTTTACCGAGCATCATTTTCATATCGAGGGTTTCGAGGTTTCCAACAACCCGGTGCTGCTTGATCTCTATTTTGCGATGCAGACCAAGCGCATCCGCGTCGGCCAGCTCGGCATCGTGCTGCCGGCCGCCAACCCGATCCGCGTCGCCGAGGACATCGCCATGCTCGATCACATGACCGGCGGGCGCGCCTGCGCGGGCTTTGCCCGCGGTTACCAGCGGCGCTGGGTCGACGTCATGGCGCAGCAGACGCACGGCGTGTCCGGCACCTTGCCACATCATCATGATGCGATCGACCAGACCAACCGCGAGGCGTTCGAGGAGAACTGGCAGATCATCAAGAAGTGCTGGACCGAGGAGATGCTGACGTTCCAGGGCAAGTACTGGAAGGTGCCGGCCGGCGCCACGCCCTGGGATCTCGAGACCACCGCCAAATACGGCAAGGGCATCGAAAACGGCATGCTGACCTCGGTCGGCGTGGTGCCGAAGCCGTTGCAGAAGCCATACCCGCCGGTGTTCCTGCCGTTCGCGTCGTCGCCGAACTCCATCAGTTGGGCGGCGCGCGAAGGCGTCACCGCGATCCTGCCTCCGATGCATGAGGCCTACGCCTCACCGCTCTACGACCTTTATTCCGAAGTGTCGGGAAGGCCGCGCGGACAGGGCACGGGCCTGTTGCGCGATGTGATCATTGCCGACACCGACGAGGAGGCCATGGCGTTGTGGGAGGACTCCGGGCGTTTCTCCGGCAAGGCGTGGTTCGAGCCGTTCGGATTCCGCCGCGGCCTGATGGACCCGGTGACCAGGCAATTCGCGACCGCGCAGGAATCGATCGAGCTCGGCTATGCGCTGGTCGGCACCGTCGATACCGTGACCCGCGCGCTCGAAGCCAACATGAAGCGGCAGCCGGTCGATTGGCTGTTCTGCTACACCTACAACGCGCTTGTGCCGCACGACAAGCTGATGAAGTCGACCGAGGCGTTGTGGACGAAGGTGCTGCCGAAGTTCATGTAAAGTCGCTTAGACAGGTCATGGAGAGCCAGATGAGTGATGCGGAGGCGGGACGTTTACGGGATTTCACAGGCTACGGCCGCCGGCCGCCGGATCCGCGCTGGCCGAACGGCGCGCACGTCGCCGTCAATTTCGTGATCAACTATGAAGAAGGCGGCGAGTACGCGGTGCCGGACGGCGACCGCGCCTCCGAGGCCGGACTGACGGAAGGGGCGACTGCCGCCGTCGGCGGCCGCGACCTCGCCGCTGAAAGCATGTTCATGTATGGCAGCCGCGCCGGCTTCTGGCGCCTGTATCGGATGTTCACCAGGCGAAAGCTTCCTTGCACCGTGTTTGCCGTCGCCCGCGCGCTCGAGCGCAACGCGGAAGCGTGCGCAGCCATCCGCGAAGCGGACTGGGATGTCGCCGGCCACGGCCTGCGCTGGGAGATGCATGTCAATCTTGGTCCCGACACGGAACGCGAGCACATTCGTCTTGCCACCGAGATCATCACCAAATGCATCGGGAAACGCCCCGAAGGCTGGTACACCCGCTATGCGCCGTCGTTGTCCACGCGCGTGATCCTGCTCGACGCGGGATATTCCTACGACAGCGACGCATACGACGATGAGCTCCCATACTGGGTGAAGGTCGGCGCGCGCGACCAGCTCGTGGTTCCTTACTCGCTGGTGCACAACGACGTGCGCTTCAGCCGGCAAGGCATCACCACGGGCGACGATTACTTCGATTATATTAAAAATGCCGTTCAATGCGTGATCGACGAGGATCCGCCGCGGATGCTCTCGTTCGGACTGCACAACCGCATCATTGCCCATCCCGGCCGCGCCTTCGGACTGGCAAAGGCCCTCGATTGGCTCGCGAGTCATCCCAAGGTGTGGGTCACCCGGCGCGTCGATATCGCGGCACACTGGCGCAAGTGGCACCCGTTGCATGCGTCTTAGCGTGCCGCGGAGAGTTTCCGGATAATTCCGCCATGGCGCCGCCGTTGATTATGAAATAGCATCCGGCCGGATCGAGTTAGCGGCCGGGGCGCGGCCGCCCAACACGTTTTTCGCTTGCTGTAGTTCCGAGTTCAATTTGATGGCCAAGCCGATTTCCGGTTCGGATATGGAGTTTGTCAGCGCGTGGCTCCAGCAGCTCGGTCTCGGGGCCTACCTCGGGACGTTTGCCGACAACCACATCGACGCGAGCGTGCTGCCGCATCTGACCAGCGCGGATCTGGCGGAACTCGGGATCAGCTCTATCGGCCATCGCCGGCGATTGCTTGACGCGATCGGAAAGCTGGCCGCCGCGGAGAGCCGCCCGGTCGAGCCCGGCAACAAGCCGGCTTTCGCGCCGTCGCCTTCGGCCGGCCACCCGCCGATCTTCGAGCGCCGTCAGATCACGACGCTTTTTTGCGAGCTCGCCGAATATACCGAGCTTGCGTCGCGCTTCGACCCCGAACTGGTGCACGACATCGTCGGCTCTTATTTGAATGCCTGCGGCGAGCTGATCGACCGCTTCGGCGGCCATGTGCTGCGCCTCTACGGCGGCGGTGTGCTCGCGACATTCGGATATCCCCGTGCGCGCGACGACGATGCTGCGCGTGCGGTTGCCACCGGTCTCGCGCTCACCAAGGCGATCGAAGCGCTGCGGACGCGGAGCGGGCACAGTCTGAAGGTCCGGATCGGTATTGCAACCGGACTCGTCGTCGCCGGTGACCTCGTCGGCACTGCCGCCTCCGAGCAGGATTCACTGGTGGGCGAGTCGCCGAACCTCGCCGCGCGCCTGCAAGCCGAAGCGCCGCCTGGCCAGGTTCTGATCGGGGAGGAGACGGCCAAAATCATCGGCGCCCAGTTTCATTGCGAGAATCTGGGCACGCGGCCGCTGAAGGGCTTCCCGGAGCCCGTCGCCGTGTTTCGCGTGCTCAGCGAACGCAGGGGCGCAAGCCGGTTCGAGATAACCCATCCATCGAGCGGCCTGCCGATGATCAGCCGCGAAAGCGAAATCGCGCGGCTGGTCGATCGCGCCACCACTGCCCAACTCGGACACGGCCAGATCGTCCTCATCACCGGGGATGCCGGGCTGGGCAAGTCACGCCTGATCGCGGAGATGTACCGCCGGCTCGAGATCAACGCGGCGCAGCAGCTGATCCTGCAGTGCTCGCCAATTCACACCAACCAGCCGTTCCATCCGATCGCGCATTATCTCGCCTATGCAACCGATGTCGCCGCGCCGGAGGCGACCGTGGGTCAGTTCGAGAGGCTCGACGCGCTGCTGCAGCGCATCGGTCAGGCGTCGCCCGAGCGCGTCGCGCTGATCGCGGAACTGCTGCGCCACGAGAACAGCGATCGCACGCCGTTGCAGAACCTCTCGCCGGCCGAGCGTCGCTCGCGCACGGTGGATGCCCTGCTGGACATCGTCGAGGCGATCTCTCGGGAGATTCCGGTCATCGTCATCGAAGATGTGCACTGGATGGACCCGTCGACGTCCGAGCTGATGAACAGACTGGCGCGGCTGGTTCGCGAATTGCCGGTTCTGCTGGTTGCGACGATGCGTCCCGGCGAGACCCCGCGCTGGGCAGGCGAGCCCGACACCCACTTGCTGCATCTCGATCGGCTTCAGCATTACGAGATACGCCGCCTGGTGAATGCGATCGCCTCCGACCGGAAAATGCCGCCCGGAATTCTTGATGCCATCGTTGCCCGCGCGGATGGCATTCCGATCTTCGCCGAGGAGCTGGCGCGCGGCTATCAAGCGATCGAGAACGTCGCGCCCGGAAGCGCCGATCCGAATGCGATCCCGGCCACGTTGAACGAGACATTGCTGGCGCGACTCGACCTGCTCGAGTACGGCCGCGAAACCGCGCAGTTCGCGGCGGCTATCGGCCGCGACGTTCCCCTCGAACTCCTGATCGCAGTGTCTCCCTTCGGCGACGCCGAGATGCGTGCCAGCATCGATCGCCTGATCGGGACCGGTATTTTCGTGAAGCGGCACAGCACCTTCGGCGAAGCGATCGAATTCCGTCACTCCCTGTTGCGCGACGCAGCCTACCATCTGCTGCTGCGGCGCGATCGCTTGCGGGTTCACCAGCTGATCGCGGATACGATCGAGGCGCGGTTCCCCGCCATGACCGATCAGATGCCGCACGTGCTGGCGCACCAGCTCACCGAGGCCGGCGACGATTTGCGCGCCATCGCCTGGTGGCAGCGAGCGGGTCGCGACGCCGCGCGGCGCTCCGCCGCGGTGGAAGCCGCTGCGCACTTTGCCACCGCGATCGAATTGGCTTTGAGACTGCCGGAAGGCAGCGATCGCGATCTTCTCGAATTCGACCTGCGGCTGGAGATCCTCGGGCCGCTGATTGCCGCGCGCGGTTATGGCGCCGCCGAAGTCGAGCGCGAGATCGACTGCGCCGTCGATCTGTCGACCCGGCTCGGAAGCAATGACCGGATCGTGGCGGCGCTGGTCCACAAATGGATCGGCCGGTTCAATGAACCCGAAGCGCGCCTGCAGGTGGCGCGGCAGATCGCCGAGGTGGCGGCGCATGGCAGCACGTTCGACAGATTGATGTCGCACCGCTGCATGGGCACGACCTTGCTGTTCAGGGGCGACTTCAAGGAGGCGATTTTCGAATTCGAGCGGTTCCTGGCGATGTATGTTCCGGAGTTGCACAGCGAAGCCTTGAACAAGATCGGCGCGACGCTGCACGACATCGCGGTCAAGGTCGGGCTCGCCGAGGCATGGACGCTGCTTGGCAGTCCCGAGCGCGCCGCCCACTGGCGCAAGACGGCGCTCGAGGACGCGCAGGCAAGCGGTCATTTTCAGACGCTGTGCCATACCACGGCGTTTGCCGGCGGTTTGCTTGCCGCATTCACGGAAGATATCGACGATCTCGCGTTTCACGCCTCGCGGCTGCGCAGCCTGACGCTGCAGCACGACCTGCCGTTCTGGCGGCCGCATGCCGATCTCCTCGCCGGCGTTGCCGCGATCCATCGCGGCGCCATCGACAAGGGATTTCGTCTGGCCCGGCAGGGCATCGAGAGGCTGATGACCGCGCATGAACCGTCGCTGACGGCATGGTGCATCGTCTTCGTCGGCGGTTGCCTGAAAGCGCATCGTATTGAGGAAGGCCTCGCCAACTTTGCTTCGATCGCTGCCGAGGTCGAGAACGGGGAGCGCTGGATCGCCGCCGAATTCCACCGGCTGCGCGGGCTGCTGCGTCTGCAAATCGGCGATGGAAAGGGTGGACTGGATGATCTCGCCGAAGCGCGGCGGATCGCTACACGGCAGGGCTCGATCCTGCTCAAGTCACGGGCCGATGCCGATCTCGAAGTTCACTCGAAGGCCACACTCGATCGCATAGGTTGATCGTCCGTCGACCGGCGCGGGGAGGCCTCAGCGAGGCGGCGGTTGCGTGTCCCAATGCGCCACGTTGTCCATGGCAGGCGACCACGCATATCGTCTTTTTTCCCAAACAGAGAGCGACGGGGCTGGAAATGACGGATCGTTGAACAACCCGACCGGAATTCCAGATCGCGTGCCGCCCGTCTCCCGGATCCAGCAAACGGTGACGCCGCAGGTCGGGCAGAAATGGTGGTTGATACGCGTGCCGACGTCGCTCGTCCGCGTATAAATCCTGTTCGGACCATCGAGGCGGACCGCTTCAGTCGGAAAGTACGCGGCGCTGCTCCATGGCACGCCTGATCGGCGCTGGCAGTCTTCACAATGACACATGTTGACCAGGACAGGCTCGGCGGAGACAACGGCACTGAAGGCGCCACACAGGCACTGCGCGGTTCTCGGCATAGTCGTCGTCTCCCCTGACGGCTGGTCCGAACCGGTTTCGGCCACGCGCGGGCAGAAAAGATAGCCAGCAATCCTCGACTTGCATATGAGAGAAACCACGGGGGGTTTCATCGCGTGTACCGGAGCTGGCGCTCTCTCGTGCCCGAAGACAGCCCGCGATTTTCGCCAAACGGAATTCGCCGGGCCCGGCGCGCTTACCAGCCCCAGCCCCACGCCGGAAGCGTCACCTCTTGATTGCCATAGCGTATCACCGGCACGACGGGCGGACCGTATGGATCGATCCGGTCATCCTCGGGGCGATAACGATAGCGCGGGACAACATAAGAATCCCAGTAAGGCCTCACCACGGGCACCGGGACGAAGATTCGCTCCCGTGGTTGGCGCACCACTTTGCCCGTCCGCGTTTGGGCCGCGGCAGGGAAGCCCGGATGACACAGCAGCAGGGCCGTTCCGAGCGCCAACGTTACCTTCATGATCCTCATGCATGGGCCTCCTTGCAATAAGTGACTAACGAGCATCTGCTCATCATCGTTCCGGTCCAAGGCAATCATGGGGCAGGGTGACTGTTTCCTGGGCCGGGCCTCAGCTCCTCCCCAGATAGGCAACGGCTTCGATCTCCACCAGCACGTCCGGCTTTGCCAGGGATCGCACCTCGACAAGGGTGGACGCGGGAAAATCTCCCGTGAAGAATTCGCGGCGCGCGCGCCAGACCTCGGTGTTGTTCCTGATATCCACGACGAAGATCGTCATCTTGACCAGATTGTCCATCGTTCCGCCGGCCGCTTTGATGATGCGCTCGATGCGTGAGAAGATTTGCCGGGCCTGTTCGTACTCGTTGTTGCCGACCATTCCGGTGCCGCCTTCGAAGGGACGTGCCACCTGGCCGGAAATGTACAACGTGTCGCCTGCGCGGATGGCGTTCGACCACAGATCGGGGCCGGCCTCGGCGACATCGGGAATCGCGACTTTTGTCCTGGGCATGACATCCTCCCTTTAACGCTATCTCGAGACGTCTCGCTTCTAGTGGTCCGATTCCAACATTCGCATCCCATTGCAGCGGGCACTTGTGCGAATGTTGGAATCAAAGGACCACTAGCAAAATATTGATTTTAGTGGAGCTTTGGATTTGACGTTCGCTTTGCGAGATCGTGGCCCGTTGGGTAGCGAACGTCAAATCCGCTCCACTGGCTTATCACACATCCCGGCCAGCTCATCGGATGGCGGCAGTGAACCATGCAGGTCGCGATCGCGACAAACCCGCGAAATCCCTCGCAGATACCATCGGCCCGGGAGTGCGCGGGTGAACCGGCGGAATTTTGTCGCGGGATCGATGTCCGCGGGCCTTCTGACCGGCTCGGCGGTTGGGTGGACGCGTGCCGCAACGGCGCCGCAGAACGCGCCGGTGGCGGATGGCGGATACCAGATGGGACTCTGTGCCGCGTATTCTCGGAGGCGACAGGCCCGCCAACGTGCCTGTCCGCCAGATCACCAGGTCGGAGCTGGTTCTCAACCTCTCGACGGCGAGATCGCTCGGAATTCAAATTCCTTCGGCGTTTCTCGCCCGTGCCGACGAGGTGATCGATTGAGGGCGGCGGTAGGCGGATCAGGCTCGGCTATTTCCGCAGGCCTACCGTATCGGTGGATTTGAGCACCGGGGCGAACCGCTCGGCAAATGTCGCGGGCCTGGCGTCGCGCGCCGCGGCAAGCGAAGCTGAAATCAGCGAATAAAAGCCGACAGAAGCGACCGCGATCAGAACGAAGCCGAAAATCAGAGTGCGCATATCACCCTCCTGGGTGCGTAACTCCGCCAACGCTAGCTCCGGATTTGTTTCAGCCCGACTTCGTCGCATCGCCAAAGCGCTTCGTTCACGGGACAGTGTTGGGCCGTGATGGCTTCGCGAGCCGCAGTGAAAGCAGCGGCACGGACATCATTTTGGCGCGGGCGAAGTTCCGTTCATACGAGCCAATGAGTTCCGCGCGACGGCATTTCCCTGTCTGCGGCCGGCTTGTAGAGCCGCACGGCTTCACCTCGAAGCCGCCAGTCCCCATGAACTTGATCGGAACATGCACGACTAATCGCATGACCGGAGGATTGAGACACATGAAGGGCAGCGCATTTTGGATTGGCCTGTTCGTTGCCTGCAATATCGGCGTCGGCGGTGCGGCGGCCGCCGCGCAGCCGGCGGCTCCGCCCGCGGGTTACAAGATCGACGAGGAATACACCCAGAAATCGCCGGACGGCGCGGCGACGATCGAGCAATACCAGAACAAGGGCGACTGGACATGGCAGTTCTGGATGCGCCGCGAGGGCGCGTTCACGCAGCTCGATCCGGGTCCGGAGCCGGCCGGCTACCCCGCGGATTTCATCTTCACCAGGGATCTAAAGTGGATCGTTCGCGCGCAAAAGGTCGGCTCGGGCACCTCCACGCTCCATCTGTACCGCCTCACGCCCGATGGCTATGTGCGCGCGAACGAGAAGCCGCTCGGCGAGCTGGCGTGGGACTTCATGAAGACGCGGGCCGACTGGCGAAAGATCGTCAAGGCGCCGGAGTATCACGACTCGGCCTATCTGCTTGAAGGGTTCGAGGAGAACTATCGCAAGCTCGGCGTCCATTGGCCGGCGAACCGCTATCTTCTGATCGGCCTGTCGGGGGATGCCGACGTCAGGGGACGCAAACCCATGCAGACCGGCGTGGTGAACGGCTGGCACTGCAGATACGACCTGCAAACCGGCAAGTTCGACGTGCCGGCGCGTTTTTCGCGCGACAATGCGAAGGCCGTCAGGCCCGAGTGAGCGGGGCTGTTTGAATGCAGTTCTTCCTCTGTGAAATCGCCGCCCGCATCGTCGCAGCCACTCTGTGTTTCTATTGCGGCCGAAAAGTGTGGTTTGGCCTGATCGAGAGAAAGATCGCGTACGTCAATGATGACGTCGTGGACTGGTTGCTCATCGACTGGTCGAAGGTGATCGCTCATCGGGATGCCACGCCGGTCCGGTACTGGATGCAAATCGTCTTGCAGTCACTTTCCGTGGTCGGATGCCTCGGTGTTGCGATATTCGGCTGGTGGCGGCCGGACAGCTGAGTATCCGGTGATGGCGGGGAGCATCAATCCTGACGGTCAGGCGCGCCGCTTCACGCGACTTGAAAACCAATATTCGAAATCTGATCTATTTCGGGTGCTGGTTGTGCCGGAGTGTTGCGGCGGCGACACGACGGGCAAAACACCTGCGGATTTGCAGAAACGCATGTCAAGCCGTCTGCGCAAAAATATTTATCTTTTCGAAAGACAGAAATTATGATTTAACGAAGCTATCCCGCGCTTACCAAAGAGGCGCTTCGCGGTCGTCACGAAACGTGGTGCGGGATGCGATGGACGCGGCCGTGTCGCAAGACGTGCGGCAGGGTCGCGTACGGTCAAACCGTGTGGTACGAGTGCCGCCGATTTGAAGTTCCTGAAGTGCTTGCCGCGAGTCCGAACAGGAACTTCAAATCGAAAGCGGCACTCGAATCAATGTTTGGCCAGCGCCTTTGCTTTCCGAAGTTCGCGGAATGAGTTGCCGCAATAGGGGGCGAACTTCGGAAAGCGGCGCTGGCACCCCTCGACGCTGGGGTCAAGTTGTGCAAAGCGATTTGCGCAGCGACGGTGGCTAAAAAGCCCGATACACCGGGGAGAGCGCGGAGTAAGCCGTAAAGCCATTGCGCAGGGAGTGCCGGATCGTTTCGGCTTTACCTGACTACTTGTGTGCACTCTACCCCTTCCAGCACACAAGGCTGCGGGTGCGGCCAGCGCCCGGCATTCCCTGCGCCCTCTTTCTTTCGAGGGACACGAGAATGATGCATCACCCGGACGCGTCAGCGCCGCGGGAATGCGGAGTTCACGAGGATGGCAGTACCCTACGCCGCCGGCGCGGTCTGCTGCATGCGGTGGAAACGCAGCACCTGCTGCGCGGTCGAGGGCCGCAGCCGCTCATAGGTTTCGCGGCAGGTCTTCAGGTCGGTCGGCTCGCCGCCGAACAAATTGTCGCGCATGTCGATGACCGCTCGCACCGTCGACCACGACATGCCCGAGACCTTGGCGAGGATCATCACACCCTCGGAACGCGTCTCCACCATCATGTTCTCGGCGATTGCCACCGGAACGCCGGCCAGTGCGGCGACCGCGGCATTGGTTTCGTCGAACTTGGCGGCCTCGGCAAACAGGGTGACCTGATGCTCGTCCAGCCGGCCGTCCTCGTAGAGCGACTTGACGAGCGCATGCGCAATCGCGGTCTGCTTCGACATCGCCGACGGCGCCGAGCGCGCCCGTCGCGCGGCCTCGCGCACCGCGACCGGCACCTCGGCCGCCTGCTTCGGATGGGCCGCCTCCAGCCGCTCGCGCACCGTGGCGGAGGCCCGCGCCAGCAGCTTCAGATAGAGATGCCGCGGCATGCTCGGCCGCAAGCCGAGGCAGGTCGCCAGATTGTCGTCGCCCTCGGCGCGGTTGACCAATCGCGTAAAACCGCGCTCGGAGATATCGGCGCCGGGATTGTTGACGGTGCTCTGGATCACCTCGTCGTTGCCGCGCAGCACCAGCACGTCGGTCACCGCGTCGCTCAGCGACTTGCGCGAGGAGATCGCAAGCAGATGCGCCTGGCTCTTGCAGCGGGCGAGCTCGATCAGGGCGTCGTCGTCGAGCCGGGCGGATTGCGACAGCACGGGGCCCGCAACCTCGATCGCGTCGTCGAAGGCCAGCGTGCGGATGGTCCGCGGCGGTGCCGTATCGATGGGAGCAAGACGGCTGGACAGCAGCGCACGTGCCGAGATTTCGAGATGCTCGATCAGGCACTGGAAAACGTCGTCGAACAGGCCGACCTGCTCGTCGGAATAATCGACCGCGCCGTTGACGAAGAGGTCGGTGACCTGGCGCAGTGCTTCGACGCGCTTGGCCACGGTGCCGTGCGCCAGCGTGTTCTGCAGCTCGTCGAGCAGGTTATCGGTCGGGAGGGCGGGTCTCGAACTCATGGTCTCTGTCCTGGAGCTTTGCACGGCGGCGCTTTCTTCGCCGCCGGTGGCGTCGCGCGCTGGTCAGGCGCTGGTAATGCGGTTGCGTCCCTGGGCCTTGGATACGTAAAGCGCCTTGTCGGCGCGGGCGAGGAAATTGTCGGAATGCTCATCAGTGCGCAGCGTCGCGACGCCGGCGGAGAACGTCACCTGCATGCCGGCCGAGAACGCGCTCCAGTCGAGATCGGCGACGATCGCGCGCAAGCGGTCGAGCAGGCGCGCCGCGGCCTCGGCCGGCGTGTTCGGCAGCACCAGCAGGAATTCCTCGCCGCCATAGCGGCCGAAGCGGTCGATGTTGCGGATGTTGGCGAACATGGTGATGGCGAAGGTGCGCAGCACTTCATCGCCGGTCGGATGGCCGTAGACGTCGTTGACGCGCTTGAACCAGTCGAGATCGATCAGCGCGATCGAGCAGGGCTGGCCGTGGCGGCTGCTGCGGGCGATTTCTTCCTCCAGCACGCGCATGATGCAGCGGCGGTTGAAGGCGCCTGTGAGCTCGTCGAGCTCGGCGAGCTCCTCGATGCGGCGATAGGCTTCCTTGAGCTTCTGTCCGCTCTGGTACAGCGAGGCGCGCATCGAGCTCGAGAAGATGCCGAGGAACATGCAGCGGCCGATGGTGAGCGCGAACACCAGCATGGTGGCGAAGCGCTCGATCACCCCGTCATGCGGCAGGCCGATCGGCTCGTCGGTCATCAGGAACAGCCAGGCGAGGCCGGCCGTCATCGCCGTCCAGGCGAGCGCGGTCTGCCATGGCGTCGAGCGCAGCGAGCCGAAATTGAAGACGGTGAACAGCGTGCAGAGGAACATCGCGCCGACCTGCGGCGCGATGTAAGTGAACGCCAGCATGATGGCGACGCTGATGAACAGCTGCGGCACGACGAAATAGTGGTCCTTGAAGCGCTCGATGAAGCCGGTTTCCGAGAGCACCAGGTAGAACGCGACCGAGGTCAGGCCGGCGACGGCGAACGCCGGGCCGACGAAAACCGGCACCGTTCCGGCGTGGGCGTAGAGCAGCAGGACCAGCGCATCGAGCATGTAGCTCGCCGCAATCATGAACTGGATCTGGCGACGCTGCCGGGCGCGGCGCGCCAAGTCCTTGGCGGTCCGCCGGGGGCGCGCGCCCTCGAGCTCAGCCGCAATCGGGGTGACGGATGGTGTGGCGGTAGTGTCCATTACCTGGCCATGAACGGAACTCGGCGCCAAAAATCTAAGTGGGAAAGCCTTTAGGTTTGGTATCTTCCCGAGCTGAATCGGGGGTTAGAGCCATTGATCTCCAAAGGAAATTCGCTTCCGCAGGGCCGGGCGCGGCAGCCGCAGGCAAACGTTGTCTTGGGGATAGCCCTTGCTATGGTCGGCGGCCGGTGCGGACGGCTTACAAAAACGAGCTTTTACATACTATGATACCGATTTCCTGGTTCCGTCCGGCTAACTCGCACCGACTAGTACAGAAAGAATTTGTGTGGGGTAGATCACACACGCGTCCAAGACATAGCGCTAAGCTGAAGAATCTTGGCTTTTCCATCGAACCCGCAGCCAATCCCTTCCGACCAACCTTGCGAGACGGCCATTGAGCGCAGCCGCGGCTACGGACGAAGTTCTGCTTGCCAGGATCGCTCAAGGCGACCGGCTCGCCATGCAGGTGCTGTACGGACGGCACCACGTCAGGGTGTTCCGTTTCGGGCTCCGGCTCGTGCGGAACGAGCAGATCGCGGAAGACCTCATCAGCGAGGTGTTTCTCGATGTGTGGCGTCAGGCCGGCAAGTTCGAAGGCCGGTCCGCCGTTTCAACCTGGCTGCTGGCGATTACCCGGTTCAAGGCTTTGTCGGCGCTGCGGCGCAGGAAGGACGCGGAGCTCGACGACGAGGCCGCCAACGCGATCGAGGATACGTCCGACGATCCGGAAACGGCGGTGACGAAGAAGGATACCGGTGCGGCTTTGCGTAAGTGCCTGACGGCACTGTCGGCGGAACATCGGGAGATCGTCGATCTTGTCTACTACCACGAGAAGTCCGTGGAAGAGGTGGCGGAGATCGTCGGCATTCCGGAGAACACTGTGAAGACGCGCCTGTTTTATGCGCGCAAGAAATTGGCCGAGTTGCTCAAGGCAGCCGGCGTGGAACGAGGTTGGCCATGATGGCATTGAGCAAACAATTGCTGGAGCAGGAGCCCGGCGACATCGAGTTGCTGCTGCCCTGGCATGCCGCGGGTACGTTGAATGCGCGCGATGCGCGCCGGGTCGAGGAAGCACTGGCCCGCGATCCCGAGCTCGCAAAGCAGTTTGCCGTCATCCGCGAGGAATATGCCGAGACCATCGGCCTCAACGAGACCCTGGGAGCGCCGTCCGCGCGCGCCATGCAGAAATTGTTCGCGGCGATCGACACCGAGCCCGCGCGGCAGCCGTCCTTTCTAGGCGGCCTGTCGACACGGTTTGCCGGCTTCTTCGCGAGCCTCTCGCCGCGCACGCTCGCCTGGTCGGCGACGCTTGGCGCAATCGCGCTGGTGCTGCAGGCCGGCGTGATCGGCGCCGTGCTGGTGAAGAACCAGTCCGGTACTTTCCAAACCGCCTCGCTCTCCACCGGCGATCACGATCCCGCAGTCGGTGCACCTCCGCGTGCGCTGGTTCGCTTTACCCCTGAGGCGAAGGTCGCCGACATCACCGCGTTGCTCGATACCTATCAGGCCTCGATCGTCGACAGCGCGCGGGAAGGCATGTTCCGCCTGCAATTTGGCAGCAAGCCGATGAGCAAGGACGAGGTCGCAAGCCTGATGGCGAAGCTGCAGGGCGAGAAGATCGTCAGCCTTGCCGTGCAAGCGCAGTAAACGCGGGCGGCCTGTCATTCCACACCGAGGTGCCATGATGCAGGGTGCTGCGAGCCGGCTGTCACGGTCCTGTCGCGCGGCACTGGCACTGACTGCGCTTGTCGTCGTTAGTCCTGCCGTGCAGGCGCAGAACTTCGTCCGTCCGCCCAATCTCAACATCGGGCCGCGCGTGCCCACGATCAACCCGAACGTGGCGCGCGTCGCCCCCACCATCGCACGCGTACCGACGCCGGTTATCGCGCCGCGGATCGTCAATCCGAATACGCCCACTCTGCATTATTCGCCGAACCTCTATCCATCCTGCGGCGCTGCCTTCCGCGACAGTGACGGCGAGTGCCTGAGCCAGCCGGTCACCACGACCGGCGGCAGCGGCTCATCCGGCAAGGGCAAGGGCAGCGGCGGGTCTGGCCGCAACACGACCACGCAGACCGTGCTGAACCTGCGCAGCTATAACAATCGCATCGTCGCCGAGCTCGAGGGCAGTCTGTCCGCCGAGCAGGCCGAGGCGCTCGGCCGGCGTCATGGCCTGAGGCGGCTTTCTTCGCAGGCCTTCCCGCTGATCGGGGCGACGATCGGCCTGTTCCAGATCACCGACGGCCGCTCATATGCGGCCGCGAGCGATGAATTTGCCACCGCCGCCGGCGTGGTTTCGGTGCAACCGGACTTCCGCTATCTCGTGCAGGAGCAGAGGGCCGGGCAGGCCGAAGGCGATCCCGCACAATATGCGCTCGCCAGGCTGCGGTTACCCGAGGCGCATACGCTCGCGCGCGGCGCCAACGTGCTGGTCGCCGTGATCGACTCCGGCATCGATGCGCGTCATCCCGAACTCGCTGGCACCGTGACCGACAGTTTCGATGCGCTCGGCACCGGCGAGGCACCGCATGTGCACGGCACTGGCATTGCCGGCGCGATCGCTTCGCACGGGAGGCTGATGGGCGCCGCGCCGGCCGTGCATCTGATCGCGATCCGTGCTTTCGGCAAGGGATCGGTCGGGGTGGAGAGCTCCAGCTTCGTGATCCTGAAGAGCTCTCGATCACGCGGTGAGCCAGCACGCGCAGATCATCAATATGAGTTTTGCGGGGCCAAAGGATGCGCTGATCGAGCGCGCCATCAATGCGGTGGCGGCGAAAGGCATCGTGATGATCGCGGCGAGCGGCAATGCGGGAGCGAAATCGCCGCCGCTCTACCCCGCCGCCAACCCGAATGTGATTGCGGTGTCCGCCACCGACGCCAAGGACAGGCTGTTCGAGGCGTCCAACCGCGGCAGCTATATCGCGCTCGCAGCTCCCGGCGCCGAAATCTTCCTGCCTGCGCCGGATCAGAAATATCAGATCAACTCGGGCACCTCGTTCGCCGCGGCCTATGTCTCCGGCGTTGCCGCGCTGATGCTGGAGCGCAATCCGGCGCTGAGGCCGGACGATCTGCGCGCCATTTTGACGCGCACCGCGCGCGATCTTGGCTCACCGGGTCGTGATGATTTGTTCGGTGCCGGAGAAGCCGATGCCTATGCCGCGGTCGAGGCATCCATTGTGCCAGGCACGCCGGTTGCTGCGTCGGATGGTGCGAAAGCGGACGAAAAACCGGTGCAAATCGGGCTGGATCGATCTTTGACGCCGCCGGTTGCGGCTGCGATCGAGACCACCAGGCCCGCCGCGCAATAAGCTTGCGCGCGATTGGGTCGTTGCCGAAGGGTTAAAAAATTCGGGCACCGCCTTGAACGTCCCGCTGCCCCCCGGCGACCAATACAGTGTGGGAGCGGTTTTCCCTCCCCATAGCTGTATCAGGCGCGAGCGCCCATCCACCCCAAGCGCCCGTATGGCTCGACCCGACCGGTTGTCCCCCCGGTCGGGTCTTTTATTTTCGGGGTTGCGAATCCCGTGAGATTCCGGGATTCCGACGCAGCGCTGGACAACAATCACCTTTTCCACAACATATTGCGGTCACATCCGCGTTGATTCGTGAGTGCGCGTCTGCGTCCGTCCTTTTTTCTTGCGGGCTGGTTCATGACACATCGCACTGACGAGGCGCCCCGCCGCGAGGTCATCGCGCGCTGGTGCACGCTGGCCGAACAGCGGCTGAACTATCTCACCGAGATGTTCGAGAGCGGCCGCTGGCGCCGCTTCTACACGGAAGTCGCCTTTCTCGAGAATATCAAGGAAGCGAAATGCGCCGTCGAAACCTGGCGTGGCTTGTCGACCCCGCATCAAGTGAGACCGGCGACGCCGGAGCTGGCGCGGGGCGTAGCCGCGGTCGAGCTTGCCTTGTCGGAGTCGGCCGTTCCGGGTCCCCTGCAGACCACTGAGCCGGATCCTGTGCCGATCGTGCCCGAGCCGTTCGAACCGGCGTCCGAAGACGAACACATCGTCGAAGAGGCAGAGTTCGCTTCTGCCGAGGAAGCATCCTCGGAGCCCGTCATCGACATGCTTGCGCTGGAGCAGGCGCTCGACGTCCCCGACGCTGCGTTCGACATGACCGCGATCGAGCAGCGCTATCCGCTGCTGCGCAACGCGCTGTAGGGCGACTAGTGGTCCGATTCCAACATTCGCATCCCGTTGAGGCGAGCACTTTTGCGAATGTTGGAATCAAAGGACCACTAGCAAATATTGATTCTAGTGGAGCTTTGGATTTGACGTTCGCTTCGCGAGTCCGCGGCTATCGGGGTAGCGAACGTCAAATCCGCTCCACTAGCGCCGCACCACGTTGCCGCCGATCGCGACCTGCGCGAAACGCTGCGCGCCATCGGCGGAGAGGTCGGTGGTGATGGCGCGGGCGTGGTCGAGGCCGACCACCGCGCCGCGCGGCGTCTCCGAAATCACGTTGTTGTTGACCAGCGCGGTGCCGGCGCCCGCGACGACCGACACGCCGATGCCGGCAAAGGCCTTGCGGATCACATTGCCGGTGATGGCGACATCGCGCAGATATTTGCCCCAGCCGGCGACGATGCCGAAGGCGGGCGCATTCTCGATCACATTGCCGGTGACGGACGTGTCGGCCTCGACATAGATGCCGATGCCGGCGTCATCATCAGGTGCGGTCCCGATCGGGCGCTTCGGCAACAGGTTGCGGATGATGTTGCCCTGGACGACCGCGATGCGGCCGCCCTCGTTGAAATTGCAGACGGAGACGCCGAGCGCGGCGCCATCAACCGTGTTGCCCGCGATGACCGCGGCCTCGAAGGAAAATTCCGAATACAGCGCGACCTCGCGGACGTCGGTCACGCTGTTGTTCACGATCTGGATGTTGGAGGCAGAATTGCCGCGCACCGCGGAATAGTCGCAATTCCTGATGCGATTACCGCGCACTATGACATTACCCGAACGAAACGCGTTGATGGCGTTGCCATATTGTCCGGAGCCGCCGGGGCCGGCCTTGATGTCCTCGATGCGATTGTCGGCCACCAGCGTGCCGTCGTCGCCGATCGCGGTGCGCAGGATCTCGATGCCGTTGTCGTTCGTGCCGGTGATGGTGTTCCGCGCGACGATCAGACCGACTGCGTCGAACGACACGATCGCGGTCGTCGCCGTCTTCGTGATGATATTGCCGGAAATGTCGCCCGAGACCTGCTCGAGCCAGATGCCGTTGCCGCCGCTGCCTGATATCTCGCAATCATTGATACGCACGTCGCGGCCGGCAAGACAATGAACGAGGCCGCGGCGATCGGGCAGGGGAATGTTACCGCCGTCGAGCCTGAGGCCGGACAGGCCCAGGCTGTCGGCGCCTTCGGCGAGCAGCATCGTCGCGCCGCCGTTGAAGACAAGCCTGGTCGCGCCGCGTACGCCGACGAGTTGCGTGCCGCGCGAAAGCCGCAGCGTGCCGGTGCGGTAGAGGCCGGGCGGCAGCGCCAGCGGTACTTGCGCTCGCGTCGCTTCGTCGATCGCGTGCTGCAGGACGCGGGTCTGATCTTCGGCTGCATTGGGCCGCACGCCGTATTGCGTCGCGTCGCGTCCGAGCGTGGAGGTGAGCGGCGCGGCGCGTGCCGCGTCGGGCGACATCGCCAGCGCACCGGCAGCGCCGGCCGCGGAAGCTCCGAGAAGATGACGGCGGTTGAGGTCCATGGATCGCAAAGTAACGCCAAACCGCAGTTGCGCATGGTGAATGCGAGGACGGAACGTTGGGATTGTTCGGGGTAGGGTTAACAGGCCGTCAGGATGAGAGAGCCTCGTGAAGCGCGGTGCGCGTCAGCTTGATCATTTCACCGAGCATGGCCTCGCCGGCATCGACCAGCGTCTCCAGCGTGACGCCGCCGGGAATACGCGCCGTTCCATCGCGTGCGAGCAAGGGAACATGCACGAAGGCGGCGAGGCGGGGACCGTCGCCGCGCTGCGTGGCCTCGATCGCGCGCCAGCTCAGATAGTTGCAGAGATAGCTGCCGGCATCGCGCGAGGCGCGCGCGTCGATCCCGGTTGCCAGCGCCGCGCGCAGCAGTTTTGCCGTATGCGGGACCGAACATCAGGGCGTCCGCGCCGGGCGCGATCGATCCCTTGCGGATGCGTGTGCCATCGGCGTCCGGCCAGATGGTCGTGATCGCGTTGCGCGCACGGGTTTCGATCCGCAGGTACGAAGTCCGTCGCGGCAAGGCCGAACATCAACAGCGCGTGCGGCCGATGCTTCCTGAGCAATCCCGGCAATTCGCGATCGACAGTGGCGTAGGTGACGTGGAAGATGTGGCTGGAAAGCTCGACGTCGTCGAAGGCCGGACGGCGCAGGCGCAACAGTCGCTCGACCAGCGGCATCGTCGGATTGTAGGGCGCTCCGGGAAACGCGCCGAAGCCGGTGATGAGAATGCGAAGCTTGTCGTTCATCGCAGCAGCTCCGCGATCTCTTCCGCGGCAAGCGACGGCGTCAGCCGGCCGGCTGCGACCTCGGCCTCGATCTTCTTCACCTTGGCACGGACCGAGGCGTCCGCGCGCAGCCGCGCCAGCATGCGCTGCTCCAGCATCGACCACATCCATTTGACCTGCTGGTCACGCCGCCGCGCGGCGAAATCGCCGGACGCATTCATAGCGGTGCGATGATCGAGGATCTTCTGCCAGAGCTCGGCGATGCCCGTCTCCGGTCAGCGCCGAATAGGTCACGACCGGCGGATGCCAGTGCTCCGAGCGGGGTGTGAGGATATGCAGCGCGCTCTTGTAGTCGGCGGCCGCATGCTGCGCGCGCTTGAGATTGTCGCCGTCGGCCTTGTTGATCGCGATCATGTCGGCGAGCTCGACCAGGCCCTTCTTGATGCCCTGCAGCTCGTCGCCGGCGCCGGGCAGCATCAAGGCCAGGAAGAAATCCGTCATGTCGCAGACGGCAGTCTCGGACTGACCGATGCCGACCGTCTCGACCAGGATCACGTCGAAGCCGGCCGCTTCGCACAACAGCATCGCCTCGCGCGTCTTGGCGGCGACGCCGCCGAGCGTGCCCGATGCCGGCGAGGGACGGATATAGGCGTGATCGGAAGCGGCAAGCCGCGCCATCCGCGTCTTGTCGCCGAGGATCGAGCCGCCGGTGCGCGCCGAGGACGGATCGACCGCCAGCACTGCGACCTTGTGGCCGTGCTCGATCAGAAACATGCCGAGCGCGTCGATGGTGGTGGATTTTCCGACACCGGGCGAGCCGGTGATGCCGACGCGGATCGCGTTGCCGGTCGCGGGCAACAGCGCCTGCACGAGGTCGCGGGCCGAAGCCTGATGATCGCCGCGCCGGCTCTCGACCAGCGTGATCGCGCGCGCGAGCGACGCCGCGGTCGCCGGCGCGAAGCTCCTTGGCGAGTTTTTCGATATCGCGTGTACTGCGGCCGGTCATTGCTCGTCTTCGTCGCCCTTCGGCCTGCTGCCGTCGAAGATGCGCTGGCCCTCGGGCGAAAGATAGGGCTTCAGCGCCTCCCACGGCACGAAGGCGACATACTGGCCTTCGGCGTAGGGCCCGACCGCATAGGGCGGATAGTGAAAGGCCAGGCCGGAACTCTTGCCGGCCTCGGTCGACGGCGCGAGCGTCACTGCACCGATCTTGAGGAGTTTTGGCTCGACGCCCTTGAACCATTCGGCGGTCGCGGTCTCGCTGGAATCTGCGCTTCTTCTTCTCGATCTCGAGTGAAGCGATGACGGCCTCGCGCATCGCCGTCATGGTCGGGCCGTTGTCGGCGGTCTCGGTGAAGAACGGACGGATCGAGATGCGCTTCTTCTCGGTCTTGTCCCACAGGATGGTATTGACGTCGATGTTGGGATGCGCGCCGTGGGTGTCCATGTAGTCGTACCTGACGATGCTGACATAATGCTCGGCGACCACGGAACGGATGTCGTATTTGCGCTCGAACGACCAGCCGCCGTCGCGGAAGAACAGCGGATCCTCCTTGCGCGAATTGGCGGCATCAGCGGCATTCTTGTCGATCCACTTCTTGCCCTCAGCAAGGCAATCCGCTCCGAGCGCCGAGTCGGCCTTGATCTTGTCATCGAGGAGGACGCTGGCTTCGATCGCCTTGGTCTTGATGGCGGCGTCGGGCTTGGGATCGGCGGCAAACGCAGACGCAGTCAGCATCGCCAGACCGCCCACCAGAAAGATATTGTGAGCGAAGCGAATGGCGGCATACCGCAAGGGAATATCCTTGATGGAAGGGTTGCGCGGGGAACTACTCCGCCGCCTCGCTATGGCCGAGCCGGGCGTTGAGCTTGTGGATCAGCTCTTCGGCGGCATCCGAGATCACGGTGCCCGGCGGATAGATCGCTTCGGCGCCGGCCTTGTAGAGCGCGTCGTAATCCTGCGGCGGCACCACGCCGCCGACGATGATCATGATGTCCTCGCGGCCCTGCTTCTTCAGCGCGGCCTTCAATTCCGGCACGGCGGTGAGATGCGCGGCGGCAAGCGAGGAGACGCCGAGGATATGCACGTCGTTCTCGACCGCCTGCCGCGCGGCTTCGTCGGCGGTGGCGAACAGCGGTCCGATATCGACGTCGAAGCCGACATCGGCAAAGGCGGACGCGATCACCTTCTGGCCGCGGTCGTGGCCGTCCTGGCCGATCTTGGCGACGAGGATGCGCGGGCGGCGGCCTTCCGCCTCCTCGAAGGCGTCGATCAGCGCCTGCACCTTCTCAACCTTGTTCGACATGGCGGACGCCTCCCGCTTGTAGACGCCGGTGATGGACTTGATCTCGGCGCGGTGACGGCCGAACACCTTCTCCATCGCGTCCGAAATTTCGCCGACGGTCGCTTTCGCGCGCGCCGCATCGATCGCGAGCGCCAGCAGATTGCCGTTGCCTTCGCCGGCCGAGCGGGTCAGCGCGGCCAGCGCCGCATCGACGTCCTTCTGGCTGCGCTCGCCGCGCAGCCGCTTCAGCTTGTCGATCTGCAGCCGCCGCACGGTGGAATTCTCGACCTTCAGGATGTCGATCGGCCGCTCGTCCGTCGGCTTGTACTTGTTGACGCCGATCACGGCCTGCCGGCCGGCATCGATGCGGGCCTGCGTCTTGGCCGAGGCTTCCTCGATGCGCAGCTTCGGCACGCCGGCCTCGATCGCCTTGGCCATGCCGCCGAGCTCTTCGACTTCCTGGATATGGCCCCAGGCCTTCGCGGCGAGATCGCGCGTCAGCCGCTCGACATAATAGGAGCCGCCCCAGGGATCGATGATCCGTGTGGTGCCGCTTTCCTGCTGCAGGAACAGTTGGGTGTTGCGGGCGATGCGGGCCGAGAAATCGGTCGGCAGCGCCAGCGCCTCGTCGAGCGCGTTGGTGTGCAGCGACTGGGTGTGGCCCTGGGTTGCCGCCATCGCCTCGATCGTGGTGCGCGCCACGTTGTTGAAGACGTCCTGCGCGGTCAGCGACCAGCCGGAGGTCTGGCAATGCGTGCGCAGCGACAGCGAGCGCGGGTCCTTCGGGTTGAACGGTTTCAGCAGCTTCGCCCAGAGCAGCCGCGCCGCGCGCATCTTGGCGACTTCCATGAAGAAGTTCATGCCGATCGCCCAGAAGAACGACAGCCGCGGCGCGAAGCGGTCGACATCGAGGCCGGCGGCAAGCCCGGCGCGCAGATATTCGACGCCGTCGGCGAGCGTATAGGCGAGCTCGAGGTCCTGCGTCGCTCCGGCCTCCTGCATGTGATAGCCGGAAATCGAGATCGAATTGAATTTCGGCATCTTCTGCGAGGTGTAGGCGAAGATGTCGGAGATGATCCGCATCGAGGGCGTCGGCGGATAGATATAGGTGTTGCGCACCATGAACTCTTTCAGAATGTCGTTCTGAATGGTGCCCGACAGTTTCTCCGGCGGCACGCCCTGTTCCTCGGCGGCGATGACGAACAGCGCGAGGATCGGCAGCACCGCGCCGTTCATGGTCATCGACACGCTCATCCGGTCGAGCGGGATGCCGGCAAACAGCGTGCGCATGTCGTAGATCGAGTTGATGGCGACACCGGCCATGCCGACGTCGCCGGAGACGCGCGGATGATCGGAATCGTAGCCGCGATGGGTGGCGAGATCGAAGGCGACCGACAGGCCTTTCTGCCCGGCGGCGAGGTTGCGGCGATAGAAGGCGTTGGAGTCTTCCGCCGTGGAGAAGCCGGCATATTGCCTGACGGTCCAGGGCTGGTTGACATACATGGTCGGGTAGGGGCCGCGCAGATAGGGCGCGATGCCGGGCCAGGTCTCGAGGAAGTCGAGCCCTCAAGATCGGCCTCGCCATAGGCCGGCTTGACCGGAATGCCCTCGGGCGTCAGCCAAGGCTCCGCCTTGCCGGCGGGCGCTGGGGTCGCGACCGGCTCGAAGGCGACATTGGCGAAATCAGGAATGCGGCTCATGGTGTCGACCATATCATATTCGAAACTCCGGCAACGCCACCGTTAATCATGATCCGGATGCTGGTGGTTGACGATGGTGGCCATCTTGTCC
Source organism: uncultured Alphaproteobacteria bacterium (assembly GCA_963821965.1). Lineage (GTDB taxonomy): Bacteria > Pseudomonadota > Alphaproteobacteria > Rhizobiales > Xanthobacteraceae > Bradyrhizobium. The sequence goes on from CAWGFY010000005.1 coordinate 1,127,644, forward strand.
GGTCCGTAATTCTGCAACGTGGTCTGGCTCGGAAGGTTCGCGATTCCGACCACCCAGCCGAGCCGGGATTCGGTGCCATATTGCCGCGTCGGGATCACCCGGTCGGGCCGGTCGAAGGTCCCGGTCAGGATCTCGATCCGCGGGCCGTCGATGCGGCGGAAGCTGAGTGGCGTGCCGCAGTCGCGGCAGAAGTCGCGTTCGGCGATCGAGGACGATTTGAACGCCGCCGGCTTGCCCTTGTCCAGGTAAAGTCGGCCTTGTCGATATCGGCAAAGGAGGCGAACGGCGCGCCGGCCGCCTTCTGGCACATCCGGCAGTGGCAGACGCTGATCCGGACCGGGGCGGCCTTGAGCGCAAAGCGGACGGCGCCGCATTGGCAGCCTCCGGTCAGCATGGGCTTTTCCGCGGTCATGCTCGCTCCATCAGCTCATAGGCCTTCCGCAGGGTGGCGAGCGCGTCGCCGCCTGCAAAGATGAAGTCGGTCACACCGGCACCGCGCAGCGCTGCTTCCTGCTCGCCGGGCCGTCCTGCCAGATAGATATGTCTTGCGCCGGCTGTTTGCAGGGCCTTCGCGGCCGCCTCCGCCTGCTGGGCATAGACCTTGTCTTGGGAACAAAGGCACACGGCCCCGGCTCCGGAAGCTTTCCAGGCGGCGGCGAGCGCGTTCGCGTCCGAAAATCCCTCGTTGTCGATCGCCTCGATGCCGCCGGTCTCGAAGAAACTCTTGGCGAAGGTCGCGCGCGCGGTGAAGTCGGCGGCGGTGCCGAGATTGGCGAGGAAGACGCGCGGGCGTTTGCCCTTCTGTTTGGCGATCTGGTCGGAACGATCGCGCAGGCGTTCGAAGGGCATCGAAAGGCGGATTGCCGTCAGCGGTTCGAACTTGATCGGATCGTTGTTCGGCGCCGGTGCAGCGGGTTTCACATCTTCGACCGTGGCGTCGGCCTCGTGCAGGTTGGGAAATTCGCTGGCGCCGGTGAGCACATCCTTGCGCCGCGCGACATTCGCCTCGCGCGCCTTGCGGGTTGCCGCGACCTTGCCCTGGATCAGGCCCTGTTGAAGCGCGGTGAATACGCCGCCGGCCTTTTCGATCTGCTGGAACAGCGTCCACGCGGTTTGACCGAGCTCTTGCGTGAGACTCTCGATGCCGCCGGAGCCCGCCGCGGGATCGGAGACCTTGGCGAGGTTGGATTCTTCCAGCAGCACCAGCTGGGTGTTGCGCGCCACGCGCCGCGCGAACGCATCGGGCAGACCGAGCGCCAGCGTGTGCGGCAGTACGGTGATGGCATTGGCGCCGGCAAGCCCGGCCGCGAATGTCGCCATGGTCGCGCGCAGCATGTTCACATAGGGATCGCGCTGGGTCAGCATGCGCCAGGCGGTTTCGGCGGCGATGAAGACCGGTTTCGGAGTAAGGCCGCATCCCTGCTCGACGCGCGCCCAGAGCAGGCGCAGCGCACGGAACTTGGCCATGGTCAGGAACTGATCGGCGTCGGCGGCAAGACGGAACGAGATTGCCGCGCGTGCCGTTTCGAGGTCGATGCCGCCGGCTTCCAGCATGCGCAAATAGGCGACCGCGAGCGACAGGGCGAATGCCAGCTCCTGTGCTTCCGACCCGCCGGCATCGTGGATCGGACGGCCGTCGGCCAGCACGAAGGGACCTCTGAAGCCGCGCTTCATCAGGCCGCCGACAATTTGTGCGAACGGCTTCGTCATCTCGGCCCATATGGCCGGCGCGCTGCCGCGCACCGCCATCGTCGACAATGCCTGATAGTTGAAGCGGACATCCACCTTGGCCGGATCGACTCGCTGCGCCTCGATCAGCGCGGCGAAATTTTCGCCGGCATTCTCGCGGCCGATCACGGGATTGAGCGCGATCGATATCCCGGCATCGAGGATGACGCCGTCGAACAAGCGCTTCAGTGTCTCCGGCGTTGCATCCTTGACGCCGAAGCCGCGCGCGCCCGGTCCTCCCGCGAACTCGATCTCGAGCCCAGTCGCGCCATTTTCCAGTTCGTGCAGGGCGATCGCATTCGCTTTCGCCGGATCGGGATGATCGATCCGCTGCATGATCTGCCACGGCACGGCCGCCGCGCGGCCTGCAATCGGTATGGCGCCTTTGGCGCGCGCATAGATCGGCGCGATCTTCAGATCGTCATAGGTCTTGGCCACCAGCCGCTCGAACGGCGCGCCCTTGAGCACGCCGTCGACCAGCTTGCGCCAATCGTCCTGCGTTGCCGGTGCGAAATCGGCGGCGAGGGGCAGATCGGGGCCGGTTGTCATCCCAAAACTCTTTTTGTCCTTGGGGCGGAAATTGCCACGGGCGGCCGGCCAAGCCAAACCCTAATCTAGTGCCCACTTTCCGAAGTTCGTGTTCCACCGCCGCACGCACTTTCACGAACTTCGGAAAGTCATGGGCACTAGCAAACCTATGATTCTAGTGCCGCTTTCGATCTGAAGTCCCTGAACCCGATCTTGCCGCGAGTAAGTCAGGGACTTCAGATCGGCGGCACTAGGTCCGGCAGCCGCTCGATACCGTCGGTCGAAAGCTTTGCCAACGCGTCCTTGACGCGCCGCCCCGCGATGACGCGGTCGGGCGCGATCTCGGCCAGCGGCACCAGCACGAAGGCGCGCTCGAACAGGCGAGGGTGGGGCAGCGTGAGTTCCGGCTTGTCGAGCTTGACGTCGTCATAGGCGATCAGGTCGAGGTCGAGGCTGCGCGGCCCCCAGCGCTGCTCCTTCGAGCGGTCGCGGCCGAATTTCTGCTCGACCTTGTGCAAGCTGAACAGCAGCGCATGCGGATCGAGGCCGGTCTCGATCTCGATGCAGGCATTGATGAAGTGAGGTTGGTCCACCTCGCCCCAGGGCGGCGTGGCGTAGTCGGATGAGCGCGCCAGCAGCGCCGCCTGCGCCATGCCGCAGATGTTCGCGATCGCCTTTTTGAATGTCGCGCGGACGTCGCCGACATTGCCGCCGAGAGCGACGATAGCGCTAGCCATGCCGGTTGCGCGTCAGCATCACGCCGACGTCTTCGAAGATTTCGGCAATCGGCGCGTGCGGCTTGTGCACGGTGATCTTGACCGCGCGGATGCGCGGGAAAGCCGCGAGGATGGCATCCGCCACCGCGCCGGCGGCGCGCTCCAGCAGCTTGTAGTTGGTGCCCTTGAAGGCCGCGGTCGCGGTCGCCACCACATTGGAATAGGAGACGGTGTCGGCGAGGCGGTCGGTGCGCGAGGATTCCGAGAGATCGGTGTAGAGCTCGAGATCGATCACGAAGCGCTGCCCGACCCGGGTCTCATGCTCCATCACGCCGTGGCGGGCATGGACGACGACGCCCTTGATGAAGATCGTGTCCGTCATCGCCTGTCCTCGATCGCCGCAGTGACCTTCAGCGCCTGCACGGTCTCCGCGACATCATGGGTGCGGATGATCCGCGCGCCGCCTCTCGCCGCGATCAGATGGGCCGCAATCGAGCCGCCCAGCCGCTGCTGCGGCTCCGACGGCGAAACGGAGGCAATGAAGCGCTTCCGCGAGGCACCGACCAGAAGCGGCAGGCCGAAGCGCTTGAGCTCGTCGAGGCGGGCCAGCGCGGTCATGCTCTGCTCGGGCGTCTTGCCGAAGCCGATGCCGGGATCGAGCACGATGTGGCCTTCCGGAATGCCGGCCTTCGCCGCGATGTCGAGCGAGCGCGCGAAGAAGGCGGCGATATCCTTCATGATGTCGATCGCGGGATCGGCGCGGTCGCGGTTGTGCATGATGATGACGGGCACGCCGTGCCGCGCCACCAGCGACGCCATCCGGCCGTCGCGCTGCAGGCCCCAGACGTCGTTGGCGATCGCAGCACCTGCTTCCAGCGCAAAGGCGGCGACGTCCGATTTCATGCTGTCGATGGAGACGGGCACGCCGAGCTTGACGATATCGGCAAGGATCGGCCGCAGCCGCGCAGAGTTCCTCGTCTGCCGAGACCGCCTGGGCGCCGCCATAGGGACGGGTCGAACTCCGCGCCGATATCGATGATGTCGGCGCCCTCGGTGACCAGTCGCTTGGCGTGTGCCAGCGCATGCTCCGGCGCGAGGTACTCTCCGCCGTCGGAAAAGGAATCCGGCGTCACATTGAGTACGCCCATCACGGCCGGAACCGGTCCGGACAACAGCTTTTGCAGCAGCGGGTGGACCGCCGTTGCTGACGTGACCGGCCTGGAGGTGGCTGCCATCATGCCGTGGCTTTGCGCGGTCGGGGCAGGGGAGTCAAGACGGCGCTGGCGTCCGACTAGTGCCCACTTTCCGAAGTTCGTGCTCCATTGCCGCGCTACCGTTCACGAACTTCGGAAAGTTATGGGCACTAGCAAATCTATGATTCTAGTGCCGCTTTCGATCTGAAGTCCCTGAACCCGATTTCGCCGCGAGTGAGTCAGGGACTTCAGATCGGCGGCACTAGTAGCTGATCTTGGGTTGCAGCTTGCGGGCCTGCGCGATCATCTGCTCGACGGATTTCTCCGAAGGGAGGATGCGGACCAGTTTCCGCCTGGTATTCACTTCCTTCATGTTCTGGGCCAGCCGCGCCGGATTGCGATGCGCAAGCTCCCGCACCGTGGTCGCGCCGGCCGCGCGGATCAGCCCGATCTTGGCCTTGCCCATGCCGCGAATGCGCATGTAATCGGCCATGTTGGCCCACTCCAGAAGTTGCTGCTCGCGGATGCCGGTCTTGGCAGAGAGCGCCTTGCGGCCCTTCGCCATCCGGGTCGCCTCCAGCAGCGCCTCGGCTGTGCGGATGCCCAGCGATTTGAGCTTGGATGCGAAGAAGGCGTTCATGCCTTCGAGCTCGGAGATCGGATATGTCATGTCACTCAATTCAAAGAAGGTGCTTCAGGCGAAGTTGCTAAGCCCAGGCGTTCCCGCAATGATCGCGCCCATCCGATCCGCTCCGATTTTGTCTCGGCCGAAAGAAAAAAGTTCACGCGCAATCTTCTGAATGTCCGTGATGGCGAGCCCGAGGCCCATCAGCCGAGTGCCGACCGCCATCAAGCCGCCGCCCATCAGCCGCGAAAGGCCGTTGCCGTCGCGCGCGGCCGCGATTGCGGCCTCGGCGCCGGGTATGCCGTCGATCAGCGTCTGAACGGTTTCGGGCGGTCCCTCGCTTCGGAGATAGTCCAGCATGATGCCTACGGTCTGCTCGGCAACGGCATCATCTATGCCGGCCTTTGCGGCCAGCTCATCAATCAATTCGTCCATGGTGCCCCGCCTCGACCGGTTGGTACCGGGTCTCCTTGCTCAGAAAATCATCTTGAGCTTCGTCAATACGAAATACAAGCGTATCACCACATTCCCGGCGCGATTCATCTTCATTCGCGCCCCAAGTGTTGCAGCAATGCAAGAGCTGTCGTGGAAACCCGCGCAATTTGTCGCGCTTGCCGACGGCGATTTTCGACTTTCGACGGATGACTGCACGAAAAGGTTCGGCGTGAGCAGTCGCAAAACGCACGTCTGGGGTCGCCGTTGACGGTTTCAATCGACTTGCGAGATGCAGTATGATTGTGGCCGAAGCCGAGATTGAGGCGAAGAGACCGAAGCGCGATGGCTGTACCCGACAACAATGTGGCCGACACCAATGAGAAGATCTTCGTCGGCAAGGGCGAGCAGCCGGTCTGGCTGACGCTGGCGCTGGCAAATCGCCACGGCCTCGTCACCGGTGCCACCGGGACGGGCAAGACCGTATCGCTGCAGGTGATGGCGGAGGGATTTGCGCGGGCCGGCGTGCCCGTGTTCGCCGCCGACATCAAGGGCGATCTGTCCGGCATCTCCGAAGTCGGCGAGGCCAAGGATTTCATCACCAAACGCGCCGACGAAATCGGCCTCAAATTCCAGCCCGACCAGTTTTCGACGGTGTTCTGGGATGTTTTCGGCGAGCAGGGTCATCCCGTGCGCGCGACCGTGACGGAGATGGGGCCGCTGTTGCTGGCACGCATGCTCGATCTCAACGATGTGCAGGAAGGGGTGCTCAACGTCGCCTTCCGCGTCGCCGACGATAACGGGCTCACCCTGATCGACATGAAGGATCTTCGGGCGCTTGCTCGATGCGATCGTTCCGGCCGGTGGAAAAAGTGGCGCCGATGGCGATGACGATCCGCTGGCGCCGATCCGCAAAGCCGCGGCAGGGCTTCGGCAACGTCACCAAGGCGACCGTCGGCACCATCCAGCGCCAGCTTTTGGTGCTGGAGAACCAGGGCGGCACGAAATTCTTCGGCGAGCCGGCGCTGTCGCTGAAGGATTTCATGCGCACCGACCGCGACGGGCGCGGCATGGTGAACATCCTCGTCGCCGACAAGCTGATGCAGAGCCCGCGGCTCTACGCCACCTTCCTGCTCTGGATGCTGTCGGAGCTGTTCGAGGAACTGCCGGAGGCCGGCGACCCGCCGAAGCCGAAGCTCGTCTTCTTCTTCGACGAGGCGCATCTCTTGTTCAACGACGCGCCGAAGGCGCTGATGGACAAGATCGAGCAGGTGGTGCGGCTGATCCGCTCCAAGGGCGTCGGCGTCTACTTCGTGACGCAGAACCCGATCGACGTCCCCGATCGTGTGCTCGGCCAGCTCGGCAACCGCGTGCAGCACGCGCTGCGCGCCTTCACGCCGCGCGACCAGAAGGCGGTGCAGGCCGCTGCGCAGACCTTTCGGCCCAATCCGAAGCTCGATACCGCCAAGGTGATCATGGAACTCGGCAAAGGCGAGGCGCTGGTGTCGTTCCTCGAAGGCAACGGTACGCCGGCGATGGTCGACCGCGCCCTGATCCGCCCACCTTCGGCGCGCATCGGGACGGTCACGCCGGAGGAACGCAAGGCGATCATGGATGCGAGCCCGGTGAAGGGCAAATACGACACCGCGATCGATGCGGAATCCGCTTACGAGATTTTGCAGAAGCGTGTGGCGGGAAACGCCGCCCATGCCGACGAAGGGGGCGCGGGCGGCGGCGATATCGGCATCCTCGGCCATCTCGGCGCGATCGTCGGGACGATCTTCGGCACCAGTGCCAAGCGCGGCCGGCTATCGACCGGTCAGCTCATCACGCGCAACATCACGCGCTCGGTGACCGACAAGGTGGTCGGTGGCGTCGCTGCCAGCCTCGGCAAATCCGTGGCCGGATCGATCGGCGGTTCGGTCGGCCGCTCGCTGGTGCGCGGCGCGCTCGGCGGCCTGCTGCGACGACGATGATCGCTTGAGTTAGCCAACAACAAGGAACGAAAAGAATGGCGAACGCCCAACTGCAATCCGTTCTCGACCGCATCGACGCCGATTTCGATAACAGCCTGCAGCGGTTGTTTGCGCTGCTTCGTATCAAGTCGATCTCGGCCGATCCCGCCTTCGCCGGCGATTGCAAGGCGGCCGCCGATCATCTGGCGAAAGACATCGCCTCGCTCGGCTTTGCGGCCGAGGTGCGGCCGACCGCGGGTCATCCGGCGATCGTGGCCAAGAGCAACGGCCACGCCGGTCCGCGCGTGCTGTTCTACGGTCATTATGACGTGCAGCCGGTCGATCCGCTCAATCTCTGGCACCGGCCGCCGTTCGAGCCCGTGGTGACCGACCATGCCGACGGGCGCAAGATCATCGTCGCGCGCGGCGCCGAGGACGACAAGGGTCAGCTCATGACCTTCGTCGAGGCCTGCCGCGCCTGGAAGACCGTGACCGGCTCGCTGCCGCTCAACATCACCATCCTGATCGAGGGCGAGGAGGAGATCGGCTCGAAGAATTTCGTGCCGTTCCTCGAAGCCAACAAGAAGGAGTTGCAGGCCGACTATGCGCTGGTCTGCGACACCAGCATGTGGGACCCGAGCACGCCCGCGATCACCACCTCGCTGCGCGGCCTCGTCTATGACGAGGTCAAGATCAAGGCGGCCAGCCGTGACCTGCATTCCGGCATTTTCGGCGGCGGCGCGCGCAATCCGATCCGCGTGCTGACATATATTTTCGGCGGCCTGTTCGACGAGAACGGTCACATCACCATCCCCGGTTTCTATGACGGCGTGAAGGATTTGCCGTCGGACATCCTCGCACAGTGGAAGAAGCTCAATCTTTCACCCGAGACTTTCCTGAAGCCGATCGGCCTCTCGATTCCGGCCGGTGAGAAGGACCGGCTATTGATCGAGCAAGTCTCCTCGCGCCCGACCTGCGACATCAACGGCATCGTCGGCGGCTATATCGGCGAAGGCTCGAAGACGGTGATCCCGGCGGAGGCATCCGCAAAAATTTCGTTCCGCCTGGTCGAGGGCCAGGACCCGGCCAAGATCCGGAAAGCGTTCCGCGATTATGTCGCCGCGCGGATTCCTGCCGATTGCAAGGTCGAATTCGGCGATCACTCGTCGGCGCCCGCCATCGCGCTGCCGTGGGACATGAAGGCGCTGGGGGCCGCGAAGAAGGCGTTGACCGAGGAGTGGGGCAAGGAGACCGTGCTGTTCGGCTCCGGCGCGTCCATCCCCGTCGTCGCCGACTTCAAGAAGACGCTCGGGCTGGACTCGCTGCTGGTCGGCTTCGGCCTTGACGACGACAACATCCATTCGCCGAACGAGAAGTACGACCTCAAGAGCTATCACAAGGGCATCCGCTCGTGGGCCCGCATCCTCGCCGCGCTGGCGGAGTTGCCGCACTAAGGGGCATAACATAAAAACGCCGCCCGGAATTGGGCGGCGTTTTGATTCGGTCGTGTAGAGGTCGTTCGCGAAGATAATAGGCGCAAACCGTAAAATTTCAATTCCTGCCGTAAAGCCTAAGGCGCCGGAATCGACAGCAGGCTGGAGATACTGCGGCCGCGGATGTCATAGACCCGCGCAAACACCACGTCGTCGCGCTTGATCTCGACCATGACCGGCGCGGTCAGGCCCTTGCAGTAGAACTCGCCGAGCGTCATCGCGAAGTCGGCGGCGTGGCTGTCCCAGCCGATGGTGAAGTCGGGACCGAGCGCGACCTGCGCCGGGCGCTGCGGCCCGCACACCGCAACCTTCCACTTGCGTCCCCTCGGCGGCACTTCCTGCCTCTCGTCAAGCTGCTCGTGCAGCTCGTCGGAGGCCTGCTTGAAGGCGAGCCCCCAGTAATCCAGCATGAAGCGGTCGTCGGCGGCGCGCACGGTGCCGGCGATGTGGTTGAAATGCGTGTACTGATAGGGATGCAGCCGGATCATCTCGCCGAGCGGCAAGAGCAGGCCGAAGATCAGCACCGCCAGCACCGCAGGCTGCCAGCTCCGGTGATTGTCCTTCAGCCAGCGCATCACCCACTCGAAGGCGACGCCGCCGAGGATCGCCATCGGCGGGATCACGAAGATGAAATGCCGGATGCCGTTATAGAGCGCAGGCCGCTTTACCATCGCGACCGCGATCGGCAGCGTGGCGGCGAGCATCAGCATCAACAGGATGGTCTTGCGCCGCGCGGTGACGTCGGTCCGCGGCAGCACCACGAAGGTTCCAACAACGCCGGCAAGCGACAGCGCCAGCAGCACTTCCGGCATCTGCAACGCGAACAGCGTCGGCAGATAGGACCAGGGCATGTCGGGCACGGAGACCAGCGCGCCGTCGAACATCTCCTTCCACGGCTTTTCGAAGAAGTGCGAGAAGTAGGTCAGGGCGCGGAAGGGATTGCCGACCTCGATGATCGACCAGGGCCAGATCAGACCCATGATGAGGTAACCGAGCGCCAGGCCCGGCAGCAGCACGACGACGACGTGGACGAAGCGATGCAACGCTTCGCGCGCGCCCTCGCTGCGCACCTCCTGGATCAGCAGCGGAATAAATCCGACCAGCGCATAGACCAGCGCGAGACCGCCGAGGATGCGCGAGCCGATCGACAGGCCCGCGCCAAGTCCGACGATCAACACCGTGCGCGGCGAGGGTTTTGGATATTCTTCGGCGAGCCGCACCAGGCCCATCATCAGGACCACCATCGCGACCGCGAACGGCGCATCCTTCGGGTTCATGAACATGTGGCCGTAGAAGGTCGGGCACAGCGCGAGCAGCAGCAGCGCGACCAAGCCGGCAAGAGGTCCGCCGACGCGGCGGCCGAGCCGCCATGTCACGGCCAATCCGATCACGCCGACGACGGCGCCGACCAGCCTGCGCGTCTCGAACAGTTCGAGCGGGATGACCTTGTGCAGCAGCGCTGCCGCCATGTCGAAGCCGCCGCCATACATGTAAAGGTTGGCGAACGATAGCGCCCCGGTGTCCTTGAAGCCGGACCCGTACATGCGCAGCAAGAGGTCGGCATATTCAGCGTGGGTGTAATCGTCCCAGCCAAGCCCGTAGTCGTGGAAGGTGAAGGCGGCGATCAACGCGACGGCGCCCAGCACGACAAGCGCAAGCTCGTCGCACGTCCGTTCCATCGAGCGCCGTATGGGCGTGTCGATGGCCGAAGTCGTAATGGAAGACATGGCTATTGGTAACCCGGCGTCCCTCTCGGCCCAGCTGGCGCTTGTGAGCCTCGTTCCCCGGCATCCATATAGCGCAATGTGACAACGCAAGTAATTGGCAATTGTGGCGTAAGTTGCCTGATGCGCTGCAGCATTCGTCACTCTGGTTAAGCCTCGGGCGTTAGGAACCTAGGATAAACCGCGGATTTGACCGCTTGCGGAACGGTGCGCCCCGCGATTGCCGTTGGCCATCTCCGTATTATGACGGTATCGTGGCGGAAGGGCTGAGTGAAACGAGCGTGCGCTGGCAGGGTGGCCGGCAACGCGGTGATGTTGGTGGTTTCGGTTCGGTGGGTCGGGCGACCCCAAAGCAGATAGCTGGACCGGTCCGCCAAGGGGGAATGACGTCGATGATGATTGCCATGATGGTTGCCGGAATTGGCTCGGTGCTGGCCGGCCTGCTGGTGATCCTGTACGGCATCCCGATCAGGGAGTTCGGCTTCGGCAACACCTTGATCCTGATCGGCGTGCTTGCCGTCTGTACCGGCATGATTCTGCTCGCGCTGTCGGCGGTCGTGGCCGAGCTCAAGGTGATCGCGCGGCGGCTGATGGAGACGCGCGTCGGGCCCGAGACGCGTCCGCGTCCGATTCTGCCGACGTCGCCCGAGCCGTCGCCGGTCGAGAGTCAGGCCGCTGCCGCACCACCCGCTGCGCCGCTCTCCATGCAGGATGACATCCCGCCGCGCGACGCGCAGCCGCCCGAGGATGCGCCGGCGAAGCCGAAGCGGAATTTGCTGTTCTCCTCCAGCGTGCGGAAGGATCGCGAGCGCGCATCGGGCGCGGAGGGAGGCGAACCGCCGCCAGCAAGTTTCGAAGATGCCTGGCCGAAGGTCGATCGCGGCCGCAACGGCGACATTCCGCCGCAGCGCCGCAGCGCGCGCACCCCGCCGGCTGCGCCCGAAGCGACCGCGAGCGCCGCGCCCGAGCGCGCTGCGCCGCCATCGCCGGGCGAAGCGCAGCAGCCGGGCGTGACTGTTCTCAAATCGGGCGTGGTCGACGGCATGGCCTATTCGCTGTATTCCGACGGTTCGATCGAGGCGCAGATGCCGGAGGGGCTGATGCGCTTTGCCTCGCTTGACGAATTGACCGCCCATATCGACCGGCGGCCCTGAGCCATACTTCACGAATTACTGGCGCGAATTCATGGTATTCTTGTTGTATTGGCAGTAATCCGTAGCTTATATATAGCGTGCCAGCGTATTGACGCACCGGATATTGTTGAAAGGTTTGACGTCATGACCGACAGCACCGGCAAGGGCTATATCGATCTGACTGCGAATATCGTGTCGGCCTATCTCTCCAACAATCCGACGCCCGCCACCGAAATCCCGAACCTGATCAGTCAGGTTCACTCGGCCCTGATGCGCGTCTCGAGCGGACGCAGCGAGGCGCCGACCGAGCCTGCAAAGCCCGCAGTGTCGCTGAAGAAGTCGATCAATCCCGATTATCTGATTTGTCTGGAGGACGGCAAACGCTTCAAGTCGCTGAAGCGCCATCTGCGCACACAGTACAGCATGACCCCGGAACAGTACCGTGACAAATGGGGCCTGCCAGCCGACTATCCGATGGTGGCGCCGAACTACGCGGTGGCGCGCTCGCAACTTGCGAAGAAAATGGGCCTCGGCCAGCAGCGGCGAAAGCGAAAGTAAGTTAGTTCGCCGTCGCCAGTGCTGCGCGCGCATCGGAGCGGATGCGTTCGACCATGGCGCGCAGGCCATTCGAGCGCTGCGGCGTCAGATGATCGCGGAAGCCGAATTCGTCGAACACATCAATGGCGTCGGTCGACAGAATTTCCTTGGGCGTGCGGCCGGAATAGAGCGTGAGGAGGATCGCGATCAGTCCGCGGACGATATGCGCATCACTGTCGCCGAGATATTTCAGCATCGGCTCGGTGCCGCTGCGGTCGAGTTTCTTCGACAGCCAGACCTGGCTGACGCAGCCCTGCACCTTGTTCTCCGCAGAGTGCTCGGCTTCCGGCATCGGCTCGAGCGTGCGGCCGAGCTCGATCACGTAGCGGTAGCGGTCGTCCCACTCCTCCAGCAGCGCAAAATTGTCCCTGATCTCGTCGATATCAGCCATGATCGCCCGTTTCGTCCAGCTCCTATATAGGGTCGGACGCGGACGAAAGCGAGTTCCGGAACCGGCTTGATTTGCAGTGGCTACGGCGCGCCGCCGTGCCATTCCACGGCGAGGTCATCGCTCGAAAGCGTATCGCGCGGGGCCATTTCGGTGGCCGCAGGATCGGTATTGTCGGCAATGCCGATCGAGCCGGTATGATCCGGCGCCTTCTTGTCCTTTGCGTTGTCCTTTACGGCCTCGGCCGGCTTCTTGTCGGTGATCGACTGATAGACCTTGCGTGCGCCGTCCTGCGCCCGCACGCCAATCACGGTTGCGGCTTGGCCTCCGACCTCGCAGGCTGCCGGCTGGCGTTTGCAGAACTGGCTCATGTCGGACACGGCGGCAGTTGCGGCCTGCACCGCGTCGGACACGCTGAGCTGCGGCAGCTTTTCCGAATCCGGCGTCTTGTCGCGCGGCAGCAGCACGAGTACGAGCCCGAGCCAGAATGCCAAGCGCAGCAGAAAGAACATCGGAACAGTTCCCGTATTTTCATCCGACTAACAGTCCTCGATAAATCGGAAGTGATTGCCTTGGGCTTAATTCGCCGAAATTTTGCGAAAGAATCGAGCGATCCGATTTCTCTCGTAAATTTTCGATTGACGAGCGCTGTTCGTAATTCCTAGCGCTATCCACCATTTCGAAACCATAAGCGCGCGTGTTTCGAAACCCGCCATTCACCATTTGCGCCGAATGAATTGCGGCGATTGCGGAAAAACCCCGTGAAAATCGGGCGTTTTGCCGCGGCTAGTGCGGTGGATTTGGGACACCAGGATCGCCTTAGCGTTCGTTTAATGTCGCTCTGACACGGTGCCTGACGACAAGGGGGCGTTCCGGCGCGTCTTATCTGACGGACAAGCCGAAGCGCGAATAGCCGTGACTGTGTTGAGTACCATCCGCGATAGTCTCGATGCGCTGCTGCATCCGTCGGCGTGCTACGACGCGCTGACCCGCGCGCGCCATCGCGCCTTCATGGCGCCACGGCTGCTCGGCAGCCTCGTGGCCTTTGCCGTGTTCCCGGTCTACCTCGCCTTCCGCGGCGCGCCTGATACGCTCGAGGTCGCCGCCTTCGCGTGGCTGATCGCGCCGATCCTGGTATCCTGGTTCCTGTCGCGCACGGGACGTTACGAGGGCGCGCATGTGCTGTCATCGGTCGCGCTCGCGGGCCTCGTGATGGCGGTTGCGATCTCGACCGGCGGCATCGAATCCTTCGCCGCGATCTGGCTGGTGCTCGTCCCTCTCGAAGCGGCTTTGTCGGCGTCGCGCCGCGTGGTTGCCTTCGCCTCCGCGCTGGCGCTGGCCTGCGCCGTCCTCCTGATCTTCTGCGGTCATCTTGGCGTACTTGCGCCCGCCGAGACCAGTGCGGCCTCGCGCGGCATGCTGATGGCGTTCGGTGTGGCGTCGGCAACCCTCTATGCCGCCGGCCTTGCCTTCAGCGCCGAGGCACTCGCGCGGACCACGGTCTCGTTGCTGACCTCGGAGGAAGACCGCTACCGCCTGCTCGCGCGCAACATGAGCGACGTGATCTCGCGCCATGGCCGCAACGGCGCCGTGCAATTCATCTCGCCGGCCGCCGAACCGATGCTGGGCGCGCCCGTCACGCGGCTCACCGGCCAGGGCCTGTTCGACCGCGTCCATGTCGCCGACCGGCCGGCCTATCTCACCGCATTGTCGGATGTGGCGCGCGACGGCGAGGCGCGTAGTGTCGAGTTCCGGCTGCGCCGCGATCTGCCGCGTACCGGTGCCGGCAGCGGACATGTCGATTTCATCTGGGTCGAGATGCGCTGCCGGGCGCTGGAGCAGGCGCCGGCCGCCGAGGCCGAAGTCGTCGCCGTGATGCGCGACGTCACCGACCGCAAGATGCAGGAGCAGGCGCTCGATCTCGCGCGCAACGCCGCGGAAGCCGCCGACGCCGCCAAGACGCGTTTCCTTGCCACCATGAGCCATGAACTGCGTACGCCGCTCAATGCCATCATTGGCTTCTCCGAGATGATCGTGCAGGGCGATCTGCTGATGCTGGATGCGGCGCGGTGCAAGGAATATGCGCAGCTGATCAACGATTCAGGCCAGCATCTGCTGTCGGTCGTCAACGGCATCCTCGACATGTCGAAGATGGAGTCCGGCAATTTCGAGATCGCGGCGGAACCGTTCGCGCCGCGCGCGGCGCTGATCAATTGCTGCAACCTGCTGGCGCTGAAGGCGCGCGAGAACGGCATCGAGCTTGCCACCGACGCGCCGCTCGATTTGCCTGTCATCACCGGTGATCCGCGCGCGTTCAAGCAGATCGTGATCAATCTCGTTTCCAACGCCGTCAAGTTCACCGAACGCGGCGGCAAGGTGACGGTTGCAGCACACATCGAAGGCCCGCGCTTCGTGCTGCGCGTCAGCGACAACGGCGTCGGCATCGCGCCCGACGATCTCAAGCGGATCGGCGATCCCTTCTTCCAGGCCGGCCAGACCTATCAGCGCCGTCACGAGGGCACGGGCCTCGGCCTGTCGATCGTCAAGAGCCTGGTCGGCCTGCACGGCGGCGACATCAGCGTGCACAGCAAGATCGGCGAGGGCACAATCGTCACCGTTGCGCTGCCGCTCAACGCCAGTAAGCCGGAAGCGTCACAACCCGTCAACAATATTGCGACACTCACGCTCGCCAATAGACCCACACCGCACGAACAGACAGTTCAGGTGAAGAAAAGTGCCTAGAAAGAGCCGAGACGAAGACGAAATGCCGCGCCGTCGGCGCCGCGGTGCCGCTGACGCGGTCGAGCCCGAGCGCGGGTTTGCGATGCGCATGCTGCTGCACAGTCCAAAGGACATGGTGGCGGGCCTGCTTGCCTTTGCGGCCTGCAGCGCCATCGTCGCCAACGCGTTGTTCCTGCAGACCGGCCAGCATCCGTCGCCGATGTTCGGCACCGCCATCCATCTCGGCGCATCGAGCCCGCTGCCGCGCCCGCGTCCAGCAGAGGCTGACGCCGCCATCTTCGAGCCGCGGCTTGCCGAACCCCGTCTAGCGGAACCCAGGCTGATCGAGCCGCGAGCCAACGATCCCCTCGCCAACATCATCAAGGCAACGGCCGGCGGGCCGCTGTCATCGACCCCGATGACGTCAGCGCCGCCGCCGTCGAATGTCGCGCGTCCGCCGGCGCCTATTCCCGCGCCGGTCCAGATCACCGGTTCGCGCCGCGTGGCGGCGGTGCAGCGCGCGCTCAGCGAGAACGGCTATGGCCAGTTGAGGGCGACCGGCACGATCGGCGCGGACACGCAGGCCGCGATCCAGAAGTTCGAGCGTGAGCGCCATATGGTGGTCACCGGCCAGGTGTCAGATCGTCTGGTGAAGGAGCTGACGGTCGTCACCGGCCATCCGATCGACTAGGGCGCTTGTTCCTGGGACGCCGCCAGCAGGGCTGGCGACACCACCATTTCCTTGCCACATCGCACACAGCGTCCGCTTGTCCCTACAATCTCACAAGCGGGATCCCCCGACACAATGTCGCGGCGGCATTTCGGACAGGTGTATCCTGCGACTGCGGGAGCGAAGTCATACCGAGGACCGATATAGGCGCAGATCATATGATGAAATACCGGAAATAACTCCAGCCCTTCGCCACAAGCCGGGCATACGGATTGAAGTAGTTCTCCGTGCTTCGTCGGCGTCATACTCAATAAAACCCGAACAGGCGGATCAGCGCGTCGGCTACGCGGGCGGAAAGACTGCTGTAGTGCATGTGAACGTAGACCGTAGCGTTTAACGGCGGCGGTGAGGCGTCCGGATCAAAGCGGATGCGCGCAATCTGGTTAGCGGGGCGATCAAGCGTCAACGGCTGCCGCGTCCCAGCGTACACGCCGGAAACCGGCAGGATCTGTACTATCTTTCCCGGAATGCGCCGGTTACCGAACAGCACAAGAACTTCCTGCTGGCTCTCGGGATCGATCAAACGCGCGTTGGGAATGTACCAGTCCACAAAGATGTCAGTTGGATCCAGGATTTCGGCGATCGGAGTGCCCGCTGCCAGCGATTGGCCGACATCGGCGAGACCCGTCGAAATGATTCCGGCAATCGGGGCAGAGACCCGTCCGTTGCCGAAGTGACGCTCCGCCTCGGCGAGCTGACCTCGAAGCTGTTGGATGAATTCATCCAGCGAGGCGAGCTGAATGGCGGACTCTGCGACTTCCGCCTCCTGGGACATGACCGCCTTGCTTGCCGAGGCGCGTTCGCGCAAGACCTCCATGCGGAAGGTGACAGTGGCCGCGGACATGGCGCCGACGTGCTCTGCTGCTGCCTCGGTTACGCGCATGTATGAGCGCGCTGTTTCGAGGGAATCCCGCGCGGCCCGAGCCTTGATACGCAGTTCCGACGTACGACCGCCGATGTCCGCAAGCGCGCGCATGTAAGTTGCGACAATGCTGTCCTGCTCAGGTGAAAGCACCTCTGCGATCTCTTCGCCCGCTTTGACCGTGGCTCCGGGAACCTTGTTCATGCGGATGACCTGTACGGTATAAGGCAGCGAAACCACGTATCGCTTGGACGAGACGGTGCCGGGTCCGCTGAGGTAGACGAAAGGTGCACCGAAATAGACGACGAAGAAGCCGAGCACACCGAACACGATTGCCGCATAGGCGATGCGCACGACTCGTCCGGCTGCGCGTCTGCGGCTCTCGACCGGGTCGGGAACGTTTGGATCAAGTCGGTTAAGAGCGATATTCATCGGATCATATCCTCAAATCCGGTCTCCGAAAATTGCGCGGCGAACGCGCGGTGGCACGAAGTCATCGTGCCTCGACGCGGCAAAGACGATTTCCGAAGAATAGGAAAAGAACCGGGCGCATTTCAGGTAGACGCCCTGGTAGAAAGGAAAGATCAGCGCCGCTCCCAATGCAAAGAAGCCGACCGATCGATTGAACATGACGAACGCAAGCGCCATGTTGAAAACCGAGATCCAGAGCAACAGGAGATAGATCGCCGCGAGAAACAGCGCGGCATCGGCGCCGAACAGCAACACGGTGTAAGCCAGATAGAACGGCAGGCTGAGCGTTGGAACAAGATCGAAGATGATGAAGTCCAGCCTTTGAAGCGTGTCGGAAAAGCGCTCGAAGGGATGAAAGAAGTTGAGTTCGCCGTACATCATGAAGCGGATACGCAAGGCATCGCGGTCCCAGCGCGCACGCTGGCGCAAAAGGCTTATGCCGCCTGTCGGACCGGCTGTTTCCGCCCAGGCATCCGGCACGAAACGAAGGACGTAGCCAAGCCGGCGCAGCCGCAGGCTGTACTCGAGGTCCTCTCCGGGGCCGACGTCCAGGCCGCCCTGTCGCACGAACGTATCGCGCCGGTACATGGAACAGGCGCCGGAGAGGCACGCGATGGCATCGACGACGTCGAGCAGGGATCGCCCCGCGCTGATCGACATGAGGTATTCGACGCTTTGAAGTCCCGTCCAGAGCGACTCACGCTCGTTGTTGATCGCAATGTTACAACTCGCGCCGCCGACGCGCGGATCAGCGAATGCGGCGGCCAACCGCGCAACGGCGGTCGGCTCGAAAACCGTGTCGGCATCCACGGTCAACAGAAGATCGCCGCCGGAAAATCGGGCTCCGGCGTTGATTGCCGCGCTGCGGCCGCAACGCGTGCCATGGCAGATGACCATTTGCACGAGACCCAGCGTCCTCGCGCGCTCCGCGACGGCCCGCGTTTCGTCGGTTGATCCGTCGTCCACGACAATGATTTCGACCGGCCGCAGGGTTTGGCGATGCAGCGAGGCTATTGACCGATCGAGCCCGGAGCCGCCGTTGAAGGTCGGTATGATGACGCTGACCGACGCGTTGCCGGCAGCCTGTCTGTCGCGTCCTCGGCGCACGCCGAACAAAACCAGGGAAACAAGCGACAGCGTGAAACGAGGAATGTCGAATATCAGGACCGAGAAGGCGAGCAGGAACAAATTGGTTCCGGCAAGCAAATGCACCATATCCAACATGGAAGCCAACCTCCGCGACAGCAGCCTGAGACCATACTGGTTTCTGCAGGGCCGCCGCTTGCCTCACCGGCAGGGCATTGCGCGCAATCGTCGCGCGGCTTCGTAGATCGACCATCGCGATATGTTCGCCGCAGCGGCAGCGATGATGGAGTGCAATCAAGGCAAATGCCTTCACGACCCGCTCGCAAATTTCGACAACCTTTGCGATCATTTTCCATATCGCGAGACGTCGTCACGGCTTTGGTCGTTCCCTGCCGGCCGGCACCTTGAAAGGCGAGCACGCGATCAGCAGCCCGAAACCGAAGTCCGGAGCAGTTTATGGGTCCACGGCCTCGGTCTCCGCGACTGGCGCTTAAGCGAGCGCTGGCCTATCGTCGCCTCATGCGATTGAAATCAGCGATATGGGTAGCGGCCTATTTGCGCCGCTGCCAGACCGCGGGCGTGTTCGGCGCGGTGCGCCGCCGCGGCGCGGAGGAAGCGGGCGCGGTGTTCGTCAAGGTCGCGACCCTCGACGGCAACGCCACGCTCTACGTGCCCGCGCCGCAAACCGTCTATGACGACAGCCGGCCCATCGAGCGCTTCTTCATGCCAACCACGCCGAATCCGGTCCCGGAGCAGTCGGTGGAAGACCGGCTTGCAAAGGAGATCCGCTTCGATCCCGACGTCTGGATCGTCGAGACCGAAGACAGGGCCGGCCGGCACTTTCTCGATTTGGCTCCAGCCGCACGCTAGACTAGTGGAGCGGATTTGACGTTCGCTACCCAACAAGGCCACGAACTCGCAAAGCGAACGTCAAATCCAAAGCTCCACTAGAATCAATATTTTGCTAGTGGTCCTTTGATTCCAACATTCGTAAAAATGCCCGCTGAAATGGGATACGAATGTTGGAATCGGACCACTAGCGGCTTGCATCGTCCGTGCCCGTACGCACAACAGGCACCGAGCCCGGTTGCACTGCCGGCCGCCTCTCGGCAGGCGCAGCTCGCGCGCGCTGGCGGTCGTCGTCGTAAAGTGTGGGACGATATTTGGCGCGGGTCACGGCCATGGTCGAGCCGCGCCAGGCCGCGAGCATCACGAGCGCGGCGCGTTCGCTCAGCCGTTCATAGAGCCGCGCCAGCCGATAAACGTGATGGACGGAACTGCCGATCTCCGGCTTGAGGAACAAGAGCACGCGCTGGAAGGCCGGGTCCGGCATGTCCAGTGCACGCATCGCGCAGGCGAGCGGCTCGCCGCCGGGATCGCTCACGATTTGTGTTGCGATCCTGGCGGGCAGGATCAGCGTCTCCGAGAGCTCGCGGGTGAAATTCTCGACGTCGGTCACGAACGCCGCCATCTCCAGCGCCGCGATCGAGCGCGTCGCGCGCAATTGCGGAATGCGCGGCGAGGCCCTGAGCGGGCTTGCGGCGAGATTGTGCAGGATCGCTGCGCGCTCGCTGGAATCGGCGCGCTCGAACATCGCGCAGACTTCGGCGGCGTCGGTCGGCTGCATCGGGACATTCGACGCCATCCGCCTCTCGGCTTCCGTCAGCGGTTTTGGCGGCGGCGGCGCCAATGGCGGGGCGGGAATTTCCTTTGCCATCGGCACCGGCGCATCGGCTTGCGCGGGCTTCAATCCGAGCCTGGAGAGGATCTCGGGCGGTGCACCGGGATAGATCGCAAGCCGCGCGCGCACGGCCGCGCGGGTGGCGTCATCGACCTGGTCGATCAGGCGCGATGTCAGTTCGATGAACTGGCGCTGCTCGTCGGGCGAATGCTTGGCCGCCTGCACATAGAGATCGGTCAGCACCCGCAACAACGTCGGCCTGATGTCGACCCCCTCGCGGCGAGAGAGCGTCATCAGCCCGTCGAAGCCGGGAAATAGCGGTGATGCGGTCATGTCAGGCTACGCGAACGTCGGAAATTGTCCGCCTCAAACCTATGCGCGCAGGCTTTAACGTCGCGTTAAGGAAAACAATCCGTGAAGATATGCGGCACGCGGTGCGGCTGCGCGGCAACGCGTGCCGTATTAGCACGGTGACCCGCCTGCGCATTAAGACCCCGTTAACCACGTGCTGATCTTAATTCATGTGTCGCTGCATCTAGTGCCGCCGATCTGAAGTCCCTGACTCCCTCGCGGCAAAATCGGGTTCAGGGACTTCAGATCGAAAGCGGCACTGGAATCCTGGATTTGCTAGTGCCCATGACTTTCCGAAGTCCGCGAAAAGGTGTTGCGGCGACGTAGCGCGGACTTCGGAAAGTGGGCACTAGTGCGGCGACAACCAGAGAGAATGGGCATGGGGACCATCGTTGAATTTCCGGCGGATGCGGCTTCGCGGCGGCTGGGCTCGAGCATGATCGGCGCGCCCGAGGGCAGCCTGGGGACCGTCCTGATCCTTCCCGTGGTTCGCATCGAGCGCGAGGGCGACGAAGCGAGCGACGGCAGCGGGCCGGAAGAGGGCGCCGCCTCGGGCGGCCGTCGCCGTCGCCGCTGAAAGAGAAGGCATCGCGTCATGCCGGAGACGTTTCCACCGATCCGGCATTTGGCGTCGGCCCTGTCGATCGCGCTCGCGTTGACGCTCGGCGCCTGCAGCGGCGGCGATTTCGGCCGCACCCGCGAGGATTTCCGCAGCTATGACATGCATCGCTGGCTTGGGCTGGAGGCCACGTCGAGCGTCGCGCTCCGTCCCTCGCAATTCCAGCTCACCGACAACGAACGCCAGCTTCGCGATCTCGCTTATCCCCTGATCGAACCGCCGCATTCGCGCCCGGCCTGGAAGGCGGTGTTCGGCGATTATCTGCCGATGGCCTCGCCCTGGCGTCAGAGCCCGGCCTTCGACCGCACCGCCTACGGGCGGATGCTGATCGACGAGCCGCACCGCTCGCACGCTTCGCGTTATTCTCAACTGATTGACGACGTGCGCGGCGACGTCACCCGCTTCGAGCCGTTCTACGCCAGCGCGATCAAGGTCATCGAGCTCGACAAGAAGCGCAATGCCAGCCTGAAATACATCACCGAGCTGTCGCCGCGCGAGCACGCCGACGCGGTCGGGCGCATGCAGGAGAACTCGCTGATCGTGCAATGGGTGCAGCAATGCCTGGAGCGGCGCGTGTCGTCCTACCGCTGGGCGCTGGAGCGCCTGGTGCTGCAGGCGCCCGACAACATGGCCGCCGACGCCGATCGCCTGATCAACGAGCTTGCCGCGCAGACCGCCAATCCGCCGATCGTGACCGCGCCCGTGATCGCGCGCCCGCTGACGACAAGGGGATAAAAGCTTCAGCACACGAAGCGCCTTCTGATTCATTCTGTCCAACAAATACTCCGCTGTCGTCCCCGCGAACGCGGGGACCCATAACCACAGGCCTCGGTTGTGCGAAGACTTGGGGTGTCTACTCCGCACACAAGAATATCTTCCTATGGCTATGGGTCCCGGGTCTGCGCTCGCTACTTGTCGGCGCTTGCGCGCCGCAAGGCGCTCGCTTGCCCGGGACGACAGTAAAAACGTGACTCCGCATTCCCGCGCCGCGATTTTCGCGTCCGGGTCTTGGCTAATTCGGTGTCCCTCTGAAGCCAGAGGGCGCAGGGAGTGCCGGGCGCTCGACCGCACCCGCAATCCTCGTGGGCTGGAAAAGAAAAATGCCCACAAGTCGTCAGGCAGGGCCGAAATCGCACGGCACTCCCTGCGCAATGGCTTTACGGCTTACTC
Source organism: uncultured Alphaproteobacteria bacterium (assembly GCA_963821965.1). Lineage (GTDB taxonomy): Bacteria > Pseudomonadota > Alphaproteobacteria > Rhizobiales > Xanthobacteraceae > Bradyrhizobium. Next base: position 1,149,847 of record CAWGFY010000005.1, read on the forward strand.
CGCGATCTCCCCGGGGTGTCGGGCTTTCTAGTCCCCGTCGTCTGCCGATCATCTCGGCGAACTTGACACCAGCGTCGAGGTGCCAGGACCACGCGGCTTGACCGTACGCACCGGATACGCATCGCCTGCGTAACCTTTGCGTCCATCGCTCCCCGCACCACGTCTCGTGGCGTTCGCGAAACGCCCTCCGTAATCGGAGCGGGATGGGAAGGAACATAGGAGTGTTTCCGTTTTTCGCAAATAGATTTATTTTTGCGACGAGGGCTTGACACGTTTCTGAAAACCCGCAGGTGTTTTGCCCGTCGTGTCGCGGCGGCAACACCCTTACCGACGCGCCGACACTAAAAGACACATCCCAAATCCGCGGCGGCGTTCAGCGATCTCCTCCGCATGTTTAGCAAGTGCTAGGAACTGCATTCCAAACGTCAGAATTGGTTCCCCGTCGTTTAGCTGGGGATCAGGGGGCCTAATCGATGGCGTGGCGGTCTGGTAACGCTATGATAATACGGAAACTTTCTGCAGGGCGGCTGGCTACGAAGCCACACAGGTTCACTTTGACTCTTGCGAAGGGGCTCAGGGTAGAATTCGAGTGCCAGCGGCTCAATTGCGCATCGAGGGCCTGATTGCCGGAATTTGACGCAAGAGGTGCCAGAGGATCGAACGCAGGGGACACGTTCCATGAGCTGTGGGCGTTGTTGCACGTCTTGGAGCTTCTGGATCGGAGCAACGGTCTGGAAGCAATAACTGTCGAAGGCATTCCGAACGAGGCGCTCCCATCGACGAACCCGCCGCCCACGTGGGATGGAGTCGATTGTGCTCTCTTCTTTGGCGGGAAAGCTTTGCCGAGCGCCGCGCGCGTCGAGTTAGCACAGCTAAAATATTCATCGGCGAACCCCGAAACGGATTGGTCAGTCGCGCGCCTATGCGCGAGTTCAGCGAAGAACAAGAACAATTCGCCAATCCGAAAGTTGGCGACCGACTTCATGCATGCGCGCGGCTTGATGCGCCCTGACGCGCCCTTAATTACCGCGCCCGCCTCATCAAGGAGTGTATTGAAGCCTGGGGTGGGACACCGGGAGTTAATGCGTGGGCAAAGGAGGTGCTTCCTAAGGTCATCGTGCAGAAGTTTCCGATGTTCATTCAGTATATCAAGGAGGGCGAGTCAGTCCTTCCGGCGCTCTTGCAGCACGCCGATACAACGGCAGCAGGGCAACAGGCAATCGTTCTGAACGGTGTTACTGGAAGCGGCGGCGATCTTTCGGGGAGGACGTTGTTTGGGGTCGCGGAATTGCTTAGTGGTTCGATCGAACCCGAGGATGCGGCGATTCTTTTAGATTGGTACGCGGCGCGGCTAGAAGAGCGCATTCCTGCCAAAGACCGCGCGCCGTTCGACGCGAATACGACGTGTTTCGACGTCTGATGATCGCAGCAATCTTCAATTCGGCGAGGTCAAATGGTACAGCGGGCGTAGCCCAGGCAAAGAAGACCAAGAAATTTCAATCCGCAGAAGAACGGAGCATTGTAGAAGGACTTGGAATCTGGTCTGACGCATTTTCTCCGAAACCAAGCCTTCGCGTTCGGATTGTTTACGGAGATGAAGCTGACAAAGCGAAAGAGGCCGAAAAGAGCATCGAGCAGGTGACGAAGGAGACTATCGCGGAGGCTCGGCTAGTACTCGACAAATTTGAAAAGCAGCTGTCCGAACAGGCGACGCCCGAAGTAGCAAAGCGGCGCTCCCCGAAGACCAAAAGGAATACGAGAAAGCGGTCAATTGCATAGCGGGTTTCGAAGCCGCCATCGGTGAGATCGCGCGCAGGCCTCACCGCTTCCCGCGCGGCGCGGGTGCCGGTGCCGGCGCGGGGGCCGGCGCCACCGCCTGCTTGGGTTGCGGCTCCTCGACCTGCACGGCGCATTTCGATGCGGCCATCGTCGCCTGCGCCTGCGGCATCAGGCCGGGCTCGGGCGCCAGCGCCTTCAGCACGATCAGTCCGGTCGTGGAGGGAGAATCGATGATCAGCCGGTCGGCCGATGTCACTTCCTCGTCCGCTGGCAGCTCGTCGTGCTGCGCCTCGGTCATCAGGTCGAGCTCGATCACCTTCTTGCCGGCGGAGCGGTCGTTGATGGCGTAATAGGCGAGCTCATTGCGGGTGTAGAACGACACCGAGGTATAGGCCTGACTCACCGGCACCGTCAGCTTGATCGGTCCGCCCGAGAGGTCGTAGCGGCACACCGCGGTCGCAAACGCCGGATCGAGATAGGGCATCAGCGTGTTGGACGGATCGGCCGCAGGCAGCACGGTGACGGCGTTGAGCCTGGTGATCGGCGTCAGGCGCGAATAGGCGTCCTGGGTCGCGATCCGCGGCAGCGCCAGCACGCTGACGAGATGCACCACGCCGCCCAGCAGCACGCCTGCGATGATGGTGAAGACCAGGCGGATCATGGGCACCCCACCGTTGCAACCGCCGGCATCGGCGCGTCGCGCTTGGTGCGCGTCGCGACGCCGACGGGGGTGTCATAGAGGCGCAGCATCAGCGCGTAGCGCTCGATGCCGCCGGTGGGCAGCCAGTTGCCGGCGCGCGAGCGCGACGCGATGCGGATCTCGAAGCCGCCGTCGGCGCCGCGCACGATCTCCTGGCTGGTGAAGCCGTAGCGCTCCAGCGTGTTGGCAACGAGATGCCCCTGCTTGTCATAGAGCGTCAGCGTCCAGAACCGCGCCGGCGGCGTGACGCCGCTGACGACGACGTCGCAGCGGCCGTCCAGCGCCTTCTTCTTGTCGTCGGCGCTCGCGGTGAATGCCACGCCGTCGCCGGTGCCGATCGGCAGCTCGCCATTGCGGGTGATGGTGGCGCGCGAATAGGGATCGATGTCCGATGTGCCGGTTCGTGGCCGCGCGGTCCAGGCGCCGATGGTGAGCGTCCCCAGTTCGGTGCCGCGCGTCGTCGTCGTCCAGGTCAGGCCGACGCCCACGCCTGCGGCCAGCACCAACGCCAGCATGATGATGAAGAGCAGCCGCACCGGTCTAGTTCTTGGGTGAAGGTGACGTTGCTTCGCCGGTGGTCGCCGACGCGAAGCTGTCGGGCGAGGGCAGCGACGTCGACGACACCGGCCGCGCCGGCTTCGGCGGATCGCCCGACGAGGTCTTGTCGGCCGCCTTGGCCGCGTCGTCGAGCGCCTTCTCGACCTGCACCAGGATGTCGGCGCCGCGCTTGGTCAGAACCGGAGGCGGTCCCGCCCTGACTTCCGGCGGCTTCGGTGCGCCAATCGCCGCGACGGTCGCGGACGCAACCGGCGTGTGCGGTTTGGGGCCCGCCGCCGGATAGCCGGCGATATCCTTGACCTCGATACCCTGATGCGCCGCGGCCATGATGTCGTGCCAGGTCTGTGCCGGAAGCGAGCCGCCGGTCATGCGGTTGGTCGGCGAATAATCGTCATTGCCGTACCAGACCGCGCAGGTGAAATTGCCGGTATAGCCGACGAACCAGGCGTCGCGATACGCGCTGGTAGTGCCGGTCTTGCCGGCGGTCGGGATGCCATCGAGCGCCGCGCGCCGCGCGGTGCCTTCGCTGACCACATGGCTCATCATGCCCACCATGTCGGCGGCAACCGAGGCCGGGATCGCCGGCCGCGACTTCGGCCCGTCGCGGTCCCAGCGCCAGACCAGATCGCCGGTGCCGGTTCGCACTTCCAGCACCGCATGCGGCGTGACCGCCTTGCCCTTGTTGGGGAAGGTCGCAAAGGCGACCGCGTGCTCGATGACGGTGACTTCGTCGGCGCCGATCGGCAGCGACGGCGTATCTATCAACGGCGCCGTGATGCCGAAGCGGCGCGCCACCTCGACGATTTTCCGGCGGCCCTCCTTCGGGCCAAGCTTGCCGCCCATCGCAATCGACAGTTTCACGGGAATGACGTTGATCGATCGGGTGATCGCCTGGGTCAGCGTCACAGCGCCGGAATAGGAGTGGCCATAGTTCTGCGGACACCAGTTGCCGATGCAGACGGGTCCGTCGACCACGATCGACGTCGGCTTGAAGCCGTTCATCAGCGCGGTCGAGTAAACATATGGCTTGAACGACGAGCCGGGCTGGCGGTAGGCGTCGACGGCACGGTTGAACTGGCTCGCGCCATAGTCGCGGCCGCCCACCATGGCGCGAATGCCGCCGTCGAGATCGGCGACCACGGTCGCGGCCTGGGTTGCGTGATAATCGCGGCCGAACTGGCGCAGCTGGGTTTCGATCGCGGCCTCGGCGGCGTTCTGCACGTTCATGTCGATCGCGGTGCGCACCACGAACACGCGCTCGGTGTAGGATTTCGGGAAGGTGTCGACCAGCTTGCGCATCTCGTCGAAGGCGTAGTCGAGATAGTAGTTCGGCGAGCTCTCGTCGCGGCGGTCGACGGCGAAGGCCGGATTGCGCCGGGCGCCGAACACCTGGCCCTCGGTCATGAAGCCGGCGTCGACGAGGTTGTCGAGCACGACGTTGGCGCGGGCGCGCGCGGCCGGCAGGTTGATATGCGGCGCGAACTTGGTCGGCGCCTTGAACAGGCCGGCCAGCATCGCGGCTTCCGCCAGCGTCACGTCGCGCACCGATTTATTGAAGTAGAAATGCGCGGCGCCGTCGACGCCGAAAGTGCCGCCGCCCATATAGGCGCGGTCGAGATAGAGTTTGAGGATCTCGTTCTTGGTGAGCCGCGTCTCGAGCCAGATCGCGAGGAAGGCCTCGTTGACCTTGCGCTCGATGGTGCGCTCGTTGGAGAGGAACAGGTTTTTCGCGAGCTGCTGGGTGATCGACGAACCGCCCTGGCGTACGCCGCCGGCCTGGGCGTTGGTGATCAGCGCGCGCGCGGTGCCGGCAACGTCGATACCGAAATGGTCGTAGAAGCGGCGGTCTTCGGTGGCGAGCGTCGCCTTGATCAGGTTGTCCGGAAAATCTTCCAGCGGAATCGAATCGTTGTGCTTGATGCCGCGGCTGCCGATCGGATTGCCGTAGCGGTCGAGGAAGGTCACCGCGAGATCTGATTTCTTCAGCCAGTCCTCGTCGGCGGTCTCGCGGAAGGCGGGGACCGCGAGCGCAAGCAGCAGGATCAGTCCGCCGAGTCCGATCGTGGCGGCTTCCGACAGCGGCTCGATGAAGACCCAGCGCTTCCAGCGGCCGACATAGAAGCGGTCCATGAAGGTCGAGTAGCGCTCATAGAGCTCGCGCGCGCCCTTGCCCGACGAGAACAGGGTGGAGTCGATGCGCGCATCCAGATCCAGAAAGAAATTCCGGAACTTCTGCTTCACATGCTGCGGTATGATCTGGCGCGGCACTGGACTCTTCGCGAGCTTCCAAGATGGTCGAGCACCCGGCGCGGGTGGTTGCTCGACGTCTTGCTGGAATGTTGCGGCAAACCCAAGGCGCTGCTTGGTTTATCAGCACCTTAGGATTCGGTTTTGTTTTAGCCGAGCAGGGGCGATAAACCAATGGTCCCATCAGGCTTTTAATGAGCAGGATGAACGACTTTTTGGACCCGTAGGCGCCCGTCTGGGCGTTAGTCTTGCGCCGGAGCCGCCAGACCTCCTAGAAGGGCCCCCTCAACTGCCGATGGAACACGGGGATAATGACCGCGCCGCCCAAGCCGCCCTCGGACCAGGCCGGATTTTTCTGGAAAACCAAGACGTTGGAGGAGATGTCCGACGTCGAATGGGAGAGCCTGTGCGACGGCTGCGCGCGCTGCTGCCTGGAAAAGCTGGAGGACGAAGATACCGGCGAGATATTCTTCACCCATGTTGCCTGCCGGCTTCTGGATGCCGGCCTATGTGCCTGCAAGGACTATCCGAACCGCTCCGCCAAGGTCACCGACTGCGTGCGGTTGACGCCCGAGAATGTCCGCACCATCAACTGGCTGCCGCCGAGCTGCGGCTATCGGCTCGTGGCAGAGGGCCGCGATCTCTATTGGTGGCACCCGCTCGTCTCGGGCGATCCCGATACGGTGCATGAGGCGGGGGTTTCCGTGCGCGGACGCGTCGAGGGAAGCGAGGAGGACATTCCCGACGCCGATCTCGAGCATCACATCGTGCGCTGGCCGGTGCTCTTGCCGAAACGGGCGCGGCTGAAGCGGCGGCCGAAGGGCTGATCCGGAAAAGTGTGACGCGGTTTTCCCTCGCGACAAACGCGGAACGCGTTTGCGCGGAGATCATGCCCAGAAAAGGCATGAATCCGCTCCGCCGGCCATCACGTGTCCGCGATGATTGCGCTGCGGGATGCTCCCATGCGCGCAAGGTGCTGCCTCACGGCAGGTTTGCCCTCTAGATAGGGGCGCAACCAAGCGAATCTGCGCTGCCGCCAGTGGCAGTGCCCGGAACAATCATTTCCTCATGAACAAGTACGAACGGCAGAGCCGTTTTCCTGCCGATCCCCAGACTTTGGCCGAAGAGATCGAGGCCGAGCTCCCGGAACTTACCTCAGAGGTGCTCGCGGTCGACGATGCGCCGTCGCTTGCGCCGCTTGCGCCGCTGACCCAGGCCGAGACCCGCACCATCCTGATGAGCCTGATGGTGACGATGTTCCTGGCCGCGCTCGACCAGACCATTGTCGCGACCGCGCTGCCGACCATCGGCCGCCAGTTCCACGACGTCACCAGCCTGTCCTGGGTCATCACCGCCTATCTGCTGGCATCGACCGCGGTCGCGCCGGTGTTCGGCACGCTGAGTGACATCTACGGCCGCCGCGCCATGGTGATAGCGGCACTGAGCCTGTTCATCGTCGGCTCCGTGCTCTGCGCGGTTGCGCCGAACATGCCGGTGCTGATTCTTGCGCGCGGCCTGCAGGGGCTCGGCGGCGGCGGTATCATGCCGGTGGTGCAGACCGTGATCTCCGACGTGGTCAGCCCGCGCGAGCGCGGCCAGTACCAGGCCTATTTCAGCGGCGTGTGGGTCGCGGCCGGCATCGGCGGACCGGTGCTGGGCGGCGTGTTCGCCGAGCATTTGCACTGGTCGATGATCTTCTGGATCAACCTGCCGCTGGCGCTCGCGGCGCTGGCGCTGCTGCTGCCGAAGATGGGCAAGATCCCGGTCTATCACCGCCGCCGCGAAGTGGACTGGCTCGGCGGCGTGCTGCTGATGGCGTCCGCCGTCGTGTTCATGCTGGTGCTGACCTGGGGTGGCAACCGCTTCCTCTGGCTGTCGCCGACCATCATCGCGATGCTCGGCGCATCGATCGCACTTGCGGCGAGCTTCATCTGGCATGCGCGCCAGACCGGCGAGCCGTTCCTGCCGCTGGCGCTGCTCGGCGGCACCGTGGTGCCGTTCGCGATTCCCGCAGGCGGCTGCGCGCTCGGCGCCATGACCGGCCTGACGGTGAACCTGCCGCTCTACTACGAGGTGGTGTATCGCCTGAGCGCCAGCGAAGCGGGTCTGGCGCTGATTCCGCTCGCGGCGATCTCGACCTGCGGTGCCGCGCTGGCCGGCCGCACCATGGCCAAGCACCGGCATTACAAGCGCGTCGCCATCGTCGGCACCTTCGTTGCCGCGGTGAGCGCAACCGCGCTTGCGCTGACCACGCTGCCGCTCTGGGGCATGCTGGTTCTGCTGTCGATCTTCGCGCTCGGGCTCGGCACGGCCTTCCCGACCAGCGTGGTGTCGATGCAGAATGCGGTGGCGCGCGCACAGATCGGTACCGTCACCGGCGCGATGAATTTCTTCCGCGCGCTGATGGCCTCGTTCACGGTGGCCGCGTTCACCGCGATCCTGCTGATGGCGCTCGGCGCGGACATCTCGCTCGCCGGCGAGCATCGCGGGCCCGTCAGCTCGATCCCCGTCGCCGACATGATCGCCGCGTTCCGTTACGTGTTCGGCGCCGCTGCTGCCTTGATGGCGGGCGCCTCGCTCTGCATTATCCTGATGGAAGAGCGGCCGCTTGCCGGTCCGTCGACACAGCGGATCGAGATGGCGGAGTAGGGCGCATGATCCGGAAAAGTGTGAAGCGGTTTTCCGAAAAGGTCATGCCCAAAACAAAGACCTAAAAGCGATGCTCATCGCGCTTTAGACCTCAGTTGACTTGCGCCAACCTCGTATCGATTTCCTCGCGGAGCAGCGTGAAGTCGATCGGCTTGGTGAGCAGCCCCGATGCGCCATTTTCCAGTGCCTTGCGCCTGGTGTCGGGGTCGCCATAGGCGGTGATCATGATCACCGGCACCTCGGGCCGCATTTCCTTGACCTTGGGCAGCATTTCCAGCCCGGTCATCCCGGGCATGTTGATGTCCGACAGGATCAGGATCAGCGACTGTTCGATGGTGGAGGCGATGCGTTTGAGTGCATCCGATGCGGAATTGGCAAAATCCATCATGAAACGCTGCGAGCGCAGGTCGCGGCGGAATTGCTGGCGGAACAACGCCTCGACGTCGGGCTCGTCATCCACCACAAGAACAAGAACGTCCACGTCCAACCTCAATTCTTCTTTGAAAGACTGGTTCTCGGCAAAACAATCGTGAACTCTGTAAATTCCTCGGGGACGGTCTCGACGTCAATCGTGCCGCCGTGTTGTTTCACAATGATGTCGTAACTCATCGACAGTCCGAGCCCGGTTCCCTCGCCCGCGGGCTTGGTCGTGAAGAACGGATTGAACATCTTTTCCTTCACTTCAGGCGGAATTCCGGTGCCGTTGTCGCGAATCCGGATTTCGACGCCATCACTGCGACCTTTTGTCATGGCGCTGACAACAGGCTCGAAGCCTGCCGCGTTGTCGGTCTTGCGCTTGGTCACGGCGTAGAATCCGTTCGACAGCAGGTTCAGGAAGACCCGGGTGATTTCCTGCGGAAACACGTCGACCATGCCGGCCTCGGGATCGAAATTTCGCTGCAGCGTGACATTGAATTGCGGTTTTTCGGCGCGCGCGCCGTGATAGGCGAGATTGAGGCTTTCGTCCACCAGCGCGTTGATGTCGGCGGGGCGATGTTCGCCCGATCCTTCGCGCGAATGCAGTAGCATATTCTTCACAATGGAGTCAGCGCGCTTGCCGTGCTGGACAATTTTGGCGAGATTGTTCTTCAAAAGGCCAGTCAATTCATCGACTTCGGCGCGGAGCTTGTCGGCCAGCGTCGCCTGCTTCAGCGCATCATTGAGCTCGTCGGTGAGTTCAACCGAAAGCGCGGAAAAATTGTTGACGAAATTGAGCGGATTCTTGATTTCGTGCGCGATGCCGGCCGTGAGCTGGCCGAGCGAGGCGAGTTTTTCCGTTTGCACCAGGCGGTCCTGTGCGGCGCGCAAATCATCGAGCGATTCGGCAAGCTCGCGGGTGCGCGCCTGCACCTCGTCGAACAGGCGCACATTCTCGATCGCGATCACGGCCTGGTCGGCGAAAGTGGTTACGAGTTCGATCTGCTTTTCGGTAAAAGGCCGCACGTTCTTGCGCAACAGCGCAAGCGCGCCAACCGGCCTGCCTTCACGCAACAGGGGCACGCCGAGAATTGTGCGCGGATCGCCGCTCAGTCTCTGGGCCTCCGGGAAGGAATAGTCGGGATCGGTGTAAACGTCGTGGACATGGGTCACTTTGCCCTCAAGCAAGGTGCGCCCGGTAATGGTCGCACGTTCCGGCTGGATCGGGATATCCTTGACGTAATCCATGAATTCCGGAGCAAACCCGTAAGAGCCGGCGCGATAATACGCGTCGCCTCGCTGGCGCGTGATCACCGACATGTCCGCTTCGCACAGCCGCGCCGCGGATTCGACCAGCGTATCCAGCACTGTCTGCAGGTCGAACGCCGAGCGGCTGATGACCTTGAGGACGTCCGCGGTCGCAGTCTGCTGTTGCAACGACTCCTGCAGGTCGCGGGTGCGCGCTTGCACTTCCTCGAACAGGCGGACGTTTTCGATGGCGATCACGGCCTGGTCGGCGAAGGTTGTGACCAGCTCGATCTGCTTTTCGGTGAAGGGACGGACTGCGGTGCGCTGCATGCCGATGATGCCGATCGGCAGACCTTCCCGCAACAGCGGAACTCCCAGCATCGTGCGATATTGACCGACGGCCTGGTAGTCCATGCTCAGATATTCGGGATCCGCCAGACAATCCGGGATGTGAACGGGTTTGCGTTCGAGTGCCGTGCGGCCGACAAGCGAGCCTCGCCCGGGCGGAAGGGGGTTGTCGGCAGCATGTTTGACGAAGGCCTCCGCCGCATTGTTGGCAGCAACGATCTCGTACCGGTCGCCGTGCAGTTCGTAGATCAAGGCAAATTCGGCTTCACAAAGCCGGCTTGCGGTCTGAACGATGGTGCTGAAGACCGGCTTGAGGTCGAACGCCGAGCGGCTGATGACCTTGAGCACGTCGGCGGTTGCGGTCTGCTGCTGCAGCAACTCCTGCAAATCGCGCGTGCGCGCCTGCACTTCCTCAAACAGGTGGACGTTGCCGAGCGCGATCACGGCCTGATCGGCGAAGGTCTGGAGCATGGCGATCTGCTTGTCGTTGAAAGGGCGCACTTCCTGGCGGCGCAGCAAGATGGCGCCGATGCTTTCGCCCTCGCGAAGCAGAGGTGCGGCCAGGATGCTCCTGACCGCGGTCGAACCTGCACGCCGCGACAGTTCGCGGCCGCCGTGGAAGTCGCCAGCGTCCTCGGCATAGATGTCGTGCACATGCACCGTTGTCCGATCGATGACGGCGCGGCCGGAGGCCCAATCCCGGCCTATTGGCCACCTGTCCGTATTGATCGGGATCGGGCCATGGTGCGCACTGAAGCACAAATCGTTGCCGTCCCGCAGCAGCACGACGGCATCATGCGCCTCGCACAGCTCGCAGGCACTTTCGACAATTGCCTGAAGCACGGGCTGCACGTCAGTCGGCGAGGAGGCTATGACGTTGAGGATCTTCGAGCTGCCGGTCTGGTAGCGCAGCGCCTCTTCGAGGTCATGGGTTTTGGCCTGCACCTCGTCGAACAGGCGGACGTTCTCGATCGCGATCACGGCCTGGTCGGCGAAGGTCTGAACCAATTCGACCTGTCGCTGCGGAATTCACCGACCTGATTGCGACAGAGGCCAAATACGCCGATCCCGCGGCCTTCCCTCATCATGGGTACGATCAGCATCGCCCTGAAACCGAGGGCCTCCTGGAACGTCCGCACGCGGCTGGTTGTGTCGCTGTCAAAGTCCGGAATATTGGCGACAGTCCCGTTCACGATGGCACGGCCCATGTAACTGTGATCGTCGATCGGGACCTTAGCTTGCCTCAGAAAGTCCGCCACTTTCCCTTCGATGTCCGACATACCCCGGAGCTCGAGGAAATCACCGTCTCGAAAAAAGAGGCCGCTAAAATCTGCATCGCACAATTCGGCCGCCGAGCGCGCAAGCGTATCCATGACCGTGTCAAGATCGAACGCCGAGCGGCTGATGACCTTCAGAACGTCGGCGGTCGCGGTCTGCTGCTGCAGCGATTCGGAGAGATCGCGGGTCTTGGCCTGCACCTCGCCGAACAGCCGAGCATTCTCAATGGCGATCGCCGCCTGATCGGCAAACGTCTTGACCAGTTCGATCTGCCTGTCGCTGAACGGATTCACTTCCCTACGCGTCAAGGAGAGCGCTCCGACCGGGGCGCCTTCCCGCAACATGGGCACCCCAAGGCAGGTGCGAAGGCCGCTCAGCCGCTGCGCCTCATTGAATGTGTATTCGGGGTCGACCAGCACGTCAGCAATGTGAACCACATCGCCTGAGAGAAGGGCGCGCCCCGAAGCCGAGCCGCGATCCAACGCAACGGGAATGTCCCTGACATGGTCCATGAATTCGCGGGAATGACCGAAGCTCTCGGCGCGATAGAATTTGCCGTCTCTCTGGCGCGTAATCGTGGCTTGATCGGCGCCGCATAGTCGCGCTGCCGATTCCACGAGCGTGTGCAATACCGCCTGCAAGTCGAAGGCCGAACGGCTGATGACCTTGAGTACGTCGGCGGTCGCGGTCTGTTGCTGCAGCGACTCGGTGAGATCGCTGGTGCGAGCGCGCAATTCCTGGAGCAATCGCGCATTCTCGATCGCGACGACGGCCTGCGCCGCGAAGCTTTCGAGCAGGCTGATTTCCCGCTCCGCGAAAGGCTTCACCTCGAGACGGGCGCAGACAATGATCCCGAGGAGTTTCCCTTCGCGGCGCAAGGGCACGGAGAGGAGGGTTCGCGCGCCCTGAAGCCGCGCCGTCCGTTGAAGAATCGGACTTTCCGATTCCCTCACGTCGTTCACTTGAGAATAGCGCTGCCTCTGCAACAGGGCCTGGACCATCGGGGCCTCGGCGACAGCCCGAGGCTGCCGTAGGATATCCGCCAGGGATTCCGCGATACCGTGTATGGCAACGGCGCGAACGTAGCCGTCCTCGAGAATCTGCAGGCTGCCGTGCGCGACGCCGCATAGCGCATGAGCGTTTCGCAGGATGGCCTCAAACACGGGCGTGAGGTTAGCGGGCGAGGAATTGATGACCCCGAGGATCTCGGCGGTCGCCGCCCGCTCCGCGCGGGCCTCGGCAAGCTCCGCCGTGCGCGCTTCGAGGTCGCGCCGGAGCGCGTCGACGGTGCGCTGAAGGTCAGTTTCCGTCGACATCGTGCCGGTCATCGGTTGCCGTTCGCTCTGGCAAGACTCGTTCTGGGCAGCACCAGGCGAAACTCGGTGAATGCGCCGGGCTCGGTCTCGACCTCGATCGTGCCGCCATGTTGTTTCACGATGATGTCGTGGCTCATCGACAGGCCAAGCCCGGTGCCCTCGCCGGCGGGTTTGGTCGTGAAGAAGGGATTGAACATCCTCTCCTTGACCTCGGGCGGAATGCCGGTGCCGTTGTCGCGGATGCGGATCTCGACATGGTCGTCGCGGCCGCGCGTGATCGCCGTCACCAGCGGCTCGAAATCGCCGGCGCCATTGTCGGCCTTGCGCTTGGTCACCGCGTAGAAGCCGTTCGAGATCAGGTTGAGCAGCACGCGGGTGATTTCCTGGGGAAACACCTCGATCGTGCCGGCGGCCGGATCGAAATCGCGCTGCAGCGTCACATTGAACTGCGGCTTCTCGGCGCGGGCGCCGTGATAGGCGAGGTTGAGGCTCTCGTCGACCAGCGCGTTGACGTCGGCCGGGCGGTGCTCGCCGCTTCCTTCGCGCGAATGCAGCAGCATGTTCTTGACGATGGAATCGGCGCGCTTGCCGTGCTGCACGACCTTGGAGAGGTTATCCTTCAGCAGGCCGGTGACCTCATCGACTTCCGCGCGGATGGTTTCATCGAGCACTGCGGGCTTCAGCACATCCTTCAGCTCGTCGGTCAGCTCGGCCGACAGCGCCGCGAAATTGTTGACGAAATTGAGCGGGTTCTTGATCTCGTGAGCGATGCCGGCGGTGAGCTGGCCGAGCGAGGCCAGCTTCTCGGTCTGGATCAGCCGGTCCTGCGCGGTGCGCAGGTCGTCCAGCGATTTCGACAGCTCGCGCGTACGCTGCTGCACCTCGTCGAACAGGTTGACGTTGGAGATCGCGATCACTGCCTGGTCGGCGAAGGTCTCGACGGCTTGGATCTGGCGAGGCGTGAACGGCCGGAGATAGGAATTGCGCAGCGTGATGACGCCGATGACCTGCCCGTCGCTGGTGAGCGGCACATTCAGAAGCGCGCGCGCACCCCCGCGTCCGGACGGGCCGTCGCGTAGCTCGGGATCGTCCATGACGTTTGGATAATGCAGCGTGCGCTTTTGAACGTAGACGCGCGCAAGGGCCGATCCGGGTTCTGCAATCGAGTGCGGGTTGGCCTTCATATATTCGAGATGTTGAGGCAAGGATCCTGAAATCGCCGCCACACGGAAGCGGTCGTCGCGCAGCAGGAATATCGTGGAGGCGTCCGAGCCGCACAGCTCGCGTGACGTTTCGACGATGACATCGAGCACCGGTTGCAACGCGTCCGGCGAGCGGCTGATGACCTTCAGGACGTCGGACGTCGCCGTCTGGAATTGCAGCGACTCCGTGAGATCGTCGGTGCGCTGGCGCAACTCGCGCAGCAGGCGCGCGTTCTCGATGGCGATCACCGCCTGCCTGGCGAAGTTGGTCAGAAGCTCGACCTGCTTTTCGGAGAACGGACGCACCTCCTGGCGGTAGACGGTGATCGAACCGATCGCTTCGTCGTCCCGCAACATGGGCACCACGACGATCGTTCGCGCGCCGCCAAGTTCCGCGATCTCGACCGTCGCTTGCGCGCGCTTCAGGTAGGCTGCGCTGCTACGTACGTCCTCGATTTGCACCACTTTCCGCGTGCGGATGGCGATGGCGGGCACACTTAGCGGATCATACTGCAAGACCCTGTTTGCTCGCACCGCTGCGAGCGCGGCGGGAGCATTGTAGAGCGCAGCTTGCCGGAACCCATCGTCTTCGACCAGAAGCATCGATCCGAATTCGGCGCCGCAAACCCGCGTCGCGTTCTCCAGCATCTTGTCGAATACGGGCGTCAGGTCGCCCGGCGAGGAGCTGATGATCTGCAGCACTTCCGACGTCGCAGTCTGTTGCTGCAGCGACTCGCTTAAATCCTCAGTGCTTTCGCGCAGCTCGCGAAGCAGCCGCGCGTTCTCGATTGCGATGACGGCCTGCCTGGCGAAATTGCTCAACAGCTCGATCTGCTTGTCGCTGAAGGGCCGCACCTCCTGGCGAAAAACCGTGATCAGACCGATCACTTCGTCGTCCCGCAGCATGGGAACGACGACGACCGTCCGCGCGCCGCCAAGCTCTGCGAGCTCGACCGCCGCCTGGGAGCGTTCGAGGTAGGCGGGTTGTTTGCGCAGATCTTCGACCTGGACCACACGCTTTTCGCGAATGGCGGTGGTGATCGAGCTTCGTGGATGGTTCGGGCGAAGGCTGTCGGTCCGCACCGCCGCAAATGCCGGGGGCGCATTGTAGAGCGCCGCCTGCCGCAACATATCGCCTTCCAGCAAAATCATCGATCCGAATTCGGCGCCGCAAACCCGCGTCGCGTTCTCCAACATCTTGTCGAATACGGGTGTCAGGTCGCCCGGCGAGGAACTGATGATCTGCAGCACCTCGGACGTCGCGGTCTGCTGCTGCAGCGATTCCGACAGGTCGCGCGTGCGCTCCTGCACCTCGTTGAACAGCCGCGTGTTCTCGATCGCGATCACGGCCTGATCGGCGAAGTGCCGCAGCAACTCGGTCTGCGTCGTCGAGAATGGCCTAACCTCCTTGCGGTAGATCGTGATGGAGCCGCGCAGCGCTCCGCTCTTGCGAAGCGCGACGACCAGAGCCGACCGCGCGCCGCCGAGATCGACGACGGCGCGGCGCAAGGGATTTCCCGACCGATAGGCCTCTTCGTCCTTCTGATCCAGACCGTTGATGATGTCCTCACCCTCGAGGAGACGCCAATGCGCGTCTCCCGGCCGCGGCTGGTCCATGCCGTCGCGGAAATGCTCGGCGAGCGCCAACGGCACGCCGAGCTGCGCCCCGAGCTTGTAGCGCTCGCCGTCACAGGTCGCGAGAAATCCGAATGCCGCTTCGCACAGGTGCAACGCGCGCGCGAGGATCGCGTCGAACACCGGCTGCACATCCGACGGCGAGCTCGCGATCACTTTGAGAATGTCGGCGGTCGCGGTCTGGCGTTCCAGCGCTTCCTTGGTCTCGTTGAACAGCCGCGTGTTCTCGATGGCGATGACGGCCTGGTCGGCGAAGGTCTGCAGCAGCTGAATGTGGTGGGGCGCAAACGCGCCCGGCTCAGCGCGAGTGACGGAGATGATCCCGATCGTCTTGCCGCCGTTCGTTATCGGCACCCATATCATGCTTCGGAAGCCATGCAACCGCGCAATGTCCCGGAGCGGTTGGTGCGACACCTCTTCGGTGTCCGGTATGGGGAACGGCTTGCCATGCTGCGCCAGGCGGAAGGCTTCGAAATTTTCGACCGGCTGAGGAAAATCCGCTTTGAGCGCTTCGTCGGCGGCCGGGTTCGTCGGCGTGTAAGCGGCGAGATGGACGTTTTCGTCGATGAGGCGGAACACCGCAGCAGTGAAGCCGCCGAGAAGCCGTTTCGCGCTGCCGACGATCGCCTCGAACACCGGCTGTACGTCAGAGGGCGAGCTGGCGATCACCTTGAGGATGTCGGCGGTCGCCGTCTGGCGCTCCAGCGCCTCCTTGGTCTCGTTGAACAGCCGGGTGTTCTGGATAGCGATGACGGCCTGATCTGCAAAGGTTTGCAGGAGCTGTACATGATGAGTGGCGAACAAGCCCGTGGCCGCGCGGGTGACGCTGATCAATCCGATCGGAACGCCGCTGTTCATCAAGGGGACGAACAACATGCTACTGAAACCGCGCGCGCGGCCGATGTCAGCGATCCGTTGGTCGGTTGCTTCCTCTGTATTGGTCACTACGCCCGGTCTGCCTTGTTGCGCCAGCTCGGCTGCCTCGAAGCCGTCGACCGGCCGCGGGAAATGTGACCTCAGCACCTCGTCCGCCTCGGGGGTGGTCGGCGTGAACGCTGTCAAATGCGCAACGCCATCGATGAAGCGGAAAACGGCTGTTGAGAACCCGCCGATCAACCGGTTGGCGCTGGCGGCGATTGCCTCGAACACCGGCTGCACATCCGACGGCGAGCTGGCGATCACCTTGAGGATGTCGGCGGTCGCGGTCTGCCGCTCCAGCGCTTCCTGGGTTTCCCTGAAGAGGCGGGTGTTCTCGATCGCGATCACCGCCTGGTCGGCGAAGGTTTGCGCGAGGCTTAACTGCTTCTCCGAAAGTCGGAAGCCGGGCTGCGCGTGAGTCACAATAATCGTGCCGACGCCCTTTTCTCGATTGATGAGCGGGACGAAAGCGATAGATCGGAAACTGCCGGCGGCTGCGGCGCGGCGCGTAAACTCCGGCGTGTCGGGCGCAGCAACGTCGGGAATTTCGATAATGCGGCGCTCCAGAATTGCGCGTGCCGAAGGTGAGCGATCCGGATCGAATGGCAGGGGGTAATGTGACTTTGCACGCTCGAGATCGACATTGGGCTGCAGCGCTGCTCCTGCGTTTGCAGCATGCCAGTGCAGCATCCCGTCTTGCAAGGTCGTGATCCTCGCAGTGCAGGGCTCGAAAAGCCTCGCCGCGCTGTTGACGATGGCCTCGAACACGGGCTGCACGTCGGAGGGCGAGCTTGCGATCACCTTGAGGATGTCTGATGTCGCAGTTTGCCGCTCCAGCGCCTCCTGGGTTTCACTGAAGAGGCGGGTGTTCTCGATCGCGATAAGCGCCTGATCGCGGAAAAATTCGGCGAGCGCGATTTCGCTCGCGCCGAAAAGGTTGGCTTGCTTTGCGATCAGCGCGAGCAGGCCGATGCACTCTCCGTCGCGCAGCAGCGGCATATATATCGCCGAGTTGATGCCGTGCAGCTCGCGGATTCCGCGCTCGAATTCGGGTAGCTCGATCGCGGACCAGTCGGGCAAGTGCAGCGTTTCCTTCGCGACGATCGCGCGCGACGGGAAGTTGGCCTCGGGATCGAGCGGCGTCCTGTTCGACAGCGTGATCGGGAGCGGCCCTCCCTGTCCGGCCGCGGCCACGGTCCAGAAGGACCCGCCATCGTGACGCTGGATGAAGGCACGGTCGCAGCGAAGCAGCCGCGCGGCGGTGAGGACGATTTCATCGAACACGGGCTGCACGTCGGTCGGCGAACCGCTGATGACGCGCAGGATGTCGGAGGTCGCGGTCTGCCGGGCCAGTGCCCTCTCGGTCTCGTTGAACAGCCGCGCGTTCTCGATCGCGATCACGGCCTGGTCTGCGAAGCTTTGCTGAAGCGCGAGTTCGTCCTCGGTGAAGCCGGCGAGCCTGTCGCGGTAAACGAGCAGCGTGCCGATCGGCTTTCCGTCGCGCCGCAGCGGCGTACCGCTGATGGTGCGAATTCCGGCGCCGCGGGCCGCCGCCGCGGGCCAATTCGCCATCGAGGGATCGATGTTGTCGAGATCGGGAATGTGGATCTGCCGATTCTCCCGGTATACGGTGGCGGGCAGATTGTGCCCCCGCGCCGTCGACTGTGAGGCAGGTTGGGCGCCGGAGAGCAGAGGGCCGTCGCCGACGCGCACGTTCTGAACCCACTGATCGCCCTCGGCGATGCGGACGGAGACGCCGGCGGCATTGAAAAAGTGCTGCGTCACTTCGGCGATCCGTTGCAACGCATGCTCGGCATCGCCCTGGGTGTTCGCGATCGCGTTCAGGATCTCGGCGCTGGCCTTTTGGCGATCCGTGACGGCCCGCAGTTCGTTTTTCAAACGGAAATTGACCAGCGCGCTGGCGGTCTGGCGCTCGATCGCCGCATCCCGCTCGTTGACAGCCGTTTCCAGCTGCCGTTCGAGCTCGGCAATCCGTTGCTGCAGATCGGCCACGGCGTCCTGGGAAAGCGCGGTCATTCCCTTAAAAATCCACAGGCCCGGCGGTTGCCGGGCTCAAAGCAGGGCAGGCCTTTATAGTGCGGTGGATTTGACATTCGCCTCAGTGTTGCGGCGAGTCGGCAAGGCGAATGTCAAATCCAAAACCGCACTAGAAATCTATGTTTGCTAGTGTCCCTTTGGTTCTAACATTCGCAAAAAGAACCCGCCTCACGACGGTGCGAATGTTAGAACCGGGACACTAGCAGCATGATTATTTCATCCCCGGCTGGGGTAAGCCAGCACCGGGGCAGCCTTTTTTCGAAGTGTTAACGCTTCAGGTCCCGGGACGGGACACCTCGGTCTCCTTGCTGGTGATAAACTCCAGCAGCACGGGAATGCCTTCCTGGGTCTTCTGGATGCCGCGCTTGATCGCGCCCACGATGTCCTCCGGCTTGGTCACCCGCTCGCCATAGCCGCCGAAGGCGCGCGCCATCGCGGCGTAGTCGCCGGAAATGTCGGTGGAGCGATATTTCTCGGTCGAGATCGGCATCACCTTGAGCTCGATCGCCATCGAGAAATTGTTGAGCAGGATCGACATGATCGGAATCCGCTCGCGCACCGCGGTCTCGAAATCCATGCCGGTGAAGCCGATCGCGGCATCGCCCCATACGTTGATGCAGAGCTTGTCGGGCCGCGCCAGCTTGGCGCCCATCGCTAGCCCGAGCCCGTAGCCGAGCTGGGTGGTCTTGCCCCAGCCGAGATAGGTGAGGGGTTTTGTCGGCTTCCAGAACGGGGAGAGCTGGTCTCTCGGGCTACCGGCGTCGTGGGTGATGATGGTGTTGTCGATGTCGACGGTGTGCTGCAGGTCCCACAGCACGCGGTAGGGATTGAGCGGGGCGTCATTGGAGGTGAGCTTCGGCATCCACTTGGCCAGCCACTCCTTGTGCGAGGCCGCGATCTCGACCGCGACCGCGCTCGCGTCGCGATCGGAGGTGACGCTCTTGCCGATCTCCTCCAGCAGCGCATCGAGCACCAGGGCGGCATCGCCGACGAGGCCGATTCTAACCTCGACGTCCTTGTTCAGATGGTTCGGGTCGAGCGTCGAATGGATGATGGTCTTGCCGGCCGGCATCTTGATGCCGAAATTGGTCTCGGTGAAGGAGCAGCCGATGCCGAAGATCACGTCGGCCGCGTCCAGAAATTTCGGCACCGCGCGCGGCACCGCGAGACCGCCCGAGCCCAGCGACAGCGGATGCGTCTCGGGGAATGACGACTTGCCGCCGAGGCTCGTGGTGACGGGGATCGCGAGCCGCTCGGCCAGCCGCTTCAGCTGCGGCCATGCCTTGGCGTAGTGCACGCCCTGGCCGGCATAGAGGACCGGACGCTTGGCGTTGATCAGGAGCTTGGCTGCTTCCCTGATGTGAGTGGGGTCGGCGCCATAGCGCGTGCGCAGCACCGGCGTGTAGTTCAGCGGCTCGGCGACTTCCTCGTTCCACATGTCGGTGGGGATCTCGACGATAACCGGGCCGCCGCGGCCGTTCTTCAATTTGGTGAAGGCGCGGCGGAAGATGTTGCAGACCTCGCTGGCGATGTTGATCGGCTCGGACGACTTGGCGTACGGCTTCATCGCCTGGCTGGAATTGAAGTTCGGGTCGATGTTGGCGATCCGCCGCGGATAGCCTTGCGGCAGCACCAGCACGGGGACCGACTCGCCGTAACACTGCGCCACGCCGCCCATCGCGTTTTCCGCGCCGGGCCCATGCTGCATGCAGAAGGCGCCGATGGTCTGACCTGAGGTGACCCGGGAGATCGCGTCCGCCATGTGTATGCCGATGCGCTCCTGGCGCACCATGATCGGGCGGATGTTGGCGTTGGCGGCATGCTCGATCAAATGGTTGACCGGATAGCCGCAGAGGATCTCGATCCCCTCGCGCTTCATGATTTCCGCGATTGCCGTGCCGAGCTTCATGGCCGTATCTCTCCCCAAGGGCGGCCGATTGTCGAACTCGGCCTTCCCCTAGTTGGAACAGGAATTTCGCGGCTGGTAAAGCGCGCTTGGCGTCCCGCGGAGAAGCTCTGATATGCATCGGCAGCCGTTGCCGGGGCCAAAATGCCGCGTCGCACGGCGATCAGATTAACGGATCGTTGAGCCCGTCTTTGCACGGGCCGTTAACCTCGCCAACCCTAAATTGTGCCGGCGATTTCCGTCAGCGCGGACAGAATGTTTGGAGTTTGGAATGCGGAAGCTGGTTTCGAGGTTTCTGGCCGATCAGTCCGCCGCAACCGCGATCGAATATTGTCTGATCGCGGTTGGCATCTCGATCGTGATCCTGGTTGCCGTCAACGGCATCGGCACCACGGTGAACACCAAGTTCACCTCGATCAATTCGTCGCTGAAGTAATTACCCCGCCTTGCGCGAACGCGCGGTCGTACGTGCGGGCTTCGCGGCTTTCTTCGTCTCTTCCTTGGCGGCGCGCTTGCCGCTGCCGGATATCGGCAGCAGCATCTCGCGCTGGCCCTCGGCGCGTTTCGCCTTCTTGCCCTTGGCTTTGGCCGGGGCAGGCGCCTGCCGCTCGCTGACGAGACTTTTCTTCAGCGCATCCATCAAATTGATGACGTTGCCGCTCGACTTGGGCGCGGCCTTCGGCGCGATCTTGATGCCGTTACGCTTCTTGTTGATCAGGTCGATCAGCGCCGTCTCGTAGTGGTCCTCGAACTCTTCCGGCTCGAACGAGCCGGACTTCTGCTCGACGATGTGCTTGGCGAGGTCGAGCATGTCCTTGGTGATCTTCACGTCCTGGACGTCGTCGAAATAATCCTTCTCGCTGCGTACCTCGTATGGATAGCGC
Source organism: uncultured Alphaproteobacteria bacterium (assembly GCA_963821965.1). Classification (GTDB taxonomy): domain Bacteria; phylum Pseudomonadota; class Alphaproteobacteria; order Rhizobiales; family Xanthobacteraceae; genus Bradyrhizobium. The sequence continues at coordinate 1,170,990 of CAWGFY010000005.1, forward strand.
AGTAGCGTCCCCATCAAGCCCTTGCCGAGCGGCTCCAGCGAGATGATGTGCTCGCGGTTGGTCAGCACCACGCGGCCGATCGCCACCTTGTTCATGGTGCGGATGGTCTCGCGGATCACGGCGAAGGCGTCGTGGCCGACCTTGCCGTCGGGCACGAGATAATAGGGGCGGATCAGATAGCGGTTGTCGATCTCGGTCTTCGGCACGAACTCGTCGATCTCGATCGTATGCGTCGACTCCAGCGTGACCTCGTCGAGCTCTTCCTTGCTGACTTCGATATAGGTGTCGGTGTCGACCTTGTAGCCCTTGACGATGTCCTCGTTGCCGACTTCCTCGCCGGTGTCGGCGTCGACCTTCATGTACTTGATGCGGTGACCGGTCTTGCGGTTGATCTGATTGAAGGAGACCTTCTCGGTGTCCGAGGTGGCCGGATACAGCGCGACCGGGCAGGTCACGAGCGACAGCCGCAGAAAACCCTTCCAGTTAGCGCGGGGGGCCATGGCGAACTCCAGGACGCAACAGACGCGAAAAACTCAGGATAACACCGAAGGGTCCCGTTTCAAGCAAACGCGACCGGGATTCTGCCAACGGCGTTAACTGTGTCTGGTTTGGCGCGGTTTGGGTGGTTTGGGCGGGGGCAGAACCGGAACATCGGCGGTGATGGGGCGTTTCCTCCGTGAGACGAGGCCGCGAGAGCTCGCGGCTTCCTGCAATGACAGCCAGTGAGCGAGGTCACCATGGCGACGACAGAACACGGCCGGATCGTCGAAACCCCCACCGAGGCGCGGCAGGCCGAGCCGGGTCCTTCGGTGCTCGCGCTGTTGTCGGCATCGACCGGGCTCGCGATCCTGATCCTCGCGGTGGTCTGGTTTGTGTTCTTCCGCACATAAGACATTCCGCGAGCAGAGATGAGCGGCCTGAGTTAGATATGAGGTGAACCTTGAGGCACCGTGCGGTGTCAAAGCGTCAAGATACCGGCAAAACCGTCCGTGGCGAAAAGTAAGTTCGTGACGAAAAAGTAAGGTTGCAATAACAGCGCCGTTCATGAACGGTTCACGCCGGAAAAGGTCATCTTGATCGCACATACTGTTCACCTTTGGAGGCAAGCGTGCGCCTGCTCGTCGTTGAGGACGATCCGGATCTCAATCGTCAGCTCACCACCGCTTTGAGCGATGCCGGATACGTTGTTGATCGCGCATTCGATGGCGAGGAGGGGCATTTTCTCGGCGACAGCGAGCCCTATGACGCCGTGGTGCTCGACATCGGCCTGCCGAAGATGGATGGCATCTCGGTGCTGGAGGCCTGGCGGCGCAACAAGCGCGCCATGCCGGTGCTGATCCTCACCGCCCGCGACCGCTGGAGCGACAAGGTTCAGGGTTTCGATGCCGGCGCCGACGACTATGTCGCAAAGCCGTTTCACCTCGAGGAAGTGCTGGCCCGGATTCGCGCGCTGCTGCGCCGCTCGGCCGGTCATGCCCAGTCTGAGCTGACCTGTGGTCCGGTGTCGCTGGACACCCGCACCAACCGTGTCACGGTCGGAGGCAACCCGGTCAAGATGACGTCGCACGAATACCGGCTGCTGCAATATCTGATGCATCATTCCGGCCGCGTGGTCTCTCGCACCGAGCTGGTCGAGCATCTCTACGATCAGGACTTCGACCGCGACTCCAACACCATCGAGGTGTTCGTCGGCCGCATCCGCAAGAAGCTCGAGGTTGATATCATCCAGACGGTCCGAGGTCTGGGATATTTGCTGACTCCGCCACCAGCCGGAGCGTAAAATACTCGTGCGGTGGATTTGACATTCGCCTTCTTGTCCGCCACGAGTTGCGAGGCGAATGTCAAATCCAAAGCCGCACGAGCAAATATATTTGCTAGTGTCCCCATCGTTCTGACATTCGCAAGAGTAGTCGCCGCGACATGATGCGAATGTCAGAACGGGGACACTAGGTATGCGCCGCAACTCACTCGCCACCCGGCTGTTCTTTTCCGCAACCGCCTGGGTGGTGGTGATCCTCACCATTACCGGATTTGCGTTGTCGTCGGTCTATCGCAACGCGACCGAGCGCGCCTTCGACCGCCGGCTCAACCTTTATCTGCGCACGCTGATCGCCGAAGTGGCGACGCCTGACGAGCCGCCTGATCGCCAGTTCCAGTCGCTTGGCGAGCCGCTGTTCGAGCTGCCGCTGTCGGGCTGGTACTGGCAGATCACGCGCACCGATACCGAAAAGCCCGACGTGCGCGCCTCGCGCTCGCTGTGGGATCGCAAGCTGCCGAAGCTCGGTGAGCGTGGCCTCGATCTGACCGCGGCCGGCATCCGCGTCGCCTATGTCGATGGCCCGGAAGGCCAGAGCCTGCGCATGGTCGAACGGCCGGTCGATCTCGGCGCCGACGGAAAATTCCTGGTCAGCGTGGCCGGCGACGCCACCGAGATTTTCGACGAGACGCGCAGCTTCGACTACTATCTCGGCGGCACGTTTACCGCGCTCGGCATCGTGCTGCTGCTCACCACGGTGTTCCAGGTCCGCTTCGGCCTCGCGCCGCTCAATCGCATCTCGCAGTCGATCGCCGCCATCCGATCCGGCCGCGCCGAACGGCTAGAAGGCGAGTTTCCGGTCGAGATCGCGCCGCTCGCGCGCGAGACCAATGCGCTGATCGATGCGAACAGGGAAATCGTCGAGCGCGCGCGCACTCACGTCGGCAATCTCGCCCACGCCATCAAGACGCCGCTCTCGGTGATCGTCAACGAGGCGACCGCCCACCGCGCCGATCCGTTCGCCGACAAGGTGCTGGAGCAGGCCGACGTGATGCGCGACCAGGTGGCGCATCATCTGGAGCGGGCGCGCATCGCCGCTCGCGTCACCATCGTCGGCACGGTGACGGAGGTCGCGCCCGCCATCGAGGCGCTGCAGCGGACCATGGAAAAAATCCATCGCGACCGCGTCATCATCATCGAAGCCCAGGCCGATCCGCGCGCGCGGTTTCGCGGCGAGCGGCAGGATCTCGAGGAGATGGCCGGCAACCTCGTCGACAATGCCTGCAAATGGGCGGCCTCCCGCGTCTTCATCGAGGTCCTTGTCGAGCAGCCGGCCAAAACCGGCACAGCGCCGATGTTCCGGATCATCGTCGACGACGACGGGCGGGGATTGTCCGAAACCGAGCTTGCGCAGGTCTCGCGCCGAGGCCAGCGCCTCGACGAGTCCAAACCGGGTTCCGGACTGGGGCTGTCGATCGTGGTCGACCTGGCCGCGCTCTATGGTGGCAGCCTGACCCTGGGCAGCGCGCCGATCGGCGGCTTGCGAGCGGAACTGCTACTGCCAGGCGTACAGTAGGAGGGTCCCAGGCGCGCAAAGCACCGGCTAGTGGAGCGGATTGGACGTTCGCTACCCTGTTAGCCGCGCGCTCGCAAAGCGAACGTCAAATCCAAAGCTCCACTAGAATCATTATCTTGCCAGTGGTCCCTTGATTCCAACATTCGCAAAAGTGCTCGTCGCGATGGCATGCGAATGTTGGAATCGGACCACTGGCCCGTAATACTAAACGGCTTCTTAACGCGCAGCCCTTTATCCTTCGGGCTGGACGCGCCTTGCCTCCAAACCCTTATTCCATGGCAGATTTCTTGGCAGATGGGCGAGACTTCGAACGAGCGGCTGAAGACTTATCTCGGGCAGCTTCCGCCGCGGGCGCAGGCGCTGCTGATGCGGGAATTCGAGCGCGCGATCGAGCGCGGCGAGGACACCGCGGTCGCCAAGCTCGTCCTCGAGCAATTGCGCAAGGTCGCGCGGGGCAGCGAGGAAGAAGCGCCGGAGCCTGCGCGATCGGGGGATGCGGCGCGGCTGTTCTTCCGGCCGCTCGAGCCGTTCCTGGTCGACGGCAAGGTGCCGATCCGCCAGGGCCAGATCCGCCGCGCCTCGCTGATGCCGGTCTGGCAATGGCTGGTCCGCGACGGCGCGCCCGGCCAGGTGCGCGACTATGACGCAGCGCTCGCCGGCCTGGCTGATGACGCCGAGGTGAAGGTGCTGGAGCCCGTCATCCGCAAGCTGCAACTGGCGGCGGTGGAGTCCATCGCGCGCCTGACCTCCTCGGCAGACGGCGACCGGCGCGCGCTGTCGCGGGTCGGCCCGCCCGAGGTCATCGAGGACCTGGTTTCGATCGGCATGCTGCTCGCCGCCCGCGAAGCCCTCGACACGCTCGGCACCCGCCTGCCTGTCTATATGCGCGCCTTTGGCGATGCCCAGATGGAGTCCATCATGTCGGCGCTGAATGTGCCGACCCTGCAGAGCACGCAGCTGTTGCCGTTCGCATTGTCGCTGGTGATGCAGCGGCTGAGCGCGCCATGGCAGATCATCCGTCTCGCCATCAGGATGGCCGCCTCCGACGACGAGATGCGGGTCGCCGCCACCCCCTATGGCATCGCGGTTTCGCTGGCGCTGCACGACCTCTACTGCATGGCGGCACGTCTGCGCATGGATATCAGGCGCGGCCAGTTTGCCGATATCGGCGAAGGCCTGAAGGCCCTGCACGAGGGTGCGCGGGGCCTGCGCACCGAGCTCGACTTGCGCAATGATTCGAGCTGGGGCAAGCAGCTCGCCTCCATCCGCGCCGACATCTCCAACACCCTGCAATCCGAGATCGACAGCGTGCCGGGCCGTGTCCGGCGCATCCTGCGCCAGCGCACCGACAAGGACATTCTGGCCGGCGCCAGGGTGGACAATACCGACGTCGAGGAGGTCGTCTCGCTGATCGGTTTCGTCGCGGTGTGCCGCACCTACGCCGATGAGCTTGCGATCAACGAAGTGACGCTGCGGACCTATTCCGACCTGCAGCACTATGTCGAGCAGGCCACCGAGGCGCTGGTGGAATTGCTGCGCGGCGGCGATGCCCGGGCCCGCGCCTATCGGCACATGCAGGCCGAGGCGGCGATCCGCTTCAGTGAGGTGCTGTTTGGCCGCGACTACGCCTCGCTGATGCGAAAGGCGGCGGAAAATGCGCTGGCCGGCGAGCGCAAGCCGTCGCGCAGCGCGCAACAGTAAGTATCAACCTTATTTTGCAATTACTGATTGATAAACTGCGGATTGACGGGTACGGTCATCGGCGAGTCACGCCCCTGCTTGCTGCCTGCATGAATTCATCCATCCATTTCGTCGAACTCGACAACCGTGTCATCACTGCGACTTACCGGAACCTGATGATCAAGGCGAAGGTCGTGCTGGTGGACACGGCCAGTGGTCGGCCGTTGCCGGACCCGGTCACCGCGATCTCGTCGCCGCTGCCCGCGGGCCAGTTGCGCATCCGCCTGCCGGATTCGGTCAATGCCGGACTCTATGTCCTCGAGGCCTTCAATCTGCACGGGGAGAAAGTGGCGCAAAGCATTGCGTTTGAGGTCTCTTAACCGCCTGAAATGAATTGGCTTTGTCAGACGACCAACTGACGCCGAATTGATGATTGTCAATTGCGGCTGCGCTTAGCAGTGGTGTAAAGCGGCGCATCGGAGCCAAGCTAGTGGTCCGCTCCACTAGCGCCGCCGGGATTGCCTGATGATGCTGTGGTTCGTGTTTGCGCTGATGACAGCCGCGGCTATCTTTGCCGTGCTGCTGCCGTTGGGGCTTGGCGGCGGCAAGCAGGCCGGCGGCAACGAGGCCACCGTCTACAAGGATCAGCTCGCCGAGGTCGACAGCGATCTTCAGGCCGGACTGATCGGAACCGCCGAGGCCGAGGCCGCGCGCGTCGAGATCGGCCGCCGCCTGTTGGCGGCAGCGGATCAGGATCGCGACGCTCCCGTCGGGTCGAATGTCCGGCTGCGTCGCGTGGCTGCCGTGGTCGCGCTCGTCGGTCTGCCGATCCTTGCGGTTGCGACCTATCTCCCGCTGGGTTCGCCGCGGCTCGGTGATTTCCCGCTCGCCGAACGCGCGCGCGGAACCGACGGCAAGCAGCCGCTGGAACAGCTGGTGGCACAGGTCGAGCAGCATCTGGAAAAGAACCCGACCGACGGCCGCGGCTGGACCGTGCTTGCGCCGGTGCTGGCGCGGCTCGGGCGCTTCGACGATTCCGTGCGCGCCTTCCGCAACGCGATCACCTATGCGGGCGAGACCGCCGACCGCCGCGCCGATCTCGGCGAGGTAACGGCGGCAGCCGCGGGCGGCGTCGTCACAGCCGAGGCCAAGACCGAGTTCGAACGTGCCTTGGCGCTCGATGCCGGCGAGGCCAAGGCAAGCTATTTCCTCGGCCTTGCCGCCGAACAGGATGGCCGTAAAACCGATGCCGCCGAGATCTGGCGCGCGATGCTCGCCAAGGGACCGGCTAATGCACCATGGCGGTCGCTGGTAACGGCAGCGTTGACGCGCGTGGTCGGCGAGCCGCCCGCCGCGCCCGCGTTGTCGCCGGAGACGATGGCCGCCGCCAAGGATATGAACGCGGGCGACCGCGAGGCCATGATCAAGGGTATGGTCGAGCGGTTGGCGACGCGCTTGAAGCAGAACGGCGACGATGTCGAGGGTTGGCTACGGCTGGTGCGCGCCTATCTCGTGATGGGCGATCAGGAGAAGACGAAGAGCGCGCTGTCCGACGCGCGCCAGGCGGTCAGCGGCGATGCCGATCGGCTCAAGCAACTGAACGACGGCCTGAAGAATCTGGGACTGGACGGATGACACGCAAGCAACGCCGCCTGACCATGATCGGATGCGCGCTCGCGGTGCTCGCCTTTGCCGCGGGCCTCGTGCTCTATGCGCTGCGCGACTCCATCGTGTTCTTCTCGACGCCCTCGATGGCCGCCGAGCAGCACATCGTCCCCGGCAAGCGCTTCCGGCTCGGCGGACTGGTGCAGCCGGGCTCGCTGAAATGCGGCGGCGGTGCCGTCACCTTCGAAGTCGCCGACGGCAGCGCAAAAATGCCCGTGGCCTACAGGGGACTGCTGCCCGACCTGTTCCGCGAAGGGCAGGGCGTCGTCGCCGAAGGCGCGCTCGATGCATCAGGCGTATTCAGGGCCGACACCGTGCTCGCCAAGCACGATGAGACCTATATGCCGAAGGAAGTCGCCGACGCCCTGAAGAAGCAGGGGCACTGGAAGGACGATTATGGCGCAAGGCCGATGAACATCACGCCGCCCACGCGCTGCGACGCACGGAGTGCCTCATGATTGCCGAAAGCGGACATTATGCGCTGGTGCTCGCGCTTGGGCTTGCGCTGATTCAGTCGATCGTGCCCATGCTCGGCGCGCACTGGCGCGATGCCGCGCTGATGAATGTCGCGCGCTCGACCGCGCTGGCGCAACTCGCCTTCACGCTGGCGTCGTTTGCCGCGCTCGTCACCTTGCATGTGACGTCGGACTTCTCGGTCGCCAATGTCTACGAGAACTCGCATTCGCTGAAGCCGCTGATCTACAAGGTCACCGGCGTGTGGGGCAACCACGAGGGCTCCATGATGCTGTGGGTCTCGATCCTCGCCTTGTTCGGCGGCATGGTCGCGGCCTTCGGCAACAATCTGCCGCTGTCGCTGCGCGCGCGCGTGCTCGCGGTACAGGCCTGGATTGCCAGCGCCTTCTATCTGTTCATCCTGCTGACTTCGAATCCGTTCCTGCGGCTGGCCAATCCGCCGGTCGAGGGCAGGGACCTCAATCCCGTGCTGCAGGACATCGGGCTCGCCGTGCATCCGCCAATGCTCTATCTCGGCTATGTCGGGTTCTCGATCTCGTTTTCCTTTGCCATCGCCGCGCTGCTCGAAGGCCGCATCGACGCGGCCTGGGCGCGCTGGGTGCGGCCGTGGACGCTCGTCGCCTGGATTTTCCTGACGCTCGGGATCGCGATGGGCTCCTACTGGGCCTATTACGAGCTCGGCTGGGGCGGCTGGTGGTTCTGGGACCCCGTCGAAAACGCCTCGCTGATGCCCTGGCTCGCCGGCACCGCGCTGCTGCACTCCGCGCTGGTGATGGAGAAGCGCAATGCGTTGAAGGTCTGGACCATCTTGCTGTCGATCCTGACCTTCTCGCTCTCGCTGCTCGGCACCTTCCTGGTACGCTCGGGCGTCCTGACCTCGGTGCACGCCTTTGCCAGCGATCCGACGCGGGGCGTGTTCATCCTCCTGATCCTCTGCATCTTCATCGGCGGCAGCCTGTCGCTGTTTGCCGGGCGCGCATCGTCGCTGAAGCAGGGCGGATTGTTTGCGCCGATCTCGCGCGAGGGCGCGCTGGTGCTGAACAATCTCTTCCTCACCACGGCCTGCGCGACCGTATTCGTCGGCACACTCTATCCGCTGGCGCTGGAAGTAGTGACCGGCGACAAGATTTCGGTCGGTGCGCCGTTCTTCAACCTGACCTTCGGGCCGCTGTTCGTGCCGCTGATGATCGCAATGCCCTTTGCGCCGATGCTGGCATGGAAGCGCGGCGATCTCTACGGCGCTGCCCAGCGGCTGATCGCAGCGGGCATCGCGGCGTTGGGTGCGCTCGCGCTTGTCTGGGCATGGGCGAGCGGCGGTAGTGCGCTGGCTCCGCTGGCGATCGCGCTCGCCGTGTTTGTGGTTGCAGGCGCCATCAGCGACCTCGCCGAGCGGGTGCTATTGTTCCGTGTGCCGTATCGCGTCTCGCTGCGGCGTGCCGGCGGATTGCCGCGATCGGTCTGGGGCTCGGCCTTCGCCCATGCCGGCATCGGTATCGCCTTGATGGGGATCGTCTGCGAGACCACCTGGAACAGCGAGCACATCTCAGCCATGAAGCCCGGCGATTCCGTGAAAGTCGCCGGCTACGATCTGCAGTTCGATCGCCTCCGGGAACAACAGGGGCCGAACTATCGCGAACTGATCGCGTCGTTCAAGGTCAGCCTCGACGGCGATGATCTCGGCGTGATGACGCCGTCCAAGCGCAGCTTCACGACGCGCGGGACGTCGACCACGGAAGCCGCGCTGAAATCACGCGGCGCGAGCCAGCTTTACATCTCGCTCGGTGACACCACTGCCGACGGCAGCATCTACCGTGCGCATCTATCACAAGCCGCTGGTGCTGCTGATCTGGTTCGGCCCGGTGCTGATGGCGTTCGGCGGGCTGTTGTCGCTGTCCGACCGGCGGCTGCGCGTCGGCGCGCCGAAACCGGCCGAAGGCGTTGCGCGGCCTGCAGGCGGCGGAATAGGCGAAACGCCCGCTAGCTAACGCTGTCCACGGCTACGCCTCATGTCGGCGATCACTTGCTTACGCTTGTTAAACCTCGCCGGGTCGGATTCCTGTTCCGATACCGCGACCGTCGATAGCAATTCGAGCGGCACGCCAAGCGCGTTGGCGAATTTGCGGTGTAGAGCCAGTGGACCTTTGCGTTTGCCGGTTTCGAGATCGGAAAGATAATTTTGTGCGATGCCGACTGCTGTCGCCAGTTCGTCCTGTGTCCAATGACGAAATTGACGTAGAACTCGAACCGGGTTCTCGCCATTTCCAAGACGGTCGACGATCGCCTTCGGCAGCACGGGCGCGCCGCCAGCGATTTCTTTTCTCGCTCGTGCAACGATGCGTGCGGTTCCGATGTCTTCCTCGGCTTCACGCGCCAAGTCCTTAAGACGTTCGTATTCAGCGCGGGGCACGATGGCGACCTCGCCGTCAGAAGTCATCTTGAACTTTACCTTCATCACGTCCCTCAATCGTAGATCTCGCGACGATGCCCGACCGCTACCACGGTGATTACTCCGGCCTCTTCGTAGAAGATGACGCGCCAATCGCCGACTCTCAGCCTGACGCCGGCCTGACCCTTGAGTTTCTTGACGTCGCCCTGTCCGGTTGCCGCAAATGTCTCCAATTTCTTGCCGATGCGATCGCGAATTTGTGGTGAAAGCTTGAGCCATTGACGCGTCGCCGTCGTGGTAAACCCAATCTGGCTCATGCTGGCAATATCGCATAATGCGATATCCTTGTCCAGCAAGAATTGAATGACCCAAATATCGGAGTGAGGTAGAAGCTTGGATTTTGGAGGCATATGCGAAAGCTGATCGCAAATTTGATCGTCGTGGCGGCGTTGTCGGGTGTCTCTGCGCCCGTCCGCGCGGTGCTGCCCGACGAAGTCATGTCCGATCCCGCCAAGGAGGCGCGGGCGCGGCATCTGTCGCAGGAACTGCGTTGCATGGTCTGCCAGAACCAGTCGATCGACGATTCCGAGGCGCCGCTGGCGCGCGACCTGCGCCTTTTGGTGCGCGAGCGCATCGCCTCCGGCGACAGCGACGCGCAGGTGATCGATTTCCTGGTCGCGCGCTATGGCGAGTTCGTGCTGCTCGAAGCCGCGTTTCGAGCGCCAGACGCTGCTGCTGTGGCTTGTTCCGCCGCTGGTGCTGTTCGGTGGCGGGCTGGTGCTGTGGTTGCAGGTGCGGCGGCGGAAATCGGGATCGAGCGAGGTTCCTGCCAGCGATGGACTGACGCCGGAGGAACAGGCGCGGCTCAAACTGCTTATGGCCGGTGAGACAGTCCCAACGGTCAGCGCTGAAAAAGGCAGTGAAGCAAGGCGATAGAAGGCGTTCCTGGAACACCCTCCGAAGGCCGGTTTCCGGGCTTCGCTTTTGGTCTAATTCCGGGCGAGCGCGTCGCGGCAAGTCCTTGTCGGACCTGCGCTATTGTGCCGCATTCCAGACGGCCTTCATTACCAAAGTTTAACTCCGCCGCCAGCGCGCTGTAAGGCGACAAACCCCATCTTCATCGCGAAAGGGTGGCACCCCCGCGCCGTCGATTCGATTCTGGGTATTTGGAGAACACTGCATGACCGAACGTCCGACCGACCTCTCGTCGTTCCCGTCCTATTCCAGGCCGCGCTCGCTTCTGTCGGCGCGCAAGTTTGCGCTGATGGCCTCCGTCGTCGCCGGCCTTGGCGTCGCCGTCTACGGTTTTGGCCCGTCCGGCCGTCCGGTCGATATCTTCACCAGCACGGCGCATGCGCAGGTCAACAACGAGGTGCAGAACAAGGTCGCGCAGCCCATCGGCTTCGCCGACATCGTCGAGCGCGTGAAGCCTTCGGTGATTTCGGTCAAGGTCAACATCGCCGAGAAGCTGGCCAAGAACGACGACAACAATGATGACACGCCGTTCCAGCCGGGCTCGCCGATGGAGCGCTTCTTCCGCCGCTTCGGCGGACCGGACGGCCTGCCGCCGGGCCTGCGTCCGCGCGGCCGCGGCCAGGTGACCGGCCAGGGCTCGGGCTTCTTCATTTCGGCTGACGGCTATGCCGTCACCAACAATCACGTGGTCGACGGCGCCGACAAGGTCGAGGTCACCACCGATGACGGCAAGACCCACAGCGCCAAGGTGATCGGCACCGATGCGCGCACCGATCTCGCCCTGATCAAGGTCGAAGGCGCATCGAACTTCCAGTTTGCGAAACTCTCCGACGGCAAGCCCCGCATCGGCGATTGGGTGCTCGCGGTCGGCAACCCGTTCGGCCTCGGCGGCACGGTGACGGCCGGCATCGTTTCGGCGATGGGCCGCGACATCGGCAGCGGTCCGTATGACGACTTCCTCCAGATCGACGCGCCCGTGAACAAGGGCAACTCGGGCGGTCCGGCCTTCAACACCGCAGGCGAAGTGGTCGGCGTCAACACCGCGATCTATTCGCCGTCCGGCGGCAGCGTCGGCATCGCCTTCTCGATTCCCTCGGCGACGGTGAAGAACGTCATCAACCAGCTCAAGGACAAGGGCTCGGTGAGCCGCGGCTGGATCGGCGTGCAGATTCAGCCCGTAACGCCCGAGATCGCCGACAGCCTCGGCCTGAAGAAGGCCGAAGGCGCGCTGGTCGCCGAACCGCAGGCCAACGGCCCCGCGGCGAAGGCCGGCATCGAATCCGGCGACGTTATCACCTCGGTCAATGGCGAGACGGTGAAGGATGCGCGCGAGCTCGCCCGCACCATCGGCGGCATTCCGCCCGGCAGCTCGGTCAAGCTCAATGTTATGCACAAGGGCTCGGACAAGGTCGTCAACCTCACGCTCGGCACGCTGCCGAACACGATCGAGGCCAAGGCCGATAACGACAACAACGACAAGGGTAAGGCCTCGCGCGGCACCGATGTGCCGAAGCTCGGGCTCACCGTTGCTCCCGCCAACAGCGTCGCCGGCGCCGGCAAGGATGGCGTCGTCGTGACCGAAGTCGATCCCAAGAGCGCGGCCGCCGAGCGCGGCTTCAAGGAAGGCGACGTCATCCTCGAGGTCGCCGGCAAGACGGTCGCAAGCCCGGCTGACGTGCGTGACGCCATCAATGCCGCAAAAGACGACAACAAGAATGTCGTGCTGATGCGCGTGAAGAGCGGCGGACAGTCGCGCTTCGTCGCCGTGCCGCTCGCCAAGGGCTGAGAGTTCACGAGATGGAGGGTGTCGCCGGCATCAGTCGCCCCCGCCGACGGCTCTTTCCGGGGAGCGGGTCACAAGCCCGCTCCCTCCAGCATCCTTCCGGTGGAATACGCCCCCCTCCGTCGGAAGGTTCTAGGGCGGTGAGGTCCCCCAGCTTCACCGCCCGCCTTTTCGGCCAACCCGATGGCGCCCGGTCGCCTTGCATGACAAAGCCGGTCGCGTCATGTTGAAGGAGCCACGAACGTGACCGCCACTGCTCCCGCCATTGCTCCGCAAATGCAAATCCTGATCATCGAAGACGACCGCGAGTCCGCCGATTATCTGGTGAAGGCGTTCCGCGAGGTCGGCTACGTCGCCGATCTCGCCGGCGACGGCGAGGAAGGCCTTTCGATGGCCGAGAGCGGCGACTACGACGTGCTGGTGGTCGACCGCATGCTGCCGAAGCGCGACGGGTTGTCGCTGATCGGCGCGCTGCGCGACAAGGGCAACCGCACGCCGGTGCTGATCCTGTCCGCGCTCGGCCAGGTCGACGACCGCATCAAGGGCCTGCGTGCCGGCGGCGACGATTATCTGCCGAAACCCTATTCATTCGCCGAGCTGCTGGCGCGCGTCGAAGTGCTGTCGCGCCGCAATGTCGGGCCTGCCGAGGAAACCACCTACCGGGTCGGCGATCTCGAGCTCGACCGGCTGTCGCATCGCGTGAGCCGCGGCAAGGAGGAGTTGACCTTGCAGCCGCGCGAATTCCGCCTGCTCGAATACCTGATGAAGCATGCGGGACAGGTGGTGACACGCACCATGCTGCTCGAGAACGTCTGGGATTATCACTTTGATCCCCAAACAAACGTCATCGACGTTCATATTTCGCGGCTCCGCTCCAAGATCGACAAGGGATTCGAGCGGCCGCTGCTCCATACCATTCGCGGCGCGGGGTACATGATTCGTGACGGCATTCGGTAAGCTGATCCGAACGACCGCGTTCCGTCTGACGCTGGTCTATCTCTTTCTGTTCGCGCTGTTCGCGGCGTCGCTGCTCGGTTATTTCGCCTGGAACACGCGCCGCCTGATCACCGAGCAGATCACCACCACGGTGAGCGGCGAGACCGCCGAAATCTCCGACCTCTACAATCGGCGTGGCCTGCGCTTGTTGATCCCCACCGTCGAAAGCCGAGCGCTGCGGCCCGGCGCCAATCTCTATCTCGTCACCACGTCGGAAGGGCAGGCGATCGCCGGCAATGTCGGATCGCTCGCGCCCGGCGTGATGGGCACCAACGGCTGGTCCGAGACGGCCTACCGCCGGATGGAGGATCAGGACAACACCGATCACCGCGCGCTCGTCTACGTCACCCAGCTGAGCGGCGGCTTTCGGCTTCTGATCGGCCGCGACCTCGAGGAGCGGCGCCGCCTGTTCGGCATCGTCGCCAAGGCGGCGCAATGGTCGATCTTGGTGGTGGTGGTGCTCGGCATCGGCGGCGGCATCTTTGTCGCGCGCCGCGTGCTGCAGCGGATCGATGCCATGACCGGCACCACCCAGCGCATCATGGCCGGCGATCTCTCGGGCCGCCTGCCGGTCGGACGCAGCGGCGACGAGCTCGACCGGCTCGCCCGCAACCTCAACGCCATGCTGGCGCAGATCGAAGCGCTGATGACGGGATTGAAGGAAGTTTCCGACAACATCGCCCATGATCTCAAGACGCCGTTGACGCGGCTGCGCAACCGCGCCGAGGAGGCGCTGGCAAAATCCAGCAGCGAGGCGGACTATCGCGCCGCGCTGGAGCGCACCATCGACGAGTCCGACGGGCTGATCCGCACCTTCAACGCGCTGTTGATGATCGCGCGCGCCGAATCAGGACAGGCGCGCGGCAACATGGACGACTTCGACGCCTCCGAGGTCGCCAACGGCATCCATGAACTCTATGAGCCGCTCGCGGAAGACGACGGTATGACCCTGAAGGTCAAGACAGCGCCGGCGCCGATCCACGCCAATCGCGAATTGATCAGCCAGGCGCTCGCCAATCTCGTCGAGAACGCGATCAAGTACGGCAAGCCCGCGGCCGACGGACCGGTGGTGAGCCTGGAAGCCCGGCAGATCCTGATCGAAGCCTTGCGCGAAGGCGACCAGGTGCTGCTGCGCGTGACCGACCACGGCGCCGGTATTCCGGAGAGCGAACGCAAGCATGCGGTGGAACGTTTCGTGCGGCTGGATTCGAGCCGCAGCCAGCCCGGCTCCGGCCTCGGCCTCAGCCTCGCTTCCGCGGTTGCGACGCTCCACGGCGGCGAGCTCAGGCTCAGCGACGCCAATCCCGGCCTTGTTGCGAGCTTGCTCATCCCCGCGCGCGCGGGTTCCAGTGACAGGCTTGCGAGCCAAACGCAGGATGTGCCACAGAAGGTGGCATGAAGCATTCCGCGCCGGGACCTGCGGATCACAACATGCTGGCAGCGCAGTTCGTCACTGGACCGCATGTGCTCGCGCCCGACAAGGCCGAACTGATTTTTGGCAACTGGCTCGCCGATCTCGCGCCGGAGCAGTCGGCTGCGGTCGGGGCGCTGACCGCGCATCCTTTTGTTCGCACCATCCTGCTCGGGCTCGCCGAATTCTCTCCCTATCTGTTCGACCTGATCCGCGACGATCCCGATCGGGCGATCCGGCTGCTGCGCTGCGACCCGGAGCCGCATCTTGCCGCGCTGATCGAGACTGCTTCGCGCGAGGTGCTTACGGCGAGCGGCGAGGCAGATGTCATGCGTCTGCTCCGCCGCATGAAGTCGGAAGCTGCGCTCCTGATCGCGCTGTGCGACATCGGCGGCGTCTGGCCGGTCATGCAAGTGACGGCGGCGCTGACCGAGATCGCGGTCTCTTCGGTGCAAGCGGCGCTGTGCTATCTCCTGCGCCAGGAAGCGGCGCGAGGCCGGCTGTCGCCGCCTGACAAGGACCGGCCGGAACAGGGCAGCGGCCTGTTCGTGCTTGCCATGGGCAAGATGGGCGCGGGCGAACTCAACTATTCGAGCGACATCGACCTCATCGTGTTCTTCGATGCCGAGGCCTCGACCCTGGCTGATGACATCGAGCCGCAGCCGTTCTTCGTGCGCGTCACGCAGGCGCTGGCGCGGCTTCTGCAGCAGCGCACCGGTGACGGCTATGTGTTCCGTGTCGACCTTCGGCTGCGGCCGGACCCGGCGTCGACACAGGTGGCGATGTCGACGAACGCGGCCTTGAACTATTACGAGCGGGAAGGGCGGACTTGGGAGCGCGCCGCCATGATCAAGGCGCGAGTGTGTGCGGGCGACGCGAGCGCGGGCGAGCGGATGATCGCCGACATCGCGCCGTTCGTCTGGCGCAAGCATCTCGACTTCGCCGCGCTCACCGACGTGCACGACATGAAGCGGCAGATGCAGACCTATCGCGGCCAAAGCGAGGTTTCGGTCGAAGGCCATAACGTCAAGGTCGGCCGCGGCGGTATCCGCGAGATCGAGTTCTTTGCCCAGACCCAGCAATTGATCGCCGGCGGCCGGCACGCCGAATTGCGGGTGCGGCCGACCCTGGATGCACTGGGCGTGCTCGCCTCCAGCAACTGGATCACTCTCGAGGCGCGCGACCAATTGACGGCCGCGTACCTGTTCCTGCGCCGCGTCGAGCACCGGCTGCAGATGATCGCGGACGAGCAGACCCACAGCCTGCCCGACACGGCGGAAGCGGTCGAACGCTTCGCCTGCTTTCTTGGCTATGACGGCCGCGCCGCCTTTGCGAAGGATCTGCTCGCACAGCTCGACATCGTGCAGGGCCATTACGGCAAGCTGTTCGAGGGCGATCCGACCGGCACTGCGAAACTGCCCGACATGAACTATGCCGCCGGCGCCGAAGACCAACGCCTGCTCGAGCATCTGACCGCGCTCGGCTTCAAACAACCGGTCAAGATTGCCGGAACCGTGCAGCAATGGATGAGCGGCGAATACCGGGTGTTCCGCAACGAGGCGACGCGCGGCGCTTTCAACGAATTCGTGCCTGTTCTGATCGACGGCCTCGCGGATGCCGAAGAGCCGGACCGGGCGGTCGCCGTGTTCGACGATTTCCTGCAAGCGTTGCAGCGTGGCGAGCGGCTGGTCACGCTATTGGGGCAGAACCGCGAGATTGTCGCCCTGGTGGGGCTGGTGCTTGGCGCCGCACCTCGCCTCGGCGACATGCTGGCGCGGCAGCCGCAATTGATGGACGGGTTGATCGATCCGCGCTTCTTCGGCGCGATGCCCGACCAGCGCGAGTTGTCGGGACGGCTGGCGGCGACGCTGAAGGACGCCAACTCCTATGAGGAATTTCTGGATCGGCTGCGCCTGTTCGGGCAGGAAAGCCTGTTCCTGATCGGCACGCGCATCCTGTCCGGCACGGTCTCGGCGCGCCAGGCCGGCACCGCCTTTGCCGATGTGGCGGAGGGCATCGTCCACACCGTGCACGGCCTGGTGACCGATCGCTTCGCGTCACAGCACGGCCGCATCGAGGGGCAGGAGACCGCCGTCGTCGCCATGGGCCGGCTCGGCAGCCGCGAGATGACGGCGTCCTCCGATCTCGATCTGATCCTGCTCTACGATTTCGACGCTGATAGTCCCGACTCCGACGGCGAGCGCTCGCTGCAGGGCGCGCATTATTTTGCGCGCTTCACACAGCGGCTGATCAGCGCGTTCACCACGCGCACCAATTACGGCGTGCTCTACGACATCGACATGCGGCTGCGGCCCTCCGGCCGCGCCGGCCCGTTGGCGTCGCATATCGATTCCTTCGCGCAGTATCAGGAGAATGAGGCCTGGACCTGGGAGCATATGGCGCTGACGCGGGCGCGGGTGATCTCGGCTTCGCCGGCGTTTCGCGCGCGGATCGAAGCGGTCATTCGCGATGCTCTGACCCGGCCGCGCGATACAATCGCCACCGCCCATGACGTGGCCGACATGCGCCGCGCGATTGCGCAGGAGAAGGGCGAGGATGATCACTGGGATCTGAAGAACGCTGCGGGCGGCATCACCGACATCGATTTCATCGCGCAATATCTGCAGCTGGCGTACGCCGCGGCGCGGCCGGAAATCCTCGACGTCAACACGCTTCGGGTGATCGACAATGCCGAGCAACTCGGCTTTCTGCCGCGTCCGGCGGCCGAGGTGTTGCGCTCGGGCGCGAGGCTCTATCACGATCTCACGCAGGTCATGCGCTTGTGCGTGACCGGGAAATTCAATCCGGAAACCGCGGGCAATGACCTCCTGCGCGTGATGGCCCGCGCCGGCGATGCGCCTGATTTCTCCGCGCTCGCGGCGCGCATCAAGGACATGCAGGCCGAGGTGCGCCGCGTGTTCAAGGGGGTCGTGGAGGGTGGTTGATCCGAATGCTCGCTTTGATAGGTTCAAGCCAAATCAAGTTGGGGAGGAACGAAAATGAACTTGTCGATGAAGGATCGGGTCGCCGTCGTGACCGGGGGCAGCAAGGGCATTGGACTGGCGGTGGCGCGCCGATTTGCCGAGTCCGGCGCGAAGGTGGCGATCCTCGCGCGAGGGGCGGCCGACCTGAAGACCGCCCGCGAGGCGCTCGCCAGGGACGGGCTCGCGGTCAAGGACTATGTCTGCGACGTGTCCAAGGCCGCCGAGATTACCAGGATCCACAATCAGGTGGTCGCCGATTTCGGCAAGATCGACGTGCTCGTCAACAACGCCGGAACGGCGCGCACCTTGGCATTCGAAGGCATCAGCGATGAAGCCTGGCAGGAGGATTTCGATCTGAAGGTCTTTGCCGCGATCCGCTTCAGCCGGCTGGTCTGGGGAGGGATGAAGCAGCGCAAATGGGGCCGGATCATCAATGTGCTCAACACCTATGCGAAGGCGCCGGCGGGTAATTCTGCGCCCACGTCCGTGTCCCGCGCGGCCGGCATGGCCTTGACCAAGGTGATGGCCAACGAGGGCGGCGAGCACAATATCCTCGTCAATGCCATGCTGGTCGGCCTGATCATGAGCGATCAATGGGTCAAGCGGCACGCGGCGCAGGCGCCGAATATGGATTTCGGCGAGTTCGCCAAGGGGCTGGCCAAAGGCACGCCGCTCGGGCGGATCGGTACGGCGGAAGAGTTCGCCAACCTTGCCTGCTTCCTTGCTTCCGAACAGGGCTCGTACATCACCGGCACGGCGATCAATGTCGACGGCGGCCGATCTCCGGTGGTCTAGGACAGCCGCGCGGCCGGGCCGCTCCATTTCGCAATCCCGTCGGTGCTTTTTGGATGAATGACTTCGCGCGATCGGTCGCCTCGGCTCTTGCCCTGATCGGCTCCCTCGACCCCGAGCTCCTGAGCATCGTTGGCCTGTCGCTCCGAGTGAGCCTGTCGGCGAGCGTGATCGCGTTGCTCATCGGCGCGCCCTTCGGCGCATGGCTTGCCATCGTGAAATTTCGCGGCCGCGAGGTCATTGTCATACTGACCAACGCGTTCCTCGGCCTGCCGCCGGTCGTGGTCGGCCTTGCGCTTTACCTCCTGTTGTCGCGGTCCGGTCCGCTTGGATCCGCCGGGCTGTTGTTCACGCCGGCCGCGATGGTCATTGCGCAAACGCTGCTCGCTGCGCCGATCGTGGTAGCGCTGGTGCACCGTCCGTCCACGCTGCTATGGGCGGAATACGCCGATCTCGCACATACCGACGGTCTGTCGCGGCCGCGCAGTATCGTATTGCTGTTCGCGCTCGGGCGCTCGTCGCTGCTGACCGCGTTTCTCGCGGCGTTCGGCAGGGCCATCGCCGAGGTCGGCGCCATCATCATCGTCGGCGGCAACATCAGCGGTTACACGCGGACCATGACGACCGCGATTGCGCTCGAAACCAGCAAGGGCGATCTGCCGCTGGCGCTGGGCTTGGGGCTGATCCTGCTGACGCTCAGCGTCGCAGTCTCGACCGTCGCGTTTCTGCTAGTGGGAGGCATTGGGAAAAAATAGCTGTTCGCCGCCGACCTTGTAAGCAGCGACGGTCTCCTGGCCCTTCGGCGAGATCAGCCAGTCGATGAAAGCCTGTCCCTCCTTTGCCTTCACCGCCGGATGTTTCTCCGGGTTGACCAGCATCACGCCATATTGGTTGAACAGCCGCTTGTCGCCTTCGGTGAGGACAGCAAGGTCGCCGCGGTTCTTGAACGACAGCCAGGTGCCGCGGTCGGACAGGAGATAGGCGTTCGAGGACGAGGCCATGTTGAGCGCGGGTCCCATGCCCTGACCGATCTCGCGATACCAGCTGCCCTTCGCCGGTCCCGGATCGATGCCGGCCTGTTTCCACAGCCGCAGTTCCGCCTCATGCGTGCCGGAACGGTCGCCGCGCGAAATGAACAAAGCTTTCGTCGCCGCGATCTTGCGCAAGGCATCGACGACGTCCTTGTCGCCGGCGACATGCGCCGAGTCCGATTTTGGTCCAACAATGACGAAGTCGTTATACATGACGTCGAAGCGCTTCACGCCCTGGCCTTCGGCCATGAACTTGTCCTCGCTCGGCCGGTCGTGAACGAACACGACATCCGCATCGCCGCGCCGCCCGATGTCCAGCGCCTGGCCGGTGCCGACCGCAACGACCTTCACGCCGATATTCGTCGCCTCGGTGAAGCGCGGCAGCAGATAACCGAACAGCCCGGATTGTTCGGTCGAGGTCGTAGAGGCGACAGTGATCGAAAGGCCCTGCGAATGGGCCTGCGCGATCCATACCAGCGCCAGCAGTGTCAGACCGGTCCTTCGAAACATCATCAGCGGCTTCCTGTGGTGACTGAATTTGATGGCTGGATAGCCGAACGCGGACGCGAAGGCACTACGGCGTTCGGCTGATGCTTTACCCGCGGCAACCGCAAAAACCCGCCGCCTGTTTTGCCCGACGAGTCAAGCGCGGACGCAAATCGCGCTGCGGGAATGCGAGCCTCTGGCTGTATGACAATCAAATCGGAAAGCAAACTCACTGTCGTCCCGGACAAGCGAGCGTTAGCGAGCGCGATCCGGGATCCATAACCACAGGCCGTGGTGTCGTGCGGAGCGTCTACCACCTGCGTCTATCGAAAGATTCCGCGGTATGGGTCCCCGCTCCCCGTGCGCAATTGCGCACTAGGCGGGGACGACAGCGGAGCAGCTACGCCGCCGCCTTCTCGGTGGGCCTGCGCGGCAGGGAGACGCGCACCACCGTGCCGCTGCCGAGCCTGGAACGCAGCTTCATGGAGCCGCCGTGCAGATGCGCGAGCGAGCGGGCGATCGCAAGTCCGAGGCCGGAGCCGTGATAGGTCTTGGTGAGCTGGCTCTCGACCTGTTCGAAGGGACGGCCGAGGCGCTTCAGCGATTGCTGCGCAATGCCGATGCCGGAATCGGCGATCAGGAGCACGATGCGGTCGTCCAATACGTGGCTTCGCACCACGATCTTGCCGCCCTCGGGCGTGAACTTCACGGCGTTCGAGAGCAAGTTGACGATGATCTGCTTGGTAGCACGGCGGTCGGCGACCACGGGGATGCTCTGCCCGATGTCGGCGTCGAGCACGAGGCTCTTGTCCTGCGCGCGGCCCGAGACCACGCGCAGCGATTCGGCGAGCGTGCGCGACAGATCGAGCGGCTCCATGTCGAGCTTCATGCGGCCGGCCTCGATCTTGGACATGTCGAGGATGTCGTTGATGACTTCCAGCAGATAATGCCCGCTAGTGAGGATGTCGTGGCAATATTCGCGGTATTTCTCCGAGCCGAGCGCACCGAACATGCCGCTCTCCATGATCTCGGAGAAGCCGATGATGGCGTTGAGCGGCGTGCGCAGCTCGTGGCTCATATTGGCCAGGAATTTCGACTTGGTCGCGTTGGCTTCCTCGGCGCGCCCCTTCTCCTGCGCGTAGCGCTCGGCGAGGTCGGCGAGCTCGATGGTCTGCCGCTCCAGCGCGGCCTGCGAACGCTTCAGGTCGCGCACCGTGGCGCGCAGACGCAGATCGTTGTCGACCAGCTTCTGTTCGTGTTCCTTGATGCGGGTGATGTCGGTGCCGACCGAGACGTAGCCGCCGTCCTTGGTGCGGCGCTCGCTGATGTGCAGCCAGGTGCCGTCATCGAGCTGCGCCTCGAAGGTGCGCGCGCCCGGCGCCTGGTTGACGCTCTCGTGCTGGCGGGTGCGGACCTCCGGCATGCAGCCGACCTCGATCACCGTCTCGTAGGAGGTGCCGGGGGTCACGGCCGTATCCGGCAGCTTGTGCAGTTTCTGGAAGTGCGAGTTGCAGAGCACGAGGCGATCGCCGGCGTCCCACAGCACGAAGGCTTCGGAGATGGTCTCGATCGCGTCACGAAGCCGCAGGTCCGCCTCGATGCTCTTCTCGGCAAGGCTCTTCTGTTCGGTGATGTCGAGGGCAATGCCGATCAAATGGTGGCTGCCTTCGCCGTTACGGCTCAGCTCGCAGCGGACGCGAAGCCAGATCCAGTGGCCGTTCGCGTGCTGCATACGGAAGGTCTGGTCGATATGATCGATCTCGCCGGCGATCAGCCGCTCCGCGATCCCAAACAGATCGATGTCGTCGGACTTCACCAGCGCATTGACCTCGCCGAACGTCAAGAGATCGCCGCGCGCGTCCAGCCCGAGCATGGTGAACATCGATTGCGACCAGAAAATCCGCCCCCGCGACAGGTCCCAATCCCACAGGCCGCAGCGGCCGCGGTTGAGCGCGGTGTCGATCCGGCCGCGTACGGCGTCGTTGATCAGGTCGCCCTCGCGGGCGCGGGTGGATTGCCAGTGAAAGGCGAAGCCGAGGATCAGCACGACAAAACCCGTCGTCGCCGACAGCGTCACCGACAGCGCGGAATCCGAGCCCCAGACCGGCTCGACATTTTCCTGCAGCACGATGATCCGCCCGGGCAGCGCCTTGATCAGCATCGTCGTCACCAGCGCGCGATTGCCGCTCGGCAGGATGATGTCGTTGACCTTGCCCTGCAGGCTCGGCGCGCCCAGCAATTGCGCCGAGCTGATGGTGTCGAGAACGCTGTCGGTCTGGCCGAAGCTCGCTTCGGTCGGGACGCGGGCGAGGATGCGGCGGTCGGCGCCGGCGACGATGACATGGCGGCCCGCGGCGATGGCCCAGGCCGGGATCAGGTCGGGCAGCAGGAATTGCAGGCGCTCGATATTGGCAAACCGGTCCTGCCTGGTGGAGACGAGACGGTCGATGCGTTCGGCGAGACAGTCGGACAGCGCGGCAAGATCGCGCTCGTTGGCCTTGCGCTTCTGCCGGCTCTGGTCGAGCACCTGGACGAAAGCGCCGAGGCAGATGGTGATCAGGAAGGCGATGATCAGGGTGGGAACGGCGCGGCGCAGCGCAGGCTCGGCAGTCAGCAGCCGGTGATAGGCCGGCTTTGCGATCGATTGCGCCAATCCCTTGATCGAATCGGATTGGGCGCACGCGTTCGCCGCATGCGCACGCGCCATGCCTTGGTCCCCCGCCGAAAATTGATTCAATACGCGTTCGGAAGAACCCCACGTCGACTTCCGAATCAACGTGATTTGAATCCAGTTTTCGTGGGCTGTCGAGAGTCAACAATTCCTTAACGCAAATAAATCTTGTCCAACGGAGAATCGCTCACGTGAAAATACGGAAGTTGTGAGTCCGAAAGGGGAACGAGTGGTCCGATTCAAATATAGCGTGTGACACACGCGGCTTATGCGCGCGGCGGCTCGGCGTGGCTGATGACGCGCTTCACGGTCGGGAAAGCGCGGCGCAGCGCGCGCTCGATCTCGTCGACGTTCTCGTGTACCCTGGTCACGCTCATCGACGGCGCGGCGCGGCAATGAAAGTTGACGATTTCGCCGGCCTCGGTGTCGCGCACCCGCACATTGTGAATGTCATGGATCGCGGTGTCGGCGGCAAAGCGCGCCAGCGCCGCTCTGATGGTCTCGACCCGTTCCGGCGCGGCGTCGATGCCGTGCGGCAATTCGGGTTCCAGGGGTTCGATATGGGTGTCGACCTCGACGTCGGCGCCGAATTCGTCACAGATACTCTGCTCCAGCGACTGCGCGATGTCGTGGGCGGCGGTCAGTGCCATCTCGCCGTCGACCTCGAGGTCGATGCTGACGATCAGCTTGCCGCCGAGGTCGTGGACGGTGACGTGGTGCACGGCGAGGCCGGAATTGCGCGCGATCACCATGATGCGCTCGCGCACGCTTTCGTCGTTGAGCGCGACCGGAATCGCCGCGAAGGTAAGATCGGCATCGCCGAGCGCCTCGCTCACTGCGGCCTGCGCCTTGCCCTTGATCTCCTCGACGCGGTCGATCGGATAGGTGCGCGGCACCTTGGCGACGGTGTCGATGAAATAGGTCGGTCCGACCATGCGCACGCGCAGTCGCTCGATGTCGACCACCCCGGGCACGGCGCGGATCGCGTCCGCAGCCGTCTCCGGGACGCCCTCGGGCGCGCGGTCGAGCAGCGTTTCCACGGTGGAGCGCGCCATCCGCAGGCCGAGCGCGGCGATCATGATCGCGACCGCGATCGCGGCGGCGGCATCGCCCCACCAGAAGCCGAATCCGGCCAGCGCAAGCCCGATGATGACGGCGATCGAGCCGAGCACGTCGGAGGTGAAGTGCAGCGCGTCGGCGGCCAGCGCCTGGCTTTGGGTCTCGCGAGCGGTGCGATGCAGCGCGCGCGCCCGCCAGAAATTCACGGCGATGTCGACCACGAGCACCACAAACGGAACCGCCGAGATGATCGGCGGTGGCGAGCCCTCGCGCAGGCGGCTCCAGGATTCGACCAGGATGCCGCCGGCCAGCACATAGAGCAGGGCGATCACCCCGAGCGCGGAGATGCTTTCGAACTTGCCGTGGCCGTAATGATGCTCGGCGTCGGCCGGCTGGTCAGACACCCGCACCACCAGCCAGGTGATGATGGTCGCGACCACATCAACGGAGCTGTGCAGGGCTTCGGAGATCAGCGCCAGCGAACCGATGAGAATGCCGACCACGAACTTGGCCACGGCCATACCGGCGCTGGCGATCACCGAGATCGCCGCGACGCGGGTTTTGATGCTGTGACCGTGCGCGCTCATGCGCGCCCGTTTAGCAGGGCGACGTATCCTGTGAAAGCAAAGATCTGGATACGCAATCGCTACTCATTCGCAGAAGCGATTTACGAATTGTTGCGATTTGAAATCTCGTGCCCCGGACGCTGCGCAGTGCGAAGTACTGCGCTGCTGATCCGCGGCCCATTACGGTCAAGCTGGGTCCCGGCTCTGCGCTGCACCGCTGACGCGCTGCACCGCGTCCGGGACACGAGAGCCGAGCTACAGCGTCACGACGATCTTGCCGAGATGCTTGTTGGCTTCCATGTGCTCGAACGCCTTGCCGATCTCGTCGAACTTGTAGACCTTGTCGATCGGCAGTTGCAGCTTGCGCGATTTCCACCGCGCCCCAGATGTCCTTGCGGACCTCGTCGAAGATCTCGCGGATTTCCTCGATGGTGCGGGTGCGGAAGGTGACGCCGATATAGTTGATGCGGCGCGCGGCATGCAGGTCGAAATTGAACTCGGCGCGGGTGCCGCCGAGCCGGCCGACATTGACGATGCGGCCCTTGATTTTGGTTGCGGCGAGATTTTGGTTCGCGACCTTGCCGGAGACCTGGTCGACGATGAGGTCGACGCCTTCGCCATTGGTTGCCTTCAGCACCTGATCGACCCAGCCGGGATCGGAGGAATCGACGGCGAGATCGGCGCCGAATTCCTTCAGACGCCCGCGGCGATACGCATCGGTCGACGAGCCGACCACGAGCTTTGCGCCCTTGAGTTTGGCGATCTGCATCGCCATCAACCCGACGCCGGAGCTCGCGCCCTGGATCATCACGGTCTGGCCCGGCTGCAGCGCGCCGTTGGTGACGACGGCGTTGTGCATGGTGGCGAGCGCGACGGGCAGGGTGGCCGCCTCGTCGAAATTCATGTTCGAGGGCGCGCGGAACAGCCGGCCGTGATCGGCCAGCGTATATTCGGCAAAGGCCTGACCGCCCGAGCCCATGATCTTGTCGCCGACCTTGACGCCCCTGGCGTCCGGTCCGAGCTCGGCGACTTCGCCGGCCCATTCCATGCCGAGCACGGTGCCGACGCCGCCGGCGGCGCCGTGGGCGTGGCCCTTGGTCATGCCGAGATCGGCGCGGTTGAGCCCGCAGGCATGGACCTTGCACCAGCACCTGCGTGCCCTTCGGCGCGGGTTTTGGAACGTCGGTGATGGCAGCGCCATTGGCGCCGTAGACATAGGCTTTCATGGATCAACACCCTCGGAGTAGCGGGACTCATTCGGCGGCTTATTCCGCGGCCTGGCGCTTGCCGCCGGACATCATGGCCTCGAACCGCTCGCGCATGATCGCCTCGGCCTCGCTGATGATGCGCGAGATCAGCTCGGCGCAGGACGGAATGTCGTGGATCAGGCCCTGCACCTGGCCGGCCGACCAGATGCCTTCGTCGGCATCGCCGGTCGCATAGACCATCTTGCCGCGCGCGCCGGCGACGAGATCGCGGACGTCCTCGAATTTCGCGCCTTCCTTCTCCATCGCGACCACCTTGGTCGAGATCGCGTTCCTGGCGACGCGCGAGGTGTTGCGCATGGTGCGGAAGATCAGCTCGGTCTCGCGCTCGTCATTGGCGACGATCTTTTCCTTGATGAGCTGATGGATCGGGCTCTCCCTGGTGCACATGAAGCGCGTGCCCATGTTGATGCCCTCGGCGCCGAGCGCGAGTGCGGCGACCAGGCCGCGGCCGTCGCCGAAGCCGCCGGAGGCGATCATCGGGATCTTCACCTTGTCGGCGGCGGTCGGGATCAGGATCAGGCCGGGCGTGTCGTCCTCGCCGGGATGGCCGGCGCATTCGAAGCCGTCGATCGAGATCGCGTCGACCCCCATGCGCTCGGCCGAGAGCGCGTGGCGCACGCTGGTGCATTTGTGCACGACCTTGATGCCGTGCTTCTTGAATTCGGTGACGTGCTCCTGCGGCTTGTTGCCGGCGGTCTCGACGATCTTGATGCCGCTCTCGATGATGGCCTGGCGGTATTCCGCGTAGGGCGGCGGCTTGATCGAGGGCAGGATGGTGAGGTTCACGCCGAACGGCTTGTCGGTCAGGCTGCGGCAGCGCGCGATTTCCTTGGTGAGGTCTTCCGGCGTCGGCTGCGTCAGCGCGGTGATGAAGCCGAGCGCGCCGGCATTGGCCACGGCCGCGACCAGCTCGGCGCGGCCGACCCATTGCATGCCGCCCTGCACGATCGGGTGCTCGACGCCGACAAGTTCGGTGAAACGCGTTTTGATCATTCTGCCCTCTGTTTCCCTGCCAGGCGCGCGATTGCCTTTTGTTCTGATTTCAGGGGGGCAGGATGGCGTCACCTCCGGCAAAAGTCTACCGGGGGCGGAAGCCGGACGGGCAACGCCATCATGCAAAAGCGGGGTGTCGTATGCGGACCTCGAGGAGCAGCTCAAGTCCTGCCGGCCGCGGCCGGGAGAGAGCAGAGCGAGATCAGGCCGCTGTCTGCGTCGTCACGGCCACATCGTCAAACGCGCTCGAAACGTCGCGCATGCTGATGACGCCGGCGAGCGCGAAATCGTCGATCACGGGCAGATGGCGGATGTGGTGCACGCTCATGAGATGACGCACATGCTCGAGCGAGTCGGTCGACGAGCAGGCGACCAGCTGCTGCACCGAGATCAGCTGCGAGACCTTCAGGTTGACGCCGGCAGCGCCCTGTCTCGGCGATCGGCGCGCACCACGTCGCGCTCGGTGAACATGCCGACCGCGGTGTTGCCTTCGGTGCGGACCACGTCCTTCACCACGAGCGCGCTGATATTGCTGGCGCGCATCAATTGCGCGGCGACGCGCGACAGTCTCGTTCATGCGAACCGTAACGACGCGGGCATGTGTTTTCTTGCGCAGGATGTCTCCGACTTGCATCGCAACCTCCCTTGGGTGAACGTAGCCGGACGCGCATCGATTGGTATACATTATGCCAATTGTCAATTCGTTGAGGCGCGACTGATATAAAGCGCAGTAATACTGACTTTTGCGCAAGTTCGATCAGGGAGTTGGCGATGGCGACGGCAGTGCCTTGTATCTTGCATGCAAGCTCAACGGCGCGTCGCAGAAATCTGGATAGCGCGCTCGGCGAAAGCGGGAGGCGCGACCGTGAAGCAGCCCAACACGAGAAGCTGCGGCACCTGCACTGCGTGCTGCGACGGCTGGCTGCAGATCGAAGTGCGCGGGTCATCAGGTTCGCCCGGGCAACGCCATGTCGCTTTCGCGTCGAACATGGCTGCTCGATCTACGACGAGCGCCCCCAGCATCCGTGCCGGGAATTCGTTTGCGGATGGCTGGTCGCTTCAAGCCCGCTGCCCGAGTGGATGCGTCCGGACAGGTCGGACATGATCATGCTGGCCGCAAACTTCGTCTGGCACGGTCTGCCGGTCGACGTGATTGTCGCGGCCGGCCAGCGTCCAAAGCAAAAGGCCCTGGATTGGCTGATGAAGTTCAGCACCGAAAACCGCCGCTGCCTGATCTACCAGATCGGCGACGACTGGTTTGCTTTCGGGCCGCCAGCCTTTCAAGCGCGAGATTTCCGAGCGCATCGGGCGTGGCGAGAAGCCGTGGGAAGACTGAGAGAACTCTTTCCATGGTAGCTGACGCGCGAGTCCTTTTGCATGTCATGGTTGTTGTCGCATCGGCGCTTGTATGCCAACATACTGAGTTGTGCATGCGACAATAATATCGCGCAATAAGTGCAAAACTGCGACAAAATGCTGCAGTGCAGTAGTATCTATGTACCATTTTTGTGACACGTTACGAGAATTTCATTAACCAAGGAGTGCGCCTGCTTCCATTTGGCATGTGGCATACCTTAGGCTCACTTCACCTAGAGTTGAACGCTAGGGTGGGGATGACGCCATGAAAAACAAACTTCTATCCGGCACTGCATGCGCCGCGCTTTGTCTTCTTGCGTTCGGCGGACCAGCACGATCGGCAACACTCGACGACGTGATGGCGCGATTGGACAAGATTGAAAAAGAGAACGCCGAGCTGCGAGCCGAAGGTTCGCAGTCTTCAAGGCGGCAAGGTCAGCGCCTGTTGCGGCCGCGCCGGCGACGCCGGTTACCGATCCAAGCAAATTCAAGGGCAACCCGGTTCTGCACGCCGCGGTCGCGACGTCGCCAGCGCCGCCACCCGTGCCGTCTGGTCCGACCATCGGCGGCATTCCGGTCAAAGCGGGTCCGCTCGGACCGATCATCGACAACACCACCGTCACGCTCTACGGATCGATCGACGTGTCCGGGGACATCTTCAATCCATCGGTCTTCGATCAGGGCACGAAACTCGGAATCGCGAGCAACATTTCCAGTTTCGGCATTCGGGTCAGGCATAACCTGGCGCCGTATGGCTGGGACGGCATGGCGGTCGTGGCCCAACTGGAATCCCAAGTCGATATCGCGGCAGCCCCGACCGAGCGCGCCGCATTCGGGACGCGCGACAGCTTCCTGGGTCTGGAAAGTCCGTGGGGCTCCATCAAGGCCGGCAAATCCGATACGCCCTACAAGAAAGCCACCGCCGCGATGGATCCGTTCTCGCGAACGCTCGGCGATTACAATTCGATCATGGGCAATACCGGCGGCGACAATCGCGCCGAGTTCGATTGGCGCATGAATCACGCGGTCTGGTATGAATCGCCGATCTTCAACGGCTTCCAGTTCAGCGCGCTGTTCTCGCCGGGACAGAACTACGCGCAAGGACAACAGCGACTATGCGTACGGCGACTACTTCCAGTGCAACGGCGCTTCGACGCGCGGCAGCGGCAGCAACTTCCCCAACACCGGCGGCGCCGTTCCCGGCAACATCGGCGGCAACGGTTGCACCGACGGTTCGTACGGCAACGCCTACAGCGCGGCTTTGACCTACAAGAACGGTCCGTTCACGGCGATTGCCGCCTATGAACTCCATGAGCAGGTCAATCGTCACGGCGACGACGGGCTCGAGCCGGGTCTGATCGCTCCGGTGTTCCTGCCCGACGGCTCTCAGGTCCTGCACCAGTCTTCAGGGGTTCATAACGAATGGGCCGCGAAGGTGGGCGGCGGCTATCGCTTCAACGACGGCCTCGGCGATCTCCAGTTGAACGCCTACTATGAGTGGATACGGCGTGAAGTCACCCCGATCGAACAGCCGTTCAACGAGCGCTCACGCGACGGCGTATTCGCCAGCGCTACGCAGATGATCGGCAAGTGGGCGATCAGCGCGTCCTATGCTCACGCGTTCAAGAGCTCCGGGCAATCCCGCCATGTCTGAGCGTCAACGATCCGGTTCCTGGCGCCGCTGGCGCACCGTGCAAGGCAAATCTGTTCGCAAACGATGCCACCCAGTACGCAATCGGTGCCCGCTACTACTTCAACAGTTGGGCGAGCTGGTACGTCGTTGCGTCACAGCTCAGCCAGGGTCCCGGCGCGCATTACTGCCTCGGTGCGAGCGGTCACGGCTATCAGGTCTGCTCTCGCGATGCTGCCAACGACACGATCGGCGGCGCGACAATCAGGGCCGCGACGACGGGCATGACCTTCAACTTCTGACGACAGCGAAGATGAGTGAGAGGGGGACCTGTTGGAACGAGTCCCCCTTTCTTCATTTCAAGGGCACCTTGATCGGTTGGGTCGGCGAGAAGCTGTTTCTGGATCGGCGCCTGCTTTATAGGCTCACTGACGAGCCCTGAGAGGGAGTAGTCAATGGATATGCAGCCGCCGCCAGCCATTGTGCAGGTTCAGCAATCCGAAGTTCCGCCCGAGCGCGCCGGTCGAACCGACTCCGATCGAGGTCAATGTATCGAAATACATTCCGGAATCGGCCGTCGCGGTCACGATGATCGTCACGCTCACACCGCCGACCGGCCAGGCCCTGATCTATGCACCCGGCCATGAGAGCGACGGAACGCTGTTCAGGGGCGCGCGCTCGATCGATGAAGTCAAGCTGTTCGGTTCGATCGTCTACGTGAAGCTTTATGGAGCGACCAGTTTCGACATCCAGTACACCAATTATCGGCAGCCCTATTGAAGGAGGCTGTCCTTCCAGGAAGCGAACGGCACCGTGGCCCATTCGACGCCGGAGCAACTGATGCAACAGGCCCTTTCGGCGCATCGCCGTGGGGCTATCGCAGACGCGAAGCGTCTCTACGACCGGCTGCTGAGTATTGATCCGTGCAACGCCGCAGCCTGCGGCAATCTTGCCATCATCGCGGCCCAGCAGGGCGATCTCGCGGCGCCGAACGGCTGATGCGCCAGGAAATCAGGCTGCGGCCGAATTATTCCGCTGAGCTACAACAATCTTGGAGCGGTGCTTCAGCAGCAGGGCAGGAGCGCGGAAGCCGTTGCCGCACACCGGCATGCCATCAAGCTCGATCCGAATTACGCCGAAGCCCATCTCGCGCTCGGCAATGCGCTCAAGCAGCAACATGAACTCGACGGGGCGATGCAGGTCCTATCTCGCGGCCGCCGCCATCAGGCCCGCTTACGCCGAGGCTCACAACAACATTGGCGTCGTCCTGCAGATGCGGGGCCGCTTCGATGAGGCCGATTTCGGCGTATCGAAAGGCGATCGCTGCGAGGCCCGCCTATGCCGAGGCATTGTTCAACCTTGGCAGCGTCTTGCACCAGATGCGCCAGCTCGAAGCCGCCGAGGCTGCGTATCGACAGGTCATCGCGATCGATCCGGCTGTTGCGGTCGCGCACAGCAATCTCGGCACCGTCTTGAAGGACCAGGGCCGTCTCGACGCGGCGCTCGCGGCCTTCGAGCGCGCGATTGACCTGAAGACGGACTATGCCGAGGCTCACTACAACCGAGGCATCGTTCTCCAGCAACAGGGGCGGCGTGAGGAAGCGCTGGCCGCCTACGGACAGGCCATCGCGCTTCGGCCCGGATGCCATCGATGCCGCCAACAATGCCGGGATCATGCTTCAGGAGCTCGGGCGGCAACGCGAGGCGATCGATCTCTATCGCCGGCTGGTGTCGGCCGGTACCAGCGCATGCGGATCTCTACAACAATCTGGGTACGGCGCTACTGGCCGACGGACGCATCGAGGAGGCGAAGCAGGCGTTCGAGCAGGCGCTGGCGTGCCGGCCGGATTTTCCGGAAGCCGCCTATAATCTCGGAAACGCGCTGGCGCGAAATCGGCCGCGTGGCTGAAGCCATGGCGGCATGGCAATCGGCGTTGCGAGCTTCGCGCCGATTACCCCGATGCGTTCAGCCAGCTCGTGCATCATCGCGCGCTCGCTTGCCAGTGGGACAATCGCGATACCGATCAGGACAGGCTGCTGGCGATGGTGCGAGGCGGGGTTCGCGTTCCGCCGTTCTATCTGTGTCGCTACGCCGGCGACGATCGGCCGACCAATGGCTCGCCGCCCGCCAATGGATTGCGGCGATCCAACCGCCGCCACAGGCTACGCTTTGACCATCGCCGCTCGGGTTCACGACGGGCGCGTTCGGCTCGGCTATCTCTCCGCCGACTTTCATCAGCACGCCACGTCACAGTTGATGGCGGGACTGTTCGAGCGTCACGACCGGGATCGTTTCGAGGTCGTTGCCTACAGCTATGGCCCTGATGACGGCAGCCCGATGCGCGCCCGGCTCACTCGTGCCTTCGACCGATTCGTGGACGTCGGCAAACTTTCGCATCGCGAGGCCGCCAATCGCATCCATCAGGACAAGATCGATATCCTGATCGATCTGAAGGGTTATACCCAGGGGTCCCGGCCGATGATCCCCGCGTTCCGCCCGGCGCCTGTGCAGGTCAGCTATCTCGGCTTTCCCGCAACCATGGGCGCGGATTTCATCGACTACATTCTGGTCGACCGCTTTGTCGTACCTGAAAGCGAGCAGGCCTTCTTCTCCGAGAAGCTGGTCTTTCTGCCGACCTGCTATCAGCCGAATGACGCAAGGCGCGGTGAAGTCACGGCCCCAACCTCGCGCGCGCGACTGCGGACTGCCGGAAGCAGAGCGTGGTGTTGTGCTGCTTCAACAACAGCTACAAGATCTCGCCAGAGATTTTCGATATCTGGATGCGGCTGCTCAACGAGACACCAGGGAGCGTCTTGTGGCTGCTTGCGACCAACGAGTTGGCACGAGCCAATCTGCGCAAGGAAGCCGTCGCGCGCGGCGTCGATCCCGGCCGGCTGGTTTTCGCGCCGCTCGTTTCATTCGCCGCCCATCTCGAGCGTCATCGGCACGCCGATCTGTTTCTCGACACCTTGCCTTGCAATGCGCACACGACAGCCAGCGATGCGCTGTGGGGAGGATTGCCGGTCCTGACCTGCAGCGGCAACACATTCGCGGGTCGCGTCGCCGGCAGCCTGCTGAGCGCGATCGGCATGCCGGAACTGATCACCACCTCGCTTGAGGAATATGAGCAGAGGGCGCTGGCAATGATCCGTGCGCCGGAGCGCCTGCGGGCGATGCGTCGGAAAATTGAACAGAAACGCGATATCAATTCATTGTTCGATCTGCCAAAATTGACGCGGGGCGATCGAGCGAGCCTATGAACGGATGTGGCAGCGCTGGCTTGCCGGCGAGGAGCCACAAGCGTTCGCGATCGAGAACGAATGAGAGGACGGAGCCATGCTGATACGATTCATTCTCTTGCTCGCGGCCTTGCTGACGGTCGGTACCGACATCGCGTCGGCGAAGTCGCGTCACTGGCAAGGGCACCAGGTGCGCGGCACCGTCGTGGCGCCATCGCCGGCGCCGTATACCGGCCCCACGCTGGTGCTGCATCCCGCCTCCAACATTGCATGCAATACGCCGTACCGGGCGACGCGCCCGCTGCCCTGCGACCAGCCGGTCTGGGTCTATGGCAGTCCCTGCGAGATCGACCTCGGGCTTGGGCGCTACCGGTCCTGCGACTGAGATCTACCGGCGGATCGTCATGACATCCGCGCCCGACAGCGAGCAAATGCTGGCGGACGCGGTCGCCCATCTGCGCGCCGGCCGCCTGCTCGATGCCGAGCGAATGGCTCGATCGCTCTGTGAACGTGCGCCCAGCCATGCGCGCGCATTCCATCTGGCGGGTGTTTTGGCGCATCAGCTCAAGCGGAACGATGCAGCGGCGCTGCTTGGCCGCGCCGTGGCGATCGATCCGCGAATGGCCGAAGCGCACAACGACAGGGGCGCCATTCTCGCCGCCAATGGATCGCTCGCGGAGGCGTTGGCCTGTTTCGAACGCGCCGTCGAACTCAAGCCCGACTATGTCGAGGCGCGCAACAATCTTGGGCGTGCGCTTGGTTCGGCCGGACGGTTTGGCGAAGCGATCGTGCAGTTTGAGCAGGTTCTGAGCGCCGCGCCTAACTCGCCGCTGGCGCATTTCAATCTTGCCGCTGCGCTCGAGCAGATGACGGAGTTCGCGCGCGCCGAAGAGCATTATCGAAAGGCGACTGCGCTTCGGCCGGACTTCCCGGACGCCCATCTCAGGCTCGCTGTGCTGCTGCAACGGTCGGGGCGACTGCCGGAAGCGCTCGCGGCGGCCGAGCGTGCAACGGCGGTCGCCCCGCGCGACGCCGGCATGCGGAACAATCTGGGCAACGTCCTGCGCGCGATGGACCGGCGCGCCGAAGCCATCGCACAATTCGAGGCTGCACTCCGCATCGATCCCGCTTCGTTTGCGGCGCACTACAATCTAGGCATGGCGCTGCGCGGTGAAACGAAGATCGCGCAGGCGAGGGAGCATTTTGGGCAGGCCGCTGGCCCTGAAGCCGGATTTCCTGGAAGCCGAGTTCGCGCAATGCTTTGCCGAATTGCCGGCGCTCTATGCTTCGTCTGCCGAGATCGACGAACGGCGCGCAGCCTATGCGAGCCGGCTTGCGACATTCAAGGCAAAGCTGGAGCGCACGAGTGTTCCGGCAACTTTCGTTGACGTCATCGGCGCGCATCAGCCTTTTTATCTGCCCTACCAGGGCCGCAATGATCGTGAGTTGCAATCGCAATATGGGGCGATTGTTTGCAGAGTTCATGGCGGCCCGATACGAGACGGCGAATTTGCCGGCGCCTCCTGCCGCCGATGAGCCGGTGCGGCTCGGTATCGTCAGTGGCTTCTTTCGCCAGCATTCGAACTGGAAGATTCCGATCAAAGGCTGGCTCACGATGCTCAATCGGAATCGGTTTCGCGTGTTCGGCTATCACACCGGCTGTCGATCACGACAGCGAAACGGAAGCCGCGGCAGCGTTATGCGATCGGTTCGTCGCCGGGCCGCGTTCGCTCGACGTCTGGCGGCAGGAGATCGCCGGCGATGCGCCGCATGTGTTGCTGTTTCCCGAAATCGGGATGGACAAGGTCTCGGCGCAGCTCGCGGCGATGCGCCTTGCGCCGGTCCAATGCACGTCCTGGGGGCATCCCGTCACCAGCGGATTTCCGACCATCGACTATTTTCTCAGCAGCGACCTGATGGAGCCGCCGGAGGCCGACGCGCATTATTCGGAAAGGCTGGTTCGATTGCCCAATCTTTCCATCTCACTATGAGCCGCTCGACGTTCTACCGGCCCCAATCGGCTCGGGGTGAACTCGGACTGCGGTCTGACGCTGTGGTTTATTGGTGCGCGCAATCACTGCCCAAATACCTGCCGCAGTTCGACGAGGTCTTCGCGCGTATCGCCGCGGGGGTACCGAACAGTCAGTTTGCCTTCATCGAATTCGGCGGGGGCAGGGATGTCACCGAGCTGTTCAAGGCTCGTCTCGAACGCGCCTTTCATGCCCTCGGCTTGAGGGCCGCGGATCATTGCGTTTTCCTGCCGCGGCTTGCGCCGGACCGCTTTCTGGCGGCGATCGGCCAGTGCGACATCGTGCTGGACAGCATCGGCTGGTCCGGCTGCAACTCGATCTTGGAGAGCCTGGCTCACAATCTTCCGATTGTTGCCTTCGAGGGGGAATTGATGCGTGGCCGGCACGCCGCCGCCATCCTGGCCATGATGCAGGTGGGCGAGACCACCGCGCGAACCATCGACGAGTACGTCTCGATGGCTTCTGCGCTCGGTCGGGATGCGGGCCTGCGAAGCCAGATGTCCGCGCGAATTGCCGAGAAAAAATTTCGTGTCTATCGCGATCGCGAGTGCATTGCAGGGTTGGAAGCGTTTTTCGATGCCGCGGTTCGCAAGACCTCGAACTAGCTCGCCAAAGTCGCGCCGCGTTGTGTCAGCAGACATAAAGGGGCGCACCAAGGCCCGCCCCTTTATCGAGAATCCGATCCTCTCAGCCTTTGGCCATCATTCGCGCGCGCATCGGCTTAAGAACGAACAGCGCCATTGCCACGACGATGATGTTCATCGCTGCGGTGAGCAAGAATACCATGTGCCAACTTCCAGTCGATGTTTTGATCAGGTTGGCAACCGGAACCAGGAAAGCGGAGGTGCCTTTCGCCGTGTAAAGCAGGCTGAGATTTACCGTCGCGAACTTCGGTCCGAAGGTGTCGGTGCAGGTTGAGGGAAACAGGCTGAATATCTCGCCCCAGGTGAGGAAGATCAGCGCGGCAAAGAGAACGAAAGCCCACGGCGCGGTGCCAAGTGTCCCCAGCAACCAGTAAGCACCGGCTCCCAGACCGAACGCGATTGCCATCGTGTACTCGCGCCCGATCTGATCCGAAACCCAGCCGAAGAGCGGGCGCGCCGCGCCGTTGGCAACGCTGTCGATGATCAGCGCCGCCGTGAGCGTGGAGGCACCAAAGAAGATGACGGTGTTTGCAACGTTGAAATCCTTCGCGATCGGCGCGATCTGGGCCGTCGCCATCAGGCCGCTGGCGGAGACCATCACGAACATGATGTAGAGAAGCCAGAATATGGGTGAAGCCAGCACCTCTGTCGGAGTGTAGTTACGTGAAGACTGCGCGACCTTCGACGGCGGCGCAGCAGCTGTCTCGCCCGGCTCCGGCGCTCGCAAAAACCACGCGAGGATAAAGACAACTCCGCCCTGAAACAGTCCAAACCACAGGAAAGCTGCTTCGTAGCCGCTGGTGCTGATCACATAGCGAATGGGAATGACGGTCAGGGCCGCGCCGGCGCCGTAACCCGCGGCGGTGAGACCCACCGCAAGACCGCGCCGATCGGGAAACCATTTGACCGCAAGGCCGACGCAGGTGGCATAGACCGCGCCGCCTCCGGTGCCGCCGACAACGGCGCCGAGGTACAGTGCGGTGAGTGTTTCAGCATACGCGTTGATCACCCAGCCGATGCCGACCAGAATTCCTCCCAACGCGACGACGATCTTCGGTCCACGCGGGCCGAGTTGATCGACGATCCAGCCCTCGACCGGCGTGAGCCAGGTCTCGAGTGCAATGAAGATGCTGAACGCGAGCTGGATCGCGGCGATCGACCAGCCATGCTTTGCCGCGATGGGATTGACAAAAAGCGTCCATCCATATTGCAGGTTGGCGATCATCACCATGCAGAGGATGGCAAAGGTGAGTATCGTCCACCGCGTGCCTTGCATGACCGCTGGCCGCCCATCGACTTGAGCTGCGATTGCCATTTGTTTTCTCCCCACCGCACGACCGCGGTTCTTTTTTAATTCCGTGACCTAGTGTCGCAAGATTGTGACTTAAGGTCGCAAGCGGGGACCTTGGTATATCATATTCCAAGATGCAAGGTGCATTTGCTGCTGCGTCGCAGCAACTTTTCTCAGCAGTTCGAATGAGATGGAGATTGTAGAGCAGTTCCCATCCGACGCGCCCATGCGCAAGCCTTGCTTTGGACGAAAAAGAAGCGCCCGGCGGCAGGCCGGGCGCTCGACTTTTTAAGACAGAAGGCGGGTTGCGGTGCCTACGCGGCCGCCTGCGCCACCACGGTTTTGCGCCAGGGCTTGAGCGCAACGATCGCAAGCAACGACGCCAGAATGTTGGCGCCCGCCGCAATGATGAAGACGCTGTCCCAGCTTCCCGTGGTCTGCTGCACATAATTCGCGATCGGAACGAGCAGCGCTGCCGTTCCCTTGGCGGTGTAGAGCAGGCCTGCATTGGTTGTCGCGAATTTCGAGCCGAACGTATCGGTGCAAGTCGATGGAAACAGCGAATAGATTTCACCCCACGCAAAGAACACCAGGCCCGACAGGACCACGAACCAGACCGGATCGTGCCCGAGCACATACAGCGCCCAGATGCCGAGGCCTTCGATGCCGAAGGCGATGAACATGGTGTTCTCGCGGCCGATCATGTCGGAGATCCAGCCGAAGAACGGGCGCGTCAATCCGTTGAGGATGCGATCGATGGTGGCCGCGAAGGTCACCGTGGTCATCGTCAGCCCGATCAGCGTCACCGAAACGTTGTCGAGCTTCCAGTCGACCGCGATCGGTTTCAGATTGGCCGTCACCATCAGTCCGCCGGCGCCGACGATCACGAACATGAAGTACATCAGCCAGAAGATCGGATGACGCATCACCTCGGTCGGCTGATAGTCACGCCGGGTCTGTATCAGATTGAGCTTTTGGACCGGCGCGGGCACCTGTCCCGCCTTCGGCGCGAACAGGAAGAAGGCCAGGATCACGATGATGATTCCCTGGCCGAGGCCGAAATACAGAAACGTCGCCTGGAAGCCGGAATCCTTGATCATTGCCTGGATCGGCGCGACCGTGAGCGCCGAGCCCGCGCCAAATCCCGCCGCGGTGATGCCGGCGGCGAGACCGCGCTTGTCGGGAAACCATTTCAGCGCGTTGCCGACGCAGGTGCCGTAGACGCCGCCCGCGCCGATGCCGGCGACGATCATGCCGAGGTAATAGCCGCCGAGCGTTGTCGCCTTGGCGTTGATGATCCAGCCGAGCGCGCACAGCACGCCGCCGACGAGAACGACGAGACGCGGACCGTATTTGTCGACGAACCAGCCTTCGACCGGCACCAGCCAGGTCTCGAACAGCACGAAGAGGGTGAACGCCCACTGGATCGATGCGCGATCCCATCCGAACGTCTTCTGGATGTCGGGGACGAAGAACGTCCAGCCATATTGATAGTTGGCGATCATCACCATCGCGGCGACGCCGATCGCCAGTTGCGCCCAGCGATAGGTGTCGCTGACGCGTGCGCTCGCGGGAGCCGTCGCGTGAACCATGTCCGTCATTGAACCTCCCCAAAGCGTGCGCTTCTCGTTGATGACGAGCGCGAGTGGGCATTTTTGTATCGCGTATGCCAACGCTCAAGGGAGGAGAGGCGCAGTGGGCGCAAATGCCGCAGCGACTTTCGGCTGCGACAATTTGGATTGGACAGCAAAACGAAAATGGCTCCGCAAAATACGGAGCCAATCACGACAGAAGGGAAAGTGCTCGGTTGAAGAAACGAAAGCGCGGGTTCAGAGAACGCTTCGCGCTTACAGCATTAGAGGCCGATGTACGGAACGTCGCCGTTGCGGATGTTCGACTCGGCCCACGCCATCAGCAAACGGTCGAGCTTCGCGAGCAGGCGGCCGAACAGGGTGTCGGAGGCGGGGAGGGAGATGGTAGCGGTCTTGGACATGTTCACTCTCTGGTTTTGCGGAGCGGCGATGGCCGTCTCATTCCGTTGAGAGTGATTTAATGTATACCAGATACCACGACAACGGCTTTGTTTGCATAGCAGCAATTTTGCGCGTGCAATGCAGCATGACGTGAAACAATGCCCACTAAACAGCAACGGGCCGCCCGAAGGCGGCCCATAACGCATTGAGATAAATGGATTATTCGGCCGCTTGCTTGCGCGGCGGGTCGAGCGCGCCCGAGTCGTGGATTTCGGCGACCTGATGGTCGCTGAAGCCGAGGACCTGACGGAGGATTTCGTCGGTGTGCTCACCGAGCAGCGGCGAGCGCTGCACGTCGCTCGGGCTATCCGACAGCTTGATCGGGTTGCCGACCGAGAAGTACTTACCGCGGGTGGGATGATCGACCTCGACCACGGTGCCGGTGGCGCGCAGCGATTGATCCTCGATCAATTCCTTCATCGACAGGATCGGCCCGCAGGGGATGTCGTCCTTGTTGAGGATCTCCATGGCCTCGAACTTGGTCTTGGTCATCGTCCACTGCTCGATGCGGGCGAAGATTTCGTTCAATCGCGACAGCCGGGCCGGCGGTTTGGCGTAATCGGGATGCGTCTTCCAGCCGGGCTCGCCGATCACGTCGCAGATCTTCTCCCAGACCGGCGCCTGGGTGATGAAATAGATGTAGGCGTTGGGATCGGTCTCCCAGCCCTTGCATTTGAGGATGCGGCCGGGCTGGCCGCCGCCGGAATCATTGCCGGCCCGCGGCACGGCGTCGCCGAAGGGAATGCCCTCGCCAAACTGGCTGTACTCGTTGAGCGGACCATGGGCGAGACGCTGCTGGTCGCGCAGTTTGACGCGGGCGAGATTGAGCACGCCATCCTGCATCGCGGCGGTGACGCGCTGGCCCTTGCCGGAATGCGTGCGTTGATAGAGTGCGGTGACGATGCCGAGCGCGAGATGCAAGCCCGTCCCGCTGTCGCCGATCTGGGCGCCAGTCACCAGCGGCAGCCCGTCGCGGAAACCGGTGGTCGATGCGGCGCCGCCGGTGCACTGCGCGACGTTCTCATAAACCTTGCAGTCCTCGTACGGTCCCGGACCAAAACCCTTGATCGAGGCGACGATCATCTTCGGATTGAGGCTCTGGATCTTCTCCCAGGGGAAACCCATGCGGTCGAGCACGCCGGGTCCGAAATTCTCCACCAGCACGTCGCAGGTCTTGATCAGCGCGGTCAGAACTTCCTTGCCCTTGGGGTTCTTGGTGTCGAGCGTGATCGAGCGCTTGTTGTGGTTCAGCATGGTGAAATACAGGCTGTCCACGTTCGGGACGTCCTGCAGCTGACCGCGCGTGATGTCGCCGACGCCCGGCCGCTCCACCTTGATCACGTCCGCACCGAACCATGCCAGCAATTGCGTGCAGGTCGGCCCTGATTGCACGTGGGTGAAATCCAGGATGCGAACACCCTTCAGCGCCTTGGTCATTGGTTTAACTCCCGTCTCGTAGCTGGATAGGAACGGGGCCCGCCGCGGCCCGTTCGATTGGATTGACTATTTCTTCTTCAACGCGCTTTGCGGATTGAGGTTGCCGATGCGGCCGCTTTCGGAGCCCGCCGCGGGATCGATCATCGCGTTGATCAGTGTCGGCTTGCCGGAATCCATCGCCGCGTTGACGGCGCGCTTCAGCTCATCCGGCGACGTCGCGTTCACGCCGACGCCGCCGAAGGCCTCCATCATCTTGTCGTAGCGCGAGCCCTTGACGAACACGGTGGTCGCAGGATCTGCGCCGGCCGAATTGACATCGGTGCCGCGATAAATGCCGTCATTGTTGAAGATGACGACGCAGACCGGCAGCTTGTAACGGCAGATGGTCTCGACCTCCATGCCGGAGAAACCGAAGGCGCTGTCGCCTTCGACCGCAAGCACCGGCTTGCCGGTCTCGATCGCGGCAGCGATGGCATAACCCATGCCGATGCCCATCACGCCCCAGGTGCCGACGTCGATGCGCTTGCGCGGCTGATGCATGTCGATGACGCCGCGCGCCAGATCGAGTGTGTTGGCGCCTTCGTTGACGAGAATGGCGTCCGGCCGCTCCTTGATGATGGTGCGGAGCACGCCGAGCGCGCCGTGATAGTCCATCGGCGAGTTGTTGTTCATCAGCCGCGGCGCCATTTTGGCGACGTTATCGTCACGCTTCTTTTTCACAGTGTCGAGCCAGTCGGCCGGCGGTGCCGTCCAGTTGCCGCCCATCGCTTCCAGCAGCGCATGGACGCAGGAGCCGATATCGCCGACCACGGGAGCCACGATCTCGACATTGGAGTCCATTTCCTTCGGCTCGATGTCGACCTGGATGAACTTCTTCGGCGCTTCGCCCCAGGTCTTGCCCTTGCCATGCGAGAGCAGCCAGTTCAGGCGCGCGCCGATCAGCATCACCACGTCGGCGTCCTTCAGCACGGTCGAGCGCGCGGCGCCGGCGCATTGCGGATGCAGGTCAGGCAGCAAGCCCTTGGCCATGCTCATCGGCAGGAACGGCGCGCCGCTCTTCTCGACGAAGGCTTTGATGTCGTTGTCGGCCTGCGCATAGGCCGCGCCCTTGCCGAGGATAATCAGCGGTCGCTTGGCACTCTTGAGGACATCGAGCGCGCGCTTGATCGCGGCGGGGGCGGGAATCTGCGCCGGTGCGGCGTCGATCACCTTCACCAGCGATTTCCTGCCGGCTTCGGCATTCATGACCTGGCCGAACAGTTTGGCGGGGAGATCGAGATAGACGCCGCCGGGACGGCCCGAGACCGCGGCGCGGATCGCGCGGGCGAGACCGATGCCGATGTCCTGCGCATGCAGCACGCGGAAGGCGGCCTTGCAGAGCGGCTTGGCGATCGCAAGCTGATCCATCTCTTCATAGTCGCCCTGCTGCAGGTCGACGATCTCGCGCTCGGACGAGCCCGAGATCAGGATCATCGGGAAACAGTTGGTGGTGGCGTGCGCGAGCGCGGTGAGGCCGTTGAGGAAGCCCGGCGCCGACACGGTGAGACAGACGCCCGGCTTCCTGGTGAGGTAGCCCGCGATCGAGGCGGCATAGCCGGCGTTCTGCTCGTGGCGGAAGGAGAGCACGCGGATGCCGGCGGCCTGTGCCATGCGGCCGAAATCGGTGATCGGAATGCCCGGCACGCCGTAGATCGTTTTGATGTCGTTGAGCTTCAGCGCATCGATGACGAGGTGAAAGCCGTCCGTCAGTTCCTGTTCGGTGCCCGGTGCTTCCGTCTTGGCAGGTGTATCCAGCATGGGCTTCTTCTCCCTGATCGTCTTTTCTCTTTGAGGACGAGTTGATCGTCTTCTGTTGTGGTGTCGGTCTAGACCAGTTCCTGGCCGTGCGCCTCGACGAAGGCGGCAAGTCCAAGCGTGTGGTCGCGCGCGCGCTTTTCGGCGAGCTCGGTGTTGCGCTCTTCCAGCGCCTCGATGATCCCAAGATGTTCGGGCAGCGAGGCGGCGATGCGCTCGGTGCGGCCGATGGTGAGCTGGCGGTAGCCGCGCACATGCAGCAGGATTTCGTTGGTCATGTCGACCAGTACGGGCGATTCCGACAGCGAGATCAGCGTCTGGTGAAACGCGATGTTTGCCTTGGAATATTCGTCGACGTGATCCTGCGGCAGGCGGTCCTTGCCGAAATCCCTGAAGAAGTCGCGCAGCGCCGTGATGTCCTTCTTGCGCGCGGTGGTCGTGATCAGCCGCGCCGCCATGCTCTCGAGCGCCGCCCAGGCGCGGATCATGTCGACGATTTCGTTCTTGGTCCGGCGCACCACGATGATGCCGCGGCGCGGCACGGTCTTGACGAAGCCGTCCTGCTCCAGCATTGCGATCGCTTCGCGGATCGGGGTGCGGCTGACGCCGAGCCGTTCGGACAGCGCGCGCTCGTCGAGCATCACGGGCTCCGGCGTCGCATAAATGTCCATCTTCAAGATGGCTTCCTTCAAGGCTTCATAAGCCTTGTTCTTGAAGCTGGTCTCCGGGGCAATTCTGACGATTGCAATCTCGGCCTCGGCCATGATCAGCGGCGCCTTGGTTTGTTTCCGAATGGGCACGACGGTCTCCTCGATGTGGGAGACGCCTTTTACAGTATAAGTAGCGGAAGATTTTTGGCATGCCAGATGCCAGAATGTCAAGCCAGCCGCTTTTTTCGGCTTTTCGCAGCAACAGGTTGTCTTGACAATCTGGTTGCTGGCATACCAAATGCCATAAAATTATGGGAGGAAGCCAATGTCGAATAAAGATGCCGTCCGCAAGGTTCTTGATCAAGTGAAAGCGGACAAACGCACGAGCTTGACGGCTCCCGAAGGCAAGGTCGTCTGCGACGCCTACGGCATTCCGGTTCCCAAGGAAGGTGTGGCGAAGTCCGCAGCGGATGCCGCAAAGATCGCTGGCGGCATGGGCTTCCCGGTCGTGATGAAGATCGTCTCGCCGGACATTCTCCACAAGACCGAAGCGGGCGGCGTGATCGTCGGCGTCAAGGACGCGGCTTCCGCCGAGAAGAGCTACGACACGATCCTCGCCAACGCCAAGAAGTACAAGGCCGACGCCAAGATCGAAGGCGTCCAGGTGCAGCAGATGCTGGCCGCCGGCACCGAGGTGATCGTCGGATCGATCACGGACGGCTCGTTCGGCAAGCTGGTCGCCTTCGGCCTTGGCGGCGTGCTGGTCGAAGTCCTCAAGGACATCACCTTCCGTCTCGCCCCTGCGACCAAGCAGGATGCGCTGTCGATGCTCGACGGCATCCAGGCGCACGAGATGCTCAAGGGCGTGCGCGGCGGCGACCCGGTCAACCGCGATGCGCTGGCCGACGTCATCGTCAAGGTCTCGCAGCTCGTCAGCGACTTCCCCGAGATCGTCGAGCTGGACCTCAATCCGGTGTTCGCCACCAAGAAGGACGCGATCGCCGCCGACGTCCGCGTCGTCGTCGACTTCGATTACAAGCCGCGGCCGAAGCCGCGTCCGACCGAGGAAATCGTCAAGGCGATGAACCGCATCATGCAGCCGAAGGCGGTTGCGGTGATCGGCGCCTCCGCGGAGGACGGCAAGATCGGCAACTCCGTGATGAAGAACCTCATCAACGGCGGCTACAAGGGCGAGATCCTGCCGATCCACCCGAAGGC
Organism: uncultured Alphaproteobacteria bacterium; assembly: GCA_963821965.1. Taxonomy (GTDB): domain Bacteria; phylum Pseudomonadota; class Alphaproteobacteria; order Rhizobiales; family Xanthobacteraceae; genus Bradyrhizobium. Next base: position 1,214,865 of record CAWGFY010000005.1, read on the forward strand.
ATCGGAGATTCTGGGCCATAAGGCCTACAAGAGCGTCAAGGACGTGCCCGGCGTGATCGACGTCGCGGTGTTCGCGATCCCCGCGAAGTTCGTGGCGGGCGCCCTGGTGGAGTGCGGCGAGAAGAAGATTCCCGGCGCGGTGCTGATTCCGTCGGGCTTTGCCGAGGCGGGTGCGCCGGAGTTGCAGGCCGAGATCGTCGAGATCGGCAAGAAATACGACGTCCGCCTGATGGGGCCGAACATCTACGGCTTCTATTATACGCCCGCCAATCTCTGCGCGACCTTCTGCACCGCCTACGACGTCAAGGGCCATGCCGCGCTGTCGTCGCAGTCGGGCGGCATCGGCATGGCGATCATCGGCTTCTCGCGCTCGGCCAAGATGGGCGTCTCCGCGATCGTCGGCCTCGGCAACAAGTCCGATATCGACGAGGACGATCTGCTTGCCTTTTTCGAGCAGGACCCGAACACCAATCTGATCGCGCAGCACTGCGAAGATCTCAAGGATGGCCGCGCCTTTGCCGAAGCGGCCAAGCGTGTCTCCAAGAAGAAGCCGGTGATCGTGCTCAAGGCCGGGCGCACGTCGGCCGGCGCCAAGGCCGCCTCCTCGCACACCGGCGCGCTTGCCGGCAACGACAAGATCTATGAAGACGTGTTCAAGCAGTCCGGCGTGATCCGGGCCCGCAGCCTGCGGCAACTGCTGGAGTTCGCGCGCGGCGTGCCGGTGCTGCCGACGCCGAAGGGCGAGAATATCCTGATCATCACCGGCGCCGGCGGTTCCGGCGTGCTGCTGTCGGACTCGGTGGTCGACAACGGGCTGTCGCTGATGGCAATGCCGCCGGACCTCGATACGGCCTTCCGCAAGTTCATCCCGCCGTTCGGTGCGGCCGGCAATCCCGTCGACATCACCGGCGGCGAGCCGCCGATCACCTATGTCAACACCGTCAAGCTCGGTCTGTCCGATGAGCGCATTCACGCGCTGATCCTCGGCTACTGGCACACCATCGTGACGCCGCCGATGGTATTCGCCCGCAACATGGTCGAAGTGAAAAAGGAGATGGAGGCGAAAGGCTTCGTGAAGCCGATCGTCGCTTCGCTCGCGGGCGACGTCGAGGTCGAGGAAGCCGCCGAATATCTCTATCAGAACGGCATTCCGGCCTATCCCTATTCGACGGAAACGCCGGTCGAGGTACTCGGCGCCAAGTACAAATGGGCGCGCGGCGCGGGGCTGCTGTAATCCCTGTACCGAAGAACCGCTCAAATGCCGCCCAAACGGGCGGCATTTTTGCGTTTGGTTCCGGGGGGCGGAACTTCGCGCGTTCACCTAGGGCAATTGGAAGGGGAACCTCACTCGTCTCAGCCGGTTGAAGGTCGTCTTCAAACGCTGGAGGAGATGATGACCAAACGTGTTGTTTCGCTGATCGCTGCGGCCTCGATTGCCGCATCGAGCGCAGCCCTTGCGCAATCGACCACAGTGCAAGGCGCCCATGAGGGTGCGCGGGCCGGCAGCGACGTTGGCGGGCCGATCGGCGCTGTGGTCGGCGGCACCGTCGGTGCGGCCGTCGGACTCGGCCTCGAAATCCCGAACGCGGTGATCACATCGATTGACCGCGAGCGTGCGCCGTCCGTGGTCGTGCGTGAGCGCGTCGTGGTCGGCGAGCCCTTGCCGGCTGAGGTCCAATTGCGCCCGGTGCCGAACTACACCGAATATCGCTACGCGGTGGTCAACGACCGCCGCGTGATCGTCGAGCCGCGCACGCGCAAGGTGATCAAGATCATCGACTGACGATGGAAAACGTCCGTACAGAGCCTCGCGGGGATACGCTCCCCGCGAGGCTTTTTTCACGACGGCTTCGAACGCCAACAGGATCGGCCGAGCCAGTCGAGCAGGACGGCGATCACAAAGCCAACACAGGCCGCCAAGGCATCGACAATAAAGTCTTCCAGCCGTGCATGCCGCCCGGGCACGAGGAACTGGAGCAACTCCAGCACGCCGATCAGCCCAACGGCCAGGACAACCGTCATCCGGTGCCGCGGATAGGCGAGCCCGAAGGCGAGCCCGAGCAACACAAACGCCAGCGCGTGCTCGCCATCCTGCCCGAGATTGGAATGCGGCCGGTAGCGTGGCGGGCCGAGGGTTGCGAAGGTGACGGCGGCGGCGAGCAGCCAGGCGAAGATGCGGAGGATCAAATTCATCGGCGCGCCTTAGCACGGTTTGCCGAGCCAATGCGTGCGCGGCCATCTGAGAACTTCGTGTAGTTAATGCCGCGCTTCAGATCGCCTGGCGCACGCCCATTCCCAGCATGAAGCGTTCCCTGATCTGCACGGGATCGCGCTTCGTGGCTCCGGTGCCCGGCTTGTCGTCGATGCGCACGCCGATCAAGGCCGGCACTGATGCCGACATCGATTGCTCGATCAGCCGCTCGAAATCATCCTCGTCGGCAGCCCAGGCGCTGTTGGCAATCCCGCTCGCAATCGCGATCGCAACCAGATCGGTATGCGCGGCAGCCGGCGTCGGCTGCGCGCCGGTGATCTGATAGATGCCGTTGTCCATCACGACCATGGTGAGGTTCTTCGGCGCCAAGGTCGCGATGGTCGAGAGGCAACCGAGCTGCATCAACAGCGAGCCGTCGCCTTCGAGCCCGAATACGCGCCGCTTCGGCTGCGCCAGCGCCACGCCGAGCGCGATCGGGAAGGCGAGCCCCATGCTGCCCAGCATGTACCAGTTTTGCGGACGATGGCCGGCCGCCCACAAATCGAAATTGGTGTTGCCGATGCCGCCGATCACGGCCTCTTCGTTCTTCAGCTTCGCCACCAGACGCGAGGTGATGTCGAAGCGATTCATGACTTTGGTGTTGCGGGCTACCTTGCTCGTCTGCGCGCTCATGATACCGCTCACTTGTCAAAAACTTTGCCGCCGGTCAGCAGCGGATTGAGGATCAGCGCGACCGGCGCTTGCGTGGTGACGGCCTGCTTGATCGAGCGGTCGACAATGAATTCGAGCTCGTCGAGCCGCGTGCAGGTGTGATGTTCGATTGCGAGCGAATCCAGCACCGGGCGCATGGTCCGACACACCAGCGATTGTCCCAGATTGAATTCGCCGAGCGTGCCGCGCTCGGAGACGAACATGATCAGCGGAATCTGCGAGGGCGCGACCAGCGAGGCCAGCACGTTGGCGAGCGTGGCAAAGCCAGAGGTCTGCATCAGTATCGCGCCCTTCATGCCGCCCATCCAGGCGCCGGAGACGATGCCGACGGCTTCCTCCTCGCGCGCGGTGGGGAAGGTCGTGAAAAACGGATCGGCGTGCAGGTTCTTGATCAGCGCCGTCAGCACGCGATCGGGAACGTAGGGCACAAGACGGATGTCGTTGCGCTTCAGCGTCTGCTGAATGATGCCGTACCAGGTGTCCTGTTCCGGAGACGCTTGCGGCGAAGTTCTCTGCTCCGCGACTGCCATCCCGCTCTCCCCTTCTTCCGACCATGGTTGATGCGGCCGTGCGGGGCGAAACTTGACGCGGCGGACGGGATTGTCAACATGCCGCGCAAGCAATGTGGTCTGCGCCACGCGGCGATGCGAAGCCTCTCGCCGGCGTGCAATAACGGCGAGCGATAAGCACGCGCAAAAAAGGGGAAGAACGTCATGGGCAGGCGGTTTGCGATTGCTGCTATCGCAGCGGCGCTGCTGGCAAGCGGCGGCGCCTTGGCGCAATCGAATTTCCCGACCAGGCCCGTGCACATTTATGTGCCATACCCCGCCGGCGGCGGCGTCGACATTCTCACCCGCACGCTCGGCGACGTCGTCTCGAAACAATGGGGCCAGACGGTGCTGGTCGAGAACCGTCCCGGCGCGGGCGGCGTGGTGGCCTCTCAAGCGCTCGTGCAGTCGCCGCCTGATGGCTACACCCTGATCATGGTCGCCAGCGGCCACGCCACCAATCCGTTCCTGTATCCAAAGATGCCCTACGACACGTTCCGCGATTTCACGCCGATTTCGCTGCTGGCCTCGTCGCCGAACATCCTGTTGGTGCGCGCCGACTCGCCGTTGAAGACCGTGGCCGACGTGATCGCGCAGGCCAAGGCCAAACCCGGCAGCCTCTCTTTCGCCTATGCGGGCACGGGAACATCGACCCATCTCGCCGGCGAGTTGCTGATGGGCCTCGCCAAGATCGATCTCAACCCGATCCCCTACAAAGGCGGCGCGCCCGCGATCAACGATCTCCTCGGTGAGCAGATTCCGCTGTCGTTCAACAACGGACCGGAATCGGTCGGCCAGTTGCAGGCCGGCACCGTGAGGGCGCTCGCGGTGACGACCGCCAAGCGCGCGCCGTTCCTGCCGGACGTGCCTGCGATCGGCGAGACCGTGCCGGGCTACGACACCGAGGTGTGGTGGGGGCTGCTCGGGCCGGGCAACATGCCGCGCGATCTCGTCGAGAAACTCTCGCACGATTTCGTCGCCGCCTTGAACACGGATGCGGTGAAGGAGCGGCTCGGCAAGCTCGGCGCTGCGCCGATCGGCAGTTCGCCGCAGGCGTTCGATGCCAAGATCCACGCCGACTACGACAAATGGGGTCCGATCATCCAGGCCGCCGGTATCAAGGCGGAGTGAATCCCTCCCCGCAATATCACTGATTTTCCAGACTGAAAGCTGTTCATGTCCGTCAACAACAAGCGCGTCTTCTACGTCAAATATCTCGCCCACCCGATCTACACCGAAATCCTCAAAGGCCGCCCCGACGTGAGGTTTGACCGGCTCGAGAACGAAAGCCCGGAGTCCGAGTTCGCGCCGATCCTCCTCGCGGCACATGCCTATCAGGTCGGCGCAGCGCGCGACGAGATCGCGCCGCATTTCCATGTCCACGACGACATGCTCAAGCGCGCGCCGAACCTTCTGATCGTCTCCTCTAACGGCGCCGGCTTCGACCCCGTCGATGTCGACGCCTGCACCAAAGCGGGCGTGCTGGTGGTCAACCAGTCCGGCGGCAATGCGCATTCGGTCGCGGAACACGCGCTCGGCATGCTGCTGACGCTCTCCAAGCGCATCATCGAGGCCGACCGCACGCTGCGGCGGGAGCGCGACGTCAACCGCAACGCGTTGATCGGCAGGGAAGCAGGGGGCTCCACCATCGGCATCGTCGGCATCGGCAATGTCGGCCGCCGCATTGCCGAGCTCTGCAAGGGCCTGCTCGGCATGAAGGTGCTGGCCTACGATCCCTATCTCTCCGCCGCCGAGGTCGCGGCGCGGGGAGGGGAGAAGGTCGAGCTCGACGAGCTTCTCCGGCGCTCCGATTATGTCTCGATCAACTGCCCGCTCACCAGGGAGAGCCGCGGCATGATCGACGCCAAGCAGTTCGCGCTGATGCAGCCGCACGCCTTCTTCATCACCACCGCGCGCGGTTTCATCCATGATGAGGACGCATTGTTGCAGGCCCTGCGCGAGAAACGCATCGCCGGCGCCGGCCTCGACGTCTGGTCCAAGGAGCCGCCGCCGCCCGAGCATCCGCTGCTGCAGTTCGACAACGTGCTGGCGAGCCCTCATACGGCGGGTGTTACGCGAGAGGCGCGCGAGAACATGGGCCGCATCGCGGCCGAGCAGATGCTCGGCGCGCTCGACGGCAAGCGGCCGGCGCGGATCATCAATCCCGAGGTCTGGCCGCATTACAGCGAGCGCTTCACACGCGCCTTCGGCATGACGCCGAAATAGGCGAAGCGAGGGAGAAAATTCCTCCGCAGCCGCTTTCGCCCAGGCAACAAAACTGCTGTCCAGGACAGGTCGGGCGGTAGGGACATTGCTATTTTCCGCCGTATCTCGACGGACGCCTCGCCAACGATCATTTTCCCTTTTGCGCCATCGACTTAGGGGCGTGGAAGGATATTCCAATGGAACGGGTCCGTTCATTGCTGCGCTCGACGCCGTCGCGGATCAGCCGCCGCATCGCGCAGTTCGTTGCGATCGCAGCCGCGAGCCTGCCTGACGCCGGCGCGTAATCCGGCGGTCCCATCTCCGCGAGCACAAAGGCTGACTTCCGCCGCCAAGTTTTCTCCTTGATTGCGGCGCTTGATCGCGTCCGAAGGCTGGCGCAAGATCGGCCCGAGATAGGGAAGAGAGGCTGTCCAGACAGCGGGGAGGATAGCATGTCGCACTTCGTCGTCAGCTTCATGAAGGACGTGCTCGGAGGCAACGGCCGTCAGATCGAGATCTGCCAGCGCATTTTGGAGGTGGATGCCTCGGATGAAGGTGCGGCCACGGAATTGGCCAAACGGACATTCTGCGAAACCGAGCGGCTTTGCGAATGGTCGCTGCATGCCGACCGCATTCAGATCAGTCCGACTGTTCGTCCGGACATCCGCACCTAAGACGCCACCGGCACGAATTTCAGCGAGAAGCGCGCGCCGCGCGGTTTGCGATTTTCCACCGTGATGACGGCCGAATGCAGCTCGGCGATGCGCTGCACGATCGACAATCCAAGCCCCGTGCTGCCCTGCTTGCGACGGTCGCGCCGCCAGAAGCGGCGGAAGATCAGATTGCGCTCGTCGTCCTTGATGCCGGGCCCCTCGTCGAGCACGCTGATGGTGCCGTCGCCCTCGACGACGAATTCGACCGTCGATCCCGGCGCGGTGTGATTGATGGCGTTTTCGGCGAGGTTGCGGATGGCGCGGCCGAGCATTTCCGCATTGCCCTTGATCCAGACCGGCTCTACTGAGCCCGACAGCGCGACGTCCTTGCCTTGAGCCAGCGCGAGCGGCGCGACGAACTCGGCGACCTCCGACGCCACCGACCGCAGATCGGCTTTCTCATCGGCCTTGACGACGAAGGCGTCGAGCTCGGCGATATCGAGCAATTGGCTGACGATATGCGCCATGCCTTCGACATTCTGCCGCAACGCCTGCCGCATCTCCGGATCTTCGAGGATATCGATACGCGTGCGCAGCACGCTCAGCGGCGTGCGCAATTCATGCGCGGCGTCCGCGGTGAAATCGCGCTGCGCGCGAAATCCCTGCTCGAGCCGGTCGAGCCCCTGGTTGACCGCAGAGACCAGCGGGCGCACCTCGCGCGGAATTTCGCCGGTCGGCAGCCGCACGCCGGGCCGCTCCGGCCCGATGCTCTCGGCGATTTCGGATGCCTGCCGCAGCGGCCACAATGCACGCCGGAAGATCGCGATATCGGCGATCAACAGCACCAGCAGGATCGGCAGCGTGATCCATCCGACATTCCGGTAGAAATCGGCGACGATGTCGTCGATCAGCACGTCGCGGTTGGCGAGATCCTCGCCGGCCTGGATCCACACGGTCTGGCCGCCCACCGTCTTCTCGACGCTCGCGCCCGACACCGTCGCATCGCCGCGGCGCTGCTGCAGGAACTCGATGGCGCTGGTCCGCCGGTCGTTCGGAAACAAGGCCTCGTGATTTGCCAGCGAGGAGAACAGCACCTCGCCGCGTTCGCCGATCACCGCATAGGAGTAGCGCCCATAGGCCTGCGAATAGAGGCCGAGCAGGTCGGACGGCAGATTGAGCGCGAGACGGCCGTCGGGGCCGACGCGCAGATGCTCACCGACGGTGGCGGCCTGCTCCTGCATCGCCTTGTTGTGGATGTTGACGGTCGCGTAGCTCAGCAGCCAGGACAGCGCCACCGACATCAGGATCGAAGTGATGACGACGGCGACGACATGCAGGAACACGATACGGGAAATGATCGACTGGAAGCGCAGCACGCTATTTTTCCTCGGCGATGAGGTAGCCGACGCCGCGGATGGTGTGCACGGCCACCTTTGCGCCGCGGTCGGCGAGCTGCTTGCGCAGGCGATGGACGTAGACCTCGACCGCGTTGGAGGCGACCTCGCCGGAATGGCCGAAGATGTGATCCTCGACCTGCTTCTTGGAGACCACGCGGCCCTTGCTGCGCATCAAGAGTTCGAGCACCGCGGTCTCGCGGGCCGAGAGCACCTGCGGCTGATCGTCGATCGAGGCTTGCCGGTTTTGCGTGTCGAACTGAAGGTTGGCGATCCGCAGCGAATTGCCGAGCAGCTGGCCGGGCCGGCGGAGTTGTGCTTCCAGCCTCGCGATCAACTCCTCCAGCGCGAACGGCTTGACCAGATAGTCGTCGGCGCCGCTGCGCAAGCCCTGCACGCGATCGTGCAGGCCGCCGCGCGCGGTCAGCACCAGCACCGGAATCGGATTGTCGCGCTGCCGGATCTCGCGCAGCAGCGCCAGTCCGTCGCCGTCGGGCAGCCCGAGGTCGAGGATGAGGGCGGCATAGAAGGTCGTGCTCAGCACCGCGCGCGCGTCCTCCACCGTCGACAGTACGTCGGCCTCATAGCCGGCCGTGCGCAGGCCCTTGGCCAGCAGCTCGGCGAGTTCCTCATTGTCTTCGACGATCAACAGCCGCATTCGGGCATCTCTTGGAGGACGGAAGAGGCGGGCAGTTCATCACAGACGCTGGCATGGCGAAAGGCGCGGTCACGGCTTCGTCTTCACATGTCAAACACCCGGTCGGTGTCGTCGCCCGCTTTCGCGGGGCACGACAGCGGAGAAGGCGTGAAGCCGCATTCCCGCGGCGCGATTGCGTCCGGGTTTTACGAAAATCCGTGTCCCTCTCAAGAAAGAGGGCGCAGGGAATGCCGGGCGCTGGCCGCACCCGCAGGCCTCGTGGGCTGAAAAGGAAAGGTGCCCACAAGTCAGTACAGGTAGGCCGAAACATCCGGCACTCCCTGCGCAATGGCTTTACGGCTTACTCCGCGCTCTTCCTGGTGTGCCGGGCTTTTTAGCCACCATCGTCTGTGGAAATATTCCGCAAACTTGACTCCAGCATCGGGGAGCCAGAACCACACGGCTTGACCGTACGCGCCGCGCCGCACGTCTTGCGGTACAACGCGTCCATCGCAGCCCGCCTCACGTCTGGTGACGAATGGCCATCACGTCCCTCGTGTCGAAGCGGGATGGATTCGTTAAATCATAAATTCTGCCTTTCGGAAAGGCAAATATTTTTGCGCGAAGGGCTGGACATCGCGCCGCCGTTGGAGGCAGCGCTCCAAGTGTTTTGCCCGTCGTGTCGGATTTGCAACATGCCGGTTGGGGGCTGCAACCAGCGGTAGGCTGGATGCGCGCGCTTTCGCCTCACAAATGAGCCATCTGCGGAATTCCGGGCTCACCGTAAGGCTGGTGTAAGCTGCACAGTTTATTGGGATTTTTCCTCCCGCTGCAGGGAGCGGCACGGCATCGCCGTCACCAGATGGCGAAGGCGCAGAGGGCCGAGAGCGGAAGGATGACGACGCCAAGATGGAGCCAGGTGCGATAGCCGCCGGCGTCCTTGGGAAGGATGAACAGATGTACGGCGAGCCAGAGGCAGACCGCGAAACCGATCGCGACCCGCGCGAGGTCGCTCGGCGTCTCATAGATCGCCCAGATATGCTCCATCTGGGGGCTGGCGACGCGCGCGGTGATGAAGATCAGGATGGCGATGAAAATCGATCGAACGGTCAGGCCGCCGTACCAGACGGTCCTCGACATCTCGCCGGATCTTTTCACCTCGTTCACTGGCAACTCACCTCGGCAAATTGCGCGTCGTTGACGGATATCTACTCATCGTCAGCGGCGACAGCAAGGCCACCTCAGTCTCCCGCAGGGCATGGCCGCCGCCAGGACCAGTCGTACCCGATTCGCAGGCTTCCCAAATCCTGTCGTCGAGGCCCGTTCGCACCGGCGGCGGCCTTGCCGAATCGGCTAAAATCACCGTCATGGGGCTAGATTACGCTCGGACCGCCCGCAGTAGCGGGAGGTCCGAAATGGCCAGTATGACGGGCATCGCAACACCAGCACCGCAAGCAAGACGCGCCGATCGGCGGGGGATGACGAAGGGCGCGCAACACATGCACAAAGTCGTATCATGACGTCAGGCGCGAACTGGACTTTGCGGCGGCTGCTGATTGTGCTGGCCGCAGCCGCGTTGGTCGTCGCCGTCGTGGTCGGCGCCAGCCGGATGCTCGTCGAGCACGCAAAATCCTCCGAGCCATCGCAGGCCGCGAAGAAAGATCCGGGGCGCTTCACGCCGACCGATGCGGAGTGGACGAGCCTCGCCTTCGAACCGGCCAAGGAGCAGGAGTTCCGCGCCGAGCACATCACCGAAGGCAAGATCGCCGTCAACGAGGACTCCTCGACGCCGGTGTTCTCGCCCTATGCCGGCCGCGTGGCGAAGCTGCTGGTCAAGCCCAGCGACACGGTGCAGCGCGGCGAGGCGCTGTTCGTCATCGAGGCCACCGACACCGTGCAGGCGCTGAACGATTTCATCACGGCGCTGAGCACGCTGAACAGCGCGCGCTCCAAGCTGAACCTGGCGCAGATCAACGAGAAGCGTCAGAACGATCTCTATGCGGGCAAGGCGGTACCGCTGAAGGACTGGCAAGCGGCGCAGGACGCGCTGACCCAGGCGCAGAACGATCAGCGCGCTGCGGAGACCGGGCTCGAGGCCGTGCATAACCGCCTGCGGATCCTCGGCCGTTCCGAAGAGCAGATCACGTCAGTTCCAGCAGAACCGGCAGATCAGCGCCGATACGCCGATCTATTCCCCGATTGCGGGCACCGTGGTGGCGCGCAAGGTCGGTCCCGGCCAGTTCATCTCGGCCGGCGCCAGCGATCCCGTTTTCGTCATCGGCGATCTCTCGACCGTCTGGCTCACCGCCTTCGTGCGCGAGAGCGAGGCGGCCGATGTGCGGCGCGGCCAGGAGATCGACTACACCGTGTTGGCGCTGCCCGGCCGCGCGTTCAAGGCGCGCATCGACTATGTCGCCGCCGCGATCGATCCGACCACGCGGCGGCTTCTGGTCCGCGCGACCATCGACAACAAGGAAGGCCTGTTCAAGCCGGAGATGTTCGCCAACGTCACGATCTATGCCGCCGGCGACCACACCTCGGTCGGCGTGCCCAAGCAGGCGCTGATCTATGAAGGCGAGCGCGTGCGGCTGTGGGTCGCCCATGATGACAAATCGCTCGAGCTTCGCCAGGTCACCACGGGCCTGACGAACCGTGATCTCGTCGAGATCAAGACCAACCTCAAGCCTGGCGAGAAGGTCGTCACCAAAGGCAGCCTGTTCATCGACCGCGCCGCGTCCGGCACCTGAGAAGTTCGCATGGATCGTCTCGTCTCCTTCGCAGTCGAACGCCGCTTCCTGATGGTCGGGTTGTTCGCGGCCGTCGTGCTTGGAGGCCTGATCGCGTTCCGCGCGCTGAACATCGAGGCCTATCCCGACCCGACGCCGCCGATGGTCGACGTCGTCACCCAGTCGCCGGGCCTGTCGGCGGAGGAAATCGAGCGCTACATCACCATTCCGCTGGAAACGCAGGTCGCCGGCCTGAAGAACCTCAACGTGATCCGGACGATCTCGCTGTACGGCCTGTCCGACGTCAAGCTGCAGTTCTCCTTCGAGTTCACCTACGAGCAGGCGCTGCAGCAGGTGCTCAACCGGCTGGCGCAGATGGCGCCGCTGCCCAATGGCGCGCTGCCGCAGATTTCACCGCTCAGTCCGATCGGCGAAATCTATCGCTACCGCCTGGTCGGCCCGCCGAATTACTCGGTGCTCGACCTCAAGACGTTGCAGGACTGGATATTGCAGCGCCGCTTCCGCACGGTGCCCGGCGTAATCGACGTCACCGGCTGGGGCGGCAAGACCAAGACCTACGAATTGCAGGTCGACTTCAACAAGCTGGTGGCGAACGGGCTGACCCTGCCGCAGCTGCTGCAGGCGATCTCCAACTCCAACATCAATGTCGGCGGCAACACGGTCAATATCGGCCAGCAGGCCGCGGTGGTGCGCGGCGTCGGCCTGATCCGCTCGATCGATGCGCTGGCCAGCACCATGATCGCCGCGCCGAACGGCACGCCGGTGCTGGTCAGGGATGTCGCCGAAGTCACCGTCGGCTCGCAGCCGCGGCTCGGCATCGCCGGCGAGAACCAGGACGACGATATCGTCCAGGGCATCGTGCTGATGCGGCGCGCCGAGCAGAGCTCGCCGACGATCGCGCGGGTGGAAGAGCTGGTCGAGCGCATCAACCATTCCAGCATCCTGCCGCCGGGCGTGCATATCGAGCGCATCTACGACCGCAAGGACCTGATCGAGACCACGACCAGGACCGTGCTCGAGAACATGGTGTTCGGCATCGTCCTGATCGTGCTGCTGCAATGGATCTTCCTCGGCGACCTCCGCAGCGCCCTGATCGTCGGCGCGACCATTCCGTTCGCGCTGTTCTTTGCCGTCAGCATCCTGGTGCTGCGCGGCGAATCCGCCAACCTCCTGTCGGTCGGCGCGATCGATTTCGGCCTGATCGTCGATGCCACCGTGATCATGGTGGAAGCGATCTTCCGCAGGCTGTCGCACACCGAGCGGCTTTCGGACGCGGAGATGGAGGCGATCTCTTCCGACACCGTCATGGACATGAAGCATCATTCCATCCTGACGGCGGCGGCCGACGTGTCGCGCTCGATCTTCTTTGCGGCGGCGATCATCATCGCGGCCTTCCTGCCGCTGTTCACGCTGAGCGGCGTCGAAGGCAACATCTTCTCGCCGATGGCGCGCACCTATGCCTACGCACTGGCCGGCGGACTCCTGGCCACGTTCACAGTTACACCGGCGCTGAGCGCGATCATCCTCCCCGCCCATGTCGAGGAGAACGAAACCCCGATCATGCGCATTCTGAACCGGCTCTATCTGCCGGCGCTGCGGTGGTCGCTCGCCAGCCGCCGCGCGGTGTTGCTCGCGGCCGGCGTGCTGATCGTGATGACCGTGCTCGCCGTTCGCATGCTCGGGCTGGAATTCCTGCCGAAGCTCGAGGAGGGCAATCTCTGGATCCGCGCGACCTTGCCGCCGACCATCTCGCTGCAGGAGGGCAACTCCTACGTCAACGAGATGCGCAAGCTGATCGCGAGCCTGCCGGAAGTGGAATCGGTGGTGTCGCAGCACGGCCGGCCCGATGACGGCACCGATGCCGCGGGCTTCTTCAACGCCGAATTCTTCGCGCCGCTGAAACCCGCCAAGCAATGGCCGAAGGACGAGGACAAGGACGAGCTGACGGCGAAGCTGCTGGCGCAATTGCAGGAGAAGTTTCCGGGCGTGGAGTTCAACTTCTCGCAATACCTGCAGGACAACGTCTCCGAAGCCGTCTCCGGCGTGAAGGGCGAGAACTCGATCAAGCTGTTCGGCAATGATCTGCAGGCGCTGACCAACACCGCCAACAAGATCAAGTCGGTGCTGGCGACGGTGCAGGGCATCACCGACCTTGCGGTGTTCACCTCGCTCGGCCAGCCCACCATCCAGATCGACATCGACCGCGCGCGCGCCGCGCGCTACGGGCTGTCGCCCGGGGACATCAATGCGACCGTCCGCACCGCGATCGGCGGCGACAGCGCCGGCGACCTCTACGAGCCCGGCAGCGACCGCCATTTCCCGATCATCGTGCGGCTCGCGCCGCAATACCGCCAGAGCGCGGAGTCGATTCAAAATTTGCGGATCGGTGCGCAGGGGCCGAACGGCATCACGCAAGTGCCGCTCAGCGAGGTCGCCTCCATCAAGCTGGTATCGGGCGCGGCCTATATCTATCGCGAGCAGCAGGAACGCTATCTGCCGATCAAGTTCTCGGTGCGCGAGCGCGACCTCGGCAGCGCCATCCAGGAAGCGCAGCAGAAGATCGCCGAACAGGTCGAATTGCCGCCGGGCTCGCGGATCGAATGGGTCGGCGAGTTCGGCAATCTGCAGGATGCCATCAAGCGGTTGTCGATCGTGGTGCCGATCAGCCTGACCCTGATCGCCATGTTGATCTGGTTCAATTTCGGTTCCGTGGTCGACACCGTGCTGACCATGAGCGTGATCCCGATGGCGGTGTTCGGCGGCATCGTCGGCCTGGTCGTGACCGGAATCCCCTTCAGCGTGTCGGCGGCGATCGGTTTCATCGCGCTGTTCGGCATATCCGTGATGGACGGCATCATCATCCTGTCGCAGTACAACGCGCTGATTGCCGAAGGCATGGAGCGCGGCGCGGCGATCCTGCGCACCGGCGAATTGCAGCTTCGCCCGGTGCTGATGACCTGCGTGGTCGCGGGTGTCGGCCTGTTGCCGGCCGCGTTATCCACCGGCATCGGTTCGCAGGTGCAAAAGCCTTTGGCTGTGGTTGTGGTAGCGGGCATGATGCTGGCTCCGGTCGTCATCCTGCTGACCCTGCCGGCGTTGATTTCCCTGTTTTCGCGACGGACCCGCAGGGGTTTTGTGGAGGATTTGGCTCCGGCCGAGTGATGGACCAGCGTGATGGGTGGGGTTGCGGTCAGTGCCAGGTTCGGTGGCGCCCCGGGTTTCCGCGTCGCGGGAATCCGGCTGGCATGCGCCGTATTTGGCCTGCTTGCCACCGTCGGCCCGTCGGCGGCCGAGACACTGGCGGACGCTTTGGTGCGGACCTACCAGACCAACGCCCAGCTCAATGTGGAACGCGCGCGCCAGCGCGGCACCGACGAGAACGTGCCACAGGCGCTCGCCGGCTACCGGCCGCAACTGGTCGCGAGCCTGAGCGCCGGGCTGCAGGCGGTGCGAAACATTCTGCCCGATAACACCGTGCAGAGCGCGAACTTGAAGCCGTGGACCATCGGGCTCACCGTCACGCAAATCCTGTTCAATGGCTACAAGACCGCCAACAATGTCCGTGTCGCCGAATTCCAGGTCAAGAGCGGCCGCGAGGCGCTGCGAAATGTCGAGCAGGGCGTGCTGCTCGATGCGGTCACGGCCTACATGAACGTGATGGCGAACTACGCACTCGCAGAGGCGCAGCGGACCAACGTGCAGGTGCTGCGCGAAATCCAGGCCACGACCAAACGGCGACTCGATGCCGGTGACGTCACGCCGACGGATACCGCGCAGGCGGAGGCGCGTCTCAGCCGCGGGCTCGCCGACCTCAATGCCGCGGAAGTCGCGCTTGCGATCAGCAAGGAAATCTACAAGCAGGTGATCGGCGACCCGCCCGGCCAGCTCGTTGCGACGAGCCCCGTCGATCGCCTGATCCCGACGTCGGAAATCGGGGCCATCGAGCTCGCCGCCAACCAGCATCCCGCGGTGCTCGGCGCCAGCTACGACGTCGATGTCGCGACCGTCTCGATCAAGCTTGCGGAAAGTGCGTTGCTGCCGACGCTGTCCGTGCAGGGCAGCGTCAGCCGGCAGGTCCAGAACGACCCGACGCTGACCACGTCGCAGACCGACCAGGCCTCCGTGATCGGGCAGCTCAATGTGCCGATCTATGACGGCGGCACCGCGGCCTCGCAGACGCGCCAGGCCAAGGAGGTCGCGTCACAGAGTCGCATGGTGCTCGAACAGATGCGCAACCAGACGCGCACCGCCGTGGTCAGCGCTTGGGTCTCCAATGAGGGAACCAAGGTCGCGCTGCGTGCGGCGGAGTCCGAGGTGAGGTCGGCCGATGTCGCGCTGCAGGGCGTGCGGCGCGAAGCTGCCGGCGGGCAGCGCACCACCATTGATGTGTTGAATGCGCAGCAGGACCTAACCAACGCCAGAACCCGGCAAATCGGTGCTCAGCGCGATCGCGTCATCGCCTCCTATACCCTGTTGAGCGCGGTCGGCAGGCTCGACGTGCACACGCTCAATCTCAACACGCCGGACTACTCGCCTGACGTCCATTACCATCAGGTCCGCGACGCCTGGCATGGCTTGCGGACGCCGTCCGGCCAATAGGCCGCTTCACCAAATCGTAACTGTTATGCCTTTGGCGGGCTTCCCGGCGCAGGCCTAACTGCCGTAACTTTGTGCAATGATGCCGGATGGATGAATCGGTCCGGGCCCGCTCCTTGCTTGTGAGACGAGCCTCGGGAGAATGACATGGCTGGCCACATCATCGTTACCGACGACGGATCGACCCGCACGATCACGATGCGGCGGCCGGAGAAGAAGAACGCGCTCACGCCGGAGATGTTTCTGGAGATGAGCGAGGCGATCAATTCGGCGCAGTCCAATCCGGTCGTTCGCTGCCTGATCCTGACCGGCCGCTCCGGCGTGTTCACCGCCGGCGACGACGTCTCCGATTTCCTCGCGGAGGCCGAGATCAAGCGCGAGGCGTCGAAGCCGCGCAACGCCATGATCTTCGTGGAAGCGCTGATCAACAACAAGAAGCCGATCATCGCCGCGGTCGACGGCATCGCCGTCGGCATGGGGCTCACCATGGTGCTGCATTGCGACTATGTGATCGCCGGCACCACCGCCTCGTTCCTGTCGCCGTTCATCCAGTACGGCTTGGTGCCGGAAGGCGCCTCCAGCCTGCTGCTGCCGCGCATGGCAGGCCATCAGCGCGCGTTCTCGCTTCTCGTGATGGGCCGGCCGGTGAGCGCGGAGGAGGGACGTCAGGCCGGTTTCGTCAACACGGTCGTGCCGCCCGGACATGCGATCGTCGAGGCGCAGAAGGTCGCGCGCGAGATCTGCGAGCTGCCGCCGGAGGCGGTGGCGATCTCGCGCAAGCTGCTGAAACTGCCGACCGAGGATCTGCTGCGCCGGATGGGCCAGGAAGAGCATCTGTTCGGCGAGCGCATTCACGCGCCAAGCGTGAGCGCGGCGGTCAAGAGCTTCATGCAGCGCAGCAAGCGCAAGTAGTCGGCGGTGTCGGGCGCTAAACTACGTGCCCGACGTGGCAGCGCGCGGCCTGCGAGTCGCCCAGACGAACCGTCTTGCGCCCTGCTGGTCGAGCACGAAGCGCGGGATGACACGGGTAAGGTCGGTGTCGCGCACCAAAGTCAGCGTGCGATTGTCCAGGATCAGCCACTCGCCGTCGACGCGGACAGCCACCGCGGCGTGATTTTCATCCGGGAAGACGTTCTTGAGGATGACAATCTTGAGGTCGTCCTCGGAGATGCCGGCGGCGCGTAGCGCGAGATATTTGAGGGTCGCATAGTCCTCGCAGTCGCCCCGACTGGTTTGCAGCGTTTCGAACGGGGCACTCCAACGATCGGAATCACCCCATTGCGCTTCGTCACTGGCGGGGCTGATGGCGAGATCGACAGCGCGATTGATCGATCCAACCCTGGCACGGCCGGTTTTGCCGTCGCCGCTTGCGCTCAAATCGATCAACCGCTGTGCGGCAGCGGAGCAGATGTCACCCGCGCGACACTGCGCAACGACATCGAGCTCCTGTTTGATCTCCGCCCTGGTGTGCGTCCATTTTTCCAGGACCTCGCCTGTCATGACGGGTTCGGTGTCCATGCCGAACAATGGGGTTGTCTGTTGATGGGTTTGGACGACTGGCGTGGAGCTGGCGCCTGCCGTTCTCTTGTCGACGAATGAAATGGTCTCGACCTCGTCAGCCGCGGCGAGAGAGACGAGCTCGGAGGCATCGACGGCCAAGCGATGCGGCGCTAGCAGCGAAAGCGCGGCAGCCAGCAAGCCCATACCTAACGCCCATCCGGCGTTGTGGCGGGTCATGCAGGCGCTTTGGCTGACGGTCGACATGTGAACGGGCTTTTCGACGAGAGGCGGTGCCCTTGTTCAGGTAGTGCCGAGGCAGGCCGCACCAAGCCGTGCAGGAGCAACCCTGCCTCGGCGATCTTGCTTACTTTCGCGGACCTTGACGGGTCCGAGCGCCATGATACTCACGGCCTCGTGTATGGCCGGTCGCGTTGCCTCACGCGCGCGGCATTTGGTTGATCCGCAGGCCCCATCGATTAGATTGCCGAAATGACTGAAACGCACGCGAGCCCCGCGACACACCGCTTCTGCGTCGCGCCGATGATGGATTGGGTAGAGAGTTTTCTGAAATCAAATAGTTAAAGGGGGTCGTGTGCAAATCCTGTGCACGAAGGTTCTACTATTCTTTCCTTTCGTTCTCACGCGAATGTCTCCGGTCGCCATCGAATGACGCCGTCTTTGCGCTGCGTGAGATGTCGGGATTTCGCGTAGGATATCCGTCCCCAGACCCCCTTGATGCTCCATCGGCTGAAGCGCCGGAATACGCTGTTCCAATCCCCGAATGCCTCCGGAAGATCACGCCAGGGCGAGCCTGTGCGCACGATCCAAAGCACACCTTCCACAAAACATCCGGTTGTCGCGGCCCGTCGAGCCCTTCTGGTCGGGCCGACCTATAATCAGCGACGCCATCCGCGCCCACGCCGCGTCGCTCAACACCAAACGATCCTTCACACCCAAGGCTGCCTCCGCAAAAGCAGCCTTGAATCTGATTTGCTCCTAAAAGGGAATCCTTAAAGTCCACACCACCTAGGGCGGCACCTGCCCGAGGTTCAATAATCTAACGGCACCATGCCGTCACGGACGGCGCGCAACGTAATGGCACGCGGCCCCGAGGCCCTTCAGATCCGACGGGAGGACAGATAGGGCGCGCTTGCATTCGGCGTCAGTGGAATATGGCCCCGCGATAAGCGAAAGCACATCGTCAATATACCATCCTGCACGCGACCAGCTGACCGTGGCGTTTGCGGCGGGCGCCCATACGATCATCCCTGCCAAGATAATACCGGCAGCCAAATTCCACGATCTCGCGCGCATCACCTTCCCCTCCCAGCCACGAATAAACGTTGCCCGGGCTCCCAGACCAGACCCGACTATAGCGTACTATTGGAGTGGCTGCGCGAATTTGTTTTGAGCGTCTCGCGCAACGCGCGTTACCTCGCCAGTTGCATAACAGGGGGCGGGAAGCCTATGCTCGCAGGACTGAACACGCATCCCGCGCGAAATGGGAAGGTCACAGAACCAAAATAACTCGCCCCATTATATCGCGTGTTCTTTGACTGCTTGATGGGCGAATGAATTCGGGTTGGGGAGAACAGGAGTGAAAACGCGGTCTGTTGTTATTTGCTTCGCCAGCGGATTTCTATTGGTCAGCGCATCGGTAGGTTTGTGTGCGGATCTCAAAAAAGGATTGGATGCTTACAGCGCGCATGACTATGCGACTGCTCTGCGCGAATTGAAGCCTCTTGCGGAACAAGGGAATGCTGTTGCTCAGTACGGTCTGGGCATCATGTATGACAACGGGCAAGGTGTTCCGGAAGATGATAAAGAAGCAGTCAAGTGGTACAGACTTGCTGCTGAACAAGGGAATGTGCTTGCTCAGTACGATCTGGGTGTGAGCTACGACAATAGGCTAGATTATAATGAAGCAGTCAAATGGTACAGACTTGCTGCTGAACAGGGATATGCTCGTGCTCAAAGCAATCTGGGTGCGATGTACAATAACGGGCAAGGTGTTCCAAAAGATTTGATGTACGCATATATGTGGTCCAACATTGCTGTGTCTTTAGGAGACACAAACGCAGCAAAAAATCGAGACGACGATGCCCACAGAATGACCCCCTCACAACTTGAAAAAGCACAAGACTTATCGCGTCAATGTGTGCAGAAAAACTACAAGGGGTGCTGAATAATTGACCTTGTCCAGTTCGAGAATGGGGGTGGCATGCGCGCGGATTGGCCTTGGCGCTCGTCGCGCTGCCGGCCTGGGCGCAGACACAGGAACAATATTTCTGGTGCGCTGGCACGAAATTTACAAAAGATCAGATGATTGCCGGATGCACCGCGATAATCCAATCGGGACGTTACGCCGGTACTCACACTCTGGCCATGGCCTACAACAATCGTGGCTGGGCCTATCACGAGAAGGGCGAGGACGCGAAGGCTCTCCCGGATGCCGAGCAGGCCGTGGCGCTAGAGCCGAAAGCTTCCCGTATCGAAACCCGGGCGGAGATTTACGAGAAGCTCGGCCGACGCGACCAGGCGATCGCCGACTACCGCGCAGCGCTGAAGCTTGACCCAAACCATGCCACCGCGATGGATGGCCTGAAGCGTCTTGGTGCGAAGCCATAGGCCATAAAGCCATCGCGCCAACCAGATAGGCTATGCATGACGCGACTTGTCGTTGCCGGAATCTGGATCAGTGTTTGCGTGTTCTCGATGGGGTCGAGCGCGGCGCTGGCGCAGGCTCGGACGGTCGCAGTCACCCAGTGCCTCTTTTCCGGACCGATTGGAGCGATGGGAGGCGGCGCCACAGGCGATCCCCTCCGGTATGAAATTGACGCCGATGGTCGCGCTTTGTTGATCATCCACAAGGTGCAGACGAATTACGACTTCAACGATCCATTCAAACCAAAAACTTTTGCCGAGAAGCCAACTTGCCGCCTCAAACTAGATTGCGCTATCTCCAAACAAGGTCTCAAGGATATCGGCGTCCAATCCACCCGGCAGGAGCAAGCGGGCGATCCCAATATATGGACGCGGGTTGGATTTTCTGTCGCGCTCAAATATGACAACGAAGCGCGCACTACAACGTGCCATATCGTGGCGATTGACTCGCTGTAAAGCGGCGGCGTGATGTCCGACCCAGACGCATCGCGTCATTTTACGGCGACGCAGCATTCGGTCGTTTCGGAGTGAAGCGGACATTCAGCGATCGGCAAAAGCGAAGCGCGATCAACGCTTAAACGGGATCGCGTTCAGCCGTGCAGTACCAAATGCTGTACTACGCCGTCGGCGAGCGGGCTTTGGATTAGGCTGCGTCCGAGATGCGCATTTCGACATGCAGGCCGGCAGCCCCGATCATATTGACCAGGGTATCGAGACCAAACAGTTCGATCTTGCCGCGCATGAGGTCGGAGATACGAGGCTGAGTAACGCCGAGCAGCTTGGCGGCCTTTGCCTGGCTCAGCCCAGAGCGTGTGATATGATCCTTCAACGCCATCATCAGCGCCGAACGCAGCTTCATATTCTCAGCCTGCGCCGGCGTATCTTCAATCGCATCCCACACATTGGCGAAGCGCTTTTTGCTCATCCGTCTAGCTCCTTTAGCAAATCGCGGTACCGCTGCCCGGCCAAACTGAGATCCGGTTTGAAAGCAATGCAGCACATAAACAGCATCATCAAACTTCGCGACATAAAGCACTCTGAATGTTCCCACCGCATCGCGAATCCGGACTTCCCGCACTCCTTGTCCGACCGAATTGATCGGCTTCCAGTCGTCCGGCTCGTGACCATGTTGAATCCGATTGAGCTGATAACCTGCCTCACGTCGGGCTGCTTCCGGAAATGCGCGCAGATCGTCGAGCGCGCTGCCCCGGAACTCAACTGGCCTGAGAAAGACCATTAGTATGACTATACAATATTTTGTATAAATATGCAAGTTCTTTTTGGATCGAATATCCGATTGGACAGGCCCCCATTACGAAACTAGATGAAGCATATGTACCAAGCCAAATTTTCCATTGCCCCGATGATGGA